>NZ_BSPQ01000001.1 GCF_030161115.1 Psychromonas marina
TCGGCGACTTAACGCCGATTAACTATGAAAATTTACAAAGTCAGGTGTCCGGTTGGACTTGACCAGAATAGAGTATAAAAAATCCAATATTTACAACCTATTACACGAACTAAATCTTAGTTGGATCACTACACGCTCAAAGCATCCTAAACAATCAATTGACGCACAGGAAAATTTTAAAAAAATTCCAAATAAAAACGATCCTTAAGATCCCTGGTCATGTTGCATTAGAACGGGTGGATATCTGGTTTCAAGATGAGGCGCGGGTAACAGAATACAACAACTAAAATATGGCCTGAAAAAGGCACGAGACCACGTGTAGTTCAGCAATAACAATACACTTATGCCTACCTGTTTGGTGCTGTTTGCCCGACTAATGGTAAAGCAGAAGCCATTATTGCGCCTTTTAGTAATATGGAAATAATGAAAGAACATCTAGCACTCATTGCAAGCGCAACTGAGGTTGGCCGTCACGCAGTAGTGATAATGGATGGTGCGAGCTGGCATCAAGAATATTTAGACGAAGCATTCCCTAATTTAAGTATTATCCAGATCCCGCCATACTTTCCAGAATTAAATCCAATTGAACAAGTCTGGTCATGGATGCGACAAAATGAAATTGCTAATCGAGTTTTCAAGGATTATGACGACATTGTAGAAAAGTGTGCTAATGCTTGGAATCATTTCAGAAGTGACATCAATAGAGTTATTTCATTATGTTCAAGATCGTGGATTAATCTGAGCAATTAATGAATGGAATTGGTATTACAAGTGATGAAGCGTTAATTAGCGGGCAAGTTTATAGTGCGCAGGACGCTGTATCTGCTTTAAACGTCACGACTAGCCTTCTTTACCGTTGGAAACAAAAAGCAGAAGAACATACCAATTCAACTGTTAATTCTGATGAGCTATTGGCCTTGTGCAAAGAAGTAAAACGCATGACGGTTGATTAAATTGAGCCGGCATTACAAATGGCGATTAACATCAGAGGGCCTGAGCCTGGGTTAATGTTTCACAGTGATAGTGGTTCTCAATATAAAGTGGGCGATTTAGTTAATTACTGAGCAAATATAAAACAATAGCCTCAATGAGCAGTGTAGGGGCTTGTTTATATAACGCAGTTGTTGAACGATTTTTTAGCAGTTTAAAGAATGAGTGGTTATTAAATATTGCTCACTTAACACGTGATGCAATTAAAATGGATACTGAAGAATATATCCATTATGACAAACATGAACCGCTTCATACAACACTCGGCGCCTTAACACCGATTAACAATGAAAAATTACAAAGTCAGGTGCCAGTTCAAGCTTGAACAAATTAGACAAAGATCCCAGCCTAAACTGGAATCTTTCTTAATTAAAGTAATTAAAAGTCGTAGCGAAGACCTACCATAACTTCGTCATCACCTTCATCCATCAGGTCAATTTGGTATGATACGTATGTACGGGCAACACTATTGAAACGATATTGCGCTTCGAACGCTAAGTAATCTATTACAGTTTCTGAATCATTATCTTCATTTGCATAAATACCAATAAAGCGTAGTTTTTCATTTACTTTGTACTGGGCAGCAACTTCTAATCCATTAAAGTCAAAATCTTCAGCATACTCTCCCATTGAATATGTTGCAGCTAGATATAAATTACTGAATGTATAAGCAGCACCGAAAGTAGCTTGGTTTTGCTCATCTTGATCTGAATAAGAAGCACCAATATCAAGACCAAAGTCAAATGCGTAACTCGCTGATAAAGCAAATGCATCTGCGTCATCCAAATCCATTGCTTGGTAATCAACCTGCACAGTTAATGCATCAAAAGTACCTGTATATAGAAAGGTATTATTTTGTCTCTCTGAAGCGGCTTCAATGATTTGTTGTACGCCAGAATGTTCAGACGCGATATCCGTCATGTCAGATATTTGGACGTTAGAAGTATCTTGTTTACCGTAAGAAAAACTACCGAACTGTGTTTCTAAACCAGCATATAGGTAACGAGCTTCTAAATCTTTTTCTGCATCACCTAATTGATACTCCATGAAACCAAAACCAGTTAGGTTTTCAGATATTTTAGTTTCAACACCGAAGTTAATACGAGCACGACTTTTATCTTTCATCGTGCCATCAAACTCATTACCAAACACTCCTCGTGCTTCAACACGACCGCCAATTGATACTTTAGTGCCTTCATTATCGTATACAGTAACCGCACTTGCTGTTGCAGAAGCTAGAGAAGAAATTACAGCAACTGCTAATATAGTTTTTTTCATTATTTTTTCCATGTTTATGTTATGTTTATTAATATTAATATTAATATTATTGCTTTTGATTATGATTAAAATACTTTTTCAATTCACAACGAAACAACAAACTATTTATTAATGAACATAATTTACCTGAATCATGAGCAAGAAATGTATCAACACAGTATCGTCAGATGACTATTTTAATTTTACCTCTATAAAACTCTTCGGGATGGCTATATTTTTCAGTCATAATAGAGCTATATTTCCGTAAAGCAGTTGGTATGGGTAATAAAATGTAAGTGCAATTTGTTTATGGTGCGCTGATAATTGAAATGACAGACAACCGAATTCGATTAAATGTAGTCGAAGCCATTGAGTTAAATAATTTTTCGAATGCTGTTGCAGGACAATATAAGATGATTAATAGTGGTAGTATTATTGATTTTCTAGACAAAATTAAACAGCGTTATGATACTCAAAAATAATCCACTTAGTACCTGATGTCGCAGGCTATCATCTGCCTCATGTAATTATTCATAAGGCAAAAGATCTTGGTGTAACACTTCATTATCCCCACCTCTTGGTGCTGATTTAAATACAAAAATTAACGATAATTACCATAGGTTTACCTACAATAGGTATAGTCCATTTGATGCCACACCACTTAGTTTAAGAATTATTAAACATTTCATCTTCCGACTAACGATATAACTACATTGATTAAAGCGATAAGCGTAAGCCTTCTGAAATTATTTCAACCCGAGGGGGGTACTACAAAATAGTGGTAGGTTTGATGGATTTAAGCAATGTAAATAATCAGCAACTTGAGCTGTTTTCAAGCACTAAACAGAATAATGAATTAATGCAGGTATTAGTAGATACTAATCAATGCTATGTTACTGATAGTGCATTTATTGCAGAAATTGAATATTCGCCAGAGTTATTAACGCCACAATAAATTACTAAATGGGCAGGTATCCTTAAAATAAATTGTTAAATTGCACACTGGATACTCAGCTGAAGCATTCCGTTAACAAAAGATGTAATCCGCTTTAAGCGAATTACATTATCTGCTCATTTTAGAAGTTAATAAAAACTGAAATCTTGCTGATGACTATTCAATCTCATTAACAGTTTGTTTTGTAAATCAGAAAGAGAGCATGTGAATTGGCACTGATTGATTGAAACTAATCGCTCAAGTAACCATTGCTCTACCATTTGCTGATTAGTTAAAAGTTCATAACCACAAAGTATAGCGACGCTGTTCCCCTTTAACTGAATATTTAAATTCCTACAGAGAATAATGGCGTACTCACATTTGCATTTTAAGAGTGATTTTATTAGCGTGAGCCTCCTACACTGTAACTCAAGTAAACCTTGCTTGCGTAATGCTATTTCACTATCAATAGCTTGCACAATGGGATGATCTTGGACACTAAGCATTTGAGCCTCCAATTGCATCAGACAATAATTTATCCATCGCACTGCCATCACGACGAGTTAAATTCGGCACATAGCGAGAATACACCTTAAACAACATCTCGGTCGTTGAATGCCCCATTTGTTTAGCTATCCACTCAGGAGACTCACCAGAAGCAAGCCACAAAGTCGCAGCGGTATGACGAGTTTGATATGGCCGGCGTTTTTCAAGTGATAGTCGTTTTAACAAAGGATACCAAACACGCTTAGTCACGTTGTTGTGATCAATAAGCTCTCCATTTTTTTGACAAAAAACAAACTTTGATTGCTGATATGTTATTTTAAATTGCGCCTGTAATGCATCATAAACAGGCTCACTCATAAAAACATCACGTTGTGATGAATCAGTCTTAGTATAACTTTCCTCCCCTGCTACAACTGTTTCTCTAATTTTGATTAAACGGTGTTCAAAGTCGACATACTTCCACTTTAAGCCATCTATCTCTCCTGTTCGCAGACCAGTAAAGAAGCGGACCGTATAATAGAGTCGATAGTCAGGACGAACCGTATCAATAATGCGTGTTACCTCATTAATAGAAAAAGGTTGCACGTCACTTTTCGGGATTTTTAAGGGTTTAATGCGAATAAAGGGAGTGGTAAACTGATAACGATCGGCAGCCTCTTCAAATATTCTACGTAAGGGATCCATGATCTTATTTATCGTGTTATTCGTTAAAGATTCTCGCCCATTTCGTCCTGGTACTTTGGTCAGTGTAGTACGAAATTTGAGTAAATCTGAACGCGTGATGTTGCCGATCACCTTTTCACCAAATGCAGGCAAGTAGTATTTGTTAACCATGCCCAATATGTTGATTGCATGAGACTTACGCCAATTGATTTGGTTTACTTCTAGCCATTCAATAATATACTCTTCAAATAAAACCGTTTGAATCCCAAGACTTGAAGTGTTGTCATCAGAGTCATTATTTTCAGCTAATTTCTTTCCTGTTTGGCTATTTGGAAAGAAATCCATATAATTAAATGAGTCTAGCGAGAGTGCCGCTTCAAGAAGTTTTAGTTTTGAATTAAGCTTTTTACGATTACTTTTTGTATCATTTAGCGTGGTTGTCTCTCTATAACGTTTGCCTTGGTAGTTAAAAGAGAAGAACAATTTGTTATTATCTTTTCTAGCTGAAATTTTAGCCATGATAAACTCCCTATTAGCAAGCTAATGCAATTGAATCATCTGAAAGTGAAATCATATCTTTTTCGATTTGCTCCCAGATAAATAACATTTTGCGACGGCCAAAAGGACGAATGTAGTGTTGCCCTTCAAATAGGCAGCAATCTACAAGCTCGTTTCTAATTGTTCGAGGGTTGTAATGAATACGCTCAGCGAGTTGGTCTGTGGTTAGATAAGTATTAGACATAAGTTTTCCTTTTTTAAGGTTAAGGGAAACGTAATACGCACATCAAGTTCCCCACAAGAACAACAATACACCTTAATCTAGGTTCTCACAAGGAACCAACAAAAGAAATTTTAGGATGTTTTATGATTTATTTTAAAATCAATGAATTAATTCAGCAAAAAGAACGTATGGAAAATCGGGTTATTTCATTACAAACAATCTCAGATGAATCTGGCGTTAACCGTTCGGCCTTATCAAAAATGAAAAGCCCAAATATAAAATACTCTACAACAACAAATACTATTGAAGATCTATGCAGATATTTTAAGTGCTCTGTAGGAGACGTTATTGAATTCAGAGAGGATGCTTGAATTAACAAAAATGGATCTCAAATGAAAATAGCCGGAGATAACAATAATAAAACCATTTGGGCACAGAAAACAAATTATAAATTTAATTTGTTTTTATTGCCTTGAGTTAATTAAATATTTTAGATCAATGAGTTGAGTGCATAAATATTGCGATGTATTTAATGTCCATTAAGGTAAATTAAAACCATTTGGGCACAAAAAAGTAATCATCTATTTTGACACTAAAAACAGCCTAAAATTGGCGAATTGCCCGAAGGTCAAATCAGGTATATTTATAGTAAGTAAAGATGAAGATCTGAGATTTGGGTTTACTAAAAAAGGCACAATTTGGGCACAAAATCGATTCTGTGCCCAAATGAATTTTTCTGATGAAAAAAATTTGTGTAAAAATCGTTTTAGAATAGATAAGTATTCTTTGAAATTTAGTTTAGATAGCTTTGAAAGTTAATTTAAAATATTGTTCTTCGGGGTAATTTAAATCAGGATATTTCAGGTAGGTATTACTTGAGGTTTTCTTTTAAATCAATTGGTTGCGAGAGCTGGATTTGAACCAACGACCTTCGGGTTATGAGCCCGACGAGCTACCAAACTGCTCCATCTCGCGTCCGTAATTGTGTTTCTTTTTCTAAATCTTGTTCTAATACTGTGCAATTAACAATTCTTTTAAATAATAAAAGAATTGGTTGCGAGAGCTGGATTTGAACCAACGACCTTCGGGTTATGAGCCCGACGAGCTACCAAACTGCTCCATCTCGCGTCCGTAAATTCAATATCATGGTGGGCGATACTGGGCTTGAACCAGTGACCCCCGCCTTGTAAGGGCGGTGCTCTCCCAACTGAGCTAATCGCCCATGATATTAGTGTAGTGATTTTACTTCGAAATACAATAGAAGATCTAACAAGTAATGTGGTGGGCGATACTGGGCTTGAACCAGTGACCCCCGCCTTGTAAGGGCGGTGCTCTCCCAACTGAGCTAATCGCCCACATTACATTATGCTAAACGTTTTTATTATGGTGGGCGATACTGGGCTTGAACCAGTGACCCCCGCCTTGTAAGGGCGGTGCTCTCCCAACTGAGCTAATCGCCCATAATAAAAACAACAATCATTTTAATTCTGACTGATAAGAATTGCAACATTGAATTGGTGGGCGATACTGGGCTTGAACCAGTGACCCCCGCCTTGTAAGGGCGGTGCTCTCCCAACTGAGCTAATCGCCCAATTCAGTGTTACTTCGTTCTTTCGGGCTATGCCTTGGGAACGAGGCGAATAATATAGAACCTGATTGGTTGATGCAAGCACTTTGTTTAAATGAATTGCGCGACTGCCTAACTCTTAAACAAGATGGCTATTATGCATGCACAAAGGGCAACAATTGAGCGTATTAAAGCGTGTAGTGCCCTTCAACCTGTTCAATAAAGTTCACAAGTTGATCAAAAGGTAATGCATTAATACCAGCGGCAGCTGCTCGCCCACCTCCTGTTGCAAATGAACTACAAATATCGCCAGCACCTTGTTTGTTATTTAACGGTGCACGCAATGAAATAAGATAACTCGCGTCGCTGTTCTGCGTTAATACTGCATGCGCTGAGTTTGCAGATTGATTTGCCAATAAATTACCATACACACCACTAATACGTCGTGACCATGATTCATTCGGCAGCTCAAAAACAGAAAGTAACGCGCTTTGATGTTTGGCAGGGATCGCCAGTGCCTTATCCATATCCTCTTGATAAGCTTTTTGTAGCTTATAGAAAGGTGAATCTAGATCCTTAATTAGATCAAATGGCGATGGGTAGGCTAATAGCGAACGATATAACGCAGCAGGTGCAAAGTGTAAATCCGTCACCGCGGCGCCATAGCCATTATAGTTAATCAACGTGCCTAACTCTTTTAACTGTGCAGCTTGCTCATCTGAATAACCCGCTTGTGAAGCAAGTTGATCGGCTTT
The DNA here is from genome assembly GCF_030161115.1 of Psychromonas marina. Taxonomy (GTDB): domain Bacteria; phylum Pseudomonadota; class Gammaproteobacteria; order Enterobacterales; family Psychromonadaceae; genus Psychromonas; species Psychromonas marina. Next base: position 7,395 of record NZ_BSPQ01000001.1, read on the forward strand.
AGCAATTAAGTTATCACCGTATGCGGCAGTAATCGCCCATGCGTGATATTTTCCTGCGAGTAATTTATCAACAATTAAAGCGGTACAGGTATTAGCATCTAAATCGATATGAGCATCAAGGTTTTCATGTTCAGGAATATCACCCGAACGGTGATGATCAGCATAAAAAACAGAAGCGCCCTGCTCTAGTGCCTTATTCACACCCTCAATATTTTTTTCCATTGATATATCTAAAATAGTTAACTTATCCCCTTGTGCTGGATTAATGCTTTGCACTAGTTGGATATTACGTTTAACACCTGTTACTAATTCACTATCAATAGGGTCTGCAAGACGCAATTGTAATAACGTAATTATGCCATCTGCATCACCATTAAAAATATCGTAATTCATTAAAAACCTTTATAAAAATAGCTGTCAGCTGTTAAAAAATCAAAAACAGCAGTATCGCTTCACAGTGATTGTAGGTCGGGCTTCAGCCCGACAAGTGATATAAAAGCAGCATCGATGGAGTGTCGACATAAACACCGACCTACAGTAAATATTCGCCTACATTAACTTATGAAATTATTCGCTTTCAAATATTCAATCACTTGTAGCGCACAAGCTTCAATCGATTTCTCTGCTGTTTTGACATGTACTTCTGGATTAACAGGTGCTTCATAAGCTGAATCAATACCAGTAAAGTTTTTTATTTCTCCGGCACGTGCCTTTTTATAAAGTCCTTTAGGGTCACGAGATTCACACACGTCTAACGGTGTATCGATAAAGACTTCAATAAATTGGTTATTAGGTAATTGCTCTCTCACCATTTCACGATCCGAGATAAAAGGAGAGATAAATGCCGTTGATACTAATAAACCCGCATCAGCAAATAACTTAGCAACTTCCGATACACGGCGAATATTTTCGACACGATCAGCATCAGAAAAGCCTAAATCGCCATTCAAACCATGACGGACGTTATCACCATCAAGTACATAGGTTTTAACACTCTGTTGATGCAACATTAAATCGACTGCATTAGCAACAGTCGACTTACCAGAGCCACTTAAACCGGTAAACCAAAGTACCGCCGCTTTATGGCCATTTAATTGCACATGGTCATCATGCGAAACACTCGCACTATGCCAAACCACATCCGATGATTTATCACCATCAACTTCTTTTTCTATATAAGGGGTAGACATAACATTCCTTTAAAGTAATGAGTAGCGAATTGCGAGCTTCGAAGTTCGAGGCTAGACACTCGCGATTTTTTCCTATAATCCAAAAACAATAACAATCATACTCACCGCAGTAATACTATAAGCGAGACTGACAGGCACACCTATTTTAATAAAATCATTTAACCGATATTGGCCAGCATTAAAGACCATGAGGTTGGTTTGATAGCCATAAGGGCTAATGAAACTAGCACTTGCTCCAAATGCAACGGCCATAATAAAAGCCGTCGGATTCGCATCAATACTGGTTGCTAATCCATAAGCAATCGGAAAAACTAATGCCGCTGCAGCATTATTAGTAACGAGTTCGGTGAGTAACCAGGTAATAATATAAATAGCAATTAACGCCATGAGAGGCGTAAACGCATGGGTATTATTGCTCACCAGCAGGGTAAATTGTTCTATTACACCGCTATTTTGTAATGCATAAGAGAGCACGATAGCGGAGGAAATAATCACCCATATATCGATCGGCATACGTCGTAATAACTCATTAGTACTGAAACAGCCAGTTAAGAGTAAAACGCCTAGCAATAATAAAACCGATTTGAACAGAGGCAACACCCCCACTGCCGACAATGTAATTGCGATCAGAAATCCAACGACCGCTAACCACTCTTTTGTACCCGATAAACGTGAATCTAGTTCAATATCAGAAAGTAAAATGAAATTTTTACGGATATTACGACGCGACTTAAAATCTTCACCGACCGCAAGCACTAAAAAGTCACCCGGTTTTATTTTTAAACGACCAATTTTACCCGATACTTTTTCACCATCGCGTTTAATGGCAACCACAGCAGCATCAAACAGAGAACGAAAACCCACCTTTTTAAGGGTTTTTCCGTTTAAAATACTTTCAGGGCGCACAACAACTTCACGTAAATTATCAATCGATAAACCATTTTTTTCTGCGAAGATAGATAAGCCATCAAACATATTTAGTTGGCTAACCGTTGAAATGTCACCACTAAAAATAAGTTTATCGTTCGCTTGTAACACTTCACTTGGTGCAATCGCGCTAAGTAGACTTTCGCCACGCATAATTTCTACTAAGAACAGTGATTGCAGATGACGTAATCCATTTTGTTCAACGGTTTTTCCAACCAAGGTAGAATCGGCACTCACTTTAGCTTCAATAAAATAAGACTCAGCTTCTGCAGTGTCGATACTTCGATCAGGCAAACACTGACCACAAAAATAGAGCGTAATACCACAAACAACCACTAAGCAAAGCCCTACTAACGTAAAATCGAAAAAACCAAGTGTAGGCAAACCGGCATCTAACACTAAGCTGTTTACAATTAAATTTGTTGAAGTCCCGACTAAGGTTAATGTCCCTCCTAAAATAGCAGCATAGGATAGTGGTATTAAGAGCTTACTAGGCGAGTGATGAGGATTATTTCGAATCGGCGCTAACATCGTTGATACGACAGCGGTATTATTTAGTAGCGCAGAAGAAAGTACCGTAAAACCAAATAAGCGTACCCATGTAGCTTTATAGCTCGGTTTAATGACCTTCATGGCAATAAGGCGAAGTAACCTTGTTTTTTCTAGCGCAATCGAACATAACATCAGCAAGATCAACGTCAATAAACCTTGATTAGAGAGACTTCTAATGACTTGTTCGCTAGAGACCATTTGAGTCGAAAAGAGCACTAATAAAGCAATACCAAACACTAAGCTAGGACGTTGTTGGTACTTAATTAGACCAATGATGGTAGAGATAAATACAGCGAGTACAAAATAAGATTGAATAGTCATAGCGGCTCAACAGTTATTAGTAGTTAGTCATTAGTTATTAGTTATTAGTAAAAACTAACAACTAATGACTACCATCTAATGACTAGTTTTCTATCCTTTAAGGATATCTTTTGCTTCCCAGTGAGGGAAATGTTTACGTACTAACGCATTAAACTCAAGTTCGAATGGGCTGTAAGCATGCTCTTGGCTTTGTTTAACCGCTTCGATAGAGCCACGAATCATACCAGCACCAACCGTTGCATTACTTAGACGGTCAATAATAATAAATGCCCCCGTCGCACGATTTTGATTGTAAGCATCAAACTGAACAGGTTTTACAACCTCAAAGTTACAACTACCAATCTCGTTTAGCTCAAGCTTGCTCGCTTCTGCCTGCTCCATGGTATTAACATCTGTTTTAGAGTTAATCGTCACCACTGAACCCACGGTAGAATTAGTACCCACTTTGATGATGTATTCACGATCAACATGTAACGCTTCTTCATCCATCCAAACCACATCAGCAACAAAGTTTTTACTTGATTCTGGTTTTTCATGTGGGCGAACAATCATATCACCACGGCTAATATCGATTTCATCTTCTAGCGTTAGCGTAATTGCCATGCCTTCAAATGCAGTTTCAATATTGCCATCAAAAGTAACAATTTCTTTCACTTTACTCTGCTTACCAGAAGGTAATGCTTCAATCGTATCGCCAACACGAATTTCACCCGATGCGATAGTACCTGCAAAGCCACGGAAGTTTAGATTAGGACGATTAACGTATTGCACCGGTAAACGGAACTGATCGTTAGTATCATTATTAATCTGAATTGTATTTAACAGACGCAGTAGTGGTGAACCAGGGTACCAAGACATATTAGTACTTTGATTAACAACATTATCGCCTTTCAACGCTGAAATAGGCACGAAACGAATATCGGCAATGTTTAACTGTTTTGCAAATTCACGATAATCCGCTTTAATTTTCTTATAAACATCTTGATCGTAATCGACTGCATCCATCTTATTCACAGCAACCACAACATGCTTAATACCTAGCAAAGAACAGATGTATGAATGACGACGTGTTTGAACTTGTACACCATGTCGCGCATCAATTAAGATAATCGCTAAATCACAAGTAGATGCCCCAGTTGCCATGTTACGAGTGTATTGTTCATGTCCAGGCGTATCAGCAATGATGAATTTACGTTTTTCTGTCGCAAAGTAACGGTAAGCTACATCAATCGTAATGCCCTGCTCACGTTCAGATTGCAAACCATCAACTAATAACGCTAAATCGAATGAGTTATCCGTTGTATTGAATTTTTTCGAGTCTTTTTCAATAGCAGCCATATGATCTTCAAAAATCATTTTGCTATCGTATAACAAACGGCCAATCAAGGTTGATTTACCGTCATCAACGCTACCACAAGTGATAAAACGCATCATATCTTTGTTTTCGTGTACGCGTAGATACTCTTCGATATCTGTCGCTAATAAATTTTGTTCATTTGACATTTTTAATCCTTTTAAAAATATAGCTGCCAGTTATTAGCTATCAGCTGTCAGAAAAAGCTATTTGATATCCGCTATTGCTTTGATTACCCGTCAACATCATGAAATCTGGTGGGTTTCTTCTCGCCAAGCTTTACCTTCAACTTAAGGTAAATAACCAATATCAATACCGATATATATTTGCATTATTGTTTCCGCTAACGATGAGCGAGCAATATCCTACAATCGGTTTTCTCTTTATTACTATTTCTCGTCATGCCTTCAACTGTATTACTCAGCTCAGATACCTCTGAGCGAGTGAGTTGACAACTGAAAATGGACTTTCTTAAGCACCGCTTAGAAATATCCTTCCATCTTCTTCTTCTCCATCGATCCCGCTGAATCGTTATCGATGACACGGCCTTGACGTTCAGAGGTAGTCGTAAGCAGCATTTCTTGGATAATTTCAGGCAATGTTTGCGCTTCAGACTCAATCGCACCCGTTAGTGGGTAACAGCCAAGTGTTCGGAAACGAACATTCTTCATTTGCGGCACTTCTCCCTCTTCAAGTGGCATACGTTCATCATCAACCATGATTAATGAACCATCACGTTCAACAACAGGGCGCGGTGCTGAGAAGTACAGTGGTACCATTTCAATATCTTCTTGGTAGATGTACTGCCAGATATCAAGTTCCGTCCAGTTAGAAAGTGGGAACACACGAATACTTTCACCACGATCTACTTTTGAGTTGTAGATATTCCATAGCTCAGGGCGTTGATTTTTAGGATCCCAACGGTGTTTCTTATCACGAAAAGAATAAACACGCTCTTTAGCACGAGATTTCTCTTCATCACGACGAGCACCACCAAAAGCAGCATCAAAACCATGTTTATCGAGTGCCTGTTTTAGGCCTTGGGTTTTCATAATATCAGTATGTTTTGCACTACCATGCTCAAAAGGACTGCACCCCATTGCAATACCTTCAGGGTTTTTGTGCACGATTAAATCGAAATCATACTTTTCCGCTAAGTTATTACGGAATTCGATCATCTCTTTGAACTTCCAGTTGGTATCAACATGCATCAAAGGAAATGGAATTTTACCTGGGTAGAAGGCTTTACGTGCTAAATGCAGTAAAACAGAGGAATCTTTACCAATCGAATAAAGCATTACTGGGTTATCAAACTCTGCAGCAACTTCACGCATTATTTGAATTGACTCCGCCTCCAAGGCTTTAAGATGAGTTAATCTATTTTTGTTCATGACTTTCCTTTGCTAAACATGGTGTAGTTGCAAAGAAGTATGCCTTAATACATTAATTTAGTTAATAACCTAGAGAGGTATTATTGAGGCTAGAATGCTATAACATAGACCTTTTTGTCATTAAGAGTACGCACAACATCAAAGAATAAAAGAGTGAATAGAGAGGTAGTCACCTAATCATACAGGGCCTTCTATTAACAAATAACGATAAATGAACCGCAGTATATCCCCCTATCGCGGCATTGATGCCTGCCACTTTCAGTTTTTCAGCTGAGGACAGCTTCGCCACTTCATCGCAATGAACAATAATTAATGTTTGAGGTTGATAACGCAGTCATGCAAGGAGGTTAAGTAAATTAGATTAGCCGGCATACGTAGAACAACTAGAAATAGCATGAATACTTGCAACAATAAGTTTTTATTCACCCTCAATATTAACGCCCCCTCTATTTTAGATCAGCCGGAATCCCGCGATGATATATTTTTTTACCTTAGGTAATCAAAAAAACGAAAGCATTACGCAGGCAGAAAAATCACTAATCATTAAACACTTTTTTCCTAATTTTAGCTAAAACCCTCTTTATAGAGCACGAACTGAGGTAAATTGTTTATTAACTGAATGGTGGATTGATTACAGATTATTTATAGGGAAATTGGTAAAAAAAACTGGTCTACGTGCTGTTCTGATTGATTATAAATCATGACGTTATGAAGGATTACATTCTGTCTAAGGATTATTTTTTTATTAATAACAAGTTATTTCTCATGTAGAGATAAGTTATTAGTAAGTGTTTTGCGTGTATTGCTAACTGATACGAGGAATAAATATAGATGGTGGGCGATACTGGGCTTGAACCAGTGACCCCCGCCTTGTAAGGGCGGTGCTCTCCCAACTGAGCTAATCGCCCATCTAATAGTTGGTAAACGGAATACAAAATATTTTCGTATTCGTTTTATTTTGAATCTTTATTCTGTTTAAAGCAGAGTAACAATTTAGATGGTGGGCGATACTGGGCTTGAACCAGTGACCCCCGCCTTGTAAGGGCGGTGCTCTCCCAACTGAGCTAATCGCCCATCTAAAAGTTTAACTAAACGCGAATCTGCATTGATTTAAGCAGGTACCTTCTCGTTTATGGGCCGCATTATAAAGAAGTCATTGCCTCCGTCAAGTGCTTTTCTAGGATATTTTGATAGTAGGTATTCGTTCGGCTAAAAACACAACAATTGCAGCTTAAATTTCACCAAATTATTGAGATATAATCAGTTTACATAACAATACGTCAAATGAACCAGTATTTAAATAAGTAAAAAGTGCGGCATTACGCCGCATAATCGTAACAATTTATAGATTTACTGCTGAATACTAGAGGTATTGATTTTTTCATCACAGGTTTCAACAGCATGGCGAGGTTGCCCCATTAGAGAGCGTACCTTAGCAACGACTTTCCAGATATAAGAGAGCATAACCGCATAAAGCACAAAACCGCACATGAAAGTATAAAACATAATATATTCAGGCACATTCAACACTTCACCAGCGATACCGATAGCTGCAAAGCAAAAAGCAACACTACAAATAGCAACCAATGTTTGTCTTGAATTCAAACCAATACGTTGGCATATATGATGTAAATGCTCACGATCGGGCTTAAAAGGACTATCACCACGGCGGACACGACGGATCATAATAGCCGCCATATCAAATAACGGGAGTGCAATTAACCATAATGCCGTCACCGGACGTAATATATTTTGACCTTCAGCTCTCTGTGAGATTGAAATGAGCAGCCAAATAACAGTAAAACCAATGAGCATACTACCTGCATCCCCCATAAATACTTTCCGTGTACGCCCGAAGAACCCGAGGTTAAAAAGAATGTACGGTAACATCACAACAATAAACACGGCGCATAAATACGCTAAACGGTAATCACCCTGACAAAGAAATAAAACACCGATCGCGGCAAAAGTCACGGATGCAAGCCCACCAAGTAAACCATCAATGCCATCAACCATATTAAAGGCATTAATCGCACCGATCACGGCCAATACAGTAATGAATTGATCAATAACAACGGGTAACTCAATCACGCCTACCCCAAGTAAATTACCTAATAGAGATAACTTTACTCCCGCTACATTGATCATTAATAACGCCAGACCAGCCTGCACCAACATTCTAAATCGAACACTAATATCAAACTTATCGTCTAACACGCCAACAGCAACCAAAATAGCAATAGAGATTGAATAAAGCTCACTGTATTGAAATATATCGGGTTCAAGGTAGAGAAAATACAAAATAGAGAGACAAATAGAGAGGCCACCAACTAAAGGAACACTGCCCTCATGGAACTTGCGCTCATTTGGTTTATCAACCAACGCGATGCGTTCATGCTTTGCAACTTTTCGCAAAAGAAACAACATAGACAGCGCGAAAACAAATACAAACGCCAATTCAATAATCATATTTAACATAAAACCACTAGATTTAAAAAGTAAGGGGTGAAATTATTGTAAAGAAATATCAATAAAATCACAATGCATTAACAACCAAACAACCACTAACCAACAAAAGATCAAATATATAATTACCAGTATTGCTTAAAAAAGAAAGTAAATACTTCCTAGTAAGAAGTAACTCACCTTCAGAAACTAGTCAGAACCAAATAAGTCCCGTGTATACACTTTATTCGCGACATCCTCTAACTCAATATCCATTCGATTAGAAACAATCACATCAGCGATACCTTTAAAAGCAGCTAAATCCTTATAAACAGTCGAATTGTAAAATTTATCTCCATCGTAAACTGGCTCATAAATCACCACTTCGATGCCCTTAGCTTTAATACGCTTCATAATACCTTGGATAGACGACGCTCTAAAATTGTCTGAACCCGATTTCATAATCAAACGATAAATGCCCACAACCTTAGGTTGCTTAGCGATAATTGAATCAGCAACAAAGTCTTTACGAGTCGTGTTCGCGTCAACAATGGCACCAATGAGGTTATTGGGTACATCTGCGTAGTTTGCTCGCAGTTGTTTAGTATCTTTTGGCAGGCAGTAACCACCGTAACCAAACGAAGGATTACAGTAATGATCGCCAATACGCGGATCTAGCCCTACACCTTCAATAATTTGACGTGAATTCAAGCCATGCGTCTCTGCATAGGTATCAAGTTCATTAAAGTAAGCAACACGCAGCGCCAGATAAGTATTCGAAAATAATTTAACTGCTTCCGCTTCCGTTGAATCAGTAAATAAAATATCGATATTCTCTTTTACAGCACCTTGTGCCAATAAATTTGCAAAGACTGTGGCACGTTCACTTTGCTCCCCAACAATGATACGAGAAGGGTGAAGGTTATCGTATAATGCACGCCCTTCACGCAAAAACTCTGGCGAGAATAATATATTGTCACAGCCAAACTTAGCTTTGACTTCCTTGGTGTAACCAACAGGTACGGTTGATTTAATCACCATAACAGCATGGGGATTAATGGCCATTACCTCTTTAATTACGGCTTCTACAGAAGTAGTATTAAAGTAATTAGTTTGCGCATCATAATCCGTGGGTGTTGCAATCACGACATAGTCCGCACCTTCATAAGCGAGGGTTTTATCTAATGTAGCCGTAAAGTTAAGTGTTTTGTTAACAAGAAAGTCTTCTATTTCTACATCTGCAATAGGCGATTTTTTATCATTTAACAACTTAACTTTATCTTCAATAATATCAACGGCAACCACTTCATTATGTTGCGCTAATAACATCGCATTTGACAGCCCAACATAACCTGTACCAGCAATAGCAATTTTCATCAATTTACACCTGTTTTTTATGACATTTATTTATACCAACTCATTTCGACACTGCTTGCATCTACTCTGCTACATCAATTACACTTTTATGAGCGGCATGATGATTATAATATTGGGCGTTATAATACATGAATTTATGTGATTAAAATTAAACTTATGTGAATAATACAAACCTTTACATTAACCACAGGAGGACATTTATATTTATTAGATATGTTCAAAAACAATGGCTACATACTTGGACAACCTAACCGCCTTTTAATGTAAAGGTGAAACAAAGTGAGATTAAAATGACGTTTTTGGTATGAATAGGTACAGTTAGTCGTTATTCTTACGCTGATAACTTAAACAAGGATGATTTATGCGACTTTTACTCAGCGGTGTGCTGCTTACCTCTCTCTCTTTACCTTTTTCTTCCGCTTTTGCGGTAACGAATTCGATGGCGCAAACTGGCTTTACCGGTCTATTACGTATTCCACACGCGGAAGCATTACCCTTTGGCTCTGTTTCTCTCAATTACCATTGGGAAGATAATATCGATTACGATACATGTTACGGATGTGGCGCTCATAATACTGTTTTACTGGGTATTGGCTTACTACCCGGCTTAGAGTTTACGTTCCAAAATACGCACAAATTACTTAGCGATGGCCCTGGTTGGAGCGGATCACACTCAAGTGATCTGTCATTCTCTGCTAAATATGACTTTAAACCTTTTTTACCTAAAGAATGGTTTAGCTTAGCGGTCGGTGTACAAGATTATGGCGGCGCCGCCAGTAAACATAAAAACAGTTATGCTGTCGCATCTAAAGCCTTGTTTCCCGATACCTACTATCACTTTCGTTTAACCGCAGGTTATGGACAAGGGGATATAAAAAATCAAATGGGACCAGATTCCTTGCAAGGCGCCTTCATGGGGGTGGAATGGCAACCCGTACCTTGGGTACAACTACTTGCGGAGCACGATGGCACTGGCATGAATGGTGGGGTGAAACTGTTTACCGACGACAAATGGCTACCTTACGGCCTTAAAGCCAACGTCACCTATCAAGCTTACTCCGACTCATCAACCAATAATCGTGATAATCAATGGGTCGGCGTTGGACTTACCCTGCCACTTGCAATGGGCGAAGCTGCCGAACGTTACAGCGTTAATGGCGTTAATGAACTGGCCTCGATTGATCACGCAGAAAAAGCAAACATCATTGAAAAAATAACCAATGACAAAGCGAACAGTAGTGAAGCAACGTTAACCGCTGCAATGCCTTCTACTGAAAAACTATCAGAAACAACGCTACAAAAAAATGAAAGCAAACAGGTATTAACAGCATTAGTTGATTATGGTTTTGAGAATGTCCGTGTTGGTTGGTCAAATAAAACACTCATTGTGGCGTTAGAAAACAATCTTTTTAACTGGAATGAACTTGATGGTATGGGCGTCGCACTTGGTTTAATCATGGACAATAGTGCATCGGAATCATTTCAATTACAGCTATTAAACAATCAAGTTCCGGTAATTAAAGTAGCAGGTGATAGTCAGCAATATAAAGCTTTCTTAGCACAATCCCCTGATGGTCCAGTCGTTGAACACGGCTTAGTTGTCTCTAACCAATCCCTTGATAACAAACAAGTTGAATGGGCTTCAGAACGTGAAGCATCAAGTCATTTTGTCCCCCGTTTTATCTTTTCTCCTCACCTACGCTCAACCCTTGGGACTGAGTTTGGCGTCTTTGACTATTCATTAGCGTTAAGCAGTAATGTACAGATGTCATTGTGGAAAGGGGGCGTGGTGGATGTGCGTCATCTATTACCTATCGCAAACTCAGACGACTACGATGATGGCGAGTATTTTGAAAATGCACGCCATGAAAGTGAAGTCGACCGCATTTTATTCCATCAGGCCTTTGCATTACCCGCGGGATTTTCCACTCAATTTAGTGGCGGTAAAATTTACAAGGACTTTCTTGGTGGACTAAATGAAACACGATGGCAATCACAGGAAGGCACACATCGCGTTAAAACAGAAATAGCGAATTTTGAAAACAGCAATAATGAATATAGCTATCAGCCAATATTAGCGTCATACCGCTATTATATACGCCCATTAGATCTTGCGATTGAAGCGATGTATGGACAACATTGGGCTGGCGATTTAGGTGGGAGTATCAGTATTAACCAATGGTTTGGTGATATGTCGGTTAAATTAACCTACCAAAATACGAGTTGTGATCGTAGTAACACGGAATATACCTGTGCACGTGATGGCTTTGCAGAAGATCACGAGTATGCAGGAATAACGTTCTCGTTCCCGTTTGGTACACGTAAAAATGCATCACCAAGTATCGGTCTGCAAGTGAAAACATTAGAGCAATGGTCATACGGGGCACGTACGCGGATTAACAATCATGCAAACTACATTGGCGGTAACCGCGCAGCAACCACGAACCTGCAATATAATATTGACCAACAATATTATAACCGCGACCGTTTATCTTCAGCCTATGTACAAAGCCACGCTCAGCGATTACGAGATAGTTACATCAAATATATAAAATAACACTCCGCATCTTGATTTTTTAATGGCTGTAAAACCATTGACCACGAAGTGCCTTCGTGGTCAATGGTGAAATATCTTTGGTAGGTTCGTCTTTAGGACACCTGTTTGCGATTTTGATATGATTGTCAGGCTAAAGCCGCGACCTACAAAATATTCAGATCCACCTGTAAGTTGCCCTCAGGCCAACTTTTTTTTGGCCTTCGCCCCCCTAAGCCCCTTTAACCGCATCAGCAATATGGTTTGCCCATTGCTCAGCTAATTCTGTTGATTCGGCTTCGACCATCACGCGAATTAGCGGCTCTGTTCCCGATTTGCGTAATAACACACGCCCTTTGGGTGCTTTGCTACCGACTAACATCGCTTCTTCAGCATCGCTCACTGCAGTATTAACTAACGCTGATGCCAATGGATCAGTGTCACCACTGAAACGCACATTGATCAGGATTTGCGGCATCATTGGCATATCTGCTAATAACAAATCAAGCGTCTTGCCCGTTTGTTGAACCACGGCCAATACCTGTAATGCAGCAACAATCGCATCACCGGTGGTCACCTTTTTACGACAAATGACATGGCCTGAATTCTCACCGCCTAACCACCAATTACGTTCAAGGAGTTGTTCCATCACATAACGATCGCCGACATTCGCACGGACAAAAGGAATGCCTAATTTCCCAAGTGCCACTTCCATGCCCATATTCGACATTAACGTACCTACAACACCGCCTTTTAACTCCCCATTGATTAACGCTTGCTTAGCCAATATATAAAGCAGTTGATCGCCATCAGCCACACGCCCTTCACTGTCCACCATCATGATGCGATCACTGTCACCATCGAGTGCAATCCCCAAATCTGCTTTTTCGTCGATAACACGCTGTTGTATTAATGCGGTTGATGTCGCGCCACAGTTATCATTGATATTCGTTCCATTAGGGGTGTTACCAATCGCAATAACCTGTGCACCTAATTCACTAAACACATCAGGTGCAATGTGATAAGCCGCCCCATTAGCACAATCGACCACTAATTTTAAACCAGACAATGACAACGAAGAGGGAAACGTCCCTTTACAAAACTCAATATAACGCCCCGCTGCATCTTCCATTCGATAAGCTTTACCGAGTAACTCAGAGTCCACGCATTCCATTGGCTTATCGAGTTCAGCTTCGATAGCAAGTTCAACATCATCAGGCAATTTCTCACCCGACGCCGAGAAGAACTTAATACCGTTATCGTAATAAGGGTTATGAGACGCACTGATCACAATACCCGCATCAGCACGAAACGTCGTCGTTAAATAAGCAACAGCAGGGGTTGGAAGTGGTCCTGTTAATACAGAATTAAGTCCCGCAGCTGACAACCCCGCTTCTAATGCGGATTCGAGCATGTAACCAGAGATACGCGTATCTTTGCCGATAATGACTTTTTTAGTGCCCATTTTAGATAACACGCGCCCCGCGGCCCAGCCCAGTTTTAAAGCAAATTCAGGGGTGATTGGGTATTCGCCGACTTTTCCACGTACACCATCGGTGCCAAAGTATTTTCTCGTCATTATTGTTTTCCGCATTAATATAAAAAAATTATGAAATGCTAACATAATCAAACCTAGTATGGCTATTGCTATGTATTCAAATGTTTAGCGTTTTCATTCTATGTGGGGGAGCGATGAGGGGAACATGGGGTAAAAAGACGAAGACGAATACTGCTACGCTATTCGTCATTTTATTTTTAATTTTTTCCCCTTTGATTAACAATTAGTTGGCGACGCTAATAAATTGAATGAGACAGAACATCGGCTAAAACCGCCAGAAAGAGACACTTATCCTTGAAAACAACAAGTCTTACGCACTCAAAAAATATTCACCTTCAACAACTTGAAGCCAATAAGAAGATAGACCAGGCTAATAATGCACTCCGAATTCATCGCTAACTGCAGCACCATTCGCATACTTCTTTAAACTGCCGACAAGTTCACCATTCATATATACAATTAGCTCTTGCATTACCAATCCTCATCATTACTCTGTTTTGCTGTTGTTGTGGCTAAGTGAATTTGGCCACTAATTTAGAGTGAGCCAACAACATTTTCTATCTCGCAATGTGCACCGGAGTGAGCTACGAAAACAGATAACCTCGACAACTGCACTCAAAAACGCTATTTCATGTGCACACATCGATAGCTGCACTCGAAAACGCTATTTCATGTGCACGCAACGATAGCTGCACTTGAAAATGCCATTTCATGTTCACAGAAACTAATAATCACTGTATGTAGTGGTCAGGTGATTTTGGCCACTAATTCAGAATAACATTGGTAATTTTTCTAGGCCGCTTTGTGCCCCTTTGCGTATATGGACTCCACGTATTTTACAATATGATTTTTCATAAACATTAAGATGCGGTCGTATATACGGCTTTTAGTGAAAGAGCTACTTTCTAGCCTATGATGTTTGCGCACCTGTTATCCTTTTCGAGCTAACAGTCTTTATGACTTTCGCAAAGGTCAGGTTTTTAACAGGTTGGTCTTACCGTTTATGCTTCATCATTATTGTAAAAATTTGGGTGATTATTATTTTTCTCTTGTTTACTATATTGCTAAAAGTTGTTGCTCATATTTGTTTTCATAACGTAACATTGCCCAGGCAGTTCTAACGGTTTTATTAGCTAAAGCAATACAGGTTCGTTTAATGCCTGCCCGTTCAACTAATTTTATAAGCCATACTTGTTTTGCTGTTTTAGGCTTATCTGGTAACCGGCAGATATATGATAGTGCGCCTTGATATAGAGCGGCTCTTAGCTCCTTAATACCACCAGTTCGATCGATACCAGTCATAAACACCTTACCACCGGAACTATGCTGTTTCGGTGTTAAACCAACAAATGCAGATGCCTCTCGTCCATTTTTAAATTGCTTTCCATCGCCAATAGATGAATACAACATGCAAGCACATACTTCAGCAACCCCTTCTAAATCCATTAATGCTTTGCAGGGTTGTAATTGACGAACCAAACCGTTTTTGGTTTTGGTTAACAGGGCTAACTCTGCTTTTAAGTTTAAATATGTAATCCAAAGTTGATTGACAGTTGACCGTAAGCACTCCGGTAATAAGCTAGTTTCATCAAGTGTCTCAAGTACGGTCTTAGTAAGCCCTTTAACACCTACTGTACTTACAATGCCATATTCATATAACAACGCACGGAGGTGGTTGCTCAAAGAGGTAATGCTACGAGACAAAAATAAACGACTTGTTTCTAATGTTTGCAGGGTTTGCTGTTCTTCACTTCTAGGCTTACTAGTTTTTAATCCGATCTGTAACGATGCATTGGCGATCGCTAAAGCATCGTTAGCATCTGTTTTGTGGCCTTGTAAAAATCCTTTTACTTTTTTAGGATTAATGATGCGTACATCATGACCAAATTGCTCTGCAAATCGGCCTCAATAATGACTACTGCCACAACCTTCAATAGCAACAATTGCAGGTTGTTGTTTTGCTAATATTTGTTTTAGCTTTTGACGACTAACAGCCTTATTACTGATTAGTTCGCCGTGTTTACTGATATGGCAAACTTGAAGGATATTTTTAGCTAAATCAATTCCGATAACATTAGATTTCAACATAGTATGGTCTCCTAAGTAGTTACATTAACTCTAGGTTAGTTATTAGAGTTGTGGAGTCCATACATCGAGCTAGAATAGCAAATCGCATCCACCACCTTTATGAGATAGAATAGAATATAAAATCTATCAAACATATAATAAGTTTAATCGGAGGATTAACAATGACTAACTTATTAAAAAAAGAAAACTTAATACATGTTCAACGAGATATAGAAAAAGATCTTACTGGCGTAAAAAATGATATTTCTTGGATTAAATATGGGCTAACTGCTATTGGACTTTTGTTAACTTTCCCTGCTTTATATTATATTTTCATAGGGTAACTTATCCCTAAAATAAACCATAATAAGCTAAGTAGCTTACACCCCATAGCAATTTAGAAACCTACAGACGTGTGGCCAAAATCACTAAACCACAACATATAGTAATACTTGTATATCGTTATAAACGAGTATAATATTAAAATTGTTGATGATATGTACGTTATAAAACATCTAAACTCGAGCCTCCAACTCGGTTTTTTTTGTGCCTAAAATTAACCACTTCCCCATTCTTTTCCAACTGGTGCATTTGATCCCAGTCTTTATCTTCTTCACTCATAGGGATGCTTTCATCGCACTTGGTAAGTTACTCTTTTAATCATGATTTGATCATTAAGGAAACCTCATAGTTTTTTATTCTATGTAGCGGTAGTATATAGACAACACAAACATAAGATTCATCACTAGGCAGATCATAATCAAAGGTTTTTCTATCTCACTATGTGCCCCTAAGCGTGCTAGAAAGCTAAGTCGCAAACGCCCCCAAAGCAATTTAGAAATCTATAAATTTATAGCCAATATTACTTAGCCACAACATTTGGCCATTTTCTCTTAATTTTAGAAAATTTTGGAGGAATTAGCTATCGCAGGAAGAATTGTTGAAATTAGAAAATTGCTCAAACCAAATGGCAAAGCAACTAGAGGATAATCGGCTTCTTAGCCGACGCAACAAACGTCAGCTAAAAATATCACGCATAGACGAAACTGAAAGAGGTATCAGCCCCATGTGAAGGCCAAATGGCTTGAATACGCGATTTAAAACTTCAACACTTTGCCCCCCTTTGCCATTCTCTATCTCTGATATTGTTTTACGCGACACTTTAACCATTTTCGCATAATCGACCTGTTTCAAACCAAGAATATCACTACGTAAATGAACAAGAGCATCCCCTTGCGTCAACTCCCCTAACAGCATACTCTTGATAATTGATTTGGTTATTACTCTGCGCTGTTCAGGTGGAAGACTAGCACTGGCAATAGACACCCTTCTTCTTTCTTTTTTATACTCTTTCATTAAGAAGTTACTGCCAATAGGGGTATAGTTAAGCTTATGCAAGTCAGCATTATCAGCGTTTCTAACTGCACCTTCTCGCCTAAGCTCTTTTATTGTGTCATCCATAGATTTTTCACTCATAACAAACCCCACATAGTTAATTTGTGCTCGATATAGTCAAAACCAAAGCCGGGCATGCCTGTTATAGAGCCAGGAACACCTCGATCTACCAACCTTTGCTTCAACCCCGATAACTGTTGAGCAGTAAACTTTAACTCACTCAGTAGGTGCCCCCTATCCACAAACTCTGACACCGCATCTGCTATCGCTGAAAAATCAAAAGTGCCTCCCGACTCAAATGGCTCCCCCCAAGTAATCGTTCTAATCACGCCTTCAGAATCTGCCTTCATAGGTGCAAAATCGTATATAGGGGATAATCTAATACCAGTTTCATCTTTAAGAAATGAAGTATTGCGCCCATGGTTATCACTGTTACCAAATATGATATTTAATAAGTCACGACGAACCCACTCAATAACAAAGTTTTCAACATCAAAAGCATTGTCTTCCATCATACTGCTACCATTGATTATAGATATTAACCTTCTAATACAATCAATATGACCCAGCATTTTACCTGCGGGCTCCTGCAGTATAGAGTAAACAGACTCCATACCGTTGCGAGTAACATGCCCTTCCTGCGAAACTGCAACATCAAACCTTGGTAACCAAAGTGAGGGGTATTTATCGCCCTCAAACAGCCACATATCCTCTGTAGAAATAGTATCTAGCCCCATAGCTTCAAGTTCATGGTAATAGTGATACTCTGCTCTCAAAATATCGCAATCTATTTGAGATTTTCTGTTACGAGGAAACTTTACTAGATAGTGACCATCTCCTACGGTTTCATCATCCTGAAATGTATCAATCCAAACTTTTTTATCTTTACTGCATCTTAATAACAGCTTTGGCGCTTCACCACCTGCACCAGTAGCACCACCAGCTGCTGCACCGCGACTCTGCGCGTAGTTTAGAAAATCTACATCTCTGTTTATGACTTCATCGATAGAAAAACGCTTAGGGGCGATACCAGTCAACTCTTTTAGCTCTGCAACCGATTCCTTTACGCGTAAATTCCCAACAGGTGATATTGTTCCGTACTTAAGCAATATATAGTTCTGAACAAGGATAGGCATATCACCAATCCCCTTTAAGGTGACCCAGTAACGCCTACTTGCACCACTTGGCATAATATCATCAATAAACTTCAACCAACCTCTATTACAATCTTCCCCCAGAAGAATGACAGGGTAGTTGATAGAAACAGCGCGATGATCAGATTTACCCATCTGTGTAATGGCATAATCAAAATTATATTCCAATCTAGTTACGGTGTAACTGTCGCCATCTTTTTCCGGAAAACCTATTTCAGCTATATCATGCCAACAAGCATCAAAAAAAGCCTGAATTGTTAATTTATCCATCTTGCGCCCTATTAATTTATTTATGTGTAATATATTACTCATAAATCGCCATTTCTTCAATATACGTAACCAAATAGCGCACATAAATGCGCAAAAACTCCATTTATGTAACCAACTCTACACATTGCCCGCACTATTGGCGAGTCTCAATATTGAATTTTGCGCTACACAAATTAATGCCTTAGACAGCTCAAGCGTTGTGGTTATTCCTTTACCGTTTCCGGCCCAGACAACTTGTATGGCGTAACCTGATAGACACAATAGTTCAACCAATTACTATACAACAAGTTACCATGACTGCGCCAAGTTGCTCTAGGAATCTCACTCTCATCGTCATTTGGGTAGTAATTAACAGGGAAAGCAGAGCATGCATCAGAGGCTTGATCACGCAAGTACTCATTGTTGAGTGTGTCGGCACCGCATGAGCAGGGTCAGGTCTTTAACCTTAAACTTTCATAAATTGTAAGTCACTTTTCTAACTCGCTATGTGCCCCATAACGGGCTAGAAAGCAAAGTCGGACGACATGGAAAAATTCAATATTTGTGCTTGATATTATCTAGAGAGCGGAATATATTTATAGGGCATTCCAAAGTAGCTTTGTTTAATTTGGCCACTAATCAAATTAAACAGAAAATATATGTATTGGCTTTACTCACCATCTAGCCAATACGTACCAATCAAGCCCGTTTACTCGGGCTTTTTTGTGTCTAAAATACTACACAAGTTCATTTTACCAAGGCGCTATGTGCCCCAGAGTGAGCTACGAAAACAGATAAGTGAGATAACCTCGACAACTGCACTCAAAAACGCTATTTCATGTGCACGCATCGATGACTGTACTTGAAAATGCCATTCCATGTTCACAGAAACTAATAATCACTGTATGTAGTGGTCAGGTGATCTTGGCCACTAATTCAGAATAACACTGGTAATTTTGCTAGTGTGGTAAGCAACAAACTAGTATTTTAAGGAAGCAAAAAATGAAACTGACCGATGAGCAAGTGACAACACTACTACATTTAGTAAAAACAGAGATGAACGGCTTTTGTGGTGATCTAGGCTACGAAGAGCTATCAAAAATAAAAAAAATACTAGAGCAACAGTTAGATAAGAGCACTACAGATGATGCCTCTAGTTAATAACGGGACATTTTCGTCTTAGCTTTCTATCTCGGTTTGTGCCCCTAAGCGCCATACAAAGTTAAAAAATAATGGCTTATTTTATTTAGCTTCAATTATTTTTGATTTCCGCTGTTCTAATCTATTTTTAAATGAGTTGGAAGATATGACACGACCATATTTCATATCTTCCCTAGCGGCATTTAAGAGTACTAACAGCAATGTTGCCTCTTCACTAGACTCGCTAAAACTAGTTAGTTTATCTTTTTTCATCATAAATACCTTTTTAAGTATGCAGAGTGCAGTTCAATACTAACCTATTAATTGGTACGATCTAGTAGGCACCCCAATTAATAAATAGAGGTGTTTGGCCCACCTTCAGCTTATTGAATTATATGTTCCAAGTCGCAATGTGTCCCGAAGCGTCCTAGAAAGCGAAGTCGCAATCGCCCCCAAAGAAATTTAGAAATCTATGGCCAATTTTACTTGGCCACAACATACATCGAGTTAGAAAATTATATTATTCAGATGTCAGGCATAAAAAAACCCACTTTTTGTGGGTTTTTTTATGCCTAATATTTCAAATGGTGAGTAAGATATAAAGGCGAGCTATATGCTCTGATTTATAGAAAAGTACCTTGGTCTACACCACACTTACTCTATTTGGTTTAATTATACTTGTCAACGACCCTTAATCTAAATTTTGGACACAACTCACCCTATTTTATTCGACAAAGGAACTAACGTGAAAAAGGCGATAATATTTCGCTTGCATTAAATGTCGATCATGGTGGAAGAAGTTATTTATCACATCATGACAACTCAAAAATCATTGACCTTGACCATGGGATTTGAACTTCCGCATCTGCCTTTCCTGTTGCCGAGTGGGCTGATGTGACACACCGTTATTTTCATACTGAACTGTTGAGTGCTCATTACTTCGTATTAATTCTTTTTTTGCTGCGGAATAACTGACTAATTTCTCTGTCACAATCTTCAACGGCATCAACGTATTGAACAACGCGAGCCAAAGATAATGCAATACACCGTTAATCTTAATAAAAACTTCATCCAGATACCAAGTATCACCAAGCTGACCGCAGTTCTTTTTTATCTGATTAGAGTAAGTCGCCCCCCTGTTTTTTTTACACCACTGACGAATCGTTTAATAACTGACGACAATCCAGCTCGTCTTAAAAAGCAAAATTCACAGGTATTCATAGTACACCTGTGAATTCACATATCCACTGTGAACGCCAATGAAATACAAACTAGAAAACTAGCTCACATAACGCCCCTTTGGGAGATAGAGACTTATAATGTTGTGGCCAATATTGCTAAGCCACCACAGTGATGACAACATGGTATCGAGAGATGAAGCCACATTATTAATCGCACAAAACGCGCTAGATAAGGCTGTAGTCAGTAGCACAGGTAAGCAAGAGTGGTTCTACCTTCCATTGGATAAAATCTATGAGTGCGAAAAGCACATAGCATTCATAACCGATCGTTCAAGGCTTAGCATGAAATCGCAATCTATGTCCCTTCTTGATGCATCCTTGCACCCAATCGATAGCTTCTTCCAAATAGTTAGGTGTAGATTGTCCATGCCAGAGAGACCAATAAGTACCACATCTAATCATGGAAGGGTCTGGACAGATAAAAGCCCCTACAACCCACAGGTTATTGGGAAATTACTACAAATATTAAGAGTCTATTACAACTACTGCAAAAAGAGTCCCACAGATGGCCCCCCCCCTGCAGAGCGATTAGGTCGAGCTAAATGCTCCGTTGAAATCAGAAAAATTTTGTATCCAAGTTAACAGACATTATTGTGTTTAGTTGTTAACCTGATTTTGATTTCTTTAAATACAAGGGGTTAGGTTTTGATGATTAAAATTGGATATAGTCGCAACCGATAATGGCGGCGATGGTGTGCGAGTAGAAGGTGATGTTGACTTAGATATTGGTGGCATCAGAGCAGAGAGAAACGGAGGTCAAGGCGTTAACCTAATTAAACATGCATCAATCATGGATCCATTTCTTAAGTTTACCTTGTTACATGTAACAGTGGGTGAGTGACTGATTTATAAGTAATTTTACAATGTTACACTATTTGATAAATTTTTAGGTTAAAGGTATCGCACCGAACAGTATTATAGTGTTTGGTGCGATACTAAGTGGGTGGTTAAAGGGCGGGAGGATACTCTTTGATGAATTCGTCCAAGGTATCAAGTGATACGCCTTTGTGTTCGATTGAATAGCCTTTAAGCTTTAGTTTGCCAATCGCGAATGCGACTTTAGTCAACAGCGCTTGTTCATCATAGCTTTTCTGTTGTCGCTTTGATTCGATGAACACTGCCCTTTTGTTTGCATCGTTGATTGCAACAATATCAATTTCGTTCGTGCCTTTTCTATTCCAGAAGCAGCCAATTCGATTAAATAGCATTGACTCAATCAGAATCTCGCGTAGCAAATGTTCAAGCTCTATACCTGAATAGGTTGTGTAATCTCTGGCTATAATGTCTTTGATGTATTTGAAATTGCCAATCTCAGTAGCACTACGGTTTTTGTAAATAAATCGGAACCAGAACCTTAGGAATGGATCTTTTATTTCATAACGAATAGTTTTAGTGTTAGCACCAGCATCCATTGAGGTGACCTTGTTTATGATCTCAAAGCTATCCGTTAGTTTGGGGAAAGCTTCATTAATCTGGTAACCAAGGTAGTCAATGATTTTGGGCTTTGAATTATATCCTGATGCGATTGCTCCCAGTATATCGAAGTAGGTGCGGTGTTCATCGCCAAAGTCTTCGACTAAACGGTGGTAGCCTTCTTTAATTAAGGGTGAGCCATCTTTTATTAATGTGTTTATGACGTCTTCTTTGGCATCGATAATCCATTCCATGTATTTTGGTATGCCCCCGCTTAAACACCACCATAATAAATAACCTTCAGGGGTGTAGGCATCATTATTAAGCATGATATTTTTGATGTATGACGGGGTTAGCGGCTTAATGTGGTAGCAATGATCGTGACGGTTAAAAAGCGGTTCGTCTTTGTCTTTAAATATTTTCGTCATTAAATTGTATAGTGAGCCGCAAGCTACAAGGTGCATCTTTGATTTGTTCTTGTAGCTATCCCAAAGGTTTTGAAGATCCGAGTAAAAGCTTGGATTTACTTTTTCGATGTCTTGGAATTCATCGATAACCACAGTGATAGGCTTGCTTGTTGAATAATCCAGCAAGAACTCGATAATGTCTTTTAGTGAGTTGGGGCTAAAGAATTTTGCGTTTAATTCGGGCTTGATGATTGATAAGAATTCATCGACAAGTGCTTTTTCAGACTTCCTGCTGACGAACAGGTATAGGTAAACATGCTCATTGCTGCTGAATGCTTCTTGTATAAGGCGTGTTTTGCCGACCCTGCGTCTGCCTACAACAACGTCAAAAACACCAGTTGTGGCTGAATTGGGCTTTCTTAGATCAGTTAGTTGTGACTCTCTGTTATAAAATTTTTCCATTGTCCACTCGTTATTATCGAACTAATTAGTATCATACTAATCAGTGCGATACTTTCAAGTGCGATAAGTGTTCATACCTAAAATTCTTAAAGTTGCTAACTACCAAAACTTTATCGAATGGAGCTTGTAGCATAAGCGCTATTGCAGTGTTGGGTGAAGCCACTTTGCTAAGCATTTCCCACATATCCTCCAAGGGAATCACCGATTCCAACTTGTTTTGAGTTGCCCCGTAAGGGAATCAGCCAGCACAAAATCAACCTTCTTGACATCAATCAATTTTGGGAGGTTAAGGCAGCAGTCATTTAGAGGCTGTGGTAAAGCGCAGTTCTCTATGGGGAAAGTTCAAAGTGGGAGCGCTCAGTTCAACCACATTGGTGGCAAACTTGATCGCCATATATACCAACCCACAAGTTACAGAAATCATAAAAAACTTCTGTCATAAAGAAAGGAGAGCATATCTCTCCTTTTTAGCCCCACGAAAGCGCAATGGCTTGCCGAGGGTCAGGCCTTTCATTTTGCATTTTAATTCTAAGGAGCTATGTGCCCCATAGCTAGCTACAGAGGCAAGTAGCTTTCGCCCGCAAAAAGCGAGCGAGAAAGATGGAGAGAACAAGTTTGTATTCTAAATTAGAATATTAACCTGACAGACTTCAGTAAGCTCATACTAGCCGGTAACGGGCAATTTATATGGCAGAGCGTTTGGGGTCTAGTCCGAATTTTTCATCTGGTAAATCTTTTTCTACATCAAACATGAATGTTGCTCTGCGCTTGTCTCTCAGTGCATATATCGCTGTTTTAAAACATTCCTCGCACAAATCTAGATGATAAACATTTCCGTCTTCTTGTGAGCCATAGCCAAAAGTTGCACTTAACTCACCAGATTCTTCGTGTTTTTCGCCATTCAACTCAATCATGACGCTCTCTTCACAAACATCACAAATCTTATCTACTACAGTTTCAACAAGTTTTTCTGCATAAACTTTCATTAATATTTCCCATGACAAAATAATTACAATAAGTCATTATTCACTAGGATGATGAGTTGTCAATGAAACTTAGCTCTATGACTGCTGTGGTGGCTTTTGCTACTGTCAGAAAGGATTTCCCTATCTTGCCCCCCAAAGTCGAACCTCAGTGTTGTTGTTGGGGATCAGTTTTACCGAAAACACTTCGGGGATGCAAGTTGCATCATCGCGTACGCACCATCTTTACAGTTCCCGTTACCATTGGTTCTGTGGGTGTGTTTTAATAGAGTGATGCAAGCTGCATCATCGCATACGCATCATCTTTACAGTTCCCGTTACCATTGGTTCTGCGGGTGTGTTTTAATATAGTGATGCAAGCTGCATCATCGCATACGCATCATCTTTACAGTTCCCGTTACCATTGGTTCTGCGGGTGTGTTTTAATATAGTGATGCAAGCTGCATCATGGCATACGCATCATCTTTACATTTCCCGTTACCATTAGTTCTACGGGTGTGTTTTAATAGAGTGATGCAAGCTGCATAGCTATGTATTTACAGAATCATTTCCAATTGAAATTTTGAAATGCGTATGTGTTGTGGCTAAGTGAATTTGGCCACTAATTTAGAGTGAACCAACAACATTTTCTATCTCGCAATGTGCCCCGAAGCGAGTTAGAAACCTATAAAAGGATGCCCAATATTTCATGTGCATGCAATTAGATGTCGGATGCTTTCCTTAGCTATTCTTAAATCAATTAAGAATAGCTAGGAATGAGTGTAGCTTTTTAGGGAGCATGTCCCGATAAAATCCTTAGGAAGCAACTCGCAAACGCCCTATCTCTATTTACAGGACCTATGATTTTTCCTGATTACCCACACTACTCAGCCATCATAGGGTTAATAACTATGCTTATTAATGCATTTATTAGTCGCCTGAAAAGGTTAAAACCATCGGCTTTAGCCGGCCAGCTTTAGCTATAATCTTTATACCAGTATTTTTCAGGATGTGCTCATGGATTATAGATATGGCAGCCGTACGATTTTTAAAATTCAATATCACTTTGTATTTGTTACCAAATATCGATATCAAGTATTACAAGGTGATGTTGGTTTAAAAGTGAGAGAGCTAATTAGGCAGACATGTAATGCTTTTGAAATTGAGATTTTAAAGGGTGTAGTCAGTAAAGATCATGTTCATCTTTTAGTTTCAGCTCCTCAAAATATGGCACCGAGTGAAATAATGAGAAGGGTTAAAGGTGATGATAATTTTAGAACAGAAAACTAAATCAACGGGTCTTTAGTCCATAAATCCTAACCTACCTACTTTAGTCGGTGGTTGTTGAGTTGAGGGTTAACTGCTAGTTGCTGTTGCATTTAAGTAAATAACTGACTGACCGTTTTCATTGGAATGAACATCCTTACACGACCGTTAATTTCACAGAGAACCTCGAAACCAAATTTTGTATAGAATGACTCCGCTTGTTCAGTTAAACAGTCAACAACAATGGCATAAGCCCTCATGTGGGAGTTAATTTCCCAAAGGTATCCTAAGGCTTTAATTAAGCTAACTTTACCTAACCCACTTCCATGGAACTCTTTATGAACAGCAAGTTGAGCCAAAAGGAAAACGGGTACGGGATAGCGTGGTAGCTTTTTAGCCATTGATTGTGGCAACCTATCACGCCTAATTGAACTTGGTGCAATACTATAAAATGAACAGATCGGATATTTTTGATTAGGTAATGGCACCGAAGCAGGTAAAACCATTGTGCGACTAATACCTGCTTGCATATGCTTAGCAGCTTGAGTTTGGATAAAATTATTTAACTCTTTTTCACCACAATCAAATGATGCTCTGTCGTGCTGTGACTTATCCAATTCTTTGAAAATTTTGGAATAACTCACTTAAAGTCACTACTTTTAGTAAATGCAACGGCATCAAGTAATGCTTTGTTCGGAGCCTTGGCCTCGTCACAAGCAATCATGAATTGATCAAATACGTTTGCATCAACTTTGATACTTTCATGTTCAGAAATCACCTGAGTTGAATCTTCGTCCATTAAACGAACTATGTATTCAGTTAAGCTTTTTAAACCAAGTAAAGCAGACGCCTTTTCAGCCTTCGCTTTAATTTCTTCATCCAAACGGATATCAAGTCTCGCAGTAGCCATAACCCCTCCAATTGTACGGAAAAATTCCGTAATTTAATTGAGTATATATCTAAAACCACTAAATCTCAAATTGTACGGATAAAATACGGATTAGTGTTTTCTTTTTTGACCATCATCTACTCAACCGAGTTAATATTCGTATATTAAAATAAGCCAATAATCTAGGATGAGTCAGCCACAGCGATGCTTTGAATACAGATAAGTAAATTAATTAGTTAGATGGCTGAGCAATGTGTAGTGGTCAAGTTGTTGTGGCTAAATAATTTTGGCCACAAATCTAGAGTCAAATTGACCATTATTCTAGGGCGCAATGTGCCCCGAAGCGCCCTAGAAAGCAATTTAGAAATCTATAAATTTATGGCCAATATTACTTAGCCACAACAGTACCTGTTTCTTTGCTCGAAAAATCAAGAGCAAGTTCTTCTAAAGTAGGTAGATTATCCACCAATATTTCTAAGATTACTCAGCCGCAATACTAGATTTTTAAGGTACATTGATATTGTTATCTTCTAAAATATCAATGTAAATATCATGCAAAATTTCAATAGCATCGAGTACATCATTCTTATACTCCCCCATGTTATCTCGCTCACCACCTATTTGATCGCTGCGTTCAATAATATCGTCGAGTTTGCCGCCGTAACCATGTTTATAATAAGGGCGCCAAACTCGTTGATGGATTTCCTCAAAAGCCTTTTCATAATCATCTACCTTTAATGCTTTTGCAAGCCAGTCTTTTTCGTCATCATCCAGTGTTGCAGCTAATTCTAACAATAATTTTGTGCGCTCTGTCGTCATTTGGAACCTCTACGTAAAAAATCAGTTTATCCTTATAAAGGGTTGTCCTATAAATTTCTCTCGTCAAGAATAATTGGAAATATTGGAAACCTACGTCATAGCCAATAGAATAATATTTTGTAAGGCTTCATGTCCCGTTTTCTCTTATTCTTTGAAATAAATAAAACTTTACAGGCATTTGTTAGGTAATGTAGGATTCATGGGCAGGTTTAGCTCGAACTAAACCTGCAGTTTGATTTTTCTATATTAAATTAATGGTTTTATGAAAGATGTTTATTTTTCGATCTCTTGTATTACCATTTTCACATAATTCACTCTATCTAAATGACGAGACCAGCCCTCATCTCTCATATCTAATAGTAAAATTTTCTTGTTTACGAATATCACACTGTATCCCGTTATTTCCGCAATAATTTCAGTTAATTCATCGACCATAATTTTTTCCTCAATGATATTGTTAAAGTTATCAGTATTGCACTCTATACACATTCACATCACAACGAATAATTCGATTTTATTTAATAACACCCTAGTTTCGTCAACTAATTCTTTACCAAAATTTTCATTCCTAATGTACCTCTTTTAATTTTGCAAAGTTTCGTTCAACAAAATAGAATTATATAATTCTACAATCATTAAAAGCTATGTATGCATACACAGCTCAACTGTATTCAATAGTATCTGCAACCATAAATAAGTCAAACAAAAAGATGAGCAAAATCATACACCTATAATACCACAAGATGTTTTTTTGATAGGTGGCAAGTTAATAATATGGAGCATTTTATTATATTAAACATGTGCTTAAATGATTTTATTGAGAAGTGAAAAGTATGAAATGTAGTTATCTAAACAGTTATATTTATAGTAAAAACCCACTAAAAACTAGAGCTATATCACATTTAATTTTAATGAATAAATACTTTGAACAGCCTTCGCACATGCTCTTTTCTGTAACAAGCCGTTAGGGTCTAATTTAGAAAAAACAATGGGATCAATGCTTGCCTTTGCCATTTTTCAGCTGAAAGCGATTTGTAGTGGTCAGGTGATTTTGGCCACTAATTCAGAATAACATTGGTAATTTTTCTAGGGCGCTTTGTGCCCCTTAGCGACCTACATTTTTGTGGACATTATTGCTCAACAGAATAGATCCGTTGATTTAGTTTCCTGGTCTAAAATTATCATCACCTTTAACTTCACAGTGAGGATCTAAATATTCATCAATAATTTTTTCAACAAAAAATCACCACGCACTTGATTTTTAAACATGTTTATTGATAATTAAGTACCTCTATATCATATAAATCATTTTTTTTTGCAACAATTTAGATGATACCCTTTACTTAACAAATCATTTTTAAGAGCATCATATTTTACATGATTGATACGAGCTGACTTAGACAAACTACTTCCCTCTTTAAAAGAGATCTCACCACACTTAAGCTTGTACAACAAATTGGCTGGGGTTACTTTACTCCATCGCTTTGCTCGAACCTTATCTGCCTTAACTCGATCTTTTACAGCCTTTGGCAGGGCCTTAATTGCGGCTTTACGCTTAACTTCTGCAATCATTTCTTTTTTTGTAGTCAGTTTCTTTAACTCACCAATAGCAGTGATCATTTGATCGATACCTTGACCAGTTATCAGGTTGGCAGTCACTTTTTCAGGTTTTTCAAAAAAACTCTTTTTTTTAGTTAAATACCACTTTAAATTTTTTAAATTTAATCGAACATTTACTCCCCCTCTTACATTGACAAGCAACATTGAGTCAGTGTGCATCGTGAACAAAACATTTTTGAGTGATAACAATTTTTTTGCTTCAATTAAATTGCGCTCCGACTTCCTGATACAGCCCGTCATAAGAATCATCCTTTACAATTTATTTAGCAATTAGTATTTGTTTATTCGTTTGCTCGAGCTAAATATTCGCAACGATACCTAAAACAATATTACATCGCGTTAAAATACCTTGATACTTCCTGTTAACCATGATTTTCAGACCCTTCCAAAAAAGTAAATACCCGTCGCACTAATGGCACATTACTCCTTAAAGTTTAAGCAAATGAAATCATTCTCACCAGCATAATCCTTGGCTTTGAATCCATGAGAGAATATTGTCACTTTATCTTATAAAGTGCTTATTTCACTTCCCTCAGCGTCATAAGAGTCACATTTTCATAGTCTATGCATATTATTTTCATAATAATCCTTTGTCATAAATAACTACTATTTTTGAATGTTCTAGTAATTCAAAAATACACCTATCGACCTAACCCAGGTCATTTATAGTGCCCTTTGCTATTTACCAATTTATTTCAAACACTTAACAACTTACATTCATCAAATTCAGGCACTTCATCATATGGTGCATATCCACGCTGATTCGTTATGATAGGAATACCTGCAATTTCAAAATCTAGATTATGGTGGGTATGTCCGTAAATCCAAGCGGAAATTGATTCTCGGTTGTTTGTAATGAACTCACTCAAGTTACTATTAAAAGCTGCGGAGAGATCATCTCCGTGAAATTGAGGATGGCTACATCTCTCATCGACACCATAATGAGTAATGATTATATTTTCTTTTTCTGGCTCAATTGCACTTTGAATAAACTGCATTGCTTCTTGGAATAAAGTTAATGCATCATTGGGAGTAAATAACCTGTTAATCATTTGTTCTGTCGGTAGCTTGATTAATGAATAATCATTAATCATTCCAAGCGCTAGTTGCATCGAAAGCTTCGGTCTACCATAGAGATTAAAATCTGACCATAGAGTTGAGCCTATAAAATTAACACCGTCAATAACAATACTTTCATTATTAAGGACGTGTACGTTAGTCCCTTTCGCCGCCAAGCGCATACTATAAAGAATTTGATCTAAATTAACATTTTGTCGAGTATAGGCCTCATGATTACCTGCCACAGCTACCACAGGTTGCTTAAAGGTATCGGCGGCCCATTTTACTCCTTGATCACCAAGATGAATATCTCCAGCAAGTACAATAACGTCTGCTTCATCGTTTTTTATTTCTAGACCTTGAAATTCAAGGTGTAAATCAGAGTAGTAACCAATTTTCATTTTATTCTCATATTGTTTGTTATATTAAATAATCGCCAGAAAATGACGAGAGATAACCAATCTTTTATAACTAGAGGTTTAAAATCTAAACCAACCGTTCTGTTATCGAGAAGTTCGAATGATAAAATGCAGCTCTATTATCACTAAACATCATATCCAATGACTTCTGCTTAGCTATAAATATGCTTTTTATATTGTTATCTTTTTGTGTAGTTAATATAGACCGTAGCGTGTATGTGATAGAGCAGTTTAAAGGAGCTAAATAATCACAATTATCGAAAATCAATATCGTAGGTGACTGCACAACAGCATTCAAATACGCCCCACCGTGTGGTACCTCTTCAACTACTTTTTTAAAATTTTCATTTTTATTATCAGTGAAAGCAGCAATTGGATCTTCATATTCCTTGAAATCGATATAATGCACTTCTATTCCCTTCAACTTAGCAATCGCAGAAAGCTCAGTAATGAAAGAAGTTTCAATCAAACTACTTTCTGCAGAAGTAATTTCAAAAAGGGGTAATAACCAGGCATTATCAATAAAACGTTTTGCCGTAGTTAACATCGGTGGAACAGGTTGCTCTATGATTTCAGAAGTCAAATGACACTTTCCATTGATTGAATACTTAGGTATCAATAATAAAGTTTAGAGAGACATAAAACGTCCCTTTGAGAATATATAGTAGATAATAATTATTGTAATCGGTTTGAGGTAATATGAAGATACAAGAATTGAGTGATATCCATAATGAGTTCGATGCATATTAACCTCAACCCTGTAAAGCTGATGTTGTAATATTTGCGTGCGATATTCACACAAAAAATAGAGAGTAGAGTGGGCTACGAATTACTTTAAAGTCCCTGCAATATATGTAAGTAGCTTATGGCAAAACACTACCTGGTCCGCGCCTCTATTTGTAGAAACCTTGATAAGGTTATAATGAAAAAAATAACTTAGAGGTGAATTATGCGTGGTAAACTCTGAATCACCAATAAAATCAAAATCTGAATTCAAAATTTATGTTCTCCCTACCGAAATTTCATGACACCCTCTTAAGTATTTGAAAGCAAAAGGCATTACAGTGCCCTGCTTATGACGGACGTAAAAAGCATCAAATTGCGTCCAAAATTTTAAAGGAATTTCAGCATAGTCAGTCTCTACATGCCGAAGTTTGCTGAAATTGTTGATAGTGGATTTTGCTCCTTCGTGGCTACCTACAAAGTAACATTCTGCCGTAGGTGAATAGAAGAAGCCCAGAGAACTCGAAAGTGTGCCATCTTTTGATTTTAGAGATACTTTTAGGTGTAAATCATACTCATCCATCAAGTAATCATAGAACTTTTGTTTTGCTCCTTGATAAGCAATCGTTTTCTTCTTGTCGTTCTTAATAACATATAACTCTTCATAACATATTTCAGCCTTATTAGCATTCCTTGAAAGTACTTCATCCAGCTCTAGTAAAAGGCTTTGCTCAGTTTTATTTTTTGAATCCTGAATTCTGAACATATAATTTTGAAGTGCTGATACTGGGATAGCCAATCCTCTGCCACGTTCCAACTCCACTAACCGCTCAAATATTTCACGATAATCAGGGATCGCCATTACCTCTTTTTCAGTTATCAGAACATAGTTATCTTCATCGTAATCGATCGCTAAGTATTGATCTTTAGTTTCTATATCAAAGTGCGCTTCAGAATGCTCTAACCATTCAATTGGTGTCATTACAACATATTGAAAAGAGCCATCTTTAATTTCTAAATAATGGTAAGTAAACTCTTCTTCCCGCTTTTTCTGAGATACGTACACAAACCCCCAGTGTCCCGGTAATTTTTTCAATGAAAACTTTTGTGATTTAATCTCTTGTTTAATAACCAACTCTTTCAAAGATACTAGCAGTGGGTCTTTCTTAATTGCTCCTTTTACGAATAAGTTATCTACGATAATTGCTTGGCAATATGGGTCTATGTTTTTAGCAGTAAGATACGGATCTTCAAGACCGAACTCTTTGTAATAATCAGGACTCTTAACAAGTACCAAATTTACCATATCTGAAACAGGTTCTTCCACTAACTTGGGCAACACTCCGGCTTGTTTATTCACGCTTTCCAACACTTCATTATTCAAATGATGATCACCTGAAAGATTGCACAAATTCAATCCTTGGCTTTGTAAGTATTCAGCTATTTGTCTGTAGTCTTCTAAGATTATTTTTTTAGAATGATGGATTCGATAATCTGGCTCAGAATACTCGAGATCAAATGTAAAACTTTCCCCGTATACACGCTCAATATCTTGCTGTGCTTGGTTGAGGAACCCACATTTAGAGTTGTTGAAGTTAGCTAGCTCCTCTCCGTTAATATCCAACATATCTACAGATGCTTTAGTTTTGGGAATTCCTCTCTTAACATACTCTCCTGTAGGGCTTCGTTTAATAAGTTTTTTAAACAGAGAAGTATCAAATCGTGGGTAACGTGATACTTTATTCTTATTATGCATCTGATATGGAGTAAATGTTTGTGCATTAAGCACGATAACGTTGCAAGAAAAAGGGCTACTAATCCATCTAAAATCTACATTTAACCCAACAAAGCAATCAAACTCTTTGAACTTTCGTTTTTTCACTAAATAATAAAGGCCATCAGCTTCGATACTATTACCTTCACCTAATAATATTGGTACTGCTCTTAACAATAAGCGTGCGAGAACAATTTCATGACCTTCCGCTAACGCTAAAGCAGGGATAGGCTTAATTGCAAGAGCATCATTCTGATGTATTTTCGTATTTTTTTTCACCATGGCATAATATGTATCTCGGTTGAAATATACCGAGGATATAGGGGCAAGCGCTCTTTTTACTTGCACTAACTTTTGTGGGTAACTTCCCTCTTCCGGTAACTTCACACGATAAAAATCAAACCGTTTATCCAATTCACATTCATTAAACTGAAACCGTGCTATTTTATTAGTTAAGACTCGCTCTTGCATATTCCCCTACCTTTTAATCCATTGCTTAATTTTTATAATAGCTTCATCATTTATCTTCATCGAACCTGTTTGCAACAGACTTGGTATAGCCAATACCACAGCGCTTTCATTCGAGGGATTAATATATTCACCATTTATATCAAAAGCTTGAATTGAAAGCGTATTTTCATCAAACACATTACAAATAATGGCTCGCTGGCTACCTACTTCATTGGCTTTATTAATAATATGAGTAAGGTACTTCTGCTTTTCCTCCCTTTTACGGATATTCCATGCATCTAGGTTCCAATATTTAAAATCAATCAAGGATTGCTTGCCTTGATAGCGGACAATACTGTCAAACCTTTCAAAATGTTCGATTGGCATCGGTAACACTTCTATATCAGCATGTAGTAAGATAGCTTCACCAGCCTCTTCGCCCAGTGCGCCTTTATATAACGCTTGAAAAGCGACAGGGTTCATAATCCATTCGCAACTCCCCCACGAAGTCGCATAACCTTTATCTTCAAATGCTTGTTTAATAACATCACATTTCATTAACTGCGCTAAGCCACTCTCTGACTCACTGACAAAACTGCCACCTTCAAAAAAACGATACTTACTAAGTTGCTGGCAAGAATCTGAGCTTTTATGATCATAAACATAATGCCCTAGCATTGGAGATTGAACATAAAGGAAGTCCAAATTATGGTTAACACTCGTTGAGGTTGGTTGATTTAAGAGCTGGCAGCGTATCGCTAACCAATGTTCAGCACTTTGAGTATTTAGATCAGATAGGGTAAAAAATTCAGTGAGGTACCATTTAATTTGCTCTACAGTTTTCCGAGTATGTAAATTTGCGATATGCAATTGACGATCAAGCTTATTAGGGCGCTTCACAGAGCCTTTATCTGAGGTTTTCGCTTCACGCACTAATGCCAAATACTCATTTGATAACAGGATATTTTTCCTATTGTCAGCCGCCAATATATCTTTTAAAGCTATATCTAAATGGAAGCTTATTTGTTTGCGTTTATTTGCAGTACGCGCAGTTCTCCCCACAGCCTGTTCAATTTTGGAACGCACTGAACAAAGATAATCTTCTGCAGTTTTGTATTTAGATTGCATCTCTCTGCAAGCATAAGAAAGACCTTTTACTGAAGCACTTTTAATAATTTCATTACTCCAACGCTGTGCTAAATTTGGTGAAATTTCATATGCCTCTTGAAGTGAAAGAACCTGATGTAACACCATCATTTTTGACTCGATTAAACTCGCTTGTTCTTCATCCCCAGAAGATACACTAAACATATGAGTCGGACATTCTAAATACAGGCAATCTACATCAGTTTTCTGTTCAGTATTTGAACAATCATCAACGTTAATAGGTTGTGAGAACTCAATCTTTGG
This sequence comes from Psychromonas marina, assembly GCF_030161115.1. Taxonomy (GTDB): domain Bacteria; phylum Pseudomonadota; class Gammaproteobacteria; order Enterobacterales; family Psychromonadaceae; genus Psychromonas; species Psychromonas marina. The sequence goes on from NZ_BSPQ01000001.1 coordinate 41,962, forward strand.
ATCAAATATATAATCTATATTGGTACCCGCCCCCATAGTGGCATAGGTAGAAAAAACGATAACTTTACAAGGATCCTTCTCAAGTACTTTGATTACATTTTGCTGGTATTGCTCCCTTAAGTATCTAGCATTAACACCACAAAATAATTTAGCTCCTACTGCGTTCGATAGAGACAAGTTTTCAACGTATTTAGATAAAAAACCAATTAATACTGGCCGAGTGACTCCCCTGCTTAATAGCGATACCATGTAACGCTGGTGAGGATTATTGATAAATGCTTGAATCGCTTTTAGTACCTTTGATATCCAATTAACAGCGTGATTTGGACTTTGATTTTGCTCTAGCCCTGCTAACTCTCTGATAATATTCTCGACTAGGCTATCTGGACCAAACTGCCTGATGATTTCATCGCAAAGGTACTGGTAGTCAACATCATGAAAACTAACCTGTTGTTCAATACCATTAGCTACATAATTTCGCTTTTGGTGATAGTAAGAAGCCACTTTATCAAGGTTTTCTCTACTAGGTTCAATATAACGCTCTTCACCAATTACCCGTCTTAAAAATGATAAATCAAAATTATGTAATACAGATTCAGACTCAGCGGTCGCAGAAATACCAATGACATCATTTCCTTGAATGACCAAATCAGCCAAAATTGCAGTTGGGCTTATTTCATACGAATGATGCATTGCCGTTATTGTATATTTGTCACGCTCAGGAACAATCAATTCGGTAAGCTTAAGCCCCCTTGTGTGATAACTAAATGGCGTTCCCTTCGCACTCTTATTTTTACGTACAGGACTAAAATGAAACCGATCTGTAATATGAGGGGTTAAATGCTCTAAATTAATGTTCCTTAAAACCCGGTAACACGCTTCATTTTGAGTACTAGATTCATCCCCCTCATTTTTAATCAGGATATTGGAAGCAGCAAGGCAAGCTTGTGGAAAGGTGCTGTTACAATACTGGTTTGCTTGCTTAATAAAGCCTTGTAAAGATCGTGAACCATCAAATTTGTGTAGTGAAACTTTCGATTTTTCACTCTCACTATCAAAGCCAATATATAGTTTTCCATTAATACTAGCAGTATGTATGGTGATTTTATCCGAAAATAGTGTAACGTTTTTCTCACTTGCACTCCAAAGTTCGCTATCAATACCAATAGGTTGTTGAACATGCCAATGCTTAGAAAGTACCTCACTAAACTCTCTCACAGCTTCAAAACAATCACTAATACCTTCAAATTGATCAGTAGCCTCGAAATAATGTGTCGTCAATTGGCTGTTTATATCTTTAACCGTTTTAATTAAATCAATAGGCTTGGCTTGAATAAGGTAGTCAAGTACTACCTTTGATTGCTTATCAAATTCATCAATAAAAAAAATTGCACCCGACTCGGCAATTAAAGGTTTAAAGCGATACTTCAAAGTATCATAACCAGACAGTAATTTTTTAGTGGTCAAAAAAGCAACTGATGCAAACTCAGCTTTCAGCAAAGCGCCAGGAACTAGACAAGAAACCTTATAAATAAAAGATTCATTTTCCAATAAAAAGGGGGATAATTTAATTTTTTGGCGTAGAGCACTCATCAAGGTACCGTATAACTTACCTGCATCTTCACTGATTGAATTTTCAATCACTTTTATATGAGTAAGTGGCAGTCTTGCTTTATTGCTATCAAAATTTTCAGCACTGGATTTTACAATGCTAAATCGTTGCTGAAGATACTTTTTACTACTTACATCGAGTAATTCGAGAATATCATTTAGCTGTTTTTCATTAAGTCTTAAAATAATATCTTGCTGACTAGGCAGGGTAACGATTTGCTTTTTCATCTTCACTTTTTCTTGGGAGGAAGATTGCTCATCGTTTTCTATCATCTTTTCAAGGTTTGCCAGCGCATCGTTAACATTGTCGAGTAAGTCTGTCACGAAATAGATACGTTTTAGTTCTTGTTCGCCCGACACGCATTTTTTTAGGTGGTTAAAAAGTTGTACTACTGTTGCGAAAGTTTTCCCTATACCTGTGGGGCATTTCAATAAATAGAGCGAACCTTTCATTTGAAGTGTAGTTAACTGTAAATGCTCCCCCAATATTTGAACAATAGGGTTAAGATTTAATGCACTAGGAAGTACATCGTCACTGCCACCCGATTTATTTAATTCTTGTTTTTGATGCTTAGGGGCTATTTGGGCTATCTCAATACATTGTTCAGAATGGCTAGATAAAAAACGGCGATGCCAAGTAGCCTTTCTAATACCGCCTTTTAACAACACAATTTTATTACTAGCAGCCCACTGCCAAACAGTGGCAGGGTCTTCATCATATAACTCACACCACATTTCAATGACTTCTGATGGTGAATGAGTGCTTACATACTTACTAATAAAATGGATCTTAGCTTCGCTCATCTCAAATAGCTTCCTGATTAATTGCCTATTCAGGCCTAATACTTCTAGGTTTAAAAGGTTTTTATATTATTCTTTCCTAAGATATCAACATACATATCATGTAAAATTTCAATAGCATCGAGCACATCATTATTCTGTGCCTCCATCACACCTTGGCCATTCCCTGCTTTATAGTTGCATTCAATAATGTCATCAAGCTTTCCACCATATCCATGTTTATAATAAGGTCGCCAAATGTTTTGATGGATTTCATCAAAAGCCTTCTCATAATCATCAACCTTTAATGCTTTTGCTAGCCATATTTTTTCGTCACTATCTAGTGTCGTTGCTAATTCTAATAACATTTTTGTGCGTTCTGTCGTCATTGAAACCTCTGTGTAATAAGAGTCACATTTTCATAGTTAATAAATCGGATTTTCATAAAGTTACTTGTAATAAATAATTACGTTTTGGTTGAAGCCCCCTTTCTCCAGATCTTTCGATCTGAAAGCTTACAAATTAAAGCCTATCTGTTATCCAATTGTTAGACTGATAAAGTGCTGTTTTATTATTACCAAACACCATATCCAATCCCTTTTGCTTAGCGATGAATATACTTTTAATATTGTCATCTTTTTGAGTCGTTAGAATAGGTTGTAGCGTGAATGTTAAAGAACAGCTCAGCGGAGCTAAAGAATCACAATTATCGAAAATTAGTATTGTAGGCTGTTGCTCAACAGTCCCCATATACGTCCACCATGTGGCACTTCTTTAATTACCTTGTTAAACTTTTCATTTTTAATATCAGAAAACGCATCAATTGCATCTTCATATTATTTAAAGTCAATGTAATGCACCTCTATTCCTTTAGACTTAGCAATTGTAACAAGGTCTGATATGAAAGAACTTTCAAGTAAACTACTTTCAGCAGAGGCTATTTTGTCCCTTTTAAATCGCTGATTCATTTAATTTATCCCTCTATCCAATTTATACCACGACAAAAAACAACCAAAAATTGTTGTTTATAGACCGAAAGCCTCTTCAAACACTCTAACCTCTTCAGAAAAATGTACATCACGAGAAGATAGCTTACGACTCATCGACATACCTTCGATGGTACGGCAACGGGATAAAGCAACATAAAGTTGACCGTGGGAGAAGCAGTATTTATCACCGAATTCAATGTGTACTTTGTCATAAGTTGCCCCTTGAGACTTATGCACTGTTACAGCCCAAGCCAGTTTTAATGGAAGCTGAGAAAAAAACGTTCCTTCTGCTAATACTGTTTTCTTTATTTTGGAAGGTGGAATCAAACCTTCTACCATTGACTTACTCCATGTATAGGAAGTCACGGTAATGATTGCTCCATTATCTAGTAATATGTCAACACTCCGTTTATTTAAACTAACCACAGTGCCAATAGAGCCATTAACATAACCCTCATCATAATTATTAATGGTTGTCATCACCCTTGCTCCAATGCATAGTTTTAAGCAATGTATTGCAGGGTCGCCATGAGAATTGAATATTTCTTTAGGAAAGAGTGGAGAATGCTGAGCATGATAATTCTTATTTATAGCACCATGAATTAATAATCTTTTTAATTTTTTTTCATTAGTTTTTTTCGCAATGCTATTAACTGTCGTAATTATCAGAGCATTATCATCAGCACCTGTTTTCACATTTGAGTCAAAAAAATCCAAATCATTTACTTCGCCTTTTCTTATTCTCTCTAATGCATACCTAAAACAAGCTTGCTCTTGACCAATCTGACGATGCTGTGTTGTCAACTTACAACAACGAAAGTCCATTTCCCGCCAAAGTAAGCTATGAAAAATGAAAGGCGACGAGTGCTCATATTCTCCAGTGTAAAAATGACGACTTTTACCTTTTGCAACAGGTGGAAGCTGAGAAAAATCACCACACATTATTATTTGCTTCCCCCCAAAAGGCTTATCTTCACTAATATTTGGTAAATAACGCTTTGTTGCGATTCGGCATAAATATTCTGTCGCTTCAAACAAATCAGGAGTCATCATTGATATTTCATCAAATATAATAATAGTGAGTTGTGCTAACCCCTTTAATTTATCTTCATCTTCTAAATTCAGTTCATCAATATAATAAGGACCATAAGGCAACCCAAAAAAACTATGAATCGTACTGCCATCGATATTCAGTGCAGCAACACCAGTCGGAGCAACCACACTTAAGGATGGGTATAATTGTCTAATAGCGTCGACCAGAGTAGTTTTCCCTGTTCCAGCTGGACCAGTAAAATAAACATTCCCCCCCAGCTTAACTATGTCCAATACTTTAGATTGATCATCTGAAATATATATATTCGCTTTATTTTTATTTACCGTTCGCTCCAAAATATTCTCCCCCCACTCGCTTATTCACAAAAGTTACAAACAAACACCGCAAAATAATCTCTGCGGCATATAATAGCCCCCACAGGGACAAAAAATGTCCCTGTGAGGACTATAATGGACTGAAATGAGGAGTTGTTGTGAATAAAACATTGCGCAGAATTGAAAACATATTAGCAAGTATTCCCTGCTATCCAGACGCTATTTCAATTAGAGATATTAAAGATGTACTCGCACAAAAGTCACTACTTAATGAAAACACTGACGATAGCAGCCAAATGAAGATGGTTCGTCGTCTCGTAAAAGAGGTTTGCGAAGAATACTGCAGTATTGAAGAGATCAGTGATAAACACCCTAAGCACTACCGAATTGCAGAAAAACACCCTCATCCTAGCCGTACAGATGTTATTAACAAAGGATTACCACTTGAAGTAATCAAACCCCACATTATTGAGATGCTCCCATACACACTAAGGGGCGATGCAGAACACATATTTAACGCTGTGGGTGCGCCTAAGAATAAGAATATTAAACTTTGGAAAAAAAGCTTTCATTACGTTCAGCATGAATTTCAACTGCAAGCGCCAGCTTATAATAAAAAACATTTTCAACTCATCGAACAAGCCTTGTTAGATAAAAAAAATATATGTATGCAGTACAAAACACGAGAACAAATTTTATCGACTTATCACATCACACCACTTGGTATTATTTTACGCTTTCCCAACTTTTACCTGATTGCCAATAAAAATGTTGATGAGCGTAATGAAACAAATGAAATCAGAACATTTAAACTATCGCGCATTGAAACATTAGTACCTGAATTCACGACCATTAATGACACCAGTGCATTTAATATTCATGAATATGCAACGCAAGATAAGTATTTTTCAGGTGGCACAGAAATTAATCTGGTATTGAATATTAAAACAGAAAATTACGCTCATTTATTACATGAAAATAAATTCAATATTAACCAATCAATCTCAGAAATTAATGGTGAGTTTACAGAGATTAGAGCAACAGTTAAGCATAGTGACTCTCTCGAAAAATGGCTATTTAAATACGCCTATTATATTGAGGTGATTAGACCACTTGAGCTAAGAGAAAAAGTTATCAATTACATTAAAAAGGCACAGAACACCTATCGCCTTAATTAAGTTTATTTAGTCAACAGGAGTGCAAATGAATTATTTTGAGCAGGACCCCTTCTAGGTACTTTACTAGGAGGAAAAATGAAAAAACTAAAATCACAGTATCGCCATTACATCAACGAAAGTAACAAATTATACGCTTGGGTATATTACCCTAGCATTCGTAGTGGCATGCATAAACATTTCAGTACAAAACAGGAAAAGAGCTATTACTTTTTGCACTTAATTGAAGTTAAAGGTTACCCAATCAAGCTAAGAGCAAGGCGTGGTAGAGCCTTAGCTAGCGCATGGGATGATTTACCGTCTATCGTGTGCGACTTAGGGAGATCATGGAAACACAACTCAAAAAGGCGCAAACAGTATTACAAATAATCAATGGCCTAAGCACGTTAAGTGCATGGGCCATTTTTTAATAATGAGGGCGACCTCAATATCTAAATATGACTGTGTTGTTAAGGCTCTGTTCCATTTCCATATGGTACATTTCACCGTACATGATTTAAGACGTACTTGTAGAAGCCTATTAGCGGCACAAGGAACGCCCGACCATGAAGTCGATCGCTGCTTGAATAATAAGCTGAAAGGTGCTGAGGGTATTTATGATCGGTATGGTTATTTTGAAAAAAGAAAAGAAGCGCGAACAAAGTTGGTGCACGATGTAAATGCTAATATTTAGAGATCATCCCATAAAATAAATAATTCTGAACTTTAATTTTAAAAAATATCTAAACCAATAAGTTTGATTGAGCTGTCAAAAACATCCTCATTGAAAATTTTAGCTTGTTGGTTAATCTCTATATTTTAAGATAAATTAATTTTTAAATAATCAAAGTCATTAAGGTTGATATTACTTTTTTTGCATAAAGGATAACTTTCTCAGCCCGCTTTCTTTAAGCAAATTACTTCTCAATTTATATTCAGCATCTATGATGTGAAAAACATTATATTACTTTACTAAAAAGTCAGTAAATTGCCGAATACGAGACCATAGTGAGCCAGTATATCAAGTCACGTCCCCCCCACCAAGGGACTGGGAATGTACAAAATAGGCGCTACTATAGTTTATTGAAGAGTGGGTTATGATCAAACAAAATTGTTAGAAAAATATCTTCTAAAAAAAGTAACGAATTATACAGGTCATGCTAATGAGCTTCCTACAATCAGCGAAAGGGAATGGGGGGGTATGCAGAACAAACTGAAAAAGCTGATGATGACTTTCTAACCTTCAGAGGTGATGTTTTTGATACGTCTAATTTGAATATAAAGAAAGAAGATCTAAAGTAGTGCTGCAATTCATGCCACTAACTAAAAGTCAAATAGTTTTTTTTTCTATTATCCTTAGTGCCCATTCACGTATATGGACTCCACGTATTTTACAATATGATTTTTTATAAACATTAAGATGCGGTCGTATATACGGCTTTTAGTGAAAGAGCTACTTTCTAACCTATGATGTTTGCGCACCTGTTATCCTTTTCGAGCTAACAGTCTTTATGACTTTCGCAAATGTCAGGTTTTTAACAGGTTGGTCTTACCGTTTATGCTTCATCATTATTGTAAAAATTTGGGTAATTATTGTTTTTCTCTTGTTTACTATATTGCTAAAAGTTGTTGCTCATATTTGTTTTCATAACGTAACATTGCCCAGGCATTTCTAACGGTTTTATTAGCTAAAGCAATACAGGTTCGTTTAATGCCTGCCCGTTCAACTAATTTTATAAGCCATGCTTGTTTTGCTGTTTTAGGGTATTGTCAACTTATCGAGCTGAGCCGAGTAAATTCGACTAAACATACCTTAATCTAAATTTTGGACGCAACTAACCCTATCCCACTCTGCGAAGGAACGATCGCGGAAAGTGCGATAATGTTTAGCTTTGAGTAAATGGCGACCAGGTCTAAACAAGTTATTTACTACTCCATGGCAACTCAAAAATCGTTGAGCTTGCCCATGAGATTTAAACTTCCGCATCTGTTTTTCTTGTTGCCGAGTCGGCTGATGTGACAATTCACACCGGTTGTTTTCATATTGAACCGTAGAGTGTTCAACACTTGGAATTAATTCTTTTTTTGCTGCTGAATAACTTTTAAGTTTATCAGTAACAACCTTTAACGGGGTGCCCTTCTCCCCTTTTAACAATTGTTTAAAGAATCGCATCGCTGCTTTTTTATTTTTACGTTTCTGAACCAAAATATCGATTTCGTCACCATCTTGATCTACAGCTCGCCACAAGTAATGCAGCACACCATTTATTTTGATGAAAACCTCATCCAGATACCAAGTATCACCAAGCTGACCACGGCTCTTTTTTATTTGATTACAGTAAATTGAGCCATACTTTTTGCACCACTGACGGATTGTTTCATAACTTACAACTACACCTCGTACTGAAAGCAATTCTTCGATATCTCGAAAGCTAAGTGTAAAACGATGATAAAGCCAAACTGTGTGGCTAATGATTTGGGCAGGATAACGATAACCGGCATAGATATTTGGATTTTTCATGCGTTGATTATCGCATGTTTGTTGAAAGTTGCCTTAACTTGACAGTACCATCTTGAGTCATATTCAGCACCTTTAAATTGTACCTTATTAGATCACATAATTAATGGAACGGGCATTAGCCATACTATAGACCATTGATTTAAAAAGCATAAATAAATATGGGAAAAGTGCGTAACGCACTTTACGTATAATTTATAAATGCAACAAAACAGGCTTTAATTCTTCTTAAGCTCCACCGATGACGAATTCAACAACTGTAGGTAATCGCTCTCATATTTGACTCTAGTCATTACTCTCAACTCACCAGTGCAGTCATATTCCTTGTTTTTGTTTTTTGTCGCAGGGAAAAGTAAATCATAAGCTGTACCAATCTTTAACAGTAACGACTCTGGCCCAAGTTTGCTATTAGGCTTAATGCATGCGAGCCGGGAGGGGATAATTTCACATATTCCAGATGGAAACTCGAAATAACCTTCTAAATTTAATTTAGTAGCATTTGGTCTATCCACGCGTTTCTGGTATGTAGCACAACCTGTTTTAATCATGAGTAGCTTCTCATTTGCACAACACTTTACACCGAGTTCTTCCAAACGATCAATAATTACACGTTTCATATTCGTATCATCCACATTGATCACGATATGATAGAGCATTGAACGTATTTTTGATCGTTGGGGCATTTTCTTAAAGCTGGCTATCAAGGGATTTTTAGAGTCCGTGGATTTGATTCGGAAGACTTGCTGACTAACGCGAGGAAAGTCCTCTAGTAAATCCGAACGGTACGGATACAACTCAATCAATTGCTTCAATATTGAACCTTTGTTACGATAACCGGACAAAATTTCACACATCACCGATCGTAGCCCAAGAGAATTAAACGCCTGATAAATCCAGTTGTAGTGCTTATAAATCAACGTGTAAGGCACCGTGTTTTTATCAATCGTTTCTTGCAATAATATTGCACAATTTTCTTCTAAATATTTCACCGCTTGCCCGAAAATAACTTGTTTTTTAAAAATTATATCAATCAGTAACTCACCATACAGATCTGTTGATAAAATATTATAAGCGGATGATGCTTTTTGTTTAAATGCATCCTTACCTTCACTCTGATATTTGACAGCAATTGAGAGCACTTGCATTTGCCGTTCCAGTTCATCATCGATCTTTCCCAATTGCTTTTTTCCCGTCCAATGGTCCGCAATATTTGCATATTCTCCATTCTTCTTTTTCTGAGAACTTAACCATTCGTGACATTTTTTGGCAAAATCATCAGAATTTTGGGAGAACAAATCTTTTTTACAACCAGCCTCTTCGATAGCTTTGATATAAAGTTTAATTATCCGTTGCGGTGCTTTAATTTGAGATACTTTTATTTCAAATTTATAATATATATGTGATCTGTAGTTAGACTCGTAAGTGTTTTGATTATCAATCCTATCAAATAGTCCTGGTTCTTTTCTATACATGTCTGCTCTAATACGAGTTTCAGGTAGGCTAAAATTCGTATTGCACAACTCTCTCATATCGTTTTCTATTTTTGTCTTGTACGCTTCTCGTTTTTCAAGCATTAATAAAGATCCTCATCGCTCAACTATTATTTAACAGTGTATAAAAATTGCAATCACCAGGTTTAAAGGGGAAGAACGATGTCGTTATATGTCACGTTCATTGGTGCCGGATAAGAAATTGTCAACTTATCCAAGCGGGATGATTAAAAGAAATAAAATAACCCTTAATCTAAATTTTTGATACTGACCTGGTCAACTTAATTCGGTCACCCTAGTTAAGTTCTTTAAGCTACTTCTTTTAATGGTTTATCCATACGCTCAAATTCATTGGGGCTCTGATAATTTAGGTATGAATGCATCCGTTGGCTGTTGTACCACATCGTGATGTAATTCAATACATCTTGCTGGGCTGCATAACGTGTTCGGTAATTGCGCCAGTGGACTCTTTCCTGTTTCAAGCTACCGAAAAAGCTTTCTGCTACTGCATTATCCCAACAACATCCTTTTTTGCTCATACTGCATACAAACTTGTGCAGCCTCAGTATCCGCCTATATTGATGGCTCGCATATTGAACGCCTTGATCTGAGTGTATTATCAATCCGGCTTTAGGTTTTCGTTGCCATATAGCCATTGTTAGGGCATCACAAACAAGTTGTGCTTTCATTCTGCTACCCATACTCCAACCAACAACTTTACGAGAATATAGGTCTATTACGACAGCTAAATACAGCCATCCTTCAGCAGTCCATATGTACGTAATATCTTGCACCCATGCTTGATTGGGACGTTGAACATCGAAATTCTGTTTAAGTTCATTATCATATACAGGCTTCTTGTGGTCGCTGTTGGTTGTTGCTTTATTCTTCTTCTTATAACGTACCCAAACGTGTGCTTCTTTCATCAGTTGCGCTGTTTTCCTACGTCCAACAGGGAAATCAAGCGCATTTAATGCCTTCTGAATGCGTCTTTCACCATAGGTATTATCGCTAAACTCGGCAATATTTTTAACCCATTGCAACATCTCTTGGTGCTCTGTATTTGCTGGCCCCTGAGACTTCCGCTTTTGATAGCTGTAGTAATTATTGTTTTTCACACCCAACACGTGACACATCAATATCACAGGCCAGATCTTCTTATTTTGGGCAATAAACGCGTATTTTACTTCGTTTCTTTGGCAAAGAAGACCGTCGCTTTTTTTAATATTTCACGCTCCATTTCCAAGCGTTTTACTTGTGCTTTTAGCTTACGGATCTCTTCTTGCTCAGGTGTTAATTTACCGTTCCCTCTAAATGCATGACCATCGTCATTTTCAGCTTCTTTTATCCAACGACCAAGAATCTGAGGAGTAACCTCTAAATTTCTAGCTGCTTCAGCAATACTGTAATTTTGCTCTCTTACCAGTGCAATGGCATCAAGTTTGAATTCTTTTGAATAGGTTTTACGTGTTTTCATTTCAATCCCCAGTTAAATCAATTATGTCTTAACTGGGTTAGTCGAATCAATTAAACCACGTCATGTTGTTTTACAAAACACTTGCGATACACGCCTAGGCGTGTAATAATGAATTAGTTAGTTAGTTATATAAAAATATTCACATAAACTCAAAATTATCATTGACACGCAACCTGCCAATAGTTATATTCTATCACAAGATCGGAAGAAACACCCCTGAGAAAAGAAAAAAACAGGGTAATTACTCCAATCTACGGTTTACTTAACATTAATAATACTAAATAAGGAATTTTTATGGATCAGTATATAGTTTATGCGTCTCAGGTTCTGTCGTTATCAGAACTAGATGTTTTGAAAATCCATGTTCGCCTCCTAGAACATTCATCACTACTCGAAAACATTAGCTCAATGCCTCAGTACGTCAGCGTCATCAGTGAAAATAAATCGCAAGTGATTTAAGCTTGGTCGTGATTTTAATGTTCTAACTTAATAGATGAGCACACGCCCATCTATTAAGCTTTTAAGCTTTTAAGCTTTTAAGCTTTTAAGCTTTTATAAACAAGTATTTATATAAATTATGACACCACAAAATACTCTAATATATTAGTGGCTTATTATACTAGAAAATCACAAATTTAAAATCATTAAGAAGACTCGGATTACATCATGGCGCAGGTTATTGATAACCTACTGAGACGTCGGATATACACAAATTGTGTATATTGGTAAAACAACGCTTCCGTACTAAAGCACGAACACCCTTAGCGGGCTAGGAAGTTTGTGTCTAAAATACTACACAGGTTCATTTTATCAAGGCGCAATGTGCCCCAAACCGAGATAGAAAGCTAAGTCACAATAGCCCCCATAACGTATATGGACTCCACGTATTTTACAATATGATTTTTCATAAACATTAAGATGCGGTCGTATATACGGCTTTTAGTGAAAGAGCTACTTTCTAGCCTATGATGTTTGCGCACCTGCTATCCTCTTCGACTTAACAGTCTTAATGACTTTCGCAATGGACAGGTTTTTAACAGGTTGGTCTTACCGTTTATGCTTCATCATTATTGTAAAAATTTTGGTGATTGTTGTTTTTCTTGTACTTACTATATTACTAAAATTTGTTGTTCATATTTATTCTCATAACGTAGCATTGCCCAGGCGGTTCTAACCGTTTTATTTGCCAATGCGATACAACTTCGTTTAATGCCAGCACGTTCAACTAACTTTATAAGCCATGCTTGTTTGGCAGTTTTGGGCACTTCTGGCAACCGACAGATATAAGACAGCGCCCCTTGATACAAAGCTGACCTCAGTTCTTTAATTCCACCTGCACGATAAATTCCAGTCATAAACACTTTACCGCCGGAACTATGCTGTTTAGGTGTTAATCCAATAAATGCTGATGCTTCACAGCCATTTTTGAACTGTTTTCCATCACCAATTGAGGAATACAACATACCTGCACAAACTTCAGCAACACCTTCTAAATCCATTAATGCTTTACAGGGCTGTAATTGACGAACCAAAGCGTTTTTGGTTTTGATTAACAGAGCTAACTCTGTTTTTAAGTTCAAATATGTCACCCAAAGTTGGTTGACGACTGACCGTAAACACTCTGGTAATAAGTTCGCTTCATCAAGCGTTTCCAGTACCGCTTTCGTTAAGCCTTTAACGCCAACTGTACTGACAATGCCATATTCGTATAACAACGCACGGAGGTGGTTGCTCAAAGCGGTAATACTACGAGACAAAAACAGTCGGCTTGTATCTAATGTTTGTATCGTTTGCTGCTCTTCGCTTTTAGGTTTACTTGTTTTCAACCCTATCTGTAATGATGCATTGGCAATTGCTAAGGCATCATTAGCATCTGTTTTATGGCCTTGTAAAAAGCCTTTTACTTTTTTAGGGCTAATAACACGTACATCATGACCAAATTGCTCAGCGTATCGCCCCCAATAATGGCTACTGCCACAGCCTTCTATCGCAACAACAGCTGGTTTTGCTTTTGCTAGTAATTCTTTAAGTTTTTGACGGCTAACAGCTTTATTACTTACTAACTAGCCATGTTTGCTAATTTGGCAAACCTGAATGATATTTTTAGCTAAATCAATTCCAAAGATAGTAGATTTCAACATAATATGGTCTCCTAAGTAGTTACAGTAACTCTAGGCTACTTGCTAGAGTTGTGGAGTCCATACATCGACTTACAAACTAAAAATAAGTATCTCAATTAACTTGGTTACTGCAATACTCGCTTCCGGGGAAAAACATCAGAATAAAGAGTCAATTTGCGAAAAGTATCAGATTAGCGTGTTCATAATTAGATAGCACTAAGTCGCCCCCCCTTGTAACTTGTAACTAAAATAAATAAAGTTAAGTTAAATCGATTTAACTTAACTTCAAGTGAATTATAACTACCAGAACACGATAATTCATATCTAGCAATGTGCCCCTTTCGCCTTAGAAAGCTATCTCGCAACCGCCCCAACACCAACTTATAAATTTTAGATTTGTGGCCAATTTCACTGCCACCACAGTTAGGCTTAACCTGAATAGTAATGTATAGTTGTGGAAAACAAACAGAAATAAAAGGGCATATTATGATTGGACCAAGAGTAAACTAATAAAACTAATACTGTTAATAACCTTTACCGGTCCTGCTTCAGATAAAGCACCTGTAGAGCATGATTATAGGGTATTGGCACCAGCCTTAGATATACTCTCCCACCTTGGATAAATACATTTTACAAGGTATTTAAACGGTACTCTTTCCGAAACTATCCTTAACTTTTAAATAAGAGAGATTTCATCAATACGCGCCTTTTAGAACTGAGGTCTTACGACACAAACGACTTTTTGCAGTCTTCATCAGCCATTCAAATCCCCCTCGAACAAACACGAGTCCCAATTAAAACGTATAAGCATAAAAACAGAAGGTAGAAAAACCCAAAAAACCTTTCAAATATGTGTTCACTGCTATTGATAAAAAATGGAGCGAAGAAGCCAAAGTCCCCCTTAGTTTTAAAACGGGTATTTGCATAATTGATATGTAGATTCGTGGTTATGCTTGATCAGTCGACGGTACGATTCCTAAAAACCTTGAACTTATGCGTAATAATGTGAGGCATTTTATTCTGCCTAAAACAAGAAAGCACCGGACGTTTTCACGTTCAGTGCTTTCTATTCCGTTAAGATATAAGCCTAAAATCTATCGATTTGGCGTAGTACTCCGTCCATAGCTAACGAGCATTAGCGAGTTAGTTTGGGGGGAGGTGGATAGCCTTTAGTGCGAAGCACTAATGTTGTTGCTCCCTACAAGAAGTGAACTATAATGTAGAATATGAAAGAAATAGCTATCAAGCAAAGATTTTACCCAACTAAAGACCAAGCCGAACTGTTTGCTAAAACGTTTGGCTGTGTTCGTGTGGTTTGGAATAATATCTTAAAAGCGAGAACAGATAGCTATTATCAAGATGGAAAAAGCATTAGCTATAACAAAGCAAGTGCCATGCTAACTAGCCTAAAGAAAATACCTGAGTATGATTGGCTTGGCGAGGTAGCAAGCGTAGCCCTGCAGCAATCAATCAGAAATCAACAGTCTGCGTTTAAGAATTTCTTTGATAAGCGAGGGAAATACCCAAAATTCAAATCAAAGAAAAACAAACAATCTTTTTCACTTGTCGGCACCGCGCTAAAATATGAAAATGGCAAGCTCTTTATTGCTAAATCAAAAGAGCCACTAAACATTCGCTGGAGTCGAGAACTACCTTCAAACCCAAGCTCAATCACGATCAGCAAAGATACCGCTGGGCGTTATTTTGTCTCAATGCTATGTAAATTTAAACCTAAACCAATGCCTGTTACTGCTAAAACAATTGGTATCGATTTAGGCTTAACAGATTTGTTTATAACCTCTGATGGTGAAAAACAATCCAACCCTCGCCACACAAAACGTTATGAAAGTAAACTTGCATTTTTACAGCGCAAACTATTCAAAAAGAAAAAAGGCTCAGCAAACCGAGCAAAAGCAAAACATAAAGTAGCTAAATTACATGCAAAAATAGCCGACTGTCGCTTAGATAACTTACACAAGTTATCTCGCAAACTAATTAACGATAACCAAGTCGTTTGCGTTGAAACATTGGCTGTAAAAAACATGATTAAAAACCCTAAGCTAGCCAAGCATATTGCTGATGCAAGCTGGGGGGAATTCGTTCGGCAATTGAGTTACAAGGCTGAGTGGGCAGATCGAACTATCTCTAAAATAGATCGGTTTTTCCCAAGCTCTAAGCGTTGTAGCACAGAGAAGTGTGGATTTATAAATCAGAGCCTAAAACTCAGCGTGAGATCATGGGAGTGCCCACAGTGTCACACAACACATGATCGAGATATTAATGCAGCTATAAACATATTAACCGTTGGGATGGCGGGGCTAGCTTAGGGAGCGACTGGATCGGGGAGTGTGGCTATGCCAGACTCTAGTGAAAGCGTGTTGAACTAAGAATCTCCTTCCAGAATCAGCTTGCTGATTTGGTGGGAGTTATTCAATATTCGAAGGGCATTGTGCCAAGCCTACAGGCTTTTCAACAACAAACTATTCTCTAAATAATTACTATTTAGCTGTTTATTAATCAGTTTCGAAACCTCTGTCGTCATATCAAATTCATTAGCAATACCCGCAAAAGAGTGTATCGCATCAACCACTTCACAAAGCACTATTCTAGCCTGTTCCCAGTTTGCAAAATTGGCTTGTGCGGCCAGTTTTTGCATTACTTTTAAACTTGGCTGCCGACCAAAACCACCAAAAGCTGTTGCATGCTCACCGTAGGAAGAAGGGCTAAACGTTACATCATAAAATGGAGCTAATTGCCACTGCCCACAGTCCTGTTGTAAAAAAGCCCAGTTCTTACTATGATCGTCCTGGTTCAAAGCAAACAAATTAAATGCCATTCTGCGAAACATTGTTTGACCTGCGGCGGGACTGCGACAGATTAAGCTGCTTACTTTAATTAAATCTTCATAATCTAAACTTGGCATTCGATAATCTGCATCCAGTAAACCACTTGCACTGTGCATATGTAACCGGCCTTCATTACCATGCCTATTTTTGATCAGATCAAAACGTTTAACAGCCAACCACTGTCTTGCACCTGAAGCATTAGGAGCATCTAATAGCTTCCATTGTGGGACATCAATACCTGCTTGTTTTGCCATACTTAAATAAGCAGCTTCACATACTCCTTCATCATGGCCAAGCGCTAATTGTGAAGAGGTGAATTTAACTAAAAATGCTTCGCTATCATCTCTAGGAGTGGTGCTGCATAAATCATTGCTCTGGTTCAAATATAGCTGAGCTTTGGGCCTTGCTCCCCCGGAACTACCCGCATTAATTAATGCTTGCAACACTTCGGATGTTTGCCCATCAAAAATAGCTTGAGCCTGTAGCCCTAGTTGTGCGATTGATAGCGACTCCTGTTCTGTATTTTTCTTTAAGTCTGAAACAGGTAAATAAGACAATGCTCCCATACCACCTTTACCTACAAACGAAAGCCTATCCATCGCTGTAATTTGTGCTGGTAACATATTTTCTTTTCTAAAAACCCTATCCATCAACAGTAAGCCCCAACCATCGGGAAGAGAGTCTGAAAATGCGCCATGCAAAGCATTATGGGGCCGGTTAGGTGCGAGCTGTAGTGATGAATCAAAGTTAAGGTTAAAAGGAGATAGATTATGGTATTGTTGCAAATAACTTGCATCGTATTGAAAGTAAACGCCCTGCCTATTTTGCGCTAAGGTACCAACAGCAACATTAGTACCATCCGATAATTTACGAAAAACCTCTAATTTACTGATACGCCCATAGCCCATTATCTCAACACCTCTTCAATTGAGGTAGGGGCAGAATGCACAATTTGTTTTTGGGTAAGAGAGTTTAAACGAGATAAGTCATCCAAACTCTGCCAAAGCAAAATAAATTGACGAAAAGAGATTTGATCGGTGGTTTCAAACTTTTTAATCGTAGAAGCAGGTACCGTACTTAATTTAGCAAGTTGAGCTCTAGAAAGTTTAGCGCCCTTTCTTCTTGCAATAAGCCACTCGCATAGCCCTGACTGAACTTCATTAGCAGACAACAAAGACAACTTATTCATAAACCACCTAAAATAGACAACATGGTATCCATTATACAACAATATGAAACATTTTGGACACAATAGTAGCCACAAGGAATTAGCTATGTAAACTTTCTGATGATTAATAGAGATCATTCCTTCCATCGTGCTTCGCTGTTGCGGTCTTGCCAATACGACGCTTACCAACAACTACGCTCAGTTTCCCTTTGCTGTCAGCTATGTTGGCAGTGACACGTTGTAGCTCATTAAGCTCTGTTTCTCTATTGTAAATTTTTTGCATAATAATCCCCTAAATTACTTTAGTTGATTATCGTGCCCCACCTAAGTTAAGTTAAGTTAAGTTAAGTTAACTGAATTTAACTTAACTTAGGTTGCGACCTCTTTTTTTTACTCCACAGAATGAATAAGTGAGGAGGTTAACCATAAGTTAACAACACAGAAGTACAACAGAGCCAATTATATACAGCGCATTTTTTACAAGCGCGTAGTTGCTACGCAACTATGCCTTACATCCTAGCCATGAATGACGAGTTTTTTTTGGCTATAAAATAAACTTTAAATACGCGCCCTAATCATTGATTCTCATTTGGTAATGTCCTTAATCATTGCAATATGTCCTTAACAAGGATAATCTACTTACATTAAGGACAATTAATGAGTAGGCTATGAAACAAAATTCACTCACAATTGAGCAAGAACTTAAATTAGTTAAAAATGTTATTGATGGTGCACGGAAGCCCCTATCAAGAAGTGATATCAATAACTTATTGTCGATTGATATCACTGAAAAAACACTACAAAGACGCCTAAAAAATCTTGTTGTTAATTTGCAGGTTACTACAGCAGGCCAAAGAAGTGCCCTTAAATATATGTCCTTAGTCGAGAGTAAGGAGGTGTTATCTAAAAATATAGAAAATGCCCCGTTGAGTGACAACCTCATTTTATCTCAAGAGTCCTTAGAAAAGCTTACTGTCCTTGATAGCCCTTCTTATACACGTACTAAAGTCCCCTATGACATGACTTTGCTTGAGAATTATGTCCCTAATAAGACTCGCTATGTACCTGAAGAGACAGCATTCAAACTCAGGGCATTAGGCAAACGCTTTAACAATAAACTTGCAGCGGGAACCTACGCTAAGGACATAACACAAAGGCTGCTCGTCGACTTGTCCTTCAACTCTAGTCGACTGGAAGGGAATACATACTCAATTCTTGATACAGAGAAGTTACTGCAAATGGGTGAAGCAGCTAATGGTAAGTTCGATGAAGAAACTATTATGATCTTAAATCATAAAGAAGCGATCCTTTTTCTAATTGAAAATGCAGAAGAGATTTCCGTGACTCCCTTTGTGATCAGGAATCTACATCAACTTTTGTCGCAAGATTTACTCTCAAATAGCTCAGCATGCGGTAAAATAAGACAAATAGAGGTCAAAATAACCAAGACTTCATATATGCCGTTAAATGCTCCACAGCAACTCGAAGAGCTATTTATATTGCTACTAAGAAAGGCCAATAAAATTGAAGACCCGTTTGAGCAAGCATTCTTCTTGCTTATGCACCTATCATACCTTCAAGCGTTTGAGGATGTGAATAAACGTACTGCTCGCTTGAGCTGCAACTTACCTTTCATTCAAGAAAACTTGTGCCCATTAAGCTTTGTGGATGTCCCTAAAGATGACTATGTTAAGTGTTTAATTTATTTTTATGAGACAGGTGACCATATGCCTGCATTAGATGTATTTATTTGGGCTTACGAGCGTTCTAGCCACCAGTATGAGGTCGTTGAGAGATCTATTGGTGTAATCGATTCGTATAGAATCAAATACCGTAGTGAACGCAAACAAGCTATCGGAAAAATCATCAGAGGAATGATTGTGGGGGATGAGGTACAGGTTCAACTCGAGCAGTTTTGCGTTGAAAACCTAATTCAAAATGCAGATAAATTCATTTCTATTGCGACGGTTGAACTTGATAAACTCCATAGTGGAGCGATTGTGTCACTCGGTGTAACAGAGAAGTTGTTTCTTACTTGGAAAGACAAATTTGACGCGACTAAATAACGTAATTCATAATCTATGATGCAGTTTATCAGGCAGAGTGTAGTGGTTTAATACTACCGGACACTAGTAAAGACTTCAGTTAATATATCTAGTCGAGGTAGATTATGAATAAGAAAACAACACGTCCAATATTTACAGTAGAATTTAAACAAAGCGCAGTAAAGCTAGTTACAGAACAAGGATACATTAGGCAGGAAGCAGCCAACAACCTAGGTGTATCACTGAGTGCCATTACTCGTTGGGTCAGAACTGAAACGCAAACGGACTCAAAGCCAGGCGCTCGGGAAGGTAGAAAAACCAAAAAACCTTCAAATTTGAACCCACTATTCAAAAAACACAAAAGTGCCAAATATAAACCTAGAACCAATCATAACAATCAAAACAATCAAAACAATCAAAACAGTCAAAAATAAAACAAAAACTTTAATTTAATTAAAAAAAAACCTTATTTGAACCATTTCTATTTAAGCAATCTCTTATTTAAGCTAATATATGTTTATATACTAAAAAGAGGTCATTTATGATTAATAATTCAATTCTAAAAATGCGGAATGAAATTGATGAACTACACAAGTTACTTGTTGAAAAAGTTGACGAGCTAGAATTAAAATCCACTAACCCGAACGATGGCGTGGATCTCAATGAAATGAATGAACTAGCTGCACTAATGAAATATAAACGGAAAGAACTTGAAATTTCAATGGAAGACTTAGAGCTTCAAACCAGCCTTTCATACTCAACACTCAAACGTATTTTTTCTAACCCTTCGAGCGCCCGTTTTTCAAGCGTTATCATGGTACTAAAAGAACTAGGAATAAAATCATGGGCAGAAAAGTAAATGTTTTTATGTTTGGTGTTTTTGCTGGAATGCTCGAAGAAAAAGCCGATAAATATGTTTTCACTTACGATGAAAACTACAAAGGAAAACCTATTTCGCTAAGCATTCCTACCTCCACTCTTTTGCATGTAAGCAAAGAGTTGCACCCGTATTTCAAAAGCCTTACGCCTGAAGGTTGGCTAAAGAAAAGGTATTCAGAAATCCAGAAGATTGATGAAAGGGATACATTCGGATTTTTAATAGCAAATGGAACTGATCTCCTAGGCGCAATTACAGTTGAGTCCGTAACTGAGTAGTTCGGAACACAAAATATTAATGAAGCTAAATACTTAAGAGAAAACCATGAATTTAGATAGATGCCTAATTACGCTAAAGCCACTTAAAGGGAAAAAAGAGCTCGCGGAGGGATATACCAAAAAAGGTGTTAAATACCTGACAGGAAGCACCACTACAGACACCACGCTACCTTTCACTAGAAGGGGGTTTATTGAAGTGGGGCCAATTAACCAAAAAGGCATGAGCATATCTGGCTACCAACCAAAATTATCGCTATGTATCATAAATGACCAGTTTAATGTTGTGAAAAATAGTGCAACTTACATCCTAAAGCCATCTCCAGAGCAGTTCCCAATGCTTGCAGAAAATGAGCACGCAATAATGCTTGTTATGCAACAATTAGGATTTGATGTGCCCCCTTTCGGTCTTGTTGCGTTTTCAAAGGAGAAAGATGAAGATTCTGTAGAGTATGCTTTTATTATTAAACGCTATGATAGGGTTAACGAGTTAGAAAAAGTCCACCAAGAACAGTTAGACGCGGCGATGAACGTTGCTGATAAATATGGAAAAGTAGATGGTGTTGCAAAAGTTAGTTACGAACAAGCATGTAAGTTTTTAATTAATAACATCAACTCAAGCCTAAAGTTCAAACAAGACATTTTCTTGCGAATCATCTACGCTTACGTGCTTGGGAACAACGACCTACACTTGCGTAATTTTGGAATACTAGTGCCTAAAGTTGAGCCTGAGAGTTTAGCACCTGTTTACGACTATGTATCAACCATTCCTTACTTCGAAGGCGATCCACTCGCTTTACCGTTGTTAGCTCTAGAGGAAAATGAAACAGATTTAGCACCAGGCTTTAACACCGAACATGGCACCTACATAGGATATGATTTTATTTTATTTGCCAAGGCAATCGGTATTAACGAGAAAATGGCATTAAAACTACTTCATCGTGTAACCACCAAGAGTGCTTCCATCATTCTAGATACCATTAACGCCAGTTACATGAAAAATGAGCACAAAGTTAAAGTGCTCAGTTGTGTCAATATACGATTAAAAGCGATCAAAGAAACTGAGTACCAACCTCTTTAGAGAATTTAGCTTATTCGGTGGAAATTTCTACGCCACCGACGAAATGCAATATAGTTAAGCAATATTGGCCACAATACTTTGTAATTTTTTAACTCGAAATGATAAAAATAGGAGCAGTATTTCAAAGAAAATATGGATACAAGTAACACCATCTAGGTTTTGTGTTCACTCACAATATAGCGGTATTGACTTACATTCAAATAACAGCGTTTTTTCAATTAAAGATGAAATAGGTAATGTGATAACTCGACGAAAATTACCTAACGATTTAAGCCAAATTGACTAAAAAATGTCTTATGGCTGCTTAAGACATGTCTTATTAGGTGATTAATAGGTTGTTTTTAAAGAGGTTTTTAATGGGACATAATATTGGTAAGCACATTGTTTCACACTAATGAAAATGATAAACAGATAAGAAGCACTGAATGATACTTCGTAGGCAACTAGGTCCGACGCAAAATACAGGTATCAATGGGTTGTTAGTAATAGTGGGTAATATTCCATTTTTTGTTAACGCGGATCGTGCGTTATTAAATATTTTTAAAGCAAGGTTATTTTGCTTCGCATAAGCAGGCATAAATAGCTTGTGTTTGGTGGCTTGCTCAATATGATTGAGCCAATCTTGCTGTATTTTGGTCAGTGGTTTACTGCGCATAACGATTTCCTTTTAAGGTAAAAGGAAATCGTGTCAGTTAGTTGGAGGCTTTGTAAGATGGGTTTGTAGAGCGGTTACAAATAAAACACTAGCCCCGTCATTCCCGAATTATTCTATCGGGAATCTCAGAGCCAGCAACACAAGATCCTCGATAAAAGACTTCGAGGATGACGAAATAAAACACTAGCCCCGTCATTCCCGAGTTGTTTTGTCGGGAATGACGGGGCTAATAAAGAAAATAAAATCGACTCTATAGATGCATTAAATTCATTGCACTCTTAACCTTAAACTCATTTCAGCAATGAGTTTATATCTTATCTCACTTAGCATTCTTAGCTCACCTGCTCTATGAGGAATACCAGGTAACTCCTCTATATGTTTAATTAGAATATCGGCTTTTTCTTCTATCTTATTCAGCATATCATTTAACAAACCAAGGCTTAATTTATCTGGGAGGCCAAGCTGCTTTGCAAAAAATACAACATCCTCTCGCGTCAACTCCCCAAGGGTTTTAGCCTTCCCCATTGGTTGAGATAACTCCGCATCCAAGTGCCCTCTTTTATCCTCATAAATTGCCGTACATATCAAATCATACATAGGTGATAAAACGGCACCTTGCTCGTTCACTAAACATGATAGGTTTTTTAAATGTGCATCAGTATTTCCCACTATGGCATTAAAAATAGCCCAATTAAATATCGCTATTTTTGTTGCCCCTTTGTTTCTCATGCTATCAGCAAACCTATTTAATTGATCTACATTGCTCAGTGCATACTTGCTCGCTCTGCTTAGCCCTAAAGACTGGCAAGCATCAAGCGCATGAAGTCGAGTTTGCTTAGGGAAGCCCCCCTTTCTGTCAAAACGTTCAATAACATAAGCGGCTGCGGGAAAATAATAAACCTCTGTGACAGGAACATTGAAACCAAGTGACTTCGCTAAATTCATCACAAACCACTCATTTCTAACTGTTTGCCAATATAAATCAGGTTTGGAATGTTCTGGTTTTAAAATATGAGAGGAAGGAGTGCTACCAACTGGTTCAAAAAACTTACCATTTTCAAGAATAATAAGCATTTTGTGCTGAGCGCCAGCAATGGACATGCGCTTACTTTCAGCATTATTAAGCGGTATATCCGGCAAAGCAGATATTCTGTCGTTTAAATTATTATAAGAGAGGGGGATGAGTTCTAGTGTATTATCAAGGTGTTCTGTTGTTAATGTTATTGCACCAGCCGACTCTGAACCAACAACAGATAATATGCCAAACGAATCCGCTTCATTTACATTTATATCTCTTGCTAACAATGTTCTCGCACCTTCTTCTGGCAAAAGGTTATCAAAAAACCACTGAATATAACGCTTACTTGAGCCATCAATATGTGTCGCACTTGTAATAGGGATATTTGAACAAAGTGCATAGCAATCAGAGCGTTCAAGCCAACTTTGAGCGTATTGAAAGGACCATATATCTTCATTTTCAGACAATTTACCAATTAAAGCATCATTTATATATACTTGAAGCTCACGCATTATTTACCTTCTATTTTATCAATTTTGTCAAGATATTTTTCACTTACTCCAGGAGGGATATCTATCAATAATTCAATACCTAACTGGTCAAGAAGGCGTAAAACACGACCTATTTCAACTGTATCTTTGCCATTTTCAAATTGACTCATAAACGTTAAGCCATTACCGGACAACAAACCTGCAGTTGATTGATCTAAAGACTGTGCCTGCCTAACAATTTTAGCCAACTGGCCCAATTGCTTTGTATTATTTAGTTTCATACCCACCACCTATGCGTTCGCATAAATTTTACTTTAAAAAACAAAATAATCAATATATTTTATACGTACGCATAAAATATATAGCAAACTGAATGCTTTTCTTATTTTTTTATGCGAATGCATAAATTTAATATTGCTAACCTTATGTCCAAGGCGAGTTTTTATCATCATTTTTAGGATGACGGAGGCCCCTTTGAAATAGTTAAATCAAAGCAAGTGCTGACTGACTGAAAAGTGTCTTATGGTGCCTTAAGATGTCTTTTTAGTGGGAACCTTGCCTTATTCTCAACCACAAAGGGAAATCTAAAAACCAAAAACGATAAGACAGCCCTCGCATTATTCGTTGTGTCATGAAGCGCTCGCAACGATGATGATGAGATTCGGCCATTACTAATTTTTACTTAACTAAGCACGATAATATTCTTATTGTAAATATTTCGTCTAACGACACGTTAACATCACCCATCAAAAATCATTACAGAAACTTTTATTTCAATAACAAATAATGATTTATCTTCAAAAAAGGGACTATATTCCTATTTTACCTACAATAATGGGAACATAGTCCCGATCATGTGGTTTTTTGCTATAATGACTAAATATAAGATTTAAGGTGATGATATGGCAAAGCGCAACTTACACAACATCCTGTTTCCTAAACAGCGAAAAATATTGACTCACTTCGGGGAGGATTTAATTCTGGCCATGAAGCGCCGTGGTTACACAAAAAAGACACTATGCGAACGAACAGGATTCGACCCAAAAACAGTTAATAAGGTTTTTGCTGGAGATCCAGGGGTTGCGATCGGTACTTACCTAAAAGTTATGTCTGTGCTAGGAATGGATAATAATTTTACTGAAATTGCCGCCAAAGATGAAGTTGGCATCAAGCTGCAAAACATTAAGCTCATGGATGGCAAGTAATGGAACGCACGTCGTTGAATAACTCCCACCAAATCAGCAAGCTGATTCTGGAAGGAGATTCTTAGATGAACTACCCGTAGCTAAAGCTGATCGGGTTTCCAAGACAAAAACTAAGTTAATGTCCTTTGTTGTAAAAAAGTTTTGGTGCAAAGCCTGCCGTCTATTGACGGTCTTACGCCAGCTTACTTGCGAGCAAATAAGGGGCGCTCTCTAAAAGAGCGACTTCTAACTTTCCTGATTTTTTAACTGATGGCAATTCACCCACCAGTGGCGGAAACACCGCCTTTTTCTTGCGAATAGCTGTCTTACGAGGTTTTGCTTTCTCAGCAAACTTAGACTCTTTGATGTAAGAAACGGCTCTTTGTGCGATCACTATAGCTGCATTTTCGTCAGCAAAGTACCACATCCGTTGAGGCAAATTATTGCGGCCTGATTTGGCCTAGCAGTATTTTTGCCTTGGCAAACGTGGCATGTTCTTGATGTGTAAGCAGGGTTAACATGGACTACAGCCTTGCCGAAATCATTGGCTTTGTACGTGACAAAAACACCAAGCCTGCCCAGAGAAACATTAAGCATACTGCGGTTTAATCCGCTTTTTGCTCGTGCGTTGTTTTTGGTAAAATTACGCCCTGATGCATCACGCTTAGGTTTCGCTTTTCGTGTCATGTTTTTTAATTTTAAATCTTCCAAGCTGATAATAGCCTTGGCTTCTTGCACTATTTCCTTAGAAATTGTGTGACAAAAATTCTCTCTAATGTTGGCGTTTTTATTATCTAACTTAGCAATCTTATTGGCTAGCCTTTGTTGGCTGTTGGACTCGCAGCGATGCTTTTTTTTATTTTTATTCAAACGCTTTTTCTTAGCCAGAATACGCTGATAATACGCTTTTTTCTTTGCATTGGCTTTCAGGCTAGCAACTTGAATATTATGATGGAGAAGACTCACATGGGGCAAGTTATTTAGAAATAGCTGAATTTTTACAGAACAATGGCGCTCAGACTGAAGCAGACCTCGCTCAACTATGGCGCAGAATAATCTTTAACATCGCAGTTTCAAATACGGATGATCACCTACGTAACCATGGTTTTTTACTCACAGACAATGGTTGGAAGCTCTCGCCTGCCTATGACATCAACCCAATTGTTGGCAAACAAGGTCTTCATCTTAATATTACCGACAAAGATAATTCGCTAGATTATGAGTTAGCCTTCGAAGTAAAAGATTTTTTTAGATTATCAGATGCAAAAGCGGAAGAAATTCATGACGATGTATTGACTGCTGTAAAGAATTGGAAGGAGGTAGCTAACCGACTAGGGATTAATCGAGTTGAACAAGCACTAAAAGAACCTGCTTTTAATTTTTAGAAAACTAAGACCACAATTCCATTTGCAAGTGATTGCTAACCTGTAATCATATTTTAACATCCTTCGACGGAATTCTCCGACTATAGCTATTGAGCCAAAGCGAAATAGCTTGGTGCGAGATGGATAGTATACAGGACAAAGTCCTGTTTATGTTGGCCTATCTTGGTTGTTGATATACTCCTTTAGCACCTCAAGAGGTGCAACGCTTGGGTGTAAATCAAGCATTAGGTGGACATGATCAGATTCCCCGCTGAACTCCAAGAGTTCGACACCCCACTTTGCGCATTGCTCTGTAAAAATGCTTTCAAGCCTTAATAAAACTTCATCTGTAAAACACCTGTTTCTATATTTCGTAACTAACACCAAGTAACATTTGATGCTGTATACACAATGGTGACTTGCTCTCATAAACAGTTTGACCTCTTTCACCAAACCTGTGGCTCTGTTCCATTTCCGTGTTGGCATTCAGCCATCATTTAAATCTTCTATATCCCCTCCTTAGAACCAGAGGGTAAATTGCAACATACAATGTTGCAATAACCAAAGGCTGTTCTTATACTGTAGTCAAATATGAGGAGATTTCGATATGTTAGCAACGAATAGAGCGCAAGCTAAAACTACCAACAAAGACGAGTCGATAGTACTTGCAAAAGCAGTCACAAGGCTTTTTAAACATTGGGGGATATCACAGGACTCCCAATGTTCATTGCTCGGTATAAGCCTTTCGAGTCGTAAAAAATTAAAATCTATGGCTGAAGGCTTAGTTGGTATACCAACGGGGCGTGATTCACATGAGCGTGTAGGATACTTATTGGCAATCCATAAAGCTTTGCGATTACTGTACCCAAAAAACCCTGAGCTACTTTACGGGTGGATTACAATGCGTAACAAAAAATTTGAAGGCCGCACCCCGTTAGAAGTGATGATTGAAGATGGATATTTGGGCATTGCTAAGGTAAGTCGCTACTTAGATATGAGTCGAGGACGCTAATGTCATCATTGTTTGATAACATCACTAAAGTTCGTCACTTAGATGATGATGTTTACCGGAATATCGTATCACTTCGCATTAGTGAAAACTTGTTTGACGATCTTCTGGACGATATGGGTGATTTAGATTCTCATGATGTGTTGGTTAACTTTGAAATTGACCATAAAGAGAACACATGTCGTGCGGCAATTAGGGAGCGGTCATTTTATTACTCTACAGCTATCGAGTATCCATTTAATACAGACAACTTTATGAGTTCTCGATATTCAGATGCGACCTACCCAGCTTGGTATGGCTCTCTTGCTTTAGATACAACAATTTACGAGACGTTGCACTGGATGATTAGTGAAGGATTATCAGTAGAGCATGATTGGAATAGTGAAAATGGGATAATGCATCGAGAAAGAGCTATTTATCAGGTTCATGTTGAGTGCATGGCTTTCGATTTGATTGGTCTTGAAAAAGATATTCCAGAGCTAATGCACCCCTCTGATTACTCAATGACGCAGATGATCGGCAAGAGGCTGCATCAGGAAGGGGCTAGAGGTCTTGTATGCCCCTCTGTGCGCTCACCTTCTAAAGAGACTAATATCGTAATCTTTGATATTAATGCAATTAGTTCACAACCTAAGTTGCTGCACTACCTTACATATAAGGTCGATTTTATAAATCACGTTGCGAAAGTTTTCCGAGATCCTGATTTAGTTTATCTGGAATATCATTTCTAATACTAATGCGCTAGCTCACCTGAGTAGCGTAGCATCACTTAACAGCCAGGTTTTGGCAGATGGAAAACAGCAGCTTTACAGTCACCCAAAATAACATAAAAAACTTCTCACATATTGAGTTGAAGCGACTCAAACACCAAGTTGATGCTCAGCTATCTAAAGATCGAGTTAGACAGACAATTGCTGAACGAGAAAGTACAATTTCATCCTGTTCACACTGCAAAGGTAAAAGCTTTATTCGATGTGATGTAACTCGTCAAGGGCATCAGAGATATCGCTGTAAAAGCTGTAAGAAAACTTTCAGTTCATTAACTGGAATCTTATGGTGGCTTAAGATGTGTCTTATTAGGTGGCTAACTAATTATTTTTAAAGAGGTTGTTGAATAGGAGCATAAACTATTGGGGAAAAGTAAATCCATAAAGCTAACCCAATTACGTCATATTAAACACGACAGTCAACAAAATATGGTCATCATTATTGAGGGATCAATTATCTTTTATATTAACCTTAAATAGCTCCAACATTTCATCTGCAATAGGACTAAAATTATGATGTTTTATACTGAGCGCTTCAATGATTGGTAACACATTTAATTTAGCGCGTTCAACCTCATCTATCACTTGCGTAATTTCTTTATTTGAAAGTAAGCAGTGTTGCTTAGCAAATTTTACTAGCACTTTCCATTTTGGCCAGCGTTTAGATCCTGTTAAACTTAAGGCCATGGTATCGTTTTTTATATACGGAATGGTGCTTACAATATCAAATACGGGTGAAAAAACGACAGATACCTTAGGTAACTCCCCTATTTTATAATCCGCGAGATCTTCATAGAGCACGCCATAATTTTTTAAATGAGCATCACCATTTCTTAAAATAATATTGATAAGCGTCAGTTTAAAAAAATCATACAAAGCCGTTTTACAGTATTCTGGAGAAACAAATTGCCTGATCGTATTCGCGCAAGACTCTAAACTTGCATCATATTTCTGTTTCGTTGAACGGCCCTGTAATACACAAAAATCTTCAAAGCCTATTGGCTGATTTTCTTTGTTAATGTCAAAGCGTTTAGTTATCAACAACCGCGCATTTTCACTTAGGTAGAAAGGTGAAACAGTTAACCCCGCTTCTTTTGCCATACTTAAGCAAACAAATTCATTACAAGCCAATTCTGGATATTCTTTACCCCAACTTTTCACGATATATGAATCTAGCGGGTAGGTATTTTTGGGGTCAATTTCATCATGAGTTATCTGTTTAGCCTCTAACAATACTTTGGGCTGAACACCGGCAACCCCTGAACGCAATGCAAATCTTGATAATAACTCAGAGAATAGATCAACATCATCACTTTTAATAAGGTGCGCTAGGCTCAAATCAAAGTCACTTTCATCAACTAATTCTTGGTCTTCAAGTGCATACCGTATTGAACCAATCTGGTTATTGCCTAATAATGCTAATACCGTCAGGTCATTACTGCCATAATTTTTTGCTGTTGCTTTTTCAATTGCTAATCGTAATTCCCCTTCAGGCATATTCATCTGAAAAAAAGGATGTAAGCCTTCATATGAGTATGTTTCTAATCGAATAGGCATAGTAAGCGACAATGCATGCTTTGCGTTTAAGTCATAGGCGTAGTGATGGAGCTCATTTTTTTTCTCAAGTCTCCCTACTCTGCTTTTGTGATTATAGACATCAACATTAGCCATTATTAATCTCTTTTAATTGATCTAAAGTCGGCAAACCGGTGTCTGCCACTGTTAAGGATTTATTGAATAAATTAAGGATACGCTCGACTTTTCTTAAGCCAACGTCATCATAGTCATTGCGCTCAATTTTACCAACAGTCGTTCTATTAAGTCCGGCATAATCAGCAAGTGACTGTTGGCTCCATTTCCTTTTTTTTCTTTCGTACAGAATAATCTCTGAAATTTTAAATAATGAATTCATAGCCTCTCCTTTTGGTCACTATACTCACCAAAAACAACAAAAGGAACAAAAATGGTGACTATAACCACCAATAAATGAGTGATTTCCCATTAAGTATCACTCACGAGGTCTCGATAACAACCGTCGAACCGCCCATCACCAAGCGTAAAGGACTGTTTACAACAACGAAGCGATGAATTTTGTGAAGGGAATTATATTCTCTTGTGCACTGGCGACCTCTAATGCTTGCATATACTCATCTCGTCTTTCAACAGGTACTATTGTCCAAGAGTAGCCTCCCGATGCCATCATTAAATTCATGATGAAACGCCCCATAAGGCCATTACCATCAAAATAAGGATGAATATAAACAAAAATAAAATGTCCCAATACAACCCGAACAGCAGCGTTCTCTGTAAATCAAACAAAGCAGGCATCATTTCTCGAACCGCTTCTCTACTTGGTGGAGTATGTTTTGATTTTCTAATAAATACAGGCCCTGTTCGATAACCAGCTAGATCTGATTGTTTCACAATGCCGGATGAGACACTTGCACCAAACAAAGCTAAGTACCAACCTGCATGAGTTGCCTCTAATACTTTTCCAGCATTATTTCCGTTTAAAACTTGTTTTACTGCTAACTTTACTTTTTGAAATGAATTCCAATAGCCCTTTGCAGCCATCGCATCTAGGTGTTTTTTACTTTAACTTGATTGTTCCGGATTCCAATCACCAGAGCGAACATGTTCAATAAGATCATGCGTGACTCGGTAGCCTTCAATAGATAATGAGTGGTATGCATCGGTAACAAACTTATCATCCACTTCATCTAGATAACGATTGTGATCGACTAAATACAAGGGTGGCTTTGGAAAGTGCAGAATAATGTCATCGCGAATAGTTCTGTGACAACATTGATTGAAAATCCTGAGGGAGCAACACCACTTACCCCTGATAACATGCTTGGCCTAAAGCATAAGCATGTTAATACCCGTGAGCAATTGAATGAACTTGAAGCAGCAAACATACTTCAAGGTCAAATGTGGGCAAGTACACTTAAAAAACCAACACTAGATTCTATTTTTGATCGAGGCTTTGTGACTAACTTGCACAAAGCTCTTTTGGGAGAAGTTTGGGAGTGGGCAGGCACCTTTCGACAACGTGAGCTTAACATTGGCATTGATCCGAAAAATATCTCTGTTGATCTACATAACTTCCTCGAAGATGCGAAGTGTTGGGTTAAATTCAAACACTACGATAATCTTGAGCTTTCTGCCAGAATTCAGCATCGCCTACCCATTCGTTAACGGTAATGGTCGTCATTCACGTATCTTCACTGATATTGTTCGAATTTATCTACTCGAAGAGAAACCGATAAAATGGGCATATGCCAAACTTGAGGATGTAACTGAAGAGCGCTCCTCCTATATCTCCGGCCTAAGAAAAGCAGACAGTGGTGATTTCTCAGAGTTTATTAAATACCTTCAAAACTTAGGTAACTAAAATAACCTGCTTATAAGATTTTAAGTAATTACCACTCCCCTTTCCAGTCTGGTTCATCATCGCTAGCTTTGCTATTACGAGGTGTAATTTCAAAATCTAACTCAAGTGCAGAAAAAGTTTAAAAAGGTATCCATCTTGGTTTTTCCTGCGGTTAGCGGTTAGCCCGAAATTTGGAACTGTATCTTGGCGTATCCCAACCTTTTTAGTGACATCTGTTTGAGATAACTCATTATCTATACGAATATCTTTTAAGTATGCACAGAGATCAGGCCAATGACATATAAAAACCGGAAAAAGACGCTAAAGAAGAGTTTCACTTTCGTACCTTTTTTTGATGTGTTTGTTTCTAAGGTAAAGAAAGAGGGAGTTCAATAATAGGGATGACTATTGGCAGTAAATGAGATTGTCATGCTGTGTAGATACAATAAAAGCTGCTCCGTAGTATATAACCAAGTTTACTGGCTAATTCCTCAGTGTTGCCCCAAAAAACAAATGTGCCATTTTGACACCCTTGTTGAAAGATCCAATAATTAGAATATAATTCGTTTGTATCACGTTAACACTTAATGGAGATAATTATGGCTGCTACATTACCTCGTATTACTGCTCGTGTGGATCTTGATACGCAAGAGTTACTTGCACAAGCAGCGGCTATTACTGGCATGTCTAGCATTAACTCATTTGTGGTTAGTGCTGCTTTAGAAAAAGCAAAAACAATTATGGAACGTGAAAGATCCCTTCAATTAAGTCAGCAAGATGCAATGACTTTGATGGATGCATTAGACAAACCAGCAAAAGTAAATGATAAATTACAACAAGCTGCTTCACGTTATATGAACAAAACTCAATAATGAATACAGTCCAATTAGAAAAAGCTAAACATGACAGAAAGCGTTTTGATTGTGGCATTACCGCTCTCAATAATTACTTAAAAGTAATGGCAAGCCAACAAGCTAAAAAAGACAATACTCGTACCTTTGTGCTTGAAGATGAACAATGCCCTGAGCACATTATTGGTTTTTACACATTAACGATGACACCAATTAATATTCACGATTTACCACCTAAATTACAAAAAAAACATCACAGTGTAACGTCTGGTGGCTTGATCGCCAGGTTAGCCGTTGATCACAGATACAAAGGCAAAGGTTTCAGGGAGTGGCTTTTAATTGATGCACTTAGAAAGTTATTAACAGCAAGTGAAACTGTCGCATTTCCTGTTGTCATTGTTGATGCAAAAGATGGGGCTGAGTATTTCTATGAAAAATATGGTTTTACGACATTCAAAGATGCAGACAACAAACTCTTTATAACAATTGCTGATATAAGAGCTAGTATCGTTGAATATGGCAATTAAACGAGACAATGAGTAAGGTGCTATGGGAGCCAAATTTATAGTCTGAAAACACGCTTACAGCTAGTTTAATTGTTATAACAGAACAGCTTAATACAACACATTAAATGACAATCATGGCTAATAGAGGTGACTATTCAATATTGGTTGTCTTATGCTAGATGAGCGCATCTACTTTATTGGGGAGACTAGTTGAGGGACGACACAAAGCCAACTTTTTAGCTGACTGTAGATTACTCAAAGCAATATATTCAGCAATATCGTTAAGATCTTCTAAAGCTGGGTTTGTCCAAACTATTTCAACCATTTATTCATTTTCTCTTTAGCTTCAATATTAGACATGGTTTCACCACGACTTATTGCCTGCTCACCTTTTGCAAGAGCCTCAAGAATTTGCATACGTTTTTGCATAAATTCAAAGTCATCAACATCTACTAAGTATGCAGATGGTTGTCCATGTTCCGTTATTAACACAGGCTCTTTAGTAGAATGAAGTTCAGATAAGATCTTCGTTGCTTGACGCTTAATGTTGTTACTAGCTCTACTCTCATACTAACCTCCAAAAATGTATCACTATAGTAGCACTTGATAGCTAATTTGGAAAAGATGTGTGACACGCTTTATGAAGTATTAAGTCGCGTGATGACAAGTAAAACAGATGACTCCCCTTTTGTATTTACTACCCCTAAAGGCAAACCTATTGATACGCACTATATTAGTCAAAAGCTGTGGTATCCAACACTTAAAAAGGCAGGGCTAAAACGTCGTCGTCCTTATGAAACACGCCATACAGCGGCAGTGCTACATATCGCGGCACATGAAAACCCTTTATATATCTCACAGATGCTTGGGCACAGTGATACGCGTTTATTGTTTGACGTATATGCACCTTATGTTGCAAACGCTTCAAGACGAGATGGCAGTGCATTTTCGAAGATGATGATGGAGGGAAATTTACAATAAGTAATAAAGCAAACAGAGTAAAAATATGATACCTATATCTGTCACCATTAATTTAATAGTGACAGATATAGTGCCAAATAGACTTAATGGTGCCATAATAGTGTCACTATCAATCTGACAAAAGTGCCTTCGCCATGCCTAATAGCTTTAAAATACAACAAAGTATATTAACTTCCCATGTGCCATTGTCGCTATCTAAATTATTAACACTCCATCCTAGTATAAGCAGGCGTACGGTTCAGCGTAGCTTGAGTAAGTTAATCAGCAATGACACCATTATTGCAATTGGTGCTGGCCGTTCAAGGAAATATATAGCGGCTAGCTCACAACAAGATTCAATAACTACAACACAAGATAATAATGTTGACGAAACCATTGCCGATAAATTTCCCGCATATGTCCCGTTATCTGCCGACAGCAAAGATATTTTAAATTATATTGAGCAACCGTTAGAGGCTCGAACACCGGTAGGTTATCAACGTTCACTGATTGATGATTACGAACCTAATGTAAGTTTTTACTTATCCGAACCAATACGCAGACAGCTTGCCCGAATGGGTAACACAGGAAAAACATCACAGCCTGCAGGCACTTATGGCAGAGATATATTAAGCCGATTGCTCATTGATCTGTCTTGGGCATCAAGCCATTTAGAAGGTAATACCTATAGTCGACTTGATACTATTGAGCTCATAGAACAGGGTAAAGCAGCGGCCGGAAAAGCAAACATTGAAACCCAGATGATCTTAAATCACAAAACAGCGATTGAATTGCTAGTCGATAACCCCGAATCTATCGGCTTTAATCGTTATACGATTTTAAATTTACATAGCATATTATCTGAAAACTTATTACCAAACCCATTTGATGAGGGACGAATTCGCCAACACCAGGTCGATATAGGAAAAAGTGTATTTAGGCCACTTTCCGGTGATGTGTTGATTGCCGAATTACTCGACTTATTGTTAAGCAAGGCAGATTTAATCGCAGATCCATTTGAACAATCATTTTTTATGATGGTACATATTCCCTATCTACAACCCTTTGCAGACGTCAATAAACGTACTTCTCGGCTAGCCGCTAATTTACCTTTAATTCGTGCTAATTTATGCCCGCTCACATTTTTAGATGTACCCGAAGAAGCTTACAGTCGTGCAACTCTCGGGGTTTATGAGATGAATAGAATTGAACTATTACGCGATCTCTATGTATGGGCCTATGAACGATCAACAAAGGAGTATATAGCCCTGAAACAGCAATTAGCTGAACCGGATCCTATGCGTTTAGAATATAGAAATATAATTAAGCAGGTCATATATCAAGTCATCACTCACCCAGATAATGATCCCGAGGATGAGATCCGCAAAGGCCTCAACACAGAGTTAGTGAGCACTGAATTAGAAAATTTAACATCACTCATTATTGAAGAGTTAAGACGGCTTCATGAAGGTGTATTAGCAAGATACGGCCTTAGACCATCGCAATTTAAAATATGGAAAAATAAACAATAACCTGCACTGCAACAATAAGTCTTCTCGAGTAGGTTACTCATAGGATAATTTAGATATTAATAACCCTGAAGTTCCTTACGATATCCCTTCCTTACCTGTCGATGGTATCGAGACGGTTAAAATCCTGAAGAAAGTAACACCTGCAGCGAGAGCACTATCTTTTAGAACTCATGTCTTACGACACAAACGACTTTTTGCCGTTTTTATCAGCCATTCAAAGCTAGTACAGACTGACTAAAAAGTGTCTTATGGCGGCTTAAGAAGTGTCTTATTAGGTGGCTAACTGATTATTTTTAAAGAGGTTGTTGAATAGGAGCATAAACTATTCGGGAAAAGTCCCCTTATAAGTAAAAATATCTTTTATTATCGCTTTTATCGTCGCGCAATTCACTCCTAAAACACCTTCATGACAGTCTCACTCCACTTTCATCTCATTCATGAATCAATGACGCCATAACGAAGGCCAACAACGTATTTGATCCACTGTATAAAAGCAAAAAAGACATCGCCACAAGAAACCGCAAAAGATTGATGTAAATATAACAAATCAATATACAGCACATTAAATGTCACGCCGCAAAATAATTTACTCACAAAATATTCAGTTCATTCTCCCCTACTTCCCTTACAAAAAAAAACTTATGTAACAACAATAGAGTGAAATAAATGATTAAAAATAACATTGTCTGCTATTGAATAATTTGTAAAAAGAACAACCGCTTAAAAATTTACCACGCAACTTTCTACTACTCTTTAATCTAAATAACACAGGCCTTCCAAGCAAATAAAACCGTCAAACACAAATCACAAATAATTCACTTTTAAATTACCAGGCCACAATTAAATTAATACAAAGTCTTACACCTTCAACAAAAACAGTTCTAAATCAACAACTTGACCAAAACAAACAAGCCTTTCACACTCATATTTGTCACATCTCAATTTATTCGAACAGCACCGACATGAAAGGCAAATAAACATGAAAAATTCACATGTACCACAAAAAAATTTCGTTAAGAAAAAAAAAACACATAATTTTATGTATTTTATGTGGTTTCAATATTATCCCACTAATATCTTTATCCATTTCAATTTGTGGATAGCGAAGATGAAAATAATCTTCGAGCAGTCTGAAATAGAAGTAATGAGTAAAAGCAAAAATTTAAAATCAGAAGCGTTTAAGATGAAGCTTGAGTTATATGAAAAAAAATTTGGCTGTACGATCGTCAAAATGGGAAAAGAGTGGTTTATTACTCAATGTGATCGCCACCGAGCAGCATACTCTGTTGAAGATATAAATGCGGGAAAAATAAGTCGTACAGATTTGAGCAGGAAAATAGTTGCACAAGAGCCGGTTTGCGCTTGTTGTTATAACGAGTTAAACGGTAAAAGAAGTGCCCTTCACTTAGGTGCCAGACTTTATCAATTTATAGCCGTTCATCAAGTTAAATTCCCTAAAAACATAATATTACCCAAGCGTTCAGATATAACTGATAGGCGCAAATATACAGAGATTATTTGCCCAAGATGCAGTAATCCAGCAAAAAAATCGTATCGAGATGTAATGTCAAAGAGAGCGGAAGGTTGCAATGGAAAAGGCTGCAGTGCTGATATTGGCGCTGAAAAAAATATTAAAGAAACACTTAGTACTGCACTTCCTAAGATAACAGCGCTTGGCTTTAACATTGAGTATATTTTAGTTGGTAGCGTAACCCACTTACCACCTTTTAAGGGTATTCCAAACGATAAAAAGCTATCTGGCTCAACAGAGATTAAGCTCACATGCTCAGTGACAGAGCATAACTGGAGTGTTAAAACAAATATTCAAAATGCTAGAAGTGGTGTCAACGGTTGCACGCTGTGTGCGAAACAGGACTCTCGAAATGAAAAGGTTGTCCAAAGTGTTTTAGCCTACTTTCTTAGCCCTGAACAATATGAAAGATCATTTACGCCAGATTTTTTTAACAATAAAAGTATGCATTTAGATTTTTACATCAAGGAGATAGATTTAGCGATAGAAGTGCAAGGTACGCAGCATTATGAATTTACCCCTGCTTTTCATGCCACAGAGGAAGATTTTCATACACAAGAGCAAAATGATACATTCAAAAAGCAAGAATGTATGGATAATGGCCTGCATTTGATCCAGTTTGATGCGCGCGAACTAGAAAAGATTAACAGAATAGATAAAGCAATTATCTACACTGCAAGGCAGTTGATGCCACAACTAGAAAAGATAAACTCTACATTATTTCCAGTTTTATCTGACTGCATAATATTGTCTAGACAACTAGAGATTATTAAGCATGTATTTCGAGATGAAAAGATAGCTAAATATAATAAAGGCTACAAAAGGTTGATAGAATTTTGCAACAACAAGGGAATTACTATTTTGGATACATTTCCTTATATTAATTCTACAACATGCATGGCGTTCCAATGTGAACATCAGGAATCACCTGTTTTGGCGACGCCAAGCGCCAAAATGCAGGCTAAAGGAGGCAGATGCTGTACGGGTGAAAAAGCGAGTCAGACTCGAGCTTTAAAAGCAGCGGCGAAATTTGGCTTATTCGTTTCAATGGATTCAACACAAAAAGAGCACTCTTGGCCCCCTAGAAAAGTAGGAAAAGACAAGTTTTCTGTTTTCTGCATAGGTCAATGTACGAAAACTGCCCCTTTATCAATCAATACGTTATTACGAAAAAATACTAACAAGCCAATTAATTGTAAGTGCATTGATCTAAGTGTAGAGGAGATCATGTCTGTTTATAGTAAAGATAAAGCCGATAATTACGTTATCGATCGTAACATGTTGAGTGAGCTTCAAGCTAAAAATGCACCTATTAAGGCTAAACAAGCAGCGAATGAAGCTGCATTAGAAAAATTAATTTCTGATAATCCAGGGATAGGTCGTGATTCTATGCTAAAGCTAGCACAACACGCTGGTATATCAACGACAGCACACACTGTAAGGAAGAAAATTAAAGAGCTAAATAGTTGTTTTGGAAAGTTAATAGATGACTCATTAAATAGCTATATTTAGGATTTTTAAAAAAAGAAGGAAGGTATACTCTGATATTTTTCAGGCGTCAGCATGGTTAATGCCCGAGTACTTCCTACCTTCGACTAGTGGTAGCCAGCTTTGAATGACAACACCTCGCCTCCCAACCTATTTAACGTGATTTAGTATGTAATTTACTCTCTGGGCTATTAAAAACAGTGCTGCCGCCTATTTATGAGGAGTGATAGCTAAAAATTACGAGGGCAAAAATAACAGCATAGCAAGCATGAGCGGATTAATGATTATTCCTTCATTTTCATTGCCTTTAACCAGCAAAGTAGCCCTATCGCCATCGAAAAGATAAGATTGATGACAATCGAGTCATCGGTGCTTTCGACCACTAAGTTTGATATCAATAACGAACTACCGCCAATCAACATCACTAAACCGAACCATTTTAAAGGGGCTGATTTTTTATAATGAATGGTGATACTCAGCATTACCATTGAAATGATAAAGATAACCAACAAATCAAACATAAAATGATCCCTCTTTAGTCGTATTTTAAATTCCTTCAATTATATACCGACTTACCAATCACCTCCATGCGCCAACTTGAAATAGAGAATAATTTGTAAAAACAGCCAATTTAAGTGCTATACCTCACAACCCAAATCAGAAATAGTAATTTTCACCCTCCCAAAAAAAACAAAATAATAAC
Source organism: Psychromonas marina (assembly GCF_030161115.1). Taxonomy (GTDB): domain Bacteria; phylum Pseudomonadota; class Gammaproteobacteria; order Enterobacterales; family Psychromonadaceae; genus Psychromonas; species Psychromonas marina. The sequence continues at coordinate 81,193 of NZ_BSPQ01000001.1, forward strand.
GCAAACCATTGTTTTTAAAAGCTAAGATTATCAACGGTGATTACCCCCCCCTATAAAGAAGGAGTAAATCGTCACAGCTAAAATCTGCATCCGTTAAGCTCCTACTGACTGGCTAAAACAACAATATCCTTTTAAAAAAAAGAAACCGTTGCGATGAAATACAGCCTCCCAAATGACCTTAGCCATTTTGGAAAATCATTTCATCTTGATAGCCTAATAGTAAATGGTTGAAATGCGGAATATTAACAACCTCGCTGACACACTTAATTAAATATACAAACACAATAAGCAGAAGGAATGATCTAATGGGAATAAGAGTAAAAAGTAGAGCACTGAGTAAACTTAATCTTCGCTATCACCCTGGCGTTGATCAAATAACCAATCAAGATAACTTAGCCTTGGATAGCGTTGTTGATATTCACACATTATCGCTTCATATGGCTCAAACCTTACTGAGCTTATCCCCTTTGATTGTCTGTCAATCAGCTGAAGATAAAAGCACCGATTGGCAGCTCAATCTCAATCCAATAGTTGCCATTTTAAAACAACACCCTGACGCACATAAGCTGAACGCCACACTACATTACGTCCCAAAAAACAAGCTAACTGAGGTAATGATAGCTACGTTACTGCTCGCGCCTGCGTTTAATTATCGTCAACAAAAGGGTGTACTCACTCATTTATTTCACCGTAGTGAGCAAGCTAAAAACATACTCACCAAGTGCCCATCAAAAAAAATATTAGCTGAATTTGCTGGCATTAACTCTTCAGCGATCAGAAAAGAGAAACGAGCTAATGAGACTAAAGGAGTGAGTATTCAACATGGGTAAGCTCACAGCAATACAGGCAAGAAATAGGGGTAAAAATGCGGGCGGTGTGATGCCAAATACTCATCAAACGGCAGCCTCATTAGCGGTTGCCTTTAAAAAGTTCACTAAATCAAGCATGCTATCAAACGATGACAGTCACCGCGCATTATTGTTGTTTCTCTATCTCTGGTTAACGGATCAACTCGATAACATCACCAGCCTGAAAGATATTCCAGATCTGCTACGCGCGAGCACGGCAGATAAATGTGAAGCACACTGCTTGCGTAACTTTAAGGATGGTAATATTTCTTGGACTGAGTACGCACAGCCCTACCACACTCAGCAAGGCACTCTTTACCTTTGGCAGCCACTACCGACAGCACTGCAAGTTTTATTTCAGCCACTTGTCTCTTCTTTAAGTTACCAAACACCCATGCTCAATCAGCAAGAAAAGAAACACTTTTATGACGAATTACAAAAATGCAGGAATACACCGCTGTTACTCCGCCGTTGTCACCGCAATAAACGCGATGTGTTCTACCGCTACTTTTCCTACTGTATTCAGGTAGATGCAGGGTTATCTTCGCTCGCTAAAATGGTCTTACTGGGCCCTGAACGACTGCATCATAGAAATGCGACCGCCTATCAAGTTGAGGAAACAGACCGATTGCGCAAAAAAATATTTTTAGCACAAAATCGTTACTTAGAAAGGATCATCATCGCGATTAAACAGCTTGACCTTAGTGAACACTTTACTGCGCGCCTACTTGGGCAACCTAAAAACCTCTCAGAGCCGACAATTAACATTGCAAATTACCTTAAAAAAAACGGCATCATCACGGTTTACCAACTTAAGACCCAAAACGGCAGTAAACAGTATGAAGCGATCCCGTCAATACAAATCGGCAGTCAACGTAGCCTTGCTGAGCATGACGTGGTGGTCTTTTTTAACGCGCTACACGATAAAGTAGAAGCGCACAATCTTGCAAAAAACATGACACTTGAGCAACATCGTCTTTACTACAACTGGCGAACGATTCAGCTGGCTTTTCTGTTTATTACCTTAACGGGCGTACGACCGACACATGCGATCACGATTGAACGTCGTCGCTGTTTTGCTGGCGAGAAAGTGTGTGTGTTTGATAAAGGGCAATGGCGCCCTGTCATACTATGTAGCTACCTTAAAACGCAAATCACTGAGTACGTAAAGCTACAAAAAATGCTCACCATGCAGTTCCCACACCACCAACCAAATCAAGCAATGTGGCACTTGATTGACGAGCAAGGTGAACAACAGCTGCTGACTGCCCGCATTTTACGTACAAAGATGCATTCGTTATGGCCGGGTGTTGTGCCTTATCAGTTACGTCACTTTTTTGCCCAATGCGCGCTAACGAGCCTACCGCCTCACCACCTTGCTACGCAGCAAATTGATCGACTAATGGGGCATAGTAATTTAGGTGAACACCTCGGCAGTGATAACCAATTCCCTCTCTCGCTTATGCCATTACACCATTATTTGGAGCACCTTGTTAAGCGATTAGGCTTGCTGACATTGCGCAGGCAGGGAGTGGTTGTCGATGAATAATATTTTGAAGTTAGCGCCCAATACGGTACTGACCTACCTTGAATACAGTCATAATAACAGTGAAACGTTATTACCTTATCAACAACACGCCCTCACCCCAGAAGATTTTCACTGGGTACTCGCACGATGGCCAGATAAAAGCGTGCTGCTGCGTACATTAACCTATGAACATTACCTACAACTCAACCAAGCGATCAATCAAGTGCCCACGGGCAAACGAAAGCACTACCGGCAAGCACTGAACGCCATCTTCATGTACCTCTATGATATTGCCCAGTGGCAACTGCCCAAGCGTACTGAAAAGCTGTTTGTTGATCGTGACTTAGTTTGGTTTACCCGCTTGAGTGAACAAGCTGCACTCGCCTATGACCTTTGGCAAGGCTATCAGGAAGCGCAAGATAACGTCCTGAAAAATCAGGCTCCCCCCTGCGCTGCACAGGCGGCATTGACGATTGCACTCGAGGTTGCACCACTGTCACTCAACCACCTTACTGCGATCTTAAATAATCCAGCCTGTCTTGAGCGTACAGGCCAGCAAACACAACTCAAGGTGTTTCATTACCAGCCACCATCAACCACCTATCAAGAAACAGAGGCTACTTTTACGCGCTATCATTTAACACTACACAGTTATTGCTTTTTAGATAAATATTACCAAACAAAACCGCCATCACTCACGCGGCGTCAGCTACTCAATCAATTGAACGAGCACATATCAACAGCGCCTTATCACTTAGGGGCATGTAGCGCACCTCAATGGCATACTTTATTTCAATCGCTGTGGCATCATCGCGATAACGTACCGCCAACCTTGCTCAAGGATATCTCACAGCCCGAGCGCCATGTGGATTTTGATGTGACGCCCCCATCGCCAAAACAGCAAAAGAAACTGCTTGCAGCACTCTATCAGCAGGATTGGTTAACGGATAAAAAACGCAATGCTATCGCGGTGAGCAGTAAGCCTCGTTGGCCACAACGCCAATTAATCAAGCAACGGTTTGATAAGGGCAATACCTCCAGTTGTGTTATTCCCGATTTAAAGCCTGATAATGTGCTTGAACATTACCTCTTCCTCTATTGTCGAGAGCTGATTTTATACGGTGGTGTACAACGAGAGTCACTCTCTAAAGCAACCATTACAAAATACTGTAATATTGAGGTGTGCTTTAATGATGAGCCACTCTCCTATGAAGTAGCTATCGACCAAGAACAACTGCAGCAATGGGCTAAACGGGTCTATGAGAAGCAAGAAAGTGACACGCACAAGGGATTAGTGCATTACTTTTTTCGTTTTCTGACCACACAAGCCCTCACTGACCACCTTGATATCGATGCGTTTGAAAGTCCTAGTCTCGCCCCGACGGTCGATCCTTTTCGTATTCCTTTAACAGCCTTGCACGAAATAGTAGATGCCTTATTGACCCATTCAGAGGGCACATTACTGCAGCGGTTATATTGTGCGGTGAGTGCGATTATTGCTTACTTTGCGATGTTGCGTCGCGGGGAAGCCTTAAGACTGCGCATCAAAGATATTATCCCTTTATCTGACAAATCAACTGCTTTTCGCATAACTGTTATGAAGACAATAGAGGGCGACACAAAAAACCACAAAGCACGTACTCTTGATGTTGTATTACCAGAATCAATGGCAATATTAATACATATTGCTATTCAGCTTAAGAAAGGGTGTCACTCTCATGTGCCGTTAATTGGTTTTGATAAAGAGACAATGAGTTCGCGCCAGCTTAATTATCTGTTACCCGTCACCAGAGCGATAAAAGTGAACTGTGGTCAAAAAGCCCGCTATCACCACCTGCGAAAAAGTGGCATTCACTTATCTAAGCAGCAAATGCTACAACTCGCCTATCTGCACCCAACACATGACTTAGGTGCATACGCTGACTTAAAACCGATGCTATCACCAGAGATAGTTAGAAAAAAGTTTAACTACTGGCTTGAGGGGCGTGATGACAGAGAAATTAACGACAACCTTTTGTTTGATCAATTCACGCGTCAAGTTGGACACCAACATTATGCCACAACACGCTGGTCATACTTGCATGGCACGCAGTGGCTTTTTCCCTACCTGCGGCCCCAACAAGCAAGCTCTGCACAACAAACTTTTTCACATGCACAGTTACGGTTTTTATTTGGCTTATCATCGGATTCTAACGATTTATCACGTCAACTTGCTTTGTTGAGTGAGCACTACAGCAACTTATCTATCAGCGATAAGCAAAAACACCCATTACAGCTTAGCGAACACGCATTACGTGCTTATTTATGGCCCACTAAAACTAATCATAACTCAGAGTCAGTCGCTGAAAAGGCGAATGAAAACCCTAAATATTATTATCAACAATGGGGACAATCAGCGACTAAACAGCACGCGAGCTTTATTGACCAACTCTTTCTTAATATGCGCATGAAAAATTATTTTAATTTTAATGTATTAAGTCAGGTTTGGGCGGGCGCAGGTAAACATAGCCCTCGCTCGCTCAGCAAAACACAGCGCACTGCTCTCTCTGGGCTTGGCACCATTACGTTGCTATCGGGAAAGAGAGAGGTTACAGCGCCTAACGACAGGGACAACAAAGGTAGCCTAATAGCATCAGACCAGCCTCCCCGTTCTTCGCTACAAATACAGGTTGCAAGTAACGCCCGTAATGCCGGTTATTTTGAAGCGGTCTTTCGTCAACCAGAATGGCAATGGTTAGCCTGCTCTTTTGCATTAACCGTGAACCGTAAAACAAAAGTAGCGCGATTACTGAACTTAGTGAATACAAGTTATGCCAAGGGCAAAGAGAAGGTTACCGTCATTAAACAACCCGAGGGAGCAAGCCATCTCAGTATTACGCTTACGCCAAAATTTCCAGTACCGGAGCTTGTACTTCAACAAGCTTTACAAACGTTAACATCATAGGAGAACAACCAATGCATGAAATACTCATTATTGATGATCAATATCGCGATAAAATGGCTAAAATCAGTAACAAACTTGATAAAAGAGGATCAGATTGTTGCGTCAGCTTTATTATTGACCCAAAGAAAAACACTTTGCAGTTAATTGGCGGCCATGCACCTCAATACCTACACTTTACTCTCCCTTTAGCGAAAAACCATCAATTAAAGAAAAGACGCTTTACCGTTGATGGTGAATATTTCAGTCAGATCCCTACCTATGCAGGCAAAGGAAATTCGATGCTCCTAAAGCTCATCGATGCTCAAGATTCGCCTAATTTGATGGGGATATCCACCGATAAAAATGAGTTTTTAAGCTGTGAATTAGCACCTTTTTGCAAGGCACATAAGGCGTTTATTCAAGAATCAGTAGAATATGTGTATGAAGATGTTAGAGCGCTTGAGGTATCAAGGTTGCTGCATGAAGTGACCCCACATGCTCCCGTTCAGTTTGTTGCTTTTGATAAAGAGAATAAAGAGATGCGCGTGCAAAGCGATAACAATCTGGAGCTGCATGACATTCCCAGTGATGTTCCAATACCTACTTCAATGGTGTTGACGCAAGCAGCGGCAGATGATCTTAAAACACTATGTGATGATATGGGCGACAATCATATTCAAATCGCTCAACACGGTGAAAACATCACCTTTAAGACCGATAATATCACTATAACGCATTCACTAACTGGTGTTGATGAATTTTATAAAAACGAGCCTAAAGCTTATAAGCTGCTAGGTTATATGGTCATGGATATTAATCATTTAAAGAAGCGTGTGGGGCATTTCCATTATAAATATAGCAAAATCAAACAAGCAAACCAAAGCCACCTGTTGATAGAGCCAACACAGTTGTATTTTATCAACTTTGTTAAACCTTATGAATTTGAAATACCTATCGCTACAGATGCAATTTCATTTACTGAAACACAACTATACATGCTGCACCTAAGAGATATTATTCCAATTAAAATTAAAGATGTAACGACTTCGGATAAAATAAAAATCGCCATACTTAAAGAAATTGGGCAAGAAAGTGAATATAAACTTGGTTTTTATAAAGACATAACGCACAAGTATCCCTATGCGAGTATTGCGATTGACCCTGCACCCGATGATATGAGCCAGGCACAAGCCGTAATAAAAAATGCTAAAGATAGTGAGGGAGGAGGATCGCACAGAGAGGGTGATGGGCCGGATGATGATTTGTTTGGATTTCATGTGTAGCTTTGATGTGCGACCAGGCTGTGAACATCTCAACTGAACGGGCAATAACAAAAAGAAGGTTATAGTGAAATAAACATAATCTTCATTTTGAAAAAATGAGACAGAAACAACTGGACAAATAAACAGGTTGAATTATAGTGACTAAGTGTACAAATTTTCATCGTTATTATTAACGGATGTTTCTTTGTACCTACTAAATTGCAGTTGAGACGAAGTGGCGGCAACCACTTCGCCTCGTACCGGCTGCCACAGAGTTTAAACCGAACCCAGCCGATGGCGTCATTATACGTGATCCATCGGATAGGGATAGATCTATTTGATGGAGAGTACTATGGCGCATATCCGCATCCGCCCGAACGGGCGTATTCAATTCGATTTACATCTTTATGGTCAACGTTTTCGTGAAGGCACGAAAATGACGGCTACCCCTAAAAACCTAAATCATGCGAAAGCACAGCTTAAAAAGATGAATGCTGAGATTGATTTAGGCACCTTTCAATACCGTGACTATTTTCCAGATAGTAAAAAAATAGGTAAGTTTGAATCGCTACAACGCGCGAAACACCCTGACCGTTGTTATCCTTTTTTTGATAGTTTTGCTGATGAATGGTTTGACCGCCAAAAATCAAAATGGAAAAACAGTTATAAAAATACGGTACGCCTGAACATTGAAGGTTATTTAAAACCTATCTTTGGTAATACGTTGATTAATGAAGTGACCTTGGCACAAGTTGAATATTACCGCCAAGATTTGATGGAGCTGTTGAAAAGTGACGGTAGCCGCAAACTATCTAACCGTCGCATTAACAATATTTTTTGGCCGTTGATAGCCATGATAAGTTTAGCGAGTGATGAGTATAAGTTTGACTATCCACTGCGCCGTTACAAAGCATTGAAAGAAGAGAGTGCGGATTCACATCCGATGACGATAGAGGAAGTTGAGCGTTTTTTAGCGGCCGTACCAAGTGAATGGCATGATTATTTTGTATTACGCTTTTGGACTGGTATGCGTAGCTGTGAAGTGCACGGGCTTTATGTTGAACATCTCGATTTTGACCACCGCTTAATTCGTATCAGGCAGAATTATGTGAATGGTGAAATCTGCGATGTAAAAACACCTAAATCAAGACGTGATTTAAAAATGTGTGACACACTCTTTGACGTATTGAGCCGCGTGTTAAAAAGTAAAACTGATGACTCCCCTTTTGTATTTACAACACCGAAGGGGAAGGGAATTGATACGCAGTATATCAGCAAAAAAATCTGGTATCCCACACTTAAAAAAGCAGGGTTAAGACGCCGACGCCCCTATGAAACTCGTCATACAGCAGCGGTATTACATATCGCTGCCCATGAAAACCCATTGTATATTTCGCAAATGTTAGGTCACAGTGATACGCGTTTGTTATTTGATGTCTATGCGCCTTATGTAGCGAATGCGTCAAGACGAGATGGCAGTGCATTTTCGAAGATGATGATGGAAGCAAGTGCGCAGTAGGAGATAAAGCAGAGGGAAATAGATAATGAAAATTACGTTGTGTCTGCATGTTATTTTTGCAGACACAATATTTTAAAACGAATCGCCTATATTGGTTATTTTAATTTTATAGGTTGGTCGTTGTGCTAACAGTCGATGGTTTAAATTGGATAAAACACAGGATAAGTCAGCACCAACTCACACCATTTTTATAGGGAATTAATCCGAACCAAACAAGTCACGTGTATAAACCTTATCTGCTACATCATCTAACTCAACACACATGCGATTAGATACAATGACATCAGCAACAGCTTTAAAGGCTTCTAAATCTTTATGTACCTTAGAGTGGAAGAATTCATCTTCATCATAAGCAGGCTCATAAATAACCACTTCAATGCCTTTCGCTTTAATGCGTTTCATGATGCCTTGAATACTTGATGCTCTGAAATTATCAGAACCCGACTTCATGATTAAGCGATAGATACCAACTACTTTAGGGGTCTTAGCAAGAATGGAATCGGCTACAAAATCTTTACGTGTTGTATTTGCATCAACAATCGCGCCAATTAAGTTATTTGGTACATCTGCATAGTTTGCACGTAATTGCTTAGTATCTTTTGGTAAGCAATAACCACCGTAACCAAACGAAGGGTTACAGTAATGGTCGCCAATACGTGGATCTGAACCAACACCTTCGATGATTTGACGAGAGTTGAGATCATGTGTCTCTGCATAGGTATCTAACTCATTAAAGTAAGCAACACGTAGTGCAAGGTAGGTATTAGAGAACAGTTTAACCGCTTCTGCTTCTGTTGAATCAGTAAACAAAATATCGATATTTTCTTTTACTGCGCCTTGCGCTAATAAATTAGCAAAGATTGTTGCGCGCTCACTCTGCTCACCCACAATGATACGAGATGGATGTAAGTTATCGTATAATGCACGCCCTTCACGCAAAAACTCAGGTGAGAAAATAATATTCTCGCAGCCGAACTTGGCTTTAACTTCCTTAGTATAACCAACAGGCACTGTTGACTTGATAACCATCACAGCAGTTGGGTTAATCGCCATCACTTCTTTAATAACCGCTTCTACAGAATTGGTATTAAAATAATTAGTTTCAGCGTCATAATCTGTTGGTGTTGCGATCACCACGTAATCAGCATTTTTATACGCTAATTCTTTGTCTAGCGTCGCTGTAAACTTTAAGGCTTTATTAATAAGAAAGTCTTCAATCTCAACATCTGCAATGGGTGATTTTTTATCATTAAGTAACGCTACTTTTTCTTCGATGATATCAACGGCAACCACTTCATTGTGTTGCGCTAGTAACATTGCGTTTGAAAGACCTACATAGCCCGTTCCTGCAATTGCAATTTTCATGTTTTTCCATATTAAGTTTGTTAATTATATTTACGAAAAAAGAACTTTGGTAGCCCTTTATCACTTTTGATGAAGTGTTAATTTGAAATTTTTAAAAAATCTAACAGAAGTGCTATCACAAAAAGAGCAATTTAAAATCTCAAATTAATCAAGCAGCGCTGTAGTTTAATTTATAATAAAGTCAGCAATCTCATCTGCTTTAAAAAAACCCTCTTTTAAATAAGGAATATATTTAAAAGTACTGCTCTGTGAAATGTTTTCACCTAAAGCGGATAAATCATCACAAATTAAAGCATGCTGGTTATCACCCATATATTTAGCGATATCTGTTTGATGGGTATCAATACGATCAACGTTTGGGATAATGATAATTTTTTTTCTTAATTCAAGTAATCTAAAAATGCTTCCAGCGCCAGCGTGAGTAATCACTAGGTCATGCTCTCGATATGCTTCTTCAATAGTACTAAGCATTGTCACATAAGTATTACTCTTAGGTACATAGACCCCATCTGCAATTTGGAATAGCACTTCATGGTGAGAAAAGGCCTTCTGAGCAAATAGTTCATCTAAGGCCTTAATCATTGCATCAAACTTAGTCGTTCCTACTGTAACAAATACTTTCACAGAACCCCCGCATAAATAGCTTTAGGATAAATACTCAATAAAGATTTATGCTGAACATAAAAACGATCGGCTAACAAGTACATCACTCTCCCTGTAAGGGATTTTGTGGTAAAACGAGACCATGTTTCAACATGAACAACTTTTATTCCATAAACCTTAAACAAAAGTGCAGCAATAATTGCAATACCAGGGCCTGTCGATATCATTGCTTGAAAGTTATTATTTTTTATTGCAGAGCGTAAACTTTTAACTATTTTAAAAGGGCCATTATTAAATAAAATATCTGAGTGCTTATGCTTACCTCGTAACTCGCCTGTAACAATATGTCGAGCAGACCATTCAGGTTTCTTTTTCACATCTGAAATAGAAACCAAATCAAAATCCGATAAAGGCTCAATAAGCTTTGAAACTAACCTATTCATTTGAGCTGTATGCCCCCCTTCTCCAAAACAAAGTAACACACTTTTATTTGAATACATCTTTTAAAACCTTATCAACCATCTTATGGGAGTATATTGAATTAACTAATTGTTTATTATGGGTTATAGATAAATTAAGCTCATCTTCAGAGCTATCATATAATTTTTGAATGCTATGTTCTAAACTTGTTACATCCGCGACTCGACTACTATTAAAAGTAAAACCAACTTCTCTCAAATCCAGAAATGCAGGTATTTCAGATAATATAACATGTGTACCGCAAGCCATTGCCTCAATAGGAACCAAACCTAAGCTTTCACTGCTAGAGGGGTAAACTAAACAATTAATCTGATTAAACCACTCAGATAAATCTTTTTGAGATTTACCTTTTAAGAAGCTCACTTGATTAGATAAATTGAGTTCTTCAACAAGTTTTTTTAGGTTCGCTAGCTCTTCACCTTCTCCGACTATCTCTAATTTTAAAAACGGGAATTTTTTAAGTGATTGTATTAACAAGCTAACATTTTTTGACTTGACTAAGCGCCCAGCATAACCAATAACATCTTTTTTCTTCAGTATTGCAAGTTCTTTAAACACATCAATATTAACACCTCCAGACGGATAAATAACAATGTTATCAAAGGAGCCATAATGCTCTTGTAGGTATTCGGCATAGTGCTTTGAAGGAACAATGATTTTGGTGGATATTTGTAATATTTTTTTTACGACTACTTTTTTAATCGAAAAGAAAATACGATTTCGACCTTCTAGGTATTTAATATCACCACCATGAACATGGGTAACGATATTAAACTTCATTCCTAACATAGTTAATAAGATGACAGGTAATGAGCTATGTGAAGCAAAATGTAAATAAATGAAATCAAACTTCTTTCGCATTAATGTTTTGATAATTGAAAAATAAAAAGAGCAATAGCTTAATATTTTTTTTATTTTTGATGTCGTCTTATAATCTATAACATTCAATTCGACGCTATGTACATTAGCTAAACTAGAAGTAATATTTTTTACAAAAGCGCCTAAACTAGGCTCACTTTCAGATGGGTACATGTTACTGATTAGTAGTATTTTTTTCATAGATTACATTCATTATTTTTACAAAATTAGTTTTTAATCGGTGAGTTTTATTTCAGATAAACTATTTGAATACCAAAAAGGTAAGGAGAGAAGTACGCTCCAGAAAAAAGTTACCACACCATTTAAAAGAACATGCCCCGAAATAACAGAAATAATAACTAATACAATAGAAGCAACAACTGAGGAGTTACTAAGATCTTCTGCAAATTCATCGATTTGATTACCTGGAAAAGTATAATTTTTTTTCAAAAGAGAAAATAAACCAATACCGTAGATAATAGTTGGAATAAAACCAAATTGAAATAACATATCAAACCAGTCCATTTCAACAAGGGGCTTTTCGAAAACAGATAATCCACCGGAACCTAGGCCAAATAAAAGCTCCAGATATGAAGAATTCATAAAATATGGGTAAATATCTTCCAAAAATGCAACTCGTCCTGAGAGTAAGGCTCCCCAAATACCAGTATTTTCATAGACAAATATAAATCTATCAAAAAATGGAGTTGTCAATAGGAATTCATAAACTTTAATAGCAAGAATAAATATGAGAAACAACATCAGAGAAACTGCACTAATATTCTTTAACGTAACTTTAAAGGTCGAGCACAATACAAGTAATCCAACAATTAGAACCCCTAACATTCCACTTTTAGTCCCGACCATTAGTGCGATAACGAGAAAAATACTCAAAGAAACAAAAAAAATACCCCTGCTTTTTCTAAGCGCAAAATGTAGACAGAAAGAACTCAATAATATAATTATGGACGAGAGTGAATTACCAGCTTGAAAAAAACCCTTTGCTCCAAAACTTGAATATGCCGAATTACCGTAACCCATTTTTGTTGCAAGTATATTTATCAGTAAGATAATGATATTAATTGAGATAAATAATTTTATAAATTTTTTCACATCATAATTATGAAATTGTGAGAAAGTATAAAATACAATAAATAAACTGATTACTTTCAAACTATCGCCAAGATCTCTGATAGCATAAGATGTTGCATTGGTAATATTTTGAGAAACAGACCAAATAAGTGCCGATAACATCAGAACTAAAACAATCTTGTAATTACTTTGATTTGCAGAAAAACAATAAACTAGGCAAAGTAACAAAAAAAACATTTTATACATAAGAGAAATATTTGAATTGAAGTGATAACTAAATAAAATATATCCTGTAAATGCGTCAACAAACAAAAGCCCAAATGACATAAATATTAATGTATTTTCAACAACGCTTTTCTTAAGTTTCATCATTCATTTTTCTCTGTTATATCTGAATATAAATTTTCCCATGTATACCTATTTATTACATACTCCCTTGTTATTTTAGCTAAACTTTCATCTGCACAGTGTTTTTCATAAGCCAATTGAATATTTTTAGCATATACCTCTGCACTTACTTCATTGGCGTAAAAGCCATGCTCACCAAGAATATCACGAGTAGATGTATTAACTATTGTAGAATCAAATGATACAACTGGAAGCCCTGACACTGAGGCTTCTAATATCGTTTGCCCGAAAGGCTCATAAATCGATGGTAAAAGAAACACATCCGAAGAACGATACAGTTCTTCAGGCTTGCTCTGCTTCCCTAAAAAAGACACTCTATCTTCTAGATCTAACTTTTTACACAAACCTTTGAGAATTTTATCATCAGGTCCATCCCCAACAATCTGTAATTTATAATGACTTGGTAAGTATGCCATTGCTTCTATTGCGTAATTAATCCCTTTTGCAGAAACCAATCTGGAGACTGTAAGTAGGTTCACTGTATTTTGGCTTGGATTAAAAGGCTTCATTTCAAAACGAGAAAAATCAACACCGGGACTTACTTGCTGCACTGAAATATTGCTACAAACTTCTGTGACTTGATTTTTCATTGACTTACTAAACACAAAAATATTTGATGAAATTTTTAATGCTAGCTTTTGAATTAAGTGCTCAACGATAGAACTAAATTTTTTAATATCTTTTCTATTTTTTTTGTTATTTTGAAACTTAACAACCCCAGGTACAACATACCTAATATCGCGAAAACCAGCTAAAAATGCGAAGATCACATTCCAATGATAGCGCGCTATAATTATTGTATCTTTAGACTCTTTATACCCATCTCGATAAGTCTTTATTGCTGAGTGAATATACTGAAAGACCCTAATAACCTTATTACCCGAGCTTGAAGTATTATACCTTCTAACTTTAAACCCATTATTTAACTCTAAGCCTGAAGGCAAATTATCATTGCCTTCAAATATATTACTAGTAATAATAGTTATTTCATCTCCTTTAGAAGCACCTACTTTAGCCAAAGCATTCAAAGAGTTTTCAATTCCACCTGTATTTGGAAGGTACATATTACTGGTTAATATAACTTTTAAGGACATAACTAAAAACACCTATTACTTTATTTAAACTTACTTTAAAAAGATTCTGGTTCTGTATCGAGTAACTTACGATATTTATCAGTAAAAGATTCTATGGTTGATATTTTTTTAGCGGGATTTCCTGCATAGACACCAGATTGAGATATACTTTTTGTAACAACACTGCCAGCTGCAATAACACATCTATCCGCAATCTCAATACCAGGTAAAACGATACAGCCAACACCTATAAAGACATTGTTCCCAATCTTGATTGGTTTTCTGTAACTCTGTCTAGAAAACGGAAGTATTGGATGTTTATCAGTAGTTAATTCATCAATAAAAAGACTAGGTGAAGCATCATGCCCTAAAAAGGTCACGCCAGTACAAGTTGTATTATTACCAATATGGAAAGTATCCCCTTTTGATGAACGAGAAAATTTACAATCATAAACTAGAGAGTTATCACCTATAAAAACCGATCTTCTTTTAAAAAATTCTTTATTAATTTCATATAATTCTAATTTTATTTTTTCGCTTTTATTTAGACGAAAAATAATAGTGTATATAATTTTTTTTAGAAGCAACATTTTATTATTTCCAAGTCCGAGTTAATTTTAAATAAATTATTTATATTAGTGGTAATTCCGATAGCATTAAACGAACTAGATCAACTTCTCCACAACGCCCAAGGCATAGAATATAATCTTGCACTTAATGCCCATGTACCTATAAATCGCAATACATTTGCTATCAAAAAAGCTAATGCGGCGCCACTAATGCCATAAGATGGGATAAGTAGAAAAAGCAAAAGAACATTTATCAAACCAGAAAAAATTGTTACGTATGACAAATACTTGGTTTTTTTCACATAAAATATATAGTTGGTAACCATAAAATACATACCAAAAAATACTTGCCCTATTAGCAAAATTGGTAATACTTCAGCAGCTTGGTAAAATTTTTCTCCTACCATAACTTTTAATAATGGTGGAGCAATAAAAAATGCTAAAAGTGACATCACAAGTAAAAATGCAAAATATAGATAAGTTTTTTTGACGATATCTATTTTTTTATTAAAATCATTTTCTTTTAAGCGAGCAAATAGCCAAGGGGAGTACGCTTTATTTATACTATTAAAAATAATATTCAATGCAGAGCCTAAGCTAAATGCAACCATATAAACCCCTGTCATCTCCAAACCAAGCTCTTTATTTATCAACAACCTATCAACTGACAATAATAAAAAACCTCCTAAAACATGAGGGATTAAAGGAATACCAAATGACAGCGCCTCATTAATATCTTTCCTATTATATTCAAATAGAAAAAGTTTATCCTTAATTAGTGTACAATAGGAAATAAATCCTATAATTACACCAGTTAAAATCATTCCATAAATTCGCCCTTCAGCCCCCAAATGTAAGACAACAACAAACAATATGCTGAATGATATAACAACTAGTGAATTTGTTACTTGTAAAACACCATACAATTTAGCTTTACCTCTGATCTGCCATTGCCCTAACCGCAGAGTTAATAAAAAAGAGCAACAAACATTTAATATACCAAAATAAATCCAAACTGGAGGGAACCCCAAATAATTAGCTATCTGTGAATAAAAAAAAGAAAACACAAACAAAGCAAAGACTGTACTACTTAATAAAATAAATAGGCAATTACCATTAAACCTTGCTAACTGAGTATTCGTAACGTCTTTGTCAAAAAAACGCCGGTTTGCAGCACCATGTACACTTAAACCAATAATGGAAGCTAATCCAGCAGTAAACATATTAAACATTGCCACTTGACCATATTGCTCAGGAGATAGATAGCGAGTCAACACAGGCAACAATAAGAATGGAATAGTAGCACTCAATATTGAGCTAAATACGTAAATAGAGCTTGTTTTAATGAAATTACTCATATTATTGAATTTTCTTATTTTCTGAAGGTAGTAGCAAATAATGTAGTTGGGCACTAGAACCATCTTTAACTATTAATACATATTGTGTTTATATAATTAGATTATCCAATCTAGCTATACTTTTAAACATCATTAAAAACAGTTATTAGGATTCATGTGTAAGTTTCTTGAGGGGTTTGTACCTCAGGTACTAAGTATTACTTTTATAACATTTACACCATTATCATTTAAATAGTCATAAACATGACGGGTGTTCTCTCTTGTTTTTTCATCCTCTATATACTCAGACAAATCAAAGCTAAGCACACCATCAATTCTAAACAAACTAGGTAATGTAATAATGCTAGTTGTATAAAACCCCCCGATAAATTTTGGGGCATATTGGTGAACTTTAAAATAAACTTCACAAGGGGAAGCTAAACGTTTTACTTCAACACCTAAAGCTCTAATAGCTTCTAGTTTTACATCTGAATCATCTCGATGTGCCATGTAACTTATAGGTTTCCCGTATTTATTTCTAATAAAAGCAAAAGAAAATTTTAGTAACTCAAGCTCAACTTCAAGAGAAAAAATACCAGCTTCAGAATACTTTGCACCAAAAAAACAAAAACAATCCAAAGTCTTTACATCGTAAGGAACATCTGCAATTCTTTCATTTATTTGCCCAATTGAAAGCCATTTATTTAGATTAAAGCTGCTAAATAAATCAGGAGCAGAGTCATCAAAGTTGAAAGAAAACAAGTAGCTATAAATTAAAAACGTCGTATAAGAGTTATTATTTTTATAATAAGTACGCAGTCCCACTCCCTTACTAAAATACTTTTTCTGCAACATTAGAATTACAGCACCATCATCAAGTAATGTTTCTTTCTCTATTGATATCACTCTTGCAAGTAAACAGAATAAAAAACTTCTATATTCACCAATATAAGCTTTTGTTTTCCTATTCTTAAATTTAAATTTAAATTTAAGAGCATAATACAAAATGAGAAGATGATTGATATATTTATTACTTAATAGATGAATCCTATACACTTTATCCCAAGAAGATGACCCTACTAATTTTTGCATTTGCTGCTTATTTTCTAACCTATTGTGTTGACCGTAATTGATAATTAAAAAATTATTGCCAATATTGGTCGCTTTTGCTTCTATAGCAGACATTAACTGCGTAGGGGATGCTACAATGTATACATTATTTAACATATTTTTTTGCTTAATAATAATTCAGCTACTTGAAAATCTAATTCTGTATCAATATCTACAGAGTTAACGTTACTCATTTTGCAGGCATAAGACTCTTTCGTATAACAAATTTTTCCATACCTCTGTAACTTTTTAATATCAAAAATATAGATTGCACCATTTAATCGATAAAAGTTATCAAGATCTTGTGACCGTCGTAAATTTTCATTATTAATAAAATCTTTCATATTAGAATCAATAGGCAAGGTATTTGACCATAATGGAGAGTGCTCACAAGAAGTAACCGAAACGACAGAAAATGCATGTTTTTCTACAAAGAGCTCAACTGCATTATCGATATCATCTACTGTTCGTAATGGAGATGTAGGCTGAAGAAGAATAACAACATCGTAATTTTCACCATATTTATTTAAAGTATAAAGAAGCATACTCTCAGTGCTTGCCGTATCTGAAGCTAATTTTTTTGGTCTTAGCTCTGGTACATTAGCACCGTATTTGAGTGAAATAGATTGAATTTCTTCATCATCAGTGCTTATAAATACAGTGTCAATATATTTGCTACTTTTGGCTGCATCTATACTCCAAGAAATTAAAGGCTTACCAATCATAGGTAAAATATTTTTACGTGGAAGCCTTTTGCTTCCTCCCCTAGCAGGAATAATCGCTAATATTCTTTTATCATTAATCATCATTACAACCCTAAAGTATGAATATCAGCTTGCGCACGTTGATAATCTTCCATGCGACCTATATCAAGCCAATACTCATGAATTGGAAACATCATTACATTGCCTTGTGCTTCTATTTGTCGTTCCAGTAGTGTCGGCATATCTACTTTTTCATTTTCCTTAACCTGCTCAATCAGATCCGGATTTACAACATAAATGCCGGCATTAATATGAAATATCTGTGTTGGCTTTTCGACCATACTGGTTATTTTCCCAGCATTACCTTGAATAACGCCATAAGGGATTTGGTATTCATATTCGCGTACGCACATTGATGCATCAGCAGACTCATTGTTATGAAAGTCTAATAACTTTTGAAAATTAACATTAGTTAATACATCACCATTCATCATAATGAGGGGTAACTTGGGTAAGTTACTCGGCAATAAACCTAATGCGCCACCAGTGCCAAGAGGAGAGTCCTCATAAACATAGGTGATATTCACCCCCCACTTAGCGCCATCACCGAAATAATCCATGATCATTTCTGGCATATAATGGGTAGAAATATAAAAATTCACAAAACCCGATTTAATAAAATTAAGTAAAGTGATTTCAAGAATAGGCTTATCACCCACTTTTAACAGCGGCTTAGGGCAATTATTAGTTAAAGGTCTTAAACGCGTGCCAAAGCCCCCCGCCATCAGGAAAATAGGGTTTTCTAAGCGCGGTTTATGTAAAGATTCATGCAGGGTCTGCAACCCAACAACGATACCGTCTTCAATCAGGGGAATCGATAGAATTTCTTTAGACTCCATCAATTCAATTAATTGCTGCCTACTAGATTGTGGCGTCGCTGTGAATGGCGTAGCATTCATAACTTTTGCAACACTTTCATCTAATGAAACCCCAGCTAATAGTCCTCTGCGAATATCGCCATCACTAACCACACCTAATAATGTATTAGCTTGGTCAACAATCACAGCGCCTCTCAATGCTTCTCTATCAATAACTTCCAGTGCTTCTCTAATTGTACTATCTGGACCGATTAAAGTATTTTGCCACTTATGACTCATTATCTAGCCTCTTATTATGAATTACAGTTCGCGCCCCAAAGACGGTACTCGCAAACGGAACATGCTTAGTGACAATGGCGCCAGCGCCAATTACCGCTTTATCTCCAATAGAGATGCATTGTATTATATTGGCACCAGTACCGATGTGTACATAATCCCCTGTTTTAACTTGCCCACTTAATGTTGCCCCAGGCGCAATATGGTTATGTGCCCCAATAATGCAATCATGCTCAATGATTGCGCCCGTATTAATAATGCTATTATCTCCGATAACAGCCCCCGCTTGAATAATTGCGCCAGGCATAACTTGAACACCTTTCCCCAAAATTGCAAAATCAGAAATACAAGCGTGTTTAGAAACAACCTGCTGAAAAGAATACCCTTGCTTAGTAAACTTTTTATATAGTTTTGTTCTTAAGTTTGAGCCGGGTAATGAACCTAGACCATTAACAATACTGACGGTATTGCATTGCTCTTCAAAAATTTTGTTTTCGTTTTCAAAGAACGGAATTCCAACTAAAGCAGATCTTACAAAATCAATATCAGGGCTAAAAATCCCGGATATTGTATGTTGATTCTGTTTTAATATATCGACTAAAACGCTTGCGTGACCACCGGCCCCTAAAACAACTATTTTATTACCCAAAAATAACCTCACCTTCGCGGTAAGATTTTGTTGATGGCGTATTTATTAGTTCCCAATATTGATAAGGGCTAACACCATTTCCGGGACGCTTTATTTCTATATTTTCAGCATTAAATAATTCATCCACAGCAATATCTTTAGCTGCAACTAAACTTTTTCTCGCGATTGCCTTATTTTTAACCTCAGAGGGCCTAGGACCTTTTACACCATCGCCAATTGCTAATTCAATATCTCGAATTGCTATCACCATATTAGCCAACTCGGTAGGCTCTAATGACGCTTTATGATCCGGCCCTTCCATCTCTTTATCTAATGTAAAATGTTTTTCAATAATCTTCGCGCCTCTCGCCACTGCTGCAATCGGCACACTAATACCTGCACTGTGATCCGAATATCCGATTTCCAATTTAAACGCGTTAGCAAGTGTATCCATGGCCTTCAAGTTAATGTCTTTCATTGGTGCAGGATATTCAGTTGTACAATGAAGTATTGTCACTTTGTTTTTCAATAAGGCTTGCCCTTCTTCTGAAAAATAAGCAGCCTGAAAAGCATCAAGTGAAGGAGCTACATCATCCTGAGCTAAATAACCAAATGCAATCACACCTAACGCAGACTCAATTTCTGCTAAGGTTGCCATACCTGTGGATACAATTAAATCAGCCCCGGTTTGTGCGTGTTGCAGCACTAAGGGGGCATTGGTTAATTCGCCCGATGGTATTTTTAGTCGTTTCAAGCCCAAATCATTCACTAAAAAATCTAAGCTTTCAGAATCAAATGCTGTTGATAGAAATTCAATACCGAGATTATTACAATATTTGACCAATTCATGATGAAATTCGTAACTTAACTCCAAACGGCTTAACATCGCCAATTGAGATTCTACTTTTTGGGTGTTTTCTATTTGATATTCTGCTTGTTTAGCATCTGCAGTAACTAGTTTTTTTGCTTTGAAGGTTTGGAACTTAACAATATCAACACCCGCTTTGTAAGCAGCATCAACCAGCTCAAACGCAAGCTTTTCACTGCCATTATGATTAACACCAGCTTCCGCAATTATTAATGTCATAGAAGATCACCACTCGTTATATCGTAAAATGTTTTTATTGAAGTACTTTCAAGTGATTTAATCATATCGATGACTTTACCGCTTGCATCTCCAGCACCATATGGATTAAGAATACGCTCATTTTCTTCTTTGTAATCCCTGTTGATCGCATCATTGATAGCACTTGTTATTGCTAATTTATCTGCAGAGCAATTAAGTACACTTTTAGCCGCTAAGCGGCCTTTTTGTCTCATGCCAATATCAACAGTAGGTACATCAAATGAAGGAACCTCAATAATACCGCTTGATGAGTTACCTATAACGGCATCGGCATATTTCACCGTGCTTAAATAGCGCTGCTGACCAAGCGATTTGATAGCAAGTACACGTTTAGGTGCATTGCTTGCATAGGCTTCTAGCATTGGAATAATCTTTCTGCCACCATCATCAGCATTGGGATAGGTGATAATCACTTGATGGTTAGGAAATGTATCTAGGCTATCCAGAAGTGCCTGAAATGACGCTTCAGGATCTTCTTCTGCAAGTGTTACAGGGTGATAAGTAACGAGAAAATACGGCTGAGATAATTCAAAGTTTAGGGAGTCTGAAATTTGTGCGCGCGTTAGCATCTCACTTCGCAACAAATGATCTAAGCCAATCGCGCCAACATTTTTGACACGATTAGGGTTTTCCCCTAACTGAATAACTCGCTGTCGATATGTATCGGTTGACGTTGCGTGCAAGTAACTAAGCTTTGAGATAGAATGACGAATAGCATCATCGTACGCGCCTTCAGTAATTTCACCACCATGTAAATGAATAACGGGAATTTTCAGAATCATCGCTGTTTGTGCCGCGGCTAACGCTTCAAAACGATCTCCTAAGATAACCAATGTATCAGGCTTTAATCGATCTAATGCATCAGCAAAACCTAACACACCTAAGCCCATACTCTTAGCAACACCTACAGCAGAATCTGAGGATAATAATATCTCTATTTTCTCATCTATTTTAAAGCCATCTTTTTCAATTTGAGTATACGTACAACCAAACTCGGGCGACAGATGCATACCTGAAACCAGTAATTTCAGATCTAATGCATCATCGGATTGGATATCTTTCAACAACCAGTAAAGCAAACCGTACTCAGCGCGAGTACCCGTGAAGACCGCAACCGTTTTAGTCATTTTATTAACCTATTTTAACAGGAGAGCTAGGTAGGTTAATTAAATGCTTTTCAACCCATTCAGATACACGTAAATCGCCTCTAAGGGCATTTTTAAACATAGGCAAACGATGCATTAACTGCCAGATTGGTCTAGTCATAACACCTTGCTCATTAGTTTCTTTTAGCAATAAATTACGGCTTTCTGTATCAGGGCAAATAATCGCATTTAGCCAATAATTTGATTGTGCATAGTCAGGCTCGGTAACAAATTGAAAGTCAGAATCTGCGAATAAAGTCTGATATTGCTCTGCCAACACTCTTTTTTGTTTTAAAAACGCAGGTAATACTTCCATTTGCGCGCAACCAAGTGCAGCGTTCAAATTGGGTAATCGGTAATTAAACCCTGGCTCATCATGATAGAATTCATAAGGGTGCGGCACTTTTGCCGTTGTAGTGACATGACGAGTATGTTTGCCAGCCTCTAAATTGCGGCAAAGTACCATACCACCACCACCAGTGGTGATGACTTTATTACCATTGAAACTAATCGCTGAAAAATCACCTATAGTGCCGGTATGTTTACCTTTATAAAATGAGCCTAAGCTCTCAGCAGCATCTTCGACTAAAACAAGGTTCCACTTTAAACACACTGATAATAACTCATCAAGTTCAACAGGGTGACCAAAGGTATGCATAGGAATAACCGCTTTGATCCTTTGTCCCGTAACTTTATGAGTACACTCACCATCACTATTTATTTTCGCATTCGTTTCGAGATACTCTTGTGTTGCTTTAGGACATAAACCAAGACTTACTTTAGAAACATCGACAAAAATAGGCTCAGCGCCCATATGGTAAAGCGCATTACAAGTAGCAACAAATGTCAGTGCCTGGGTAATAACTAAATCGCCCTGCTTTACCCCAGCCATATACAGCGCAGTATGCAATGCAGCGGTACCATTCACGGTTGCTACCGCTTTTGTCGCGCCAGTATAAGTTTCAATATGTTTTTCAAAGTTTTCTACGTATTTACCAACACTCGACACAAAAGTACTATCGATAGTATCTGTTACATATTTTTTTTCATTACCTGCAAATGTTGGCGCATGTAATGGTATAAAGTCATTGGTTTGATAAGTATCTCGAACAAAACTAATTAATTTATTATTCATCTTGTTTTTTTCCTAAAATAAGCCTTACATTTTACTGTCTAGGTACTTACCGGTTTCTTTATGCCCAAAGTCAGGGATCATTTTAAAGAACAGCTCAACTATTTGATCTTTTTCCCACTGTTTAGCCGACTTCATCTCGCCTATTTGTTGCTCAAAAAGGGTAACTAATTCTGCATCAAATATCGGCTCGTTTTTAATAACACCCAGATTTTCAAAACGCTGCATATCGAGTGTTTCTTTATCAGTGAAAAACTCTTCAAAATCTTTCTCACCGGTTGTATCACTATCAGTGAATAAACAAGGCCATTTACCTTGTTCAGGTAATGTTTTAGCTAATTCTCTCGCTTCATCTTCTGATTCACAAAGGTGAGGTTCATAACCTAATTGTTCAAGGTATTTTACAGCAATATCTGCAAACGAAATAAGATGTAACGCTTCGCTTAACTTAGGAAAGAAAATGTCTCTATTTTCACCAAAGATACACGACATTAAACAAAGTTCGCCAGACTCTTGTGGCGTAACAAAGTAACGTTTGATATCTTTAGGTGCAACAATGGGTTGTCGTTTTTGAATGCGTTGATTAAACCCATGAAGCAAAGAGCCATCAGAAAACGCGACATTAGCAAATCGGGCAGTAGAGATAGTAATATCAGCACTGCGACGCATTAAAAACATTTCCATAATACGTTTTGAAGCGCCCATCATATTAACTGGATTAGCAGCTTTATCGGTCGACACACAAAAATATTTTTTGGCACCTTTAGCGGCAGATTGTAATAATGTTTTTTCAGTATTAAAGATATTTACATCAATCATACGCATAAGGGTGAAGGGGTCTTTTTCACTGCGAACATGCTTAAGTGCCGATAGGTTTAACACATAGTCGTATTCACCATCTGCCTTAATGAACGCATCGTACTCAATCGAGCCAATATCCAAAGCAAAAGTTTGAAAATCGCCATCGATATAACCAAACGAACTACGAATATCACGAACAAGCTCAACCATGTTGTTTTCACTGATATCAACAGCATGTAATTTTTGTGGGTTTCTTTTGAAAATTTCTTTAGTCACAGCTTGTCCAATTGAACCTGCTGCACCAACAACTAAAAAACGACTTGCTGAAACTATTTTGGACAACTCTTTTTCGTGAGTGTTAATATCATTTGAAAAAAGTTCTTTTTCGCGGCCAATAAGTGACAAGATTGAGCTCATTTTCTGTTACCTTTGAATTTTATTTGGGAAATAACTGGAGTAATAATATGACTATTCTTTAGTCATTTCATTTTCAATATCATTGAAAACTTGAATATATTGGCTTTTATATCTCAGTAATTAAAACACCACCGAGACACTTTACATTCATTTTGAGACAGGCTGATGACTATCAGCCCTTATAAAACCTACGCTTTACTAAACTTTTCAAAAAGGCCCCAATAGGTCGCCAAAAAAAAATACTAAGTTTTATCGCTCGTGTAGCTGTAGTTGTAGTAACCGTAACCATATGAGCTACTTGCTTTTTTCTCAACGGCATTAAGAATAAAGCCTTTTACTTCAATACCTGCCATTTCGAAGCGATGTAAAGCGACTTCAACTTCTTTTACCGCTGTTTGGTCGAAGCGACCGACCATTAAGGTTGTACCTGCTAATGCGCCTACAATACTTGGATCGGTTACTGCTAATACGGGTGGTGTATCGATGATCACCAACTCGTACTCTTTAGATGCCCATTCAATAAAGTCTTTAAAGCGTGGGTGCATCAATAGTTCAGAAGGGTTTGGTGGAACTTGACCACGGGTAATCAAATCTAGATTATTGATGCCCGTTGATTTAACAATCTCTTTCATTTCCAGTTTACCTGATAATAAATCAGATAGGCCATCCTCAATCGGTAAACCAAAATGACGCTGCAAATAACCTTTACGCATATCGGCATCGACAACTAATACTTTTTGTCCCGCTTTAGCGACCACGGCAGCGAGATTAGCAGATACAAATGATTTACCAATACTCGGTGCAGGGCCGGATATCATCACGACATTGTTTTTTGCTTCCATCATCGCAAAGTGCATGCTGGTTCGCAGCGCACGTAAAGCTTCTATGGCGAGATCTGCTGGGTTTGCTTCCGCGAGTAGTATATTTTGTTTATTACGTTTTCTGTTGATGCGTAATTTTTTTAGTTTAAAGTCTATTTTACCCTGCCATTCAGACAATGGGATACTTGCATAAACAGGTAGGCCTAATGCTTCAATTTCTTCTGGGCTTTCAACGCCTTTATGAAAGGCAGCTCTTAGCAATACAAACGCTACAGATAACATGCCACCTAATAATGTCGCTAATACAACAATTAACGGCTTCTTAGGTTTGATTGCATTGGTATAAACTTGTGCTTCATCTAATATGCGTACGTTACCCACAGTGCCTGCTTTTAAGACACTTAGCTCTTGCACTTTATTGAGCAGTTGGATATAAATTTGCTGGTTTACTTCAACATCACGTGTCATACGTAATACTTGACGTTGTGTTTTAGGTAGCTTAGCAATTTGTGCGTTTAAACGCTCTTTTTCGCCCATTAATACTGAACGCTTGTCTAACAGTGATTTATAAGCAGGATGATCTTTGGTAAAGCGTTGACTGACGTCACTCTCTTTAAAAGTTAGTTCATTGAGTTGTGCTTCTAATTCTACCATCACTGTTAATGTAGATTGTGCTTCTAAGCCTAAATCGATCGATTCATTCTGTTGACGATAATTATTTAAAATATCTTCTGCAGATGTTAGTTCTACTTTAATGTTTGGCAAGTGTTGTTTTAAAAACTGTAAGCTCTTTTCTGCTTCTGCAGAGTTTCGCTCTACATTTTGTAAAAAATAATTCTGGCTTACATTGTTTAATACTCTTTCAATCAGCTGTTTATTTTCACCGCTAAACGAGAGTGATAATATGCCAGTCTGCTTACCACGTTCGCTTACCGCAAGATTAGTCTGAAGCCACTGAATAGCATCTAATTTTGAACGCTTATTGAGTATGAATTGAGCACCATCTTTCGCATCTAAGTGAACAACAAAAAGACGTAAACCACTTTGTTCAGTTAGCTCTCCTACTTTACCCGAAGCAAGTTTTTTACCTTCGAGGGTAAAAACAGAGTAAAGGCCCTTTTCGTTATCATCAAGTACTAACTCTACGCTATTTTCTTCACTGTATTCAGGAAGTTCAAAGCGTGAAACATTGATGATGGATTGCTCACCTTGTAATCGTGCTAACCCTTTACCAATAATTGGCATATAAACAGGTGTTGCTTGAATAGTCAGGTTAAGCGTATCAACCGTTTTACCTAAAATCATACGTGACTTGATAATCTCAACTTCAGTTGTTGCAGATGAGTCACTAGAGAACATATCCCCCATGTCGCCAACTAATGCAGACATGCCTGAGCTTTTTGTTTCTACTTGTAATAATGCATCGGCCTTATAGATTGGCGTAGCAAGCAATGCGTAGGCGACGCCTACAACAGCAAAAAAAGTCGTCACTAACATTATCAGCCATTTGCTGTCTAATAATAAACCAAGCAATTTGCCCAAGTCGATAACATCGGCGTTCGTTTGTTTTGTTTGGTTTGCATTTTGATTAGATAAATTGCTCATGCTTCTCTTTTTCATGGTTAAAGTTTATGTATATAAGTTATTAATTCAAATGAAAAACGTCGAGCTAAAGCACGACGTACAATTAACAACTAAGCCGATGGCTTTGTGTTTTGACCTTCGCCACTCGTCGCACGAGGCTTGAAAATCTGTCGGGCTAAAGCCACGACCTACAATTGGTAACAATTAATTGAGTTTTGTTGCCCAAGCTTGACAAGATGCTTCTATCAATTTGTATGCGTGGTCAAAGGCTTCTTTGCTTTGACGGTACGGATCAGGAATATCCTCTTTTCCGTTCCAGTGACTGAGTAACATGGTTTTACCACGCGCTTCTGGTGCGATATTGGTTACCGCTTCGATATGTCCCTGTTCCATGACAAGAATGAGGTCATAATCACGACAGATTTCACTGCTCAACTGTTGCCCTTTATGCCCTTCAAGTGAAATGCCATTTTCTAATGCAACTTGTGTGGCCATTTTATCAGCAGGTTTTCCTACTAATGCGCCAACACCAGCTGAGGCAATCTCTTTATTTGGTAATAACTGTTTAAACAGGTATTCCCCCGATGGAGAGCGGCAGATATTACCCACACAAACCACTAAAATTTTATTAAACATATTTTTCTCTATATCTATAGAACTAATTACCAATTATGAATGCGCAGTGCACCTTCAGTAATTTCATTAAATGCTGTTATAGAAGGTAACAACTGACGAATGACACGGTTATAACGTTCAATCGGCGCAGCAGTTACGTAAACAACATCATAAGGCTCTAGTTTGAAGTTAGTACCAATCATCAGGCCAGCTGCATCTTTAATATTTAGCTGGTAGATATTTGCCACAATCGTCTCTGGACGGTTATTGGTTTTATTTTGCTGATTTTTTTCTTTAGGTGCGTTATCACGTACCGATTGTAAAAACGGTTCATTTACTGTATCACGCTGACCACTGCGCACTACAAAGATACCCGTTGCATCAGCAGAAAGTTCATTAATACCACCCACACTGCTTAGCGCCTCTGTCAATGTCATACCTGCACGATCAATTTTTAACATTTCAGGGGTTTTAACATCACCTAATACAAAGACTTTCTGATCATCGTTGCGTGGCACATGCACGATATCGCCCTTTTTAATCAATCTATTTTGGGTCAGATCTCCCTTCTGCATTAATCGATATAAAGAGAGCACTTCTGTTTCGCCATTTCGCGTTAGTGTAACATTACGCCAATCAGCATCACCTGTTAACCCACCAGCATTATTGATTGCATCAAGCAGTGTTAGTGGCACATTATTAATCGCTTGTTTGCCTGTCGTTTTTACTTCACCGGTAATATAAGCATTTTGAGAGCGAAATGCAGCGATGTTAACATCGACCTGCGGGCTTTCAATATACTTCGAAAGGCGCTTTGAGATGTCAGCGCGAATCTCTACAACAGTTTTCTCTTCGACACTTACAAACCCGATATAGGGATAAAATATTTGTCCGTCTGCATGTACCCAATGACCAGCTTCTGTTGCGCTACGGTATGAACCAGCTGGAATAGTTAATTCTGGGTGATCCCAAATAGTGACATTAAGAATATCGCCAGTACCAACAAAATACTCATAATTTGAGATTGCTTGATCTAATTCTGGGTTTATACGTGTTGCGCCTTGTGCTGCGCTATTTTGTTGTGCATAAGCTGAAACAAACGCATTTGATAATGGGTAAACATTGACTTGCTCAACAGGAATCAATCGCTTCTCTGCATCGCTGAGATCTTCGATATTTGGTTCTGATATTATATTTTTATCATCAAAAGAAAGATGCGAACCTGGCGTCACACAGCCAGTTAATAACATTAGCAATGATAACGGTAAAATTATTTTTGGGGATTTCAACATTTGATTTCTACACTTATTAGTGTTTAGGACTTAAATAACAAACTCGCTATATTGCTTTTATATAAATTTGTTATTGTGATTTTTATCGAGGATTTTTTCAACAGGCAGGAAATGTCATACAATTTAGGCACGCTACCGCCCATCGACAGTCCTTTAGTCGCACTACAATTCATCCCATATTTTGGAAGGGATGATACCCACATAATCATCATTTCGCAATAACTTCATGACTTTTTGCCTTTCATCACAAAATAAAGTCAAAAATTTACTCTGCCTACATTTATGGTTCTGATTCTTTTGAGATTTTCGATTATTTTGTAATTACATTATGTTATTGCACTGGTATTGGTTAAAATACGTTTCTATTTTACAACTGCTTTATATTAGAGGAACTTCCCCAATGACAGTTAAGACTCGTTTTGCTCCCAGCCCGACTGGATTTTTACACGTAGGTGGTGCACGTACTGCACTTTACTCTTGGTTATATGCTAAAAGCCAAGGTGGAGAATTTGTATTACGTATCGAAGATACTGACCTTGAACGTTCTACTCAAGAAGCGGTAGATGCAATTTTAGAAGGCATGAGCTGGTTAGGTCTTGATTGGGATGAAGGTCCGTACTACCAAACAAAACGTTTTGACCGTTACAATGAGATGGTTGAGCAACTGCTTAACGACGATAAAGCATACAAATGTTACGCATCAAAAGAATTACTTGATGAAATTCGTGCAGAACAAGAAGCGAATAAAGAGATGGCGCGTTACGATGCAAACCACCCTAAAATTGTTGCCGCTAATGCAGCAGCAACCGATGGTGAACCTTGTGTTATCCGTTTCCGTAATCCTAAAGAAGGCACGGTTATCTTTAATGATGAAATCCGTGGCAACATTGAGATCGCAAACAGTCAGTTAGATGATTTGATTATCCGCCGCACCGATGGCGCACCAACTTATAACTTCTGTGTAGTTGTTGATGATTGGGATATGGGTATTACTCACGTTGTTCGTGGTGAAGACCATATCAATAATACACCTCGTCAAATCAATATTTATGAAGCATTGGGTGCTCCTGTCCCGACTTTTGCACATTGCGCAATGATTCTGGGTGATGATGGTGCGAAACTTTCTAAACGTCATGGCGCAGTTTCTGTCATGCAATACCGTGATGAAGGTTATTTACCAAATGCGTTAAATAACTATTTAGTGCGTTTAGGCTGGTCACATGGCGACCAAGAGATCTTCTCTGAGCAAGAGATGATTGAACTGTTTAGCTTAAGCAATGTAAGTAAGTCTGCGTCTGCGTTTAATACTGATAAGTTGTTATGGTTAAACAACCATTACATTAAAACATCTGATCCTGAATATGTTGCTGGTTACCTACAATGGCATATGGATGAGCAAAAGATCGATACTACTAATGGCCCAGCGTTAACAGAGGTTATTACTGCGCTTTCTGAAAAAGTGAAAACCTTAGTTGAATTAGCAAGCTCAAGCCGTTATTTCTATGAAGGTTATGAAGAATTTGATGCTAATGCCGCGAAGAAACACTTACGCCCTGTTGCAAAAGAGGCGTTAGCATTAGTACAAACAAAACTGCAAGCCTGTGAAGATTGGTCTGATGAAGTTTTACATGACATCATCCAAGCAACTGCTGATGAACTTGAAGTGGGTATGGGTAAAGTGGGTATGCCTCTACGTGTTGCGATTACAGGTGCAGGCCAATCACCATCACTTGATATTACGTTACGTTTAATCGGTAAAGAACGCAGCATCACACGTATTTCACGTGCACTTGAGTTTATTGCTCAGCGTGAAGCGGCACAATAGAGTAAAAGCAGCTGTTAGCTTTAAGCTGTCAGCATTCAGTAAGTTCAAAAGCAGCGCCGTTGGCGTGTCGGGATAAATCGCCGACCTACAGGTGCAATTTGTAGGTCGCGGCTTTAGCCCGACAAATTAAATGCAGTTGTTAGTTATTAGCTGTTAGTAAGTTCAAAATCAAAACAGCGCCGTTGCCGTGTCGGGATAAATCGCCGACCTACAGGTGTAATTTGTAGGTCGCGGCTTTAGCCCGACAATTAAAAGTAGTTGTTAGTTATTAGCTGTTAGTAAGTTCAAAATCAAAGCAGCGCCGTTGGCGTGTCAGGATAAATCGCCGACCTACAGGTGTAATTTGTAGGTCGCGGCTTTAGCCCGACAATCATCATAAAACCTGCAAAACTGATGGCCTAAAGGCCAACCTACGAAAACCCCATTCCCTGTAGGTCGCGGCTTTAGTCCGACAATCATAATAAAACCTACAAAACTGATGGCCTAAAGGCCAACCTACGAAAATCTAATTACCTGTAGGTCGAGGCTTTAGCCCGACAAGCATCATAAAACCAGAAAAACTGGTTACCTGAAGACCAACCTACGAAAATAGAAATTCTCTGTAGGTCGCGGTTTTAGCCCGACAAGCATCATAAAACCACAAAACTGATAACCTAAAGGCCAACATACAAAAATCCCATTCCCTGTAGGTCGTGGCTTTAGCCCGACAATCATCACCCGAAACTAAAAATTATTGGCATAAAAAACAACATGTGACTATATGTAAATGAATCTACTAATCAGATGAACTTACATTTATAACGTTCAATATAATAGGGTGCCTTATGTCATGGAATAACTTACGCACTGGGCGACACACACAAAATAATGCAGAATACTTTATTACCTTTAATACAAATAATAGGCAGGCTATTTTCAATGATTTCATCATAGCCCAGCTATTTTGCCAGCAAATCGCTAAAAATGAACATAAGCATCATTGTCTCTGGCTTACTTGGGTTTTAATGCCAGATCACTTCCACGGTTTATTGCAGTTGGGAGAAGATGCAAAAACCTTGGCAACAGTCATTGGGGAGTTAAAAGGTTCGACCGCTCAGTTAATCAATAAAGAATTAAATCATAAGGGAACATTATGGCAGCCATCTTTTTATGACCATGCTTTAAGAAGTGAAGAAAATCGCACCAATATTGCTCGTTATATTGTGGCGAACCCGTTGAGAAAACAGTTAGTGAAAAATGTCCGTGATTATCCATTCTGGGATTCTGTGTATTTGTAGATTGAAAACCGTTGGCCTGAAGACCAACCTACAATATTTCCCTTGTAGGTCGCGGCTTTAGCCCGACAAACACCATGAAACCAGCAAAACTGATGGCCTAAAGGCCAACCTACGAAAATCAAAATACCCTGTAGGTCGTGGCTTTAGCCCGACAAGCATCATAAAACCAGCAAAACTGATGGCCTAAAGGCCAACCTACGAAAATCCCATTCCCTATAGGTCGTGGCTTTAGCCCGACAAGCATCATGAAACCAGCAAAACTGATGGCCTAAAGACCAACCTACGAAAATCCCATTACCTGTAGGTCGTGGCATTAGCCCGACAAGCACCATGAAACCAGCAAAACTGATGGCCTAAAGGCCAACCTACGAAAATCAAAATTCCCTGTAGGTCGTGGCTTTAGCCCGACAAGCATCATGAAACCAGCAAAACTGATGGCCTAAAGGCCAACCTACGAAAATCCCATTACCTGTAGGTCGCGGCTTTAGCCCGACAATTATCACTAAAACCAAGATCGTTGGCATGAAAACCATCCACACCTTTTATTACCCATCCATTTTTTTTACTATATTATTATCACTAATATACAAAATAAATACTAAACATTGTTATTCTTTGAACTTATCGCATAGTATTGAATCTAAGCAAACAATCCAAATTGTATAAGGCTCCTTAATGAATAAGCTCCCCGTAATACGTAGTTTCGCTATTTTCCCGTTGTTATTGGTACTTTCTGCCTGTAATGATGTTGCTGTAACACAAACAGCGCCACCACCTCCAAGTGTTGTTGTAGAAACAACGCAAAAAAGTAATATAAAGCCAGAAATTTCATTTATTGGGCGAACTGAGGCAACGGAAGATGTGTCGATACGATCTCAAGTTGAAGGGGTATTATTAAAGCGTCATTTCACTGGTGGTGATAATGTCCAAAAAGGCGATCTATTATTTGAGATTGACCCTATCCCTTACCAAACTGTTGTTAATCAACAACAAGCATCATTAAAACAAGCTCAATCAGCACACAAAATTGCAATTACTCGTTGGCAACGTGGTACGAGACTCGGTAAAACTGGTGCTATGTCGGAAATGGATATCGATGAATTAACGGCGAGCATGAGCCAAACAGAGTCTGATGTTGCTATTAAACAAGCTGCACTTGAAACTGCGCAATTAAACCTTTCATACACAAAGATTATGGCACCAATTTCAGGTCGAATTAGTCGTTCACAAGTAAGTACGGGTGATTTGATAACAGCAAATACGATAGAACTGGCTACGTTAGTACAATTGGATCCTATTTGGGTTAACTTTCAAATTTCTGAAAAACTGTTAACGCAAACACGTGATGATCACCAGGATGGTAGTACCCTTTCACCTGAAGATCTCATTGTTACTATTGAATTAAGTGAAAAAACCAACTACCCGCACACGGGAACGATTGATTTTATTGATAATCGAATCGACCAAAGTACGGGTACATTAGCCATTAGAGCAAAATTCATTAATCCCGATGCGCTGTTATTACCCGGCCAATATACAAGTATCTCGATATTATTACCTAATGAAAAAAGTGCCATGCTTATCTCACAATCTACCGTGCAAGAAGAGCAACAGGGACGCTTTGTATTAGTCGTAAATAGCGATAATATCATTGAAAAACGCATGGTCACGTTAGGCAACCGTTATGGCGTACGCTGGGAAGTATTAGATGGTTTAGAGGTTGGTGAACGAATCGTAGCAGAGGGATTACAAAAAGTACGAGTCGGTATTGCGGTTAATGCAACAGAGCAAACTGATGCTCCTTTTTCTTCAAACAATGAAAAGTAGATTATCACTATGATTAGTAAATTCTTCATACATCGACCGAAATTCGCTTTTGTTATTTCAATTATATTAACCCTCGCAGGGGCATTGTCGATTCCTTTATTATCTGTGGCAGAGTTTCCTGAAATTGCGCCACCACAAGTGAGTGTTTCTACCTCTTATCGTGGTGCTAATGCCGAAACGGTGAAAGCAACGGTCGCACAGGCGATTGAATCGTCAGTTAATGGTGTGGAAGATATGCTTTATATGTCTTCCAACAGTGCTAATGATGGTAGTTACTCACTCAGCATCACCTTTGAAGTCGGCACCGATCCCGATATGGCACAGGTTAATGTTCAAAACCGTGTGACTAAAGTGATGTCAAAATTGCCGGCAGAGGTTCAGCAGTCAGGGGTAACGGTTGCTAAAAAATCATCTGATATGTTATTAGTGGCAAACTTAAACTCACCTGATGATTCCTTTGACTCTCTGTTTTTAACCAATTATGCCAACATCAATATTAAAGATTCACTTGCTCGCCAGCCCGGTGTTTCGGAAGTGAAAATTATTGGTGCGATGGATTACGCAATGCGTATTTGGTTAGACCCGAATAAGATGGCAAACCTCAACGTGACGACTGAAGATGTTATTGCTTCAATACGAGAGCAAAACATCCAAGTTGCTGCGGGTCGTGTAGGCGCCTCTCCCTCTTCAAAAGATCAACGTTTTCAATACACGTTACAAACTAAAGGCCGTTTTCAAACCTCAGAAGAATTTTCTAAAATAATGATTCGCGCCAATCCAGATGGCTCTAAAGTTTATTTAAATGCGGTTGCACGTATCGAGCTTGGCTCAAGCAGTTATGATGCTGAGGGTAAATTTAATCAGAAACCTTCCGCTATTATTGCCATTTATCAATCACCTGGTGCAAATGCACTGGATGTTGCTCAGCATATTAGGGATGACCTAGAGCGATTGTCTAGTAGCTTCCCGACGGGTATTGAATCGGTCGTTGCATACGATACAACGGAATCAGTGAGTGCTTCTATATCAGAAGTAATTACAACGTTACTGATCGCAATCACACTGGTGATACTTATCGTCTACCTGTTTTTGCAAGATGTACGCTCAACGCTTATTCCTGCTATTGCGATCCCCGTTTCTTTGATTGGTACTTTTGCATTCATGCTCGCCATTGGGATGAGTATCAATACTATTTCACTGTTTGCTTTGGTGCTCGCCATTGGTATCGTGGTAGATGATGCGATTGTTGTCATCGAGAATGTGACACGCTTGATGGAAGATGAAGGGCTATCACCCGTTGAAGCCACTGAAAAAGCAATGAAAGAGGTAACAGGGCCTATTATTGCAACTACGTTAGTTTTATTGGCTGTTTTTGCTCCTACGGCCGTAATGCCTGGTATTACCGGACAAATGTATGCTCAGTTCTCTATTACAATCTGTATTTCAGTACTTATTTCGTCGGTCAATGCGTTAACATTAAGCCCTGCACTCGCAGCGACAATTTTACGCAAACCCAAAGTACATACGAAAGGTTTCCACTTCCAATTTAATAAGTTTTTCAATAAATTAACCGTGCGTTATACGGCATTAGTCAGTTTCTTAGTACGCCGTTTATTACTTGTTGGTGTCGGATTTGCAGTGATGCTGGGTGTATTATTCGTGCTTGCCAGTAATACCCCTTCTGGCTTTATCCCTCTTGAAGATAAAAAATCATTCTTAGTGGATGTGCAACTTCCCGATGGCGCTTCATTAAATCGTACAGAAATTGTGATGGATGAATTGGTTACCATGGCGCGCAATGAGCCGGGGGTAGCAGATGTTGTTCACGCAAGTGGCTTTAGTGTGATATCCGGCTCTGTTGCTTCAAATGGCGGTTTATTGATTATTACACTTGATAATTGGGATGAACGTACCGATGCCAACATGCATCAAAAGGAGATCATTGCCCGTTTACAAGCTAAGTTTAATACCTTACCTACCGCTAAAGTAATGGCCTTTGCTCTGCCCTCAGTACCTGGGTTAGGTGCGACAAGTGGTCTTTCATTTGTATTACAGGATACGCAAGGGCGGACACCAGAAGAGTTATCACAGGTTATGGGTTCGTTTATTTTAAACCTGAACAACTTACCTGAAGTTGCCTTTTCATTCAGTAATTTCCGCTCTAATGTACCGCAGATGTTTGTTGATATTAATCGTGAAAAAGCGAAAGATTTAGGTATTGAATTGTCTGTCATTTTCAATACATTACAAACCCATCTTGCAGGTTATTACGTTAATGACTTTAACCGTTTTGGTAAAGTATTTAGTGTGATGGTTCAAGCGGATGATGAGTTCAGAAATAGTGAAAAAGATATTAATAGTTACTATGTGCGTACTAAAAATAACGAGATGGTACCACTTGGCACGTTAGTTGAAATAACACCAATATTGGGTCCTGAATCGGTTAAGCAATACAACTTGTACAATTCAAGCGATATTAATATTTTTCCCGCACCGGGTTACAGTACGGGTGAGGCTATTGCGGCGGTTGAACGTGCAGTGAATACCTTACCTTCTGGTTATACCTATGAGTGGACAGGGCAAACCTATCAAGAGCTTAAAGCGGGTAATTTAGCGCCCTTTATTTTTGCGCTTGCCTTTATTTTTACCTATCTATTTTTAGTGGCACAATATGAGAGTTGGACAATTCCATTAGCGGTTATGTTATCAGTCCCTATTGCTATATTGGGAGCCTTTGTCTACCTCAATATTATGGGATATGAGCTCAACCTATATGCTCAAATTGGTTTAGTACTACTAATTGGACTCGCCTGTAAAAGTGCTATTTTAATCGTTGAATTTGCTAAAGAGTTACGCGAAGGTGGGAAATCGACTATTGAGGCCGCAATTGAGGCGGGTCGATTACGTTTCCGCGCTGTATTAATGACAGGTTTGTCCTTTGTACTGGGTGTTATTCCGCTAGTACTTGCAACAGGCGCCGGCGCAGAAAGTCGTAAATCCTTAGGTTATACGGTGTTAGGTGGCATGCTTGCTTCGGTAATTATTGCAACCATACTCGTACCACTCTTTTATGCAATGATGCAGAAGATGCGCGAATCGGCTAAATCATCGAATGATAAACCTAAGTTACTTAAGGATGATGATTAAGGGCAGTTAGTAGCTTTTAGCTGTCAGCGATCAGTCAGGTCAAAATCAAAACAACGCCGTTGGCGTGTCGGGATAAATCGCCGACCTACAGAATGTTTTGTAGGTCGCGGCTTTAGCCCGACAGGTTTTGTAAAGCAGCTGTTAGTTTTCAGTAAGGTCAAAGGCTAAAAGCAGTTATTAGTTGTTAGTCATTAGTCATTAGTAATTAGAAAAACCAAAAACAACGCCGGTGCCGTGTCGGGATAAATCGCCGACCTACAATATGTCACCTGTAGGTCGCGGCTTTAGCCCGACAGGTTTTGTAAAAGCAGCTGCTAGTTTTCAGTAAGCTCAAAGGAAATAGCAGTTGTTAGTTGTTAGGCATTAGTAATTAGTAAAACCAAAACACAAAACAGCGCCGGTGGCGTGTCGGGATAAATCGCCGACCTACAATATGTTTTTTAGGTCCCGGCTTTAGCCCGACAGGTTTTGTAAAAGCAGCTGTTAGTTTTCAATAAGCTCAAAGGAAATAGCAGTTGTTAGTTGTTAGGCATTAGTAATTAGTAAAACCAAAACACAAAACAGCGCCGGTGGCGTGTCGGGATAAATCGCCGACCTACAATATGTTTTTTAGGTCGTGGCTTTAGCCCGACAGGTTTTGTAAAAGCAGCTGTTAGTTTTCAGTAAGGTCAAAGGCAAAAGCAGTTATTAGTTATATGCTGTTGCGCTATGGGTTTTACAGAGCAATTATAAGCAATAAAAAAGCCCCAATAATTAAATTATAGGGGCTTTTTTATAACCATCAATGTTAATACTAACTCTGTTAAAATTCAGGATAACTTTTTTGATTAAAGTAAGCTTCTACTGAGATTAACTCATCACTCAAGACTTCATCATATTTAATATCGATACTATTATTGCCCATTAACAATGTCAGACCACTCATATTGTTAGTTAATTTACCCTCATTCAACTCTACTAAGGTCAGATAAAGTTTCACACCCTCCTGTACATCTCGCATTTTTACAATTTGAATGTCAATTAAACGGCACTCAGTATAGGGCAATTCAATATCCACAAGCTGCAACATATTATCCCCCAAAAGCTCCACCTCAACATTATCGGTACGAATTAAACCGTCTTGGTTGATCCATGAAGTTAAAGTACTTTGTAACGTACAGTCATACAATGCAACGTATGAAGTGTTACAAATTTTTAGTGTACCTTGGTAGTAAGAAAGGTACTCAATACTGC
The DNA here is from genome assembly GCF_030161115.1 of Psychromonas marina. Lineage (GTDB taxonomy): Bacteria > Pseudomonadota > Gammaproteobacteria > Enterobacterales > Psychromonadaceae > Psychromonas > Psychromonas marina. Next base: position 118,896 of record NZ_BSPQ01000001.1, read on the forward strand.
GATTTTCAGGGGCATTTAAGCGTTTTACGTAATGGTAAAATTTTTGTAGCGCTTGATAATTGGTGACGTTTACTTTTGAGATACAAAGAGCTGGATTATCATTTTTAAGCTGTTCAATCGCTAATTTAATTTGAGCATACAAATGTTCTGAGTTTTCACAAAAAGCAAAATCCAGTAGCTCACGTGGACCATTATCGGTTAACCGATAATACCCCTTCTCCTGTTGGTAATTAATTTCCATCAGCGTTTGCCCATCAATCGGACTTCCCTGTTGCTCAACACTGATATTTAAATCGTAAAGGTAATCAAAAAGATGCTTCGTCGTTTTCAGCTCGGTGAGTCTTAATATACAAGCAACGCCTGATTTCTCTTCATTAAACAACACCATCGGATCAAGTCCATCTTCATCGATATGGATAGCAACCCGTTCTTCGATATTGCTCTTTTTACGACGTACTGTTGGCGTTACTGGTCCAGATGCTTGGTAGAAATCAAAGGTGCTACTATTTTTAGTCTTAAAGTGCTGTGCAATTGCATAAATCAAGGTACACGCAGCTAGCCAGACACCATAAGTAAGCGAAGAGGATAGTAATATAAAATTTATCTTCAAAAAAAATAGGCCGATAAGACCTGCACTGGTAGTGACAATAAAAATAGCAGTTAGGTTATCAGTAAGGGTTTCTACGTTTATCGTTTTCATTATAAAATTCAGCCTATTAGAATATTAATAGACTATGCTACTAGGGAATCGTATATTTCCAATCACTTATCTAAATATTTAGTCTATTTAATCAAACTCGGTCACCTTTTCGAGCTCGTAAAAAGATTCTGTAATGGTATCAAGCTTTTCATCTAACAAACGCCTTGCATCATTAAGCCCTTGGTTATAATAAACGCCTCCCACTTTTTCACTGAAAAAATCGAGTAAAAACTCTGCGTCAAAATCCCCAATCTCTTGATCTAACTCTTTATCAAAGTAACGCTGTATCTCAGCCACCAGCCTTACTTTTTGATCACGTGAAAATTTTATCTCTGCCATACTGCCACTCCTTAAAAAGCTTCCTATACATAAACCTGTCGGGCTAAAGCCACGACCTACAAATAGATTGCGGCCTTTGAACTTACTGGTAGCTAACAGCTGCTTATTTAAGTTCCATTATATTAATTTTCTGACTTGCTGGTTTTAAATCTCGATATAGGTTAATTGCCAACGTTTCTGCAAGTTTAAGGTAAGGCTCAACCAGAGTCGGTTGTTCGCCTTTACTGACGGTGGGTGCACCTTGATCGCTATCTTCACGGTAATTGATATGTAACGGTAAACGACCTAAGAAAGGCAGATCAAACTGCTCCGCTAATTTTTCACCGCCGCCAGTACCAAATATCGCTTCGCTATGGCCGCATTGAGAACAGGTATACAGGCTCATATTTTCAATAATGCCAGAGATATGTGTTTCGACTTTATTAAACATAGTCACCCCTTTTTTAGCATCAATTAAAGCCACATCTTGTGGTGTGGTAACAATAACTGCGCTGCTCACGGGCACATTTTGTGACATAGTGAGTTGGATGTCCCCCGTTCCCGGCGGCATATCAACGATAAGATAATCAAGTTCAGGCCAATCGGTTTCATTTAAGACCTGCTGTAATGCTTTGCTGGCCATCGGGCCACGCCAGATCATCGCATCTTCCTCTGCCACTAAAAAACCGATGCTATTACAAACAATACCATGTGCTTCAATAGGCAACATTAGCTTGCCATCGGCACTACTTGGCTTTGCGTCTTTTACACCTAATAGTGTCGGCATTGAGGGGCCATAGATATCCGCATCTAAAATACCCACGTTGGCACCATTTTCAGCCAGCGCTAAAGCAAGGTTGACACTGACTGTCGATTTACCAACACCACCTTTCCCTGATGCTACAACGATAATATTTTTAATCTTTTCAAGAGAAGTGGTTGCGCTTGTACTTTGCAGCGCAATGACATCATGCTGAATATCCCAATTGAGCGTTTTGCCAAGTAGTTTATGAATCTTAGTTGTATTCTTCTGTTGTAATTCTGCCTCCCAAAGTGGTGCATAAAAGGGTAAGTTAATTGTTAATGTTGATGATTTATCATCAAAAGAGAGTCGTTTATCTTGCTTTAGTTTTTTAAGCACAACGTCATTTCCTGCATCGCTAAGCAGAGCAAAAATTTTATCTTGTAAGCTAGTTTTTTTAAATAACATAACAATCCTAAGTGGAAGTAATAGCAGGTAATCAGTTTAGCAAAAAATAATATCTGCGTAATCAATCATTGCATGGGATTTTTGTTGGCTTGCAGAGTAACTTACGAAAATCTAATTCTCCTGTAGGTCGTGGCTTTAGCCCGACAAATTAAAAGCAGCTGTTAGTAGTTAGTAAGTTCAAAATCAAAACTGCGCCGTTGGCGTGTCGGGATAAATCGCCGACCTACAGGCGGAATTTGTATGCCGCGACTTTAGCCCGACAATTATCATGAAACTACTAAAACCATTGCCCTGTAGGTCGTGGCTTTAGCCCGACAAATTAAAAGCAGCTGTTAGTTATTAGCGGTTAGTAAGTTCAAAATCAAAACTGTGCCGTTGGCGTGTCGGGATAAATCGCCGACCTACAGATGGTATTTTTAGGTAGTGACTTTAGCCCGACAATTATCATGAAGCTACTAAAACCATTGGCCTGTAGGTCGTGGATTTAGCCCGACAAATTAAAAGCAGCTGTTAGTTATTAGTAAGTTCAAAATCAAAACTGCGCCGTTGGCGTGTCGGGATAAATCGCCGACCTACAGGCGGAATTTGTATGCCGCAGCTTTAGCCCGTCAAATATAATATCCTCCCCAATTTAACAGTGGGCTTTAAGTGCTGAATTGGGTAGAATTGCCCCCTTAAAATTGTTCACTGCTTAAATAGGAATAACCTCAAAATGGCAAATCAAGATCGTAAAATCCTTGTTACCTGCGCACTGCCTTATGCTAACGGCCCAATCCATTTAGGGCACATGTTAGAGCATGTACAAGCAGATATTTGGGTTCGTTTCCAACGCCTACGTGGCAACAAGGTTCATTTTATCTGTGCAGATGATGCACACGGTACGCCTATCATGCTGAAAGCAAACGAGATGGGTATTACGCCTGAGCAGATGATCAGCGATATTAAAGCCTCACACGAAAGTGATTTTAGTGGTTTTGACATCAGCTTTGATAACTACCATTCAACGCACAGTGAAGAAAACAAAGCACTTTCTTCACAAATTTATATTACCTTACGCGAAAATGGTTTTATCAAAACAAGAACGATTTCTCAGCTATTTGACCCTGAAAAAGAGATGTTTTTACCAGACCGTTTCGTAAAAGGTACTTGCCCTAAGTGTAAGTCAGAAGATCAATACGGCGATAATTGTGATAACTGTGGTGCAACTTATAGCCCAACAGAGATGATTAATCCTAAATCTGCGGTATCTGGCGCGACACCTATCATGAAAGATACTGAACATTTCTTTTTCGATCTTCCACAATTTGAAGATATGTTAAAGGTTTGGACTAAATCTGGTTCACTTCAATCTGAAATGGCGAACAAAGTTGCTGAATGGTTTGAATTTGGTCTTAAACAATGGGATATCACCCGTGATGCACCTTACTTTGGTTTCGAGATTCCAGATGCGCCAGGCAAATACTTCTACGTTTGGCTAGATGCTCCTATCGGTTACATGGGTAGCTTCAAAAACCTATGTGATAGAACTGAAGGTTTAGACTTTGATGAGTACTGGAAATTAAATAGCGAGACTGAGCTATACCATTTCATCGGTAAAGACATCGTTAACTTCCACAGCCTATTCTGGCCTGCAGTATTAGAGGGTGCGGGTTACCGTAAACCAACAGCGGTTAATGTACACGGTTATGTCACCGTAAATGGCGCGAAGATGTCTAAGTCTAAAGGGACGTTCATCAAAGCGAGTACTTACCTTGAGAACTTAGATCCTGAATGTCTACGTTATTATTATGCAGCTAAATTAACTAGCAAGATTGATGACTTAGACCTTAACCTTGAAGACTTTACACAACGTGTAAATACTGACGTGGTTAATAAGCTGGTTAACTTGGCATCTCGTACTGCCGGTTTCATCGCGAAGAAATATGATGGCCAGTTATCAGAAACGGTTGCAGAGCCAGAGTTATACCAACAGTTTGTTGATGGTGGCACTTCAATTGCTGAGCTATTTGAGAAACGTGAGTTTGCACGTGCTATCCGTGAAATCATGGGCCTTGCTGATCTTGCTAACAAATACATCGATGACAAAGCACCGTGGGCACTAGCAAAAGTTGAAGGTAAAGAGTTAGAGGTTCAAGAGATCTGCTCAATGGGTATTAACCTGTTCCGCGTATTGATGACTTACCTGAAACCAATTATGCCAAAACTAGCTGCACGCAGTGAAGAGTTCCTTGCTGAAACATTAGATTGGCAAGTAATTGCAACACCACTTTCTGGTCATAAGATTAATAAGTTTAAAGCTTTATTCCAACGTATCGATACTAAGAAAGTTGATGCGATGGTTGAAAGCTCAAAAGACAGCATTGAAGCTGACAAAGCCGCTAAAGCAGCTGTTATTGCAGCAGAACTTGAAGCGTCAAAATCAGAGCTTGATAAAGAGCCACTAGCGCCTGAAATTGATTTTGATACTTTTGCTAAAACAGACTTACGTGTTGCACTAATCGCAAAAGCAGAGCATGTGCCAAAAGCGAATAAACTACTTAAACTAACCTTAGATTTGGGTGGCGAAACGCGTACGGTATTTGCTGGTATTAAATCCGCATATAACCCTGAAGACTTAGAAGGCAAGCTAACGGTGATGGTAGCAAACCTTGCACCACGTAAGATGAAGTTTGGCATGTCTGAAGGCATGGTACTAGCAGCTGGCCCTGGCGGCGAAGATATCCATATATTAAACCCAGATGATGGTGCTAAACCAGGTCAACGTATTATGTAGGAATTAGCTGTCAGCTAACTTCTTAAATAAGCGCTTATTCCTTTGGGATAGGCGCTTTTTTTATGGCAGAAAAAACACAAGTAATACCAATGTAGGTCCCGCCTTTAGGCCGATGAGACAAACTACGAAAGAGATAAAATAGTCGAAAAAAAACCCGAATAAATCGGGCTTTAAAATATTTTATACGATTCCTACAAAAGAGATTTACTCTTTGTATAGGTTCTCATAAACAAAGTTAGTCGCTTCGATGTAACCTGGTACGCTACCGCAGTCAAAACGTTTACCTTTAAATTTATAAGCTAACACACAACCACGTTTAGCTTGCTCTAGAAGTGCATCAGTGATTTGAATCTCACCACCTTTACCAGGAGGTGTTTGCTCAATAATATCAAAGATATCAGGTGTTAAGATATAACGTCCGATAATTGCAAGGTTACTTGGCGCCGTACCCGGTGCAGGTTTTTCAACCATATCATCTACACGGAAGATATCGTCTCTTATCATAGAGCCTTTGATCACACCGTATTTATGGATTTCATCTTCAGGGACTTCTTCAACCGCGATAATTGAACAACGGAATTGCTCATATAATGCAGTCATCTGTTTTAAGACGCCATCGCCTTCTTGATTGATACATAAGTCATCAGCAAGTACCACAGCAAAAGGTTCATCACCAATCAGCTCTTTACCAATTAAAATGGCATGTCCTAGCCCTTTCATTTGACGCTGACGGATAAAAGAGAAGCGTGCACTCTCCATTATTTTACGAATATCATTTAGCTTTTCTTCTTTTGGTGTACCGCTAATTTCATTCTCTAATTCATAGTTATGGTCAAAATGATCTGATATCGAGTGCTTACCTCGACCAACCACAATTCCCATGCCAGTCATACCCGCTTCTAATGCTTCATCAACTCCAAACTCGATAAGTGGTTTGTTAACGAGAGGCATCATCTCTTTAGGCATCGATTTTGTTGCAGGTAGGAAACGTGTGCCGTAACCCGCAGCAGGAAATAAACATTTTTTTATCATGATACTCTCTTATCCATTATTGTTAGATGATTAGAAAAATTACAAACTCTTACAAATATTATAAAATGACTAAAAACTAAAATATCACTTTTTTATCCACTTCGCACGTTATTCGTTGATTCGAATGCCATTATGCTCAATTGTTATTAACTTTTTACGATATAGTTGACCAATTGATTTCTTAAAATTGGCTTTACTCATTTTCAATATTTTAGCGATTTGATCTGGCGTGCTTTTATCATGCAGAGGTAAGAAACCTTGATTCTGCTTCAAGCTTTGTAGGATACGCTCAGCTAATGCATCAACCTTGGCATACCCTACTTTCGTTAGACCTACGTCCAGTTTGCCATCTTCACGCACTTGCTTGATGAACCCTTTACATTGTTTACCAATGCCCATATCACCAAACACTTCGCTTTCAAACAATACACCCCAGTGTTTATCATTGATAATGGCTTTAAAGCCTAAATCAGTTTTATCTGCGATGAGCAGGTCAACTTTATCACCAACTTGGTAAGTCGCAGGTTCGTTGTCAACAAAACGATCTAGCTTTGAAGAAGCGACTAAACGCTCACTGATATCATCTTGATAAACATAAACAATATAACCGTAACCTTCTTTCATTGGGATTTTTTGCTGATTAAACGGTACCAGTAAATCTTTTGGTAAGCCCCAATCTAAAAATGCACCTGCACGGTTTGTATCAATCACTTTTAGTGAAGCAAACTTATTAACCTCCGCTTTAGCGCGCTGGGTTGTTGCGATTAGGCGATCTTCTGAATCAAAGTATAAAAACACATTAACCGTATCACCAATCTGCATCTCATCGGTTGTATAACGGCGTGGTAATAAGATCTCACCCTCTGCAAAGCCATCTAGGTAAAAACCAAAATCAACCTGTTTGATGATCTTAAGTTCGTTATAAGCACCAATTTTTATCATAATATTTCTCTTTTTATTTATTGAGGAGCAGGTATTACAGCTAACGTTAAACGCGAGGTGCAGATTAATTGCTCTTTTTCATTTTTTATCTCTATCTGCCATACCTGTACGGTACGACCGATTCGAATTGCTTTTGCAGTGCCAATGACAACGCCACTTTTGACGCTACGTAGGTGATTGGCATTAACCTCTAAACCAACACAAACCTTGTTCGCTGACACCGCTAAATTACCTGCGACGCTGCCTAATGTTTCAGCCAATACCACCGATGCACCACCATGTAATAAACCATGGGGCTGGTGAGTACGGCTATCAACAGGCATTGTCGCTTGCAAAAAATCATCGCCAATTTGGGTATATTCAATCCCTAATAGCGAGATAATCGTATTTTCACTTAACTCATTGAGTCGTTCTAATGAGCTATTTTTTTTCCAAATTGACATACATAACCTCGTAAAAAGAGAAAACTATAGTATCTCTAGCAGTGCTTGTACTGGGTGTTTTAACACCTCACCCTCAATACGTTTTACTTGGCTACGACATGAGTAACCCGTTGCTAAACAGCTGCTACGCTCTCGTTTAGCAATCTCTGATTCCCAACTTAAACTATAAATCGCTTTTGATTGCTCAACTTTCCCTGCATCGTGACCAAAGGTGCCGGCCATACCACAACAACCCACAGGCACATCAGTGAAATTAGCACCATAATGGGTAAATATTTTAGCCCAATCTCCAGAAGAGGTTGGCTCAGCGGTTGTTTCTGTACAATGAGCAAATAGGTAGTACTGTTTATCCGTTATCGCTTTAGCGCTGCCTTTTAAGCGTGGTAATAACCACTCTTGGAATAACTGCACATTAAACTCACCACGTGCTTTACCTAATGCTTGTTTATATTCATCACGGTAGCATAGCACCATTGCCGGATCAGTCCCCACCATTGGGATATTCAACTCCGCCATCTGATTTAAGAATTGTGCAGAGTCTTTGGTTGTTTTAGCAAACTTATCTAGGAAACCTTTAATATGTTGTGGTTTACCGTTCGGTTTGAAGGGTAATAAAACCGGCTTATAACCCAGTTTTTTAACCGTTAATATTAAATCTCGCACCACATCAGCATCATAGTAGGTGGTGAACGGGTCCTGTACGATCAGTACATAGCCCTCACGCTCTATCGGCGTTAATGCTTGTAATTTTTCTAAGTTAAACTCAGTGATGGTCTCTTTTTGTAATGACGCTTTTAATGTCGGCGATGAAAGCAGTGGGATATCCACCATACCAACAAATTTTTCGGTTAATGTCGCCGTTATCTTCATTTTCATAAAGAAGTTGAAGAAGCGCGGCATCTTACCCATTAATGGCGCATATTGCTCGACATATGCAACAAAATAATCTTTTAAAGGACGCAGGTAACGACCGTGATATAAGAACATGAAACGTGCACGGAACGTTGGTACGTCGACTTGAATTGGACACTGACTAGAACACGCTTTACACGCTAAACAGCCCTGCATCGCTTCCATTACTTCATGAGAGAAGTCGTATTCACCTTTGTTTTTTCCCAAGCTATTCTTAAACTTGCTGAATACACTGGCATTTTTACCTGCATAGAGATCATCTTCTAGCTGCAATACATCGATATCGTTATTCGCTAGCTGACGTAACCACTCACGCATCAAACCCGCACGCCCTTTTGGCGAATGCACACGGTCACTGGTGACTTTCACCGACGGACACATTGGTGATTTAGTATCGTAGTTAAAGCAGAGTCCGTTACCGTTACAATCCAGTGCTTGAGTATAACTTTCACGTACTTCAATCGGAATTTGACGATCAAAAGTACCACGTTTAACCGCATCAACACTGACTAACTGCTCGCTTGAATCAAGTGGTGTACAGATTTTACCTGGATTGACACGATTGTTTGGATCAAACGCTGCTTTGATTTTGCGTAGTTCAGTAAATAGCTCATCACCAAAGAACTCTGGGCCATATTCACTACGGAACCCTTTACCATGCTCGCCCCACATCAAGCCTTTATATTTAGCCGTTAAAGCGACTACTTTGTCTGATATTTCACGCATCAACACTTCCTGCGACGGGTCACACAGATCCAGTGCAGGACGTACGTGCAATACACCCGTATCAACGTGACCAAACATACCGTAACGCAAACCTTTATCATCAAGCAGTTGGCGAAACTCATTAATGTAATCCGCTAAATTTTCTGGTGGTACACAGGTATCTTCGGCAAAGGGTAATGGTTTCGCACTTGACGTTGTTTTGCCTAATAACCCCACCGCTTTTTTTCGCATGCCATAAATTTTATTGATATCACCAAGTTGATCACAAACTTGATAACCAATAATGCCCGCTTCTTGATCAGCGATCAGTTTATCGAGTTGCTTGGTTAATGCGGCTACTTTATCGACTTGAATCGTTTCATCTTCTTCAACAAATTCAACAATATTGATGCCATCCATCACTTTATTTGGTACGTCTTTAATCAGCTCACTAATACTATGCCAAACGATATCTTGCTTAGCGATATTGAGTACTGTCGAGTCGACCGTTTCAACCGACAACGCTTTTGCATCCACTAGGAATGGTGCATTTTTCAAGGCCGACTGAAAGCTATCGTATTTAATATTAACCAGAGTACGGTAAGTGGGAATTTTTTGAATATGTAACTTAGCTTCAGTAATGAATGCTAATGAACCTTCAGAGCCACATAGGATTCGTGATAGATCAACCGTACCCGTTTGTGCATCGTAGACATGTTTGAGGTCGTAACCGGTTAAAAATCGGTTTAACTTTGGAAAGCCAGCCTCAATTTGCGCCTGTTTAGATTCACTGGTTGCTATCACTTGGCGATAAATAGTACCGATTGCATCTTTACGTTCACTTTGTGCAACTAATTCAGCGCCTGAGATAGGTGTGCTATCTAAAACTTCGCCGTTAATTAATACAGATTTAAGCCCTAACACATGATCGCTGGTTTTACCGTAGGTCAGTGAACCTTGACCTGAAGCATCATTGCTTATCATGCCACCAATGGTTGCACGGTTACTGGTAGATAGCTCTGGAGAGAAAAACAAACCATGTGGTTTTAAGAATGCATTGAGCTGATCTTTTACTACGCCCGTCTGTACACGCACCCAGCATTCATCTTGATTTAATTCTAGAATCTGGTTCATAAACTTAGACAGGTCTAACACAATGCCATCGGTTAATGATTGGCCATTAGTACCTGTACCGCCACCACGAGGTGAAAAACGAATATCAGAAAACGCTTTTGATTGTGCTAATTTACAAATTTCAACGATATCATTGGTCGACTTCGGAAATATAATTGCCTGTGGTAACCACTGATAAACACTATTATCAGTAGCAACCGCTAAACGACTTGCATAACTTTTTGCAATTTCGCCGTTATAATTGGTATTAAGTAACGCTTTTAAGAAGGCAAAATAGTCTTGCTTGATATTTTCATTGTGGCTTAAATTGGGAATCATACTGAATGCACCTAGTCCTTTAATGCTATAAAAGTAGCGGATTAAAATAGGCGCACATAATAGCATATAAAAGCGGTGAATTGACGATAAAAAGAACGGCTTTCAAGGAAGAAAAGAAGCGGTTAGTTTTAAAAAGCAGTTCCCTGTAGGTCGCGGCTTTAGCCCGACGGTTGTGTAATGCAGTTGTTAGCTTTTAGCTGTCAGCGATCAGTAAGGTCAAAGGCTAAAAAAAGTTGTTAGTCATCAGTAATTAGTAAAATCAAAACACAAAACACCGCCGTTGGCGTGTCGGGATAAATCGCCGACCTACGAAAACCCGTTTGCCTGTAGGTCGTGGCTTTAGCCCGACAGGTTTTGTAAAAGCAGTTGTTAGCAATTAGTAAAATCAAAACAGCGCAGTTGGCGTGTCGGGATACATCGCCGACCTACGAAATACAGTTTCTCTGTAGATCGTGGCTTTAGCCCGACAGATTTTGTAAAAGCAGTTGTTAGCAATTAGTAAAATCAAAACATAAAACAGCGCCGTTGGCGTGTCGGGATAAATCGCCGACCTACGAAAACCCGCTTCTCTGTAGGTCGCGGCTTTAGCCCGACGTGTTTCAGTTCCGGTCAGCGGAAAAACAAAAACTGTCAACTGTTTTACTAATAGCTGACAGCTAATAACTAACCGCTATGTTTTACCCCTTCGGTGTATGCTTAACTTCTTTGTTAATTTGCGGCAGTAGCATATTCATTGCGATAGCAACTAATCCACATAAGCTTACGCCTTGTAGGCTAAATGCACCAAAACCAAATGCCATGCCGCCGATACCAAAAATAAGCGTAACAGAAACAATACATAGGTTTTTCGCATTAGAAAGGTCAACTTGATTACGAATTAGTGTATTTAGACCAACCGATGCAATCGTACCAAACAGTAAGATCATAATACCACCCATTACCGCAACCGGAATGGTTTGTAATACAGCGCCAAACTTACCCACAAATGCTAAGCAGATAGCGATAACCGCAGCCCACATCATTATTTTCGGGTTAAAGTTACGTGTCAGCATTACTGCACCCGTTACTTCACTGTAGGTAGTGTTAGGTGGTCCACCAAAAAGCGATGAAGCACTTGTTGCTAAACCATCACCAAACAGAGTACGGTGTAAACCCGGTTTTTTAAGGTAATCTTTACCGGTTACGTTACTGATCGCTAAAACATCACCAACGTGTTCAACTGCAGGTGCAATAGCCACAGGAATCATAAATAGGATCGCATGCCAATTCCATTCTGGTGCAACAAACTCTGGCATACTAAACCAAGGTGCTGCAGCAATTGGGGAAAAATCGACCACCCCAAAGAACAACGACAAGCTATAACCAACAATAACACCTGCAAAAATAGGCACTAATTTAAATACGCCCTTTGCTAAGGTCGATACTAATAGTGTGGTCAACAAAGCAGAGATCGAAATAATTAACGCGGTATTATGCTCAATGAGTACAAAACCACCATCACCCGATTTACCAATAGCCATATTAACAGCCATTGGCGCTAAGCCTAGACCGATCACCATGATTACAGGTCCAACAACGACTGGCGGCAATAAACGATGGATAAAATCAACGCCACGTAGTTTTACTGCGTAGGCCATTAGCATATAAACAACACCAGCGACAAATAGCCCTGACATGGTTCCTGGAATACCCCAGGTTTGTATGCCATAAGCGATCGGTGCAACAAACGCAAAGGATGAGGCTAAGAAGATAGGTACTTGCCCTTTTGTGACCAAATGGAAAAGTAACGTACCAATACCTGCGGTAAATAGCGCAACATTCGGATCTAAACCAGTGATCAGCGGCATTAATACTAATGCACCAAAGGCGACAAATAACATTTGCCCCCCCGCTAATATCTGCTGCGGAGTATTAAGATTCGCAGTGAAATCTTCAATAGGTTGTTCGGTCGTAATATTATCTTCTGCCGTCATACTTTGCTCAGACGTATTTTTAGCGGTCATTATTTAGTTCCAAAAATTTTGTCGCCAGCATCACCTAGACCAGGCACGATATAACCTTTTTCATTTAGGTGAGAATCAATTGAAGCAGTGTAAACTTCAATATCAGGATGTGCTGCTTCTAATGCTTTTAAGCCTTCTGGTGCCGCCACTAAAATAAGCACTTTAATATTGGTGCCGCCGTGCTCTTTAATAAGATCTAACGTAGAAATCATCGAACCACCCGTTGCAAGCATTGGGTCTACCGCTAATACTAAACGTTGATCAATTTGGCTAACTAGTTTTTGAAAGTACGGTACAGGCTCTAACGTTTCTTCATCACGATAAATACCAACAACACTAATTTTAGCGCTTGGCATATGTTCTAAAACGCCATCCATCATACCAAGACCAGCACGTAAAATAGGCACAACCGTCGCTTTTTTACCTTGAATCTGTTCAATCTCAACCTTGCCATCCCAACCATCAATCGTCACGGTTTCTACAGCAAGATCTTTTGTTGCTTCATAGGTTAACAAGCTTGAAACTTCACGCGCAAGTTCGCGAAAATGTTTAGTGCTTATTTCTGCTTTTCTCATTAAACCAATTTTATGTTGGATTAGTGGGTGTTTCACTTCAATAACTTTCATATTATTAACCTTCTGTAAGTGTAAATATTTTTTATAACAGAATATTATCCATAATCACTGCGATAAATCATCTTTTTGTTGATAACAACATCAGTTGTTATTTAGATGCGACTGACTTCGCTATTTGTGTCATAGCGCCCATAAAAAAGGGCGATAAACTTTCATTTACCACCCTATTAAAAAACTTATATGCGATTACTTATTGGTTAAGTTAGTTGCGCCGATTTTATGGATAGAGACATCTGCGCCATTAAACTCATCTTCTTCGCTAAGACGAATTGGCATAAACTGATTCACTCCTTTATAAACAAGGAAACCACCAATTAATGCAACTGCAATACCTGCCAGTGAACCGATTAGCTGACTAATGAAACTAACACCGCCCAAACCACCAAACGTTTCTAAACCGAAGATACCTGCAGCGATACCGCCCCATAAACCACACACGCCGTGCAATGGCCACACACCTAACACATCATCGAAGTGCGAAAATTTCTTTTGTACGTAAATAAATAACCAAACAAATAATCCACCAGCGACTAAACCAGTCACTAAGGCCCCCATAGGATGCATGATGTCAGAACCCGCACATACAGCAACTAAACCTGCTAATGGTCCATTATGGATGAAACCTGGATCTTTTTTACCAATCACTAGCGAGCTGATAATACCGCCAACCATCGCCATCAGAGAGTTCATTGCGACTAGGCCACTGATACCTTCTATCGCCTGTGCAGACATCACGTTAAAACCAAACCAACCGATTGATAATATCCACGCACCTAATGCTAATAATGGGATATTTGATGGTGCAAATGCAACCACTTTACCGCCACGGTAACGTCCGTTTCGGCTTCCTAGTACAATGATAGCGGCAAAAGCAATCCAACCACCGACAGCGTGTACAACGATTGAGCCCGCAAAGTCATGAAATGAAGCACCAAAGCTACTTTCTAACCAAGCTTGAAAACCATAATTGCCATTCCAAATGAGACCTTCAAAGAAGGGGTAAACAACGCCAACACATAATGCAGCAGCAATTAGCATCGGATTAAATTTTGCACGTTCTGCAACACCGCCAGAGATAATCGCAGGGATAGCAGCAGCAAAGGTCATTAAGAAGAAAAATTTAACTAATTCATAACCATTATTTTCAGCAAGCACGGAAGCGCTATCAAAAAAGGTAACACCATACGCAAGCCAGTAGCCAAAAAAGAAATAAACTAATGCGGATACACCAAAATCCGACATGATTTTAACTAAGGCATTTACTTGATTCTTATGGCGGACAGTACCCACCTCTAAAAAAGCAAAACCTGCATGCATGGCAAATACCATGATTGCACCTAAAAGTATAAATAATGTATCTGCACTTGTTACCAATGCAGTGACATGATTTTGAATCAGTTCCATTGAAGCCTCTATTCCGTTATTAAAATGTTGTAATTAAAAAAATCCTTCATGATCCTAACTTATCCCCCCCCCAATTAACAACTGTTCTGGTTATTAATATCTGTAATAAACCTCTCATAAAAGCCAGTTTAAACTAGAGACAACTTAATTTTATTAGCGAATTAATTTAATAAGTCATTAAACCCATCCACTCATCAATATCCTAACTAATTGTTATATTTTAAAAATAAATAATTAGCCTTCTTCATTTGAGTCGCTTCAAACTGCAACTAATTCTGCAAAAACCACGACATTTTGAACAACAAATTATTTATGATTCAAATAAATTACTAGGAAAATATGCAACTCATAAAGTGCACTCTAAATTTTAGACAAAAAAAAGCCCGAACAAATGTTCAGCCTTTTTAATGTGGCTCCTCTTGCTGGGCTTGAACCAGCGACACAATACGCATTGGTCAACAATACTTTGCAAGCTTCTCAGAAAAGGTTATTAACCTTTTCTTGCTGTCTAAAGAGCATATCTACTTAGCCAAACTAAATTTTAGACAAAAAAAGCCTGAATAAAAATTCAGGCTTTTTAATGTGGCTCCTCTTGCTGGGCTTGAACCAGCGACGCAATACGCGTTGGTCAACAATACTTTGCAAGCTTCTCAGAAAAGGTTATTAACCTTTTCTTGCTGTCTAAAGAGCACATCTACTCAGCCAAACTAAATTTTAGACAAAAAAAAGCCTGAATAAAAATTCAGGCTTTTTAATGTGGCTCCTCTTGCTGGGCTTGAACCAGCGACACACGGATTAACAGTCCGTTGCTCTACCAACTGAGCTAAAGAGGAATTGTCTTTTTCTACAACTTCAATTATGAAGTTGTTATTTTAAGTCTTACGACTCGCTACTTTCGAAAATATCAAAAGTGGCTAAATGTGGCTCCTCTTGCTGGGCTTGAACCAGCGACACACGGATTAACAGTCCGTTGCTCTACCAACTGAGCTAAAGAGGAATTGTTCTTTTTAAGTCTTACGACTCGTTACTTTCAAAATTTCAAAAATAACTAAATGTGGCTCCTCTTGCTGGGCTTGAACCAGCGACACACGGATTAACAGTCCGTTGCTCTACCAACTGAGCTAAAGAGGAATTGTCTTTTTCTACAACTTCAATTATGAAGTTGTTATTTTAAGTCTTACGACTCGCTACTTTCGAAAATATCAAAAGTGGCTAAATGTGGCTCCTCTTGCTGGGCTTGAACCAGCGACACACGGATTAACAGTCCGTTGCTCTACCAACTGAGCTAAAGAGGAATTGTCTTTTCTACAAGGTTAATCCGTTGTAATGAATTAACAGTGTTCTCAATGGCTCTACAAACTGAGCTAAAGAGGAATTGTTCTTTAAAGTCTTTTATGGAACTCGTTTTTAAACCGCAGTACCTTGAAGACGTGCGCAGTATATTTTTTGCTTGTGTTTCTGTCAACAAAAAAGGCAGATAAAAAAACTGGTTGCCGACAATTCAAGCAACCAGTCCTAAAATAGCCATTATTTGTCTATTTATAGTTCGATTTTAGATATCCCAATGAATATTGTTTTCCATCGCGCTACGTATCGCCTTTAAAGACTCATCGCGCTCACCAACAATAACCACATTCGCATTACCCATTTTTTCTGTTATGCCTTTCAAATGCTGGTTATTAAAATGTTTGGTCTCAATAAAGTCAGCATCCCCGGGGACAATAAACACGGTAATCTGGCCTTTTTCGCCCTGCACCACCATATGTAAAGCAGGTGTACCGTCTAAGCTGCAATAATTAACATAGGTAACCTCGCCTAATCCACCGTGTGCTTTTGCACCATAACGCGCTAATTTAGCATTCACCATTTTAAGATCCGCACGTTCATTGGACTGTGCGGTAAAATAGTATTCAGCTTGTACATGCTGCATCGCCACTTCACCAATATCTGAAGGGGAATGACTAAAATTATTTAATAGTGGCAAGGTGATGCCAACAATGAATGCAATTGAGGCAGCGATAGCAATATGCCAACGTCCACTCATAATGCGTTCTTTCTCTATCGCAAAACTTTGCTCTAGTAAAATTTTATCCGCTAACCCTTCCGGTACATCGACTTTTAAAATTGCTTTTAAGTTGGCATCAAATTGCTTTGCCTCTTTGACCATCGCTTTATCTTTATCAGAATCGGCTAAACGCTGTAAAAAATCGTCACTTTTATCGTTAGGTGTTGCGGTAGCGGTATGACGAAATAAAATATCATCCATGGGACGCCTCACTTGTAGTTACACTTGTTAATGAACTTTTTAATAGGTTTTTCGCTCTAAATAAGCGTGTTAAAACGGTATTTTTATTCAAATCGAGCTGCTGCCCTATCTCTTCTGCACTAAACCCTGCTATTAATTGCAATAGAAGTGGCTCTTTATACTCATCTGATAATGTTGATATCTTACGAATTAGCAGTTCACTGTCCATCTCTTGATTGAGGTCAGAGTTGTCTGCGACATCATGATCAGCGATATCAACTAATGGATGCTGTTTACGTTCAAACCGGCGTGCATTTTCACGCCTTAAAATAGTAAACAACCACCCCTTAGCTGACTTATCATCTAATAAGCTATCTAAGCTTTTCCATGCTCGTAGGCAAGTCTCTTGTACTAAATCCTGTGCGATATCGGGATCATGACAGATCCAATAAGCATAACGATAGAGATCTGCACTAAAGACATTAACTAATGCCTCGTAGCGTTTCTGTTGTCTGGCCATATCTAGTTTTTTATTCATGTCTATAGAGACAGATGAATCGCCACTTTTATTTCGCTTTCGAGAAAATAAACTCATTTATATACATTCCTATTTCTTAAACGATTGATTTATCAATTTTTAAAGGAAAATTTTTCTGACAGTAAATTGGCTAACTGTAACACCCCTGCGCTATGTGATGCTGTTAATTTGATGGTGTTAGGGTTTTTATCAAGCCAAGGGGTTAGTTCATCGCGGTAATTTGCTACCACAGCTCGGTAACCAAGCTCATCACGTTCTAGCATTGCAATATCATTGCTTGAGTCACCAACCACTGCTATCGATTTTTTTTCAATAGAGAACATTTCGGCCCAATGAAGAATCGCCTCACCCTTGCCTGAATTGGCTGGCAAGATATCAAGAAACCAATCATGGGAGTAAACAACTTTACAGGCAATGCCCTCACGCTTAAATGAGGCGATCAACTCACTCGCCTGTTGATCTTTGTCGTGGCCTAAATAAGTTATCTTAAAAGGCCCCTGCTGTTCATCCGGTGCAAGCTCAAAACCTTTATCTTGCATATGCTGATGAATCGCTTCTTTATCCCAGTTGTTTTCTTGCAGCGTAATCCAACTATCAAGGAGACTATTATCAAAGTAGATTTCAGATCCCACCGCACAGATAGCAAGCTTGGGTTTGGGGAAATGTTTTAGATCATTTAATGCATGGCTTAACTCTCTGCCCGTCGCGATTGCAAAATTCACCGTAGGGTTCTGGTGAAGAAAATCGATCAATGCTTGTTCATGCTCTTTATTACCACCTAATAAGGTGCCATCAATATCGCAAATTAACCATGATGATGGATGCTTATAACTTATTGTATTTACCACGCTTTCAGTTCCTTTATAGGTGGTTATTGTACGTATTACCGCTACAATGTTAAAAAACATTTAAATAAATGTGAAATTTTTTATCTGCTCACACGGTATCTATTAGTGATTGTCACGAAAAAGTATATACCTATATACAACCATATTGTTTAAATAACTTGCAAAGGAATATCTCATGAAAAAATCTAATTTAGCATTAGCAGCAACAGTTTCAACACTTATCGCTGTAGGTAGTTCATTAGTTTCAGCACCTGCGATGGCAGCAGGAAAAGAGAAATGTTACGGCGTTGCTGCCGCTGGTCAAAATGATTGTGCAACCAAAAACAGCTCATGCGCTGGTACTTCTAAAGTTGACAACCAAGGTGATGCATTTATCGCAGTACCAAAGGGATTATGCGGCAAGTTAACAGGCGGTAGCTTAAAACCTAAATCTTAATTAGCTAACGAATATTAGAGGGGGAGAAGTCCCCCTTTTAAAAGGAATATTATTGTGAATAAAATAGAAAAATCAGCCGTTGGTATTGGACTACGTAGTCCGCATTACCAAGCAGTCTTAACTAGCCAACCTAAAGTGGGCTTTTTAGAGATACACAGCGAGAACTATTTTAATGCGCACAGCAAAAACTACTATTACCTTGAGCAGATAGCACCGGATTATCCCATGAGCTTTCATGGTATCGGTTTATCGTTAGGTAGCAGTGAACCGATTAGTAAACAGCACCTTAAAAAGTTAAAAACATTAGTTGATCGGTTTCAGCCGGCATTAATATCTGACCATTTAAGTTGGTGTTCATTACAGGGAAATTTTTTTAACGACTTATTACCCATTCCCTATACCCAAGAAGCACTTAATTGCTTTATCGATAACGTGAATCAAGTACAGGACTATCTTCAACGTCAAATTTTGATCGAAAACCCCTCTTCTTATTTAGAATATAAAAACATCGAGATGAGTGAGCCCGAATTTATTAATAATATAAGTCAACATACTGGCTGTGGTTTGTTATTAGATTTAAATAACATCTATGTGAGTGCGATAAATCAACAATTTTCAGTACAAAAATACTTAGATGCTATTGATCATAGTGCGGTACAGGAGATTCATTTAGCGGGGCATACAGAAAAAAAAATAGACAATAGTCGCCTATTAATAGATACCCACAGTACCCTGGTAAGTCAGCCGGTTTGGGATATTTACCAGCAATATATCCATACTACTCACAGCGATGCGGTTACCCTGATTGAATGGGACGTGGAACTACCAACACTTGATATTTTGCTTGGTGAAGCAGGCAAAGCTACCTCCATACGAGATGAAGCATCAAAAAAATCGCTGATGGCAGAGGTATCGCTATGAAATTAAATCAGTTACAAGCACAGTTTTCAGCGGCACTTTTTTATCAGCATGATAATATAACAGATGCTATTAAAGAGACGCAATCTGTTACCCCTTTACAGCGTTTACAGGTTTACCGTAACAGTTTTATCATGGGCGTAACCGAAGCGTTAGCAATCACTTACCAACATACTAGCGCATTAGTGGGCGAAGAATTTTTTAACAGTGTCAGCCGAGCATTTATATTAAACAACCCGCCCTTAGAGAACAACATAATGACCTACGGCTTAGGTTTTAACGAGTATCTAGCCACATTGCCTCAGCTAACAGAAATGCCTTATATCGCTGAAATGGCGCGCTTTGAATGGTTATTAGAACAAACCAGTAATGCTGAAGTGGAAGATAAACAATTTGATACCACGCAGCTGGCATTGGTGCCAGAAAATCAGTTAAACCAATTACTATTCCAGGTTGCTACACAAATAACACTTTTTGATAGCCAACAAAATATAAGTCAACTTTATCAGATGATCATTGCTGATGCAGTGGTAGAAAGCGACCTGAATAATGCTTGTTATGTGGCTTTAAAGAAACAGCCTGATTTTCGTATTGAACTCATTTCTCTGAACCAACAACAATTTTTACTGCTGCAGCAGATAATTGCAGGAAAGACCTTGGGAGAAGTGTCAGTCGACCTTCACCAGCAACTGCCCATATTATTAGAAAAACAACTAATTAACGGATTCACGATCACTAAGGATAAACGATGAAAAAATTATTTGAGCTTTACCAATCAATCGTCGACAAGATGCTTTGTTACTTTACGCCCCTCTTACTACTCTTTACGCGCCTTTGGGTGGCAAGTATATTTTTAAAATCGGGATATTTAAAAATTACCACCTGGGATAGCACGCTGTACCTTTTTGAGGAAGAGTATCAAGTTCCCATTATTCCTTGGGAGTTGGCTGCTTATCTAGGCACCGCTGCAGAGCTTATTTTACCTATATTCATCATACTAGGGTTATTAACTCGCCCTATGTCGGTAGCTCTGTTTGCCGTTAATGCTACAGCCGTTATCTCCTACCCGGTATTATGGGAAGGCGGATTTTACGACCATCAGTTATGGGGAGCAATGATTCTAATGAATATCGTTTGGGGTGGCGGTGCGATTTCTGCAGATCACCTACTCAAGAAACGCTTTACGAGTGCTAAATAGGTTTACTCAAAACGAGGAGAAATAATTCTCTCCTCGTTACTAAAAACTAACGTTGTACCATAAAATCAAAGCTCACCAACTCTTGCAACTCGCCATTATCAACCGTTATTTCTAACGACCAGATCATCTGTGCTGTTGTACACGATCCGACTAATGTGTTGGCACTAAATAGTTGCTCTTCAGATCGTTTAAATGTCACTGGAATTCTGCCCATAAACATCGTTTTACCGACTATTTGAGCCTTACTGACAACCATATTTTTGGTTGGTAATAACAGTTCAAAATCAATCCATTCTTCAGCCTTAATTGGCAAATTTTTAACCGACAATAAAAACGTTCCTTGCTCAGTTAAAAACTCACAGGCGGTTAGATAGTCACAACGTAAAAGACTAATATTTTGCTTTTCTTCTACTTGTTGCGATACCTCAACAACCTCATTTTGCTCAGAAAAATCAAAGGTTCTCCAAAAAAACAACACTAATAAAACCCCAAGCATGAACAATAATTGAGCCAACCTGCCTTTTGTTAACATTTTAATTCCTTGTGAAAATAGTGGTTAACGCGCATTTCTTAACATAAAAATGTATTTTATTAACAAATTATCAACGCGAATCTATTCATTTTTTTTATTATCGCGTACACTCCCGAACAAGTGAAGCCGTCTTAAATTTTTTATTTAAAATTGCTTTATTTAATTCTTATTATTGCGTCATCACGGACGTACATTATAAAACATGCATGGAATCACAATAATGACAACCGCAACGATAACTCAACCTGACTACAACATGAAAGTTGTTCGTCAGTTTACACTTACCACCATTTTATGGGGTATTATAGGCATGGCTGTTGGGGTGCTAATTGCAGCACAACTCGTCTGGCCCGCTTTAAATTTCGATACGCCTTGGCTAACTTACAGCCGCTTACGTCCGCTACATACCAATGCCGTTATTTTTGCATTTGGTACGTCAGCATTAATGGCAACCTCTTTCTACGTAGTACAACGTACCTGTCAAACAAGGCTGTTTGGTGGACCACTTGCTTCTATCGTATTTTGGGGATGGCAGTTAGTTATTCTTTCTGCCGTTATCACGCTGCCGTTAGGTTACACAACCTCAAAAGAATATGCAGAACTGGAATGGCCAATTGATCTACTGATCACCGCCGTTTGGGTTGTCTATGCAATTGTATTCTTCGGCACCATGGCAATACGTAAAACGTCACATATTTATGTGGCAAACTGGTTCTTCGGTGCATTTATCTTAACCGTTGCGGTTTTACACATTGTTAACAGCATGGCAATCCCAGTTTCATTGGGCAGCATGAAATCTTACTCGATTTATGCAGGCGCAGTAGATGCAATGGTACAGTGGTGGTACGGACACAACGCCGTTGGTTTCTTGCTGACAGCTGGTTTCTTGGGCATGATGTATTACTTTGTCCCTAAACAAGCTAATCGCCCTGTTTACTCTTACCGTTTATCTATCGTGCATTTTTGGGCATTGATTGCCGTTTATATCTGGGCAGGCCCACATCACCTTCACTACACAGCACTACCTGATTGGGCTCAATCGTTAGGTATGGTGATGTCACTGATTCTGTTTGCTCCATCTTGGGGTGGCATGATCAACGGTATCATGACGTTATCTGGTGCTTGGCATAAATTACGTACCGATCCTATCCTACGTTTCCTCGTTGTTTCTCTGTCTTTCTACGGTATGTCTACCTTTGAAGGCCCGATGATGGCGATTAAAACGGTTAATGCATTATCACATTACACTGACTGGACGGTAGGTCACGTTCACTCTGGTGCACTTGGTTGGGTTGCAATGGTATCGATTGGTGCTATTTACCACTTAATCCCACGTTTATTCGGTCAACAAGGTATGTACAGTGTTGCATTGATTAACCTACATTTCTGGATGGCAACGATCGGAACAGTGTTATATATCGTCGCAATGTGGATCTCAGGTGTTATGCAAGGTCTGATGTGGAGAGCGGTGAATGCCGATGGCACATTAACTTATACCTTTGTAGAGTCATTAGAGAAGTCATACCCATTCTACACAATCCGTTTCTTTGGCGGTCTTGTGTTCTTATCAGGCATGCTCATCATGGCTTACAATACATACAAAACGATTACAGCTGAAAAAGGCTCAATCAAACCTCAAGAACTTGGGGAGTAATTTATGAAACATGAATTTATTGAAAAAAATGTTGGTTTATTAGCTATCTTAATCATTGTCGCAATTAGCTTTGGTGGACTAGCACAAATCACGCCTCTTTTATTCCAAAAAGAGACCAACGAGCCGGTAGATACATTACGTCCTTACACAGCACTTGAGATGGAAGGTCGTGATATTTACATTAAAGAAGGTTGTCATACTTGTCATAGCCAGATGATCCGCCCTTTCCGAGCGGAAACAGAGCGTTACGGTCATTACAGTGTTGCTGGTGAGCACGTTTGGGAACATCCATTCCTATGGGGTTCTAAACGTACCGGTCCAGATTTAGCACGTGTAGGCCAACGTTACTCTGATGCTTGGCATGAAGTTCACCTGATTAACCCTCGTGATGTAGTGCCACAATCAAATATGCCCGGCTTCCCATGGTTAATGGAAAACGTATTAACTGGTGAAGACACACAACGTAAACTTGAAATATTCCGTGATAATTTTGGTGTGCCATACACTGATCAAGATATCGCCGGAGCACAAGCGGCCGTTGAAGGGAAAACAGAAATGCAAGCATTGATCGCATACCTGCAATCACTCGGTCACGCATTTCAATAAACAATGATAAAAGTGCCTAGTTACCTAGGCACTAAAGCTGCTGGAGGCTTTATGGATTTCGCAACGTTTAATGGACTATACACTCTGTTCTTAATCGTCATCTTCGTTGCTTTGATTTTTTGGGCATACAGTAAAAAACAAAAAAAACAGTTTGATGATATTGCCAACTCTATTTTTGATGAGTCACAGGACTTAACAAATACAGATGGTGAAAACAGAAAACAGTCAGGAGTTAAAAAATAATGAGCCTATTTTGGACTATATGGATCTCAGTCATTACGCTAATTGTTGTTATTGGTTGTGCGATCCTGCTAAGACTTACCTCTAGAAATGATACTGGTGTGCCAGAGGGTGAACCGATGCCACACACGTTTGATGGCATTCAAGAAATGAATAACCCACTACCTAAATGGTGGGTGGGTCTATTCTGGTTTACCATCGTAATCGCAGTGATTTATAGCTTTGCCTTTCCAACATTTACCGCAAATTATAACGGTTTATTAAATTGGACAAGTTCAGAGCAAAGCGTCATGAACCCAGAAGAATCAGCTGAGCTAGCTAAAACATCACAATCACAATATCAACGTGAGATGAATGCCGCAGATGATAAGTTTGGTGCCGTTTTTAAAGAGCTTGCTTATCAACCATCGGGTGAATACAAAGATTTAACGCTTATCGCTAAAGATCCAGAAGCGGTAAAAGTAGGTCAACGTTTGTATCTACAAAACTGTGCGCAATGTCATGGCTCAGATGCACGTGGTAGTAAAGGTTTCCCGAATTTAACCGATGATGATTGGTTATATGGTGGTGAAGCAGAAACGATTAAAGCCACGATTATGCATGGTCGTAATGGCGTTATGGCTGCTTGGAAAGATGTATTAGGTGGCGATCAAGGTGTCACTGAAGTAGCAAGCTACGTGCTGCAACTTAGTGGTCGTCGCGTTAATGCAATTGAAGCACAAGCCGGTGAAGAGAAATTTGTTATCTGTGCAGCTTGTCATGGCGCTGATGGTAAAGGTAATCATGCACTGGGTGCGCCTAATTTAACCGATAAAATTTGGTTATATGGTGGTTCACGTAAAGCCGTTGAAGATACTATTGCTAACGGTCGTAATGGTGTGATGCCAGCCTGGGCTAAAGTATTAGGCGAAGATAAAGTTCACCTTATTTCTGCATTTGTATACTCTCTCTCACAAGAGAAGTAAGCACTCGCAAACAAACAATAAAAAGCCTCGTTATCGAGGCTTTTTTTATGGAAAAACAATCTTCTAAATGATAAGTTTACCTCTCCTCCTTCTACCTATTTAGGGTCAGTATGAAAGATAATAAAAAAAGTTGGTTTAAACAGTTTTGGCCTTGGTTTTTAATCGGTTTACCGATGGTTGCCGTGATTGGTTCCGTAAACCTACTTTTCACCGCAATGGATAATAAACCACATATGGTTGTTGATGATTATTACGCGGAAGGCAAAGCGATTAATAATGATTTTGCACTGATCAATAAAGCCAAAGAACTTAATATTCATGCTTCTGTAAAACAGACAGAAAAGCAATTGCTTATCAGCTTACAAGGCGTGGCAGATAAAAGCTCAATCTCATTCTCTTTGTACCATTCAACCCTTGCTGAACGCGACATTTCTGCGATGTTAACCGCCGATGCCAATGGTGATTATCAGTTTCAAAGTGATCAAGACTTAACAGGAAAGTGGAAATTACGCATCGAACCCTTCGATAAAAGTTGGCGCTTACAAAAAACGATTACTCTACCGCGTGATACATTCAAACTATAATGGCTACTGAAAAAAGTAACATTAATAGCAGCGCAACGCACTGTTTTCACTGTGGGGAGGCGAATCCAAGCGATACGCTTTTCAGCGTCACGATTAAAGGTGAAGATAAACGTATGTGTTGCCCGGGTTGTGAAGCGGTAGCACAAACGATCGTTGATAGTGGCTTAACGTCCTATTATGATCATCGCAGTGAAACCGCTGAAAAAGGCGCTTCGCTTGTACCGGAACAATTAACTCAACTCGCACATTATGATCTCGAGCAGATTCAAGAGGAGTTTGTTAAAAAGAGTGAACATCTCAGTGAAATAACCCTCACCGTAGAAGGGATCACTTGTGCAGCTTGTGCGTGGTTAATTGAGAAGCAATTACGCCAGTTAGCAGGACTACAGTTTATCAATGTGAACACCACGCTACATCGTGTAGTGATTCGCTGGGACAACGATAAACTTAAACTCAGTGCGATTCTCGCAGAAATGCAAAAGGTAGGTTACAAAGCTTACCCTTTCCAGATCAATCAACAAGAAGCACTTTATACCAAACAAGCAAAATCCTACCTGCGCCGTTTAGGGCTTGCGGGTATTGCGACTATGCAGGTGATGATGTTCGCGATCGCACTTTATGCAGATCTGTTTTTTGGCATGGAGGAGGAGTTTATTCATTACTTCCGCTGGGTGAGCTTTATTCTTGCCACGCCAGTACTACTCTACAGCGCACAGCCCTTTTATATCAATGCATGGCGCAATATTCGCAATCGTACCTTAGGGATGGATATCCCTGTCTCTATCGCATTGCTTGGCGCCTACATCGCATCAGCTTATGCGACTGTTATGGAGACTGGCGAGGTCTATTTTGAAGCGATCTCGATGTTCACATTCTTATTATTGTTGGGTCGTTTATTAGAACTACGTGCACGTCGTAAAGCCTCTGAAACCAGCAGTAATTTACTACGTTTATTACCCTCTATGGCGACACTCATTGAACAAGACACTGAATCACTTATCCCCGCTAAAACATTAACCATTGGTCAAGTTATTCTGGTCAAAGCAGGTGAAACTATCCCTGTTGATGGCACCATATTAACCGGCATCAGTAACATTGAAGAGTCGATGTTAACCGGAGAACACTTACCGGTTCATAAAGGTGAAGATAGCCCGGTTTTTGCAGGTACGGTGAATGTCACTAGCCCATTAACCATTCGTGTTGAAAAGCTTGCTCAAAATAGCTTAATTGCCGATATTATCCACCTACAGGATAGTGCACAGCAGAATAAACCCCATATCGAAGTCGTCGCGGATCTTGTTTCACGGTATTTTGTCGGCGCACTGCTTATTACCGCCCTATGCACCTACATCGGTTGGCGCTTTATCGATCCCGACCAAGCGTTTTGGATAACACTGTCTGTATTAGTCGCAACCTGCCCCTGTGCACTCTCACTCGCGACACCCACCGCGCTTACCTGTGCAACCGCGAATCTTAACAAGCAAGGTATTCTGATTAAGCAACATCATGTATTAGAGACGGTGAACAAAATAGAGCATATGGTGTTTGATAAAACAGGGACTCTTACGCACGGTGATTTTGTGCTGCTTAACACCACTTTACACGCAGACTTTAGCAAGCAGTTGTGTATCGACCTTGCGTCACAATTAGAAAGAGTTTCTGAACACCCTATTTCGCTGGCATTTAATTTATTACAAAGAGATAGTATTAGCTTATCTGAGGTCATTAATATACCAGGTCAAGGGTTACAGGCGACTTACCAAGATAAACAGTTAAAACTAGGCCATGCCCAGTTTTGTGCAATCAACTATCCTTTGAATAGCAAGGAATTGGTTATCTACCTAACATTAGGAGATCAACTAATAGCAAGCTTCGAATTGGGTGATACACTGCGTAAAAGCGCTCAAAAAATCAGTCAATATTGCCAACAGAGCAATATTGAAACAACCCTGCTTACTGGTGATATCTCCGCCAAGAGTGAAGAGGTCGCAACACTGCTAAACCTTGATCATGTAACCAAAGGTGTGACACCAGAAGGAAAGCTCGACCATTTAAAAGCCCTACAAGCAACACAGCAGGTATTAATGGTCGGTGATGGTATCAACGATGCGCCGGTTTTAGCTGGTGCGCACGTATCAGTTGCTCTTGCTAGTGGTACCGATGTCGCTAAGAATAGTGCTGATGTCATTTTGCTCGGTGAAGACCTAACTAAAATAGTCACGCTCCGTAAAACAGCGCAAAAGACCACGACGATTATTAAAGAAAACCTTGGCTGGGCAATCGGTTATAATTTAATTATTGTTCCGCTTGCGATAACAGGACATGTTCCTCCCTATATTGCGGTTATTGGTATGTCCTTTAGCTCCTTAATTGTGGTTAGTAACTCATTACGTTTACTTAAATAAAGGTTTTATTATGAGCATCATCTATGTATTGATCCCGATCGCAATGATATTTGTAGCGATCGCTGTGTGCGTATTTTTTTGGGCAGTAAAATCAGACCAGTATGAAGACTTAGATCGCGAAGGAATTAATATTCTCTTTGATGAAGATTTAGAGTCAGAGCAACCAGCAAAGAAACATGAGCCTGATAATGATAAATGACTTTATCGCTGCACTAGTGATAGGTTTATTAGGTGCAGGACATTGCCTTGGTATGTGTTCAGGGATAGCCAGTGCAATCACTTTTTCTGCTAATAGCACACAAAGCAAAGCCACCTCTTTTATATCTCTTATACTGTATAACTTAGGAAGGGTAAGTAGTTACTCACTTGCAGGTGCAATTTTTGCCGGTAGCAGTAGTGCACTGATTATCTTCTTTGGCGGGAAAGAGGCCTTAATCTACCTGCGCATTGTAGCCGCGATATTAATGCTGTTGTTGGCACTATATATCTCACGCTTATGGTTTGGTTTATTAGTGTTAGAAAAAGCAGGCCAAACTATTTGGCAATATATTAAACCGATTGCACAATATTTTTTACCCCTCAAACACCCCGTATTTGCATTACCACTGGGCTTTCTATGGGGGTGGTTACCCTGCGGCCTTGTTTACTCGACGCTTTCTTGGGCGGCAAGTAGCGGCAGTGCAGAAAATGGCGCGCTCATTATGTTAGGTTTTGGTATTGGTACACTACCTGCAATGCTTACCGTAGGCTCACTCACCCAACAATTGAAGTTAACCCTTAACCACCGCTATTTCCGTACAGTAAGTGCCTTATTATTAACCATTTTTGCCCTACACACCTTTTATGTTGCAATACAACAACTCAATTAACAAAGGGGTAACAAGCAAATCTAGCACACACTTTTAATCTTAACATAGCACTGTTTGACACTAAGTTTTGTGAAATAGTGCAAAGCATTTATGTTTAGTGTTAAACTTGACCTATATCAAGAATCGGAAATAGGAAACTATGGAAAAAAGTAATACAGGGCGCTTACAAGCTGGTAGCTGTGCAATTCGCTGTCAAGATTGTAGTATCAGCCAATTATGTATCCCTTACTCACTCAATGAAACTGAGCTCGAACGCTTAGATAGCATTATTGATCGTAAGAAACCGATTCAAAAAGGACAAGAAATATTTAAAGCTGGACAAGACATGAAATGCTTATATGCAATTCGTTCTGGTACGCTAAAATCTTATACTATTACAGAGCAAGGTGATGAGCAGATAACAGCATTCCACCTAGCAGGTGATCTGATTGGTTTTGATGCTATTAGTGATGGCACGCATCCAAGTTTTGCTCAAGCACTAGAAACAGCTATGATTTGTGAAATTCCTTACGATACATTAGATAATCTTTCTACTAGTATGCCAAAGTTAAGACAGCAAATTTTACGCTTGATGAGTTCTGAAATCGTTGGTGATCAAAACATGATTTTACTGCTTTCTAAAAAGAATGCAGAAGAGCGTCTCGCCTCATTTATTCATAACTTATCAACGCGTTTTTCAGCACGCGGCTTTTCTCCTCGAGAATTTAGATTATCAATGACACGTGGTGATATTGGTAACTACTTAGGGCTAACAGTTGAAACCATCAGTCGTTTATTAGGACGTTTTCAAAAAAGCGATATGATTGCAGTTAAAGGTAAATACATCAGCATCTTAGATGAAGATAAGCTAGCAGAACTTGCAGGCGCAAAGAAAAAAGATTAAGCAGTTAACAAATTAGCCTTTTCTATCATGAAAAGGCTACCTATTTCCCCCCTTCTGATCTAAATTATAGGTATACGATTCTCTTTAATAGGGGCAGGTTATGCTTAGATATCAAAATATTTTAGTTTTTATCGATCCAACCCAAGACTTACAACCCGCATTAGCCAGAGCCACAGAGATAGCTAAAAAGCAGAAAGGCACCACGCTGACGCTATTTTTATGTTGCTATGACCTGAGCTATGAGATGACTTCATTAAGCTCTGCTGATGAGCGACAAGCGATGCAACACTTGGTGATTAAAGACAACCAAGCGTGGTTAGATGCTATTGCAGTACCTTACCAAAATGAAGGAATAACCATTAACAGTGTGGTCGTTTGGCACAGTCGCCCTTTCCAAGCAGCAATACTCGAAGTCTTGAAAAATGGCCATGATTTAGTGGTTAAAGCCACCCACCCACACTCAAAGTTAAGTGCTATTTTATTTACGCCTACGGACTGGAATCTGTTACGTAAATGCCCAGTGCCACTGTTACTCGTTAAACACCAAGAGTGGCCAGAAAAAGGCAACATTCTGTGTGCGATTGATTGTAAAAGTATGCAAGATGACGAACATCATATCCTTAATAAACAGATCATTGATGAGGGTAAAGCGATGGCAGATATTATTAATGCCAAAACTCACCTTGTGACGGCTTACCCGAGCCCACCAATGAATATTATGTTAGAGCTGCCTGAGTTTGACCCTATTAATTACGAAGATGGACTAAAGAAATTCCACAAAGAGGCATTACTCGAATACGCAGAGGCAAATCAAATAGCAGATGCGCAAACACATTTAGTACAGGGGTTACCTGAAGATGTGATCAGTAATGTTGCTACCGAAATAGAGGCTGAGTTAGTTATTTTAGGTACCGTTGGCCGTTCAGGTTTAAGTGCAACTTTACTTGGACATACAGCAGAACAGGTTATTGACCAATTAGACTGTGATCTATTAGCATTAAAACCAGAAGGTTACGTAAGCCCAATTACACTATGACACTATGACACTGTCATTAAAACGACGAAAATTAAATTAAAACTACAATAAGAAGATAAAATGAACAGATTAGTTGCTGGTGATAAAGCACCACTTTTTACGCTACAAGATGATCAAGATAAGCCTGTTTCTCTCGCCGATTTAGCAGGTAAAAAAGTATTAGTCTACTTTTACCCCCGTGCAATGACCCCTGGCTGTATTACTCAAGCTTGCGGTTTACGCGATAGTAAAAGTGAATTGGAAGCACACAATACAGTGGTCTTTGGCATCAGCCCTGATCCGGTAAAAAAGTTGGCTAACTTTGTATTAAAAAAAGAACTTAATTTTCCGCTGTTATCCGATGAGGACCATGCTGTTGCAGATGCGTTTGGCGTATGGGGAGAAAAGAAGTTTAACCTTGATAATTTTATATGATCGATAACCTTGATGATTTTCTATGACAAATTATACTTAATTTTAGTAGAAGATATTAAGGATATGCTGTGCTATATAATCAAACTGAAAATATTGAATATGATTTTAGGTTACTAGAAATAGAGGTTGATACCCTAGCTAAAGTTAAGTTTACAGAACAACTACACGAAGGTACCTGTGATATTTCTTTATCCGTGTCTCTAACCTCCTCAAACCTAAGAAACCAGAACAAAAAAACAAACATAATTCTATCCTCTAATGGATCTATTGTTTACCCTCAATCACTCTACCTTGTATCGAGGCTAAGAGGAGAAGATAAAGTAAAGGATACAAGTAGTATTGCCAAAGCACTTCTTGCTTTCACACGCTTTCTAGATAGCACACATTGCGAACAACTCGATGAAAATGGTAATCTTATTTCGCCTGAATACCTCACATACAAAAGCCTTACAAAATATGAAGAAAGTGGCGCTCCTTGGCGCTTTGCTGAGTTCCTACTTGCAAATTGTCGTCATAGAAACTCACAGGGCAATGAAGCCTTTGCATTAAGCACAGCTAAAAGCTACATGAACTCAGTCCTTGGCTTTTATAAGTGGTTACAAAAGTGCCATTACATAAAAAATGATCAAAACCATGTGGTTACACATTATTCAAAAGTCACTTCAGGAAGTAATGAAGGCAGTAGTCAACACGACATATTGGCTCATGCTAAATCGAAAACTACTCGTGAAATTGATATGTCTAACATAATGAAAATGTTCCCTCGCACAGACTCAACACCAGCCCATAAAAAACTAAAGCCCATGACTGTTAAGCACTGTTCCTTATTCTATGAACATATTTCCTATTTGCCTCTTCCATTCTCATTAATGTTTAGGCTTGCCAATGAAACAGGCCTTCGTATTGATGAACTCCGACACTTTCCCGCAAATAAAATAGGGGAGATAGATACATCAGGTTTAGACGTTGTCCCAGTGAGAATCACTGAAACTAAATTTAATAAGCCCCGAACAATAGAGGTACCGGTTGCAATTTATGAAGAGCTGGAAATTTATAAGTTTAGCAAGCAACAAATAAAAAACGCATCAAAGCGTAATCAGCTTATCGATTCAGGAAACGCTTTAGATTGTACTCACAGCCTATTCCTCTCAAATAAAGGCATCCCGTATTCAGACAATACACTTGAAAAATATTTCAATGAATTACGCCAACATTTGAAAAGCATTGAGCCAACATGGTATTACCGCCCCCATGATTTACGGTCTACGTTTGCAACCAACTGGTTACGTACTGTAGCGGCAGAGCGCGAAGTCGGGTATGACTTTTTGATGGGTGAGTTAGCAACGTTAATGGGCCATTCAAATACTTCAATCACTGAAAAATATGTGAAATTAATGAATGAAAAGGCTTCGCAGCGTTCTGCAGCTAAGCGTAAAAATAGCAAATTAAAGGGTAGGTGGTAACATGGCTAAAAGTCCGTTAGCAAAAAGCTCAAAAAAGACAAAGGCAACTCGAGTCAAAAGTAATGTAATACCGTTAACACTAGTAATACCAGTTAAATACTCTATTAACCGTACAAATCATAACTTGGATATTACACACCTTTCTCACCGCTCTTGTGACTCAAATAATGAACTTATCAAGGCACGACTTCCCTTTATTCGAAAGTTCGCTAAAAATGCTAGAAAGTACATGGAAGTAGGGAAATCTGTTTTATCAATAACTTTTTACTACGAAAAGTTGCGCGCTTATATCATATTCTGTAGCTATCATGAAGTAAACCCATTCTCACAAGAAGGGTATCTCAAGTATTGCGGTAATGATGGTGAACTTCGTCACCAAGTGAAAATGTATAGTCCCTCTTTACGTCTTTGGCAACGTAATCATGGTGATAGTATCGGCCTTAAAGAGTCAAGTTGTGTAAGTATTCAATCAGGGATAATAACTGCACTAACATGGTGTGGTGCATACAATGAAAGCTGGAGACATCAACATCGCCCATTCAATTCACGAAAAGTTCCTTTCAAACCTTATTCGGATAGTGATGAGCAAATAATTGTTTCTCGATTAAGCGACTTGTTTTTTGGTTTAGCTTCGCAGCTAGTTGCAATCAAAAAAGAAAACACAGCAATGCCTGATAAGATTTTTCTGCCCATCAACATTGATTCTCACATTGAGGAGTTACAAATATCAACTTCTCTTAAACCAGTAAACGGAAAAGTGAATAAATACAGTGCTTTTAACATGGCAATGGGGGCTGCATACCACCTATTTTGCTATTTTACCTCCTTAAATAAATCGACTGTACTAGAAGTGTGTCACCCTATAAAGATTGAGCAAGACAGTCGAGATAAGACACTTCGGACTGTCAGTGTTAAAGCTTTTAAGGCAAGGGCAAACAAAGATGTCACTGCCACACTCACGAACGAAACGGACGATTTGACTGCCTTTGATGTTGAAAAAAGATCTGGAGTCACATTTATTAAGCTGTTATCTGAGCTATCTTTACTTTATGGGAACAGCCAACACTTACTATATGTACTTGGCTCAGCAAGCTTAGTATCAAATGTCTTTAATATAAAGGAGATCAACAAGCACCTTGTTAAACAATTAAACCTTGTATCTTCAGATCGAATATTAAATATGCAATGGTTTCGTGACCTTTTCTATTCATTTTTAGAAGGTAATGCTATTAAGGTAAAGGTTAGAGTTAATGATATGGGTCGCTCTTATATTGATAAAAGCACCTATCCATTGAGCAAGGGAAAAAACACAAAAAACATCTTAGATATCAGTTATTGTATCTTATCTTGCTTTACCAACATACCACTCAAGGGGGCATTGTTACCCCTAACTTACTCTGAAACAGATCAAGATGGTAATATCCGTGTTTCATTCTCATATTCAGATGGTAGTAAAGGATTTTTTAATGTACCAAAACAGTATTTATCCCTAATAAAAGATATTGAAAAGTGGGCAAACGATAGAGCAGACTTAGCACCAAAAACTCAGCAATGTTTATTATTGAGATATGGTACTCTCAATGGTGCCCCCAAGCAGTGGGAAGGATTCAGCCCAATAAGTTCAGGGTTTATGACATACATGTCCGTCAAAGCAAATGATTATTTTCTTACTTTGCAATCAAGTCGATTTAGAGAAACAACAAGCTATCAAGAGTATGGTGAACATTATTTACCCCATTTAGTAAACTTACTACAAAACAGCTTAACAACACTTGAAAGACACTACATTAACGGACACTCTGGAACTAACAAAAACATTATCTCTCAAGCAATACAAGTGCTTGAACGCATCGCGACAGGGAATAGCCTTGAGCAAGCAAAACAGAACATAAAAGAAAAACTAGGCATTGACATGCTGACACATGATGAATGGTTAAAGACAAAATCCCCAACCAACCCCAACGGGCTAATGTGCAACGGATTACAAAATTTGAAAGAAGGAAATAATACGCAACGCGCAACAAACAAGGCCATGGGTAGAACATTACCTTGTTCTGAGTTTGACATTTGCTATAAGTGCAAATCAGCTAAAGCTGTGGATGAACCTAATTCAATTTACAAACTCATCTCCTTCATAGATGTCTTAAAAGAAGCATTAGAGCATTACCCAGCAGCCAAACCAGAGGTTCAAGCTAAGATTGAGGCTTTTGAGTACACCCTCGAAGGGGCAAGCATTGATGTTTTAGAAGAAGCTTGGAAACGGTTCAATCAAAGTGGGCGCCACCCTCGTATTACACAGAATTATGCACTTGTGTCCATTTAACGCTAACTTCAGGTTGTTACTATGATTAAAATTACGAATATAGATCACTTTGAAGCAATTAATAGAGCGCAGATGAGTGTTGGTGCACAGTCAAATTACCTTATTGATATATTAAAACCCGCGATTAAACTTGGAAATTGGGATCAATTTGAAGAGCTTGATATCGGGTTTGATCAAACAGGTCAATCTCTGGGTAAGATTGGAGATAATGAAGCTTGGAAAAAACTTCAACCTTTCTTTGAACCAGAGGCAACAAAAAATAATGCTTTAGACTTTTCACTAGATGGAAAGATCATTGAGCGAAACCTTCAAAATGAGTTAAAGTCACTTATTTTAAAAATGATGTGGATTTCCCCTAAATATCATTCATACGATTCAATCTACAAAACTTTGACTGTCTTAAAAAAACTAGTCAACCCACTTATATCAGAAGGTGTAAACAGCTTATCTCATGTTAATTTTGACAACTTGGAAAGGTGGATAATAGAAGGAGCAACCGACATCGACTTTAGAAGAGGAGGTTCCTATGGTCCTATCAACAAATTATTTATTGAAAAGAATGGCTTACCATTTTCAGTAAAGCTAACTAGTACACTTAATCATTCTGACTTTAAGCTTACTCTAAAAGAACAAAACCAATACCCAGTCATACCTCTACGCCTTTATTATCGAGCATTGTGTGAAGCTGAATCACTAATCAATTATCTTTTTTCTATTCGTGATAAAATTGAGGCTATTTCTACATATTTAGTGAACTTTCAAGATAACATTTACAAAGGGTACGCAAAGTATTTACATCAAGGGATTAGAAAACGTAAAAATGGTGAGTATATTTGGCGGTTATCTAACGCTAACAGATTAGATAAAGTTAGAAATCAAGTGTTTAAAGAGAAATTTTTGGGGTTAACATCTCCAACAGAGAAGCAAATCATAGCGCTAATTCAAGAGTACCAAATAAGCGTAAACCCAAGTTTTTATGACGTTTGCTACCCTAATAGAGAAATCACTTTGGCTAGCAATAAAATAAATACAGCCCAACAAGCTCAAACCGTTCTTAGTAAATACTCCGGTGGTTGCATATGGACACTACTAGCAAAATCGGGAATGAGGGGGGATGAAATAGCCCAACTACACACAACTGATGGCTGTATACTAGAAGTTATATCAAATCAAAAAATTTATATACTGAATGCTGATTTATCAAAGACGGTAAAAGGATCCCAATCAACACAAGATGAGTTTGTCACGACAGAGCTTGGTATGAAAGCATATGAAATACTACAATCGATATACAGACCTCTGCGTAATAACTACCCGGAAAGCAAAAAGTTTTTTCGTATGCTTGAAAATGGTTTTGGGGAAATAAGTAAAAAATCCATCGCTAGGCAAGCAAAAAAGTGGTTTTATAACACTCTTGCTTCAGAGCTTACACTCACTAATCAAGATATTAAAGACTTAAAAATTTCTGAACCAGAGAAAACTTTTAAGTTAGGAGAGAAATACGAATTCTCTTGTCATCAGTTACGCCGCTCTTTTGCTTACTACTTAATTGGCTACGAATTGCTCTCTTTCCCTCAGCTAAAACAACAATTCAGTCATATATCTCTTGCTATGACTCGACATTACGCTAAAAATGCGAGCAAATTCCAGAAGCTTCGTAAAAAGAAGGGGAAGAATAAGAACTTATGTACTGCTATTGATGATGAGAGGGTCCAACAAAAAGCACAGATATATTTAAATATCTATCATCGACTTGCTAATAAAGAACGTGTGGCAGGTGGCAAGGGTAAGGCATTTGCTAAAAGAAGAACAGAGCGGAATGATAACAATCTTTTTACTGACAAAACCAATAACGACACCTTAACATTAGAGTATTGGGAGAACATCGTTAGAAACGGCCAGAGGCATATCCATGTGGTTGCCCCAGGCATCTTCTGCACATCGGCAAATTGCAGTCTAAGAACTCAGGTAAATTTAATTGAGTGTGTGGATTGTAACAATGATTACATAGTGGATGCGGTATACGCAGAAGCGATGAGAAAAGAAGCAGAAGAGCATATGTACTATGACATTACTTATAACGAGCTAACCCCGCAAACGGCATCCGAGTTATACATAAAAATTACAGCTGCAGAAAGAATCATGGATGATTTGGGGGTTGACTATGAATCTGTTGAGCTTCCACAAGAGGTTCAAGATATGCTTATTCCCCAAGCAGGAGTTACGTTATGAAACAAGTAACAAGAAAGGCTCTAATAGGCGCTCTAGAGAGGCTAATTCAAGGTGAGCCAACCAACATTGAACTAAAGAAAAAAGCAAAGCAAGGTAAGCTTAAAGTTAATAATAATACTGTAGAAAAAGAAGCGGAGTTATCCGTTGGCTCATTGCGTAATCATCAAGATATCAAGAGGATGATAAAATCTCGTTCACTGAAAGCAAAGGCTGAAAGTAGCGACACTGCAACGTCTGAAGTCGATCTATTGCAACAGGAAAATAAACAGCTTAAAAGAGATAAAACAAAATTAAACAAATTAAAGGATAAACACCTTGCTAACTCACGAAAGAGTGAAGATGCATTAGCAATACAGGCGGCACTTCACATCAAAATTGTTCAGGAACTAATGGAAATATTACCAGAGAGCGAGCGTGAGAAGGCAATGGACAAGATAGTGAATACTGGACCTGATAATATAATTAAAGGCAACTTTAGGTAATCGATTTTACCATGTTTAGGGTAACTAGTAGACAAGACTGTTAGACATAGGTAAAAATGCCCCCCTGACAATAGAAAAATGTACTAAAGAGGACGTTGTTAATCACACTACCCCATACATAACTTAAAATCAGAAAGTAAGGATAAAAATAATGGCAATAGAAGCAGGTAAAATCGCTCCAAGTTTCACACTAAATGACCAAGATAATAACCCCGTTACGCTCTCAGAGCTAAAAGGAAAGAAAGTCTTACTTTACTTCTACCCAAGAGCTTCAACACCTGGTTGTACTACGCAGGCTCAAGGGTTACGTGATACAAAGGCAGAGTTGGATGCACATAATGTGGTTGTTTTGGGTATCAGTCCTGATACACCTAAAAAGCTAACTAATTTTATCAACAAGCAAGATCTTAACTTCACTTTACTAGCAGATGAAGAGCACGCGGTATGTGAACAGTACGGTGTTTGGCAGCTCAAGAAGTTCATGGGCCGTGAAAATATGGGCGTAGTTAGAACAAGCTTCTTAATCAATGAGACTGGTGAGCTTGAGCATGTATTTAACAAGTTCAAAACCAAAGATCATCACCAAGTAGTATTAGATTACTTAAATTCTAGTAGCTAGTGACATCTTATACACGAGCAGACTATTTTTTATTTAAGATAAAGAAGTAAACCAGTCATCTCGATGACTCAAAGAGTATTACTTTTTATCAGCAATACTCTTTTCAATTTCACCATAATACTGCGTATCATTAATGGGAATTAGTTAGTTTATGGTTGTTAGAATAATTACACTGTAACTAAATAAAAGCGCATATGTTAATAACAAGCGAAATTTTAAAGACGGTTGGCGATGTTCCGCTTCGCTACACTATTTTTGTCCGATTAAGTGGGCGTGAGATGAGAGTGGATAAATTATCAGTTATTTAACATAAAGAAATTATTACTTGGGCTTAAAATAAATTCTCTTTTTGTAGCTAAGTAATATTGTCTAATAGACTTTAGGTTCCTGAGGCTTAGAGCGAAAGGACTTAGCCCTTTTAGGAATATTGAGAAACGTTTAATAATCAGCTATAAGGAAGTAAAAGTCTCTATTAACTTTTCCCTAAATCCTCCAAAGCCTTTTAGGTAAGCTGGTTCTAGTATATTTTTGTTTTGAGACTGCAGACTATTTAATTTATCAGGTACAGAAAGCTCTCCGAGTAACCTAATAACTTGTTTGGATTTAACTTCAATTAAAGTAGAAGTTACTTTTTTGATTTCCCCTCCTCTAGAAAATTCGTTAGCAACAGCATTACTCCTCACTAATACGAATAAATCAGGTAGTTCTTGGTCAATTCTATTCGCGAAAATACTTAATTTTTCTTCGGCCAAGGTAAATAACCAAGCTTCTTGATTCAGTGAATCATTAACCCTCAAAATACGGCCTAAAACCTGTCTGAAATAAAGCTCTGTTTTTACTCTACTCAAGTGACAACAGACTTGTAACCTAGGGATATCAGTCCCTTCTGATACCATACCAACACTCACAATCCATTGGGTATGGCTAAAACGAAAATGATTGATCTTATCGGAAGCATGCGCCTCTTTGTAAGTCACAATCGTAGCAGATTGCTGAAAGTTTTCAGTAAGCATTGTTATTATCTGTTCTGCATGTTCAACAGAGGCAGCGACGATTAACCCTGCGGCCTCTGAATTATCCTGTCTTAACTCTGCTAATTTATTTACTCCTTGGGCAACAATATAATTAATTACCACCTCATTTTTAATTAGATCTTGATATGAGATCGATGGATCTTTTAGCAACTGCTGTAAAGAGTTGTAAATTTTAGTTTCTTGTTTATTGACTGTTACAGAGATCTCTTCATTATCAATCAATACAATCTTTGGGTTGCGGCATACACCATCATTTACAGCCTGTTGCAGAGAGTAGGTGTAGTCACATTGGATTTTCTTATCAGGATCGCTATATGTTGCTAATGCGATAGGAAGCAGGTCAGAACGCCACGGAGTACCAGTTAGAGCTAATGTGTAAGAAGCTTGCTCTTGAATGTTCTTAAC
Organism: Psychromonas marina; assembly: GCF_030161115.1. Lineage (GTDB taxonomy): Bacteria > Pseudomonadota > Gammaproteobacteria > Enterobacterales > Psychromonadaceae > Psychromonas > Psychromonas marina. The sequence goes on from NZ_BSPQ01000001.1 coordinate 158,354, forward strand.
AATATCTTGTCCCCATACATTAGCATCATCAATGGATGAACCTGCGCAATGATGAATTTCATCAAAGACAACTAACACTCGATTATTTTTGAGTAGCTTCCAGTAATCATCGTTGAAAAAACGCATGTTTTGATAGGTATAAGAACAGCCAATTGAGCCAATCACACCATCAAAGTTACAATTCAAACGCCTAGAGAAAGCTCTTTTAATCCCTGATGCAACTTCCGTCGATGGGGAAAAACATAAGACAAAATCTATTTGATTCGTTTCAAATAAATAGGCTGCAACCTCAGCAGCTAGAACAGTTTTACCCGCCCCAGGTGTAGCTAAGCATAAAAAGTGTCTATGTGATTCTGAATAATGTTCTTTAACTATGGACAAGCACTCTTTTTGCCAAATTCTTAACATGTTTGATGCCCTGTTACAGTGTAACCAAGCAAGTTTTGTAAAGCGTGAATTTTACCTAAGAGCTTTATCGACTTATCTTTCGCTTGGGATTGGTGCTGTTGTAATTTATCTTTTAAATCGGGGAAGCGAGCTGATAGGCGCTTGTATTCTTTAGCTTCTTCTAAGGTTGTATTTAAATCCATTTCATAAGCCATCAGCTCTTTATGGAGCTCTGTCCTATATCTAGCAGTTTCAGGAACTTTTACTGCTTCTTTTTTGTGTGTTACTTTTGGGGCCTTAGACCCACGTTTAATTGGAACAACACTTGACGCTAAGAGCTTATCAGTCTTTGAGTATATAACTTGCTTAGATCCACTATCAAAACAGTCTGTGCGCTTGATAAGGCCTTTTTCAATATTTCGACTTAATTGACGGTAAATGAACTTCCTAGTTTCAACTTCATCAGTAAATTCTGCATGTTCTCTTAATAAAGCATCCCTAGCTTCCGCTACTGTGAAATCATTCATCTGCTTGATTACTAAAAGAGAATGCAGAAATACATTCATATCCACTTTGTTACTCATTGCTATACCTCGAAAATAACCATAAACTTAGGATTCCTAAGTATACATGTCGATATAAAAACTAGACAATCATTTTTATGTGAGAGTTATTGAGATGAAATACCAGTGCAGGTTAAATCCTTTTTTACAGAGCGTCTTAAAGAGGCTCGAAATAGAATGAAAATAAGCCAGAAAGATCTAGGCATTAAAATTGGGATAGATCCAAGTTCCGCAAGTGGTCGCATGAACCATTATGAAACTGGTCGCCACATGCCTGATATAGAAATTTTAAAGAAGATGGCAAAAGAACTAGGCGTTCCAGTTAACTACTTTTTTTGTGAATCAGAGCAGAGTGCGACGTTAGCATGTTTGATTGACAAGCTTGATGACAAAGCAAAATGCAAACTCATTAAGTTATTAGAAGAAAATAATAATTAATTTATTCTCGGCATTATATTAATACAAGGGGATGTTTCAACCTCTTTAATAGCAGTGATTTTTGGTATTTATATTCCCATATTAATAATTTCCGTCAGCAATCTGGATAATTACATGAGTTTAGCCACTCAATTACATAGGAAATACCAGTCATTATCACCTAAGGTTGCCACCAAATAACATTAACTGTGACCACTGAATTACATTCAGTTTGCCGCTAATAAATTAAGTCCACTTAGTGTTAGAATTGGTGCAACTAAAGCCATCAGTTCCGATAAAGCAGACATTACTGGTAAGTCGCTTTCGCCCCCATAGCGAGCTACAGAGGCAAGTAGCTTTCGCCCGCAAAAAGCGAGCGAGAAAGATGGAGAGAACAAGTTTTTATTTTAAATTAGAATATTAACCAGACAGACTTCAGTAAGCTCATACTAGCCGGTAACGGGCAATTTATATGGCAGAGCGTTTGGGGTCTAGTCCGAATTTTTCATCTGGTAAATCTTTTTCTTCATCAAACATTAATGTTGCTCTGCGCTTGTCTCTCAGTGCATATATAGCTGTTTTAAAACATTCCTCACACAAATCTAGATGATAAACATTTCCGTCTTCTTGTGAGCCATAGCCAAAAGTTGCACTTAACTCACCGGATTCTTCGTGTTTTTCGCCATTCAACTCAATCATGACGCTCTCTTCACAAACATCACAAATCTTATCTACTACAGTTTCAACAAGTTTTTCTGCATAAACTTTCATTAATATTTCCCATGAAAAAATAATTACAATAAGTCATTATTCACTAGGATGATGAGTTGTCAATGAAACTTAGTTGTATGGCTGCTGTGGTGGCTTTTGCGACTGTCAGAAAGGATTTCCCTATCTCGCAAAGTGCCCCATTGCGTCTCAGAAAGCCAATTCGCTAAAGCCCTCTTAGAGATAGAAGACCCGCTCACTTACATAAAAATTATGAGTGACTTGAATATTAATAAATTTGCTTTAAAATAATTGGTCTGAGCTTCGGGTATCTCTACCTATTTATCAATTTGCTTTAGACATTTCGGCCGAAATATCTAGCATTGACATAGATTTATGGTTTGAAAAAACTAGGTAGCCCACCGGGGACACAACAAAGCCGCTGATATCAGCGGCTTTGTTGTTTTATAGCTAGAAAGAATCACGCAAACTAACTACTTTCACCTGATCAAAACTAGTCTCAACAGTTAAAAGAACATTAGCCCCTTTGCGCCTCAGAAACTTATAAAATTGCGACCATAATCCCCCCATGACCATTAGGTTTAACGGAAAAAATCTGTTTCAAACAAATGATTGGATACAAACCATTTCTAATGCTCTCCCCTAAATTACGATTAAAGGTACTTCACACCCTGTATCCTATAGGCTACAATTGACAAAATGAAGTATTCTATTGAAAAAGCGCATAAGTTACTAAAAGAATTGGAAGTTTAAAATGCCAAATAAAACAAGCCCATTTAATCCTTTTGAATACATGGAGACGCAAGATGAAATTAATACTTTCTTGCGCGAATGTTTGGAAAATGACGATCCAAATGTTTTTGTTTCAGCTTTGGGCCATTTAGTTAAAGCTCATGGAGTTACAGATGTAGCAGAAGTGACAGGGCTAAGTCGTGAAAGTTTGTATAAAACTTTCAACGGGAAAACTCAGCCGAAATGGGACACCATATTTAAAGTAAGTCATGCGATAGGGATTCAATTAGCAGTAGCATAATTTATCATCTTTCTGTGCAGGGAGTTATATGGAGAAACGCACATAATTTACCTTCGTTTTTTGTCGCCCCTCCCAAATATAATTTCTGTTAAAATAATTGGTAGCCCATGAATTCATGGAATTTATAAAGCCATATTAATAAGAATGTAGAGATTTCTATCTCGCAATGTGCCCCAAAGTGAGTTAGGAACGTATAGTTTTGTGGCCAGGTTTACTTGACCACTAAATAGTACAATCGAGTATTTGGGTGTTGAAATTGAAGGTGCATTAAGTATTTCAGAAGCTACTGAGACCTAAGTTTAATAAACATTATTATTTAGTAGCTATAATTATTTTTTACAGGCTAAAGGATGAAAAAATTGATTAACGCACTCAAAAAAATTGCCATTGTAGTAACTTTGTTCTCTACATCTGCATTTTCCGATATTTTATCTGTTCATTGCCCTTTAGCTTGCCCCGAAAGCCCACCAAAAAATGATTTAATCTTTGCTCATATATACGCTTTATCTAATAACCCAATAACCAAATTCGCAGACTGGGTCGCTTATGAAGTTAATCCAATCAACTTCGGGCCATCTACAGGGCGAATATGGAAGACAGATCCACTTCTTAGCGATAATGAAACACTAGAGGCCAATGATTATAAAGGGGCTAATAGCAGTGTTCTAGAAGCGGATAGAGGCCATCAAGCCCCATTAGCATCTTTTGCAGGTTCTCAATATTGGTATGAAGTAAACTATTTGAGCAACATCACTCCACAAGATAAAGATTTGAATCAGGGTGCATGGAAGAATCTTGAAGATGCGATCCGTGATTCGTCTTCCTATAAAAAACCACTATACGTAATTACCGGGCCATTATTCACTAAAAAAATGCCTGACTTACCCAAAGCAGATGAATCACACGTAATACCGTCGGGCTACTTCAAGATAGTTTATGATCAGTCAGGAGCCACTGCATTTGTAATGCAACAAAACAGTAACCGTAAAGATAATTATTGTTTGAAGAAGTTACCAGTGTCTTCGATCCAAGCACTAGTTAACTTTCAATTACCCAATTTACAACCGAGTAAAGAAGTTTCTAACAGGCTCGGTTGCAACTAATTATAGCTTTTTACCCACTAGAAACGTAACTAGCTAAAAGGCTAAGACGCAATAGCCCTCTTTACGTATGACAATTGAGGCGTAAACGCCCCCTTAGTGCCTTAGTGGCCAATATAACTTAGCCACAACAGTTATATGTTCTTTATCCTACATGGACGTATAACCCTGTATTTGGTTTTGCATTTCGTTCAATCCTTAGTCCGAAAGCCGAATACATTTCAGCAATAGCGCTTGTAGCTGAATTGAAGTCATTGTAATGATCGAGGCCATGTTCCTCAAATTTTGCTTTGATAGAATCAATTGCCTCACCTAAATCTGATAATGGAGATGCTAATTTGGATGATGATTGTAAATGTTGGAGTTTTGGAAAATGAGCTTCCATATCGATATCAAGTGCTTGAATGTAGCCTTGAGCATAACCATACATATTTGCAATCAGCTTTATTCTTTCTGTAACTTTATAGTGCATTTCAGCTAATGGTAAAAGCTTGATTTGGTACCTATAGACTAAATCTTCAATTTCTATTGGAACTTCACTTAAAACAGTTTCTAAAGTATTAAGTACATCATGTATACAATCATCTGTTGCTGTGGATGAAGACATATAATTGGCTAAGTATTCAGACCATGCTCTTTTTCCTGTCATCAACAATGCATCGTCGTAATCATCTATTATCTTAGAGTTATCGAGAGAGTTTTCATTATGTTCATGGACATGGATAAGCTCATGATGAATTCTATGTATGATAGGAGCTATATTGTCGAATGATATAGCACCATCAGTAGTTATAATTTCAGAGAAAAAACTAATACTAAGAACCAATGCATATTCGGATAACCTACCATTATCCGCAGGTTTTGATAATAGCTGTGCGATTGCAATCGCTTGTTTGCTGTCTGTAAATGTAGGTAAGGATTGATGGTTAAACTCTTCCGCTATTTGAGCTAGAGCAGAAGGAAAGTCAAAAGATACGACAACCTTTTTAAGTTTGACAATATTTAGTTGGTGTTCGGTCTCTAATGCTTTTATTACTTCAAGAGCTAGATTACCTATTTTTTGGGCGTCGTCTTCATTATTAAAGCCTTGTAAAGATATGTTTAAATCATTTTCCATAGCCAACCCTTTTAGTAAATAAATCTATTATAAAAAATCTTATTTGAGTATACCCTTGTGACAAACAGAAACTCCATTTCAAAGCATGCTTTTAGGGTGGGGTTATCGTTTTAACAAGTTATTTTCATTGGGTAGAGTCTATTGCCGTTTGTAACAAAGACATCCATTCCGGTAATGAGATAAGCCACTCTCTTGAATCTGTTGTGGTTAAGTTATTTTGGCCATAATCTAGAGTCAAAGTAGTCATTTGTCTAAGTCGCTTTGTTCCCCTTAGAGGCAAAACGCGACCCCATTGCCATTTTATTAGAGCCAATTACATTATGAATTATTCTTCGTTTTTAACTTCTGATAATTGTATTAATGGTAAATCTAACAGAACGGAGGCTTTAGTTAACTGGACGCTCTGTAAAACTTCATCCTTTCCCTCTGAGGAGGTGTTCGGATACATATATATGAATCCAGTCAACAACGTTCCAAGAAATCCAATGAATATTCCTAGACACGCAACTAACCACATTTTTTTATTATTTTTAGTGGCATCTATAGCTGCTTCCAATGCGTTTTTTTGAATAACTGCAACTAATTTATCTGATTTTTTATTTGCTTCGTCTAATTTTCTATTTGTCTCATTAATTGGATTTTGAAAGACGAGAGGGGGTGAATCAATGATTGGTTTAGAATATAAAAAAGAATCCAAAGTATTCGGCTTCATCATTTCATCTAACTGAGCTATAGCAGGATTTGGCTTCGTCATTTCATCTAAGTGAGCAAACGATTTCGAAATTTCATCTAGATGAGCTAAAGCAGGGTTCGACTTCGTCATTTCATCTAAGTGCGCAAACGATTTCGAAATTTCATCTAGATGAGCTAGAGCAGGATTCGGCTTCGTCATTTCATTTAAGTGAGCAAACGATTTCGAAATTTCATATAGGTGAGCTAAAGCAGGGTTCGACTTCGTCATTTCATCTAAGTGCGCAAACGATTTCGAAATTTCATCTAGATGAGCTAAAGCAGGATTCGGCTTCGTCATTTCATTTAAGTGAGCAAACGATTTCGAAATTTCATCTAGGTGAGCTAAAGCAGGGTTTGGCTTCATTGATTGTTCTAGCACAGCATCAAAAGCACTTGGCTTCATTAATTTATCTAAGGGTGACTCAAAAGTTTTTAGTTTTAAGTCTCTATTTTGCGTAGATTTTAGACTTTTTAAATTGGAATTATTTATACTTTTATCCGAACTAAATTTTAAATCGATTAAATCAGTCACAAATACCGCCTATTACATTAACTTGAGGTTTGATTGTAAATTAATGACATCGTGCTCACAAATGCAAGGCATTAATGTTGTGAATTTTAAAAAGCCCAAAAGAGAGCCGAGAGTTCTTAGGGTCTGATCTTGCCTTTTGTCATTACGCTCACTATTGAGAGAAGATGAACACAAATGGGACACCTAAAGAGATAAATAGAGCAAAAGTTCTAAGTCGCTATGTGCCCCTTTGCGAGCTAAAAGCTTTACAAATGAGTGACCATCTTACTTAGAACACTTTTTTTGTTGCTCCATACGAAATCTAATTGCTTCAATTGGATCAGGCGTAGCAATTGGATAGTTTTCTTCTTCAAATGCATGAATCAATGCCACTAAAATATCTAACTCGTCAGCCTCTGGTGAGTTAGGTAGAGCTTCCCAAAGTACTTCAACACGAGCTAAAGCTCGTTCATTATCTTCCACTGTTTTTATTGATTTTGTAACTCTCTTTTTCTCACTACCATATTCTTTTCCAACTGGCTGCATTTTATCCCATTCCTTATCTTCTTTACTCATAGGAATACTTTCATCGCATTTATTAAGCAAATTTTGTAATGTAAGTTTAGATTTAGTCATTAGAAGCCTCGTAGTTTTTAGATCTATAATAGGATAGATAATAAGGCATAAAATTGAATCAATCATCAGGTAATGTTCAATTTTTTATAAGGCGGTTTGTGCCTCTTAGCGTGCCAAAACATTAATTTAATCCATTCTATATTCGTGTTCATGAAATCGACAAAATGTCGTTTCTACGAACAAATATATGATGCCATATCGAACTACATACTCTGAAAGTAATGATGATTCCCCAACCAGTGCTTATTTAATTGCACTGAGTCACTATTACTCTTCATCAGTTCACTTCACAAAATAGTCACTATTTTCATGTGCTAGATAGACATCGCTGAATTTCTAAGGCAGAATTTAACTAGGGATTCATGCTCCCTGTTAGCCGCCCTTGGTAAAGATCGCCTCAGATCAGCTTGTTATTAGTAATACAGTTTTACCCACACCCTTTTATTCACACAATTTTATTCAGGTGTGTGCCGGCGGCTACATGTAATAACCTGATTAGGATTTGTAGAATGTCTAACAAAAAAAATCAGTACGACCACCTTCTTTTCCCATCAAACCGCACTGTAAAAGCGTGCCGTGCAGATGCTAAATCTATTACCACTAAAGAATTTAAGCGCTTTCAAGCACTCGATTTAATTGCATCTGAAAATGGCTTAGATACCGGCTGGGAGAATGCAATTAAAGAGCTAAAATCACAGTCTGAACATCCAACGGAATTTGATCGAATCATATCGCTGACGGGGGGGATAACTTCCACAAATATCGCAAGCAGGAAAAAAGGAGACTTTGATGATGAATTGGTTTCTTATATCGAGTCTTTGCCTGAGATAAGCTTGCCAGATATTATGCTAACTGCTTTAGGAAATGCTATAAACGAGCCGATAAAATACGTCTATGGCATCAGAAATGAGCAAGGTTATTTGTATAGAACGATTGTCATTACCGATTTTGCACAAAACATTGCTTTCTCTGCAAAGATGAACGAATTAAATTTGCAGGCTCTTTTGCCAACACATCACCGTATCGATGAAAAAAATTGTATTAGAGTCTATGCACCAGTTACAAAAATAAAAATACTTAATCAAAATGCTACCAAGCCAATTACTACAATTTCATCCATTCTATTGACAGAAATTGTCCTTTGGATTGAAACACTTGAATGTGATCCTCCTCTTGATAATAACGAAAATTTTTCGGAACTACGAAGAAACCGACCTGACTGGAACTATAAGATGTATGCTATCTATTGGAAGTTTTCTGATGAATTAACTGGAAGGCCTTTAGAAGAAACCCCTTCATTGAGTGTTGAAAATATCATTCGTGGTGTGACTACTTATGCGCTTAAGCAATATGATTCATATTATAAATACTTGTACCAGGCTTAAATAAAAGCCATACGCAAGGATTTATCTTTTTTTTCATTGTATGGTTGTATATCTACTGTTGTGACTAAGTGAATTTGGCCACTAATTTAGAGTGAACCAACAACATTTTCTATCTCGCAATGTGCCCCATTAGCGAGATAGGAAACGACTTATTTAATGTCTGAAAAAAGCTCTGAGCTGCCATCAACAATAGTGATATCAATGACTGTTTTTGGCTTATTGTAGCTTCCGAAGTGGCAAAGTTGTATGTAATTAAATGGCGGCGCAGACTGCAATTAGGTGGCTGACCTACGTGTTATTTTCCAAGCAATCAGCAGGAAGTCATACAGTTATTAACCTAGGTTTATTGTTTGAGACACACTCATGGTTTTTCTTAATATATTTTCAAACAGAGGAAGCGAGTAAATGGATAAAAATGATAGGTTACATAAAATTCAGCTAGCAAGTTTAGAATTCTTTGAAGGAAATAATGAATCTGCTCAGGAGTGGATGAAACAACCTGTTAAAGGACTTGGTAATAAACGGCCTATTGATATGGTTTGTACTGATGCAGATACGAAAACCGTATTAGACTTGATTGGTTGCTTAGATCATGGTGTTTTTAGCTAATCGAAGAATTTCCTTAATGATCGATAAACTAACTGATGCACCAAATAGTAAACTACAATAGCGACCTAAATAGTTACACTGTAACTATTTTATCACCTCAAACTCCTCCAAATCCACACTTTCGATCAACTGGTTAATAATCTCTATTTTTGTTTTCCCTGACAATTTCACAATCCTATCAAGACGAGTTTTATTGCTTCTCGTTATTTCAACTTGTAACCTTTCAGAGCCATTGCGTTTTATATAAACCCGCAATGTGGTTACTAACTTCTTTAGGCCTACACCTGAAAGATAGGTACTGACAAAATGCTCTATTTCATTTTCACTGGTGATTAAACTCTCGCTGAGCATTTGGTTATAGGCTCGCTCAGCAACATCAGCATTTAAAAACGATTTAGCACCATCATTTGCTATTTTATCCATCTGATTATCTAACCACTTCAATTGCACTTGATGTTCTGTTTTTAATAACTCTGTTTTTTTCATAGTTTCACCCGCCAAATAGTTACAGTGTAACTATAGCCGTAAAACCAAATAAGTCATTGCAGACTTAAAAACATTGGTTAAGCGTAATAAATTACACTTTAGTGACCATATCAAACCACATTTTACCTTGAGCATCTTGAATGCAAAAGTCATCAAAAACTGTTTTTATTGGGAAGGAAATCAATGTATTTGTGATGTCTAATTCACTAGAAGCACTAAAGTAAATTGCGTAATCAGAAGATGTTGCATAAGCCTTTAACTTATTAAATTTTTTAATGCCTATTTTACTCTTTTTACCCGTAAGAGTTACTTGCACATAGATTCCATTGCCTGAACCAGAGCGACCAACAATATCAACATCCTTCAAAGTTCTTCCGACCGGCATCAAAGTATGGGTTAACTTAGGAAGACCTCTTGCAGAGGCTTTATCTGTGCGTAAGTACTCCATACACATAACTTCTTGTTGATCGGGTGTTAAGCTTTTAACTTCTCTAGGTATTGGTAATTTATCAACCCGAGTTTGAACTTGAATCCCTGCTTTTGGCCAATGGCAGATCGTGCCTTGTCTTGGCTGTGTACTTTTCAATACAATGCTCTCTGTTGCAGTTAGAACCTGAACATTAGTGAGTTTGATACCTTTTAATTTAGCATCACGCCCTTCACGGTGAGATTTCTTTCCCCACTTACCGTTTATAACTTCAATAGTAGAGCCCTTAGGAACAAACCCAACCTTAGCACCAGACTTGTTTTTGTATACAGCACAAACATAACCGCCTTCAGTGCAAATTTGAGTTAATTTCTTTAAGGCTGTTTTACCTGTGCCCGAATAATCATTTAAATTAGTACTTTCATTATCATCGGCTTCTAGCTTTCCATGTACATTACTTGGGTAATGAACTCCGATATAATTATCATCCCAAAGCATATTCAGTGTTGTTGAATCGATATCTAGTTTGGAACTGTGCCTTACAAAAAAAGTTTTAAACCCAGACATTTGGACTCCATTATTTATAACCTACTACGTAAGGTTGCGGGCACTACTCTTCGATAACCTAACACTCCAAAAAGGAGGGATACTCGAAAAGTAAAAGATCGTAATTTAGAGGTGAAGAGATTCTTTTTGCTTCAAGCTAATGCCGTCTTTATCAAGCCAATACTCAGGCCCACTACAAGGGTACCCTAGTAATACAGCAGCTGCTTGTGATGGACTTGCAAATAAAACATCTTCTTGCAGTATTAATTTTTTACCCACAAGAACAAGCTTTCCTTTATCAATTAAATTATTTCTCACCTTGGTATAGCCCTTAGATAGGCTGGAATTCGCAGTCTCAGATCCTTCAGAGCCAGCCAAAACAACGACACCTTCATCTGTTTGTTGTGCTTTAGCTTGGTATTTTTTAGCTTTTAAATTGTAAATATCAACAGAATTAGCTATGTCTTCAACAGCTACAGTAGTAGTTATTTTTTTATTAACTAATGGCTCAAGAAAACGATAGCCCAGTGCACCAATGAGTAATCTAATATTTCCAATAAACTCTTCCATTGAATCTCTGTCACCTCGAGGTAACACCGCTTGTGGAGGTTGATTGCCATTGATTAGCTCAAATCGTTTGGCTTGATTCGTTAAAGTCACCAATCTTGATTCAAGGTATTTAACATGAGCCTTAGTGATATTCTCATCTTTGTTAGTAAAGCAGACAACTTCATTCCAAAAATCTTTTCCAGAAAGGTGCTGCTGGATGCGATTTGATACATGTTCAGCCTCACCAATATAGACCGCATCGTTACCAGTTTCGGCATCCACACCAAACAAGAAGTACACGCCTGGCTTTTGGCTTTCATCCCATTCAGACAGATCTTTAACACGGTTTCTAGGTACCGCTAATGCTTGCCCAGTCCAGCCCATTATTTCAGCATGACGAATACCTGTTACCGTACCATCCGCTAAGTAAATTTTTATCTGACGTCCTTTTACCATAGTGTCCTCATCTTTAATATTTTACCGCTGTAAATACTCGTCTATTTCTCAGGCAATACAGAAAACTAAAAACCACTCACAACCGCATTATCATTCACGCCATCAATCAACCTAATCACATTCATCGCTTGTGCATCATCATCAAATACGCCAAATAATCCTTGGTCATGGATATTGGTAAATGGCGGCTCAAAGAGCATTTTCTTCTCGATAGTCCCGTTTTTAGTCAAATAGCTAATGATATTATTGATGAATGTCATCTGGTTGGCTTTCAAATTACCCGCTTGAATAAAATCAGCAAATACGCTTTGCACAGCACTTACTTCTAAACCAACAATGCTCCGTATAAACTCACCAAGAGGCTTTTCACCGTAGGTATCTACGTAATCCTGCTTAGTACCTATCCTACGACCATCAAACAGTATCTTCTCTAACTCATTTAGCTCTGTCTCAGTAATCGATTTATTGGTTTTTAGTTTTCGAATAACTAGGTGGTCGTTATGCTCACGCACATAAGATTCAACGCGATCTTTATAACTTTTAAGCGCAGTATAAGCAGGAATTAAATCGTGTTGAGTAGTTCCATCTACATTCAAGTCATCAACAAATGTCGTGATAACCTGCGCCTGGCTTTCTCTGTTTAAATATTTAAGCAGATCACGCACTGATACCCTGACGTTATCTAACGCATTTACATTTATTACTTTCCAGAAGTCAGTTGTTTGAAGCTCATTAAGCAACTCAACTTGCAGGCCAATGGCAGGAATATTTTGGTTTTTAAGTAAGTCGCGTGCAATACCACTTATTTTATTGATGTAACCATCAGTGCTATGCGCTGCAGTTAATAATGCTAATTGAAAATTAAGTATCAAAATATCAAAGCGTCTTGCAAACTCATCATCATCTTTTACAGGTAAAATCAGCTCAGAAATATTGGTATTAATATCTAACATGTCGTTTTTACTGAGGCTTTCCCAGCGTTTTTTGTTACTAAACTCAGTGACTGCGCGAAGTTTAGCTTTAACAACAAATCGCTTCGTATCTAGCGAGGCAACAACCAAATTAAGCTCTGTAATATAAGCTTCAGCAAGCTCTCTTTGCTTATCCGTACTATCAGCACATTCTCTAATAATCAGAGCGACTTCTAATTTAGCCTCAAATATTTGCTGTGTTAGGCTTCTCGCTACGTTACCTGTTGCACCATCTGGGTTTGCATCAAAGAATTCAAAATTTTCACAATAATCAAATATCACAAACTCTTTTTTATCATTGCTTGAGCCATCTTCATTCAACCCAAACAAACCTTCACACAAACGCGTACCACGGCCAATCATTTGCCAAAACTTAGTTGATGACTTAACTGGTTTAAAGAAGATTAAATTAACCACCCTTGGCGCATCTACACCAGTATCCATCATATCGACAGACACTGCTATTTGCGGGTCATTCTCTTCATACTCATCAACAAACACATCAAGTAAATCTTGGGCTTTGCTTTCGTAATTATCGATAACACGTAAAAACTTACCCGCATATTCTGGGTAGTTCTTGTTAAATCGCTCTTCAATAAAGATGGCATGAGGATGACTTTTAGCGAAGATAATCGTTTTACCCACTTTATCGCCACCTTCAACTTTAATACCGTTAGTCATTAGGTGATCAAGTACTTGGTCTACGGTATGCGTATTAAAGAGCCAAGTATTAATGGCTGAGCTTGATATTTCATCAGGTGCTTCCTCTTGCGTCGGGTCACCAAACTTTTCTTCATACTGCTTTTGTTCTTCACTGCTTAGGTCGTTATAACGTATCCCCTCGCGTACAAACTTAAGTGGGACAGATATTGCCTTAGGTGGAACCAAAAACCCCTGTGCAACGGCTTTATCGAGCTCGTAGGCAAAGGTAGGGTTATCATCTTCGATACCAAATAAGCCGTAAGTATCATGTCCGACTTCGCTTTTCGGGGTCGCTGTTAAACCAATCAGCATTGCATCGAAGTAACTAAAAATAGCTTTATATTTTTGATAAACACTACGATGCGCTTCATCAATAATAATGAGGTCAAAGTGCCCCACGCCATAAAAACGCTCATCACTGTTACCCAAACCATCAATGCGGTTCATAATCGTAGGGTAAGTAGAAAAGACAATACGTGTGCCGTCATCCTCTTTCTCTTTGGTTAAATCGATGGCAGAAAGATGCGGTAGATACTCATTAAAGTTATTCTTAGCTTGTGTCACTAATGCATTACGATCGGCTAGAAATAGAATGCGTTTAGCCCAATTACACTTGGTCATCATGTCAGAAATCGCAGCTGAAACACGCGTCTTACCACTACCTGTTGCCATTACTAGCAAGCTTTGTCTTGAGCCACTACGGAGCGTCTCAATACGTTCACCATTAGCATCCTGCTGAATAACAGTTTTAACGCTGTTTTCAGCTACACGTGCAATCGCTTCAAGTTGATAAGGACGGCCTTTACCCGCTATCGCTTGGTTTACTTTGAATTGGCGTAAATCTTGGCGGCCATCAGCGGGGTCTCTACGAGCGATTAAACGAGTAAGTTCATCTTTAGTGAAGAAGCCTTGCACCTCTCGTTCAGGGCTAAACTGGTCGTCCCATAGATAGGTTTCAAAACCGTTGGTATAAAAAATGATAGGACGCTGGCCTTTCATTTTTTCTAAACAATCCGCGTAAAGCTCAGCTTGATGTTTACCTTTTTTCGGGTTTGCCATGGTCTTTTTAGCTTCAACAACCGCTAAAGGTAAACCATCATCTCCCCACAACACATAATCAACATAGCCATTACCCTTTGGATTAGTACTGAGAGGCATGCCAACCACATGAAATTCTAACTCATAACCTTCTCTTAAGTTTGTCCAGCCAGCCTCTTTCAGTGATAAGTCGATATAGCGCAAACGAGTTTCAGCTTCACTCACCAATAGGGGAATAGAGGTATCCACATCGACTGTTTTTTCACGCTCAACTTTACGTTTAGCAAGCTCTGCTTGTTGTTGCTTTAATTGCTCTCTTAATTGTTCATTTTCTTGAGCTTGGTCAGTAATGGTCTTTTCTGCGTCACGGTTAGCTTTGTTCTTTACCTCAATATCAGCCAATAAAGTCGCTAGCTCTGCTTGTTGTTGGGCTTTGCTTGTTTTTTGTTGCGCTGACTCAGGCCGAGGAATTAATGCCTCATCGAACACTTGTGTTTCAGGTGTGGTTTTTCCGTAATAAATCGCTAAAAAGCGTAGAAATCGGAAGAGGTATTTTAGTGAGGTAAGCGCATCATCGTGACTAAGGCGATTACCCGATGAGCTTGCATGTGCGGCTGCATTGCCCATTTTTCGAATTAAATTCAGTTCAGCAAACATAGTGCGATTAAACAAAGCTCTAAATTCATCACCGTGCATAAGCGTGTTTAAATCCGCGCGCCAAGGCCGCTCTAAGGTACGTTCATTTTCGTATAGCCAGTTCACTGCATTTTCTAATACGCTACGAGATAACACCGCCGAAGCTTTTGATGAGATAAAAACTAACTGCTCTGCTTCAATTACATCGATATATAGTTCAGGAAAATCCGCTTTTATAAACGTAAAATTACTCATCTGCTATCCCACTTATTATTTTTATACGTTTAAGAGACTGTTAATTCGCCTTTAAATGCTCGGTGCAATAAACTATTAAATAAATCATTTGATTTAATAAGAGACTCCTCTGCAAGTAGCTTCTGCTCTTTAATCTTTTTAACATTATTCATATATTGATTCTGTAAACTCACAGGAGGATTGAGTAATTTTAATGATTTGATATCTGTGAAATTTAAACCAGCTTTAACTCCACCTTTATCTAATTTCATAAACTGCCTTTTCCCTCCTTCAGAAGCAATAAATTCACTTACATAATCAGGGTTGTACCCTTTTTTAAGCCTGATGAGAGCTAAATGTTGATTAATATATGCCTTGGGAAATTCTTTAGGTATCACAGCAGTTCTTCCCAAATCGGCAGTAATCGATAAAAGTATATCGCCAGTTTGAACAGCCGTCCTTTTTGATTCTGCACTATCTGGAGCGTCAACATAAGTAATATCGTCTAAAAGCAGTTCATTCTTACCAACATTCTGAATTCGAATGAAAACATCACCACAATCAGAATAATATTTTGCCCAGCCACGCGAGCCACTTGTTAAAAAATCAACCATATCTTCTAAGCAAAGAGCTTCCCAGCCCATAGGATTTGATACGGGGTCACCAAACATACCTAAAAACAATGACTGACTTAAACGTTCGTAATGACCAATAAGTAGCTGGTCTTTTTGTCTTAAGCTATCGGCTGCATCTAAAATCTCAGCAATTTGTTTTTGTTCTTCTACCGATGGTAATGGTATTTCCACATTTTTAACTAAATCAATATTTAGGTTTTTAACTACTGCACCAGCCGCTAATTTAGAAAAAATTCGATGTAAAAACGGACTACCTAAAAGGTGATAAAAGTAATCTTGGTTTACAACTTTAGAGTCACTTGAAAGTACTAACCATCCATCATGAATGCACCCCGTAGTTTTCATAATATACGGGCGCCCGAAACTCATTGAGTTCGTTAATAGAAAATCACCTTCTTTGACTAAGCGAGACTTCTTAAGCCCTTCTTTACGTATTTTTAATTTAGTAGTAGTTATATACTTTTCACTATTTGAAGCATCTTTAATTGAAATCCAATTTAAGCCATCTTCTTCTTCCGTAATATAATCAGCTATCGGCCTTGGAGAACCACCTCTCGCAATTTCAAAAATATCTTCTAATTTAACTAAAGGCCAGTTCATCACCTTAATAACTCCTTGAGTAAGCTTAAAGCTTGGCGACGTTCTGCATCCAGCTTTTCTATATCTGCAATAATTACACTAGGTGAATCATATTCAACTTCTTCATAGATGATCTCTTTATAACGATTAATGCTCAAATCCCAGTCGTTCTTTTTTATCTCATCAAAAGGCACAAGAAAACTCTTGTCGGTACGGCTTCGGTTTTGCTCTGAATCTAACTGGCTATAGCGAGACACAATATCAGGAATATCACTGCCTTTAATTTCACTGCGCTTATCATCTAAGCTGAAACCATCCGCTTGCATATCGTAAAACCAAACATTATCGGTGCCACCACTGTTAGTTTTAGTGAAGATGAGTATCGCCGTACTAACACCTGCATAGGGTTTAAATACACCACTTGGCATAGAGATAACTGCATCAAGCTTATTGCCTTCAACAATGGTTTCTCTTAATTGCTTATGCGCTTTAGATGAGCCAAACAACACGCCATCAGGAATAATCACTGCACAACGCCCACCGATTTTCATCATACGAAGCATTAATGATAAAAACAGTAATTCTGTCTTTTTGGTTTTCACCGTTTTTAACAATGAGCTCTCAACACCGTCATAATCTAAAGAGCCTTTAAACGGTGGGTTGGCAAGAATAAGGTCAAATTGGTCACGCACCTCTTTGTTTGATTCACTCAGCGCATCGCGGCCAATCAATTGCGGGTTATCAATCCCATGTAACTGTAAGTTCATCGCACCAATACGCAACATGGTGCTATCGAACTCTATACCCGTAAACATGTCGCTGTTGTAGTGGTCTCTAAATGCTTTTTCATGGAACCAATCTTCATGCTTTTCATGCACGTACTCACCAGCAGCAACAAGAAACCCAGCACTACCACAAGAAGGATCACAAATAGTATCCTCTTTCTTAGGTTGCATCATTTCAACCATCATCTTGATGATATGACGTGGCGTTCTAAATTGTCCGTTAGTACCAGCAGTCGCTATTTTAGATAATAGATACTCGTATAAATCGCCTTTGGTATCACGATCATCCATTTTAATTTCATCGATCATATCGATGACTTGAGATAACAATTTAGGCGTTTGAATCATGAAAGTGGCACCTTTCATGTATTTTGAAAACACACCCGCACTATCACCCAACTGTTTCATGTGTTCAAAGACAGTCAGGTTGTCCGCCTCAACTTGAGGCATAGTGAATAGGTTATAGATAACTTCAGGATCTTTATCTTTAAAATGATTCCAACGAAACTTTTTATGCGCCTCTTTATACAGCGGACTCTCTACCGCAATGCCCATCATGTTGGCTTTTTTCTCAGCTAACAACTGGCTTTCATCAATACGACGCAAAAAGAGTAAAAAGGTAAACTGCTCAATCACAGTCAGTGGATTACTGATCCCACCCGTCCAAAATGAATTCCATATTTTATCAACTTGGCTCTTAAGCTCACCTGTTATCATAATTTCTCTAATTTGTTATCTGTATGAAAAATAGAATTATTTAGTAATCCTGAATAACCCTATTGTGGCATTTTTTGTATTAAAAAAGGATGATTTTGTGCACTGATTGATAAGTAAATATGCTGTAATCGCAGAATTAACTTTACTAACAAAGACACTTTAATTTAGACATTATGCATATGTAAGCCTGTCAACAGCGTAAAAATAAAATCAACAATTTCATCTGGCTAACTTGAGATATTTCAAAATACCCCCATATAAAATACTAGTATATTTTAAAGCAATGGGTGATGGATGAGCGTGTCTAATAAATTTTCGACTTTTTGTAGCAACCTCCGTATGAGTGATGCTGTCACTACGAATATATCAAATAGGACAAAGCAAATAGTTAAACGTATAAACAGTGATTTTTGGGGCATAACTTCTGATAATCGATATAGCTTGTTTGTGGGTTCTTACGGCAGGGGAACAGATATACACGTAAGTGATATTGACCTTATAGTTCAACTTCCTTACGAGCAATACGCTAAATACAATAGTTATACGACTAATGGACAATCAGCTTTATTACAAGCAGTAAGGGCTTCTATCGCAAAAACCTACTCAACCACCCATATTAGTGGTGATGGACAGATAGTTAAACTTAACTTTAAAGACGGTATTAGTTTTGAGATAGTTCCAGCGTTTATCAACAAGGATGCCCCCTCTTTTACATACCCAGATACTAATGAAGGCGGTCGCTGGAAAGTTACTGATCCGCGTTCAGAAATAGCACAGATTAATGAGTCGAATAACAACTGGAATAAAAACTTAAAAAGACTTTGCCGCATGGCACGTGCATGGAAAGATAAATGGAATGTGCCGATGGGAGGGTTATTAATAGACACGTTAGCACATAATTTTCTTAGCCAATGGGCACACAAAAATGAATCATTTATATATTATGACTGGATGTCTCGTGATTTTTTTCATTACCTTAAAAATCAAAATACAGAAAAGAAATACTGGTTAGCGCTTGGCAGTAACCAACAAGTCTACCGCAAAGGAACTTTCGAACACAAGGCGCTGCGTTGTTACAATATCGCCTGTGAAGCGATAGGCTATGAAACAAATAACTACTCTTACACAGCAAACGAAAAATGGAGAGAAATTTATGGTACAAAATTCCCAGCCTAATATGGCATTACTTGATCAAGTACGTGAGTGTTACGGCAGAGTTGTATGGACACATAAAACACATCAAAAGTGCGCTGATATAATTGACGACAAAAACAACCGCATCAAGTTTTGGCAAATTGTTTTATCTGCCATCACCACAACAGGTATTTTCGCAGCAGTATTCGGGAAAATCCCTGAAGTTGGTTATGTCTCAGCCTTGGTATCATTGATACTAACAATCATTAATGCATATGTTAAAAAGTATGATCTTGGCGGGCTGTCACAGAAGCACTCGGATGCAGCAAGTTCTCTTTGGAATATACGAGAGTCGTACTTCTCATTGATAACTGATTTGCATTCAAGCTCTCTCACAGATGATGAAGTAAGGAAAAAGCGAGATGCTTTGCAAGCAAACTTGCACAAACTCTATAAAGGTTCACCAAGTACAAATGTTGGAAAAGCTTATGAAAAGGCTTCAAAGGCTCTTAAGGAAGGTGAAGAGCTGACTTTTAGTGATGAAGAAATCGATAAGTTTTTACCTAAAACTTTACGTAAAACGGAAAAATAGCAGTAGGCGCCAAAAAGAGAGCCTAGGAAAGTTATAAAACAATAAGGTAGGTAATATGACAACGTCAGAAATGTTTCAAGAACTCCTTGATAACTTATCCATTAAGAACTCTGAAACTATTAGTAATCGCTATGGACAAATCACTTCTTGCTTGAATAATAAATTCCGAGATACAGAGTCTGAAACAGCAAATAGTCTACAAGTTGGGTCCTATGGGCGTTGGTCTGGGATCAAAGGGATCTCTGACCTTGATATGCTCTATATAATGCCATCAGGCAAAGAGGAGACTTATAAGGATAACCAAAGCAAATTACTGACTGATACAAAAGACGCTATTAAGGATAAATATCCAAAAACCACAGTCAAAGTTGATCGCCTTGTCGTACAAGTAATCTATAAGAACTTTATGGTTGAAGTTCAGCCCGTTTTTGAAAATGATAATGGAAGTTTTGAATACCCTGACACCTACAATGGCGGTAGTTGGAAAACGACTAAACCTAGAGAAGAAATAGAGGCAATGAAGGAGTTTGTCGATCAAAAAAACAAAAACCTACGGAAGCTTTGTAAGATGGCTAGAGCGTGGAAGAACAAACATGGTGTTGGCATGGGAGGATTACTAATTGACACTATGGCTTACAAGTTTTTGAAAAATAATAATGAATATGATGACAAAAGTTACGCCTCTTATGACTCAATGTGTCGAGACTTTTTCAAGTATCTATCTAATGAGCCCGACCAAGAGTACTATTTAGCACTCGGCAGTAACCAACAGGTCAAAGTAAAAAACAAGTTTCAGAAAAAAGCCAAAAAGGCATATAACCTTGCCATAAAAGCTATACAGTCAGGCACTTCTAACTCCGCTAATAAAGCATGGAAAAAAATCTTTGGTAGACCTTTTCCTAAAGCCGCAGTTGCAATTGAAGAAGTTAAAAAATCTGCCTATACCTTTAAAGATACAGAACAATTCATTGAAGATTCAGAGTTATACACCATCGACATTCGCGCTTGGTTAAAATTGGAGTGTAGTGTTTCTCAGGACGGTTTCAGAGATAACTTTTTAACAAGAATGCTATTAAATAAAATGCCATTGTCACCCGCAAAATCGATGAACTTTTTTATTGATAAGCATACTATAAAAGGTGAGTTCACAGTTCTATGGAAAGTCCTAAATAGAGGGGCAGAATCAGAAAGGCGAGATTGTATTCGAGGGCAAATAACTCCCGATAGTGGTCATAAAAATAAGAGCGAGAAAACTAGATTTAAAGGTGAGCATGTTGTGGAATGCTATGCTATCCAGAACAATGTTGTTATCGCTAAAGACAGAATAAGAGTTCCAATTCAGTGAGGTTATATGACTAAAAATGATCTACTTAAAGCCATAGCAGAAACTGGGTATAACGTCGGCTTTGGAGCTAAAAAACATTTTTCAACCTATGACATTGTTGAAAAGGTGCCGGGATGGATTAGTTTCCTCTCAATGGCATTTGGTATATATGCGTTAGTTTTCGATGGTTTATCGACAAAGCTATTATCAGCAACATTTATAGTATTGGGTGTAATCGGCCTGTACGTTTCATTTTATAATAATGAAAAATCAGCCTATGAAGAAAGAGCTGTAAAATTAACCCAGATATTCAATCAGCTGAAAGCTCTTTACCTCAAAGTAAAAAATGAGCAGAGCCAAGAAATTTCATCATACATAGATGAGCATCAACGCTTGGAATCGGAATATTATTCCCATTGCATAACGAAGCAAATTCTTTTTAGTGATTGGTATGCCCACTACAAGTTTTTTTGGCAACATCAAATAGAATGGATTAATGAGCAAAAGAATTTTACTTTTTGGAGAGATAAAGTGCCTTTGTCTTTTTCCATTACGATAGTGCTTAGTGTGATAATGTTAATAGCGTTTAAGTTTGAAGTGGTTACTTTACTATGTACACCGGTGAGTAATTAACTTTCACCTTAGGTTCTGCTATAAAGAAAAAATATGATTTTTATGCGGAATTAAGGCAAAGTTTTCAAAAAAGTATGATTAATGTTATAATAATAAAAATTGTAGATTAATTTAAAACTAACTAACTGTTAAATATAGCTTTTCATAGAAAAATCAAAAAATACATCATAATCAGTTACCAAGGGTAAAATTTTATGGGGAAAATTTACGACGGTATTCACCGCATTAGCTTTTTAATCGACGAGAATGGCACTGTTGAACATGTATTTGATAAGTTTAAAACTAAAGATCACCATCAAGTTGTTGTTGATTATCTAAAAGCTTAAGCTGATTAAATAATCTATTTCGCATAAAAAAACCAAGTCCTAATTATTGGACTTGGTTTTTAAATTTACTCCGACAACTCAGTTTCTCTTTCCCACGCTTTTTGATGGTATTGATACAACTGATTAGAACCTAGGTAGTTCACTTTTATCTTCTCTTTATCATCGTAAAAACCTTTATTGAAGGTAAATGAACCCTGCAATAGCTCCATGCTTAACCACTTCGTTGGTACTGAAATATCATCAACTCGCGATAAACGCTCACTGACACTTGCACCTTGTTTAGTAGCAATGGTCCAGCCCCACTCACCAAAAGAGGGAACGTTTTGATGATACTGCTCAACCTGTTTAAAGTTTGCTGCCTCGACTGTTTTAGCAACCGATATAAAGGCATTTTGTGCATGGAATGGTGATGTAGATTGCACCACCATTGTACCGTCACTATTTAGCATATGATTCAAACGATAATAGAAATTCACGCTGTAAAGCTTATTCAAGTCTGGATGACTTGGATCTGGTAGATCAATAATAATGCTATCAAACATCTCTTTGTTTTGTAGTAACTTATCAATTGCAATAAAAGCATCATCATTGATCACCGTGACACGAGCGTCATTAAAACTATCTCCTGTTAACTGCTCTATTTTATTGGCTAAATGATGCGGTAAGGCTTTTTCAGGCGCTTTAAACAGTTCGACTAAATATGGGTCCAGATCAATTAGCGTAACCGCCTTAGGGTTCCATTTTAAAACATCACGCAGCGCTAACCCATCACCGCCACCAATGATGAGCACATTGTCATGTTTATTGGCGCTCTGCATTGCAGGGTGGACTAGAAACTCATGATAGATATGCTCATCTAAACTTGAAAATTGTAAGCGCCCATTAATATAGAAGTTATAGATAGGCTCAAGCCCACCGCCTAACTGGCGCTCTGTAAATACTAAATTCTGATAAGGTGTTTGTGTTTGATAAACCACTTTATCGAGATACAGCATGTTTTGCATCTGCTTCTGCCAACTACCACCATATTGAAATACAGCAACAACCAACAGTGCCAATAAGCTATGCCCTAGCAATAGCCATTTAATATTACGTAGGTATTTTTTAAAGCGCATTAAGAACACAAAACCAGCCACTAAATTAAGGGTCGCTGTTAAAGCTGCTGCTTGGCTGATCTCAATTTTAAGCATAAACAACACCCAAATAGCTGCACCAACACCTGCACCAATATAATCTGCGCCGTAGATAGTGCCGGCATTATGCGCTAAATGGTGACCATAAATGGTTTCACGAATACGTGCGATCAATGGGATTTCCATCCCAATCAGAAAACCTAATATAAACGCAAAAATATAGGGTAACTGTAAGCTTATCCAACTAAATTGTGCCAGTATTCCGCCACGTGGCATCATGTCCATCGGAATCTGATAACTATCAGCAATTAACTGCGGTAAGGTCTGGCTAAAACCGATAATAGAAGCAATAAATAGCGTTGCACTACAGCCAATAAAAGCAACCACCAGCTCTAATACGACAAAGCCTTGAAAGGCATCTTTTACTTTTTTAGCAGCAAATGCACCAAGTCCCATCGAGACGATCATAATACCGATAATGGCGTAGATTACCGTCTCTACACTGCCTAAAATACGTGCCGAGTAGTGTGATAGCAGATACTCATAGATAAGCCCACAACACGCTAATGTCGCCATAATTAAGATAAGTAAACTGTCATCAATTAACAGCTTTAACTTTTTTTTGTCTTGCATTTTTACCACTTTATTTAATCCCAAAAGAAAAGGCTATCATTGATAGCCTTTTAGAATATTTATACGTTAAACAAAAATTAAGTCATTAATGCCATTAACAATAATGCGATTGAGAATGAGATGGCAAGCTCAATCGTTGCGATACCAATATTCTCTTGATCTTCAACCTCTTCACGGCGGTTAATACCCAGTAATACGATAAACTTAGCAATGGTGGTTAACACCGTTAAGCAAACCATCAATATAAGGCTCATAATCGCCCACTGACTTACACCCAACCATATATTCGCTGCATCATAATAGATAAAGTAGCTCGCCGCTGTTACTGACATCGCTGTAGAAATCAGATAACCCGAATAACGAATCGCTAACGCAATTTGCCCAGCTTCTAATGTTGCTTGGAAAGTGGTGCCATTATTATGAGAAAAGCGCCATTCAAAAATACGTGTAATCAGTACCAACATCACTTGAGAAACAATCCATGCCGATACAATCGCAATAAAGGTATTAATATCTAACCCTTCAACCCAGATTAATGAAGCACGAACGACAATCGCTGTAGCAATCACAGAAGCCGCATCAACTAGACCAACAGAGATATTACGATTTAAAATAAGCTCATGCTTGTTAAATGCCGGTAAGGCGAACTTATCATGAATATAACGACCCGCTTTAATTAAGATAAGACCTGCAAGACCATAGGCAAACATGCCAAGCAGTTCGATCGTGTAAGAACCTGCCAACTCGCCAGTTATCGCGCCACTAAGTGCGATCCCCATTGCAGCAACAGCACCTGCCATACTAATGCCGTAAGCAAAATTATCTTTACCTGATAATTCATCTTTAGTGTCGACATTACCAATAAAACCCATGGTAAAACGAATGCCACCTAATAATGCAATGGCTACTGCCATATCAATTAATAGATAAATAGCAATGTCACCGCTTTGTCCTAATGTTGTTATTAACTCATTCATATTAAAATCCTATTTTCCGCGGCGTGTGCTACGTGATGATGTCGTTTTACTGTTTCTGAAACTGCTTGCT
Source organism: Psychromonas marina (assembly GCF_030161115.1). Lineage (GTDB taxonomy): Bacteria > Pseudomonadota > Gammaproteobacteria > Enterobacterales > Psychromonadaceae > Psychromonas > Psychromonas marina. The sequence continues at coordinate 183,156 of NZ_BSPQ01000001.1, forward strand.
GCTTTCGTCTGTGAACGTGTTTTTGAATAACTGGAACGCCCAGAAAACGGTGTTGATTTCTGTGCTTGGCGACTTGAATTAGACATCGCACTCGCCCCCGTTTTAGATTTAGCATAAGGACTTTGGAAGCCTCGATTATTGCCAAACTGCTTTTTAGTTTTGGTTGCTAAATCATTTTGTGATTTGGCTTGCTGTGGCGAAGTATAACGGTTTCGACCAACATCATTATAATAACTATAATCTCGACGTGACGACCATCGATCATAACGAACTGGGTTGGTGATCGCAGAAAACATTGAGTACATACCATACCAATGCCAGAACGACATTCCGCTGCTATTATTTTGCCACTGCCCGTAACCTGGGTTGCCGACTAATTGGCTACCAGCACCATTATCTTCAGCACCATTAGCCGCTAAGCTTTGCTGCTGACTAATCGCATTGATACGAGCTAATTTACCATCGGACATATCCGCGATAACATTGATAGGATCTGACAATGCATCATTAAATAGCGCGGGATCAGAGGCTTCTATTAGGGTCTCTGTCTCATAGACCTGTGCTTCAATATCACCAATGACTTGCGGCTGCTCACGCACCGTTTTTAAACGTTGAACCAGACCTTGATAAGTAGGACCATCACGTGTTGCATCACGGCTCAATTGCTCAAGTAATGGTTTAAGTTCCGGCTTGTCCGACGCTAATAAACCAGCGTACTGCTCAAGTAACATCGCATTACGAATATTTTTACCATCTAAGCTTTGCCCTAAATTATTAATAAGGTAATCAGCACTTTTAATATTGCTGTCGATACGATCCTGTCGTTCATCGCCACAGCCGCTGAGCACGAAGGCAAAACAGAATATAAGTAGTAATTTAATTTTCATTCGATTCCTTTAACTCTTCTTTTAAATAGTTAATTACACGTTGCAGATCCTCTGCAGTATCCACACCGGCAGGAGGTACTTCAATCGCTTGTTCAACATGAATTTTGAAACCATGCCATAACACACGTAACTGCTCTAGTTTCTCAAGTGATTCAAGAGGAGAAACAGCAAGCTGCGCATATTGCTTTAAAAAGCTGACACGATAAGCATAGATGCCAATATGACGTTGTAGATTACTTTTATCAACGCAGCCATTTTGTTGATTTTCAGGGCTAAAATCATCTCTATCCCAGGGAATCGTAGCGCGGCTAAAATAGAGTGCGAGGCCATTTTTATCGCTAACAACCTTGACAGCATTAATATTAAAGACGTCCTCAAATGCTGTAATCGGCGCACTTAAGGTTGCAACACTCGCTTCTTTATTTTTATGTAAATTCGTCGCGACTTGGCTAATTACCGCTGGCGGAATAAGTGGCTCATCTCCCTGCACATTAACGATAATATCACTATCTGCAAATTGATATTGTTCACATACCTCAGCTAATCTGTCAGTGCCAGACTCATGATCTGCTGAAGTCATACACACTTCAATGTTTTTCACCGCAACTAATACATCAGCAATGCGCTGATCATCGGTCGCCACAATCACCCTTGAAGCACCACTTTGTAATGCTTGTAAAGCAACACGCTCGACCATGGTTTTACCCAAAATATCAGCTAATGGTTTAGCTGGTAAACGTGTCGATTGGTAACGTGCAGGTATCACAGCAATAAATGACATCGCTTAAATCTCCTCGTCTGCTGTGATGGTTCGCGCTCGAACGGCAAGCAGTGCAGGAATCCCTTCAACGATAGGATAAGCAAGATGATCAAATTTACAGATAAGCTCGTTACTCTCTTTTTTAAAGCCTAACTTCCCTTTGCATACTGGGCAAGCGATGATATCCAAAAGCTTCACGTCGATCATTTAATATCCTTAATTTTTTGTAATAGTTGTATTTTAAAAGAATCAGGTAGTTGCGCATCAATAGGCAGATACCACCAATTTGGTAAAGCAAACTTAAGACATTTAACCGCATCTTTTTCGGTCATTAATAGGGGTAAATTAGTTTCAAACTGAGTGAAATCATCAGACTTAAATGCATGATGATCAGCAAAGGGAACCTGTTTGGCTAATTGGTAATGTTGTCCCGCTAGGGTATTAAAAAAGCGTTGCGGGTATCCAATCGCAGCACAAGCATTTACCTTAGCCATTTTAGGTAAGGAAGCGTTACGTCCATCAACGGTTTTACACGCTTGAGGCTGTAATAACATAGTAACTTCGTTATCTGCTTGTTCGCCATTATTGATAATGAAATCAACCTCTTTAAGGCGCGATAGTGGTTCTCTTAATGGCCCCATCGGCATCAGCTTTTTATTACCAAAACGACGTTTCCCATCTACCACAACAATCTCAATATCACGTGCTAATGCGTAATGTTGTAAACCATCATCGGTAATAATAATATCAACATCACACTGTTCACTCAGATGTTTGGCAGCATTAACACGTTTCGGATCAACCACAACAGGAATACCTAGACGCTTAAACAGCATCACCGGTTCATCGCCCGCTTCAGTACCTTGCGTATCACTATCAAGTAATAGCGGGTAACGTTCGCTTTTCCCACCGTAACCACGGCTGATAACACCAGGTTTATAACCCTCACGAATCAACACTTCACAGAGCCAAATAACAAAAGGTGTTTTACCGTTACCACCCACTGAAATATTACCGACCACGATCACAGGTAAGCGCGGCTCACTATTTTTAAGCGCTGATTTTTGTAATACCGTACGACGTACTTTACTAATTCCAAACAGTAATAATGAAAATGGATATAAAACCCAAGCCCACCATTGCAGAGGTTGATACCAAAATTTCATTACAGTTCACCCGATGCTTGTAGCTTATTTAAGGTGTGATATATCGCTTTTTTCTCGAGTAATTGGGCATGTGTGCCTGACTCCACCACGGCACCATTATCAACTACTAATATTTTATCTGCGTGCTCAATCGTTGAAAGGCGATGTGCAATCACAATTGAAGTACGATTTTTCTGAAGTTCGTCTAAGGCAGCTTGAATATGACGCTCAGATTCAGTATCAAGTGCAGAAGTCGCTTCATCTAAAATAAGAATCGGTGCATCACGTAGCAGTGCACGCGCAATCGCTAATCGTTGACGTTGCCCACCAGAAAGTAATGCGCCGTTTTCACCAATAATAGTATCTAAACCTTCCGGAAAACCACTAATAAACTCCATCGCATGGGCTGTTTCTGCAGCTTTAACAACATCTTCACGACTGAATTTATCGGTCGCAGCATAGGCAATATTGTTGGCGATAGTATCATTAAATAGGTGAACATTTTGTGACACCACTGCAACCTGATTGCGCAGTGAGCTTAGCGTGTAATCACTGATATCAACGCCATCTACTTTAATAGCACCTGAATCAATATCATAAAAACGTGTCAGTAGATTAGCGATCGTTGATTTCCCTGAACCAGAACGCCCTACTAATGCAAAGGTTTGCCCTGCTTTTAAATTAAAGCTGACATTATTCAGAGCGGGTTTATCTGAGCTTGGGTAGGTAAATACCACACTATTAAGTTCAATATCACCCTTAGCACGCTCTATCTCTATTGTGCCTTCATCTTTGGCAACACTTTTATCAAGCATGGTAAACAAACTTTTACTTGCCGCGATCCCTTTTTGGATCTCATTATTTACTTGGGTAATATTTTTAATCGGTTTCATTAACCCCATCATTGCACTGATAATCACCACAAATTTACCCGCAGAAAGGGTATCCATGATTTCAGGGAAGGTCGCTAAAAACAGTACAAAAGCTAATGCAAGTGATGCGATAGACTGAATAATTGGCACACTGATCGCATTGGCACTGGCCATTTTCATATTTTGAGTACGCACGGTATTGCTCACTTTATCAAACTTCGCGCTCTCAACCTGTTGCCCACCAAACATTAATACTTCTTTATGGCCCTTAAGCATCTGCTCCGAAGACGTAGTCACTAATCCCATTGCATTTTGTAAGTTTTTACCAATTTTACGAAAACGTTTACTAACAATACTAATTGCAATGCCAACAAATGGCGCGACAACAAAGAACACCATCGATAGCTGCCAGCTTTGATAGAACATCATTGCGACTAAACCAATTAGCAGTGCGCCCTCACGGAATATTTTCACTAGCGCATTACTCGCCGCATTAGAGACTTGGCTTGCATCGTAGGTAATTTTAGAGATCAGATCGCCGGTATTGGTTTTATCAAAGAAACTAATTGGTAACGCCATTAATTGTCCAAATAATTGGCGTTGTAGTTTCATTACAACATGGTTACCCACCCACGCCATGCAGTAGGAACTCAGGAAAGCAAACACACCACGAAAAGCGATAACAATCACGACAAAATATGGCATCATTTTTAAGATGGTTGGATCTTGCCCGGTTAAACCATTGTCTAACAGCGGCTGTAGTGACCAGATAAGTAGCATATCTACTGAGGCATAACCGATCATGCCAAGGATGCCAACGAATAGTGCTAGTTTGAAGTCTTTGACATAGCCTACTAGGCGTTTGAATATTAACCAGCCATCGTTTTCATTATTTGTCATCTATGTGTCCATCGAGAGGTGAAGAAGTAAGAGATTGATGATACCAATATGGGGCAAGATCTTCTCTGAATGTTTGCATTTTAATAGCTTGGGCTGTTATTTGAAAGCGAATAAGCCCACTTAAGCCACTATTTACCATTTTAACCGCCTGCTTTTGATAACGCTCTAGTACTTCATCAGCCGGAAATTTCCACTGATTCATAAACCCCGCACTAAATATCACCCAGCTTGGATTAACGGCAGCAATAAACGCTTCACTAGAGGAGTGACGACTGCCGTGATGGGGCGCTAATAAAATATCGCTACTCAGTTTTTCAGCTAACTGATTAACTAATAGTGTTTCCTGCCGCTTTTCTATATCTCCAGTTAATAATAGTGACGTTTTACTATCACTGATGCGCAATACACAGGAATTATTATTATCATTATTGGTTAGCTTAGTTGGCGATAATATTTCTACATTCAACTTGCCCAAGCGCCACTGCATACCTTGCTGACACTGCAGGAAATCTGCGTGACTTGAAAGCGGCTCACCAGACCAACGATTGGATATTATAAATTGTTGTACAAGTTGCTCTATACCGCCAGCGTGATCAATATCGCTATGGCTAATAATCAGATAATCTAACTTTTTTATACCCAATGAGACCAAATAGGGTGCGATTTCACTATCAACCATATTAAACCCCGAGGGGTATCGAGCTCCCGTATCATAGAGCAACGTTTTATTTTCACTACGAACCAATACCGATAAGCCTTGCCCAACATCAATGACATCGACAGACCACTCATCTTTGCTTGTGGCGCTAGGCAGAAATAACAGCAATAGTAATAAGCTAGCAAAAAGATAACTCAACTTACGCTGTAAGACGCCTTGAAAGTGAAGGAAAACAAGTAGTAATAAAAGCATAAAAATCACCAGTAAACGCTGCTGCTCCGCCACAGAAAACCATTGATAACTTGTCGATAAGAAATCGGTCAAATAGAAGAAGTAGATTATTAACTGATCACATAACGTAAATAGCAAAAGTGCGAGTTGCGGCGCCAGCAAGGTAGTTATCGCCGCAATTAATACCAGTGGAATGATCAGCAAAGAAAAAAGCGGCACAGCAATAAGGTTGACTACAATACTTGTGAGGCTAAGAGCGGAAAATCCGACTAATTGAATTGGTAGCATTAATAGCGTAAGCCCTACCTGCAGATATAAAAGTAATTTAAAATAACCTATTATTTTACCTTTAATCGCGCTTTTCTTATTAACAGCAGTGCTGTCATTATGATGATGACTATCACCTCCGTCACTAACTATCCTACGTATTGGAAAAGACCACAGTAACACTAAAATAATGGCCACTGCGCTGAATGACAGCCAAAGGCTAAGGCTTAACACCGCTAACGGGTCCCAAACAAGTACTACAAATAAAACCAGTAAGAAAAGATCAACCTTAGAACAGTTTCGCTTTAACGCGAAAACAGATATCGCCACCAGTAACATCAAAAAGGCACGTTGCGTGGGTAAAGAGAAACCCGCTAAATAGGCATAACCACCTGCTCCAATTAAGGCACCAATACTTATCAAGCGCATTGAAAACCAACCCATTTTTGATGATGGTAATAGGTGGGAAGAAGTAAACTGAAAAAGTAGATAAACGGCACTAAAAAACAGACCAATATGCAGACCAGAAATAGCAAATAGGTGAGATATACCGAGGTTTCTAATATGCTTTTTTTCCTCAAAAGGGATTAAGGATTTATCAGCAAAAGAGAGTGCTAACAATAAACCTTGATGCGTCAAGTTAGTCGTAGCATATTGAACTTGCTGATAAAAGTTAGCTCGGAGTGTTGTTTCTTTATTGATTGTTTGAATGTGTTGCTTAATCGCAGCCCGATAACCAATATGTTCTGAATAGGACCACTTTTGTCGATCAAATCCTGCAGGGTTAGCGCGACCATAAACGGGTTTGAAACGAGCGACAAAACGATGAATTTGCCCCGCCTGTAAAATTACCTCTGGTTTATACCAACGCATCTCAATAAGTGGCGTATAATTAAAAGAATAAGTATCAGACTCGAGTAGTTTTGCGTTAAAATAACTGCGGTTATTTTTGCTAATTAATGACACTATTTGTACAACTATGGTATGGTCTTTGCCATCTACTAACACCTCTAATCCACGTTTATTATCCGGCTGTGCTGAAGGAAATAGTTGTCCCGTTAATATTAAACTTACATAACAGGTAAAATAGAGGGCAGTAATAGGAATGACTGCTAAAATACGTAGCTGAGAAGTCAATAACAATAAAAAGCTGGCAACAGCTAATAAGACAAGGTGCTTATCAAGTAATTGAGGCCAAAATAGTGTTGAAATAAAAACAAATATTGATAGCAATAAAGCAGTGCGCATACGTTCCACCGAAAGTTATCATCCGAATTCATTTACATAAACCCTAATTATATGCCTAAAAAATTTATTCAGCGTTTCTCACCAAAACCAGAAACCTTAAAAGCTCACCCACACCTTAAGCATTTTGGTGAAATACTACAAAACCCTAACTTGTGGTATATCAATCGACGTAGTGCAGCTGGCGCGGTAGCGGTAGGGCTTTTTTGTGCGTGGATGCCAATTCCTTTCCAAATGTTTTTGGCTGCTATTTTAGCGATGATTTTTACGGTCAATCTTCCTCTTTCTGTTGCATTAGTTTGGATTTCAAACCCTATCACTATGCCGCCTCTTTTTTATGCAGCTTATCGATTAGGTGCTTACGTGTTAGATGAGCCGGTCACTCACTTTCACTTCCACCTTTCTTTTCAATGGCTTGCTGATGCATTTGAAACTATCGCCCCGCCTCTATTAACCGGGTGTTTTATTTTGGGTATCATAAGTGCTGCCTGCGGTTATCTGTTATTACGTGTATTATGGCGCTTTAATATTGCCAAGAAATGGCAACGTCGCAATAAAGATTAATCTTAGAATAAACAATAGAATTGTTAACTCAATCAAACCTTTAGCACTCCAAAATGGATTTATTAATTTTTTATATTACGCTAACTTTATGTTATTTAAAAAATCAATAAGAATGGAGTAAGCCATGTTTCAAACAAAGCATTTCCTCACCGTGGTGACTCTATCTGCAATAACTTTACCTACCTTTGCAACGCCCGCACCTATTGACGATTTTATTGCACTCAGTGCCTATTTAGGGGGGCGCTACAGTGAAGACCTAAAGGATAGTGATACAGGGGAAAAGGCTGATATTGGCAATAACTTCTCACAAGCTCTCGCACTCTCTTGGTACTACGATCGTAATAAAGAGGGTGAACTGCTATACAGTAATTCTAAACAAGATTTAAGTATTTCAGGGAAAGATATTAATACTGATATCTATATCAGTTATCTACATTTTGGTGGGCGCATAAACTTTGTTAATGAGGGACCTTTATCAACTAGCTTTGGTTTAGGAATCGGGGCTACTTTTTTCATTCCCGATGACAGCCAGTACGACAATGATGTTGCCCTTTCCGGCAATATTACTGGCGGGGTACGTTATGCATTAAACCAACATTGGGCGATTAAAGCTGATTTACGTGTTTACGGCACCGTGTTAAATAACAATAGCAGCCTGTTTTGCAGTAATAATACCTGTCTTATTGAACTAGATGGGGATATCTACGTACAAACAGAGCTAATGGCAGGCATTGAATATAAATTTTAATGTTTATGTATCAAAGCACCGTTGAACTTTACAATTTGAAAATTCAACAGTACTTAGCTTACACTCAAATTACAGCTTACTCACATCTGTCCAATTATCATTGCTACGAATAATGTCGATAATTTTTTGGTAGCGACAACCATCCTCAAAGGTTTGGTAAGGTTCAACTTGCTCACCGTTAATATCTTTTACAAACTGGATAGCAAGGTGAGTCCAACTACGTTGTGTATCATCGGCAATGTTTGGTAATGAAGATGCAATATCCTCTGGAAGTGTAACTTCTTGCCACTGTGCCCCTTTATTCCCATGACTAAAGAGATATAATGGCCCTGCTCCATAATGGCCTTTAATGTAAATTGAGCCTTCGCTACCATGAAAAATAATATGATCATCATGGAATCGAGGTGTTAACCCGCCATGTTTAAATAACACAGAAACAGGCTGCGTAGTTTCCCGTTCAGCCTCTAATTGCGCTAATACCGTATAGGACCATTCAACGTCACTTTTTTTCCACTCAAGTGTCGGATCATTAATATCTTCAGGAATAAAATTACGTCTTTCCATAAAGTTATGCACACCATCAACAACTGGCGCCGATCCCATATCATCCCTGACTTCACCGTTTATAGAGATAATTTTCTCACCAATAACCGAGGTAACAATCGATAGTAGATGAGTAAAGTTATTATTCAATCGCCCACCTCCCGCTTCAGCGCTGTGTGACCAACCGAATGGAATATATCTATCAAGATTAAAGTGTGAAATACACTCCACCTCAGTAGGCATGCCAATTGCCCCCTGCGCAACTAAACGCTTAGCGTGCATAATTTCTGGCATATATCTGAAGCTTGAAGCAAAGGCCGTTTTTACCTTGTGTTTAAGTGACATTTGATAAATTTCTTCAGCTGTTTCACCGCTTTGTGTTAATGGTTTATCACAGAACACATTGCAGCCAAACTCAATCGCTTGCTTAATCGCTTCAACATGTGCACCACCTGGCGTTGCAATAGAAACGATATCAGGTTTACAGGTTTGCAGCGCAGTTAACCAATCAGTGCCTGAATAAGGAATGTTTAATTCAGCGGCAACCTCTTTAACGACGGAGTCGGTTCGTCCAACGATACCAACAACCTCAGCGCCGGCATCTCTAAACGCAAGTGCATGCCCTTTACCCGCAAATCCAGTCCCATAAACTAATACCGTTTTATTACTCATTACTTTTCCTTTAATTATTATAAATTTTGCTTACCATTGTGCTTGTCATTTTATTTATACCGATTACATTAATTATGTGACCTAAATTTTGCGCAGGAAAAATAGCTTAATTCAAGGCGTAAGTTGACGCCTTTCGAGAGATTAACTACGTTAATCCTCTATCGGAGAATTAAATAAATGACTTTAATTCTTTATGGTTGTTCCCTTTGCGAAACTTACAACGAAGAAGTAAGTTATTTTAACCAGTAAAATAGATCAGCTATTTACTGTAATTGGTATTACCACTTTATTACCAATGCCAAAGCGTACCGTCTTCTAATCGACTAACAGGCAGGTATGAACGTTTATAAACATATTCTTCTGCTGCTACCTCATCAAACTCGATGCCTAAACCAGGTTTGTCAGAGACATAAATCATTCCGTTTTCTAAGTACATTTCATGTTTGAATATTTTAAGAGTTTCTTCATTTCCCATTCCAACATACTCTTGAATACCGAAGTTAGGTGTTGATATATTCAAATGCATATGGGCAACAAAACAGATCGGAGATAGATCTGGTGCGCCATGCGGTGCCGTTTTAACATTAAAAACACTCGCAAAATCAGCAATACGTTTCATCGCAGTAATGCCACCGGCATGGGTAGCGGCAACGCGGATATAATCGATTAATTGATTTTGTAGCAGATCCTTACAGTCCCAGAGAGTATTGTAGGTTTCTCCGAGTGCTAACGGCGTCGTAGTATGATGACGAATCAGTTTGTAGTTTTCTTGGTTTTCAGCAATCGACGGATCTTCTAAAAACAATAAGTTGTACTTCTCTAACATCTTACCGAGCTTAGCTGACTCAATCGGTGTCAATCGGCTATGTACATCATGAGTAAACTCGATTTCGTAACCAAAGCGTGCACGTGCTTGCTCAAACAGATCTTCAACCATATTAAAGTATTTGCTGGTTGACCACGTTTGCTCGGGTGGTAAAGGTCGATTGCCTTGTAGTTCAAAATAGTCTTTTTTATCGCCCAACACACCATAGGTTTCTGTTAAACCAGGCACCGCACATTGCAGTCTGACCACTTTAAACCCTTGTTCGATACACTCCGCGACTTTATCTAACGTATCCGAGATTGTTTCACCATTCGCATGCGCATAAACGGTGACACCTGTGCGGCTTTTCCCGCCTAATAATTGATAAAGTGGCAACCCAGCAACTTTACCTTTAATGTCCCATAACGCCATATCGATAGCAGCAATAGCGGCCATTGTAATAGGTCCACGGCGCCAATAAACACCGCGGTATAAGTAGTGCCAGATATCTTCAATATCGTGTGCATCACGCCCAATTAAACAGGGAACAACATGCTCTTCTAGGTAAGTAACCACCGCCATTTCACGCCCATTAACCGTTGCATCACCTAAACCATAAACACCATCTTCAGTAATGACTTTAACCGTTACAAAATTGCGCCCAGGGCAACTCACAAATATTTTAATATCTTTAATTTTCATTATTTAAATTCCATTCATTCAAGGGATACTTAACCTAAAAACACTATCTAAGATGATAACTTGTTGTATTTATGTGATCTTACCAACCAACTAAATCGATTTACTAAACCGGTTTAGTTGATTAAATTACGCCAATTGCATAAAATGTCAACAATCGAAAATGGACTGGGTTAACAAAAATAATAATACGATGAAAAAAACTAAAATAGTTGATGTCGCAGAGCATGCTGGTGTTTCAAAAAGCACGGTTTCGCAGTTTTTAAATGGTCGTTTGAATTACATGTCAGAGCAGACACGTGCACGCATTGAGTTAGCGATAAAGGAGCTTGATTATGTGCCAAACCCCATCGCTCGTAGTCTAAAAACTGATACGACAAAAACCATTGGTGTGATTGTGCGCGATCTCAGCGGTTATGATACAAGTCGGGTATTACGAGGTATTGATGACTTCTGCAAAGAAAATAATTACGATGTATTGATATACAACACTGATTTTAATGAGGAAATAGAGGCAAGAGCACTTCATAGCTTAAAGCGTTTACGTGTGGATGGGATTATTATCACCTCTTCAGGAAAAAACTTGGATCTGATAACTCAATATACCGAGTCCAACCTCCCCTTAGTGCAATTTCAATTGGAATACCCAAAGTGCGATACCAATATTGTCATTTCAGATTATCGTAAAGCCGCATTCGAAGCGACGGAGTACTTGATTAAGTTGGGTCATAAAAGGATTTGCTTTATTACCCAAGAGTTTGAGGGTATTCGATCTCGTGACGAGCGTTACCAAGGATATCGAGAAGCACTGGATAAATACGCTATCAACAAAGAGGCGCAGCTTATTCAATATTGGGATAGGACTAACGGTTTTGATGTCCCGTTATCAGAAATAATAGCTCCTCCTTGTGCACCAACGGCTATTTTCTCACAGCATCTGGCGATAACTATTGATGTCATTAAAGGGATAAAAGACCTTAATGTAGAAATACCCAATGATATTTCACTGCTTGGGTTTGATGAAATACCGATGGTGGAACACTTTAAAGTGCCCATCACAGTGATCAAACAAAATCCCTATAAAGTTGGCTTAGAGTCAGCAAAACTACTATTAGAGAACATCAGTAAAGTCGCACAACCAATACAAAAAATAACCATCGAGTGTGAATTGATAGAAAGGGATTCATGCGCAAAGTTAAATTAACAAAAGAAAGGAAGATGGGTATAACGGGTAACGCATAAGTAGCACTAACCCGTTAATCTTGAATACTATTCTTCAAACCATTTATAAACAATGCCCGCTAAAATAGCACCGATAATCGGCGCCACCCAGAATAACCATAACTGCGAAATAGCCCAGTCTCCTTGGAAAATAGCGACGGCAGTACTTCGTGCAGGGTTCACAGAGGTATTAGTGACAGGAATACTGATTAAGTGAATCAGTGTTAACCCTAAACCAATCGCAATCGGGGCAAAACCTACTGGTGCCCGTTTATCCGTTGCGCCTAAAATAATAATGAGGAACATAAAGGTCATCACGATCTCAGTCGTTAATGCCGCAACTAAACCATATCCATCCGGAGAGTGCTCTCCATAACCATTAGATGCAAAACCTGCTGCTGCATCAAAACCCATCTTTCCACTCGCGATGAGGTATAAAATAGCAGCCCCTGCAATCCCTCCAAGCACTTGCGCGATGATGTAAGGAACTAACTCTGCTTTAGAAAATCGCCCACCAATGAATAACCCTACAGAGACAGCAGGGTTGAGGTGACACCCGGAGATATGACCAATTGCGTAAGCCATGGTTAACACCGTCAAACCAAATGCCAATGCTACCCCCACAAAGCCAATACCTAATTCAGGATAACCTGCAGCTAATACAGCACTACCACAGCCCCCCAATACCAACCAAAATGTACCAATAAATTCAGCGCCAAGTTTTTTATTTAATTGCATTTTTCTTCCTTAAAAATATTAATTTTAAAATGAATATTAAAATTATTTAATCGATAACAATGAATATGGTCAAACATCAACTAAAAGGCAATTAAATAAGGGAAATGTCGAGCCAGCATGGTAAATATCGTAGGAGTTTTGAATGTGGAGCGTTGAATAAAATGAAAAGAGAGTAGCGCATCACTGCGCTACTTTGAGTGACTATTTTACATTGTACTGATTATAAACTCGTTTAGTTCCATCTTTCTCAAATGCAATCACTTGGTAAGGATCACTATTACCTGGCACATCCATCCCCGGTGATGAAGCAGGCATTCCAGGAACAGCAAGTCCTGCTATCATCGGTTTCTCACGTAATAGACGCTTGATATCAGCAACAGGTACATGCCCCTCAATCGCATAACCTTCGACAACAGCTGTGTGGCATGAAGTTATCTCAGGACTGATAGCATGCTGTTGACGCAATAGATTATTATCAGCTTGCTCTACAATTGTGACATTAAAACCAGCCTCCTCTACCTGCTCCGCCCAAGCGGTACAACAACCACAATAGGGCGATTTATACACAGTTAAGTCTGTAGCAAGCGCAGCTGTACTAAAAAATGAAAGCGTTAATAGTAGGGTTTTCAATTTATTCATAGGTAACTCCTTTAGAGCGTCTAATTTTTAATGGTTAATATCGTTTTATAACTAAAAGTTAAACAATGGGAGGACGGTAATGGATTTTTTTACTACCAGCTAAAGGTTGGTGAGTATATTCAAAATAATCTTTTGCTTGAGTCATTATAGCAACTGCTAGCAATGAGCATGTTTCACTATGAAAAAAGGAGATCGTAGAGGTTAAACAACATGACACCTCAGCGACAGATTCAACTGCCCCACTACATTGGTCATTATTCATTAAAGAACAATGTACCGATTTATACGTTAGGTGATCATTTGATTTATGTTGTATGTTACTTTCCCCAGAAACAGAGAGTGTTAATAGCAGCATACAAAGCGATACAACATAAGCTATATTTTTCATAATGATAAACCTAAACTATTCCCATAGGGTAAGGTCAAGTCACTAGAATGATTTCAATAGGTTACTGTTATATTTTGTGATGTCGATGCTGATATCATATTTCGCTAGCAACTGTTCTAATTCCGCCTGACTTTTATCAAGGCTTGCTAAGGTGATGGTATTATCGTCAAGCAACCATAGTTGACGCGATCCGCTATAACTAAACTGCAAGGCAAGCAGCGCATTTGGGTCACCCATTTTTGCTGCACTTTGCAGTTTACGCACTTTACGAGTAATTAAATTAAGCGCCTTTTTTAATTCCAACACATAAACCACTTCAACTAAAAATGGATGTTGTCTTTTACTTTTGAACACCACTAAGATAATTAACGCCGTAACAATCACGCCCAACAAATTCCAATGAAAATGGGTTCCCTCTGCGGCAGGGAAAACAGCGATCAGTAATTGTGCAATGCCCAAACTACCTAGTAGTAAAAAACTGATACAAGCCCCCATGACAATATTAAAGTGGCGGCGGTAGCGGGTTTTATCAATCTCAATTAGTAACATACTATTCCTTTATTAAAGTAGCAGTGAAAAAAAAGGCTACCTAATTACTTAGATAGCCTTTCATCATAAACTGTTTTACTAGCTTATCATTTAATTACTTTACGATACGGCGATGTAACTCTTGTACAGAGTTAACTGTTGCTTCATCTGCAGTTGGGTCAGCAGTATGTGCCTGACACGTTGCAAATGCACCGTTTAATGTCGTTGTGTAGTTAACTTTGTAACGTAATGCAGCACGACGTAGCTGACGAGAGTCTTCAATCGCAACACGACCTTCCGTAGTATTAACAATGTATTTGTACTCAGAGTTTTTAATACGGTCAAGAATGTGCGGACGACCTTCGTGTACTTTGTTTACAAGACGCGCATTAATACCCGCTTCTTGTAAGATGATCATCGTACCGTGCGTTGCATCAATCTCGAAACCTAACTCAAGTAAGTTCTTAGCTAGTTTTGCAACACGCTTCTTATCGCTGTTACGAACAGAAAGTAGTGCACGACCAATTTCAGGTACTTCTTTAGTAGAACCCAATTCTGCTTTTGCATAGGCTTCTGCGAATGTATCACCCGCTCCCATCACTTCGCCCGTTGAGCGCATTTCAGGACCTAAGATAGGATCTGAACCAGGGAATTTATTAAACGGTAATACTACTTCTTTAACAGAATAGTATGGTGGGATAACTTCTTTAGTCACGCCAAGTTCTTTCAGCGTTTTACCCGCCATCACACTTGCGCCGATTTTAGCAATTGGCACACTTGTCGCTTTAGATACAAACGGCACTGTACGTGCTGCACGAGGGTTTACTTCAATCATGTAAACTTCGTTATCTTTAACAGCAAGCTGTGTATTCATCAGACCAACAACACCTAATTCAAGTGCGAGTGCTTTGATGTAACCACGCATTTCGTCTTGGATTTCAGCGCTTAATGTGTACGCAGGTAAAGAACATGCTGAGTCACCTGAGTGAACGCCCGCTTGTTCGATGTGCTCCATGATGCCACCGATAACAACATCAGTACCGTCACAGATTGCATCGATATCAACTTCGATTGCATCATCTAGGAAACGGTCAAGAAGAACAGGTGATTCGTTAGAAACGCTTACCGCTTCTTTAAAGTAACGACGTAAATCAACTTCGTCATATACGATTTCCATCGCACGACCACCTAGCACGTACGAAGGACGTACTACTAACGGATAACCGATACGCTTAGCAGATTCAACCGCTTGCTCAGTGGTTGTTACTGTGTCATTTTCTGGTTGCTTAAGACCAAGACGCTCAACAACTTGTTGGAAACGTTCACGGTCTTCTGCGCGGTCAATTGCTTCAGGCGAAGTACCGATGATTGGCACACCAGCAGCTTCTAGAGCACGTGCTAATTTAAGTGGTGTTTGGCCACCGTATTGCACGATAACGCCCTTAGGCTTCTCAACACGTACGATTTCAAGTACGTCTTCTAATGTAATTGATTCGAAGTATAAACGATCCGAAGTATCGTAATCGGTAGAAACCGTTTCAGGGTTACAGTTAACCATGATTGTTTCATAACCATCTTCACGCATTGCTTGCGCTGCATGTACACAACAGTAATCGAATTCAATACCTTGACCAATACGGTTAGGACCACCACCGATAATCATGATTTTTTCATTATCAGTTGGGTTCGCTTCACACTCTTCATCGTAGGTAGAGTACATGTAAGCAGTATCAGATGAGAACTCAGCAGCACAGGTATCAACACGTTTGTATACTGGGTGTAGGTTAAATTTCTCACGTAATTTACGTACTTCAGTTTCAGAAATACCCACTACAGATGCAATACGGCTATCGGCAAAACCTTTACGCTTAAGGCGTTTAAGTGTTGCATTATCAAGAGAGCGTAAACCGCCTTCTGCTAGTTTCTTCTCTTCTAAGATTAAATCTTCGATTTGCACAAGGAACCAGTTATCGATCATAGTGATGTTATGGATTTCATCCATTGTCATGCCTAAACGGAATGCATCACCGATGTACCAAATACGTTCAGCGCCTGCTTCACGTAGTTCGTATAATACTTTTTCTTTTGCAGCAACAGGATCTGCCAAGTCAACCATTGGGCTAAAACCGTCAGCGCCAACTTCAAGACCACGTAGTGCTTTTTGAAGTGATTCTTGTTGGTTACGACCAATCGCCATTACTTCACCCACAGATTTCATCTGTGTAGTCAGACGGTTGTTTGAGTTAGCAAACTTCTCGAAGTTAAAACGAGGAATCTTAGTTACAACGTAATCGATAGTTGGTTCGAACGATGCAGGTGTTTTACCGCCAGTAATATCGTTTTGTAACTCATCTAATGTGTAACCGATTGCTAATTTAGCAGCGATTTTAGCAATTGGGAAACCCGTTGCTTTTGATGCTAATGCAGATGAACGTGATACACGCGGATTCATCTCGATTAATACCATACGGCCGTCAGCAGGGTTAATACCAAACTGTACGTTTGAACCACCTGTTTCAACACCGATTTCACGTAGTACAGCTAAAGAAGCATTACGCATTAATTGGTATTCTTTATCTGTTAACGTTTGTGCTGGTGCAACGGTAATTGAGTCACCCGTATGAATACCCATTGGGTCAAAGTTTTCAATCGCACAAACAATGATACAGTTATCATTTTTGTCGCGAACCACTTCCATTTCATACTCTTTCCAACCGATTAATGATTCATCGATCAATAATTCGCTTGTTGGTGAAAGGTCTAAGCCGTTTGAACAAATATCGTCAAACTCTTCTTTGTTGTATGCGATACCGCCACCTGTACCACCCATCGTGAACGATGGACGTATGATACAAGGGAAACCAACCATGTCTAAAACGCCGTACGCTTCATCCATGTTGTGTGCGATACCAGCACGTGGACATTCAAGTCCAATTTTTTTCATTGCTGTATCAAAACGACTACGGTCTTCTGCTTTATCAATTGCGTCAGCAGTTGCGCCAATCATTTCAACATTGTATTTAGCTAAAATGCCTTTTTCTTCAAGCTCTAGTGCACAGTTAAGCGCCGTTTGGCCGCCCATTGTTGGTAATACTGCACATGGACGCTCTTTAGCGATGATTTTCTCTACCACTTCCCAATGAATTGGCTCGATGTATGTTGCATCAGCCATATCTGGGTCAGTCATAATCGTTGCAGGGTTAGAGTTAACCAATACAACACGGTAGCCTTCTTCTTTTAGGGCTTTACAAGCTTGTGCGCCTGAGTAGTCAAACTCACAGGCTTGGCCGATAACAATCGGTCCAGCACCAATAATTAGGATGGTGTTTAAGTCATTACGTTTTGGCATCTGAAATTTACCTTTCTATTGCGATTCTTGTCTGGTCTATTAACTAAGCTTTTTTGTACTGTTCAATCAATTCAATGAAGTGATTAAATAATGGCGCAGCATCATGAGGACCCGGACTTGCTTCAGGGTGCCCTTGGAAACTAAATGCAGCTTTATCAGTACGATGAATACCTTGTAAAGAACCATCAAACAATGAAACGTGTGTTGCACGTAAGTTCTCAGGCAGACTTTCTTGATCAGCAGCAAAACCATGGTTTTGCGCAGTGATCATAACCACACCGCGGTCTAAATCTTTAACCGGGTGGTTAGCACCATGATGACCGAACTTCATTTTCACCGTTTTAGCACCACTTGCTAAAGCAAGTAATTGATGACCTAAACAGATACCAAATACAGGAATATCCGTTTTTAGAATCTCTTGGATTGCGTCGATAGCATAAGTACATGGTTCTGGATCACCAGGGCCATTAGATAGGAAGATACCATCTGGGTTCATTGCTAAAACTTCAGCAGCAGGTGTTTGTGCAGGAACGACGGTTAATTTACAGTCGCGGTCAGCAAGCATGCGCAGGATGTTACGTTTAACACCAAAATCGTATGCTACAACGTGATATTTTCCTTCACCAGTATGCTCTGGCAGACCACCTGTTAACGTCCAGCTACCCTGTGACCATTCAAAACTTTCTTGAGTCGTCACTTCTTTTGCGAGATCCATACCTTTCAGACCAGGGAATGCTTTAGCTTGTTCAAGTGCAGATGCTTCGTCGATATTCTCGCCAGCAATGATACAGCCTGATTGTGCGCCTTTCTCACGTAAAATACGTGTTAGCTTGCGCGTATCGATATCAGCAATACCGACAACATTACGTGCTTTTAAGTAATCACTTAAAGACGCCTGGTTACGGAAGTTGCTTGCTAATAAAGGAAGGTCTCGAATGATTAGGCCACAAGCGTGGATTGATGCAGACTCTTCATCTTCATCATTTGTGCCTGTGTTGCCGATATGTGGGTAAGTAAGTGTTACGATTTGGCGTGCGTAAGATGGATCAGTTAGAATTTCTTGGTAACCCGTCATTGACGTGTTAAATACTACTTCACCAACAGAACTTCCATCAGCACCGATTGCAGTGCCTTTAAATACAGTTCCATCTTCCAATACCAGTATGGCAGAATGACTCAAGATAACCTCCGTGAAAAACAATAAAATAAATTTTACGATGCTATTTTATGATCTTTCAGCGGAATAATTCTCTATTTTTCCGCCAAGAAATCATAAATTTTGGCAAATTCGCGCTAGTTTATAGATGTTCCGCACAATTAACCAATCAATTTTATGTTTTTAGGGAAATATTTATAGAATTGTTTAAAAAGAAGGAGTAGAGATAAAAAATGGCCAATTAAAAATAGCCATTTTACATTATATATGCTTGCAATTTATAATTACTGCACTTTTATTTTACCTTATTTAGCATCATAAAAGAGGTTTAAGAAAGTACCTTCAAAAGTGTCAATGTTGCAGGTATAGTTGGTAATAGCAACGCAACTAATAGACCTAAAAAATGGCTCACAGAGTATGGGTCTTTAAAATTTTCTTCTGACACGGTATATTCCTTTAATTAGTTAATAATTTTTATTGATCTAAATCAATTTCAAGAATCATACAGTAAGTAATCCAAGCTAAACACTGAACAAAAACAGGGTTATATACTTATTTATTTAACCAATGTTTTTTATAAGGCCCACTATGCAAACTTTACTATCAACATCAACAAACCCTATCTGGTCATACTTTTCATCGATTTGTGCTATTCCGCACCCTTCTAAGCACGAACAACAATTAGTTGAATGGATTCAAAATTGGGCTACAGAAAAAAATATAGACTGCGTACAAGATGAAGTAGGTAACCTGATTCTAACTAAACCAGCCTCTGCGGGTTACGAAGATAAGACTGCCGTTATCCTGCAGGCTCATCTTGATATGGTGCCACAAAAGAATAGTGACAGTAGCCACGACTTTTTGGTTGACCCTATTACGCCGATTGTAAAAGGTGACTGGTTACATGCAGATAACACCACACTAGGTGCAGATAATGGCATCGGTATGGCAAGTTGTTTAGCGGTATTAGGTGCTAACGATCTACAACATGGCCCATTAGAAGTATTATTAACCACCGACGAAGAAACAGGCATGACCGGTGCATTTGGTCTTAAAGCAGGCGCTTTAAAAGGTAAAGTACTCATTAATACCGATTCTGAGCAAGAAAGTGAACTCTATGTAGGTTGTGCTGGCGGTGTTAACGTTAATATCGATCTAGCCTATGAAAAAATGGAACCTGAAGTAAGCCACGCAGCTTATGAAATTAGCCTAACAGGCCTTAAAGGTGGTCACTCTGGATGTGATATTAACCTTGGACGCGGTAATGCGATCAAAGAGTTAGCAGCTGTCTTAAATAACCTTGATGGCGTGCCATTTAATGTAGCTAACTTTGAAGGTGGTAGCTTACGTAACGCGATTCCTCGTGAAGCAAAAGCAGTAATTGTTTGTGATGAACAATATCAAAACAGTTTAGAGTTATTAATCAATACGCTACAGGTAACACTAGCAGCACAATTTGAGGGAGTTGAAACTAACTTAACGCTAACCGTTAAAAAGTCGACACTGCCAACATCTATCCTAACTCATGAAAGCCAAACAGCACTGCTTGAAAGCATACAGGGTTGTAAGAATGGTGTTTTCAGCATGGATAACAACTTCTCAAATGTAGTACAAACATCTAGCAACATTGGTGTCATTACACAGAGTACAGAAGGGAAATTATGCTTTAAAATCCAAGTGCTAATTCGCTCTCAAGTAGAACAAGAGAAACAAGATGAAGCAAACGAGATTCAAGCACACTTTGAATCACATGGCGCTAGCGTTCGCCAAGATGGTATTTACCCAGGTTGGACGCCGAATCCAAACTCTGCAATCTACCAAGTGATGGAAAACCAATACATTGAACTGTTTGGTAGCAAGCCAAAAACAATGGTTATCCATGCTGGTCTGGAGTGTGGTTTATTTAGTGCACAGTATCCGGAATGGGATATGATCTCGGTTGGACCAACAATTAAATTCCCACATAGCCCAGATGAAAAATTAGAGATCGCTACAGTAGATAAATACTGGGATTTATTAACAGCGACACTAAAAGCACTTGATTAATTTTTAGTACTTTTAAAAATAGAGTTTAAAAGGGGGACGATATCGTCCCCCTTTTTTGTGCCCGTTGGGTTACGAACTGCGAGCGACGAGTGAAAACACAAACATACCGATTTTCGCAGCTCGTCACTCACTCTCACACCTAAAACGTCCCCTCCTAGCATTGTCGGGCTAAAGCCGCGACCTACAGGGAAGCTGGTTTTGAATTTACTAACGACTAACCGCTAATAACTAACCACTGCTTTTGTCGGGCTAAAGCCACGACCTACAATAGATTCCGATCCACCTGTAGGTCGGCGATTTATCCCGACACGCCCTAGGCGATGCCTTTGACCTTACTGAACGTTGACAGCTTAAAACTAACCGCTGTATTTACTCTAATCAACGCTGTGCTTTATTAAACAGGGTAAAGAAGTTATTCGAGGTTACTTGTGCAAGCTCCTCTAAACTCACCCCTTTCAAATCAGCGACAAATTTTGCAACATCGTAGGTAAACGCCGGCTCATTCTCTTGACCTCGATGAGGCACAGGCGCTAGATAAGGTGCATCGGTTTCAACCAATAAACGATCTAACGGAATTGCTTTAATCACCGTTTGTAGCTCTTTGGCATTTTTAAAGGTGACGATACCCGATACCGAGATATAAAAGCCCATCTTCATCGCAGCTTCTGCCATCTCAATAGACTCAGTAAAACAGTGTAATACGCCCCCTACTTGCTCAGCCCCCTCTTCACGAAGAATATCTAAGGTTTCCTGACGTGCATCACGGGTATGGATGATCAAAGGTTTATTAAGTTTTTTAGCCACACGAATCTGCTTACGAAAACTATCTATCTGCCACTCTTTGGTTTCCGGTGCATAGAAAAAATCGAGCCCCGTTTCACCGATCGCAACCACTTTATCGCTACTTGCATATTCTAATAACACCGCTTCATCAAGTACTTCATCTTTATAGAGCGGATGAACACCACAGCTACTAAATATCTCATCATGACCTTTAATAAGCTCAGCCATTGCTGGGTAATCTTTGAGTGTCACACAAACGCTCATTAGATAATCAACCCCCATCGCTTTCGCTTTATTGACAACATCATCTAAATTTTTATGTTTCTTGTCATAATCTAATCGGTCTAAATGGCAATGTGAATCAACTAACATGGGCCTTATTCCTTTCTATTAATGCTTAAATTCATTCTTAATTTTTATCAACAACGCTGAAATTAACAGCTCTTTCTTTAGACCCGTATGCTCAACCAATTGAGTACGTACCTTGAGTATTTCACTGCACAAGTAACGCAAACTTTTTAAACTGACCCGCTCACTCCAAATTTGTAACTGAGGTAGTGCAAAGCCATAAACAGCATCATCACTTAAGGGCTGACCGGTGAGTTTTATTTTGTGTAGTTCATGGAACATAAAAAACAGTAGCTGCAAACGAGATTCGACATCGCTTGCAAGAAACTGGCTAAAATCCAATAACATTTCAGCGCGATTAAGTAGCGAAAAAAGCCCTTCTACACAATCTCTTCGCTCATCACTCGCATCACCGCTTTGCAATGCATTAAGGTAATTTAATAATACCAACGGGCAATTTTGAAACTGTCTTAATACGCCTTTATCGGTGACCGCAACCTGCTGCTGCGCTAGCCAACTTAATAACTCTTCATCACTAGGCGTATGAATATGGGTGTGCTGTACGCGGCTATAAAGAGTGGGCATAAGCTGATGATGAGTACGCGCAAGAAGAATAAGGTAACTATTCCCCTGTGGCTCTTCTAATGTTTTCAGCAATGCATTTGCAGCAGGTATGGTCAGCAGTTGCGCATCTTTAATGATAACCACTTTGTTATCACCTAAATGTGGACGCTCGTTTAATGAGTCGATTAAACTACGTACTTGCTCTATGCCTATCGCTTTATTGCTTTCACTCTGTAACAGATGAAAATCAAGGTGATTTTGCGCATCAAAAAGATTACATGAATGGCATTCACCACAGGCATCACTCTCCTGTTTATTGGTGCAAAGTAGGTATTTAGCAGTACGTGAGGCAAGTTTAAATTTTCCTAATCCCGCACTACCCGTAAATAGCAATCCATGCGCAAAACGCCCAGTTTTGCTATTTTGTACCAAATTATTAAAAGTTGGGGTAAGCCAAGGTGTTGCTACACTTGACGTCAAAGTATCTTTAGAGGTCATCAATTATAAACTCGCTAACCAATTATCTAATTGTTTGAAAATAGCTTTTTCAACGATTTCAGGTGTTTGACTCGCATCAATCTTCACCGCTTTCTGTTCAGCATCTGTTAGCTGTAAAAACACTTGTCGAGTACGTTCAAAAAAATCAATCGCAAGGCGTTCAATGCGATCAAGTTCACCACGACCACGCGCCCGGCTTAAACCAAGTTCAGGGTCAATATCTAAAAACAGGGTGAAATCGGCATTAAATTCACCGAGAGAAACTTGTTTGATATCCTCGATTAACTGTAGATCAATACCACGACCGCCACCTTGGTAGGCTAGAGAGCTCCAGTTATGGCGATCGCCCACTACGATATGCTGATTATTCTGAGCAGGTTTAATGATGTGCTCAACCAGTTGCACACGAGCAGCATACATTAATAACAGCTCAGCTTTATCTTCCAGGTCTTCACCTTGTACTTCCATTTTAACGATATCACGCATACGCTCAGCAAGCTCGGTGCCACCAGGCTCACGTGTATAGGTAATTTGCTCAGCAGGCATATTCTGTAACGCCAACCACTTAGCGATATAAGAGATCGCAGTACTTTTACCTGCGCCCTCTAAGCCTTCTATTACAATAAATTTACCCGCTAATTTTTCTGCTGCAGACATATTATTTTCCTCGAATATATTTATTAACGGCATTATTATGCTCTCTCAAACTTTTTGAAAAGTAAGAAGTACCATCACCTTTACTGACAAAATAGAGATACTTTGTTTTTGCAGGGTGTAAAGTGGCATAAAGCGCAGCTTCACTTGGCATTGCAATAGGCGTTGGCGGCAAGCCAGACATGGTATAGGTATTGTAAGCTGTTTTTTCACGTAGATCTTTGCTGCGAATACGCCCATCATAACGATCCCCCATCCCATATATGACAGTTGGATCAGTTTGTAAACGCATGCCAATACGCAAACGATTAACAAATACTGAAGATATTTTATCGCGGTCATCGGATAAACCGCTCTCTTTTTCAATAATCGATGCCATGATCAATGCTTCATAGGGTGTTTTGTATGGGAGACCCTCTTCACGCTCTTGCCACAGTTTTTTAAGCACATTAGATTGATGCTGATAAGCTTTTTTGATGATCTGGTAAGCACTCATATTGGCACTGTAATGGTAAGTCTCAGGAAACAATAAGCCTTCCAGTTTTTTGTACGGAATCCCCAACGCTTCAATTAATTGTGCTTCTGTTTTTTGCAAAGGTTGTAACTGCGGCGCATCATTAAGATTGACCATCCACTCTTTAAAAGTACTCCCCTCAACAAAGGTCACTCTATATTGAAACTCTTTGCCGGTATTGATGGTGAGTAGAATATCCTCAAGATTAAAACCCTCTTTAATCTCGTAGGTACCTGATCTAATCTTAGTTAATTCTGGGTATAACTTACCAACAATTTTCCACCAACGCAGATCCGTCACAACCGATTGCGCTAATAACTCATCACCAAAACGGGAGAAATTACTGCCAGCAGGTACCGTGATAAGCTGGGTTTTATCGATGCGAGGTAAGCTTAAATAATCCTCTATCTGTTGCTTAGCAACCACGACTAATATTAAAGCTAATGCAAACAATATAGCGAATGCACTCGCTACTTTTTTAAAACTCATTGTATCTGTTCCTTTACTCGATTAAAGATTGTAACTGTTTACAACGCGTTAAACCTGCGCTGCCAAAAATTAATTGTTGGTATTGGGAAACCGGAACGATGCCCATTAACGCATTAGTTAAACAGATAGCTTGTGCTTTTTTTAAGCTATCACGATGGATATCTTCCTCACTAATTTCAATACCTTTTTGCAGAGCAGATTCCATTACCTGACGACGCAATACACCCGCAACGCCACTACTGTTTAACTTTGGTGTTTTCCATTGCCCATCAAGATAGATAAAGATGTTCGCCGTACAAGCCTCGATAACATAACCTTGATTATCACAAACAAGACCTTCAACTGCTTGCTTGCTATGTAACTCTTGTTTAATTAGTACCTGCTCTAAACGGTTTAAGGTTTTCAGCCCTGCGAGTTGTTTATTGCTACCAAGTTGGGTTTCACATTGAATCAACTTAATGCCCTGCAGTTGCCATTGATGATAAAAATCGGGATAAACACTGGTCGTAATAATACGCAGAGGAGCATCGCAACCTTGGGCACTATAACCGCGCCCCCCGCTACCACGAGTGATGATAATCTTAATGACATACTCATTTCTATGCGCAACAGATTTGGCTATCTGGCCTACTTCTGCATTTAAACGTAACCAATCAATGGTGGGGAAAAATAGGTGTTTTGCGCCTAATTGTAAGCGTTGTAAATGAAAATCCCACAATTGAACGTCACCAAATTGTACTTTCATGGTGGTAAACAGGCCGTCACCATAGGCTAAGCCACGATCCATCGCATCAATTTGATTCGATTCAATTCCGTTAATTAACACAATATCAACTCCATTAAACAACTAATCCATGGTACTGATTAGTACAAACTATTTTCTGCAGACATAAAAAAACCCGACGGTAAAATCGGGTTTTTATTCTATCTTTTTTTTAAAAAATTAGATACGTTTGAAGATCAGTGTACCGTTTGTACCACCGAAACCAAATGAGTTTGAAAGTGCGTATTCAATATGCGCAGGACGTGCTTTACCGTCTGTTACGTAATCTAAATCACAACCTTCACTTGGGTTTACCAAGTTAATTGTTGGCGGTGCAAGTTGGTCACGTAGTGCTAATACACTAAATACCGCTTCGATTGCACCCGCAGCACCTAATAGATGACCCGTCATCGATTTAGTTGAACTCATCATTACATCTTTAGCTGCATCGCCCCAAATCCCTTTAACCGCTTGTGTTTCAGCGATATCACCAGCAGGTGTTGAAGTACCATGTGCATTGATGTATTGAATTTGAGAAGGCTCAATTTTTGCATCTTTAATTGCATTTTTCATTGATAATGCTGCGCCTGCACCGTTTTCTGGTGGTGACGTCATGTGGTAAGCATCACCACTCATACCAAAACCAGAGAATTCAGCATAGATTTTTGCGCCACGTGCTACTGCGTGCTCATACTCTTCAAGTACTAACACACCAGCACCATCACCTAACACAAAACCGTCACGCGATTCATCCCAAGGACGACTTGCCGTTTCTGGTGATTCGTTACGTGTAGAAAGAGCACGTGCTGATGCAAAACCACCCATGCTGATTTCGCTTGATGCTTTTTCAGCACCACCCACGATCATCACATCTGCATCACCGTATTGGATCATACGTGCGCCTAAACCGATACTATGTGTACCCGTTGTACATGCAGTCGTTACGGCAACATTAGGCCCTTTAAGGCCATTATTAATTGAAACGTGACCAGAGATCATATTGATGATCGTAGCAGGAATAAAGAATGGACTAATTTTACGTGGACCACTTTTATCGTAGTTACGTACATTTGATTCGATAGTCGTAATACCACCAATACCTGAACCGATTGCAACACCAATTCGCTCAGCATTATCATCATTAACTTCAAGGCCAGAATCTTTTAATGCTTGATCAGCAGCTGCTACACCGTATTGAATGAAAACATCCATTTTACGTGCATCTTTCTTAGCCATGTAATCTTCAACATTAAAATCTTTTACCATACCGGCAAATTTACATGCAAATTTTTCGGTATCGAAATGTTCGATATTTGAGATACCGCTTTTACCTGCTTGAATTGCTTCCCAAGAGGTTTCAACTGAATTACCAACAGGTGTTAATAGACCTAAACCTGTAACTACAACTCTACGTTTTGACACTTTTATCT
Organism: Psychromonas marina; assembly: GCF_030161115.1. Taxonomy (GTDB): domain Bacteria; phylum Pseudomonadota; class Gammaproteobacteria; order Enterobacterales; family Psychromonadaceae; genus Psychromonas; species Psychromonas marina. Next base: position 210,260 of record NZ_BSPQ01000001.1, read on the forward strand.
CTCCTAAATTTCTTACTATTTATCTAAATAATTACTTTTGACTGTCATTTTTAGTAAAAATCATTATCTAGAAAAACACAAAAGGCGGTCACTGACCGCCTTTAGAATATTATTCATTCAAAATGAATGATTAATCGTTGTTTACAACGTAATCGATTGCTGATTGAACAGTAGTGATTTTCTCTGCTTCTTCGTCAGGAATCTCAGTATCGAATTCTTCTTCAAGTGCCATAACTAATTCAACTGTATCTAGAGAATCAGCACCTAAATCGTCAACAAAAGAAGCTGTGTTTACAACTTCATCTAGTTGTACACCTAATTGCTCAACGATGATGTTTTTTACGCGTTCTTCGATATTGCTCATTTTTATTTTCCTTTGGTAATACGCTTTGTGCGTTAATGGCGGTAGTTTATGCTATCGCATTTAATATTCAAGTATTCTATCACTGGTTAGACCAGTTATTTTGGGATTTTAATCAATAAATTGACGAAAACCAACCTTTTATTTAAACAGCCTTAGAATCGCATTATTTTAAGTGACAGAACTAATAAATTGTGGTTATTACTGCTAAATAACAAGCAATAACATCTACTTAACATCACAACATTATCCATTATGGGTAGCAAGCGGAGCGATACTAACAAGCTCAATAATAACAAAAACATCAACCACTTTACTCGGTTAATATAAGAAAAAAGTGCAACACTTTGTTTCTTATATTTAAATTAACATCTAGTTATGTTATGTGAGATGTTAATTGTAAACATAAAGCACGACATTTTAATCGCATTTATTTATGTTCACCAGAAAACCCATTATGCATAATACATTATTTGTTGGTGTAACAAGTGATAATTCAGGTGAAGTAGCCTGTGCAAAATACAAACTGAAAGTACAAGGTTTGATCTGAAAAAACCACATTTTTATCTGTTAGACGATTTAATTCACCCTTAGATAGTTTATAGCCAAGGACTTATAAATACTGTCAGCATTAGAGCTAACAGTATTTGTGATGACTGAATTAGCACAGTCTAAACCATGTACATGCCGCCATTCACATGGATAGTTTCACCTGTAATGTACGCAGCACCTTCAGACGCTAAGAATACCACTGTCGCAGCGATTTCACTTGGATCACCCAAGCGACCAGCAGGTACATTTGCAAGCGTTGCTGCACGTTGATCTTCATTTAATGCTTTAGTCATATCTGTTTCGATAAAACCTGGAGCAACGGTATTAACAGTAATACCACGGCTAGCAACTTCACGCGCTAATGACTTAGTAAAGCCAATAACACCCGCTTTTGCTGCTGCGTAGTTTGCTTGACCAGCGTTACCCATAGTACCCACAACAGAACCTACGTTGATGATGCGACCAACACGTTTCTTCATCATTGGGCGCAATGCAGCTTTGCTCATTTTAAAGATAGGCGTTAAGTTAGTGTCGATAATATCGCTCCACTCATCGTCTTTCATGCGCATTAATAAGTTATCACGCGTAATGCCAGCATTGTTTACTAGTACGTCTACACTACCGAACTCTTTTTTGATATCAGCAAAAAGTGCAGCGATTGAATCGTTGTCTGTTACGTTTAAAACAAAACCTTTACCCGCATCACCTAGGTACTCACTGATTGCAGCAGCGCCGCCTTCACTGGTCGCGGTACCTAAAACTGTTGCGCCTAGTGCAACAAATTTCTCAGCAATTGCACGGCCAATACCGCGGCTTGCGCCTGTTATTAATACAACTTGGTCTTTCATTTTATTCTCCTTTAATTGCAGCAAGTGTGCTTTCAAGCGTTGCTACATCATTAATTACTTGTGCCGTGAAGCTTTTATCAATACGACGAACTAAACCACTTAATACTTTACCTGGGCCAGCTTCAACTTGAAGGTTAATGCCTTGCTCAGCCATTTTTTCGATAATGCCAGTCCAACGAACAGGGCAGTATAGTTGACGCACTAATGCATCTTTAATTTTGTCTGCATCAGTTTCTGCGATCACATCAACGTTATTAATCACAGCGATTTCTGGCGCATTAAAAGTGATATCGTTTAATGCAATAGCCAATTTATCTGCAGCAGGTTTCATTAGAGCACAGTGAGATGGTACTGACACAGGTAATGGTAATGCACGTTTAGCACCCGCTTCTTTACACAAAACACCGGCACGTTCCACTGCGTCTTTATTACCTGCAATCACTACTTGGCCTGGGGAGTTGTAGTTTACTGGAGAAACAACCTCACCTTGTGCTGCTTGCTCACAGGCAGCTGCAATTTTATCATCCGCTAGGCCGATAATTGCATACATCGCACCGACACCCGCTGGTACCGCTTGTTGCATTAGTTGACCACGTAATTCAACCAGTTTAACCGCATCTTTAAAATCGATAACACCCGCACACACTAATGCAGAATATTCGCCTAAACTGTGGCCAGCAATAACAGTTGGCTTTTCACCGCCTACTTCTTGCCAAACACGCCAAATAGCAACCGATGAGGTTAATAATGCAGGTTGTGTTTTATCGGTTTGGTTTAATGATTCCGCTGGTCCATCTTGCGTTAATGCCCATAGGTCATAACCTAATACATCACTTGCTTCTTTAAATGTCGCTTCCACAATAGGGTATTGTTGTGCAAGATTTGCAAGCATCGCAACGCTTTGAGAGCCTTGCCCAGGAAAGGCAAAAGTAAAGTTTGTCATTTTTTATTCCTTAATAATATTAAATTATCAATAACAAAAAACAGGAGAAAACTCCTGTTTTATTATAATTTTTTAGTGTGATGTTCAGATCTAAGTTTTTTAGAATATCACATGCGAACTAGCGCACTACCCCAAGTAAATCCACCACCAAAGGCCTCTAACAATACAAGGTGGCCCGGTTTGATTTTACCAGAACGGATACCTTCATCAAAGGCTAGCGGTACTGATGCCGCTGACGTATTTCCATGGCCTTCAAGGGTTAAAATTACTTGGTCCATCGACATGCCTAATTTCTTAGCTGTCGCGGCAATAATACGTTTGTTTGCTTGATGTGGTACTAACCAATCTAACTGTTCTTTTTCAATATTGTTAGCAGCTAATGTTTCCACTACAACTTGACTCAATTTTTTAACGGCGACTTTAAACACTTCATTGCCTGCCATAGTCAGATAAGCATCATTCACGCTGTCTACATTGCCACGCTGTGCATTAGGTAGTTTTAATAGATCACCAAAGCGACCATCTGCGTTGATATGCGTCGACAAAATACCTTCATCTTCACTAGCAGTAACAATAACAGCACCCGCACCATCACCAAATAAGATGATAGTACCGCGATCTTCTGGGTCACAGGTTGCAGCAAGCGCGTCAGCACCGATAACTAAAATATTTTTAGCTCCGCCTGCTTTAATAAAGTTATCAGCAACACTCAATGCATACGTAAAACCAGCACAAGCCGCTGACACATCAAATGCAGGAATATTATAAATACCTAATAAATTTTGCACTTCGCAGGCTGCAGAAGGAAATGCATTATGATTGCTTGTTGTAGCAACGACAATTAAATCTAAGTCCTGCGCACTTAATCCAGCAGCTTCAAGTGCTTTAAGCCCAGCTTCTTTACCCATAAATGCAATTGTTTCATCTGCACTGGCAATACGGCGTTCTTTAATACCGGTACGTACGGTGATCCACTCATCACTAGTATCTACCATCTTTTCTAAGTCGTCATTACTACGTATTGCGGTGGGTAGATAGCTACCTGTACCTATAATTTTGCTATTCATGTGATAAACAATCTCGCTCTGATAAAACCGCTTCGAGGCGGTTTGAAATGCTATTTGGAATCTGCCATTGGATCTCTTTAATCGCTTGTTCGATGGCATAGGAAAATGCAATCTCATTAGCACTACCATGGCTCTTAACGACAATACCACGTAGCCCAATTAAACTGGCGCCATTATACATATCTGGATGTAAATGTTTAAACTGCTTTTTTAAGATAGGGCTTAATAATTTACCCAATAGCTTAGTGTAAAAACTAGAGTTTACCGCTTTGTCTAACTGTTGTAAAAAAACTCGCCCCATACCTTCATAACTTTTAAGCGCAACATTGCCACTAAAGCCATCGGTCACAACCACATCCGCTTTACATGAAAACAGTTCATCAGCCTCTATGAAGCCAACATAATTGATATAGTTACTTTCACCCAATAAGGTAGCTGAACGCTTAATAATATCACTGCCTTTATTATTCTCTTTTCCGACATTGAGTAACGCAACGGTCGGTTTGGGCACTTGCTCCACTTTTTCACACAAGACACTGCCCATCACCGCAAAGTTAAATAACGTATCACTATCGCATTGCAGGTTTGCACCTAAATCAAGCAGGTAGGTATGCCCACCACAATTATTAGGTAAGCCTGAAACGAGTGCAGGTCTGGAAACACTAGGGATGGTTTTTAAGGCTTGCTTAGCAAGTAGCATTAATGCCCCGGTATTGCCGGCACTCACACAAGCATCAACATCTCCATCTGCGACCATTTTAAGCACGGTATGCATCGATGAATTGGAAACATGGCGTAATACATATATCGGATTATCTTCCATTGAAATGACATTTTCAGCATGCACAAATGAAAGACGATCATGATCTAAAAGATCATATTGTTTTAACAGTGGAATTATTTTTTCACGAGTGCCAACGATAATCAGTGACAGTGTGGGGTATTTTTGAAGTGTTTTTTTCGCTGCTAGTAGCGAAATATGGGGGCCGAAGTCGCCCCCCATGGCATCAAGCGCAATAAGATAGTTACGCAAGGTAATCCTATAGTTCGATTACTTTTTTGCCTTTATAGAAACCATCTGCAGTCATGTGATGACGACGATGAGTTTCACCAGACGTTGCGTCAACTGTAAGTTGAGCTGGAGCACTTAGTGCATCATGTGAACGACGCATGCCACGCTTTGAACGAGTTTTACGACTTTTTTGTACTGCCATTTTAAAAATTCCTACTAGTTATTTGCGCTTTAGTTGAGCTAAAGCTTCAAATGGGTTTGGACGTTGTTCTTCTTCTTCTTCAATCTCACCAAAAGTAAGTTCAAACTTACTTTCTTCACAATCTTCGATTGCGTGTTTCGATATCTGAGGCAGAGTCAATATCAGCTCATCTTCTACGATTTCGTGAAGATTAACTTCCCCATTTTCATCATAATAAATGGGTTCATACACGTCTGGTAAATTATTTTCCTGCTCTTGATTATGAACAGGACAATACGTAAATTCAGCTTCACACTGATAAATCATAGGCTCATTGCACCGTTGACAGATGAGTTCTACTGCAACACTCGCTTTACCATGAAATATTCTCAACTTTTGTCGATCAATTTCAAATGTAAACTTCGTGCTGATATCAGATTGAATACTGATTGTTGATTCCGCTAATCTTCTCAATAGGGCTTTCTGAATTATAGCTTCTAATTCTGTGCCTGATTGAGCAGCGCGTACCGGATCAACGCTAATCGGTAGTTTAACCTTTTGCATGGGCGCGAATGATATAGATTGACAAGGCGATAGTCAAAGAAAAATAGTGATTTTTTATATCTTTTCACTCGAAAGCCGTCTGTATTCAAACTACTTTATTGAGCCATTCACAATGACAGCAAGGTCAAGCTTAATAGGATAACCTTTGTAAATATTTACAACGGAATCCCCCCCCTCTTAAAATTAAAGAGTCCACAGCAAATAAAGTGCATAAAATAATTACCGCACTCCAATAAGTAAAGGCGCAGTGCCTCTAAGGTTAAGCTATTTAATCACTCTTTTGAGCGCAATTATAGCTTTATTCTTTTACAGCTATTAATATAGATTCATTATCCATTAACGATGAAATTATTATGACCGCACAGCTTGTTTTAGCCTCTACTTCTCCCTTTAGAAAGCAGTTGTTAGAGAAATTACACCTTTCTTTTTTAACAGAAAAACCCAACGTGGATGAAACACCATTAGACGATGAAACCGCACAACAATTAGTGGAAAGACTCGCCATTGAAAAAGCACAGGCCGTCACAGCAAACTTTGAAAATGCGTTAGTTATTGGTTCAGACCAAGTATGCATGAACAATGGTCAAATATTAGGTAAGCCAGGTAATTTTGAAAACGCTTTTCAACAGTTAAAAGCAGCAAGTGGTAAAAGCATCACTTTTTATACGGGCTTGGCTGTGATTAATAGTAAAACGGGTAACATTCAGTCTATTGTTGAACCCTATGTGGTTAAATTTCGCGTACTCAGCGATCAGATGATCAGCAACTACCTCAACAAAGAGCAACCTTATAACTGCGCCGGCAGCTTTAAAAGCGAAGGTTATGGTATTAGCTTATTTGATGCCTTTGAAGGCAAAGATCCCAATAGTCTTATTGGACTACCGCTGATATCTTTAATCAGCATGCTAGAAAATGAAGGTATGCGAGTGGTTTAAAAGATAGCTTTCAGTTATTAGCTTTCAGTTATTAGCTGTCAGCTATCAGTTTGGTTCAAAAAACTGCTGTTTGTTACCGTCAGCTAAGAACTTACTGAAGGCTGACAGCTGAAAGCTTGTTTTAACTGCTATGTAAAAAGTTCCGCATTCAGCCATAAATGCATCATTATGCTGGTGATATAACCAAGCGCAATCACAGGCATCCATTTCAAATGAGCACCAAAGGTGTAGATGCCACGGGCTTGCCCCATTAATGCAACGCCAGCTGCAGAACCGATCGATAATAATGAGCCTCCAACACCTGCGGTTAATGTGACTAATAACCACTGCCCAACAGACATTTCTGGATTCATACTTAATACCGCAAACATTACTGGAATATTATCTACAATCGCAGACAATACGCCCACTGCAATATTGGCATAGGTGGTATCCCATTGCAGATACATCACTTCCGAGACTAAATTAAGATAACCAATAAATCCTAATCCACCGACACACAATACCACCCCATAAAAAAACAGTAGCGTGTCCCATTCTGATTTTGCAACACGATTAAATACATCAAAAGGAACGACACTACCTAATGAGAGTAAGCGCGCTTCATCATGTTTCTGTTTAGCTAACGCTCTTTTTCTCGCCAAAGAGCTAGGCAGTGTACGACGTAAAAAATAGCCAAAGAATTGTAATAGTCCTAATCCGGTCATCATGCCCAGCACGGGTGGCATATGTAAGAAAGAGTGCGACATCACCGCCAAACTAATGGTCACTAAAAATAACCCTAGAATTCGAAACGCACCGCGCTTTATCTCAACCGCTTCAATCGTTGCTTCAGGGTGCCCATCGCTCACAAAGAAACTCATTATTAACGCCGGAATTAACGCATTAACAACGGAAGGGAGGAATAACACAAAAAATTGCGTAAATTTGATGTCACCACTTTGCCAAACCATTAACGTAGTGATATCACCAAAGGGACTAAATGCCCCACCCGCATTAGCACAAACAACGATATTGATACAGGATAACGAGACAAACCGATGGTTGTCTTGACCCACTTTCATCACCACCGCACACATCAATAACGCAGTGGTTAAGTTATCTGCAATAGGCGATATAAAAAATGCTAAGCAACCCGTTAACCAAAATATTGCTTTCAGTGATAAGCCTTTATTGACCATCCAAGCGCGTAACGCATCAAACAGACGACGCTCCTCCATCGCATTGATGTAAGTCATTGCGACTAAAAGGAACAGTAGTAATTCTGCATACTCTAATAAATTATGGCGAAAGGTTTGCTCGGCAAGTTCAGACATACCATGTTGTACATAAACCCAAGCAATAACCGCCCAGATAATGCCTGCCGCAACCAGTACAGGTTTAGATTTTCGTAGATGCAGATACTCTTCTGCCATCACTAGCATATAAGCGACAAAGAATATTAATAATGAAAAATAACCAACAAAAGAGTCGGTTAAATCTAAGGGAGTCGTGCTGGTAGTAGCAATCGCCGTTGTTGAAAAGCAGCTTAATATGATAAAAAGGATCAACGTAGCAAAGGAACAAAGCTTAAACATAACACTCTCTCAAATAACGATTCATTTGAGAGAGTGTAGTCTAGCGCTTCTGTTCAATTAGTTACTAAAATCACATTTGTTAAAACAAAAACGTATATGTTCTTATTACTTGAACATGCCCTATCATGAGGCTCGATTTACTCAACCAATACTTAATAGTTGTTCATGTAATTTAGCCACCTCATCACGTAACCCTGCCGCTTTTTCAAACTCTAGCTCTTTTGCAAAAGCGAACATCTGCTTTTCAAGTTTCGCTATCTGTTTCAAAATATCTTGCTCACTATGCACTTCATAGTTGGCTTTATACTCAGCGACTTTAGCTTGCTTAGCATTACCTTTTTTGAGATTACGCTGTCCTAACTGCATCACATCACTGACTTGCTTATTCAACCCTTGCGGGGTAATACCATTATCAATATTAAATTGATGCTGCAGTGCACGACGATCTTCGGTCACTTTGATCGCTTTTTGCATTGAACCCGTCACCCTATCAGCATATAAAATAGCACGACCTTTTAAATTACGCGCAGCGCGTCCCATGGTTTGAATGAGTGAACGCTCAGAACGTAAGAAGCCCTCTTTATCGGCATCTAATATCGCCACTAAGGATACCTCAGGGATGTCTAATCCTTCACGCAGTAGATTGATGCCAATTAACACATCAAACACGCCTAAACGCAGGTCTCGAATTATTTCAACACGCTCAACGGTATCAACATCAGAATGAAGGTAGCGCACTTTAATACCATGCTCATTTAAATAATCGGTAAGATCTTCCGCCATACGTTTAGTAAGCGTTGTAACTAATACACGTTCTTTTAGTGGTACGCGTAGATTGATCTCTGAAAGAAGATCATCAACCTGGGTGCCAACGGGACGCACCTCAATTTCAGGGTCTAATAAACCGGTAGGACGGATCACCTGACGCACAATATCGCCCTGTGACTTTTCGATTTCATAATCGCTTGGTGTCGCTGATACATAGATCGTTTGCGGCGCGATCTTTTCAAACTCTTCAAACATCATCGGACGATTATCTAATGCAGAAGGCAGTCGGAATCCATAATTAACTAGATTCTCTTTACGGCTACGGTCACCTTTATACATTGCACCTATTTGCGGCACGGTGACATGGCTCTCATCGATAATTAATAAGCCATCTTTAGGCAGATAATCAAACAAGGTTGGTGGCGCAGCCCCTTGCTCACGTCCAGAAAGATAACGGGAGTAGTTTTCAATGCCCGAGCAATACCCTAGCTCATTCATCATCTCAATATCGTATAACGTACGTTGAGAGATACGCTGCTCTTCAATCAGCTTATTTTGTGCTAGAAACTCTTTTTTACGTTCATTGAGTTCCTCTTTTATGCCATCAATGGCTTTTAAGATCTGCTCTCTTGGCGTTACGTAGTGGGTTTTAGGGTAAACAGTCACACGCGGAAGATTATCTAAGGTTTGCCCCGTCAGAGGATCAAACACAGTGATCTTTTCGACTTCATCATCAAAAAGCTCAATACGCAGTGCATCACTTTCTGAATCAGCAGGGAAGATATCAATCACCTCTCCACGTACTCTAAACGTACCGCGGCTAAGCTCAGTCTCATTGCGGTTATATTGCAGATCAACTAAACGCTGAAGAATATCGCGGCTAGAAATAAACTCCCCCACCGTTAAATGCAGCATCATTTTCAGATAAGCAGTCGGATCCCCTAAACCATAAATAGCGGAAACCGATGCAACTAACACCACATCTTTACGCTCTAGTAGTGCTTTAGTCGCCGACAAACGCATCTGTTCGATATGCGCGTTCACTGCGGCATCTTTCTCTATAAAAGAGTCAGAGCTCGGTACATAGGCTTCTGGTTGGTAATAATCATAATAGGAGACAAAATATTCAACGGCATTATTAGGAAAAAATTCTTTCATCTCACCGTATAGTTGCGCAGCTAATGTTTTATTAGGCGCCAAAATAAGCGTAGGACGGTTTAGCGTCGCAATGGTATTTGCCAAGGTGAATGTTTTACCTGAGCCAGTCACACCTAATAACGTCTGAAAAGCCAGACCAGATTCAATGCCGTCCACTAGCTGATTAATTGCCTCAGGTTGATCTCCGGCAGGAGAAAAGGGAGATGATAATTGAAATAACTTTTCCATAGCAGCCTCAAAAATAACAAAAGTGAATTTATAATGCAGTGCAATTACAACTTTAGAGTGAATAATTAAATGAACAGGTCATTTTCATACATTAACAACTCATTAACAGGGTCAATATAACGCTTTATTTTTTAATCTGAACATTAATGCAACAACTAACATACGGAGATCTTACACTTTTTTAAAAATTAATTACGCTTTAAATGCGTTCACAAAACAAACAATAAAAACCAACAAATAAGAATGATTGTCAATCCCTATTTTAAAATAAAAATAAAAATAATTCACAGAAACTTATTGACATAGTTCATCTAGAATAAACGCAAAAAAACATCAACCAAAAACTAACAGCTAGCAGTTGACATATATAACGTACTGTTTAATAAGTATAATTTATAATGTGTATTTTTAAAGCAATGTAAAGAGAAGTAAGCAACCATCAGGCTTTCAGGTACTTTTCACAGAAAACCCCACAGAGTTATCCACAGAAAAAGTGGATAACCATGGCTAACCTAGATAGCATCAGCCCTGCAGCAAAGTAAGATTAATTAGTAAAAGATCTTTTACCGTAAATGAATAGCTAGGTTTGATCATGTTTTGTACAAAAATAGATAACAGCCATAAACGAGCTGTATTACTCTGTCATAAACAATAGATAAGAAAAAGACATAAATACAATGGATTTATAAGCCATTTTGAAAAAGTTAATCTTTGTTGCGTCTAAAAATAACCCGTTTAATAAACTTATTCTATAAATTTGTTATGCTATTCATTTAGCAACCCTTATTAGGAAGATCATAATGAAAAACATCTCTTTAACATTACCCTCATTACTTTTATCAATACTGTTTTTATCCGCCTGCTCAACCACACCAAGTAGTTTACAATTAACGCCGAAATTAGATGAAAATATTAGTGTGACTAAAATAAAAAGTGACAAAAAATGGTCGTTAACTAGCCAAGATCTTCGTACTGAACGCTACTTAATCGCAATCAGTTCTGGTGATGACGTTGCAACACTCATTAATGAATCCACCAGCACGCGTACATTGATTGAGCAGACATTAAAGACACATTGGTTAAAGCAAGGCCATCAAATCAGCAATAAAGGTGTTAACGGCTACCAAATAGATATCCAGTTACTAAAATTACTTGCAGAAGTTGAACAAAACACCATGAATCACGAGACTGATATTAATCTAGTTATCAAAGTTCAGCTTAAATCTGAAACAACGACCTTCAGCAAAACCTTCCGCTCTCACTATGAAGAAAAAGCACCTTTTAGTGCTAGCGTTACCGATTTAGCACAACAATTAAATAAGCAGTTATCACAATTACTAGATCAAATAGTTCAAGATCCTGAAGTTAACGATAAACTAGCGCAACTTTAATTTTCTTATATTAGGAACATACCATGAAAACCATTTTATCTCTTTTTATACTGTTACTCAGCCATAGCGCTTATTCAGCAGAAAACCCAAGCGTAGTAATGGATACTTCAAAAGGGCAAATTACCATTGAACTTTTTCCCAACGAAGCACCAGAAACAGTGGCAAACTTTTTAGCTTATATAGAAAAAGATGGCTATAAAAACACAACCTTTCATCGTGTCATCAAAGGTTTTATGATTCAAGGTGGTGGTTTCTCTGCTGAAACTGGCGCAAAAGTATCAACATTACCCGCTATTAAAAATGAATCGCGTAATGGCCTAAGCAATAAACGCGGCACGATCTCAATGGCACGAACGGGTAATCCACACTCAGCTTCTCGTCAATTCTTTATTAATCATAAAGATAATGCATTTTTAGATGCACAGGGCAATAAATGGGGTTATGCAGTATTTGGGAAAGTAACCATGGGTATGGATACGGTTGATAGCATCGCTAACGTTAAAACGGGCAGTGCTGATAAACCACGCCAAAATGTCGTTATTAACAGTGTTAAAGTGGTAGGTAATTAGCGGTCACTTTTCAGCGATCAGTTAACACAAAAAAGCCTCATTTTCTGCACTAGAAAATGAGGCTTTTAATTTTTACTCGCATCAACGAAGAACTAAAGATTGGCTCTTTAGTGATAGCAGACAGTTAATAACTGACAACTTTCTTTTCTAGATCAGTCACGCGTACGTTTACGTGCTGTTGTTGCTGTACGACGACGTGCTGTTGATGTAGTCGCTTTACGATATTCACTATGCTTTTTCACGGCGCGACGAATACGTGCTTGCGTATTTTTCTCTTTTTTCTCATCAACGCGTACTTTGCTTTCTGTCTCTTTTGGCATATCTACTAATTTACGGAAGTGATTCACCTCTTTCAGACCAAGCTCAACCCAACCACCTTGCGGTAACTGCTTATCAAGATGCAATTGACCGTAACGCACACGCATTAGGCGGCTTACTTGTACACCTTGGCTTTCCCATAAACGACGTACTTCACGCGTACGACCTTCTGTTAATACAACATGGTACCAACGGTTGATACCTTCACCGCCCGCTTCTTTGCCTGATTCTTTGATCGATAGGAACTTAGCTTCACCATCGTCAAGTTTAACACCCATACGTAAACGGTTTAGCATCGCATCATCCACTTCACCAAAGATACGTACTGCGTATTCACGCTCAACTTCACGGCTTGGATGCATCATACGGTTAGCGAATTCACCATCCGTCGTAAACAATAACAGACCAGAGGTATTGATATCTAAACGACCGATAGAGATCCAACGACTGCCATTTAAACGAGGTAGACGTTCAAAAACCGTATTACGGCCAGCTTCATCGCTACGTGTACAAACTTCACCTTCCGGTTTGTTGTACGCAAGTACACGACAAACTGTGCTCTCTTCAGTCACATACTTTACGGTATGACCATCCATACGTAGAATTTGGTTTGGCGTAACACGCTCACCAAGTCCGACTACTTTACCATCGACACTAACGCGTCCTTCTGCAATCACAGTTTCCATCTTACGACGTGATCCCATGCCTGAACGTGCTAATACTTTTTGTAATTTTTCACTCATAATAATTTCCTTTGGGTAATTCTCATTAGGCCAATAAGCTATTAGCTGACAGCTATTAGCTGACAGCTATCGGCTTAATACTATTGGAACGGGGTTAAATCGCCCGCCCCTTCTCTTAAGATGATCACTTCATCATCAGAGAAATCAACAACGGTTGTTGGTGCTTCACCTAAATAACCGCCATTTAATATCAGATCAACTTGGTTCTCTAGTTGATCTCGAATCTCTTCTGGGTCGAACTCTGCGCTAGTATTTCCAGGTAAAATTAAGCTTGTCGTCATTAACGGCTCACCTAACTCTTCAAGTAATGCTAATGCAATCGCATTATCTGGAATACGAATACCGATAGTGCGTTTTGTTGGGTTCATTAAACGCTTTGGTAACTCTTTGGTCGATTTAAAGATAAACGTATAAGCACCTGGTGTATTACTTTTCAAAGCGCGATAGGCTTGATTATCAACACGAGCAAAGTTAGCAATCTCAGATAAATCGCGACACACTAACGTAAAGTTGTGCTTTTTATCTAAAGATCGAATTTGGCAAATACGTTCAAGCGCACGTTTATTATCCATTAAACAGCCTAGTGCATAACCAGAATCTGTTGGGTAAATAATGACACCACCATCTTTAATGATCTCCACCGCTTGTTTCATCAAGCGAACTTGTGGAGTTTCTGGGTGTACATAAAAAAATTGACTCATACTATTCTTTCTCTTCTGATTTTTTTAGTTGCTCAATGGCTAACTGTTCAATAATAGCCCAATCGTGCCACAGAGGTTTAGCTATCTCTGGCAGATGTAGTGCTTTTCCTAAATCACGCCAGCGTCCCACAAAGTGAAAGTCACTGCCCTGCGAAGCAAGTAGATCATACTCTTTACTCCACATCGCTAACTGTAGGCGTACCTGTGGAGACTGCTGTCCCATTGCGACTTCCATTGCATCGCCACCTGCTTCTTTAAACTCGGTGAACAAACGACGCATCCATTTATTGGACAGTTTATAATGATTTGGATGTGCTAAAACAGCTTGTCCGCCCGCTTCATGTATCGCTTCAATGGCTTGCTCTAAATCTACCCAATTATGGGGTACATAGCCGGTATTGCCACGGCTTAAATACTTATCAAATACTTTTTGGAAAGTGGGCGCAACACCAGTCTCAACTAAATAACGAGCAAAATGTGCACGTGTAATGGCACCTTTGCCTGCTAATGCTTTTGCGCCTTCATAAACACCTTCAATGTTTGCTTTTGCTAGACGGTTACCCATCTCAATCGCGCGCGTCTCACGTTTCTCTTTTTGTAACTCAATTAATGCTAATAGATGTGCATTATTAGGATCAATATTAACGCCTACCACATGAATCTCATGATTAAGCCAATTAGTGGTCACTTCAATGCCATTAATTAGGGTGAGCTTAAAATCTTTTTCTTTAATAAGATCATGTGCTTCCTGCAACCCATCAACACTATCGTGATCGGTAATGGCTAATACATTTACCTGACGATTTTCTGCACGATTAACTAACTCACTGGGTGTTAATTGACCATCTGAAGCCGTTGTATGTGAGTGGAGATCAATTAACATAATTTAATTACCTGAAATGTCATCTAGCTTAAAAATCACCTTGACATTGATGTGTTTATCGCAAAAAATGGGAGTCATAATTTATGGGATGCATGATATATGATTTTTAATACAATTACTCTTACTGATTCTTGGTGGCACTCATTCTCTTAAGCGAGCAATGAGGTTTTTGTATAGTTCTTGAAAAAAGATTCCCAAAACCAAATTTTAAAGCTCGCAAATTGCGGGCTTTTTTTGTATTTGGGATTTGAAAAAAATAGATTGGAATAAAAATGACAAAAATTAAAATCATCTTTAAACAGTGTTGGCGATGGCAAAGATAGCCACAAAAAATATTAAAAAATTTGCCAAGCTTACAAAGAAAAGGATTATAAAGATGAATACACAACACCCCATTGGTGTTTTAAAAACACTACAAACAGATTGCCAATATATTCAAGACTCATTAGGTCTCTTTAAAAAGATGAGTGCCAACAGTGCAAACCATATGTTGTTTGACTCTGCGGAAATAGATTCTAAGGCACACCTTAAAAGTTTAATACTGGTGGATGCCTGCTTAAAAATCACCTGTAACGGATTGACCGTCACCCTAGACGCGTTAACTGATAATGGTAAAGATTTACTTACCTTCATTACTCCTAAGTTTTCAATCGAATTTATCAAGCAACAATCACCGAGTAAATTAGTCCTTCAATTTCCAGAGTCAGACCATAGTGGTGATGAAGAGAGTCGTTTAAAATCAGCATCCCCTGTCGATGCATTACGTTTCTTCGTAGATCGTATTAAAAAAGATAGCGACCATCCGCAGGCACTCTTTTTAGGTGGTATCTTTGCCTACGACTTTATCGCAAGTTTTGAGCAGATTGGTGATGTGCCTGACAGTGAAAACTGTTGTCCTGATTTCCTTTTTTATGTAGCAGAAACATTGATGATCCATGATCATCAAACGCAGAAAAGTGAAATTGTAGGTTCAGTTTTTGGTGGTTTATACAGTGATGAGAACCATGTGCGTATCTCAACGCGTCTTGCTGAAATTCAAAACCTTTGTCGTAACTTCACGCCGCTTGCAAACAAACTTATTCCTTTACAGGGAAAAATTGATGTTGATGTTAGCGACAGTGAATATTGCGCAATCGTAAACCAATTGAAAGAGAACATTGTTAAAGGTGACATTTTCCAAGTGGTACCGTCACGTAGTTTCTCTCTGCATTGCCCTAACCCATTAGCGGCTTATTCAAAACTAAAAGAAACCAATCCTAGCCCGTATATGTTTTACCTTAAGGACAGTGACTTTATTCTGTTTGGCGCATCACCAGAAAGTGCGTTGAAATATACCCAACAAACTAATGAAGTTGAGATTTACCCAATTGCAGGAACACGTTCTCGTGGTTTTAATAAAGATGGCAGTATTAATAAAGATTTAGATAGCCGCCTTGAGCTAGAGCTTCGCTTAGACAAGAAAGAGACTTCTGAGCATTTGATGCTAGTTGATTTAGCTCGTAACGATGTTGCACGTATCAGTGAACCCGGTTCTCGTCATGTCGCAGACCTGTTACAGGTAGATCGTTACAGCCACGTAATGCACCTCGTATCACGTGTCGTTGGCCAACTTCGTGAAGACTTAGACGCACTGCATGCTTACCAAGCGT
This sequence comes from Psychromonas marina, assembly GCF_030161115.1. Taxonomy (GTDB): domain Bacteria; phylum Pseudomonadota; class Gammaproteobacteria; order Enterobacterales; family Psychromonadaceae; genus Psychromonas; species Psychromonas marina. The sequence continues at coordinate 226,708 of NZ_BSPQ01000001.1, forward strand.
GTATGAACATGGGCACCTTAGTCGGCGCACCAAAAATCCGTGCATCACAATTAGTACGTGACGTTGAGAAAAAACGCCGTGGTAGTTACGGCGGTGCTGTTGGTTATATCAATGGTGAAGGCGATATGGATACTTGTATTGTTATTCGTAGTGCCTTTGTTAAAGATGATGTTGCCCATGCCCAAGCTGGCGCAGGTGTTGTATTTGACTCAGTTCCACAACTTGAAGCCAATGAAACACGTCAAAAAGCGGCCGCAGTGTTAAACGCTATCGCACTGGCGCACGGTACAACATTAGCCGATGTCCAACAAACGGTTCAAGGAGAATAATATGAGCACGATTAATAACACCAAAAAAACAACCCTATTTTTCTTGGATAACTTTGATTCATTTACCTATAACCTTGTAGATCAATTTAAATCGTTAGGTTACCCAGTAAAAATTTACCGTAATAGCCAAAGTGCCGCACAGGTTAAACAGCATATTGATGACTGTGAAAACAGTTCACCTGAAAGTAAGGCGGTATTAATATTATCGCCAGGCCCTGGAACGCCTAGCGCAGCGGGTTGCTTGATCGAGCTAATTAGTCTTTGTCGCGGTGAAATACCGATGATTGGTATCTGTTTAGGGCATCAAGCCTTAATCGAGCAATATGGCGGTACCGTTGGCGGCGCTGAAGAGATCATGCATGGTAAATCATCATTAATCAGCCATTGTGGCGACCGTATGTTTAGTGGTTTAAACCAACCGCTTTCTGTTGCTCGTTACCACTCATTAGTCGGCACAACAGTACCTGACTCATTAGAAGTGGTAGCTGACTTTAATGGCATGTGCATGGCTGTTTATAATGAACAAGATAGAGTGGTTGGTTTCCAATTTCACCCTGAATCTATTCTTACCTGTGAAGGTGCAAATCTTCTTGAAAACAGTTTAAATTTTGTCACTAATTTGGAAGCAAAGTAGATGGATATTTTAGAACAGTTATACCAAGGAAACGCATTAAGCGTTGAACAGAGCCAAGCGTTTTTTGAACAAGTCGTAAAAGGTGAAGTCGACCCAATTGTTTTATCTTCAGCATTAACCGCATTAAAGATGAAAGGCGAAACGATCGATGAAATAACCGGTGCGGCTAATGCCCTACTTGCACAAGCAAAAGCATTTCCTCGTCCTGATTACCCTTTTACCGATATTGTGGGCACCGGCGGTGATGGACTGGGTACCATTAACATCTCAACAGCAAGCGCAATAGTAGCGGCGAGCTGTGGTTTAAAAGTGTGTAAACATGGTAGTCGTAGTGTTTCCAGTAAATCAGGTTCATCGGACTTATTAGCCGCATTTGGTCTGAATTTAGATATGTCTCCTGAAACAGCACGCAAGTGTTTAGACGAGCTTAACCTGTGCTTTATTTTCGCGCCTGCATATCATGCAGGTATGCGCTTTGCAGCACCCGTTCGCGCGGCACTAAAAACACGTTCAATTTTTAATGTATTAGGTCCACTGGTTAATCCGGCACGTCCTGACTTTGAATTGATGGGCGTGTATGCCCCAGAATTACTTAAACCCATCGCACAAGTACATCAGCAATTAGGCATGAAACGTGTAATGGTGGTATTTGGCAGTGGACTTGATGAAGTTGCATTGCATGGTGAAACACAGGTTGCAGAGCTGGTTGATGGTGAAATCAAAGAGTACACCTTAACACCGAGCGACTTTGGCGTAGCAAGCTACCCTGTTGAGTCACTGTTTGGCGGCACACCAGAACAGAACAAAGAAATAATCGAACAGATCTTACAAGGCAAAGGCAGCGACGCACAACAAGCAGCGGTTGCAGTAAATACCTCAGCATTGTTAGTGTTAAATGGTTTTGCAGATGACTTTAAAAGCGGCGCAAGCATGGCATTAGATGCGATGAACAGCGGTAAACCATTACAATTAGTGAAAAAATTAGCGGAGATGAGCCAGTGCTAAACGATACAAGTTTACAAGATACCATTCTAGGAAAAATTGTTGATGATAAAATTGAGTGGGTTAAAAATCGTAAACAACAACAACCTCTGATCAGTTTTAAAGATCAGCTCGTTGATAGCGACCGCCACTTTTATCAAGCACTAGACCAAGAGAATAGTGTCTTTATTTTAGAGTGTAAGAAAGCATCCCCTTCAAAGGGCTTGATTCGTCCAGAGTTTGATTTAGACCTGATTGCGAATGCCTATAAACACCATGCCAGTGCAATCTCAGTCTTATCCGATGAAAAATATTTTCAAGGTAGTTTTGATTACATCACCAAAGTACGCGATATCGTTACACAACCGGTTATCTGTAAAGACTTCATCGTAGATACTTACCAAATCTATCTTGCACGCCTGCATAAAGCCGATGCTATTTTACTGATGTTATCAGTGCTGGATGACGATGCTTACCAAGCCTTACGCGATACAGCACATAGCTTAAACATGGGCGTACTGACAGAGATTAGTAACGAAGAGGAACGCATACGCGCGATTGCCCTAGATGCAAAAGTGATTGGTATTAATAACCGTAACTTACGTGATATGAGCATCGACCTTAATCGCACTAAACTGTTAGCAAAAAATATCCCAGCTGACCGCATTGTGATCAGTGAATCAGGTATTTACGACCACAGCCAAGTGGTTGAATTAAGCCAACATGCCAATGGTTTCTTAGTAGGAGGATCAATCATGAGTCAAGATGATGTCGACGCAGCTTGTCGTAAACTGATCCTAGGCGAAAATAAAGTGTGTGGTTTAACCCATTCTCACCAAGCAGCTAACGTTTATAAAGCGGGCGCTATATACGGTGGTCTTATTTTTGTTGATGAGTCGCCACGTTTTGTTGAAATGGAACTTGCTCGTTCAATCATGAAAGGTGCACCACTTCAATATGTCGGTGTTTTCCAAAATGAAGACCCTGAATTAATCGCTTATACGGTTAAACAGCTTGGACTTGCCGTTGTTCAACTGCACGGTGATGAAACGCCAAAAGAGATAAAAACATTGCGTGGGATGTTACCAAAAACATGCCAGATTTGGAAAGCACATGGTGTCAGTGATTCACTGCCTGAATTTGAAAAATATAATGTAGACAAGCATATTCTTGATACACGTATTGGCAAGCAAACTGGCGGAACAGGCAAAGTATTTGATTGGTCATTGCTTGCTAATAGCAGTATCGAAAAAAATAAGATCATACTCGCTGGCGGATTAACGCCAGAAAATGCACGAGAAGCAGCACTTATCGGTGTGTCAGGTTTAGATTTTAATTCTGGTCTTGAAAGTGCGCCGGGTAAAAAAGATCCAGAATTGATCATTAACGCATTTTCAGAAATCAAAAAGTACATGCTACGCGACTAAATTTATATAAAACGTTTTATAAGTGGTCTATCCCTAAGAACCATTCGTAAGACATTAATATAATTAAAATACTCAAGCGTCAGCAGAAAGGGAGTAGCAATACTCCCCTATGAAAATTTAAGAGGTTACAAACAATGGAAAAGTTAAATCCCTATTTTGGTCAATTTGGTGGTATGTATGTACCACAAATTTTAGTGCCAGCATTGAAGCAATTAGAAGCAGAATTTGTAAAAGCGCAAACCTGCCCAGATTTTATCGCAGAGTTCTCTGAATTATTGACTGAATACGCAGGTCGCCCAACGCCACTAACATTGTGCCGTAACTTAACTAAAGGTAAAAAGACCAAACTTTACCTTAAACGTGAAGATTTACTGCACGGTGGCGCGCACAAAACCAATCAAGTATTAGGCCAAGCCCTACTTGCAAAACGCATGGGCAAAAAGAAAATAATTGCTGAAACAGGTGCTGGTCAGCACGGTGTTGCAACGGCAATTGCTTGTGCATTATTAGGCCTAGAGTGCAAAGTTTACATGGGCGCTGTTGATATGGAACGCCAAAAGCCAAACGTATTCCGTATGCGCTTAATGGGCGCCGAAGTGATTGGCGTGCATTCTGGCGCATCAACATTAAAAGATGCGTGTAATGAAGCATTACGCGATTGGGCTGGTAGCTACGAAGAGACACATTACCTGTTAGGCACAGCAGCAGGTCCTCACCCGTTTCCGATTATCGTGCGTGAATTCCAAAAAATGATTGGCGAAGAAGCGAAACAGCAGTGCCTTAAAAAAGAGGGTGTATTACCCAATAAGGTAATCGCTTGTGTAGGTGGCGGTTCAAACGCAATTGGTATGTTTAACGACTTTATCGAAGATGAGTCGGTTGAACTGATTGGTGTCGAGCCTGGTGGTCATGGTGTAGAAACAGGTAAGCATGGCTGCCCTATCTCATATGGTTCAAAAGGTATCTTCTTTGGTATGCATTCACTGATGATGCAAGATAAACATGGACAAGTGCAGGAATCATATTCGATCTCTGCGGGACTTGATTTTCCATCTGTTGGTCCACAGCATGCACATTTAGCTGAGACTGGTCGTGCACAATATGTGAATGCCACCGATGATGAAGCACTACTTGCCTTTAAGGCATTAGCACAGCAAGAAGGTATTATTCCTGCTCTTGAGTCTGCACATGCCCTTGCTCATGCGCTTAAAATTATCGAAACAGATGATAAAGATCAGATAATTATTGTTAACTTATCAGGCCGTGGCGATAAAGATATCTTCACCGTGGCAGAGATTTTTGAAGAAAGAGGAATGATGTAATGACTACTAAACGTTATCAAACCCTATTTAATCGTCTTAACACTGAAAATCAGGGTGCATTTGTTCCTTTTGTAACGATTGGCGATCCAAACCGTGATTTATCTATCAAGATCATCGACACCTTGGTGACTGCAGGTGCGGACGCACTGGAATTAGGTGTCCCATTTTCAGATCCGGTTGCCGATGGTGTGGTTATCCAAGATGCATCGACACGTGCACTTGATGCAGGTGCGACGCCAGATGGTTGTTTAGATATAATAAAAGAGGTACGTAAACTGCACCCAACGGTGCCAATTGGCCTGCTTTTATACGTAAACCTAGTTTACCGAAATGGTATCGAAAATTTTTATGAACGTTGCGCAGAAGCGGGTGTAGATTCTATTTTGATAGCCGATGTGCCATTAGAAGAGAGCGCGCCATACCGTGCAGCTGCCGATAAATTTGGTCTACAACAAATCTTTATCGCACCGCCTAATGGTGATGTTGAAACACTGCAAAAAGTGGCAGAATATAGCCAAGGTTATACCTACCTGTTAAGTCGCGCAGGTGTGACTGGTGCAGATGCAAAAGCGGGGATGCCCATTGAGCATATGTTAGAAACGTTAACCAAACATAACGCACCACCATCGCTACTTGGTTTTGGTATTTCTAAACCAGCACAAGTAAAAGAGGCGATAAAATCTGGTGCTGCAGGTGCAATATCAGGCTCTGCTGTGGTTAAAGTGATTGAAGCAAACCTAGATGATCCTGATAAGTTATTACAACAGATGGATAAGTTCATCGCTAAAATGAAAGCCGCGACCTATCTTTAAAGATCAATTTATAGGTTAGCTTAATAACATGTGTTTCTTGATCATCGGTTGCTTAGGCAGCGTTCAAGAAACACATTTAGCAGCGTCATAAAAACTAACTTAACTAATTTACTAACATAACTCCTCTTCCCTATTCTACCCAGCTCAATTCCAATAAATTATTTACGTATCAGCAACAATTTATATCGCTGATAAATGTAATGAATGCTATCTTTTAATCTGTTTTTATTCGAAGAAACCACCTATTCAATTAATAAATTAAGGCTACTTACCTAGCTTTTAATGGAGTGTTTTATGATGCGTTTACTCTTTATTACCCTATTTGCTTTATCTGTCAGTGCTTGTGCCATAAAACCAGCAACAGATTACCGTAGCAGCCAAAATTTTTCTCAATACACCACGTTTGCTTTTGCAGCATTACCCGAAGGTGTCGTTGATAGTCTCGATAATTCACGCATAAGAGAAGCCGTTGCAGCGCAACTTGAAAAAAAAGGAATGAGTCAAATTGACCTTAAAGACGCCGATTTACAAGTTTTGTTTCGCATAGAAGATGAAAGTGAAATAGAAGCATTTGGTACTTCAGCCCATTTTGGATTTTCTCGCGGCAAAGGCGGCGTCGCGATGAGTACACCAGTACAATATTATGAAAATAAATACGGTAAATTAGTGTTAGAGCTAGCCGATGCGAAAACACAATCCATCATCTGGAAGTCAACGTCCCAAAGAAGATTACGAGAAACAACAAAGGTAGAAAAACGCACCCAATTTATTAATGATGAAATTGTAATGATGCTTGCGGAATATCCACCTGAAAGCAAGTAAATGAGGTGGCTTTAAGGTGGGCGGCATTGCTCACATTTAATCATTTATTTGTACAACAAGAGCATGTTACAAGCAGTTCATTGACAGATAATATGCTAATGTAAATGCTTGTTCACGCCATATAGCATAATGCTACAAAAGAGAAATACATGAAACAGTTAGTAGAATTTATCCCCTTAGTCATCTTTTTTATCGTTTATAAAATGGTTGATATTTATGCTGCAACTGCTGCATTGATGGTAGCAATGACCATCACCTTTATTTATAGCTATTTTAAGAATGGTAAAAAAGCGGAAAAAATGCAGATTATCACTCTCGCGATGATCTTAATCTTTGGTACTTTAACGCTCGTTTTACATGATGATGTATTTATAAAATGGAAAGTGACACTGGTATACGCTGTTTTTTCTATCGCGCTGTTAGTGACACAGTTTATCTTTAAGAAACCCGCTATCAAACAGATGTTGGGTAAAGAGCTCGAATTGCCTGATAATATTTGGAACAACCTTAATCTTGCTTGGGCACTCTTTTTTGCATCGTTAGGAGCGATTAATGTTTATGTGGCTTTTACTATGTCGCAGGAGGTTTGGGTAAACTTTAAAGTATTTGGTTTGCTTGCAGTGACACTGCTTTTTACCATTTTGAGTGGCCTTTACCTTTACAAGCACCTACCTCAAGATAGCCAGAAAAATTCAGTTAATGACAAAAAATAAAAGGAATAGAGATGTTATACGTAATTTTTTCACAGGATGTACAGAACAGCTTAGCACTGCGTATTCAATCACGCCCAGCGCACCTTGCTCGTTTGCAGGAATTGAATGATCAGGGGCGACTATTCGTTGCCGGCCCTAATCCAGCAATTGATAATGAAAACCCTGGTGATGCCGGATTTACAGGATCAACGGTGATTGCAGAATTTGATTCATTAATTGATGCACAAGCTTGGGCAGATGCAGATCCCTATGTTGAAGCAGGCGTCTATGCATCAGTGATCGTTAAACCCTTCAAAAAAGTATTACCTTAACAAAGTCCACCATGACAATAAGCCAGTGGCAACCTTGGCTTATTGTTTTGAACTGCCTACCTAAGTTGAAAAAAAGGGGAAAAAACATAACCAGGACTCCCCCTTTATGCCCTATTAACAATACGCCTAGCAATAGCCTAATTTTTCATTGTGAACGGTTTTATAGGCAACAATGACCTTGGTCTTATATTAAGCAGAAACACGCTATTGCAGCTCACAGAGGCTCTTAAAAGTAGGATTTAAGTGTGCGACCAACTTTTGTGCCTGTAATTGCTGTAATGGTGATAGTTCGCTGTATAACAGCAAACTAGTCTCTGTGGTTAACGTTTCATGCACAACAAACAACTCCCCTGCTTGTAAGTAATAAAAGCAATTAAGGTACTTTCTATCACTCCCACAATATTTATCTAATGGCTGTACTCTATTGAATTGACGATGATTAAATTGCACCGCAGACTCTGCTTTATCAATATGCGTCATATTGGCTGATAATAAATGGGCTGGATACTCTCTTTGCTGCTGCGCTGATTGTGCGTGTTGGATTTGTTGTTTAAACAGTGTTGCCTCGACAATAGGCAAACTCACAAAAAGATCAGCTAATCGCTCTTTGGATAAAAGTAGTGCTTTTTGTTGTGCTTTTTCAGCAAGGTAAAAACGAGTTAACGGTAAACATTGTTTACTAACAAAATACTCAGTGCCCACGTTGTTTTTTTCTAATACAGCCCTTAATTGCTCTGCGGGTGGCATCAATATCGGTAAGGCGCTATTTAAATTTTGATTAACTTGTTGCTGTTCTAGTAAATTAAAGTGAGTAAATAAGTCGATTAAAGCCGTTCTATTTTTTAGTAAATAACTCATCATATTCTCCTCTAAAACACCCAGACCTCTACTCGACGATTTTTACTTCGTCCTATTGAACTTTTATTTGAAGCGATAGGTAACTGCGCACCAAAACCTTCAACGGCGGTAACATTTAGACCATAGCGATTAAGCGTTTTTTCTAACTTTTTAGCACGCACTAATGATAAAGAGGTCTTCATTTTGGGATCACCTAGCGAGTCAGAGAAGCCCATTAACACAACTCTTTTTCCTCGATGCTTGGTAAGGTAGTCAACAAGTCGTTGAATGTCTCGCTTGCCTTTATTATCAAGTTCATTTTTACCACTTGTAAAACGGAAGTTTACCGATAAACGGCTCGCAATCTGAGCATAATCATTATAATTTTGCGGTGCATTTTTTATAACGGAAGCATCTTCTAACTTAATGTTTTGAGAGACTAACCCGACTTTCTCAACAATACGCTGGCCTTCATCTGAAATAACAAATCGACTGAACTGTTGCGCCATCTGATTACCACTACTCGGGGTATACATATATAAACGACGTGACAGTAAATAATCTTCGGTACTCACGCTAAAACGCGTTGGATAGATAACCATACTTTCAGGTGTTTCTGAAATGGCTAATGCCTTATTATTATTGACATAAGGTAAACCAATAAAGCCGATAGCAGCAATATCCTGTGAAACGTTATTAGACAGTTCACTGCTTGATTCGAAGCGTAAACTCTGCTCGCTAAGCTGCTTATTATGAACGTTTAAAAGTAAGTTATTGAAGGTGTCCCATGTGCCTGAGTTTTTATCCCGCGCATAAAGGTTAATTGCTAGATTTTGACCTCCAAGTTGCTGCCAGTTATCAATTTCTCCTGAGAAGACTTGGGCAAGTTGTTCACTGGTAATATCAGCGATTGGATTATTTTTATTAACAATAACCGCAACACCATCGAGGCCGACAATATACTCTTGACCCGATCTTGATAAATCGCCCTTAGTGGCCCTCAGCGCTTCTATTTCTGATACTTTTATCTGTCGTGAAGACATCGCCGAATCTGCAGAGCCATTAAGTAGACTTTGAAAACCAGTACTCGAACCATGTGCGTATAACTGAATTGCATGTACTTTGCCATGCTGAATATATTGCAACTCACGTTCAACAGCGACATCCCCCTGTAACCATTGCATTTGAGTCACAGAAAGCGATCTAAGGTAGGCTTCCAATAATGCGGGGGCTAACTCTTCTCCGACGGTATTTGAACCATGTAAACGGAGCTTTACAGTACGCTGCATGCTAGGTAGGGTCAGAGGCTTCATAATAGTAGCACTTTGCTCACTAAAGGGCTGGGTTGCTTTAGCATTAACTGCACTAATATTAAGATAACCATTTTGCCAACTCACAAAAAATGCAATGAGTGCAATTAAAATGAATGAAATAAGCAGGACGACTAAGGATGATTTTTTTTCGGTTGTTTTTAACTTAGATGTTATTTCAATGTTTCTCGTGGTGCTTTGAATATAAACAGGGGTGTGTTTTAAAACGGTGACTAAGTCATTTAATATGTCACTACCTACCCCCTCAAGCTCGCTTAATACCGTTAAACAATAGTGCTTATCCGAGAACATCTTATGCACTGAAATTTCAATGTCGAGTTCAGATTTAGCACAGTTTTTGAGTAACAATAATTGTTTTTTAAATTTAGGGTTTATCGTTTTTTCTGCTCGCATCCGCTTTCCACACCCATGATTTCATCACTGTAATTTGTGATAATTATAAGGATTACTATGACAGGAGGATGACAGGTATTGATCGTAGGCGAGCGATAAATAAAAAAGGCTACATTAACAATAATGTAGCCTTTCAAAATAAAGAATAGATTTATAAACTAGTTAGAATGCAACATGCTATTTAGTTCAACAGCGCTCTTGTTTGCAAGGCACTCAATTTGACCCGTCATTGAGTTACGACGGAATAATAGATCATCTTTATTAGCAAGTTCACGTGCTTTTGCAAAGCCAGCATCGTTACCTTCATTATCTAGCATTTTTACTTTTGAACCAGCAGTAACGTATAAACCAGACTCGATAGTACAACGACTACCTAGTGGAATACCTAAACCAGCGTTAGCACCTAATAGGCTATTTTCACCTATTTTGATGACCATTTTACCGCCGCCGCTTAATGTCCCCATGATAGAAGCACCACCACCTATGTCAGAACCTTCACCAACCATCACACCAGCAGAGATACGACCTTCAACCATGCTTACGCCAGTTGTACCCGCATTGAAGTTAATGAAACCTTCGTGCATAACAGTTGTACCTTCACCAACATGTGCGCCTAAACGTACACGCGATGTATCCGCAATACGTACTCCAGCAGGCACCACGTAATCCACCATTTTAGGGAATTTATCAACACAATCAACGGTGATTGTTTCACCATTTAGGCGTGCTTCAATTTGGCGATCAGCAAGTTCAGGTAGGTCAATTGCACCTTTGTTTGTCCATGCGATATTGTGTAATACACCAAAGATGCCATCTAATACTAAACCATGTGGTTTAACTAAACGATGCGAGATAAGTTGTAGTTTCAGATAACCTTCAGCCACGGTAGCCGGTGCTTCATCGGTTGCTAGAATAGTTAAGACAAGTGGTTGTGCTGATTTAGTCGCAGCAGTTGCAAAATCTGCATTTGCAGTCTCATCGGCACCATTGAACGCAGCGCTAAGTTGCTCTGCAACTTCAGTGCTTACTTCGATAGTTGCATTACCACCTTCATAACCAACTAACGCACCAACAACAGCAACAAGGTCATCGCTTGGGTTTAATAGTGGATTAGGGAAAAAGGCTTCAATAATTTTTTGATCGCGATTTTTAGTAGCTGTACCAAAAGCAAGTGCAAATGTAGACATGAATTAAGCTCCAATTTAAAAGTCTAAAATAAAGCAGTCATCATAAAGAAGTAAGCGAAGATTTAAAGCGTTAAATGCAAAACAGCCTAATTAATTGATTTTTGCTGTTGCTTAGTTATCCATTTTCTAAATAAAAGCGGTAATAACATCAATAAGATTTCTAGCAAAATAGTAGTTACTGTCGCCACGCTTAAACCGACAATAATAGCTTGCTTATTGAGCACGATATTAGCTTGGTAATTGTTTTGTGTTTCAATAAATAGCGGTTCATTAATCTGAGTGATTAAAAAAGCGAAACGTTGAGAGAGAGGACCTTGTAAATTTATTTTTTGATTTGATAAAAATGTATTACGTTTTATCAGTGTTTCAATGATCTCAGTCTCCGCCTTAAAAAGCGCTATTTCACTGTTTTTATGCTTTTCAACTAGAGCGGCTAAGTCACCAGCAAAAAGTAGATCAGCTAATTTCTGATAATGACTTAACTGGGTATTTGACTCGAGGTAATGTGCGTCGAGACGTGTTTCATATTGGTCTAAAAAATGCGGAAACTGAATCCCTATTAACAACGTTAAAGCAAAGGTTAACTTCAAGCTATAACGCTGTAACAGAGACCACATCATTATTTAAAACCGCGTTTTTTGCGCAATGTTTCATAAGCTTGCTGAATATCCTGCGCTTTCTCTTTAGCAAGATTCATCATCTCTTCAGGTAAACCTTTTGAAGCTAATTTATCAGGGTGATTCTGGCTCATTAATTTACGGTAAGCGCGTTTCACCTCTTTATCAGTTGCTGTTTCATCAATACCTAATATTTTATAAGCATCATCAGCACTCGCTTGTTGCTGTTGTTGCTGTTGTCCTTGGTGATAATGTTGTTGCCCTTCAATCATTTGTAATAAACGATCTAACTCAATACGAGAGAAACCCAGTTGCTCAGCAATGGTGTAGAGGATCGCTTTCTCTTTTTGGTCAATACTGCCATCAGAAAAAGCAACTTGTACTTGAATACCTAAAAACATCTGCAGTACGTTACGATCGCCACGTACCATCTGCGCAAATTCAGCTAATGTTTGCTCAAGTGGAAAATCAGCGTTTTTCCCTTCAGCAAACGCACTTTGTGCTTGTGAACGTGCTTCACCTTGCAAACGCATCTGATCCATATAAGCATTAGCAACTTGAATGTCTGTTTGTGTTACTTGCCCTTTGGCTTTAGCAACATGACCCATTACTGAAAAAGTGGCTTCAAAAAACAACTTTTGCTTCTCTTGGCTCGTTGCACTATTACCAAATAATCCATTTTGGATATTGAAGTTTCTCGCACTTGCACGATCAAAGCGATGGCCTAACCACAAGCCAAATAATAAGCCAATAGGACCACCAAGCATGTAGCCAAAAAAAGCACAGAGTATTTTTCCCCAAATTCGCATAAACCTTCAAACCTTTTTGTATTTAAATATATATTTTCTCCATTTTGACCAACTATCACCTAATTTGCCAATTTTTTAACTTAAATTGAAAAATTTAACTAAAAATAGCGACCAAAAATTGGAGCGTTTCTTTGTTTGCTGATATTCTTAGCTATTTGTGCTTAGCGCCTTCTTATTTCCTAAGCTATTTTGTGAGTAGTTAATGCTTAAAACAATCCCATGGTTATTACTGTTACTGCCATTAACGAAAAGTTATGCTGAGCAGGAGACAATTCAACAAACTGATAATGAAACAGAGAGTGCTATTGAAAATAGTGAATTACTCACTGAAGAGCAAATTATCTCTCCACGAAATCGCAATGAATTTCTGCGTCAATGTTATATTAGAGTACCTGCGCAAGTACCCTCAACAGAAACACGTCCCGATGAACAAATTCCGGTTAATATCGATGCATTGTCTGTTTCAGGTTCAAAAGCGAAATTTATCTATCAAGATGATGTATACCTTAAACAAGGTGATAAAAATCTCTCTGCGGATAAAATGACCTATTTTGTTGATCAAGAGCGGGCAACAGCAGAAGGAAATGTGAACTTCGTAAATGGTGAATTAACGCTTTATTCTGATGATCTAGAAACTAATCTTAACAATGATCAAACCACGTTAAACCAAGCCGATTATCAATTTCATGGTCAAGGTGGCCGTGGCACAGCAGATCGCATCTACGATAACGGTTTAGACCTTTATGAGTTAAACGCGTCAAGTTACACCGCGTGTCCGCCTGAAGATACCACTTGGCGACTTGATGCCACCACGTTATATATCGATAATACAGAAGAGATGGGCAGTGCTTATAACGCCGTATTACGTGTTAAAGACGTACCGGTATTTTACTTCCCATATATTAGTTATCCATTAACAGATAAACGTAAAACAGGCTTACTTTTCCCAAGCGTGGAATACGCCAACACCAATGGTTTTACTTATACGCAACCCCTATATATCAACATTGCCCCTAATATGGATGCAACGATCACTCCAACCTATATGCAAAATCGTGGAACAAAATTGGCAGCAGAATATCGTTACCTGTTTGACTCGGGTAAAGGTAGCCTGCAGGGTGAGTACCTCGGTAACGATAAAATTCGAGGCTACGATCGTTACCTTTACCACTGGGATCATAATGTATCCTTTGGCCAAGGTTGGAATTTCAACGCAAAATACAACAAGGTAAGTGATGATTACTATTTCACCGACCTCGATACTGAATACGGTGACCGTAGTGATAATCAGCTGTTACAAACGGCAAAATTAAGCTATCGCCAAGAGAGTTGGAACAGTGAACTTGAAGTACGTGACTTTCAAATTTTAGGTTCAGGTGATACACCTCATAGCGTAATGCCAAAACTTGCTTTTAGCGCCTATAGACCAATCGACTGGAAAAGTTTACAGCTAGACCTGTATTCGGAAATAACCCAATTTGGGCATGATGATGAAGATGTGTATACCGGTACACGTATTCATATTGAGCCAAAATTATCCTTACCACTTTATTATAACTCTATGTTCGTCAATACTGAGCTTAAGTATATGCTTAGCTTTTATGAACAGGATTTACCTGATAGCAATAAAGAGAGCTGGTACAGCGACCTAGAGCGCACCGTAACACGAAATCTACCTTCATTTAAAATCAACTCGGGCGTGAATTTTGAACGTGATTTCTCTTTTATGGGAAGTAACTACCGCCAAACATTAGTGCCGCAGGTACAATATTTGTACGTACCTTACCAAAACCAATCTGCAATAGGTACTTACGACACCACTAGCTTGCAACAAGATTATTATGGTCTTTTCCGTGATAACCGCTATTCAGGTTACGACCGTATTGCCGATGCCAACCAAGTAACTTTGGGTATTTCAAGCAGCTTCTTAGATAATAATGGCAAAGAAAAAATGCGCTTTGCAATTGGTCAAAACTATTATATAGAAAGCTCAAAAGTACATTTGCCTGACAGTGATAATATCTCGGAAACGAGTCGATCATCATTGGTAGGTGAGTTTGATATGAATTTCAAAAACAACTATTTTGTTCATGCTGGCATCGAATGGGATACTGATAACAACCAGATTAAACGTGCTAATGCGACCCTTGAGAAGCGTTGGTTGTATAATACCTTCGCACAAGTAAACTATCGCTATCTCGGTTTTTCAGAGGATAATGAACTAGCAATTGATGAAGATGAAGTGGTAAACCAACTAGGCGCAAAAGCAAATTGGTCTATTAATAGCCAATGGACCGCATTTGCCAGTTACTATCATGATTTAGAGTACAACCAAACCTTTGAAAGCATTATTGGCGTTCAGTATCAATCTTGTTGTTGGGCAGTGGGATTAACTATTGATGAGCATATGCTCGCTTATTATGGTGATCTATCAGATATTACAAGTACGCGTGAAACAGAACAAAGTATTAAATTAAACATTGAACTAATGGGACTTGGTGGCGTCGGATTTAGTTCCGGTGATCAAGGTCTTTTTGATTATGGCCGCCCTTTCTACTTAAAATAACGGACAAAAAATGAAATCACTGAAAAGAGTCTTTTTACCTTTTATTTGTGCAACACTTTTATCGCCAGTTAGCATGGTTTCAGCACAAAATGAACAGCTCGATAAAATAGAAGCTGTTGTTAACCAAGAAGTAATATTAAGCAGCGACATTACACGCATGCGTAAAGATATTATCTCTCGTTATGAAAAAGGTGGACAAGCATTACCCGCTGATGAAGATTTACAGAAACAAATTCTGGATAAATTAATCGCGGATCGATTACAGCTACAAATTGCAGATCGTATTGGCTTACGTATCAATGATGCTCAGCTTGATCAAACCCTACAACAAGTTTCAAAAGATGAGGGTTTAACGCTTAATCAATTTAAAGAAAAAATAACCCAGCAGGGTGATAGTTATACCGCTTATGTTGATATGGTGCGAAATGAACTGACCATTAATGAGATTCGTCAAATTCAAATTCGTCGACGCATTAATATCTCAGAGCAAGAAGTTGAACAGATGGTAAAACGTCTTAACGAACACGGACAAAAAACCACTCAATTTAATTTTTCTCATATCATGCTTAAAGTATCACAGGACGGATCTGAAAAAGAGCAGTCATTAATACATAAACAAGCAGATCTACTCGCTGAACAGATCAACCAAGGTGAAGATGTCAGAGCATTAGCGATTGAGTACTCTCAAGGACCTAAAGCACTTGAAGGCGGAGACTGGGGTTGGCGTACTATCGATGAGATACCAAGTCTTTTCGCGAATGTATTTGATGACCAAAAAACCCAAAAAGGCGATTTGATTGGCCCATTTCAAACCAGTATGGGTTTTCATTTAATTAAAGTATTAGACAAAAAAGGCACTGAAAATGTGATTACGACAGAGGTCAATGCACGTCATATTTTAATAAAATCGAACATTATATTAAGTGATGAAAAAGCTGAAGAGTTGCTTGAAAAATACCGCCAAGAAATTTTAGATGGCAGTAAAACATTTGCAGAATTAGCGAAACAAAACTCTCAAGATCCTGGTTCTGCAATTAAAGGCGGAGATCTAGGCTGGGCAGACCCGAGCATGTACGTGCCTGAGTTTAGAGATCTATCGCTTTCAATGCCTGTCGGTGAAATCAGCAAACCTTTCCGTACGATGCACGGTTGGCATATTTTACAAGTGATGGATAAGCGCGAATCGGATACCACCGCTGATGCTACCAAACAAAAAGCGTACGGTATTTTATTTAAACAGCGCTTTCCTGCTGAGTTATACGCTTGGATGAATGAAATTCGTCAAGAAGCGTATATTAAAATTAACAACCCTGATTATGTAATGGACGAAAATTAACATGAGTTCACTAAATAACACATATGCAGGTGTTAAACCGATTATTATTACTGCAGGTGAGCCTAGTGGGATCGGTGCTGATATTATTCTTAAGCTAGCTGAAACAGTTTGGCCTATCGCACTTATCGTTTGTGCAGATAAGTCACTCTTAGCAGCGCGAAACAAGCAACTTGACCTGAATGTAGAATTAGTTGATTACGACAGCACAAAAATGATTACCCCAGTTGGCATAGGTCAGTTAATTGTCGCGCATCAGCCATTAAATAGTCCATCTGAAGCGGGGCAACTTGATAAAAGCAATGCGCAATACGTGCTTGATACGTTAAGCTTTGCTAATGATGGCTGTTTATCGGGCGAGTTTTCTGCTGTTGTTACCGCTCCTGTCCATAAGGGCATCATTAATGAAGCGGGCATCAGCTTTAGCGGCCATACGGAATTTTTTGCTGAACAGTCAAATACCGATTTAGTAGTAATGATGTTAGCAACAACCGGGTTACGTGTTGCTCTTGTGACAACACATTTGCCGCTTAAAGATATTTCAGAGGCAATCACAGAGGCGCGCTTAACTTCAATCATTAATATATTAAATAAAGAATTACAGCTTAAATATGGCATAAAAACACCTCGAATCTATGTGTGTGGATTAAATCCACATGCGGGTGAAGGTGGTCATATGGGCACAGAAGAGATTGAAACAATAGAACCAACACTTGAAAAATTGCGCTTACAGGGAATCGACCTTATCGGTCCATTACCTGCCGACACCCTTTTTCAAGAGAAATATCTGGAAGATGCAGACGCAGTACTAGCGATGTATCATGACCAAGGACTACCAGTATTAAAATACAAAGGTTTTGGTAAAGCGGTCAATATTACCTTAGGGCTTCCCTATATTCGCACCTCAGTTGATCACGGCACCGCCCTTGATTTAGCGGGTACAGGAAAAGCGGATACGGGGAGTTTACTGTGCGCAGTAGATGAAGCAATTACCATGGCAACTAGCCAACAAAGCAGATTAAATAGAGCAAAATTATGAATGATAAAACACACTTAGGCCACACCGCACGTAAGCGTTTTGGACAAAACTTTCTACATGATGATTACATCATCGATTCGATTGTGGCAGCGATTGCTCCACAACCTGATGATAATATTGTAGAGATTGGGCCTGGTTTAGGGGCGTTAACAGAGCCAGTTGCAAGCAAAGTAAAAGTGCTCAATGTGGTAGAGCTAGATAGAGACCTTGCGGAGCGTCTTGCTAAGCACCCAACATTAAGCGAAAAACTAAATATCACTCAAGCGGATGCGATGCAGTTTGATTTTGGACAATTAGCAAGTGAAGAGAGACAACTACGTGTATTTGGTAATTTACCTTACAACATATCAACACCGTTAATGTTCCATCTTTTTGAGTTTGCGACCAAAATTAAAGATATGCACTTTATGCTACAAAAAGAAGTGGTAAACCGTCTTTGTGCTGGTCCAAACTGTAAAGCTTACGGCCGCTTAACAGTAATGGCACAATACTACTGTAAAGTTATCCCCGTGTTAGAAGTACCACCAACGGCGTTTATTCCAGCACCTAAAGTTGATTCTGCCGTTGTACGTCTAGAACCTTATGATGTGCCACCATTTATCGCTAAAAGCATGAAATCGTTAAACCAAGTATGTTCAATGGCGTTTAACCAACGTCGCAAAACAATCCGTAATGGCTTACGTGAAATTCTAGATGTCGAAGAGTTACAAGCACTCAATGTAGACCATACTAAACGCGCTGAAAATATTAGTGTTGAAGAGTATGTACGTTTAGCAAACTACGTGTTTGACAGAAAAGAAAAACAGGCACAACAAGATTAATGGCAACCTATATTGTTGGTGATATACAGGGCTGTTGCGATGAACTTCAGCAGTTACTGGCTTTAGCCAACTTTGATGCACATTGTGATGAGCTTTGGATAACCGGTGACTTAGTCGCACGTGGTCCAAAGTCGCTTGAAACTTTGCGCTTTGTAAAAGGGTTAGGTGCAAGCGCGAAGGTGATTCTTGGCAATCACGACCTGCACCTGCTCGCTATTTGGCAAGGTATTCACCAAGCGAAAGATAACGATAAATTAACCCCATTATTAGCGGCCCCGGATTGCGATCAACTATTACACTGGTTACGCTTACAACCGCTTTTATTACGTCACCCTGAGTTTAATTTTGTGATGGTCCATGCGGGTATTTCACCACAGTGGAGTATTCACCAAGCCGAACAATTAGCCAATGAAGTAGAACAGCGATTGCACTCAGATCAGTTCACAACACTATTACAGAACATGTATGGCAATCATCCTAATAGCTGGTCTGACAACTTAGCGGGTGATGAACGTTTACGCTTTATCATCAATGCATTTACGCGAATGCGTTACTGTTTTTTAGATGGCAGCTTAGAGTTTAAAAATAAACTTGGCCCTGAACAGACTGACAACAGTGTAATGAAGCCTTGGTTTGAAATTGAAACCTTAGATAAGAGCAGTGCCATCTTATTTGGACATTGGGCAGCGTTGCTTGGACAAGTTGACGAGGAAGGACTATACGCACTTGATACAGGCTGTGTGTGGGGAAATAGTTTGACTATGTTACGTTGGCAAGATAAAAAAACATTCTCGCTAAACTGCGCGATACATAGCAAGTAACCCCCTGCTATGTGATCATTCATCTTATATTAACTATCAAGTAAAACGAGTTGGTTGCGACCATTTTCTTTTGCTTGATATAGCGCTTTATCCGCCATTGTTATTGCCGATTCAATATCCAGAGACGGATCGGTAAATAAACCAATACTTGCGGTTACTTGTAAATTAAACCCATCATTTAAGACAAAACGCTCCTTTTCAATGTGAGCACGTAAGGTTGATAGCTTTTGTTGCATCTGTTCAGTATTTTCAGCAACTAATAAAAAACAAAACTCTTCTCCACCAAAACGCGCAACAACATCATGGTTTGCATTATCAGCTTCAAAATTTTCTATCAATAATGCCCCTAACTGACGTAACACAATATCGCCTGCATCATGCCCATAATTATCATTTACTTTTTTGAAGTGATCGATATCTAATAATGCAATGCCAATTTGTAAGCCTTTCTTTTCATAACGCGTTAATACTTTATTGCCCACTTCAAAGAAATGACGACGGTTAAACAACCCGGTTAGAAAGTCCCTTGTCGCTAAGAATTTTAATTTATTGATGTGCTCAAGTAGATCCATATTCTGATTAATACGACAGAAAAACTCTTCTTCAAGGAAAGGTTTATTAATAAAATCACTACCGCCTAATTTTAAAAAATGTGCTGACAACTGATTATTACCAAAAGCTGACATCCCAATAATTGCCATCTGCTGACTGCTATGTTCACGACGTAGTGCTTTGGTTAGCGCTAAGCCATCCATATTTGGCATGTTAAAATCTGTTAATACTAGGCTGATAGATGGATTTTCTTTTACCATTCGCAATGCATCAATACCATCAACCGCTTCCAATACATTAAACTGATAGATAACCAGAAGGTGTTTAATGTAAGAGCGAATACTTGCAGAGTCATCTACCACTAACACATCAATGTCGCTGTTGCGCTTTAATTGGCTTAATAAAGAGACAACATATTCAACGTTAGCGGGTCCCTCTTTTAAAACATAATCAACCAAACCTTTGGTATAGATTTTTTTTCGAAAACTATCATCAAGTTTACTGGTAAAAATGACTGACGGTATATTATGTGCTAAAACAAAATCAATCACTTCGCCGTTAGGTGCATCGGGTAAATTAACATCTAATAAACCGGCAAAAAACTGCTGTTTTTTCTCCGCTAATAACACTTTTAAATCTGCGAAGTTTTCCACTGCAACCACAGTAAAATCCCCCGTGGATTCAATACTGCGCTTCAGAATGCGAGAAAACATAACACTGTCTTCTACCACTAAAATTTGTTTTGATGACTTACTGTACATGACACTTCCAAAATCCATTTGACTAAAATTAACTATTTAACGTCTATATTTACACTTTATCTAATGTAACAAATTGATAGTTATAACCGTTTTTTTCATCCTTTAGGTGCTTCTCCCGCTCAACTTCTTGCCATTGTGCGCTCTGTAGATAGTCAGGGAATTGTGTATCACCTTTAGTTTCAAGATCAATAAACGTTAGGTATAAGCGATCGGCTTGCGCTAAAAACTGTTCATAAATCGTCGCACCACCAATAATCATCACCTCATCAACATCACCGACTAATTTCTGTGCCTGCTCAAGTGTTTGTACGCACTCAACACCATCAATACTTAGATTAGCATCACGACTTAATACAATATTCTGACGGCCTGGTAATGGGCGCCCAATTGACTGATAGGTTTTACGTCCCATGATCACCGGCTTACCCAGCGTGACACGTTTGAAAAACTGCAGGTCAGCAGGTAGATGCCAAGGCATTTTGTTATCTAACCCGATAACGCGGTTGTTAGCCATTGCAGCAATCATTGAAACTTTCATATTATTCCTCGAACTATGTAAACGTGATTTTCTGCAAGATTATCAAATAAATAGTTTAAATGATGCATAAAATTTTGAGCATTGTTATGATTAATAGATGACCTCTCTTAAAAATGGAAAGTATGATGTTAGGAAAAAAATCAATTATTAGTGGCGTGTCTATTATTACCTTAATTCTTTGGCTTGTTTCTATCTGGTGGGGATGGATGCCAAGCGCTTATGACGTAAAAATAAAAACGACTGAAACCGCACAAATTAATAACCATCAAGCAGTATCAGGTTATACCACTGTATCAACATTGATTGATGTTACAGAGTGGCTCATCAACAAGCCAGGTGGATTCATTGCCAATGATATGACCCCTCCAGGAATATTTATGGATAATATGCCCGCATTTGAATTTGGTGTATTAGAGCAATCACGTGATTTAGCCCTCGCAATGCGTTTAAATTTCAGTCGTTCACAATCACAATCAACAGGTGACAAAGATTTAGAAACGGCACAAAGCAAACTTAATATTTCCCACAAAAGCTGGCAATTACCCAGTGCTGAAAATGAATATAGCGATGCAATTAAAGCATTAAAGCGTTACCGTACACGATTAATATCAACAGAAAATAGCGATGCACAATTCTATACTCGCGCAGATAATTTAGGTGCATGGTTACGTGATGTTGAAAAACGTTTAGGCTCAATCTCACAAGAGCTAAGCGCAAGTGTCGGATACGATAGATTTGATACAGCACTATCTGGCGACCCAACAGCAAAACAATCAACCGCAAGTGCAGCAGAGTTAGAAGTAAAAACCTCATGGTGGAAAATTGATGATGTATTTTATGAAAGCCGTGGTTCAACTTGGGCTATTTTGCATTTCTTAAAAGCCGTTGAGATTGATTTTGCCGACGTACTTGAGAAGAAAAATGCGCAGGCGAGTTTAAAACAGATCATTCGTGACTTAGAGTCAACACAAGATACTGTCTGGTCGCCGATGGTCCTAAATGGTAACGGCTTTGGATTATTAGCCAACCATTCATTAGTCATGGCAAATTACGTTTCGCGTGCGAATGCAGCGTTAATCGATCTGCGTATATTATTAGAGCAAGGTTAATAAGATGAAAGGAGCAGGCGGTACATCGGGTGGAATTGGAACATTCTTTATCGGTTTAATAATGATGATCGGAGGATTCTATTTATTGCTTAATGCCATATCTGTTACCTCTAATTTTTCACTAGGTCGCAACTTATATCGGTTTTCAGGAATGGGAGGAAACTATTCGATTACCAGCGGTATGGTAATGATTCCTTTTATGTTTGGTATCGGCCTTATTTTCTACAACAGTAAAAATATTATTGGCTGGGTATTAGCAATAGGATCGATTACAGCACTTATCTTTGGCGTTATTGCATCGATCCAGTTTAGTTTTAAAAGTATGACGGCTTTTGATTTGATCGTCATCTTAGTGCTTGCTATAGGTGGCTTAGGGCTGTTTTTTAAATCCTTAAAAAGCATGCCATAAAATAAACGAGTCATTTACAGACATAAAAAAACCGCTTAAGGAGTTAAGCGGTTTTTTTATGTCTGGGCTTTATGAACGATTAACCGCAGCACTTTTTGTATTTTTTACCGCTGCCACATGAGCAAGGGTCATTACGCTTTGGTGTTTTCTCAAAAGTCGTTGTTTTAGGTTTATTTAGAAAACCTTCAAGCTCTACAATATTTTCTGCTTTGCTTTCATTTACTTCAATATCAGCAAATAATCCATGCTCTGTTAAGAGTGCTTCAACTTCTACTTTTCTTGCTTCTGTTTGCACTAATAAAGCAAATGGGAAATCTTCTGTACCTGATTTTGCAGTACGTTTAGTATTAAAACCGTAACTTGAATGTTTTGGTTTCTTCTCTTTTTTCCCTTTAAAGAAAAATTTATCTGACATGGTTTGTTCCTCAATATTAATTGAGCGCAGTTTATACGATTCCAAAAATGTATTAAAGCTATTAATAGCAATTGCAGCTAGAGAGGTATTAAGACTGCTCGAACAAAATAGAGCAGTCTCAAAAATTTCAGTGAGATAAGAGGCTAAAAGCAGTTATACGATAGGTCTACCGCGATAAATTAATATTGAAGGTAGTGCTAAGCCAAAACTTAATGCGCCTAATATAAACAGTGTTTTCAAACCATTTTCTGTAATAATTTGCATTAACTCTACACTATAACCGGCGGTATTAAGCTCAACCAAACCAATCATAGTGGTAAATGCGAAACTGCCAGGGATCATCGGGATAACCGATGCTACCGTGAAAACGGGCCTTGGAATTAAACGCTTACGCGACCAATACAGGCCTAAAAATCCCATTGAACTGGAGGCGATTAAAGTTGCCCACTCAATATGCAAGCCAAAATCCATCAACAAAAAGCGTAACGAGTGTGCAAATGCGCCGCCCACAGCACAATAGATCAACATTTTTTTAGGGACATTAAATACCATAGCAAAACCTACCGCCGGCACAGCAGCGAACATGGCATCGATGATGATTAACGCTATCAACTCCATGTTATAACCACCCAGATACGTTAGTTAAACTCATAGATGCAACAATCCCGATAGCCACACTAATACTTAGCAAGGTAGCAAATACCCAGCGTGCAATACCGGTACTGATATGTCCTTTCAGCATGTCAGATACAGCATTAATCAATGGAAAACCTGGTACTAATAACAATACCGAAGCCGCCATCGCAATTTGCGGGTTTTCACCAAACTCATAAATAACCCCAATACTCGCAATTGTAGTCGCCACAAAAGCCGCTAAAGCAAAGTTAACAAAGGGGTTATGGTGGCGATGGGCTAATTCTTGACGCAGGATCATCGCGCCAGAGGATGCAAAAAACGTAGTAATATAAACCGCTAAGTCACCGCCAAAAAAATGGCTAAAACTCGAACAAGACAGCCCGATCATAAATACCACTAACCAGCGGTTATATTTGTAGGGCTTGAGACGTGTTAAGCGCTCTTTCACTTGATCAGCTTCTAACAAACTTTTTTCAAGCATGATACAGATACGTAAGACATCACAGACCATTTGCATATTAATGCCACGATCATAGCAACGCCTAGTGGTGGTTACACAATTGCCTTTAAATAAGCTAGTGATCACTATTGCATCAGAACTGACTGACAGCTCGATACTTTGTGCACCAAGCGCCACACCAATACGCTGCGTTGTTTGCTCAACAAGGCGACTCTCTGCACCATGCTGATGTAGTATTTGCCCCGCTGTAACTGCAATGCGGGTCAATTCCGTTTGTTGCTCATGACTTAAACTCATGGAAGCTTTATCCTGATGGTAAAAATAAAATGATAACTAAACTGAAAGATATTTCTTTGTTTTTTATCATACAAAATAGATGATTTAAGGAATACCTGAACTAATATGCACTGCCGTTATGCAACCAATATTTTATATCTGCGATTCTGCTAATTTCAAATCTAAGGTCGCTTTAAGTAGCTTAAATAACAAAATAGCCGCATCAATCTCTTCTTTACGGTTTGTTAAGCTTTCAATATTCAGACCGAATGGAATATTTAACGGTAAACAAGCCTGCAGAATTTGTTCAAAATTGTTACGGTTAATTAACAACGATTCTTTAAGTGGATTTTCAGACTCTAAAATACGTAACTTGGTTGCTTCTGGCACCGAGATACCTAACCATTCAATAAACTCTAATGTTTTAGCACTACCACAAGGAGAGAATGTTAATACGATGCGTTTAGGCTTAACCCCATCAGCTTTACATTGAGAAGCATAACGCGTTAATAGGTCAATCGTCGCTTGTGCATTATAAACCGCTTGAGAGATAAAAAAATCACATCCCTGCTGTACTTTATTACCAAGACGCAAATGCTCATCACCTTTGCTGATATGGCGTTCTGCAATGGTAACTCCACCTAAATGAAAGTCTAAATTATGCTTTTCTAATACACTGTAAGCATCGTTTAATGACAGTTTAATCTCACCTTCAGCCGACGGACTACCCACCAGCACAATATCGCGTACCGAGAATTGGTGCCATGCATCATTTAACCAAGCAGAGAAGTCATTACCGTCACGTTGTGAAACACTTTTATAAGTGATCACCGGTTTATTGCATTTATCATGAAGCAGTTTGGAGTAAAGACGAGAATCATGGGTATATTTAAAAGGGAAAGGACGAGGTTTATCGATACGTGAAGTTTCATCTTGAATATCGTAAACAATTAAACCGTCATAATCTATCTCATCTAATCGATTCAAAAGCTTATCCGCAATACCAGACACTAATTCAATGTCTGTATCCTGTTTTGGTGGTGTTGTGCCAATAAAATAAACGCCCTGTTTAGGATCACTAGATTTACTTTTTAAAATAGAGTCAGCCATGCATACTTCCTTGAAATAATTGAGCGCAAATTGTCGCATAGTTAGTAATTAATTAATAACAATAAGCGTTAGTTTTCAACAAACTTTTCGCGTTATACTTAAGCCATTATTAGTTAACAGTGCTAAACATTATGCGACAACCTAGATTTTATGACTCACAGCCATTCAGTATCGATACAACTTATACGCTTGGTGATGACGCAACTCAACATATCCGTGTATTACGCCTTAAAGTTGGCGTGACTATTACGCTATTTAATGGTGAAGGTGGTGAGTTTCATGCAACCCTAAGCGATGTGCAAAAACGCAGCTGTAGCGTACACATTGATAGCTTTCATGAAACAACGAATGAAAGCCCACTCCACTTGCATTTAGGACAGGTTATATCACGTGGTGATCGCATGGAGTTTGTTATTCAAAAAGCGGTTGAATTAGGCGTAAATGAGATAACCCCACTGATTAGTGAACGCTGTGGCGTCAAAATTAATGTTGAACGTATGGCAAAAAAACAACAACAATGGCAAAAGATAGCGATTGCTGCCTGTGAACAATCAGGTCGCAATATTGTGCCTGTTATCCATTCCACCAAGCAACTGAACGAGTGGTGTGCAACCAATAGCGATGCAGTGAAACTCACTCTGCATCCGCGTGCTAAATACTCGATTAATACTTTGCCAGAGCAACTCAATAATATTGCATTGCTAATTGGTCCTGAGGGTGGCCTTAGTGACCAAGAGATTGAGTTAACAGAAACACTTAACTTTACTGAAACGCTTCTTGGCCCGCGTGTTTTACGCACGGAAACAGCAGCATTAACCGCAATTACTGCACTACAATGTCGCTTTGGCGATCTAGCTTAGGATAAAATAATGACTATTAAAATCGGGATCGTAATGGATCCAATTAAAGACGTAAAAATTCATAAAGACTCAAGCTTTGCGATGTTGTTAGAAGCGCAGTCACGTGGTTGGGAACTCTACTACATGGAGATGAAAGATCTTTATTTAGATGACGGACGCTGTTTTGCAAGCTCTCAAAAGCTGACGGTACAACGTGAAGTGGGGAACTTTTACCAACTTGAAGAAGCCGTTGAGCATCCCCTTGCAGAGCTAGATGCCGTATTAATGCGTAAAGATCCTCCTTTTGATACCGAGTTTATCTATGCGACTTATATGCTTGAACGCGCTGAAGAGGAAGGTTGTTTAATCGTTAATAAACCTCAAAGCCTACGTGATGCAAACGAGAAGTTGTTTACCGCTTGGTTTAGTGAATTTACCGCAACAACATTAGTAACGCGCAGCAGCGACAGAATCCGCGCCTTCCACAATAAACATAAAGACGTCATCTTAAAACCACTTGATGGCATGGGTGGCGCATCAATTTTCCGTATCAAAGAGAAAGATGCCAACTTAGGTGTGATCATCGAAACTCTTACAGAGCATGAAAACCGTTACTGTATGGCACAAGCGTTTATCCCTGACATTACCAGTGGTGATAAACGTATCTTAATCGTTGATGGCGAGCCAATGCCCTATTCACTTGCTCGTATTCCTGCGAAAGGTGAAACACGTGGTAACTTAGCCGCTGGCGGTCGTGGTGTTGCACAACCTCTTTCAGAGTCTGATTGGCACATTGCGAATAGCATCGGTCCTACCCTTAAAGAGAAAGGGCTTATTTTTGTCGGGCTTGATGTCATTGGTGACAAAGTGACTGAGATTAATGTGACTAGCCCAACCTGCATTCAAGAAATAGATAATGCATATGGTACTAATATTGCGGGTAAATTAATGGATGCTATCGAAAAACGCATTCGATAAGTTGCCATAAGTTGCAATACGTTGCCATACTCCAAATAGATGAAGTATGGCAACAGCAAGGACCTTCACATGACAGATAAAAACATTGAAAGCAGTAAGCCTGAACTCCAAGGCAATGAAATTTGTGTTAGTGGTGAGAATACAGAAGTAATCAATACCCTTAAAAATCATTTCTTAATTGCAATGCCAGTATTGACTGATCCCTACTTTAAAAAATCAGTGGTTTACCTGTGTGAACATGATGAAGGTGGTGCGATGGGGTTTATCATTAATTTCCCAGTTAAACTGACGGTGCAAGAGCTACTTAGCAATGTAGAAACAATTAGCCACCAGCCAGATCCACCACTTACGAATCCTGTATTTTTAGGCGGGCCACTTGAGCTTGAACGCGGCTTTGTATTACATAGCCCGCTCAGCGACAACTCACAAAGTACTGAGCTCAATGAACAATTATTATTGTCTAACTCTAATGCCGTATTATCAACATTAGGGACTGACAATGAACCTGAAAAATATATGGTGACTTTAGGTTATGCAAGCTGGAGTTCAGGACAGCTAGAGCAAGAGGTTATCGATAACCATTGGCTAACCATTGAAAGTGAGAATGATATTATCTTTAATACTCCCGTTGAAAAACGTTGGAGTGAATCATTACAGCGTTTAGGTATTTCACCAGAACAATTAACCACCACAAGCGGACATGCATGACAATCAATATGACAACAAGTACAAACACGGATAAAGCCCCACAGACACTGCTCGGCTTTGATTTCGGCACCAAGAGTATTGGCGTTGCTACTGGGCAAATGATCACCGCAACCGCACAACCTATCGACGCAATTAAAGCAAACGATGGTATTCCTAACTGGGATACGGTGGAGAAAGTAATTAAAGAGTGGCAGCCAGATTTAGTCGTGGTTGGCTTACCCTTGAATATGGATGGCACTGAGCAAGCCATTACACAACGCGCTAAAAAGTTTGCCAATCGTCTTAATGGACGTTTTGGGGTAAAAACCGCCCTACAAGATGAACGCCTTACTACAGCCAGTGCTAAAGAGTTTATTTTTGAACGCGGGGGATTTAAAGCGTTAGATAAAGGCAAGATAGACAGCGTTTCCGCTGCCTTAATATTAGAGAGTTGGATGGAAAATTATTATCATCAACCTTGATTAATACGCTCAGCAAGCGCTTTATACTCTTCACCAATATTATCGCCAAACAGTGGATCATCATAATGGTTATGTTGCCACTGTTGTTGAAGGTTAACCCAATCATCGGCTGATAAACTTGCACGAATAGCTGGCAAAATTTGGGATTCTTCATACATTAGGTGCACCGCTTGCATCTCAACAAAGTTAGTCAACTTCTCAATGCATAACTCCTTTGGCACAATTGCATCTAACAATACCATCTCAACTAGCTCATCAAGTTCAACCGTCGCTCCCTTAATCAGTTTATGTTCTCGTGATAAACGATTAGCAACTTCATCAGGTACCACCCTATACTTTAGATAATGAGCATAAATAAGATCTTCCATCGGATGGTGATACTTATCAGAATAGTTTCTTAAATAGCTAATAATGACCTTAATTAAACGATAATCAATCTCTTCATCATTCTCTAATAAATTAATTTTTTTACGTAATATTCTGAGCAACTGATTAATATTACGGTGATCATTGTGAATAATTTCTAGCATAGTAGGTATCCATTTTTGAATTCAGTGCTTAGTATAATCACTGAAAAAGATAAAATCTCTGGCTTAAGTCAAACTACCAGTTGATTTTACTTTTACTAAAAGAGGTTAATATTTCATTAACTTCGCTAAAATGCCCGCAACCTAGAAATCCACGATATGCCGACAAAGGTGATGGGTGAGTTGACTTTAAAACACGATGTTTATTGCTATCAATGAAGTGGCCTTTTTTATGTGCATAGCTGCCCCAGAGAAGAAAGATAATATCAGACTGTGTTTCGTTTAAGTGTTTAATCACATTATCAGTAAAGGTTTCCCAACCTTGTTTAGCGTGGCTTCCTGCATTACTTTTTTCTACCGTTAATACGGCATTTAATAACAAAACCCCCTGCTCAGCCCAATGCGTTAAATTACCCGACTCAGGTGCTTCAAAGCCATCAATACTCGCCGCTAACTCTTTATAAATATTACGTAATGAAGGCGGCACTTTGACACCATCAGGAACCGAAAAACTTAATCCGTGTGCCTGCCCTTCACCATGATAAGGATCCTGTCCTAAAATAACCACTTTGACACTTTCTAACGGTGTTAACTGCAATGCATTAAAGCGTAAATGATCTGCTGGGTAGATCGCTTTACCCTGCTTTTCCTCATTTTCTAAAAAAGTTGAAAGCGTTTGATAATACGCTTTTTTTTGTTCTACTTTTAGGAATTCATTCCAACTCATCTTTGTTCCTCGACCGTTTTTACTTTTCACAAATATAACACATAAGCAATTGTTAAATATTAACTTTATTTTAACATTTCATTAACCACCCACTATGATGTATTATTACACCCTCGAAAATTGACCTAAAACAAAGTCTTACAAGCAACATAACGGCGTTACAGAAAAAGCACTGACATAGCGCAACAAATAATCAATTAACCCACAGAAAAAATATGTGATTATTGATTTACATCAAGCAAAGTAGCCCATATAATCAAGGTAGATTTATTAAACGCAGTTTTGTATATTCGTCGAATTGTTACGTAACTGTAATTTTATTACATACTTTAAACTTTATTTAAGGAGCTCAACATGGCTTTCGGAATCCAAATCACTAAATCAGACAATGCATCTCTACTTAACTCTTTTTGGTTATTAGATGAAGCAAACGCTCAAGCTCGTTGCCTATGTGTAAAAGATAATGCATATGCAGAAGATCAAGTTATCTCAATTGCAGATCTTGGTGAGATTGAATATAAAGAAGTGGCAGTACAAGCGCCTGCAGCACAAGAAGGTGGCCAACACTTAAACGTAAATGTATTACGTCGTGAAACGCTACAAGATGCAATCGAACATCCAGAAAACTACCCACAGTTAACTATCCGTGTATCTGGTTACGCAGTTCGCTTTAATTCTTTAACAGCAGAGCAAAAAGCAGACGTAATGGCACGTACATTTACTGAAGCACTATAAATCTAGACTCAGTTAGCTTTAACAAGCAGAATTGATATTAGGTTAATATAAAAAAGCCGCATTTTAGATAACTAGAATGCGGCTTTTTACGTTTGTACGGTCACGATTTAAGAATAGATAAAGCAATACTGTCTTTACCTCGCAGTTATTCAACTTACTAATGTTAAGCTGAGTCCATCAACACAACCTTCAGCGCCTCCATATTCAGTATAAAGGGTTACCAAGGTTTCAATACCAGATTCAAACTGTATCTCAACCTCACTCCAGTCTTCATTAATATCACTGCGAGAATAGAGACGGCCAGCCACATTAACACCAAACTGAGTACTTCCCTTAACATAAGCCTTGAGAAGGTAAGTCCTATTTTCAGTTACCGCCACATTACGTTCGATGCTCTTTTCCCATTCAGAGAACATGGTGTCAGCAACGTAACTTGAAGTAGTATCGCCATCCCCCCTGTTATCAAAGTGAGCATCGAAACTAGCATTGGCTAATATCGCCTCCATTGAGGCTAAACTATCATCATCAATGGCATTGAGCTGTTCTGCTTGGGTTACGCTAAAGGCATCAAAGGGCCATTCATCATTGCCGTATTCAGCAAAAACAGTAACACTTGTTTCTGCACCTGAATAAAATGCGATGTTAACCTCAATCCAATTTTCACTACTCTCATTTTTTGAGTAAACAGTAGCCCCTACGTTAACACCAATTTGACCACGCCCTCTCACGTAAGCTTTCATGCTATAAGCAGTATTTTCAATCACATCAATCGTGCGCTCAATACGTCTACCGTTATCTAAAACCTTAACCGAATAATCACTTTCAGAACGACGGTTAAAAATTTCAACTGGCTCTATATCGGTCCAATTATCAAAACTCGTTTCAAAACGAGTATTCTCTAAGATCAGTTCAATCGAACTGTTACTATCAGAGCGGTTCGCAGTACTATTTAACTCAGTAGCGACAGCATCACTCAAGGGAAAGCTAACAAACCCTATTAATAAGTAAGAGGGAATAACATTTAAAATCATCAACAACATCCTTATTTTGTAATAATGTATTATTAATGTAGTGTGACAATTTTTATTAACCAACTTCCAGATGATTAAATATTTACCATTTTAACACCCCTTTATAGGTATATAAGTGACAATAAGAAGGTCAACATACTAATAAAAAAAGAATTTTGATAAATTTTAATTACCTTTCTGATAAAGCTTATTTAGTAAAATTGAGATCATGATATACAAGCGGTCGTTTAGCCTTGTTTAACGACTTTTAAAAAGTGCAAACAACGTATTTAGATAGACAACAAAGATTCTCAGCGCTTACTGATAACAAAGAAGATCAAGGTAGCACCTTACCTGTTTAAAAGGCCTCTGTATTAACACCATAACCAAAGTCATTTAAAAGACAATATTCTATTCTTGCTCTCTGATCGAAAGATCTGATGTGTTAAGGTGAGTTATAGATAACTTACTTAGGATATAAACATGAAGAAACTAATTGTTTTTTTTACCTTACTTAGCATCTCATTTGCTTCTTTTGCAGGAAATGTTGAAAAAGAACGAGCAAAAGTGTTAGATACAAAAACAGAGATATTGGCCCGCCTCTATCAAGAAAGCCCAGAAACTAAGGGTAAAATTGCTAATGCTGCAGGTTATGCAACCTTCTCAAATGTTGGCGTTAATGTAATTTTTGTTTCTGCCGGTGGTGGTAGTGGCGTTGTTCATAATAATGAATCAGGAAAAAATACATTTATGTCGATGGGCTCTGGTGGCCTTGGTTTAGGTCTTGGTGTTAAAGACTTCAGAGCCGTATTTATTTTCAATACGCAGAAAGCAATGTCTGATTTTACCAACAATGGCTGGGATTTTTCGGGGCAGGCTGATGCAGCGGCTAAATCAGGTGATAAAGGTGGTGAAGGCAGTGTTGCCAAAACCGCTGTTAAGGATGTAGAAGTTTACCAAATGACTGAAAACGGTATTGCGCTACAAGCGACTTTACAAGGCACTAAATATTGGAAAAATGACAAGTTAAACTAATTACAAGTCCCCTCCTTATAAGATAGTTAAATAAAGCGCCTTTTATTGAAAAATATAAGGCGTTTTTTATCCCTCGCAGCGATTAGTTTAAGCGACGAGATAGATTATATTGTAGCTGTATCAATAAAGATCCTTTCCCTCTCCCTATTCGTATTGGTAATTATTATGTAATTAAATCAATGAGGGGAATGGTATTAATTTTAAACATTTCAGCCAAGATGCATTAATGCAGATGCCCAATAGATACCGAGCAAGGTTTGTGAATAGCCTATCTGGTTTTAAAAGCGTTAATCTAATTGGTACGCAAAACGAAAACCAGCAAACTAACCTTGCCATATTCAGCTCTGTAGTACATCTAGGTGCTAACCCTGCGTTAGTAGGTTTTGTAATGCGTCCAGATAATGGCCAAAGAGACACGCTCAATAATATCATTGCTAGCCAACACTATACGATTAACCAAGTATCAAACGCCTTTTATCGTAATGCACACCAAACATCCGCACGTTACCCAAAAGAGATAACTGAGTTTTCCGATTCAAACTTAACTCCAGCTTACATAAAAGGGGTTAATGCCCCTTTTGTTGCACAGAGCCAATTAAAGTATGCGCTTCGATTGAAGCAAATTTTGCCAATTGAGCTTAATAATAGCCAGTTTATTATTGGAGAAATTACCCATGTAATTTGTGCAGAAAATGCACTTCAAGATGATGGTTATATTGATATTGAAGCACTGCAAACGGTATCAGTCTCCGGTCTGGATAGCTACCACCTAAGCCAACGTTTAGCGCGGTTAAGTTATGCAAAACCAGATAGTTACACCAGTCAAATATCCTTAAGCGGAGCAAAAAAAGGTCACAATCAACATGATTAAAACTAATTTTTCAAGCAAAACAAAGAGGCAACTGGCTACATGGGAGTGGCTAGGGTATATGGGCTTACTACCTTTTATCATTTGCCTATGGTTATTTAAATTAATCGGTAATGACCCAGAGCAACTGTTTAACCCGCAGCAAGCCTTTCAATTTTATAGCGTTATTATTCTCACTTTTCTGGCTGGCACACTATGGAGAAAAGAGAGTAATACTATCTACTCAAGCGCACAGATCATTAGTAACCTATTTTGTTTATATGCCTACATTTGGTTATTTATGCCTCTTTTTTATACGTTAATTTTTTTACCACTAGGCTATGTAGGTTTACTGGCAACAGAATACCTCCTACTGCAGGATAGAAAAACAGTTACTACAAGCCAGTATTTTATAATGCGACTAACCCTCACTACCGCAGTAGTGGTGTTACATGCTATCGCACTACTTGCGTGGTTTTAATAATGCTATTTACGAAGGAAGATTCAATGCAAGAGAATATACTCACTATTTTTTATGATGGTAATTGCCCATTGTGTAGCTTAGAGATGGAAAAACTCAAACAACATGATCAGCATAATAGGATCCGATTAGAGAACCTTCATCAGCCGAACTTTGAGCAACGCTTTCCCGATATTAACGTTGCTGCGGCATTAAAGGTTTTGCATGGAAAATATCAAAATAAGCGACTGCTCGCATTAGATGTCACCCATCGAGCCTGGACACTCGTTGGTCGTGGTGCTTGGGTCGCTCCATTGCAATTTCCAGTTATTAAACAAATTGCCCATGGTGGTTATTTACTACTGGCAAGGTACCGCAGACCGATATCTCACTTTATCCACCAACGCTTTGGCATAGGCATCAAAACCTGCAATAAAGGAACCTGTTATGAAAAACCAAACAACACTGATCATTGGCGCTAATAGCGGCATTGCAAGAGCGCTTGCGATACAAATTGCAACACAAGAAAAAAACACTCAACTTATTGTAATTAGTCGCAATAGTGACTTTTACCAGCAAAAAATATTTAATGATAGTGCAGTATTCACTGTGGCAGACTATCAAGAAGAGACAATTAAAAAGGTAATACAACAGGTTTGGGAGGTCAGCCGTACTCATATAGCACAAGTATTTATCTGCCATGGTGTTTTGCACACAGATAGAATCAAACCAGAAAAAAAGCTACAGGATTTTTCAGCTGAAAATTTATCTGAATTAATGCTCAGCAACGCCATTACCCCCTTATTATGGCTAAAACGGTTAACCCCGATGCTAAGCGGCAATAATCCATGTAAAGTAGTGTTTTTTAGCGCACGGGTAGGTAGCATTAGTGATAATAGACTTGGTGGTTGGTATAGCTATCGCGCGTCGAAAGCTGCACTTAACATGTTAATTAAATCAACTTCTATCGAGCTAGCAAGAAGCGCTAAAAATATTAAGTTGATCTCTTTTCATCCAGGTACGACAGATACACCGCTCTCTAAACCATTCCAGAAAAATGTCCCTGAAGATAAATTATTTAGCAGTGATTTTGTAGCAACTCAACTACAAAAAATAGTAATAAATAGTGATATTGATGGGCAAGCTAGTTTTATTGACTGGCAGGGAGAAGCCATACCTTGGTGAAGCGACACTAGCTATAAAACTCAACCTCAAAGACAGACAGCAAAAACATCTTTTTCTGTTTAGACGCGATCATAAAACCGACATTTGTCACGGTATCCGCTTTTAGGGTGGGGGCATCCTCAATAATGGAGCCCCTAAAAGAAGCTTTAAAATCAGTAAAGTGAAAGCGATAGGTTTCTGTCTGGTTAGCATTAGTTGGAAAATCAACTTTATAAAGCAATTCTTTCCCCATCACGACAGTGCGCAACCTCAGTTGATAAGTATTGCCATCCCCCTTAATAGTGATAGCAACGCAGTCTATCTGTTTAGATAAGTGTATTAATTGACTATAGGTACTACTAAACCCGCCCTTATTTTCTGTCGATATCAAACCATAGAAGCGCAAAGCTTGTGCTTCATGTTGTGCATGCCCTTCAGATAAACCGCCCATCACACTATCATTAATCACATCCCAATGCTGAATAACGGGGTCAGTAAAACTTATTATTAATGTCTCATCACTCATATTGATACCCTATCGGTTTATCGCTATTGAATAAATAATACGAAAGAGAATAATAATTGGTTCATTAATTATTTTATTAATAACTATTTAAATTATAGGCATATTTATACTTTATTTAAGACTATTATTTTTTCGATCACGTCACCCATTGTTTTTCCATCAATATCAGCTTGACGATATAAAGGGTGATAGCCTATACCACTTCTATCAATATAAGCAGCATGCATTCCCGCACAGATCGCACCATGTGTATCCCAATCATGAGTCGCCACCAGCCATAATGAATCAATTGACCGATGTACACGATTTGCAGCAAACTGGTAAACATTAAAATCCGGTTTAAAACTACCAGAGTCTTCTACCGAGACAATATCATCAAAATAATCGTTTAATCCGGCATTGTGAATCTGCTTTGTAATCAGATGTTGCGAGGAGTTTGAAAAGGCAATAGTGCGAAATCCGGCACTACGTAATTTTTGTAGTGCTGGTTTAATATCAGAATGGGCAGGAAGATCGGCAAAAGTAGCGAGGATATCACTGCAATCCTTATCCGTTAGTGTAACGTCCAATTTTGCAGCAATCGCCTTGAGCATCACTCGAGACAATGTTGCAAAATCACTCTTCACTTCGGTTAAGCTGCAGACTACCGAACTATGCAGCAGCATAGAGAACCAAGTAGAAACAACTTTTTCATCACCAAAGACGGCTTTAAATTTAGGTTTTAATGCACTGAGGTCGAGCACCGTTTCATTAATATCAAACAGAATTGTATTACTCTTCACTAGTATTCTCCTTGGCTATTTACCACCAACACGGCGATCTAACGTTAAATATCACAGTATAGTGATTTACTCCGCCTTGCGATTTAATATTTAAAACATAAACGATAAATGCTCAGATTGGTTATTGCTAAGCACACCATCATTTTTGTAAACTGACCATTAGTTGAAGTTATAACAACATTTCCACTTTTGTTCTCACTTTATAACGCTTCAAACTATCAAATAATAAGCGTGACCTTTCCTTACTTCAAACACCACTGCATCGGTTATACCAACTTAGTTATATCTGCTATAGCAACTATGTCATTGTTGTAAAAGCAGTATTGTTCTATCTTTCTGAAAATTAAAGAAGTATAGGGAAGCACTTCATCAATCTACCACTTACTCTGGAATTATCGATGAAAAACGGTTTAATTTTTAAGAATCACAGTCACAAAACCCTACTTGGTTGCACACTATTACTCTCATTACCCAGCTTTGCTGAGGATCAACCATTACAGGATATGTCCGATCCATTAGCTGTTTATTCACAAGCTGGCGTGGGATACACCGATAAAGGGATAAATATTAAATTTGGACAAGCCTATGATACCGGTGAAGACACCACTATGGGCATGAATATTATAGAAATAAAAGGGATTGCAGGCGAAGAATTTGGCTGGAATGGTGAAGCACGCGCAAGTAATGATAATAGTATTGACAGCATTCGCTTTCGTAATTTTGGTGTCGATCTTACCAATGGACGTGGAACTCAATTAGATGTTGAAATTGCATTCACGGATAATAATGGGGCGCAAGGCTCTGCTTCATATAGTTTTATGCAGGCACTGCCTAAAATGGGACCGGTTAATATTTATCCTTTAGCAGGTGTCGGCGTTGCTTTTGGAGAAACCTTTGATGGACAACGTCAAGGCGATGCCCAGATGAGTGAACGTTGGGATTTACATGGTACTTTTTACGTTGCAGGCTTATACAGCAAAATTGAGGTAACTGATAAAATTTGGTTAAATTATAATCCTATGTATCTTGGCACTATTTCAGGTGCAGACAATTACAAACAATATGGGATGCAGGGAGATGACACGGTATTTCTACACGAAGCTTCTGTCAGTTACCAATTCAATACACGTAGTAATATTCGATACTATGCAAATTGGAGTGAAAATGAACGTTACCGTAATGGCGATCATCGCATTGAGGTAAATTATCAATTTTAAACCTTTTATTTCATTGAAATGAGTAACAGGCACGATGCTATTCACCAGTCAGTTTAAGCTTATTGATGAATAGCATTTTTATGGAATAATCCCATCAACCAATTTTTCAATCCATAAATACTTTTCAGATCGCATGTAGCGACTATTATAAATCAACGCAATTTTCATCTCATTACGCTTTCTTTCATCAATCACATTTACATAATTGTATTTTCGATCATCTAAGAAATCTAATAAGCATATAGGGGCAACAAATAAGATATCAGAGTCACTAATTTTCTTTAATATAGGATTCACCTGTTGGCAACGAAACTTAGGCTTGATATCAATCCCATCGCCCATCATATGTTGTACCAACATGGTTTTATCATTGAACTCAGGCACGATTAACCCCGCTAAATCCACATCTAACATCTCATTAATGGTAATAGATTGCATTGCAAGAGGATGCTGACTACGACAAATCAACTGAAACTCTAATAGACCAATGGGTACTTGTCGCAACTCTTTAGAAATATTTAAAGGATAATAACTAATTGCAAAATCTATCTCGCCAGCAATTAATTCAGCGGTGCTTTTTGCACTATAGCTGTGTAATTCAATATCTAAATTGGGGGCTGCTTTATTAATTTCTTCACAAATTTGATAGCCATAGGTCTCAATAATGAAACCATTCATTGCAACCTTCATTAAGCCAGATTCTTTTTCAGGTAAAAAAGGCTCTCCACTCAGTGTTGCTTGTAAACCATCAAATAATTTAGGTAGGCTTATCGCTAATGCTTCCGCCTTAGGTGTCAGTTTTAGTCCACGTGAATGACGAATAAAGAGAGGATCATCAAAATGCTCACGTATTTTAGCTAGCGTACGACTCACCGCAGGTTGTGATTTATTTAACCGTTCAGCAGCCCGATTAGTATTTTTTTCCTGCAATAAGACAAGCAATGTTTTTAATAAGTTTAAATCAAACGTTGTCAAATCCATATTGCACCTTTGTTATAAGAGAAGAACACCATATATCATATAGTACATTTCATTGAATACTAGGCGGGATTGAACATTGCAACAACTTGAATTAATAAACCATCAATTTATAGCTAATTAACGCTATAAATTGATGATTCTGCTACAGATAATTAGTGGGTTTGGAGTCGCTAGGCGATTAACTTCTCTCTTGGCGGTGTTCCTTCGATGAAGTCTAATAATTGTTCTTTTGTAAGCTCACCTAAGCCCAGCGAGGTTAACGTTCTTCCCTCCTGGTAAAAATCTCTTGATAAAATCCCCCCTGACATCTCGATTAAACGATGACATTCAGGTACTTTAATACCTAATTTTTCTGCTAATGATGCCAATAATACCAACCCCATCGGAACATCTTCAGTGATATAACGATTATCAAAACTGTAAGGACCCGGTGGAGATGACATTTTGTAACTTTCAAACACTGCACGTGGATCCTGAGTTAAATCCTGTTCATTCCTAAATAAGCATGCATCTAAATAAGGAATCGCTTTGCAGCCTAACGCACTTAATACTGCCATTTTTTCAGCATCTAATTTTTCAATCATCAACCACGCCATATCAGTTGATAATGCATCACGGTACATATAAGGCACTTCTTCAGGATGATGTTTTGCACAATACTCAAGCATTGGATACATCACATATAAGCCAATGGTGTGCACAATAATATTAGGATTATGTAAGGCTGAATCAAAGATATGTTGACGACTGCTACTTTTATTAATGTTATAAGCAGGAAATAGACGGCTTGCAATGGCCATCCCTTTAACACTTCGACTGGCAGGGAAAAAAGAGAGAGCGTTCCTAACGTTTTTAAATAGTACTTTAACAGTACCGGGTTCAACAACCCTTGCATCATTTGGCGTAGACTCGCCCTCTGCAAAAATCGGATTATTAGGGCAATGTTGACGATAAAAGATGCTGCCCGCATAACCAGGAATTAACATCACCAGTTGATTATCTTGAAAGTAAGGTGCGATTTTTTTAGCTAATGCTTCATGATAGGTTGTTTGAATGAAAATCATAACGACATCCGCCCCCTCGATCGCAGCTTTAGAATCACGAGTAATTAATGCTAAAGGTTGGAATGATTTTTTGGCATCCTCTTCACTATTGGTAAAATGCCCTGCTGTTGTATTATCAATACAGTATATTCCCTTGTTGCTCGCCATTGTTTCAAAATGACTATCATGGGTTATCTTATTTGAGGTTTTTAAAATAGATACTTCATGACCCGCTTCAGCAGCCATAAACGCACAAGCCGAACCAGCATTTCCGGCTCCTACTATGGTAATCTTCATTTTACTTCCTTTTAATGTATTGAATATGCTTTCATAGCAATCTCACTAAATACTCGACCATTATTCCCTGCTAAATACCACTATAACGACTTCAAATTACACCATTAGCATAACCAACTAGCGGTCCTTGACTCCGATTATAAATGAACGTATTTAGGCAGTTTTACGGGTAATTATTTATCTAGATTAATATTTAAAAGGAAGGTAATTGTCTTCCTTCAAAGCTTGAATTTTTAGGTATAAGAAATGTGTAGATGTAGAGATGCATCGATTAAAAAACTATCGATAAAAAATGTGTAGATGCAGAGATATATCGATAAAAACTGCTATCGATAAAAACAGGGTGATGTAGAGATTCAGTCACGAAGAAATGTGGGAATATCGAAAATATTTTTTAGTATCAATATACTAAAAAGCTATTTAAAGCTGAATATATTTCCAATCCCGCTAGCCAACAATTAAGAGTCAGCGTGGATATAACAGCTGCATGATACCTCATATCCCTTAATTATGTCGGGATAATTGCTATCTCATCAGCTTCAAGAGGTAAAGAAAATCTACTCTGATGACTAAGTTAAGCCATTAAAAACAAAGTAATAAACATAATTAACAGGTAGTTAGGTATAACTTATTGGCTCAGTTTTAAAATTTAAACAGACAAAATAAACCACTCAAATAAATCATATAATCAGGGCTATTAAGCGCTTACATTTTTATTTAATAGCCAGAGCAGGGTTAATATTTAGTTTAAATAAGTGCATGTTGGATCGTTTAAAACGCTGTTTTGTGTAACTGGAACTGTTTGATAATCGCTTCATGCTTTTCTGCTAAAGCACCTGCCTGAACAGGGGGAATACGCATATCATCAACCTGTTTATTACTTTTAGTGAATTCGCTAGCAAAGTGTGCAGCTAACTCATGCTTACGACTCTGTTGTGAGAGAGAGGCTATTTCTGCAATATCTATGTCAGGATCAAAACGAAAAAAGCCCTTATAACTAAAGTGTTGATCAACATGCAGGTCACTCAAACGAATAAACTCCTGCATCACTGCACGACAAAGGGTATTGAGAGAGAGATCTTGTAACTGCAAATATAAGGTTTGCTGTTCAATTTCAGGCAGGCTACTCAGTTCACTGCAATGCACTGCAATATCCACCAACCACAAATGGTTAGGACGTTGCTGCACGGCGGTAGTTGTCAATTGACAACCGTCGTAATCGATACAACTTAGAACCGTGTCTATTTGCTTCTGCGGTGTTATTTCATTGCGAGATGTTTTATGCTGTTGCTGAGGTTCATAAAATCGCGCCATTAGCGGCAGGTCAATATGGGTATTAAAAGGAGTGGTCACCGTATTGTTAACACTCAGTTTAAAAAGCTCACGTATCTCATGCTCTCGCGATTTTTTGATTGCTAAGAATACCGTTTGAATAATTTCAGAGGTTGATAGCTCTGGTTCAACGCGCCACTTTCGACCAAATAGCAGCTTTAATTTACTGCCCTGCAGGCTGTTATTATAATTATCATGGCCAACAACGCCGACTTGAATATAGATGCCACTCTCTTGCTCAGCAGCAAAAACCACATAACGCGGATCATAATCAATGTCACAAATCAGGGCTTCAACACTCTCCAAAGTATGCTCATAGGTTAAATAATGCTGAGGAACACAATACTCGCCATTGTTTAATTGCACCATCGGAGCCTGTGGCATTACTTTTTCACCTAAATGTAACGGAACTTGTGTTGCCATGTGAGCATCCTTTTTGATTATTCATTTAAGTTATCTATTTCAATTCGCTAGCGCTACTTAGCGTTCTCAATTAGAGACTTAATACGAAACTAAAAAGGATGCGGTTCA
The DNA here is from genome assembly GCF_030161115.1 of Psychromonas marina. Taxonomy (GTDB): domain Bacteria; phylum Pseudomonadota; class Gammaproteobacteria; order Enterobacterales; family Psychromonadaceae; genus Psychromonas; species Psychromonas marina. Next base: position 268,279 of record NZ_BSPQ01000001.1, read on the forward strand.
CTCGAGAATAAAAAATCGTTATTAATTTTTTAGTCTACTTTAAGAGGACGCTTCATGAGCAATGATAAGTGTTTTATAGGTACTCCATACAAACAGCGGCAAGACAACAATAAATGAATCAGATGAGCTATAAAATAATGCAGTTATGCTCGGATTTATAAATAACACAATACTAATAATAAATGCGACTAGCACGGGTAAACGACACCTCGCAATATAAAAACGAATAACGAATGCTGCCAATAAAGGTAATAAAAGAGTGATTAAATTAAACCAGTGGGTTGAGTAATACTCCATTATTGGTTGTTCAGATGCAAAAGTCCCCATTAGCATAAACCCGATTGCCAAACCTAATGTCCAAGGCATCTCTTTTATTAATCTTTCGGCATGTTCAAAGAGTGCCCACTCATATGGGTAACAATAGTTGCATAATCTATCTTTAAGCTTAAAAAAACCAACGGGATTATTACATTCATAACAAGCATTAAGCTTTTCTCTGCTTGTCTTCGCAGCAGGATACTGCACTCCATCTGATTGAGTAGACTTTACAACTGGCTCCTCTGCTCGCAATGCAGGAACGCGTAATACCGCATAAGAAAAAAATGGAAAGATGATAAAATTTGCCAGTAGAATAAGAGTCGGCAACATAACATGTACTTTCGTGCAATCAATAATAAGTATGCTTAACAAACCTAATGTTAACGAGATTAAAAATGCTTTCCACCCCATTACTTTTTGATCTGTCATAACAAACCGATATACATAAGTGAGTAGCAACTGTACCGATAAAGCGAATATTAACAGTACACTCACCATAATATGCTCGATAATACCTACATTGCTTAATACACTTTCAGGAGCAACTTCAGCCCAGGGTAAGATCTGTAAGCCCCACGGAAGAGTGAACAGAGAAAATAAACTTAACATGAGTAAAAAAGTCGTGACTGGTGCACTTTCTGCTATTCGCTTTAAGGTATCTAAATAACGAGTAGGTTGACCTAAACAGGTATGACATAAACCATCTGATAGCTTAGCTATTTCAGCTTGTTGTTCACAATGTCGACATCGAGTGTGCATGTTACAAATTTCTCCATTTTCTATTAATACCAATTACGATAAGTTTCTATATATACGTGACTTATAAATAAAAAGAAAAATACACTTTTTATATTAAAATCAATAGCTTTAAAGTTTGATAATAAAAAAAACGGATCATTTTTTCAATATACTATTTAACTTTTTGAGTTCATATAAATAACAAAAACAGTAGTGTCATAAGTACATAGTAAGATATTGATGGTATAACTAGATAACGGTCATGAGTATTGAACATCACAACGAATAGGATTTCATATGTCAAAATCATCACTAAACAAAATACAGCTTTATTATGTTTACGACCCAATGTGTAGTTGGTGTTGGGGTTACCGTCCAACTTGGCTAGCGTTAAAAGATGCCCTACAAACACAATTGCCAGAAGTTGAAGTGAGTTACCTGTTAGGTGGGTTAGCAGCAGATTCTGATGCGCCGATGCCAGAGGATATGCAACAATTTTTAGCGAAAACATGGCATACAATAGCGAATCAGCTAGGTACTCAATTCAATTTTGATTTTTGGCAAGATTGCCAACCAAGACGTTCAACTTACCCTGCTTGCCGCGCATGTTTAATCGCAAGGGAGTTTGGCTTAGAAGAGCAGATGAAATTTGCAATCCAGCAAGCTTATTATCTACAGGCAAAAAACCCATCCGATGACAGTACGCTTATTGCGCTAGCAGGACAATTAGGAATAAATGAAACGGAGTTTAGTGACAAGTTATTAACTTCAGAAACACAACAAAAATTAATGGCTGAAATAGAGTTGGCTCATTCATTACCTATTCGCGGCTTTCCTTCGTTGGTCATGAGTATTAATGGCAAGTTTCATTCCATAGCCATTGATTATCAACATTGGGAAAATAGCTTTAAAGAGATTAAGAAAGCGATCAGTTATTAACTATCGCGCTCAGTTACAAACCTTAAGTCAAAACCTGATAGTGCCTTGTGGTTTTGACTTAACTGATAGCTGACGGCTGAAAACTAATAGCTACTTATCTTCACTCTTTTCTTTCGCTTTAACTTTCACCTTTTTCTTACGAATCAAGCCCTCTTGAATCGTAGAAGCAACCAGCTTGCCTTCACGGGTAAAAAATTGACCACGTACAAGACCACGCCCATCTGAAGCGACGGTGCTTTCAACCGAATACAGTAACCAATCGTCCAAACGAAAATCATGATGAAACCACATAGAGTGATCCACTGTGACTACCTGCATATCCGGTGAGAAAAATGACTCGCCATGGGGTTGTAATGCAGTGGGCAGAAAATTGAAATCTGATGCATAGGCTAATAGATAGCGATGAACTCGAATATCATTAGGCATTTTCCCGTTAGCTTTAAACCATACGAACCTTTTTGGCGGTTCAACCTCTGGCTCTATAGGATGCACAAAAGTAACCGGTCGCATTTCAATGGGTTTTTCACAAATCAATTTATCACGAATACTCTCAGGCAACATATCAGTATGGATCAGTGCCATATCTTGCTCTGAAATTAAGTCTTCTGGCGCAGGTACATCTGGCATTTCATCCTGATGTTCAAAGCCTTGCTCTTTCGCTTTAAAGGAGGCAGTCATATAGAAGATAGCCTGACCATCTTGAATCGCTTTGATACGCCTTGCTGACAGGCTACGACCATCACGAATTCTTTCTACATCATAAACAATGGGGCGATCTGTTTTACCCGCTCTTAAAAAGTAGGAGTGAAAAGAGTGTACTCTATGCCCCTCTATAACAGTTTCTTTTGCGGCAGAGATAGCTTGCCCCATTACTTGACCACCAAATACGAGCCCTAATCCAAGATCCTGACTTTGGCCACGAAAGAGATTCTCTTCCAGTTTTTCCAAACTAAGCTGGTCGAGCAAATCATTTAACACTTTTCCCATATTAAACTCCTTGGCAAATAGAAAAGGGCGTATTAAACGCCCTTTTAAGTAATGTATTCAGTTAATTATACTAAAGTAGTATTAAAAAACTATAACGCCATTAACAGTTCTCGTACTTGTGAAAAATCGACTGGCATCTCTTTAGAAAGCAAGTCTAAATCTGCACGTGAAGCAAGCTCTTCAGGAATGAAAATTTCACGTCCTAAAATTTCTTCAACACTCTCTTTAAATTTTGCAGGATGAGCAGTACATAGGAATAAACCTGTTTCGCCCTCTTGAAGTTGCTTAGTTAACTCACTGTATGCGATTGCACCATGTGGTTCACATAAGTAACCAAGTTTATCCATCGCCACTAATGTTTCTTTGGTTTCTGCATCACTTAACTTACCGTAACCTAGCTCACTTAAAGACCAACCTTTCACTTTAAACAGCTCTTCAATACGCGGCCAATTGTTTGGCGCGCTCACATCCATTGCGTTTGAAAGCGTAGGAATTGTCGTTTTTGGCGTCCAAGCTTCACCCGCTAAATAACGAGGAACAGTATCATTTTCGTTGGTTGCAGCGATGAAACGTTTGATCGGCAAACCTAATGCTTTTGCTAATAAACCCGCGGTTAAATCACCAAAATTACCACTTGGTACTGACACAACTAACGCTTTACGTTGTGTTTCATCTAACTGAGCAAAGGCTTCAAAGTAGTAACAGATTTGTGCAACTAAACGGCTGATATTGATTGAATTTGCAGAATTAAGACCAATCGCCTGTTTAAGTTCTTGATCATCAAATGCTTGTTTAACCATCGTCTGACAATCATCAAAGGTACCTTCAATGGCAATCGTCGTAATATTACCACCAAGTGTACAAAACAGTTTCTCTTGTAGTGGGCTGATTTTACCTTTTGGATAAAGGATAACCACATCGATATTTTCCATGCCATAAAAAGCATGCGCAACCGCGGCACCAGTATCACCTGAAGTCGCTGTTAAAATAGTAATTTTACCGCTGTCTTTAAACGATGCTAGACACTGCGCCATAAAACGGCCGCCAAAGTCTTTGAATGCAAGTGTTGGACCGTGGAAAAGTTCTAACGCATTAATATTATCAGTCACTTTTTTAACTGGCGCTTCAAAAGTAAAAGCATTCGATACAATGCTTTTTACCGTTTCTTTGCTCAGCTCATCACCAATAAGGTGTGATAATATTTCTGTTGAACGGTCAACTAAATTCATTTTAAGTAGTGCGTCAATATCAGCTAATGGTGCGATCGTTTCAGGGAAAAATAATCCTTGTCCGCGTCCTAGGCCTTGTTTAACGGCTTGTTGAAAATTAACTTGTTCGCTGTTGTCGGTGATGTTGTATAAATTCATAGTTCTGTTCCTAACACGCGCGCACCCTGTTCATCAAGGTGGCAAATATGACAAAATCCTTCATCGTTTTGAAGGAAGTTTTCCGTTAACCAATGTTGCAAAGATTGAGCTTGCTTCAGGTCTGTCATCACGGCAAAGACCGTTGGACCAGATCCTGAAATACCCATCGCCATTGCGCCACTTTGCTCAGCAAAAAGACGCGCCTCTTTAAAGCCCGGAATCAATTGCGAGCGATAAGGTTCAGCAATCACATCCTTAAGCATTTTTGAAGCCAACTCAGGTTGATTGCTATGACAAGCATGCACAAATGCGCCTAAACGACGGCCATAAGTGAGGGTTTCACTCAAACGATACTGCGCAGGTAAAATGTCACGTGCTGCAGCCGTTGAGATAGTAATACCAGGGTAAGCAACCACCCAGCACCAATGTTGAAACGAAGGAATTTTCTGACTAATAATGTCACCTTCGTTAATCATTAATTGCATGCCACCTAAATAACAAGGTGCCACATTATCGTAATGTACGCCACCACTAATAATGCCCTCCATCTCGCCCATAATAGCAAGCATGACGTTTTCATCTAGTGGGTGCTTATGAAGTGCATTAAGTGCCTCTAATGCCGCAACAATTGAGCTTGAACTTGAACCTAAACCGCTGCCGACTGGCAAATTTTTCTCAAGGGTAATATCTACGTTTAATAGTTTTGTATCGGTTTTTAGCAACGCAGCTTTAAACGCGACATAACAATCGAAAACGATGTTCTTTTTAGGGTCATCTGGTAGTTTATCGGCAAAACGTCCGACACAGGCAAAGCTAAACGCTTCACTGCCTTCACTAATTTTTACACGGTCACCTAATTGCTGACCATCGATAGGCGTTAAAGCGCCCCCTAATACATCAAACCCGACGCTTACATTGGCAGTAGAAGCCGGTGCGTAAACAACTAATGACATATTAAAACTCCTGTTTCCAGTTCAGAGTACGTAAAACATCAGCAAATACCCCTGCCGCTGTTACTTCAGTACCTGCACCGTAACCACGTAATACTAATGGAATTGGCTGGTAATATTGGCTGTAGAACGCCAGTGCATTTTCACCGTCTTTAACTTTGTTTAATGGGTCATCAGCATCAACCGCTTGGATACTACATTTACATTTACCATCAACGATACTACCGATGTAACGTAATACTTGGTTATTCTCATCGGCTTTTGCTTGCAACTCTTTAAAGTAAGCATCAGCTTCTGGTAGGCGAGCCATAAACTCATCCGCGGTGCCTGTATCGTCAAAGCCCGGTGGTAACGCTTGCTCTATCTCAACATCATCCAGTGAAATTTCCATACCGGCTTCACGTGCTAAAATAAGTAGTTTACGCGCAACATCTGTACCGCTTAAATCATCACGCGGATCAGGTTCAGTAAAGCCCATATTACGTGCTTGAGTCGTTACATCAGAGAACGACTGACCTTCATCAAGCTTACCAAAAATGAATGATAATGAGCCTGATAAAATACCGTTAAATTTAACTAACTGATCACCCGCGTTAAACAGGTTTTGCATGTTTTCAATGACCGGTAGACCTGCGCCTACGTTTGTATCGTAAAGAAACTTACGACGCTTCATCAATGCCGTTAAGCGTAATTGGCGATAGTAGTCCATGCTACTGGTATTGGCTTTTTTATTGGCCGTTACTACATGGAAACCCGCGCCTAAGAAATCAACATAACGCGCTGCTATTGCATCGTTACTCGTACAATCAACAATTACCGGGTTAATAATGTGAGAATCGTTTACTAATGATTGCATTTTAGAAAGAGAAAGTGGATTAGTTGCATCTTTTAACAGATCGCGCCAGTTATCAAGCTCAATACCCTTCTCATCCATTAACATCACGCGACTATTCGCCACACCACACACACGGATTTGAATATTACGATCCGCTAAGTGTGTTTGCTGGCGATGAATTTGATCAACCAATGCGCCGCCAACACCACCACAACCAATCAGGAATAGATCGATATATTGCGTACTGCCAAAGAAACAGTGATGACAAGCAGCCACCGCTTCCTGTGATTTTTTATTTGAAACAACCGCAGAAATAGAACGCTCTTCCGATGACGTTGCAATCGCAACAACATTAATAGAAGCTTCATTCATTGCCATTAAAAAGCGTGCAGCAACACCCTTGGTGCTTTTAATGCCGTCACCAACCAGAGAGATAATCGCTTGGTTTTCAATAATATTAATTGGCTCTAATAGCTTTTTCTCAAACTCTAAGGTGAACTCATCTTGTAAAACAGCAACTGTTTTATCCGTATCTGCCTCATGAATACAAAAGCTTAAGCTGTACTCTGAAGACGATTGACTGATTAAAATCAGTGAGACGCCTGAACGAGAAATAGTAGAGAAGATACGACCAGCCATACCTACAATACCCTTCATACCTGGGCCTGAAATGCTCAATAACGTTAGATTTTTAAGATCCGTAATACCTTTAACGTACAGTTCATCATCAACTTCACCGCCAATTAAGGTACCTGGTGCTTGTGGGTTATTGGTATTTTTGATCAAACAAGGAATATGATGCTGGGCAATTGGAGCGATTGTTTTAGGGTGTAAAACTTTCGCACCAAAGTAAGAAAGCTCCATCGCTTCTGCGTAGCTTAATGAACTTAATAGCTGCGCATCTTTTACTAAGCGCGGATCACAACTATAAACGCCATCCACGTCAGTCCAAATTTCACAACATTGCGCTTTTAAACAAGCGGCTAAAACTGCTGCTGAATAATCAGAACCGTTACGCCCCAGCACAAGAGTTTCACCCTGCGCATTACCCGCAGTAAAACCAGGCATTAAGTAGATAGCACCTTTTACGATACCCTCTGCTTCAAACAGAGCACGTGACGCTTCAATATCAATTTGCGCTTCTAGGTAGCCACCTTTTTTAGATAATAGCTTTTGTTGCGGTTTAATGACTTCAACTTTATGCCCCTTGGCAATTAATAACTGCCTCATGCAAGCAACACTTAACAACTCACCTTTACTTAAAATTTGAGCTTCAATGCTCGCAGGGCATTGCGATAGTAAACGCACACCTTCAAGTAGCTCACCTAAGTGAGAGAGCTCACGCTCAAAAAGTGTTTTTAACAGATCATCTGCAAGTTCTGAATAGGTACTTTTTAATCCTTTAATTAATTCGGCAAAAATACGTTGAATATCAATCAAATGGGTTTCAGCTGATAACCCGTTACTGGTTTTTTCTACCACTGCAACTAAGTTATTGGTCACACCTGCTGGCGCAGATAGAACTAAAGCAATTTGAGACTGCTGCTGATTATTAATTACGATATCGGCAACTTGATTAAAACGTTCAGCATTTGCTAGCGATGTTCCGCCAAATTTAAGTACGCGCATTTTTAGAATTCCTGCTTTCTATATAATAAAAAACCCGCAAATAGGGGCGGGCTTTAAAAGGTCATTTATCTCATTAATTTAACAATGCTTACAGCCTGTTTACAAAAACCAGCAAAATAAAGATTAAATTGATGAAATAAACGGCTATACATAATCTTTACTAAACTTATCATGAAAAAAAAAGAGAATTCATTGTAGCAAAGCTTTTAAAACTGTTAAACAATTCGCTGACTATTCTGCTTATTTTAAACAGATCAAATAGTCAGGTTGATTCATATCAATAACAACTTGTATATACAAGCGAATCCTAACAATATAGTTGTTATCTTAATGTTAACTATTTATAGTGACAGCCATTGAAATAGCACCCTTAACACGTTACAGATCACACTTATTTAGTGTCTATCTAAAGGTTATGTTATTTGCATCAACAAAAAAGCAACAAATGTAAATTCATTGACTAATTATTTAACTACAATAAAGAAAAGATCAACTACATTTGTTTGCAAAATTAAGTGCTTGTGTGATGTTACACATTAGCAGAAAAAATTTAACTACTCATATTTGTTAAAAACAGGTAAGCCGCATTTACATATTTAATTGTAAACACTCAAGCAAGGCAACGATGCTTAGGGAAAGAGGACGCGCAGTTTAATTGAATATTTCCTATGAAATAAGCTTCAATGGCAAGAGTTGAATAGTAACTAAAGAATTTAAAATTAGGAGTAAACCATGTCCACAGCCAATATACTTGTCGTTGAAGATGAGCTAGTTACACGCAGTACACTCAAAAGCGTTTTTGAAGCAGAAGGTTACAAAGTATTTGAAGCGAATGATGGCAACGAGATGCACACAGTCATTAGTGAAAACAATATTAACTTAATTATCATGGATATTAACTTACCAGGTAAAAACGGATTATTATTAGCACGTGAGTTACGTGAAATTCAAAATATCCCGTTAATATTTTTAACTGGTCGTGATAACGAAGTGGATAAAATTTTAGGTCTTGAAATTGGTGCTGATGATTACATCACTAAACCATTCAACCCACGTGAATTAACTATCCGTACACGTAATTTATTAACACGTACGATGCAAGATAACCTCTACTTTGAAGAAGTTCGTCAGAAAGTTGAAAACTATAAGTTTAATGGCTGGACACTTGAGATCGATAGCCGTTCTTTAATCAGTCCACGCGGTGATCTGTTTAAGCTGCCACGCAGTGAGTTCCGAGCGATGTTACATTTCATCGAAAACCCAGGGAAAATTCAGACACGTGCAGAGTTATTAATGAAAATGACTGGCCGTGAATTGAAAGCACACGATCGTACCGTAGATGTAACGATTCGTCGTATCCGTAAGCACTTTGAAAGTGTGCCAGAGGGTGCAGAAATTATCGCAACAATCCACGGTGAAGGTTACCGTTTCTGTGGCGACTTAGATTAAGTCCCAAACAAGATTATTAAAATATTAAGGCGCTTAAAGCGCCTTTTTTATGTCTGCTTGTAAAGCCAAGAAAGCTATCAGTCTTTAGCTATTAGCGGTCAGCTACAACTTTAAATCAAAAGCGCGCGCTTCTAGTTTCCTCTATTTCAGAAGTACTCGCTAAATACTCACTGGCAGCTTTTCATCAATGAATATCAATCACTTCATAATTAATTTTCTTACCAGCGATATTCACACTAATCTCTTGTTCAATTTTAGTTTGTTCAAGAACCTCACCTAGTGGTGAGCTTGCAGTAACCACCATGATACTTTTCCCTTCAAACGCAACTTTCAATCCACCAGCACAAGGTCCAAAGAACAGCCACTTTTCATTATCGTGCTCATCTAACAAAAGCACTAAAGCACCTAACGATACGCTTGTATAAGATTGTTCGGCATGAAGACTTTTAAATGCAGCAATATCAGCTGCACACTGCTCAACGCGTACTGATTGCCCATGAGCCAGATAAGCAGCCTCTACCGCTAAGGTATCATATTTGTTTTCAGCAATATTCTCGTTATCTGTCGCGGTTTCATGTGCACGTGTAGCCGCAACAACCGCATTTAGATGTACATTCTCTAATGCAGCGATCAATTGCTCTAATAATATTTTTTTATTCATCATTTAGCTGTCGTGGCCCTTTCATTAAGCATGATCTAGAGGTGTGATAATACCCAAAGAACCATGCAATACAAGGAAAGTCACGTTAGAAACAAAGACTGCTTTTATTAGTGATTACAAAGACAGAGATAATAAGGCGCACTTATTGATTTTACTGAAAGCTGAAAGCTGATAACTGAAAGCTGATAACTGATAGCTGGATTTTATTACAGACATAAAAAAACCAGCTAGAAGCTGGTTTCTTTAAAAATGGTGCCCGGAGCGAGACTTGAACTCGCACGCACAGAATGCACAAGATTTTAAATCTTGGGTGTCTACCGATTCCACCATCCGGGCAAAACTTTGAGTTGAACTTTACTACAAAAAAGCCTCGTATAAATACAAGGCCTTTCAAAATGGTGCCCGGAGCGAGACTTGAACTCGCACGCACAGAATGCACAAGATTTTAAATCTTGGGTGTCTACCGATTCCACCATCCGGGCAAAACTTTAAAATTTGGAGGCGGAACCCGGAGTCGAACCGAGATAGATGGATTTGCAATCCACTGCATGGCCACTCTGCCATTCCGCCAAATTTTATACTTAAATGGAGCGGCACAAGAGGTTCGAACTCTTGACCCCAACCTTGGCAAGGTTGTGCTCTACCACTGAGCTAGTGCCGCATCGTTATTTAAGTCTTTATCTTAACAAGAAGTGTTTAACGTTTCCCGTTTCGATGTGGCGCATTTTAGAGATTTTCTGCTTTGAGTCAACACCCTTTGCCACTTTTTTTTATAATTACTAACTGTTCGATTGTTTTTCACACTAAACGTTTAATAATTCATCTTTATTGAACGTTTATATTAACTTTGACTCTTCAGTGCAGGCCAAGCAGCTTTCAGATAAACAATCATTGACCATAACGTCAGTACAGTTGCAATAAACATAGATGCAAAACCAACCCACTCCATCATTTCAGATTGTTGCCAGATAAGAAGAAATAACGCTAACATCTGTGCAAAGGTTTTAACCTTACCAATATTTGAAACGGCAACACTTGCACGTTGCCCCAGTTCCGCCATCCACTCACGCAGTGCTGAAATCAATATTTCACGACAAATCATGATCATCGCAGGAATTGCTACCCAAATATGTGCGTAATGCTCAACAATCATGACCAATGATACTGCCACCATGATTTTATCTGCAACAGGATCTAAAAAAGCACCAAATGGGGTAGATTGATCTAACTTACGCGCAAGGTAACCATCTAAGATATCGGTGATACCCGCTAATAAAAAAATAAAAGCAGCCATTTGTGCAGCCCAGCTAACAGGCAAGTAATACACAACAACAAAAATGGGAATTAAAAATATACGAAAACCAGTTAAAACATTGGGAATATTAATCATTAAAAAATCCTTTCTATAGAACGCCTATTTTTGCATTTTATTGTTTGCTAATGCAAATAGTTCCCGCTTATTTATTACTTCAAAGTTAACGCTTCATGAATGTTTTCAGCTAAAGCCACACTAATACCATTTATTTTCGCTAACTCATCGACACTCGCCGCTTTTACTCCCTGTAAACCACCAAAATGATTAAGTAATAACTGACGACGCTTAGCACCAACGCCAGGAATTCCTTCTAAGGTGCTGGTTCGTCTTTTCTTATCCCGTTGACCACGATGCCCAGTAATAGCAAAACGGTGTGATTCATCTCGTATTTGCTGAATAAGGTGCAATGCCGGCGAGTCTGCTGCAATCTCCAATATCTCATGGCTATCAGCTAAAATAAGCGTTTCTAATCCAGCCTTTCGAGTCACCCCTTTGGCAATACCAATGAGCAATGGGTATTTTTCAGTAAAATTTTCAGCAAGGGAACTAATAATGGTTTCAGCTTGATTAAGCTGCCCAAGCCCGCCATCGATAAAAATGATATCTGGAATATTTTCGATACTTTGCTTTTCTCTAAAACGCCTCGCTAATACCTGCCCCATTGCCGCATAATCATCACCGGGTGTAATTCCGGTTATATTAAAGCGGCGATAGGCCGATTTTTTAGCCCCTTCTCGATCAAATACAACACAGGAAGCCACGGTTTTTTCACCCATCATATGCGAGATATCGTAACACTCCATGCGTTTGATCGGTTCAATCAACTCAAGCTTCTCTTCCAATAGCTGATAACGCTGTTGCACATTGTTCTTTTGACTCAGGTGAGTTTGCAGGGCAACTAGCGCATTTCTTTTGGCAAGTTTGACAAATTTGGCACGTTCACCACGCATTTCAACTTTGAGCGTGGTTTTATAACCACAATATTCAGTGAACAGTTCAGTGAAGGTAAAGCGCTCGGCAAAATCATCACTGAGTAAGATCTCTTTAGGAATTGCACGTCCATTTTGCCCTGAAAGATAAAACTGGCTCAGAAATGCAGTTAGCACCTCTTCGGGGTTAGAGTTTTTAGGCACTTTGGGAAAGTAGTTACGGCTGCCCAATATTCTGCCTTGGCGGACAAATAATAGATGAAAACTGGCAATCCCGTGTTCATAAACAAAACCGAGCACATCAAGTTGTTCAATATCACCACTTACCCACTGTTGTTCCTGTACTTTTTTTAACGATTGAATCTGATCACGGCGCGTCGCTGCTTTTTCAAACTCCAAGGTTTCACTGGCCAACTGCATCTCATCAATCAACAGATCGATCACACGTTGGCTTTTGCCAAGTAAAAATTCTGCCGCTAGCTCAACTTGATGCGCATATTCCGATTCCGGCATCGCATTAACACAGGGCCCTAAACAACGTTTTAACTGATACTGCAAGCAAGGGCGAGAGCGATTGGCATAATAACTATCTTCACATTGGCGTATAGGAAATAACTTTTGCATTAGATGCAAGCTTTCACGTACTGCCCCACCACTTGGATAAGGACCAAAATAGGTGCCTTTACGTTTACGATTTTGCGAACGCACTAAGGTTAACTGCGGATGTTTATGATCACTTATAAATAGGTAAGGGTAAGATTTATCATCACGCAACAATACATTGTACTTAGGTTTATATTGCTTAATAAAGTTATGCTCTAAAATCAACGCTTCCGTTTCGGTATGGGTAACGGTCACTTCGATATTAACAATATGACTGACTAGCGCGAGTGTTTTGGGATGTTTTTGAGTTAAGCTGAAATAACTACTTAGCCGTTTTTTTAAATTCTTCGCTTTGCCTACATAAATGATAATGTTTTTACTATCAAACATGCGGTACACACCTGGCTCAGTGGTAACCGTTTTTAAGAATGCTTCTGGGGAGAACTGTTCAGAGGGTAATTGGCTCATAAAAAAAAGACACCTTGCGGTGTCACTTCATCAATAACAGCGTTATTACACGCTGTTTTATAAAACACGTTAGCAGGTAGTTTATAGCGTATCTGCATCTAACATACCGTAACGAATAGCTAAGTGGGTTAACTCCACATCACCATTAACACCCAATTTATCAAATAAGCGATAACGGTAGCTATTAATCGTTTTAGGGCTAAGACTTAACTGCTCAGAGATATCAACAACACGTTGTCCTTTAGTGATCATCATCATTATCTGCAGTTCACGCTCAGATAAAACGCTAAAGGGATCATCTGAAACGGGGGAAATTTGTGATAACGCCATTTGCTGTGCGATTTCAGGTGCTAAATAACGTTGCCCCGCATTCACGGCACGAATCGCGGCTAGCACTTCATCAGGTCCTGCGGCTTTACTAAGATAACCGACAGCGCCCGCTTGCATCACTTTTGAAGGAAATGGGTTTTCTGTATGCATAGTGAGCATAATAATTTTAATATCTTCATTAATACGAAGAATACGATGCATCGCATCTAAACCACCAATACCGGGCATATTAATATCCATCAATACAACATCAGGGTGATTACTGCGACACCACTTTACAGCATCTTCTCCGCTTTCTGCTTCACCAATTACTTTCATGCCTCGAACATCATCAATGATACGGCTAATCCCTGTGCGTACTAATTCATGGTCATCTACCAACAGGATATTTATCAAAATTTTTCTCCGCATTGCTTTCAAGCAAAATATTTAAGGTCTAGATAGTAACGAAACTAAAACCTTTTTAACATCTAAAAACATCATGTCAGCCATTAATCAATCCCTAATTGTGATCAGTATAAGTGAGTTACCTCACCAACCAAACAAATGTAACATAAAATACTAAGTAAAATAATAATAACAGAAAGAATTAATCGGTAACTATCTGTATGGAAGGGATTAATAATGGAATGAAATACATAGCAAGAATGACAAAATCATCACATTAAAAGGCGTAAAAGTAGTTCGTCAGAAACACGCTATAATAGGTTGATATCTCATTAAAGGTAAAATATCGCCACTAAAATCAGATCGCAGTGTTGTACGTATTATTAAAAACAACGATAGATAATCAGACGTTATGACTATATGCCTCCTTATTTATTAAACATAAAATGTTATCTCGAATTGAAAAATGATTAAAATAAATTGCACCATTTAAAGCCCCCCAAACAAGAAACATCAAAAAAAGCAACCTTACACAACTCAGGCAAGTCCTTTTGAATTAATAAGTAATACAAATAAACAGGGCTTGTGGTTGTATTAATTTTGAAACGACAGACCAAAAAAACAACAACAAGTAATTAATAAATAATACAAATAGCTTAAATAAGAAAAAATAAACCACTTAAAAAAAACACCAGATCGGCTACAAAAGCACCACAAAACATCAAAAAACTGCCTCACACCGCACTAAATAGGCTATTTATTGATATAAGACAAAGAAACCACCCTCGAAATTTACTCTGTCAAGCCAGAATAATGATCAACGCCTCAATAAATACTACAAAACATGCCAAAAGAATGACCTAGTTTGTATTAGTTGACTAACTCCGTTTACTCCCCTCATTCCTTATAGTACTAATATAACAATATTATCAATGAACAATATTACTATTGAATAATATTAGCACTGCGCAATGTTGTTATTGTAATGAGTAATTTTTAAATTCGGGGTTAGCCGCCCCCTTTTCAAAGTTTTGATGGAGTAAAACGAAGATGTCGACTGTTAAGTTAAAAAATCTTGTGAAAAGTTACGGTGACGTAACTGTAGTTCAAGGTATCAATCTAGAAGTTAAAGCAAAAGAGTTTGTTGTACTTGTTGGGCCTTCTGGCTGTGGCAAATCAACAACACTAAGGATGCTGGCCGGATTGGAAGAAATTAGTGGTGGGGAAGTGAGTATCTCTGATCGTGTCATTAATGATGTCGCACCAAAAGACAGAGATGTTGCGATGGTGTTCCAAAATTACGCACTCTACCCACATTTAACCGTTGCTGAGAATATCGCATTTGGTTTACGTATTCGTAAAGTGCCAAAAGATGAAATTCGTAAAATAGTTGCAGATGTAGCAGAAACCCTCGAGCTAACCCCTCTTCTTGAACGTCGCCCAGCAGATTTATCTGGTGGTCAGCGTCAACGTGTTGCGATGGGTCGTGCAATTGTACGTCACCCAAAAGTATTTTTATTCGATGAACCGCTATCAAACTTAGATGCAAAACTTAGAACGCAAATGCGTGCTGAGATTAAGCAACTTCATAAGCGTTTAGGCGTTACTAGTGTTTACGTAACACATGACCAAGTTGAAGCGATGACACTTGCAGACCGAATTGTTGTAATGAGTGCCGGTAAAATTGAACAGGTTGGTACACCAATGGAGCTGTTTAATAGCCCTGCGAATACCTTCGTTGCAACATTCATCGGTTCGCCGCCAATGAACCTAATCGAAGCAACAGCAGAAGTCTCTGATGCGGGTTGTTATGCATTGTTTGAAGGCCAACGTTGTTTATTACCTACTCTTAGCCAATTGAGCGATGGCGAAGAAATCATCATCGGTATCCGCCCAGAGTACATTGAGATTGAACCTGTTGCAGATGCAACGGCCATTGATGTGAAGATTGATTTAGTTGAAACATTAGGCTCAGAAGCACTATTACATTGTAAATTTTTAGATAAGCCATTCGTTATTAAAGTTGAAACGCATGGACAACTGACTCATTTAGAGAATCTAAATAAGCTGTACTTCCGTCAAAATGCCATCACCGTGTTTGATAAAAAGACAACAAACGCAATGATTGCTTCAGATAAAAAATAGGTTAGAGAATATTATGGAAGATATTAATAATTCACTAAGCACAGAAGACTCAATCTTGGTTAAAAAATCAAAGTGGCTTGTTATGCATTTAAAAAAGGAGTGGCAGTTATATTTAATGCTTGCTCCGACCATTATTTGGTTCATCGTGTTTCTTTATAAGCCAATGTATGGCTTACAAATCGCCTTTAAAGACTACAGCGTATTTAAAGGTATTACTTCTAGCCCATGGGTTGGACTTGAACATTTCTATACTCTGTTTGATAACGACCAATTTATTCGTGCGATTCAAAACACAGTAATGATAAGTGGTGCAAGCTTAATATTTGGTTTTCCAGTGCCTATTATTTTAGCGTTGATGTTTAACGAAATCATTAACCCTAAATTTAAAAGAACTGCGCAAACTATTGTTTACTTACCGCATTTCATTTCGGCAGTAATCATTGCAGGTATCGTGATTACCGCATTTGCCCCCTCCACAGGTGTTATCAACCTGATGTTAAATGCGATGGGCTATGACTCCGTGTATTTCTTAACCAAACCAGAATGGTTCCGAACGATATTTGTTGGTACCGGGATTTGGCAAGAAGCAGGTTTTGGTTCAATTGTATTCTTGGCAGCGGTTGCTGGTGTTAACCCCTCGCTTTATGAATCGGCAGTGGTAGACGGTGCATCACGTTTTCAAATGATGTACAAAATAACGCTTCCTTGCATATTACCAACGATTTTAATCATGTTAATTATCCGTATTGGTAACATTTTAGAAGTTGGCTTTGAGATGATCATCATGCTCTATCAACCAGCAACTTATGAAACTGCTGACGTAATAAGTACCTTTATATACCGTCAAGGTTTACAAGCAGCACAATACGATTTAGCCGCTGCGGCTGGGTTATTTAACGCTGTTATTGCATTCTTGCTCGTTATTACAGCAAATACAATTAGTAAACGCGTTTCTAAAACGTCTCTTTGGTAAGGAAATATTATGAGTTTTAAAGAAAACATGAACTTGTATTCAAAAGGCGATAAAGCGTTTGTCTATTTGAATATGTTCTTAGTCGCTATGTTTACGATTAGTACGCTATACCCGTTTATCTACGTTGCTTCTTTGTCGGTCAGTTTAGGTGATGCGGTAACAGCAGGTAAAGTTGTATTAACACCGGTTGACTTCACACTCGCCGCCTATGACAAAGTATTATCAGATCCAGCTTTTTGGACTTCATATGCCAATACTTTCATCTACACCATTGGCGGTACGATAGTCAGCCTATTAATTATTGTTCCAGGTGCTTACGCACTTTCAAGACCTCAATTAGCAGGCCGTAAATATTGGAATATGATGATTGCATTCACCATGTGGTTTAACGCCGGCATGATTCCATTCTTCTTAAATATGAGAGACTTGGGATTACTAGATAGCTACATCGGTATCATTATCGGTTTTGCTTGTAACGCGTTCAACATCATCTTATTAAGAAACTTCTTCGAAGCCGTTCCCGCTTCTTTTGAAGAGGCTGCTCGTATGGATGGTGCGAATGACTTTCAAGTATTATGGCAAGTTTTCATTCCACTCGCGAAGCCTGCTTTAGCAACCATTACATTATTCTGTATCGTTGCTCGTTGGAATGGGTTCTTCTGGGCAATGGTGCTACTAAGAGATGAAAGTAAAGTACCTTTGCAGGTTTACCTACGTCAGATAATTACCCAATTAACCGACGATGATACCTTTGCGAGTACGTTGATAACCGCTTCGTACTCATACGAAACAGTAAGTTCTGCAATCATGATTTGTTCAATCATTCCTGTATTGCTGATTTACCCATGGGTACAAAAATCATTTAACAAAGGCATTATGTTAGGTGGTGTTAAAGAATAATTGATTTTCAATTATGCCTGTATTCCGTGCCAAGGAACACTGGTTGATTTAAAAGAGGATTTTTAATCAACCAGTTAGATAGATTAGGTATGTAATGTAGGTTGGAAAAACCAGTACGAAAAACATGTAAATTACACAAAGTAAAAACAACGGAGAAGTTTACTTATGAAAATGGTCAAAAGCCTAATTACATCTATTATTATCGGTTCTACCACTCTTGCGATGCCAGCGATGGCTGAGAAAGCTGCGGATGGCGCGTTTAAAGTTACAGATAAACCTTTAACACTGGACATTCACTTTCACACTAAAAAGTATGTTTATAACAACGATTGGTTAGTAGAAAAAGAAGCTGCTCGATTAACAAACGTTAGCTTAAATAATGTTGCTTCAATGGCAACAACAAAAAGTGCAGAAGCGTTTAACCTACTCATCGCTTCAGGTGATCTACCTGACATTGTTGGTGGTTCTTCGATTAAAGATAATGTAAACCGCTACGGTCCTGAAGGCGCATTCATTGGAATGAATGAGTTGATCGACAAACATGCACCAAACATTAAAGCTTTCTTTGATAAAAACCCAGATATCCGCAGCTCGATTCAAGCTTCTGATGGTGAAATTTACTACATTCCATATTTACCAGACGGTAAATTTGGTCGCGGCTACTTTATCCGTACTGATTGGCTTAAGAAGCTAAATCTTAAAGAGCCTCAAAATGTTGACGAGCTTCATGATGTACTTGTTGCATTCCGTGATAATGATCCAAATGGCAATGGCAAAAAAGATGAAGTACCACTGTTCATGCGTAACTGGGAAGAGATGATCCGTATGGTAACATTGTGGGATGGCCATGCATCTGGTTCAGATATGTTCCATGATTTCTATGTAAGAGAAGGTAAATTAAGCCACGGTTACACAGAAGAAGCTTACCGTGTTGGTATTCGTAACCTTGCTAAATGGTATAAAGAAGGTTTGATCGACCAAGAAGTATTTACGCGTGGTAGTCGTTCTCGTGAATATCTATTATCAAATAACCTAGGTGGTATGACGCACGATTGGTTTGCTTCCACTTCCGGTTACAATGACTCACTAAAAGACAAAGTGGAAGGCTTTGAATTTAAAGCTTTTATTCCACCAGCAGGTATTTCAGGTAAACGTGTGGAAGAACATCGCCGCGCTAAAGTGAAAGTAGAAGGTTGGGCAATGTCATTTACCAATGAAAATCCAATCGAAACAATCAAATACTTTGACTTCTACTTTACTGAAGAAGGTCGCCGTTTAGCTAACTTCGGTTTAGAAGGTGAGCATTACGATATGGTTGATGGCAAACCTATCTTCAGAAAAGAAGTACTTAACGCTGATGCGCCTCTGAATACAATCATGTGGCAAAATGGAGCTCAAATCCCACGTGGATTCCATCAAGATTATTCATATGAACTGCAATGGTCTAACAAGTACGCACTTGAAGGCATCGCTAAATATGAAGCTGGTGATTACCTCGTTGAACCCTTCTTAGGTGTTTCTTTAAACGCAAAAGAAAAAGAAGTATTCGATAAGAAATGGGCAACAATCCTTGATTACATGTTAGAAAAACAACAGTCTTGGGTCTTAGGTTCGGCAAACATTGATGATGATTGGGCTGCTTACACATCTCAATTAGAAAGAATGGGATACCCTTCTGTCCTTAAAGTGATGCAACAAGCTTATACGCGTGCATACACAAAATAACCTACAATCTATTTGTTAGGTAATGCACAAAAGGCAATGGTTTTTACCATTGCCTTTTTTTTTGATTTATACTGTGTGAGGCTATTAATTACCTACAATAACAAAAAGATAAGGAAATACTTCATGGGCTTTTTCTCTGGTTTAAAATCTCTTTTTTTAGGCGACTCAAGTGGCTCTGCAAAAACCTCTGAGACGATCAAATATAATGATTTTTCAATTATCCCTGCGCCTATTCGCGAAGGGGGTCAATATCGCGTAGCAGGCACAATAACAAAGGGGGAAGGAGAAGCATTAAAAACGCATAAATTCATTCGCTCAGATGTAATAGATAACCGTGATGAGTGTATATCATTAACCATTAGAAAAGCTAAATTAGCCATCGATCAATCAGAAGATCGAATTTTCAACTAGCCCCTTCAAGCAACAAACACTAACAACGATCATGACAATAAATTAGCAAGTGAATAGCCTTGCTAATTTTAATGCCTCGCAACTTTCCAAATAGCATCAAGATAGATTAAAAGATTAACCGCAATCTAATCTATCAAAAAGCATGAGCTGATTTACATACTCCCATTCCCCTCTACTCGACCTAAGGTAATACTAATTTGCATAATAATAAGTGAGTAATAACAGGTGTGCTGTGGTTTTGGCGCGTCTGGTTAACTTGAAAAGGTTTAGCGTCAGAGTGCATATGACTCAGTATAGAAGAGTTTAGCTAGGCAAGAATGCAAAAAGGCGCTAACTGTAAACAGTTAGCGCCTTTTCAAATGTGGCGGAGGAGGTCGGATTTGAACCGACGGAGAGCTATTAACCCTCGCTGGTTTTCAAGACCAGTGCATTCAGCCGCTCTGCCACCCCTCCGCAGAACGAGACGAATAATACAGAGTAGATGGGGCTGTTGTAAAGAAAAATAAACACAAAAAAAACCAACCGCTCAGATATCAAACAAAACACTTAAAATAATCGTAACAAGTCGAATAAAAGAACCTCATTAAGCAGAAGTTACATAGCAATCGCAATTTAACGTTTTTAACTAGAAATATCATTAATGGTATTTCTTCGCAGTGACTTGGCTTCTAATACCAATTACATTAAATTTTTTATGCTTAGAAATGCAAAAAGGCGCTAACTGTAAACAGTTAGCGCCTTTTCAAATGTGGCGGAGGAGGTCGGATTTGAACCGACGGAGAGCTATTAACCCTCGCTGGTTTTCAAGACCAGTGCATTCAGCCGCTCTGCCACCCCTCCGCAGAACGAGACGAATAATACCGACAATTGGGTAGGCTTGTAAAGTGAAATAAACACAAAAAAAAACAACCGCTCAGATATCAAACAGAACGTTTAAAATAGTGCCAACAAGATCGATTTATAGCCACAATCAACTAAAAAAGTAGCCCATCAAATTGCACTTAACGCCAAGGGGATGAACAACAGTCAACATAGGCCGCATTAAGACCAAAAGAATTAATACCATGATCATTCTTGCTGATTAACATCATCCCTAACTGCGTTGCGATTTTCATGGTGAACATCCTGATCACCACCGCTACTGCATAACCAGCTAAAACTGTTCAAAATCGTTCCATAGGATTTGATGAAGTGAGAAGCACTATCAGTAACGCATTTACCATGAATAACAATTATTTATCTTTAGAAAAGCAAAAAGGCGCTAACTGTAAACAGTTAGCGCCTTTTCAAATGTGGCGGAGGAGGTCGGATTTGAACCGACGGAGAGCTATTAACCCTCGCTGGTTTTCAAGACCAGTGCATTCAGCCGCTCTGCCACCCCTCCGCAGAACGAGACGAATAATACCGACAACAGGGTGGGCTTGTAAAGCATTAAAATAACAAAAAAGCACTGACTGCTAGTTTATTAAACAAAGCGTTCAAATAACCCTCGTCAGACTACCTCTCATCATTTAAAGTGATCTTTGTATGCATCTGGATATTGGGCTAAATGGCACTCAAAGAGATACTCTGTAAGCGTTGTTAATAACGTATCATCGACTTTATTGGTTAATAGGTAAGCAACCGTTTTATTGTCTACGCGATGGATTTTCGCCCCCGATATATCTAAGCGTTCCCGGTTTGGCAACTGTAGATAGATATGATTTAACAATTCAGGAAATTCGCCTTCATCTTGCGTATCAATTGATATTGATATACCAGACGCGGAGAGATCTTTTATCTTGTAATGCAGCGCTTCACCATGGTCATCAACAAGTGATATTGTTTTATCAGCAATTAAGCGCCATGACCGTAAATGCTCTCCATTTTCAAAAATTTTAGGCGCTTTAAAAGTCATTCGAAAATCAGAGAAATCGCCCGAATTAATTTGTACAGGAAAAACCAAGCGATGCTTTCCGTAATTAGCAACGAGTTGCAAACTGTCAGCAACACCTAACTGCGATAAAAGCGTTCCCTTACCATTCTCAGCACTAATATAATAATCGAGATCTTTTTTATCATCAGACTCTTTGTTATCCAAATTTAATTCAGATAACAGTTTAAATTCATCATCATTTATTATTGAGTTAATTGAATCACCCCTCATAGAACACTCACTACGTTGTATTTAAAAACAAAAAAATGAACCGACGCAATAGAAATCAAGTCACAGTCAAATAAATATACCGCACAATTCATTTTTTTGCTGCACATATACTATTTGATGGTTAAAAAGTAAGTCATACCCCTCATAAATATTGTTGCAATCCGCTCTCTGCTGTATCCTTACGCTTTACTTTTTTTCATTTATCATTGCTAGGCAGAATTAAGATGCAAGAGTTATATAATCCAAAAGAGATTGAAGCTAAATTCCAGAAAAACTGGGATGAAAACCAATCATTTAAAGCAACAGAAGATCCATCAAAAGAAAAATATTACTGCCTATCAATGTTCCCTTACCCAAGTGGTAAATTACATATGGGTCACGTGCGTAACTACACAATTGGTGATGTAGTCTCTCGTTATCAACGTATGCAGGGCAAAAATGTAATGCAACCGATGGGTTGGGATGCATTTGGTCTACCCGCTGAAAACGCAGCTATTAAAAATAATACTGCACCAGCAGGTTGGACGTACGAAAATATTGAATACATGAAGAAGCAGCTTAAACAGCTAGGTTTTGGTTATGACTGGAGCCGTGAATTGGCGACTTGTCAGCCTGAATATTACCGTTGGGAACAGTGGTTCTTCACTAAATTGCTTGAAAAAGACCTTGTTTACAAAAAAATGGCAACGGTTAACTGGGATCCAGTGGATCAAACAGTACTTGCAAACGAACAAGTTATCGATGGTCGTGGCTGGAGATCTGGCGCAATTGTTGAACAAAAACAAATTCCACAATGGTTCATTAAAATCACTGCATACGCACAAGAACTGCTTGATGATTTAGACCAACTTGATGAATGGCCAGAGCAAGTACGTACAATGCAACGTAACTGGATCGGTCGCTCAGAAGGTATTGAGATGGACTTTAAAGTAGTAGGAACAGATGAAACAGTTTCTGTTTACACGACTCGTCCTGACACAGTAATGGGGGTGACTTACATCGCTGTTGCAGCACAACACCCTATCGCACTTGAAGCAGCTAAAAACAACGCAGTCTTAGCAGCATTCTGTGATAAATGTAAAAACCAAAAATTAGTTGAAGCTGAACTTGCGACTATGGCAAAAGAAGGCGTAGATACTGGCGTTAAAGCAATTCACCCAATTACCGGTGAAGAAGTACCAGTATGGACAGCTAACTTTGTATTAATGGGTTACGGTTCAGGCGCAGTTATGTCTGTACCTGCACATGACCAACGCGACTTTGAATTCGCTAAAGAATACGGCTTAGATATTAAAGCAGTTATCAAACCAAGCGACGCTGACGTTGATGTTTCTGAAGTGGCTTACACTGAAAAAGGCATTTGTTTTAACTCTGGTGAATTTGACGGTTTAGACTTTACCGCTGCATTTGATGCGGTAGAAGCAAAATTAGAAAGCGAAAACAAAGGTAAGCGTCAAGTTAACTTCCGTTTACGTGACTGGGGTGTTTCTCGTCAACGTTACTGGGGCGCACCAATTCCAACATTAACACTAGAAGATGGCACGGTTGTCGCGGTACCTGAAGACCAGCTACCAGTTGTGCTACCTGAAGATGTTAAAATGAATGGTATTACTTCACCAATCAAAGCAGATTTAGAGTGGGCTAAAACAACTTATAACGGTCAACCAGCAACACACGAAACAGATACTTTTGATACCTTCATGGAATCAAGCTGGTACTACGCACGTTACTGTTCACCACAAAGTGATGATCAGATGCTAGACCCTGCAAAAGCAAACTACTGGTTACCTGTTGATCAATACATCGGCGGTATCGAGCATGCTATTTTGCATCTTTTATACTCACGTTTCTTCCATAAATTATTACGTGATTTTGGATTAGTTGACTGTGATGAACCGTACAAGAAACTACTAACTCAAGGCATGGTATTAGCAGATGCTTATTACTATGAAGATGAGAAAGGCGGTAAAGTTTGGGTTGCACCGACTGAAGCAATCACAGAAACCGATGAAAAAGGTAAAGTGATCAGCGCTAAAATGGAAAATGGCCAAGCACTTATTTTTGATGGCATGTGTAAAATGTCTAAATCAAAAAATAACGGTATCGACCCACAGGATATGATTGATAAATACGGCGCAGATAGCGTACGTTTGTTCATGATGTTTGCAGCACCTGCTGAGCAAACACTTGAATGGTCAGACTCTGCACTTGAAGGTTCATTACGTTTCTTAAAACGTCTATGGAAAGTAGCAAACGACCATGTATCTGCGGGTGATGTTGAAGCGTTAGATATTAAAGCACATAACGACAAGCAAAAAACACTACGCCGTGAACTGCATAAAACGATAAAGAAAGTAACCGATGATTTAGGTCGTCGTCAAACTTTCAATACTGCGATTGCATCAGTCATGGAGTTGATGAATAAAGTAAGTAAAGCACCAACTGCTGACGTTCAAGATCGTGCTATTATTCAAGAAGCATTAGTGGCGGTGGTTAAACTACTTTCACCAATCACGCCGCATATTTGTGCAGAGCTGTTTGAAGCACTTGGCGAGCAAGGCGAACTATTAACAACGCCTTGGCCAACGGTAGATGAAAGCGCATTAGTTGAAGATTCAAAACTAATCATCGTACAGGTAAATGGTAAATTACGTAGCAAGCTTACGGTTGCTGCTGATGCAACGCAAGAATCTGTTGAAGCATTAGGCTTAGCAGACGAAAACGTAGCTAAATTTACTGATGGAAAAACAGTACGTAAAGTAATTTATGTACCGGGTAAACTACTGAACATCGTAGCGAACTAAAGAAAGCGATAAGGCTGGAAAGCGGTAACGCTTAAAGGCCTAAAAAAGCTAGAAGGCGATAATGTTAACGATTCAGCCTTCTAGCATATTTTTCTGTAATGCCTTCTAGCATTTATTCCTCCTTTCTTAAAAGGCTAATTATGCAAATTTCGTTTAAATCGTTTAAAACCCTGCTATTACTAACTCCTTTACTGTTTTTAAGCGGTTGTGGATTTCATCTAAAGCATAATGATGGTCTAGTAGAAAAGTACCCTAAATTGCTATTACAAAGCTCACCTAACAGTGAATTAACACGCCTTATTAAATTACGTTTACGCGGTGCAGGTATTGAGTTAGTAACGACCCCTTCTGACGATATTGCAATTTTAAAAGTCGACAATGAACGCCGTTCATCACGTATTATCTCGTTAAATGTAAAAGCACAAAATGCCGAAACTGAATTAGGATTTACGCTAAATTATTCAATTCAAAGCCCGGGTTATGAGGCTCAACACTTCAATGTGAACCTGTATCGAGACTTCGTAGAAAGCTCGTCGCAAGCATTGGCTAAATCTCGAGAATCTGAGTTATTAACACGAGAGTTACGTGCAATCGCCGCCGATCATATTATCAGTACTATGCTAACTTTAGATGCCAAAAACAGCGCTAAAACAGATAACAAGAGCGATTAAGTAGATGCGTATTTACCCTGAACAACTGCATCAACACATCAAACAGCAACTACCGAACTGTATTCTTATTTTTGGTGATGAAGCGCTACTAACCTTAGAAGCGCATGATATGGTGCAACAAGTTGCAAAGTCCCAGGGCTATTTAGAAACGTTTAGTTTTAGCCTTGATGCTAACTTTGATAAAGATGGTATCTATTCACATCTACAAAGTTTATCGCTATTTTCAGAAAAAAAAATCATCTCATTAACACTTACTAAAACCAGTAAAGAGAATACTGCTTTTTTACGTGAGATAGCACCATTGCTAAATAGTGATATTCTCTTATTGCTACAGGGTCCGAAGCTTAATAACCAACAGTTAAATGGTGCCTGGTTTAAAAAACTAGAGCAGCAAGGACTATTTGTAGCAACGAATGCTCCGACAGCGCAACGCTTTCCACAGTGGATTTTTCAGCGTTTAAAGGCACTTGAACTGCAAGCTAATAAAGAGGTGATTGATTTTCTGTGTGTGCATTTTGAAGGTAACCTGTTAGCAGCAAAGCAAGAGTTTGAAAAGTTAGCTCTGCTCTATCCAAAACAAACACTGACACTAACCTTAGTTGAGCAATCAATAACGACACATAACCACTTTTCTATTTTCCAATGGGTTGATAGCCTGCTCGCCGGTGAGAAACAGCGTAGCAAACGCATTTTACATCAGCTTAAAGCAGAGGGTACGGAGCTACTATTATTAGCAGGTACATTAAGTAGTGAAGTGCAAAAACTCCTCAAGCTAAGCTATCAATCACAACATACGCCCTTGCCTACGTTATTAAATCAGCATCAGCCTAAACTATGGGCGAGCAAACAAGCCTTAGTATCAACTGCATTAGCACGTTTAAACAGCAAGCAATTAGAACAACTATTGATTCAATGCGCTGAATTAGAAGTATCGGTCAAAGTAGAAAACAGTAGCGATAATTGGTTAACGTTAGAATTAATGAGTGCAAGCTTTTAAGCGCTACGAGTCATGAGTTACGAGTTACGAGCAATGAGTCGCAATCAATGAGTCACGAGCAATGAGTTGCGAGGCAGTTCGAAGCTCGCAGCTAGAAACTCGAAGCTACAAAAAAGCCCCTAATCGGTTTCCAGATCAGGGGCTTTTTTATAGTCATTCATCAGGTTTCCCTGAGAGGAATACTTATTTAATAGCTAATAGCTCAACTTCGAATGCAAGTGTTGAGTGAGGACCAATCGCCGCACCAGCACCACGTTCGCCGTAAGCAAGCTCAGCAGGGATAGTAAGCTTGTATTTTGAACCAACAGGCATTAGTTGTAGTGCTTCAGTCCAACCAGCGATAACGCCGCCTACAGGGAATTCAGCAGGTTGACCACGTTCAACAGAGCTATCAAATACAGTACCGTCAACTAATGTACCGTGGTAATGAACACTTACTGTAGATTCAGCAGTTGGGATCTCACCTTCACCTTGTGTGATAACTTCGAATTGAAGACCAGAAGCCGTTACTTGAACGCCCTCTTTTTTAGCATTTTCAGCTAGGAATTCAGCGCCAGCAGCACCTAGAATTTTAGCTTGCTCTTCAGCAGCAACTTGCATGCGAGCAGAAATAGTTTGGAATGCTTCTTGTAGTTCTTGTTGAGAAACTTTACTTTCAGCGCCTGCAAATGCATCAGCAATACCAGCTGCAACAGCTGAAATGTCTAGACCTTCAAAAGGTTGTGCACGCAGTTGCTCACCCATTTGTAGACCAATACCGTAGCTTGCTTGAAGTTCTTGTGTGTTTAAGTTTAATTCAGACATGTTTCTCTCTTTCCTATTTAATAGTTAGATAATTATTTCTTACATAATAAATAAATGGGGAGTGAAATTTGTTTTTAAAGGGTTATTTAAAAAAAATTACACTTTTATTTTTTGTGCGATACCCGCAGTCACAACAGTCACATTATTAGCTAACCTTGCCACTTGTTGATTCAGTTCACCAAGCTTGTCGGCATAGACTCGCATCAATTTCGTTTCACCAATCAAACCACAACCAACTTCGCCAGTAACAATAATAACCGTTGCTTGTAAATTATTTAACTGCTCTAAAAATTGTGCCTTCACATGCTCATATTCAACAACACATTGCTTTAATGGTTTATCCTGAGAAAGATACCAACCTACCCAAGTAGATAAGCATTCGATCAATATAAGTTGCTTAGGCGTGTCATATTTGGTTAAGAAAGAGCTTAAGGTACGTGATTGATAATCGAGTTCACAAGTCATTATTTTACTATCTCGATGAAGTTGATGACGTGCAATACGACTTTTGGTCTCCTCACCAATAGCAAGGCTCGTGGCAATATAGATAGCATGTTCTTGTGCAGTGTCTTTTAGCAGTTCAGTTAATTGCTGCTCTGCAAAATCACTTTTACCACTACGCACACCGCCAATCACTAAATGTTTCATATTCTCACCTTTTTAAAGTTAAAAAAATACCATCACTAGGATGGTATTTTTATGCATACTTTCATCAAACCACCACTAAGTCATTATTTACTTAGGTCATCAAAAAAGTTTTTTAGATTATTTAAAAAACCATCTGATTTTGGTTTATGTTTTTTAGGGCTTGAAGAACACGTTTTCTCAAACTCTTTTAATAGTTCACGTTGCTTAGCAGATAGTTTAACTGGTGTTTCAACGATCACTTTACACATTAAATCACCCGTGCTGTGACTACGCACTGATTTCACGCCTTTATTACGCATACGGTACATACGACCGGTTTGCGTTTCTGCAGAAATTTTCAGTTTTACACGACCGTCTAATGTTGGTACTTCAATTTCACCACCAAGCGCAGCTTCAGTGAAACTAATTGGTACTTCACAGTATAGGTTATTACCGTCACGTACAAAAACTTCATGCTCACGTACATTCATCTGTACGTACAAATCACCTGCTGGAGCACCATGATCGCCCGCTTCACCTTCACCGCTTAAACGGATACGGTCGCCAGTATCAACACCGGCTGGGATTTTAACATTGAGTTTTTTACTGCTCTCGTAATGCCCATCACCATGACACTTATTACATGGATCAGTAATAATCTTACCTTTACCACGACACGTTGGACAGGTCTGATTCACCGCAAAGAAGCCTTGACGCATCTGTACTTGGCCTTGGCCATGACAAGTGCCACATGATTTGCTATCAGTGCCTTTTTTCGCACCAGAGCCATTACACTGCTCACAATGTACTTGTGTTGGAATCTCAATCTCTTTAGAGATGCCGTGAACCGCTTCTTCCAAGGTAAGTTCCATGTTGTAACGAAGATCTGCACCTTGTTGAGCACGCTGTTGACCACCGCGACCGCCGCCAAAAATATCACCAAAAATATCGTCAAAACCACCGCCGCCGCCGAAGCCGCCGCCACCAAAACCACCGCCTTGGCCTTGTTGGTTAACACCCTCATGACCATATTGGTCAAAGGCTGCTTTTTTATTTGGATCGTTAAGAATTTCGTAAGCTTCTTTTACTTCCTTGAATTTTTCTTCCAGCGCATCATCACCTTTGGTTCTATCAGGGTGATATTTCATCGCAAGACGTTTATAAGCTTTTTTAATCTCTTTTTCCGTTGCACTACGGCTTACACCAAGTACTTCATAACAATCACGTTTTGACATTTTTAGTTCTCAAATCTTATTTTTACATACAATAACGCGGATTATAGAGAACTCTATAACCCGCGTCATTCATTAAATAATGAACCTACCTTTATCTAACTACGATATTAGACTGCAATATCGAATTAAAGCAGAGGCGAGCTAATTACTTTTTATCTTCTTTTACTTCTTCAAACTCAGCATCAACGATATCGTCGTCTTGCTTAGCTTGTGCTTCTGGTTGTTCAGCGCCAGCTTCACCAGCTTGTGCTTTTTGTTGTGCAATTTCGCCTAATTTTGCAGACGCTTCAGCAAGTGCAGCAGTTTTAGCTTCGATTGCTTCTTTGTCTTCGCCTTTAGTCGCTTCTTCAAGCTCTTTTAGCGCTGCTTCGATTTTTTCTTTTTCGTCAGCTGGAAGTGCATCACCCGCTTCTTCGATTTGTTTCTTCGTTGCATGAATCATTGCATCAGCTTGGTTACGTGCAGCAACTACTTCTTCAAAGGCTTTATCCGCTTCAGCATTTGCTTCAGCATCTTGAACCATTTGTTCAATCTCTTCATCGCTTAGACCAGAGCTAGATTTGATCGTGATTTTTTGCTCTTGGTTAGTATCTTTATCTTTAGCAGATACGTGTAAGATACCATCAGCATCCATATCGAATGTTACTTCGATTTGTGGCGTACCACGGCTTGCTGCACGAATACCTTCAAGGTTAAATTGACCTAGAGATTTGTTATCACTCGCACGTTTACGCTCACCTTGTAAGATGTGAATCGTTACAGCAGACTGATTATCTTCAGCTGTTGAGAACGTTTGAGATTGTTTCGTTGGGATTGTTGTGTTTTTGTCGATAACTTTAGTCATCACACTACCCATTGTTTCGATACCCATTGATAATGGCGTTACGTCTAATAGAAGTACGTCAGTTTTATCACCAGAAAGTACCGCACCTTGAATCGCCGCGCCCATTGCTACTGCTTCATCAGGGTTAACATCTTTACGAGCTTCTTTACCGAAGAACTCTGCAACCGCTTTTTGTACTAGTGGCATACGTGTTTGACCACCAACCAAGATTACGTCATCGATTTCACTTACGCTTAAGTCAGCATCTTTAAGTGCAATACGTAATGGTTCAAGCGTTGCTTTAACCATGTCTTCAACTAGAGACTCTAACTTAGAACGTGTAATTTTAACGTTTAAGTGTTTAGGACCTGTTGCATCAGCAGTGATGTAAGGCAGGTTAATATCTGTTTGTTGTGCAGCAGAAAGTTCAATTTTCGCTTTTTCAGCAGCTTCTTTAACACGTTGCATAGCAAGTGGATCGTTAGTTAGATCGAAGTTTTGCTCGTTTTTGAACTCTTCAACAATGAAGTTAATTAGACGGTTATCGAAATCTTCACCACCTAAATGTGTATCACCGTTCGTTGATAATACTTCAAATGTTTTTTCGCCATCTACTTCGTCGATTTCGATGATTGAGATATCGAATGTACCACCACCTAAGTCGTATACAGCAACTGTGCTATCGCCTTTCGCGTTGTTAACACCGTATGCAAATGCAGCAGCAGTTGGTTCGTTGATGATACGTTTAACATCAAGACCTGCGATACGACCAGCATCTTTCGTTGCTTGACGTTGTGCATCATTGAAGTAAGCAGGAACTGTAATTACAGCACCAGAAACTTTCTCACCTAAGTAATCTTCAGCTGTTTTTTTCATTTTTTTCAAAACTTCAGCAGAGATTTGTGGTGGTGCCATTTTTTCGCCTTGTGCTTCTACCCATGCATCACCATTGTCAGCTTTAACAATTTTGTAAGGCATGATTTTAAGATCACGTTGTGTTTCTTCATCTTCGAAACGACGGCCGATTAAACGCTTGATAGCGAATAATGTATTAGTTGGGTTAGTAACAGATTGACGTTTAGCAGGTTGACCTACTAATGTTTCGCCATCTGTGTAAGCGATAATTGAAGGAGTAGTACGTTCACCCTCTGCATTTTCAATGATTTTAGCTACATCACCATCCAATACAGAAACACATGAATTGGTTGTACCTAAATCAATACCGATAATTTTACCCATTTTACTTCTCCAAACTTAATTTTGTTTTGTTTAATTGGTTTAATGACCTGGCGTTAAAGCATCATGTTTAAAGCCGTTGTCGTTTTGATACATACTATATGAGGGGCTATTTTTTACTTTCAAGGGAATTTGAAAAAAAAATTGAATTTATTTTGAAATAAAAAAAGGCACTCGAAAGTGCCTTTAATTTTTAATCACTTATTAACAACTATGCAGAAGCAACCATCACCATCGCAGGACGAATGATTACGCCGTTGTACTCGTAACCTTTTTGCATTACGACAACAACTTCGTTTGCCGCTTTGCCTTCAATTTTTTGTTGGCTAACGATTTGGTGTTTTTCTGGGTTCGCCTGTTCGCCAACTGGGTTTAATTGCACAATGCCAACTTTAGCAAATGAATCGATCATCGATTTAAGCGTTAACTCTACACCTTCAGCCATTTTAGCCAGTGCTTCATTTTCTTTATCGATGTGGCTAATTGCCATTTCTAACGAGTCTGCTACTGGTAATAACGCTTCAGTGAAACGCTTTAGGGTGCGTTTAACTTTGCTTTCAGCATCAATACCCGCTTTACGGATCTCATTTTGAGCATGGGCTTTAGCACGAATAACCTGATCTTTTTGCTCTTTTAACGCTTCTTCTGCAAGTGCTAGTTTTGTACCTAGCTCTTCGATCATATTAATCTCTTCAGAAGCCTCTGGCTCAACTAACTCAGCTTCAACGGCTGCAGCTTGCTCTTCACCTAGTACGGTTTCAATCGCTTCTTCAACGCTTACTTTTTGCTCTTCGCTCATTTTTTTAATCCTAACTGAATACAAATTGAATTTTAATAGCACTATTATGGGGATTCAAACAATAGTTTCAAGTCTGTTAATAAAATGATTTAAACAAGTTATACTTGCAACTATCTATATGGGTCATTAACAAGGTTATTATGAGCACTCAACAAACTGATTTTAGTGAATTTAAAACCATTGGTTTGATCGCCAAAGGGCAACATACTGGCGCGCAACAAACTTTACAATCACTATACAATTTTTTACAGAAGAAAGGTTTGACGGTTATTGTTGATCGACGTGTTGCTTGCGAACTAAATAATAACAATGTGGAAAGCAATAGTTTAGTCGGGATAGGTAAGTCATGTGATTTGGCTATCGTGATTGGCGGAGATGGTTACATGCTTGGTGCTGCACGTGTCCTTTCTCGTTTTGATATCGCAGTAATTGGGGTTAACCGAGGTAATTTAGGTTTTTTAACGGATCTTGATCCTGATAACTTTGAGGCACCACTCTCTGAAGTTTTAGCCGGTAAATACCTGGTTGAAAAACGTTTTTTACTTGAAGCTAAAATCTATAGCCATGGGCACCTAAAAAGTTGTAATACCGCGGTGAACGAAGCCGTATTACACCCCGATAAAATTGCTCATATGATTGAGTTTGAAGTGTATGTCGACGATAATTTTATGCTTAATCAACGCGCAGATGGATTAATTATCTCCACACCGACAGGCTCTACCGCCTACTCTCTTTCTGGTGGAGGACCAATTTTAACGCCTAATTTAGATGCGATTAGCTTATTGCCTATGTTCCCACATGCTTTGAACAGCCGTCCGATTGTTATCGATGCGAATAGCACGGTGCGCTTAAAAGTGGCAGAAACCAATAGCACTGAGATGCAGATAAGCTGTGATAGTCATGTCAATTTATCGGTTTTACCCGGCGATGAAGTGATCATCACAAAAACAGTACATCAATTAAAGCTTGTTCATCCTAAGGACTATAACTACTTTCATGTGCTGCAAAACAAATTAGGCTGGGGAAATAAATTCTTTTAAATGAGTTAGCCGCTATCTGTGATCAAATTTTAAGGCGTAATATATCGTGAAACCACAAGCAATTGGCTTTTTAGGCGGCAGTTTCGACCCTATCCATAATGGTCATTTAGTACCTGCTCTTGACGTGGCTCAACAGTTACAATTGCAGCAGTTGTTTTTAATGCCCAATCACATTGCCCCACATAAAGCAGGTAGCCACTGCAATGTGGAGCAACGTACAGAGATGGTGAAGCTTGCGATAAAGCAGTCACCACAGCTCAGTATTGATACCCGTGAACTTAATCGTGATAGTGCCAGCTATACCGTAGAAACCTTAAAAGAGATTCAAGCTGAATATCCGAATACACCGATCTGCTTCATTATGGGCATGGACTCTTTAATCCATTTTGATAGCTGGTATCAATGGCAAGATATTCTTAACTATTGCCACCTTGTTATCTGTGCACGACCGGGCTGGAAAGGTGAATTCAATGCAACGGTGCAAGCATTAGTCAATTCACACCAGACTCATTCAATGAAAGATTTACATCATCAACGATCTGGTAAAATCTATTTTCAAAAAGCCACCCTGCTTGATATATCCTCTACCCAAATCCGCCATAATATTAAACATGGTATTAGTATAGAAAATTTACTGCCCACGCTAGTTTGCGACTATATTAAAGAACATCAACTTTATAAATAGGGACGCCATTATGCGTTTAATGATGTATTTAACGAAACCACTCGTGCTGCTTGGTCTGTTTTTTAGTGTCTCTGTTACTGCGACTCCCCTACCAGCAGCAAAACAACAGGCCATTTATAGCTCAATGTCGATCCATCATCCTGTATGGGCAAAAAATGCAATGGTAGCAACACAAGAGGCGCTTGCGACACAAATTGGCGTTGATATTTTACAACAGGGTGGTAACGCCGTTGATGCAGCTGTGGCGGTGGGTTATGCCCTTGCCGTGACACTTCCACGGGCAGGTAACCTTGGCGGTGGCGGTTTTATGCTGGTTTATCTCAATAAACAGCAAAAAGCGATTGCTATCGATTATCGCGAAAAAGCCCCCTCTGCAGCATCACGAGACATGTATTTAGATAAACAGGGTAATACGCAAACACAACTATCCCGCTTTCACGGTCTAGCAGTAGGCGTACCTGGTACGGTGATGGGACTTGAACTTGCACGTAAAAAATATGGCACCCTGAGCCGCGAGCAACTGATTGCACCCGCTTTAAAACTTGCTTCAGAGGGCATTATTGTCAGCCCCGATTTAGCAAAATCACTCAATAAAGCACAGCCAAGATTAAGCAAATGGTCAGCCAGCAAACAGGTTTTTTATAAAGCAGATGGCAAAAGCTATCAAGTTGGTGAACGCCTCAAACAACTAGACTTAGCAAACAGTTTACGATTGATCAGTGAACAGGGAGAAAACGCCTTTTACCAAGGTACAATAGCGAAACAGATTAGCGACTCGGTGCTGCAAGCTGGAGGATTAATTACTCTTGAAGATATGAAAAATTATCATGCGGTTGAACGACAAGCGATTCAAGGGAATTATCGTGATTACCAAGTGCTCTCGATGCCACCGCCCTCTTCAGGTGGTATTCATATTGTGCAGTTACTTAATATGTTAGAAAACTACCCTCTGTCTGATTATGGGCATAACAGCGCCCAAAGTATCCATATAATGAGCGAAGCAATGCGCCGCGCTTATGCTGATAGAGCCCTTTATTTAGGTGATAGCGACTTTGTTGATGTCCCTATTGAAACGCTAACTTCTAAAGCTTATGCACTGCAACGCAGCAAACAGATAGATCCCAAAAAGGCAACACCCAGTAGTGAAGTTAATGCAGGGAAAGTTGCACCCTATGAAAGTAATGAAACAACCCATTTTAGTATTGTGGATCGCTGGGGAAATGCAGTTTCCAATACCTATACACTTAATTTCAGTTATGGCATGGGCATGGTGGCTAATGGAACAGGTATTTTACTCAATAACGAGATGGATGACTTTTCAGCTAAACCCGGCGAACCCAATGGTTATGGTTTAATTGGTGGGGAAGCCAATGCTGTTGCTGCAAATAAACGCCCATTAAGTTCAATGAGTCCAACCATTTTATTAAAAGACAATCAGCCTTATTTAGTCACCGGCACCCCCGGTGGCTCGCGTATCATCACCACCACACTGCAAATTATTTTAAATGTGGTGGATCATCAAATGAATATTGCTCAAGCAACTGCTGCACCGCGTATTCACCACCAATGGTTACCCGATTATATTCGTTACGAACAAGGTATTAGTGTTGATACCCTTAATTTGTTAAAAGCAAAAGGTCACGTGATGAAGCAACAGGCAACGATGGGCAGTACACAAACCATTATGCGTAATGAATATGGCGTCTTTGGTGCCTCAGATCCACGCACACCTTCGGCATTAAGTTTAGGTTATTAGGCACCGATAGGTTCAATCGCCTTAAAAATGATAAGTAATGGCGATCGAACCAAAACGTGAATCCTCTGCTTGCCCTTGGTATTCATCGGTGGCATATAAGAGGGTATATAAAATAGAAAAATTATAGATATTTGCCATAAAGCCCACAGAAACAGTTGCTTGAGGGTGGATAAGATCAACGCTATGGCTATCTTGAAAGGTATTACCATTGATAAAAATATCGTTAGCGACGTAGGATGCAGAAGCATTCAAGAATAGATACCAACCATAAGGTGTATTATTTAAACCATTAAATTTTTGCACTGGAAAAACGGTTGCTGATGAAAAGCTTTCAGTTAATCGTTGACCAAACCTGACACCAATCCCGGTTGAAAGATCACTGCGTAAGTTACCAACCCCACCATCAAGACCAGTTAATAGATCAAATTCAGCTCCTGCAAAATCGCTTTGATAAGCTCGCCATATACGCCTTGTTTGTAACCGAAACACCAACTCGTTACTAATCTGATTATCCCAGCCCTGTGGTTCTCGTCCCGCTAACACACTGTGCACCATCGATTGCACAAACTCCCCTCCCGCTATTGGCCCCACCGCTCCGAGAATTAACCCGACTTCATCACTCATCTGCTCATCATAAGCTAATAAGCTTACCTCCCAGGCGAGTAATCCGACATAAGGTGCATCCTCTTCTACCAACTCCTCAAGGGAGATATCGGTTGCGGTTTGTAACTGCTGGCCAAAACCATAACTGATCGAGTAGTTATTATTTGTATTGCCAGTTAGGTGTGTTTTGTTCGCCAAGTAGGCAATCCAAGCCGGTAGATTTTGATCATCTAATGCAGCAACATGGTTATAACCCCAATTTAAAAACAACCCATTGCTATACAGCCCATCATCTCTAAAAAAAGTATCGTTTTCAAAAATGAGGCTAGCAAAGGCGCGTTTCTCTGCTTGCTGGCTAGCCTGCAACATAAGTGGGAAAAAAATAAACAATAATATAGCGAAATTAATTTTCATATATCCCTCATTGACGGATCATATTGTTAGCTTGTTGCGTAGGAAAAATTATTACTAATAAGGCATGAGTTGTAGCCTTTCGAGAGGCTAACTCCATTAATCCTCTATCGGAGAATTAAATTAAAAATTTTAATTCTTTAATAGTGCTCTCACTTCATAAAATCGTATGCAACGATTTTGAACAGCTTTAGTTGCCCACCAGTGGTGGCGGAATAAAACTCACAACGCAGTTAGGGGTGATTTTAACCAGCAATAATGCTCACTTTATTAATTCTTTTGGTATTTTATTAATGGAATACATATTCGATAAGTAAAGGCTCAACAAACAGTTTCAAGGTATCTTCATCCCCTTCTAAAACACCTCCATATTGCATATAACCACTTTGCATATCTACTTTTTTACGGTTTTTTATAACGATGATAGTAGACTTAATATTATCTGAGATAGGTACTTGTAGCAGATATTTTTCCGAAGATGACGCCTGCGTTATTGCTTCCCCAATAAACGCACAACCTTGAATCGAAAGGTCACTCAAAAAACCTGCAGAGCATACTTTTTTAGTCTCGGGGTCTAATAACTTCGCTTCAATATGTATGGGTAAACGTTGGTCTTTACGTAACGGGACTTGCTGTAACTCTTTAGGGTAATCAAGTACTAACCAACGCCCTGCAATGCTCATTAATTTTTGTATATTAGATTGAAAAGCCACTATATTTGCATTCGGCTGCTCTGTATTCATTAAGCGCACAATAACTTTTTGCCCTTCACGTATGTACTGCTTTGCGGCAAGCCATTCACTATTATTGCCCATTGACAAAATAACCGACATATTCGGATCAACACCAATTAGTCGTGTTTTTAAACGTATCGGCTTAGTAGGGGTAATAATCTGTAAATGTACTTCGGTCGCACAGGCTATTTTATTGAGATAACTGCATTTATTCTCAGGCATACACCCACCTTTTTTTATTTTTAGTATAGCGACAAAATTAGCATGCTTAATAAGTTCTCTTCAGAGAAAGTTTAAAATATGTGAACAATAATAGGAAGATAGCATTGCTAATGCCTCGGTTATTACAAATACACTAACAAGTCGTCCCTAGATGTGGATAGGTTTAACAAAGCAATAGTATTGACTGTATTCTGACAAGCAACAAGCTAATCCATTCAATTAATCGTTAGCTATTGATTTTATAACAATAAAAATCGTTTATGCTCTCACTTTTCTACCCCGAGTACATACATTAAGAAGTACTATTTTATAATGCCTTTTTTATCATTAAAAAGTTACAAATATGCCTTCTCGTTTATTGTTTTTTTTACTTGCCTTTATGCTCTTTCCGATAAAAAGTTATGCTGAACGCACGACCTTGTACTCTGTTAATACAGGGTCTTTTTTATTTCATATTGCCCCTTTTGATACCGACTCTAATCAATATTTTGATAATCAATACTTATCTATTGAAAGAAAATTCAGCAAAGATTCAGACTATAGTTTATTTGCGGGCACCTTTTTAAACAGCCAAGCAAACCGCTGTCTACTACTTGGTTTACGCAAAGATTGGTACCGAGTGAATGATAAACTGGTCATTAAGGGGGTCTATTCATACGCAGGGGAATTTTTCTTTGATGCCTTTGAAGATTGTGGTGATGGTGGGTTTTATAATACCGTTAAAGAAAAAACGGGCGTTGGTTTCGCCCCTTATCTTTATCATGCGGCACAATATAATTTTACCGATTATTTTGCATTAGAGGCCGGTTTTATTTTACCCGTTATTTTTGTAATGAGTATGCAGTGGTCCTTTTGAACCTATTTTAACGCACTACCCTGACCGCCAAACTCTTGCATTAACTGACACATTCTATTTTGTACTGGCCAGCGTTTTTCACACCATAAAGGCGCCAACAGTTCGATTAATTTTGCCGTTGCAGATGTACGATGATAAACAACATCCATCGGCGTTTGCTGGATAAGTTGAACCGCTGATTGGCTATATTGCTCTAGCGTTAATGTTTCTAAACGGTGTGCCTGCCATGACTTTTCCATTAATGAGCCACGCACTACATGTAACGGGTGTAATTTTAATCCATCAACACCTACGTCAACGACCTGTTTTAATGTCTGCTGATAATCACTATCAGACTCTTTAGGTAAACCTAAAATAAGATGAGTACACACTTTAATACCACGTGCTCGCGCTTTACGCGTCACCTGCTCATACTCCTTAAAACCATGACCGCGATTAATACGCTTTAATGTTTTATCATTAGCGCTCTGTAAACCTAACTCCAGCCAAACTTCATAACCACGCATGATATAACTACTGAGTAAATTTAATACATCATCAGAAACACAATCAGGACGTGTTCCAACACAGATACCAACGATATTGGTTTCTGCAACAGCCTGTTCATAAAGTGATGAGAGCAATGATATTTCAGCGTAGGTACTGGTATAGGCTTGAAAATAAGCGAGATATTTTTGAGAACGATGCGCAACTTCATCAGCGCGTAAACGTAATTGTTCTGCAATCGTTAATTTTGACTGTGACTCATCACTAAAGGCTGCCACGTTACAAAAAGTACAGCCGCCTTTTGCTAAGGT
This sequence comes from Psychromonas marina, assembly GCF_030161115.1. Lineage (GTDB taxonomy): Bacteria > Pseudomonadota > Gammaproteobacteria > Enterobacterales > Psychromonadaceae > Psychromonas > Psychromonas marina. The sequence goes on from NZ_BSPQ01000001.1 coordinate 307,584, forward strand.
ACCATCTCGATTAGGACAGCTAAAGTCACCATGCAATGTGAGTTTATGTACCCGCTCACCATAACGCAGCTTAAGATCTTTCCCGATGGTGTTTACAAAATCAGTTAGTTGCATTGCACACTTTCTCATTACGAATAAAGTCGCGTATTTTGCATTAAAAAAAGCAGACAACCATGACGTTAGATCAAACATTAGCGCGCAAAATTGCTATTATGCTTTTTTTATTTCATCTGACTTTATTAGGCATCCATTTTGGCTCAACTCTATTTTTATTACTCCTCTATGAATGCGGGCAAATCAACCGCACTTTTACAAAGCTCTTATAACTACCGTGAGCGAGGCATGAATACCTTTGTTTTAACCGCTGCTATTGATGATCGCGCAGGTATCGGTAAAGTTGCTTCACGCATTGGCATTGAAACCGACGCTTACGCTTTTAATAGTAGTGATGACCTAAGTGAAATAATCAAAAAACAGCATGATAAGCAGCACCAGCATTGTATCCTCATTGATGAGTCACAATTTCTGAGTAAAGCGCAAGTAAGACAACTTACCTATGTGGTTGATTGCTTAGGCATTCCGGTACTATGCTATGGCATAAAAACAGACTTTCAGGGTGAACTATTTCCTGGTAGCCACTATCTACTTGCATGGGCAGATAAACTGATTGAGCTGAAAACCATCTGCCACTGTGGACGCAAAGCGAATATGATTTTGCGCCTCGATAGTAATGGCAAACCAGTCAGTGAAGGCGCACAAGTAGAAATCGGTGGCAACGACAGTTATGAATCGGTTTGCCGAAAACATTTCCGCCCTTTCTTTTGGGATTAATAGATAACTAAGTAATAACTAATAAGCAAAAAGTAGTGCACTTTATATTAACTCAGACAACTTGAGACCTTTTAATAAAATATTTAGTGCACTGCCAGCAAATAACATCACCCTAGCTAATACCTACTAACCTCTTCTAAATTAGGCAGTTAGCATCATATAACTCAGACATTAAATTCACATAAGCTGCCAAATACCCCCATTAAAAGCAATGACTTATAGTCAAATAAAAAAAAAGACTAAAAACCAAACAAAAACATCATGATATTTTATTAACTGGTTTCAGCAACAAAATTTAGCTAATATCCATCCTTTTTGAATGACAGGAAAAGCGTACAGGGAAACTTGTTTAGCTGTCGATGATTGTAAAGGGAAATTTCAATGAACGTAAAAAATGCAGATGTGCTGTTAGTTGGCGGTGGTGTAATGAGCGCTACATTAGGCATGATGCTGACACAACTGGACCCATCTTTAAAAATCATCATGGTAGAGCGACTAGATCATGTTGCACATGAAAGTACACATGGATGGAACAATGCAGGCACCGGTCATGCAGGTTATTGCGAATTAAATTATACCCCTGAAAATGACGACGGCACTGTTAGCATCAATCGTGCTCAAGCGATCAATGCCTCATTCGAAGTGACACTGCAATTTTGGTCTTATTTAGTCAAACATAGTGTATTGCCTGAGCCGAATCAATTTATTAACTCTATCCCTCACCAAAGCCTTGTTTGGGGTGACAAAGATGTTAACTTTTTACGCGAACGCTATAAATTACTGAGCGCACACCACCTCTTTAAAGATATGCAATACAGTGAAGACCCGAAAGTCATCAGTGAGTGGATGCCATTAGCGATGAAAGATCGCGATCCCACTCAGCCTGTTGCTGCGACGCGTGTTAACTACGGTTCTGATGTCGATTTTGGTGCGTTAACACGTAACATGATCAACAGCATGCAGAAATCGCCTAACTTTGAACTGGTATTAAATTATAACGTTCACCGTATTAGACAACAAAAAAATAAAAACTGGTCAGTGCGTATTAAAGAACGTACCGGTAAACACTCTGCCGTTATCGATGCAAAATTTGTATTTCTTGGCGCAGGTGGTGGTGCACTGCCTCTCTTGCAAAAATCAGGTATACCAGAGCGTAAAGGTTACGGAGGTTTCCCTGTAAGTGGTCAATGGTTAGTCTGTACTAAACCTGAAATCGTTGAGCAACATTACTCAAAAACCTACGGTAAAGCACCTATTGGTGCACCACCGATGTCAGTGCCACATCTTGATACGCGTATTATTGATGGCAAACCAGCACTATTATTTGGGCCCTTTGCAGGTTTTACTACGAAGTTTTTAACCAAAGGATCTAAAATGGATCTGTTTGGTTCAGTAGGAAAATCAAATCTTAAACCGATGCTTTCTGTAGGGTCTAAAAATATAGATTTAACCCATTACCTGATTAAAGAATCATTACAATCACATAAAGAACGTGTGAGTGCTTTACGCAACTTTTATCCTGAAGCGAGAGATGAAGATTGGCATTTAGCAAAAGCAGGCCAACGCGTCATGATCATCAAAAAAGATGAGGCAGGAAAAGGTAAACTAGAGTTTGGTACTGAGATGGTAGCAGCTGAAGATGGCTCACTTGCGGTATTATTAGGTGCTTCTCCTGGTGCATCAACATCGGTTCAAGCAATGATTGATGTTATTGAACGCTGTTTTGAAGATAAATTACAAACACCACAGTGGAAAGCAAAAATGTTAGAGATGTTCCCTTCGTACGGGCACTCTTTAATTGATAACGAACTCATACTTAATCAGGTTAAAAAAGAAAATCTAGCAACCTTGAAATTGAATACTAACAAAAAACAGGATCCAGATACGTTAAAATTAGCGTAGTTAAAGAAATTAAAGCAAGAGTGCACAATCAATGTCTGCTCTTGCTTTAAACAACAATAACCAATTTAATTAGCGATTAGTAGCTGTAGAAGTATGATTGCCCATTACTACTCTGCATTGCCACAACATCCACCTCAATCGTATCCCCTTGCTTATAATCATTAAGCGCTTTAAAGCACTCGATTTTCACAGCAGGATACAGCTCACTATCACATGGTAGTAATGTCGGCTGACCTTTTTTAGTTTCAAAACAGATTTGTGCTTCTAGACGAAGTGACTCTAAAGCGATAATATTTTCAGGCATCATTATTTGTTACTCCAGATAGGAGAAGTAACAGAAAAAGCGTTATTTTGGTGAAGAGTATTAGTTTGTTGCAGGTTTTTCATCGATCATGGCCTTATATAAGTTTAATAATAAGTCCATTTATTAGTTATTGTCATTTTGTGTGATTATTGTACCAAAAATGATCTTTATTTGTAGATTAAATGACACCAGTTACATTTCGTTACACTTGAGTTTGTGTATTCGCAACCGATTGGGGGGCAAAAGAAAAGTCATGATTGAGGGGATAAAATAGAGCAAGCATTCAACCTACTCTATTTTATAATTAAACTACTGCTCGATACGGTAATGTTTTTCCCACTGCTTAAAGATATAAATAGCACTAAATGTTAAGCACATATATAAAACAGCTGCCGCTAAGTAAGCTTCAAAAGGAGCATAATAGCGCGCATTAACAACGCGAGCAGCACCAGTAATATCAACAATAGTGACGATACCTGCAATGGCACTACCATGAATCATGAAAATAACTTCATTACTATAAGCAGGCAAAGCGCGACGCAGAGAGTTAGGTAGTGTAATACGGCGTAATGTTTGCCACTTGCTCATACCGTAAGCTTTAGCGGCCTCTAATTCGCCCTGGGGCATAGTAGAAATAACACCACGAACAATCTCAGCAGTATAAGCGCCCGTATTAAGGGTAAATGCTAATAGCGCACAAAACCATGCTTCTTGGAAATAGTGCCACATCCAGCTTTCACGTAACCAATCAAATTGTGCTGCACCGTAGTAAATAATAAACAGTTGCACTAAAAGAGGAGAACCCCGAAAGAAATACATGAATGCCCAGATAGGAAAGCGTATCAGTTTATTTTCACTGCTGCGTAATATGCCAGCAGGGATTGCAATACATAATCCGAGTATAAGTGACAAAGCAACTAGCCATGTAGTTGTCCATAAACCTTCAAGGTAAAACTGATATTCATTGATGATGATTGAAAAATCCATCTTTACCTCGTTTGTATGGAATATTTGTCTTCAAGACGCTTTAGCAGTGCACTTGAAATCGCTGTGAAAAATAGGAAGATAAAAGCAACAGCAAGGTAGAAAGTAAAAGGTTGCTGTGTAGAGCCTGAAGCATCCCCTGCTATTTTAACCATATCCTGCAAACCAATAATCGAGACTAATGCGGTTGTTTTAAGCAGCACTAACCAGTTATTACCAATGCCAGGTAGCGCATGACGCATCATCTGCGGAAAAGTAACACGGAAGAATATTTTATATTTACTCATGCCATAAGCTTTTGCCGCTTCTATTTGCCCTTTTTCAACTGATAATATCGCACCACGGAACGTCTCAGCCATATAAGCGCCAAAGATAAAGCCAATGGTTACAATACCTGCAATATAGGGGCTAATATCAATATAATCAGGTAAATATGCGTACCATTCATGGCTTGCATCTTGCTGAGTAAAATATTCATTAAGACTTTCATTGATGCTGTAACAGACGTTATTAATGAGCATCTGCCCACCAAAGAAAATAAGCAGCATTAAGATAAGATCCGGGATCCCACGAATAATCGTAGTGTACAGAGTCGCAATTGAACGCAATAAACGTGAAGGAGAAATTTTTGCGAGTGCACCTAGCAAGCCAAGTGTTATCGCAAGCACCAAGGAAAGCAGTGCAACTTGTAACGTTAGCCAAGCACCTTGTAGTAATAAGGATTGATAATTTAACAGTTCTTGCATAATGATTCTTTAATTAAGAGACAAAAAAAAGGATGGTTACCCATCCCTTTCGATACGATGATTAACCACCGTAGACATCAAAGCTAAAGTATTTATCTTGAATCTCTTTATAAACACCGTTTGCACGAATCTCTTTAAGTGCAGCATTAAATTGTGCCGCTAAATCTTTATCTTTCTTACGAATTGCAATACCAGCACCTTCACCGAACCATTTAGGATCGTTTAATTGTGGGCCTACAAATTCAAATTTATCACCACCCTCTTTTTCAAGAAGACCACCGGTGATCGCTGCTGAATCAGCCATTACGTAATCTAAACGTGATGCTTTAAGGTCTAAGTACGCTTCATCTGCTGAGCCGTAACGTTTAATTTTTGCTGATGGGTAGTTATCAGAGATATATAGGTCCATTGATGTTGCACGTTGTACGCCAATATTTTTACCCTTCATGAACTCATCAGTTGCTTCATAACCAGTATCTTTTAATGCAACAAAGCGTGCTGGAATATGTTGGTATTTATCAGTAAATGCCACTTTCTTTTGACGTTCTGCGGTAATGTCCATTGTTGCGATAATCGCATCAAATTTACGTGCCATTAAAGCCGGAATAATGCCATCCCAATCTTGCTTAACCAATGTACATTTAGCCTTCATTTCTGCACATAATGCATTGGCAATGTCGATATCAAAACCAGTTATGCTGCCATCAGCTTCGGTTTGACTAAACGGAGGATAAGCGCCTTCAACACCAATACGAATGCTTTTCCATTCTTTTGCTACTACATTAGATGATAAAATAACTGCTGCGATTAATAGGCTAATCTTTTTCATTGTATTTCCTTATTTTTTTGTGGGTAAAAATTATATTACTGATAAAAATAAACGTTTAATAAACCGACGAGATAAACTGTTTAAAGCGCTCAGATGATGGGTTTTCAAAAATATCTTCTGGTTTCCCTTCCTCTTCCACTAAACCTTGATGTAAAAATAATACTTTATTAGAAACATCACGAGCAAATGCCATCTCATGTGTCACAACAAGCATTGTCCTGCCCTCTTCTGCAAGACCACGCATAACATTTAATACTTCACCGACTAATTCTGGATCAAGTGCCGATGTAGGTTCATCAAATAACATCACCTCAGGCTCTACCGCTAACGCACGCGCAATAGCAACACGTTGCTGTTGCCCGCCAGAGAGTTGCCCAGGGTAATAGTCTTTGCGTTCATATAAACCAACACGCTGTAAGATAGCCTCTGCTTTTACGATCGCTTCTTTTTTAGGCACTCCTAATACATGTACAGGGGCTTCAATGACATTTTCAAGTACCGTCATATGAGACCATAAATTAAAGCTTTGAAACACCATTGCTAAACGACTACGAATACGTTCAACCTGCTGGTTTGAAGCAGGAATAGCGCCGAGTTTTTTATCTTGTTTCATGGCAATTAACTCACCATTAACACGAATCTCACCAGATGTTGGCGTTTCTAATAAATTAACACAGCGCAATAGTGTACTTTTACCCGATCCAGAAGAACCTAAGATAGAGATCACATCGCCTTTATGGGCCTCTAAATCGATCCCCTTTAATACTTCATTATCGGCGAAAGATTTGTGCAAATTTTTAATAGATAAAGTAGCTTGGCTCATCGTTCAACTTAAATTAGTGAAATAGAAAATGTTAATAACATTGTACATAAGTTTTAACAGCTAAATAGTAAAATTATTACAATAATCTTGAACCACCTTACATTTACATCAATTACATACATCAACGCAACCAAAGTGCAACAACAGAGATCTTGCTTTTAAAAAAAATATTATTAAAAAGTTTGTTCAAGTGCAAAAATAACAAAAATACCAAAAATACTTTACAAACTTATTTAGCATGGTATCGTGCGCGAAATTTCATTTTATCATACAAATATTAAGGTATAACCCGTGTCACAAACTATAAAATTAGCAAACCCAGCACCACTAGGCCTAATGGGCTTCGGTATGACAACTGTATTACTTAACATCCATAATGCAGGATTTTTTCCATTAGACTCTATGATTCTTGCAATGGGTCTTTTTGTTGGTGGTTTAGGGCAAGTTTGTGCCGGACTTTTAGAATTTAAAAAAGGTAATACGTTTGGTTTAACAGCATTCACTTCGTACGGCTTTTTCTGGATCAGCCTTGTTGCTTTATTATTCTTCCCGAAACTAGGTCTTTCTGAGCCTACTTCAGCAGCATTCATGGCATGGTACTTTATTATGTACGGTATTTTCACTGGCTTCATGTTTATTGCTACATTACGTGGTAACCGTGTATCTCAGTTTATCTTTGCTAGCTTAACTGTATTATTCTTCTTGCTAGCAGCACGTGACTTAACGGGCTCTGCAACGATTGGCGTGATTGCTGGTTATGTTGGTATTATCTGTGGTTTATCTGCAATTTACGACGCAATGGCACAAGTTATCAATGAACAATACGGAAAAGAAGTAATGCCTCTTTTCTAAATTAGAAAATTAATTTTCTAATATAAAAAACCGAGTTTACGCTCGGTTTTTTTATGCCTGCAATTTATTACCCCCACGCGCCTATGACGAACTGAACTAGCCTCTACTCATAGCGCAATACTGCCGTATAATTCGCTGCCCTTACTTGTTAAGAAAATCATTGATGCAGAAAAACGAAAACGGGACATTATTTCAGCCACGTTGTACACCTGTTTTACGTTTAACTATTTAAAGCTTTGTTATCTTACTCGTCTTCGCTCGTCGTGGTTGTTCAAAGAAAAGTAACTCGCCAAAGGCGAAATGCTCACTAAAAAACACAAAGAATGCCTGCATTTATCAGACTAAAGCAAAAGGAAAGGCCTGATCCTATTCACACTCGATAGAGTTCTTGCTCATCTGACGCTCGTTCAGTCTATTTTAAGTATTATTAGCAGTGGTTTCGCCTGTAGGCGAGTTACTTTCTTTTGCTTGCCCAAAAGAAAGTAACCAAAGAAAATGTGATGGTTAGGTTAATGCGTATTAAGTAAGTAAAGCGTGCAAGATTAGAAGCTTTCTAACCTATCATTCAAAACATATTTCGATTCTAGATTAGCGGGTCGCCAGAGACGAAACACTCACTAAAAACACAAAGAATGCCTGCATTTATCAGACTAAAACAAAAGGTAAAACCTCCCCCTATTCTGACCCATGTCGAATTTCGTCACCTAAAAAAAAAGGGAGGTGATACTTAATGTATCCCCTCCCTTTTAGCTTCTTGATTAGCGATTAACAGCTAATAGTTAAGTGCCACTGCTAGATAGACAACAGTGAGACAACCATGCCCACAGCACCTATCGAAGCTAATAGTAATACGATTTTCGGTGACATACTGCCATCTTTCTCAGCCGCTTTACCAAACAAACCAAATACTAATGGGTGAATTAAAAATGGCATCGCGAAGATAAACGCAATCAGACCAGCAGATTCACTACCAAACATCCCATCTTGAACGGCAGCAAATAGGCCGAAGTGAGAAAGTGCTGACGAAACGGCTAATGAAACATGCTCTAATGGCATACCCGCTAGATTTAATAGTGTGAAACTACCGAATACAGCAACTACCTGCCAACCCATTGAAAATTGCATCAGACCTTTTATTTCCAATGCTTCATCACCTTTTGATTTACGTAGGTTACGAATAGCAAACACAAGGAAGGCAAAACCAACCAAAATCAGTGGGATAGTCCATTCTGTTAGGATACTACCGCGCTCTGCACTAGCCGCTAAAATAGTAAATACAAAGATGTGCCCGACAAATGGAACATTAATCATGATAGGCGCACGAGCAGCAGCTTTATCGCCCAAATCACCAGCGGTACACGCACCCGTTAAACCAGAATGAGAAAGGCCACCAGCCATACCAGGTGCTAAATTACGTAGATGGTTTGCTTTAGCCAAGAAGATCATCACCGCAAGGCCTGCGAACATCCAGAATAGTTGACCAGAGAAACCATATAACATCACACTTTGCATACCGTCAATGGTGAATGCTTCTAGCATTCTTGAACCACCTACTAAGAAACTACCCCCTAATACCACAGGGATACCTGCAAATAGTAACGCATTTAATGTTGGGCCCAATTTCCAGTTATACAGGAAACCACCAAGGCTTGACGCAAGAATCATCGCAAAGAAGATCTGTGGTAATTTGATACTCGGTTCAATCCACTGCGCTAGCATATAAGATATTTTCATTACCAATAGAATGGCAATAACTTCAATAAATCCTTTACGGATATAGCTTTGTTTATTTAAGAACTTGGCTTTGTTATCAATAAAGATAAAAGCAACAATCAAACTAATATAGCCTAACAGTAGGTACGACTGACCAAGCGGGTTAGTCAACCCCTTGCCACTTAATAGAGAATGCACCATCTCTATCCCCATTAAGATGAAGAAAGAGCGAATCACATAATAAAGCTGTGTACTTGTTGTACCGAGCACCAGTTCATTACTTGAAGGCACTAAGTGCGCCTCTCCAGCATTATCTTTTTTCGACAATAAACGGCGGATCTCTTGTCCACCTACAAAAAATGAAGCAATTAATGCAATTACCGTTGTTTGACTAATAAGCGTGATAGCAGGTAACTCAGCAAGTCCAGGCGTTGCCATACCACTTTTAACTAACATGGCCCCCATCGCTAAACCGATAAGTACAATAACTAAAATTGATGAGTATTTTGTACCAGCAACAATAGTACGCGAAATTAACACCATAGAGATGATAAGTAACATCGCAATAAAAAAGTGGCCAAAGGCCGAAGTATGTAGCAACTGTTCCATTAAAGATAAGTCCAAGTAATGAATTGGAATGAGCACAATGCTCATTTAAGTAAAGTAAATTGAAAGCATTAAAAAAATTGTACTTTTATTATGCAATCACAATAACCATATAATAACACAAATAAAACCACCCAATTAAACTGCAACCCTATGATTACTAGTAAATAAATATAAAAAACAAACAAAATAAACAGTGTAAATAGCAGCTAAAAACAGAAAGCAACCAATAATAACCATGTATATCAAATGGTTAATAAAGCACCCTCAATCTTTACACTTTAAATGACGATAATTAGCCGTTGCTCCTTTATAGAGAACTTCAGCTCACTTAAACGAAATGCATTAACAAATGGATGCTTTAAAGGATTGGTAAAACGTTGGGGGGAGTCTTGATTTTCGCAGGTAGATGGCAAGTAAAATCAAGTTTACAAAATGAAAGGGATAATTCTCTCTGCTTTATTCAGCCTTTAAGCCAAGGCGAGTGGCTTTCTTTTCATGCCCAAAAGAAACCGATACCTACATGACAAGCAAAAGCTATCAATAAGATAGAAAACAACCATTGGCACAAATGATAATTGTTATCAATAATAGATTTATAAACAGGGACAACTTATAGGGATATCATTATTATGATTAAAACAATTACTTTTGCAGCTATACACTTTACTATCGCAACTTTGCTTGCTTTTACATTAACGGGTGACTTTTTATTAGGTAGTTTAATTGCCATTATTGAACCATCAATCAACACAGTGGCGTTCTACTTTCACGAGAAAGCATGGCAAACTTCCCCTTACTTGAAGCAACGTAAATCAAATACACAGGTAAAAACAGCAAGCTTTGCTGTTATCCATTTCAGTGTTGCTTTTACGGTAACTTACGGATTAACGGGTGATGCATTTCTCGGCGGCTTAATGGCTACGATTGAACCCGCAATTAATTCCGTTGCCTACTTCTTCCACGAAAAAGTATGGACAAATAAAGAGGCCAATCGCCACCAAACACATATTGTTTGCGCATAATCACAATACTCTGCTTCCCATCCCTGTTTTAGCCTCTTAATTAAGGCTTTTTTATGTGGGGTTTCACCTCTCAGCGAGTCACTTTCTTTGTTTGCTCGGTAACCGGTAAGACCTTGCTCGTCTGCGCTCGTCGAGACGGGTTCTATTGCTATCAACAGTGGTTTCGCCTGTAGGCGAGTCACTTTCTTTGTTTACTCGGTAACCGGTAATGACCTTGCTCGTCTGCGCTCGTCGAGACGGGTTCTATTGCTATCAACAGTGGTTTCGCCTGTAGGCGAGTTCATTTTCTTTGTACGGACTAAAGAAAACAGAACCAAAAGAAAACCGCCCATGCATTTTTTAATCTAGCTAAATTAATTCCTTTTTAACGCACCAGTTCGGACCGCACATCCCTGTGCGTAACCGAACTTAGCAACGGCATCCATGCCGTCGCTTGCTAAAGGAATTGATTGAGCTAGAAAAATACAGATGGGATCCGCGCAGCCACATTGATTCTACTTCTAGTCAGGATTTGAATGAAATTAATATAACAGATTGATTTAAAATGAACTAAGTTATGGATGTCCCGCTTTATTTCTCGTTTTCTTTGACTGTTCAAAGAATCTTGCTAATTCAGACTGCGAAACACGTTTCGGTTCTGAAAACGCCCCACTACTTTCACTGAACAGCGAGAAATGAGAATCAATGCGTACCCCCCCCCCCTTTCTATTTTCTTGCTAAGGCATGATTGCTTAGCAAGGATCGGCAGGGATGCCGATACTAAGCTCGATTCAGCACATGGATGTGCTGTACGAGCTGGTGCGTTATAAGCAATTTTGACGTGCAAATTAGAAAATAGTTAGGGCAGCCTTTCTTTTGGTTACTTTTCTTTGGCTGTTCAAAGAAAAGTAACTCGCCAGAGGCGAAATACTCACTAAAAAACACAAAGAATGCCTGCATTTACCAGACTAAAGCAAAAGGAAAGACCTGAGCCCAATATTTTTTGTAAACGACATGTTATTTAGCCCTTACTTAAAGCCATATTTTTCTTTTCTTCTATTAAATGCATCCTCGCCACCTTCAAGAATTTTGGCTGCAAGACTTTGAATATTTGGCTGATCTATTGAGCCTTGATTCTGAATAGGCAAAGTTGCATTTTCATTCGTTGACTCCAAAACTCCAATCCACTCAGCGTCACCAAAAACAGGTATGTTTGCGTTATGAGTAGCAAAAATAAACTGTCTAGTTAGTTTGCCATCTCGCACCTGAGTAACAATTCGCTCTGCTATAAATGCGTTGTCGAGATTATCTTCCGGTTGATCTAAAAGTAGAGGATCTTGGTTATCAAGTAAGAGCATGTGCAATAAGGCTGTGCACTGTTGACCTGTTGATAATGAATCAAGTTTTTTATATAAAGGCTCATCATTACTCGAAACATTCAACTCAATGCTAACCAAATCATCGATCTTAAACTCTTCAATTTCCATTATTTGTTTATTGCTGATTTTTGATAATCTGTCAGCGGTAGTGGAAGTCATCCCCCAATCTTTCTCTAATAAAGCAGCCTGTCCTTTCTTGATAGTCTCAGCTAATAGAGGTGCCGAGAACTCCTCTACTCCTTTCATCCAAGAAAGTCTTCCCTCAGCGACATCAGATAAACGATAGCTTACGATAAGTTTTATTAATCCAAGTCTGTTTTTTTCTGCTGAGTAATTTACCTTTATATTACCCTTTAACTTTCTATTCAGCCTTTTTACGCCCTTTTCAAAGGCGGTAGCTCTGTTGGTTTTTTTCTCAGACAACTCAGCCAGTAGCGCCTTTCTTGTTGCTATTTCTTTGTCCAGTTTACCTTGTTCATTTACAAGTTCCGCACGTTTGGGTTTTAATCTCTCGATATTTTTAATTAGATCCCGATATTGTTCACCAATTTGTTTTCCAGTTAAACCTTCCACAGGAGCCAACTTTTTAAACTCTTTAGTGATGGAGTCTTCTTGTAACTCTATGCTTTCTTGAAGTTCTTTATCAAGTAGTTCTATCTTCTGCTGAGAACTGTCTGAATCAAGTTCCATTTTTTCAATAGATAGATTGATGTTATCTTTTAATTCAACTAAGGCTAATTTAGCATTTTCAAATATTGTTTTATCGGGAAATTCCTTAATCGACTCTTCAGTAATAAAGTCAGCGCATGGGATAGATTCAGAAAACTCTTTTAGTGCTTCCTTTAACGTTTCCATCTTTCCTGAAACAGTTTTGAAGGTACTTCTTTCCGACTCAACGATTGGTAATAGTTTCAATTGTTGCTCTATTCCAAGCTCTTTATACCTATTTTCATCTTCCTCGTGAGCCTTCAAGTCTTCCACATCAGATTCCATGCTAGAGACACTAGATGTTAAATCAGATATATTATTTCTTGTTGTAACTAATGACTCTTTAACTGTTGAAATACCTGACTCTTGCTCAATTTTATCTGTATTTAGAAATCGCTCTACTACTTTTAGTTGTTCACTTGATTCTTTGGCGATTTCATGGATTTCATTTTGACCAAAGATTTCAATATCAGGTAATAAGTCTCTAGGAGAAAAAGTAGAAACAGATCCGCTTTCATCTTTTACTATCGGGGATTCACCATAGCGTCTTGATATTTTATATAATTTCCCATGTTTTACTGCTGATTTGACAGTCAATTCAGCGAATCCTGAACCAAGATTCTGCTTTATAACTTTAAGGTGCTGTGCTTTTGTTTCTTTACTAATAGGTTCAATATTTAACACATAACGAATTGATTCTATTAAAGTCGATTTACCTGTTCCTCTACCGCCTATTAAAGCATTTAAATGCTCGGAATAGTTGATATGAATTCCATCGAGAAACCCACCAACAAACCTAACAGCCTCTATTCTAGAGTAATATTTCTCTTTAATATCAGAGTTGAGGCGAACACGAGATTCAGAATCTGAAAACGCTAGTTTAAATGAGGAAAAGCAAGGTTTTGTCATCTTCACCAAGCAAGTCGCATTTTCCTTTCTTAATGTTTCAGGATCTTCTATATCTTTAGCATTTATAATCGCAATATTTTTTTCACGCTTATAATCTGGATTTTTATTAAGAAGGATCTGGTGATTTGCTTGATCACCTTGCTCTTTAAGTGCTTCTAATGAAGTAGGGATTTGTGCAGCATGTAAATTCGGGTTTTTCCAAATGTTGTTTAATTTTTGTTTTAAAACCCCGCTGTCATCTGTGCAATGTGCAGCATACACAAAGCCACCTTTATCTATAACGGTTGACAGAATAAAGTCTGCACTTTTAGTTGATGGATTTGTGCCGTTAGAAGTATCTATGTCAAACTCATATAAATAATTATTTAAAGTTTGAAGACTTGTATGTTCTGGGTATAAACAAACTAAATGTATTTTCTCACTAGATGCAATTTCAAACCCAGGAAAGACGATGACTCCTTGAACATTAAAGGTTTCTTTGATTTTCACAACAGAATCAACATTGCCATGATCGGCTATTCCAACAACTTTTATCGATTCCTCAAGGCAGACCTCTAATAATCTCTGATTGTAGTCATCTTCTGAAATATTCTGATTTTTCCCTCGGTACTGTATATAACTTGCAGGGTTTACTTGTAATGCGCACTTCCAGAATTTTGCCCTAGTGTGCTCAACAGCCATATTCATATATTCATCCTTAAATTTAACACCGAGGCTAGCTGGGCTTAATAACAGCTGAACTAACAAAACAATTTCTATAATAAATACATTATTAAAGAATAAACACTAACTTTCCCCATTATAATCAAACTGTAAAAACAAAAAATGGCCTAAAGCTCGTTTTCTATTTTAAATCAATTTTTCTTACAAACTAGGCCCTCTTAAATCGCCAAAGCAACGACTCTGAATTGGCTCAGGTCTTTTTTACTAGTAATAGATACAGCTTTAATTTAACTCCCCAAAAGGCAAAAGATCAGCCCCAACAAGCGCAGGCGAGCTAATACACAATGCAGCTGCGACTAGTCACCGTAAAGCTTTCCCAAGCAATGAACTCATTTTAGTAAAGACAAACAGGATGTTTGGATTAGTTTTGGCTAGTGCATGGATGCACGTCCGAAACGGTACGTTTAAAATGCGTTTGTTGATTGGATTAGAAAGCGTCTCGGTGTGCCTTTTTCTTTGCTCTTTTATGTACAGGTTTCTTTTGGGCAAACAAAAGAAAGTAACTCGCCTACAGGCGAAACCACTGCAAATAACAACCAGTAATGCCCCGACGAGCGATAGCGAGCTAATTCCAACGTTAGAACATAGAAGCTAATAAAAATAGTCTCAACGAGCGCAGACGAGCTATTCACCACACAGTTAAATCATCACCAACAACTTTCCTACAGGCATAAAAAAAGGAAGCCGAAGCTTCCTTTATAAAAGTAATGTAAGACTCTTCATCGAAGAGTCACAAGATTATTCAGCTGCAGGAGCTTCTTTCTTTTCCATTGCTTCTTTAATACTTAGACGTACACGGCCTTGGCGGTCTACTTCTAGTACTTTAACTTTAACTTCTTGACCTTCTTTCAAATGGTCAGAAACTTTCTGTACACGCTCTTCACAGATTTGTGAGATGTGAACTAGACCATCTTTACCAGGTAAGATGTTAACGAATGCGCCGAAATCAGCTAAACGTACAACTTTACCTTCGTAGATAGTACCAACTTCAACTTCAGCAGTTAGCGTTTTAATGCGGTTGATTGCATCATCAGCTTGCTCACCAGAAGTTGCAGCAATTTTAACTGTACCGTCATCTTCGATTTCAATCGTAGTACCCGTTTCTTCACATAAAGAACGGATAACTGCGCCGCCTTTACCAATAACGTCACGGATTTTATCCGTTGGGATTTTGATAGTGTGAATACGTGGTGCGAATTGAGAAATCTCTTGACGACCTTCAGAAATCGCTTCGTCCATTACCGTTAGGATATGTAGACGTGCAGCTTTTGCTTGGTTTAAAGCAATTTGCATGATTTCGCGTGTGATACCTTCAATTTTGATATCCATTTGAAGTGCTGTAATACCAGCATCAGTACCCGCTACTTTAAAGTCCATATCACCAAGATGATCTTCATCACCTAAGATATCAGAAAGAACAACGAACTCTTCGCCTTCTTTAACTAGACCCATTGCAATACCAGCAACAGACGCTTTAAGTGGAACACCAGCATCCATAAGAGCTAGTGATGCGCCACATACAGAAGCCATTGAAGATGAACCGTTAGATTCAGTGATTTCCGATACAACACGAACTGTGTACGGGAATTCTTCAACTGTAGGCATTACTGCTAATACACCACGTTTAGCTAGACGACCGTGACCAATTTCACGACGTTTAGGAGAACCAACAAAACCAGTTTCGCCTACACAGTATGGAGGGAAGTTGTAATGTAATAAGAAGTGATCTTTCTTCTCACCCATTAGGCTGTCGATGATTTGTGCATCACGTTGTGTACCAAGTGTTGCTGTAACTAATGCTTGTGTTTCACCACGTGTAAATAGTGAAGAACCGTGAGTACGTGGTAAAACACCAGTACGAACGTCAAGAGCACGAACGCTCTCAGGATCACGACCATCGATACGTGGCTCACCTTTAATGATGCGCGTACGTACAACAGTTTTTTCTAAATCATGTAGGTATTCGCCTACTTGCTTAGCTACTAATGTTTCATCAGCTTCTAATAATTTAGCTTTAACTTCTGAAGTGATCGCTTTGATTGCATCGTAACGATCGCCTTTATCACTGATTTGGTAAGCTTCTTCGAAACGTGCTTGTGCTTCAGTAGCAATCGCAGTATCTAATGCTTCGTTACGTGCAGGAGCAGCCCAGTTCCAAGCAGGACGTGCAACTTCTGCAGCGAATGCTTTGATTGCTTCAACAACAACTTGTTGCTCATCGTGACCGTATACAACAGCGCCTAACATTACGTCTTCGCTTAGGATAGCAGCTTCAGATTCAACCATTAATACAGCGTTATCAGTACCAGATACAACAAGGTTAAGATCACTTGTTTCTAATTCTGTTTTAGTTGGGTTAAGTAGGTATTGACCTTCTTTGTAACCAACACGAGCACAACCGATAGGACCGTTAAAAGGCATACCAGAGATAGAAAGAGCCGCAGATGTTGCGATCATTGCAACGATATCTGGGTTAACTTCTGGGTTGATTGAAACAACAGTTGCAATCACTTGTACTTCGTTTTTGAAACCTTCAGGGAAAAGAGGACGAACTGGACGGTCAATAAGACGTGCAATTAACGTTTCTTCTTCAGATGGGCGGCCTTCACGTTTGAAGAAACCACCTGGAATTTTACCTGCAGCGTATGTTTTTTCTTGGTAGTTAACAGTAAGAGGGAAGAAATCACGCTCTTGATCATCTGCATTTTTACCAACAACAGAAACGAATACACACGTATCGTCCATGCTACACATTACAGCGGCAGTCGCTTGGCGTGCAATTACGCCAGTTTCTAGTGTTACAGTATGTTCGCCATACTGAAAACTTTTAACAATAGGAGTCATTTTTTTTCCTTTAATAGTATTATTTTCATTTTGCTTTTTATCGCGCCCATAGTATACGTCAAAGGCTTTGCTTTAAAACATTTTTGCTGTTTTTTTTTAGGGTTAATAATCAGCCAATGAAATATAGCGTACTGTTAATTTTACGGTTTGTTTATTATTGGCACTTTAATCTATTTTTTTGCTCATTTAATTCTGATGGTTGGGTTGTGTTAGCCCTTTCAATGGGTATAATCAGCTCCTACTCTGTTAATAGGAAATAGACAAATTTGTTTCGAATAGTTGCAATATTCATCACACTATTTTTATCTACTTCAGTCTTTTCTGACGTCGTAGAAAATAACTTATCGGTGCCTCAGGCAAAATCGATTGAGTTGATGAGTGACAACCAAAATTTGAACATGGCTATTTCTGATAGTTACGTTTTAGAAACAGAGTTAATAGAAACCAAAGACTCATCTCTACAGCCAGTCTCTGATCAGCAAGGTGAATTAATTGATTTTATAACACCTCTTCGTGCAAATTTATTAAACTATAAACAGTTTCAGTCACCTGATTACATATTTGTCTACGCATTATTAACTGCACAGCTTGATATTTTTGAAAATAATGAAAATACACTAGCAGAAACTCCTCCTGCTTGGTTTATGTCATTCTCTGGTAATAGTTCTCGACTATCTGGCTGGAAAGAAAGTAATAGTTTATACACTGCCAAAAACACCTACCACCTTAGTTAACCTCCTGCTTTTGGGTAAGTACTTTACTTAAAACCCGTAGCAATATTATAAATTTATCGTTCTAACACCACTTTATGGGGTTCGTTTACGCTGAAATTTCTATGATGGAAAATATACATTCATCTATTCAGCATCAATCGTTACTCCGTGGCTAATAATTTTATTTTACTACATGCATTCATTGTTATGCATGTTGAGGTTCCTATGAAACAACCACATAAAACGATTAATCGTTACTCTAAATGGCAATATATAGTGATTATTTTCACGCTTGTCATTCTTGGCTTAAATGCTTTACCTAACTGGTTTGGTGAGAAAGCAGCACTGCATATACAAAGTAATTCAAATGACGCCGTCATGCTTAGTAGCACCACTATTTTTAACCAGCTATCTGAACGCGGTATTGGTGTTGAACTGATTGAACAAAAACGCAATCAAAACATCGTATTACTTGAAGATGAAAGCCAACAGCAAAATGCTCGCGATATCTTAGATTCTTTATTAGGCGATGATTACAGTGTGGCAATGGCAATGGAATCAGCAAGCCCAAGTTGGTTAAAAAAGGTGGGTGCTAAGCCCGTTAAATTAGGGTTAGATTTACGTGGCGGCGTACAATTTGTCATGGCTGTTGATACCGATGCAGCCATTGCTGAGCGAGAGGTGAAAATAAAAGAGGATCTCAGCCAGTTACTACGTGAATATAAAGCTCGTGGTGCACGTATTGGCACCCTGCAAGATGGTTCAACTGTATTACGTTACCCAGCACGAGTGGATCAACAAATTATTGAAGTGATGGCTGAACTCACCACGCTTTACCCTGAGCTATCGCAAACAAAAAATAGTGCTAGAGAGATCATCATCAGCACCAATGACCAATTCGCTCAAACCTACCATCAAGAGTTAATGCGTCAGAATATTACGACTATGCGCGATAGAATTGAAGCGCTTGGTATCACTGAAGCTGTCGTACAACGACAAGGTAATAACTTCATACGTATTGAACTGCCTGGTGTACAAGACCCTTCACAAGCAAGACGTATTATTGGCGCAACCGCTTCGCTAGACTTCCATCAACTGCAAGCACAAGGTGGCAGTTTATATAAAAGTAATTCTGGTGAAATGGTACGCCTCAATAACTCACCTATCTTATCTGGCACACATATCACTGATGCACGATCTCAGTTTGGAGAGATGGGCCTACCAGAAGTGTTTATTACTTTAGATAGCGCTGGCGGTAAATTAATGTCGGACTTTACAAAAGATAATATCGGTAAACCGATGGCAACACTGTATTCCGAATATCAACAAAATGAGCAAGGTGAATTAGAGAAAAATAGCAAAGTCATTAGCGTTGCAACAATACAAGCACACCTTGGTTCGCGATTTACAATTAGTGGCATGGAAAGTGTACAAGCAACACAAGATTTAGCCATGTTACTTAAATCAGGTAGTTTAACAGCACCCGTTACGATTGTTGAAGAGCGTACACTTGGGCCCTCACTTGGCGAGCAAAACATTAACAATGGCATGGCGGCAATCATGCTAGGTTTAAGCATGATGTTAGTGTTTATGGCACTTTGGTATCGTAAATTAGGCTTAATCGCCAATGTTGCATTGATTCTAAATGTGGTTTGTTTACTCGGTTTATTATCATTGGTACCAGGCGCGGTTTTAACCCTACCAGGCATTGCAGGTTTTGTATTAACGATTGGTATGGCCATTGATACCAACGTGCTTATTTTTGAGCGTATTAAAGAGGAACTCAAACGAGGAAAAAGCACCGCGCTTGCCATTCATCATGGCTATAAAAATGCATTAAGTACCATTATGGATGCCAATATCACTTCGCTGATTATTGCCCTCATTTTATTTTCCGTCGGTTATGGCCCTATAAAAGGCTTTGCTATTACTCTAGGCTTTGGGATCTTAAGCAGTATGTTTACAGGTATCTATGTCTCGCGCGCTTTAGTGAATACGTTTATCACTAAATTACCTGAATTAAAGAAGTAGGAGAAACTTATGAAAACAACTAAAACAGGCTTTACCTTAGCGCGCTATATCGGCTTTTATAGCTCATTAGTCATTATTTTATTTTCACTACTAACTATCCAATTTAAAGGGTTTAATTTCGCGGTCGACTTCACCGGGGGCGTTATTACCGAGATACAAACTGATCAACCAGTCAGCGAAACGCAATTACAAACAGCCTTGAGCGAAGTGATAGACACTCCTTTTTCATTAATTAATGTAGGCAGTGATTTACAATGGTCAATACGCCAAGGCATTGATAGCGAAAAGATGCCTGAAACCTCATTGCTAATGGGCAATCTCGATGCCGACTTTTCCGTTGAAGTATTAAGCGCGAGTGTTATCGGACCGCAAGTCGGTGATGAGCTTTTTGAAGCAGGCGCATTAGCAATCATCGCATCATTAATCGCGATGTTACTGTACCTATCATTGCGATTCGAATGGCGCTTAGCAAGTGGCTCTGTTGCCGCACTGTTTCATGACATTATTATTGTGTTAGGTATTTTCTCTTTATTACAAATCGAATTTGACCTAACCGTATTAGCTGCATTACTTGCGGTGATTGGTTATTCATTGAATGATTCGATTGTTATATCCGATAGGATTCGAGAGATGCTCAGAACAAAAATGAAAGGAAGCTTAAATGAGATAATTAACAGTGCTATTTTATCAACTTTAACACGTACTTTAATTACATCAGGTACAACATTAGGCACTGTATCTGCTATTTGGTTATTAGCAGGGCAACCTTTAGAAGGTTTCTCTATTGCCCTCTTCACCGGTATTTTAGTAGGTACATTTTCATCGGTCTGTATTTCGGCAACAGTACCGGAATTGTTAAGCCTCAAGAGAGAACATTATCAACGCCCTGAAGAGGTAAAAGAAGTTGAAAACTACCGCTAACACAAATGGTTAGCACTTCAAGCCAGACATATTCCTGTCTGGCTTTTTATTACCTTATTACTTATCGTCTTTCACTAAACCTAGTTTCTTCGCTAGTGGCTCAATCGCGCCACCTTGTAATAGCACCGAAAATAACACCACAAAGAACACCATGTGTATCATCTCTACAGAGCCTTCAATACCAGCGGTAGCGGGGATCAATGCAAACACGATCGGTGTTGCGCCTTTTAACCCAATCGATGAGATAAACAAGCGTTTCTTCCACGTTGCTTTTGTAAAAGGCAAATAACAAATTTGTACAGCGAGTGGTCTTGCAATAAAAATAAGCAGCAGCGCAGGGATGACTGAGATCCAAAATACCTGCATTAAGTTTTGTGGGAAAATTTGCAAACCAATCAAAATAAACATCAATGACTGCGCTAACCAAGCAAGACCATTGAAAAAGTGTTTATTTACTTCGCAACCACGTACCAGTTGATTACCGATCACCACACCCGCGATATATACCGCCACTAATACATTGCCACCAATGACCTCAGTGCCATAAACAGTGATAGTGAAACACGCTAAAATAAACACGGGAATTAAACCGTATTCTTCTAATTTAATATGATTAAGCGCTATTACGCATAATTTACCTAAAACAAAGCCAACAATCGCACCAAATAAAATCTGCTGAGCTAATAAAACACTAATACTAGAAATGGTAGGGGCAAGACCAGTGCTGCTCACGAGAATATCAGTCAGCATAACCACCATTAACAGTGCCACAGGGTCGTTCGTCGCCGATTCAAACTCTAAAACGGTATCCGTATTTTCTTTTAGTTTTAGTTTTTTTGATTCTAAGATAGAAAAAACAGCAGCGGCATCTGTCGATGAAACAACCGCAGCAAAAAGCAGGCAGGTTAAATAATTAAAATCTAATAAATAATATAAGATCACAGAGAAGAATAGCGTCGTTAATAACACCCCTGCACTGGATAAAGTACCGCCCTCTTTCCAAGCTAATTTAATGCTCTTAGTGGATGTATTTAACCCCCCAACAAAGACAATGACATTTAACGCCATGCCACCAATAAAAGAGGTTAATTGTAAATTATCGTAAACAAAATCAAACTCGCCATTACCAAAAACCAAACCGACACACATAAAAATAATTAACGACGGGATACCGACTGTTTTCGAGGGATGGTGTAATAAGATACCAATAGCCACTAAGCTAGCAACCCCGATCATTATCATTTCAAAAGACATACTTTCTCCGTTTTAAGGTTTATATTAGTAAGTTTAGAGTAGATTTCAGCGTTACTTTAGATCTGCAATGAATGATTCAGAATGCAGGCAACAATGACCTCATATTATACTAAATAATGACTTAAGTTATTCATGTAATTATGAAAAAAATCAACAACAAGGTGACAAAAATAATACTTTTAAAAGCGGAAATGCTCAAAAAATAAATTCAGTAATTTCCTTAAAAACAGTAAAGTATAACCATACGCTTTTTTAACCTTAGCAATTAATACCAAAATGGCGTAATTAACTATACTTAGCCTCCAGTTAGCCCTATTTCTAAAAGATGAGATTACTATGACAGTCTATGCAACGCTTTGCTTTCTTGGTGCCGCAGCAATATTGATCGCCTTTTTAAATACTAAAATAGGTAAGATGCAAAATACGATTGCTATCACGGCAGGCTCATTAATCTTATCCCTTATTATTGTAATTGCAGGTAAAAATGGCTTTACCGCATTAGAAACACATGCGGCCGAGCAACTTGTAAAAATAGACTTTAATAGCTTTCTCTTAGATGGCATTTTAGGCTTTCTATTATTCGCTGGCGGATTAAATATTAAGATCAGTAATATTAAAGATCAGAAATGGGAAATCACCGTATTAGCGCTTGGGGCGACACTTTTTTCAACGTTTTTTATCGGTTATGTCCTATTTTATAGTTGCCAGCTTTTAGGTTTTCAATTCGACCTTATTTATTGTCTTCTTTTTGGTGCCCTCATCTCTCCAACGGATCCGATCGCGGTATTAGCCATAGTAAAAAAACTCAATGCACCAAAACGCATCTCTACACAAATAGAGGGTGAATCCCTATTTAATGATGGCTTTGGCTTAGTTATTTTTATTACTTTGTATAGCATTGCTTTTTCTGGTGGAGATGTCTCGGTAGCCAGCGTGAGTGGTGTTTTTTTACATGAGGCGATTGGCGGTATTGTTTATGGTTTGGTTTTAGGCGTACTGTTTCATTTCCTGATCCGCGCAGCCAACGACCACTCGATGGAACTTTTATTAACTATCGGTATCCCAACCGCAGGTTATGTATTGGCGGGTACACTCGGTGTATCCGGTCCTTTGGCGATGGTTGTATCGGGGATTATGATCGGTAACTGGACACGCATAAAAGGCTTTTCAGATGAAGGTAAGGTTTTACTTGATGGATTTTGGGAGTTGGTGGATGAATTTTTAAACGGCATTCTCTTTCTATTAATTGGCCTGAGTATGTTGCAATACAGCTTTCATCAAGAGGATTGGATATTGATGGTGATTGCGATTCCAATTGTATTAATTGCACGTTACTTAAGCATTAAGCTTTCCTACGTAGGATTTCAACGATTTCGTCAATATAACCCCTACTCGGTATCAATTTTAACCTGGGGTGGTTTACGAGGCGGACTTGCATTAGCGATGGCGATGGTTATTCCTGCCGGCGTCATGGTGATTCCTGATAAGCAGATCGATGTGCGCGAGATCATTCTGGTGATGACCTATTCGGTGGTATTTTTCTCTATCTTGATACAGGGTTCGAGCATCGTGCCATTAATTAATAAAGCCAAAGCTTGGCAAGAGAAACAAGACAGCTGAGGGCTAGAGGCTGTTGTTAGTGGTTAGCCGTTTGTTGAAAGCTTGAAAGCTGATCGCTTGATAGCATTTCCCAAACTCCAGATACAAAAAAAGAGCCATAAGGCTCTTTTCATTAACAAGGTTAAGTCGAAATTAACGACGTAGACCTAGTTCTGCGATAAGTGCTGTGTAAGCAACAACGTCTTTACGCTTAAGGTAATCAAGTAATTTACGACGCTGAGCAACCATGCGTAATAGACCACGACGGCTGTGGTGATCATGGATGTGCTCTTTGAAGTGACCTTGAAGGTGGTTGATTTGAGCTGTGTACAAAGCAACTTGTACTTCAGATGAACCAGTATCGCCTTCTGCGCGACCAAATTTTGCTACAATTTCAGCTTTCTGTTCTGCACTTAGTGACATAACATACTCCGATATTTTGTGGTTATGTGAATAACCTATTTAAATTATTATCGCCGATCACTAATTCAGCGATAAAGTGAACGGCGAATTTTACGGCGTATTAATTAATTAATCAATACTTATTCACGTTAATTTCGCCGCTATTAATTAACTGCCTAAAAGCAATTTATCATCGTCAAGCTCTTCACCGTCATTACGCGCCTGTGCAAACAAATTAAGTAGATCTTTCACTTCATAATTAGCACGCTCTTTACCTTCTAAATCAAAGATAATCTTGCCTTCATGCAACATCACAGTGCGAGAACCATGATCTAATGCTTGGCGCATAGAGTGCGTCACCATCATTACCGTCAATTGCTTTTCGGCAATGATTTGTGATGATATATCCATGATTAACGCGGCGGTTTTAGGATCTAGTGCGGCAGTATGCTCATCCAATAACAAAATACTGCTTGGCTGTAGTGCTGACATTAACAAACTGACCGACTGACGTTGACCACCGGATAAAAGCCCCATCTCACTGTCTAAACGGTCTTCAAGGCCGAGGTTAAGACGACTTAATTGTTCTTTAAAGATTGCGCGTAGCTTATTGTTAAGTGCAAAAGAGAGCGTCCCTCTTTTACCTCGCCCATAAGCAAGCGACATATTCTCTTCAACGGTTAAATCGCCGCAAGTACCCGCTAGAGGATCTTGAAAAACACGAGCGATATCTTTCGTGCGGCCTGTTGCTGGCAACTTCGTCACATTACGATCACCAAAGAAAATATCACCTCTGGTGGTTCTTATATCTCCGGCAATGGTATTAAGTAGTGTCGATTTACCCGCACCATTGGAGCCAATAACAGTGACAAACTCGCCCGAAGGAATAGTTAGATCGACGCCCCTTAATGCCAACTTCTCTGTTGGTAACCCATGGTTAAAAGTAACGTGTAAATTATTACAACGAATCATCCATTATTCCTCTCTGCTTGTTTGGCTTTCCACTCACTACGTAGTTTAGGGAAGACCAATGCAAGTGCCACTAAAACAGCGGTGATCAAGTTTAAATCTGACGCTTTAAAGCCTAAGAAGTCAGCATTTAGTGCTAATGAAACAGCAACACGATATAAGATAGAGCCAACAATACAACTTAATACGATGACCCACATCGAGCGACTCGCAAACAATGATTGACCGATAATCACCGCAGCTAAACCAACAACAATGGTACCGATACCCATGGTTGAATCTGCAAAACCATTGGTTTGAGCAAACAATGCTCCCGCTAAGCCAACTAAACCATTAGATAGCGCTAAACCAACGTAGACCTTCTCAGTCACGACGATACCATTTGCTTGTGCCATACGTTTGTTTGAACCAACGGCACGCATCGCTAAGCCATATTGGGTATTTAAAAACCAAGCAACCAATAACGCAGCTAGCACCGCACAAATTGCAACAAATATGAC
The DNA here is from genome assembly GCF_030161115.1 of Psychromonas marina. Lineage (GTDB taxonomy): Bacteria > Pseudomonadota > Gammaproteobacteria > Enterobacterales > Psychromonadaceae > Psychromonas > Psychromonas marina. Next base: position 333,130 of record NZ_BSPQ01000001.1, read on the forward strand.
TTTCATATACATATCAGGAATACCAAAAATTCCTTCAAAAGGCGTTAATATTGTTGGTTCCATAATTAAAGCGACATTGGGTTTACCCATGACACGTAAATTAATCGTATACAGTGCCGTCATAGTTAATATACTGGCGAGCAAGTGGAGAATATTAAAGCGTAGGTTTAACCATGCGGTAAGCAAACCAGCACAAGATGCAGCTAACGTCCCTAACAAGGTTGCTAAAAAAACATTTTGTCCCGCAACGATCAATGTTGCAGTAACAGCGGCACCCAAGGTGAAACTGCCATCAACCGTTAAATCGGGAAAGTCTAAAATACGGAAAGTGATATAGACACCTATGGCAACTAAGCCATAGATGAATCCTATTTCTAACGTTCCTAAAAAAGCAAAAACAGACATAGTGATAACTACTTATTATTTAATGACTTTAGTGGCACGTGCAAGTACCGCTTCTGGTACAGTTACACCCATTCGCGCAGCCATTTTAGTATTAACAAATAAGTCAGTACCTTCAGCCATTTTCACATCGATCATACCTGGTTTTTCACCTTTTAAGATACGTATAACGAGATCACCTGTTTGACGGCCTAAATCACCATAGTCGTAACCAACCGCGGCAACTGCGCCACGCTCAACAGAGCCTGTATCTGCAGCAAAAACGGGGGTTTGTGAATCAATGCCCACTTTTACAACCGACTCAAATGCACTGATAATAGTATTATCCGTTGGACAGTAAATCGCATCGACTTTACCAATCAATTGTTTAGTTGCAATCATTACGTCGGATGACTTAGGTGCTGCTGACTCAATAATTTCAATGCCCATTTCCGATGCAGCTGCTTTTAATGCCGTAACAATAGAAACAGAGTTAGCTTCACCCGGATTATAAGGGACGCCCACTGATTTTAGGTTTGGTAAAAACTCTTTAATTAGCGCGAGATGTTGCTTGACGTTAACCATGTCTGATAAACCAGTCACATTACTACCAGGCTTGGTTAAACTTGGTACTAATTTAGCGCCAACGGGGTCTGTTACAGCAGAGAATACAACCGGGATATTTTTACTTGCACTCACTGCGGCTTGAGCCGAAGGCGTTGCAATAGCGACAATCACATCGGGTTCATCACCGACCATTTTACGCGCAATTTGTGCAGCGATAGCGGGTTGTCCCTGTGCACTTTCGTAGGTGAATTTAAGGTTTTCATCGGTATAACCATTTTCATTTAACACCGCCTTGATGCCATCACGAACAGCATCTAACGCAGGATGTTCAACTATCGCAGTGGTTGCGACATAAACGGTTTTAGCTTGTAAGCTAGAACATAATAAAAGTGTTGATAATGCTGCTGCTTTATAGATTGAATTTAATTTCATTTTGTAATCCCTTAATAATGAATTTATTTTTACCTCTATCGGATAATGCTCATAATCACTGCTCATCACCGATAAAGCCGTTCACTTTAAGATAACCTTAACAACTATGATGTGCAAAGCAAAAATATCATTGTTTAGATGTATTCCTGATAACTTTGTTACACAACAAATATTATCTAATAAGCAAATATTCAGTATTCTTATTGACGATAAAAAGGATAAATAGATTTATTTAAGGTCAATGTTAATGCGCTATCAAGAGGACTATTATCAGTTCTCTTGCACTTAACGATTTGTTAGAAAACACGCCCCTCTCCACCCTATACAGTGAAAGACCCCACCCACAAAAAACAACAAAACATCACAGGCAAAAATTTGTGACGCAAAAATAAAAGAAAATAATTTCTTTTATTTATTTATGAAACGATAAACGTTTTTTACTTCAATTTATCACACAAGGTAAAATGGTTTTACCAGAAAACAACACTAAAAACCCCTTCAACTACCGAAAATACTCACTTCAACAAAATACAACTGGTATAAGATTAAACCAAACCAACTTCAAAAAGACTAACAACGTGATGCATCGCTCATTTTTAATCAGTAAAGCCGTAAACGACAAAAACACCAATAAAAATCATATACACAGAGAAATGAATACGTTTAAATGGCGCCGTCAAAATGACACGACAGCTTTACTCTTTAGTACGAACGGAATTGAATTAGAGGTGAATACAACTCACAAACACCTCTGAGAAGTAATGAATACTTTAAACGGAGGCAATGTTTAAGGTATTTATGATGAACGAACAAACAGCAATAACCCCTGAGTTAAATGCAGGCGCTACCAATACTCCCCAAACTGAAAAACTCGATATAAATCGCTGGAACAAACAAGATACAACTTGGATGTTAAGCCTCTTTGGTACCGCTGTTGGTGCTGGTATTCTTTTCTTACCGATTAATGCAGGATTAGGTGGTTTTTGGCCTTTAGTTGTCATGGCACTCGTAGTTGGCCCAATGATCTACTGGGCACATCGTAACCTTTCACGTTTCGTTTTATCTTCAAACAACCCAAATTCCGATATCACAGATGTCGTTGAAGAACATTTTGGTACAGGCGCAGGGAAATTAATTACCTTACTTTATTTCTTTGCTATCTACCCGATCGTACTTATCTACGGTGTCAGCATCACTAATACTGTCGATAGCTTTATGGTTCACCAATTAGGTATGGAATCTCCTGCACGCTGGTTACTATCAATCATCCTGATTGTGGGTATGATGTCGGTGATGCTTAGTGGTGAAAAATTAATGCTTAAGATCACTCAGTTCTTAGTATACCCACTCGTATTTATCCTCTTTGGTATGTCTTTATTCCTTATCCCTGACTGGAACCTTTCAGCCGTCAGCCAAGTGCCAAGCGCTGTTGATTTCACAACAACACTTTGGTTAACGATCCCAGTACTTGTGTTTTCATTTAACCATTCTCCTGCTGTAAGTAGCTTTGCAACTAAGCAGCGTGAGCAGTATGGTGACCGCGCAGTTGAAAAGTCAGATGCTATTTTAAAACGTACTTCAGCAATGTTATTAGGCTTTGTAATGTTCTTCGTATTTTCTGTTGTACTTAGCCTTACACCAGACATGTTAGCAGACGCTAAAGCTCAAAACTTACCAGTACTTTCTTACCTTGCAAACGTGCATGGTAGCCCACTTATTGCTTACTTCGGCCCTATTGTTGCTTTTGTTGCGATTATCTCTTCATTCTTTGGACACTACTTAGGTGCACGTGAGGGTATGAACGGAATCATTCTTAAACAAGCAAAATCAATGGGCAAAGAAATTAGCCTTAAAGCTGTGAATCGTTTCACTATTGGCTTTATGTTCACAACACTTTGGTTGGTTTCAGTACTAAACCCCGGCGTATTAGGCATGATTGAAAATCTAGGCGGACCAATTATCGCTACGATTTTATTCTTAATGCCAATGTATGCAATCAAGCGTGTACCTGCGATGGCAAAATACCAAGGTACAATTGCTAATATCTTTATCACATGCATGGGTTTTGTCGCTATCTCTGCAATCTTTTTTAAATTGGCCGTTTAACGAGTCATTAAACGGGAGAGTGATGATGAACTCTCCCGCTATCCCCCCTATCAACTCACCCCGTTAAAAGTTAGTTGTTATTACAAGGTAATAAATTATGTACAGCGTCTTCGATATTTTCAAGATTGGTATTGGCCCGTCTAGTTCTCACACATTAGGTCCTATGAAAGCAGCAAAACAATTTATTGATGCGCTACAACAGGAAGTAAAACTGACCAATATCACTGCCGTCAGTGTCGATATTCATGGTTCCTTATCATTAACTGGTAAAGGCCATAATACAGATTTAGCGATTATTTTAGGCCTTGCAGGGTTTGAGCCTGAGCATGTGGATTTAGATATCATCTCTGATTTTATTAAAGCGGTTGAAACAACCGAAACACTCGCACTTGATTTAGATAACCATACTATTGCTTTCCCTCGTGGTACAATTAATTTCATTAATGAAGCACTACCATTACATGAAAATGGGTTAGTGCTACATGCCTTTGTTGACGATAAAGAAATATTCTCACAGACCTATTACTCGACGGGTGGCGGTTTTATTGTAGAAGAGAGTCATTTTTACGATCAACAATCCAGTCAAGAAAATGTTCCTTATGCATTTAACAGCGCCAAAGAACTCCTTAAGCATTGCAGCGATAACAACATCACTATCAGTTCATTAATGATGAAGAATGAGCTTACACGCCATAATAAAGCACATATTGATGAACGTTTTGAAAAAATATGGAAAACAATGGTGGAAGGTATTGAGCGTGGTTGTGCAACAGATGGGCTTTTAGCAGGTCCGTTACGCGTCCCTCGCCGTGCTCCAGCACTAAACAGACAGCTTGCCATTAATAACAATATGCTCGCAGATCCCATGATATTGATTGATTGGGTAAACATGTTTGCGCTGGCCGTTAGCGAAGAAAATGCCGCCGGTGGACGTGTTGTTACCGCGCCAACCAATGGTGCAGCAGGTATTATCCCAGCAGTACTTGCATACTATGATAAATTCGTAGCAAAAGTAGAAGCCGACCAATATAGTCGCTTCTTTTTAACTGCCTCTGCGGTAGGTGGACTGTTTAAGGGCAATGCCTCTATATCAGGTGCAGAAGTAGGTTGTCAGGGTGAAATAGGTGTTTCATGTTCAATGGCAGCTGCTGGCTTAACTGAAATTATGGGCGGGACACCGGACCAAGTTACAGAAGCAGCAGAAATTGCAATGGAGCATCACCTTGGATTAACCTGCGACCCTGTAGCAGGACAAGTGCAAGTACCTTGTATTGAACGTAATGCTATTTCTGCAATGAAAGCGATTAATGCTTCACGTATGGCAATGCGTCGACAATCTGTATCTTGTGTTTCACTCGATAAAGTGATTGAAACGATGTATGAAACTGGCAAAGATATGAACGCAAAATACCGCGAAACATCACAAGGTGGATTGGCAATAAAGATTGCTTATACTTGCACTTAGAACAGAAATTGAAATGACAAAAAAGCCCGATTAACATCTCGGTTAATCGGGCTTTTTATTATAGAAACACACCCTATCTAAGCTTCTACTTCTAAACCTATTTGGGTACAACCTTTTTCACACTTCACACCGTTTTCACCTTCACTAGAAACACATAGTTGTAACGGTTGCTTACAGGTGGCGCAAAAAACAGTTTGCCCCTTACCAATCTTTTTAATCATATTCTTCTGCTCATTAAAAGATTTAGCAGAAGATTTGTTAATAGAAGAGAAATCAAGTTTAGTCATAATAGAGTCTTAAATTAGCTTTAAAGATATTGGATCAATAATGGCTTTTCAGGGCTAGACAAGCATTAAAGCGAAAGCACGGTCCTAGGTTTCCCAAGTAAGTACTTTCAACGCAGAGGCTTGACTAAATAGCGACAATCTGAAAAATCATAGGTTAACGAGGCGTTTCGGTGCAATAAGACCATCATCATTCATCTGCCCCATACCGATAAAGGTACGTGCATCACCGACGGTAATACGCACTAGCGTATCATCAGGAGCACCAAATACTTGCACCGGTTGACCATGCAGCATGTAATCACCCATCTCATCACTGATATTAACTTCTGGGTAGTTTTTTACCGCAGTGTCCATATCAAGCAAAAGTGGATCTAACAAATCATAAGGGCTGATCTCTTGCTCATTAGCTTGATCTATTAATGCGTTTAATTGCTCAAGCGTTACCATACGATCATAAGGGTAATCAGCAACCTGAGTACGACGCAACATAGAAACATGCGCACCACAGCCAAGTAATTCACCTAAATCGTCAGTAATAGTACGGATATAAGTACCTTTACTAACATGGATATCTAAATCAACTTCATCACCTTCAAAGCGTAATTGATTGATTTCATAAACAGTGATTGGGCGAGCAGGACGATCGATGGTGATACCTGCACGCGCATATTTATACAGAGGTTTTCCTTCAAATTTCAATGCTGAATACATTGAAGGAACTTGCATAATATCGCCACGGAATGTATCTAGCGCCACATCGAGTTGTTCCTGTGTGACAGAAACCGGCTTTTCACAAACCACTTCACCTTGCGAATCACTAGTATCAGTGCGTACGCCTAGTTTTGCAGTAACGATATAACGCTTATCTGAATCCAATAAGAACTGTGAAAACTTTGTCGCTTCACCTAAACAGATTGGTAACATGCCCGTTGCAAGTGGATCAAGCGCACCAGTATGGCCCGCTTTATTTGCAAAAAAGATGCGTTTCACACGTTGCAATGCATGGTTAGAGCTAATATCTGTAGGTTTATCTAATAAGACAACCCCATTAATGCTACGACCTTTACCACGCCTTGCCATTATGCTTTTTCCTCTTGCTCGCTTGACTCTTCTTCTTCATCAACACGACCAGATTCTACGATCTTCACTTTATCATTTTTAACTGCACCACTAACAAGCTCAGAAATACGTAGACCTTCTGTTAGGGTTTCGTCAAAACAAAAACGTACTTCAGGCACGATACGTAAACGCATTGCTTTACCTAATAAACGACGAATGTAACCTGCAGCAGAGTTTAAACCCTCTAGAGATTCTTCGTTAGTTTGGTCGCCAATTGTTAAGAACGTTACGAATACTTTTGCGTAAGCTAAATCACGTGTGATATCAACACCAGAGATAGTAACCATGCCGATGCGTGGGTCTTTAACTTCTTGCTGTAAGATGCGTGCAAGTTCTTTTTGAACCTGTTGCGATACACGTGAGGTACGGCTGTAATCATTCGCCATTATTTACTCCTAGATCAATTGCTTGATCATTATTCTTTATAAACAACAATGGAGGCACACAGCCTCCATTGTTCAAATTATGCTGACTTTAAATTAAAGAGTACGTTTAACTTCAATAATTTCAAATACTTCGATTTGGTCACCAACACGTACGTCATTGTAGTTCTTAACGCCGATACCACATTCCATACCGTTACGTACTGTTTCTGCGTCATCTTTAAAGCGACGTAGAGACTCAAGCACACCTTCGTAAATTACGATGTTTTCACGTAATACACGGATAGGGTTGTTACGCTTGATGCTACCTTCAGTTACCATACAACCAGCGATTAAGCCAATCTTAGGTGATTTGAAGACTTCACGTACGTCAGCAATACCAGTGATCTCTTGTTTGAACTCAGGTGATAATAAACCACCCATAGCAGAACGAACTTCATCGATTAGATCGTAGATGATGCTGTAGTAATGCAGGTCAACCGCTTCGTTATCAATCAATTTACGCGCAGATGCATCAGCACGTACGTTGAAACCAATTACGATTGCGCCAGAAGCCGATGCTAAAGATGCATCTGTTTCTGTAATACCACCAACACCACGACCGATAATGTTTACTTTAACTTCATCAGTAGATAGTTTGTTTAGTGATTCAGTAATCGCTTCAAGTGAACCTTGTACATCAGACTTAAGTACGATGTTAAGTTCAGAAACTTCGCCAGCTTCCATGTTAGAGAACATGTTATCAAGTTTTGCTTTCTGTTGACGAGCAAGTTTGATATCGCGGAATTTACCTTGACGGTAAAGCGCAACTTCACGAGCTTTTTTCTCATCTTTAACAACAGACGCTTCATCACCCGCTTGCGGTACACCAGAAAGACCTAATACTTCAACTGGAATCGAAGGACCAGCAGATTCGATTGGCTTACCATTCTCATCACGCATTGCACGAACGCGTCCGTACTCAAGACCACAAAGAACGATATCGCCTTGCTTCAATTGACCTTGTTGTACAAGGATAGAAGCAACTGGACCACGACCTTTATCAAGACGAGATTCGATAACAACACCTGATGCAGGACCTGTTGCTACCGCTTCTAAATCTAACATTTCAGCTTGTAGCAAAATGCTGTCTAGTAGCGCGTCAACACCGGTACCCACTTTAGCTGAAACGTGTGCGAAGATATTGTCACCGCCCCACTCTTCAGAGATAACGTCATGCTGAGAAAGCTCAGTTTTAACGCGATCTAAGTCAATACCTTCTTTATCAATTTTGTTTACTGCAACAATTAGCGGAACACCAGCAGCTTTAGCATGCTGAATCGCTTCAATTGTTTGTGGCATAACACCATCGTCGGCAGCAACAACTAGTACAACGATATCTGTCGCTTTAGCACCACGTGAACGCATTGATGTAAAGGCAGCATGTCCTGGAGTATCTAGGAATGAAATCATACCTTTATCAGTATCTACATGGTAAGCACCGATATGCTGTGTAATACCACCGGCTTCACCATCTGCAACTTTTGCACGACGGATGTAATCTAGTAGTGATGTTTTACCGTGGTCAACGTGACCCATGATAGTAACAACAGGTGCGCGAGATGTTTTATCTCCGCCTTGTTGTGCTTCAGCCATTACTGATTCTTCTAACTCATTTTCTTTAGTTAGAATAACTTTGTGGCCCATCTCTTCTGCTACTAATGTTGCAGTTTCTTGGTCGATAACTTGGTTGATAGTCGCCATAGCGCCCATCTTCATCATCTCTTTGATAACTTCAACGGCTTTAACTGCCATTTTATTAGCAAGTTCAGCAACGGTAATTGTTTCACCAATTTTAATATCACGTTCAACAGGTGCAGCTGGTTTTTCAAATGCTTGTTGAAGAGCAGAAGGTGTAGCAACACGTGATTTTTTACCACGACGACCACGACGACCTTGTGCAGCAGGAACTGGTGCAGGTGCTTTTTTCTTCTTCTTACGACGGCTTGGACCTTCAGCTTTCGTATCAGAAGCATCTTCCGCTGCTTGCGCTTCTTTAGAAGAAGTCATATGGAAATCTTGAGCCGCTTCTAAACGTTTACGTTCAGCTTCTTCTTTTGCCCAACGTTCTGCATTTTCTTCAGCTAATTTTTTCGCTACTTCAGTTAACTCTTCAGCTTCTTTTTCAGCTTTTGCAGTTGCTTCTTTATCCGCTTTTTTAAGTAGCGCTTCAGCTTCTTTTTCAGCTTCAATTTGTTCTGCTGTCTTTTCAACTTTCACTGTAGATTGCTTCTCTTTATTTGCAGCTGCTGCTTTTTTCGCTTTCTCATCAGCTTCTTTTTTAGCCGCTAATTTTTCAGCTTGTGCTTTTTCAGCAATTGCTTTTTGTGCATCTACTTCAGCTTGTAATAAAGCTTGTTCAGCAGCTACTTCTGCTGCTTTTTCTTCATTTTCAGCTGCAATTTCTGTATCAGTGCGTTTTACGTAAGTACGTTTTTTACGAACTTCAACATTCACAGATTGACCTTTAACGTTTAACGTTGTTTTAGTTTTACGTTGTAGTGTCATTTTTTTCTTTTGCTCACCACCATGTTGCTTTTGTAGGTAAGTCGTTAGTGTTTCTTTTTCCGCTAAACTTACTTTATCCGATGCATTTTTAGTAATACCTGCATCAGCAAATTGTTTAACCAGCGTTTCTGCTGATTTGTTTAGCTCTTTTGCAAGCTCATTTAATAAAATATCTGACATTATTTTCTCCTATCTGTGCTTATTCAGCATCTTCGCTAAACCAACAGATGTTACGTGCAGCCATAATAAGCTCACCCGCTTTTTCTTCGTTTAATTCTTCAATCTCAATTAGGTCGTCCACCGCTTGCTCTGCAAGATCTTCAAGTGTGATAACGCCTTTACTTGCAAATACAAATGCAAGATGAGGTTCCAAGCCTTCAAGAGCAAGTAGATCATCAGCAGGTTTAGCACCTTCTAGATTCTCTTCTACCGCCAACGCTTTTGTTGCTAAAACATCTTTAGCGCGTGTACGTAGCTCTTCAACCATATCTTCGTCAAAGCCTTCGATTGCAAGTAGCTCATTAACTGGTACGTAGGCAATCTCTTCTAATGAAGTAAAACCTTCTTCAACTAATACAGCAGCAAAATCTTCATCAACTTCAAGTGATTCAGTGAATACCGTGATAACAGAATCAGCTTCAGCTTGGTGCTTCGCTTTTAGCTCTGCAACTGTCATTACGTTTAATACCCAACCAGTAAGCTCAGATGCTAAACGAATATTTTGACCGTTACGACCAATCGCTTGTGCTAAGTTTTCTTCTTCAACTGCGATATCCATACTGTGCGTATCTTCATCAACAACAATAGAAGCAACTTCAGCTGGCGACATTGCATTGATTGCAAATTGCGCTGGATTTTCATCCCATAGGATGATGTCAACACGTTCGCCGCCTAACTCACTAGAGATAGCTTGTACACGTGCGCCACGCATACCAACACAAGCACCAATTGGGTCAATACGTTGGTCGTTTGATTTTACTGCAATTTTTGCACGTGAACCAGGATCGCGAGCAGCGCCCATTAGGTCGATCATCTCTTCAGCAATTTCTGGCACTTCCAAACGGAATAGCTCAATCAACATCTCTGGTTGTGTACGTGTCATAAATAATTGTGCGCCACGTGCTTCTGGACGAACATCAAATAACAAACCACGTAAACGATCACCTGGACGGAAATTTTCACGAGGTAACATTTCGTCACGGAAGATAACCGCTTCAGCGTTACCACCAAGGTCAAGCAGGATGTTTTCACGATTCATGCGTTTTACCACACCCGTGATTAACTCACCTTTTTGCTCTGCATATTGCTCAACTACTTGAGCTCGTTCAGCTTCACGTACTTTTTGTACGATTACTTGTTTTGCAGTTTGTGTCGTAATACGGTCAAACTTAACAGAATCGATTTCATCTTCGATGTACTCACCGATTTGAATCTCTGCGTTATCAAATTCAGCTGCTTCGAACGTCATTTCTGAACATGGGTTTTCCATATCAGCATCTGGCGCTAGCACTAACCAACGACGGAACGTTTCGAAATCACCCGTTTCACGGTCAATAACAACACGTACTTCAATCTCTTGCTCATATTTCTTTTTTGTTGCAATCGCTAATGCGCTCTCTAGTGCTTCAAAGATTGCTTCACGTGGAAGACCTTTCTCGTTAGATACCGCTTCTACGACTAATAAAATCTCTTTATTATTCATCTTTCATCGCCTTAATTAATCAAATTTTGGAACAATATTCGCTTTCTGGATGTTACTCAATGCAAAGCGTTCAAGCGTTCCATCAACGTTTACACAAATTATTTCGCCTTCAACACTGTCGATAATGCCTTTCCATTTACGACGGTTTTGAATTGGCATACGTAGTTGTATTTTTACTTCTTCACCAGCAAATGCAGCATAATGTGCAGCACTAAATAGAGGGCGCTCTAGGCCTGGTGATGAAACCTCTAATGTGTATTCATTAGTGATTGGATCTTCAACATCCATCAGCGCACTGATTTGACGGCTAACAGCAGCACAATCATCAACTAAGATGCCCGCATCTTGGTCAATGTAAACACGTAGTGTTGAGTGACTGCCTGCACGGATATATTCAATACCCACTAATTCATAACCTAAATCTTCTACACTTGGTGTAAACATTTCAGTTAATCGTTGTTCTAAACTTGCCAAATCTATCCCCTTTTTATACCTAATTATTTAGGTTCAGAAACAAAAAAAGGGCATATAGCCCTAATCTTTTCTTACCTATTTGAGCTTTTCAGATAGGTAAATAACAAAAAAGCCCCAATAAATTGGAGCTTCATTCAGTTGCTTGCATAAAACAAGCGAGACCTGGAGTGAAAACCAATGGTCTGAATGGCCAAACTGTTAAATATTTATTTACAGTTCGCTTAATGGCGCGAATTATAAACAGATTTTAGTCGCTAAGCAATGCTTATTTTTGTAGCACTGCATCACTTCGTAAAGTGCCCACAAGGAAAATCAGTTGCGTGAAAAAGATGGGAGCATTAGATATAAAAAAACCCAAAGTAACTCAGTTACTTTGGGTTTAAAATTGGTGCGGATGGAGAGACTTGAACTCTCACGGCCTAAGCCACAGCCCCCTCAAGGCTGCGTGTCTACCAATTCCACCACATCCGCATTTTTTAAAACTTTATTACTCAGGAATTTGAGTTGAGGTATCTACTTCTACTGGCACTTCAACAGCTTGTTCAACTGTTAGGTCAGAGAAAGCATCATCAGCTGATACTTTATTAGTAGATAAGTTACCAAGTACAAGACTTAACACAAAAAAGGCTACAGCAAGAAGTGCAGTTGTCTTTGTCATAAAGTTACTCGCGCCACCTGCACCAAATACTGTATTTGACGCACCAGAGCCAAATGAAGCACCCATACCGGCACCTTTACCCTGTTGAATCAAAACGAAACCAACAAGAATAATTGAAACAATTAAATAAACGACTAACAGTATTTCATACATAAAAATATACCTAATATTCCTTAGAAACTTACCCACTCTAATAGTAGAGCGGGCGAATAATACTGAAAACAGGCCCAAACCACAAGACAATAAACTGACATTTTTAATCTTTTATTGCTTTAATAGCTTATTCGCTTGTTTTTTATGCAAAAGAGCAAGTTACGCTTTAACTTTATCTGCAATTTGTTGTGCATAAGCCTGCACAACCTCTGATTTTTCATCCGCTTCAACCATCACGCGGAAAACAGGTTCAGTGCCTGATTTACGAATCAAGACACGCCCTTTGTCTTCTAATAACGCTTCAACAGCTTTAACCTCGGCTAATACCTCTTCATCTTGAAGTGGATCGATTTCATTATTAAATCTGATATTTAAGAGAATTTGTGGGTATTTTTTTATGCCTTGGCGTAGTTCATTTAGTGTCATACGACTACCACACATTGCACTCATCACTTGTAAGCCAGAAACAATACCATCACCAGTTGGTAAAAGATCTGAACATATAACGTGCCCAGAATTTTCGGCGCCAATGCACCAATCATTTTTTACCATTAATTCCATTACATGTTTATCACCAACATCACTGCGATCGAATGGAATGCCTAATGTTTTTAGCGCTTGCTCTAACCCTAAATTAGACATAGTTGTACCCACTGCACCACCTTTAAGTTTGCCAGTTCGCAACTTATCACGTGCAATAATGTAAAGCAGTTCATCACCATCTAACACGTAACCGGTATGATCAACCATCATCACACGATCGCCATCACCATCAAAAGCGATACCAAAGTCAGCTTGCTCTGCAACGACACGTTCAGAGACCGCTTGCATGCTTGTTGCGCCACAATTTAAGTTAATATTAAGGCCGTCTGGTTCAACGCCCATCGCAATCACATCAGCACCCAACTCACTGATCACCATCGGTGCAATGTGATAAGTTGCACCATGAGCACAGTCCACTACGATTTTAAGACCACTTAAATCATACTTTGATGGGAAAGTACTCTTACAAAATTCAATATAACGCCCAGCTGCATCATTAATACGATACGCTTTACCTAGCTCACTAGAATCAACACATATAAGGGGTTTATCAATCTCAGCTTCAATGTCTAACTCATTCTGCTCTGAGAGCTTGATACCCTCGTCCGAGAAAAACTTAATGCCGTTATCATAAAATGGATTATGAGAAGCACTGATCACGATACCAGCAGTTGCACGGAAAGTACGTGTCAAGTAGGCAATAGCAGGAGTCGGCATTGGGCCCATTAAAACAGGACGTAAGCCAGCAGCGGTTAAACCTGCCTGCAATGCAGCCTCTAGCATGTATCCAGAGATACGCGGATCTTTACCAATTAATACTTTTTTAGATCCTGATTTTGCTAATACGCGACCTGCAGCCCAACCTAATTTAAGTGCGAATTCAGGTGTAATTAAGGACTCACCTACTTTTCCACGGATACCATCAGTACCAAAATATCTTTTTTTCATGTCTAATCTTCTTATTATTTTTTGTTAAAAGCGCTAACTTGTTGTAATACTTTGATGATATCAACTGTTTCAGCCACATCATGTACTCGAATTATTTGTGAACCTTGCTGTATTGCGATTAATGCGCCAGCCAAGCTTCCAGCAAGACGTTCATTTATATCACGATTCAATAAATGCCCAAACATTGATTTACGTGAAACACCGGTTAACAACGGGTACCCTAAATCAACAAATTGTTTAGTTGCTGCGAGCAGTTCAAAATTATGCTTCAACTGCTTACCAAAGCCAAAGCCGAGATCTAATATTATATTATCTCTTTTAATGCCAGCGTTGATACAGGTCTCAGCACGCCCCAATAAAAAACTTTCAACATCTCCCAATAGGTTTTCATAATGTGGCGCAGTTTGCATTGAACGAGGTGCTCCCTGCATATGCATTAAGCATACAGGTACTTGTGCTGCAACTGCGGCTTCTAGTGCCCCCTGTTCCTGCAAAGCACGAACATCATTGATAATATTAGCCCCTGCTTTTACAGCTTCGGTCATTACTGAAGCTTTACTGGTATCGATAGAGATCCAGCAATCTAACTGTTGCGATATTTTTTCAATCACAGGCAATACACGATCTAACTCTTCCTGAGTTGCAACATCAGCGGCACCGGGGCGAGTAGACTCACCACCGATATCAATAATAGTAGCGCCCTGCTCAACCATTTTTGTTGCTTGAATTAATGCGTTATCAATATTGGAAAAGTTTCCACCATCGGAAAAAGAGTCTGGAGTAACATTTAAAATCCCCATTACTTGAGGTGTGCTTAAATCAAGTGTCTTATGTCCACTTTGCAATTGCATAAATACGAATGCCTTTCATTTTTAAATTAAAAAAAAACCTAAGCAAGCTTAGGTTTTTTGATGTTTAAATAACTGCGAGGTTATTTATCTTCTTTTTTCTGCTCAGAGTCAGCTTTAGTAATGACCGGTTCTTCTGTTTCAGCAACAACAGGTTCATCTTGCACAACTTCTTCAGATACAGTCTCTTCTGCTTTAACCGTTTCTTCTACAACTGCCGCTTTAGGCTCAGTTGTTTCTTTAGCTGGCTCAGTCTTTTCGTCTCCCCACCCTGCAGGAGCACGTACTTCAACTCGCGCCATTAAGTCATCTACTTGTAAAGCATCAATCGTTTCATATTTCATTAACGCATCTTTCATTGCATGTAATACATCAAGATTGTCAGTTAATAATTTGAAAGCACGTTGATAGTTACTTTCAATGAAACTACGTACTTCATCATCAATCAATTTACCCGTTTCATGGGAAACCGTATTTGAACGTAATGAGTTCGCTTCAGCAGTTAATAGAATTGGACCTAATTTTTCTGAGAAGCCCCACTCCGTCACCATTGCGCGAGCAATCGCAGATGCTTGTTTAATATCTTGCGATGCACCGGTTGAAACGCGGTCTTTACCGTAGATAAGCTCTTCAGCAATTCGCCCACCGTAAGCAACTGCGATACTACTTTCAAGCTCTTGGCGGTTTTGACTAATTTGATCACCTTCTGGTAAAAATTGTGTCACACCCAACGCTCGACCACGTGGAATAATTGTTACTTTATGAATAGGATGATGCTGTGGCACTAATTTAGCCACAATTGCATGTCCCGCTTCATGGTAAGCAGTTGATTCTTTATCTTCTTCACGCATTACCAAGCTACGACGCTCAGATCCCATTAAGATTTTATCGCGTGCTTGTTCGAAATCTTCTTTGGTAATCGTACGTTTATTTGAACGAGCTGCAAACAACGCGGCTTCATTCACAAGGTTTGCTAAATCAGCACCTGAGAAACCAGGTGTACCACGCGCTAGAATTTTTGCTTCTACGTCATCCGCTAAAGGAACTTTACGCATATGTACATTTAAGATCTGTTCACGACCACGTACATCAGGCAAGCCAACCACCACTTGACGGTCAAAACGACCTGGGCGTAATAATGCGGCATCTAATACATCAGGTCTGTTTGTAGCTGCAACGACAATAATACCTTCATTACCTTCAAAACCATCCATCTCAACCAATAATTGGTTTAACGTTTGTTCACGCTCATCGTTACCACCACCAACACCACTACCACGTTGACGGCCTACGGCATCGATCTCATCGATAAAGATGATACAAGGTGCAGATTTCTTTGCTTGCTCAAACATATCACGTACACGTGATGCACCAACACCCACAAACATCTCAACAAAATCAGAACCTGAAATCGCAAAGAAAGGTACTTTCGCTTCGCCAGCAATCGCTTTAGCAAGCAAGGTTTTACCCGTACCAGGAGGACCTACTAATAAAACACCAGTAGGGATACGTCCACCTAACTTTTGGAATTTAGTCGCGTCTTTTAGATAATCAACCAGCTCTTTAACATCTTCTTTTGCTTCGTCACAACCAGCAACATCAGCAAAAGTAGTTTTGATTTGGTCTTCACCCATCAATTTGGCTTTACTCTTACCAAAGGACATTGCGCCACCTTTGCCACCACCTTGCATATTACGCATGAAGAATATCCATACACCAATTAGCAGTAACATTGGGAACCAAGAAACAAAGATAGATGCTAAGAAGCTTGTTTCTTCTGGTGCAGTACCTTCTACTTTTACATTGTGCTTGATTAAGTAGTTCATTAAATCAAGATCAGGCGCTGGAATATAGGTCTCAAATGTACTTTGATTGGTTTTTACACCTTTAATCACTTGACCATCAATCAGAACTTGTTGAATTTGCCCTTGGCTAACCTCTTTATTAAAGGTTGTATAGTCCATTGCGCTCTGTTTGTTACTATCGCCACCAAACCCTTGGAATAGGGACATTAAAACAACTGCGATAACCAACCACAATATTAGGTTTTTTGCCATATCGTTCAAGATGTAAACCTCATGTTAATAAATAAAAATTCAATTGTTAGACTACTACAGTTTAAAAAGAGTCGCCACAAGATAGTTGCCATAAAATGACCATATAAAGTAAAATTTACAAAGTTATCCGTATATATTAAGAACTAAGCCACATTACTCTAGTTGAATATATAGAGGATAGCTTAGTTGTTTAAAAACAACTAAATGCAAATCACCAAAACAGTCAGAATATATTTAACCTTTAAACCCGGTCGCTACGAGATACACTTCTCTAGAGCGAGCACGTGAAGATTCAGGTTTACGTGTTTTTACTACTTTAAAGTGTTTCTTAACTTCAAGCATATAATTATCGAAATCAGCGCCCATGAATACCTTGACGATAAAACTGCCATCTTTCACCAAAACATCTCGACACATTTCTAAGGCAAGCTCAACAAGGTACATTGATTTAGGTTGATCCATCGCAGCATTACCACTCATATTAGGAGCCATATCAGATAACACTACATCGACCTTACTGTCGCCAATGCGGGATAACAGGGCGTTTAATACATCGTCTTCACGGAAATCACCCTGTAAAAAATCGACACCTGCAATAGAATCCATCGCAAGAATATCACAAGCAATGACTTTACCATTTAAACCAACTGTATCCACGCACCATTGTGACCAACTACCTGGCGCGGCACCTAAATCGACAACTGTCATGCCCGATTTAATTAATTTATCTTTATTATTGATCTCTTCGAGCTTAAACACAGCACGAGAACGTAAGCCTAATCGATTGGCTTCTTTTACATAGAAATCATTAACATGCTCTTGCATCCAGCGTTTAGAGCTACCCGAGTTACTCTTTTTTAATACGCCTGGTTTTGATTCGCCAGCGTTAACTTTTTTGCCCATGAGGATTTCTCGTATAGTTATAAATAGTAAAAGATATTATTTAAGGGTAGAATGGCTTGTTTTCAACCCCTAAAATGAAAGAATTTGTATGAATCTATCAAATAAACAAAAGAAACACTTAAAAGGTTTAGCACACCCACTAAAACCTGTTGTGCTACTTGGTCAAAATGGCCTAACTGAAGGTGTACTTGCAGAGATTGAGAATGCCCTTAATTTCCACGAGTTAATCAAAGTTAAAGTTGCAACTGATGACCGTGAGATGAAACAACTAATTATTGATGCGATTGTTCGTGAAACAGAAGCAGTTAATGTAGCAAAAATTGGTCACATCGTCGTGTTATACCGTCAAAGTGAAGAAAAGAAAGTTGACTTACCACGTAAGTGATTTTTAATCTTAACTTTGCAGCTAAAAAAGCCCAGTTTATCTGGGCTTTTTTGTGCTTAAGAGAGTAGATTAAGCAATATATTGTACATTGATGATTTCATAATCAATGGTGCCACCTGGCGTTTTGATCGAGATTTCATCATCAACCATTTTACCAATTAAGCCACGCGCGATTGGCGAACTTACCGAGATTAGATTTAGTTTAATATCGGCTTCATCATCACCTACAATTTTGTAAGTCACTTCATCATCGGTATCCACATTCACAATAGTCACTGTTGAACCAAAGATCACTTTGCCATTATTTGCAATTTTACTGATATCAATAATTTGCGCATTAGAAAGTTTTGCTTCGATATCTTGAAGACGTCCTTCACAGAAACCTTGCTGTTCACGTGCTGCGTGATATTCCGCATTCTCTTTAAGATCACCATGTTCACGGGCTTCTGCGATTGCAGCAACGATCTCTGGGCGAGTTACATTTTTTAATTGCTCAAGTTCGCGGCGTAACGCAGCAGCACCAGTTGCAGTCATCGGATATTGAACCATGGAAAATCACCTTAAATTTAAACTATTTGAAAAAGGGGCTTATTTTACGCTTATTTTGTAAATTAGTCATTGGATAACGGAAATATATTACACACATTAGTGTAAAGTTGTGTGGCAAGCTGTGATTTTGGCTCTTGGCGTAATTCACTTAAAACATTAAAAATAGTAATAATATTCAATGGTGTATTGGTTGTGCTTTGCTGTTGATAAAGCGGCATATCTGGCGCATCAGTTTCTAAAATCAAAGATTCAATGGGTAATTGAGCGACCGTTTCTCTGGTTTTTGTAGAGTTAGGGTAGGTGATAACGCCACCAATGCCTAGTTTAAAACCTAATTTAATAAATTCATGGGCAACCTCAATACTGCCCGAAAATGCATGGTATACACCACCGTGCATAAATTTTTGCTGCTTCAACAAGGTTAAAATCCGCCCTTGCTTTTTGACACAATGTAAAATAATAGGTAGTTGCAACTGCTGTGCTATCACCAACTGTTTCAAGAAAACGGACTCTTGTAAGGCATCATCAGCCGCCGCAAATTTATCTAACCCTATCTCCCCAAGCGCAATACATTTTTTACTGCGAGTTGAAAGCTTAGCCGCTAATATCGTTAAATCTTGCTCTTGGAAAGAGGCTAAAAAATGCGGATGTATGCCGAGTGCATAATATAAGGGAGAATAGTGAGTGCAGAGTTGCTCTAACTTTGTCCAGCGATTTTCTTGTGTGGCAGGTATGATCAACTTAGTAATATTGGCTTGATTTAACTGCTTAAGCAATGCCTCTATGTGATCGCTAAAACAGTCAAAATCAAGGTGGCAGTGACTATCAATAAACATCTTTTCTCCTAATTGCTAACGATTCACTTTGGGCGTTTTAAAGTTTAATAGCATAGCGCAGAAGATAAGTACTGTGCCAAATATTGATAACAATCCGAAAGGCTCCTGATATAACAAAAACGCCACAATCGCGACTAAGGGTAAACGCATAAAATCGAGGGTAACGACCGTAGTGACTGTACTGGTGAGCATCGCTTTGGTCATACAGAAATGCGCCGTTAATGCCGCGAGTGATACAACACCAATCCAGCCCCACTCTACTAAATTTGGTGCAGTCCAATGGGATAACATTAATACACCACCTAATGGCAACTGAATCAGGCACATATAAAAAAGTATCGTCAACGCGTGATTATTCTTAGAGAGCATTTTAGTGGTGCTATGTGCACAAGCATAAAAAACAGCAGCAGCAAGGACAATCAATGATGCATTGTCAATATGGGTAACCGATGGCTTAACAATGAATAACACCCCAATAAAAGCAACAATAATAGCGATTATTTTACTACTATTTAAACGTTCTTTGAGAAAAATAGAGGCGATGATGGCAGTCCAAAAAGGCACCGTAAACTCAATCGCAAAAACCTGTGCTAGCGGAAGAGTCGCTAATCCCACAAACCAGCCATATTGGCCTAAAAAGTGAAATAGATTGCGTAAGATATGACCTTTGAACTGTGTGGTTTTAAAATACTGCTGCTTGTTTATTGAGAAAATGATTAAACTGATAACGATCAGCCCTAATAAACTTCTGAAGAATAAAATTTGGAAGGTGTTGAGATTACCTAATTCGCGCCCGGCAACAGCCATCAGCGTAAATGAGCATATCGTACCTGTCATCCATAACAGCGTTTTATTCATTATGCTCTCATAAAAAAAGCCTAACTAAGTTAGGCTTTTAATTTGTTGGTAAATTAATGCTCGCGTGTTTTGCGGAAATTAACCGCAGGATAACGCTCAATCGCAAGGTTTAGATTTACCATTGTAGGCGCAACATAGGTTAAGTTATTACTACCATCTAATGCTAAGTTATCGTAAGCTTTTTTCTCAAACTCAGCCATTTTTTGGTCATCGTCACTATCAACCCAAAGTGCGGTTGCTACATTAATGCCTTCATAGATAGCATCAACCTTATATTCTGATTTCAAGCGTTGTACAACCACTTCAAACTGTAGTACACCTACCGCACCAACAATAAGGTCATTGCTACGTAATGGACGGAATACTTGTACAGCACCCTCTTCCGATAGTTGCATCAAGCCTTTTAAAAGCTGTTTCTGCTTAAGTGGATCTTGAAGGCGAATACGACGGAACATCTCCGGTGCAAAGTTTGGAATGCCCGTAAATTTAAGTGATTCTGTCAATGTAAATGCATCACCTATTTGAATTGTTCCGTGATTATGTAAACCAATAATATCACCAGGGTACGCTTCTTCTGCTGCACTTCGATCACCAGCCATGAAGGTAACCGCATCAGAGATACTTACCTTTTTACCCGTGCGTACGTGTAGCATTTTCATGCCTTTTTCATACTTGCCAGAACAAACACGCATGAATGCGATACGGTCACGATGTTTCGGGTCCATATTCGCTTGAATTTTAAAGATAAAACCAGAGAACTCTTCTTCTGTTGGTTCTACTACACGCTCTTTTGCGATACGTGCTAGTGGTTTTGGCGCCCATTCAGTTAAGCCATCTAATACATGATCAACACCAAAGTTGCCTAACGCTGTACCAAAATAAACCGGCGTTAATTCTCCGCTTAAGAACATTTCTAAATCGAATTCATTAGAAGCACCAACAACAAGCTCCATCTCTTCACGTAAATCATCCGCATGAAGTGGTAATACCTCATCTAACTCAGGGTTATCAAGCCCTTTAATGATACGTACTTCTTGAATCGTATGACCTTGGCCTGTTGAATATAAAATCACTTCATCGCGTAAAAGGTGATAAACACCTTTAAACTCTTTACCCATGCCAATAGGCCAAGTAATAGGTGCACAAGCAATATTTAAAACGTCCTCTACTTCATCCATCAGATCAATAGGATCACGCGTATCACGGTCACACTTATTCATGAAAGTAATGATTGGCGTATCACGCAAACGTGTTACTTCCATCAATTTAATAGTACGTTGCTCTACACCCTTCGCTGCATCAATAACCATCAAACATGAATCAACCGCTGTTAACGTACGGTAAGTATCTTCCGAGAAATCTTCATGTCCAGGCGTATCCAAAAGATTAACAATAGAGTTATTGTAAGGAAATTGCATTACAGACGTCGTAATCGAAATACCACGGTCTTTTTCCATCTCCATCCAATCTGATTTAGCATGCTGCCCTGATTTCTTACCTTTAACCGTACCCGCTTTTTGTAACGCGTTTCCGAAAAGTAATACTTTTTCAGTAATAGTGGTTTTACCCGCATCTGGATGAGAGATGATTGCGAATGTACGTCTAGAGTTGACTTCCTCTAGGAACTTAGTGTCTGCCATTATTTAAATTCTCTTAATATGTACACGCATATGCACACAAATATTTTTAATAGGGTTCGATTTTTCGAATGTGCGCAACTATAGCAAATTAAGATCAGCAATTCATTTATTATCAACCTATGGCGTACTCGTATAATTAAAAAAACACAAGTAAGGAAAGGCATATATTCCGTTCGATGAAATATGTTCGCATGACACGATGCTTATTTTTTATAGTGTTAATTATTGTTCTATTTGCTAGTTAGCTAATGAACTGATAACAAAGCACTTCAACAACATCCCCCATCTCTCTGCAAACAACACTAAAGCAAGTCAGTATCATTGTTAAAATATATGCTAATATAGCTAGCTGAAAATGTTTTAATCAAAAATGGTGTTTTATGAAATTATTAGTACGTAATCTTGCTGTGGCAACAACAGAAGAAAAGTTAATCAGTTTATTTAGTGAGCATGGCAAAGTGCAGTCGTGTAATTTAGTGTTAGACGCTAAAACAGGAAAATCAAAAGGTTTTGGTTTTATTGAAATGCCTAAGCCTGGTGATGCTAAAGCCGCAGTTAAAAACTTAAATGGTTTCAAATTAGCTGGCAACATTATCCGTGTAAAAAGAGCAGAATCAAAACCAGTTGAAACAACGGTTGTTGAAGAAAAGCCTGCTGCAGTACAATTTAAACAAGCCCCTAAAGTGGCACTAAAAGCACCTGTAGTTGAAGTATCAGTAGAAGTAGAAGTTACTGCTGATGAAGCGGTAACAGAAGCAGTCGTAAACCCTAAAGATATCTGGGGTAAAGTGAAAGAGTCTGACGACTACTAAGCTGAATTACGCTTATTGATAACTCAATAGCCACTATCGCCAGTGGCTATACCCCTCCCCTAAATAACCATGCTAGTTAGCGGTCATCTGCCGAGATAAGGCATCAAAACGACTCAAACAAATTTTTTGTAGATTCTGCATGCCTACTTTCAACAAGACTTTCTCACTTTTATCCCAAGCTAAATAAACCTCAGTAGCGTCGGTAGCTTTAAAGTGCAATATTGATAAACGTATATCATTGAGCATTTTCTGATAATAAATAAGCATTTCACGATCATTGATATCGTTAGATATCTGGCTGCAGATTTGGTAATTAGCAAGCGAACGACCGAGTTCATCGGTATCTCTGTTATTCGCCCAGGCAACTGACTGACTAAATAGCAGCAGCATACATATAATTGCTTTCATAATATCCTTATACAAAAAAAGAGACTTCATGTCTCTTTTTTGGGGCAACCTACCTTTTAAGCAAGTGCTTGTTTAAAATCAGCGATTAAATCCGCCGTATTCTCGATGCCAATTGAACAACGGATCATATTTTCGCTAATGCCCATCTCTTGTCGTAGTTGTAGCCCCATCTCAAAGTAGATAGTTGGTGCAACGGGTAATGCTAAGGTACGGTTATCACCTAAGTGAGTCGCACTGATGACAACATTAAGTTTATTAAGCAGTTCACAACAATCTAACCCATCAACTAAATCAAAGCTTAATAACGCACCAAAGCCAGAAAAAAGCTGTTTTGCACGGTCGTGTTGAGGATGCTCTGTTAGGCCTGGGTAATACACTTTTTCAACTTTTGGATGTGCCTGTAAGAACTCAGCTAAGACCATTGCATTATGACATTGACGATCCATTCGTAACTCCATGGTTTCACTGCCAACAGAGATAAGATGTGCGCCTTGAGAGCTCAAACAAGCCCCCATATCACGTAAACCTTTCTTTTTGATCTGGCTGATACCCCAAAGTTGGCTATCACCTTTACGGTAACCATCAAAAATATTGGCGTAATTTTCCCAGTTGAATAGACCAGTATCAGTGACTGAACCACCCATTGCATTGCCGTGGCCTGCAACATATTTAGATAACGATGTGGTGATCAAACTTGCTTTAACTGAATTTGCGTTAAAAAGGTAGCTAGAAGTGATAGTGTTATCAATAACATACACTAACCCTTGCGATTCACAAAAATCACCAATCTCAGCAAGCGCACTAATTTGTGTCACAGGGTTAGCAATCGTTTCAACAAACACCATTTGTGTATTTGATTGCTTCGCACTAACAACGTCTTCAATATCGGTTGCATCAACAAGCGTCACTTCAATGCCGTAACCTTTTAAAGTATTCAATAAGCTAGTTGTGTTACCAAAAAGAAAACGACTACAGATAAGGTGATCGCCCTCTTTTAATAGCGTTAAAAACGTATTAACAATCGCAGCCATACCTGATGAAAATACAGCGCTTGCAACACCATCATCCATCATTTGAATTTTTTTACATAGCGCATCTAATGTCGGTGTTGATGAACGAGCATAAGCGTGGCCAGGTTGTCCTTGGAAGACATCAATTAAGCCTTGAACATCTTCAAAACCATACGGAACCGAATTATGGATAGGAGCATGGACAGCGCCAGCTTCTAAATTAAGTGAATGGTCTGCATGAACTATTTTTGTAGTAAAACCTTGCTCTGACATCTAAATTCCTTGACTGTATTTTTAAAAGCGTTAGCTTAATGCGATTATCTAATCGGTTTTGTTATATTATCTACCGTTAATTTTGCAGCCATTATACAGAGATAAGGAACTAAGTTGAAATCGAATCTATATAGTATTTTCATCTTTCTTATTGGATTAAGCGCCACTTATATCATCACTAAAAACGTTCAACAGATTGAAATAAAAACTCAAAACAGAGAGCTGATGCTTCACAGCCAAGCGATTACGCATAACATTCAGCAGCAGATATCACAGCATGCTCAACAGTTATCTGTCGCAGCCCAACGCTGGAAAAGCATTGAACATATCAATGATAATTGGCAAACTGAGGTAGATACCCTTATTGAGCTACTGCCTAACTTCAGTAACCTCAATATTTATTTATTAGCAAAACAACCGACACTCACTATAGACAGTGATGCTCAACGCTATTTTGCAACATTACCCGAGCTGTTACAGCAAGCAAAGCATCTTCAAACGCTCAATCATAACCAAAATGAGAAAAAAGCAACTTACCTCAGTGCCCATAAAACCCGAGAAGACAATCAAACCATTGTTTATCTCCACGCTCCCATTTTTTATGATAAAAAGCTTTTAGGCTACTTAGAAGCTACACTCAATATCACAACACTACTCGATAATCAGGTAGCAAAGCACCAAATATCATCCCCATTCTCACTCTCAGAAAGTGGGCGAGCAATATATAGCGTATTGCCAGAAAATATAATGATTCATGATATTAAACAACAGTCGAATATTCCTCTGCTAGGGTATGACTGGAAATTAATGGTTTGGCCATTACAGCAATACCATTTTTATCAATACGTTTTATACATCGGTATATTATTGTCTATCTTTTTTTCTCAATTGTTTTATTTAGTCTCCTACAATAGGCGAGTGAAGCAGGAGTTAGCGGCTTATAAATTACATTTATCAGCAATCAATAAAGACTTTACTGCGAGCAAATCAAGATTAGTGCAGTCCAATAAGCTCTCATCATTAGGGGAAATAGCAGCAGGCATCGCCCATGAAATAAATCAACCGCTGCAAGTTATCTGTATCCACGCAGAAATATGCCAAGATAACTTAAAAAACAAAAATTATATAAAAGTTGATAGAAGCTTCCGCTCAATCATCTATCAAGTAGAGCGGATAGAAAAAATAGTTAAACAAGTCGGCAGTTTTGCTAGGAACAGTGAACTTGATAATTATACAGAGCAAGCGCCCGCAACGATTTTTGAAAATGTCATAAATATAGTTATCAACCAATATAATCAAGATAATGTGGAGTTACGCCAGATACTACCCACTTCATTAGCCACTATTTCATGCAATAAGATTCAAATTGAACAGGTTTTGGTTAACCTTCTTATTAACGCTAAAGATGCGGTAGAAGAGAGTGAAGAAAAGGTAGTCTTTATTAAAGCCCATAATAAGCAAGACAAGTTATACATCGAAGTATCGGATACGGGTTGTGGAATTGAGATCAGTAAATTAACTGATATTTTCACTCCTTTCTACACCACCAAAGCTTTGGGCCGCGGAACAGGACTCGGATTATCAATAAGTTACTCTATCATTCACCAGCATAATGGCGAATTAAAGGTAACCAGTGAAATCGGTAAAGGCAGTACGTTTACGGTTATTTTACCGCTCGGTTAATAGTCAGTGGTTAGTGTGAGGAGTCTTAACTTTTAACTAACAACTGATCGCTGACAGCTAATAACTTTCTTATAGGCAAAAAAAAAGGCAACCCCTTAGGATTACCTTCTATTCAATCAGAATGGACTAATTAAAGTCCATCGAAGCTATATTAAAGAGCTACGATGTTTTCTGCTTGAGGACCTTTTTGACCTTGAGTAACAGTAAACTGTACTTTTTGGCCTTCAGCAAGAGTTTTAAAACCAGTGCTTGCGATTGCAGAGAAATGTGCGAAAACGTCAGGACCGTTTTCTTGCTCGATGAAACCAAAACCTTTAGATTCGTTGAACCATTTTACTGTACCAGTAGTAGTTGTAGACATAATAGTCATCCTATTTAATTTTTGAGTAATTTAACCTTGAAAACCAAGGCATTTTTGCTAGAAGTGTTGCTATTACTTATGAAGTATAGGATTCGGTACATAATACGGAACAATTGAACATAAATATAAAACGAACTTTCAAGCTGGTAAAGAGTATATATGGCTAAAAAAGAGTGTCAACATCTATTTAACAAAAATATAAAACCTTTACAAACTAAACCAGTAATTAATATCTTTATCACATATTTCCAGCTCCCTTTATTGCATCTAATGATATACCTCGCGACTGAATAAAATTGATTGAATGGTGACTGCTAGGGTGTTCCAGTATAAAATATCTACCTCTTTTATACACAGGTAAAACAGATGACAATTTGGATAGATGCAGATGCCTGCCCGGTTCCTGTTCGTGAAATGGTAATACGCGCTAGCGAACGTACAAGTACTGCGTTGGTATTTGTAGCGAACAGTCCTCTTCCAGTTCCGCGTAGAGCACTCATTAAAACCGTACAGGTCGATCAAGGTTTCGATGTCGCAGATAACTATATTTCGCAACATGTTGAGAAGCATGACCTAGTGATAACACAGGACATTCCGCTAGCTGCAGAAATAGTAGAGAAAGGTGTTACAGCGCTTAACCCACGCGGAGAACTTTATACTCCGGAGAATATTCGTCAACGCCTAGCAATGCGTAACTTTGCTCAGGAAATGCGTGATATTGGGCAAAATACAGGTGGCCAGTCTAAATTTGCAGATAAAGAGAAACAGGCATTCGCAAATGCCTTAGATAGATGGCTACAGAAAAACCGAGGATAGAGGATAGTTATTAGTAGTTAGTTTTTAGCTAACGACTAATAACTGACAACTAATGACTATAAGTTTTTAAAGTATTTGCCCTTCGCTTTTAAATTTAGCAATCCGCTCAGCCTCTGCATTTTTCTTTTTACGATTTTCACAGGGGTCATCACAGTCACAAGACTTTTCAATGCCAACAGAAGCAAGGCCACCACAACTTCCACCAATGGTTTTTTTATTGAAAATATAACCAATTGCCATCGCTGTAAACACTAATAAAAATACCACAAAGGTAGCAATAAAATAGATCATCATTTTTCCTCTATTAAGTAAGGCTTAAACTCAGCACTGACATGTTCAACAAATTCATCGCCCTGTTTTACAATTAAAAATACCGCTAGGTTATTCTTTTCTGCAAAAACAAAACCATCCTCAGGCCCAAGCACTGTAATGGCAGTAGCTAAAGCATCAGCCATCATACTACTTTCGTGAATAACCGTGACAGATACTAATTTGTGATTAATCGGCTTACCCGTTTTCGGATCAATCGTATGAGAGTAACGAATACCATCATACTCATAATAGTTACGATAATCACCAGAGGTCGCAATACTATTATCACCAACCTGAATTAAACGTTGTACATTTTGACCAGCACTAGGTCGCTCAATAGCCAATGTCCACTGTTTATTACCCGGCTTTTTACCCTTTGCACGCAGTTCTCCACCAATATCAACTAAGTAGTTATTTATGCCAATTTCTTGTAGATATTCAGCAACAACGTCGACGCCATAGCCTTTAGCGATAGACGATAAGTCGACGTATAATTCAGGAATGGTTTTATAAAGCGTATTACCACGAATACTCAAGTATTGGCTGCCAACAAATTTTTGACGCGATTGTATCACCTCGGTACTTGGCACTTTGGTTGGCTTTTTATCAGGACCAAATCCCCATAGATTAACCAAAGGACCCACAGTTACATCAAAGGCGCCTTGCGATTGCTCAAACAGCGTTAATGATGCTTGTACTACATAAGCCGTTTCTGGCGAGACCGTTAATGACGCTTGCGCTTTATTAAAACGGGATAGTTCAGAATCAGGTCGATAGGTCGACATTTGATCATTCACTAACTCTAGTTTTTTATCTATCTCTGTTTGTAATTGAGTGTCTGTGTGATCAACATCTTTTTGTAATGCAGGATCCAACACCATGGTGACACGATAATAAGTCCCCATCGTACTACCTTCGAGAATAACAATCTTCTGCTCAGGTTGACTACAGGATGAAATAAAAAAGGCTAGCCCTATTAAGGCTAGCCATTTAGTTATCTGATTAATCACTGTTGATTAACCGAAATCATCTAGCATGATGTTTTCATCTTCAACACCTAACTCTTTCAGCATTGAGATAACAGCAGAGTTCATGACAGGAGGACCACACATGTAGAATTCACAATCTTCTGGCGCTTCATGATCTTTAAGGTAATTTTCAAGTAAAACGTTGTGAATAAAGCCTGTTTTACCTTCCCAGTTATCTTCAGGCTGCGGATCACTTAACGCAACATGCCACTCGAAGTTATCATTCTCTCTCGCGATAGTATCAAAATCTTCTACGTAGAACATTTCACGCTTAGAACGTGCACCGTACCAGAAACTACATTTACGTTTTGTATGTAAACGACGGAACTGATCAAAGATATGCGAACGCATTGGCGCCATACCAGCACCACCACCGACAAATACCATTTCATTTTCAGATTCTTTAGCGAAGAACTCACCAAATGGACCAGAAATTGTCACTTTATCACCCGCTTTTAAGCTAAAGATATAAGATGACATTTTGCCACAAGGTAAAGACAGATCACGTGGTGGCGGCGTAGCAATACGCACGTTCAACATGATGATTCCTTCTTCACCTGGGTAGTTAGCCATTGAGTATGCACGAATCGTTTCGTCATCCACTTTTGACTCTAAATCGAAAAACTTAAAGTGTTCCCAATCCCCACGATACTGCTCTTCAATATCAAAATCTTTATATTTGATATGATGCGCAGGCGCTTCAATTTGGATATAACCACCCGCTTTAAACGGAACGGTTTCACCATCTGGAATTTGTAGTTTAAGTTCTTTAATAAATGTTGCTTCGTTACCATTAGAGATAACCGTACATTCCCATTTCTTAACGCCGAAGATCTCTTCAGGTAGCTCAATGTTCATGTCTTCTTTAACACTTACCTGACAAGCTAAACGCTCGCCCTCTTTTGCTTCTTTTTTACTGATATGGTCAAGTTCAGTTGGTAGAATATCACCACCACCCGCGTTTATTTTAACGCGACACTGACCACACGTACCACCGCCACCACAGGCAGATGATACAAAAATACCAGAGTTTGCTAACGCACCAAGTAACTTACCACCCGCTTGCGTTTTGATGCTTTTATCTGCATCACCATTAACAGCAATTGTAATGTCACCTGTGCTCACCAATTTCGCTTTTGCTGCTAAAATAATAACAACTAAAGCAAGTACAATAATGGTAAACATGGCAACGCCGAGAAATATTTCCATCGACTTTTTCCTTGTTTTGGGGAGGTGAAAAACACCTCCGAAATTCAATTAAGCTAAAACATCTTATTAATAAATTTTTAGAGCTAAATCAGTTAAGTTAAATTCAACAAGAAAGCACGCAATTTATCAGTATAAATGAGCAGTTCCGACGCCGAAGTTGGCCTAAATGACAACGATCTAAATATTTATAGTTGGATACCTGAGAATGACATGAAACCTAATGCCATTAAGCCAGCTGTTACAAATGTAATACCTAAACCACGTAAACCATCTGGCACGTCTGAGTATTTCATTTTTTCACGGATACCCGCTAATGCAACAATCGCTAATGTCCAACCGACTCCACTACCAATACCGTAAACCGCTGATTCAAGTAAGTTATAATCACGTTGAACCATAAACGACACACCACCAAAGATGGCACAGTTAACGGTAATAAGTGGTAAGAAAATACCGAGGGCTTGGTACAATGCAGGGAAGTATTTATCTAATACCATCTCTAGAATTTGTACTAAAGCCGCGATAACACCGATAAAGGTGATAAAGCCTAAGAAGCTAAGATCGGCTTCTGGAAAACCAGCCCAACCTAACGCACCAGGTGCTAATAGATTAAAGTAGATGATTTGGTTAACGGGTACAGAGATCCCTAATACTACGATAACCGCGACCCCCAAACCCATTGATGTTTTAACTTTTTTCGATACAGCAAGGAATGTACACATGCCTAAGAAGAAAGCTAACGCCATATTTTCGATGAAAATAGAACGCACAAATAAACTAAGATAATGTTCCATTTAAACTACTCCTTTGGCTCAACTTGATCTGGACGTGCAACACGGATAGCCCAGATGATGCCACCAATAATAAAGAACGCACTCGGTGGAAGTAGTAATAGACCATTACTTTGGTACCAACCTCCATTAGACGTTAGTGGTAGAATCTCAATACCAAATAGCGCACCCGCACCAAACAACTCACGGAAACCGCCAACAAGCACAAGGATAAAGCCGTAACCTAAACCATTACCGATACCATCCATGAAGCTTGGGAAAGGTTTATTTTTCATCGCAAATGCTTCTGCACGCCCCATTACAATACAGTTTGTAATGATTAGACCAACATAAACAGATAATTGCGTAGATAAGCCATAAGCGTAAGCTCTAAGTACTTGGTCAACAACAATTACCAATGAAGCAATAATTGCCATCTGCACAATAATACGCACACTATTTGGAATAAAGTTACGGATCATTGAGATAAACAAGTTAGAAAATGCGGTAACAAAAATAACCGCCAGCGTCATTACAACTGCTGTTTCTAATGTTGTTGTCACAGCAAGTGCAGAACAAACACCCAAGATTTGCAATGCAATAGGGTTATTATTCACAACAGGAGAGGTTAATACCTCTCTTAATTCACCAGGTTTAGCCATTGTTTAGTGCTCCTTCACGAACTTTAGTAAGGAATGGACCAAAGCCTTGCTCGCCTAACCAGAAAGTAAAGGTATGCTCAACACCAACACTAGTCAGTGTTGCCCCTGATAATCCATCAATTTCATGTTTAGAATCTGCAGGTGCTTGACCCTTAGTGATCTTAATTGCAGGAGAACCATTTTCATCAAATAACTCTTTGCCCACAAAGTGAGAGCGCCAACGTGGATTTTGTACTTCACCACCTAACCCAGGAGTCTCACCTTGATCGTAATAAGTGATCGCATCAATCGTATTACCGTCAGGCTGAATCGCAACAAATGCATACATTGTTGACCATAGACCTGCACCGTGAACCGGCAGAATAATACGTTGTAACTGACCATTATCATCAGACACTAAATAAACCGTTGCCAGATTTGCACGACGACCAATTTTAGCCACATTTTGTTCTGCAGTTAGCTTGATACTAGTCGCAGGATCTTTTGCAGCAGCACGTTGATCATAACTTGGATCATCAGCAGCAAACTCACCAGTACTTAAATCAACTAGCTTAGTTTGAATGTTTGAAGAGAAGATTTCAGACACTGATTTCTCAGTCTCAAGGCCAGCAACAGCAAGAATATTGCTTTGCTTATCAATCTCTTTATTTTTTATTTGTAGCGGACGTAGACCAACGGCTGCGCCTGCAACAATGATTGAACATACTAGACAAACTGCTAGTACTACAATCATCGTTTTTCCGAATGTTTCCTGTTGATTAGACATTACGTGTCAACCTCCGCTTGATATTTCCTTGCACAACAAAATAGTCGAATAGAGGTGCAAACAAGTTAGCAAATAGAATAGCTAACATCATACCTTCTGGGAAAGCAGGGTTTACTACTCGAATCAATACAACCATCAAACCAATCAGTGCACCGTACATCCATTTACCTTTATTCGTAAATGATGCAGATACCGGATCCGTTGCCATAAAGACCATACCAAAGGCAAAACCACCCATTACTAAATGCCAGTACCAAGGTAGTTGGAACATATGGTTTGTATCACTGCCAATCACATTAAACAACAGTGACGTCGCAACCATACCAATCATTACACCAGCAATGATGCGCCATGAAGCGATTCCGGTAATAACAATAAATGCACCACCAATCAAAATAGCTAAGGTTGATACCTCACCAATACTACCTTGCATATTACCAAGGAAAGCATCCATCCATGATAGGTTTGCTTGCACTGCATCGAGTCCACCCTGTGACATCACGCTTAATGATGTAGCACCAGAGAAGCCATCTACCGCAGTCCATACCGCATCACCAGAAATATCTGTAGGGTATGCAAAGAATAGGAAAGCACGACCTGCTAATGCAGGGTTTAAGAAGTTACGCCCTGTACCACCAAATATCTCTTTCGCAACAACAACACCAAAGGTAATACCTAAAGCGACTTGCCATAAAGGAATACTAGCAGGCACGATTAATGCAAATAACACAGAAGAAACAAAGAACCCTTCATTCACTTCATGTTTACGCACACTTGCAAACAATACTTCCCAGAAGCCACCAACAATAAATGTAACGGCATAGATAGGTAGGAAATACATCGCACCAAATAGGAAGTTATCAAGCAGACTCGCACCCGACCCCATGGTCACGCCAAGCATGTTTAATATAGCAACACGCCAATCATCAAGGGCTGCATAGCCACCAATAATTGCTTCATTTGCTTGAATACCAGTATTGTACATACCGTAAAACATGGCAGGAAATGTTGCTAACCAAACGAAAATCATCATTCGTTTTAGATCAAGGTTGTCACGGACATGAGTGATGCCCTTGGTGACATAACCAGGAGTATAGAAAAATGTCGCCGTTGCTTCGAACAGAGCGTACCACTTTTGATAGCGGCCTCCTGACTCGAAATGTGGTTCCATTTTCTCAATTATATGTTTAAGACCCATTGTTAGCCTTCCTTCTCAATTTTACTTAGGTTTTCACGTAAGATTGAACCGTAGTCATATTTACCTGGGCAAACATAAGTACATAGCGCTAAATCTTCTTCATCTAGCTCTAAACAACCTAATGTTTGTGCACCATCACTATCACCTACAATTAAGTCACGTAATAATACGGTTGGCAAAATATCCAGTGGCATAATGCGTTCATATTGACCGATAGGTACCATTGCACGTTTACTACCACCGGTTGTGGTTGTAAATGCAAAGCGCTTAGTTTTATTTAAAGCAGAAAGGAATACACGAGCAACGGAATGCTTGTTCAAACCAGGCGCGCCCCAACCAAACAGTTCTTTCTCATAGCCTTCAACTAATGCAGAAACTTGGTTATGGTAACGACCAAGATAAGCATGAGGACCATACGCTGTTACACCACACAGTACTGAACCAGACACGACGCGTATTTCACCAGCAACCAACTCGTTAGCAGTAAGCTGAGCAATCGATGCGCCCACAACCGTTGTTAATAAACGAGGTTTATTAACCGCAGGTCCCGCGAGAGAGATAACTTTCTGAGTATAAATCTCACCAGTGACAAATAGCTGACCAAATGCGATCACATCTTGGTAATTAATAGACCAAACATGCTTAGTGATAGAAACAGGATCAACAAAGTGGATATGTGTACCGGCAAGACCAGCAGGATGCACGCCAGCAAATAATTTCTCTTCTACGTTGCTCGCTGCTGATGTTGGCAGTTGACCTTCAGCTTTACAAACATACACTTTTCCAGCTGTTAACTGTGATAAAACAGCTAAACCATCACTAAATGCTTGTTGGTTTTCATTAATAATCAGTGCAGCGTCTGCTGCTAATGGATTGGTATCCATGGCAGTAACAAAAATTGAAGCGGGTTCAGCATCGATAGCAGGTACTTTACTAAATGGACGAGTTCGCAGAGCAGTCCATGCACCAGATTCAACTAAGTTGTCAACAATTGCAGCACGCTCAAGCTGAGCTAATTGCGCACGTTCAAATTTTGGAAAAGAGATGCTCTCTTCACCTTCAACTGAAATAACGACAGATTGCAAAACACGCTTTGCACCACGATTGATCTCTTTAACTACACCAGATGCTGGAGCGGTAAATTTAACACCGGGGTTCTTTTTATCAGCAAAAAGAACTTGGCCTTTCTTTACAGTATCGCCGGCTTTAACAGCCATCGATGGACGCATACCAACATATTCTTCGCCTAGTATAGCTACTTCAGTAATGACAGGGCCATTCTGAATAACTTGCTCTGGTGCTCCACTGATCGGGAGATCCAGTCCTTTTTTTATAGTAATCATATTTATTTGCACTATGTTTACGGGAAGAAGAGTTAGATGCCTTTCGGCATAAAAACATTACAAGTCACCAAATTGATAAAATTAGCTTTAACGATTCAGTAACAAGTAGACTAAAAAATTCGGGCATATATTATCATTATTTAACATTAAATTGCCATCGCTATTGCACGTACTTAGTGCATTGAGTTCAAATTTTTCTGTGTAATAAAGTTACATAAAAACAGTAATCTTTTAACATTTGACAACAATTCTATTTCCCTCCTCCCATACAATCTGCAGAAAGCGGAGAAATATTGCCTTTTTGTGCCCACTGTTCAGGTGTATAGGTGTGCATTGCTAAGGCGTGGACGGGGCCAGCTAACTGAGTAGATAATAGTTCATTAATCAATCTATGCCGAGCGATCAGTAATTTCCCTGAAAACTGCTCACTGACCACAGTCACTTTGAAGTGTGTTTCAGAATTAACCGGCACAGCATGACGAAAGCTTTCATTTTCAACCTGTAAATATAAACAATCTATATTTTCCGATAATATTTTTTCTATAATGTCTTGTACGTTCATCTCGCTATCCTTAAGCTGTATTAATAATCAAATCACAATAGCAGGTGTTTTTTGTCGACTCAATCTACTTCCCTTAACGTGGGTATCACAAAACCTTTTCCTTGTTCCTATTTGGAGGGACAACAGGAAACATTAGTTATGCTCGTTGAACCTGAAACGAATGCAAAAACCTATTACCCAACCTTGCTTGAGAATGGGTTTAGACGCAGTGGCGATCAAGTTTATCGCCCTCATTGTGAAACCTGCCAAGCGTGCCAATCGTTAAGAGTTTCAGTAAAAAACTTTACCAAATCACGTAGCCAAAAAAGATTAATAAATAAAAACAAAGCACTGACGGTAAAAATGGCGAAAAAAGCAGGTGAGCAGTACTTTGAGCTTTATCAGCGTTATATCAACCAAATTCACTCTGATGGGCCAATGTTTCCGACCTCAAAAGCGCAATATGATGACTTTATCAACAGCCAATGGAATGACGCCGTTTTTATTGAAATTTATGACCAAGCTAAGCTGATCGCAGTGAGTATTACTGACCAAATGACTAGCCCAAAAGGTAAAATGTGGAGTGCCTTTTACTGTTTTTATGACCCCGATTATCCAGCAAATTCATTAGGTAAATTTGCTGTTTTAAGTCAACTAAAACTGGCAATAGAACATAATATTGATGACTTATATCTTGGTTATTACATCGAATCTTGTCAAAAAATGAATTACAAAACACAATTTAATCCGCATCAACGATTTATAGATGGTGAATGGAAAAATTTTAATCGATAGGTTTTTTTGCAAATAGCGCAATAAACAAGCAACAAACCTTTACCCATTGCTATAATTCTGGCATGATGCGCCGATTGAAATTAGCACCATTCCTCGAAATGATTGAGGAAACTAAAAAAACATTAAGGATCCATTAAGAATGGCAAAAGAAGATAGTATTGAAATGCAAGGCACCATCATGGATACCCTGCCTAACACAATGTTCCGCGTAGAATTAGAAAACGGACACATGGTGACTGCACATATCTCTGGTAAAATGCGTAAAAACTACATCCGTATCTTAACGGGTGATAAAGTGACAGTACAATTAACACCTTACGACTTATCAAAAGGTCGTATCGTATTCCGTGCGCGTTAATCGTTAATTAAACGCCCATGAAAAAACCAGCCTCGTGCTGGTTTTTTAGTTTTAGCGTCTTCTTAAATACTCAAAGACTAATAATCTATCTTCTTGCTACGTAAATTTTTAGTGGTACCACGCTGTGTTTTTTTATCAACACGTCGCCTTTGCGAATTGCGCGTCGCTTTTGTTGGCCTTCTTGCTTTTTGTACCACCACTGCCGATAGAATGAGACTTTTTAAACGATCTAATGCGTCGCTTCGGTTCTTCTCTTGAGTTCGATGACTTTGCGCTTTAATAATAATCACGCCATCACTGGTAATACGCGCATCAGAAAGCTGTAACAAGCGTTCCTTATAAAATGGAGGTAATGTTGAGCTTTTGATATCAAAGCGCAGGTGTATCGCAGAGCTCACCTTATTAACGTTTTGTCCACCAGCACCCTGTGCCCGAATTGCCGTTAATTCCAATTGCCAATCGGCAATTTCGACACCATTAGATATCTTAAGTGGCATCTAAGTGTTCCTTCTTTATATCCATTTTAATTCACTTTTTATCTAAGTAATGACGCTGATATATCTCAGCAGGCATCTGTGAAATTTGAAAGTCGATCATAAATTCAAAGCTTTTTAGGAGCGGCATAAATTTTTCATGGTTGCCCTCTAATTGCGCTAGCAGATAATAACCCGCTTCCACCGTTGATAATCC
Source organism: Psychromonas marina (assembly GCF_030161115.1). Lineage (GTDB taxonomy): Bacteria > Pseudomonadota > Gammaproteobacteria > Enterobacterales > Psychromonadaceae > Psychromonas > Psychromonas marina. The sequence continues at coordinate 370,006 of NZ_BSPQ01000001.1, forward strand.
ATCTTCGCGTGGCGATTTACGTAATCGGTAATTACTTTTAGCATCAACGTTAATAAATACTTTAGGCAATGCTTGTAAAAAAGGGTTACTCATTAGTAATTTGTACGCTTTTTTCCAGCTGCCATCGAGTAATATAAACTGACTATTTTCATTAAAATTAGGCTGTTCATTTAATCCACTCGCAGGGATTGCATCATCTCCAGGAAAAAGCAGATAACTATTATTAAGATCAAAATCTTGCTCATCAAACATTTCGCCAATAGAGAGTTGTATTTTACTTAAAGAGAGCTTTAAAATACGTGCGGTACCGATCGCTTTCTTTTCTTCACTGGGGTCTTGCAAAATATGTAACGGATACATATTATCAATCGACTCTATAGTGCTACAAATACAAGCAGAGCTCGCTTTTAAACAGTTTGAACAAAGCGCCCTTTTAACCATTGTTACCCCCTAATATAGAAATGAAACCGCATGCGCTCACTTGTTATTGAAACGATGCTTTATACTTTAATCTGTCTTGGTATCTATTTATTAGAGCCACAAGCGAGTTATTGGTTAGCATATTACCACACAGGTATTGAGCAATTCGAGCTTTGGCGATTGCTAACGGCAACTTTTTGCCACACCAACTTTAATCACCTTGCCATGAACCTCATTGGATTAGTTATCACCTTGGCGCTGTTTATTGACACTTTCAAAAAAACATGGCTATTTCCTATCATTATTTTTAATAGTTTATTTATTGCTATTGCACTGTTTTTCTTCGACTCAGAGGTGATCTGGTATGTTGGATTTTCGGGTGTTTTACACGGGCTGTTCAGTTTTGCCGTGATGAACGATATTGCAGCTAAAGACCGCTGGGGCTATCTACTTGGTGGTGGCTTATTGATTAAAGTGCTTTACGAGCAACTTTATGGCGCCCAACAAAGTACTATCGATATGATTGGTGCACCAGTATTAATAAACGCTCACCTCTATGGGGTCGCGGCTGGTGTTATTTTCTATTTTATTAACAAACATTATAAATTAACAAGTTACCCAGGTAAGAGCATTTAATAGCCAGTCACACTAGATAAGTTTAAACAAGCTTAGTGATTGCATCTGCACAAAGGTTTGCTGAGAAATCTCTAACATACTCATCTGCATCTGAAACTCACTGATCGCAGCAGCCATATCAAGATCCTCAAGGCTAGAAAGTGTTTTCTGATTAGTCAGATTAAAGTCTAAGGTTGCTTCGCGCTGATTATCAATAGTATTCAAACGACCACCTACAGAAGTGTGAATATTAGACACATTACTCATCGCATTATCAACTTGTTGATGAGCAACCATTAGCACCATGGCGCGTTGTGCAGACGTCGCGTCGTCGGAACCTGGCATTCGCAGTGCATCAATTGATTGCTGGATAGTCGTAAAGATATCTTTCTCTCCACTCTGGCGAAGTGTAAAGCTATCCAAGTCTTGTACCTCACCTTTTATCTCAGTTTTAATGCCATTAAATTCTATTGATTGCCCTTCTTGGTAGGTTGTAGGTTCAATAAATTTGGTCATTTTGTATTGGTCTGCATCATCAGGTACACCATTAACATCGATCGATATACCATCAATGGTTATTTGTTGTGTACTGCTGTTTGTGCTGTCATAAAGAGCAGGCAACGATGAGACGCCATTAATTTGTAACTCAAAGACCCCCGAACTGACTGGGCTTTCAATGAAGTTAATATTTACATCACTTGCAACACTTGGGTAAACGCCAGCTGGATTGACGTTACCAATAGCTGCATTATTAAGATCTACCGCAGCGATTTTTACACTCGCATTACCAGTGGCGCCACTATCATCTAAGCCATAAACGGAATATTCAGGTTCATCACCCGGAGCCACTGTGCTTACAGTAACCGTATAATCTTGATCAACAAAATCACGAGCAAGCTTACTATCGATCACAGCTCCCTCAGAAATAACCCCTGATCCACTATTATTTTGATTAACTTCAGAGACAAAGGTGCCATTACCTTCCGGTATCTGGGTAAAAAGCGCAGCACCTGAGTCATAACCTTGTACTAATACACCAGGCCCAACTCTAAACTTACTACCGCCTCCATCACCGTGGTAATCAATATCGCCAAACTCATCACTTTGAAACGGTTGCGTATCCACTTGAAAACCAGCAAAGATATATTGGCTATTACCATCTTTAGTATTCGCCACACCAACAAGTTCTTCACGCAAGCCCTCTAGCTCTTTCGCCATTGCCTCACGCCCTTCTCCGTCATAGGTTTCATTACCTGCGGTGACCATGATTTCGCGTACACGTTGCAAAATATTAGTGGTTTGTGACAAAGCCGTATCTTCAAGTGCATTTGCTGATTCAGCAATATCTGCATTTTTTAAGTATTGTTCACCCACGCTGACGTCTTGCTTTAAACGCTGAATAGTGGCAATAGCAACAGGATCATCAGAACCATTCAATACACGCTTTTGCTCTGACAAATGCATGTTTTGCTGATTTAATGAAGACTGTTGTCCCATTACACTATTCATATTACGTTGAAAAAAGACTTGGGTGGAAATACGCATAATTGTCCCTCTGAATACCTATTATGAGTCGATGACTCAATCTAAACTTAACAATGCAATAATTATTCCAAGTTGATATTTATAGGAGGTAAACCGCAGTTGTTAGTTATTAGCGAACAGCTAAAATCAAGCTATCAGATTTAGTACTCTACCTACGTGGCCATTCATAGCAAACTAAAGGGGAGAAGAGATAATATTGTTTAGAAGATTAGAGGATTAAATGATTACATGATTACATGATTACATCGGAAGTATGCGTCCCCACAGGAAGCATGGGAACGAGTAGTAACTACTTATCTGTATTCACTAGGTGAATAACTGACCGCTTAAAGCGAATGACTGACGGCTTCCTGACCTATCTAGATGCCTGTAATATGGTGTCAAAAAGTTCAGAAGCAACCGATATCACACGTGCAGCAGCGCTATAATGTTGCTGAAATTGTAATAGATTTGCAGCCTCTTCATCCATATTAACGCCACTCATGCTTTGCATACGTTCAAAGGATTGATTTTGAAGAATTTCCATAGTCTGCATCGTGGTATCAGCATTTGCTGTTTTAGCACCAACTTCTGAAATCATGCCACTATACACATCGGCGATTGTCGCCTTGTTACCGTTCATAATTTTCTGGTTCTGTAGGTCAGCGATTTTTAACATATTGCTGTTATCACCCGCGCCCGTTTCATTAAAGTTAAGGCTAAAACTATCACCGGCTTGTGCAGAGCCAGAAACCATCTCTACTTCAACACCAGCAAAAGCAAACGTCGCTTTGCCACTAAGCGGATCAATCGTGCTTGTGAGCCCAGATAAAGCAGTCGCACCATTTTTATCCACAACATCATAGGTAATGTTCCCACTAGCAGGATCAATACTAATAATGTCGATGTTAAGTGGATTATCTACATCCATATAAAGTGCATGTGATGGATCAATAATCGCACTCGTTCGTAATAACGCATTACCATTGTTTGCTTGTGCTGCTATTGTTTTTATCTCCGCATCAGCAGCCGCTACTTTTTCAGGATCCGTTAACTGTACCGTTGCTTCTTGTGCCGCTAAACGTGTTGGACGTAATGAAAATGACTTTCCTTTTTGAGGCAGATTATTGGGGTCGATTGAATCAATCCCGATACTGATTCCCGCCCCAGGTATATCAACACGCTGTGACTCGGACATATCCACTGCTAATGGTGTCAGTCTTTCACCTGTAGTGCGATTTGTTGCCGTAAAAGAGAGCGTTTCAGGTGGGCCAGCTTGGTAATCTTCCACTACCAGATCAAACTCATCAGGACTTAATTTACTGAGGTCATCAATACGCACACTCAGTTGCATTTTACCTAAACCATCATCATGAGAGAGTACGCGCTTTTGCATTGTTAACGGTGCATTAAGGTCATTAAATAGATTACCCCCAATTTCACCATCAAGCGTCATCCCTTGTTTTTGCTGTTCATTAATAGCGTGTGTTAATCCGATAACATTTTGACCAAGCTGATTAAAAGCGCGTTCAACATCATTATTTCTTGCGTCAAATAAGCCCGCAACTGAGCCGCCTAATCGCCCGCCATCAATAACCGCGAGGTTACCATTAACACTGAGTGCTAACTCTTTTCGAGAAGGATCGGGATCCCCATTAACCGATAGCATCTGTAGTGCAGTGCCGCCCATCACCAACGATTGACCACTGCCGATATAGACATTGATCATAGCGTTATCAGAAGGCACGACTGAAACGTCAACATATTGACTTAACTTAGTCACTATTTGGTCGCGCTGATCTAATAGGTCATTTGCGTTACTACTTACACCTGCGCCGGTAACCGCAGAGATCTGTTGATTGAGTGAAGCAAGGTTACCTGCAAGGGAAGAGATCTCTTTGGCTGAATTAGTAATATCATTATTAATCGAGGAATACTGAACCTCTAAACTATCGTAGAGGCGATTATATTGAGCAACCGTATTATTCGCAGACTCTAGAAATACTTGGCGCGACTCTAATGTATTCGGACTATCTGCAACGCCATTGATCGATTCAAACATATTTAAAACAGGTTGAGCGACCGAAGTGCCTGAGCTAGAAAGCAATGTATCTAACTGACTGCTTTGTTGATAGACCTCTTTTGCATACTCAAATTGCGAAGTATTCATCATGTTTTCAGTAAAGGCGAATTGATCATAAGCACGTTCAATACCACTGATCATCGAACCACGACCAACAAAATAGTTACCCGATCTATCTGCACCTGCGGTTGATATCTCAACACTTTGACGTGAATAACCTTCAGTATTCACATTGGCGATATTATGACTGGTGGTATTCAGGCTCGCTTGAGATGAATAGATGCCCGATAAACCAATTTGAAATAGATCAGCCATTTAACTCTCCCTCTGCAACAGCTTGCTTGAACGATTCATTATTCATTATCTGTTTAATCTTATCGGCATATTGTGGATCCGTTGCATAACCCGCTTTCTGTATCTCTTCGATATAACGATCTGCATTAGTGCCTTGCTGTAAGGCTTCTTGGTAACGTTGATTGGTGCTGATGAATTTTCCATAATCGGCAAAACTCTGCTCATAATTGTCATAAGCCCTAAAATCTGAACGACGCTTAACACCGATTCCGTTTTCTACTTCCAGACTATCCTTAGCCACTTTGTCACCTTGCCAAGAACGGTGGGCTTTAATATTAAACAGATTAAAACTACTTTGATTATCACTGTTATTAATCACCTTCTTACCCCACCCTGTCTCTAATGCCGATTGCGCCACTAATACCTCAGGTGAAATACCTAATGCTTTTGCCGCTTTTTTAGCGTACGGCATAAGCGTTTCAATGAATGATTTTTGATCGGTAAAAGGTTTATTTTCAACTCTACTTTCAAGTTCAGCGACAGGCTTAGCGGTATTGATAACCGGTTGGTTAAAGGCAGGTAGTGACGGTTGCATTTTATCGGGTTTATTCAAATCAACAGCCGCCAATGCTTTGTTGAGATCCATCATTTTTGATGTTTCACTGTTTGGCATCACCATCTCATCTTGAGGTACAGATTTAGGGCCCGCTATAGAGGTAGGATCAAGTTGACGCACCAGTGCATCTGCGAGCCCAAGAGAACCATGGCGACTGATATCAAGCGCCAGTTGCTTATCCTGCATATCGGTATAAAACTTGGTATCTTTGTTATTAAATGGGCTGTCAGTTTCAAAGGCTTCATTTGCCTGACGCATTGATTTAATTAACATACTGGCAAACATCGACTCAAACTGATTAGCAACTTCACGGATCGATTCTTTACTATTACCCTGCGCTTTTTGACGCAGTTGATCTAACCCTTGTAGGTCAAAGTAATTGCTAGATTGTGTCACTGCACTGTTGGTCATCATTCGTCCCATTTAATCCAATTTTACTCACACTCTAAACAAAGCAATTATAGTGCCACAATTAAATAAAACCGCAGTACAGAGTACTTTAATAAAGTTGATATAAAGGTCGACTCAAGTAGAATGCCCGCATCAATCTTATAGGGAATAATAAATATGAATCCAGTTATATTGGCGGTTTGCCTGATGCTCGTGTTATCGCTCATGCGTATCAATGTTGTCATCGCATTGACGCTCAGTGCGTTAGTGGGCGGCTTGAGTGCAGGGCTTTCTGTGGCAGATACCGTCAGTGCATTTGAAGGAGGACTCGGTGGAGGAGCAACAATCGCATTGAGCTATGCAATGTTAGGTGCGTTTGCTGTCGCCATCTCAAAATCAGGTATTACTGACCTGTTAGCACAAACGGTGATTAAACGTCTGCATGGACATAATCCAGATAAACTTTCTCTGGCGATAAAATACGGCGTGTTAGGCAGCATTTTATTAATTACTATCTCATCACAGAATATTATTCCTGTTCATATCGCCTTTATCCCGATCTTAATTCCACCGTTACTTTCTGTATTTGCCAAACTACGTTTAGACAGACGTTTAGTCGCTTGTATATTAACCTTCGGTTTAGTGACACCTTATATGGTATTACCGGTTGGCTTTGGTGGTATTTTCTTACACAACATTCTGCTTAAAAATCTCCACGATAACGGTCTTCAAGCAACGGCAGCACAAGTACCGATGGCAATGTTACTACCTGCACTCGGTATGGTAACAGGGCTACTCATTGCCGTATTTTTCAGTTACCGCAAACCGCGTGATTACCCTGTAACAGCAGAAGATGCCGTTCAGCCAGAAGCTAAAACACTTAATAAACGCCATATTTTGGTTGCTGTTATTGCAATTATATCAACGCTAACAGCGCAGCTATACACAGGTTCAATGATCGTTGGTGCCCTCGCTGGTTTTACAGTATTTACCGTAGGTGGCGTGATTGCTTGGAAAGAAACACAAGATGTGTTCACCAAAGGTGTACATATGATGGCGATGATTGGTTTCATTATGATTGCAGCAGCTGGTTTTGCCGCAGTAATGAAGGCAACCGGCAGTGTAGAAAGCTTAGTCTCGTTTTTAAGCGGTAGTATTGGTGATAATAAAGCCTTAGCTGCACTCTTAATGTTAGTTATCGGTTTATTAGTCACAATGGGTATTGGATCTTCATTCTCAACGATTCCAATTATTGCCACTATTTACGTACCATTGGCGATCGCATTTGGTTTCTCTCCTATGGCAACTATCGCGTTAGTGGGTACTGCTGCAGCATTAGGCGATGCCGGCTCCCCTGCTTCCGATTCTACATTGGGACCAACATCGGGTTTAAATATGGATGGAAAACATGACCATATCTGGGATACCGTTGTACCAACCTTCATTCATTATAACTTACCCTTAATCGCATTTGGCTGGATTGCCGCGATGACGCTGTAAGTCGTTAATAACTGTTAGTAGCCGTCAGTTATTAGCGGTCAGCTGTTAGTAAAAACAAAAAAGCCCCACTTCATTAGCACAATGAAGTGGGGCTTTTAAATTTTACTGCTTAACTAACTAATAACTAATAACTAATAACTAATAACTAATAACTAATAACTTCTTAGATTATTATCAACTCACCCTGCAGTGCGCCAGCTTGTTTGAGTGCTTCCAGTATCGCCATTAAATCCCCCGGAGCTAAGCCCACTTCATTAACTGCACGTACAAGGTCATTCAAACTCACCCCGGTATCAAACTTAAACATGCGGCTATCCTCTTGAGTGATATTAATCGTGCTGTTATCGATCACCTCAGTGTTGCCGCCTGCAAATGCATTAGGTTGTGAAACCTCACGGTTCTCACTCACTGTGACACTAATACCACCATGGGTAATTGCGGTAGGTAATAATTTAACGTCTTGACCAATAACAATGGTGCCAGTACGTGAGTTTACAATCACTTTTGCAGTACTACGTGCCGGTTCAAAGGTCAGGTTTTCCAATGTGGATAGGTAAGAGACACGTTGTGATATATCACGAGGCGCTAATACTTTAACTGAAGTCGCATCTAGCATCGATGCGGTATTCGGCCCAACAAGGTTATTAATCGTGTCCGCAAGACGTTTTGCCGTAGTAAAATCTGACTGGTGAAGGTTAAACGTAATGCTATCACCACTTGCAAAAGGAGAAAGTATTTCACGCTCAATAATCGCACCGTTAGAGATACGCCCAACTGTCGGTGTATTAATCACCACCTTTGAGCCATCAGCACCTTCTGCCCCTAAACCACCGACGACCAAGCTTCCCTGCGCCAGTGCATAAACATTACCATCGACCCCTTTCAAGAAGGTTTGTAGTAACTCACCACCACGTAAACTTTTTGCTTCACCAATCGCTGAAACGGTAATGTCAATTTTCTGACCACGTTTGGCAAATGCCTCTAATTCGGCAGTGATGGCAACTGGCGCTACATTTTTAATGTTGAGCTTTTGGCCTGCGGGTATATTAATACCAAAATTACGTAACATGGTCGCAAAAGCTTGCTCTGTAAATTTACTGCTTCTTTCGCCTGTGCCCGGTAAACCAACCACCAAACCATAACCGACTAATTGGTTACTACGCACCCCCTGTACACTGGCGAGATCTTTAATACGCGCAGAAAAAGAGCTGCTAGAAAAACTGATAATGATTAAGCTAAGTAATATTTTTTTAAATGAAAACATGGGGTGCCCCTTGAGCAATACACACTCGATAAATTAGATTAACCGATTAGATAGGCCAATATGGCCCTGAGAAAAATGAAGTTAACCACCCTTGCTTTTGGGTATTAGCAAAGTCACCGGTACCACCGTATTGAATGCGTGCGTTAGCAACTCTGCGTGATGAAATCGTGTTATCAGAGCTAACATCTTCAGAACGAACCACCCCTTTGATACGTACATATTCTTCACCATTATTGAGCATCAACCACTTCTCACCGCGAATCATAAGGTTACCATTATTTAAAACACGTACGATATTCACCGAAATGCTGCCTTGCAAATTATTACTTTGGTCTGCGTCTGCATCCCCTTCAAATTTGCTGCTTTGATTTAAACCCGCACTACCACCTGAGATGGTGAGCGGTGAACTACCCTTAGAAGGAAAGAGCGTTTGATCAATACCCAAATCATAGCTATTTTTCTTCTCTTGACTGGTGCCTGCATTTTTACTGGCTGAAGTCGCCTCTTCCAAATAGACTGTAATAATATCGCCAACACGATGTGCTTTAATATCAGAATAAAGATTATTACCAAAGTTCTCTTGAAACATTGAACCCGTATTAATCATCTCAACACTTGGCTCCATTGGTTCAACAGGGGCAAACTCAGGATCATTTTTTACTTCTGCATTAGGTAAAGAGGTACAACCTGTAACGACAGCTAAACCTATTAATAAAATAAAGTTAACCATAACGCCTCCGATTATAATTGCTGGCTTACGTAAGAAAGCATCTCATCAACTGCAGAAATTACTTTTGAGTTCATCTCATAAACACGCTGACTCTCAATAAGGTTCACTAACTCTTCGGTCACATTTACATTAGAGGTCTCTAACATGCCTTGGCGTATAAAGCCCATGCCATCAGCACCCGGAACGCCTTGCAGCGCGGCACCACTTGCCCCTGTTTCAGAGTATAAGTTCTCCCCTAATGGTTGTAGCCCAGATGGGTTAACAAAATCATTAACATTAAGCTGACCAACTACTTGGTTTTCTACTTGCCCTGCGATACGCACTGATACTTCACCTTCAGCACCGACACTGATCGACTGCGCATCATTAGGAATTTGAACTTGTGGTACTAATGGATAACCAGAGCCAGGGGTAACAATAACCCCGTCTTCATTTAACTGAAACTGACCATTACGTGTAAACGATGAGCTCCCATCAGGCATCTCTATCTCAAAGAAGCCACGCCCATCAACCATTAAATCTAATGAATTATTGGTCGTCAGTGCATTACCTTGAGAGAAGTTTTTCTGAACAGCAACAACTTTAGCACCCGCGCCAATCATTAAACCCGATGGCAATTTGGTATCTTGAGTCGCATTTGCACCCGGCTGATTGATATTTTGATAGAGTAAATCTTCAAACACTGCACGGCTCTTTTTGAAACCTACCGTACTTGCATTGGCCAAGTTATTAGAGATGGTCGCTACATTTGTTTGTTGAGAATCTAAACCTGTCTTACTTATCCATAAAGCGGGATGCATATATTTCTCCTTAAATTTTTGAAATTAAATGATCGTTAAACAACACGTAATAGAGATTCAGAACTTTTATCGATCTCTTCAGCGTTTTTCATCATTTTTATCTGCATTTCAAAATGTCGTTGCAAGTTAATTAAACTGGTTAACTCACTACTTACATTCACATTAGACGCTTCTAGCGTGCCATTTTGTATACGTACCGTCGGGTCCAATAGCGCGTCAGCACCATCAGCACGCCTAAATAATCCATCTTCGCCACGCACAAGATCTTTTACATTTGGGTTAACGAGTTTAATTTGTGCAACTTCTTCCATTGCTTCAGCAGGTGCGCCTTCAGGTCTCACTTCAACCATACCATCTTGACGAATATTGAATTTTTCAACTGGCAATGGAATAAAAATGGGCTGGCCTTGAACATCAAGTACTTGATTACCTTTATTATTAATCAAAAAACCTTGCTGATTAATATTAAGCCCTCCAGAACGCGTCATCGCCTCCCCACCCAGATCACTTTCAACCGTAAACCAGCCATCACCTTGGATTGAGATATCTAAGTCGCGCCCCGTACTTTGTAAGGCACCACTTTCAAAATTTTGTCCCGCCTCTTCCGTTACAGCAAAAACGCGAGAAGGTTGTCCCTCACCATAAACTTGCATACTGCGCGCTTGCTCAAAGCTTGATTTAAAGCCAGTTTTATTGGCGTTAGCAATATTATTAGAGTGAATCGCTAAAGCATTCATACTCTCTTTAGCACCAGACATTGAGATGTAAAGAAACTTATCCATTTGCACTCCTTAAGCGACGAATTCAATATGTATTTATTGAGGGACCGAGATAGGTTGAAATGCAAAAGGTGTGCCAATTGAAAATATAAGTGCCATAAAAACAAAAATGCACCTGAAAAGGTGCATTTTTATTGGCTAAGTAGATAAAACAGTAGGTTATCTGATCTGTAGAATGGTTTGCTGCAGGGTATTATTTATCTCTAATGCACGCGAGTTTGCTTGGAAATTACGTTGTGCGGTAATCAAGTCGACCAATTCCGTCGTTAAATTGACGTTTGATTGCTCTAGCGCGGCTGAATTAATCGAACCAAAAGAGCCAGATGCCGCTTCGCCAGCAATCGGGTCTCCAGAGTTTTGTGAGGCTATCCATGATGAGCCAGTTTGTGCTAAACCTTGTTCATTACGAAAACGAACAATCGCAACGCGTGATAATGGTTGCGATGTACCATTACTATAAGTCGCTTTTACTAAGCCATCATCACCGACTTCAACACCGGTTAATCGCCCTACCGTTAAACCATCTTGCTCTAATGCTGTTACTTCAAATGAAGAGGCAAATTGAGTCGGCTCTTTAAAATTCAAGGTTAACTGTTGTGCACCATCAGCACCTGGGTCAAGTACCCCAGCACCGTTGATACCCAATGGAGCAAAGGTTAAATTCGCAGGCGTATTACCTTTATAACCACCCACATCATCAAAGTTTAAAACCACACCGGTACGTGTTGCACCATTGGCATCAGTATAAGTTGCATTAGCGTTCGCATCTGCAACCCCATCTCCCGTTGTATCTTTTTGATACTGGCTTGTTATAGGTCCATTGGTACCATCCCAAGCATCAATACCCACTGTTTCACCATCCTTCGACATCGTCATGAAAGCAACCCAGTTACTTTCGCCACTGTAAGATGCGCCTTCCGGCTTAACATAATACGTGCTCATGATGTGTGCTTCGCCTAATGAGTCATAAACAGTGACCGAGGTAGAATTATTATAAGTAGAAGGGTCATTCGGATCAAAATTGGCCGGATCATAGGTTTCATCACCAGCAGGTAAATTCAATGTCACCCCAACTTCAGAGGTTTTCACCGGGGTTCCCGCTGTCTCTGGAATTTGAATCGGCTGAGTTGTACTCACACTCACTGAAGAAGAAGTACCATCGGCATTCACTGGAAATGCCTGTAGATAATTACCGCTATTATCAACAATAAAATTTTCATTGTTCAGTTTGAAGGTACCTGAACGTGTGTAGCTCAGACTACGATCATCTAAATTACCCGCGGTAGCAAAAAAACCACTACCCGTAATCGCTAAATCTAAAGGATTTTCCGTAAACTTCAAACTACCTTGATGAAATTGCTGCGCAACGGCGGCAACGGAAGCACCGTCGCCCGTCTTTGTTTTACTGTTAGAGAAAAGCGAGTTCGCATACACACTTTGAAACTCTGCGCGCGACTCTTTAAAGCCAACCGTATTTACGTTAGAGATGTTGTTTGCCGTTGAATCTAAATCTTTTTGTGCGGCAGATATTCCACTTAATGCAATATTAAAAGACATAATATTTCCCTATTATTTATTTTCTGCAACTTCAATTGCATCCGAAAGCTCAATGCCACCTAACCCTTTAAGGTTTAAATGCACATTCGCTCGACCTCCGCCCAAACTGACACTTTCAACGTGTGCGTAGTTTGCGACAACTAATTCTTCACCTTCACCATTCACCATCCCATTAGCCTTTAGGGTATAAGTATCTTCAGGTAGGCGCTCACCATCATTATTAAGGCCATCCCAAGAAAAACGCTTATTACCCGCGCCGATATCACCAAGGCTAATCGAACGCACCACAACGCCATCACTATTCTCAACAGTGACCATGCTATTGTAAGCACCTGTTGTGGTATTGATTGATGCATCGATACCACCACTTTCGGCAAGAAAGCCGGTATTACTTGGGATCAATACTTTTTTACCCACCAACGATGATGCCTGCAGCGCTTGGCTTGAGCTCAATACTTCTTTCATGCCCGCAAACTCAGTTCCCATGGTGCTGATCCCTTCCGCTGTGGTAAAGGATGCCATTTGTGCAATCATCTCTGTATTTTCAACAGGTTTGAATGGGTCTTGATAAGCTAACTGCTGCGAGAGCAGTGCAAAGAAGTCTTCTTGTTGTAACTTCTGCTTTCCATCAATCTCATTATTAGCTGCGACCTGCTCTGCGGTCAGTGGCTTAGTAAGATTTAGCGATGGATTAATTGTACTCATAGCTCACCCCTTAGCTTTTGCCCATTTGCAATGTTCGACTTAACATCTGTTTTGCAGCATCTGCTATTTGTACATTGGTTTGGTAAGAGCGTGAAGCACTGATCATATTGGCCATCTCTTCCATTACATTGACATTCGAGTGGTAAATAAAGCCATTCTCATCTGATTTAGGATGATTAGGTGCATACTCCTGATTAAGCGGTGCGGCACTTTCTACAATTCCCTGCACCTTGACACCCACACTACTCGCTAATCCACCTTTTGCGCGATTTAATTCTGCAGCAAATACTGGGTGACGTGCCTTATAGGTTTCTTCACGATTACTACTTACGCTATTCGCATTGGCTAAGTTACTGGCAGTGGTATTTAAACGAAGAGACTGCGCACTCATGCCCGTTGCCGAAACATCTAATACTCTTAATAAGCTCATAAAAACTATCCTCGTACCACTTATTGGCCTTTAATCGCTTTGCGAAGGCCTGAAATTTTACTGTTTAAGAAATCTAAACTCGCTTGATATTCCATACTGTTTTTCATAAACAAGTTACGTTCAACTTCTGTATCTACCGTATTACCATCACCTGTATCAGGTTGATTTCCTACTCGAAACAACTCACCAGATTGGGCCATTGAAAAAGATTGAGCAGATTTATGACTACTATGAGTACGCTCTAAAAACACACCCGATCTAGATTTTGCATTTTGTAATGCATCTTTAAAATCGATATCTCGCGCTTTATAGCCAGGTGTATCTGCATTAGCAATATTTCCCGCTAGTACTTCTGTTCTACGAGAACGAACACCAAGCGTATGCTGATGAATACCAAATGCTTTTTCAAAGTTAATCGCCATAAATTTCTCCTATAGATCAAACTATGCAAAGCATGTGCCAGAATAAAAAAACAATCTTGTTTTTATCCCTTACGATGTAAAGAGAGTGGTGGATATCAATCTAAATGATTTACTTCCCCCTTCAACATACGGTTGTGTTCAGGGTTTGTTGAGGAAAAATAAGGCGTAGAATTGAGTAATAACGGGTTATTACCATTGAATGCACGTAACTCACTATTCTTTGAATTCCCCACAGAGCGGGTAGTTATGCGAAATAGCATTAGGTCGTATAGTGTTATGCAGGGGTTATATTCTGAATATGATAAAAAGAGGCTATCGCTATAAGGTTAAAAGTAATTGCGGGGGTAATAAGAGAGGCAATAATTGCCTCTCTTATTACAAAGAGGCAATACTATGGCTAGTTTTTAAGTTGATAGATGATACCAGGGTTACATCTTACCATTTCAAATTTATCTGTTAGCCCGGTTAGCGACTCAGAGGCGCCTAAAATAAGGTATCCTCCAGGATTTAACGCACCAGCAAACTGATTCAAAATAAGCGATTTAACTTCACTAGAAAAATAGATTAAAACATTACGGCAAAAGATAATATCGAACTTCCCTAAGCCTGCGTAGCTATCTAACAAGTTATAGCTTCTGAAGTTTGTCATTTTTTTGACTTCAGGCTTAATTTGCATCTTTCCTGCACCATCATCCAGTCGTTCAAAAAAAAGTCTTTTACGTTCATCAGACAAACCACGTGATAAAGCAAGTGTGTCATAAACACCTGATTTACATTGAGCTAACATCGTATTAGAGATATCTGTCCCTAAAATCTGGACGTTCATCCCCAGTACCGACTTCTTTTTTTGATACTCAGTGGAGGTCATCGCTATCGAATAGGCTTCCTGACCAGAAGAACTGGCTGCAGACCATATTTTAATATTCTTTTTCTTCGCTAATATCTCTGGATAAATTTTATTACTTAGCAGTTCAAAAGGATAACGATCACGAAACCATAAGGTTTCATTGGTTGTCATCGCATCAACAACCGCAGTCCTTAACTCTCTATTTTTATAACTCATTGACTGTTGGATTAAATCAGAAAGTTTAACAATAGAAAATTTAGTCATTAAAGGAATTAATCTACTTTTTACTAAGTACTGCTTATTTGCCCCTAATACGATCCCACATTGCACCTCTAAGAAGTCGGAAAATTGCTTGTATATGTCATCAGAAAGGGCTCTCACAAATAGTTTCTCACTTATTAATTATTATTTTGGGTGATCTAAATTAATCACCCTTTGTACTGCTGTCGCTAACTCATCGGGGTTGAATTTTGCAATAAAATCATCTGCCCCGACCTTCTCCACCATCGCTTGATTAAAAATACCACTCAAAGAAGTGTGTAAAATAATATGCAGATCAGAGAGATCTGGATTATTTTTCACTTCAGCAGTTAACGTATAACCATCCATTTCAGGCATCTCTACATCAGAGATCATTAATGCGTAGCGATCTATTACAGGTTGGGTTTTAGAGATTTCTTTTAATAGCTCAAGTGCTTCTTTACCATCTTTTACAAGATCACACTCAATACCTAATGCACTAATTGCACGTTGAATCTGTTTTCTGGCTACAGAGGAGTCATCGGCAACAAGGATTTTTTTATTAGCCATTTTTTCCTGAATGTGATCATCGATCACTTCTGCAGTCACTTCAGTGTTCACTGGCGCTATTTCATCGAGGATTTTTTCTACATCTAAAATTTCAACTAGTGAGCCATCAATTTCGGTCACAGCAGTTAAGTAATTATAACGACCAACACCATTTGGCGGGGGTAAAATATTTTCCCAATTGATATTGATAATACGCTCAACAGAGCCCACTAAAAAACCTTGAATTGAGCGATTGTACTCGGTAATAATAATAAAGCGCTCTTCAATATTTTCTATTGCACGCCCTCCAGTCGCCAAGTTCATATCGATAACCGATATAGTTTGCCCTCTGATATGAGCAATACCACGAATCGCGGGATGAAGTTTAGGTAAGACGGTTAATGGTGGGCACTGTAAAACCTCTTTAACTTTAAATACATTAATACCGTAGCGCTGAATACCGCCTAATTTGAACAATAATAGTTCAAGCCTATTTTGTCCTACCAATTGCGTGCGTTGATTCACCGAGTCTAACAAGCCAGCCATATTAACTTCCTTATAATTTGTAGCCATGCACAAGATAATAGTCCTATAATATCAGTGTTTACATAATTATGAACACACTATATTGCAGTAATAACTGCTTACAAAAGGTCACTATTTTGATACGTTTTTTATTTCTGCTCAGTAGTTTAATATGCTCTTATAGTTTCTCTGATAGTAATTATCGAAATGAGTTAGAAAACTTTGCTCAAAAGCTTGTTTTTGATAAATATAATTCACAAAATGAACTTAATAACAATGAAAAATTAGATCTGCAGGTCGCCCCACTAGATAATCGCCTTAACTACCCACAGTGCCAAACAGAGCTGATCGGTGAAATAGTCAACGACAGTATAAAAAGAAATACCTCAGTAAAAATAAGCTGCCTAGATGAAACGCCTTGGACAAATTACCTACGCGTAAGAGTCAATGTATTGCAAAAAACAGCGGTGGTGACCACCGGTGTCAGCAAAGGCCAAACCCTCAATCAAGACAATGTAACCGCGGTGTATATGGATAAAACACTGATTCGTAATGGGGGGTTTATTTCACCAGAGTCACTTTACGGCACACGCTTAAAACGTAACTTAAGCGCCGACAAAGTGATCCGTGACAGAGATGTCTGTTTTGTTTGTAAAGACGATAAAGTCTCTATCTATGCAACTAATGTAGGTTTATCGATTAAAGCCTCAGGAATCGCCCTCTCTGATGCCAATATTGGCGGTACGGTAAGGGTTAAAAATAGCCGCACACAACGCATCATCGTCGCGACTGTTACCGGCCTCAAAGAAGTAAAAGTTTCATTCTAGAAATAGTTACTCTTTTATTGAAATTAACGCTAAAATCATTAAAGAATTCGTTAAACATGCCGACATTATTAATATGTAATCTTTTTGGAAGATAATTATGAGCATAAATATTAATCGCCAAGCGACACAAAAAAGCATTGTTGTTGAGCAAAACAAAGCTCAAGTAAAACAAGATGCTAAGCAACCAGCGGTCGCGAGCAGCGAAAAAAACAGAGACTCTGTGCAACTAACAGCACAAGCACAGAATTTAAAAAAAATGGAAACTGCAAGCGAACCACAAGTGAACAAACAACGTGTAGAAACACTTAAAGCTGCGATCTTAAATGGCGATTACAAAATTAATACTGAACGATTAGCTGAGAAACTCAGTAAATTTGAAGGTGAGTTTGGAGAGGCATTTGCCTAACAAAGAAGTAGGATTATGTTACTAGAAAAGTTAGCGCAACAATTAAAAAACCTCAATTCTCTGCAAGTACTGCTTGAAGAGGAAAAGCGTTGCCTGACAGAAAAAGATTTCAGCTCATTTAACGATACCTTGTTTAATAAACAGAAATCACTGCAAACTATTGCAACACTCGATAGACAATTAACTAACGCAGAAAATTTACAGCAAATAAATGCCAGTGATGAACTAAGTACACTAAGAAGTACACTTGAAACAGAACTGCAACACTGTCAAAAAATGAATAATATGAATGGTAAATTGGTCGCATTAAGCATGAAAAGTAACAAGCACCTGATGCAAATAATGACCCAGGCTAAAGGCCAAAATAGCGTAACCTACAACCAAAAAGGATCACTGCAAAGTGGTCGACTTCTCGGTAAAAACATTCAAGCTTAACGGCACAAAGCATTAATAGTAAATTCCCTCTTGCACCTTAATAACTGAAGTACCGTGATCACTATACTGAGTATTGGTTAAATAAGGTAAGCTTTCCATCTTAAGCTCTAGCTCAGTAATATAAAGGTCGCCCTCATGGTAACTTTTTAATACCCTCGCACCTTTTACTAACCCTTTTACACTCATTTTTATTCTATCATCGCCTAAATATGCCCCTTCAACACTATTCTCAGCCGTCAATAAAACCCCATATATTTGCTCTGCCATCTCTTTATAAGCTTCAATTTTTGACGCTTTAATCGCATTTAACATTTTTAATTCAAAGGTCTTACCGGATTGCCCTTCAATAGGTGCAGCGCCAACAGAATGAAAGGTGTAAAGGATATTACTCTCGGGCTCAGGCGTGTCTATTGGATAGGTACAAGCTGAGAGCAGAGAGAGTAGTAATAATGCAGATAGATAAGATTTCATGACAGTTTCCTTACTTGATTAATAATCACTAACCAAGCAAGAAGTGATCCAATGACCAATATATAACAGACTTTAATTAATCGAATTGTTAGTTTATCTAACTAACTGAACTTGTGCGCTACTTTTGTTAATAAAACGGCTATCACGTGCGAGATATTTTTTACTTTGAGCATTGTACTCACCACCGACAAACATATTATGTGGAACAAATGCACTGCTGGTTGATTCAACCAGATTTGATTTCGCATTAACGATTCGTATATTGAAAATAACCCCTTCTTCATTACGCGACATAGTACCTGTCAATATACGCTGTACATCTAAGTTTTTGTTTAACTTCTTCCAATCACGCGTTAAAGCAAACTCTCCGGTTTCAACTAACTGGATATTACCCGTTAATTTAAAATCGATAACACGTAAATGGCGAATATGTAACTCGTGAAAAAATTGCTCAGAAACAGTTTGTCCAAGCCAGTTTGTCACTGAGTGGTCATTCAAATCAACAATAGAGGTCAGTGCGATGGGTTGATTATGGTATTGCTTAGGGAAATTATATAAAAGTTGGTCAGCCATTTTACTCACCACTTCAGACAATAACAGTGACTTCTCACCATTAAATGAATAGCGTTGACCGAAACCATTAGACTCTGTTTGCATCACCGCTTGTTCTTGATTATCAGCAGTATTCACTGAATGTGTTACATAATAATACAGATAATCATGGTTATTTTGACCTTGGCTATTCACCGTTACTTCTGGTTTATTAGCATCTTTCTCGGTATTGCCTTTGTGCGTTATCAGCGTACATCCCTGCAACAATAAAAGAGCTGCGGTGATAAGTAATATTTTTTTCATCGATGCCTGCCTTGAAGAATATGATTATTGATTAATTCAAAGAGTTTATCGGCATAAAAACAGATAACTTTAATCGTCAATAGAATAAATAAAACAAAAATATCAAGCTAGTGGTATACATTTTGCTTTGTTTAGCAGGTTAAACATTCAATCAAGGTCATTCCATGAATAGCTATGCTTTATTTTTCCTACTTATTTTTTCTAGCATCACACAAGCTCAGTGGTTTGAGTCATCAGCAACAGCGGTTGTGAACGATGGTAATTGGGAAGGTGCTCGTGAAGATGCACTTAAAAAAGCGGTAAAAAATGCGCTACTTTTCTCTGGAGGAGCGATCTCTAGCCTGCAACAAGTCAAAAACGGCGTATTAGTCGATAATAAATTAGTATTAAATAGTGAAGGGGAAATAAAAGCACTGGCGATTATTAAAGAAGAAAAAGGCAATCAACGCTTAGATATCACCATTAAAGTCGACATTCAACAATCAGCAGCAAGCTGTGAAGGCAGCCACTTTCCAAAATCGATTGCCCTTACCCGTTTCAAATTAAATACCCCCGAACAAGCAGTCGACGGCCGTATTTTTGATATCCACCAGCTGATCAGCAAAACCCTCTTTAACCAACTCCAGCTTTCTCCACAAATACTCAATGTACGCCAGTTTATTGACTCACCAGTTAAGCTAGGAACTCAATACCAAAATAATAACCAGACAGACACGCTGCACGCATTAGCAACAACCAGTGACAGTCAATTTATTGTGTATGGCGAAATTAATGACATCTCGGTACAGTTTAAAAGTAAAAATAGCTTATCTTACTGGATCAGCGATCCCACTCGCTACTTTCACCTCACCGTGTACCTTTATGACGCGTTGCAGGGACACTTAGTTTCTAGCAAGCAGTACCGCACACAAGCCGACTGGCAATATAACCAACATGAGCAAGCTAACCTTCAAAGCAAAGCCTTTTGGAAAAAAGATTATGGGCAAGCAATTCTCTCGCTACTTGATGAGGTCAATACAGACCTAACGGCGCAACTACAATGTCTACAGCCAACAGCAAAAGTGATATCAGTAAAAAGTAATAGCGTACAAATTAATCTTGGAAAACATAACGGCCTAAAACATGACAGCCTATTATCGTTATTTCATTCAAGCAGCCAGAAAGATCAATTTGGCATTGAACGCAGCTCAATAAATCAATACCCAAGCACCATGAAGGTGGTAGAGATAGGCAATAACAGCGCGCTGATACAGCCGGTCGATAACCACCCATTAGACAATATTCAAATTAATGATGTAGCACGTGTTAAATAGTTGATATACTAGATAAATCTCTTCATAGCTCAACAGGATAGAGCACCCGCCTCCTAAGCGGATGATCGGGGTTCGAGTCCCTGTGAGGAGACCATTCAATTCAAAGCCCACAAACGTAGTAATGACTCACTTAAGTTTAAAATGCACATAGTAGGTGTAGTTAGTGAATATAAATATATTCATACATGCCATAAATTACGTTTGATCCAAAAACGCGCCCAAAAATAATAAGTTCAAGAAGTAACTCGCTCGCCCCCATTGCGAAATAGAAAATCAATTTAGATTTTGCAATTCAAAATTAAAGACCATACCCATTATTATTTCTAGTTATGCTCATTGCCTCATTACTATATTTTTTTGAAAATGCAGTGATTAATCCCACAAAGTACACATATATCTACATTAGAGATATTTTAATGTGTAGGCTTTGATGTAAGTTTCTGCTTTTGCATTTTTATGGCTATTCAGCTCTTTATGATAAATAAAAAATTAACTCTACGATTTAAGAAAATGATGATTAAATTCCACCTTTTAGGCGTTATTCTTCTCTGTCAGAGTACGTTTTCTTTTGCTAACACGGTAGTTTTGGGAGATAACCTTTTATTAAACCCAGGGTTTGAAGTTAATATTGATGGCTGGTTGCTACCCACAGAAGCTAAAATAATGGCTGGAAGCAATACCAATCAATCTTCATTCTTGCTGATGCAAGCCACTTATATCGAAGATAATGGGTACAACAATCAAATACAAGCTTCTCAATGTGTTGCCATTGGTAATGCCGAAGAGTTTGAGGTCAGAGCTGATTTTAATTATCAAAAATCACCCATCATTGCCTATGGGCACCGACTTAACCTAGTGTGGTACGAAGGGGGGAAATGTGACCAAGGCGGCCAGTATGGCACCTACCTACAGCCCAAAAAAACACTAGGCTGGCAAACATTGCATGATGGATCAATTAAGGCAGCATTAAATGCTAAGTCAGTGCAGCTAACCCTTGTTCAGAATCAAAGAACATCTGCAATTGAGCTATCGCTCCTAGAAAAATGGTGGTCTGAACTACTTTCTTTTTTTGGTTTTTTTTATGCGCCTGAATTAGCACAAGGAGCATGGGATAATATTACTTTAATCCCAACTAAACTCGTAAAAAACACCCCTGCAGAATTACGCTTCTCTAGCGAATATAGCTTACCTCGTGGTGACAATTACTTAAAGAATCCGTCTTTTGATTCAAAAGCGCATTGGCGAGTCTGGCACGGTGGACAATGGGTAGCTAATGAAGAAGGCACTAACCACGGTGCTTTAAAAACTAGCTTATCCAGCAAAACTAACTCACTTGGTACTGGGGCATTTAGTCAATGTATTAACTTAGGCCGAGGGGATGTATTTGAAACAGGCATACGTTTTAAAGCTGATCCTGAATCATCACAAACGGGTGGTGGGCGTATCAGAGTATCTTGGTATCAAGATTTAAATTGTAAAGGGCGTTATACCACATCGGGCAGGCATGCAGATCCCAAAGTGATTGAAGGTTGGCAAGAATTACATGTTCCGGAGTTAATACCTGCAAAAGGTGCTAGAAGCGTGGTGGTGTCAGTTATAAAGTCAATCCATGGTCCAGGCCAGCATTCTGCCTTTTGGGATGACGCCTATTTCCGTGAGAGTAAAAAATAAACCAAGTACGAGTATCATTATGATCTGTTCATCTATTTAAAGCTTTTCGATGAGTGTTTAACAATTGTATCAAGTCTTTCCTTTTGCCATTAAGCTCACTATTGAGAGATAATTAGCATAAATAAGGCCTAAACAGATAAATAGATAAATAGAGCAAAATTTCTAAGTCGCAATGTGCCCCATAGCGAGCTAGAATATCAACTCGATTTCGTCCCAAAAGAAACTTAGATACTATAATTGATCTCCAGCTTTACTTAACCAAAATAGTTAAAAACTGATTCTGAGTAGAAACATTTAAATAATATGATGGTCAGTTTCACTACTTTCTCAATAAATGAAAAAGTCATTCCTATTCAGCCCTAGGTATCACCTCACCTTAGTTAGTAATACTTAAGTCTCTTAAAACACACTAAAAACTAACTAAAGGAAGCCACATTAAAATTAAAAATCCAATGCCATACGACTTTAAATACTGCAGAAAAGATCTCGCCCCCCCATTAACTTTTCACTAATGTATATTATGAAACTATCTTTTAATGATGCTTTTTTTCATCTAGGAGTTAGCTTGTTATGATTCAATCTGGCCAATCTCAAGTATCTTTAGCTGATACTCAATACTCTAGAAAATTCTTGGAGCATCGACGTCATATTTAATGGCTATCCAGTTTTATACTCTAGGTACATAGACTCAAGCATCGCATTGAGTCATCAATATAAGTGCTTTACCTTGTTTATTAAATGCAACCGTAGTTGGTTCTTCACTATCAAACTTTATGCCGACAGTCGCACTGGTTATTTCATTACCGGACACTCGGATATTACCTAATTCGCTTCTCTCCAGTGTGTCGTCAACATCAATTGTAAAACTGACTGACTGTTTTGCATTAATTGATTTAACATTCAATGATAAGTGTTTATCACCATCTTTCACTTTTCCTGAAGATGTTAAGGCTAAGTCTCCCTCTGTTACTTCAAAGGGTTGAAAAACTTCTACGCCTTGACCCGCTGCAGTTGTATCAAATATCAAGCCGCCTTTACTGTTAGAAAGATCCACTTTCAAAACAATATTTTGTAAATTACATTCACTGGTATTTTTAAAGACAAATTTATCTTTTGGCGCTCCTTCCAAAAACTTCACTTCTATATTGGCATAGGCATATTCGCCACCGCACAACATAACCAGTAACACTGCTGATAATAAGATATTAGACATAATATTCACCCTAGCTTTGATAGTATTGAATTGACATTAATTTATACAATAACAATACGAGCCATAACGGTTTGAAGATCAACATTAACCGTGAGTACCTATCTGAAAACACTCTGGAAGATAAAGATCAGGACACTCAGAAACTTTTGACTGATATACTTTCTTGTAATTCTTGATCTTTTCTCTTTTTTACGTGTTGCACTGGTTTTTCTTGCAAACGAAGAGAATAGGGGCAGATCTTGCTTTTTGCTACTACTCTCTATTGAGAGGAAATCAGCATAAATTAGGTATTCCAACCGATAATAGAGCAAATATGCTAAGGCGCTCTGTGCCCCTAAACGAGTTAGAAATATCAGTAACAAACTCCCCATTATAAAATGATTTGTCTACCAATATAGTTACTACAGAACTGTAGACATGCTCTCATTTCAGCGAACTCATTAAGCGAAAATTATAAGAGGCAATTAGTTATTTTTTTACTACTTTATATCAGCCAATTAACTTTTAGGGTTCCATAAATAGGTGCAACAAGTTCCAGTAAAAAATATATGCATGTCCTGATCTTCTTTAGGAAATTAAATTATTTATCTAGTGTCGAAAAATATGCTACCATTTGTAATACAAAATGATTAATACGTAATGATACTAATCTATGATAATTGCATGGGTAAACTCTCCCTTCGAGAGTTGCTTGTTATTAATAGACAGAGGTAACTCAACAGCTGTTAAGGTTTAATGCCTAACAATGTAGAATATTTTTGTCGTACTGAAAATAAAAAGGTGAAAACATGTTTGTATACAATAAAGACGTTGTTCTTGAAGAGTTTGATAACGGCCCTTCACGTAAGGTTCTAGCATACAGCGAGAACATTATGACTTGTGAAGTACATTTCGAAACTGGTACAGTGGCAGCAATGCACAATCACCCACACGAGCAACTAACTTACGTTGTTTCTGGTAAATTTGAATTCACTGTTGGTGAAAACACTCAGATCGTTACTGCTGGTGATGCTATCTACAAAGAGCCAAACGTTATGCACGGTGCTACGTGTCTTGAAAAAGGTATTCTTATCGATAACTTCACGCCAATGCGTAAAGACTTCGTATAAAAAACAAATAGAACCCAGCTATTTAGCAGGGCTCGAAAAGTTTATGAGGCTCCGCAATTGCGGAGCCTTTTTGTATCTAGCGAGATTGTAAACTTAGTATTGGAGGGCAAAGTAGTAAGCCAGATCGTAGCTGAAAGTCTAAAAACGCAAAATGAAAGATCTGCCCCACTTTGCACTTTTAATCCTCGCTAATAAAATGGTTCGCCTCACCCTAGTCTAAACTTAGAGCCATCCTCAATAACAAGGTCAGTTGGTCTCTCAACTCTAAATGACTTTTCACCTTTCTATACCCGTTACCATTCAAGGTGCTTTATTCAATCGCCAGCTCGGATACCAAGGCAAGGCGCAGTATGATGACAATGGCTAGCCCTTATCAAATACAGCAACGATGAATTAGTTTTCGAGCTGACGACCCGCAGGGCAAGTTTTGAGGCAAACATATTCGTTGTTAGAAAGTATCGATTGAACCCGTTAGACCTTCAACTTCCTACCTAGAATCTGTTCACCTCACTGCTTGTTGATTTTTGAACCTGAATGATAACGGATATATACACCATCAGTTTTATCTTCGATATTCTATACAGAAGAGACCCTAACTGGATCACAGTATTATGGATACTGATCATCAATCGCCTTGCTCAGTTCAAGCCTTTTCTTTAAAGCTAATTTAGTCATATGCTTTTCTTTAATTTAATTTAATTTTATCTTCTATATGACGGATTTAACATTGAAATGGGTAACGATTAAGTCCAATGCGCCACTAGTAAAAAAGTGTCATTAATAACTAATGATCTGATTCGTTACAATGTTCGCTTACAATAAATTGGTTAGATAGTTGTGAACATTTACCATATTACGATTCTGAGGTGTGTTAAGGGCAGTTAACTACTTGTAGTGAATGAAATATATCAACTTCATATTTAACTAACATCCCCAGGGTATTTAACTTATAGTCAGCATCAATATGACTGTAACGGCCTTTCATGCCTAAGCGAGTTAATATTCGCCACTCTAAACTTTTCTCTATTAATCATTCGAGTACGACATGAATACCATAGAAAGCCAAAATAATAATGCCCTTGATGGTCCCATCATTAGCACTTTTTTAAAGTATCTTCTTCCCTCCACCGTTGGCATGCTGGCAATGAGTTCAGCTTCCATTGTAGATGGTATTTTTATTGGCAACTTTGTCGGTGTCGAGGCACTCGCAGCGGTCAATCTTATCATCCCATTACTCTCAGTGCTCTTTGGTGTGGGACTCATGCTCGCGATTGGTGGTTCGGTAAGAGCAGGTAAGTTTCTGGGACAAAAAAAACAAAACGCAGCCTCAGCAATATTTAGTAAAACCCTGATCGCCACCATCGTGTATGCGATTGCCATTATTGCGATTGGTCTACTGCTTGAGCCTATTCTGTTTCGTTTACTCGGAGCGGGGGAAATACTCGCGCCGTTAATGAGTGAGTATTACCGTGTGGTACTACCCTTTTTTGTCGCACAACTAAGCACAATTGTACTGTATTTCTTTATTAGACTGGATGGTTTCCCAACACTGGCATCGACAGCATTAGTAATAGGAGCAGTGCTTAACATTGCGCTTGATTATCTTTTTATCGCCGTCTTTGACTGGGGATTAAGTGGTGCAGCCTGGGCAACCGGTCTATCGCAACTATTACCATTATTAACGCTATTAGCCTACTTTTTCAAAAAAAAGCGTAAGCTTCACTTTTCAATAAAACAAAACAACTGGTCAGAAATTTTTCACGCGGCCTATAACGGCTTATCCGAATTCATTAATGAGATATCAGCAGGAATAATCGCGCTTATTTTCAACCTACTACTCATCTCTCGCGCGGGCATCGAAGGCGTTGCAGCGATCACAGTACTGAACTACCTCTTGATGTTGGGTTTCATGGTCTATTTTTCCATTGCAGACACCGCACAAGTGATGATCAGCCAAAATTTTGGGGCTCGAAACGTAGCACGCACCAAGCAGTTATTAGCAACCACCTTGTTGGTAACCAGCGTTGTGAGTGTCATTGCGATCTTGATTTTATTATGTTTCAACGAATCACTGATCACGATGTTTCTCGATGACCAAGGCACGGAAAAAACCGCTACGATGGCGATAGAGTTTGTTTATTACATGTGGCCAATATTTATATTCGCAGGGGTAAACATGGCGATATCTGGCTATCTCACCGCGATTCACCTACCATTTCAGTCCGGTGTTGTCTCTATTTGTCGTAGCCTTATCTTCCCTGCAACATTATTGATTACATTGTTTATGCTCTTTGACGATAATCGATTTGTCATTGCCCTGCCTATTGGTGAATGCCTAACCTTTTTGATCGCCCTTGCCTATTTCATTCGCCATAAACCTGAACGCGCCATTGCAGAAGATCACGTTAAAAATGGATAGTTACTTAAACGAAAGTAAGGATAAATAGAAAGATATCCACGGTATTAATGGCATTGCAGTGCGCAAAGCGCATCTGGTTGGGTGTTTTAATCTGACTTTTAAAAATAATAGTACCAAGTCTTGAACCTTCAATTTAATAAACTAAGATAATTTAGCTAGGGGCTTTGTGCCCCATAGGCGCTTAGAAAACACGACTATGTGTTACGTTAGTACTGAGCCACAACACAGTACGTATTTTTCAAATCAGTGCAAATTATAAGGTACTGTGTTCTTTTAATAACAACTTCACATGACAACAGTTAGTTTCTTTGAATTAACGAAATTTATTTTTGATAAAACAGCCTACTTTCAGAAATGAAAAAGTATTTTAAATTGCAGATTTAGATCACTGAATTGTACGTGACATGCATTTTATCTATGAAGAAATGAAAAAATAGCATTTCACCCCACATCACCAACCCCCTATTATTCATAGACATACAGCAAACAGAACGATGTATCTAATGTAAAAGCCGTTTAATAACATTAAATTCTGTCATTAAACGTCACCATAACAAGGAGGAAAATAAACCCTATTGTCCTCGTGATTCAAGTAATAATTTAAACATTAGACGCTAAAGAATGGCTGTATAGACATTATCAATGCAGCTAAAAACCAATAATTCAAAGCAATTTAAACGGGTGAAACAAAAATCACATGCTAATTAAAAACAAATTAATCATCAACACTGCGGTCACTGTCTCGAGCATGTTAGCCATGCTATTTCTAATGAACTTCTCTGCCTCTACAGCACAGCAAGAAATTCTACTCGCACAAAATACCAGTAAAATTGAAGCCGGAGTATTGCAATTAAGACTCCATGAAAAGAACTTTTTAGTGCGCAAGAAGGTCTCTTATGCGGAGCAATTTAACTATCAAATTACCAACCTGAAGTTAAGAATTGAAAAATTAAAAGAAGACTTAAAAGAGATCAACATATCAAGTCTTGAGACGATCTCGCTAAGCCAAAACCTAGCTAACTATGAACGATTTTTTAGTAAAGTTGTTGAAGCACAAAGACGCATTGGCTTTACCCCTCAAGATGGTCTTTACGGTGAACTTAGTGACGCGGCCAACAACGTAGAAGCGACTATTCCTGACTCTGTTATATTCTTAAAAATGATGCTGGAAGTACGAAGCAGTGAAAAGAATTACATGCTTCTCTTTGATGATAAATACCTTGAAAAATTTAATAACGATTTTGATGTATTGCATAACAGTGTGAAAACAAGCTTCTTAATGAACTCCCAGAAAAAGCTGACCTTAGAGGCACTAGAAGCCTATAAAGCAACATTTTCATTACTGACTAATGAGCAACAAAAACTAGGTCATCACTATGATCAAGGTTTCCAAAAAACAATGAATCAAAATGCCATAGAGTTTCAATCTAATTTGATGAGTTTAGTGAAACAAAGTAATGAAGCGAGTAGTGAATATATGAGTAAAATCATGAAAATTACTTACGCATTATTCATCTTGGCACTCTTAATTTCGATTATCACTGCCTGGGCATTATCGCGCAATATTATTAGTGCTATTTCACATATTAAAAACGCGATTATGAAAATATCTGAAAGCAACGATTTAACCATTGTTGTCGAGACAAAAAGTAAAGATGAATTTGCTGATATCGCCAAGGTATTCAATTACATGATTTCAAACTTTCAAACATTACTTACTTCGATTAAGAAGTCCGAGACTAATTCAGAAAAGGCCCCTGAAATCCTCAGCGAGACATTCAGTGAGGACTCCTTCTGGGATGATTTTACACTTGAACTATTCCCTGGCGATGAGAAAAAATAGAAGCTTAAATGGCTCATTAATAATGTGATTAATCCATTATTGTAACAAAAAATAAAAAGCCCATTTATATGGGCTTTCAAAATAGGGATAAAGGGATGTACCGCAACGCTTTAATTGTAAGTTTAATTTTTATGTCATCTTTTAGCCTAGCTTCAATAGAAACACTGGCGCAGGTAAAAAAAGGCAAAAACGAGGTTAAAGTGCAAAAAATCGGAGAATCCGCATGCACTTTAAACTATAAAAGTGGCGATCACTTAACCACTGAGGGTGCACCGGTTTTTTACACCTTTCAAGTAGAAGTCGCAGAGGGTGAAATACAAAGAGGAATGCTGTCATCAATTCCACATTCAATAAAACCTAATCGCAACATCACCTTATCTTTCTATGATCGTTACGATAAAAACATCTATGAATATAGTGGCGAGGTGTCTCAATACGGTCAAATATTCTATTCAACCAATTTATATTTACGCTTTTTAAGATCTAAAAAAACACTGATTAGGCAAGGCAACGTTGCTGCAAATATGCCGCTTTATTCACAGGTAAATATTCCGAATAGTGTAAAAAACAAGTTCGAAAACTGTGTTAGTAACCTCAAGAACGTACTACAAAAATACTGTGCAAGTTCAACGTCTGCCACTAAACAATGTGAAGTAAATCAGCAGCGAGGGACTAAAGCATTCGCAGGTCTTATCATTAAAGAAGATCCGGTAGAGGTAGCAAAGGCAGCACAAATAGCAAAACTCAAAGAGCAGGAAAAAGCGGCACAACTAGCAAAACTTAAAGAGCAGAAAAAAGCAGCGCAGCTAGCAAAGCGTAAAGAGTTAGAAAAAGCAGCAAAACTTAAAGAGCAGAAAAAAGCAGCACAAATGGCAAAACTTATCGCCCTGGAAAAAGCAGCACAAACGGCAAAAGTTATAGAGCTGGAAAAAGTAGGACAAGTGGCAAAAGTTATGGAGCAGGAAAAACAAAAAACACCCATAAAAATGTCGCGTAAAGATTTTATGGCAGCGTGTAATAACCCAACAATAAATGAAAGAGGCCCAATTAAAAAGCAGCTATATATTCGAGGGAACTTTAAAAATACTGCTTGGGGAACTGACAATAAACGCGCCTTTAAATATAAAGGAAATAATATCTATCAAGTCGTTATTAATGAGAAAGCAGGTCGTTACCAAATGCAGTATGCGAGCAAAGACTGGTCATTACAATTCACCGCTAATTACTTGGCTTTAGAACCCGCTGTTGAAAACAGTTTAAAGAAAGGCTATTACGAACAAAATACCACCGTAGCATTACCTGAGTCAGGGAAATATGTTTGGAGTCTTCAATTCTCTGAGAGCGGTGCACCACAAAAAATATTGGTTTCATTGTGTAAGTGATGTCTAGCATGCCTTTAATAATAGTATTAGAGGCACGTTACTTGGTTCAAGGGGCATCAGTGCGGGGGGGCAATTCCGGCACTTAAAATAGTTATATATTGGCCTATAAAATCATTGATTTTATTGACCAGATTCACTCATTAATAAGAATCTAATCTGCCTTATGCTGAATTAGCTTCACCTATAATAAAGGACAAAATATGCGCCACTTGTTAGGAAAATTATCCAAAAATTTAAAAATATTAATTGCTCTGCTTTTTGCGGCGGTACTCATTACCATTATTTGGTTTGTTACTCAGACGATCAACAAAAACCAGCCTGCCCCAGCATCTTCAGCACAGCTAACAATATGGATAAATGGTGATAAAGGTTACGACGGATTAGCGTTAGTTGGCAAAAAATTTGAATATGATACCGGGGTAAAAGTGATTGTTGCACACCCAGATGAATTAGCAGAAAAGTATCAACAAGTCGCAGCAACCGGTGATGGACCAGATATTATATTTTGGGCACACGATCGCTTTGGGCAATGGGCAAAAGCCGGCTTGCTGGCTGAAGTAAAACCAAGCGAAGCTTTCAAAGATAAAATAATTAATTTCACTTGGAATGCGGTGACTTATAACAATAAATATGTGGGTTACCCTATCGCAGTCGAATCTCTTTCTCTTATCTATAATAAAGATTTAATTGCCACACCTCCTACCACTTGGGAAGAGGTAAGCGCCATTGATCAACGTCTGAAAAAAGACAATAAATCTGCCATCATGTGGAACCTATCAGAACCTTTCTTTAGCTGGCCATTACTGGCGGCCGATGGTGGTTATGCATTTGAATTTCAAGACGGCACGTACAATCCCCAGGATACTGGCGTTAATACGACGGGTGCTAAAGGCGCATTACAGTTTATTGTCGATATGATTGAACGTAAAGAAGTAAGCCCTGATGTCGATTATGCGATTGCCGAGTCTGCATTTAACAGCGGCAAAACAGCAATGACTATCAATGGTCCTTGGTCATGGGCTAATCTAGATAAAAGCGGTATTAACTACGGTGTTGCAGTACTTCCAACCTATAGAAGTAAATCAGCGAGACCATTTGTAGGTGTTTTAACAGCCGGTATTAATAGTGCAAGCGAAAATGAATTATTAGCAAAAGACTTTATTGAAAATTATCTGTTAACCGATGAAGGCCTAGCACTTGTTAATGATGATAAGCCACTCGGTGCTGTCGCATTAAAATCTTACCAAGCCGAATTGGAAGAAGATCCTCGTATCAATGCAACAATGAGCAATGCCGAAACAGGTGAAGTGATGCCTAATATAGCTGAAATGTCTAAGTTTTGGTATGCCGAAAAGGCAGCCATTGAGAATGCCATACAAGGTCGTCAGAGTGTTACTGATGCTTTAGATGGAGCAGCAGAGACTATTTTGAAATAGCCATTAAACACGGCTCTTTCTTATAAAGACCGTTAATGAGATCAGTACAAAGCCCAGTGTTATAGGTATAACAGTGGGCTTTTTTTATAGACGGCAATACATGTCTGCGCTTTCAACAGCCTGTTAACGTAGCTAAAATATCATTCTCTCAAATCGACAACACCACTCCCCCGCTCAGATTAGCTCATTACTTAATAGAACTATTTTTTCCCTTAAGAAAATAATTAGCGAATGCCAATAATATACTCGCGAGCATTAATAATAATGAAACCGCATTGATAACAGGTGTGGCACCTTCACGCAGGCGATCATAAAGAGTAATAGTTAACGGGCTGTCGGAACCAACCAACATCAAGGTCGTATTGAAGTTTTCGAAGGACATAAAAAAACTGATCACGGCGGCACCAACAATCGCAGGCAATAGGTAAGGAATTGTAATCGTGCGTATCGCCTGTAACTTGGTTGCCCCTAAATTTAACGCGGCCTCTTCTAAACTGAGATCAAAATTACGTAACCGTGCAGCAACAATCAAGGTACAAATCGTCGTAATGAAAGCGAACTGACCGACGACGACCAATGCCAAACCAGGTCTCAGTATTTCGATATCAATAGCCCATACTTCGTCAAAATAATTGGCAATCGTTGAACTCATAATTAAGATCGAAACACCTAAAATAACCCCCGGTATCACTAAGGGCAATAACATCAACATATATAAAATATTTTTACCCGGAAAGGTTTTTCGTTCAAATAAAAACGCATTATTGACAGCTAAAGACACGGCTAAAATAGTCGTAAAACTGGCAACCAAAAAACTTGTTCCGATTGATTTATATAACTGCTGATCATGAAATAAACCGAGTTTTGGCTCTGCATCCGAGAAAAACCAACCCCAGGTAAAACCCTGCCAAGGTAAAGAGGGAAATAAGCTGTCGTTGAATGCAAACACTGCAACAACAACCAATGGCGCCATTAAAAAAGTAAAGAATATAAAAGCATACAGCCTGAAACTTGATTTAAATAACTTTGACTGGGGAATCGATGGAATCATAAAGCGCCTCCTAAGACATGACTTTGCTGAATGATTGTCGGCTGAGTTTTAAGCCAAGCCACACTATCAATGACGATATGGATAATAACAACACGCCAAATGCCGAACCCTGTTGCCAGTTAAAGCGCGTAATGAATTGGGTAAATATTTGCTCTGTAAACCATAAACTTGATTTACCACCAAGTAGAATCGGTGTTAAATAATTACCTAAAGTGAGCATAAATACCACGATACACCCCGATACAATCGCAGGTTTTGCATGCGGTACAACGATATGCCAAAAAACAGAAAATCCGTTGCCGCCCAAGTCGTAACCCGCTTCAATGTAACTATCATCAAGGCTGTCTAAGGTTGATGTCAAAGGCACAACCATAAACAACATACTGCTATAGACGAGACCTAACATGATGGTTGCGTCGGTATAAAGAAACTCGATCGGGCCATCAACAAGACCGATGTATTGCAGGAAAGTACTAATGACACCACTTTCACGCAATAAAATCATCCAACCGTAGGTGCGCACTAGTTCACTGACCCAAAACGGGATTAAACAAAGCACAAACAATAAACCTTTAGCACGCCCTCTTAACATTTTTGCGATGTAATAAGAGATTGGGAAAGCAATGATTAAGGTTAAGATCGTGGCAATGATCGACATGATCGCAGTGCGTAAAAAAGTGTTCCAATATAATGGTTCAGTAAAAAAAGCGATAAAATTACTAAAGCCATATTCATAGATGCGCGGTGCGACACGTTCTTGCAGAGAGATATTTAACATGGTTAATTGAGGTAAAATGACTAACAAAAACAGCCATAATAGAATCGGGCAAAGTAGTAACAACAGGCCCAATTTAATTGGTGTGCGCGCATTTGCTGTGCCGATTGTTTTCATGACACTTCTAATTCTTTAGGAAATGTTTTTACTTGTTGGAAGGGAAATGAAATTTGTAGCTTATCGCCCTTTTGTAAATGCATAAATTCCGCGGTTTGGGGTAACTTAACCTTTATCTCTTCACCAGAGTTTTGTTCTTCGACTAATAATTGGCTATTCGCACCATCAAATA
This sequence comes from Psychromonas marina, assembly GCF_030161115.1. Lineage (GTDB taxonomy): Bacteria > Pseudomonadota > Gammaproteobacteria > Enterobacterales > Psychromonadaceae > Psychromonas > Psychromonas marina. The sequence continues at coordinate 403,791 of NZ_BSPQ01000001.1, forward strand.
AGATATTGTTAATCTTAATGTTCAAATGGTTATCTTGTAAATTTGCGGTTACTTGTTGCGATATATGCACCGCCTCTGGACGTATAAAGATGTCGACTTCTGAACCAATGATGAGTGATTTGTTGTCAACCTTACTCACGGAGAGAATTAATCCCGTTGTTGTTTTTACTTTTAATGAATCAGGCAGAATATCAATGACACTAGCCGACCATTTATTACTATCCCCCACAAAACCAGCTACAAATGCATTATCCGGTTGATAATATAACTGCTGAGGGTCACCGACTTGTTGGAATTGCCCATGGTTCATTACCGCAACTTGATCGCTCATGACCAGGGCTTCAGATTGGTCATGGGTAATATAAACAAAGGTCGTTTCGAACTCTTGTTGAAGTTGTTTCAATTCAACTTTCATGTGTTCTCGTAACTTTAAGTCCAAGGCACCTAAAGGTTCATCCAGCAGTAAGACATCCGGATTTAAAACCAGGCATCTAGCGATCGCAATACGTTGTTTTTGCCCGCCAGATAATTGTGTAATTTGTTTGTTACCACTGCCCGCAAGATTAACGCGCGCTAACACTTGCTCTACTCTGTGCTTTATTTCAACTTTATTAATACCTTGACGGTGTAAACCATAGGCGATGTTTTCTGAGACATTCATATTTGGGAAAAGTGCGAGGTGTTGAAAAACCATATTTACAGGGCGTTTATTAGGGGCAACACCATTCATTGATTTGCCTTTAATGATGATTTCCCCTGATGTGGGGTTATCAAAACCTGCAAGCATACGTAATAAGGTTGTCTTACCACAACCAGATGGCCCTAATATAGAGAAAAAGCTGCCCTTTTTTATTGCAAATGAGACGTGGTCAACGGCAGTGAAATCATCAAATTTCCTGACGATATCGGTGCATTGCAAATCAAACTCCATATGATTAAGCACATTATTTCCTAGTTGTTGATTGAATGAAATTTAATTGAAGTAAAATGTAAGGTGTAACTACTGTTACACCTTATTGACTTGAATAATGAGTGACTATTTTGCCGCTTTGATACGATCTAATACCTTGCCTTCGATCATCTCTAAACCGGCAGGTACGGGTGGGTACCACTTAATATTATCAATCGCAGCAGTATCGAAACTTGCTTTATATTTTGCTCTTAATGACGCATTTACAAAATCATCAGCGCCTTTTGAAGCGGTAAAATTACCAGCTGAATCAGTAATCATCGCAGCGACTTTAGGTTGCATAACAAAATTTATCCACTTGTAGGCAGCACTTTCATTTTTACTTTTTCGTGGTATTGCAAATGCATCAATCCAACCTAGCGCGCCTGATGTTGGCGCAACAAAACTGATCGCTTTATTATCATCATTAAGTTGCCAACCACCTGCATCCCAAGCCATTGCCGCAACAGTTTCATTGCTGCGCATTAAGTTTTTCATTGCATCGCCACCTGACCAATAGGCTTTGACATTCGCTTTACAGCTAATTAATTTATCCTGTACTTGCAACATTATTTTTTCATATTCAGCCGGATCATCATAAGCGGCAAATGGGTCTAATCCCATAGAGAAAGCAAAGGCGATCAGTGTCGGACGTTTTAAACGGTAGGTCACTTTTCCCCTGTAAGTATCATTACATAGGTCGGTATAATCTTTCACGTTGGCAGCTTGTTCTGAGTTGACGATTAATCCAGACGTTCCCCAAATATGTGGAACACCATAAGATTTCCCTTCATACATTGACGATTTCAACGTCGCATCAAGCATACTAGCGACAAATAATTTATTATCTATTTGAGACATATCAATGGGTTTATAAATATTAAACTCAGCATGAGCACTCGCAATTCTATCTTGGCTAGGCTGTACAAGATCAAAACCGCCTCCACGCGTCGCAGAAAGCTTGGCGATCATGTCTTCGTTATTGGATTTTGTCACTTCTACATCGATGCCTGTTTCAGCTTTAAACATATCAACGACAATCTTAGGCGCATAACCACCCCAAGTTAATAAACGTAATGTTTCAGCGTTGACAGATTGAGCTGTTATACACAGGGTAAAACCTACTGCTATTAGCGACCTACATCTTGAAATATTCATTATGTTTCCCATTATTGTCTGTTGATACTAAAAGTTAGCTATATGTAAGCATATGAATGTAAATAATAATTATTACAGAATCATGACAACACACTAACACACCAATAAAACATAAAGTACACATAAAAAATAAATAACAATAGAAGTAGATACTGCCAACTTACCAGCCTCTACGAGGAAAACTCCCACCTTACATAAACTCAGCAAAACGATCGGAGTAAATATTGCCTTTTGTCATTGCTAACTGAAAGAGATCATTTTCTAAAATAGTGCCCATAGTCTTAGGGCCCTAACAAGCTATAATCACTCTACAACAACACGCTTCTTTTTAGCGACTCACCTAGAATTAATACTCTCATAGACTAAAATGGTCACTTCTCTTCGCTTATTGTTTTTTTTATGACACACACTACACATTGATATATTTTTGTTATTTATCCCTTTACCAACTTGCCCCTCTAGCAACTTAACCTACGCTTTGTTTAGGTCAAATTTAACAAAGGCTTAATATGAAAATTGAAAAAAAATTTTTATTAGTCGCCGCTGCAGGGTTAACGCCGATAGCGCTATCCTACGGTCTTCAACCAAGTAGTTCAATGCATTGGTTATTTGGCATTGATGCAGCACCTACCAACGTAAGTCATATATTCAGAGCGGTCATGGGACTTTATTTATGCTTAGTCCTGTTTTGGCTGCTCGGCGCATTTACTAAAAAATACCACCAGCCCGCTTTGTATAGCTTAGTGGTGTTTATGTTTGGTTTAGCACTCGGTCGATTACTCAGTTTGGTGGTTGATGGGTTGCCTCACTGGTTACTTATCGTATACATGCTACTCGAGTTTGGTTTCGGTACTGTTGGATTAATGATGATTAAAAAAGCTGAGCAATCTGCTTTAGAGGAGAAATGATGAATAGGATAATGCTTTCCCTAATCGTAGGGATGTTAACCACGCTGTCGTTTGCAACCAATGCAGCACAAGAAAAACCCAACATCTTTGTTATCTTTACCGATGACATTGGTATCTCTAACCTGAGTGCATATCACAATGGCGTGATGAGTAGTCAAACCCCGAATATCGACAGCATTGCTAAAAAAGGCATGTTATTAACCGATTATTACGCACAGCCCTCTTGTACCGCTGGACGCTCTGCATTTTTAACCGGGCAATTTCCGGCGCGAACGGGTATGCATACGGTTGGTCTGCCGGGTGGCCCTATCGGTTTAAATCAAGAGACGCCAACATTACCAGAAGTACTTAAAAAAATGGGGTACATGACTGGACAGTTCGGTAAAAACCACCTTGGTGATCGAGATGAATTCCTACCAACCATGCATGGCTTTGATGAGTACTGGGGATGGTTGTATCACCTCAATGCGATGGAATACACAGAAGATCCCGATTGGCCTAAAGACCCTGACTTTCAAAAATTTGCACCTCGTAATGTCATTTATGCAAAATCCGACGGTAACGGTAATCAAACAATCGAAGATGATGGCCCTCTTAGCACCGATCGCATGCGTACATTGGATGATGAAGTGAATTACCATACGATCAATTTTATCGAGCGCGCGGTAAAAGCCGATAAACCTTTCTTTACTTGGTACTGCCCATCACGAGGACATGTGTGGACCCATTTATCGCCTAAATATGAAGCGATGTTAGGCCAGAATGGCTGGGGATTGCAGGAAGTTGTCATGAAAGATCTTGATGATCATGTCGGTGAAATGCTCGCTAAAATTGAAGAGCTAGGCATTGCTGATAATACTATTATTATTTTCACCTCTGATAATGGCCCCGAGATCATGACTTGGCCCGATGGTGGTATGACCCCCTTTAAAGGCGAAAAAGGTACGACTTGGGAAGGTGGCGTACGTGCACCTGCATTAGTGAGTTGGCCAGCAAAAATACCTGCAGGTTCGGTCAATAATGGTATTTTTGATGGTATGGATTGGCTACCAACACTGGTTGCAGCAGCAGGAGGTCCTAGCGATCTAAAACAGAAGATGCTGAAGGGTCATGAAGGCTTTAAAGCACACCTTGACGGTTATAATCAGGTGGATATGCTCACTAAAGATGGTGATTCAAATCGTAAAGAGGTCTTCTATTATGAGGGCACTAACCTGCAAGCAGTTCGTATTGGTGATTGGAAAGCGCACTTTGTAGTTCAAAATCATGGTTGGGGAGGCCCGAAAGATGCATTAAATGCACCACTACTGTTCAATTTACGCCGCGACCCTTATGAGCGTGCTGCAGAAGAGTCGGGTATGTACATGAAATGGATGGGTGAAAAAATGTGGGCTTTTGGTCCGGCTCAAGAAGCTGTTGCAAAACATCTAGCAACATTTAAAGACTGGCCAGCCATGACACCCGATATGGCTACCGCTAACACTGGCGGTGTGGGTAACTAACCACCGTTAGAATTATTATTAAGAACAATATAAGCCCATGAAAATGGGCTTTTTTCTGTTTATCACAAATCCTAATATAACTACCTCTATTGATTTAATCGTTGCTTTAATTGGCTAATAATATTTTCAGGGGCATAAGGTTTGAGTGCTTCAATGCAAGCTATTGCAGTCGGTGCTTTGTACTTTACTAACATGTCGCACCGTGCATACAAGTGTTCCGGGTTAGCACTGAGTTGAAACGCTTGATTAAGTGCGGCACTCGCTTTTGACAAATCAACCTTCTCTAACGATAAACCATAAACTAACCAATATTGTGCATTATTCGGCTCAACTTTAGTTGCTTGCTCAAATAGATTTACCGCCTGCTTAGGTTTACTTTGTCGTAATAAAGATAGCCCGGCTGAATAACTTAACATGCCTGAACGTGGTTGCGCTTTAATGCCTTTACTTAATATAGCGAACGCTTGCTCTTCCTTATTTTGAGCACGATAAAGGTCAGCGAGATTGACATAACTATTTGCAAAAATCGGCTCTATTTTTATCGCTTGCTGATACGCCGCAATAGCCTGATCATATTGACCCTGGGCACGATATACATTTCCTAAGTTAGTTCGGCTTGAACCACGATCACTATTAAATTGTTGAATCTCAATATATTCAGCTAATGCAGGTTTAAGCGCGTTACGCTGTTGTTCAGTCAAACCACTCCAATACTGTACTAGAGCTCCAGCAGCACTGCTGCGCACCGCATAAACAGTATCTTTAAGTAAGGGTTCCAATAACTGCCAGCGCTCTGCTAACGGATAAGGGCTACTTCCTTTAACGACACTAAGGCGCACCATTTCATTGTTATCACTTACTGCAGCAGTTAAAGCGTTTAAGCTATTTTTGCCGGGATGATTGGATAACCTTTCCAGTGCCGATGCACGAATAATATTACTTTGGCTTGGCTCTTGGGCAATATAGGTCAATGCACTTTCAGCACTACTATGATTAATACTGCTCGCGTAAAATGCGATACTAAAATGAGCTTGCTGACGATATTTGGAATTTGGAAACCATGATAATAAGGCTTTATCTGCCCAGTCATTGCTTTTATCTTCATGGCAACTTGTACACACATTAGGTGTATCAATATTTTTACTGAGATCCGGTCTGGGTATCTGCCAACTATGATCACGCCTTGGGTCAACCTGCATATAAGTCGTTTCAGGCATATGACAGGTGGTACATTTTGAAGCTTCACTGTTGGCTTCATGAAAAGTATGATTCTGTGGTGAGTATTCGTTACCAAGATGACATTGTGCACATATAGCTTGCTCAGGCACCTGTAATTTCGCGCTATGTGGATTATGACAATTAGTACAAGCGATCCCCTTTTCAGCCATTTTACTCTGTAAAAAAGAGCCATAGACATAATCTTCGTCATAAATTTGACCATCAAAATGATACAGTTCAGCGGTTATATTGCTCAGCAGATAACGATCTAAAAATTTACCTGTCACATGGCTATTTGTTTCATTAAGCTGAATGCGTCGACTATGACACTGCGCACAGACTTGTAATTGCTGTGTTTGTTCAATCTGTTGTGGTTGTAGCGTTGTACTACCCTCTTTGTAAACCCACTCTTTGACGGGTTTGGAGAGGTCACGGTCGAATCCAAAATGTCCATCAAAGCCCATACCAGTATTTTCCAACTGCTGTGCTAATGTTAAATGCTCACTTCCCGGCCCATGACAAGCTTCGCAACCGACACTAATTTCAGACCATGTAGTTTTATATTGGTTAGTCTGTGCATTGTAATTTTTTTGCAGATTAGTGGAGTGGCAATCAGCACACATGAAGTTCCAATTTTGCCCTGTATTTGTCCAATAAAATTCATCACTTTTAGCCATATCAGGATAAAGATGATACCAACGTTGCCCGCCCTCTTTCTTGGGACGTGCATCCCAGCTAAATGGAATCAGTTGTACTCGTCCATCAGCAAACTCAACCATATATTGCTGTAGCGGCGTGACACCAAAAGTATATTTAATTTGGTAGTCATGAAATTGACCATCTGGCCCTTCGATATTCACCCAATACTGCTCACCTTTCCTATAAAAGTGATTTTCCTTGCCATCAAATTTAAAGCGAGCATCATTAAAGTCACCCAGCATGGAGGTTTCATTAGCATGTTGCATTGCTAATTGATGATGTGACCCCTGCCATGATTGATAAGCCTGTTCATGGCAATCCACACAGCTTTTACTACCAACATAATCAGCAGCGATCGTTGCAGACGAGAGTGATATCAAACTGAATAAAAAAAATTGATAAAAAAGAGTAGATAATATGCCCATTAACTTACTTTCCATTTTTCAGCATCGAAGATGAATGATGATTAAGGGCTTATTTTATATTAATTTTACATTTTTAATGAGTTATTTAATTGTTTTTCTTGGGGAAGTTCAAAGTTAAAAGTCATCGAGGGTTTTAATATCGATGACACTATAGGCGGGAGTTTGATAGGGATGGCTATCAATCAATGCTGTTAATACCGACTTTATCTGTTGTTTTTCGCATACCATTTCGACGCGAAACTCGGCTAATTTTTCCAGTTTATCGACTTCACCAATAAACGCATCACTGTTTTTTAGTGGTCTAAACTGCCCTGTTCCTAACACCTGCCAAGCACAGTGATCGTAATTACCAACCTTGCCAGCACCCGCATCAAAGAGTGCTGACTTGACCATTTCACAATGTGCTTCTGGCACATAAAAAATTAACTGATACATAACTTACAGGTCTGTAGCCTCAAAATTTACCACAATATCGCTGCTTTCTAATGTCATCTCTTGTTTTTGTAGGAAAGTGATGCCGTCATCTTCATCGGGATCATCCTCGGTCGCACAACTAAAAGCGATAGTATAATCATCCGCTGCAACAAAACCGATCTCATAACCATAATTTTCGCCATCATAACTAACAAGTGTACTTGCGTAAGGTAAATAAGTGCCACTACCGCCATTATCAGACAAATCATTAATATCAAGATTAAAACCTTGATAGAGATAAATACTGCCGCCAAAATCCCCCTCTTCGGGCGCAGTCAGCGAACAAAGTTGCAATGCATCAGCACTACCGGAGATGGTTGCAGAGGTGCTGTTATCCACTAAACGAACGCCACGAGGTTTTAAAATATAATGATCTTGCCCCACAGGGTCAGTCATCCCCTTACGCAGGTCAAACTCCACGGTTAAATCACTTACCCCTGAAATAACGGCAGTAAAACCATCAAGTTTAAGCTCATTTGACGGAACTTGAATCTCAACTTTACTGCTATCTTCAAGCACCCCATAAGAGCCATCAGAGATCGCTAAACGCAGCTGAGAATATTCTCCCGCTGGGATAATAATATCTTCTAATAATGTGAACGACGCACTACCAGGGTAAGCTAACAGGTCAATACCTAAGGTGTTAGCGATAACCACTTCATTATCATCGACGCAGGCCTCATTGGGCATGATCATATTATCACCGTCACCGACTTCAAAAAGAAGATCTTCTGATCCTCCTTTTAGCTCGACTTGAGAAAAACAGACCATCACTTCTGACAGATCATCAACGGGTGCATCACTCACTGATAAAGAAAAAGTAGTTTCCCCCTCAGAGGTGTTATCGCTTGAGGAGCCACAACCACTGAGCATAAACAGGGGTAGCAGTGCTGCGAGGTAAGTATATTTGTGTGTCATTGTCTTCTCCTTGAGTAACACGCTAATCTATTAAGCTTAGTTTACAGCTGAAAATAAATGCCTAAATAACTGATACAAAAAGAGTTGATATTTAATGCTATTTTAAAACAATTAATTACAAATAATGTTTGACTATTTTTTGCGTTATTCAGCGATTAAAAAAACGTAAACGTTGCAGATAACGCAAACGCTCAACAGCTAAGTCCCCTCGCTTAAAACGGACTTTTGTTCCGATACTTTGCTGCGCAAGTCGGCTGAGATCACAACGCGCGACGCAGCCTAGTTTAGGGTAGCCCCCTAATGTTTGCCTATCCTGTAAAAGAATAATGGGTTGTCCATCGGCGGGAATTTGTACACTGCCCAGAGCAATACCTTCGGAAACGATACCCTGTAAATGGCCTTTAATCGCCTCACCTTGCAAGCGCATTCCCATGCGATCACTGTGTTTATCGATCGCATATTCCGTGCTATAAAATGTCGATTTTTCACTGACCAAAAACTGCTCGCTCTGATAAGACTCAATCACGGAGAGCGTGATAGTTTGTGAGTAATCGGGAATAAATTGTTGTGGCATTTGCTGTACAACAGCCAAGCGCTGTGCTGACAATATCGGTAAAAATTCACCATCTTGTAGCGCACAACCCTCTTTATGTAACCCGCCCATTAAATTTCGTTTCACCGTACTTACACTGCCTAAAACAGGCTCGACTGCAAAGCCGCCCAGCACTGCTAAGTAAGCGCGCACACCGCTTGTTGCATAGGAAAGTATTAGGCTTTCTCCGTGTTTTAAAGAAAAAGAACAATTATTTTTCTGCTTGATAACTTTGCCAGATAAACGCTTAACCGATGCATTCATAGGTGCGCCCGTTAAGGACAACATCATGTCACAACACGCCTCAAACTCAGCTTGTCCAAAACTAATTTCCAGTAATGCAGCATTAGAGGAATTACCAAGCAGATAGTTTGCCCAGCCTGCAGCTAACTCATCACACAGCCCACCTTGGCTTAACCCTTGTTGTGCTTGGTTAAAACGCCCTCGGTCTTGTAGTTGTGTAAACAGCCCCGCTTTTTTAACGACTAAACCGGTTTTATTGTTCATCGATTATTTTGCCTCCAAGATCAATAAACTGCTGTAAATTTATCGCAGTAAATTTGACGCGATCGCCAATCTTAAAGGGGCTAATAGGAGTATGTTTAATATTAAACAGTGAGATTGGGCAATTACCAATAATATGCCAACCTCCTGGGCTATCACTGGGATAAACCGCGCTCTGTTTATCGGCAATAGCAACACTACCCGCTGGCACAAACGCACGTGGACAAATATGTCTTGGTTGGTTAATTCTTTCATTTAACTCAGCTAAAAAAGCAAATCCGGGCGCAAAACCGATGGCGCACACTTGATATATTTTTTCGCTGTGAATATTGATCACATCGTTTACGGAGAGATTGTTATCACAGGCTACTTTATTAAGGTCCCAGCCCACCGTCATATCATAATAAACGGGTAGTTCAATCAGCTTGCCAGTTAGATCGCTTGCTTGACTGGTTTGCTGAGATAGTGCGATTAACTGCTGTTCAGCCACTAAAGGGGATATTTTTAATAGGTCTATTTCAACTAATATACTGCTATATGAAGGGGTAATATCAACTAAAGCATCAGCAAGTTCAGTTTCGATTAACTTAACTAATTGGGCGATCTGCGCCGTTAATGAAAGGTCAATTTGATCACTTAAGGTGATTAAAAAGCAGGTCTCATTAACCGCTTTTATCATCGCAGTAACTTCGCTAATGTTTGAATCTGTTGAACAGCAATTGGGTTATCACCATGCACACAAATTGAATCAACTTGCAAAGCGAGCTTGTTGCCATTAATCGTCGTAATAGTTGAATCTTCGATTAGCTGCTTAACCTGTGCTTCTACCTGCTCTGGTGTCGCTAACAGTGCCCCATGCTCTGAGCGTTGAACAAGGTAGCCTTGATCATCATAAGCACGATCAGCAAAGGCTTCTAAGAGTAATAACACGCCATTTGTTTTTGCTATCTGCTGATAGTTATGTAGATCTGGACGTGCCAGAATCATCAACTTAAGCGGCAGTTCAATTGCACTTATCGCTTCAATAATGGCAGTAAAAACGACCTCATCGGCCATCATCTGATTATATAAAGCACCATGTGGTTTAACGTACTCAACATTGCGACCTTGCAAACGCGCTAGGCTTTGTAAAGCCCCCACCTGATAGCAGATGAGGTGTTTAACTTCCATTGCTGTTAATGAGGTAGGTAAACGACCAAAATTTTCTCGGTCGTTATAACTCGGATGTGCACCTATTTGCACATCATTAGCCTTGGCGATAGCAATAGTTTTCGCCATCAAGTCAGCATCACCTGCGTGTAAGCCGCAGGCAATATTAACTTGCCCCACAAAAGGGATGACCGCTTGGTCACTCGCAAAGCCTTCACCTACATCACAATTTAGCTTCATTAAATCTCTTCAATACGCGGTAAGGTATAGTCGAAAGTATGATCACAACTGCCATCAGATTCACAGTCATTAATACCATCACTGTTTTCATCCCAACTACTGTGCATTCTTTGTACCTGTTCAAATTTTGAAAAGTCATTAACCACTTTCAGGTATATCGCACTTGTTTCACTTGGAAACTCTAAAAAGTCTTGTTTTTCAGCATAGGATCTAAAATCAACCTGCAGATGATCTTTGATTTGGGTAATATTTTCTCTTCTAACACGCTCCCCTAATAAAACAGAATCAAGGTGCTCACTTTGATGACTTTTCATATCGTAAGAAAATAGCCCAACATAGACATAAACAGCGCCACCGGCAGTATTAGTAATGAAAGGGGCTGTATAGTGAACTAAACCACTCTCCGGCTCGTTTAATATCACCATTTTTGACATATTTAGATACAACGAAGCGCGTTCATAAATCCCTTCTTTCTCACCTTGTGGTTCCTGCAATACTTTTTCATAATGACCACGTAAATAATGAATTTCATTTATCTTTTCTATTTTATCAATGCTTACTTCAAAGTCTGTTTCAGGATAGTCCATGGTCATTGGGTAAGCTGAAGAGATATCTTCATATATTTTTTGTGCCGTTGATTGCTCACAGGTCTCTGCATTTTCGTTCCAAACACCCGCTGCTTTTTCACACTCAACAGGTGAATTTATTTTGCTTTGCAGGAAATACCAACCAGCAATAACAATAAGCGCAATGATGGCAATTCGGTTTATTAATTTGTGCATCTGTTAACATCCAATTTTAATGTTGCTAATAATGAGTTAAACGTATCATCTAATGGAGCATGAATTTCTACTTTCTTGCCTGTCACCGGGTGGGTAAACCCAAGGTATGCAGAATGTAATAACAGGCGGTCGGAATCAAAATTATCACGAAACATCTGATTATGTTTACCATCACCATGGGTAGTATCACCGATAATAGGGTGATGAAGATGCTTCATATGGCGACGCAGTTGATGACGTCGTCCGGTTTTAGGTACTAACTCGACCAGCGAATAACGAGATTGCGGATAAGGGCGCACTGCAATTGGCAATTCACTAAATGCGATACCTTTATATTCCGTTTGTGCCTCTTGCGCTTCTTGATCTGGGTTGGCATGTTTATCGGCAATTTTATCGAGTTTCTTTTTCAGCGCGTAATCTAAAAAACCTTCCCCAATATGGCCACGCACGACCGCTAAGTAACGCTTTTCTGTTCGCTGCTCAGCGAACTGTTCCATTAAATCGTTCGCATAGGTTTTATCGAGTAGAAACAGTAGCACCCCAGAAGTGGGTCTATCTAAACGGTGTGCAGGGTAGACATGCTCACCGATTTGGTCACGTAACTTTTGTACGGCAAACTCCGTCGCATGGCTATCAAGCCAACTACGATGCACTAATAAACCAGAGGGTTTATTGATCGCAATAAGGTGTTCATCACGATAAATTATCTCTAAATCAGGCGAAGCCTGCTCTGCTACTTCTAACATCACACTTTCTCATTAATGGTTAAATCGATACGGGTAATTAGCGCCACTATCTCAGGGCAACTATTAATTTGTACTTTAAAATATTCACTGGCCATCGGCGCGATCGCCATCGACGTAGGTAAGGGTAAATTTTGCTGCAATAACAAGGTTATTTTTTCGATAAATATAAACTGTAACCACTGCACAAAATTCAAGTGATCAATCGCAAAGGGAAGTTTGCTTGCTAGTGCTTGCTCACTTGGTCTTTCACTTTGCCAAAGTTGTTGCTTTTGTAATGCACTCTCTAACTCTATTATTAACGCCATTAGTAACTGGCGTTTTTTTAGCTCAAACGGTTGCATTTAATCACTCTAAAATTGAAACAGGGTAATATAAAACGTTTTCCTATTTTTGTCACAACTGCGTTACGATTATATCCGCCTGATGACCATAAATGCGCTGTAAAACCACGCCTAATCACAGGTATCATTTTTTTCCTTAGTGATAATTTGCTATCATCTCACCACGTTACGGATAAATGAAACCTTTGTTATGAATATAAATACGCTTACCGATTTTTTACAGCAGGCTCAATGCCAATTCCGCATTTACGATTTGGGCCGTAAAGTCACTAAAATTTCCAATAGTGCTTTTCAACAGGTTGCTGAAAACAAACAACCTTATCCTTACCCTATCCAGCAACACGCCTATATTGCATTAACCTTTTGGCAGGTCAATAAACAGTTACAGGATCACTTTATTTGGTTTTTAAAACTACCTGTAGATGAGCAAGGTTTGTTAAGCATTACAGCGCAAACTAGCTTTATTAAAATGGTGGTTGAAGCGATGGGTGAAAACTTAACGGGTGATATAAGTGAAGACCTGCAAGAACGTCTTGCGAGTAACCCTTTTGTATTTAAACCTGCCGCTGAAAAGCTCGCTATTTTCAATGCGATTATGAATACTAACTTTGTGCGCCCTGCTTCCACCTTTTACCCGGCGGCATTACGTTATTTCTCAGGACAAACACGTTGGAGTGAATGGCAAGAGTTAGGTATTCAAGGCATTGCCGATCTGGCAGCACGACTCAATTATGATAATAACCAGCAAACATTAATCAATGCCTTGCCACACCTGCCTCAACAACCCCTGCAATCGCTATCATTATGTTTAGAGCATCAGCACGATATTAATACCGATTTAGCAACGGCAATCGCTCAACAAGCGAAGGCAGAATTAAAAGCGAACCATCAAGAAAATGCGATTTTACTATTACGCGCTCTTTCTAGTGCGCCTGCAGTTGGTATTAGCAAAGCGTTACTTGAACAGCAGTTTAACTCTGACCTTATCCATAATGAGCATTGGTATGTCTGTATTGCTGGACGTTGTTGGTCGATGCTAGAAGATGAAACATTGCTGAATCGCTTTTTTGAAGCACTCGCAAATCATCATCCGTCGCTATTTCCACAGCTATTTGTAGATCTCGTTGCTATTCCGGCACTGCGTGAAAAGGTATTAAAACAGCTGCGTTTAACGGCACGCTCGCCAGCCTTGTCAAAAGCGATTGGATTACTGTTCTCCGCCGCACCACAAGGGGAAAAATAGTGACCGACCTGCTTTTTATTCTTCTTGTTGTCGTTGTGGCAACACTTATCTGGAAACTCAGACAACAATCGGAATATGCAAAAGAGCTCATTGAAAAACAGTGCGTTAAGTTAGACCTACAACTGCTTAGCGTGTCGCGATCTAATTTCAACTTTAAGCTTGGTCCTGATTTTTTACTGGCCAGTTTTTCCTTTGAATTTAGCAGCGACAATGAAAATAGCTATCAAGGTAAACTATTTTTAGCCGGTCTACATCGTCCTCGTTTCGAGCTCCCCGTGTATCGCTCTTTTGAATCAACCGATCAACTTCATTAAGGTTTCCCATGGATAAAATTATTCTCATTGCTCAGCAGATTGTTAAAGAGGGTAAAACCCCTAATACCGCACTGATCAAAGCGAGACTGCCAAAAAATGTACCGCTGCCAACCATTATTCAAGGCTTGAAAATGTGGCAAGATAATCCTAATAAACAGATCAACACACCAACAGAGCCCGCATTAATTAACAATGCAACAGTTGCAACTGGCAGTTTTGATCAGTTATTAGATGCGAAAATAGAGCAGCAATTAGCACCACTAAAAAATGAAATTGAACAGCTTAAAGCCGAGCTTAAAAAACTAAAAGAGAAACAATAAGTGTTTATTAAAGAACTCACCTTTGAGTGTTACAAAAATACCCAATACGCAGCGATTGAACGTGCGATCAATAATTACTTTGATATGTTGCGCTATAACGGTCAGATTTTAGGCCGAGAATTTCCGATTGCGATGCTTGATGCAACCTTTACTACGCGACTTGTCTGCCCAGAAGAGCACAGCTTGGATGAGCAATTCAATAGTCCACAGGTAAAACATGCATTGGCCCAATTAACAGAAGCAGGCTTACTTGCTCCCAAAATTAAGACCGTCGCAGAAGATCTGAACTCATTAGAATGCGCACCAGGTTTCACGCCAAGTTGGCAAGTTTTATATACCACTTTTTTAGATACTTGTTCTCCACTGCGCTGTGGCGATACATTGCAACCAATCCCGCTTTACCGCACCCCAGAAGCAATCAGTAATGGTGATCGTAAAAGCGTGATTAAATGGCAGGAAGAGTGGATCAATTGTGATGAATTGCAGATGAATGGTTCGGCAGTTTCTAGCGCTATCTTAAAGGAGATGGGAGAGGTTGATAGTAAACTTTATTACCGTGGTAGCAACCTTGCTAAGCGTATTCAGTTTGTCACCAAAGTGCCTACTTACTACTACCTATACCGCGTTGCAGGCACTAGCCTAGAAGATGAACAACAGCGTAAATGCCCAAGTTGTGGTGAAGAGTGGCGTTTAGAAGCTCCTCTTTTTGATATTTTTGATTTCAAGTGTGATGCATGCCAACTGGTTTCTAACCTGTCTTGGGATTTTAAAAAGTAACAAGTAAAACCGAGCTACTGTTCTCAGTAGCTTTAATAAACTAAGGAATGAAAATGTTAAAAAAGATAAAAATTTATGGATCGCTGATACTGCTACTGGTGGTTGCGCTGGTTATCTATAAAGGTTTCTCCAAGGATGAAGTAGGCAATGTATCACTCGGCATGTTCACCTTAAAAGATATAAAACTAAATATCTTAAACGATGAACTAGTCTCAGGCGTCACTTGTCATATCGCTTCAATAGAAGATAACTTCAGCATCTCTGATCCAAGTGATAGCTCTATCTCTTGTCGACAAACAGGCGAGATAACATCAGCAATGATTGCTCAAATAGATAAAAGCAAATCAGGTGAAGTGGTCTTCAAACAATCTAAAAGCATCTTCTTCAAAACAATGAAAATAAGAAGAATATACGATGCTGATAATCAAACCTTAATGTACGTATCTTACTCTACAACTGAAACATCAGGCAGTTTCAAACATAGCCTTTCAACTGTTCCATTATGGGGAACAAAGGCTTATATAGAGCCTTTAACAGCTCAATAAAAAGTAACCTAAATTCTATTTCCCTTTTCTTACAAAAGGGAAATTCGATTCAATTCTGTCTAGCGTTTTTACGATTTTATAGTAGTGAGTAAATGATGCAGCGGTCTTTGGAAGATTTAGAGAAAGATTAATCGGTACCTATAAACTTATCGCTCGATTGTAGTAGCACAATAAGAGCTAAGTCGCTTTCGCCCCCAATCGCCTTAGAGACCTATAAAACGGTGGCTAAATACTAAGTAATGCAAAATAAAAAAACTGACCCATGCCCCTTCTCAAAATAACGGAGCTAGTTTGCATTAATATATTCAGGGTCTTTTAGACATTGTTGTCTATCAGCCCTTAGCTCTTATATGGAATTCTCATTTTGATCGTTTTCAATTTCTTCTATTAAATGCAGCCTATATCGCCTAGTTTCATTATCATCAAAATCAGTTTCCAGCCAAATATCAACTAGTTTTATTGCTAGTGTCGGCTCAATAGTTAAGGCTCCCAAAGTGAGTACATTGGTGTCATTATGTCGCCTAGCCTGCTCAACCGTATAGGGTTCAAAGCCCATCACAGCTCTTATACCATTAACTTTGTTAGCACAAATATTCATTCCTGCGCCTGTACCACAGATTAATATTCCCATATCTGCGCGTTTAAGTTTAACTAATTTGGTTACCTTTTCTGCATAGACCGCTGAGTGTGTACGTTCCTTGTTTCCTGTACCCATATCAATAACGGTATGGCCTTTATTTTCAATATGAGTGACAAGCTTCTGCTTTAATTCAAGTCCAGCGTGGTCATTACCTATTGCAACTTTCATACAATTACTTCCTAGGTTTTATATAAATATAGTGTAATGGAACAGTGATTATGGCTACTAATTTAGAGGTAAAGTGGTAATTTTCCTAAGACACTTTGTGTCACTTTCCGCCTTAGAAAGCTAACTCGCTTTCGCCCCCAAAGCAATTTAGAAACCTATAAATTTGTGGCCAATATTACTTAGCCACAACAACCTGACTCGTTGCGGTATTAATTACTATTAGATTGAGAATGTATCGGTAAGTTTAATGATCGCATCATAACCGTTAGGCTGACTAGATGCCCAAAGAAGTACAGTCTGCAGCTTAATTTCTTGATTTGCTTGTACTATATCAAGATTAACTTTTGTGAATATATCAGGTACACGTGCGCTGAGATGGTTTGGAATAAATGCCCAGCAGTTCTGCTCGCTAGTAAGGCCTGCTAATAATAGTTCTAAGTCACTTTCTATAACGTGATCATCTGAAACAATGAGCGGATAGCGATAACGAACTGATGGGGTCTGACTATAGATTCGTTGTTTAAATTTAGCTAAATCTCGTAATGTATTTACTGATGTATTGGCAATAATATTATTACGTAGTGTAAAAGCTGACATTGAAATAGAAGGCAGTGATTTCCAATAAAACTCTGCATTAATCACTTCACCTTTAGCTAAAAACAACCCGTATTGGCAGGCGCCAGATTTCAATAAAGTTTCGCCGTACTCACGCGTGACTTTGACTAAATCAAGGGTGACATTAATATCGCCACATAAGCTCTGAAGGCTTTTTAACCAAGAGTAGGGTATTGACTCATCGAAACAGATAGAAATTCTATCTGTAATTGCAGAGTCTAAGCTCATTGCAAAACGCTCAAATGCTCTCACATCGGCACTTAATAACTGAGCACGGCGATAAAGTAGCTCCCCTTTACTGGTTAATACCAATGTTCTGCCAAGTTTACTAAAGACCGGATAACCAAGATTGATTTCAAAATATTCGATGTGTTCACTGATCGTTTTACGATCTTTACGTAATACCGCAGCTGCTTTAGTGAAGCTTTTCACTTGCGCCACCGTTACAAAAGAGTTGAGTTGGGTAAAACTAAAATGAGTCAATAAGTAACCTAATCCATCGTTATTTTTAGGGGGAACTCCCCCCTTAATGCGGGAGGTTTATTTTATCAGAGAGAATAGAATAATGGCATAATATTTCTAATTGAGTATACCGCCATGAATAAAAAATTGATCGCCGCTTGTATTACTGCCGCTATTTCAGTCTCTACACTTTTACCTACCACTGTTGATGCTTGCACTCGTATGCTGTGGAACACTGACAATGATTTTGTAATGGTAGGGCGTAATGAGGATTACTTCTCAGCCTCTTCACCAACCTTAGTTAAAACGCCTCATGGTGTAAGCCGTATTGGTAGCACTGATGATCCGAAACATGCTGTTAAATGGGATGTTAAGTATGGAAATATAGCAGTATATGCAAATAACCGTTTTCCAATGGATGGCATGAATGAAAAGGGGCTAACAGCGAGAACCTTATACTTTAATGAAGGTAAAATAGATCAGCAGGTTGATATTGATAACGATAAACCAACTTTACAAGCTGACCATTGGGTAAGTTACGTTCTAGATAACTTTGCAACAGTCAATGAGGCTGTAAATGCAATGAAGCAATTACGATTAACAGCGGTACATGGTGGCTATAGTTACTCAGAGAGTCCAAAGCATTTATCAATGGCGGATGCCTCTGGTGATTCTGCTATTATTGAAATCCAAAATGGAGAAGTGAAAATTTTCCATGGAAAACAATACCAAGTGATGACTAACCCACCTAATTTACAAACACAGATGAGCAATGCTAAGCAACATAAAATTGATGCTAACGACGGTACTTTTCCAAATACGCTAAGTGCTGAAGATCGCTTTCAAAAAGCACAGTATTGGTTAGATAATTTTCCAAATATTAAAGCAAGTGACGGTATGAATGCAGCTTATGGGTTCATGTATTCAGCACTGGGAACCACGACTTTTGTACCAGGTGTTCCATTACCAGCTGAAGATCAATTAGTTGGCGAAAAAATAATGAAACAAACAAATTTAGATGACTCTTACGGAGTCGCAACGTACTTTCAATCTATTTCTGATTTAACAAACCTTCATTATCGTTTCAATTCATTATTGGCGCCTAGTGATGTGTATTTAGATTTAGGTAATATGAACTGGAATGATCAACATGTCGCAGTTATTCCACGTATTGATCGTTATGCTCAAAATGGATTACAGGGGAATATCGCAGATCAATTCAAAGTGATTTCAGAAACTGATATTTATCAACAGCCTGTAATAAAATAATACATTGAATTACTTTTATTACTCACGATATTCGATAACTGATAATAAAAATAACCCCATAAACAAAAATGCTTATGGGGTTTTAAGCTTAAATTTAGCGAGTGTAGCCTATATATGACTGCTGACCACTTTGCTCAGTTAGTTGTAAAAGTCGTGTCGATATAAGCACTATGAGCACGTTCAAATACACAAGCCTGTTAATCATCACTCCGAATACCCAAGTGTTGTAGCATCGCTAAATTAGCCACTAATTTAGAGTTAAATCATTTATTTTTCTAAGTCGCAATGTGCCCCTTTGCCCCCCAGAAAGCTAACGCCCCCATTGCCTTAGAAACCCATAAAAAAATGACCAAGATTATTCCCCCCCAACAGTGCTATTTAGAACATGATTCATCAACCTACAGACAGACTTGGCCAAAACTAGTTTAACCGACAAAAAATTCTAAAATTTCCCTTCACATTTCCTTCACACCTTACTCGATATAGTAGCTACACATTAAGCAACACGAGACATAAAAGCCCTGTTACTGACACAAATTTATGCTCAACTCAATTTATTTAGTAAGGAAAAAACTATGTTTAAAAAATTATTAGTGTTACCTCTTATTGTATTTTCTAGCCTTAGCTTTGCTAATTTTGAACCTGCACAAAAAGGGGGATATTCAGGGCCGAGTTCAGAGCTTGAATTGACTATTCAACAAGCGTTAGAAGCACAAGATGACACGATTGTTTCTCTTAAAGGTCATATTGTACTTTCAAATGGCGATGAAAATTACTGGTTTGAAGATGGCACTGGCCGTATCCAAGTTGAAATTGATGATCATTTGCTTAAAAAACACACAGTAACGCCTGAAATGTTAGTCACAATTGTTGGCGAAATAGATAAAGAGTGGAGTGAGATCTCAGTTGATGCGGATACATTGATTATCAACTGATAATAGATTGCTTAAAATAGGCATCTTTTCTAAGATAGTTTTTCAGTTCAAATTTATAAAACTATATTGCAAAGGTGCTACATGCATATATTAATAGTCGATGATACACATAGCGTGGCAGAGACCATTGCTGATTACCTTGAACTAGAAGGCATGACCATTGATTTTGCTTATCATGGAGAAGCAGCGTTAGCATTAGTGGAAGATAATCATTACGATGCCATTATCATGGACATTATGATGCCCAAAATGGATGGTATTACAGCGGTGAGAAAATTACGTGAAGAATTATTTTGCAATACGCCAATTATCTTCCTAACTGCTAAAGATCAGCTTGAAGATAAAATAGCTTCATTTAAAGCAGGCGGTGATGACTATTTGGTCAAGCCTTTTGCATTAGAAGAATTGAGCTTACGCCTACAGGCTCTATCTCATCGTGGTGTGCGCCAAAACATTGGCAACTTAAGCTTTGCGGATATCAGTGTTGATGTAAAAAGTGGACAAGTTAATTGTGCCGGTAAAAATATTAAAGTTAGCCCCATACAGTTAACTATTCTGAAAGTATTACTTAAAAAAGCGCCCAATATTGTAAGTCGACAAGAAGTCATACAAGCAATATGGGGAGATGAAAGCCCTTCTAGCGATGCACTGCGCAGTCATGTGTATAGTTTACGCACTAAACTTGCTGAAGGGAAAAATGAATCCCGACTAGAGACTATTCATGGCCAAGGCTTCCGACTTAAATCAGAATAATAAACAATATCCAAGTATTTATCGCCATATAAGACGCCATTTAAGCATCTCTTTATTAGTGATATTTGCGGTTTTTGGCTCAACGGTTTATCTTGCTGAAAGCAAACTTGAAGTGATTAGTTTGCACCATTGGTTAGATACTGAATTAGATCGCTACGAAAAAGAATATGCCATCTATGGTTTAGGTACTAAGTTGCCCAACACAGCCGAATTTGATACTTATTGGACGGAACGTGAAATGCCTAAATGGTTAGCGCCATTTCAGAAAATTGGGTTCAATGAGCACTTATTAGGCACGGAAGACAAGCACTTCATCATCGCAAATCACCCCTCTGGCAAAGGTTTAATGTATATCGTATTCAAAAAAGATGCCGATGATTTTTTAGATATATACGAAGAAAGTCTACATAGCTATATTGTATTCTTCGGTTTATTTATTGCACTTGGCGTCGTGATTTACAGTTTTTATTTTATGCGTTTATTATCGAAGCCATTACTTGCCATTGAGCAAAAAATCAGTTTAATGACCCCTAACCAGAAAATGTCTGAAGCAGAAACAAAATACCGTGAAACACGCCATATAGAACAAACCTTTATTAATAATAAAAAAGATATTGAAGGTTTTTTTCAACGAGAAACTGAGTTTAGTCGCTTTTCATCTCATGAATTACGTACACCCATCATGGTTATCAAAGGATCCTCTGAATTATTAGCCAGAATCCCCAACCAGCCGCCTGTTGCACAAAAAGCAATTAAACGTGTACAACAAGCCTGCGAAGACATGCAGGTATTGTCTGAAGCCTTTTTATTATTAGGCAAGGAATCCATTGAAGAGGTACATTATAAAGAGGTTAACCTTGAAGAGGCGCTTAAAAAACAACTCAATGAGTTACAAATTTTATTTTTAAAACAAGGATTGGATTACTCTCTATCGCTGGATCACCCTGCAACGATAAAGTGCCCACCCTCCTTTGTTTTTATCGTGATCAATAACCTCATTAAAAATGCATTTAGTTACAGCGTTGCCGACATCCAAGTTAGCCTAGAACAGCAACATTTGACCATTACCAATCGCCACCAAGGAAACGAAACTTACCAGGCAGGTTATGGTTGTGGTTTAGTGATTGTTGAACGCGTTTGTGAGCGCATGGGCTGGATTTTTACCAGTAAAGATACTGGTGAAGCGTTTATTGCCCTTGTAAAATTTTAGTTATTATCAGCTCGAAAAGTTAGCCGGCATTACCGTTGATAACCTCCCGTCTTTCAACCTCTTCACGTTAAGTAAAATAGCGTCATTTTTATCTAATACGCTATTTTTACATTTAATTTGAATGGATAAAAAACCTTCACATTTGCTTCACACTCTTTCATACATGATACCCACATATTAATTTACTAGAGCGTTAAAAAGTGAGTTGATAATGTGCCTTAAGAGGCGACTTATTTTTGTGAGGATAAAATTATGTTTAAAAAATTATGTATCGTGCCACTTATTGTTTTTACTAGCGTTAGCTTTGCAGCGATTACACCTGTTCAACAAGGTGGATTTAAAGGTCCTAATTCAGTGCCAGAGTTAACTGTCTCGCAAGTTCAAGATGCGCAAGACGACACATTGGTTTCAATAACAGGTCATATTACTTCTACGTTAGGTGATGAAGACTACGTATTCAAAGATAAAACCGGTGAAATAGAAGTTGAAATTGACAATCATCTGTTCCAGAACAACACAGTGACCCCAGAAACACGAGTGACCATCGTTGGTGAAGTCGGTAAAGAATGGGATCAAATTTCGATCGATGCTGACTCGTTATCGATCAAGCGATAAATACAGGCTTAATGAACGGAACATAATGAATAAGGTTAAAAGAATATGATCATTAAAATTTTAGTGGCAACGATAACAGGTTTAGCGGGACTCTTTGCTTTGACGATTTATGCACTAATTACTTATGGTGGTGAAGTTTATAACGCACTAGAAGATGGCTCTTTAAACAAAATTCAAACGAGTATCGAAAATGTTCAGAATAACATTGAGTCTGTAATTGAGAATACAGAACAGCAAATTCAAGATAGTGTTGATAATATAGATAACATCAACGAGTCTGATGAAATAGAATAACCTGAAGAGTGCAGTGGCTAAGTGATTTTAGCTACTGCCTTAGTTACGATTATTAATAAACTTCTAAGTCGCTTTGTGATGTGATGGACGCCCCTCCCTAGTAACCAATTGGCGTCACCTTTGCCATAATTAGATTAGTTCGTTTAATCAAAGGAGCATTGCATGGATATTAAAGTGGTTGGTATTGATTTAGCAAAACATTATTTTCAAGTCTGCGTTCTTACTGACGAAAACAAGATACATTCCAATAAAAAAGTGACCAGAGCTCGCCTTTTAGATGTCGTCCGTCAATTTCCAGAAGGTACATTAATCGCAATGGAGGCATGTGGCAGTTCAAACTACTGGGCTCGTACATTTGCTAAAATGGGATTTGAAATAAAACTTATTCCTCCTCAACATGTAAAACCATTTGTAGGCCATCAAAAAAATGATGCAAATGATGCTCGCGCTATATGCGAATCAGCATTTAGACCAGATGTGCATGGCGTCCCAACTAAAACAATTGAACTGCAAGACATCAAATCAATAAGGTGCATCAGGCAACGAAGAGTAGAGCAGCGACTAGCTGCTGCAAATCAACTGAAAGGCTTAGCCAGTGAGTATGGAGTGATAATAGCTAAAAGTTTTAAATGCTTAAGAGAGCAAGTACCTATAGCTTTAGAAGACCCTGATAATGAATTATCTGTTGTAATGAGAAGAATGCTTCAGGATTTACTTACTGAAATCAACACACTCACCAATGAAATAAAGTCATTGAGCCTAGAGCTTGAAGCGCTTTGTAAACAACAACCACGTTATCAAGCCTTATTAGCGATCCCAGGATTTGGCCCAATTGTAACCGCTGCATTTTTAAGCCAAGTTGGTTCAGGAAAACAGTTTTCGAATGGCCGTCAGTTATCTGCATGGTGTGGCCTAGTTCCTAGACAGTTTAGTTCCGGCGGTAAAACAAAACTTGGAAAGATAACCAAAAATGGCAATAACGAACTCAGAGCCTTACTCATTCATGGAGCAAGATCTGTTTCTAAATATACATCTGAACGAACGGATGCATTAAGTCGATGGTTCAATGCACTTGCATTGCGAAGCGGTAAAACAAAAGCAATTGTGGCCTTAGCCAATAAATTAACGCGTATTGCTTGGGTAATCGTTACAACAATGATGAATTTAAAGCGAATTGTGCATTTAAAACTGCATAGTTAATCAATAGAAAGAATAGATAAGAGCAATTTACACCCTAGTTTAAGTTTGCAATGCTTGATGAAAAACGGTCAACCGTTCCTGTAAAAACCTGCTTTGGGGCTTGGCATTTAAATGTCGACTTTGTGATTAGGAGACAGGATTCGGATTACATCATGGCGCAGGTTATTGATAACCTACCAAGACGTCAGATATATGACAGCAGACTGTTATCCTCATTAAAACTTGCAATAACCGGGGCGTCCATATATGCCCCAAAGCGCCTTATAAACTAGAAGTTGGATCTTCTAATTAAAAAGAAAACCGGCGCAGTAACGAAAACAGGCTTAATTCGTGTTGGCCACTGTTTAGGTTTTGAAACTGGCTTATTATTTTTAACGATTCTTGTTATGGCGCGGGTTTTAGACCTGAGTTTATAGGATGCGTTTATCCTCGATCTGGGTATGGTTATTTTTTATTTGGTTTACGCTTATGTGCATAATTTAGCGTATGACAAGATCTTCCCTGTGGCGGTGATAAGTGCACCATAGCAAGCATCATTAATATTGGTTTAATGGGGTTTTATCTTGATATAATGGTTAACTCTTAATTTTATAGATGACCCCCAGATGGTAACGCCAGTTCTAACCCCGACCACAATGACATTCTTCGAACGTTTTGAAACAGATATTCTCAGTGGTAAAAAAACCATTACTATCCGTGATGAAACGGAGCTGCATTATGTGCCAAATTCGGTCGTGACGGTTTCGACATTAGAGACGGGGCGTGAATTTTGTCAATTAGCTATCCTTGCTGTAGAGCCTATCTCATTTTCCGCATTATCTGATTTTCATGCTGAACAAGAAAATATGACATTAGCTGAGCTGAAGCAGGTGATCCAAGATATTTATCCTGGTATAGATCAGCTATACGTGGTGTCGTATAAATTGGTAGGTCAGTTATAAATGCGTCTTGATAAATTTGTTTGTAAAAGCACGCGATTAACTCGCGCGCAAGCAACTGCAATGATAAATACGGGTTGCGTTGTGGTGAATGATGCCGTCGTGTGTGATGTTGCAACTCAAGTCCACGAAGATAATTACATCACATTAAATAACGAGAAACTGATAGCAAGAGCGTCGCGTTATATCCTCATGCATAAACCCGCTGGTACTATTTGTTCTAATATTGATGAAGTCTATCCATCATTATTTAACTATATTGATGTTGATAATGTATCAGAGCTACATGTCGCTGGGCGTTTGGATGCGGATACAACGGGGTTGGTATTGGTGACTGATGACGGTCGTTGGTCTTTTAATATTATTACTCCGACGAAACATTGCCAAAAAGTATATCGGGTGGGGCTATCTCGTACTATTGGCGATGATGTTGCCAATCAATTTTCCCATGGTGTGCAGTTGCAAGGTGAACAGCAGTTAACCCGCCCTGCAATCTTAGAGATCGTCGCAGAGAAAGAAGTATTGCTGACGCTCACCGAAGGTAAATTTCATCAGGTTAAACGTATGTTTTCGGCTGTGGACAATCGGGTTGTGAGCTTACATCGTGAGAAAATTGGTGAGATACAATTGGATGTTGAAGTGGGTGAGTGGCGTTATCTTACTGAGCCGGAAGTGAATTCGTTTTCGAATTAAAGTCATTTATCAGGAAAGATAAGGACATCCAAACTATCAAAAAGCAGCTTCAAGCATAGCCTGTCTTCAGCACCATTATGGTTACAATGAAATAACAAACGTAACGCCCTAGTCGAATCTAAAGGTAAAAAAAAACACCCTACAAGTTAGCTTGAGGGTGTTTTTTTATTTTGGCTTTTATAAATAGCTAAGTTACTTATGAAGGCTACTTATGAAGGTTACTTATGGACGCTACTTATAGAGGTTACTTATGGAAGTTACCTAACATACGACTAATCGTGCCATCTTTATCGATAAACTGATGCTTAACAGCACCGGCAACATGTAAAAATAAGATAAGTAGAATCACATTCACCGCGCCAGTATGAATCGTATGAGAAATTGAACCTAACCACTCAATTTTATCTCCCCCTCCCGCAACAATATCTTGACCAAACACACTAAGACCACGTCCACCGCTGATGCTCATTGTTATACCCGAGATCGGCATCAGCATGGTTGCTAATAATAATAGATGATGAATCGAAGTGGCTAAGATTGACTGCATACGTGTTAATTTAGCGATACTAGTGATACTGCCCTCTTTGAAACGCCAGCATAATCGAATTAGTGCGACGACAAACAGAATCGCACCAAAAGACTTGTGTAATCCGATTATTTCGCCTTTTTCAGGACCTTTAGGTAGGTAATCAAAGTACAGACCGAGACATAACACCAGAATAAAAGTTAAGCCCGTTAACCAATGTAAGAGAATGGTCATTTTCGATAAGTTGGTATTCATTTTTAGTGTGCCTTAGTAGGTGAAATAAATTAAATATAGCGTCATTTTATCGTTTATGCGACGCCATAGAAGCCTTAATTCTTAAAGGGTTAATCGTGATGTTAAGCTATGCAGTTTTACAAGCTAACTTGTAATACTGGTTGTTATTAAACCCAAACTCTTTAATCACCGTTAATGATGTTTTAGTGGTATGTGCACGAAAAGATCTTGGATTTATTTGATTAATAAAAGTTACCATGATCGGGTATCGTTTTGACATTTGCGCTAATGCAAACTCAAACACTTTTTCAAAGACACCTAAACCTCGAACCGATTTATCAACACAAACCGGACCATACTGATAAGAATTATCAGCGTTGATAACCTGCCCTAAACAGGTTGAGTCATGTA
Source organism: Psychromonas marina (assembly GCF_030161115.1). Lineage (GTDB taxonomy): Bacteria > Pseudomonadota > Gammaproteobacteria > Enterobacterales > Psychromonadaceae > Psychromonas > Psychromonas marina. The sequence continues at coordinate 430,558 of NZ_BSPQ01000001.1, forward strand.
AGTTTTTAACCATAAATTCAAACATCGGCCACTGTGACCAGAACCCCCAGGAAGCAGCCATCGCATAAGCAACTATTTTCCCGTCAACGGTTGCAATAAATAGTCCATTTTCATCTTCGATTAAACGGGTTAAATGATCCTTTGTAAATGCTGTGGTGATAAAACCATCCGCTCTATCTTGATCACTGATTGAGTCGACTTGATAACGGTAATGTAGCGTAAGGACGTCTTCAACATGACTTGAAGTGGCAACTTGTAATTCAACATTCATTATTTATAGGTACTCCATAGAATTAAGTATTTGATGATAAGGTAAAAGCAGGGGCTAGAAAAGTAGGAAATGGAAAGCAAAACACAGAAGAGGCTAAAAAAAAGGCAAAAAAAAGCCCAGATAAACTGGGCCTTTTTGCAATTCGAAAAACGTAATATTAACGTTTTGAGAATTGTGGACGTTTACGAGCTTTATGTAAACCAACTTTCTTACGTTCCACTTTACGTGAATCACGTGTAACAAAGCCAGCTGTACGTAGTTCACCACGTAAAGTTTCGTCAAATGTCATTAACGCACGAGTGATACCTAAACGGATAGCACCAGATTGACCAGTAGTACCGCCACCTTTAACAGTGATGTTAAAGTCGAATTTCTCAGCAGCGCCAACAAGTTCTAATGGTTGACGAACAACCATTACAGCTGTTTCACGGCCAAAATATTCAGAGATATTGCGTTTGTTGATAGTGATTTGACCACTACCAGCTTTCATAAATACACGAGCTACAGAGCTCTTGCGACGACCAGTGCCGTAGTATTGATTTGCCATTGTTTTATATTCCTATTAGATGTCTAAAACTTGTGGTTGCTGTGCAGAATGTTGATGCTCAGTACCAGCATAAACTTTCAACTTACGGAACATTGCGCGGCCTAGAGGACCTTTTGGCAACATACCTTTAACAGCTTTCTCAATAACACGCTCTGGAGCACGTTGGATAAGATCTTCAAAGTTAATTGATTTAATGCCACCGATGAAACCTGTGTGGTGGTAGTAGATTTTACCTTTCGCTTTATTACCAGTTACAGTAATTTTCTCAGCGTTAAGAACGATGATGTAATCACCAGTATCAACGTGAGGAGTGTATTCAGCTTTATGTTTGCCACGAAGGCGTAATGCGATTTCAGTAGCTAGACGACCTAAAGTTTTACCTTCAGCATCAACTACAAACCACTCACGTTTCACGTCAGCTGGTTTAGCAACAAATGTTTTCATTAAGTTATACCCAAATTAATGATTTAAAAAAATATGATAAGCAATTTTGCATATCAAAAATGTGTTTTGCCATTTCGTATCCCTTCGAATACGTCAAGCGTAATCAAATCCACCATATATATTTTGGGGTGTGGATAAGGTGGGCGGCGAGATTATACAGAAAATCGAGGGGTAGATCACCACTTTATTATAAAATAATCGCAATTAAATTTAATTAACGATTATTTGTCATAATTACAGGTCAACATGATGGGCTTTTTGCAAGTATTCTTTACTTTGCATCTCTAATAAACGCGAGATACAACGTTGAAACTCAAATGCCAGTTTATGACCTGCATATAAGCTATACACGTCTACTTCTGCAGAGATAATTAATACCACATGGTGGTTATAAAATTCATCCACCATGGCAATAAATCGTCGCGCCATATCATTGTTTTGTATATTCATTTGCGGCACATTAGCCAATAGAATAGTACGATAAACAATCGCTAATTCAATATAATCGGCAACTGCACGTGGGCCATCACATAAACTAACGCAATCAATCAACAGGGTATCCACACTATATGCGCTAGTTTGAATCGCTCGGCCATTGATGCTCAGATCCTGATTATAAAACTTTTCACCGTTGGCTAAATTTTCAAAGGTGTGACTCATTAATGAGGTTGCTTCATTATCTAATGGGAAATGATATATTTCAGCCTCTGTGAGTCGGTCTAAGCGGTAATCTTTACCCCCATCTAAATTATATATTTCACAATGTTCTGTAATTAATGCAATAGCGGGCAAAAAACGCACTCGCTGTAGGCCATTTTTATAGAGATCTTTAGGGTGGATGTTTGAGGTGGCGACCAATACAACGCCTTCAGCAAATAGCGCTTCAAACATACCGCCTAAAATCATCGCATCAGTAATATCATCAACAAAGAACTCATCAAAACAGATTAAATCCGTTTCGCTGGCAAACTTTTTAGCAATGTGTATTAATGGATTTTTCTCTCCCGCCAACAGCGTTAACTCTTTATGCACACGCAACATGAAATGGTGAAAGTGCAGTCGCGATTTACGTTCTGTTTTCAAGCTATGGAAAAAAAGATCCATTAAATAGGTTTTACCGCGCCCAACGCCACCGTAAAAATAGAGTCCTTTAATATTTGCTTGCTTCTCTGGTTCACGTTTAAATAAGCGTGAAAATAAGCCTGTTGGTTGATTAACCGTTGTCGGCCTATTTTCAATATCAACAAAGAGACGTTGCAGATATTGAACAGCCTGAGCCTGAGAGTCATCAGCAAAAAATTGTGGTTTTTGTAGATCAGCTTGATACAAAGATAAAGGAGTCACGGTGAGGTTCACTAATTATAAATAAAGGTCTATTTTTAAATTATTTTACAATAACTGCAATAAATTCGTTAACATTTCCCTAACAACTGAGAAAGAACACCATATTTTAGAACTTTTAGCGTTATTTTTAGTCAATACTTTTACATTATCTCTATTTCGCTATTATCACTATTGAACCGTTTTCGTTTGCTAGCACGCTTATAAGGAAGGAAAAAATGAAAAAAGCATTCTCTCGACTATTTCTCTTATTTTCACTATGTAGTTTTCAACAATCGGCAATTGCTGCCCTGCCCTTTTTTTCAGATGATAGCCCCACCCTTGCCCCACTAGTTGAAAAAGTCAGCCCTGCGGTGGTTAGCATCTCTGTTTCCGGCAGTGCGAGCGCTCAATCTCCAATGAATGAGTTATTTGAATTTTTTAACCAGCAACGCCCAGAACAAACTGAACGACAATTTGTCGGGCTAGGTTCAGGTGTCATTATAGATTCACAAAAGGGCTATATCATCACCAACCATCATGTGATTGATCAAGCCGATCAGATAAAAGTTGAACTGAAATCAGGAAAAGCATTAGATGCAGTGGTGATTGGTCAAGATAAACAGAGCGATATTGCGTTGCTACAAGTTGATTTAAAAAGATATAAAAAGGTCGACTTAACAGCAATCACCTTTGCTGATTCAGATAAATTACGTGTTGGAGATTTCGCGATTGCGATCGGCAATCCATTTGGTCTCGGGCAAACCGTGACCTCAGGTATTATCAGTGCACTTGGTCGCAGTGGGCTCAATCTTGAGAACTTGGAAAATTTTATTCAAACCGATGCAGCTATTAATAGTGGTAACTCAGGCGGTGCGTTAGTCAATTTAGAGGGACAGCTAATTGGCATTAATACCGCTATTCTTGGCCCTAACGGTGGCAATATTGGTATTGGTTTCGCCATTCCCGCTAATATGGTTAAAAATTTAGCACAACAATTAATACAGCATGGTGAGGTACAACGTGGTGTTTTAGGGGTACGCGGTGGTGAAATAACCCCTGAACTTGCTAAAAGTTTTTCACTCGACTCTCAACATGGTGCATTTGTTTATCAAGTTAATATCGATTCAGCGGCCGAAGAAGCCGGTATTAAGGCGGGAGATATTATTATCTCTGTTAATGGTAAAAGCATAAAAAGCTTTGCCGAATTACGTGCAAAAGTCGGCACCTTAGGAAGTGGCAAGAAAGTGAGCTTTGTTATTATTCGAGAAGGTGAGCAATTAACACGAGAGGCAATATTAAAAGCGCCGCAACAATCACGTAAACAACAGAAGCAAGCAACCTTGCTTCACCCTGCGCTCTCTGGGGCCATATTAGCTAATGCAGGTAATGAAAAAGGCGTGTTAATTAAGGAAGTTAAAGCAGGTTCGATAGCTGAACGTTACGGACTACAGCCAGCTGATATGATTACTGGTATTAATAGAACCACAATTAATGACCTTGATGCGCTACAAAATATGCTAGAATCTGCGCCAGCGATGATCGCTTTGAATATAAAACGCGCAGAAAAACACTTATATATCGTACTCGACTAGTTTTCTTAACCATGTCAAGAGAAATATAGGTGAAAAAATTAAAAATAAACTATAAAACACGCAGAAAAATGATCATAAATAATTTTTTATGCGTTTTTTTCTTGTAAAATATGCGCCAACAAATACCTAGAACACAATTTGTTAAAAATATTTTTTATAAACTTGTATCAAAAGCAATATAATCACTCTTGGAGAAAAGACGGTGAGAAAAACTAAAATAGTATGTACGATTGGTCCTAAATCAGAATCAAAAGAGATGTTAACTAAACTTGTTGAAAACGGCATGAATGTTATGCGTTTAAACTTCTCTCACGGTAACTTCGATGAGCACGGCGCACGTATTACTACAATCCGTGAAATCTGTGAAGAAACTGGTAAAAACGTAGCTGTACTACTTGATACTAAAGGTCCAGAAATCCGTACAGTTAAATTAGAAAACGGCGATGACGTTTTACTAACTGCAGGTCAAGAGTTCACTCTTTCTACTGACCAAACAATCGTTGGTGATAACACTATCGTTGCAGTAACTTACGAAAACCTAACTAACGATTTAGCAGTAGGTAACACTGTATTATTAGACGATGGTCTAATTGAAATGACAGTTAAAAGCATCACTGATACAAACGTAGTTTGTGAAGTAATGAATACTGGTGAGCTAGGCGAAAACAAAGGTGTTAACTTACCTGGTGTTAAAGTTCAACTTCCTGCACTATCTCCTAAAGATAAAGGCGATTTAGTATTTGGTTGTGAACAACAAGTTGACTTCATTGCTGCATCTTTCATTCGTAAGAAAGAAGACGTATTAGAAATCCGTGAGCTTTTAAAAGCTAACGGCGGCGAAAAGATTCAAATCATCTCTAAAATTGAGAACCAAGAAGGTGTTGATAACTTCGACGAAATCTTAGCTGTTTCTGACGCTATCATGGTTGCTCGTGGTGACCTAGGTGTTGAAATCGCTGTTGAAGAAGTAATCTTCGCACAAAAAATGATGATCGAAAAAGCAAACGCAGCACGTAAGCCAGTAATTACTGCTACACAAATGCTTGATTCAATGATCAAAAACCCACGTCCTACACGTGCTGAAGCTGGTGACGTTGCAAACGCAATCATCGATGGTACTGATGCTGTAATGCTTTCAGGTGAATCTGCTAAAGGTAAATACCCTGCAGAAGCTGTTGCAATCATGGCAACTATCTGTGAGCGTACTGACGCAATCTTACCTGCTAAAACTGATGATCGTAAATCAATTCTACGCATCACTGAAGCAGTATGTAGCGGCGCAGTAGACAACGCTGAGCAACTTGATGCTAAATTAATCATCGTTGCAACTGGTGAAGGTAAATCTGCACGTTCACTACGTAAATACTTCCCATCTGCTCAAATCTTAGCGCTTACAAGCAATGCTAAGACTCGCCAACAGTTAGCATTAACTAAAGGTGTTTCTGCTAAAGTTATCGAGCAACAAGATTCTATGGAAGCTTTCTACCAACTAGGTATGGACTTAGCTAAAGAGCAAGGTCTTGTTGTAGCTGGCGATAAAGTAGTAATCGTTTCTGGTGCTCTAGTAGCTTCAGGTACAACTAACTCTTCTGCTGTTCACGTTATTGCTTAATAACTGAATATAGAGAGTTAAAAGCACTGCTTCGGCGGTGCTTTTTTTTGCCTGTTTTTTAGCATAATGTCATCTCACTACTATCTACTCATATTTGCTCACAAATCACGTCAAAACATCACTAACTAACACGCTTAATACGGTATACTCCCTCTTTTATTTTTCCGATTGATAGGGCCATATAAATATGAGTGAATCCTTAGATTTAAGCTTACAGGGTATCGAACAATTACCACTGGCTAAATTTACTGAAGATGCCTACCTCAACTACTCAATGTACGTGATCATGGACAGGGCATTACCCCATATTGGCGATGGATTAAAACCAGTACAACGCCGTATTGTTTATGCGATGTCTGAACTTGGCTTATCCGCCCTTTCCAAACATAAAAAGTCTGCACGTACCGTTGGTGATGTGTTGGGTAAATACCACCCACACGGTGATAGCGCTTGTTATGAAGCGATGGTGTTAATGGCACAGCCTTTCTCATACCGTTATCCATTGATCGACGGTCAAGGAAACTGGGGTGCACCCGATGATCCTAAATCATTTGCTGCGATGCGTTATACCGAATCACGCTTAGCTGCGTTTTCTGAACTGTTACTGTCGGAAATAGGTCAAGGTACTACCGACTGGAAGCCTAATTTTGATGGCACCATGAAAGAGCCGGAGCTATTACCAGCACGCCTGCCACATATTCTATTAAATGGTATTACCGGTATTGCCGTCGGGATGGCAACCGATGTCCCGCCTCATAATGCCCGTGAAGTTGCTAATGCCTGTATTCATCTGATTGATAATCCCAAAGCACAACTTGATGAACTTATTGAGATAGTACAAGGACCGGATTACCCTACAGAAGCAGAAATCATTACCCCGAAACGTGAGATTAAAAAAATCTACGAAACAGGTCGTGGTAGTTTCAAAAGTCGCGCAGTGTATACCGTTGAGCAAGGTGAAATCGTTATCACTGCACTGCCGCACCGTGTTTCAGGTGGTAAAATCTTAAAAGATATCGCCAAGCAGATGATTGATAAAAAACTGCCGATGGTTGCTGATCTACGTGATGAATCAGATCGCTATAACCCTACGCGTTTAGTGATCGTGCCACGCTCTAACCGTGTTGATATGGAAGCATTGATGCATCACTTGTTTGCATCAACCGACCTCGAGGTTAACCACAAAGTTAACTTAAATATGATTGGCCTTGATAAACGCCCACAGGTTAAAGGCTTAGTAAAAATCCTTAATGAGTGGTTAGTTTATCGTAAAGAAACCGTGCGCCGCCGTTTACAGTTCCGTCTCGATAAAATTGATGCGCGTTTACATCTATTAGAAGGTTTATTGGTTGCTTACCTTAATATTGATGAAGTGATCGAAATAATCCGTGAGTTTGATGATGCTAAGGGCGAATTGATGCGTCGTTTTGAACTTTCAGATCGCCAAGCACATGCGATTCTTGAAATTAAATTACGTCAACTTGCCAAATTAGAAGAGATTCAAATTCGTGGTGAAATGGATGAACTAAGCGAAGAACAGAAAAAATTAATGTTACTGCTCGGCTCAGATAGACGCATGAATACGCTGATTAAGAAAGAGATAAAAGCCGATGCGCTTAAGTATGGCGATGATAGACGTTCACCACTGATCGAACGTTTAGAAGCCAAAGCACTGACTGAAAAAGAGTTAATGCCAAGCGAAGCAGTAACCATTGTTTTATCAAAACAGGGTTGGGTACGTTCAGCAAAAGGCCATGATATTGATGCCGCTGCACTCAGCTATAAAGCGGGCGATGAGTTTCTCAGCTGCGCGGTAGGTAAAAGCAATCAAAGCTGTATCTTCATCGATGCAACCGGCAGAGCCTATTCATTAGATGCTCACTCATTACCTTCTGCGCGCTCTCAAGGAGAACCATTAACAGGCCGCTTTAACCAAAATGATAATGTCCCTTTCGTCAATATCTTTATGGGTGAAGACGATGACCGCTATATTATCAGCAGTGATCATGGTTATGGTTTTGTTGCTAAGTTTAGTGATATCAATAGTCGTAATAAAAATGGTAAAGCACTGATTAACTTAGGCCAAAATGCACAACTCATGCCAGCACAAAAGCTAACTCATAATGATGGCGATCTGTGCTTAAGCATCAGTAATGAAGGGCGTATGTTAGTTTTCCCAGTGAAGAGTTTACCTAACCTGAGCAAAGGTAAGGGTAATAAAATGATCAACATAATGGCGGCGAAAGCGACTAAACGCGAAGAGTTTGTTACCATACTGAAGATTATTCCTGAGAATAGTGCCGTTACCCTGCATGCAGGTAAACGTAAATTAACCCTTAAGGTTACTGACTTAGTGCCTTATCAAGGTGAACGTGGTCGACGCGGTAGTAAATTACCACGTGGATTACAACGTGTAGATAAAGTAGAAGTGATTACCACTTCTGAAGAAGAGAATTAAAGATGTTATTTATTATTCGTTTTATTTTAATTTTGGTGTCAGTGATATTGCTGACAGCTTACTCATTAATATACTGTGCTTTTAGCCCAAGAAACCCAAAGAACAATTACCATTTCGCGATCTTATTTAGCAAAATGGCATGGATGTTTGGTTTAAAAGTAACATATCGCGTATCAGAAAAAGCAAAAGCAAATGGTGCTGCTGTCTTTATTGCCAATCACCAAAACAATTACGATATGGTGACAACAACAGGCTCAGTGTTGCCTGGCACAGTAACCATCGGTAAAAAAAGTCTAATATGGGTACCCTTTTTTGGCATCATCTACTGGTTAACGGGTAATATTCTGATTAATCGAGATGATAAGAAAAGTGCAAAAAATACCATACAAGAAGTTTCAAAACAGATGCATGAGAAAAATATCTCTGTGATGATATTTCCCGAGGGCACTCGTAGTCGAGGCCGAGGGTTAATGCCATTTAAAATGGGTGCATTTCATACCGCGCTACAGGCCGGTGTTAATGTAATACCAACGGTAGTGTCAAATACCCACGAGCAAGTAAAATTGAATCGTTGGAATAATGGCGAAGTGATTGTGGAAGTATTAGACCCAATTGATATTAGCCAATACAAAAAACGTGAAATTCGCCGTTTGATGGATGATTCTCGTGAAATCATGCTAGCGAAATATAAGCAATTAAATGAACAAGTAAAACGCCCAGATAACAATACAGACTGTTGCGGTTAAGGAACTAAACATGACTGAAGAAAACGTAAACCCAGAAGAACTAACGCAAGCAGAACTATTACAAGAACTTGCTGATGAGACACAAGATATTGTTGAAGCAATTTTAGATGACGGCAGTAACCCTGACGCTGTTTACATGATTGAACATCACATCTCTTGTACCGATTTCGACCTATTAGAAAAAGCCGCTGTTGCTTGTTTCAAAAAGGGTTACGAAGTAACAGATCCAGAAGAGCTAGAACTTGAAGACGGTTCTATTATCTTAGCCTTTGATGTTGTCGTTGAGATGAACCTTGATGAGCAAGCTATTTTTGAAGATGTTGAAAAACTATTCCTATTGTCACAATCATTTGGCATTGATTACGATGGTTGGGGCACTTACCCAGAACAGTAAAGCGTAACGCCAAAAACAAAAAGCCCGATTAACAGTGTTAATCGGGCTTTTTTATTATTTTTTAACGTATTAGAAAACAGCGAAATTACTCCGCAGTCTCACCTTCGTCTTTGCCTAGCTCTTGTACTTTTTCTAGCAATGAATTTTTTAATACCATCGCTTCAATCTCAAGACCGTATAACTCTTCATTCCAGTTAACGCCTGCAAATACTTTCTGTTGCTGCATACCGTCTAACCAAGAGTCTAAAAATACACCAAGGTGAATTGGCGTTACTTTATAGTTCGACCACTCTGCATTTTGTAATTTCTGAGCTAATTTTTCATTAGACCAAAAAAGGTAAACCGCTTCAGCATCTGCATTATCGTGTGCATGGCAATTTGCCCAACCGTCATTTTCATCGAATAAACCAAAAAGGTTTAGGTTTTCACACGCTTCTTCAACAAATGTTTCAGCATTTTTTAAATATTGTTCTTTCATTTTATTTCTCTAATTCCGGTGATGCTAATTTCTTTTCAAGTTCTGCAAATTTAGCTTCCATCTCAGCTAACTTTTCACGAGTACGTAATAATACGTGTGTTTGAACATCAAACTCTTCACGGCTTACCATATCGAGTTTACCCAATTGTGATTGCAATACCTGTTTGATTTTGCGATCAACATCTTCGCCAAAATTTTTCACACCAGCGGGCATCACATCGCTGACTTGCTTAGCAATCTCTTCTAATTTTTTCGGGTTAAACATCATTGGCTCCTTAAGTTTGAGGCACCATTGTAAACGCACTGTGCACTTATTTCTATATTTTCACTCACAAACAGTGCATATCAATGACATTTGTAATAATTGCTCCCATTGCAAGGTATCACGTCATTAAATGTTCGAATTTATAAAGGTAATTACGTTCAACAATGCTCATGATATAAAGCATAAAATTGCTCAATATTATCAATAAATAGCTGACCTAAATGTGGGTCAAATTGCTTACCTATATCTGCGGCTATTTTTTCTTTAATCGCAGCTAAAGACCAGGCGGCTTTATAATAACGCTTACTTGCAAGTGCATCGAAGACATCGGCAATCGCAGTAATTCGCCCTTCAAAACTGATCTCTTTCCCTTTTTTGCTATTGGGATAACCACTACCATCCCAACGTTCATGATGGTCCAACGCTAAATGTGATGCCATCGTAATAATGCTATTATCACGCCCAGAAAGCAGTTCATAACCTTTACGAGCATGTAATTTCATCTGTTCACGCTCATCGGCATTAAGCTGCCCCTGTTTTTTCAGGATATGCTCAGATACCGTCACTTTACCTACATCATGTAGCTGCGCGGCCAAGCGAATATGCTCACAAAAGCAATGATTCTGCCCATCTAGCTTCGCTAATAATGCGGCAAATACGCCAACTCGAATAACATGATCGCCAGTCTCTTTGCAGTTGAGTGCCATCTCTTCTAATAGCGTAATGGTCAACGCTTGCATCTCTTCACAAGCCTTTAGTAATAATAAACTTTCATGATCAACAATGACCATATTGCAATATGCGGCATTAGCAGTAACTTGACTACTTGTACTCTTTTTAACTAATCGGTCCATATTGCCTCCCTTTCTATTTCCGAATGTCTAATAAGCGTGATGATTATGTTTCAACACAACTTATAAAGGCATTGATTAATGGCTCTTGTAATCGTTTTTTATTACAACATACGCCCAGATCAAATGACTGGATCGATGACTCACTGACTAAGCTTTTTACCCTTTCTCGAACGGGGCTCGTCTCGATCACTACATTAGGGGCAATACCAACACCACAGCCTAGCGCAACCATGCTCAGCAGAGCCTCATGGCCTGCTACCGTTGCATAGATATGCGGCTTACCGACCTTAAACTTACGGAACCAATTATCAAATCGTCGTCTAACCGCGCCATGTTCTGGCAATATAAAAGGGATATGTTTCCAATCAATATTAGTCTGGTTTACTAAAGGAGTGAGTGCACAGGTAATTGTAGGTGCAATAATCGAAAGTGGAATTTCTGCCATCTTTTTAAAATGCAGACCAACAGGAAAATTATCAGGATAGGCAGTGATCGCAAAATCCACTTGCTCTTGTAATACTTGGTCTACGGCAACCGCGCTATCCCCTGTATTTAGTTTGATCTCTATTTTAGGATGCAAACGTCTGAATCGGTCTAAAATAGGAGGTAAGTGGCTATAAGCGGCTGTTACCGAACAATAAATATTGACCTGTCCTTCAAGCTCATTATTTGACGCTTTTAATTCCAACTTTAAGCGTTGCCACTGCTCTATTTGCTGCTGTGCATATAAACGAAATAGGTTACCCGCACTGGTAAGCGTAACCGAACGGTTATCACGTACTAGAAGCGCACTACCTAGCTCATCTTCAAGTCTCTGTATGCAACGGCTTAAGGTTGATGGGCTAACATGCATGGCCTGTGCTGTTTTACCAAAATGTAAGCTTTGGCTAAGGTGTAAAAACAGCTGTAGCGATTTAATATCCATCAACACGCTCAGCTGTTGTTATAGGTAGTTGTTCACTTGCCCCCCACTCTGTCCACGAACCATCATAAACACAGAGGTTTTGATAACCGCACAGTGTTGCCCCTAATGCTAAGACACAAGCTGTCACTCCAGATCCACAACTAAAAATAGCCTGTTGTTGCTTATCTAATCGCGCGGTATAAAGTGCACTTAATTGTTCAATATCGCGCATTTTTCCATTATCAATTAAAGCACTAAAAGGCAGGCTTTTAGCATTTGGCATATGCCCACTACGCAGATCTGCACGTGGCTCTGGCACTTTGCCCAAAAAACGATCTTCAGCACGAGCATCGAGTACCTGGGAGCCTTCATCACCAATCGCAGTTAATACCGTTCCACTATCACAAATGAGATGGGCTTGATATTGCGCGATAAAATCCCCCTGTTTAAGCGCACTGTCTGGGTTACCTTTGGCGGTATCAAAACCAGCATCTATCCAGCTATTCAACCCGCCGTCTAATACCGCAATATTATTAAAGCCCATGCTTTTAAACATCCACCAGACACGTGGACTTGAAAAAATGCCCAAGCGGTCAAAAACGACTAACGTGCTGTTGTTGTTAATCCCTAATGCGCGCACTGATTTTTCAAAGAGTGCGGCACTTGGCATCATATGAGGCAAGTCACTCGTTGTTTCACAGATAGTTTTATCAAAATCAAAATATTGTGCCCCGGGGATGGTTTGTTCAAGCCATTCCGCTTTACCATCACGCTTTAAGATCGGCATAAACCAACTCGCATCCAGTAATAAGAGGGAAGGATGATTGATATTATTATGCAACCATTGCACTGAGACCAAGTCGCTAGGAACTGTTAATGAAGCCACTAAAATATCCTTTTTCTAGAGATTGAAAATTGAGTTGCAAATCACGTTTCACATTCTGCAACATAGTGTTGCTAATATATCATTTTGCGCAACATAAGTAGTACGTTATAGTCCGTTTTGTAAATAATTAATAACATTAATTATCCCCTAATTTATGAAAATGGAGCATCATCAACATGGCTAACTACTTTAATACACTTCCACTAAGTGAAAAACTAAACCAACTAGGTCAATGTCGTTTTATGGATCGCAGCGAATTCGCTGAAGGTTCTGAAGCATTAAAAGGCAAAAAAGTAGTTATCATCGGTTGTGGTGCACAGGGCCTAAACCAAGGTCTAAACATGCGTGATTCAGGTCTTGACGTTTCTTACACACTACGTGCTGCAGCAATTGCTGAAAAACGTCAGTCTTGGAAAAATGCAACTGAAAACGGTTTTACTGTTGGTACATACGAAGAGCTAATCCCAGAAGCTGACCTTCTATGTAACCTGACTCCTGACAAACAGCATACTGCTGTAGTTGGCGCGGTTATGCCTCTTATGAAAGAAGGCGCTACATTAGCTTACTCTCACGGTTTCAACATCGTTGAAGAAGGTATGCAAGTTCGTGAAGATATCACAGTAATTATGTGTGCTCCTAAATGTCCTGGTTCTGAAGTACGTGAAGAATACAAACGTGGTTTCGGTGTTCCAACACTAATCGCTGTTCACCCAGCAAACGATCCACAAGGCCACGGTCTTGCATGGGCTAAAGCATACGCATCTGCAACAGGCGGCGATCGTGCTGGTGTTCTTATGTCTTCTTTTGTTGCTGAAGTTAAATCTGACTTGATGGGCGAGCAAACTATCCTTTGTGGTATGTTACAAACTGGCGCAATCTTAGGTTACGAAAAAATGGTTGCTGATGGTCTTGAGCCAGCATACGCTTCTAAACTAATTCAATACGGTTGGGAAACAGTAACAGAAGGTCTTAAATACGGCGGCATCACTAACATGATGGATCGTCTATCTAACCCAGCTAAAATCAAAGCGTTTGATATGTCTTTAGAACTTAAAGATATCCTACGTCCGCTATTCAACAAACACATGGATGACATCATTGAAGGTGAATTCTCTGCAACGATGATGGCTGACTGGGCTAACGATGACGTTAATCTTCTTAAATGGCGCGCGGCAACTGCTGAAACAGGTTTCGAAAAACAACCTGCTGGCGACATGGAAATTGATGAGCAAGAATTCTATGACCACGGTATCTTCTTAGTAGCAATGATCAAAGCGGGTGTTGAACTTGCATTTGAAGCAATGACTGCATCAGGTATCATCGATGAGTCTGCATACTACGAGTCGTTACATGAAACGCCGTTAATCGCTAACACAATCGCACGTAAGAAACTTTACGAAATGAATGTTGTTATCTCTGATACTGCTGAATACGGTTGTTACCTGTTCGACCACGCTGCTAAACCACTACTTGCAGATTTCGTTAAAGCATTAAGCCCACAGTACCTAGGTTCTGCGCTTGAAGTTAAATCTAATTCTGTAGATAACGCACGCTTAATCGAAGTAAACGAAGAAATTCGTAACCACCCAGTAGAAATCGTAGGTAAAAAACTACGTGGCTACATGAAAGATATGAAAACTATCGTTTCTGCTTCTTAAGTAAAAACGGACTGTTAGCCTAAGAACGTAAAAGCCAAGCATTTGCTTGGCTTTTTTGTGCGTATTAAAAAAGACTCAATACGTTTAAAACTAAAATTATCGACGCTATACAGCCATCCTATTAACGCTTTCTATTGTTAGGCTCAGGGATAATAATGTGTCTATCCGAGCAAGGTTTGTTACACGCTGCGTAGCCAGCTTGTTCTGGTAAGACTTTTTTATCATGATGCTTATTACCATTATTTGCACTGACAGGCGTGATTAGAATTAATGAAGCAAATAAGGCGCTAGTCAATAAACCCATTGATTTTTTCATTTTGTTCTCCTTATGCTGATGCAATATTGCATCCAGTGATGAACCACTTAATCGATAACACTCATATTTCAAAAATAGCAAAATTTACCTGTTCAATTAATAACACTAATTATTGCCTAATAAATTAAGTAGTTTGATAGAAAGTATAAGAGCGATTTTTCAGCCTTAAATAGAAGCGAATAAACGTAAAGGCGAGAAAAAAGATGAAAAGCCAAGTATCTGCTTGGCTTTTATATGCTCGTTTGATTTAGAGCTTTAAACTAATATTAACGATGCCCATTACACTGAAGAATAGCTGTTGGATCATCCGAATAGATTTGATCACATGCAGCATAGATCGGTTGCTGTGGTAATAACTGCTCGCTAGTACTTGCGCTTACAGGTGCGACAAGAAGTGATGAGGCAAATAACACACTGCTTAGTAAACCCATTATTTTTTTCATTTTTGTCTCTCCTTTGAGAATGATTAAAATGCTATCAACTCTTTCATACGTACAACAAGACCGATCTAGATCACATTAAATTTCAAAGAAAATACAAATAAATTTTAAGTTTTTACTAAGCCTCTGATAAAAAAATACAATTAATTTTTACGTATACCGTGATTGCATTGACATAGTACCAAAGAACAAGGCTTCGCTTATGCAGCAAACTGATACTAGATAATCATGAAAGCAGTGCTGTAAACAAGTACATTAATATGAAATGAATTTAGAAAATATCACCACATAAGCAATAATGAACAACCTAAGTTAAGCGCTTTTATTGAGGTTAAAATAGAAAGCCGTTCCTTCGCCAAGGTGGCTTTCAACATGAATATCTGATTGCAATAATGCGAGCAATTTTTGCGTAATGGCGAGCCCTAAACCACCATGCTCTTTATTATCACAAATCGCATTACTGGCTCTATAACGCGCATCAAAAATATAGGGTAGCTCTTTTTCATGAATGCCCGTTCCATCATCTATCACCGCTAATTTAATTTCATTATTTTCTTTTTCAATGACTTCAATAGTAATATTACCACCGAGCTCGGTATGACGAATGGCATTATCAAGTAAGTTGCTCAGTACCCGTTCTAATTTTCCAATATCGGTATACACCATAAAGTCACAATGATTTGGTTTAATGTTTAATCGTATCTGTTTTGCCTGGCTCTGATGCTGAAATTTGGCGGCAATATCATGGAGCAGCTCAGCTAATGGAAAGCTTTCTAGATTTATCGTGACTTGTCCACCATCAAGGTGAGCGAGTTCAAATATCTGATCCACCAGCTTTTTTAGTTGATTGGCATTTTTAAATGCAATAGCGATAAAGCGTGTATGTTGCTCTTCACTTAATGTTTTCCCTTTCAATTGTATCGTTTCCAGATAGCCCTGCAGAGCAGCTAACGGCGTACGCAGATCATGTGAAAGGTCAGTGAGCATCTCGCGTCGAGTTTTATCATTGGCCTGCAGCTGTACAAATTGATAATTTATCTGTTCTGCCATCTCATTAAACGCCTGCCCCAATTCATGTACTTCGTTATGTTTAGCAGCGGGCCAACGCTGTAATAGCACTTTGTTTTTTTCAAACCCTGCTTGCTTAAAAGCACGAATATTAGCGGTTAATTTCTTTAGAGGTTGAGTAAGGAAGCGCAATAATGCTAATAGCACTAAGAAGAAAAAACTAACAACGCCGACTAAAAAAGCGATCGATTGTGAAAAGTGCTGTGTAGATTTCACATCAGAAAAAATAGAGTCATAGATCTCGCCGCCAATAATAATATACAGATAGCCCTGTAAGTTTTCGCCATTATAGATAGGCGCAGCAGAAAATATTTTTTGCTGGTTATTATTACGTGGATCATCGCCATAAATGGGTAAGGCCTTTTTGGCATTAATAAAATCAACCAACGGGGCAACATTAACCTTTTGACGCTTCACCTTTTCAGGTTCGGCTGAATAACTAATAATATCGCCACTTGGTGCAACAAAATAAAATTCAAAACTTGGACCTAAAATCATCAGGCTATGAAAAAGGTTTTTGAGTGCTTGCTGGTCGTAAACCCCCTCTTTGAGCAACGGATTATCCTGCCCAAGGTGTTCTGCCAGTTTGATATGTAAACGCTGTTCCGCTTCATGGCGAGCAGTCACTTCAAGTCGTTCAGACCACCATGAAAAACTATAAGCCGTGGCGATAAAAAACAGGACGAGGACTAATGTGATTTTTTGATACAGGGATATTTTCATTAAATGACACCTTCAGGACTAAATTTATAACCCACACCAAAAACGGTTTGAATAATACCGGGTAGTGAGCTGTCACACAGTTCCTCTTGACCGACTACAAGCTTATTGCGTAGGCGGTTTATATGAGAATTAACGGTATGTTCATAACCGCTATGTTGATAACCCCAGACTTTATCGAGTAGCTGAGCGCGAGAAAAAACTTGGTTGGGGTGTTGTGCCATAAAACGCAGTAGATCAAATTCAGTCGAGGTAAGTTCCAGACTTTGCTTTCTTAATATTACTTCATGAGTACGTTGATTTATCATTAATTGCCCGTGGCAAATACTGCTATTTTCAGCACTACTATCTTTTAATTGACTCTCCTGTAATAGATGAACTCTCCTTAAAAGTGCATGCACACGTGCTTGTAATTCACGCACACTAAAAGGTTTAGTCATATAGTCATCTGCACCTAACTCTAATCCGACAACGCGGTCAATTTCTGATGTTCGCGAAGTCAGCATTAAGATAGCTTGTGCTTGCTTAACCTCCCTCACTTTACGACAGACATCTAATCCACTGCAGCCGGGTAATGTGATATCCAGGATGAGTAGTGAAAAATCATTTGCCAAGGCTTGAACGATGGCATCTTCACCATTGTCACAAAGCGTAACTTGCATCCCTAAATCGGTCATATGTACTTTGATCAATTCAGCAATATCTTGGTCATCTTCAACAATTAAAATACTATCTGACATCCTCTATCTCTCTAATAAAAAGGAGACCTATCTGCTTTGAATAAGCAGTTAGGCCCCAATGATTTATTTAATACGAGTGATAGTAACGGCCATGACCGGGTTATCGAACTTATGTTCAAAATTCAATACCGAGCCGACTAAACCATCATCGCTGCTAATGATACCGCTGTGCATAGTGACAATATTCAGATCATCACGGGAAGCATTAAATCCCTCCCCTCCATCTGCAGGCCCTGGAATAGTACCAGCAGCTTCAGAATTACCTTCTGTACCCGCATCATAGGCACCAGGGCTATATTGTAATGATTGATTCACAGCTAATTGACTAATATCTACTTTATTAAGACCGGAGAAAGCGTCATTTGTATTCACCAACATGGTAACTAATGATAAATAGTTACTTTCCGTCTCAGTAGAGATGGTCACAGTCGCACTCTGCCCGTAGGGTAATACCGCACCATTAGTTTCAGCACCAAGCACAAAACTACTACTCATCAATGTACTGTTATCGCCTGATTCAGCAAGACTCTCTAATGCATCTGACGCGCTATCACCAATATTCCAGACATCCCCCGTATCATGAAGCAACACAGTAAGTGGCGAAAATGGTTGAGCATTGGTTAAATTACTAACTGTGACTTGATACTCCAATGCGCTGTCTGCTTCAGAGGTCAATGCTGAGCTTTCATTATTATCATCACATGCAACCAGTGATATTGCGCCAAATACGACAATGGCAAGCTTTGTATATTTAAGCATTTGAGGCTCCTTATTGAACAACAACAGTCAATTTTGCAACAGGGTTCAACCAACGATGTACACGGCTATCTAGGTCACTTGCGCCCGCACTCGCATCGGTATCACCTAATACACCACGGTGAATATGGATATTAGTATTGCTTTGTGCATCGCTCACACCTGTACCATTGCTGCCTGCATCACCACCCGGCGCAGCAGGAATACCAAGTGTTCCTGGTGCGCCAGAGCCTGTAAGCACTAACTCGTTATTCGCTTCTGTTCCTGCATCATAAGCATTAAGATAAACAGTATATGTGCCAGCCTCAGAAGGTATTTTCCAGCTATCTAAACCAACAAAACCATCATTGGTTGGTAGCATCATTGCTGCAACAGAAAGGTAATCATTACCGCTGCTATTAGTGAGATTAAAACTGGTCATTTGCGCCGCAGCTAATAATCCTGAAGCAGGATTTTCTATGACATCAGCGCCTGCATTACTGAGTAAAATACTCATATCAGCAATACTCCCACCTTCAGCAAGCGCCGTTAATTCTGCACTTGCTGTTTCTGCAACATGGAATATCGCCGCGTTCATATCATGAGATGCGGCAATAACAGGCGTGAAGTGAATGCCTTGTGTGAGATTGGTTAACGTAACTGTTAAATCTTGCGCTTGGCTAGCTGCGCTGAATAAACCTAAAAAACCGGCTGCAATAAAATGTTTATGTGACATGACAAATTTCCTTTTGATCTGGTTGGGTAGTTTAGTAACGTGTTGATGAAAAGGAGTATGCAGGACAGATATCACGAAGTTATCACGCTACATTCACGATTTGGTGGTGAATTAATCTCTTTTTAACCGCAATGACATCTATCGCTTTTTTGCATATTAGCTAGCAGCGGGTATAATCCTGCCTTCAAAAATGATCTAGAGTTAAACTATGACTGAACAATACGAACAACGCTTTGGCGGTATTAAACGCTTATATGGCACAACGGCACTTGAACGATTTAAAAACAGTCATATATGTGTGATCGGCATTGGTGGTGTTGGTTCTTGGGTAGTGGAATCATTGGCTCGTTCAGGTATCGGTAAACTCACCTTAATCGATATGGACGACCTCTGTGTTACCAACATCAATCGTCAAGTACATGCGCTAACCGACTCCGTTGGTAAACAAAAAATAGAGGTGATGGCAGATCGTTGTAGACAAATTAATCCTGACATTGTTGTTAACTGTATTGATGATTTTATCGATAAGCAGAACTGCTTTGAATACCTTTCAAGTGATATGGATTATGTGTTTGATGCCATTGATAGCATTCATGCTAAAGTAGCGTTAGTCGCTCATTGTAAGCGTAATAAATACCCGTTACTGACTTGTGGTGGCGCAGGCGGACAGCTTGACCCAACCCAAATACAAGTAACCGATTTAGCCAAAACAATCCAAGATCCACTGGCAGCAAAAGTGCGTTCTGAATTACGTCGTCATTTCAATTTCAGTAAGAATGTAAAACGACGATTCCATATCGATTGTGTTTTCTCAACTGAGCAACTTAGTTACCCTGATCTGAATGGGGAAGTGTGTAAAGAGAAAGCAGAATCAGATGGCAATATGAAGATGGATTGTGCGAGTGGTTTTGGCGCATCCACCATGGTAACGGCAAGTTTTGCCTTTATTGGTGTCAGCTTTATGCTCAAAAAGATGCTTAAAAAGATGGATCGAGAGGAAGCAAAAAAATAGCATTAAGCTATCAGCTTGGTTTTGGTAGCGAATCACGCTAGCCGCGGTTTGAAGCGGATGTTTAAACTTCAGCTGCGAGCAAGTTTAAACATCATTAGCATTAAAAATCAGCTATCAGCTTAAAACTGATAGCTGTCTTATTAAAGCGCTAAAAACTGCTTCATTTGAACGACAATTCCTTCCGCAATGGTTTGATTTTCCATCTCAGAAAAAATACGCAATAAAGGCTCAGTACCAGAGAAACGGGCAATCATCCAACCACCGTTTTTAAAATAAACTTTAAGCCCATCAGCGTAACTTACCTTATCGATCTCATACTCAAATTCAGGCAGAGACTTCTCTACATAAATTTTATGGTAGATAACCGCTTTTTCTTCCGCTTTGAAGGTACAGTCGCCTTCAGCGGTATAGGTATAGCCATATTTTTCGTATATCTCTGTAAGTAACTCAGAAATTTTCTTACCGCTTACAGCAATCATCTCTACTAACAAGCTCGCTGCAAAGACACTGTCTTTACCTTTTATGTGACCACGAATCGTTAAACCACCTGAACTTTCACCACCAATTAATGAATCATCCGCTTCCATTTGTGAACTGATATGTTTGAAACCAACCGGTACTTCAAAGGATTTTTCACCATGATCCGCGGCTATTTTATCAAGAATATGTGTGGTTGCGATATTACGTACAATTGAACCTTTCTGTTTTTTATATTTGATCAGGTAATAATAAAGCAGGATAAGAATTTCATTAGGATGAACAAAGTTACCCTTTTCATCAATAATACCAATACGGTCTGCATCACCATCAGTACCAATACCAACATCGTAACCACCGTGCACAACAAGGTGCTTAAGTTGGTAAAGCGTCGCCGCAGAGGGAGAAGGCATTAAGCCACCAAAACAAGGGTTCTCGCCATCATTAATCACATCAACATCACAACGTCCGGTAATTAATACTGTTTGTAATGCATTTTTCGCCACGCCAAACATCGGGTCAATTAACACACGTAAACTCGCTTGCTTAATTGCTTCAACATCTAATAACGCCAATACTGAATCAACAAAGTCATTCATTGGATTGATAATCACAATCTTGCCCGCTTCAACGGCTTTATCAAAATCAAGCGCTTTAATGCTACCTGCTTTAATCTCAGGCATCTGCTGTTCTATTTTTTGAGTGATCAACTCATCCGCATCGCGGCCACCTTCAATAAACACTTTAATACCGTTGTAATCGTGCGGATTATGAGACGCGGTAATACAGGCAGAATAGATACACCCCATCTCTTTGGCTTTGTACATCACAATCGGAGTCGGTACAAAACGATCAATAAAACTCACCTTAATGCCGTTGGCCGCTAATACTTCAGCAAACCATTTTGATGCTTTATCAGACAGAAAACGACGGTCATAACCCACCACAAAACCTTTATCCTGCACATTTTCATTATTCATAATATTTGCGACAGATTGTGCTACTAAACAGACATTATCTTTAGTGAATTCATCACCAATAATTGCGCGCCAGCCACCTGTTCCGAACTTAACCATTTTTAATCTCCATATATTTTGAGTAATTTGTACTGACTATCTTCTACTGAAACAGGGAGCCGAAGCTCCCTTTATAAAATCAATCGCTATCCGTGTGGGTGTGGTTCAAGCACCCACACAGACAGCAATTAATTGTTACCTTTTACCCCATCACCACGATGACCTGGTTAACAGACCCTTCTGCTTGCGCAGTAATGGCACCATCAACAGCAACACCATTTAAAGTAATAGATTTGATGCCTTTACTGACATTATCTGGATTTTTAACTTCAATATTGAATTTAGCACCACGCCATTCGCGTTGAACTTCAAAGCCAGGCCAGTCCGTTGGAACACAGGGATCAATCACTAAACCATCAAAACTTAAACGCACGCCAAGAATAAAGTTAGTCACAGCAAAGTAAGCCCAACCAGATGTACCGGTTAACCATGGGTGGTTAGCACGGCCATGATCTTGGTGATCACGTCCATTAATAAACTGTACGTATGAGTAAGGTTCGGTCACACGTAAATCAATGTTTTCGTTTTGGTTATACGGGTTAAGTGCATCGTAGAATTTCATCGCTCGGTCGCCACGACCTAATTTTGCTTCAGCAACCCAAGCCCATGGGTTTGGATGTGAGAAAATCGCACCATTTTCTTTAATGCCCGGATATACACGAGTAACAAAACCGATGTCGTCATTAGGCGTTGTGAATGATGGCGAATTTAAGTGCAAACCGTAATCAGAGTACAAGTGCTCATCAACGCTATCCATTGCACGCTCACCACGCGCTTGTGAAACTGCGCCTGAAAGTACGGCTAAGGTATTCGACTCTAAGTGAATACGCCCTTCTGTTTGTTGTGCGGTACCAATTTTATCGCCATCTTTAGTCAGACCACGGATGTACCAACCACCCTCGTCATCCCAAAGTACTTCTTCACAGGCTTTTTGCACGCCTTCAGCCATTGCAGTATATTTAGCAACGTCATCTGTTTTACCTAAGTGTTTAGCAAGATCTAAGAACTCTTGAAGTGCCCAGTAATGCAGGAAAGAAACCATCGCAGACTCACCGCCGCCAAGATTTAGACAGTCATTCCAATCGGCACGTAAACCTTTACAAATACCCGTTTGACCTACGTATTTAGCAGAGAAATCTAACGCCGCTTTCATGTGGTCGTAGACAGATGCTTCTGTCCCATTAGCGTAAGGAATCACCTCATCAAAGAAACTCTCTTCACCTGATTCCATCACATACTTACAAATCGTAGGTACGATCCATAAATGATCGTCTGAACAAGTATCTTCAATGCCGTGAATTTTGTCATCGTCAGAAGGTGTTGGAACAACTGTTGGTGATTTAGACGGTACAACGTCTTTTTTATCTGGATCAAACCAATCTGGATCAAACAGGTGTAAACCGTAACCTTCTTTAACTTGACCACGTAATAAGTCAACTAAGCGCTTACGCGTCATTGTCGGATTTGAATGCGGCACAGAGATAGCATCTTGTGCAGTATCACGGTAACCAAGTCCAGTACGCCCTCCCACTTCGATGAACGAAGCAAAACGAGACCATACAACACAGGTTTCAGCTTGATATAACGTCCATGTATTGATCATTGAATCAAGGCCAGCATTAGGTGATTTAACCTGAAACTTGCTGCAACGCTCTTCCCAGTGATCAAGAATGCCTTGGAATGCAGCGTCAACATTTGCTATATCTTGGTATTTCTTGCGTAAACGATCGCCGTTGCCTTTACCTAGGCCTAATACAAATGCGAAACGTACTTTTTCGCCAGGCTGGATAACGAACTGCTTGTGTAAAGAACCACAGTGGTTATTACAGGTTTGTGCAGAGTTAGAGCATCGACCATTTTCCACAGCAATTGGATTTGCTTCATCGCGGTAACGACCTAAGAATGCATCACGTTGACCATCGTATGAATCTGGGTCAAAAGTAGATGCTAGGTAGTAATAACCTTCGAAATCATCGGTGTTGTAGTAAAGATCGTATTCTAATACGCCATCGTTGTATGAAGTACCCGCAGAGTACAAAGACATCTGGTGGTTTTGGTTATCTGATTCAATGTGTGAGAAAGAGAACTCAACAAATGAGAATGCAGAGATTGTACGTGGCTTATCGCCCGTATTTTCAATCGTAACATCCCAAACTTCTGCATCTTCGCCTTTTGGTACGAATAATGTTTTAGTTGCCGTGATACCGTTGTATTCACATTTGAATTTAGAGTAAGAAAGGCCATGGCGAACTTCGTAGTTCGCTTCCTCTAAACTTTTTGCAACAGGCTGCCATGAGATAGACCAGTAATCGCCCGTTTCATCATCTCGCAAATACACGTAATGCCCAGGACGGTCAAAGGCCCCGTTTGGACGGAATTTCGTAACACGATTATACTCTGGCGAGTTGTAGAAAGAATAACCACCAGCATTATGAGAGATAACGGTGCAAAATTTTTCAGTACCTAAATAGTTAGTCCATGGCGCAGGTGTATCTGGACGTGTAATTACGTACTCTCTGTTTGCATCGTCAAAAAAACCGTATTTCATTCTATTTCCTTACATTGTTATGAAACATTTTCATTAAAATTGAAGTGTTATGCCTTATTGAATGGCATGGTTTAAACAAACTTTATTGTTATTGCTAATTCTTTAAATTTTCGAATGTCTTAAAAATGACGATAATTGATTTTGTTACGTTTAAAGTATTGCTTTTGCCCTTCTAAACGCCCACAAAAATCATCCCAGTTTTTATCCTTAGCGGCTGACCACGATACCTCTGCATTAGCCAATAAACGCGGGAACAACATATGGTCGATACGATCTTGGTTTAACACCACTTCAGACCATAAAGCACACTGAACACCAAGAATATGCTGGCGTAATGGTGAGTCTTGATTTAGTGCCGCTAATGGTTCATATTGATAAGCAACCTGTAACGGTAATGCCCCCGCCCAATCTACCCCAGCTTCATCTGCGGCATAATCTTGCACAAGGTCGAAGTAGGTATATTTACTTGGCTGTAACAGCACATCATAACCATCCTGAACACACGCAAGGGCTGCTTCTTCGCTAATCCAAGAGCAGACCACGGTCTCTTTACTGACTTTGTCACCGAATTTAACTTCCTCCCAACCAAACATGCGTTTGCCATTGTGCTTTAAACGTTTTTCTACATGACGCAATAAATGACCTTGCAGTTCAACCTCATTTTCATAACCCTGTTCAGCCATTAATTGCTGACATTTAGCACTTTTTTCCCACACACCTTTTGGCACTTCATCAGCACCGATATGTACATAGGGCGCAGGAAACAGTGCACAGACTTCATCAATAACGGTATCTAAAAAATGATAAGTTCCCGCTAAAGCCGGTGATAACACATTATCTGTGTAAGCTTGAATACTGCGATATTGTGATCCATCATCAGGATCAACTAACAATTCAGGCAACGACTTAATCGCCGCGCGGCAATGCCCCGGAATATCAATTTCAGGCACAATCGTGATACCACGTTGGCTGGCATATTCAATCACCTCGTTAACCTCTTCCTGAGTATAAAAACCACCATACTTCTGAGTAAGATGTGAAAATTGAGGATCAAGTTGTGTACCAGGCCCACGCCATGCGCCAATCTCAGTTAATTGTGGGAAAGCATTAATTTCTAAACGCCAGCCTTCATCATCGGTAAAGTGCCAATGGAAGTGATTTAACTTGTAATGTGCCATCTGATTAATAAGACGTTTTACCGTCGCAATCGAGTGAAAGTGACGCGAGCAATCCAACATCAAACCACGGTAACCAAAACGAGGTTTATCGCTTATCTCAACACAACTTATTACGTATTGAGCCCCCTCACTTGTTTTAACCAGTTGCAACAGTGTCGCAGCGCCATGAATGAAACCAGAGGCAGTGGATGCTTTAAGGGTAACGCCTGAATCGTCCACGGTAAGTGCATACTCACCATCAGCAAGATCACTATCATCTAACAATCTTAAATTTGATTGTGCATTATTATCAGCCGTTAATTGGGTCGCATAACTAAGCTCACACATTAACCAATTAATGGCTGCTGTAGCGTGATCGTTTTGCGCTAATTGTGCACAAACGGAATAAGCGAGTTGGGCACTTATTACAAATTCACCATCATGCACTTTCAGAGAATTAACCTTGGGAATAACTGCAATATCAGCCGCTTCTGCTGTTATTTTGTCAATGGGCTGTTGCTCATCTAACTGCAATTTAATCTGCAAAATATCAGCATGATGTTGCGCAACGAAGTTATCGTCTGCAGCGCTTAAATAAGCTTCACGGATATCACATTCATAATTTGTCAGCGGTGCTGACTTTATATTGAAGGTTATCTGGTACATGCCTTGCCCTTCAATGCTTTCAGACTGTATAGGTTTTATTTTTGTGTAAGTACCTACTTGTAGCACACTGCCTTTGCTCAGTGTCTCAGGCTCTATAAAACGGGCAAAATCCAATGTTAATAACCAATCCTGAATAGGTGCATCGGTGAGGTTATTAAGAGTTAATTGCATTAAATTTTGCTGGCTATTTAACACAGTAAGTTGAAGCGAAATTTTATTCATTTAATTCTGCTCCGTACTATATTGGGTCATAATCGCAAGCAAGAACCAGCCGCCATGGGGAATCCATTGCTCACCCCAGCGCCAGTTTTGTTGCATATCGTCAGCTTGGTCAACAGGCTTAAAAGCGATGTCACTTTCATTATCAAAACCCGCTGTAATACCATTACAAATACCGCCTTTGGCATTAAAAAAACCAAGTTCTGGTAAATAATCAGGGTTGTTATAACCAGCCCCTTCTAACATGCACATATCATAAGGATTGAGACCTACAATCCAGTTCAGTGAGGACTGAGCATAACCTTCAAGTGAAGTGATTAATTTAGGATCGTTAAGATACTTTTTAGCTAACAGAGCCATCGTTGCTAATGAGCCTAAACGTGCATTTTCGCCCTGCCACCAATAGCCGCTTTCATTATCCTGACTGATAAAAAAGGCACTGCGTTTAGCTTCATTGACGCCTTTTACATATTGTCTTGGGTAAGCGAATGGATTAAACACTTCAGCGCTAATAGCCAGCTCAAATTGCAGTGCATTAGTGATCACCTGTTGTGTTTTTTGTTGATACTGCGATTCTGTTTCAATGTCTAAATATTGAAGCAATGCAATCACTGGTAGTCCCGCTTCAGCGCCATGAAAATATGGGCGAGAACCGTCACTATTTGCAGACCAGAAATTTTGTTGTGAATCATCTGATTGCTGGCGCAAGGTTAACTTTCCAGCCCAATTGCGTGCTTGCTGTAAATAGTTATCTTCAGACGTGGTTTTATAAAGCTCTACCGCTGCGATTAACGCGCAATACTCATCGATAATATTTTCTACAGCATCATCACAGTAACTTATGTTGCACTCAACAAGATGCCAATAGGCTTTTTCAGCCGTAGCTAAATACTGCGTTGCGCTGAATTCACCACCAATAGGTTGTCGAGATGCTGACGCTAATGCAGCAATAGCAATCCCCGCACCTTGGCGAAATGCCGCTTGGTAATCTGATGTTTTGTCACCGGATTGTTTTTCATAAGCACAGATTTCACGTTGCGTAGGGTCTTTGCTCCATTGATCAAAGACGGTCATGTAGAAATAGCCCTCTTCACTACACATACGCATCAGGAAATCAGCACCAAAAAGCGCTTCTTCTTTTAATCTTAAGGCTGAATACTGAGGAAAATCAGAACAGGTTGTTAATAGATCTAAGCCCTTCAACATATTCCATACAATCATCGGAATCTGTTGTGGGTTCATATAGTTTGCATAAGAGAGGTGACTAAAATATTTACTAACATCACCCGATGCATCATACCAACCACCCTGTACATCAACTTTTTTATCACTATTAAACAGGCTAGATTGCTTATCTTGCTGATCAAAAATACCGCTACAACGTTGGCCTTTAAAGTAATTCAACAGGTCTGAAAAACAATCTCTCATTAATAGCCCATCAGCTATTTCAAAAGGATGTGATTGTGCCTTATATTGCACGTCATTTTCGACATGTTCAACACGTAAGAAATAGCGACCGGCCGTTGTAAATTCAGAAAAATCAATGCTATAAAAAATGCCTAATGACCATTGGTCAACGCGCCCAGACAATAAAATGGGCAGGTGTTGTAATACTTCTCCGCTGATTACGGATACTAACTCTATGTAGGGTACGTTGAGGTGTGTCGTTGTTTGCAAGACAGCTTGCTTAGGTCCAACACGCTCATAACCGATATGATTGCTAAGTAATTTCACTTAATTCCTTAAAAATATCCCTGGCAATTCACCAGGGGATATTTACAGACCACTCACAGGAGAGTTGAGTGGCACATGCACCTACTGATCGTGTAAATGACAACGAACAAAATGGTTATCAGCTAATTTAGTCACGCCCGGCAACTCATCACTACAACGAGGCGTAGCATGCAAACAACGGCCAGCAAATGGGCAACCAAGAGAGTCTGGTGTCCAAAGTGGAATATCACCGTTATTGCCTTCAAGTTTGGTGTGAATCGATTTACTTGGATCTGGCACAGCCGAGACTAATAGCTTGGTATATGGATGTTGTGGTCGATGAATAATCTCATCGGTATCGCCCCATTCAACCATGTGACCGACATACATTACGCATAGGTCTTCAGCAATATAACGCGCTGTTGCAATATCATGGGTGATGTAAAGCAATGACATTTCACGCTCAGTTTTCATCTCTTCCATCAGGTTTAAAACACCTGCTCGAATAGAAACGTCTAACATTGATGTTGGTTCATCCGCTAATACGACTTCAGCGCCTACTGCGATATTACGCGCTAAATTTACGCGTTGACGCTGACCTCCAGATAACTGATGCGGGTACTTAGCAGCCGTTTCTTTAGGTGGAATCAGACCCACTTGCTCAAGCAAGTCATACACCCTTTCTTCAAGCTCTTTTTTATTGCCCGGTGTTACTTTTTTATGGATTTTTAACGGACGCGCAATATGATGAAAGATATTATGCGTTGGATTTAAAGAACCAAACGGGTCTTGCCATACCATCTGCACACCTTCACGGTATTTCATTAGGTCAGAATGTTTCTTAATGCTTTGAATATCACGACCGCGGTATAAAATTTCACCACTGGTCGGCGCGTACATTTTAGCGATCATTTTCGCGATAGTTGATTTACCAGAACCAGACTCGCCCACGACTGCCATACCACGACTTTTATACATTTTGAACGACACATCATTTGATGCGCGCATCATTGGTTGCTTTAAAGCATTACTACTGACTTTGAAATCTTTAACAATATTCTTGCCTTCAATCAGTAACTCACCATATTTTTCATTCATAATTTTTTCCTTCTAAATCTAACTGTGCCTGCCGCTTAAGTAACAGGCATAAATGCGTCGTTATGCAGTTTCTAGCTCAACGAACTTAATCGCTTCACCTGCAACGGCTAAATGACAGTTAGACATATGATTAGCTTCAATTTGACGTAATGGGTTAGCCGTCGTGCGACATACTTCTTCAACACGCGGACAACGCGCCTGAAAACGACACCCTGTTGGAATATCTAACAGGTTAAGTGGATTACCAGGAATACCAATTAATGCCGCTTTAGGCCCTGTTAACGATGGGAAAGAACTGCCTAAACCATGCGTATAGGGGTGGTACGGATTTTTAAGAATATCCTGTGCACTCGCCACTTCAATTAATTGTCCTGAGTACATGATGCCGATGCGATCCGAGAACTCGACCATTAACGACAAATCATGGGTGATGAACAAAATAGAGAAACCAAACTCTTCTTTTAACGCATAGATTTTTTGTAAAATCTCACGTTGCACAACAACATCTAACGCCGTAGTTGGTTCATCCATAATGATCAATTTGGGATTAAGCGCTAATGCAATCGCGATCACTAAACGTTGGCGCATACCACCAGAGAACTGATGTGGGTAATCCGATAAACGGTTAGGATGAATATCAACAATTTGCAATAACTGCTCAGCACGTTTCACCGCTTCATACTTGTTTTTATCGGTATGACGCATGATCACATCAGTAAACTGATCAACAATCGGGATAACTGGGTTTAATGCATTCATTGCACTTTGGAATACCATCGACATTTGGCTCCAACGAAATACCGTCATCTCACCGTCACTAAGCTGCATGATGTCATTCATTTTGCCGTTTTCATCAGCAAAATAAACTTCACCCGCGCTGATAAATGCAGGTGGCTTATGTAAACGCATTAAGGCAAATGCAATCGTTGATTTACCACAGCCAGACTCACCAGCTAGACCAAATACTTCGCCTTTACCGATATCAAAACTAACATCGTTTACAGCACGTACATCACCATCAGCAGTGATGTAATCAACACAAAGGTTGCGAATTGAAATTTGAGGAGTCGTCATTATCTTGCGTCCTTTGCTAAGTCTTGTTCACCCGGGAAATGCGGTACTTCTGCTTGAACATGTGCAGCACGTGCTTTTTTGTCCGCTTTTTGCATCTTCTCAAAACGTTTCATACCTGGGTTTGAACGTAGTTGTGGATTTGCAATTTCATCCACTGCAAAGTTAAGCATTGCAAGACCAATTGAAAGCGTAATCAATGCCCCACACGGTGCTAATAGTTCCCACCACGCTCCGACTAAAATTGAAGATGATGTTTGTACGTTATAAAGCATGATGCCCCAACTGATTGTGCCTGGGTCACCAAGACCTAAGAACGAGATAGTCGCTTCCATCATGATTGCGTACATCACAGAGCCGATGAAACTTGCACCCACGATTGAGACAAGGTTTGGTAAAATCTCAATGAAGATAATGCGCAAACGTGACTCACCTAATACTTCCGCTGCTTTTACAAACTCTTTTTCACTTAATGCCATTGTCTGCGCACGTATGACACGTGCCCCCCATGCCCAGGAAGTGAAACCGATAATTAAGGCAATGGTTAATGGCCCTGCCTCACCAATAAATGCAGCTAATACAAACAACAATGGATACTGCGGAATAACTAACATGACGTTCATCGCTGCAGATAAAATATCATCGACTCGCCCGCCAAAGTAACCCGCTGAAATACCGATAACCGTTGCTAAGAAACACACAACAATACCAGCACCAAAACCTACACCCAGAGAAACACGCGCACCGTATGCAAGTTGCGCCCAGATATCACGTCCCATACGTGTTGTACCTAAAACATGCTCTGCATCTTTTGACATCAACATCGTACGTTTGTCATCAGCTAAGTTTTCAGCAACCCAACCATCTGGATAAGCTTGTGCTATTTTCACAATAGGGCTTGGGTATTCGTGTGGTTTACCGGTACGCTTGTTAGGTACATGGTCAGTTAATAGCGGTGCAAATACCGCGACAAAAATAAACATAAATAAAATAACCGAACCAAACAGTGCCTTCGGGTTATTCATTAATAAATTAAAGATACCTTTCATGATTTTATGCTCCCTTACGTAGGCGAGGATCTAGCAATACATAAAGCATGTCGGCTAGTAAATTGAAGAACAGCATGAATAGCGTCATTACCAATAATTGACCTTGTAGTACTTGGTAATCACGTGCATTAATCGCATTAAGTAGCACCGTGCCAAGACCCGGGTAGTTAAAGATAATTTCGATAATCATCTGACCACCAATCGCCATCCCTAAAGACATTGAAAGAGCGGTAACACTTGGTAGCATTGCATTACGTGCTGCATAGTTAAATACCACACGGTTTTCGCTTAATCCCTTACCTTTGGCCATCGTGATGTAATCTTCGCCGAGTAAGTTGATCATGTTGTTACGCATTGCAATTAAGAAGCCACCGATTTGCACGATTGATGCACCGATTAGTGGTAACACGGCATGATAAGCAACATTTTTTAAGAATTCCCAGCTAGTCCAGTCAGGCGTTAACCCTGGCGAGTATGCGTAACCGGTTGGGAACCACTGCAAGCCCACCGCGAACACAAACATCAGCAGCATGGCGGTTACCACCTGCGGTACCGCTTGGAAGACCAACATCCCAGGGGAGATAATCGCATCGAATTTACTGCCACGTGTCCACGCCGCAAAAATACCTAATACAGAACCGAGTGTGAACGATAAAAGTACCGCGCTACCCGCTAAAAACAGTGACCAACCAACTGCATTACCTAATACCGTGTTTACTGATAATGGGTAGAACTGCACTGAGACACCTAAGTCCCAAGTTAATACGCTTTTAATGTACATACCAAACTGTACGATCAACGGACCATCAACGAAGCCCAATAGTTCTTTCATCGCTGCAATACGCTCAGGAGTAACCTGCACGGTTGCATTCGCGAACATCATGGTAACTGGGTCACCAGGCATCGCGCGCGGAATAATAAAGTTTAAGGTTGCCGCAAATAGCAACGCAATAAAGTAAAACGATAATCGTCTTAAGAAAAACCCCATAACTTACACCTTAATAATCCATCACTTTATTCGTACTGATTACGGAGTAATGGAATATGAATTACGACCTAATGAGTCATAACAATAATAATAAAAACCGGGAAGGAGAAAGGCGCAGCACTCTGTGCACAAACCTACAAATCACCAACAAATTAACAAACCCGTAACATAAAGACATTCAATTAAAAAAGGCACACAATGTGTGCCTTTCGAAAACCGCTTATTTAGCTGGTTTTAAGTCTAATACTTGGAGTAGACGCTCAGGAATGCCAGCCCAAATCATTGGGCGACCTTCTGGGTTTTTCTCATTCCACCAACCAGTGAAACGTCCTGTGTTGTATTGGAAACCGTACAGGCCAGACATAACAGGAATCGTTACTTGATTCTCCGCGATAATTGCTTGAATTTGATTAGCAATTTTCATCTGTTCTGCTTTATCAGCTGTTTTGTAGAAGCTACCTAATAACGAATCAACTTCCTCATTTTTCCAGTGATGCATTGCAAAACGTGGCGATGCAGAGTTTTGGAATTTAGAGTTATAACCGCTATCCCAGTATGTGTATGGGTCTGAACCGTGGAAGTAGTTTGTGTAAGCTACGTCGTAAGTCGCATCTTGCATCGCTTTGTTGTATACAGCGAAATCAGGTGTACGCGCTTTAGCTTGGATGCCGACTTCTTCTAGTTGTTCAACAGCAAGTTGTACCGTGTTGTTGAAATCAGACCAGCCGTTTGGAGATTGAATTTCAAGAACAAAAGACTTACCCGATGGCGTATCAACAAAACCATCATCATTTACGTCTTTGAAGCCTGCTTTAGCCAATAACGCTTTAGCACCATCGATGTTGTAAGTGTTGAATTTTTTGTATTTGTTATGAACCGCTTCATCCGACCAAGCTTCAAATGCGTAACCAAGACCCGATGCGAAGTCATTCGTTACACCTGCACCGTAAAATGCGATGTCGATAATTGTTTGACGGTCAATCGCCATTGAGAATGCACGACGGAAGTCAACGTTAGTTAACGCTTCGTTTTTCGCAGCATCCGGGTTGTTGAAGTTAACAACAAATGCTTGTGTACCCGCTGGCGTCATCCAGTATTTGTGGTTAGGGTTTTTAGACGCGTAGGTTTTATCAATATCTGGAATGAAAGATGAAGACCAATCGATTTCAGAATTAATTGCTTTAGCAAGGAACTGATCATTGTTCGCAATTTGTGGCATACGGATACAATCTACATTCAGATTCTCAGCATCCCAGTAAGTTGCTTCTGTACATTGAACATAGAGTGTCGGTGTGAATGTTTCAATCGCAGTGAACGGACCTGTACCGACTGGGTTTTCATTCATAAACTCTTCTGGCTTATCAACTTTTGACCAGATATGTTGTGGTACAACAGGTACTTTAACAATATCGTAAGGTGCGTTTGAATTTGCTTCAGTTAACGTAAACTCAACTTTATATTCATTGATTTTTTTAGCGGCTGTGACCACTTTGTTTGCACCTGTTTGATCAAGACCAGGCTTAGTTTTAAGAAGGTTGAATGTGTAAACAACATCATCTGCAGTGTATTTTTCACCATCAGACCATTTAACACCTTCACGGATATCAAATGTAACAGACATCAAGTCTTTTGACATTTCGAAACCTGTTGCTAGACGAAACACCGGAGTATTACCTTTCATTTCATTAAATACAGCCATTGGCTCGTAGATAAAGTCAGTGGTTGTACGTAGGTTCGTTGCTAAGAACGGGTTAAAGTTACGAATTAAAGTAGGGTAAAAATCAGGAACGATTGTTACTTCACTTTTTGCAACGGCAACCTGAGGTGCTAATGTCGCTGATGCGGCTAATACGAGGGCTGTTATTTTCGTTTTCTTAAAATTGGCAAACATTTAGTAATCCTTACTATTATTTTAACAATTAATATTTGTTATCTAACCCTGCTTATTCATAAACAGGAAGCCAGAAACAAGTAGATTTAAAACCAACACGTTAATAGATAAAAAAATTTTGGTGCGTGGCTTCTGCTAACAAGAAGACTACAGCGACCAATGCCAGTCAACAGCCCGCTCCGTGAAAAACGTCAATTTAATCCGTATATACGTTAAAAACGTCAATTCCTTATTTTCAAAATCACTATTTAGTGACCATTTTTTATGCGACAGATCACCTTTAATTCACACCACAAAAGAAGTAAAAAGAAAGGTGAAATTCAAAATGCACACTAAAATCAACAGGTTGTAAAATAGCAGCTAATTTGGAAATGAAAAAAAATTACTTATTTTTAAAAAAATAAAGTTTTGCCGATTCGTTGTGACACTGCTCTCAGTTTATGAAATAGTCTTAACGAAAACATCAATTAACTGAGGTTTAAGCTTAAATCGTGCTAAATTTAGCCTTAATTTAGTGTAACAAAAAGTAAAAACGCACGCTAAAAAGCACTTTATTTGCAGCATATTATTAGTGCAAAAGTACAACAACAATATTTAAAAAACGTTCTCTTTTCCTATTTAGTTTAACCACTTGGCTTATTGAAGATGTATAAAACACAACATACTAAAAAACTTAAAAATACCGTGATGCTCGCTTTTCTTGCTTTAAGTATTATTCCGCTCACACTCATTTCACTGTTTTTTCTTTATACACAAAGCCAAGACCTCACTGAGCAAAGTAAACTTCAACTCACCGCGCTACGCGATAATCAAGCGCTGCAAATCCAAAACTACTTCCAAAGCCAAGAATCGAAAGTACGTAGCTTTGCACGATCGGAATTAGGTATCGCTAGTGGGGGGCGATTTTATGGTCTTGTTGCTGCTTTTGATCATTTGGGTAGCGATGAAAAAGAAGCGCAGTCCCATGCAAAGAAACGCTATGTAGTGGGAAGTGGCGATGTTAAAAACAGCGTCATAGATAATACATCACCTAACTATATGGGCAGCGAACGCTATCGATTAATCCACAAACGCTATCACCATCGCTACATTGACCTACTTGCGAACTCTGACTTTGATGACATTTTATTGGTCAGCTTAGAGGGTACTGTTGTTTATTCGGTAAAGAAAAACATCGACTATGGCAGTAACCTTAATAACAAAAAACTAATTGGAAGCGCCTTAGCCAATACCTTTATAAGCGTTTCTGAGCAAGTTAAAGAGAGTAATGAGAAAAATATACCGGTTGTTTTTTCTGACTTTAATGAACAACAAGGTGAACAAATAGCTTGGTTTGCAGCACCTATTGCAGAACGAGGCTTTCTGCATAGTTTTGTTTTCTTTAAGTTAAATAACGATAAATTAACAACACTGTTAAACAAAGACAACAGAGGGAAAATGGATACAATCCTGACGGATATGCAATCAATATCGCGTATCCGATTGGCAGACAATGAAGCGTTAAAGATAAAAGAAGCAAGTATTAAACAAGCTATCCATGGCTTTACATCAGTCGATAGCTTTGAAAACAGTAAAGGTGAAAATGTATTAGCTGCATTTACTCCTATAACCATTCAAAACAAAACCTGGGCACTGGCGATTGAGTTACCTGAAAAAATTGCTTATGCACGCATTAGACAACTTGAAAAAATATTTATTTTTACCCTGCTTGTTGCACTTATGATGGTCGCTATCGCATCACACTATCTATCTAACTCGATTACGGCACCTATTTTAAATTTAGCGTGGATCGCTGAACGTATTGCCGCAGGCGATCTTAATCAACGCGTCAATGGTACCGAACGCAGTGATGAGATTGGTCGCTTAGCGATTAGTTTTGCACGGATGAAACGATCTATCCGAGAGAAGCTGCAATTAATTAATGAACAAAAAGCGGAGTTAGAGACCAACCTTACCCTTATCCAGCAACAGAACAACGACTTACAACTAACTGATAAACTTAAAGATGAGTTTTTAGCGACGACATCACACGAACTACGCACCCCATTACATGGCATGTTAGGTATCACTGAAACTTTAAAATCAGGTGCTTATGGTAATTTAACGACAGAACAACAGTATCAACTTGAAATAATTAATAATAGTGGGCACCGCTTAGCTAACCTTGTTGATGATCTTCTTGATTATCATAAAATTCGTTATGGAAATCTTCATATTAATAACAGTGCCGTTGACCTTTCTTCAGCCGTTCATCTCGTATTGGAATTATCAAAACATCTACTTGAAAACAAACCATTACGTATTATCAATCAAATACCAGAAGATCTAGGGCTAGTTATTGCCGATGAACAGCGCCTTGAACAGGTCTTATATAACCTTATTGGCAATGCGATAAAATACACAACGGAAGGTAAGATCATCATCTGTTCAAAGCAACTTGATGATAAAATTCAAGTACAAGTGATTGATACGGGACAAGGCATTGATGCCGCGCAGCTAGAACAAATATTTGAGCCCTTAAGCCAAGCAAGCGTTGATAGCCCCTATTATCGACAAGGTGCAGGGCTAGGCTTATCAATCAGTCGCCAACTTATTGAATTGATGGGAGGTCGCTTACATGTCAGTAGCCAACAACACATCGGCACCACTTTTAGCTTTACCCTGCCGGTTGCTTCAGAATCAGAGAGTAGAGATATTAATTTAACGCATACGCAACACTTTCAAGCGCCGGCACCCTATCAGCAAATAAATGTTACCACTGACTCGTTACCGATTAATCCTAATGCCCCACTGCTGATCGTTGCCGATGATGAAGCGGTTAATTTACAAGTATTAGTGAGCTTTTTACGCTTAGCAGGATATCGCGTTAAAACGGCGACTAACGGAGAAGAAACTCTACAGCTTATCACTGAAGAGCAACCAGCCCTTCTATTACTCGACGTCATGATGCCAGGCATGAGCGGTTATGAAGTTTGCAAAGCTATTCGTAAAAAACATGATAAATTCGAACTACCGATTATTATGCTTACCGCACTTAATCAAAGTAAGGACAGAGTGCGTGGCTTTGAAGCTGGCGCCAATGATTATGTTAATAAACCCTTTAACCAAAAAGAGTTAACGACTCGTATTACTGCACATATGCAGGCGACTAAAGCACAGGCGCTAAGCAATGAAAATATTCACCTAGAAAAGACAGTAAAAGAGCATCAATTAGTTGAAGCTTGCTTACAGGGAACACAAGCACACCTTTTCACCCTGCTTGAACATAGTCCAGATGCGATTTTATGTATTCGTTACGATGAAAAAATACATTTTGCCAATCATAATGCCGGCAAATTATTCAAACGTAGCCCACAGCAGTTAGCACATTATAACCTTGAAGATATTCTCATAAAGCGCAGCTTAAAACTCCAAGAGCAACATATTAATGAACTTGATATCTACATAGAGGGTAAAGTAACCAAAGTAGAAGCGACTATTATTCCACTGCCTACACAGTCAGGCTTGCACTCACTGATCATTTTTTGTACCGACAACAGTTATGATGCACAGCGTATTAATAACCTTGAAAAGGCAGTTGATGCGCTCTCTAGTTATGCATTTGACGGTAATAGCGAACAGTTACAAATACTCAAAGAGCTAGGTGGAGAGTTCACTCGTTTAGCGGATAAAGCAAAAGGTTCAGGTAATGATAAAAAGCGACTCAAACGAGAATTGTTGGTCAATATAATGACCCAAGTGATGGACTACTGGGAGCAAGAAAGTGGGAAAACTAAATTTGAACTTGCCGAACAAAGCCAATTATGGAAAGTTTATTTAGATAGAAGCACATTACAAACACGTACATTGGATAAATATCTACATATTGAGACGTTACCTAAAACACCGCGTTGGCGGACGGTGTTAAGTACCATTGATTATGTGCTGGCAAACTGTGACAGTGAAAACAAGCAACGAGAAAAAATAGAAAAGCTACGTTTACAACTGCAAAAACTATTAGCTTAAGGCGGCTTGCTTTAATCTAATAAGCTAAAGTAATGTTGCCAATCAAAGCACTCTCCGGGATCATTTTTACGACCCGGAGCAATATCACTATGGCCCGTAATTCGCTGCTTAGTTAGCTGCGGATAATGATAAATTAAGTAATCAGTCAGTTTAGCTAACGCCATATATTGCGCCTGTGTATATTCAGATTTATCAGTGCCCTCTAACTCAATACCAATCGAGTAATCATTACACGCTTCTACATTGTTAAAGCGAGAGACACCCGCATGCCAAGCACGCTTTACGAAGGGAACATATTGCTCAACATGGCCATCTCGACGAATCACACAATGCGCTGAAACTTCAAGTCCGTTTAAATCGGCAAAGGTCTCATGTTCATTACAGTCTAAGCAGCCAGTAAAGAGTTGCTCAACCTGTTTTCCACCATAAACACCCTCCGGTAAGCTAATGCAATGAATAACGAGCAAACTGATTTGAACCCCCTCTGGGCGATGATTAAAATAAGGGGAGCATTTCTGTTCTGCGTCTTTGTAAATACCAATTGAATTTATCAATCACAACTCCTTGAATATTAATGCCGTTGCACACTTTATCTACAATATATACGAAGACTGTGATTAAACCTAATTTGCCGCTTCGGGTATGAACTTCGAGTAACGAATCTCGAAGACCAATTGGGTTTCGCAACTAGTGACTTGAAGCACGCAGCTATTTTCCAGCAGGCAATACAAATCCACACCGAAGTGAGGATTTAAATCACAGGCTACTTAGTGGCTCACAGATACTTTTCCACAGGAAAAAAATCCCTACCGAAGTGAGGATTTAAAACACAGGCTGCGAGCTGCAAATTTCGTGGCTCGATACTCGCAGCTACTTTTCTACAGGCAAAAAAATCCCCGGATTTAAATCTTAAGGTTTAAAACTCAGTATTCACTTAACCTTTAACGACCTTAAGACCCTTGTATGGTGCAGCAGCGCCAAGAGCTTCTTCGATACGTAGAAGTTGGTTGCCCGTAGTTAATAAAGAGCTGCAACACGATTTAAGCAACTTGTTGCTTTTGCCTTTAATTACCAATCGACAGACAAAAAAAATCCCCGCATAAGCGAGGATTTAAATCTTAAGGTTTAAAATTCAGTAAAAATTACTGACCTTTAACTTCTTTAAGACCGTTGTATGGTGCAGCAGCGCCAAGAGCTTCTTCGATACGTAGAAGTTGGTTGTACTTAGCAACACGATCAGAACGGCTTAATGAACCAGTTTTGATTTGGCCAGCAGCAGTACCAACAGCTAGATCAGCAATTGTTGCATCTTCAGTTTCGCCTGAACGATGAGAGATAACAACAGTGAAACCAGCGTCTTTAGCCATTTTGATTGCAGCTAAAGTTTCAGTTAAAGAACCGATTTGGTTAAACTTGATTAAGATTGAGTTAGCAATACCGTTGTCGATACCACGCTTAAGAATCTTAGTGTTTGTTACGAATAGATCGTCACCAACTAATTGGATTTTATCACCCATTAGTTTAGTTTGGTGTGCGAAACCATCCCAGTCAGACTCGTCAAGACCATCTTCGATAGAAACGATTGGGTACTGTTCAGTAAGCTCTTGTAGGAAGAAGTTGAATTCTTCTGAAGTGAATTTTTTACCTTCACCTTTAAGATCGTAGATGTTTGCTTCTTTGTCGTAGAACTCAGATGCAGCACAATCCATCGCTAGAGTGATGTCTTTACCTAGCTCGTAACCAGCGTTTGCAACAGCAACTTTGATTGCAGCAAGTGCAGCTTCGTTAGACTCAAGGTTTGGAGCGAAACCACCTTCATCACCAACAGCAGTTGAGTGACCGTCAGCTTTAAGTACTTTAGCAAGGCTATGGAATACTTCAGCACCCATACGTAGGCCTTCACGGAAGTTAGCAGCGCCAACAGGTTGGATCATGAATTCTTGGATGTCTACAGAGTTATCTGCGTGCTCACCACCATTGATGATGTTCATCATTGGAAGAGGCATAGAGTAAACACCAGAAGTACCGTTTAAGTCAGCAATGTGAGCGTAAAGAGGAACTTTCTTAGAGATTGCAGCAGCTTTAGCAGCAGCTAGAGAAACAGCTAGAATAGCGTTTGCGCCAAATAGAGCTTTGTTTTCAGTACCGTCTAAGTCGATCATGATTTGATCAAGTTCAGCTTGTGCTAATGCATCTTTACCAGCTAGTGCTTCAGCGATTGGGCCGTTTACAGCAGCAACTGCTTTAAGAACGCCTTTACCTAGGTAACGTGCTTTGTCGCCGTCACGTAATTCAAGTGCTTCACGAGAACCAGTAGACGCACCAGATGGAGCAGCAGCCATACCGATAGAACCGTCAGCAAGATGAACTTCAGCTTCTACAGTTGGGTTACCACGTGAATCCATGATTTCACGACCAAGTACTTTTACGATGTTAGACATAATGTTTCCTTTAGTATTTTAAAATTAAGTTTAAAAATTTGTCTTCTATTACATTTTGCTAGTTTGTTACGGCCCATCTAGACCGTAACTAAGTCACACTTTATTGCGTAAGTTTCTAATAAAATTTGATGCTGTGTCAACAAAAACTATTTAAATCGACCTTGTTGATGATCTATCGCAGATTTTATGAAACCTTTGAATAAAGGATGTCCATCACGTGGTGTTGATGTGAACTCAGGGTGGAACTGAGCAGCAACGAACCAAGGGTGATTTGGATTTTCAATAATCTCTACTAATTTTTTATCTTCCGATAAACCAGTAATTTCTAATCCTGCTTTCTTCAGAATAGGTAACAAGTTATTGTTTACTTCATAACGGTGACGGTGACGTTCAAAAATTTCTTTGTTACCGTACATTTCTAATACTTTAGAACCCGCTTTTAAGTGACACTTCTGAGCGCCTACACGCATTGTGCCACCTAGATCAGAAGATTCAGTACGTTGTTCAACTTCACCCGATTTATCAATCCACTCAGTGATCAAACCAACAACTGGTTGCTCTGTTTTAGGGTCAAACTCTGTTGAATGTGCATTGATAAGACCTGCAACATTTCGAGCGTATTCGATTAACGCAACTTGCATCCCTAAACAGATGCCCAAGTAAGGTACGTTGTTTTCACGTGCATATTTAGCTGCTAAGATTTTACCCTCAATACCGCGCTCACCAAAGCCACCAGGTACTAAGATTGCGTCAACACCTTCAAGTATTTCAACACCTTTAATTTCAACATCTTGAGAATCAATGTATTTGATTTTAACTTTTGCAGCGTTTTTAAGACCGCCATGTTTTAGTGCTTCATTCACTGATTTGTAAGCATCAGGTAGTTCGATATATTTACCAACCATACCGATAACAACTTCGCTTGACGTGTTTGCTTCTTCAGAAACTACTTTTTCCCATTCGCTTAAATCAGCTTCAGGACAGTTTAAACCAAAACGTTTCACACAGATTTCATCTAAGCCCTGTGCTTTTAATAGCGCAGGTATTTTGTAGATAGAGTCAACGTCACGCAGTGAAATTACAGATTTTTCTTGTACGTTACAAAACAATGCGATTTTCGCGCGCTCATTTGCAGGGAAGCTTACTTCACTACGACAAATCAGGATATCAGGCTGAATACCTAAACTACGCAGCTCTTTTACAGAATGCTGTGTAGGTTTAGTTTTCACTTCACCTGCCGTTTTAAGGTAAGGAAGCAGTGTTAAATGCATGTACATTGCATTTTCAGGACCTACTTTAAGGCCTAACTGACGAATTGCCTCAAGGAATGGTTGTGATTCAATATCACCTACTGTGCCACCTAGCTCAACGATAGCAACATCATGGCCTTCGCCACCAGCAATAACACGCTCTTGAATTTCGTTAGTGATATGCGGGATAACCTGAATCGTAGCACCAAGGTAGTCACCACGACGCTCTTTCGCTAATACTTCAGAGTACACTCGACCCGTTGTAAAGTTATTACGCTTAGTCATTTTGGTGCGTACGAAACGCTCGTAATGACCTAAGTCAAGATCGGTTTCTGCGCCATCATCAGTCACAAATACTTCACCGTGCTGTGTTGGACTCATTGTGCCAGGGTCAACGTTAATATATGGGTCAAGTTTTAAAATCGTAACATCAAGACCGCGTGCTTCTAGAATAGCAGCCAGTGAACCTGCTGCAATACCCTTACCAAGTGAAGAAACAACCCCACCCGTTACGAAAATATATTTTGTCGTCATAGTAACCCTGAAAAATGTGAAAATAGAATGAGTTGCTAATTTCTTTTAAAATGCACAAAACATCACCTTATAGATTATAAGTGACGGATATATGACGGCTTTAAATTAAGAAGAAAATAGAACATTTAGATGGGAATGCAGTATAGCAAGGCCTCTCATTTT
The DNA here is from genome assembly GCF_030161115.1 of Psychromonas marina. Classification (GTDB taxonomy): domain Bacteria; phylum Pseudomonadota; class Gammaproteobacteria; order Enterobacterales; family Psychromonadaceae; genus Psychromonas; species Psychromonas marina. The sequence continues at coordinate 473,102 of NZ_BSPQ01000001.1, forward strand.
GGACAATCTTTTATACCCATTAAGCAAAAAATATGCTGATAATTTTAGATTGTAAAAACAGCGACAGGTATTATATGTACGCTATTTTTCATTAATAGATAAAAAAGCCTTTTATAATTCGTATATTATAAAAGGCTAAACAGGGCAGAGTTCACCCGTTATTAATTACCTAAATTTAAGGGGTAACAATATTAAACCAGAAATTATAGTCATCTAACATGCCCATAAAGTCGTCTAATACAGATTTTTCACCTTTCAACTTAACCTTGCCGCTCTCAATTGCGCTATCAAAATCAATCGTTTTAAGTTGAATTTCATGCATCGTAGCCATGCTCATCGAGATAGTAACATCCGCTTTTCTAGCTTGCTTAGTGGTATGGTTCAATACTGAGTTTTTCACGCTCAACGTATATTTTTTCTTCGTATCAGTGAAGTTAACATTAATTTTGAAATCTTTACCCGCTGCTTTTTCTACATTCAAGCGTACCGATAAGTAATCAAATAACATCCCAGCCTGCATTGCACGAATAGTATCTTCTGTTGCCGTTTGTGTTCCACCAGCAGCAGGCACACCATTGCGTAACTCGTATGCGCCTTGCAGATAAACCGAACGCCAAGGACCTGATTCAGATTGATAACCTAATTGCTCATAGGCATCAGCTAATAACTCTTTCGCATCAGTACTCTCTGGATTTGCAAACACAGCATGTTTCATCACTTCAGCAACCCAACGATACTCGCCTTTATCAAAAGAGGCTTGTGATTTTTTCAATACCTCTTTTTCTCCGCCCATGAACTCCATGTATTTAACTGCAACTAGCTCGTCAGGTAAGTTATTTAAATCTGAAGGGTTACCGTTGTACCAACCCATATAGCGTTGATAAACAGCACGGCTATTATGACGTAATGTGCCGTAGTAGCCACGTGTTGCCCAGTTATTCTCTAATGATGCTGGCAGAGTGATCATTTCTGAAATCTCTTCACCGTTATAACCTTGATTCATTAATCGAACCGACTGATCATGCGTAAATTTGTAGATATCACGCTGCTTTTCAAAATAAGGGATAATATTTTCATTGCCCCAAACAGGCCAATGATGGCTTTGGAATTTAACCTCAACTTTATCGCCCCATTTTTCAATGGTTTCATTCAAGTAGTATGACCACTTCAACGCATCACGTACTTGCGCACCACGTAATGTTAAGATGTTATGCATGGTATTGGTTGAATTCTCCGCCATCCATAATGCATTCCACTCAGGAAACCAAGTGTTCATTTCTGCAGGGGCTTCAGTGCCAGGCGTCATTTGAAATATCATCTCTACGCCATCTATTTTTACTTTTTCATCAGTACGACTAATATCGCGAGTTGGTAATATTAGGCCAGCAACACCGGTTGATGTTGTCATACCAAGGCCACCATTAATGCCACCTTTTTCGTCACGTGGTAACAATGCGCCATACATATAAATAGCACGGCGTCCCATTGCATTACCTGCAATCACATTTTCTGATACAGCATGCTCTGCAAAACCTTCAGGTGCTAAAATATGTACTTTTCCAGCATCCACGTCAGCTTGCGTAACAATACCTGTTGCACCACCATAGTGGTCAATATGGCTATGACTATAAATAATAGCTACAACGGGTCGCTCACCAAACTCTTTATTGATGAGATCTAATGCTGCTTTTGCCGTTTCAGGGGAGATCAACGGATCAAAAACGATCCAGCCCGTGTCACCTTTTACAAAGGTGATATTAGAAAGGTCGTAACCACGTACTTGATAGATGTTTTTTGTAACTTCAAATAAACCGTATTGAATGGTAAGTTGCGAATTACGCCATAAACTAGGATTAACTGAATCGGGTGATACTTTATCGATGCTGATAAAGCGCTTGTATTCCTCCAGATCCCAAACTGCTTTACCGTCTTTATCGGTAATGGTGAGTGTGTCCGGCTTAGAAATAAGACCCCGAGTCGCATTGTCAAAATCTACTTTGTCACTAAAAGGCAGTGCTTTTAATACCGCCTGATTAGCATCAATCGTATATTGTGTTGCTGGTTTAGCCTCTGTCACCGCCATGACAGGCAGTACAACAGACGCGAGACCAGTGATGATTATTGTGCGTAATATATTCATTATTATCCTTAACAGACCAAAACATGTAACACAATATTAACAACAAACTAAAATAAAGCACGAAAACAGCAAGGAAATATATTGATAATAGTCGTTATCATTTCATTTTTTTAACTTCATCCCAAATTTCATCTAATTCAAGCAAACTGCAATCCTGCATCTGCTTACCCTGCTTTAATACTTCTAGCTCTACTAAACGAAAACGTTTCTCAAACTTTTGATTCGCTTGACGTAACACGGTTTCAGGGTTGGCACTTAAATGACGAACAAGGTTTACATTGGCGAACAGAAGATCACCAAGCTCATCTCCAATGCGTGCTTGTCTTTGTTGCTCACTTAAATCGGTACGTTGAACTTCAACTAATACTTCGTCGATCTCTTCATGAATTTTAGCCACAACAGGCTCAAGCTCTGCCCAATCAAAGCCGACATTAGCGCAACGTTTTTGAATTTTATAAGCGCGATTAAGCGCAGGCAGTGCAAGCGGAATATTATCTAAGACACTCTCTTGTTGATTCATCTCAGCCGCTTTTTGTAGGCGCTCTTTCTGCTTCTCTATTTCCCAATTCGCATGCACAGCTTGCTCATCTGCAAAGCTGGCTTCTGAGAATACATGCGGATGACGGCGCACTAGTTTCTCATTCAGTGTTGCTAAAATATCAGAGAACTCAAATAATCCCTGCTCTTTGGCGATTTGAGCATAAAAGACCACTTGAAAAAGCAGATCGCCCAACTCCCCTTTCAGATCAGAAAAATCTTGCATCTCGATGGCGTCAGCAAGTTCATAAACTTCTTCAATGGTATGCGGTACCACAGATGCAAAAGTTTGTTTTTTATCCCACGGGCAGCCCGTTTCAGGATCACGTAAACGTTGCATAATATTTAATAATTTTTCTAAATTTCCATCTGCTTCCATCATTACCTCTATGATCTCATTTTAAACAAAACAATCCATGCCATCTTGATAATTAGAATAAACTTAATTAGACTATTCTAATTAAGTTTTGGTGATAACAAGGATCGATTATGTGCATTAACTTTAAATACTCATGGACTCTCTTTCTCAGCCTATTGTTTTCTCTTCTATATGGCAATCAGCTTTTAGCAAAATCACTGTTCACAGTGGCCAACGTCGAAACGGAACAAACTGTTCAGCTAGACGCCACTATTGAAGCGGTTGATAAAGCGACACTCTCCGCACAAACTAGCGGGCGTATTATCAAAATATACTTTGATAGTAACGATTATGTGCGTGAGGGTGAGGTTCTTTTAGAGATCACCAACAAAGAGCAAGGCGCCTCTCTCGCTGCTAGCGAAGCACAACTGCTCGGCGCTAAAGCCGCTTACAACGAAGCACAACTCACCTATGCACGTTATAAAAAACTATTTCCTAAGGGTGCTATCTCGCAGGGGCAACTTGACCAAGCAGAAGCTGCGGCTAATACCACTAAGCAACAGATAAATGCAGCCCAAGCAAGCCTAATTCAAGCCAAGCAATCATTAAACTATACGATTGTAAAAGCGCCCTTTTCTGGCATCGTGACAGAGCGTCATATTGAAGTTGGTGAGACCATTAATCCGGGTGAGCCTCTATTTTCCGGTATGTCACTAGAAAACCTAAGAGCAGTTAGTGAAATTTCGCAACGTTATATCGAAGCACTGCGCGATAACCCCGCATTTATTATCACTTTGAATGATGGCAGTGAGCTATTCTCTGATCAAATCACCCTGTTTAACTATGCAGACCAACAATCACATGCCTTTAAAGTGCGTATTCAGCTACCTAAAAGTGAACGACTATTGCTACCGGGGATGTGGGTAAAAGCGCAATTTGTTAGTGGTAAACGTCAAGCTATGTTAATCCCTACTAGTGCAGTGTTAACTAATAATGAGTTAACCGCGGTTTACCGTGATGTCGCAGGTAAAGCGATACTGACTCAGGTGCGCTTAGGTAATCAAAGCGGTGATTATGTTGAGGTATTAGCAGGTTTGCAAGCGGATGACCAAATCAGTTTGGACGCCTATCAAACACTACAAAGCTTGGAGTCTAACTAATGGATAATAAGCTTAATATTTCAGGACGCATTGCTCATAGCTTTCAAAATTCAGCAATTACGCCATTACTGGCTATTGTGGGTTTATTACTGGGCTTTTTTGCCATCATTGTCACTCCTAAGGAGGAGGAGCCACAGATCGATGTGACCTTTGCAGATATTTTTGTTCCTTTTCCTGGCGCAAGTCCAAAAGAGGTTGAAAATCTAGTCACGATACCACTTGAGCAGGTCATCTCCGAGATAAAGGGGATCGATATGACCTACTCCTACTCGCAACCAGATGGCGCGATGATCATCGTGGTATTTGAGGTGGGCAAACAGCGTAATGATGCGATCGTGAATCTTTATAATCAGATTTACAGCAACATGGATAAATTGCCACAAAATGCAGGTGTAGGACAACCACTCATTAAACCACGCGCCATTGATGATGTGCCTATCTCAGCAGTGACGCTTTGGTCAAAGGATAAAAACGTCACCCCACAACAGTTAACACAAGTTGCACATGGGTTGGAAAGCGAATTAAAACATATTGATGGGACACGTGATGTATTTACCATTGGCGGTCACCTACTAACCCTAAACATTCGTATTGATCCGGCTAAAATGAATGGTTTTGGCATTAGTTATGATGCAATTAATCAGGTATTAGGTAGTAATAATATGCGCTCTAATGTGGTTTCGTTAGTGCAAAATAATAGCCAAATTAAAGTGCAAACAGGTCAATCCCTTAAAAATATCAGTGAAGTTAAAAAGCTGATTGTAGCGGTTAAAAATAGTTTTCCGATCTACCTGCAAGACGTTGCCGAAGTCACCTTAGCCGCTGATATTCCGCATCAAAACGTGATCCATGGTGAAGCGGGTGAGTTATACCCAGCAGTGACTATTGCGATCGCAAAACAACCTGGAAAAAATGCGGTTGATGTGACTCAAGCGATTGAGCAGCGCTTGGCTGAAATTGATAACCTACTCATACCTGCGAATATCGAAACCACTATTTCACGAGATTATGGCGCAACCGCTAACGATAAATCCAACACCTTAATTGGAAAACTTATTTTTGCCACTAGCGCAGTAATTATTTTAGTCTTGTTAACCATGGGTTGGCGCGAAGCGATTGTGGTAGGCGTCGCTATTACCGTCACACTTACGATTACCCTGTTTGCTTCCTGGGCATACGGCTTTACCCTTAACCGTGTATCACTGTTTGCACTGATATTCTCTATTGGTATTTTGGTTGATGATGCGATTGTGGTGGTCGAAAATATCCATCGCCATATGAAAATCAGTAACAAAAAGCTGCTCGAAATCATCCCCGTTGCCGTCGATGAAGTGGGTGGCCCTACGATTCTTGCCACCTTAACCGTTATTGCCGCTCTATTACCGATGGCCTTTGTCAGTGGTTTGATGGGTCCCTATATGAGCCCTATTCCTATCAACGCAAGCATGGGCATGCTTATTTCACTAGCGGTTGCTTTTATTTTATCGCCTTGGTTAAGTGGCAAGTTGCTATCACACCCTGCAAAAGCAGAAATCAACAGCACTTCTACATCAGTACCAGCAAAACAAAAAACTGCTTTTATGGATCGCTTATTCAATAAGCTGGTTGGTTCATTTATTCTTGGCTCAGGCGCACGTAAAGCACGCTGGTTACTTTTCTTGGCTGTTATTATTTTAATTGCAGTTTCTATCCTACTGCCTTTTAAGCAATTGGTGGTGATGAAGATGCTACCCTTTGATAATAAATCAGAGTTTCAGGTAACCGTGGATCTGCCAGAGGGCAGCCCCGTTGAGCAAACACAACGCTTATTAGTGGAGCTGAGTGATGTTATTGCCGCGATTCCTGAGCTAAAAGATTTCCAGATCTATGCTGGCACCGCTGCGCCAATTAACTTTAATGGTCTGATCCGTCATTATGACCTGCGTAATAGCGCGGAGTTAGGTGATATTCAAGTCAATCTTGTTGATAAGCATGACCGTAAACGCGATAGTCATCAAATCGCACTCAGTGTTCGTGAAGCATTACAAGCAATTGCACAACCTTATTCAGCCAATGTGAAAGTCGTTGAAGTGCCGCCGGGTCCACCAGTTTGGTCACCGATTGTCGCAGAGGTTTATGGCCCTAATCAGGAGATTAGAGAGCAAACAGCACTGCAAGTAGAGGCGCTATTTCATCAAGCAAAAGATGTCGTCGATATCGATAAAATGCATCCCGATAATCAGCAAAAATGGCAGGTTAATATTGATCGTGCTAAAGCAGGACGCTTTGGTATCCCCTATGCCAACATCGTTGATGCGATCAGTACCTCTATCGGTGGTAAAGATATTAATATCTTGCATAACGACAATCAAAAATATCCCATTGCTATTCGCTTACAACTTAAAGAAGGCGATAAGGTGAATTTAGAACAGTTATTGACTCTTAAGTTAACCAGTCAATCTGGACAACTTATCGCACTCTCTGAAGTTGTTAGTATTGAGGAAACAACAACTCAAAAAACGATCATGCATAAAAACATGATTCCGATGATCATGGTTACTGCCGATATGGCAGGCCCGCTAGACAGCCCCTTATATGGTATGTTTGATATTTATCAGAACATCATCGATAGCGAACTAAACATAGATCAGTATTTCATCCACCAGCCCAAAGGCACCAGTGAAGTCGCTATATTGTGGGATGGAGAGTGGAAAATCACCTATGAGACTTTCCGTGATATGGGCATCGCTTATGCGGTAGGTATGATACTTATCTATCTATTGGTTGTAGCGCAATTCCGCTCTTATATCGTACCATTGATTATCATGGCCCCCATTCCACTCACTGTGATTGGGGTGATGCCCGGACATGCTCTGCTTGGTCAACAATTTACCGCCACCTCAATGATCGGTATGATCGCGCTAGCGGGGATTATTGTGCGCAATTCAATCTTACTGGTTGATTTTATTAACCATCAAAGTGCCAACGGCGTCGCTTTTAAACAGGCAGTGATTCATGCAGGTGCGGTACGTGCTAAGCCGATTATCTTAACTGGGCTAGCAGCAATGATTGGCGCATTTTTCATCTTAGACGACCCGATCTTTGGAGGATTAGCGATCAGTCTGATCTTCGGAATCTTAATTTCGACAGTATTAACGCTGGTGATTATTCCAGTACTTTATTACAGTTTTATGCATAAGAAATTTGAACAATAGTTATTAGCTTTTAGTCATTAGCAAGGTCAAAAAACTAAAAAACCCCATTCATATTGCTACGGATGGGGTTTTACTAATAGCTAATGACTAACAACTGTCATTCATTTTTATGTGCGCGTTAAGTATTCACCGACACCAATCCACTTGTATGTCGTTAGCTCTTGCAGCCCCATTGGACCACGTGCGTGTAGTTTCTGTGTTGAAACCGCAACTTCAGCGCCTAAACCAAATTGGCTGCCATCAGTAAAGCGAGTGCTGGCATTGATGTACACCGCTGCAGAGTTCACGGCGTTAACAAACTGGTTAGCAAGCGTAAAATCGTTAGTTAAAATACCATCAGAGTGCTGTGAACTGTGCTCGCGGATATGGGTTAGCGCTTCACCTAAACCATCAACTACTTTCACCCCTAAATGTAGCGATAACCATTCACGTGAAAAATCACCTTCCTGCGCAACGCTTGCATCATCACCTAAAATCGCTTTCGCTTTTGGCTCTGCAACTAAGGTAACACCGAGTGGTAATAGTTTAGCGGCTAGTTTTGGTAAAAATTCAGCAGCAATTTGTTGCTCAACTAATAATGTATCGAGTGCATTACATACCGATGGACGTTGTACTTTCGCATTTTCAATAATCGCCAATGCTTTTTCAACATCAACTGATTTTTCAGCGAACAGATGACAGATACCGATACCACCAATAATCACTGGAATCGTGCTGTTCTCTTTACAGAACTGTTGTAGACCAGAGTTACCACGTGGAATAATCATATCGACATATTGATCCATTTTTAGTAGTTCACCTACTAAGGCACGATCTGTATTTTCAATATATTGTACCGCTGTTTTTGGTAAACCAGCAGCAACCAATGCACCTTGAATCACATCGACTAATACGAGATTAGAATTAATCGTCTCTTTACCGCCACGTAGAATACTTGCATTACCTGTTTTCAGGCAAAGTGCTGCAATATCAATAGTTACATTAGGGCGAGCTTCATAGATAACACCGATAACCCCCACTGGTACACGTCGTTTACTCAACTTTAAGCCATTTTCTAATAGCTTGCTATCAAATTCTTCGCCGACTGGGTCGCTTAAATTAATCACACTGCGCAGATCACTAATAATACCTGCTAGGCGACTTTCATCCAATAATAAACGGTCAAGCAGCGCTTCGGTTAAACCCGCTTGTTTACCGGCTTCAATATCTTTTTTATTAGCAGCGACAATTGACGCTTCATTTGCTTCAAGTGCTAGTGCAATCGTTTCTAAAGCTGCATTTTTTTGTTTGCTGTCTGCAATCGCTAATTCGTAGCTTGCTTGTTGCGCTAATTTTCCAATTTCTAACAAAGTCATTTTACTTCCTAATGTTTAAATACTCAGGTTAACGTTATTTAATTTATTGCTTTTATAACAATACTAAATCATCACGATGGATAACTACTGTGCCATGCTCATAACCTAACGTCGCTTCTATCTGGTCTGAATGAAGCCCTTTAATTTTATCAATATCGATGCTCTTATAACGAACAACGCCACGTGCAAGCTCATCACCAGCCTGATTACAAACAAGCACAACATAACCACGTAAAAAGCTTTTCTTTGTGCCAATAATACCTTTTGAAAGCAAGCTAGCACCTGATTTTACCAATGCTTTTTCAGCGCCCTGATCAACAACAATCGTCCCATCGACACGAGACCCTGCAAATATCCAGTTTTTACGTGCTTCTAAACGGCTATATTCAGAAATAAAGCGTGTTCCGACTGGTTTATTTTGAACCGCTTCTAAAATAACATTCTTTTTATGACCAGAAGCGATGATAACTTCAATACCACCACGATTGGCAACGCTAGCAGATTCAATTTTAGTTGCCATACCACCGGTGCCAAGACCACCGACACTGCCACCAGCAAGTGCATGTATCTCATCTGTAATTGTATCTATCTCAGTAATCAATTTGGCATCTGGGTTACTACGCGGATCTGAAGTGAATAAACCAACTTGATCGGTTAATAGCAGTAATAATTCAGCATCTGCCAATAAACTCACCAAGGCAGACAAATTGTCATTGTCACCCACTTTAATTTCACGTGTTGCAACGGCATCATTCTCATTTATTAGTGGAATAATACGATGATGCAACAATGTCGTTAGAGTATCTCGTGCATTAATGAAACGCACATGATCATCTAGATCTGCACGTGTTAATAACATCTGTCCAACATGCAAACCATATATTTTAAAAAGGTTTTCCCATTCACGGACTAATTGTCCCTGACCGACTGCTGCTAGCATCTGTTTATTTGCAACCGTTGGCTCAATATCTGGCATATTTAGGTGTTCTTTACCTGCAGCAATCGCACCAGAGGTAACAACAACAATATGGTAGCCTTGCTGATGCAAAAGTGCACATTGGCGAACAATTTCAACCATATGTGCACGATCTAATTTTGCAGTGCCACTGGTTAGTACACTCGTACCTAGTTTCACAACAATCGTTTTTCTTTTCGAACTTTTTTTAACATTGGTTTTCATAGAGGAGTCAATTTATTAAGAGCTTAAAACAAAAAAAACAGCAACGAAAGCCTCGTTGCTGTTTTAGTATACCATCGTTAACTGTGCTGTAACTACCCCGTTAATCTTCATTTAATACAAAGCGGGGACTACTTAAACCTCTGCTAACACGGCTTCTGCCGATGTTAAACAAAAACCTGCTTCTGTATCTATCAGTGACTTTAGGCGATCAAAGAAAAGCTCAAAAGAGGCATCAAGCACCAGTTGATCTTTCTTTTTAATCTTGCAAGCAACCCACTTGCCTTCAAGGTTATAACGACCATTAAAACGCTCGTATACAAACCCATCTTCGCTGCGTGTCACGATAAGCCACCAACCGAAAAACTCTCGTTGCTCCGGCTCTTTTTCTGCATCAATACAAACTTCCAAACAATCAAAAAAGAAGTTATTCTCAGTAGATTCTAATTTTCTAAAATAGGGGCCTAAATCGGTAAAAATTTTAAATAAGCGCCCTCTTGATGGTGATAGGGATAATAAAGTTGTCATAATGCCCTCATTTATAAACAAAAATATAATCTAATCTACCACTCACTCCGCCAGATGTCTTGTTAACCATTGTGCAGAATAACTTAAAGAGTTTAAGTATGATTCAAAAATGGGAGCTTTATCAATAATACGCGCCTCTCCTTCACGACTGGCACGCGCAATTAGCTTAAGATCCAACTCATTACACATCACATCACTTTTATGACCGATACTCAACAACGGTGTTTCTATCTTTCTGCGATGCAAAAGCCCTTGCTTTACCAGTGAAAATGGAACGCAATATTGGAATAAGTTAGTAGCATCAGAATAATTGACTTGCATACGTGATGCAATGCAATCTAATAACACTGGTGGTAATTGTTTAAAGTTGTCTAATTTTTCGAAGATACTGCCCACCGCAGCACCAACAGCCACTACAGATTTTACCGTTGAAGGCTCTAAGAAAGCTAAACGTGTAGCAATATTTCCGCCAAAACGCATCCCCATTAATGCGATACGATCATGGTCTACCCAAGGTACCTCTTTCAAGTAATGGATAATAGCTTGATGTAAATTAGAAGAATCTTGCTCTAGTCTAATCGCCGATGAGTGCCCAATACCAGGTAGGTCAACCGTTAACATTGCAATACCCGCAGGTGCTAACTGCTTTTCAAACAGCGGTAATAATTCACACTGTAACGTATCGATACCACCACTAACAATGACCACTGGGTGGATGTCATCCGTATGAGGAAGGTGGAGATAACAGTTGATCAGTTTGCCTTTAAAGGGAACTTTGATCTCTTTTAGCACTATATTTGAATCATACTTGCATGATTCTCTGTAGCTATTAAATGCTAATACCTGAGCTTGAATGCTTAATTCATCGCCCTTAAGATGTGGGTAGCTGGCAATACTATATAGCTGTGATGCATTGTAATAAGCATCTTTCGCTAAGGTAGTTAACCCTTGCTGCGCATATTCGTTTCCCTTTTTCTGATAACTCATGGCCGTTTGCGTCCACTCATAACTCCAGTTGCCTGAGCGAAACCCGATAACACTGTCTAGAATGTCTTCATGGCTGCGCTTATTTTTAGAGGCACTAATACGCGCGAGCACTGCATAGCAATCGATCATATCAACACCTTGCCATGCCCAGAGCATAAACTTCAGTAGGCGGTACCAACCATCTTGGGATTCACCGTCCATAATAACATCATTCAGTTTATGGTTTTTTTTGCTATTCGAATTAGGGATAATCGTGGAAGTCTCTTGCTCTTTCACGTTTAATTTTTGCGCAAATAATTTTTCGGATAAGTTTTCAGACATAAGATTCATCACACTTTAAATAGGAACACAGATGATACAGATTACCGATAATGCACAAGAACAGCAATTACTGCCGTTATTTCGTTTAGGGTTTCGACCATTTTTTTTAGCCGGTGCCCTACTTGCTGTTATTAGCATGGTGCTATGGGGGATGTTATTGTCAGGAAAAATAGCTCTACCTTCACAATTACCGATGACGCAATGGCATGCCCATGAGATGTTATTTGGCTTTGCAGGGGCGATTATCTTAGGATTTTTATTAACTGCAGTACAGAACTGGACCGGCTACCCGGGTTTAAAAGGTAAAAAATTAGCATTACTGTTTTCGCTGTGGTTAGTGGCTCGCTTTGCACTGTTTTTATTACCACCCGACCTATTCTGGCTAACCATGGTTTTAGAGTTAAGTTGGATGCCACTCGCTGCATTAGTATTAGCGCAAGCCGTTTTACACGCCAAACAGTGGCGCAATCTGTTTTTTGTACCACTGCTTTTAGTGATGACAGCCCTCAATGCGATATCTTTAATTGGCTTTAAAAACTATGACTACATCATGTCGCAACACGCGATCTGGAGCATGCTATTTTTAGTATTCTTTATTATTGCCGTAATGGGTGGTCGTGTTATTCCATTTTTCACATCAAAAGGGACTGGCACAGAAAAAGTACAACCTATTCAATTTTTAGAATATTTAGCGCTAGTACCATTATTATTACTCGCTATTTTTACTTGGTTCCCAAGTTTAAACGTCATCTCAGGTGTCTTAGCATTACTAGCAGGCATCGCTAATTTGATACGCGTCATCCGCTGGAAACCTGTGCTAACACTACCAGTGCCACTGTTATGGTCACTACATTTAAGTTACATGCTACTTTCTACTGGATTACTGTTTTATGCTTTAGCACTATTTGTACCTAGCTTTAATGCAACTACCATGATCCACTTAACTGCAATTGGTGGTTTTGGTGGCATCATCTTAGCGATGATAAGTCGTGTCTCTTTAGGCCATACCGGACGTCCTTTAGTGCCTTCTAAATGGATGAATCTTGCTTTTATAGCGACGGCTCTTTCAGGCTTAATACGTATTATCTTTCCATTTTTAATGCCAGAGTTAATTTTGATGGCTTATTGGATAAGCATTCTTTTTTGGTGTTGTGCATTTGGTCTGTTTATTCTGTTTTATGCAAAAATGTTACTTTCAGCACGCTTAGATAAACGCCCAGGTTAGCTTGTAGCGGCAAAAGCTAGCGTCACATTACACTAGCTTTTGCCTTGCAATATAGATTCAGCTTTTAACAGGTCGTATTTATCCCCTTGCAATAGCACCACATCTCCAGCATGGAAGCTGGTTTTATCGGTAATAGAGATCTCTTCTCCCCCTTTACGGTGTAACGATTTAATCGTGACACCGTTTAAATGAAACGTTAAAACAGCGCTATCAATAAAACCGGAAGAACTAGATAAAATAACCGCATGCAATTTTTCAACCGTCCAAGCATTTTTAGTTGATTGACTCGATTCATGACCATAATAAAAACCATGCAGATGTTGGTATTTGGTTTTACGTTCACAATCTAAACGCTTTAATATTTTCCTACGTGGAACACCTGAGAGATAAAGTACATGAGCGACTAGCATTAAACTGCCCTCTAATACTTCTGGAATCACCTCAGTTGCCCCCGCTTCGTGTAACTCATCAATGCCTTTATCATTTTTTGTCCGCACTAACACTTTCACATCTGCATTAAGTTCTCGGATTTGAGTCAGCAGAGCTAATGAACGCTGTAAATCATTAAAGGTAATTATGAGTAGTTTTGCTTTTTCAATACCTGCAACGAGCAATATTTCACGCCGACTAGCATCACCAAACTCAATCTTCTCGCCCCCTTCCCTTGCCTCTTTGACACGCATAGGGTCTCTATCTAACGCGATAAATGGCAGTGATTCGGTACGTAAAAAGCGTGAAACAATCTGCCCTACACGACCATAACCACAGATAATGATATGGTCTGAAAATTGACCGGGTAAAGGTTTTTGAAGACGAAAAACTTTTTCATAATGGTGTAATGCTTCACGGGTGATTGTTTGACTGTACTTCACTAGTAATGGCGTAAGGGACATGCTAATTACCCCGGTTGCAATTAACAGTGATGATAACTCCTCATCTAATAATTGATACTTACTCGCGAGTGCCACTAAAATAAACCCAAACTCGCCCATTTGAGCGAGTGCGATACCTACCCCTAGTGATGTCGTTAATTTCTCTTTCATCAGCAACGCAGCTAAGGTAATAGTAATCAGTTTAGCGAGCATCATGCCAACCACCATCAACAACAATAGCGCTAAGTTATCGCGTAGAATATCAAAACTCAGCAAGGTACCAATGGAGATAAAAAATATCGCCATCAGAATATCCTTAAAAGGACGAATATCGGCAGAGAGTTGATGGCGATAGTGACTTTCAGCAAGCATCATGCCGGCAAGAAAAGCCCCTAGTGCCATCGATAAACCGAGGAATTGCGTAAACCAAGCGGCAAAAAGAGTGACAAAGAGATTGGATAATATAAACACTTCATCGAAACGTATGCGCCCCATCTCATCAAAGAAACGCGGTAATATCCAGCGACCAATTGCCAGTAATACAGCAACGGCAAGTGCACCTTTTACAAAGGCCATACTAAGAAGGGGTACTAACCCACTGTCCATGTTTGGCATCGCAATGATGGGGATAATAATTAAAAAAGGCACAACCGCTAGATCTTGAAAGAGTAAAATAGCAATTGCTAGCTTGCCCGTTTGGGAGTGAAGTTGCTGCTGATCAGAGAGTACTTTTACAATAATCGCCGTTGATGACATCGTCAGAATACCGGCAACGGTAAAAGATTGCTGCCAACTCATTACAAAAAATTGACAGATAAAATAAAACATAATGAAGGAGACGATCACCTGCAATGCGCCTAAACCAAAAACTGAACGGCGCATTGCGATCAATTTAGTGAGTGAAAACTCAAGCCCTAACGAGAACATTAAAAAGACAATACCAAATTCTGCAATCAGTTCCAGTTCATGGTAGGAGTTTAATATATTGAGCAGCGACGGACCGAGCACAAACCCAGTAAATAGATACGCCACAATATTTGATAGACGGATGCGCCTAAAAAAAATAACACTAATAATGGCAAATAAAAGTAATAATAAAAGATCAGTTAACACCTTTGTATAACCTCCCTAACCCTATTTATCTCCGCTCTAAATGTGAATAATAGGTTCGATAACCAGCCCAATAACTTAAAAAATGGTTGATTAAACTTATGCTAAGCATAGTAAAGACAAAGGAAAATATCGTCATTTATAAATCAATGCTGTTTGTATGTTGGCACGAAAAGTGCATTTATCTAATGAATATTTTCTATTGATGATCATCGTAAAAAGAAAAGGGAACCATTATGAAAGCAAAAAAAGATGCAACATTAGCTACCTATCCTATTAATAATAAGGTGGTTACTTTTGCTTCAAATGGTTTAACGTTAAGCAGTGATACACGCGCGACATGTTTAGCACTGCTGCAGGAGAACTTGGATCTTAAGCAGCTATTAACAAATTTTGCCTCTATAGTGGCAAGAATTATCCGCCCTTTTAATATACGCTTTCAATCTGCACATGGGTTATTTAGCTTAAATAATCAAGAAAAGTACCTTTGCAGTAATACCTATAATTTACCACTGTCATCAACATCACCTCGTATTGGCTCTATCACTTACCAAAGTAATAAACCATTAATGATGAGTGAAGGGCAGTTATTCGTTGAGTTACACGAACTACTGGTTCCCTGTTTACGCCACGCACTAAAATTTGCTGAATTAAATGCATTAGTATTTAAAGATCATCTGACTAATGTGGGTAACCGTGCTTATTATGATGAAAGCTTACAGCGTGCTATTGAGCAAAGTTGCCGCAGCCAGCAATCTCTCTCCTTAATGCTGTTTGATATCGATGACTTTAAACCTATTAATGATAATTGGGGACATCTTAAGGGAGATCAAGTATTGCAACATTTTGCCGCTATTCTCACTAAGATCATCCGTGTTTCAGATATGGTGTTTCGTTTAGGTGGCGATGAATTTGTATTGATTTTACAGCCAGGCGATCAACATTCAGTTGATAAAGTAACAGAACGATTATTATTAGAAGTGGGTAAAACCCCTTTTTTAACAGAACTAGGCTTTTCTACTAGTATCGGGTTTGCACATTGGGTGCTTGGTCAAGATGCAAATCAGCTGTTTGCAACAGCAGATAAAAAACTATATACACAAAAAGCACACAATATGGTCTTAAAGAAGCGTAATCCGCAGCCCAGCTGAAGCCGTATTGGCACAGCTAAAAAGAGCAACAGCTTCCACTAACTCACCATCAATAAAAATAAGTGGCACGCTATTGCGCAACCACGGGGCGACATGAAACTCATGTAGGAGCTTTTTCAGGCTACGACCTTTATTTCTGCCGATTGGTTTACAGCTAAAATCACTTGCAAGATGCTCTCTAAAGCAGATCTCTACTAAGTGTTGTTGCTTTAAAAAATCATCGCTAGCATCAAATTTCAACATCATTTTTCCATTGCCTAAACTGACCTGCTGCTCCCCTTGCCACACTATTCGCGGTGCTTGATTGAGTAGTTTACTTTCATCAACCAAATAGATCGCCTGACGATAACGACAAACGGCAATTCCCTGCAATCGAACTTTAGGCGTAGCATCACTTTGTGCTAATACCAAATCTTGCCAGATCGTCGCAAGTTGTTTTGTCGATGGATATTGATAACCAGCCAGCTTAAACCAGTCGCGTAATACATTATTTCTACGTGTTACTGAAAGTGCTGTTAATGGCTCAATATCTAAAGCAAGTGCTGTTGATTGGCATAAAATAAAATCAGACTCCGTTATTTCATCAATCAACAACTGCTGAGATTGGCAGTGCTTAGCGCTGCGTGAAACGGTTTTGGTGATGGCAGGCCAACGCTGTTTCAACAGAGGCGCAATACTATGACGGATAAAATTACGATCAAATTGCTGATCCGTATTACTTTCATCTTCAATCCAGTTTAGTTGAAACTGAGCAGCATAGTGCTCTAACTGTTCTCGCGAGAAGTTAAGCAAAGGACGAATTAGATGGCCTTCTGCTAACGCTTGCTGAGCTACGATTCCCTGTAAACCCGTTAACCCTGCACCACGTTTTAATGCCAATAACACCGTTTCTAGTTGATCATCTTGATGATGTCCAGTAACTAAGTAGCTATTATTATTAAAGCCTTTTTTTAGCACCTCATAACGTTTTTCACGCGCTAATGCTTCAAGACTGGTGCGACTTTTCTTATCGAGCGTCACGTGACTCACGGTAAGAGGAATGTTAATAGCCGTGCAGAATTGAGTACAAAACTGTACCCAATGATCAGCATTATCACTTAAGCCATGATGAACATGATGCGCTATCACCTCACAATTTTTTATACGCGAGAAAAGATGTAACAATACAACAGAATCAAGACCGCCACTCAATGCGACTTTAAAGGAAGCATTAAGTGACGCTAACTCAGAAAGTTCGCTTTGAAAAGTAGTAAATAGATCTTGATGTTTCATCTGCTGTAAATTGTTCCTAGGTGGAGTTGTGGTTAAGAATTTTCCTGAAAGCTGACAGCTAAAAACTGACAGCTAACAACTATTATTACCCGTTTACATGATCAAAATGCAGGCTAACATTCTCTTCACCCACTAGCTTGGACAATGCAAAGAGCAGATCATCGGTCGGCGTGACTGCCCACGATAGCCCTAACGTTAACTCAGCCTGTGCAGTGGCATTGGTATATTCAATAAAAACGGGACATACCCCACCCATCGCAGGCTCAAGTGCCGCTTGTAATTGTGTTTGAAAGTTAGGACCGACATTGTTAGCGTGTACTTTTAAACGTAATTTTGATGCAAAACGTTCGCGCGCTTGATCGATACTCATCACTTCACGGGCATTCATTTTTAAACCGCCATTGAAGAAATCTTCGCTTACTTGCCCCTGTAGAATAATGACATTATCGGCTACTAATAAGTTTTCATATTGATCTAATAGATCAGCAAAAACAGTGATCTCTAAGCGCGCACTTTTATCATCAAGGGTAATAATCCCCATACGCTTGCCTGCCTTGGTCACCATCACACGCATCGCTAAGATTAAGCCAGCAATACGGCTATTTTGGCCACGACGATTCGGCGTAAGATCACCAATTTTAGTACAGTGGAAAGCACGAATATGTGTTTCATACTGATCAATTGGGTGCCCAGTTAAATATAAACCAAGGGTCTCTTTCTCACCTGCTAGCCACTGTTTTTCTGGCCATTTCTCAACCGTAGAGAATATATTTTCAATCTCATCACTATCCGTTGTCAGTACGCCAAACAGATCCGTTTGACCAAACGACTCCGCTTTTTTATGCTGAATAGCCGCTTCTAACGCACTCGGTAGATTCGCCATTAACGCCGCACGGTGCGGCCCTAAATTATCTAATGCACCAGCAAGAATCAGTTTCTCTAAAATTCGTTTACCACAGCGTTTAAGGTCGATACGAGTACAAAAATCAAAGAGATCTTTAAATTTACCACCTTCAGCACGTGCTTCAATAATAGCGTCGACGGGCCCTTCACCAACCCCTTTAATTGCACCAATACCGTAAATAATGCGCTGATTTTTATCAACATTAAACTTAAATAGACCTTCGTTCACATCCGGTGGACAGAGGTTTAAGCCCATACGCTGACACTCTGCCACCAGGATAACTACTTTATCGGTATTATCCATATCCGCAGACATTACTGCGGCCATGAAATACGATGGATAAAAGGTTTTCATCCATAATGTTTGGTAAGAAACCAGTGCGTAAGCCGCTGAATGAGATTTATTAAAACCATAGCCCGCGAATTTTTCTACCAAATCGAAAATCTTAATCGCTAGCTCGCCATCGATGCCATTTGCAACCGCTCCTTCTTCAAAGGTCGCACGCTGTTTTTCCATCTCTTCTGGTTTCTTTTTACCCATTGCACGACGAAGCATATCGGCGCCACCAAGGGTATAACCAGAAAGTACCTGCGCAATCTGCATTACCTGTTCTTGGTATAAAATAATGCCATAGGTCGGTTCTAAGATACCTTTCAGTGATTCATGCTGCCATTTCTCATCCGGATAAGAAACTGCCTCACGTCCATGCTTACGCTCGATAAAGTTATCTACCATACCCGAACCTAACGGACCCGGTCTAAACAGTGCTACCAGTGCGATCATATCTTCAAAAGAATCTGGTTGAAGACGACGAATAAGATCCTTCATACCACGCGACTCTAACTGGAACACCGAGGTTGTTTCATAGCGCTTTAGTAACTCAAAACAAAGTGGCTCGGTCAGACTGATACGTTCGATATCGATCAGGTCTTTGCCATCTTCTTTGTTGTGCTCGTTGGCCATATCTATCGCCCATTGCACGATAGTCAGGGTACGTAATCCTAAGAAGTCGAATTTTACTAGACCCGCTGTTTCAACGTCATTTTTATCGTATTGTGTAACCGGGTTGTTACCCTCATCATCACAGTACAGTGGCGAAAAATCGGTAATCGTAGTGGGTGAGATAACAACACCACCCGCATGTTTACCTGCGTTACGAATCGTACCTTCAAGAGTACGACACATATCGATTAAATCGCGCACCTCTTCACTACCATCATAGCGCTCTTGTAAGCGAGGCTCTTCTTCAAACGCCTTGGTCAGGGTCATACCCGGTGTTGGCGGTATTAATTTAGAGATACCATCAACAAAACCATAAGGGTGCCCTAATACACGGCCAACATCACGTATTACCGCTTTTGCCGCCATCGTACCAAAGGTGATGATCTGTGATACCGCATCACGCCCGTAAAGCTCAGCAACGTGATCGATTACTTCATCACGTCTATCCATACAGAAATCGATATCGAAATCGGGCATCGAGACACGTTCAGGGTTTAAGAATCGCTCAAACAGTAACTCGAGTTCTAATGGATCAAGATCGGTGATCTTCAATGCATAGGCCACGAGTGAGCCGGCACCACTACCACGACCAGGCCCTACAGGTATTTTGTTATCTTTACTCCATTGGATAAATTCCATTACGATCAGGAAGTAACCTGGAAATCCCATGGTATTAATAACGTCTAGCTCTACCTGTAAACGCTCATCGTAAGGTTTGCGAATAGCTGCAAACTCAGGACTGTTTTTATCAAATAGAAATTCTAAGCGTGCCTCTAACCCTTCTCGTGATACATCACAAAAGAATTCATCAATGGATTTATCGCCCGTTGGAAAATCAGGTAGGAAGTATTCACCTAAACGTAGGGTGACATTACAGCGTTTAGCAATTTCAACACTGTTTTGTAGTGCTTCTGGAATGTCTGAAAATAGTTCACACATCTCCTCTTCACTACGTAGATATTGTTCAGGGCTGTATTCTTTAGGGCGACGATCATCACCGAGTGTATAACCTTGATTGATACAAACACGAATATCATGTGCATCAAACAGGTGTTCATCAACAAACACCACTTGGTTGGTCGCCACTACCGGTAATTTATGCTGCTCAGACCAATCAAGTGCAAGATGTAGATAAGTTTCTTCATCAACACGGTTAGTACGGATAAGCTCTAAGTAGTAACGATCTGGGAAATGGGTTTGGTAAAATTGCGTTATCTGCTCTGCAATATCAAAATGACCTTTCAGGAGCATCTTGCCAAGATCGCCCTCTTTAGCGCCCGATAGCAGTAATATCCCTTCGCTATGTTCGATTAACCAGTCTTGGTCGATAACAGCACGACCAGCGACATGACCGCGTAGGTAAGCCTTGGAGATAAGCTCAGTAACATTTTTATAACCGACGTTATCCATTGCGAGTGTCGTAATACGAAACTGCTCACCACCAAAAATTTCGCTTTGTACCCAAAGATCTGCACCGACTAATGGTTTTATACCCGCACCATGTGCTGCACCATAAAACTTCACCAAACCACAAAAATTAGTTTGATCGGTGATCGCTAACGCAGGCATATTCATGGCTGCTGTTTTCGCAATCAATGGTTTTACTTTAGTCAGTCCATCCACCATTGAAAAATCACTGTGGACACGCAGGTGGATAAATTTAGGATCGGACTTAACAGCTAACTCGGACATACAATTTCCATAGGATAAAATAAACATGCCATAAGGCTAAAAACAAAAAGATGCTAAAAGGCTTGAAGGCCATAAACAAAAATACACCAGAAAGCATCAAGCATTCCAGCCTTAAAACGTTCTAGCTTTATAAAAGGCCTAACACTTTTTTTACAGGTTTAAAGCTTTTACGATATTCATCAATCGCACCATGTTTTTCTAAGGCTTCAAAATGTGCTTTTGTTGGATAACCCTTATGTTTTGCAAACCCATATTCAGGATAACGTTTATCTAACGCTTCCATCTCGCGGTCACGGGTTACTTTAGCGATAATAGAAGCAGCACTGATTTCAGCAACACGTGCATCGCCTTTTACGATCGCTTCGCTCGGCATAGAAAGCGCAGGGCAACGATTACCATCAATAAACACAAACTCAGGCTGGATAGCTAAGCCTTGCACTGCGCGTTGCATAGCAAGCATCGTGGCATGCAGGATATTAATATCATCAATCTCAGTAGGTGAAGCACGCCCAACCGAGATACATAGTGCTTTCGCTTGAATCTCATCAAACATTAGCGCAAGTTTTTTCTCACTTAGCTTCTTAGAATCAGCAAGACCTGCAATCGGGTTGTTTTTATCTAAGATAACAGCGGCTGTCACGACATCACCCACTAAAGGACCACGACCGACTTCATCAACACCAGCAATCAGTTCTAGATCAGGGTAAATGACCTCTTCAAATTGCACGACCGCTTTACTCTTTTTTTCAACCATTGTTTTTCTCTATTAAGTTAACCACAGCAAGTGCCGCTTGTTTATCTGCATCGCATTTAATTAATTGGTGTAATTCAGTGAATATTTCGATCATCTGTTCACCACCACCAGCAATCAACCGTTCTAATTCAGCAACCATTTTTTCAACGGTACAGTCATATTGACTGAGCTCTTTCACAACCTCTCGGTCAGCGATAAGATTAGGCAGCGAAGTATATTTTACACTAGAAAGTGATTTCGCAATCATATAGGTTAATGTACTGACTTTATAAGCAACAACCATTGGCGCTTTAGCTAACATCGCCTCTAATGCTGCAGTACCAGAAGCTAATAAAACCAGATCCGCAGATTGTAATACATCGCTTGAGTGTCCATCAAACAGCGTGATAGGGAGATCTGGTGCTATCTCATTAACCTGTTCCATAAACTGTTGTTTACGGCGATCGTTAACCATTGGTACGATAAAGCGATACTCTGGATGCTTTTGATGGATAATTTTAGCCGTTTCTAAAAATAGTGGTCCTAACACACCAACTTCCGCTTTACGACTACCCGGTAATATCGCAAGTATTTTTTCATCCGTCTCTAATGACAAGCGATCACGCGCTTGATCTTTTTCACGAATGATTGGCAGTTGATCTGCTAATGTATGACCAACAAACTGACAAGGCACATTAAAACGATCGTAAAATGCTTTTTCAAAGGGTAGAAATGCTAAGACTAAGTTCGTCGCTTTGGCTATTTTATGAATACGCCATTGCTTCCATGCCCAAACTGAAGGACTCACATAATGGATCGTTTTAATACCCTGTGCCTTGAGTTTAAGTTCTACAGTTAGGTTAAAGTCAGGGGCATCAATACCGATAAAGATATCTGGAGGGTTGTTCAGAAAATGTTGCGTAATCGATTTTCGAATCGATAGAATGCTACGCAATTTTCCTAATACTTCAACAAAGCCCATTACCGATAGTGCTTCTAAAGGGTGTAAAGCAGTGCACCCCTGAGCGATCATTTTAGGCCCAGCGATTCCTTCAAATATCGCATCAGGATAATGTACCTTAAGTGCTTTTATTAACCCTTCACCTAAAATATCACCGGAAGCTTCACCAGCAATTAAACCGATACGTAATGGTTTAGTCATAATCATTCGCTCATAAAATATTCTGAAAAAAAAAGGCTCTGATGAGCCTTTAAAGGTGAATCACATTTTGTGTTATACACAAATTACCTAACGATACCGCGACTCTCTTCGTTTAAGAAGTCATGCAACACTTTAAGCTCAGGCGTTTCTTTAACTTTAGCGGCAATAATATTTTTTGCATCTTCTAAGCTATTACCATCACGGCATAATGCTTTATAAGCACGTTTGATTTCCATTATAGCAGCACTACTAAAGCCACGGCGTTTGAGGCCAACAGAGTTAATACCCTGTGCTTGTACGTAGTTACCCGATGCCATAAAGTAAGGTGGAATATCTTTGTTTACCGCAGAACAACCACCAATCATTGCATACTCGCCGACACGGGTAAATTGATGCAATGCAGATAAGCCGCCGATAATCACGTTATTAGCAAGCTTAGTATGACCCGCTAATGTCGCATTATTAGAAAGAATAATATTATCGCCAAGAATACAGTCATGCGCTACATGTACATAAGCCATTAATAGGTTGTTATTACCAATTTTTGTGGTGCCATTATCCTGCGCAGTACCACGATGAATCGTACAGCTTTCACGGAAAACGTTATTATCACCAATCTCTAAGAAGGTCTCTTCACCGTTATATTTTAGATCTTGGCAATCCTCTCCGACAGAAGCAAACTGAAAGACTTTATTACCTTTACCCATTTTTGTTGGGCCGTTCATTACTACGTGTGGCGCAATCCAACAATCTTCACCGATTTCAACACGCGCACCGATGATGGTATAAGGTCCGATTTCCACATTAGCACCAATGATTGCCGTTTCATGCACAATCGCTGTTGAGTGGACTTTTGCTGTTTCGTGAATATTGTTATTAGTCATTAGATCTCTCTTCTTGCACACATGATCATTGCTTGACAGGCAACTTCGCCGTCAACCTTAGCAGTACATTCAAATTTCCCCATACCACGACGCTCTTTTAAGTAAATAACTTCAAGTTCAAGTTTATCACCTGGCACCACTGGTTTACGAAAACGTACTTTATCAACCGACGCTAAAAAATATAGCTCGTTTTCAGCAGGCTTACCGTAGGTTGCAAAGGCTAAGACACCTGTTGCTTGTGCTAATGCTTCAATGATCATCACACCAGGGAATACCGGTGTACCCGGAAAGTGCCCTTGAAACTGAGGCTCGTTGAATGAGATATTTTTATAACCACTTAATGTTTTGCCCGGCACGTAATCGACAACGCGATCTATCAATAAAAACGGGTAGCGATGTGGAAGCAGATTCATGATCTCTTTAATATCTAAACTGTTTAATTCGTTGCTCACTGAATATTCCTTAGTCTTTATCTTGTAATTGTTTTTCAAGTTGCTTCACACGTTTAAATAGATCTTCTATTTTTAACATATAAGCTGTATTTTTTCGCCACTGTCTATTTTCAATTGCAGGTACACCTGAAGAGTATATGCCTGCTTGGTCAATATTACGCACTACCATGCTATCACCAGTGATAACCACGTTATCCGCAATAGTTAGATGGCCATTCATCGCCACGCCACCACCTATAATACAGCTTTTACCAACTTTAGTGCTGCCCGCAATGTTAGAGCCCCCTGCAATCGCAGTATGCTCTCCAATAACAACATTGTGTGCAATTTGGCACTGGTTATCAATTTTTACACCATCTTTAATGATTGTGTCAGAAAGTGCACCACGGTCGATCGTTGTGGATGAGCCGATCTCGACATCATCACCAATAATAACCTTACCTATTTGTGGTATTTTCACCCACTTTCCTTGGTATGGTGCATTACCAAACCCATCACTGCCCACCACGCTATTTGCATGAATGATACATCGTTCACCAATTTGGCAGTCATGATAAACCGTTACATTAGGGTAGATCTTAGTCTGTTTATTAATTTTAACCTGCTGACCAATCACTACATTTGCAAATATCTGGCAATTATCAGCAATTTCAACATTAGCGCCAATCACCACATTTTCAGCGATTGCAACGTTATTTCCAATTTTCGCGCTACTATCAATCTGTGCAGAATCAGCGATGTTAACCGCTAAATTCGGTGTAGTATCAAAGATAGAAGCCAGCATCGCATAACCCACATAGGGATTATCCATAAACAATGCATTACCTTGATAGCCAGCCATTACAGCAGTCGGTAGCACAATGGCACTAGCATGACAGTTTGCAAGTTGTGATAATAATTTCTTATCTGAAACAAAGGTGATATCTCCCTCTGCAGCACTATCAAAAGTTGCTAACCGCTTAATAACCAGTGACTCATCACCAACCAGTTGTGCGCCTAATAACCCAGCTAATTGCGCTAATGTTTGTGTCATATCGATCTACCTATTTTTTACTAATTTCTTCAATAATTAAGTCTGAGATATCGTACCCAGGTTTTGCATAAACAACCTGTTCGCCATTTAAAATGATATCGAAACCTTCTTCTTTGGCTACGTCATTGATAACGTCACGTACTAAAACAAGTGCTTTTTGTTGCTCTTCACCTTGACGACGACGGTTATCTTCTTCAAATGCTTTACGATTTAACTTGTACTCAGAAAGTTTAACTTCAACTTTACGTTGCATTGCAGTCACTTCATCATTGTTCATTAATTCGCCATCACGCTTTAACGTTTGCTCGATTTTAGTGATCTCTTCTTCAAGCTTTTGCAGAGCGACGTAACGTCCTTTAAATTCATCTTCTAGCTTTTTAATAATACGCTCACGTTGTGGTGACTCTTTCATGATTTTAGAAGGAAAAACAACCCCTACTTTTTGCACATCGGCAGCATTTACTACTGGAATAGAGATCATCGCTACTGCTAATGTTGCTGCTTTTAAAAAGGTCTTCATACTGTTTTGCTCCATAGAAAAAATAAATTATAAATTAAAAAAACAAGCCTTTCAGGCACTTAAAAAATAGTTAGAAAGTATCACCAATATTAAACGAGAATACTTCAGTTCTATCGCCTTCATACTCTTTTAATGGCCATGCAAGTGTAAATACTAACGGTCCCATCGGAGATACCCAAGTTAACTGCGTCCCCATTGAAACACGTATTCTACCTGGTTTCGAGAAATCGCCAAAATACTCACAGTTATATGAACAAGTTAGTTGGCTATAATAGTCGTGATCAAACTCAGTATCCCATACCTCACCCGCATCAATAAACAAACTACTACGCACTTGTCGTGTATAAGCTTCATCTAAGAAAGGTACCGGGAAAATAACTTCAGCACTGACAGTATATTTAGCATTACCACCTACTGCATTATCAGTCAGCAACATTGTACTATTACCCGCAGATTCGCCTTTGTACATTGCACGCGGACCGACTGTATTACTTGAGAAGCCACGTATTGTTCGATAACCACCTGCATAATAGTTTTCAAAGAAAGGCAGAATTTGATCGTTACCTTCAAATTTACCATAGCCGTTTCCGTAACCTAAGGTACCACGTAAAAGTGTTGTCCATTCCCCATCATCGGTAATACGCTGGTAGTTACTGATATCAAAGTTAACTTTGAAATATTGTAAATCAGAACCAGGAATAGTCATCTTCGCCCATAGGTCATGTTTCATACCTTGTGTTGCCATGCGTCCTTTATCCTGGTTATTGCGCGTCCATTTAGCGGTAATATCAAAATCTTGGAAGCTGGCTGAACTATCACCCTCAAGCTGTGAGCTATATATATCCCAAAACAGACTTAACTGCTCATAGGCCTTAAGTTGTGAAATGGTATTATTTTCCCAACCTAAGCTAAATCCTAAGCGGTTAATTTCATTAACCGGGAATCCCATGTTGAAACGTACACCATAAGTTGTATTGGTATAATCAACAATATTTGCTTCACCCGCTTCAAATAGATCATAAAACACACGCACACCGCCACTCACACCATCTTTGGTCAAATAGGGGGTGGTATAGTTCACATTAACACTGCGATTATAGTCATTAAATTTAACTTCGAACCCCAGTTTGTCACCAGTACCTAAGAAGTTATCTTGGCTAATACCACCGCTTAAGCTTAACCCTGATTCCGTACCGTAACCGACACCAGCATTAAATGAACCAGATGCTTGCTCTTCTACATTGACGTTTAAGTCCACTAAATCATCGCTCACTCGTTCAGTATTAATATCAACCTGTGAAAAGAAGCCTAAACGATTTAAACGATTTTTAGATAACTCTATGCTCTCACTGGATAACCAACCACCTTCCATCTGACGCATCTCACGACGCAACACAACGTCTGCTGTAGTAGTATTACCTGAGATATTAATATTACGAACATAGCCACGTTGTCCAGGTTCCACAGAGAAACTTACGATGACCGTATTAGTTTCGTCATCTACTTCTGGGTAAGTGACTATTTGAGGGTAAGCATAACCCAAACGTCCAAAATACTTGCGGATGCTTTGCTCTGTAAAGGCCACTTGTGAAGCGGCATAAACATCCCCTTCAGCAAAAGGAACTAACGATTCAATTGCTTCATCATTACCTAATAGGTCACCGATGAATTGAACACCACCAATTTTATAGATATCGCCTTCATTCACATTAACGGTCACATAAACACCTTTTTTATTCGGCGTTAAGGCAACTTGAGTGTCATCGATATTAAAGCGGATATAACCACGATCTAAGTAATAACTTTTGATGACTTCTAAGTCACCGGCTAATTTTTGCTTTTGGTAGTTATCATCAGCGAAAAAATCCCACCAACCACCAGAGTCGGACAAAGTGAGTCTTTTTAACAGTGTTTGGTCAGAGTAAACCGTATTACCGACAACATTTATTTGTTCTATCTTCGCTGTTAATCCTTCACGGAAAACAAACTGAATTGAAACGCGATTACGTGGAAGAGGGGTAACAACCGTTTCAACCTGAGCGCTATATTTACCCACGCTGTGGTAAAAGTCTTCTAAGCTTTTTTCGATGCCAGATAGGGTTGTTCGATCAAGGGGCTCACCCACTTGAATCGCAGATGAACCGAGAGAATCTAAAATTTGCTCTTCACTTAATTTATCATTACCAGAAAGGCCAATATTACTGATCGTCGGGCGCTCTTTAACCTTAAAGATAAGTACATCACCCGCACGTTCTAATTCAATGCTTTCAAAATGGCTACTTGCATAAAGTTTTTTCACCGCTTGAGCAAGTTGGTAATCATCAACTAAGTCCCCTTCGCGTATTGGTAAGCTTAATAATGCAGCCCCTAATGTTACGCGTTGCAACCCTTCAAATTGAAGATCTGAAATAGTTATTTTTTCAGCCAATGACACCATTGAAAAACAGCTACTGAAGGCAAATGCGGTTGCTAGTAAATATCTCTTGAACATCTTTATATGAATCCCTTATAACACTTATGCTGTGTTTTTATTTAAGCCCGTATTTTATAGGCTTCTATAATGATTTATCAAACTATTACAGTAAATTAAAATCGTTCAATATCGCGATACTCATCAGTGCCATTAAAATAGCACCACCGATTTTAAAGCCAACCTCTTGAATTTTTTCCGGTACAGGCTTCCCTGTTATCACTTCAACAAAGTAATAAAGCAGATGTCCGCCATCCAAAACAGGCAGTGGTATTAAATTCATTAACCCCAGATTGACACTAATCAACGCTAAAAAGCCAAGAAAATATTCAATACCATAATCTGCACTTGCACCGGCGCCTTTAGCAATTGAGACTGGACCACTCAGATTTTTAACTGAGATATCACCTGTCACTAATTTTATTAAGGTATCAAAGGTGAGTTTGGTTAATTGACCTGTCTTTTCAACCCCTCTAACAAAAGCATCAATAGGACCAAATTGAAGCTTTACTCGATAAGCATCTGGATATGGTTCAACAACAGGTGATACACCAATCACTCCATTGCCAGTAGCCGCCTGTAATTTAGGTGTTAATGATAACGTAGATAAAGTTGATTCTCTTTCAATTTGCAATGCTAATGTGGTATTGGCATTTTGCTGAATTGCGCTAACAAACTGCGACCAATCTTGAAGAACAATACCATCAACAGCAATAAGCTTATCACCCGCTCTTAATCCAGCTTGAAAGCCAGCACCATCTGTAGTGGCCTCTGCAACTTGTAAATGTACTTGAGAACGATAAGGCAACAACCCTAAACTACGAATAATCGATTCTGTTTTTGGATCAAACACCCAATTCGACAGTGAGACCTTAACTATCGAGATAGGTTCAACCAACTCATTGGTTAGCGATTTTATTGTGATATCAAACCCACTCTCACCAATCTGACTTACAAGGGCTAAATTTAATGCTTCCCAATCGCCAACGGCAGTTTCGTTAATCGCCATAATTTGAAAACGTTGCTGCGCAGGGATATGTTCACTTATCACCGACATGGGTGAATCTGCCGTAACACCTTGAATGACAGGTTTAGCGCTATTAACACCAACCAAATACATCAAAAAGAAAGCGACAATAGCGAGGGCAAAGTTAGCAAGTGGACCTGCTGCGACAATGGCAATTCTTTGCCAAACCGTTTTGTTGTCGAAGGCAAATTGTTGTTGATCTTCAGGCACACTTTCAACTCGGCCATCCAACATTTTAACGTAACCACCTAGGGGGATCGCAGCAATCGCAAATTCCGTGCCCTGTTTATCGGTACGCTTAAATAAGACCTTACCAAAACCGATAGAAAAACGATGTACTTTTACGCTACAACGTCTTGCTACCCAGAAATGACCATACTCATGAATGGCCACCAAAATACTCAGGGCAACAATAAATGCGCCTAAGTTCCATAACATCGTTAACATAAAAGATCTCGTTGTATCATATTAAGTGCAGCGTCTTTAGCCTGTGTATCAATTTCTAACAGCTGTTCGATTGCACTGATTTCACGCGTCTCGGTCTGTTGTAATACACGATCAACTAACTGAGATATTTGCGTGAATTTAATGTTACCCGATAAAAAGGCATCAACAGCAACTTCATTGACTGCATTTAACACAGTGGTCGCATGTTGACCTTGATAACAGGCATCCATTGCTAATTTTAAACATGGGTAGCGTTCAAAATCAGGCGCCATAAAACTAAACTCAGGGGAACTAAAAAAATCTAAATGCCCAACACCACTTTCAATACGCGTCCCCCCACCCATAACATGGGCAATAGGGGTGCGCATATCAGGATTGCCCATTTGTGCAATCACACTACCATCAATATATTGCACCATTGAATGAATGACTGATTGCGGGTGAATAATGACCTGTAGTTGTTCGCGTGATGCATTAAATAACCAACGCGCTTCGATATACTCGAGCCCTTTATTCATCATGGTCGCTGAATCAATCGATATTTTTTGTCCCATCGACCAATTAGGGTGTTTAATCGCTTGAGCAGGCGTAATAGTAGGAAATTCTGATAAGGATTTATTTAAGAACGGACCACCCGACCCAGTGAGTAATATTTTAGAAACACCTTCGCCACGTAAGTCACAGTGGCCAATACTCTCTTGCAAAGCCGGAGAAAGCGCTTGATATATCGCATTGTGTTCGCTATCTACAGGCCATAGTTTTGCACCTGACTTTTTAACGGCATCGATAAATAACTGCCCAGACATCACTAGTGATTCTTTGTTCGCGAGAAATATCTCTTTACCCGCTTCTACTGCTGCTAATGTTGTTTTTAAACCAGCACCACCAACAATAGCGGCCATCACTGCATCAATCTCATTACTTTGTAATAGCTGTAATAAGGCTTGTTCGTCATTGATAAGTTGCGAATTACAATTGCTATGCTTTAATTTATTAGCTAATTCAGATGCTGCTACAGGACAACTCATTGCAACATAGGTAGGATTAAATTCTGTGCATAATAACAGCATCTTATCGACACTTTTAGAAGCAACTAACAGTGTTACATTATAGCGTTCTGGGTTACTGCGGCAAACACTAAGGGTACTGGCTCCGATAGATCCAGTTGCTCCTAAAATGGCTAAATTTTTCATTTATTAGTTTAACCACAGCAGATAAGTAAGAGCAAATACTGGCACTGCCGCTGTTAAGCTATCAATACGATCTAAGATACCGCCATGTCCTGGTAATAGGTTACCACTATCTTTTAAGCCAGCCTCACGTTTAAAGATGCTTTCACTTAAATCACCCAATGCAGAAACAAGCGTTGTAATCAGTGACGCAACAAAAAACAGTGCCATTTTATCTTCAGTAATATCCAGTAAAATACTACCAACAAAAGCAACAACCATCGCGCTCACTACGCCACCAACAAAACCTTCAATGGTTTTACCCGGGCTTACGTTAGGTGCTAGTTTATGTTTGCCAAAAGCTCTGCCACAAAAGTATGCGCCACTATCTGCAGCCCAAACCAGTGAGAATACAAATAATAATAATGCGCCACCATAATAGAAATCATGATGAATATTTACCGAACGTAATGTTACCATCGCCCAGAAGAAAGGGATTAATGTCAATAGGCCAAATAGAGCCTTAATACTTTTACTTCGTGCCCAAGCGGCACTTTTCGGATAAGTCACAACCAAAACTAATGAAACGAACCACCAAATTGCAGCGCCAATTAACCCGTAATGAATAAGCGGATTAACCCCTTCTGCTGTCCATAATTGCCCGATAGGCAATAATAAAAGTGTGATTGCTAATACAAAACCGAAGATGTAAAGGATTGGGCTAGAAACTGATTTAGGATTAACAAAGGAAGCCCACTCTTTACTACCAAGCAAAAAGATAACAGCGGTAAACAGCATGAAAAATTTAAGCGGTAATAAAAAAATGCCCGCGATAG
This sequence comes from Psychromonas marina, assembly GCF_030161115.1. GTDB lineage: Bacteria > Pseudomonadota > Gammaproteobacteria > Enterobacterales > Psychromonadaceae > Psychromonas > Psychromonas marina. Next base: position 504,820 of record NZ_BSPQ01000001.1, read on the forward strand.
CAAGTGGCGCCAAAAATAGTGCCGTAATAATTCGTTGTTTCACAGAAACGTCCTGTTAAATTTAGTTATAAAAATCAGCGACGAGCAACTTGCTCACTGGTTTGCCCAAAGCGACGTTCTTTGCTGGCAAATACATCCAGTGCATCTTGAAATGCATCGGCATTGAAGTCTGGCCATAAAACATCACAGAAATAAAGTTCTGCATATGCCATTTGCCACAATAAAAAGTTACTAATACGATGATCTCCACCCGTACGAATCATAAGATCTACTGCGGGTAAATGACCTAACGTTAGCGTGTTATGGAATCGTTCTTCAGTGATATCATCTATTGCTAAATCACCTTGCTTCACCAATGTTGCAATCTGTTTAGTCGCTTGGGTAATGTCCCAACGACCACCATAGTTAGCGGCAACATTTAATGCCAGCCCACTATTATTTTCGGTATCCTTTTCAGCCTGAAGTACCTTTTTCTGTAAACGTTCGCTAAAAGCTGAGATGTCACCGATAATTTTTAATTTAATATTATGCTTTTGTAGCTTTTTAACTTCACTGCCTAAGACGGTGAAAAAGAGCTCCATTAACATATTGACCTCTTTTTCAGGTCGTTTCCAATTTTCACTACTAAACGCATAAATAGTTAATGCTTGAACTTTTTTTTCTGCAGCAAAAGAGATCGCTTTACGCAGTGACTTGACGCCATGCTTGTGCCCAAAAACACGATGCTTACCTTTGCTCTCTGCCCAACGACCGTTACCATCCATTATGATAGCAACATGTTTTGGCAATATTTGTTGTTCTGTCACAGCGTTTACTCGTACCTTATAAAGTAGTAAAGAGAGCAAGAAAAAAATTTTCCTGCTCACAAAGTTATCGCGAAGTATTAAACTTCCATCAACTCTTTTTCTTTCACTGCTAATAGGTCATCAACAAGCTTAACGCTATCGTTAGTTGCTTTTTGCACTAACTCTTCGCCTTGACGCTGTTGATCTTCACTGATCTCTTTCTCTTTTTCTAACTCTTTCAAGTCGCCATTTGCATCACGACGAATATTACGGATCGCAATACGACAGTTCTCTGCTTCACCACGAACAACTTTGATTAAGTCTTTACGACGCTCTTCTGTTAATGGAGGAAGAGGAATACGAATAACCGTACCAGCAGACATTGGATTTAAACCTAGGTTTGAGCCCATGATCGCTTTTTCAACAGCAGCAATTAATGTCGCGTCAAATACCGTCACTGTCAGTGTACGAGAATCTTCAGTCGATACGTTACCTACTTGGCGAAGTGGTGTATTGCTGCCGTAGTATGGCACCATAATGCCATCTAATAAGCTAGGGTGTGCACGACCGGTGCGGATTTTAGCTAATTGGCCTTTAAACGACTCGATGCTTTTACCCATGCGTGATTGTGCATCGTCTTTAATTTCATTGATCATATTCTTTTCCCAAAATATTTAATATTATCTGTTCTTTTTATAACGACAGTTATAACGTTAACTAACCGAAATACAACTATGCACAATGTGTAATAGTTGTGCCTTCATCTTCGCCTAATACCACACGGCTTAATGCGCCTGGTTTATTCATATTGAATACACGAATCGGTAAACTGTGGTCACGCGCTAATGTAAATGCAGCTAAATCCATTACTTGCAGCTCTTTTTCAAGCACTACTTGGTAATCGATCTGTTTATAAAGTGTTGCTTCTGGATTTTTCACCGGATCCGCATCATAAACACCATCAACTTTGGTGCCTTTTAACACGGCATCCGCTTCGATTTCAATGCCGCGTAAACAAGCAGCAGAATCCGTTGTAAAGAATGGGTTACCAGTACCAGCAGCAAAAATAACGACAGTGCCTAATTTAAGGTATTTAATCGCTTCTGCCCAGTTATAATCATCACAAACACCATTTAATGGGATCGCAGACATTAAACGCGAGTTAACATGTGAACGATGCAATGCATCACGCATCGCTAAACCATTCATAACCGTTGCTAACATACCCATATGATCGCCAACAACACGATTCATTCCAGCTTCCGCAAGACCAGCACCACGGAAAATATTTCCGCCACCGATAACCAGGCCAACTTGTACACCAGCTTCGATTAGCGATTTTATCTCTAACGCCATACGGTCTAAAACGGTTGGGTCAATACCAAACCCTTCCTCACCAACAAGTGCTTCACCACTTAGTTTTAATAAAATACGACGGTAAGCTGATTTTGGATTAGTGCTCATAAAATTCATTCCTCTATGGGGGGCTATTAGCAATTACATTAATAAATTGTTTAAATATTAAACGACTTATTAATGAAATTTCAACAACTTATCTCGTACTTTAAATGTAAAAGAACCGCAGAGCTAGCCGCGGTTCCTATTTTTACAACAAACTTCAAGCTTATTGTTTAGAAGTAAAGATTACTGACCAGCTGCTGCTAGTGTAGCTGCAACTTCTGCTGCGAAATCTTCTTCTTTTTTCTCAATACCTTCACCAACTTCAATGCGGATGAAAGTTTCAACGTCTGCGCCAGCATCTTTAAGAAGCTTAGCAACTTTGATTGAAGGATCTTTAACAAACGGTTGACCAGTAAGGCTCACTTCACCAGTGAATTTAGCCATACGACCTGTAACCATTTTTTCAGCGATCTCAGCAGGTTTACCACTATCGATAGCGATCTGTAGTTGAATCTCTTTCTCTTTAGCTACTACTTCAGCTGGAACATCGCCCGGCTTAACGTATGTAGGAGAAGCAGCTGCAACATGCATAGCGATGTCTTTAGCAAGGTCTGCGTCGCCGCCAGTAAGTACAGAGATAACACCGATTTTACCGCTGTGTACGTATGCGCCAAGGTTTTCACCTTCAACGATTTGTAAACGACGGATAGAGATGTTTTCACCGATTTTAGCAACAAGGTTAGCGCGCGCTTCTTCAACAGTGATGTCGTCGTATGCTAGTGCAGCTAGTGCTTCAAGATCAGTTACTTTATTTGCTAGTGCGATATCAGCAACTTTATTAGCAAATGCTAAGAAGCTTTTATCCATACCAACGAAATCTGTTTCACAGTTAATTTCAGCGATAAGAGCAACAGAAGTGCCTTCAGTTTTCGCTAAAACAACACCTTCAGCTGCAATACGGCCAGCTTTTTTAGCTGCTTTGATTGCACCTGATTTACGCATGTTTTCAATTGCAAGCTCGATGTCGCCATCTGCTTCAACCAATGCTTTTTTACAATCCATCATGCCCGCTGCTGTGCGTTCACGAAGTTCTTTAACTTGCTTAGCTGTAATAGCCATTGTCGAATTCCTAATATTTGTCTACAAAAAAAAGGGGAGCCTAAACTCCCCTGATAACTAACCATCATTTGATTAGTTAATAAGAGCTTCTAAATTTAGAAGAACTTATTTCTCAGCTGTTTCTTCAACAAAACCGTCTGCTTCTGCTGCGATTGCAACGTCTGCTTGACGACCTTCTTTAACAGTCAGTGCAGCTGCATCTAAGTACAGTTTGATAGCACGGATAGCATCATCATTACCAGGAACAACGAAATCGATGTTATCTGGGCATGAGTTAGTATCTACAACAGCGATAACAGGGATTCCTAGGTTATTCGCTTCTTTAATTGCAATGTGCTCGTGATCAGCATCGATTACGAAGATTACATCTGGGATACCGCCCATGTTTTTGATACCACCAAGTGTTTTTTCAAGTTTCTCTAATTCGCGAGTACGCATTAGCGCCTCTTTCTTAGTTAACTTTTCAAAAGTACCATCTTGGCTTTGAACTTCAAGGTCTTTCAGACGTTTGATCGATTGACGAACTGTTTTCCAGTTAGTCAACATACCACCTAACCAACGGTGATCAACATAGAATTGGTCACAGCTGATTGCAGCTTCTTTAACCGCTTCTGATGCAGCACGTTTAGTACCAACAAAAAGAACTTTACCTTTTTTAGCCGCTTTTGCTTCTAAAAAGTTAAGTGCTTTGTTGAACATTGGAACTGTTTGCTCAAGGTTGATGATATGAACTTTATTACGTGCACCGAAAATGAATGGCTTCATTTTTGGGTTCCAGTAACGAGTTTGGTGACCGAAGTGTACGCCAGCTTGTAGCATGTCGCGCATTGATACTGTTGCCATTTTGAATTTCCTTTAGTAGGGGTTAGGCCTCCACGCATCCCGCAAACTCGACCAGTTTCAACAAGTTGAAAGCAGCACCCCGAGTTACGTGTCGATACGTGTGTGTTATTGTAATTACTACTGTTGTCCCCCTTCATATAAATGAAAAAAAGTAACAACTAATAGTAATAAGTTAAGTGAGTCTTAATCGCTCAAAATTGAACTATTAAACTCGATGCGCTTTATATCACATTATGTCAATTAACTCAAATATTGTCCTATCAGTTTTTGACGAAATAGTTGTTTTTTTATTCCTCCCCTTACAAATAAAGAGGTTAAACTTCACTAGCGCGTATCACTATATTTCTTTATAGTTCTACTATTAACTATCTAAACAAATAAAGAAGAGAAATAAGATGGCAGCTATCATAAAAACAAGTGACGAAATCGAGAAAATGCGCATTGCAGGGAAACTAGCAGCGGACGTATTAGCCATGATTGAACCTTTTATTAAGGTAGGTGTAACAACCAACGAATTAGACAAAATTTGTCATGACTACATTGTTGATGTACAAGGCGCAATTCCAGCCCCTTTAAACTACCATGGTTTCCCTAAATCGATCTGTACCTCTTTAAACCATGTTGTTTGTCACGGTATTCCAAATGATAAAGCCCTCAAAGAGGGAGATATTATGAATGTTGATATCACCGTCATTAAAGATGGTTACCACGGTGATACTTCAAAAATGTTCATTATTGGTCAATCAATCGCAGGAGATCGTTTATCTCGTATTGCTCAAGAGTGTCTATACCTAGGTATTAACATGGTTAAACCAGGCGCACGTCTAGGTGATATTGGTGCTGCGATTCAAAAACATGCAGAATCAAATACCTGCTCTGTAGTACGTGAATATTGTGGACATGGTATCGGCATTGGTTTCCATGAAGAACCACAGGTTTTACATTACGGTAAAAAAGGTACTGGTGAAGTATTACAAGCGGGTCAATGCTTTACTATTGAACCAATGATCAATCAGGGCAAAAAAACCGAAGCCTGCAGAGTACTAAAAGATGAATGGACTGTTGAAACACGCAAAAAAGTCCTATCAGCACAATGGGAACACACATTATTAGTAACAGAAACAGGTGTTGAAATTTTAACACTGCGCCCAGAAGAGACTATTGAGCGTATTATTAACCACAATTAAGCTAAACACGATTAATCGTTGCTATTAACACTCTCTGACTCAACTTGAGTTAGGGAGTGAATATCCCAACCAGAGGTATACATGGACTTTGAACACCTTTCCCCACTAAAAATCAGCGCAGACAATCTCACTATTCCCTTTCTCAAAAAGCACCATCTAGATTTTAATGATTGGCAAATTGAAGCATTTAAAAACAAACATGATATTACTCTGCTTGTAAAACAACGTGCACGTTATATTGATGAACTATTAACACGCTTATGGGATTTTGTGGGATTAAGCGAAAGCTACGATCTCGCACTAATAGCAGTGGGTGGATATGGCAGAGGGGAACTGCACCCTAAGTCAGATATTGATCTATTAATTCTTTCTGAGTCCGGTTTTAGTGAGCAGTCAGAACAAAAGATAAGTCAATTTATCACTCTACTATGGGATCTTAAGCTCGATGTAGGACAAAGTGTCCGTACCTTGCAAGATTGTTATGAGCAGGGTCAAACTGATATCACCATAGCAACGAGCATGCTTGAAGCACGCTTTTTAATCGGCAATAAACAAACCTTCAAGAAGTTACAAGAAACATTAGAAAATGATTCATTTTGGCCTTCAGATAAGTTCTTTATCGCCAAAAAAGAGGAACAGATCGGCCGCCATAAAAGCTGCCATGGTGATGGTTATAGCTTAGAGCCCGATATCAAAAATGGCCCTGGTGGCTTGCGCGATCTACAAACAGTTGCTTGGATATCAAAATGCCATTTTAATGCACACAGCTTATTAGAGCTAACTACGTTCAATTATATTACCCCCGGTGAATACCGAGAGTTAGTCGATTGCCAAACTTTCTTGTGGACGATTCGTTTTGCGTTACATACGGTCACTAAACGCCCTGACAATAGATTACTCTTTGATTTTCAGAGTGAGGTTGCTGCACTTTTAGGTTATACAGGACAAGCTAACGAAGCCATTGAGCAGATGATGAAGGCATTTTATCAAACCATTCATCGCGTTAAAGAGCTCAACGATATGTTGTTGCAATATTTCGACGAAGCGATTTTAGGCAACTTAAACCAAAAAATAGAAAGTATTGACCAACACTTTCAACTTCGCGATCAGATGATAGAGCTAAAAACCCCCTATCTGTTTAGTGATCGCCCAGAAACCATTCTGAGTCTATTTTTGCACATCGCCAACGATGCGCGTGTTCAGGGCATCTACTCTCCGACACTACGTGAACTGCGTGAAGCGCGACGATGTTTAACGCAGTGGTTACAGAACATTCCAGAGTGTCGCATTATTTTTATGGAGATTATGCGCCACCCTCGCGGTATGGGACTAGCACTCACGTTAATGCATAAATATGGCGTATTAGCCGCTTATATCCCGCAATGGAGCCGTATCGTTGGTCAGATGCAGTTTGACCTATTTCATGCCTATACAGTTGATGAACACACTCATAAATTAATTAAAAACATCTATAACTACCCAGCTAATAAAGAGACCCATCCCTTAGCGCATGAGCGCTACAACTATCTGGAAAAACCTGAACTGCTATTTTTAGCCGCCATTTTTCACGATATTGCCAAAGGGCAAAAAGGTGACCACTCAACATTAGGCGCTGTTGATGCCTGTGCATTCTGTGAATTACATGGATTAAGTCGTTACGAGAGTAAATTTGTAGCATGGTTAGTAAAAGAACACCTTACTATGTCGGTGACTGCGCAACGTCGAGACATCAGTGATTCTCGTGTGATCATGGAATTTGCACAGCTAGTTCGCGATGAAAAACACCTTAATTATCTGTTCTGCTTAACCGTTGCCGATATCTGTGCCACCAATGAAGACACTTGGAATAGCTGGAAAGGTACGTTAATGCGTGAACTTTATTACAGCACACAAAAAATGCTCCGCCGTGGTGTAGAAAACCCACCAGACATTCGTGACAGAATACGAGATAGGCAGCGTAAAACACTCTCTGCACTACTTGAAGTTGGCATTGAAGAGAAAAATGTAAAGCCGTTATGGAAACGTTTTAACTTAAACTATTTCTTCCGTTATCATTCGCGACAAATTGTGTGGCATACCACGAATCTATTGCAGCATAAAGATCACAGCCAACCGATGGTATTAATCAGCGACAAAAATGAGCGCGGTGCAACAGAGATCTTTGTTTATCATAAAGATATGCCAGCTCTTTTCTCTTCTGTTGTTACTGAAATAGACAATAAAAAACTCAGCGTGCATGATGCAAAGATTCTGTCTAGTCGAGATGACTTCTCGCTTAGTACCTTTACCGTTTTAGAACAAGATGGTGAGCATATTGACCCTGACAAGATACAACGCTTAAAAGCCGCTATTGAGCGCGGTTTGATTGCACCAGAAACAGTCAACTGCCAACAAACACGCTTAATGCGCATTAAACGCCAATTTAAATTTGAGCCAGAAATCACCTTCTTACCTACCAAGCGTAAACGTACTCAAATTGAGATTATCGCCTTTGATGCGCCAGGTATTTTGGCAAATATTGGTGAGGTTTTTAGAAGCAGTGGTCTGATGTTAGATACGGCTAAAATCACCACGATTGGTGAACGAGCAGAAGATCTATTTATCGTCTCGACGGAAGATGGGGATGCATTAACCGAACAGCAAGAGGCAAACTTAAAAGCGAATTTAATTGCAGAGTTAAGCCCAGATAGCTAGCAAAAATCGGAGAGCAGTTAATCTTGCTCTCCGGTCAATTAGTCGTTAAACAGCACAAAATCATGGTTAATAATAGAAAGGTTGACGCGATCTCCAATCTGGTAGCCTTCCTGTAAATTATTCTGTTTAACAACATATAACTTACCCTTAAAGTTAACAGTAAATTGTTGAAAGGCACCGAGAAAATCAACATCAACAATCGCCCCCACTCCCTCTACCGCAATATTGATCGCAATTTGTTCAGGACGTAATAATAGTTGCAAAGAGCTGCCCAGTGGATGCTTAACCGCACTATCATTAATCAATTGACCAAAATCAGAGAGTAATTGATTATCCGCTGCCACTTGTACATCGATATAATTACTGGTGCCCATAAAGTCAGCAACGTAACGAGAACTAGGCTGGCTATACAGCTGCTGAGGTGCACCTATCTGTATTATTTTTCCTGCTCGCATCAAGGCGATTTTATCTGCAAAGGCAAAACCTTCCTCTTTAGAGTGAGTCACAAATAGTGCACTCATCGCATGCTTTTTAAGTAACAGGCGAATCTCTTTGATCAGCTTAAAACGAACATGCTGATCAAGGTTTGAAAAAGGTTCATCAAGTAGCATTAACTCTGGTTGATAAGCAAGCGCTCGTGCGATGGCGATACGTTGCTGCTGTCCACCAGAAAGTTGATGTGGGAAGCGTTCAGAAAACTCGCTTAGTTGCACTAGCGCCAATACTTTCTCTACACGTTCTCTTTTTGCTTCTTTACCCATTTTTTGCAATGAAAATGCAATATTATCAAACACACTTAGGTGAGGGAAAAGTGCATAATCCTGAAAGATAAGACCGACTTTACGTTGTTCAGGCGCGAGATTAATCGACTCTCCATTTACCCGATTACCATTAATGGTAATATCACCATGGATATTGTTCTGTAAACCAGAAACCGCACGTAACAGCGTTGTTTTACCACAACCACTCTCTCCTAATAAACAAACAATTTCATTATCTTGTAACTCTAGATCCAGATTTTTTAAAATATGGTTTTTTTGCTTATTTTCTTGGTAAAAGCAGTTTAAATTTTTAATCACTAACGCAGACATTAACTTGCCTTCTCTAATAAACGATTTACAACAATAAAGGGAATTAATCCCATCAACACAATTAACAATGCAGGTAATGCGGCATATTCAATCATCTCGTCAGAGACAAATTGATAAACATAAGTTGCCAATGTTTCAAAATTAAAAGGACGTAATAACAGTGCAGTCGGTAGTTCTTTCATCGCTTCAATAAACACTAAAATAAATGCAGTCAGCATCCCTTTTTTAATGAGGGGTAAATTCACACGGCGAATAGTTTGCCCTGCGGTTTGACCTAATGAACGCGATGCCAGATCAAGTGAAGGAGCAACTTGTTCTAAACTACTGCCAATACTGCCCACAGCAATTGCACTAAAACGGACCAAATAACCGATCACCAAAATAAATAGTGTGCCAGAGAATATAAGTCCTACGCGTGAAAAACCAAATTCAACAAGCTGACGATTAAACCATAAATCTAAATGCGTAAATGGAATTAATACTGCAATAGCGACCACTGTTCCCGGTACTGCGTAACCTAACGATGATAAACGAATACATGTTTTAGCAAGCAAACCCGGCGCGAGACGTTGATAAAAATTAACAATTAGACCAATCAGTAACGCGAGAGAAGCCACAATAGAAGCTAACCAAAAACTGTTCAGTGTATATTGCCAAAGCTGCGCATTAAGCGAGACTGCAAAATAACTAAACGCATAATAGATGAGTACACTAAGCGGCAGAATAAAAGCTAAGAACAATAAGCCCCACAAAAAAGCTAACACTGAAAATTTACGCCATCCAATTAATTCAAAACGTAAATCGGTATGTGTTGCGCCACTACGCTGATAAATTTTCTGTTTGCGGCGACTATGCCCTTCTAAACCGATAAATATCACCAACGCTAATAACATAATAGAGGATATTTTTGCAGCAGTGGTTAAGCTGCCCAATTCTAACCAGGTATCATAAACGGCGGTGGTTAACGTATGCACTGCAAAATAGTTTACCGTTGCAAAATCCCCTAATGTTTCCATGGCAATCAACGATAACCCGACCGCCATAGCAGAACGAGACAGAGGAAATGAAACACGCCTAAAGGCTTGGAAAGGTGACAGGCCCAATGTGCGAGCGGCTTGAAACAATCCGCCTGATTGACCTAAAAAAGCACTACGTAATAATAGATAGAGATAGGGGTATAGCGCCAACGCTAAAATAACCATCGCACCATAAATAGTACGAATATCAGGGAAATAATAGTCACTGACTGATTGCCAGTGCATAAACTCACGAAGAAACTGCTGAACAGGCCCACTAAAATCTAATAGATCCGTATAAACAATAGCAACAATATAGGGGGGGAGCGCCAATGGTAGCATTAATGCCCATTGCAATATTGAGCGACTTGGAAACTCACAGCAGGAGATAAACCAAGCGCTAGGCAGTGCAAAACAGAAGCTAAGTAATAATACCCCTGCAATAACCTTCAGCGTAGTAAAGGTATAATCGAACAAAACAGTATCGATAAGGTGTTGAAAACTACTACTCTCATCAACGGAAAAAGCACTCATTACGAGTGCTATTATCGGCATAACTAATAAAAAAGTTACCCCCCAAGGGAGTAACTTATAAAACCAAGATTTGTTAGAGATCAAACTTCACTTCATCCAATAATTTAACAGCAGCTTGATGCTGTTTAGCGATTTCTGCAAGCGGTAAAGTATCCGCTTTAAATTGTCCCCATGATGCAACCAATTTTGAAGGTTGTACACTTACTTTTACAGGGTATTCGTAATTAACTTCCGCATACATCTGTTGAGCAACATCATCAGACAAAAATTCAATCAATTTAATAGCATTGGCTTTATTCGGAGCGTATTTAGTTAATACAACACCGCTTACATTAACATGGGATCCGGTTGTGTTTTGGTTTGGAAAGTTAATATTAACGGCTTCTGCCCAGCTAACTTGTTTAGGGTCTGCTAACATTTTTCCTAAGTAGTAGTTATTACCTAATGCATAATCACATAGACCATCTTTTACTGCTTTAACTTGTGCGCGATCATTGCCCTGTGGTTTGCGGGCAAGATTAGCTTTAACACTTTCAAGCCATACTTTAGCGTTAGCCTCACCTTCATGTGCAATCACAGAAGCCACCAATGACACGTTATAAGGATGTTTACCTGAACGAGTACAAATTTTACCTTTGAACTCTGGTTTTGCTAGATCTTGATAAGTAATATCAACAGGACCAATTCGCTCAGATGAAGAATAGATATTACGTACACGTGTAGTTAATGCAAACCATTGATTCTCTGGATCACGGTACTGACTTGGGATATTACTGTTTAACTTTTCGCTTTGGATCGGTTGCGTTAAATCTTGGCTAGTTAATGAGACTAGACGGCTAATATCAGTAGTAAGTACCACATCGGCCGGTGATAATTCACCTTCGCGTTTAACACGTTCGATCAGACCTTTATTTGCAAATAAAATGTTAACTTTAATACCCGTTTGCTCTGTGAATTTCTCCATAATAGGTTCAATTAAAAAAGCTTGTCGAAAAGAGTAGATATTCACCTCTTCTGCAAAGGTAGAAAATGAAGCAGTGGTTAATGCAATCATCGCGGCGCTACGAGCAAATAGTTTTTTAGGTGACATATAATTCATCCGAATGGTAATGGTTATCAATATAAAAACATTCTAATGATAACGATTACTGTTTGCAATAGTTTGTTTTATTTTTCATGTTTTAATGAACCCAATAATTTTTCATTGCTGGTGTTTTTAGTATTTATTTTAGCGAAATAGCATGCATTTAACGTAATGTTCACATGGAGATAGAAAAATCAGTATATTAATTATCCCCAAATAAGCAGTCAAGAAAATATCAGTCTATTTAACCAGAGTGGCCACACGGTTACATTAACACTTACTATTAATAGTAGTATCGATGATATTAAAAAGGACGCTAGGGTGATTTAAACGTTGCAGTTATTTTAAAACTTGTTTACCTGACCATAAAAAATCAAAGCTGTTAGCTTAAAAACAACAAAGGCACATTAAATTGTAAGTTTTGCTGATAGAAACAGGCTTTAAACTACCTAGTCTTTAGCTTTCTGCTTAGACTGGTAACGCAATACCTTGCTCTTTCATTCTTGCAATTTTATAACGTAAGGTACGCGGACTAATCCCTAATAATTCAGCAACATCTTTTCGCTTACCAGAACAACTTTGTAATGCCTCCAAAATTATTTTTTGTTCTTGAACCTTAAGTCCTTTGCCAAGTGCAGCAGGTTCAATCATTGCCTCTATTTTTACCTCCTCAACATGTTGCTCAACGATTTGTTGTGCCTCGCAAATATGCTCAAACTGAATATCCTCTAGAATCAACACCGAGACGTCAATTTTTTGACCGTCAGATAATATCAGTGCGCGTTGCATGACATTATCGAGTTCACGCACATTACCAGGCCACGGATAAGCTAATAATAACGATTTAGCTTGTTCTGTTAATATAGGGATTGGTTGATGTTGTGCTAATGCATGACGTGATAAAAGGTGTTCTGCTAACGGTAAAATATCCCCCTTACGTTTATTGAGTGGCAACCATTGCAGTGGGAATACATTTAAGCGGTAATAAAGATCTTCTCTAAAAGTGCCATCATCAACCGCTTTTTTAAGGTCTCTATTACTGGTAGCAAGAACACGAATATTGAGTTTAATGGTTTTACGGGATCCTAAACGTTCAACCTCACGTTCCTGTAAAACACGTAATAATTTAACTTGTAGATCCAACGGCATTTCGGTTATTTCATCTAGTAAAATAGTGCCATTTTGAGCCTGTTCAAATTTACCTGGACACGCTTGTACTGCGCCTGTAAATGCCCCCTTTTCATAACCAAATAGTGTTGATTCGAGCATGCTATCCGGTATTGCGCCACAGTTAATCGCTATAAATGCTTCTTCACTTCGTGCAGATTGATCATGCAAAAAACGTGAAAGCACTTCCTTGCCGCTACCACTGGGGCCAGTTATCATTACCGATGCATCACTTAGCGCGACTTTACTGGCCATTTTAAACATCTTCTCGGTACTGCTATCGCCATAAATAGGGGTGCATGATTCCACTTTATGCACAGCTACATAACGGCTTACTTGGCTCATTAATACTTGGGGCGAGAAAGGTTTGGCTAAATAGTCAATGGCACCATCACGAATCGCATTGACGGCATCATTAATCGTTGCATAGGCTGTCATCAATAACACAGGTAAAGTTGGATATTTAGCTTTAATATTTTGTAGTAACGTTAAACCAGACATTCCCCCCATCTGTATATCACTGATCACCATGTCAAAGTTTTGCTGATTCAATATGATCAATGCCGCTTCACCACTATCAACTTCATCACAGTGATAGCCCGCTAATAACAGCGTATCAACAAGCGCCTCACGTAAGCCCGCATCATCTTCAACAACTAATAATCTTCCCTGTGACATATTAACTTCCCACCGCTTGATTAAGGGCTATATTTTTATACTCGCCGACACGATGTAGCGGCAGCACCAAGGTAAAACAACTGCCTTTACCAAACTCTGACTTTACTTCTACGCTACCCTTATGTGATTGAGCAATCGACTGTACAACGGCTAAACCAAGCCCTGTGCCCTGTGATTTGGTAGTGTAAAATGCTTCCATCACCTTAGCGATATCCTGTTTTTCAATACCAGGACCATTATCCATCACTGAAATTTCGACCTCTCCCTCACCACGGCGCTGCGTACTGACATAAAGCTGTACCCCTTTTCCAGTCGCTTCAACTGCATTAGAGATAAGGTTGGTCATTGCACTCGCGAGCGCACTTTTATTCGCCATAATGATAAGGTCAGGATCCGGTAAACGGCACTGCATATGGCCACCAACCTGCATTAACATCGTTTCACTGGCATCTTTTACTTGTTCAAACAGTGCCACTAACGAGACCTCTTCAATAATTTTTCGATCGCCACTGCGTGCAAAAAGTAACATATCATTTACCTGCGTCTCTAGGTCATTTAAACGATTCATCAGTTTGCCTTGAAAACGCGAGCGTGAACTTTCTGTCAGGGTTTTATTCGCAAGGTTAGCGCCATATAACATCGCAGCGGAGAGTGGTGTTCTGATTTGATGTGCTAATGAAGCCACCATTTTACCGAGCGATGAAAGGCGTTTAAGTTTTGCAACATGCTCTTGCAGTTGACGTGTATCGGTCAGGTCAGTTAATAAAATAAGTTGACCAGGACGACCATTGAGTGAAGAGATTGAGAGCTGAATCCGGCGACCATTTTTTAATGAAATCTCATGACCATCATCATTTTTTGGTGCAAAAGAGCGATCAATGATATCACTCCAAAGCTGACCTTTAAGTGGCTCACCAAGTAACGTAAGCGCAACACGATTAGCTTGCTCGACAATTCCATTACCATCAATCACGATAAGCCCTGAGGGTAATTCGCTATACAGTTGGTCCATATAAGCCGCTTGTGCACGTAACTGTGTTAATTCACCAGCAAATGATTCTTGTTGTAACACACTGTTATCGTCTTGGGAATTCTGCTCTGGCTTATCACTGGTCATTTTATCACCTACTTAAAAGTTTGCTCTGACAAGCTTTAAGCACAATTTATGCCAACACAGAAAACCTCATTAAAAACAGCAAATTAAAACACCTTAGCCACAAAAATGACAGCTAAAAAAGCCCATATTAATGGGCTAGCAGTTATTACTTAACAGAGGTGAAGTGGCTAAATATCAATCAACCATCTTTATTTAATCCATATTTTTTCATTTTTTCAACTAAAGTTGTACGACGCATCGAAAGTAGTTCAGCTGCATGGGAGACAACACCATCTTGGCTTTCAAGTGCTTGACGAATCATCTCTATTTCAAATTCAGTGATCTTATTTTTTAAATTCATTCCCTCTGGAGGAAGATGCCCTAAAAACCCTTGTGAACCATCAAACACATCTGCGTCTTCGACAACAACAGGTGCTCCACCAAACATGCCGGATAACGCATCACGCTCAGCTAACAATTCTTGTTCTTCGCTAAACTGTATCTGTTCAACCTCTTCACCTTGGGCATCGAGATAACGATACTTGATAGGCAGATCATTTAGGTCAATAATTTTATTCGCATGAAGAATAAGTAGTCGCTCTAAAAGATTTGAAAGTTCGCGTACATTACCCGGCCAATTATGTTGCATCAGAGAATCAAGGGCGCGTTGTGTAAAACGTAATGTCGCTTTATGATCCACTTCATGACGTGATAATAACTCTTGCAATAATAGAGGAATATCTTCCTGTCGTTCACGAAGAGCAGGCTTTTCAATAGGAAAAACATTTAGTCGATAATAAAGATCTTCGCGGAACTCACCTTTCTCTATAAGAGCTTCTAAATTACGATGGGTTGCTGCAATAACACGTACATCAGCCTGTAATGATTTAGTACCACCGACACGTTCAAAGGTACGCTCCTGTAAAACACGTAATAATTTCACCTGCATCGGCATTGGCATATCGCCGATCTCATCCAAGAAAAGAGTACCACCAGCAGCTAATTCAAAACGCCCTTTACGTGATGAGAAAGCGCCCGTAAAGGCTCCTTTTTCGTGTCCAAATAGCTCACTTTCTAACAGCTCAGCAGGAATAGCACCACAGTTTACGGGTACAAAAGGGCCTTTTTTGCGATTAGAGACGTCATGGATTGAGCGAGCAACGACCTCTTTACCCGTGCCTGACTCGCCTAAAATGAGTACGTTAGCTTTGCTATCTGAAACCTGCTCAATAAGATAACGTATCTCTTGGATGCGCGCCCCACGGCCAACTAATGATTTGGTCAGATAATTATTGGATTTTTGTAATTTTTTGCCGGGATTATGAAATGATTGGCAGTAATGCAACAGTTGTGTGAGCTGCTCATAAACAATCGGTAATGTTAATGTACCAATATGATTATTCAGAGAGAGAGCTTTAACGCCTTGCAGTGTCAAAAATGGTAATTGAGAAAAGCGAGTCGAGATCTCTTCAGGAAGTGCATCACCGTAAATAATTGCAAGTGGTTTACGCTCATCAACACGTTTTGATAGGCATGCTTTTTCAACAGCTTCACATGCTTCACCAACAAAGTGCAATACGGTTTTTAAAACATCGAATTGCTTTGCTTCCATTGCCACTAAATAGACTGGCGCTCTTTCTTCCATAGAATAGACTCACTAAATTTAAGTTTGCGCTATTTTATGCCACTTTTTAGCAAATAGGGACTTTAAAAGTCAAAAACATGACGATGTCTATTAAATGACAAATGGATATTGATTTGACTTGAAATATGTTCAAAAAAATAGTTAATAACAGAGGCCTTGCAGATAGGCTTAAATATTGCATAATAAATACAGTAATAAAGACTGGATGTCAGTGTGCTTCAGTAAGTTCACTAAAACAGAACACAAATAAACTTAAAACCATTGATAATAAAGATATATTTATATGTGGTTATGGTAACTGTTTACAATAAATTTTAAATGGGTAGTAAAGGAAAATATTATGCGTCGCTCTATTCAACAATATCAAAGCACAAATCTTTCACATATCGAACAAGCTGATCCTCATACTCTTATTTCATTAATTATGCAGCATATACTCGGTAATTTGGCTGGTGCAAAAGGGGCTATCGATCGTAAAGAAATAGAAAATAAAAATAAAATGCTCGGTAAAGTCATCGGTTTGATTGGTGAGCTTCAAGATAGCTTAGATATGGAAAAAGGCGGAGAGATTTCAACCAATTTATATAGCTTATATGCTTATATGATAAGCCAAGTAACCCAAGCGAATATAAAAAATGATGTCTCACTATTAACGGAGGTTATCTCGCTGATTTCTGAAATAAAATCAGGGTGGGATGGTATTCCTCAAGATATTCGTCAACAATATAATCGCTAGTTTTGATGCCTAATAAGAGATAATAATGACTAACAGCCAAGCACAACTTGAGCAGCTTTTTGAACTTGAAAAACAACTCCATACCCTGTTAGATGATGAATTGTATAGCCAGTTTCAACAGCAGCAGGTGCTTTTTAGTGATAAAATAAACCACCTGCTTGATAGTCAACCTGAAGCGCAGCTAATCGATAATCTTGAACAACTAAAAAAGCTTGATCATGCTGTTCAGTCATTGCAAATGCGTGCAGATGATTGCTTTAAAAGCTTAAAAGAGAAGTCATTATTGATGCAACGTAACAAAAATAAAATAAAGGCATATAAATAAGCACAATCAATAACGTTGCTTTTATTTTATTACGCTTAGATCAAAATAAAGAATAGGTAATAATGCTCTGTCGTTAAATTTGGTAATGCAGATGAAACAGATTTCAGCGTGACCGAAGATGGGCTAAAAGCGGCAAGATTTTGCCCTTTGCTGTAAATAGCGAAACACGGCTGTAAAATATTTGTATTAAAAATTATAAATAATGAACTAACAAAGCAAATATTTACGCCTTAAGCCGTGTTAATTATCACGCGTATAACCAGGTAGTGCATCTAAAGTACTCTTCAAATATTCACGCGTACTATTTAAGTTTGAAACAGCCATATCCATCGCATTGAAGGATTTAAACAAGCGCGCTTCTAACTTATCCATACGGTAGTTTAAGGTTTCGAGTTTATCCTCTTCCGACCATATCTTTTTGTATAAAGAATCTACTTTTGAGTCGATCATGCCATCACTGGATTCTACATCACCAATTGAGTCGCTGATATTAAGATCGATAATACCATCGAGCACATTATTCATGATCTTAGTTAACCCTTCAGCATAGGTTACTTCACCACGAGGCCCTAATGCACCGCCTTCGATAAGCAACTTCATGCCCGTTGAATCGCCCTCTTCCGAAAGTAAATATTGTCCATCAGCGTAAGCAGGTTTGCCATCAATAGTACCGGCGGCATTAATACCATTAACTCCCCCTGACACATCAAACCCGAGATCAGATAAAAAATCACTATCTACTTGAGTAAATGCAACGGTAGATCTTTCTCCATATCGATTAGAATTAACCGTCAGGCTACCAAGATCATTAACAACACTTACCTTAATTTTATTTTCTACAAAGTTACTATCTGAGTTAATTTGTGACTGCATTTCGGTAGCAAGATCTTCAATCGAAGCGTAGCTTTTCTGCCTCAGGTTAATATCACCTGACAGATAGCCATCAACACGCATAGTAAAAGAATCATTGTCGTCATTAATGGTAAAAGGGAAGGTTAATCCACTAATGTCAGCACCTGTTAATGTGCCTTGTGTGGCAAGCTGTGTCACCTCTACAGGATAAGATCCAGGCTTCGTTAAGCTATTATTGCTGTCAAAACTAATTTGAGGATCAGTCGATCCCCCCGATGCAGTAAAAAACTCAGCAACACTAGGCATATCACTCTTTAATACCTCTGCAAATTTAGCGGCATCCAAGGTTAATGTTCCATCACGCTCAGTCAACATACCGAGATCAGAAAAACTACGAACGCTACCTTCGATATGGCTCACTTGGGTATTTAGCACTGAACGCATCTGCTCACGGATACTGCGGACGGTGGAGTCACCATTCAAAATACCGCCATCACTGCCTGTACCACCTGCGGCCGTTAATTCATTCATTTTACTAATAGTACTATTGTAGTTTTCAACAAACGCTTCTATTTGTTCTTGTACCTTTGTGGTGTCTTGATTAATTCTCAGCGTAACTTTTTTACCCACTTCTGTTTCGCCATATAGATTCAGCGTCACACCTTCAATCACATTAGTAACTTCATTGCTGCTGCTGCTAATATCGATACCATTCATATCAATCAATGCATCTTGAGCGGCTGCAGTTTGCTGTAAGCTTTTGTTCGTCTCACTGTAAGTAAAGCGAGAAAGGCCGACACCATCATCGACTAAACCACCATCCTCATCTGCAACCGTCATTTCAATGGCGCTTGTTTCCCCAGTCTCTTTACTGGTTAATACTAAGCGATAATTGGTACCATCATTAATAATCGAGGCAGACACACTATAGTTATTTTCTTTATCATTAATGGTATCACGCATTAATGTCAGCGAATTATTACTACTATCTATGGTTAAGCTTTCCACAGGCTTATTAGGGTCGACGGAAAAACTACCATCGACATCACTGTAACTTCCAAAACGAAAAGAGATCACGCCAGTACCGATAGGCTCGTTAACATCCTCTATATTATCTGCAGCAGAGGTTATTAATGTATGTGCTTGTGCGCGCTGTTTTACTTCAAACTCCCACGTTCCTGTTGCAGCTCCTATGCCTAAGGTTGCATCAAGTATTTCATCATCACTTGTTGAAGCGTTAGCCGCTGAAAATGTGGAGTTATAACCGAGATCGGAGTAGGAGGATTTAAACTCTGAGAGTTCACTATTAAGCATACCATAGGCTGAAATTTGGGCTGTCGCATCGGCTGATGCCTTCATTATTTTTGCGGTTGCGGGATCTTTTTCGGCGTTCACCATCGCGGTCACGATACCATTAATATCTAATCCTGACCCCATGCCAGTGGAAGTGATTGAAGACATTATAACTCCTGACTTAATTGCGAAAGTGAATTTTCAAAATAATGAACCGACATAAAACATGCAAAAATCAAGCCAAACAAGAAAAAATACCGAGTAATTAAACTTCAGTATCGAACAAGATACCAGCTACATCATCCATTTTTTTACGTAATACAACTAACTCTTCAGAAGGGATCTGACGAATAACCTCCTCGGTTTCACCATCTTTTACCGAGATAATCGCCTGCCCCAGTTCTTCATCGATAGTGAAAGAGAGATTACGTTGCATACTTTGCATAAAAGTATTCAACTCATCAATCACGTTATCAACCTCTTGCTCAGACGTTGCTTTTTGTTTTTCAGTTGCTTGCAATGCACTCATTTTCTCTAAAGCGCTGCTAGTTAGTGTTGCTGTTGACGCTTTATTGACACTTTTTACAGTTGCAGTCTCAGTCGTTAAACTACCGCCTGCAGATGTTAATATAGATGTTGAAACCGTTAAGTCAGACATATAACCTCCAATTTAATCTCTCTATTAAAAACAAAAAAAGCCCCCTATCAAAATAGGGAGCTGTTGTATCACTTTATTACTGGCATCCCAGACAATTTATCAAAGTACTTAACCAAGCATTGATAAAACACTTTGTGAAGAAGCATTTGCCTGTGAAAGCATTGACGTCCCCGCTTGTTGTAATATCTGCGCTTTACTCATTTTTGAACTTTCTGCAGCAAAGTCTGCATCTTGAATTCGAGAGTTAGAAGCCGATAAGTTTTGAGAAACATTTTCTAAGTTAGACACAGTAGAGCCTAAACGGTTTTGAATCGCACCAAGGTCAGCACGAGAATCAGAGATTTTACTTAATGCATCATCAATTTTATCAATCGCTGTGTTCGCACCGCTAGCCGTTGAAACATTAACGCCTAAAGAGTCGATCGATTTACCGCCCATTTCACTTTGCATGCCTAATTTAGTTAGTGCAGCTGTACGCCCTGCTTGTGTATCAGCACCCGATGAAATTTCAACACCGCGGCCATCTGCAGCAGAGAACTGGAAACCACCAGCAGCAGTACCAGACATCGTAA
The DNA here is from genome assembly GCF_030161115.1 of Psychromonas marina. Lineage (GTDB taxonomy): Bacteria > Pseudomonadota > Gammaproteobacteria > Enterobacterales > Psychromonadaceae > Psychromonas > Psychromonas marina. Next base: position 525,596 of record NZ_BSPQ01000001.1, read on the forward strand.
CACCCGTTTCATCTGAATAGGTATTAACATGATCGATTAGTTCTTGATCTGTCGTATATGCAGCACCTTCGATATCAACACCATTGATTTGCAATTTATCTGTTGCTTCAATTGTTGTTGATGCTGTCGCTGCTGTTGCAACGCCACCAGTGATTGAACCTGCACCATTAGACTTCAAGAAACCCGCTTTTTCAGCCGCTGCACCAGTCACTGAGATAGGTTTATCATCAGCACTATCTAAAGCAACATAACCAGTAAATGTCGTGCTATCGGTCGCATGTGCAGTTACGCCACTAAAACCTGCAGCATCAAGATTTCCTTGGTCTGTACTACCAACAGTAATATCTTTACCTGTATCATTGGTTAGTAATAGTTCACCATCATCACCTAAAGATGCATTAACGCCGCTTACATCACGGTTAATTGTTTCAACAAGGTTATCCATTGAAGAAGTCGCACCTAGCGTCGTGCCGTTAACAGTTAAGCCGTCAGTAATACCTGTTACCGCAGTACCCGCAGCATCACCCTGAACAACATTGTATGCACTTGCACTTACACCTGTTTCAGATGTTTTCAAGTTAATAGCTTCAACTTTTGCACCCGCTTCATTGCCAGGTTGTACCGTTGTCGCGCCAATATCTACACCATTAATTAATAAATCGCCATCAGCAAGCGCAGTACCTGTAGCACGACCACCGTTTAACTCACCTTTGTTTAGATCGCCATTTAAGCCAAGATCATTAGTTGTTACACCTTGGATAGAAAAGCTTAATGATTCGCCTGAATTAGCACCAATTTGTAAGGTCGTTTCGCCAGAGCTACCATCTAACAGTTTGATGCCATTGAATTCTGTTGTTCCTGCGATACGGTCTAGCTCAGAGTGAAGTTGATCAACCTCTTTTTGGATTGCGCCACGGTTTTCTGCAGAGTTAGTATCATTCGATGATTGTACCGATAGTTCACGCATACGCTGTAGGATGTTGGTCATCTCATCCATTGCACCCTCAGCAGTTTGCGCCATTGATACACCATCGTTAGCATTACGAATACCTTGGTTGATACCTTTAATTTGTGACTGCATACCGGTAGAAATAGCAAGACCCGCTGCGTCATCTTTTGCGCTGTTAATACGTAAGCCAGAAGATAAACGTTCCATAGCTTGGTTACTTGTTGCTTGTGATTTGTTTAAATTACGTTGCGCATTTAGTGACATCACGTTTGTATTTACTACACCTACCATAATCTGCTCCTTGGTTTAATTTCTGACTTAAGTTAACTAAAACACTTAAGTATTTATTTAATTGGTTATGACTTATCTATCGACCGCTTAAAAAATAACTTTAATTTTTTTAACTATTTTCTATTCGGTTCATTTTCAAAACAGTCGATCTGCTGACTTAATAACTTTATCGACAGCAATAAAAATTACTTTAGGATTTATCATAAAAAAATTACAACGACTTGATGGGGCATCTTAGATAGTGAGGTTGATAAACAGAAAAGAGAGAAATGAAAGCTATAAATAAAACGAAAAAGGCAGCCGAGGCTGCCTTTCAATGGGTGGGAACTAAGGAGAAAATGAGAGTAAAAACCTACGAAACCTTCACCCATTTTACCTGCTTAAAGTGACCATAATTATCTAAGGCAATGTTTGCCTTTCTAATCGTGTTTAGTCAACTCACTTTATCCTTGTAGTAATGACAAGACGTTTTGTGTACTTGCATTGGCCTGCGATAACATCGAGGTACCAGCCTGTTGTAATATCTGTGCTTTACTCATCTTCGAGCTTTCAGCAGCAAAGTCTGCATCTTGAATACGAGAATTCGAAGATGCTAAGTTTTGTGATACATTTTCTAAGTTAGAGATAGTAGAACCTAAACGGTTTTGAATCGCACCCAAATTCGCACGAGAATCAGTAATCTTAGTTAATGCTTTATCAATGGCATCGATACTATTATTGGCACCCGCAGCAGTAGTAACGCTCAAGCCGACACTATCAACGACTTTGCCACCCATTTCACTTTGCATACCCAATTTAGACAATGCAGCATTACGTCCTGCCTGTGTTGGTGAAGATGATGATATTTCAACATCACGACCATCTTCCGCAGAAAACTGAAAACCACCGGCAGCGCTTCCCGACATGGTCACACCAGTATCGCCTGAATATGTATTGATATGGTCAATTAGCTCTTGATCTGTTGTGTAAGCAGCAGGCTCAATATCGACACCGTTTATTTGCAAATTATCCGTCGCACCAATCGTAGTTGCTGCACCAGCTGCAGTAGCGACACCGCTGGTAATAGAGCCCGCACCATTTGATTCTAAGAAACCAGCTCCACCAGGTGCATTACCTGACACAGCGATCGGCGCATCATCAGCGCTATCTAACGCGATATAACCCGTAAATGTTCCGCCAGCACCACCTGTCGTTACGCCACTAAAACCCGCAGCATTTAAATCTGTTTGTGCACCATCAATGGTGATGTCTTTACCACCTTCATTAGTAAGGAGTAGTTCACCATCATTACCCACAGAGGCTGTGATACCAGTTACATCACGATTGATACTTTCAACTAAGTTATCCATAGAAGAGGTAGCACCTAGCGTCGTACCGTTAACCACTAATCCGTTGGTAATACCAGTAACGGCTGTACTGCCCGCATCACCTTGTACCATGTTATAGGCAGTTGCACTCACACCCGTTTCTGCTGTTTTTAAATTAATCGCATCAACCATTGCACCTGCTTCATCGCCAGGTTTTGCAGCAACAGTGCCAATATCTGTACCGTTTACTAATAGATCCCCTGCGGTTGTGCCTGCAGTGCCAACACGGCCGCCGTTTAAGTCGGCTTTATTAAGGTTACCATTCAGGCCAAGATCAGAAGTGGTCACGCCGGCAATGCTAAAGCTTAAACTTTCGCCTGAATTAGCACCAATTTGTAACGTAGTTTCGCCTGAACTCCCGTCTAATAAATTGGTCCCATTAAATTGTGTTGTTGTCGCAATACGATCTAACTCGGTATAAAGTTGATCAACCTCTTTTTGGATCGATACTCTGTTTGATGCTGAGTTAGTATCATTCGAGGATTGAACAGAAAGTTCACGCATACGCTGGAGGATGTTCGTCATCTCATCCATTGAACCTTCTGCAGTTTGTGCCATAGAGATACCATCATTTGCATTACGTACAGCCTGATTGATACCTTTAATTTGTGACTGCATACCAGTCGATATCGCCAAACCTGCAGCATCATCTTTTGCGCTGTTAATACGCAAGCCTGAAGACAAACGCTCCATTGCTTGGTTTTGGGTTAGTTGGCTTTTATTTAGTTGGCGCTGTGCATTTAGCGACATAATATTAGTGTTAATAATCTGTGCCATTGTTGGCTCCTTGGTTTCTTTCTATCCCATGCGGGAAAAATCGGCAACCTTGTACGTTTTGCCGTCAATTTTTACTCTCAAGGGTTACAATGCGAGTTTTATGCCAACTTTTAAAAAATATTATTTGGATACAATTTTAATGATGAATAAAATAAGAACAGAGGATAAAAAACATTAAAAAAAATAAAAAACAATTTATTTTCAGTTAGTTAACTGTTTCATAGAATTCTTTTTATTACAGGAAAATTATGCATTAGTGGCTAGATATTAATGTTTATAACGTAGAAATAGGTGTAAACAGTAGGTTTATTATAAAAAGAGAAGGTGGCAAAGATGACCTTTTATGCGCTTATTGCCGTTAATCATTGCCAATAAACACATAAAATTAAAGACAGGAAATAGTTTCCTACTTTATAGGACAGATTAAATGAAGATCTTTGTCAGCGTCAAAAGATCAGCACTTAAAATAGATGGTTAAAATTAAAAGTACACACGTACAACAGATACAGCAACACAGCCGGGGCGGCGTGTGTTTTTTATCTCAACGGAGATCTCTTTCTCGATCTCAAGACCGCGCTTGATCGGGGTAACCTTAATTAATCGACTATGCGCACGTATGACACTGCCCGTCTTTACTGGGTAAGGGAAACGTACTTGGTTTAAGCCATAGTTCACCGTCATTTTTGCGTCGGGATAAAGGGGCTTATCTGGATTAACGCTATCTGTTAATCGTGGTAATAGTGATAGCGTTAAAAAACCGTGTGCAATCGTGGTTTTAAAAGGTGACTCTTTTTCCGCTTTTTCAACATCATTATGTAACCACTGACGATCTTCAGTCACTTCGGCAAACTGATCGATACGATCTTGGTCGACGGTTAACCAGTCACCAACATGCACCTCTTCACCAATTTGCAACTGTAGTGTTAAAAAAAGTTCTCTTGCATCGGGCGAAAGTTGTATTGGCTTTTGCGCAATATTAACGGTTTTACCATCTTTAAGGATCGAGTACTCTTTTACCCAAGAACGTAACTGTGCGCGATTGTTATTTGCTTTTTTGATAAACAGCGAATAATAATCACGGATAGTAGGTGACATCCACGGGGTAAAATCGACCGCGAATTTTTCCATAAATTCCGCTTTATATTTATTGATATCAAATCTTTTCATTCAATTGTTCCAGCAAACTTATAACGTTGCATTTATCTCTGTTAATACTTGCGCAGGGTTTTCCGCTTGTGTAATCGGACGTCCAATTACTAAGTAGTCTGAACCTGAATCCATCGCTTGTTTAGGGGTTTTAATACGACGTTGATCACCGCTATCGCTACCTTCTGGGCGAATCCCTGGTGTAATCAATTTAAACTCTTTACCTAATAATGCTTTAAGTTCAGTTGCTTCGTGGGATGAACAAACAACACCATCAAGCCCTGAAGATTTGGTTAAGGTAGCTAGGCGCTTCACCTGCTCTAATGGTGAAAGTTCAATACCTAGCTCTAATAGGTCACTCTCATCCATGCTAGTTAGTACCGTCACCGCAATTAATAATGGTGCTTTGTCACCATAAGGCTCCAGAATTCCCTTTGCAGCTTCCATCATACGACGACCACCACTTGCATGGACATTGACCATCCACACACCTAAATCAGCGGCAGCTTTAACGGCTTTAGCCACCGTATTAGGGATATCATGGAATTTTAGATCTAAAAAAACATCAAAATCTTTAGCAACAATCTGTTTTACGAAATCAGGACCAAAATGAGTAAACATCTCTTTACCAATTTTTAAGCGACACGTTGCAGGATCAAGCTGATTTATAAAATCTAATGCGCTTTGTTTATTATCGTAATCTAACGCAATCACAACTTTTGGATCTAACTGATTCATCTTTTTTCCTAATTATCTAATATTTACTTATTAACCATTAACCATTAACTCAAGGCAAGCCTATTTAATGCAAATTGAAGGCGAAAATGCGCAGTTTAGTCATTTAAATAAGTACTTTCAATGAGCAGGTTACTTTAAATAGCAACATCATGAAATATTACTCACCATCTAAACCACGAATAGGTTTTATCCTTCCCCAATTTCGGCAAGAAGGACATAACCAAAATAGTTTGTTACTTGAATAACCACATTTTTGACAACGATAATGTGGGCGTAATTTTATCTGCTCAGCGACTAATTTTTGCAGAAATGACAGACTTTCTACCTCACTTTCTGACTCAGAGAGAGTAAGGTGATAACTCATCAATTGATTAAAGCCTTTCATCGTTGGGTTACGTCGTAACTCTTGCAACATGAAAACCTGTGCTTTTTCTATACTACGAAACTCTGCGATCAATTTTGAGAGTAATATAACGCTACTCGCACCAGCACCTAAACTGATAATTCGGTAAAGATAAGTAATCAGCTCTTCTTCCCGTCCAAGCTGCTGATGTAACAGTAATAGTTTATCGAGTATTATCTCACTAAAATCAATATCCACCTCGGGGATTTTTTGCAATACCACGAGTGCTTTATCAAGCTGATTATGTCGTTGATAATAATCACTTAATGCTAAGCTCGCCTTTACACAACCGGGAAAGGTTTCTAATGCTTTTTTATACAGCTTCACCTGCTGTTTCTCATCTTCAGACTCTAGCGCTAAACTACAATATAAATAGGAGAGTGTACGTCGCTTTATTTTCCCTTTACCAATTTTATTTAATGCTTCTGTTACACTAACCGCTTCTTTCCAATCTTTTAACTGCTGATAAATATTCAGTAAATTCTCTAAAGCAACCTGCTTATATTCTGGTGATTGCTTGAGTTGTATAAAAATCTCTTCACTGCGATCAAACAGACCTGCTTGGTAGAAATCTTTACCTAGCTGTAATAGGGCGAGATCACGCTGTTCGCGTGTTAATGATGGACGCGCAATTAAATTTTGGTGAATGCGAATAGAGCGTTCTACTTCTCCGCGTTGACGAAATAAGTTACCTAACGCTAAATGAGTTTCGATGGTTTCATTATCAACCTCTAGCAAGGCAATAAAATGGTCAACCGCTTTATCAGGTTGATCACTTAATAGAAAATTTAACCCTTTTACGTAATCACGACTGAGCTTATTGTCTTTTTTTTGCTTCTTTTGATGGACACTACGCACGCCCATATACCAGCCATAAAAGGCTGCTACGGGTAATAGGAGGAAGAATATCTCTTGCACTAAGAGCTAATCTTTTTCTGGTGTTGAGCGTAATAAATTTAGCTCTTTACGCTGTTTTTTATTGAGCTTGCGTAGATGACGCGTTTTCATGCCCAAACGAAAATAGAAAAGTGTGCCAAAACAACCTGAAATGATAAACCCAAACATGAAATTAATTGCCAACAAGGTTGATAGGCGCATTTCGCTTTGTGCAAGTAAGTAGTTAATATTTACCAACTGCTGATTTTTCAAACCTAAAATGATCGCAATAGCGAACAGTAAAATGATAACAACGAGTGTAATAAAACGTTTCATATTTCAACTCAATAGGTAATGGATGGTTTACTAAGTGTATTATAAATTGGTCAGGTAATAAATCTGCGATTTAACTTTAGGTAAAAAATAGGCAAAAAAAATGGTGCTTTATAAGCACCATTTTAAATGTGTTATGCATTAAGCATTAACGGCATTAACTCGCTCTCTCAACTCTTTGCCAGGTTTAAAGTGCGGAACATGCTTGCCACCTAATTCGACTTTATCTCCTGTCTTAGGATTACGTCCGATACGTGGTGCGCGATAATGTAATGAGAAACTACCAAAACCTCTAACTTCAATTCGCTCACCTTGAGCAAGTGAATCAGTCATTAGTTGCAGCGATTCCTTTACGCTATCTTCTACTTCTTTAATTGACAATTGAAAGTGCTTGCTGGTTAGTCTTTCAATTAAATCAGACTTAGTCATATTCTACCTCATTTAAAAATTAACGAATGCAGTAAGTATAGACTCCAGTTAAGAAAAGTGGGCGAAAAAAGCCCACTTCAATTAATTATTTGCCTTTAGCTGCATTAAATGCGTCAAGCATCGCATTACCCATGCTTGCTTCATCTTGTTCTTTTAAGCTATCAATTGCTTCTTTCTCTTCAGCTTCATCTTTCGCTTTAACAGAAAGGCTAATTACGCGGTTTTTACGATCAACACCAACATATTTAGCTTCAATTGAATCACCAGCTTTAAGTACAGTAGATGCATCTTCGATACGATCACGTGAAATATCAGCAACACGAATGTAACCTTCAACGCCATCAGCAAGAGTTACAACAGCACCTTTTGCATCAGATTCTGCGATAGTACCAACAACAACAGCACCTTTCTTGTTTTCTGCAAGGTAGTTATTGAATGGGTCAGCAGCAATTTGTTTGATACCTAGAGAGATACGTTCACGCTCTGGGTCAACTTGTAGTACAACAGCTTCGATTTCGTCGCCTTTTTTGTACTCTTGAACTGCTTTCTCGCCTTCAACATCCCAGCTGATATCAGAAAGATGTACTAGACCATCGATGTTACCGTCAAGACCGATGAAGATACCGAAGTCAGTAATAGACTTGATTTTACCAGAAACTTTCTGGCCTTTATCGTGTGTTGAAGAGAACTCTTCCCATGGGTTAGCTTTACACTGTTTAAGACCTAGAGAAATACGACGACGTTCTTCGTCGATGTCTAGAACCATAACTTCAGCCATGTCACCTAAGTTAACAACTTTAGATGGGTGGATGTTTTTGTTAGTCCAATCCATTTCAGAAACGTGAACAAGACCTTCAACGCCTTCTTCAATTTCTACGAAACAACCGTAATCAGTTAAGTTAGTTACTTTACCAGTTAAACGAGTTGATTCAGGGTAACGCTTAGCGATTGCTACCCATGGATCTTCACCAAGTTGCTTAAGACCTAGAGAAACACGAGTGCGCTCACGATCGTACTTAAGAACTTTAACGTTGATTTCATCACCAACATTTACGATTTCACTTGGGTGCTTAACGCGTTTCCAAGCCATATCAGTAATATGTAATAGACCGTCAACACCACCTAGATCTACGAATGCACCGTAGTCAGTTAGGTTCTTAACGATACCTTTAACGTCTTGACCTTCTTGAAGATTTTCAAGTAGCTCTTCACGTTCAGCACTGTTTTCAGTTTCGATAACAGCACGACGAGATACAACAACGTTGTTACGTTTTTGATCAAGTTTGATCACTTTGAATTCAATATCTTTGTTTTCAAGGTGAGCAGTGTCACGTACCGGACGTACGTCAACTAATGAGCCAGGTAAGAATGCACGAATACCGTTTAATTCAACAGTGAAACCACCTTTAACTTTACCGTTGATAACACCGATAACTGTTTCTTGGTCTTCGTATGCTTTCTCAAGCTGGATCCAAGCTTCGTGACGTTTAGCTTTTTCACGAGAAAGTTTAGTTTCACCGAAACCGTCCTCTACCGCGTCTAACGCTACGTCTACAACATCGCCAACAACAACTTCAATTTCGCCAGCAGCGTTCTTAAATTCAGCAACGTCAATAGCAGCTTCAGATTTAAGACCAGCATCAACGAATACTAGGTTGTTACGGATTCCAACAATTGTACCTTTAACAATTGTACCAGGGCGAGTTTCTACCTGTTGAAGAGATTCTTCAAATAGTTCAGCAAAAGATTCCATCATCTATTTATTCACACTTATTTTATACAACCCATCACAATCCATTCGCGAGGGAGGCAAGAAAAATTATCATTTCATCCATAAAATGATATATAAAAAGCAGTAAATTATTTCACTGCCAAATTTAATTTAAGCTTAACTAAATCAACAACTTGACTAACAACTTCATCAATAGTTAATGAGGTCGAATCGATCTCTATAGCGTCACTTGCTGGCTTTAATGGCGCAACAGTGCGATTTCGATCACGAAAATCACGTTCTTTGATTTCGCTTAAAATTTGCGCGATGCTAACATCAAAACCTTTATTTTGCAACTGATTAAAACGGCGCTGTGCTCGCTCTTCGGCACTTGCATCTAAAAATACTTTAATCGGCGCATCAGGAAAAACCACGGTTCCCATGTCGCGACCGTCAGCAATTAACCCAGGCTCTTGGTAAAATGCTTTTTGTCGCTCCAGCAATGCATCACGTACGACTTGAATGGATGCGACCTTTGAAGCCGACTCAGCCACTACTTCGGTACGCAATTTATCGCCAACATTCTCACCATTGAGTATGGTATCAACTCCAGCTCCATTAGAGATAAATGCAACCTTTAAATTCAACGCGAGTTCAGCTAGTTGCAGATCATTGTCTAGAGCAACTTTCTCTTGTAACGCAGCATAGGCCAAAATACGGTATAACGCGCCGCTATCTAAGAGGTTCCAGCCTAATTTACTCGCCAATATATGACAAACAGTGCCTTTTCCTGAGCCACTTGGGCCATCAATTGTAATTATATTCATACTTAGTTATCTAATCCTCTAATCAATCTCATCCATAAACGCATCGAGGTCCTGCTCTTGGTCGAATGATTGTTGTTGCTGCTCCTCGATAAGCAGATTTAAATCTTCACTATTTTGATAAAATTTAAAAGCTTCATATTGCATATAAGCTTCTTTGGCAAAAATGTAAGGGTCTAGCGATTGATCTAATAGTTTCTCTTGTCCCAACACGCTTTCACGTTTATCTATTCCATCTAATCCCCATAGCGCAGTACTTTGCCAAAAACTAAGGTAGCTCATTGGGAAATATAACCCATCAACAACGCCACCGACGAGTTTCCTCACGCTTCGCGGACCTATCACCGGCAACATTAAATATGCACCATGTGGAATATGCCAATGCCCAAGCACATTACTAAATGTTTCTCGTCGTCGAGGCACACCACCATGCTCAGCGACATCAAAAAAACCCAATAGTCCAAAGGTGGAATTAAGAGAAAACCGGACAAAAGCGCCTGCCGCATGTTTAAACTCTAATTGAATTAAATTATTTACCATCGTTGATGGTTCATCAAAATTTAAAACAAAATTATTTATTGCCTTTCGTCCGCCATCAGGAATCCAATCAACATACGTCTCAGTAACTGGCTTATAGATATAGGCATCAAGAACAAGATAGTTAAAATCCCAGATGACACGGTTTATAGGCTCGATAGGATCACTCATATGAGTTTGATACTCATAATCTCCATTAACCGTTTGTGCTGAAGCCATTATTGGCATCATTACCAAACATACAAATAATGGTAATCGTAGAACTCCTTTTCCCATTATGCCCCCTCGATTTTACCCTTAAAGCTGCTCACTAATAACAATATTTATCGGTGTGAGTTGTCCAGCTTCGATTACCGTACTCGTACCTTGCCAATCCCCTTCTTTATTCATGACATTACCGCTTTTAGAAAGTCGAGCTTTAATAACAAACTCACTCTGGTCACTTAGCTTCATGCCCTGCATCATCGCATTAGCGTCTGATATTTGCGTTGAAACAGGCAACGTCGTTAATGCAAATTTCACTGCAGCAATCGGCATTTTAGGGCCAGAAACAGCTTGTGCATAAACGATTAAAAAACCAGACTCAGGAACTAATACCGCATCAGAAATGGAAATGTTCACCGTATAGATCGGCTTACCCGCTTCATCTAGGGTAGCACTTTCTAATGTTTTCTGAGTTGATTGTTGCACTGTTGGTAGCGATGAATTAGATGTACTCATCGCATCACTATCTTGAGATTGCATTTGGGTATTCGCATAATCAATGCTATCGCGCAGCATTCCCGCTTGTTCTGAATCACTATCAACCAAGGTTAACATCTGCGTCCAGCGTTGAATCGCAGCGGAGAAATCTTGTTTTTCAAGTGCCATAAACGCATACATTGACCAAGCCTGAAGCTCTGTAGGGTTATCAGCAAGCAATTGAGCTAACATCATTTCCGCTTGTTGCTGCGAATACTCATCTCCTTTTTGCATCTTTAATTGTGCATAAACAAGTACCACATCAACTGACTCTGGTGTTAATGCATAGGCTTTTTTGATCGCATCTAATGCCAACTCAGTATCTTTAAATACCATACCTAAACGACTGTATAACAGCCATCCATCAGCATCATTTGCATCATTAGCAAGCTGCGTGCGTAACCCTAACATAATATCACGCAAATCCTGTTCCGTTGGACGCGCATCAGGATCATTAAACAGTTTGTCTTGAAGTGCTGGGTAGCGATGTAGCGTATTTTGCCAGTTATTTACCTCTTGGTAAGCACCAACAGACCAGTACATTGCTATTGACCCTAAGGTCAGTACCAATAACCCAGGTAACCAGATTAACTTACTTTTATTGCCCACCGACGCTACTTGTTGATCGTTAATATCGTCTAATAAATTATGTTGCAGCTCATTGATGATTTTATCTTTATCAATCAATAACCCCTGTTCATCATCCTTTTCAATTTCAGCTACTCGTACATCATATAGTGCACGATTCAACTGATTACGCTTATCATGACTACTGCTTTTAGTATTATTTTTAGCGCCTAAAAAGGGGATTAAAAATATTACAGATGCAATAATAAGTAACAAAATGGCGCCAAGCCAAAATTGTAAAATCATCATTTATCTCCCTGTTTTAGTATTTTTTGTAAGCGATTAGTCTCTTCACTGTCAAGTTGATCCTCTTTTTTACTTTTATTCTTAGCCTGTTTATATAACACCAAGAATCCAAAAATAATAAATAATAGAGGGCCTAACCATAGGAAGATGGTCGCCGGGGTCATCGGCGGGTCATAACGCACAAAATTACCAAAACGCGCAACCATGTAATCAACGACCTCATCTTCCGTTTTACCTTCTTTAACCAACTCATAGGTTTTATTACGTAGATCTTTAGCAAGCTCTGCATTGGAATCAGAAATATTTTGATTTTGACACTTTGGACAACGTAATACTTTGGTTAAGTCATGGAACGTTTGTTCCTGTTTAACATTGTCAAATTCAAAAGTATCGATAGCGCTAGCAATGGCAGGTGTAAAAGCGCTAAAAAGTAAAAAAAACGCGACGATTAATTTTCTCATTTTATTGCATCCCATCGAAGAGCTCAGCAAGTTGCTCTTTCCATATACGTTCATTCAAATCACCTACATGGCGATATTGGATAATACCTTTACTATCGATAAAGTAAGTTTCAGGTGCACCATAAACGCCAAGATCCATGCCCAGCATGCCATCACGATCGAAGAGGCTGATTTGGTAAGGGTCGTTAAGATCCGTTAACCAACGAATCGCCTTTTTGCGATCATCCTTATAATTCATACCAACGATATACATTCCTTGAGCCGCTAATTGGTTAAGAAATTTATGCTCGGCATAACAGGTCGGACACCAAGTAGCCCAGACGTTAAGCAACATCTTTTGCCCCTTAAAAATAGACGCATCATGTTGTTTATTTTCATCATAAATATCCTGCAAGATGAATTCAGGTACTGGTTGCCCAATTAATGCTGAATCGAGCTTACGAGGATCGCTGTATAAACCTTTAAAAAGGAAGATACAGCCAACAAAAAAGATCGCCAATGGCACCAATAAAACGAGTCTTTTGCGATTATTAGCCATTTATGCCTCCTCTTTAACCAGTTTTTTAACTCGGTAACGTCTATCCATCATCATAATGATGCCTGCAAATCCCATCATTAATGGACCAAACCAGATCCAACGAATGAATGGTTTGTAATAGATGCGTACTGCCCATGCACCATCGGGTAATACTTCGCCCATTGCGATATAAAGATCACGAGTGAAACCGGCATCGATAGCCGCTTCCGTCATCGGCATGCGCTGCACGGTATAGATACGCTTTTCTGATTTCATGGTCGTAACATATTTACCATCTTTTTTAATGGTAAAAACACCTGCATTACTCGTATAGTTTTGACCATCCATATTTTGGATTGAATCAAAGTGGAAATCATAATGTTCAAAAGCAATACTGTCCCCTACCGCTAACTTAACATCGCGTTCAATATCGTAGTTTTGGGTCATGGTAATACCGATAATCATGACCGCAAAACCTGCATGACCAATACTCATCGCCCAATGGCTATTGCCGAGCTTAGTTAACCCTTTAAACAGAGAGAAACGGTGTGTAGCACGTAGGTATAACTCATAACAAGTTGCCGACAATACCCAGAATCCTAAGAATACGCCCATCAAAGCAAGCCATGTAAAATGCGACGCAAAGCTATAAAGAAACACTAAGGTAAGTACAACAGTGATCAATAATGAATGTAACAATGGTTTAAATAACTCATTGATGCTTTGACGTTTCCAGCGCACTAGTGGTGCAACACCTAAAAACAGCGCAAAGGGCACCACCAATATAGTAAACATACTATTAAAGAAGGGTTCGCCAATAGAGATGCTGCCTAAGCCAATCTCTTTATGTACGAGGGGCAATAACGTCCCTAATAACACCACAATCAATGCCGCGATTAAGAGGATATTATTGGTAAGTAGCATCGTTTCACGTGATAATAATTGGAAACGTCCACGACTTTTCACTTTAGATGCTTGCACAGCATAAAGTAGTAATGACCCACCAATCACCAAAATTAGAAACGCTAAAATAAACAAGCCACGCGCCGGATCACTCGCAAAAGCATGTACCGATACTAAAATCCCAGATCGTACTAAGAAAGTACCTAGCAGGCTTAATGAGAACGCACTGATCGCAAGCAACACAGTCCATGACTTAAATACACCACGTTTTTCACTCACAGCTAAGGAATGAATCAGCGCTGTACCCGCTATCCAAGGCATAAATGAAGCATTTTCAACGGGATCCCAGAACCACCAACCACCCCAGCCTAATTCATAATAAGCCCACCAGCTACCTAGTGCGATACCGACAGTCAGAAATACCCAAGCAGCCATGGTCCAAGGACGAGACCACTTTGCCCAAGCACTGTCTAAGCGCCCTTCCATTAAGGCTGCGATAGCAAAAGCAAAAGCCACTGAAAAACCTACATACCCCATGTACAACATCGGTGGATGCAATATCAGACCAATATCCTGCAGCAGCGGGTTCAGATCGCGGCCATCAACGGGAAAGTAAGGTAAAGTACGTAAAAATGGATTAGAGGTTAATAATACAAACAGATAAAAACCGAGTGATAACAAGCCTAATACAGCCAGTACACGGGCAATCGACTCAACGGGAAGGCGTTTACTTAATATAGCAACCGCAGTGCTCCATAATGAGAGTAAGAATACCCATAGTAATAGCGAACCTTCATGTGCTCCCCATACCGCTGATAAGCGATAATACCAAGGTAATGCACTATTGGAATTGGTGGCAATATAACCCACGGTAAAATCATTTACCAAAAAAAGGTAGCTTAAAATAATTAACGACAAACTAACAAAAAAGAATTGTAAAATAGTTAATACTTTAGCGGATTCGATAGCACGCTGTTCGCGTGCATAGATACCGTATAAAGGGTAAACGGTTTGTAGCAACGCCAACATACAGGCGATGACCAGTGTAAATTGACCAATTTCAGCAAGCATTAATCTACCCTCTATGGTTTATTTGATTTTAAGTGGTCCATGCCTTCAAGCGCTTCCGCAACTTCAGGCGGCATATACTCTTCATCATGTTTAGCAAGCACTTCAAAGGCATCTATTTGCGTTGCGGTTAATAATTCACCCTGCGCAACAATGCCTTGTCCTTCACGAAATAGATCCGGCAAAATACCATCAAAGAAGACTGTTACGATACCACCACGGTTATCGATCAGATCAAAGCTCACTTTGAGGCTTTCAGGATCACGGCTTACCGTGCCATTGACTACCATGCCACCCACGCGGAGTCGTTGTCCGATCTCTGGTTTAACACCGGTTTCATTCTTACCTTCGATGATCTCCGTTGGGGTATAAAACAGATCAATATTTTGCTGCAGAGCAAAAAGCACCAAACCAATCGCCAGTGATAAACCAACCACTAATGAAGAGGTGATTAATAAACGTTTTTTACGTCTCGGGTTCATAAAGTACCTTCCATATTTTGTGCTTTTTTAATGCGTTGTTCGCGAGATAAACGTTGTTCAACGTTTTTAAGAATTTTATTTTTTTTAGCAATACTATTAACGACTAAGATGATCAACGCTAAAAAAGTTAATCCGTAGGATAACCACACATAAAACCCATAACCGCCCATTGCGATGAAATCACTGATTGATTCGAATGCCATGTTACTTTTCTCCGCTTAATTTATCTGTCACTAATGCACTTACCCAAGGTCGATGGCTCTCACGAGCTAATATCTCATTTCTAAAACGTAATAAGCTTACCGACCCTAAAAAAGCTGCAAAACCAACAATCATAATCATCAGTGGCCATAACATCTCTGGTGCCATTGAAGGTTTATCAAATTTCATGATCGTTGCACCTTGATGCAAGGTATTCCACCAAACCACTGAATAGTGAATAACCGGTAAGTTGATCACCCCCACTAAAGTCAATATTGAAGCAGCACGTCCCGCTAATACTTTATCGGAAAACGCATTATATAACGCGATAATACCTAAATAGACAAACAACAAAATCAGTTCAGAAGTCAGGCGTGCATCCCAGACCCACCAAGCGCCCCACATCGGTTTCCCCCAAGCAGCACCAGTAACAAGTGCGATAAAGGTAAACACGGCACCTACTGGCGCAATAGCAGCGATATTCATCTCGGCTAAACGAATCTGCCACACTAACGCGATAAAAGCGGCAATCGCCATTGTTGAGTAGGCTGCCATCGCCATCATCGCAGCAGGCACATGAATATAGATAATGCGGAAGCTATCCCCTTGCTGATAATCAGCCGGAGCGAATAATAGCCCCCATACTAAACCCACTACAAAGGTGATCACGGTGACGACAACAAACCAAGGTAATAACTTGCCAGCTAGTTGATAGCTTTTTTCCGGCTTTGCATAGGGATGTAACCATTTCCACATAATAAAATAACTCTCTGTCTAAAATTAAATAAACTCAGCTCACGCTAACACGCAGTGAAGCTGCAATCGCGAAAGGGGCTAAGGTAATTGATGTAACTAACATTGCACCTAACAGTGCTAACAAGCCGAGATAGGATTGCCCATAAGCAGCCGCATCAATAGCTAACGTTGAAAAGATTAAAATAGGAATACTTAATGGCAACATAATTAAGCTTAATAATATTCCGCCTTTACGCAAACCAACAGTCAATGCAACACCAATAGCCCCCAGTAAACTTAAGATTGGCGTACCAATTAACAAAGTTAAAAACAATGCAAAATAAGTGTTTGTCTCCATCGATAAAAAAATAGCCAATAACGGAGAAATAAATAAAATCGGTAATCCGGTTAATAACCAATGTGCAAATACTTTAGCACTTACTAACCACGCAAGAGGATGTGGCATCAACATTAGTTGCTCAAGTGAGCCGTCGATAAAGTCATCTTTAAATAATCGCTCAAAAGAGAGCAATGCCGCAAGCAAGGCTGCGACCCAGATAACACCGGGTGCAATGCGTGCTAATAGTATTGGGTCAGTGCCAATACCAAGAGGGAATAGGGTAACAACAATAATAAAAAACCATACTGGATTTAAGATATCACTTTGTCGCCTAAAAGCACCTTTAAGCTCTTTACTGACTACTTGCAAAAAGACCTTAAACATAAAAATTATCCTGTGGCTTTTCTAAGATAATTTTAGAGAGATGCTTCTTATCGAGTGAGAGGTCTTGATGGGTGGTTAACAAAACGATCCCCCCCTGTGCAGCATGCTGCAGAAATAGGTTCTCTAATACTTTCACACCAGACTTATCAATTGCAGTAAAAGGTTCATCGAGGATCCATAATGGACAATCATTTAACCATAAGCGAGCGAGAGCGACACGACGTTGCTGACCCGCTGAAAGTTGCGCCGTGATGATATCTTCATATCCCGCTAACCCTACTTTTGCCAATATCTCCCAGAGATCTAAATTTTTATGGCTAGGTTGCAATTTTTGAAAGAATTGTAAATTTTCGAGCGCGGTTAACTCAGGTTTAATACCGGTTTTATGGCCGAGATAAAGTAGTTTCTGATAAAAATGTTCACGATCATCTGTGATAGGTGTATCTTGCCAAAAGATGTCTCCCTGATAGGGTAACGACAATCCAATAACAAGTCGAAAAAGACTGGTTTTTCCAACGCCATTAGGACCTTCTACTTGTACTATTTCACCTGGTTTTATTACAAAACTGAGATCTTTGAATAAAACGCGATCCTCTCGCACACAGGTTAATTTTTCACAGCGAAGCATCCAGGCTACCTAATCAAAAAGTTCAAATAAACGGGCATATTAAGACACCGCATCCTAACTTATCTCTGCAGATAAAGATAGGATGGTGATAAACGCTATCATTATTTTTTGTGTAAGTTGATCAATAACTCAGCTTCTGCGCGTGGAAGTTCACATTCAGCCATTAACTCATCAATCGAGGCACCCAATTCAACCATTTTAGCCGCACGAGTATATAACCGATTTTCTGGTGCTTGAGCGACAATATTTTGCTGGTTTTCTTGAGTTTTTATTATTTTAGATTCTAACTGTTGGATCTTCTTACCCATGCCAATACTGCCTGAGTGAAGTTCCACAAATTGCTGTTTAAAGAGTTCATTATTGGCCATAACAGACTTTAATAGTATCTCTAAAGCATTATTTTTTTTCGCTAGTTTTTTAATCCACAGGTAGCTAGTGATAAAAAAAACAAAGGCTAACACAAGTGTTAGCCATGGTAGATATTGTAAATACATTGTTCACTCTATTTTATAGTAGGCTTAACTCATCCCACTCATCATCACTGAGTAACTTATTTAAATCAACCAAAATAAGCAGACCATCATCACGATTAGTGACACCTTGTATAAACTGAGAACTCTCTTCCGTTCCAACATGTGGTGCAACTTCCATCTCAGATTTCTTCAGGTAAACAACTTCTGCCACGCTATCAACCAGAATGCCAATCACTTGTTTTTCAGCTTCGATAATAACAATGCGACTGTTATCAGTGATATCAGCAGGCATTAAGCCAAAACGTGATCGTGTATCGATAACAGTGACAACATTACCACGCAGGTTAATGATGCCTAAAACATAATCAGGTGCACCAGGTACCGCTGCAATTTCGCTGTAACGCAAGATCTCTTGAACTTGCATCACATTAATTCCATAGGTTTCATTTTCTAACTGAAACGTTACCCGTTGGAAAACTTCATCATCTGAGCCATTTTCTGAGCCATGTGTATCTCTATTCATATTATTCCCTATCGAATATGTTGTATTAATCGTTTTATGTTAATTGTTACTTGCTAATGTTTGTTTCTCACTGCTATTTACCGTGTATATTTATACCACTATTCAACAGCTTAACTAACTCTTCTACATGGATAAGCCCGCACATTTTATCTTTTACCATGCCCGCAAGCCAAGGTCGTTTCCCTTGTGCTTCTCGCCACTTTATTTGCGATCGAGTTAACGTTTCTGTGCCTAACAGCTTCTCGCAGGATAACCCCCACTTCGTTGCGCCCAATAATATATAGTGGCTATAACTTAGTGTTTCAGCTGACTCGCCAGTACTGATCCATTTAGCAGTATCAACAATATTAAACAGCGAGTCATTATGCGTCATCACACCAGAAAACCAGTCGGGTTTACCAAACAGTGAATTAATTGAATCATCAAGGTGATGAATTCCACCTAAGTCGGTTAAAGGTACTGCAAACGTGAGACCTGATAGTTCAAAAAAAAGCACCTGAAATTGTTCCTCCACATCAATATTCTTCCATGCTGCCGATGCTTTTTCTGGCACGGCTTCTGGCTCAATTTCAGGTTCAGGTTCAGGTTCAGAGAAAACTAAATTTTCAGGTAAACCAGAAACATTCACCGCTAATGTTTTAGGCGTTGTCTCTTCGATAACCTCTGTTGACGCTTTTTCATTTAACATCGAACTAAAGTAGTTCGCTATCGCTTCGTCGTTATGGTTTTTCATTAATAAGGCTCTATTTGTAACAGGTAATTAAGTAGTGTTTCATAAGCAAAGGCGCCGCGACAATTACGTGCAAATAATGAAACAGGCAGATGTTTGATGCTCGCATCTCGAAATTTAGTATCAATAGGAATAACACCGCTCCATACTGTTGTTTTATAAGTCGCCTTTAATTGCTGTAGCGTATCCAATGATGCACGTGTTCGCCTATCAAACATGGTAGGAATAATACAGTAGTTAAAATTTGAATCGCGTGATTGTTGCATTATCTGCAGGGTTTTCACCATTCGCTCTAGCCCTTTTGAGGCTAAAAACTCAGTTTGTACCGGTACAAGAATCTTACTACACGCGGCTAAGGCGTTAACCATCATCACCCCTAAAACAGGCGGACAATCGATCAGGACAACATCATAGTCATCCTCCACTAGCTTGAGCTGTTTTTTTAAAAAAAGCCCCATTCCTTCTTTATTACCGAGTACACGATCCAATGTTGCTAACGCCATCGATGCAGGTATTAAAGAAAGGTTATTTATCTCCGTCGGCAAGATCACTTGATCTAAGTCTGCCTTTGTTTGCGCAGGTTGCTGAAAAAGATCATACAAACTGACGGGTAGCTGGTCAGAGTCATATTGCAGATAACTGGTCAATGATGCATGCGGATCCGTGTCAATTAACAGAACACGAAAGCCTCTTTCCACTAACAAACCCGCTAATGAAATAACGGTGGTTGTTTTACCTACACCACCTTTTTGATTTGCTACTGTCCAGACTAACAACGCTATTCCTGCCTTGTGGTAATAATTAATCGATCATTGGGTAAGTAAACTTCGCGCATCTCTTTACTATCGGCCGAGATGCTATTCAGTTGAGTTTTATTATCAGATTGTAGTGATTTATCTTGTGGTAATTTCCGGTTTCTCTTTGCAACTGCAAGTTGAGACGCTGATATGGCAATAACAGCACGTCGACTTTTTAGCAGTTCAACATCATTGTTATCATTTAAAATCGGAGAAAAACGTCCGTAAGCCTCAGCAATCATCCTCGGTTCTTTAATTCCTTGTTCGCTCAAGGCGTGTAAAACACTAAAGGCACGCATTCCGGAGAGCTCCCAGTTTGAGCGATAGATTTCATTGGCGACTATTTCATGGTCACTATAGCCGCGAATACGCAGTAAGTTATTTACCGGTGCCAATACTTGCGCTATTTTTTTTACCACGTCACCAGAAGAGTTTAATAAGGTGTGGCTGCCACCAGCAAAGAGAATATCGCCTCCCATTTCAATCGTTAACCAGTCGCCATTTAGGTCTAACTCAATACGATGGTTATCCAATTCAGTAACAAATAGTTTTTCTAGCGCTAATTTAATCTGTTTTAAACCATCCTCCTGTTGGGGAGATTCAATCTCTTGCTGCAATGTTTCTATTTCTGATGGGTGCATCTTTTCTTGAATTGGCGTGCGCTGCGAAAGTAACGCAGGACCTGCATCCTCAATAAGACTATTACTATTATGGGTTAATACCCCTTCCATATTACTACTGAGTAGCGACTGATTCAGTAATTTACTGGCATTTTGAATACTTAACATCACCTCTTTATATTGCTCTTTATCGTTTGCAGCAACCGCATATAAAACCACGAAAACGGCAAACATTAACGTCATAAAATCAGCAAAAGAGACTGTCCAGCGATGAATATCATTGCCTTTCTGCATCTGCATTCTTGAGCGTGGACGAACGCGCATTAATAGGAAGCTCGATCGATATAAGCGTGTAAACGGCGTTTGAGTAACAAGCTATTATCACCATATGCAATCGATAACAGTCCGATTAACGTCATCTCTTTATAGAGTGCGATATATTGATAATGAAGACGAATTTTATTGGCAATCGGTAGGTAGATAAAGTTAGCAAAACCGACACCATAAATGGTCGCAAGAAATGCAACCGCAATGCCAGCACCTAATTTTTCTGGTTGGTCTAAATAACTCATCGCTTGTATTAAGCCAAGCACCGCACCAATAATACCGATAGTTGGGCTATAACCTCCCATCGATTCATATATCTGCGCACTGCGTTCATTATGCTCACTCTCAAGGTCAATATCCTGTTGTAGCACGTCTTGCAATACTATCTGATCACTGCCATCAATCAGCATTGATAACCCTTTTTGAGTGAAGGGGTCTAAGCGTTGATCAGTTAGTTGCTCTAGGCTAAGTAAGCCATGCTGACGAGAGTGCTGTGACCATGCCTGTATTTTTAATGACTGCTCACGTAAGGATAATTTAGGCGTCGTAAATATTTTAGGTAAAAGCTTAAGTGCATGTAATAGCTGTTTAGAAGATGTTTGTATAAAAATAGCACCAACCGTGCCACCAAATACGATAAGAAAAGCGGGCAGATCAAACAACCCCGCTATTGATGAACCATGGTAGCTTTGTGCAAATAGGATACTAATAATAATGATGGCAAAACCAAGCAACCCCAGCTTATTCATGCTTTAATTCCACTAAAATACGCTTAGCAACTTGATCAAGTGCTAACGATTCGGTTGCAATTCCCGCTTTAGTGACCGCTTGCGGCATACCATATACAACACAACTCGCTTCATCTTGTGCCCAAATTTCAGCACCTTTTTCTTTCAACATACGCGCACCTTCACGACCATCAGCGCCCATGCCGGTTAACACCACCGCTAAAACTTTTTTCCCATACAATTTAGATAACGAAGCAAAAGTGATATCCACACTAGGTTTATAATTAAGCTTTTCACTGCCTGCATGAAGACGAACTTTTCCATGCCCAGCGCGACCATCGACCAACATCTGTTGTCCACCTGGCGCTAAATAAGCACATCCTGGTTTTAAAATATCACCATCACTTGCCTCTTTAACACTAATCTGACAAAGACCATTTAGACGATCAGCAAACGCCTTGGTAAAGGTTCCCGGCATATGTTGAATCAACAAGATAGGCAGTTTGAAATCACGAGGAAGAGCAGATAAGACCGTCTGCAGTGCAACAGGACCGCCTGTTGAGGTGCCGATGGCAAGTACATCATAGTTCTTACCAGAAGCTTTAAAAAACTTATTTGTACTTGAGGCGGTAATCGGCTTTCTTGTCACCGGACGCGCAGCAACCGCTTCTCTCGTACTATTTGCAGGTGTCGCTAAATTATGCTCATTCAGTTTTTTTAGTGCCGAAAGTGCAGGCTTCGCTTTAACAGGCACCTCTCTGTTACTGAATTTGGGGAAAGCGCGTGCGACTCTTCGTGATGCGATAGCTTGAATGCGCTGCTGTAATAGCTTAATCGCTTCCTCTTTATCGCGTGCAATGTCTTCAAACTTTTTAGGTAAGAAATCACTTGCCCCTGCTTCAAGTGCATCTAACGTTGCACTTGCGCCTTGATGGGTTAATGAGGAAAACATTAAAATTGGCAATGGATTTGTTGCCATGATGTGCTTCACCGCAGTGATGCCATCCATCACAGGCATCTCAATATCCATGGTAACAACATCAGGTTTTAGCTTCGCAACCAGTTCAATTGCTTCCTGACCATTGTTGGCGGTACCAATAACTTCTAATGCAGGCGATTTATTAATTATTTCACTGACACGACGTCTGAAAAAACTTGAATCATCAACAACTAATACTTTTATCGCCATCTCATTCCCTAACCTTTTATGCGTCATTTATGACATCGTTTATGCGTAATGTTTTAGTAGACTTGGTAAGTCTAAAATTAATGCAATACCACCATCACTGGTGATGGTCGCACCCGCCATGCCCGGAGTCCCTGAAAGTAACTTATCAAGCGCTTTGATAACCACCTCTTCCTGACCTAATAATGCATCAACAACAAACGCTATCTGCTGTACACCCAGTTGAACGATAACAACATGTCCAACACCGGTTCCCTTTTCAACGCTAGGTTTATTAGGTGCTAACCAATCGCTTAAATAGAAAAGAGGAATCGCTTTATCACGAATAACAATGGTAAGTTGATTGTTAACCATGTTGGTTTTACTTAGATCAAGATGGAATATTTCATTTACATTGGTTAATGGTAATGCAAATGTTTGCTCTGAAACCACAATCATTAAGGTCGGTAAAATCGCTAATGTTAAGGGGACTTTTATCTCTAAACGCGTGCCTTTACCCAGCGCTGAGTCAATCGATATTGTACCGTTGAGCTTAGTGATGCCGGTTTTCACCACATCCATTCCAACGCCACGACCAGAGATGTCTGATATTTCTTCTTTGGTTGAAAAACCCGGCGCAAAAATTAATGAATAAGCATCTCTATCAGACATGCGATCAGCACCGTCCTGATCCAGAATACCTTTATCCATTGCAATCTGTTTCAGCTTGTTCGCATCCATTCCGGCGCCATCATCTTCGATGACTAATAGAATATGATCGCCCTCTTGTGAGGCTGAAAGTAATACTCTTCCCTCTTTACCTTTTCCGGATTGCATACGAACATTAGGCATTTCGATGCCATGATCGACAGAGTTTCTGACTAAATGCACCAGTGGATCCGCTAATGCTTCCACTAGGTTTTTATCTAAATCGGTCTCTTCGCCGACTAAATCAAGGCGAATATCTTTACCTAATGTACGCGCTAAATCACGTACTACACGCGGGAATTTACCAAATACTTTTTTGATTGGTTGCATTCGCGTTTTCATCACTGAACCTTGTAGGTCACCCGTCACGATATCGAGGTTAGCAACCGCTCTTGATATCTCTTCATCTTCAGAAGTCGTTTCAAGACTAACGAGACGATTTCGCACTAAGACCAACTCGCCAACCATATTCATTATTTCATCAAGAATTGCGGTATCTACACGCACAGTTGGTTCCGCTTTAGCAACGGCAGCTTTCACGGGGGCTTTAGTAGCAGGTGTCGCTACAACCTCTGTTTTAACAGGGAATTTTTTAATGGCTTTTATCGGCGCAGTGCTAGTAGGTTGTTGCACAACTTGCTCGACAGTTTTAGTTACCGTTGGCGTTACTGAAGTGGTATTTTGAACACTTTTCCCGGCGCCATGAAGCTCATCTAATAATGATTCGAATTCATCGTCAGTAATTTCATCGCTGCTACTTTCTAGTACCGTTTCTTTTACGGGTACGCCAGAATGCGCCCCTTTACCATGTAGTTCATCGAGTAACGATTCAAACTCATCATCACCAATTTCATCAATCGCTGCAGCACTAGGCGTATCTGGCAATGTGATTGCGTGTTTACCTGTACCATGTAATTCATCTAATAATGATTCAAACTCATCTTCGCTTATCTCTGCATTTTCAGGACTAGCGGGTTGTGCAGCGAGTGCTGAACCAGATTGAGCATGAAGCTCATCTAATAATGCATCAAACTCAAAGTCGTCTATCTCTTCACTCGCCGATGGCGCGACGCTGTCTAAAGCTTCTTCTTGTAATACTTCTGGTTCAACAACTTCATCTGCAGATTCTGGCTTACTTAAACGATGCAATTCTGCAACGATCTCAGCAGGTGCCGGTGTTGCCTCTTCACCGGTTTGAACCGCATCAAATTGCGCATTAATGACATCAAGTGCAGCTAATATAGTATCCATTAGTGCAGAACTTACACTACGGTTTTTTTGGCGTAAGCAGTCAAATACATTTTCAGCACCATGACATGTCTCTACCAATTCGGTCAGTGATAAAAACCCCGCACCTCCTTTTACGGTATGAAAACCTCGAAAAATGGCATTGAGTAATTCGCTATCATTAGGATTATTTTCTAGTTCCACCAGTTGTTCAGATAACAATTCTAAAATTTCGCCTGCTTCAACTAAAAAGTCCTGCAGAATCTCTTCATCTACTTCAAATGTCATTTTCCATTCCCTTAAAATCCTAAACTAGACAGTAAATCATCCACATCATCTTGCCCATTAACAACATCATCACGCGATTCGGCATCGATGATTGGCCCTTCCGCCTTAATATTGTTATCTATACACGCTGTCTCTTTTTTTATCTCAGCGTTTTCTTCACTACTACAAACCGTTAAAATACCAACTAATTTTAATTCGATCTCTTGTACAAGATCGATCACACGCCGAATCATCTGTCCGGTTAGGTCTTGAAAATCTTGTGCCATTAAAATATCGGTTAAAGAAGTGCGTAGGTTTATCGCACTGGATGAAGATTCTTCGATTAATCCATCAATCTGGTGACAAAGCTTTTTAAAATCACCTAAAGCGAGCTCACGGTTCATCAAGCCTTGCCAACTTGGTTTTACCGCATCAAGATCTGCAATTAACTTATCTGCAATAGGTAGGCAATTATCAACCGCATCCATGGTCTTATTTGCCGCTTTGTCAGTCATCTCAATAACATAATTTAGTCGTAGCTTAGCGTCAGGGATATCATGACCAGCCATATCGATTAATCGGGTATCATTTTGAAAACTCACTAACGCGTCATGTAATTCACGGGTTAATTCACCTACTTTTTCAAAAACCTGACCTTCACTTATCGATATGTCGCTTGCTTGTTCTACAATTTCATTTGCTGCAATTATCTCATTTGCTTCTAAGTGAGCAACTAACGCTTTGGCTTGTGATAGCGAGAGAAGTGGCACTATTTGATCGGCCATACATTCCCCCTTTAACCTAAACGCTCAAATACTTTGTCTAGCTTCTCTTTTAATGTGCCAGCTGTGAAAGGCTTTACAATATAACCATTTACACCAGCCTGTGCCGCTTCAATAATCTGCTCCCTTTTTGCTTCTGCCGTTACCATTAGAACAGGTAAGTGTTTTAATTTAGGGTCTTTTCTAATCTCTTTTAACAGATCAATCCCTTGCATGATCGGCATATTCCAATCAGTTACCACAAAGTCGAATCCGCCATCTTTAAGCATGGGTAACGCAGTATTTCCATCATCAGCTTCGAAGGTATTGGTAAACCCAAGATCTCTTAATAAATTCTTAATTATTCTTCTCATTGTTGAAAAATCATCCACAATGAGTACTTTCATATTTCTGTCCAAAACGTTCCCCTAGGTAAAAACTAAATTTTTCTATAACTAATTGAAACTTATACTAAGTAGATAGTAAAAAAAGACGTAATCAAAAGCTATAATTTTTTTTATTGTTGAGCCAACTGTGATCTATCTCTTATCAAGATGGCAATAATGGCGGTTAACTATACTGCTTGCGCCTTTGCTTTTAAGCGATGCAATGCTTGAGAGTGAATCTGACTCACCCTTGATTCACTGACATCCAATACTAAGCCTATCTCTTTAAGGTTTAATTCTTCATCGTAATAGAGTGATAAGACTAATGCCTCTCGCTCTGGTAGTTCTTTTATCATCGTCACGAGCTTACTCGCAAATTGCGCTTCGCTCACTTCGTTAAAAATACCATCATGGCTAACAGACTCATTACATAAGCCCTCTTCGGAGCCAGCAAGGTCTTCATAGGCCACTAATTTTGCACAGTTAACATCACGTAACATATGCTGATACTCTGGCAATGTTAATGATAACTCTTCTGCTATTTCAGCTTCTTTGGCATCGCGTCCAGTTTGCTTTTCTACGCTAGCAATGGCGGTTGCGATACTGCGACTATTTTTATGTACCGATCTTGGTACCCAATCGCCGCGACGCATCTCATCGAGCATTGCACCACGAATTCGAATACCTGCAAAGGTTTCGAAACTAGCCCCTTTACTGGCATCAAAGTTTCTTGCCGCTTCAAGCAAACCAATCATGCCAGACTGAATGAGATCATCGACAATCACACTAGGTGGCAACCTAGCAATGAGATGGTAAGCTATTTTTTGCACCAACTCAGTATGACGATCAATCAGGTCTGAAGTATTGTTATAATAACCTTTTGCCTTGATCACCGAAGTCGCTCATCTACATTATTAAGTAATAATTTTTCAATGAAGAATTCTAGGTGTCCTCCGGGCTGATGCGGAATTGGCCAGTCACAAGCCCTATTGGCTAATGCTTTAAAGGCTAAAGAAGCAGGCGTTTTAGGAAAAGCTTGCACCACTACTTTTTGTTTTCGCACCGCTTGGCGTACATTGCCATCAAATGGTATGCAGGCAACAAGCTCTAATGAGGCATCTAAGAAACGGTCTGTTACACGAGTTAGCTTGGTAAAGAGATCTTGCCCTTCACGTAAACTACGCACCATATTGGCAACAATTTTGAATCGATAAACACCGTTTTGCTTACTTAATATTTTAATTAAGGCGTAAGCATCGGTAATAGATGTCGGTTCATCACAAACCACCATCACCACATCTTGAGCTGCTTGTGCAAAGCTAACCACCATATTGGAGATACCTGCAGCGGTATCAACAAGTAACATATCGATAGGTGTTTGCAATGAGCTAAATGCTTGAATAAGGCCAGCATGTTCAACATCACTAAGCTCAACCATTGATTGAGTGCCTGAGGTGGCAGGAATAATCATCACTCCCTCTGGACCTTCAACAATCACCTCATCCAAAGTACATTCACCAGACAATACATGCGAAAGGTTTTTAGTGACACGAATACCTAAAAGCACATCGACATTAGCAAGACCTAAATCGGCATCTAATACCAGCACGCGCTTACCACGTTGAGCAAGAGAAACAGCCATATTCAAAGTCACATTTGTTTTGCCCACACCACCTTTACCGCCTGTGATAGCAATGACCTTTACTTGGTTGTTTTTCATTCTTCTTAACCCACTTGCTTGGTCTGAAATCATATTACACTCATCTAAATTATTGATTCTAAATACTAAATTCTATTCATTTTCGAAACTGCTAAACCATTGATGCTGCTCTTGCTCAAAGATCTCATTCATCGTCGCTAACGTACCTGAAATAAGGTTGTCAATGCTAGCGATCTCAATATCTTCGGGCACACGCTGTCCCGTGGTTACATAACTTATCGGCAGCGCATGTTGCATGGTTACACTTAATAACTCTGCTAAACCAATACTCTCATCTACTTTGGTTAAAATACAACCAGAAAGAGGTATACGTTTAAAATGATCCATCGCTTCTTCAACAACACGTCGTTGTGCAGTAGAAGAAACAACAAGATAGCTTTGAATATTAACACGACTATTACGCATTAACGTATCAAGTTGTTCCGATAAACGAATATCTCGTTGCCCCATCCCTGCGGTATCAATCAATACCAATCGTTTCTCTCGAAACTGATACAAAATTTCCGATAACTCATCAGCATCCTTTGCGACACGAACACTACAACCCATTATTTTCCCATAGGTAGCCAGTTGCTCATGTGCGCCGATACGGTATGTATCGGTAGTTATTAACGCCACTTGATCTGCACCATATTTCATTGCAAATTGTGCTGCAAGTTTGGCGATAGTAGTCGTTTTGCCAACCCCTGTTGGGCCAAGTAATGCAATTGCACCACCCTGCGATAATATCTCGTTTTTGCCAATATAAATCTTATCTTGTAATAATGCCTGAATATATTGCTGAACTTCAGTCGAAGACGCATCTTCTGGGATGTAACTCGCAAGTTGAT
Organism: Psychromonas marina; assembly: GCF_030161115.1. Classification (GTDB taxonomy): domain Bacteria; phylum Pseudomonadota; class Gammaproteobacteria; order Enterobacterales; family Psychromonadaceae; genus Psychromonas; species Psychromonas marina. The sequence continues at coordinate 554,572 of NZ_BSPQ01000001.1, forward strand.
CGGCAATATCGTCTGAAAAACCAGCTTTAGTCAACCACTTAATGATCATCGCACGAATTGGTTCCTTGCGTTCCATCTCCTGCCACATCAAACCAGAAACTTGATGTTCAAGTAGTTTACGTAATGATTCCACTTCCGCACTAATTTTGGCAATTTCTTGATTATCATTACGTGAAGGTGCAGGTGTTGTTCGACGAATGCTCGCGTTCACTTTTAGTGGCTGTTCTGTCGCCGCCCAATTCTGTTGTTCAGCTAATGTTTTTGGTCTGTTCGTTTGACTTACCTGCTCTGAAACAGCAGAAAAAGCAGGTAGTTCATCTCTTGTTTGTAGCGCTGGTTTAACCGGTTTTCTTGATCTGTTTTTTGCTTGTTGTGATTCAACTTTACCAAAGAATGAGTTCAATGATTTAGCAAAATCTTCGCCACTCTCTTTAGCGCCATTACGCGCGCTTTTTTGTAATTTAATGGGTGCTTTGGTAGAACGTGAAGATAACTGCACATTGTCATCTTGTAATGCGTTTAATGGATCTTCTTTTTTACTTATTTCAGCTTGTTGAGCTTGATAGTCCACGGCAGCAACAATCTCAATACCGCCGACGACCTTTTTATTGGACATAATCACGGCATCAGGACCTAAGACTTCCTTAACCTCAACCATCGCTGTACGCATATCTTTTGCAAAAAAACGTTTAATTTTCATCTGTTATACCCAGCTATTGCCCTATTGAACTAATTATTTTTATCTGTTTATCATCAGGAATTTCCTGATAAGAGAGTACATGTAAACTTGGAATCGTGTGTTTAACAAATTTCGAAAGCGTGCCCCTTAAAATCCCCGACGTCAGTAATACTGAAGGTTGACCGATCAACTCTTGCTGTTGTGACGCCTCAATGAGTGACGTTTGAATACGTTCAGCTAGTCCAGGCTCAATACCTGCGCCCTCATTTCCACCCGCCTGCATTGATTGATGCAAGATTTGTTCCAAATCCGTTGACAAGGTGATCACCGGCAGTTCGTTTTCGTTACCTATTATCTCCTGTACTATCATGCGTTTCAATGAGATACGACAAGCTGCAGTGAGTACTTCAGGGTCTTGACTGCGTGGACCATAATCAACTAATGTTTGTACAATCGTGCGGATGTCACGTACTGCAACATTCTCGTTTAATAAACTCTGCAACACTTTAACTACCGTACTCAAGCTCAAAATTTCAGGTACTAACCCCTCCACCAATTTAGGGTTTTTCTTAGCCAGCAGATCTAACAAGCTTTGTGCTTCTTCATGCCCTAACAGTTGGGCTGCATTATTGGTTAAAATTTGACTAAGGTGTGTGGCAACAACGGTTGCGGTATCAACAACGGTGTAACCTAATGCTTGCGCTTGTTCACGCTGCGGTTCATCAATCCAAGTTGCTTCTAAACCAAAAGCGGGATCAATACCCGCAACCCCTTCAATAGGGCCAAATACTTGCCCGGGATTAATCGCCATGTCTTTATCATGATAAATATCTGCACTACCAGAGGCGACGCCCATCAACGAAATGGTGTAGTTATTGGGAGATAGATCCAAATTGTCACGAATATGTACCGGAGGAATTAAAAAGCCCATCTCTTGTGATAGCTTCTTACGCACGCCTTTAATACGATCTAATAGTTCACCACCTTGACTTTTATCGACCAAAGGAATCAGGCGATAACCGACTTCTAAACCAATGGTATCAACACTTCTCACATCATCCCAACCAAGTTCTTTAGGTTCTGAAGACTCTCTTGCAGTTGCAACTGCGCCTCCCGCTTCACCTGACTCAGCTAAAGCTTGTTGTTTTTTAACACGATTTAACTGCCAGTAAGCACCACCCGCCGCAATACCACCGAGTGTTAAAAACGCAAGGTGTGGCATGCCAGGTACAATACCCATTATTAATAAAATACCCGCGGTGATCATCAATGCTTTAGGATCGTCAAACATTTGACCCAACACACGTCCGCCCATATCCGCAGAAGTATTCTCACGCGTCACTGTAATGGCAGCGGCTATCGAAAGTAACAGCGAAGGTATCTGGGCAACCAGTCCATCACCAATAGTTAAAATAGTGTAAATTTCAGCCGCTTCTGCCATCGGAAGGTCATACTGAGACATCCCAATGATAAAACCACCAATAATATTAATGAAAAGAATCATGATGCCCGCAATCGCATCACCTTTAACAAACTTACTCGCACCATCCATCGAACCATAAAAATCAGCTTCCATGGTGACCTCTTCACGCCTTGAACGTGCTTGCTCTTGATCAATCAGTCCGGCATTCAAATCGGCATCGATCGCCATCTGCTTACCTGGCATTGCGTCTAGCGTGAAGCGGGCACTAACCTCGGAGATACGGCCAGCACCTTTAGTGATTACCACAAAGTTAATAATCATCAAAATCAAGAAGACGATTAACCCCACCGCTAAATTCCCACCAATAACCACCGAACCAAATGCTTCAATTACATTACCGGCAGCAGCACCACCTTGATGTCCTTCGAGTAAAACAACACGTGTGGATGCAACGTTTAAGGCTAAACGCATTAATGTGGCGATTAAAAGCACCGTTGGAAAAGCAGCAAAATCTAATGGTTTTTTGGTGTAAATAGACACCAACAACACTACTAATGCAAGTGCAATATTGAACGTAAACAGCATATCAAGTAGCAGCGTTGGCATCGGCAAAACAACCATTGCTAATGCCGCTAATACCATGATTGGCGTACCAATACCGGAAAGCATTTTGGCTTTATTCAGCCATAAAGAGGTGAGTAATGTATTAATGGGAATAACCTATATTTTTTTTGTGGTCATATTATGAAGCAAGCATCAAGCCATGTGCGAAAAATATTTTTAAAACATGAACTTAGTCGTTATATTGAAACCCTTTGGGTATTTTTAAATCATTCGGTAGTGGCTTGGGTCGACCTGATTTTCCCTTACGAAACTGATCTAGCTGATAAATATAAGCAAGTACTTGCGCAATCGCGATAAATAACTCCTCAGGGACCTCATCACCAATTTCTGTTGTATGGTAAATAGCACGACATAAAGGCGGAGCCTCCATCACAGGGATTTCATATTCACGGGCAACTTCGCGGATTTTAAGCGCCATAAAATCGACACCTTTGGCGACGATATAAGGAGCTCGTTCACCATCTTGCTCATACTTAATGGCAACCGAATAATGGGTTGGGTTTGTTACGATTACATCGGCATCGGGCACATCGCCCATCATTTTACGTTGTGAAGCTTCATATTGCAGTTGACGAATTCGCTGCTTAACTTCCGGCTTACCCTCGGAGTTACGATATTCATCTTTAACCTCCTGCTTAGTCATTTTCAACTCTTGGCTATGCTTGTGAATTTGATAGGGTACATCAACAGCCACAATCACCAACAGTGAACAACAGAGTAAGATAAACATCCAAGTGATCATATCTAACGCTTCAAACACACTACCCGGTAACGGTGTCATAGAAAGGTTTAAAATCTGCTCAAAGGTCATCGCTAAAATCGTCCATGCAACACCGATAACCACCAGCACTTTTAAGATAGATTTTAGAAGCTCGACCCAGGCTTGCATCCCTAACATACGTTTTAACCCCGCTTTAGGGCTAAGTCGACTCCATTTAGGCATCATCGATTTAGTGCTGAATATCATCCCCCCAAGTAGCGAACTGCCTAAAATAGAGATGACAAATAACATAAATAAAATAATAAACATCGGCATCGCCAAGCCTTTAAAGCTTGTCGTTAAATGGATCCAGAGGTATTCAGGGGAAAACAACACACTTCGCTCAAAGGTGAACGAATATTTCATCATCACAGACAGTTCATAGGCTAATCGGTCACCAAAAACTAATAATGCAAAAGCAGCCGAGATAAGTACCGAGGCGGTTGCAAGCTCTTTTGAACGGGCAACCTGTCCCTTCTCTTTGGATTTACGGATTTTGTCCGGTGTGGCTTCCTCGGAGCGTTCTGTACCATTCTCATTTTCAGCCATACTAAGCTCCCTTTAGGGTTGTTTCTCACAAACACCATTTAATAATTCACACATGGTGGTGATGCCACGCAACCACTGATTTTCAAAATGAGTTGGTACATTAATCAGGGTGATCCACAGAACAAATAATCCAAACACCATGCTGATAGAAAAACCTAAACTGAAGATATTAAGTTGTGGTGCTGCTTTGGTCATAATGCCAAAAGAGAGGTTAACTAATAACATCGCGACCATCGAGGCGATTGAAAAAGCTAATGCAGCTTGAAACATCACAGAAAACCACCCTGCTAATTTCTGATAGTCAGTAGCAAGCAAACCTTTCATTGAAATAGGTAAAGTCTCGAAACTGCGCACAATCAACTCAATCATTAACAGGTGACCATCGACACCTAAAAACAACAGCGTAACCAGCAATACATAAAACTGACCGACAACGGGTGATGACTGTCCACTCATCGGATCCGCCATCGATGCAAAACCTAAACTGGTTTGCATCGCGATAATTTGCCCTGCAACCACAAAAGTTTGCACAACAAAAATGGAGATAGTACCAATCGCAATCCCGATCAGTAATTGCTGTAAAATCACAAAAGCACTGGCGACAGAAAAGAGTTCAATATCCATCGGTGCAGCAGGCAGAATTGGGAAAACAGCAATGGTCACCGCAAGCGCATAAAACAGGCGCACACGTTTTGGCGTGGTACGTGAACCCACCACTACCATCACCATTAACATCGCAGCAATACGTGTAAATGACCAAATATAAGTGGCAATCCAATTCATCAGCAGTTCAGCAGAATATTCCATCGCTAGTGTTGCTTCAACATGGTCATTAACCCACAACTTGCGGAATTTGATCGATCATCGCAATAAAGAATTCCATTAACTTACCAAAGCCCCAATGCGCACCAAATGCCAATGCAATTAACGTCATCATCAACCTCGGTAAAAAGCTTAAGGTTTGCTCATTGATTGAAGTCGCAGCTTGGAAAATAGCAACCACTAAACCAATTAATAGGCTAGGAATAATAGCCGCTGAGACCAATACCAAAACAGTCCACAGTGCTTGGCGGAATATATTAACAAAAACTTCCGGTTCCATTTCCTCTCCTACAACAGACCAAAGCTGTTTGCGAGACTGCCCATGATCAAGTTCCAACCATCTACTAATACAAACAGCATTAACTTAAAGGGTAACGAAACAATCATTGGCGATAACATCATCATACCCATTGCCATTAAGATACTGGCCACCACTAAATCGATGATCAGAAAAGGGATGAATATCATAAAGCCAATTTGAAAAGCGGTTTTTAATTCACTGGTAACAAAAGCGGGAATAAGCACGGTAATAGGCACCTCTTCAGGTGTATCTACTTGCACATTCGCTATCTCTAAAAAGGTTTCTAAGTCTTTTAAGCGCGTCTGTGACAGCATAAACTCCATCATCGGTTGTTTACCTAGTTCCAACGCCTCTGCTATTGGCATATTTTCATTGAGGTAAGGCTGCAGTGCACTTTCATTAATTTTATCAAAAACCGGCGTCATAATGAAAAACGTTAAAAACAGTGCAATACCATTTATCACCTGATTTGAAGGCGTTTGTTGCAAACCTAATGCTTGTCTTAAAATCGACATCACCACCACAATACGGGTAAATGAGGTCATTAAAATCAGCATTGCAGGCAAGAAACTTAACGCAGTCATAAACGCAAGCACTTGCAAGGTCACACTGTATTCTTGATCTCCCCCGGCGTTGGTGGTTACCGTCAGGGCAGATAATGCCCCCGGCTCGGCAAGCAGCGATGGAGAGAAAAATAACAGCGAGCTGAGCAACAATAAAAGTACTTTATTCATTACGTTTAGTGCTTATTTTAGAAAGGAGTGTGGAAAAAGAGTGCTTACTTTTACCGTCTGTAGGCTCACAGGGGTCTTCTTCAGGCAGAGGCAAGGTATCTAACAGATTAATGTTTTGCTCAGTCACGCCAATCAGATAACGTTTTTGGTCAACTTCTATTATCTGCACTCGCCCTTTGTTAGTAAGCGGCTGTGTCGCAATCACTTTAATTAATGAATTGCCGTTAGCATTGCGGATTAAATTGCTTTTTTTCATTAAAAAGGCAAACACAAAAATACAAGCTAACACCAAGACTAAGGAAGCAACCATACTACCGATACTTAGATCTGAAGGAGGCTTAAGCCCCCCTTCCGCCCAACAGAGCGTCGGCAAAAACAACGTAATGAACAACAAAACATATTTCATTTAAGTTTCTTAATGCGTTCTGTTTGGCTAATCACATCGGTCAAACGAATACCAAATTTATCATTAACCACCACCACTTCACCGTGGGCGATTAGGGTGCCATTAACCAATACATCTAATGGCTCACCAGCAATACGATCTAACTCAACAACCGAACCTTGGTTTAATTGTAATAAATTACGAATATTGATTTTACTGCGACCAACCTCCATCGAGATAGTCACCGGGATATCTAAAATACTGTCTAAACGCGCATACTCATCAGCGCTTAATGGGGGGGAGCTATCCTTTAACTCATTCAGTTCGACATTGCTTACATTATCACCCGCATCACCGGATTCTTCTAAAGCTGCAGCCCACTCATCGGCCATATCTTGTTCTGTACTCATTACGTTCTTCCTATCTATTCGCTATTATTCAAGATCTTTTAAGTTACCCAGTTGTAGCTGGGTATTTTGTACTTCAGGGCGCTCAATGCGTTCTGTAATTTTCAGTGCTAAATTCTCATTACTTTGACCAAGTGTTGCTCTAAAAGTAGGTAGTCCCTCGACTAGCACCATCATTGACTCAGGCAGATCAACGGGAATAATATCCCCCGCTTTGAGATCAATCATATCGCGTAGAGGCATCTCTTTTTCTAACAACTTAGCCGTAAAATCGACACTGACATCCATAATTTCATCTTCTAAGGCTTGGCTCCAACGTTGATCAGTATCTTCTTTGTCACTCTGTACCCCCGCATCAAGTAGTTCACGAATTGGTTCCAACATTGAGTAAGGCATTGCGATATGAAAGTCACCGCCCCCTCCATCGAGTTCGATGTGAAATGAGTTCACCACAATCACTTCTGTAGGGCTCACAATGTTCGCCATTGCAGGGTTTACTTCAGAGTCAAGGTACTCAAATTCAGCATCCATCACCGGTGCCCATGCATCATGGTAATCTTCAAAAATTATTTTTAATAACATCTGAATAATACGGCGCTCTGTGGGAGTAAATTCACGCCCTTCTATCTTGGCATGGTGGCGACCGTCTCCACCAAAAAAGTTTTCCACTAAGATAAACACTAAACGCGCTTCCATAGTGACTAACGCAGTGCCTTTTAAAGGGCGAAAGCGCACCATATTTAAACTCGTCGGGACAAATAAAGTATGTACGTATTCACCAAACTTGAGCATCTGTACACCATTAATGGAGACCTCTGCAGTATGGCGTAGCATGTTAAATAAACTGATGCGTAAATGGCGTGCAAAGCGCTCATTAACCAGTTCCAGTGTTGGCATACGACCGCGCACAATACGGTCCTGTGATGAAAAGTCAAAATGAACAAGGGCTTCCTCGCCATCATCTTCACTTTCAACAACATCCTCTTCAACATCATCGACACCATGCAACAGCGCATCAATTTCGTCTTGGGATAATAGATCTGCCATAAAAAACCTTACTAATTAAAAAATGTGATGATCACTGTAAAACAAAACCGGTGAATAAAACCGTGTGGACAATCTCTTTACCCTCGCGTTTTTTAGTTTCTTCATTAATTGCGACTAATGCTGACTTCCTAAGTGCTTCCTTTCCTTCAGGGCTGCGTAATTGCGCTGCTGTTGCTGCACTAAATACGCTTACTAACGTCCCCTCTAACAATGGAATATGCTTTTTAGCAAGTGTCGCATTTTCATTGCCACGTACCATTAACTGCACTTTAATTTGCACCAAACGATCACGTTTACCTTCCATTACATTAAATACAAATGGGCGCGGCATCGCGACATAGTTCGCTGATAACGTTTGCTCTGGTTGCTTTATTTCGACTACAACTTCCGTTGCTACTTCACTGTCATCAGAGGCAAAGAAAAAAACATATGCCGCTACACCAGCGCCTAAAACAAGTAATACAGCAACAATGATAATAATTAATTTTTTCTTACTATTTGAAGGAGTTCCCTCACCATCTAATGATATCTGCTCATCAGGCATAGTTAATATTTCCCTATTTTTATACGTTGGTTTTCAGTGTTGCTGATTTTAATGCAAATGAATGACAAATACAGAGCTTTATGCATAATAATCAATTCCTTGAGCAGGAATCGGGATTTGCGTACTCATCCACTCTCCTTGATCGTCTAAACCTTGTTCAGTGCCATCACGCCCGCCCTGTAAAGCAACACTGCCATTGCCTGAATGTTGCGATGAAGACTGCTCCTGCTTACTCTGTTGCTCGACCGTTGCTTCACCTAAGTTGATACCCTGTTGGGCTAACTGTTCACGTAACCTTGGTAAATTTTGTTCAACAATATCGCGACTTTGACCAGCTTGTGTCTGAATAGCCACCTGCAATTGATCCTGTTGTATCTGCAACTTGATATGCATCGAACCTAATTCAGCAGGATCCAGGCGAATAGTCACTTCTTGTTTCCCCTGTGCCATCATCATCATCAACCGTTCCCCTATCATCGCAGAAGCTTGTTTAGATTGTAATTCAAGGGGTTGTTGCAATGCTGCTGATTGCATTAATGGCGTATTATGTGTTGTTTGCTGGAGCATCCTATCGCTGACAGCGGTTGCTGCGATTGAGCGTAATCCATTATTCTCTATATTTTGAGGAGGCGTCGATTTAGCCATCTCTTGATTTAAAGAGGAGATAAGACTATCAAGTTTATTACTACTCTGGTTGCTCTCTTTGGGGGTATTCTCGTCAGTGACTTGCACAGCATCACTGCCCATATTATCAGTATTTAACTTAATCTTTTTTTCAAATGCTGGCGCAGCTTCTGTTGTTTTTGCCGCTATATCCGCATCTAGCTTAGTTTTAGGATCCGTTACCTGAGTATCTATTTTTTGTGCGTTTTCTATTTGTGACAAAATAGGATTTATTACTTTAGATGGTTGCGACTGGTGGTCAGTAGCATCAGTACTGTCGTTGCTTGATACGGCAAAGGTCTTGTTAGATACTTGATGATCAGTGACGAGTTGCTCTTCTAGCAAAGGATCCGCATCAAGTACTAAACCTTTTACGCCACTTTCAGCAAGATCATTGTCAGTGCTCTCATTCTTAGCAATTTGCTCAATTGGCTCTTTATTCGACATTTCAGATGCTTGATTAAGCCCTGTTGCCATTTTCTCGGTTTTATCTGCAGCTTCACCAACAACATCTTGATTAAGTACTTTATTAGCTGAAGCGAATAGCTCTTTTTTAACCTCTTGAGTGACCACATCATTCTGTTTTTCTGAAGAGGGTAAAAGAGGAAGCGCTATCTCTTCACTCATTGTATCACCCGTATTAACAGTTTCCTCTGTCGCTTCTTTCGAGTCCATTGCACCCGCTAAATCTGTATTGCTTTGCGGCTCTATTAGTGCGCTTTGAGAGCCCTCATTCGCAGGTAGGCTCGTTTGACTAAAAGTGGCTTGTTTAATTGCTTTTACGACCTGCTCATCCGATGATTCAATATTACTAATAGGTTCTTTTTTAGTAATGGAAGTTGCGACGTTGCTCGAAAGTTCAGTAATGTTTTGCAGTACATCCTTATGATTATCATTATCATTTACATTTACAAGCAATTGTTCTTCAGAAGCAGGTAACGCAAAAACCTCATCGCTTGAGGCTTGCTGATCTAGTTGTTGACCCTTTGTAGATAGGGGTGTTTCTTCAACCAGTGTTTGCTCTAAGACAGCTTCACCAGTTACTGTTTGTTGTTGAACGGTTTGCGATAAGGTCGATTTTATTAAGGCTTTATTGTCAGTCAAGTCACTCAACACAGAGGAGAAACGTTGTGCAGTATTTTCTTCACCGGTTTTATCGCTATGTTCAACCTCATGAGCCTCTTTATCGGCATGATTTTTTTCTGTTGCAAGCAATTTAGTTGGGGATGTGGAGAGTATTGATTGCATCGAGATCTCTTTTGAGGATAGTTATTGCCATTAATCGGTATTTTTACCGCGTTATAACACTGCAAGCAATTTACAGACCAGATTGTGATTGTTTTTGAAAGTATTGAAAGGTTGCAAATTCATCGAGTAACATTTGCTCTTTTTTATCTGCTAACGCTAACTTCTTTTTTGCTTTTTTTTCTAATAACATGCCTAACGCTTTATGATTTACCTGCGCTTCAATCCACATTTTTTTGTGCGCTTGTACATCATACTCAAACTTAACCATTCCCTGCTGATGCTGAGTAACACCTTGATCTATTTGCACAATAAACTGTTGATACTTCCCTAAATCGGCAATAGATACGCCTTGTGAACCTTTTTCACTGAGTTGGTTCGTATATTGGCGACGATATTGATGTAGATTTTGCAATTGCTGACGCTGTTCAAATAACGCTTGCTGTGCGTGCTGATATGCTTTTAATGCTTGATTTACCTGTTTTTCTCGTTGCTCATAAACAAGCTGTAATGCGTCTCTAGACATAGTAATTCCCTAACTATTCACAAACTGCTGGGTTAAGGTAGCAAGCTGTGTCAAACAATCGTTATAGCTAATGCTATCTTTCATGCCTTGCTGCAAAAAGTGATCCAACTTAGGTCTTATCACAATCGCTTTATCGATGCGTGGATCGCTACCGCGAGAATATGCACCAATGGTAATGAGTTCTTTGTTCTCTTGATATAAGGAATAAGCTTGTTTTAATGCGCGCGCAAGCGTTTGATGCTCTTCTGAAGTCACCATCGGCATCACACGACTGATTGACTTACCCACATCAATAGCGGGGAAATGACCAGAATCAGCCAACTCTCGAGAGAGTACAATATGCCCATCTAAGATCGCACGAGAGGCATCTGCAATCGGATCCTGTAGATCATCACCTTCCGTTAACACGGTAAAAAAGGCACTAATCGAACCTTGATTTTCATTTCCGTTACCGGCTCGTTCAACTAAAGCGGGCAATTTTGCAAATACAGAGGGTGGATAACCTTTCGTCGCTGGCGGCTCACCGATTGCAAGTGCAATTTCACGCTGTGCCTGTGCAAAACGTGTCAGTGAATCCATCAATAACAGCACATTTAAACCCTGATCTCGAAAATACTCAGCGATGGTTAATGACGTTTCACAGCCCTTTAAACGCATTAGTGGCGAAGCATCTGCAGGCGCAGCGATCACAACGGCGCGTTTACGCCCTTCTTCACCCAAGATCTCTTCAATAAACTCTTTCACCTCTCGACCACGTTCACCGATCAGTCCCACCACCACTACATCCGCGGTGGTACCACGGGTCATCATGCCAAGTAAAACACTTTTACCGACGCCCGAGCCTGCAAACAAGCCCATACGCTGACCTTGACCAACGGTTAATAGCGCGTTAATCGCTTTAATTCCGACATCCAGGGGTTCTTTAATCGCTTTACGGCTAAGGGGATTAATACGCGGGTTATTAAATTGACTGGTCTGTGCAGTAACAATGTCACCTTTACCATCAATCGGCTTACCAATACCGTCTAGTACACGCCCAAGCAATTCCATACCAACAGGAATCCCTTGCGCTTCTGTTTGTGGGATGACACGCGCGCCAGGTAAAACACCGGTTAAACGTTCACTCGGCATTAAAAATAGTCGTTCACCAGAAAAGCCAACCACCTCTGCATCGATAAAACCATCGTTGGTTTCCACGCGGCATAAGCTCCCTACCGCTGCACTGCAGCCCACTGCCTCTAACGTTAAACCAACTACACGTATTAGTTTCCCTGATACGATCGGCTGAGTGCTCGTGTCTGCCACTTTATATTGGCTTAAACGCTCGTCGAAACTAAGCATAGCTGAGGGCTTCAACCTCCTCCTGCTCGGTGTTCGATTCCACCGGCATTGGCTGATCATTAATCAAACTAGAATTATCATTTTTCTCTGGTAGGTGCTGATAATTTTCTTTAAAGAAACGCTTTAAGACCTGATCAATACGGGTATTAAAAGCAAAGTCGACACTGGATACTTGCGTATTAATTTGGCAGTCGCCACGCATTAAGGCGGGCTCGGCTTGTAGATCCCAACCGCGATGAATGCATTGTTCTTGAGAGTAAGCAGCCAAGACAAATTTTAGATCTTCAGGGTGCAGGTTAATAGACAGCTTTTGTTCGCTGATCGGCAATGCATCCACTGCTTGCTTTAACGCTTGTAGTATTATTTTCGGAGAGGTCTGTATTTCGCAACGTGTTATCTGTTCAGCTAAAGAGGTAGCGAGGTGTACCAACTGATATTCAGCATTAGCATCAAGTTTTTCAAGAGGATTATGTAATCGATCAAGTAACGATGTCCAACGTTTAACTTGTTCTTCAATCTCTTTTGTACCTTGCGCTAATCCTTCTTCAATACCTTGTGCAAGCCCCTCTTGATGACCCGTTGCTAGGCCTTCTAATTTTCCCTCTTCAACCCCTTGTTGATGCCCATTCTCTTTGCCTTCATTAAAACCATCTTCATAAGCTGATTGGCGAATCGCTTCAATATCATCCAATGTTAATGGCTTAGGCTGCTCTTCAACATCCTCTTCAATCTCTTCAACCGCTTTGTTACGGTTATTATACCAAGTTGCTGGTTTACCAAATAATGAACTCTCTTCAGGTTCATCACGTTCGGTTTCGCTTAACTCTGGAATAGACCAGCTTTGAAACTCATCTCTATTATCTGTCATAAAGCGTAACCCTCGATATCGTTACCAATAGGCTGATCATAAGAACTCATCTCCTCCACCACCACCGAGCATAATTTCACCTGCATCGGATAAGCGACGCGCAATGGTTAAGATCTCTTTCTGTGCAGATTCTACTTCACTGATGCGAATAGGTCCCATCGCTTCTAAGTCATCTTCGAGCATTTCCGCCGCACGTTTAGACATATTTTTCAGTATTTTATCTTTCAGCTGCTCATCCGCACCTTTTAATGCACGTTGTAATTGTTCGCCAGGTACTTCTCTTAATAACGCCTGTGTTCCACGATCATCAAGATCAATTAGATTATCAAATACAAACATCAGATCTTGAATTTGCTGGCTCATATCTTCATCGGTTTCTCGTAATGAGTCCATTAATGGCCCTTCAATACCAGTATCGAGGTAGTTCATGATATCCGCGGCAGCTTTTGTTCCGCCCATTTTAGCGGCTTGTGCCCCAGCTTGTCCGGCAAACTGTTTCTCCATGATCTCATTTAGCTCTTGAAGTGCAGCGGGTTGCACCTCCTCTAAATCAGCAATACGCATCATCAAATCAAGGCGAATTTTTTCTGGGAATTGAGTGATGATTTCAGCCGATTGTTCAGGCTCTAAATAAGATAATACAATAGTTTGAATTTGTGGATGTTCATTCTGAATGATTGAAGCAACTTGGCGAGCATCCATCCATTTCAATGAATCAAGACCTTTAGAGCCACTGCCTAAAATAATTTGATCAACAAGATTTCCAGCTTTATCTGCACCTAATGCTTCAATTAAGGATGCACGAACAAAGTTTTCACTGTCTAAGCCGATACTGCTGTATTTTTGAATATCTTCAATAAAAGCACGATGTACACCGGATACTTTGTTTTGCGAAGAGTCCTCCAGCGCAGTCATCTGCATACCCAATTTTTGAACCTGTTTTGGCTCTAAATTACGAAATATTTGCGCAGCATCCTCAGGTGTTAAACTCAACATGAGTAACGCACTTTTTTCAACGCCAGTTAACGTCGCAATATCAAATTCAACCGGCAGCGTTGCTGCGGCTTTGTTTTTTTCATTATCCTTCATCGGCAGATAACCACTCTTTAATTACTTGTGCAGATAAACCAGGTTCGTTTGCAACTAGCGCACGTACCGCTTTTAGAAGATCTTCATCTTTATGTAAGTCTGGCAGTGTAAGCACACCATTGGCAATTCCAAACTCAACACCACCAGCTTCGTCGTCATTTAATAACTGTAAATTATCACCATTCATGGTACCAATCGCGCCCCCCAGGTCGTACTCTTCAGCTTGCTCAATACTCTCTGGGTAGAGTAATTTTTTCATAATTGGGCGAACAATTAACAGCAAGGTTAAAATAATGATAAGTAGACTACCACCAAATCGAACATAACCTTCAAAAGCTTCTGTTTTCCAAAATACCTCCTCTGGAATGGCTTCTAAATCAGGACGATTAAACTTCACGGAGGCAATCTCTAAAACGTCCCCACGGACACTATTAATACCGAGCCCGCCCATTAATAAACGGCGGATACTTTCAATCTCTTGCTCACTGCGAGGTTCATATGAAACCTCGCCGGCAGCATTAGTCACCGGTGCATAATCTAATGCCACAGAGACAGCTAAGCGATCAACGGTGCCAACTTTATGCTTGATATGAGTCACTGTGGTATCAACTTCATAATTTCGCGTCGACTCATTATGTGAATTGCCATCGGCACCAAAAGCACTGTTTCCCTCTTGCAACTCTTCAGGAATTGCTGAGTTCGCCGGGGGTTGATTAGTTAATGCTCCGGGTACATTACCCACCGTAGAAGAGGAAGATTTAGTTTCCACCAACATCTCACTTCGTACCGCTTGATTACTTGGATTAAAGGTTTTTTTAGTCTCTTCAACAACGGTGAAATCCATCGCCAAATCAACTTCTGATGTATAATTTGCTAATCCTAGTACCGGAATTAAAATCGCATCGACCTTAGATTTATATTCCTGCTCACGCTCTAGTGTTAACGCAAACTCTTTACTTGATTGTGCGGATAAGCCACTTTTACTACCCGAGTGCAATAGGCGACCACGCTGATCACTGACCGTCACGCTCGCGGGAGATAATCCCTGTACTGCAGAGGCAACAATATCAACAATTGAATCTATTTCTTGTTGGGAAAGACTATATGAACGTGACGAGGTAACAACAACAGTCGCACTGGCTTGACGCTCTTTGCGAGCAAACACACTCTGTTTAGGGATAGCCAGTAAAACTTGCGCTTTAGTTATATTTTGCATCGCTTGAATAGCAAGAGAGAGTTGTCGCTCACGACTTAATTTTAACCGCTCCTGTTCCACACGCTGACTAACACCAAACCCCATATCTTGTAGTAAGATATCATCACCACTTTCGGTATTATCATTCGCTAAACCCGCACGGGTCATTAACAGTTTAATTTTTTGGTATTCAGTGGTAACAACGAGTATTGAATTACCTTCAATTTTATAAAGGATTTTTTGTTTATCAAGAAAATCAAGCGTACTAATCAGTTCATCTGTTTTATAGCTACCAAGTGGGCGATAGTCAGCCTCTTTACCCCATGACCATAAAATAACCACAATCGCTAAAACAATTAATAAACCGATGATCATGCTAATTTGGCGTAATACATCTACATTTGAAAAAAATGAAGCAAGTGCTCCCTTTTGCGGCTCAATAAGCGAGTCATCACTAGTGCCGATACTGCTATTTTCAAGCAACATATCTGGATTGTTATTTAATTCGGCCACTTTTACTTCCCTGGTTCAACACCGCAATTCACCTATACAGGCATGCTCATCACTTCTTTATACGCTTCCAACATTTTGTTACGTACCTGTACTGTTGCTTCAAAAGCAAGACTCGACTTATTAGAGGCGATCATTACCTCTCCTAAACTTACTTGATCATCACCCATTTCAAAACGATTACGTAGATCAGAGGTATTTTCTTGTAAACCATTAACGTTATTTATCGCCTGCTTCAACATTTCTGAGAAATCGGGCGCGTTAGATTTAGCAGTTTGAGTGGTTAATTCTTCACCTAAGCCTTTGCTTTTTAAGCCTTGCAAGGGTATATCATTAAATAAAGCAGATGTATTTAGATTCATATTATTTATCTCTTTTTTGACACATACTGCATATTAAGCAATATTAATGCCAAAAAATGTACAATTATTTATTAAAAAAGAAGTAAATGAGGATTAAAAACTGGGAGGCTAAATGTGGTGGAAGAAATCCCCACGTTTAAACGTGGGGATTATTGAGAATAAATTATTGCAGTTGAAGTTTTTCTAGCTCTTTATCTAATTGATCTTCAGCACGCTGAGCTTTAAATTCTGCGTATAACACATCTTTTTGCTGTGCATTCATTGGCAGATCCGCTTCACTGACTAATTGATCAAAAATATCCTTGGTAGATTGCTGGCCAATCGCCACTAAAACACAAAGGTTATCTTTACCTGCAATCTTAGTAATATCTGTTTTAAGTGGGTTAGTGCCGACTAACGTCTGCTGTGTTACCTGTTTAGAAACACTTGAGAATGTTGAACCAGACTCTACGCCAGAGGCAACCTCAACTTTATCACGGTAACTTTTATCCATTGCACTAACACGCGTTTCAATACGCTGTGCAAGAGAAGTGCGCGCATTAGCAAGCGCCTGCTGTTTATCGATAGACATATTACCCGAAAATAAAACACATTCTGAAACTGCAATTCCATCTTCAACTTGTGGATTTAAAACCCAACTTGGAATATCGCCTACAGAAGTTGTTTCAACAGGTGTTGATGAACAAGCGGCTAAAAAAACAAGACTTGATAAACTTAATATCTTTAATGACATAATAATCCCTTTAATATTTGTGGTGTTCTGCATTTAGGTAACTGCTCATATCCTTTGCAAGCATAGGCTTGCCATAATAATAGCCTTGAACATGATAGCAACCATTCTCGATTAAAAATTTTACTTGCTCCGCAGTTTCAACGCCTTCGACGATCACACTGAGATGCAAGTTTTTAGCAGGCATTAGTAATTTCGGTATCATCTCCATCATCGGGTAAACAGCATATAAGCGATTGATCTATTTTTAATTTATTAATTGGCAGACGCTTTAAGTAAATTACGCCTAAGCACAGCGCAAAAAATATAGAAGAAAACTCAGCAAAAAAATGAAAGAGTAAAAAAGGCGTATAAAGGCCAAGCAAAGATAGCCCCACAATAAAGATAGTCGGCACTATTAAAGAGGACAGTTCTTTTATCAACTCTGGCTTGCGACTCAAAGTAAGCATTCAATTCCCTATTTAGACACTGTATATAAATAACAGACATTTAAATAATAGACTTTAAATAGAGATTTAAATTTAAAATTTTTATTGCTCAAAAAAAAAGACCTTATCACTGAGTGATAAGGTCTTTAAATTACGGGGGGGATAAATTAATACTGATTGGCGTCAGGATTAATCTTTAAATTCAGGGTAAGCTTCGATGCCACAGTCATGTAAATCCATGCCTGTTTCTTCTTCTTCAGCTGTAACACGGATACCCATTGTTACTTTAATGATGCTCCAAACAACCCATGATGCTGCAAATACAAATCCGAAGATAACTGCCGCGCCGTAAATCTGTGCGCCAAATGTTGCATCGCTGTTTGAAAGAGGAACAACTAACAGACCAAAAATACCACATACACCATGCACTGATAGCGCACCAACTGGATCATCAATTTTCAATTTATCAAAAGTGATGATGCTATATACAACAATCACACCAGCAACTGCACCGATAAGACATGCAAATAACGGAGATGGTGAAGCAGGGTCAGCAGTAATTGCAACAAGACCGGCTAATGCACCATTTAAGATCATCGTTAAATCTGCTTTACCCCATTTAAATTTGCTCACAATTAGGGCTGCGATAGCACCTGTTGCAGCTGCGGCGTTAGTGTTTAGGAAAACAACACCAATTGCTTGTGCATCGTCTGCAGTAGAAAGTGCTAACTGAGAACCACCGTTAAAACCAAACCAACCCATCCACAGAATGAATGTACCTAATGTTGCAAGTGGCATGTTTGAACCTGGAATCGGGTGAACACTACCATCTTTACCGTATTTACCTTTACGAGCACCTAGTAGTAACACACCTGCAAGCGCTGCTGCAGCACCGGCTAAATGTACAATACCAGAACCTGCAAAGTCAGAGAAACCCGCTTCGCTTAAGAAACCGCCGCCCCAAGTCCAGTAGCCCTCTAATGGGTAGATAACACTTGTGAAAACAACAGAGAACACCAAGAATGCAAATAGCTTCATACGCTCAGCAACCGCACCTGATACAACAGACATTGCCGTTGCAACAAATACTACTTGGAAGAAGAAGTCAGACTCTAAAGAGTGACCCGCATCGCTTGCTTGTGTACCCATTAATGCACCAAATGAAGGTAACCAACCACCAGCGGCGTTATCAACGTACATAATGTTGTAACCTACCAATAGGAACATCGTACAAGCAATTGCAAATAGCACGACATTTTTAGTTAATATTTCAGTGGTATTTTTAGCGCGAACTAGACCTGCTTCTAACATTGAGAAACCGGCAGCCATCCACATTACCAAGACACCTGACATCAGAAGGTAGAATGTGTCTAGAGCAAACCTAAGCTCTGTAACTTCTGCGACTATATTTTCCATAATTTATTTTCCTTATTTGATAAAATTTATTAACTAAAAACTTAAAGTGCTTCTTCGTCCGCTTCACCCGTACGAATACGTACAACTTGCTCAAGCGGCTGAATGAAAATTTTACCGTCACCGACTTTGCCAGTATTTGCAGCTTGCGTAATTGCTTCCACTAGACGATCAACATCTTCATCTTTCACTGCAATCTCAAGTTTTACTTTTGGTAAGAAATCCACTTGGTATTCAGCGCCACGATAAAGTTCAGTGTGACCTTTTTGACGACCAAAGCCTTTTACCTCTGAAGCAGTAACACCAGCGATGCCAGCATCCATGATCGCTTCGCGCACTTCGTCTAATTTGAATGGTTTGATGATTGCAGTTAACATTTTCATTAAAATTTCCTTATCTAATTTGGAGTGTTATTTAAATATTTGTTGATAGTCTATTATCAAGTTGCGTGCCAAAAAAAATAAGCATTAAAAAACAAACACTTAAATTTACAAAAAAGATAAACACCCCAAGCAAGCACCAAAACAGTGCATAGCAAACAATGGAAATGCACTAAAATAGTACTTCAAGAACTTTTATCAGTAGAAGGTGACTAAAGAATTTAATTTCCATCCCTGCGCCTAGCACGCTATAGTGCGTATTATTTTTTTATTCCATAAATTCAAAGGTACAATAGATGAAAAAAATAGGCCTACTGCTTATCACTTTCGCCCTCAGTTTTAACGCGTTAGCGACACCACGTGTTATCCCCAATGCTCCTGCTATCGCTGCAAAAGGTTACCTATTAGTCGATTTTGCTTCTGGAAAAGTGCTATCAGAAAATAATAGTGAGGTGATGCTAGCGCCTGCCAGCCTAACCAAAATGATGACGAGTTATATCATTGGACAAGAGCTTAAACAGGGGAACTTGAACCCTGAAGATAAAGTAATGATCTCTGAAAATGCTTGGTCTAAAAATTTCCCAGATTCTTCAAAGATGTTTATTGAAGTCGGCAAAGAAGTGACCGTTGCAGATTTAAATCGCGGTATCATTATTCAATCAGGCAACGATGCTTGTGTTGCAATGGCAGAACATATTGCTGGCAGTGAGAGTGCGTTCGCAGACTTAATGAATTCATGGGCATTACAACTCGGTATGAATAATACCCATTTTGTAAATAGCCATGGCCTGCACTCTGAAGACCATTACACAACACCAACAGATATGGCCATTTTAGCAAAAGCGCTAATTTTAGACGTTCCTGAGGAATACCGTATTTATAGTGAAAAATCATTTAAGTTTAACGGTATTGTTCAATACAACCGTAACGGCTTATTATGGGATAAAAGCTTAAACGTAGATGGTATCAAAACTGGCCACACTAGTGCTGCTGGATTTAGCTTAGTATCATCAGCGACAAAAGATGACATGCGTCTAATCGCTGTTGTAATGGGCGCTAAATCAGATTCAGCGCGTAAAGTTGAAAGTAAAAAACTACTAAACTGGGGCTTCCGTTTCTTTGAAACAATGACACCTTATAAAGCCGGCGAGCAACTAGCAACAGAGCGCATCTGGATGGGTTCTCAAGAGATGATTCGCCTAGGTGTTGCTGTCGATACACCAATCACGTTACCGCGCGGTCAAGCTAAAAATCTACAAGCTGATTTTGTTATTAACAATGAGTTGCGTGCACCCGTGCAAAAAGGTGATGTAGTCGGCCAAGTAAATTACTCTTTTTCAGATGAGAGTGTGGCAACTTACGACCTGATTGCACTAGAGACAGTCGAAGAAGGCGGATTATTTAGCCGTTTAATTGATTACATAAAATTACTATTTATCGGTTGGTTTGCGTAAATTAATCCCCATATAGTTAGGGTAGACGCGAAGAATGTCAGCATCTAGGTATTGCAATACTTAGCTGTTGCAACATAATAGTAACAATTATAAAGTGAGGCATTGGCCTCATTTTTTTTATTTATAGATTTTGGAGTTCCTAAATGGCACTTAATACTCACTTTGATGAACTGCTAGAGTTCCCTTGTGTTTTTGCATTTAAAGTAATGGGCGTTGCGGGCCCTGAATTGATGAGCGATGTGATCGCTGTCATTCAAAAAAATGCACCAGGTGATTACTCACCAACCGTAAAGCCAAGTTCAAAGGGCACGTATCATGCACTTAGTGTACCGGTTACCGTCAAGTCTAAAGAGCATATAGAAACTATCTATACTGAGCTTAATAAGCTTGAATCTGTTCGTTACATTTTGTAGCTAAGCAATGACCGATTTAACCAAACAACTCAAACTACGTTATTTAGGGACTCAACCCTACGTTGAAACGTGGCAAGCGATGAGCGAATTTACCGATCTTCGTAACGAACATACTGCGGACGAAATTTGGGTTGTTGAGCACCCAGCTGTCTTTACCCAAGGTAGCGCAGGCAAAGCAGAGCACTTATTACAACAGACCGATATTCCAATAGTCAAAAGTGATCGTGGCGGCCAAATCACCTACCATGCTCCCGGACAACTGATTGTTTACCTGTTAATCAATATTCGCCGTAAAGCGTTCAATGTGCGCAGTTTAGTGACCATTATTGAACAGGGTATTATTGATCTATTAAATGAATACGGTGTTCAAGCAGTTGCAAAACCTGATGCACCGGGTGTTTACGTTAACGGTAAAAAAATTGCTTCACTAGGATTAAAAATCCGCCGAGGTTGCTCATTCCATGGGCTAGCATTAAATGTTGATATGGACCTTTCTCCCTTCTTACAAATTAACCCTTGTGGTTATGCAGGCCTTGAGATGACTCAATGTAAAGACGAAGGGATTGAGTTGAGTGTTAAAACACTTGCACCGCTATTAATAGAAAAGATGAACCATCAATTACAATATTCACAAATAGAGAGTGTTTTTTCATGAGTAATAAACCGAGCCAATTGACTGCAGGTAAAAAACTACGCGATGCAGACAAACTTTCTCATATACCAATTAAAGTTATCCCATCAGATAAAAGCACGGTATTGAAAAAACCTGCATGGATGAAAATTAAGTTAAAATCAGATAATACGCGTGTGACTGAAATCAAAAAAGCACTGCGTAAGAACAAGCTACATTCTGTTTGTGAAGAAGCCTCTTGTCCTAACTTAAATGAATGTTTTAATCACGGTACTGCGACCTTTATGATTTTAGGTGAGATATGTACACGACGTTGCCCATTCTGCGATGTTGGCCACGGTAAGCCACTAGCTGTTGATACAGATGAACCAAAGAAATTAGCTGAAACAATTAAAGATATGAAGCTAAAATACGTCGTTATTACTTCGGTTGACCGAGATGATTTACGTGATGGTGGTGCACAACACTTTGCTGATTGTATTCGTGAGATACGTCTATTAAACCCAGAAATAAAAATTGAAATCTTAGTTCCTGACTTCAAAGGTAGAATGGATAAAGCGTTAGCATGCTTTGAAAATGATGTACCCGATGTGTTTAACCATAACCTTGAAACAGCGCCACATCTTTACAAACAGGTTCGCCCTGGTGCTGATTACAAATGGTCACTACAACTGCTTAAAAAATTCAAAGAGCAACACCCTGAAGTACCAACAAAATCAGGTCTAATGATGGGCTTGGGTGAAACCAATGAAGAGATTGAACAGGTAATAGTGGATCTTAACGCCCATGGTGTGACGATGCTGACCTTAGGCCAATATCTGCAACCTAGCCTTAACCATTTAGCGGTTGAGCGCTACGTGCCACCAGCAGAGTTTGACGAGCTAGGCTTAAAAGCAAAAGCATTAGGCTTTGAGCATGCAGCCTGTGGTCCATTGGTACGTTCTTCATACCATGCAGATCTACAAGCTTCAGGTAAAGAAGTGAAATAGCTTCATATATCAGCTGTCAGTCTTTAGCTGTCAGCTGATAGCTAAAGACTGACAGCTAAAAAGCCTACCAATTCTTCCCTAGTGAGAAAAAGACCGTTATTTCATCCTCTTCTGCACTATTCATCAACGTTGCATAACCCACGCCAATAACAGCAGGACCAAAGGTCGTATCGGTGCCTAAATAAATACTTGCCGAGGCAACTAGCTCCTCGATATCAATTGATTCATTCAACTGCCATACATTACCCGTTTCAAGGCTAGTACCAAGATAAAGCGGTAACCCCGTACCTCCAGGTATATCACGCCCTAAGTCATATTGATAAACAATCACTGCGAGTGCCTTATTGGCACCAATAATAGAGTCTTTTTGGTAACCTGAAAGGTTTAAGAAGCCACCTAATTCAGAGTAACGAATGGAAAGATCATTATCCGTCAACACAGTCCCATAGGAAGCAATACCAACAAAAGTATGATGACCAAGCCCTAAAGCTCCTCGCCAATCAATATTTAGCTCAACAGAGAGTTCCTTTTGATTATCAAATAGGGAATGAGAAAAATCATCTTTACGCGCGGTGACATCAACTTGAAATTTATTACCTTGGGTAGGAAAGTTAATACTATTTAACGTATCATAACCCAAGGAAATATAAGCCCCTAAAGAATCATAACGTAGCTCTTCATAGTCATTACCTTCAAAACTTACATTGCCGACTTCACCTACAATACCCAATTCAGAGATACCATAATCGCTATAATGATAACCAAGCCCCAATCGCAACTCAGCAAAACGGTTACTTAACTCAGAGTGCTGTTGCCCGGTACTAATTTCATTTTCAGTAAACTTATCCTCTTTAAGCTGAAGACGGCTACGAGAAAAAAAGCTTTGGTGCTTATCTAGTGGCTGGTAGAACTCTGTTGAGATAGCACTTTCCCAGCCTAACGACAATTCATTTTTCCATTGCCCACCATTATCGGTAATGTCTGTTAATAGATAAGCAAAGTCGAGCGAAAACATCGAAATTGTGGAGAAATCCCCCTGCCAATTAAAACCAAATTTCAGGTAATTCGGTCCCCAATACTTTGCTTTTGTGGTCAACGTTATTTTTCGTCCTGCAGGGGTATCGGTAAATTCTGCATTGACTGATTCAAAACGATCTAATGCATAAACTTTGTCGATGGCAGATTCGAGCGCCTCTTTGCTAACCACATCACCGATCTCAATAGCAAAATGCTCTTCAATGATAGCAAGGTCAACCTTTGACTGATTGTCGTATTCAATTGCAATAACAGGCTGAAAAAGAGGTTGCATCCAGACTCTACTTTTTTGCTTTTTAGCAAAGAGGTATTGCTCAAATTCTTTATCGGTTACCCCTAATTCACTAAACTTACTTTGACTTGCCAATGCGGCCGCTTCACCCTTTGCTAATGCGACAGCGAGAATAGAAAAATCAGTGGTGCTCAATTCATCAATATCAGGACGAATCAGTATATCTTGATCGCTAAGCAGTGATTTTTGATTATCAGTCGTTGTGATGGTAAGAATATTAGATAATTGATTAAGCACATCGACGGTGCTGTTTATCTGGCTTTGTTCTAATAATGGCGAGCCAATATCGACAGCAATAATGATATCAGCGCCCATTTCACGTGCGACATTAACCGGCATATTATTGATTATTCCACCATCAACTAATAACCGCCCATCAATTTCAGTTGGCTCTAACGCACCAGGGACAGTTGAAGAGGCCTTCATCGCTTGAGTAATACTGCCATGGTCCAAGACCACCGCTTTAGCACTACTGATATCAGTTGCTACCGCACGATAAGGAATCGCTAAGTCATCAAAGCTATCAAACTCTCCTACCGCATCCGTAGAGAGCTTTAGCAGTTGCAATGCGGATTGCCCTAACAATAAGCCTGATGGCATCTTTAAGGTGCCATCACTGTACCCCAAACGTACGGTTATATTGTATTTATCACGCAGCTGTTTATCTTCATAGAGTAGATCTTCACGAGGGATAAAATCGGAGTAACCTTTATCCCATTGTGTATTAAACATGATCTCTTCAATTTGGTCAGGGCTAAACCCCAACGCATACCAACCACCAATATAAGAACCAATGCTGGTACCAACAATATAATCGATCGGTACTTTATTCGCTTCTAATACCCTTAATACACCAATGTGAGCAGCACCTTTCGCTCCACCACCGCTGAGCACCAAGCCCACTTTAGGGCGTTCATTTGCAGACACTGTAGAAAGAGAAAAGAGAAATAAAAAAGCCAGTAAAAAATTCCGTTTTATAATATTAGCCACCTTTCATTGCCCCCATCATATCCCACATAGGGGTAAATATACCTAATGCTAAAATCAGTACCATACCAGCAACAAAGCAGATCAAAATAGGCTCTATTTTAGCGGTCATGTTTTTAAGCTCATAATCTACTTCACGTTCATAAAAGTCAGCGGCTTCATTGAGTAATTCATCAATTTGTCCGGTCTCTTCACCCACGGCGATCATCTGTAATACTAATGGGGTGAACAGCCCTGCTGCCGTTGCGGTTTTGAGTAGCTGCTCACCTGATTCAATGCCACTACGCATACCTAAAATTTTAGTTTTAAGGTAGCTGTTATCGACGGCATTGGCGATTAAATAAAGCGCATTATTGAGGGGCACACCAGCACTAAGCATCATTGCAAAACTACGTGAAAAACGCGCTAATAGTGAACGTTCAACAACACTGCCAATAATAGGAATTTTTAACTTCCATTTATCCCATGAGTAAGCACCTTTAGGTGTATTGAGCCACAATTTTATACCCACAAAAGTTGCAATTAAAATGCCTAACATCCATCCCCAATAATCAACAAAAAAGGAAGAGGTACCTAACAGTACTTGGGTTGTCCAGGGTAACTCGGCATTAAATTTTGCAAACATACCGGCAAAGGTTGGAATAACATAAATATTTAAAATAACCATTGCGATAGCCAATGCAATCAAAACAAAGGTTGGATAGCGCATTGCGCTTTTAACACGCTTACGCGTCTCTACCTCTTGCTCTAAATATTGAGCTAGCTGTAAAAAAACACGATCTAACTGACCGGTATTTTCACCCACCTGAATTAATGAAACGTAAAGTTGTGAAAATACACGCGGATGTGCGCCCATTGCAGCAGAAAGAGAGTTACCGTTACGCATACGGTTCAATACATCTTGTAAAGAATCAGCCAGTAACACAGAGTGAGTTGATTCTGCTAAGCCATTAATCGCGCGTAATATAGGAATACCCGCTTTAGTCAGTGAATATATCTGCCGAGTAAATATAATTAAATCCGTGGCTTTAACCTTGGAGGCAAACACTAAACTGAGATCTAAGCTCTCCCCGCCTGATTTTTGCTCTTTGATAGAATTAGGTAAAATCCCTTTTTGCATCACTTGATCAGCTGCGGCATCCATCGAACTCGCTTCTACGACGCCTTTGACAGTGGCACCTTGTTGATCGCGTCCTGCATACTTAAAAGTCGCCATTAGTTATTAGTATCTGTAGATGAAGCATCACGCGGTGTCAGCGTTAATCCCGCTTCTTTTGATAACGAATCTGTTGCAGGTTGTTGACGTATGCCAGTTGATTTATGTACCTTATCAAAACGGTCAACGAGCTTAAACACCTCAACGAGAGAGGTGATTCCCTGTTTCGCATAATCAAGCGCGGCAATCGCTAGAGGTTGGAAATAAGGAGACTGCTGTGCTGCAATAGAAAAAGCTTCTGTATCATCAAGACGCAATGCAGATACCATGGCATTATCAATCTCAAGTAACTCAAAAACACCGATACGCCCGCGATAGCCTGTAAATTGGCAACGCTGACAACCCGGAGAAGTGTAAAAAGAAGTATCAGTTAACGGTTCATCGGTTAACTGCTCTAATAATATTTGCTGTTCGATAGGTGTTTTCTGTTCTGTCTTACAGTTTTCACATAAACGACGAATCAAACGCTGTGCAACGACGGCACGCAATGCACTTGCGACTAAGTAGCCCGGAGCACCCATATCTAACAGTCTTAATGTACTACTTATGGCATCGTTGGTGTGAAGCGTAGAAAGTACTAAATGACCGGTTAATGCACCACGTAGTCCAATCTCCATCGTTTCACTGTCACGCATCTCACCCACTAATAAGATATCCGGATCTTGACGCAGTGCAGTACGTAAAACGGTAGAGAAATCTAAGCCTATTTTACTGTTAACTTGCACTTGGTTTACCCGTGGTAAACGGTATTCAACCGGATCCTCTACGGTAATAATTTTACTGCCCGGCGCATTTAAGGTATTCAATGCAGAATACAGCGTGGTCGTTTTACCACTCCCCGTCGGACCGGTGACTAAAATTAATCCATTCGGTCTCTTTAGTTGTAACTCTAAGCGTTTTTTAAGATCACTAGGAACACCGATTTCATCAAAGGAGAGGACACCACCCGATTGGTCGAGCAGGCGCATAACAACAGATTCGCCCTCTTGAATCGGCATCGTTGAAACACGAATATCAATACTTTTATTTTTAATTTTGATATTAAATCGTCCATCTTGCGGTAGACGTTTTTCTGAAATATCCAATTGTGCCATTAATTTCAAGCGTAATACTAAGGCGCTCGCGATGCCGCTTTCAGGCAATAACGTTTCCTGTAAAACACCATCTACACGCTGACGAATGCGTAATACTTTTTCATCGGGTTCAATATGGATATCTGACGCACCAACTTGCACGGCATCTTCAAACAGGGATTGTAATAACTTAACTACCGTTGCATCAGAACCTTCGCCGCCTAACTCTAATCCACTGACATCAAACGCGGAGTTTTCACCATGTTCTTCGCTAAGTTTAACCGCGAATGAGGCGATCTCTTTGGTACGACGATAAACGCGATCAAAAGATTCAATGAGCTGATCTTCACGCGCTAACATCAACTCAAACTCTCGTCCTTTTAATAGCGTAGATAATACGTCTAAACTATGAAGATCTGCTGGATCTGAAACGACCAACGTGATCTTGTCACCATTATCATGGATCGCTAAAGCACGTAAACGACGCGCATGTACCTCTGGAATAAGCTGTACTGCATTATGATCTATTTTTACTTTAAGCAGGTCGACAATTTCAATGTCGAGCTGTCTAGAAAGAAAGGTGAGAATCTGCTCTTCACTGATATAACCAAGATGTATGAGTGTCGCGCCTAACTTTAAACCAAGGTTGCGTTGCTCTTTTAATGCATTACCTAACTGTGCTTCACTAATCAACTGCTCTTCTACAAGAAGGTCACCTAAACGTTTTTTGAGTTGCGGTTTCATCGATTCCCTTACTGATTTGCTAAATAGGTTAAGCGTTGATTAATATATTTTTTAGCATTGCTGGAAAGGTCAATCTGTAGCAATGCTTTGCGATAGTTTTCAACCGCCAGCGGCTCTTTACCCAATTTATCTTGGGCAATCGCCAAGGACATTCTCCAACGACCATTATTAGGTCTCTGTGTTAATAACCCTTCAAATAAAACTTCTGAACGCGCATAGTCTTTAAATTTTTGCGCTAAAATGGCATAACTAACATGGTAATCCAGATGCCCTTCAACCGCAGGAGGCGACTGCTGTAAATAAAGATAAGCTTTCTTCTGTTGATCATTTTTTAATGCAATACGCGATAACATTAAATTAAAATCGGAGTGCTCTGGGTACTGAACGGCTCCTTTTTGTAACAAGCTTTTCGCCTGTCCCTGTTCACCAATACTAAAATAATAAAGCGCTAAAGACTCACGTACATGATGCAGATCTGGCTTAACATTTAACGCCTTAATTTTCTCTTGAGAGGCTAATTGCTTATCACCTTTTGCGAGTGCTTTTTCTGCACTTTTTAGATGAATATCAGCGAGCTCTGATGTTGTTAATACCGATTTTTTAATCTCTAAATGCGCTGTTTTTTTAGGCTCAACCTGTGCTTTTGTTTTTTCAGCAACTGGCTTAGCAGGAGTTTGTTTAGCGGGAGTCGTGACTTTGTTAGGGGTTGCTTCCTTAGGTGTCGTAACCTTCGCTGTGACGGGTAATTCAGGTTGAACCACTGGCAAGATTTTTACTGCAACTTTAGGAGTGTCATCCACTTTCTTTTGAGTTACCGCAGTAGAAGTCGTTGCAGGTTCGAGCTCTTTGGTAACAACAGGCTCTGATGTTATTGGTAAAGCGGTATCAACAGGAGTCAAGCGTGTCTGATTCGGCTGTTCGCTATTGTTTGCTGCGCTCTCTTTATCGTAAATAAGAAAAGACAAACCGATCGAAGAAGCCAATAACAGGCTAATCAATGCAAACAGTAATACCTTCTTTTTTTGTTTCTTTACTGGTACAGAAGAGAGCATCGGTGACTCATCATGATTCGCCTGTAACCCTTTATGCATCTTATTTATAATGCTCATAGTAGCCCTTTCCACCATAATAATAGTGTCGTATTAAGCACAATAAATGAGAGTAATAATAACCACCATCCAGTTAAGGTTGGCAGCGCATATGCATCTTCAGTATCAGCAACCGCCTCTTTAACAAGTTTGTTAGTGATTTTATAATGTTGCTCGCCATAACTTAGCATTAATATTTTATGGGAAAGTATATTGATTAAACGTGGAATACCACGACTGGCTTGGCTTATTTTACGGCAAACCCTAGTGCTAAAAAGGCGTGCACCACGGTAACCGGCTTGTTTCAAACGCTCTGAAATGTAATGCTCAATCTCTTGCTCTGACAGTGCACGCAGTTGATAAGAGAAGGTGATACGTTGACGTAATTGGCGTAACTTAGGATCCGCTAGACGCAGATCTAACTCAGGCTGCCCAAACAGAATCACTTGTAATAGTTTATCCGCATCAGTTTCAAGGTTAGAAAACAAACGTAACGCCTCTAAGGTAGAATCAGGTAGCGCTTGCGCCTCATCTACTAATACCAGTACTTTTATCCCTTCATCTCGCAATGTTAATAAGCGTTCTTTTATCTTTTCAGTCAGCAAGAATTGCTCATCAAAATCGGCTTTATCAATGCCTATTTTACTGGCTAATAAACAACGCAATTCATGGGCACTCAAATAGGCATTATCAATAATACAGAGGTGGTATTGCTCAGACAG
Organism: Psychromonas marina; assembly: GCF_030161115.1. Taxonomy (GTDB): domain Bacteria; phylum Pseudomonadota; class Gammaproteobacteria; order Enterobacterales; family Psychromonadaceae; genus Psychromonas; species Psychromonas marina. The sequence goes on from NZ_BSPQ01000001.1 coordinate 584,241, forward strand.
TTCTTGCTGAAGTTTATTACACAACAACGTTTTGCCTGTGCCTACTTCGCCGGTTATTTTCAGAATACTTTCGCCAAAAGAAAGCGCAGTGGTGATCACCTCTAACGCTTCTTTATGAGGAATAAAATCGATATAAAAATGGGGATCCGCGGTTAAAGAAAAAGGTGCTTTTTCCAATCCGAAATGTGTTAAATAGCTCATTTAGATGGATACCATTTTTCAATTAAATCAGATGATTTTTGAATCTCTTGTTTCCATGTATCCTGCTTGACCACTTGCGGTTTCACCAGAATCACCAACTCGGTTTTATTATTCACTTTCTGTCGATTAGTAAATAACTCGCCTAACCAAGGAATATCACCAAGAAAGGGAACTTGAGAAACAAGATCTTGCTCGATGGTTTTCATCAAACCACCGATAACAATCACTTCACCAGAGTTCGCTTTTACCACCGTATCAGACTCACGGACGTCACTCTTTGCAACAGGAATAACTAAATTGCCATCTGTGCCACCATAACTAATGGTTTTGGTTTGCTCTTCAACATCAATAATTGCCGGGTGAATATGTAATAGTACCGAGTCATCATCATTTATCTTAGGCGTTACATCCACGGAAATACCCGAGAAAAATGGCGTTAATTCAACCGTTGGACTTGAGGTCGTTGCCGTTCCGGTTACCGTTGTGGTTGATATATCGGTAACAAAGTATTCATCGCCACCGACTTTAATAATCGCTTTTTGATTATTCATCGCGGTAATACGTGGTTTCGACAGTACGTTCACATCACCTTGCGTCGCAAGCAAAGAGAGCACACCGCTAAAGTCACCACTTTTTACGGTTAATGCACCACCACCACCAATGGTATTCTGGATAATACTGTCGGCAAGCTGAGAGGTTGTATTAAGTAGCACGTTAGCGCCAGTGTCCGCAGCTGTACTCCAATTGACCCCTTGTTGGTACTCATCACTAAGGGTCACTTCAATCAATTGCATCTCTAAGATAACTTGTCGAGTTAGGTGATCCGTCTCTTTTTCTAAAAACTCACGAATAGTGCGAATTTCATTAGGATAAGCACGAATAGTGATAACACCTGACATCGGGCTAACAATCACATCACGGCCATTTTTATTATCTAATAGCGTATTGATTTTTGTCTCTAGGTAAGCCCAATAGTTTGTACTGGTTACCGTGGTTATTTTAGTGCCATCTTGCAATCCGTTTGATGAAAACTCACCACTAAACTCTTTACTCGTATTATTATCTAACCCTTGAGAATAACCACTTGAACTGTTCGATGAACTATCTGAGTCACTGTCACTACTGTCATCGTCAGTGTCATCCGTTAAATTACCTGCCAGTACCGTAGTACGAGATCCGCCCATACGATTCATAAATAGGTAATCAAGGGTGAAACTTGCAATACGCATCCCAGAAGGATAAATATGGTAAACACGCCCTTTTAATTTAACTTCATAACCATACATATCTTCAATGACACGTATTGCTTCTGGCAAGGTCACCTGTTTCAATGAGAGCGTTATCTCCCCTGAAACATCAGGGTGAATCGCAACGCTAAAATCAGAATCATTAATCAAAGAGGCAAAAAATATACGTGCATCAACATCACGCGCCGAAATATCGATACGTCTCTCTTCGACCGCAATATCTTGACTCAATTCACTTAAATCTGCATACAGCTCATCTTCAATATCTTCAGGAAGAATTAGGTCAGAAATGAGTTGGTCATCGGATGCTTGCAATACCTCTTTCTGTGCAGCAGCATCATTCTTTTTGGTTACTTGGCATGCCGTTAACATTAAAATACAACAGCTAATTGATATGATTTTTTTCATCTTTCTATATTCCATAATACACTCGCCTTAATGACTAAAGCGTTCATTTTGTGAGTATAAGGTTAATGTATAAGTTTTCTTTTGATACACGAGTAATACTTTATCGGTATCTATATGCGTAACTTGATAGCCATTCACCCACTGTCCTTTTTGATATTCTTTATTATTTATAATCGCTTTTGGCTTGCCCGCTTTCATGACAATACTTTGTAATTTAGGTACTGCTGCACGATAGACTTTGCCCTGCTTTTTTTGCTGGAAATTCAGTGGCGCAGTAGGATCAACTAAAGCCTCACTCTGTGCAAATAAATTTAAGCTAACAAATAAACCAAGAAAGATAACTTTAACCACTGACTAAATCCTGTTGATCACTTAATGTGTAAATTTGAATAGTAACTTCCGCGAGTGGATAGTCACTTACCTTGTAATCTAGAGAGTACCAATAAAACTTCTCTTTTAATGTTTCAACATTTAATAAATATTGATAAATAGCGTTGTAATTTCCTTGCAGGGTAATCTCTAACGTATGCTGATAAAACAAACTTGGGTTTACTGCTTCTGTGGCTTTTTTTGAAGCATTAAAAACCTTTACCGGTAATGATTTTAAGCCACTTATTTTCACCCCGGGATTTTTGCTTAGCACTTTAGTGAGTGCAATCGCCATTTGTTGAGCATGAATAAACTTAACTAACTTATCGTCTAACTGTTGATTAAGTTGCGCTAAGGTTGATTCCGCAAAGGCTATTTTATTATTAATCTCTTCTAGTGGGTCCTGCTGTAGACGCCGAGTTATCATCTCTATCTCATTGTCTAGTACATCTTGCTGCTGATAACTTTTCTGTAACTCACTATTAACTCTACGTTGCTGAATTGATGCAGGATCTAATATCCAAAAATAAGTGATTAAAAATGAGCATAAAATCACCGCTACAAACATAATAACTCGTTCACGCAAGCTCAGGTTATTAAATGATTGTGTCATTTCCGCGTAGCTAAATTTACTCATTAGCCGCCCCTTTAGTATCACTATTGGTTAGCTTGAAACTAAACACTCCGTCTGCTTCCTCAATAGATAGTGCTTTGAAGGCGACGCCAGATAACTCTTTGGTCACTTGTAGGTTCGATAGCCACAACGGCACTGAGTTACTGTGCTTTGCATCCCCCCTAATATTTAATACACCTTTGTGCATAGCGAAGTGATTAATGGTTAAATCATCCATATTTGCGTAAGACAAGCCGCGCATTAACGCAGAAAAACTCACTAAATCTTCAACATCAATACCAGCAATACTCGCAAGAAGACGTTGCTTCGCAGTGACTTCATTCTGTAATCGACTATGCAGACGCAATTTATCATCAGGCGCACGCTTTTTTTGTAACTCTACGACTAATTGCTCGAGCTTAACTTGTTGCTCAGAGATAGCTGTTTGCTGATCTGCTAATTTTTCTTGTAGTGATTGAGTCTGATAATTAGCAATAAAGTAACTCGCTAAAGAAACTGAGATGCAGATAATAAAAAAGCCTATAAACTGAGGAAATGTTGCTTTTTCACGTTTCGGGTAACAACTCGGTTGATACAGATTAACCTGTGTTTTCATTATTGTTCCTCCCCCATTAACGCACCATAAGCGATAAGTGAAAGAAAATCATAGCCTTCATCTTCAGCATAAGGGAGTACATTTCGAGCCAAATATACGCCTAACTTTTCCGACAGTAATTTTATATCCGGGCAAACTACGGCAAGATATAACGCTCCAATGGTATTAACACGTAATTGAGAGCTAATATAGTCTAGTGCTCTTTGTATCTCTAAACTTAAGCCGTCGACCAATGCGTCTTCAACTTGTTCTAGCGGCAACGGTAATAGCTCATTAAAACCGCGCAAACGATGCGTAAAGTAAAGTTGCCCTTGTTTAACAACCGTTAATACTAATTCGTTTTGCTGTTGAGATAGCAAAATATTTGCCTCTTCATGCACACCTAATAAATGCGTTAAGGCAACTTCCTCAATAGTGATGCTTTGCAGGTGACAGCCGGCTGCTAAAATCATATCTCGGATCATCAATACACGGGTTCTCGGCAGGCATATCGCAGTAACCTGCTCTCCTTTGCGAGGTTGAAAAGGAACATCAATGTAATCAACAACTTGATCAAAAATACTTTCAGAAATAAGATCTTTAATACTAAAAGGTAAGGTGGTTAATAATTCAGACTCATCAACTTTCGGCTTTTCAATGTCAAATGTTTGGTAAAAATCACGACCTAATACAACACTCACTTGATTACCTGAAAGCTGTAGTTCACTGACCAATGCGCTAAAAATCTCTGCCCATTGTTTTTCCGACTGCACCGTTTTTTTAGCAAGCAGCGTCACCTTGCCCTGATCTAAGTGGCAAATGACAATCTGTTTTTCGCTCAGATAAAGGCTGATTTTGGTTTGATTCTTTTTGGTGAACAAATTTTTAAGCATGATAAAGGTTAATTTCTCTTTGTTTTATTGAGACTTAAACGACAAATAATAGAAGAATAATAATCGAAAAACAGATAAAGTATTATTTTTATTTTTAATATATATAAAGTTCGCCATAAAATGGAACAAAAATCACTTTCTGATTTACAGCAAAAATTACAGGAACTTATCTCTCCTTCTCCTGTTCAGGTCATTAACCACCCAATACTAACCGCTAAGAATATCAATGTCAGTGTAAAAAGGGATGACCTTTTGCATACGCATATTTCAGGTAATAAATGGCGTAAATTAAAATTTAATCTGATCGCAGCAAGAAAATCAGGAATAGATCATATTGTCAGCTTTGGTGGTGCTTACTCAAATCATATTCATGCACTCGCTGCTGCCGGTTATTATTTAGGGTTCAAGACAAGCGCAATCATTCGAGGGGAACCTCACTACGCGAATAATCCAACCCTTAAACAGGCTCAACGATGGGGGATGCAACTGCATTTTGTCACCCGCCAAGAATACAGAGATCGTGCTGATTCAGCCTACCTACAAAAACTACAGCAGCGTTTTTCTGATGCTATCATTGTACCAGAAGGAGGTAGCAACGCGCAGGCGATAACAGGGGTTAGTGAGCTTTGTCATGAAATAAATACTCAGACTGAAAAGAATGTCGATCACATTATCACAGCGACGGGTAGTGGCGGCACCCTAGCCGGCTTAATCGCAGGGTTTTCAGAGGTTAACAACAATCAGACGAAGGTAACCGGTATTGCTGTTTTAAAACAAGCAGAGTATTTGAATCAACAAGTCGTCCAATTATTAGCGCAGGCTAACAAAAAAATAACCGTTCCTTGGCAGCTACATACGCAATACCATGGAGGAGGTTATGCAAAGGTATCACCTCCATTAGCGGAGTTTTGTTTAGCCTTTGAACAACAGACGACCATCCCTATTGAACCAATTTATACAGGCAAGATGTTTTATGCGCTGTTTGAGTTAATTAAACAGGATTACTTTAGTGCTGGAGACAATATTATCGCCTTGCATACCGGTGGTCTGCAAGGACTCCAAGGGTTACAGCAACAAAAAGATAAACGTAATAAAAAATAGCCCAACTAGTGCTTACTCTTTGCACAGATACAATGGCCTCGCGATAGAAAAAAGCGGGCCTTGCCCTGCAAAAATGCCCATTTTAAGCAAACATTTCCATTCATCAATATTCTCAACCCCAACTGCGATCACTTTAGTTGGGCTGTTTAAGCAACTGGCCATTAAGCTTTGTAACGCGGTTTGATTGGTTTTACGAAGATTAATATCACGCACTAAACCAGGGTGAAGTTTTAAGTAATCTATTGAAAAATCTATAATATATGCGGTATTCACAATCGATTTTCCGACATTATCGATAGCGATTTTACAGCCAACTTTCTGTAACCCAATTAAGACATTACGCAGGGTGTCGTAATTATCGACGACAACTTGTTCAGCGATCTCCACGACGAGGTTAGATCTTAATACTTTACGTAATTGCAATAATTCAAAGGTAAACCATTTCATCCGTCTTCTATCTAATAGAATGGCACTACTCAGGTTAATCGCAATCGGCGCACTTCTATCGCCACGATCAGATAACAAGGTCAGCACTTTTTGCAGCATTAAATGTTCAAAGTGATGCTGTAAACCACACTTTTCAGCCATCGGAAGGAATACACCCGCAGCAATCACCTCGCCATCATAACCTGTAATACGTGGCCACAGCTCAGAGTAAAGTTCTCTGTTACCATCTCTCAAAACAAGGGGTTGGCGATAAATTAATAATGTATCTTTCTCCAGAACCCCTTCTAATAATGATCGCCATCTCACCGTCCCTTTTAGCAAACTGGTCTGTTTAACTTCTTGTTCCTCTAAGAACCACCCGCTACTTTTCTGGTGTTTAGCAATTAAAGAGGCACGATTTAGATCTTCCATAATCGACTGCGGTTTTTCACCATAATAAAAATTAACCACACCAATATGGAAAAATTCATCAATATCGAACTCTTCAGGCAACTGTAATTGCAGCAGTAATTTAGTTAACTGTTTTGCCGATACCTCCGCCTCTTCATAGGACATTTGTGGAAGAATGAGTGAGAACTCCGCTTTATCGGTTCGCCCATAAAAAGGGTCGACATAGCGAGTCGTAAACTCCTTCAATAATTCCGTCACCTGCAATAAGAATTTATTACGCTTTTCTTTCCCGTAACGCTCCTGAATCGCTTCTAATTCATTAAGTTTAATTTGCAATAATGCACTTGAAAAGATAACCGCATCAACCGCCGTGGCGTCTAATTGATTTTCAAAGGCTAAGCGGTTACCGATACCAGTAGTTTCATCTAAAAATGCTTTACTACGAATATGTTCATCGAAATAGCTACGCTCCTTCTTACTTTCATCAAGCTTTTTGTTAAGTATATCAAGTGCTTTACTTGCTGATTTTGGCCACTCACCTGCGGAACCAACTCGCGCAGTTGAGTTATTTTGCAAAATATACTTAGCTCTCTTTTCCAATAATTCAGCACCTCTAAACTGCTTTTTTATCCAATGCATAGAAAAGCCGAGTAGTAATAAGCTAATTAAAATAGCGGCGCTAACGCCCAATAGGGGAACAACAGTAAACTTCAATGAATCGAAGGGTTGGCGGGTATGTAAAATAAGCGCGACATCTGGATAACGGTCCAGTTCATATTGATAACGTATTAGTAAATTATCAGGGAAAAAGTGGCGATTTTCATAATAGTTTTGAAATAATACTTTATCTTTATGCTTGATCTGCAAACGGACAATGCCTGATGCATCTAAAAGATCTGGCAACCAAACATCGAACTCTTTTCTTTCGACATGCTTATCAAGCTGCGACTCAATCACCTGAACCACACCATCAATTTTATTATGGTGATACTGCAGAGTGAGTGATCGTAGGCTAAAAAGTCCTCCGACTAAAATAAGCGCGATACAGCTTAATACCACCGTGGTGGTGATAAAGGTAAATTTATCCGTAAATTTCATTTAATCCCTGAACGCTATAATAAAATATTGTGTTTAATAATAAGTTTGACAAATTAATCTTGTGAAAAGTGTACACTATCATGAACTAGAAAAAGTCAATAACAGGAACAGTAAATGTCAGTCACAAATAACGTATATTCAAACCCAAGCCAGCTATTACAGCGTAATGAAGCACTTTTTGAGGGTAAAAATATTTTAGTCGCGGGTAACATCGATGATAACTACCCGCTGCATTTACAATCTCTTGCTAACTCAAGTACCTTTTGCTTTAGCGACTATCGTTACTTTAGTGCACTTAATGATCGCCTGTCAGAATCAACTCGATTATTTACCGATAACTACCAAGGCACTGAAGATAAAAATAAAAAATTTAATTTGCTTCTTATCTTTGTCCCTAAAGCCAAGCAAGAAGTTCAATACCTTCTTGCAAATTTAACGCCTCACCTAGAGCAAGGCGCCGCAATTATTTTAGTTGGCGAGAAGAAAGTTGGCATTAAAAGCGCAGGTTCGTTACTAAAACCCTATGCTAATAACGTTAATATTATCGATTCTGCCCGCCATTGTTCACTACTATATTGTGAATTAGCGCAGCAAGTTGCCCCGTTTAAACAAAGCGATTGGGTTAAAAACTATACCGTTACAGTAAATGATACAGCACTACAGATCTGCTCTCTACCCGGTGTATTTAGTCATGGTGAGCTTGATAAAGGGACTGAACTATTATTACAAAATTTGCCTAAGAACCTAAAAGGAAAAGTACTTGATTTTGGTTGTGGTGCGGGTGTTATTGGCTGTTATATCAAAAGCTGCTTCCCTGATTCCGAGATAGATATGGTTGACATAAATGCTTATGCTTTAGCCAGTGCCAAATTAACGCTGACAAAAAATAAACTTAACGCTAATGTTTTTGCTTCAAACGTCTTTTCAAACATAGAAAAAGTTTATAACACGCTGATTTCTAACCCTCCTTTCCATTCGGGTAAGAAAACCAATTACGTAGCAGCAGAAACTTTTATCAATCAATCACCTAGCCACCTAACCAAGCAAGGGACATTGTTGATCGTAGCCAATAAATTCCTTCGTTATGAGCCTTTGTTGACAACTGCTTATAGTTCACTTAACACACATCAACAAAACAATAAGTTTAAACTCTTGATGTGCATCAATAAATAATCAAATGTTACGATTCATTTCACTTTAATAATTTTATATTTTTTGATACTGTTTCTAGGCTTCAAGTAGATTAAGTTGCAAACACAATTTCTGACACCTTATTCCTTTTATTCTGGAGACATTTATGTCTGGCATTCTTGCTATGATTCTTGCGGGCGGGGAAGGTTCGCGCCTTTACCCGTTAACGTCCACGAGAACAAAACCTGCTGTACCTTTTGGCGGTAACTACCGACTTGTTGATTTTGCATTAAATAACTTTGTTAATGCAGATTTAATGAAAATATATGTGTTAACGCAGTTTAAATCTCAATCATTAAATATCCATCTACGTAAAGCTTGGCGTTTATCTGGCATCTCTAACCGATTCATCGAACCTATCCCAGCTCAGCAACGTGTTAATAAAAACTGGTACAGCGGCACCGCTGATGCCATCTATCAAAATGCACGTTTCATAGAAAAAAGCGCGCCTGACCATGTTTGTATTTTTGGTAGTGATCACATCTATAAAATGGATGTGCAGCAGATGGTCGAATTCCATAAAGAAAAACAGGGCTCTTTAACCGTTGCCGCTATTCGAGTATTAAAATCTGAAGCTTATCATTTTGGCATTATCGAAATTGATGAAGAGGGTCGCATGATTGGTTTTGAAGAAAAACCAAAAGTAGAAGATGCGAAAACAATCCCAGGTGACCCTGAGCATGTACTTGCTTCAATGGGTAACTATATTTTCAAATCTGACGTATTACTCAAAGAGTTATATGAAGATGCCAAAGATGAAGATTCAAGTCATGACTTCGGTAAAGATATTATTGGTAAGCTTTACCCTAAAGGTGACGTATTCATCTACAAGCTGAGTGATAACTATATTGAAGGCGAGCCAAAAACGGCTTACTGGCGTGATGTAGGTACTATCGACTCATACTGGGATGCACACATGGACCTAATCGCAGATGATACGCCGTTTTCGTTATATAACAAAAAATGGCCACTGCATACCTATCATCCACCACTGCCACCAGCAACATTCCGTGACACTTCTGATACAGTAAGTGATGTTTCGAAATCGTTAATTGGAGCAGGTTCATATATTAATGGTGCAAAGATTGAGAACTCAATTCTTGGTTTCCGTTCACATCTATGTAAAGGCGTGGTTGTTAAAGATAGCGTTTTCTTAGGCAATGCAAAAATAGGTGCGGGCTCTCGACTTTACAAAGTTATTCTCGATAAAAATGTTGAAATTGCTCCCGGTACAGTCATTGGTGAAAACCTAGAAGAAGATAGAAAGCATTTCACCGTCTCTGATAATGGTGTTGTTGTTATCGCGAAAAACACAAGAGTTGGTTTTTAACCCCCACTACTTATATAGGTTTTAATATGGCAAAAGTTTTATCTATGATTTTAGCGGGTGGCGAAGGCTCTCGACTTTATCCTTTAACGCAGTCTCGCACTAAACCTTCTGTGCCTTTTGGCGGAAGTTATCGTTTAGTGGATTGTGTATTAAACAATTTCGTGAACTCTTCTCTGTTACGTATTTATGTATTAACACAGTTCAAATCACAATCACTTAATGAACACCTTAATAAAGCATGGGCATTAAACAGTATTACCGATACCTTTATTGATGCGATTCCTGCGCAAATGCGTACAGGCAAGCACTGGTATAGCGGTACAGCAGATGCGATTTACCAAAATCTACAGTTTATTGCGTCAGACGAAGCTGATTTAGTGTGTATTTTTGGTAGTGATCATATCTACAAAATGGATATCCGCCAGAAAATAGCTTATCACCAAGAAAAAGAAGCGGTATTGACCGTTTCAGCGATTCGCTTACCAAAAGAGCAAGCGTACCACTTTGGTATTATCGAAGTAGATGCTGAAGGACGCATGATCGGTTTTGAAGAAAAACCATCAGTTGCAGACGCAAAAACAATTCCTGGTGATCCTGACCATGTATTAGCATCAATGGGCAACTATGTATTTGACTCACAAGCACTACAAGCAGAGTTAATTCGTGATGCTGCAGATGCAAATTCAAGCCATGATTTCGGTAAAGATATCATTCCACAACTTTACCCACAGGGTAAAGTGTTTGTATATGACTTCACAACGAATACGATTGATGGCGAAGTAGGTGAAACTTACTGGCGTGATGTAGGTACTATCGAGTCATACTGGGAAGCAAATATGGATCTGGTTAAAGCAGAGCCAGCAATCTCTCTTTATAACCGTAAATGGCCGATGCATACTCACTACCCGGCTCTACCACCAGCAAGCTTCCGTGATAGTGAGCAGTTTATCTGTACGATCCGCCAATCTTTGATCTCTGATGGCTGTCACATTTCAGGTGCAACGATTAAAAAATCAGTACTTGGCTCTAACTGTTTTGTTGGTACAAATACCAATATTTATGAGTCTGTCTTATTAGGCGATACGAAGGTAGGCAGCAACTGTATTTTGACAAAAGTAATTGTCGATAAAGATGTGAAAATTGCTGATAACATACAAATTGGTGTTAATTTAGAAGAAGATAGAAAACGTTTCACTGTTTCCGATGAGGGCATTGTTGTTATCCCGAAAGGCGCTAGGATTGGTTTTTAATCAATAACAAATTTTACACTCAATAAGCCACAGTTCACTGTGGCTTTTATTTTTTATCCCAAAAAATATTTTTATCTCTGTATTAGCATTTATCACCCAATTAGGTGATACATCATATTAATTTTATAACCTTACTAACCTACGTTATAATCGCTAGCACATGAATTTATTAATCTTATTTGGTACTAGAAGGAGTTTCCGTTGGATAATCGTAAATTAAAGATTCTTTTTGTCTCGTCAGAAGTAGAAGAGTTCTCAAAAACAGGGGGGCTTGCTGATGTTGCAAAATCTCTGCCTATCGAATTACGCAACCTAGGCCATGAAGTTAAAATCATCACCCCTTTCTACCGTACTATTAATCATCGTGAACATGCCCAACACCGCTTCAATTTAACCCTCAATACTGATTACTCTCGTCCTGATGTACAATTTCAAGTACAACAATTAGATCTTGACGGTATCCCAGTGTTAGCTATTGATAATGAGCACTATTTTGATCGTGCTGGATTATATGGTGAAGATAATCATGCTTACCAAGATAACGGCGAACGTTTTGCTTTTTTCTGTTTAGCTGCGTTACAAACCTGTGAAGCGGATGATTTCACTCCCGACATTATCCACTGTAATGATTGGCATACCGGCTTAATTCCTTACCTGCTTAAAACACGCTACCATGATCATTACCGTTTTACGCATACAAAAACCGTACTAACAACACACAACGCATGCTATCAAGGGATTTTTGATAAATCACAACTTAACCTCATTCCCGAAGTAAGTTCTTGCATGGACGAGCGTGTTCTAGAAAATTATAACTACATCAATTACCTTAAAGTTGGCCTTACTTACAGTGATAAAATTAATACCGTTAGCCCTAATTATGCTAGCGAATTACTTACGACCTTAGGTTCACACGGTATGTCGAATCACTTCTTATCACGCATACACGATTTCGAGGGTATATTAAACGGCTGTGATTATAATGATTGGAATCCTGAAACCGATACCTATATCCCCGCTAATTTCAGTGCCGATGATTTAAGTGGCAAAGCAATCTGTAAAGAAGCACTACAGAAAGAGGTCGGGTTACCGGTTAGTGATCATCCTGTATTTGGTATGGTATGTCGTTTAACAGACCAAAAAGGCTTTGGTTTAATCATTCCTATGCTAGATAGATTATTAAAACATAACCTACAGCTGGTCATTGTTGGCTCCGGAGATCCTGCAATCACAGGGCAACTTAATGCCATTATGAGTCACTACCCAGATAAATTTAAATTTATCGATATCTACAGTAACAAACTGTCACATATGGTTGAGGCTGGCGCCGATTTCTTCATGATGCCTTCTATTTTTGAACCCTGCGGTTTGAATCAATTATATAGCCTTGCGTACGGTACGTTACCGATTGTACGTGGTGTAGGTGGTCTAAAAGATACCGTACTCGATTATGATCAAGATCCAGAGCATGCAAATGGCTTTGTATTTTATGATCCAAATCCTAATCAATTACTCAATCTATTACGCCGTGTTTTACTGCTTTACGTCGAGCACCCAGAAGAGATGTTGCGCCTGAAAACACAAGCGATGCGATCACATTTCTACTGGTCTGATGCAGCTAAACATTATGCTCATCTTTACTACAATGCACTTTATAAGCACCAGAACTGGTAATCACAGCAGAGCGAATAAGCGATAGCAATCCAAAAGCCAATCATTTGTTGATTGGCTTTTTCGTTTATATTTTATAAAAAAAACAATTCTTATTCCCCCCTATCCGTAACACAAAAAATAGATAGCTAAAATAATAGCTTATCGATTAATTAACAATAATTGAATATTTTCAACGCTTATCAATATTGATTTTTTGTTCAAAAAAACAACTTATTTTGATCCATTTGAAAGAAAAGTGCGTATCCAATTAGACACTAATCAATGGAGAGAGAAGATGAGAAATGCAACTAAATTAATTTTAGCGTCGGTTATAGCAACGACATTAACCGCGTGTAACAGTAGCAACAGTAATGATGACGGTATGAGTTATTTACGTGTATTTCACGCTTCTCCAGATGCACCCAAAGTAGATGTTTGGTTAGATGGTGAAAAAGCATTAGAGGGCGTTGATTATCAACAGAGTTCTGGTCAAGTTAGTGTTTCCTCTGGCGCACATACTGTACAGATAGAAGCGATTTTACCCGATAAAACCACTGTGACGGTATTACCAGAGACGGCTTTAGATTTAATGGCTGATACTGAATACAACGTCATTGCGACTGGCAAAGCGGCATTGCTAGGTAGTGGTGAAGAGATGGCATTTATGCCATTAATTGTAACGCGTGACTACATGGTACCAACAGGTGCACGAGTACAAGCCATCCATAGTGCTCCCGATGCTCCCATGGTTGATGTATTTATCACCGCCTTTAATGCAGAGTTGAGCGCTGCAACCCCATTCGCAGATGATATTGTCTATAAAGACAGTACAGAAGCCGTCGAAGTACCCGCTGGCGACTACCAAATTCGAATTACTGACCCGAATGATAGCAGTGTTGTTTATTATGACTCTGGAGAAGTTAATGTACCTGCAGGCTCAGACTGGGTCGCATTAGCAACCAATAATACCGCAGGTGGAGATGCACCTGTTGCACTAGTCATTGATACAGGTAGTAGCACAGTCGTTGCCCATGACATTAATACAGGCAGTGATATACGTGTGGTACACACTATTTCCGATGCGCCCGCAGTTGATGTGTGGGTAAATGGCGATGTACCAGCAATGGATAGTGCGCTGTATAATTTAGACTTCAAAGCATTTACTGACTATCTAACACTTCCTGCAGCTGAATATACCTTTAATGCTGCGCCTACTGGTACAACGGATGTTGTTGATGCATTAACGTTAACCACAACATTAGATAATGCAATGAGTTACACGGCAATTGCCATTGGCAATTTAGGAGATGCAACTGAAAATGATGAGTTATACGTAGTTGTAGATGATAAACGTCGCGTTGCAACAGAAGCAAAAGTACGTGCTATTCACGCATCGACGCTAGCAGGTAATGTTGATATTTATGTTAGTAGTGATGATATGGTAAGTGATGATGATACGATGATTGCTGATATAGCCTATAAAGGTGATACCACTCTTTTATCTATCATGGCTGGAGAAGCTTACGTGATGGTAACCCCTGCTGGTGATATGAGCACAATCGCTATTGGTCCTGTGATGTTAGATTTTAAAGCAGGCACCATTACAACATTAGTCGCAATCGATGATCCTGATTCATCAACTGATGTTAGTGTAATTAGTATCGACGATTAGTTTTTACTTTATTAATAAACAGCCCGATCGGGCTGTTTATTAGCACGACCTTTACTTTCAATATCACCTTCCTACCTTTCGACAATATACAATCCCGGTCACTGTTTCGCTTGACTGAAAAATGACCGATAATTGCATTGTCGTTATTGCACAAAGACGTGACATATTTAAGTAACGTAAAACAGCGAATAACATTTTAACTATTATCTATTTAACAAAAAAAGGCAGTAACACATACTATGTGTCACTGCCTTTGTATTATTTAAGCTTTTATTACATTGAAAACTAAGCAGCTACCGCCAGTTTTGCATCCGCACTTTTTTTCAAGAACGCGTAACTAAAGCCAGTTACTGCAGTACCCGCTGCAATCGCCACTAAGTACATTAATACCGGTGAAATAGCATTTGGAATCAACAGTACAAATAGGCCACCATGAGGTGCTAATAACTCTGCACCAAACAACATAGATAAACCACCTGTTAGTGCACCACCCGCCATACAAGCAGGAATAACACGCATTGGGTCTTTAGCCGCAAATGGAATAGCACCTTCAGAGATGAAACATAAACCTAATACAAAGGATGCTTTACCCGCTTCCTGTTCGCTCGCTTCAAACTTTTTCTTTGCAAGGAAAGTTGCTAAGCCCATGCCTAATGCAGGCACCATACCCGCCGCCATGATTGCCGCCATCGGGCCGTAAGACTGAGAAGCTAATAGACCAACACCAAATGTGTAAGCGGCCTTATTAACTGGACCACCCAAATCGAAACACATCATGCAACCAAGTACCACACCTAACATCACTGCATTGGCAGATCCCATGTTGGTTAAGAACTCAGTCAATCCAGTCATAATCGCAGCAACCGGGCCACCAACAACATAAATCATCACTAAGCCAGTAAACAAACTCGCGACAAAAGGAATAATTAATATCGGTTTAAGTGCTTCCATCGATTGTGGAAGTGAGACTTTATCAGCGATAAATTTTGCTGCATAACCGGCAATGAAACCTGCCGCAATACCACCTAAGAAACCAGCACCTAATTGGCTTGCTAACATACCGCCAATCAAACCAGGAGCTAAACCAGGACGATCCGCAATAGAGAATGCAATAAAACCAGCTAATACAGGAATCATTAATGCAAAGGCAGCACCGCCACCGATATCCATTAAGGTTGCAGCAATAGAACCTTCCTCTTTAAACGCTTCAATACCAAATACAAATGATAAGGCGATTAATAGACCGCCCGCGATAACCACCGGTAACATGTGCGAAACACCCGTCATAAGGTGTTTATAGACACCTTTTTTCTCTTCTGTTTGCGCTGAACTTGAGTTACCTGTCGCTTGAAATGGTGTCGCTTCAGCAAAGGCTTTATTAATCTCTTGCTGAGTTTTCTTAAGCGCTAAACTGGTACTTGTTTTATACAGGCGCTTGCCATTAAAACGATCTAATGGCACTTCAATATCAGCAGCGATAATCACTAAATCGGCATCGCTAATATCTTGGTCTGTTAATTGGTTTTTCGCGCCTACCGAACCACGTGTTTCTACTTTAATAATATGACCAAGTGCTTTGGCTTGGTCATTTAATGCTTCAGCCGCCATAAAGGTATGAGCTACACCGGTTGGACAAGCAGTAATCGCTACGATTTTTTTAGGGCCATCAGTATCTCCACTTGCAAGTACAACAGCACCACGACTTGCATTAGCAGCGGTTAATGGTTTTGCTGCGTCAATCGCATTTTGTAGCCATGCTTGTGGATCGCTTGTGCAATCAGAAATCGCACTTTGATATACTTTTTTACCGATAAAACGAGTGCTATCAATATCGCTGTTTGTTGCAATAATAATGACATCGGCGGCCTCTATTTGTGCCACAGTTAAAACCTCGACGGGCATCACTGTAGATTGACACTCAATCGTTGCTTGCAGATTTAATTTCGCACTTGCTTGCTTTAATAGTCCAGCAGCAATAATACTGTTTGCAACGCCACTTGGGCATGCAGTTACAATAGCTATGTTTTTCATAATAAGTCCTTTAGGTATTTATTAAACGTCATTACACGTTTGATGAAATAGGATTAATTTGCGTTATCTGTTTTTGTAATTCTGTTACTGCATCAATACTGGGTACGCCAACGCCTACCTGTGAAACAGCGAGTGCTGAAAGTGCGGTGGAAAAAGTGAGTGTTCGCTCCGCTTGCCATCCTTTCATATGACCCCAACACAAACCTGCTACTAACGTATCACCAGCGCCAACCGTGCTCACAACTTTCATTTTTGGGGGCTGTGCGTAACGCCATAAATCATTCGCTTGCTCATCTTTTGTCAACCACATCACGCCTTGTGAGCCTAATGAAACAACAATATTTTCAATACCTTTATCAGCAAGATCCGTCGCTG
Source organism: Psychromonas marina (assembly GCF_030161115.1). Lineage (GTDB taxonomy): Bacteria > Pseudomonadota > Gammaproteobacteria > Enterobacterales > Psychromonadaceae > Psychromonas > Psychromonas marina. Next base: position 601,105 of record NZ_BSPQ01000001.1, read on the forward strand.
CTTGCTGACAAGCTGCAGGTGACGCTAAATCACGACCAACAAATTCAGCAAGTTCTTCATCATTAGGTTTAATTAACCAAGGATGCGCTTCTAAACCCGCTGCCAACGCAGCACGGCTACTGTCAAAAATAACTTTCTTACCCATGTTATGCAGTTTGGATATCCAGCTTGCACACAACTCAGGAGAAATACCCTTTGGTAAACTACCCGCCAAGACAAAAAACTGATGCGTTTTGGCAAGCTCAAATAAGCACGTTTCAAATTCAGAAATCGCTTCTGCAGAAACGTCAACACCCGGGAAATTAATATCGCTTACTTGACCGCTTTGCTCGACCAGTTTGACGTTAATGCGCGTCGCGCCATCGACACGAATAAACGCATCATTTACATTAAGATCCGAAAATAACTGACAAAAACTTTGTTGGTTATCGCGACCTAAAAAACCAGTTACGGTTACTTCAGCACCCAACTCAGAAAGTACCTTGGCAACATTCACCCCTTTACCTGCAGGGTGTAAAGAACCTTTATTGGCTAAGCTCACTGAACCAACGTTTAGCGTATCAAGACTTCCCGTTAAATCTAAAGCGGGATTAAGCGTGATTGTGACGACCTTATTGGTCGCGGACTCTAACTGACTCATAATAATTACCCCTCACTCAAGCCTGAAGCGATCGCTTCACCGATACCAGCAAGTGCCTGTTGTGCATCATCGCCATCGGCACTAAATGTTAAGGTATCTCCATGTTTAACGCCTAAGCCAATCACTTTCATTAAGCTCTTCGCATCCACAAATTTTGCTTCACCATCAACATTCTTAACGGTAATTTTTGAGTTATATTTCTTAACCGCAGCCACTAACATTGCACTTGGGCGAGCATGTAAACCGTGAGCGTTATTGATTTTAAATGAGCGGACATTAGCGTCATCAACCTCAGTTAATAAGGCATCTTCTTCCTGTTCGAACAGCTCAACTAACTGCTCTGCAGTAGAGGTTAATAATTTAGCCTGCTGTTGTTCAAAAACGAGCTGACTAATTGTTGTTAGCAATGAACGGTGGGTGCCATTACAAGCAGCAATAGCAATTAATCCAACGATTGGTAAATCATTAAACTCACATGACTCAGACGTTGTTAGAATAGACATCCCCGAACGCTTAACACCTTTATTGCTACTTACTAGCCAAACCCCCTGACCTAAATGAGTGGGTGCTTTAGTCACGATCTCCGCAACAAATTTACTTTCTACATTGCCACTATTTTTTAATAAGCCACCAGCTACCGCGCTCATCTGAATCATGTCAGTTACCGGAAAGTTTAATTGCACTAATTCACTATTAAAATCTGCTTCAAACTGCACATCGCCATTTAACAGTGCGATGATGTCATCTTTGCTTTTAGCCTGTTTTAACTTCTCCTCTACCCCATCAGAGGAAAGCACCTTAGTGAGTTGCTTTAATATTCCCAGATGCTGATCGGATTTTGCTGCAATACCAATCGCGACATAGGCGATGTTTCCATCTCCCCAATTCACTCCTTCTGGAAAATGATGTACTGCAACACCGGTTTTATTCACTAAATCTCGAGTATCAGTAGTGCCATGAGGGATGGCAATACCATTACCCAAAAATGTCGAGTTTTGTTGTTCACGGTTTAGCATGCCTTTAACGTACTGTTCAGACACTAAGCCGTTGTTGGTAAGTTGCTTCGCAATCGCTTCAATCGCGCTTGTTTTGTCATTAGCAACCTGTTGTAACGTAATGTCATTGTTGGTTAATTTCAGCATCGGGTTTAGCCTCTCGCTTGGTTTGTAAATGGTTTCAGGTTTGCTTTATCCGTTACGCTTAATTAGGTGTTTACATGCTACCAACATCAAGCTGAATCGTTTCAGCAAATAATCCAAAAAAATTTCAGCAAATGTTTTCTATTAAAAAAAGTAGCACTAACTGACTATTTTTCAATAAAAGCAGCATAAATATCACGCTTTCAAACTTTGCTGAATCCTTTCAGCTACAATACTGAATCGATTCAGCGTATAATGCAAGTGATAATTCATTTAGATCTAAATTTGTATGATCTAGCCGACAAAAAAGGATCTTCATCATGACGTTAGATCAAATAGCCAAACTTGCAGGTGTCTCTAAAACGACAGCAAGTTATGTGATTAATGGCAAAGCAAAGAAATACCGTATTAGTGAAAAAACCCAATTAAGGGTAATGGCCGTTGTTGATAAACACAATTATCAACCTGACCACGCAGCCTCAGCATTACGAGCAGGTAGCAGTCGATCTTTTGGATTGATCATTCCAGATCTTGAAAACAGCAGCTATGCAAAACTAGCTAAGCTATTAGAAAGTAACTCACGAAAAGCAGGTTATCAGATCTTGATCGGTTGTTCTGACGATGATCCTGAAACAGAGAAAAATGTCGTTAAAGCATTACTCAGTCGCCGTATTGACGCCCTATTTGTGGCTAGCGCACTACCCGATGGCAGTGACTACTATCAGAAAATACAGCAACAAGGCACGCCGATCATCGCACTGGATAGAGCCTTAGATGACGAATACTTTGGTTGTGTGATCAGTGAAGATTTTGATGGATCCTATGAGTTAACAGGATCACTTATTAACCAAGAAGTTAAATCGATCGGCTTGATCGGTGCCCTACCAGAATTAAATATTTCACGTCAGCGTCATGCTGGTTTTGAAGCGCAGGCGAAACAACAGGGGCTATTAAGCATTAGCGGCTATGGCGATCACTTTAATAGTGAAACGGGCAAAGCTATTTTTGAACAGTGGGTAAAAGAAGGCACCCTGCCAGACGCTATTATTACCACATCATATATATTACTCGAAGGTATTTTAGATGTGCTGATTGAGCAACCAGAATTAATGACTAAGGTAAAGCTAGGTACTTTTGGTGATAATCGTTTATTAGATTTTTTACCTATAAAGATTAATTCATTATCGCAACAATATGAATTAATTGCAGATAGTGCGCTTGAACTGGGTTTAAATGCATCAGCAAAACGTTATCAAGCGGGCATTGAGTTAATACCACGCAAACTTATTATTCGTTAAAGATAAGCTAAACAAAAAAGTCGCGATAGCATTACCTGCCATTGCGACTTTTTAATTAGCCCGATATATCTGTGAAAAGAGCTAAGGTTAACCTTTATTTAGCAGGAACAAGGCGATAATTTGGGCCAACCTGATCAGCCGTTAATAGCTTCAGCTTGCTCACATCAGCACCAGCCCCTTCAAATTGGTAAAAACCGTTTACCATTTTATAACTTGGCTTTTCTGTTGAAATACCCTCAGGCAATACTTCAAAACCTTCTGTACTACCAAAATAATGTTCATTGCTATAGGTAGGGTTAGTTAACTCAGCCGCCGGATCTGCACGTAATGCTTGCAAAGAACTTTCCTCATTGAAAACAACATTATCGGCAAATGTTACTTTGTCACCGCTATAGATCGTTTCAACAGTACTGTTATCAAATAAACTAACACGATGGCTTTGGTTTCCGTGCACCATACCAAACTCCACATCAACCAGAGTATTGTTTGTTACGTTAATATTTTTTGGCGTCCACTGTTTATTAAGCTCTTTGCCCTTTACTGACTGATCAAGTTTCTCGTTATTTGCAACATCAATAATACCCGTATTGATTACTACACCACCACGCACATCAGCATTACCAGCGATCTTACCGCCAGAACCACGTAAACCAGTTAGGTAATTATTACGAACGATATGATTTTCATCATAAACTCGAATGCCACCGGTATCATCTTTCAGGTTACCAATAACCACATTATCTTCAACGACATTCCCTTTACCGTGGCGTAGTGAGATCATCGATGCACTTTCGAAAATGGTGTTACCCGCAATACGGTTCTCGCTAGACTTTATTGAGATCAACTCACGCTCACCGTCTGAATCTACCAGTAAGTTATTGATGAATTGAGTACGTGAAGGCCACTGGCTACTTTTAGAGTCGCCGATACGAATCGCTTCCCAACTATTACCGTTGTAACGGATCGCTTTTTTAATATCTAACTCGTTATATTGATTTTTTTTCTGAGAGTAAAAGATATTGTCCGAAATAATATGATTATCGGCTTTATCATCAATATTTTTTTGCACACCAATCAAAGTGCCACGCTTATGCTTACCTTCGAAACGGTTATTGGTTACTTGTGCATCTTTACCCCACAGCGATACCCATAAATACTTTGGATACTCACTACGGCGCTGATCAGGCTGATACGCGTAATCTTCATTAAAATAATAGAACGTTGAATTCTTTAGGCTGTTTTTGTTGCCTTGTAATCTAACCGCACCAAAACGTTCAGCAGGACCGCCATCAGTAAAGACTAAGCTATCAAGGGTAATGCCATCACCTTTTGCGACTATCTGAATAAGCCCTGTAAATAATGTTTCACCCGCTTGCTCTGCTTTAATTGTTACATTATCGGCATTAATAGTAACAATACCGAGATCCGCAAAGCGACCCGTTGGGATGGTAATTGTTTCACCATCTTGTGCATTACTCATCGCTAATTTTAATTGTGCAACGGCTTCTGGCGTTGCAAGTTGAATAGACTCAAGATCAATCGCAGGACGGTTTAAGCCTGCAACTAACTGTTCGCTACTTAAGGTACTAAAATCGGTGATTGAATCAGACAGAGGTATCGCAAGCAGTGTTGGTTTTACAGCACTATCTGCTTGTACATAAAAACTAGAGAGTGACATTGCAGTGGCTAAAGCAAGTGCAATAGGGGTAAATTTTTTCATGGGGAGGCGCTCCTGATATAGGGTTGCTTTGGGCAACCCTAATAATATTAAAACCAGTTTGCGCTAATTAATCTAACAGCCTAAAAAAGCTATTTCATCCTTAAAATTTTTGTAAAAGAGTAACCCTTTACAGAAAACTATTCCTTGTCCTTCTTAATGACTGATATTTACGTAATTAATTAGGCAACTAGTATCACGATAAATTAAAGTTTTGGGTAGATTAGGTAAGCGTCACGCTCAGCCCAAACTTGAGAAAGATTATCGATGCCAGCGTTGCTGAAACCAATCTCTTTAATCACTTCATCATAGTGGTTAGTACCCCAAGCAAGATCCGCTTTTCTGTATACTGTAAGCATACGGTATTTCTGGAAACGACCTTTCTTCACGTCATTATCTTTATGTGGCCAATCTTTTGCGTCTGAGAACTGAGCAATGTAGTCAATACCTACTTTAATGCTACGTCCTTTATATTCATGGTTCCAAATATCGATATCTAACTTAGCACCTAACTGTGCAAGGTAAGACATTGCATCTAGGTTGAAGTAGCTGTAATGGTAACCACGTGTACGTGCTAACTCTTCCGATTGTTGACCTTTACGGTTTAACTGATCACGGATACGCCATTTAGTTGTTGCAACCGCCATACGCGCTATATCTTCACGACCAATGTAGTAGGCAATACCAGCAATTTGAGCTTGCATCCACGTACCGTGGTTGTTTGGAGAGTATAGCTCTGCAGTACCTTGCTCTGATGTGATTAACCAGTCTAGGAATTCACCTAACCAAGCTTTCATCGCAACATCATCAGCTTCAGTCCAATGCTCAGAAGTTTCAAGTAATGCTAAGGCATCAACAAGACGATCTGAAAAACTACGAGAATCGATCATGCCACTACGACGTTGATCATCAACACCAGGTACAACCTGTGCGTAACGTACATGTGGGTTCATACGTGTTTCTGGATTAATAAACCAATGGCGTAACATTTTAGCTGCTTGTTCTGCGTACTTTTCTTCATCAGAGAAGTAGTAAGCAACACCTAAAGCACGTACAGAACGAGTAAATAGACCGATACGTACAGTATCTGTTTCATCTGTTTTAGAAGCAGGGTTAGTTTTGCCATCTATACGTAACCATGGAAGGCCATCTTCAGTATCTGGGTTTGGCCACCAGTATGGGCTGATCGCGTAATAATCATTCATGTCACCACTTGGCGGCACCATGGTTTTATCTGTCACTGACATCAAGCCAACTTTCATTGCGCTATCAGCTTCTTCTAATAGACGTTGGTAGCTTGATTTTGCTTCAGTCGTTGCAGTGCCATTTTCAATGCGTGCTTTACTTTCAGCAATCAATTCAGCATCAAAATAAACGGTTTTAATTGCATCAGCTGCAGCAAAAAGAGGAGTCGAAATTATTGCGCTAGCTAGTGCTAATGCGGTGATTGTTTTTTTAAACATGTTAAGGTCCGTAGGTTGAATAAACTATAAACTTAATTAATTTCTCTAACGCTAACTCTGGCGCTTAACCTTCATGCCCGTAGCTTAAATAAACGCAGTATGGTAATAAAAGTAATTGTCAAGACAGTTCAAATGAAAGATGTCTCAAATCAGCTTAGATAGTGTAAACATTCCCCTACCCTCCACACCAATGATGCGGCTAGTCCCTTTTCTAGTAGTGGTCATGATGCGCTAACTATAACCTTTCACTGGAAAATATTTGTACTACAATAAGCTTTATGTGTGATCTATCACTCAGCAAAAAAAAGGACAAAAATAGTTAACAAAACAGATAGATAGCAAATAAAAAACACATACCATGAAAAGCAAAACAACGCAGCACCAACAAAAACAAAGGTTTAAAATACAGCAACCCTTATAAAGCGCACGCACACATAAAAACCTCATCAACCACACTACATTTTAAGTTAATATGTTTAGGTCTTAATAATATTAAAAATTGCCCCGCAACATTTGTATTATTTATTGCAAAATGGATTTATCAAACTAGAGGCGAGTCATTCACAGGGCTAGATTTAAAAAATAAAAAATTACGCGACCGTTAAACAGTACAAAAAATATAATCTACAATGAATTAATTTAAACAAAGCTCACAATAAAAAATTCATTAAACGCTAGTCTATAGAGAAACAAATTCTCTACTTTCATAAAGATATAATCTTGTGCACAGGCTATTCAATCTTGTTACAATAACCTTTACCCCACTAAATCTCATTATTTAATAAAAGAGTCAATGTTATGTCTGCTGCGGAAACATCATCTCGTAAATTAAGCTTTTATATCATCACAGTCGTCCTTGCTGTGTGGTTATATAGTCTTTGGGCAGATAGGGTCACGCCAATGACAGGCGATGCCAGGGTACACTCCTATTTGGTCAGGGTGGCCAGCCAAGTGACAGGTAATATCGTTGATGTAAATATCAAAAATAACCAAGTGGTTGAAGCTGACGAACTGCTCTTTAAAATTGACCCTCGAAACTATCAAATAGCCTTACAATCAGCACAAGCTAACTTAGCATTAGCAGGACAAAGCATTGGTGCAAACACTGCAGCCGTTGAAGTTGCACAAGCAAAAGTAACTGATGCATTGGCAGCACGTAATAATGCCAAAGAGCAATCGAATCGTATCGCTGAGCTCGCAGAACGAGGTGTCTTAAGCCAGTCTGATTTGGACAATGCAATCGAGTCGAGAGACAGAACACAAGCTAGCTACAAAGTTGCCGAAGCATCGTTAGTACAAGCGAAACAAAACCTTGGCCCTGAAGGTGAGAATAACCCACAAATCCTTGCGGCTATGGCAAACCTTGAAAAAACACAATTAGATCTACAGCGTACCGAAGTGCGTGCTCCCTCAAAAGGTATAGTGACCAATTTGCAACTGACCGTAGGTCAAAAGGCCAGTGTCGGCTCTCCGGTGTTAACTTTTATCGATCCTCGCAGTGTATGGATTTCTGCGCTAGTCAGAGAAAATTCACTTGAGCATATAAAAAATGGTCAAAAAGTTGAAATTGTACTCGATGCCCTACCGGGTAGAGTCCTAAAGGGGAAAGTAGATAGCATCGGTTGGGGAACAGGCGGCAGTAATAATATCGATCAAACGACCGGTTTTTTAAGTGCAGACACTAGTTCACTGAGCGCACAACGTTACCCGGTTAATATTATTTTCGAAAATGGAGAGTTACCACATAACATTCGTTTTGGCTCTCAAGCGACGGTGGCATTTTTTACTGAGCAAAGCAGTGTAGGAGAGTTATTAGCAAAACTTTGGATACGCATCGTCAGTGTGTGGACCTATGTTTCGTAGCGCTGCCAATCCAATAATACGACTGGTACTTTTTCCAGTCCTATTGCTGTTTTATTTTCAAAGCAATGGCGATCCAGTACCTATTCTCACGCCGATGTTTGTGGTTATTTTTTTAACCATGATGCCCTCTAAGCCGCCCTTAAAAATGTTGCTTAACCTCTTGGTCATATTATTTTTTATCAGTTTTCTTTTAGTCACTATTGGCAGCATACTGAAAGATACGCCTACCGGATATGCACTGTTTTGTTGGTCGCTATTATTTTGGGGCTTTTATCGTAGCCATGCTAACCCCAAAGATATTTTAGCAACCTTGAGCTTAATGGTGGTGATAATGATGACGGTCATGAACTTCCAAATGGGTATTTCAACCAGCTTTTTACCCTCGCTAATGTTTAAAGGCGTCATTATTGCCATTATTTTTACCTACCTAAGTTTTTTATTATTCCCTGGCGATGAGCAGGACATTAAAGCAGACCAAACCAGTAAAGTTGGCGCACAAGAAAATGTCGCATTAATTGCGTTTAAAGCCACAACAATGTGCATTGTGCTATTTGTATTAATGTCTACAGGCAGTTCACAAACAATGCTGATCGCAATTACAATTGTAAATATCATCAAGATCCCTATCGCTGAAGATAATCGTATTTATAGTCAAAACAAAGTTATCACAACAGTAGTTGGCATATTCTTTACGCTACCTGTGTTAGCGCTATTTAGCTTTGGCGTACCCACTTGGGTATTGATTGGTGTGACGCTGTTCTGTGGATTGCAATTAGCAGGTTATGCAATTCGTCGCCAATGTAGTTTTAGCATTTATCAACTGCTATTTACCAACTTCACAGTGCTTACTTACCAAGTGATAAAACATCAAGGAATAACCTCATTAGATGCCGAATTTTGGCGTTTACTGTCAATTGTCATTGCCATTTTAGTCAGTGTATTAATTCTCAATTTAACCAAACATTCAGCCAAACCTTTGGTTAATATTAAAAAACAAAACCAACATTAATAAATCAAAAGGAAAAACAATGAACCCAATTATACAAACACTTAAAGAGCAAAATATCAGTGATTTTAAAATCGCAGAACTATTTCAAACACTAACAGAAAACCCATTAGCCGCAATGGCAACGATTCAAAGTTTGGGTATTCCAGAGGAAAAATTGAAGCCGTTAATGATGATGGTAATGACGAATCCAGCACTCATTAAGCAAGCTGTTGAAGAGTTAGGATTAGATTTTTCGAAAGTGGAAGCAGCCAAAGCAACACTGCAAGAAAAGCAATAATAAAAAAGTCAGATGTTGTCTCAAAATAACATCTGACTTTGACACCAGCAATGCCTCAATAATCCCCCCACATTACTTAATCGCAAGCCCCTGTTTAGCAAGAAACTCTTTCATATGCTGACGAGCCGGTTTACTGACCATTGACGCAATTTGATGGGTCCAGGTTTCAGTTCGCGCGCTTGTCGAACGACTAAGATAATAGGCATGGCAGGTATCATTATAGGCTTTCATGTAACTAACATCCTCCTGATAACGTTCTTGCATCAGAACAACATCTACTGGTAACCGGGGTTTCTGCTCTGGCTGTGCAGCAGGATAGCCCAAACACATGCCAAATATAGGAGTGACTTGCTTAGGAATATTGAGCAGCTCGCAAACCGCTTGTGGGTTATTACGAATACCACCAATAAATACACCGCCAAGCCCGAGAGACTCAGCAGCTATCATGGCATTTTGCGCAGCAAGAGACACATCCACCGTACTCACCATAAATTGCTCGGTATAACCTGAGTCCATGTTTATATTTTCAAACTCACAGGCTGACTGGGCACGCTTTAGATCCGCACAAAAAACTAAAAAGATAGGACTTTCTAGTACCCACTTCTGCCCACCAGCTAGCTCAGATAAGTGTTGGCGAGTGATGTTGTTAGTCACATTGATGACGCTATACGCTTGAATGAAATTCGAGGTCGACGCCGCACCTGCCGCTTCAATTATCGCGCGTAATTGATCCTGTGTGACAGACTCATCGGTAAACTGGCGAATTGAACGGTGGTTTTTTAATAATTCGATAACTTGGTTCATAATATTGCGTCCATGATAATTATATCTAGCTAATCAGTTGAGTATACTAACAAGAGTAACGCCACTGATTAGCCGATCATTTATACTTGTTTCGCAGTGAGTTAACTCACTTATTTGTTAACGAAAAAAAGAACCTAGATTTATCGATTGATCATAGGTTTTAGTAAACATAGGGGTCGTCACCTCAAACTTTAATGGCAATTCAGGGCTAAGTAATAACGAAAAGACATTATTGAATAGATCACTAGGTTTAATTGTTAACGGCAGTTGAATCGTATTTTTACCCTGTGCTATTTTTTGACTTTCAAGTCCGCCTTGGAATAACTTTTTCCCCTGCGAAGAGACCGAGTAGCTGACATCTTCTAGCGGTAAGCTAAATTCATTTTTATTATCGATATCAATACTTAACACAATATCTAACTCGTTAAATGTCGCACTGTTAACCTGTAAATCATTAATGGTCACATCAGGTACATATAACGTCGCTGATTTCTCAAAGGGGATAGTGAATCCCATCGCCTTAACGCCACCTTTAATCTGATAATCCAACTTTTTATCTTTAAATAATAGTTGTTGCAGTGAAACGATTGTTTCCTTGGTGAGATCCAATGATAGGCTGACATCTTGTTCAGCATTGGCAGATAACGTGCCTATATCATCACTTTCACCCATTAGCATTTTTTTATTATTAAGCGAAAGCTCATAGGTAATAGCGCTGATTGGCAGTGAAAAGTCATTTTTATTCACTACGTTAAAAGTAGGAATAAGCTCTATAGCTTCCATCGACATTTTTCCAACCGCAATCGACTTGTAAGTCACCTCGGGCTCTTTCACATAATTGCTTAACTCTTTCTGTAGCGTTGAACACGCTGAGATAATTACCACCATGGTAACGACCAATAATTTTTTAATCATAATCACTCCTGTTAATTAATGTAATGCACTGTTTTAAGAGTAGGTTAAATAATAAAGGTAGGTTTAACTTAGCTAAAATTAATCAGCAAACAAATCCTCCGCTACTATCATTCCATCGCTTTCAGAGGATAAATTTAAATATAAATAAAAACCCCTCATACTTAATGAAGTATGAGGGGTTTTAGGTAGATAATCTATAACGAAAAATATCGCTTAATAAAACGCATTTAAATGCGCTTTAAACAAGTACTATCACTAAACACAATTCGCTAATGCAGTTTCTGGCGCAACAAATTGCATATCATGCGCAATAGCGACACTTTCACAAGTCAATTGCCCAGCAATCACATTCAAGCCATTCAATAAACCTTTATCATTTTGCAGTGCAGCTTGGTAGCCTTGGTTAGCTAGCTTAATAATATAAGGCAGGGTTGCATTATTAAGTGCAAAGGTTGATGTGCGCGCAACCGCCCCGGGCATATTTGCGACACAGTAGTGAACGACTTCATCGACAACATAGGTTGGGTCTTGATGGGTTGTTGCGTGTGATGTTTCAAAACAGCCACCTTGGTCAATCGCCACATCAACAATCGCAGAGCCCGCTTTCATCTTCTTAATGTGCTCTTTAGTCACTAATTTAGGGGCTGCAGCACCAGGGATAAGCACCGCACCGATAACCAGATCTGCGGCTAAAACTTCACTTTCTAAGGCATCAGCCGTAGAGTAGATAACCTTAGCGGTATTACCAAACTGAATATTAAGACTGCGTAATACGTCAATATTTCGATCTAAGATAGTCACATCGGCGCCTAAACCTACCGCCATTTGTGCGGCATTATTACCTACCATGCCGCCGCCAATCACGACGACTTTAGCAGGTGCAACACCCGGTACGCCGCCTAATAACATACCACTGCCTTGATTCGATTTTTCCAGTGTTTGTGCCCCGGCTTGAATCGCCATACGTCCTGCTACTTCAGACATTGGTGCTAACAAAGGTAATCCACCATGTGTATCGGTAACGGTTTCATAGGCGATACAAACAGCTTTCGAAGCAACGAGATCAACTGTTTGCGGAAGGTCTGGGGCGAGATGTAAATAAGTAAATAGAATCTGCCCTTCGCGTAACATTGCACGTTCAACCGCTTGCGGCTCTTTCACCTTAACAATCATATCTGCTTTTGCGAAAATAGTAGCCGCCTCTGCTTCAATGCTTGCTCCTACGGCAATATAGTCTTGATCACTAAAGCCAATACCCATACCGCCATCTTTTTCTACGATAACATCATGACCATTTTGTACTAATTCACGTACACTCGCAGGAACCATACCGATACGATATTCATGGTTTTTAATTTCTTTAGGTACACCGATAAGCATAATTCTTTCCTTTTAATTGATTGTCAGCAGTTGTTATAGGTTTGTTAACAAATAACTCTTCAATGGAAATAGTATAGGTATTTTTGTGTAGTTTTTTTGACTGTATTTTTTTGTTTATCATGCCACTTTCAGTTATTCTGACTAATATACAACCAAAAAACAGTCAATAACACTATTGCAAAAAGGAATGGCAGTTAATGTCACTAGACAGAATAGATCGTAATATATTACGAGAGCTACAAAAAAATGGCCGTATTTCTAATGTAGAACTCTCTCAAAAGATAGGATTGAGCCCTACCCCTTGCCTAGAAAGAGTAAAGCGACTTGAAAAACAGGGCGTCATTAAGTCCTATACTGCGCTGCTTGACCCTCAGTATTTAAATGCTTCACTACTGGTCTATATTGAGTTAACGCTACAACGCTCAAGTCCGGATGTATTTGAACGCTTTAATGAAGCAGCCAAGCAACTCGACTCTATCTTAGAATGTCATTTGGTCTCTGGTGATTTTGATTATCTATTAAAAACCCGAGTCGCAGATATGTCGGCCTATCGCAAAGTACTCAGCGAAACCCTGCTTTCACTACCCGATATTAAAAGCTCTCGCACCTACGTGGTAATGGAAGAAGTTAAATATTTAACTTCTATCAATATTGACAACTAGCCCCTAAAAATAAAAATCTCCCTCTCCCTTAATTTATGACCCTTCAGCTAAAAACAGCAGGGTCATAAAGACAATAAAGTCTATTGACGCTATTTCCTTACTTTAAATATGGCAATAGCTATTTACTATCAATCCAATTGAAACTAACAATTTTACCTATCATAACTTTTCTCACATAATGCTTGCCATGGATGAGCAACAAGCTCCCAACTTAACTAACCAATGACTTAATAGGAATACAAAATGATTAATACTGAAATTAAACCGTTTAACGCAACTGCTTTCAAACAAGGCGAATTCGTAGAGATCTCTGAGCAAGATGTTAAAGGCAAATGGTCTATCTTCTTCTTCTACCCTGCTGACTTTACTTTTGTATGCCCTACTGAGCTTGGTGACGTTGCAGACCATTACGAAGAGCTTCAAAAACGTGGCGTAGAAGTTTTCTCTGTATCTACTGATACACACTTCACACACAAAGCATGGCACGATAGCTCTGAAACAATCGGTAAAATCAACTACTTCATGGTTGGTGACCAATCAGGCAACCTAACAAATAACTTCAACGTAATGCGTGAAGGTCAAGGCCTTGCTGACCGTGCTACTTTCTTAGTTGACCCAGAAGGTATCATCCAAGCAATGGAAATTACTGCTGAAGGCATTGGCCGTGATGCTGAAGACCTAATGCGTAAAGTGAAAGCAGCACAATATGTTGCAGCTAACCCAGGTGAAGTATGCCCAGCTAAATGGAAAGAAGGCGAAGCAACACTTGCTCCTTCACTAGACTTAGTAGGCAAAATCTAATTTAAAGTCTCCTTAAAGGAATCTTAAATTAGATTGAAATAATGCCTCAGTCTTGTTTAACAAGGTCTGAGGCCATTTAATAATCGTTTTTCATTCTCTATAAATTTTTTTGAAAGTCGATTTTTAAATGAAATAAATTGCTAATAACGTATCGATAAGCGACTGCCATTTAGCAGCAAGTAAGAGATAAGGTGACACTATGTTAGATCAAAATATGAAAGCACAACTAAAAGCGTACTTAGAAAACTTAAAAACAGAAGTACACCTTGTTCTTAGCCTTGATGAAAGTGATACAGCGCAAAAATTATTAACCTTAGCCAATGATATCGCTTCATTACATGACAAAATCATCGTTATTGAAGACGCAACAGCAAGTACGCGTAAGCCAATTATGCAAGTAGTCAACCCTACTAAACAAACAGCGATTGGTTTTGCAGGTTTACCGATGGGCCACGAATTCACTTCATTAGTATTAGCGCTATTACATAGCGGTGGTCACCCAATGAAGTTAGAAGCAGAGGTAATTGAGCAAATTGCTAATCTAGAAGATGCAATGAACTTTGAAGTATTTATCTCATTGAGCTGCCAAAACTGCCCGGATGTTGTTCAAGCCCTCAATATGATGGCTGCGACTAATCCAAAAATTAAAACCACCATGATTGATGGCGCCGCATTCCAAGATGAAGTGGCTGAGCGTAACATCATGGCAGTACCAAGCGTTTACCTAAACGGTGAAGTGTTTACGCAGGGGCGTATTTCATTAACTGAAATATTAAACAAAGTAGATACTGGTGCAGGCAAAAAGAAAGCTGCGGCATTGAATGAAAAAGAACCTTACGAAGTGCTCGTTGTTGGCGGCGGGCCAGCGGGTGCATCCGCAGCAATCTATGCAGCACGTAAAGGTATTCGTACTGGCGTAGTCGCTGAGCGTTTCGGCGGGCAAGTAATGGATACGATGAGTATCGAAAATTTTATATCTGTTAAAGAAACACAAGGTCCAAAATTAGCAGCGGCACTGGAAGAGCACGTTAAGCAATACAACGTCGATATCATGAGCGAACAGCGTGCTGACGGATTAGTCAGTGCAGAAAAAACAGAAGATGGTTACATTCATGTTGAACTTGAAAGTGGCGCAACCTTAAAAAGCCGTAGCGTTATCTTATCTACCGGTGCGCGCTGGAGAGAGATGAATGTACCCGGTGAGCAAGAATACCGTAACAAAGGCGTTGCTTACTGCCCACACTGTGATGGCCCACTATTTAAAGGCAAAAAAGTTGCTGTAATCGGTGGTGGTAACTCTGGTATCGAAGCGGCTATCGATTTAGCAGGCATTGTTGAACAGGTAACAGTTTTAGAATTTGCTGATACGCTACGCGCCGACCAAGTGTTAGTCGACAAAGCAAATAGCATGAATAATATTTCTATTATCAAAAGCGCACAAACAACCGAAGTGATTGGTGATGGTACACGTGTTAATGCACTTAACTATATTGACCGTGTTACTGGTGAAGCAAAACAGATTGAACTTGCTGGTATTTTTGTACAGATTGGCTTGATACCAAACAGTGACTTCTTAAAAACAAGTGGTGTAACTTTATCATCACGTGGTGAGATTGAAGTAAACGCAAAAGGTGAAACCTCAGTAGCGGGTGTATTTGCAGCTGGCGATGTAACCACTGTGCCTTACAAACAGATCATCATTGCAATGGGTGAAGGGTCAAAAGCAAGCTTAAGTGCATTTGACCACCTAATCCGCACACCAGCACCAACAGTAAAAGCTAAAGAAGCTGTATTCGCGTAAAACAGTTAAAATAAGCAACTAAAAAAGCCTAATCAGTTCATACTGACTAGGCTTTTTTTTACCTCAAGAAAAATGAGAAAATAGAATGCGTTAAAACAGATAAATTCCCACCTACATCAGCCTAGCCTGTCACTGAAACTACCCCAAAAGCCACTTTTGTGTATAATGCCGCACCTTTTAAATCATATAATATGATTATTTTTCAAAAATATTTTCTCGGAAAACTTATGCAACAAAAATCCATTAGTCAGGCCATCTTATTATTAGTGCTGGCTAATCTGCTTGCCTCTCTTTCAGACGTATCACTGAAAGTACTGAATGGTGAAGTGCCTACCTTTCAATACGTATTCATTCGCCAATTTATAAGTTTATTTTTTATTCTTCCATTTTGGCTAAAACTACCCAAAGAGAAATATAGAGAGGGTTGTTGTAAAATTACATTTTGGCGTGCACAGTTTATCGTTGGAGGAAGTGCCTGCGCAATGGTAGCGATTACTCACTTAACTTTGGCAACGGCTAACGCGATGTTCTATGTTGCACCGTTGATGATGTTACCAATGTCGATTTTTTTACTCAAAGAGACGCCACCACTGGGTAAATATATTGCAACTGGTATTGGTTTTATTGGTGTATTGATTGTGTTGCGACCCGATCAGTTTCATTGGGCAGCTATTTTTGCATTAGGTAGTGCACTAACCATGGCGGTGTGTAATATTTTTATTCGTCGTTTACCACCAGAGCAGCACCTCATTTCCACCCTATTTTGGACAACTATAATGACTTTGCCGGTCGCATTTTTACTCGCACTAACACAATGGGAAAGTGTTTCTTGGACCAATATTATGTGGATAGTGGCGATCAATATATTTGTACTGGGTTATCACGCATTAGTGGTTATCGCTTATAAAAAATCAGCGGTAAGCAATATTGCATTAGCAGAATACTCTGGCCTCGCTTTTGTCACGCTATTTGGTATTTTATGGTTTGATGAGATTCCAGATCTGTTAACTGCGATCGGTATTCTATTAATTGTGATTCCGATGATGCCACTGCCATGGAAAAAATGGCTTAGTAAAAAAGGCTCAACAAGTGAAACTCCTCTATAGATATTGAGTTAGCGATGGCAAAAAAGCACAATCTGATCTTGTACTGAATAGAGTAAAAAGTGATGAGCTATTATCTTTAAGTCATCAGAACAGATCTTTTATCATTCAACTAGCACCCCACAATATTTCATGAGAGGTAAATATCCTCTCATGACTCATTAAAGTACCTAATAAAACTCATATTCAGTTATAACGCGCAATTCTTCAAAATAAGCATTTTGTATAAAACAACAAGGTTAATTTCAACTAATATAAGATGATGATGGATCATTTTTTAACTAAAATATATTCTATCTCTTTACTTTTCTCCCCCTTGCCGCTGAATTAATATAAACCAATACAAATGAAACTATCTATTTTAACGAGGTGATAATTCATGTCTTCTGACCAAGTATATTATTTAACGGTAGCACTAATAAATCTTATATTAGCCTTTGCCGGCACACGAATTAAACCTACAGAAGGGAAGGTAAAGGCAACTCTCTTTTTAATCGGCTCATTTTTTGCCTTTGCTATTAGTTGGTTTTTATACTCTTTACCTTTAACCCTTTTTATTGAAATTACATCGACAATATTTTCCACTATTTTTGTCTGGGGGATAACCATTTTTAGCTTTAAACGTTGTGCGGTTAAGACCCCATGGCGGTTCATTAGTCTTTTATTTTTACTCAATATCATCGCTCAAACATTTTTTACCCTTGAAGGTAAATTAAGCTACGTAATGCATACTGGCAGTCTATTCATTCCCATCGCTTTTTGTTTATGTGGCTACCTTTTCTTACATAAAAAAGCACAGAGAACTCCGTCTGATATTATCGTTGCCTACACCTTTTTTTTCTTGGTCATCGTACTGATCACCCGATCCATACTTTTAGAGACATCCTCAGAACTGTTTAGCCTAACAATTGCCTCAACTCAGATTATATGGCCTATTTTTTCGGTGATATTAGGTGTTTTTTTATTACTCAGTTATACAGAGGAAGTGCAACAGAAGTTAACCAAAGAGTCGATAACAGACTCTTTAACTGGATTATTTAATCGTCGTATGTTCGATAATCAATTTAAATCACTATTGACCGCACTTTCCCGCAACAAAAAATTTGGAGCCTTAATTTATATTGATTTAGATAAATTTAAAGCGATAAATGATAAGTATGGGCATAGTGTTGGTGATGGTGTATTGATTGAATTTTCCTTACGCCTTAAGCAATCATCACGGGGTGAGGAGAGCATCGCAAGAGTGGGCGGTGACGAATTTACCCTGTTAGCAGAGGATATGGGTCAAGATCAGGAAAATGCTTATAAAAATGCCCAACATTTAGCGTTACGGATACAGGAGATGATGAAAAAGCCGATCGATATTAATGGGCTTATATTGGAAATGAGTTGCAGCATCGGGGTTCATATTTTAACACCAGATTCAAAGGATACGCAGCGGGAGGTTAGTGCGGCAGATACCGCAATGTATCAAGCTAAAAAAAGCAAACAAGGCGGTATCGTATTTTCGCATCAATCAAAGCAGGCAATAGTACTTGTATAGCGACATAGGTTGCTTAACTTAAAATAATCTATATTGATGCTACCTTATAATTTGAATTCAATAATATCGCTTATCAGTGATAACCGTCACTCTATTTGAGTAACATTAATTATCTTTAACTTCTTCCAGTATAAAATCTCGAAAGACCTGATTTGCTCTAGACAGATAACTATCGCGTCGCCACGCTAAACTAAGGTCAATAAAAAAAGGCTCAACAAAGGGACGAGTAATGATGCCATCATCATCTTGAATGGTTACTTTCCACATTGGTGAAACGGCATAACCTTTGCGTATAACAGATTTAATTAACGGTAAAAGATTACTGGTAAAAGCAACCCTAGGGCGCTCTTTCTCTTTTTGACTAATTTTTTCAATCAACGAGTGATGGTAGTAACCTTTTCCAAATAGGATCAGCTCATGTTTAAGTAGATCTTTATACTCGATCTGCTCAAACGCCGCGAGAGGATGATCCACTGACATAGCAACCACCATCTCTTCACGCATCAATTTACCACTTTCAAATTCTGGTGGTAAGTCATGGTCGGCAACAACCCCCAGCTCAAGCTCTCCATCAAGCAGTTTCTGGCGAATACTACGCGTACCAGAATCGATAATATTTAATTTCAATGCAGGATATTGGTGTTTAAATGCCATTAATAACGGCGGGAAAAAATAAGAACCGAGCATAGGTGGTACGGCAATTTCGACCTCACCTTGGTCAAGCCCCTCAATCGCCTGCATCGCTAATTTAGCATCTTTAGCTTGCTGAAGAATTTGTCGCGCATGTTGTAAAAATTGCTGCCCTGCTTCCGTCAGGCTTACCCCTCTTTCGCGACGATGCAATAACGGCATGTTTAATTCAGTTTCTAGTTTTTTAATACTGGCACTGATTGCCGGTTGCGCTAAAAATAGGTGTCGAGCTGCTGCTGAAATACTACCCGTTTCAACAATAGTAACAAAATGCTGTAGCTGCCTAAATTCCATCTTCCCTCCAATTCAGTCTATTGACTATATCCATACTCACACGCATAAATTATATCTATGGATACCATAAAAACAATATAATTTATTTATTGAAGGCAGATAGCTACTATTAGTTTATTCCTTACCAAGCAGATACGCCCATGAAAAATTTAACCCACTACACGCGATTAGTTTTCTCCGTCTGCCTTTGCTCAGTAGTTACTTTTTCCAATATTTATTGGCTACAACCTTTATTGCCTGCATTGCAACGTAGCTTTGATATAACCCTGCTAGGTGCCAATCTCGCGATGTCTGCGCCACTATTAGGTATGGGCTTAGGGCTATTAGTTTTTGCAAGTATCTCTGACTCTATTGGTCGCCGTTCGATTCTATTGGTCGGAATGATTGCCGGGCTTGCTGTCTCTCTTCTCCTACCAGTGGTGGAAAACTACACGTTATTTTTAACACTACGGTTTATACAAGGCGCCCTACTCTCCGTTTGCCCTGCAGTCGCTATTCCACTGCTCGGAGAAGAGTTACGAAAAAGTTGGTTACCAGCCGCAGTTGGTTATTACATTGCAGCAAATACGCTGGGTGGGATCAGTAGCCGCCTTATTGCAGGAACAGGTGCTGACTTGTTAGGTAGCTGGCAAGCAACGGGTTATGTAATTGCTGCGATCACCGCTATTTTATTTACTATTGTGTTTTTCATTATCCCTAAACAACGTCATTTCTCGGTACAAAAATTTAAACTAAAAAACAGTTTAAATACTTATTTCACGCATCTACAACGCCCACAGTTATTGCTGATATATATCATCATCGGCTTAGCATTTGGTTGCTTTGTAAATTTATTTAGTTATTTAATGAGCGTATTAGAAGCGGCACCTTATCAACTCCCAAGCTCATTACGTAGTTTGATATTTGTTACTTTTCTCGGCGGCACCACCAGCGCTTCATTAGCAGGTAAATTTTCTAAAAAACATGGACAAGTAGCAGGGATCGCGATGGGGATATTTATTATGATCGCTGCAAATATGTTATTGAGTCATAGCAACCTATCGGTGATGATAATCGGTATGATCATGATCTCTTTTGGCTTCTTTTTCTGTCATGCTCAAGCAAGCACTTTAGTCAGCCGTAGTGTCAAAAAAGGTAAGGGTAGCGCGCAAGCACTATATAGTCTGTTTTATTACAGCGGCGCAAGTTTAGGTGTGTTTTTCATCGCCCCTTTTTATGAACAATGGGGCTGGCAAGGGGTAATAGCCAGTACAACAACGGCACTCATTATCTGCTTAGGTTTACTGGCACTGTATCAGGTGAAATTCACTACTCACCATAAGCTGATAACGCCATCTACTTAATTGTTCACCACTTTCATTTTAAATTAACAGTGAGTCGCCATCACTCACTGTTAAACACATTAATATGAAAATTGATCCATAGAAGCGTTATCAATAATCGCCTGCAATTTTAGAAGATCACTCTCAGTACTATCAATTAATTCACTGTTGAAGATAAATGCAGGTACATTTCCGGAGGGATCAATCCAAGTTTTATAATTTATTTCGACTAATGAATTGCTTATTTTTCTGATCGTCCAACTTGATTCAACGTCCGATAGGCGCACATATTGAGTATTTTCAGGCACTCGGTCACTGCAAGAGGATATATTAATGGTGGTCTTTTTTTCTTCAAAATGGGTATTAACACAGGTGATTAATTCACGGTTTTTAAAGGGCCACGGGCTATTAATAACGGTACGTAATAAATATTGCTGGTTATTATAGGCAGTTAACACTTCTAAACTTTCTACACGCTCTAGCCATTGCGATGTTTGCTCAATATTCGATAACACTCTAAAGACAAGCTCTTTAGATTGATGAGTAAAAAATGTTGCCTCAACTTGCTTAAAATTGCTATCCTTAAATGGGCTTAATTCAAACTCAAAATCACCCACTGATTGTGGCTGTTTTTTCTGCTCTGGTGGGATAATTTTACAACCAGATATCAATTGTGTAGAGATTAAGGCAACGCAGATTATTAATGGCTTTAGGTTATATTTCATATATGTTCCTTATTATAGAAATAATATTTATAGGTTACCCTTTCACCTTTACCACGCTCAATATCAAAACATGGCAGTTAATCAACTTTCATCGAGCGCCAAAACAGCTCAAAACTTGCTTGGCGTTGACTAACATCATCGCCCCATTGAGGGTGATCAGTGAAATAACGAATGGCAGCAAGGTATTGGCCATGACAATTTGCTAGCATCAATGGAATCGGGAAATCGGCAATAATTCCCTGTTGCTGCCCCTTTTCAATCAATACCACTACAAAATGTAAAACGCTATTCATCGCTTGTTCGCGAATCGTTGCATCAACCTCTGAGGACATCGAATATTGTAAAAAGAAGCGCTGCTTAATCGGGTTCTGTAACGCCCAATCTATCGCATGCTGCCAAAGATGTTCAGCATCTGACTTTAAATCTTTACCGGTTTGCCCCCTCGTTAAGATACCTTGAGAGATATCCTCAGCAAACTCCAGTTTAACCGCCATAAATAGATGGTTAAGTAACGCATCTTTGCTGGCAAAATGATGAAACAAGGTGCCAGTAGCGACACCTGCTTTTTTAGCGATTGATGCCGTAGAGGTAGCATGGAAACCTTGGTCAACAAATAAAGCTAACGCACTATCTAAGAGCGCTTGCTTCTTATCTTTCTTGGGAACTTTATTCACTACGGTTTTACTTATCATACTGTTTTTAACTCGCTAGCCTTTATAAATGACAGAGATTTAGTTAATTAGTTTAGCAGCAAGCAGGTTGCCACACACTGTTATTTTAACGTAGGAATAGCTTCATCAACAATGCTTGTAATTTAGTGCCATAGGGCGGCTGAATAAATAAACCAGCATTAAACTTGCCACTTTTTAAAACCGTTTTAGCGTGACTAAACGTCAGAAAACCTTCTTTACCGTGATAACTTCCCATGCCTGATGGGCCAATACCACCAAAAGGGGCATCTTCGGCAGCCACATGAAAAATAGTCTCGTTGATACATACTCCACCCGAGTGCGTTTGCTGAATGATAGACTGTTGGGTTTGTGTATCAAAACTCATAATATATAACGCTAATGGACGATCGTTATTATTAATATGATCAATCGCTTCTCCAAGATCTTTATAAGCGATTATCGGCAGTAGCGGGCCAAATATTTCATCTTGTAAAATGGTCATATCGGCGCGCACATTTGTCACTAATTGCGTTGGCATTTTACGTCCCTCGCTATCGAGAGCATATTCAGTTGCCGAGGTAATCGTTGCGCCTTTTTGTTTGGCATCATCAAGCACCGATAATAAACGACTGTATTGGCGCTGATTAATGACATTGCCGTAATCACTATTACTAGCAAAGTCTGGGTACATTTTATTAAAACGGGCTTGGTAAGCAGCAATCAATGCTTCAACTTTCTCTTCGGGACATAAAACATAATCCGGTGAGACACAGATTTGTCCCGCATTTAAACACTTACCATAAATTAAGCGCTGTACAGCGATCTCAACATCCATATCAGGGGCAATAATAACCGGAGATTTTCCGCCTAGTTCAAGTGTCACTGGGGTTAGGTTCTCAGCAGCAGATCGCATTACATGACGACCAATGGTGGTCGAGCCAGTAAACAGTAAATGATCAAAAGGCAGTGAAGAAAATTGCGCGGCAATATTCGCCTCACCTTCAACAACAGCAACCTCCTCCTGGCTAAATATCTCAGCGAGTAACGCGATTAACACCTTGTTGGTGGCAGGTGTAAACTCAGACATTTTCAACATCGCGCGATTACCCGCTGCAATGGCTGTAATTAATGGTCCAATGGCTAACATCACAGGGAAGTTCCACGGCACAATAATACCCACTACACCAAGTGGTTGATAATGTACTGCCACTGATGATGGCGCTAATAATAATCCGGCATGACGACGATCTGGTTTCATCCACGATTTAAGGTTTTTAACTGTGTAATTAATATTTGTCACGCAGGGTAAAATATCTGCAATGATAGTGTCGTTACCAGAACGGTGCCCATAATCACTCGCTAATGCACTAACCAGCCTGTCTTTATAATTCATTAACTCCGCTTTTAATTGATTAAGTTTATCAACCCTTGATTGATAACTAGGAGCAGGCATCGACTTATACGCCGAGCGCTGTGTCGCCAATAATTGCTCTAATGAGATTTGCTGAGCGTTGTTGTTTACCGTATTCATAAATATCTCCCGAATGAAATAATAAATTGATTTCATTCGCACAAATTAAAACCGACTGATTAGTCGGTTTAGTATCTGTTAAATAAACATCAATTGCAAGTGGTAGGAGTTTTGTCACTAAATAGGTAATTCATTTGAATTTAGGAAGAGATGCTTAAGGTAATAAATAGGTGTTATTTATTACATAAAAAAAGGCCATAAAATTTCTCTTTTATGGCCTCTTAAAAATTATGTTTTTATGCAAAACTTAGTCATTAAGTAAACTAGCTTTTCGCGATGAATAAAAACCTTATTTTACAGCATCTGTTGGCCCATAAATCTTATACTCGCCAGACATTTGCAATACTGAAAACATATACAATACACCGTCATAATAACGCCATTTCCCGGTAGGTACCGCTTGATCCCATAGACGTTCCGTAAACTCTTGAGCTTCTGAACTAGCCGTGATCATTGCTGCGGTTCCGTTCATTGCATTTTGACCCGAACTCGCCCATTTAGAAGCAATAGCGCCATCCATTTCATGTACCGCATAGTTTTGACCTTTGCGAGCGTACTCATTAGTAAAGAACCCAATCATACGATCTGCTAATTCCTGCTGTCTTGGATCGACATTAAACCAGTGATTATCCATCGCCATATTACCAATCACTCGATGTGCATCGTAGCCAGATTTATGGCTAATATCATTGAACGATGTGATTTGTGGCGTACCATCAAAGGCAGCATATTCAGAAAATAGTCCTGTCTTCGGATGTGAAGCATTATATAGGTAATCACGACTCACCTTTGCTGCATCTAGCCATAACTGCTTATCTTGGTCAGCCCAACGCCCTAACAGCTCATAAAAGGCAGCAACGTGGTAAGAGGGATCGGTATAAATACCTAAGCTTTTTTCGGTAACAAACAGTATTTGTTTCTCATCACGACTAAACATCGTTACTTGCGAATCTGTTTCGGGTTTATTCACCATCGCTTGTAATATTCGATTGGCTTCAACTTTGTATTGATTAATGCCTTCTCCCGCGCCCCAACGATGCTCAGCGAAGAATAACGCCATTGCAAAATACAGTTCACCGTCCGGTGCAGGGTTTTCAGATTTATGAGCAAATGGCGCGTCAGGATTTAGGTGCCACGCGAAATAATCTTTGTACCAGCCCTCTTTATGCTGCATATAGGTTTTAGAGAACTTCCATAACTTATTAAACATTGCTTGGTCATTCATTTGCACAGCGATCATCATGCCATAAGACATGCCTTCTGAACGGATATCGTTGCTACCAATGTCTTTAATAAATCCCATATCTTGACCAACAGGGAAAAATACAGATTTTCCATTTTCACTGCGTGAGCTTGAATAAAAAAGCTGCTTATAAGTATCATTCACTTTTCGGCTCACCTTTTCTGGGCTAGCAATGCCAAATTCAACAAATGCATTACGATACTCCCCCGTGTAAAAAGCACCAGGTGTCGTATTAGGCGTTACTATTTTAGCCGTATCCGACTCATCCATAGAAGATGAGCAAGCTGCTAAGCTAAGCGGTAAGACACAAAAAACCATGGTTTTTACACGCTTTAATAAACTATCGTGTTGAATATTTGAAATGAAACTTTTCATACTGACTGAACCCCTTCGACTCTAAGTCATTGCTTTAATTGACGAGTTAAGTTGAAATAAAACAACTTAATGTTAGTCAGCCTATTGCAGTTAAAAGGCCTTTACCACTGCAATGCTTAATTTTCTAATGAATTGAGAAGTCGCTACAAAAGCACCGATAGAATTAAAAAGACATCATCTAAATCAATGTTTTATATTGGAACCTTATTGTTTAATTTTGCCATTATAACGATTCAGAGATAGCTTCATAGATAATCTAAGCAAGGGTATTTAAAACGTAATGAAGCAAAATAAATAATGATAATTTATTCGGTTTTCGAAAAGATGAATGCATTTTGATGGCAACAATATCAACATAAAGAGTCAATCAAAATTAAAAAATGCAGTACATAAAGGGATGTTTATCGTAAATGTATAAACCTGGGGATAGTTAGATGACGATTGAAATGACTAACCTAAATAGCACTACAAGCAACAGTGAATACTGTCACTCGTAGTGCTTTATTCGTTTACTCTTTGCCGTAAACGTTATTTTCTTGCTCTAAAACGCGAATAAAAGTAGTACGTTTTGTTAGCTCTTTTAGTTTAGCAGCGCCAACATAAGTACAAGTTGAACGTACGCCACCCATGATATCTTGAATCGTATTACCGACTTCACCGCGGAAAGGTAATAAAACCGTTTTACCTTCAGCTGCACGGTAGTTAGCAACACCACCAGAGTGTTTATCCATCGCGCTTTTAGATGACATTCCATAGAACTTCATGAATTTTTTGCCATCTTTCTCTATAACGTCGCCACCACTTTCTGTGTGACCAGCTAGCATACCGCCTAGCATCACGAAATCAGCACCGCCACCAAAGGCTTTAGCTACATCACCAGCACAGCTACAACCACCGTCACCGATAATGCTTCCGCCTAAACCATGCGCTGCATCTGCACACTCAATGATTGCTGATAATTGTGGGTAGCCAACACCGGTTTTAACACGTGTTGTACAAACAGAACCTGGGCCGATACCTACTTTTACGATATCCGCACCGGCTAAAATTAGCTCTTCCACCATATCGCCAGTAACAACGTTACCTGCAGTGATGACTTTATCTGGGAACGCCGCACGTACTTTAGCCACGTATTCAACAAGCTGCTCTGAGTATCCATTTGCAATATCAACACAGATGAACGTAATCTCTTCAGATAATGCCATGATATCGAATGTTTTTTGGAAGTCTTTATCTGATGTGCCGGTAGAAACCATCACATTTTGAATTACTTTGCTGTCAGCTGTTGCAACAAAATCAGCCCAGTCAGCGACTGTATAATGTTTGTGGATTGCAGTTAATGCACCATGCTCTGCAAGTGATGCAGCCATAGCAAAACTACCAACTGAATCCATATTAGCAGCAACGATAGGTACACCGCTCCACTTACGACCGCTATGCTTGAACGTGTATTCTCGAGCTAACTCAACCTGTGAGCGACTCTTCAGAGTAGAACGTTTTGGACGGAAAAGGACATCTTTAAAACCTAATTTTAAATCTTGTTCAATACGCATAACTGTTTCCTAAATTTATCTCAAAAAATATAAACAATATGGTTTTTATTCACAGGCAAAATGGCAGGCAAAAAAAAACCGGAGAACTTTTACAAGCGCCCCGGTTGAAAACAGTATAGGGAGAAAATGTTTTAACACAAGCAACTTCTTTGATAAAAAATAAGCACATAAAAAACACAAAAACAGCAAATAAAAAATGACAACCGTCATTAACAGTGGCTTAAATTATTTTAATATACTTGTCTCAATGAATAAAAAAATCAGCTTAGGGAGTAACGTTGCAACAAAATAAAGCTATTTTTTTCAGTAGGATAATATTGGTATTATTATTTAATTACTGAAGCTTAAATTTTCAAATAACCCGTAAAGAAATTTTTATAGGCAGCTATCCAATATCACTAAATATAAATAACACGCTTAAATAGCAGTAAAAAAGTCACTATTTCAGTGCAATCAATAACAGTAAAAGATCTACTTTTTACATTTAATCATTCACTGAATGATGTTTTTTCATACAACTAATCCTATCCTATCAAAGATTCAATTAATCTCAGGAGAGAGTTCATGAAAGGCAATCAGAAAGTTATCGACAGTTTTAACCATTTATTAGCGAATGAATTAGCCGCTATTGACCAATACTTTATTCATTCACGTATGTATGAAGATTGGGGTTTCAATGAACTATATGAACGTCTGGAACATGAAAGAGAAGAGGAAACAGAGCATGCTGATTTTTTAATTAAACGCATCTTGTTTTTAGAGGGTAAGCCAAATATGGTAAACCGCCGCGACCTTATTATTGGTAATGATATCAAGCAGATGATGGAAAATGATCTGATATTAGAGATGGAAGTAGTCGTTGCTTTACGTGACGCAATTGCAATCTGCGAACAACAACAGGACTACCAATCTAGAGAAATATTAGAAAAATTATTATTCGATACTGAAGAGGATCATGTTTATTGGTTAGAGCAACAACTTGGCTTGATTGGAAGAATTGGTATCGAGAATTACAGCCAATCAAAAATGGGTACAAGTAGCTCAGCAACCTAATAATGGAGTCGGACATGAAAAGTAACAAAGACCTTATAAAGCAACTAAATAGTGTTTTAGCTAATGAATTAATTGCGATCAATCAGTATTTTTTACATGCTCGAATGCATAAAAATTGGGGCTTTGAAGCACTCAATAAAGCGGATTATAAACGTTCTATTAAAGTAATGAAAAATGCCGATGAGTTAATAGAGCGGATCCTATTTTTAGAAGGCTTGCCTAATGTGCAATCACTAGGACGCCTTCGTATTGGGCAACATTGTGAAGAGATGCTACAGGCTAACTTAGACTTTGAAATGGAGTCCCATGCAACATTGGTCGCTACCATAACGTACTGTGAAAAATCGCAAGACTACGTTAGCCGAGATCTATTAGAAGATATTCTCGAAGCGCAAGAGGAGCAAATTGATTGGTTAGAAGCACAACAATATTTGCTAGAAAAAACAGGAATACAAAACTACTTACAACAACAGATGTAAATCATCAGCAATAATTTCATTAATGCCCTGTATAACCCAACCTGCCTTAACGAATCATCGTTATACAGCGCATTATTGTGATGGTTAAACTAACTCTACCGCTAAATCATAACGCTCTGAAGCGCTCTCTAAAGTACTTTTTACAAACTGCGTGCAACGTCCACACTGATTGGTGACATCCAGTTGACTGCGTAATTTTTGCATCGAGTTAAGTCCCTGAGCCACAGCAGTTTCGATATCTTCTTCTGTGATACCGTGACAGATACATGCAAACATAACTTTCCTATTAATATAAATGACTTACCAAAAGCGTGATAAGTTCGGATACCTAAGTGATCTTTACAATAAAACAAATGATAACCATTATCAAACAAATAAAGGTAAATTATTTGTGCTTATTATCAACGCCATTAACTATTGTGATACCACAGTCCAGCACTGAAAATAAATTATGGGTCAACCGCAACTCCCTCCACATAAAAACATTTTAAATAACAATACGTTGCAAAATCCCATCACAAGCAGATTGCTCTACTTGGTATATACTAAGTGCAGCACTGCTATTTCAATGGAAATTGACAATGATAATAAAAATTAAAATAATTTTACAAATCATACTGATAACCAACTTACTTCTCTCCTCCGTAAACGCTTCAGCACTAACCGTTTCTATATTAATTGCGCCTAAGCAGCGCTCAGTATTTTCTGAAACATTCAAACAGTTTACACAAAAAACAGGTATTGAAATAACAACAATAGCAAGAACAGATACTGATTATAAAAACGATTTACCAACCTGGTTATTAGACGGGATAGATACCCCTGACGTTCTTTACTGGCAAGCCTCCCAACGTCTTTTTGATTATGTAAAAAAAGACGCTATTCAGCCCATTACTCATCTATGGAATGAAGGTGATTTAGATGAAAATTTTTTACACTTAAAAGATTCCGTTACTTATGAAGGTGCTGTTTACGCTCTTCCTATCTCTTATTATTACTGGGGCATTTTTTACAAACGGTCATTGCTTGAAAAATATGGAGAAATACCAAAAACATGGCAAGAATTTATCGATATATGTGAGAGTATGAAAAGAGATGGTATTACCCCAATAGGTATTGGCCTAAAGAACAATTGGCCTGCAGCAGCTTGGTTTGACTATCTTAATTTACGTATAAATGGTTATCAGTTTCACCAAAAAACCCTTCAAGGTAAGGTCTCTTTCTACGATAAACGCCTACAAAATGTGATGATTGAGTGGAAAAAATTAATTGATAACTCCTTTTTTAACAAAAATAATAAGCGATTAAAATGGAACGAGTTATTACCTAGCCTATACCGAGATAAAATTGGATTTATGTTAATAGGTAGCTTTTCTAGTAAATATTTTCCAGTGAGAATGTCAGAGGAATTAGCGGTTATGGCTTTTCCTAAAATGGCGATGTTATCTGTATCTGAAGAAGCGCCATTAGAAGTTTTCATGATTGCTAAAAACACTAAGAATTTATCAGAGGCAGAAATTTTCATTAAGTTTATGGCTGATGCAAAAGTACAGGCAGACCACAACCAACGTATCGGCTATATTCCTGCAAATAATAAAGCTAAAATTGGTACAGATCACTTCACTCAAGCAGGTGTAAAAATATTAAATCAGGCAAATTCAATTACACAATATTTTGACAGAGACTCTTTGCCTGAATTTGAAAAAAAAGTGATCCCACTCCTCGCAGAGTTCATTAACACAGGCGATATTAAAAGCACGACCCAAGACTTAGAGCAAGCCAGAAAGGAGGCGTTTATAAACACATTGCAATAAATGCCGACAGCAAATAGAAAGACTTGATCTCTTCTCTTAATATAAATGACTTACCAACGAGTGCTAAGCTGGAGACCTAAGTGATTTTTACAACAAAAAAAGTAAATTATTTATGCTTATAGCAACGCAATTAATACTCTTTCTCATTAGGCAGTAAAAAATGTGATTAAGAGGACCGTGACTGTAAATATTTACTTATTTTACAAAGAAAATCATCAATATTAACCAATAAGGAGAGTGTTTAGTTAAGCTCTTTTTAGATAATAGAAAGTACTAACTTTAACCCTATTTTAACCAGTAAAATGATATTCTATTGGTCACCTTTCTCTTGGCCTATATAAAGTCAGTTAAACCTTTATATTCAGCCTCGCTGCAAAAACGTCTTATCGTCTAACATTAATCTGGAATCCTATTTTGACACAAGAACAACCTATACTAGGAAAAACGGGCACATTGATATTTTTAATCGTGATCAGCGCTTTCCCACCATTAACAATGGATCTCTACTTACCCGCGTTACCACAAATGGTCGACCTCCTAAATACTAACCAATCGATGGTCAACCTGACATTAAGTGCCTATTTTGTAACCTACGCGATAGGTTTACTTTTTTGGGGTCCTTTAAGTGAAAAGTTTGGACGTAAACCTATTTTAATGACGGGTATTACAATTTATGTGCTTGCAAGTGCATTTTGCGCCTTAGCCACCAATATTGAACACCTGATTTTTTATCGTGTTATCCAAGCCTTTGGTGGCAGTGCTGTAACCGTTGTGGCGACCGCTATCGTCAAAGATCTTTATACCGGGAGGGAGCGAGAAAAAATAATGGCAACGGTTATGTCCCTTGTGATCATCGCACCAATGGTTGCACCCGTTTTAGGTGCATTTTTACTCAACGTTTACTCTTGGCACATGATGTTTGTAGCGTTGGCTATTTTTGGTACTGCATCGGGATTATTTGCTTTATGTTATCGTGAAACCTTAGCGCAGCGTTATACCGGTTCTGTATTACGTTCATGGGGACGCTTAGGGGTGGTACTGAAAAATCCGCGCTTTACTTCTCTATTGTGTATATTTTCTATTGTACCGATGGCGTTAATGTCGTTTTTAGCCGCTGGCGCTTATATCTATATCGACGGGTTTGGTCTCACGGAGCAAGAGTTTAGTTATGCATTTGCATTTAATGCCTTTAGCGCTTCATTTGGACCAGTCATTTATATGAAACTATCTAAGATTATTTCGGTAAAAAAAATAATCTCTTTATCCTTTTTAGTACTGGTTATTTGCGGCTGTTTAACCCTGACCATTGGACACACCTCACCATGGGTATTTGCCATGATCGCAGCCCCAGCAACCATGGCGGTTATCATCCCCCGTATTCCTGGTACTAATTTAATGTTAGAACAGCAGGATACCGATACC
Source organism: Psychromonas marina (assembly GCF_030161115.1). Classification (GTDB taxonomy): domain Bacteria; phylum Pseudomonadota; class Gammaproteobacteria; order Enterobacterales; family Psychromonadaceae; genus Psychromonas; species Psychromonas marina. The sequence goes on from NZ_BSPQ01000001.1 coordinate 632,692, forward strand.
GGTTCAGCGGTGGCTATCATACAATTTGTTGCCATGATCTTTGGCGCATTAGGCATGACCTTAGTTACCCTTCGCCCCGAAACCTTGATTGAAAATCTAGGTACAATACAACTCATTATCGGTTTAACCGGTGGTGGTTTATGGCTATTAGCCAAAAACCGTGAACACGTAACAGCTAAGTTATTAAAGATGGCGAGTTAAAACAGTAAATGGGGTTATCTAGGATGACCAATGATTGACCCCATTAATCATGCTATTGCTGACATCCAAAGAACTTAGGTACGAATGTTCATCTGTCACATCCGAGCTCAAGATAAAACTAAAATTCACGCATCTGATAAGCTAAATTGAAGAAAAGGTTACCTACCACTCTTTTTCAGTTCGTACTTTATGTTACTTTATATCGCTAAGCATTGAGCCTAATAACGACTAAGCATGAATAAAACGCAACTATTACATTAAGACACTTAAAAAATAAATATAAAAAATAAGACTCTATTATTACCTGTTCATTACACGCCACCGAAGAAAACCAACCCGCTCAGCAAACAATAAAATCACACAAAACAACCTGAAAAATCAACCTACCACAGCACCACTTCGATAAACAATTAATCACCAAAAAGCCTGTTATCATAGCCGCCTTATTTTTTTATAAAATCCACATCCAAGAGAAAGCATGAGAAAATCTAACGACAAATATAGTATTGAAAATACTGACTATGAAATAGGTCGGGACAACATAAAGAAATGGGGATTTGATGTTCATAATCAGGTTTTTGGGATTAGTGCAGGCTTGATTTTTTTGTTTGTTATCGCTTTATTAGCCGTTGATCCAGGAACAGCAAAAGATGCCCTTGATGGTGTAAAATGGAAAATAATTGAACATTTTGATCTGCTATTCATGTGGTCTGCAAACTTTTTCGTTCTATTCTGTCTCGTATTAATTATATCTCCCTTCAGAAATATTCGTATCGGTGGGGTAGATAGCGTACCTGATTACCCATTATTATCGTGGATGGCAATGCTATTTTCAGCAGGCATGGGTATTGGCCTGATGTTTTGGGGTATTGCTGAGCCTGCTGCTTATTACTCAGCGTGGTTTGAAACACCACTCGGCGTAGAACCTTATACTGATGAAGCGGTAAAAATGGCATTGGGTGCAACGATGTTCCACTGGGGTTTTCATGGTTGGGCAATCTATGCGGTTGTTGCGCTATCAATGGCATTCTTTGCATATAATAAAGGCTTACCACTTTCCATGCGCTCAGTGTTCTATCCTCTTTTAGGTGACAGAACATGGGGTTGGTTTGGCCACTGTATTGATATACTTGCAGTACTTGCCACGATGTTCGGTCTAGCAACATCATTAGGCTTAGGTGCCCAACAAGCAGCCAGTGGTCTCAGCCATGTATTTGGCATAGATAACGGCATTACCACACAATTATTATTCATTGTTTTTGTTACTGTATTGGCAATAATATCCGTTATTAGAGGCATCAATGGTGGTGTTAAACTGTTGAGTAATATCAACATGCTAGCGGCTTTTGCACTGTTAATGTTTGTTTTAATTACGACCTTTACTATCGTATTAAAATATATGCCAGTGACCATAATGGGTTACATAGAAAACTTCATCCCTTTAAGTATCCCCAACGGTCGAGAAGATGATGCCTGGATGCATGGATGGACCATCTTCTATTGGGCTTGGTGGATCTCGTGGTCACCATGTGTCGGCATGTTTATCGCACGCATCTCTAAGGGGCGAACAATCAAAGAGTTCTTATTAGGCGTTTTGTTTATCCCAACAATTATCACGATGTTTTGGATGACGGTATTCGGCGGTAACGCAATTGATCAAATGGTGAACAAAGTGGGTGAGCTAGGTCAAAACGGGCTATCTGACATTACATTATCTTTATTTCATGCTTTCGATGTGATGCCGATGAGCATGGTTACTTCGCTATTATCGATTCTCTTAATCATGGTGTTTTTTATCACCTCATCTGACTCTGCAACACTCGTTATCGACAGCATTACGTCAGGCGGAAAAGTTGATGCACCGGTTCCACAACGTATTTTCTGGGCTACAACACAAGGCGTTGTTGCAGCGGCATTATTATGGATTGGTGGCACGGAGGCAATTCAAGCACTGCAAGCAGGAACGGTTTCAACCGGGTTACCGTTTACGATTATTCTGCTACTGATGTGTGTCAGTTTGTTAATGGGATTAAAAACAGAGTTACAACTTCAAAAACAAGGTTATGCTCAATCAGCAACGGTTTAATGCGACTGAATAGTTTTTAGCATCTGGCATCGTGATGATACCTGAATGGATAATCATGCTCTCTATAGCGAATAGAGAGCATGCGAGAGCTTCTAATATAATACATTCCCCCCACATATTTAGATAAAAATAGGTGGAATATGGTAATTTTTCTATCGCCAGAAAAATCAAACTAGTTTCCGTATTAAGACTTTTTTATTTGCTTGTCTGCGCTGGACGGACTTGAACTTTTTTGTCTCGAGCCGCTAAATTAGCAAATAAAGTACATAATAGTGCGACGGCAGCAATAGTGAGTACCGGCACAGCCCAGCTTTCAGTCTCCGAGTGAAGATAACCAATAAGCGAAGGCCCTGTTGCCGCCAAGCCATAACCAATACATTGTGAAAGCCCGGACAGCGCAGCCGCTTGCCCTGAATTTGCCGTTCGCATACCAACAAATGAAATAGCGATAATAAACGTGGCACAATTACTTAATCCAAATAGGCTAACCCAAAGCAGTGCATATTGTGGAGAAAAAACCATTCCTACTAGCGAAACAAAAACAGAAAATGCACAGATTGAAATAAGTGATCTTTGATTGTTGGTTTTTGAAAGAATAGGAAGTAATAAAAGCCCAGGAATCATGGTTGAAAATTGTAGTAATCCATATATGTAGCCAGCATCTATCTCATTATACCCCTGATCACTCAATATTTTGGGTAACCACCCTGCCAAGGAGTAAAATGTGAAGGAGTTTAGTCCAATTCCTAGCGTCACTTGCCATGCAACCGGACATCTAAGCAATTGAGTAATAGTCGTTTGATTATGATCCGTTTGTATTTTTTGCTTATTAGTTTGTGTTTTTTTCTTATGACTCAACACTAATGGCAAACAAATCGCTATTGCTAAAACTGGAAATATTAAATTAAATAATAAAGCTATTTGCCATCCCCCCATATGAGCAAAGCTGATATTTGAAAGCGGCACCATTAAGCTTGCACTTAACGTCGAACCAATCCCCATAGTAAAAACATAAAGTGACGTTATAGTGGCGATTCTAGTTGGAAAGTTTACTTTGACCACAACAGGAAGCAAAACATTGCCAGTGGCGATGCCTGCACCTATCAAGATAGTGCCTAAATATAAGGGGATTTCAGTCCCATAAGAACGAAGTACAATGCCACTAGTTATCGCTACAAGAGCAGCTAATAAGCTTGGGTACAACCCTAACTTACGAGATAAACCTGCCGCTAAGGGAGAGAAGAAAGCAAATGTCAGTAGAGGCAGCGCTGTTAACATACCAGCGGCAGATGCTGAAAGAGTGAGGCTTTCCATAATTTGACCAAGAACAGGCGCTAAGCTGGTAAAAGGCCCTCGAAGGTTTAAGGCAATAAATAAAATCGCAGCAAAGGCGAAGATTTTTCCTTTATTAGAAGTTGGCATTAAAATATCCGAAATATGAGAAGGTTTATGGGCATATAAAAACAGAAAAGTCCTAAAAGGGCGAGGACATATATTTAGAGCATATTACCATAGCGTCAAAAGTTAGCTTAAAAATAAAACACTATTCATCAATTTTTGCCTTTGCCGTACCACTACATGCTCACCATCGTAAATTTCAATTTCAGAGAAAATTTCACCGTTATTTTTATGACTTAGCTTCGATGCTTTACCACCAGTATCAAACCATAAGCACATAGTTGAGTACCAAACGAGAAGAAAATTAGGGGGGTAGAGGCCGGTTGGGATTAAGGCAATTCGCGAAGTATCTACTTATAATTACATTTTTGTAGATATAACAAAGCCCCAATATTTATTCTTATAAGAGATCGAGGCTTCATCCTTTGTATGGTACCGCTGGACGGACTTGAACCATCACTTCTTTCGCATACTTTGAGGTATAGAGATTTTGAGGCTGTTAGTTACTTCCTTACAGATACAAAAAAACCGATATTCATTTACATAAATATCGGTTTTTTTGTTTGTTTGGTACCGCTGGACGGACTTGAACCGTCACTTCTTTCGAAATCGGATTTTGAATCCGACGTGTCTACCAATTCCACCACAACGGCATTTAGTTAACTAAATAAAATAGCTGACTAGTTAGTGAGATTGATTATACCCATCGATAATATACAAACAAGTATTTTTAACCCAGCCACCACTAACCGCTCAAAAAGAGAGCAATCAGGCTAACTTATCTCAATTATGTTAATCACATAATTAATATTTGCGCTCTTATAATTGCATAACAAAATGCTACACTGCTGACTTCTATTTTCAGAGGAACAATCATGGCTAAGCGTAATCAGAAAAAAGTATCGAAAAAAACTCTCCAAGAACAATATCAAACCTGCCCTCGCGCAAATCTATTTAAGCGCTTAGGTGCCTATATTTATGATCTCTTTGCACTGGCTGCGGTATTAATGTTCTCGGTGATTTTTGCAATACTGGTGGTTATTATCATTAACAATATGGGTTTAATTAACTTAGACGCTTACCAAGATATCGCTGATTACCTTTCACGAAGTGGTGTATTCGCGGCTTACCTAACCCTTGTTATCGTGGGTTTCTATGGTTACTTTTGGAGTAAAGGAGGTCAAACCATTGGTATGAAAGCATGGCGTTTACGTGTGCAAAATAGTGATGGAAGCAACATTGGCTTCACCCAAGCACTGATTCGTATGGCAACCTCTGCATTCGGACTAGGCAACTTGCTAGTACTAATGAAAAACCGTAATGCATTCCAAGATTTATGGGCTGAATGTGAAGTGGTTGTATTAACCAAAGAACTCAGCACTTGGAAAGGCTTTAAAGGGATGGGTTTTATGGACGAAGATAAAAAATAGCTGTAAGGCTTTAAGGCTGTTGCGCATTATGCGTTCCAGCCTTCTAGCTTTAAGCGTTTTTTAGCTTTGCCTTTTAAGTAGATACATCGCAATTGCTAATACCAATATACTCGGTAGCAACGCCCCTAATATTGGCGGCAGCCCAAAGACCAAACTCGCAGGACCAAATAACTCCCCCGACACATGGAAAGTGAAGCCACTAGCGATACCAAAAATAAGGCGAGTTCCCATCGTTACTGTTCGTAACCCACCAAAAATAAATGATACAGAAAGCATCATCATAACAACGATGGTAAAAGGCAGTACCGCTTTACGCCAAAAAGTTAACCAATAACGGTTGGCATCTTGATCATTGATCTCTAGATAAGTGATGTAGTTATAAACATCGCGCATCGACATTTTATCCGGATCGCTTAAAACAACCTCTAACTTTTTAGGGGTTAATTCAGTTTTCCAGGTATAGTCATCCATCACAGACACTTCCATTTTATTGGCTGAAAAATAAGAGCTGCTGACATTAGTCAAATCCCAGTTCCCCTGTTGATAAACCGCTTTTCTTGCTAAAACAGCACGCTCAAGTTGCATCGTCTTATCAAAGAAATACAGCTGCAGATCAAATAGCTCTGACTGACTATTCATGCGACCTATGCTAACAAATGCGTCGCCATCTTTTACCCAGACACCATATTTATTGCTCACTTTCACTTCGCCATTACGCGCTTGATCACGCATCGAATAGGCTTCTTTATCGGTTGCAGGAGCGACAAATTCACCTAATACCATCACAGCGAGCACCATCGGTATCGCCGTTTTCAATACTGCGCCAGCGATACGCATTTTAGATAGCCCAGCTGCTTGCATCACCACCAACTCACTACTGCTTGCCAGGCTTCCCAAGCCAATTAATGCACCAATTAATGCCGCCATAGGAAAAAACACAGCAATCTCAACGGGCATTTTAAGCAACACAAAGTAAGCGGCACTCCATACATCATAAGTACCTTGGCCGACATTTTTCATCTGCTCAACAAACTTGATAATGCTGCTTAATCCAATTAAAACAAACAGGCTCAAAAAGGTAGAAGCAAAAATTGTTTTACCCACATAGCGATCGATAATTCCCATCATATTATGCTTCAGCCTTGATTATTTTTTTACGCTTTTTAGGACCTGAAAATTTACCTAATGCTTGTAAGTGCAATATAATACCAGCCCCCAAGAAAAGTAACTGCACCATCCAAATAGTGAACGCAGGTAACGTGCCGTCTTCAATTAAGCTCCTTGATGTACTTAGCAAAAGGAAAAACGTCAAATACAGTGCAAGTGCTGGTAGTAGTTTTGCATATCGCCCCTGTCGAGGATTCACTTTAGCCATTGGAACAGCTAAAAAGGTGATCATTAATATCGAAATAGGGATCGCAAAACGCCACTGCAGCTCAGCTTGGTAACTTGGATCTTTAACGGAAAATAGTTGCGCTGTTGTTAATGCCTCTACACCACGTTTCTTTTCAGTCACTTCACGGTTGGCAATATGTACTTCGAATTTATCAAAGTGACTATTATCAAAATCAGCTTGTCCAACGATGCCGGCATAACGTTGCCCATCATTCAATGTTAGCCAGGTGCCATCTTGTTTATTATCAACACTGCCGGTCAATGAGGTAATCACAGAAGGTGCTCTATTTTCCTCTTTAGGCCAATGCGCCGCAAAGACACGCTCTAATTGTTGCCCTTTATTAAATTTTTCAACATACACAACACCACCTTTATCGGACGTTTGATGGAAACGCCCTTCGATGAGTGTTGCTGCACCGGCATCGGATTCAGCCTCTTCAATCACGCTAACCATTTTGTTTTCAGCAAGAGGAGCAAGATATAAACTATTAAATGATGCAAAAGCAAAGGTAAATAGTGATAACACCAAGGTCGCTTTTAATACTTTATTAGGGCTATAACCACATGAGGTCATCGCCACCATTTCGCTCTCGCCATGCAAGCGACCATGCGCAAAAAGTATTGCCAAGTAAAAACTAATTGGCAGCATGAGTGTGCCAAGTGTCGGTAAATTAAGATAAAGCAATGTTAAAACAAGATCTGGAGGGATAACGCCATTAATCGCCTTTTCAAGAATCACAATAAATTTTTGGCTTACAAAAATAAGCAGTAAAACAAATAGAATACCCACTTGGCTTTTAAATGTTTCTAGCATGAGGTAACGAAGAAGTATCACCCTGTTCTCCAGTCTGAAATTAGAATTATTAAAATGGTGGATTAAGCAAGTAATTACGGTAAAATTGCTGTTTATCGAATTTAAATATAATGACTATATTGTAACGACTCAAACTTACAAAAAACAGATAAGTTTTTGTAAGTTGAATAGTAAATAGTCAGAGCGAAGCTATTTATAGTTCATTCAAACTAAAAAAGTGTAGTTGAATGTTTTAAATAAGCATTTCGCAATTTATAAGTGAGCTTAAATAACAATCACCTAAGTGATTACTTTTCAAATAACGGCTCTCTATTTTTGTAAATATAGCATTATTAATATAATTAAAATCACCGCATTAAGGGTATATATGGAATTTCTTGTAAAAAGTGGTAGCCCAGAAAAACAGCGTAGCGCATGTATTGTTGTTGGCGTATTCGAACCTCGTCGATTATCAGGTGCAGCTGAATTATTGGATGAAATCAGCGATGGCTACTTAACGGCACTATTACGCCGTGGTGATATTGAAGGAAAAGTTGGGCAAGTACTATTTTTGCATCATGTGCCTAACGTGCCAAGTGAACGTGTATTATTAGTAGGTTGTGGTAAAGAACGCGAATTAACAGAAACACAATACAAGCAAATTATTGCTAAAACGATTGCAACCTTGAACGATACGGGCTCTTTAGAAGCAATCTGTTTTCTTTCAGAGCTGCATATTAAAGGGCGTGATACTTACTGGGCAGTACGCCAAGCGGTAGAATCGGCACAGGACTCGTTATATAGTTTTGATCAGTTCAAAACCAATAAAGATAAGTCACGTCGCCCACTGCGCAAACTAACCTTTAACGTACCAAGCCGTAAAGAGTTACCCCGCGCAGAACTTGCACTGCAGCATGGTATTGCCATTGCATCGGGTTCAAAAGACTGTAAAGACTTAGCAAATATGCCGCCAAATATCTGTACGCCGCTGTATTTAGCAGAGCAAGCACAAGCATTAGCAGAGCGTTTTGATAAAATTGAAACTGAAATTGTTGATACAGAGCAAATGACTGAACTGAAAATGGACAGTTATTTAGCGGTGGCACGTGGTTCTGATAACCCTGCATACATGTCTATCATGCGTTATAACGGTGGCGAAGCGGATCAAAAACCAATCGTATTGGTTGGCAAAGGTTTAACCTTTGACTCAGGTGGTATTTCACTCAAACCAGGCGCAGGCATGGATGAGATGAAATACGACATGGGTGGTGCAGCTTCTGTTTTTGGTACCATGAAGGCATTAGCAAAATTAGATCTACCGATTAATGTTATCGGTATTTTAGCGGGCGCAGAAAACATGCCGTCGTCAAATGCTTACCGTCCAGGTGATATTTTGACGACTATGTCAGGACAAACCGTTGAAGTATTAAATACCGATGCAGAAGGTCGTTTAGTATTATGTGATGTACTCACTTATGTTGAGCGTTTTGAACCTGAATGCGTTGTTGATATAGCAACACTAACAGGTGCGTGTATTATGGCATTAGGTCATAATATCAGCGCAATGTTAAGCCCACATAAAGGCTTAGCACATGAACTATTAACTGCAGCAACGCAGTCTAGTGATAAAGCATGGCAATTGCCGATGGATGACGAGTTCCAAAAACAGATTGAAAGCCCGTTTGCCGATATGGCTAATATTGGCGGACGACCTGCAGGTACTATCACTGCGGCTTGCTTCCTTTCTCGTTTCACTAAAAAATATAACTGGGCACATTTAGATGTGGCTGGGACTGCATGGCGCCCAGCGGGCGCTAACAAAGGCTCAACAGGTCGCCCTGTTCCTTTGTTAACGCAGTTTTTGATTAACCGTAGCGAAAACGAAAATAGCGAAGTATGAGCCAAGTAACTTTTTATATTCTCGATGAGTCTCCTAGCGAACAAATTCCTGCGCATTTTGCGCAGGCCTGCTCGTTAGCGGCTTTTTATTATCAGCAGAATAGAAAAGTCTTTATCTATACCGATAATCAACAAGACGCGTTTATGGTCGATGAATATCTTTGGCAATTTGATGGGGATAGTTTTGTACCCCACAACTTGCTTGGCGAGGGGCCAGCGTTTGGCACGCCCGTAGAGATAAGCTGGATGCCACCGACACATCCGTGCCCGGTATTGATAAATTTAAGTTTACAGTTGCCCGATTTTTCCAGTAATTTTCAACAAATTATTGATTTTGTTCCCAGTGATGAACAATTAAAAATGGCAGCACGTTTACGCTATAGCGCCTATAAAAAATTAGGCCACTCACTATCAACAGAAAAACTTTCAGCAGATGAACCTTCAAAAGAAGTGTCATCCACCGAAACTGCTGATACTCCAAATTCAAACAACCAAACAGAAGATAAGTAATGGAAAAGACATATAATCCAAGTGCGATAGAGCAAAAGAACTACCAAGACTGGGAAGAGAAAGGTTATTTCAAACCACACGGTGATACGAGCAAAGAAAGCTACTGTATCATGATCCCACCGCCAAACGTCACGGGTAGTCTGCACATGGGTCATGCTTTCCAAGATACGATCATGGATACCTTGATTCGTTACCAACGTATGCAGGGTAAAAATACCCTTTGGCAAATGGGTACGGATCACGCAGGTATCGCAACACAAATGGTTGTTGAACGTAAACTGTTTGCTGAAACAGGTCAAACACGTAAAGAGCTCGGTCGTGAAACCTTCATCGACAAAATCTGGGACTGGAAAGCAGAGTCAGGCGGTAACATCTCTAAGCAGATGCGTCGTTTAGGTACCTCTGTAGATTGGGATCGTGAGCGTTTTACGATGGATGCAGGTCTATCGGAAGCAGTTAAAAAGACCTTCGTTGACCTCTTCAACGATGATCTTATCTACCGTGGTAAGCGTCTGGTTAACTGGGATCCAAAACTACAAACTGCGATCTCAGATCTAGAAGTTGAAAACAAAGATGTTAAAGGTTCAATGTGGCATTTCCGTTACCCACTTGCTGATGGCGTATTAACTGCTGATGGTAAAGATTACATTGTTGTTGCAACAACACGTCCAGAAACAATGCTCGGTGATACCGGTGTTGCGGTAAATAAAGATGATCCACGTTACCAATCAATTATCGGTAAATTTGTAAAATTACCATTTACTGATCGTCTGATTCCAATCATGAGCGACGAACACGCTGACATGGAAAAAGGCACCGGCTGTGTGAAAATAACACCAGCTCATGACTTTAACGATTACGAAGTGGGTAAACGTAACAAACTTCCAATGATCAACGTATTAGATTTTGAAGCAAACATTCGCACTGAAGCAGAAGTGTTTAACAGCAATGGCGAAAAAAGCGATGATTACGCAACTGATATACCTGAACAGTTCCAAGGTTTAACACGTGAAGCTGCACGTAAATTAGTTGTTGCTGAACTTGAAACATTAGGTCTATTAGACGAAATCAAACCACACGATTTAACCGTTCCTTATGGTGACCGTGGTGGTGTTGTTATCGAACCGATGCTAACTGACCAATGGTATGTACGTGTTGCACCACTAGCTAAAACAGCTTCTGAAGCGGTAGCTAACGGCGATATCAAATTCGTACCACAACAGTACGAAAACATGTACAACTCTTGGATGAACGATGTACAAGATTGGTGTATTTCGCGTCAACTTTGGTGGGGACATCGTATCCCAGCTTGGTACGACGAAACAGGTAAAGTCTACGTTGGTCACGATGAAGCGGCTGTGCGCAGCGAAAACAACCTTGATGACTCTCTCGTATTAACACAGGACGAAGATGTATTAGATACTTGGTTCTCATCTGGCCTGTGGACATTCTCTACGCTAGGTTGGCCACAACAAACCATGGATCTTAAAACCTTCCACTCGACTGACGTTTTAGTAACTGGTTTTGACATCATCTTCTTCTGGGTTGCGCGCATGATCATGATGACCATGCACTTCATGAAAGATGAAAATGGCAAACCACAAGTGCCGTTCAAAACCGTTTATGTAACGGGATTAATTCGTGATGAAAATGGCGATAAGATGTCTAAATCTAAGGGTAACGTATTAGATCCGCTAGACATGATCGACGGTATCGATTTAGAAAGCCTAGTGACAAAACGTTGTGGCAACATGATGCAACCACAAATGGCGAAGAAAATTGAAAAGCAAACGCGTAAAGCCTTTGAAGGTGGTATTGAAGCACATGGTACCGATGCACTACGTTTCACACTAGCAGCAATGGCCTCTACGGGTCGTGATATTAACTGGGATATGAACCGTCTAGAAGGTTACCGTAACTTCTGTAACAAACTATGGAATGCAAGCCGTTATGTATTGATGAGCTCAGAGGAAAATCCTTCTGGTTTCGGCGCAGATGCAGGTAACGAAATGCAACTTAGCCTTGCGGATCGCTGGATCCAGGGTCAACTGCAAAATACCATTGCTGAATACACGCATGCTCTCGATACTTTCCGTTTCGATTTAGCGGCGAACATCTTGTACGAATTCACTTGGAGTCAGTTCTGTGGCTGGTACCTAGAACTAACTAAACCGGTATTGTTCAAAGGCAGTGAAGCGGAGCAACGTGGTACACGTAATACGCTTATCTCAGTTCTAGAGACACTGCTACGTTTAGCACACCCAATCATGCCGTTCATGACCGAAGAGATTTGGCAGCGCGTGAAAGGTGTTACTGGTTTAGGTGGCGAGAGCATCATGCTTGAAAGCTTCCCTAAAGTAGATGAAGCACTTAACGATGCACAAGCGGTACAAGATCTTGAGTGGGTTAAACAGGTTATCGTTGCGATTCGTAACATCCGTGGTGAAATGGATATTAGTCCAAAAACACCGCTTAACTTGTTAGCTAAAAACGCATCTGCGGAAGATCAACGTCGTTTCGCTGAAAACGACGCTTTCCTAGCAGCACTTGCCAAACTTGATTCGGTAACGATTGTTGCAACGGGCGAAGAAACGCCTGTTTCTGCAACCGCATTTGTGGGTGAGCTTGAGCTATTAATCCCAATGGCGGGATTAATTGATGTTGATGCTGAGCTTGCCCGTTTATCTAAGCAGTTAGAAAAAGCGGATAAAGAGCTAGGTAAAATCTCAGGTAAATTAAGTAACGAGCGTTTTGTTAGCAATGCACCAGAAGCGGTTATTGCGAAAGAGCGTGCGAAACAAGCTGAGTTACAAACAACTTGTGACAAGCTAAATGAGCAAATTGCGACAATTAAAGCACTTTAATAAGTGCATTAATTACGCGCATTAAAAAAGGGATAATCGCTAAGCGATTATCCCTTTTTTTGTATCTGTCTTTTATTAATACAACAAATTAATCCTGCGCTTTGGAAATATAAAAGTGCTGCACATCATTACTCCAGAGCTGTAAAAACTTACGTTTTTTATCCTTACTCTGTACGCATTTTGCGAACATAATAAACCCTGCGCCCTCTAGATCCCGAGGTTCATGAATATCAAAACGTGTTAATAGTTGATCACGATATTTAGCAATAGGAATTGAAACGCTGCGCTCCTCTGCTGGATTCAACCAATTCAGGTTTTTATCTGCATGAGAGATGGTTCCCCAATACATTCTTGGTGCAGCATTATCCGTTGGAACGGCTTCATTAACATTCACAAACAGGTTTTTAGCACGCCACTTATGCTTTTCACTGGTATAGACCCAAACATCAGAGCTAGCTAGCGAACTACCACGTAATAAACTTACTAGCAGTTTTTTCAACCCCTGTTTATTAACCGTTAACTCACTCTGTGTATTACCACCCTCACTCTTTTTTTTAGCGTCCGGCTCTTTCTCTGCCGATTCGTGTACTCGTTTAGGGTCTATTTTCTGTATTTTTTTTGATGAGATAGGCGCATTAAAATTTATCTGTAATGAATCAGCTTCAAGTAATAAAGCTTCCACTTCCAGTATCTGCTTTTCCTCCTCCGATTTACGTGCAGAGGGATTAAACTCAGTACAATCACTATTATGGTAACGGCTTCCAAAACAGGCCTGCTTACCATCCCGAGATGCCTTTCTGAAATACGCTTTCTGCCTACAAACAGGACATAACAGTGAGTAGCGTAACTTATCTATCTCGGTTTCAGGTAATGCCTTAAACTCAAAGATAGAGAATACTTTTTCTCTAATATCGCTATCATTATTTTCAGTAAAGTAACAAATCGCATCTAGCATCAGTAGCTCCTTTCCTTTGTGCCTGAATCAATAGGTTACGTGGTGTCATCTGTTCATCGCAAAAAGTAGATAGTGTAACGTGATAACCCGATTCTTGCAGTGACAGTGCTCGATCATGAACTAACCAAAGTTCTAATGGACGTACAAAGAATTGGCTAATAAGTTCCATACGACGAACTTTTTTAAGCCGCTGCTGCGCTGACAGTAAAAAGGGTTGTAACGATCTTGGTAGTGCAAATGAGAGAGACTTTTCCTGCATTGCCCATAAAACAAAAGCATTAAAATCTTCTGATAATAGTGTTTTAGGAAAACTAGGCAGTGGAAAATAGGATGTGGTGTTCAGACACTGTTTTTGTAATTCATCAAAAGCTAAGCGCCATAAAACCTCTTGCTCACTCAAACGACTTTGGCGTTTGCCAGTAGTGGTTTGCTTATTTACCGCCAACTTTAACCTTTGTTTAGTAATGATTAATGATGATTTTTTTCCTGATGATGAGCAAGGTTGATAAATAGGCTGACTAGTTAAATGATAACAGCAAGGACTAATGGTGAGTTGCGCGGGTTTATGTGTTTTAGCTAACGCGATAAGGCGCAGGTGCAGATCCCCACAAGCATGTAAGGCAACCGCATGACAATTAGCATCAATACAACTATCAGCCTCACCCTTTAATACATCTGCCTGCTTAAACTGCTGCATCAATTGCATTTTGTTGGCTTCTGCAGCACCTAAATCACACAGTGTTTGTTGCCATTCAATAGAGGTCACGGATAGCTTTTGTTGCCAACTAATCAAGCGTCCTAAATGCCCTTTACCTGCACACCACTCAACGACAGGGTTTTGATCTTGTATCTGCAAGGCAAACGCAGAAATTTGAGACCACTTGCGCCCTTTAATACCGTTACTTAACCAAAATGGTGTATCGGGTTCAACGAACGAAAGTGGTTTTACATTAAACAACGGATCATTAAGCGCACGTAATGATCCTATAAAAGCGTTTAATAAAGGCTGAAGCTTTTCAGGTTGTTGCTGATAAAGTTGCAACTCCTGCTCAGATAGATTATCTAAAAAATCGCAAAGGGCAGGATCACTAACGTGCCAAGGATAATCATGATGGTGAAACGCTTCAAATTGCCAGAAGCGCTGTAAACTCACCAAATAGCTATCTAATTGTTGAAAGGTGTTATTGTACAAACTTTATTTTTCCATCTTCAACATCAACTAAAATTTTCTTTCCTTTAATCAATTTTTCAGAAATTATCATTTCCGCTAATTGATTCTCAAGCAACTGCTGAATCGCGCGTTTAAGTGGTCTTGCACCATAAAGCGGATCATAACCAGCATTCACTAATAGCTCAATTGATGCATCGTTAAAGGTCAGTTGATAATCGAGGCCTTTCAAACGTTGTTGTAGCTGATGCAGCTGAATCGTCGCAATCGATTTAATATGCATCTCAGCTAACGGATGGAAAACAACCGTCTCATCAATTCGATTTAAAAACTCAGGTTTAAATTGCCCGCGTAATATTGTTAATAGCTGCTCTTTTACCTGATCGTAGCTATTTCTGCCAAACTGCTCATGAATAATATCTGAGCCAATATTCGAGGTCATGATAATGACCGTATTTCGAAAATCAACGGTGCGCCCTTGCCCATCGGTTAAACGGCCATCATCAAGCACTTGCAGTAAAATATTAAACACATCGGGATGCGCTTTCTCTATCTCATCCAGTAAAATCACCGAGTAGGGTTTACGACGTACCGCTTCAGTCAGATAGCCCCCCTCCTCATAACCCACATAACCCGGAGGTGCGCCAACTAAACGCGCAACAGAATGCTTCTCCATAAATTCAGACATATCAATGCGCACCATGCAGTCTTCGCTATCAAATAGGAAATGCGCAAGTGCTTTGCAGGATTCTGTTTTACCCACCCCAGTTGGACCTAAAAATAGGAATGATCCAATTGGACGATCCGGATCACTCAAACCTGCACGACTACGGCGGATCGCATTAGAGATCGCGTCGATCGCTTCATTTTGACCAATCACACGGCTATGCAGATGTTTTTCCATTTTCAGCAATTTATCGCGTTCACCTTCCAACATTTTATCCACTGGAATACCCGTCCAGCGCGCAAGGATCTCGGCGATCTCATGCTCTGTTACGCTATGCTTAAGTAGCGTCATCTCTTGCATTTCAGCTTGAGCTGCAAGATCGAGCTGTTTTTCAAGCTCAGGGATCTTACCGTATTGCAGTTCAGACATACGTGTTAAGTCGCCGGCACGTGTGGCGATTTCTAGATTTAAACGTGCTTGCTCTAATGCTTTTTTAATATTCTGTGTACCAGAAAGTGCCGCTTTCTCCGCTTTCCAAACTTCATCAAGCAGTTGATACTCTTTACCTTTTGTTTTTAAAGACTTTTCAATGCTATGCAAACGCTCAACCGTGGCTTCATCGGTATCATTTTTAAGTGCTTTTTGCTCGACAGTTAATTGGATTATTTTCCGACCTAACTTATCTAAACTCTCTGGTTTAGAGTCCATCTGAAGACGAATGCTTGATGCAGCTTCATCAATCAGATCGATCGCTTTATCTGGTAACTGTCGATCCGAGATATAACGGTGTGACAAAGTAGCTGCAGCAACAATGGCAGGATCGGTGATCTCTACTTTATGGTGTAACTCATAACGTTCTTTTAGTCCGCGTAAAATAGCAATGGTATCTTCAACGCTTGGTTCATCAACCTGTACTTTCTGAAAACGGCGCTCAAGTGCGGCATCTTTTTCAATATATTGACGATATTCATCTAAAGTAGTTGCACCCACACAATGTAGCTCGCCACGTGCAAGGGCAGGTTTAAGCATATTACTGGCATCCATCGCACCATCAGTTTTACCCGCGCCAACCATGGTATGCAACTCATCGATAAACAGGATCACTTGCCCCTCCTCTTTAGAGAGTTCAGCAAGTACTGATTTTAAACGCTCTTCGAATTCACCACGATATTTTGCCCCTGCGATCAGCGATCCCATATCCAACGATAATACACGTTTGTTTTTGAGTCCTTCTGGGACTTCACCGTTGATAATGCGTTGTGCAAGGCCTTCCACGATCGCTGTTTTACCGACACCTGGCTCACCGATAATTACTGGGTTATTTTTGGTGCGGCGTTGTAAAACCTGAATCATGCGGCGCACTTCATCGTCACGTCCGATCACCGGATCTAACTTACCCTGCTCGGCACGCTCGGTGAGATCGATAGTAAATTTTGCTAATGCCTGCTCTTGCCCATCACTATTCTGATCGTCTACATTTTGCCCATCTCGGATCTTATTAAGGGATTTATTTACCTTCTCTTTGGTTAAGCCAAGATCTGAAAGTAATTTTCCAAGTGATCCTTTATCTTCACAAGCTGCCAATAAAAACAGTTCTGAAGAGATAAATTTATCTTTATTTTTTTGTGCAAATTTATCACAAAGATTAAACAATATGCCTAATTGAGCAGAGAGCTGTATATCTCCACCAATGCCAGAAACAGCAGGAATACGATCTAATTCGGCAGAGAGTTGTGAGCGTAGTTGATTAAGGTCGATCTCAAGATCGGCCAAAATGGGACGGATTGATCCACCATTTTGATTGAGCAACGCCAACATAAGATGACTCGACTCGATATATTGATGATCTCGTCCTAATGCGAGCGATTGCGCATCGGAAATCGCTAGTTGGAATTTACTGGTCAGTTTATCTAAACGCATAATCGCCTCCTGAAATGTCCCACTGCCCAAGCAACCACTTGAAAATAAAAGGAACTAAATTTGGTATAACTATAAGATGAGGACTAATCGACGATATTACAAGGTGGCTGTTTAAATTTCGTGCTGTTCAATATAAATAATAGTTGCCATACGCCCGGTTTTTCCATCACGACGATAAGAGTAAAAAAGATCCGCTTCAGAGAAGGTGCAATGGTCGCTAGCGGTGATCTGTGCAACATTAAAAGGAGCTAAACGTAATCGAGCAAGCTGGTGAAGATCCGCCAGATAACGATCTTGGTGAACAGTAAAAGCAGACGTAGCTTGTGCATCAAATTGAATAAATTCATCTCTGACTTCACTGCCAACTTCAAAAGCGGTTTTACCAATACAAGGACCAAGCCAAATCAAACAATCTGTCGTTGCTACTTTTAATTTAGAACAAACTTCCTGCAATGATTTTTCGATAATACCATCACATAACCCACGCCAACCAGCATGAATGGCACAGACAAAGCTACCCTGTTTATCAGTAATCAATACCGGTAAGCAATCTGCTGTCATCACAACACAAACCTGTTTATTTAGATCTGTCCATGATGCATCAGCCTCTATACCTTGCTGAGTATGATTATCTATTTTTAATAGCAGTGTGCTATGAGTTTGATTTAACCAACAAAGTGGGGATGGTAAAGCGAGGTGTTGATTTAACAGTAGACGGTTTTGTTGTACAACTTTAGGGTTGTCATCAACGTGTGAACCTAAATTTAATCCTTGAAAAGCCCCCTCACTTACTCCACCAATGCGGGTAGTTGAAAAGGCTTTAATATGCGCAGGCGCCGACCAGTTAGGAGTGATTAAATTAAGCATAAAAAGGCTCCTGAAAAGCTATCAGCTATCAGCCGAAAGATAACAAACTAACGACTAATAACTATCATCTAATATCTAATTTTTACTGTTCGTAGAAAATAGCATCCGCACGTAACACTGCAGCTAATTTTGCCATATCTTCTGGCACTGGCGCATGCCATTCCATTAACTCACCCGTGATTGGATGCTCCAAACGTAACATTGTTGCGTGTAACGCTTGGCGTTTAAAGGCACGTAGTGTTGTTGTTAACTCTTCAGCAGCCCCTTTTGGTGGACGAGGACGACCACCGTAAACTGGGTCGCCAGCCAGTACATGACCAAGATGTGCCATATGCACACGGATTTGGTGTGTACGGCCCGTTTCTAAACGTAAACGTAAACGTGTATGCGCACGGTATTTTTCAGCAACACGATAATGAGTAACGGCATGTTTACCGCCCACAGTTGCAACAGCCATTTTTACACGATTCACTTTATCACGACCAATAGGCGCCTCAACACGACCACCGGCAGTAAAGATACCCATCGCAATAGCATCATATTCACGTGTAATTTCACGTGCTTGTAAACTTGTTACTAGATGAGTTTGTGCAGGAATTGTTTTTGCGATAACCATTAGACCCGTTGTGTCTTTATCTAAACGGTGCACGATACCTGCACGTGGTACTTCAGCAATTTCTGGGTAGCGGTATAACAGCGCATTTAATACAGTGCCGTCTGGATTACCTGCACCAGGGTGAACCACTAAACCAGCTGGTTTATTGATTACTAAAATATGTTCATCTTCAAAGATAATATCAAGCTCGATATTTTGCGCTTTAAATACAACTTCGTCTTCTAGAAAGGCATTTACTTCAACTGCTTGATGAGTATAAACTTTTTCACGAGGAACATTGATCACTTCGCCATCAATTTGAACCATTCCTTCTAAGATCCATTCTTTAATGCGCGTGCGAGAATAGTCAGGAAATAACGACGCTAGCGCTTTATCTAAGCGGAAACCTAATTGTTGTTCGGTCACTTCGGCGGTTAGGTGTAACTCTTGACTCATATTATCTTCTCTTCTTTTCACATTTAGCACGACTATAAGGCGCTAATATCTATTAATAAACTTGGATTTGCGCATTGTAGTGCAATCTTGTCACATTTTGTCTTTTTTAACTTTTCTTTTTTAGGTCGATAGCAGATACTGTGTCCCTATCAACTCGATTTTTAGAAAGGCATTACAGGCATTATAACACTTATGAAAAAGATCCTCAGACTAATAACGACCTCTACTTTCATTATTTTTTTTACCGTAGGCTGCTCTTCTAAAAAAAATGAAGCTCCTAAGGTTGATGATAAGCCACCCGTTGAACTTTATCGTGATGCACAAGATGCACTTGAGTCAGCAAACTATGAAAAGGCAGCTGAAGTATTAGAGGCCTTAGATAGCCGTTATCCTTTCGGCCCGCATTCAGATCAAGTTCAAATGGATCTCATTTATGCTTACTACAAACGCGATGAAACTGCGTTGGCACTGGCAAATATAGACCGATTCATGCGTCTTAATCCGGCTCACCCTGATCTTGATTATCTTTATTACTTACGCGGCTTAACTCATATGGGAACGGATCAGCAGTTTTTCCAGAATATGTTTGGTATTGATCGTCATAATCGCGATCCTAGCCATTCAATACAAGCCTTTAAAGATTTTAACCATCTTATTAAATACTACCCAAATAGTCGCTATGCGGTGGATGCACAGCAAAGAATGGTATTTATTAAGGATCGCTTAGCACGTTATGAAGTTTCTATAGCAGAATGGTATATTCGACGTGAAGCTTACGTTGCGGCAATTAATCGTAGTAAATTAGTGTTAAATAACTATCCTGATACATCATCAGTACAAGATGCACTTAATCTGATGATCATCGCTTATGATGAATTGGGTTTAGTGGAACCGAAAGAGAATGCATTAGCGGTATTAAAATTAAACTACCCAAATAGCCGAACAGTCAAAAGAAGTGAGCGTTGGACACTATTTGATTGGTAGAAAACAGATTAATGAATACTCACTATTTTTAGAATAAAAAAAAGCTGTCAGCAAATTACTGACAGCTCATAATGAAGTAAATACTACAGCGGTTATACCGCTTCAGCATCCTCTTCACCGGTACGGATACGAATAACACGCTCTACTGGCATTACAAATATTTTACCATCGCCAATCTTACCTGTTTGAGCAGTACTCATAATCGCTTCGATACAACGCTCAACATCTTCTTTATTTACCACTAGCTCAATTTTAACTTTTGGTAAAAAGTCGACCATATATTCAGCACCACGATACAGTTCAGTATGACCTTTTTGACGGCCAAAACCTTTTACTTCCGATACCGTCATCCCTGTAATATCAATATCAGCCAACGCCTCACGTACATCATCCATTTTAAAAGGTTTAATTATCGCTTCAATTTTTTTCATGACACTCTCTTTATTATTAAATAATTATTTTCTACTTAAATACTAACTGATAACAATATACAGATAGAAAATTAAAAACAACATAACACTCAAACATTATACTTTTCTATCAACAATTTCACAGCTATGTAGCTCACTTTTCCCTCATAGAACAGAGTAAACTAATAAAAAAGGCTACTCGCTTTAACCGATATGATTAATACGAGCAGCCTTTTAATATATAACTTCGATTATGGGCACAATAAAAATAACGCTTTGATATTTATATATATTACGACGCTATTAATCAAAAATTAGGTTAAGTAATAAAACCCTCACTATGGCTAGTATAACTGGCGCCAACTGATTCTCCCTGTTGGGATCATATCGTCTTCAATACAAAAGGACTTACCTGTACTCAACATCGCACAGTTCATTATCTTTAATTCCTCTTGAACGCGTTCTTCGTCTCCATCCTCATTAATAATTGTAGTAAAAGGAACTGCAATCACAGATCTTATATCGGTCGCAATTCCGTCTACATGTCGATGAGAACTATCACTAGGGATTGATTCATCAACATCAGGGGTACTAGGATCATCTTCTTCCACTGTGCCTACATTCCAAGTTTGTCCCGTATATAAATTTAATTCCATATACCATCCAGAACCGCCAAACTCACAAGCATCTTCATTAGGAAGTAGCGTTATAAAACTCACTTTATTAGAAAATAACGCGCTATTACCAACTTGTCGCTCACCATAGTTGTCACTATTACTATCTGCGGTATTCACTAAATCAAGATAAAAGCCACTCACACTATCCCAATCTACAGCATTAGAAGATAACACTCGACCAGTGTCATTCTGTTTTACAATTGATTGTGCTTGCAAGTCAGTAAACTTATTCTCGTCACTGCTATCTCTCGATGCATTAACCACAGTACCATCTAATTTATCAGCGATAACATAAAAGCTCTGTGTCGCTTGATTCGATACCTCGGTATCTGAAAACTCAACATACTTACCCGTACCAAATGCGACCAATACGCCACTACCACTTGGATGACGAGCGACAGAAGGGCGACTTGTTATTGATTGTGGCAGGTAAACACTATTTTCCATGGTTGGACTATAAGCGGTAAATAATGGGTAGTTATCCTCATTTAATATCCCCCAGTCATCAGTATCATCACTAGAAATATCAAATACCCACATATTACCAAATAGATCACCAACGAAAATATGATCCCCAATACCATCACCATCATTATCGATAATAGTCGGCTGAGCTAATGCATTAGGTCTACCTAATCCAGTTGGATCTGTTTGATCACCCACACTTAGCTTTTTAATTAAACGACCATCGCTAAGATTGGCAATATAGATAGCGCCATCCGTTTCACTTGAGTTATAACCATTATTGAAAATAACACCAACTTTAGAAACACCACTATCTTCAATCGCTAATTTAACTATTGTCGGTGATGAAATACTGTAACCAAGCCCTTCGAAACCGGTTGTCTTCTCAGTTATCTCCCAACTCATCATCGCTGCAGTAGGGGTTCCTATTTTAGATACATCAATGGCATATAAACCTTTCACCCCAAGACCTAAACGCCCCACAACGGTTGTTCTGCCAACTTTATCCGTCAAACCAATATTAATTAAATCATTCTCATCAGAGTAAGCGCTTATACCACCATCCACAGAATATTCATGGATATACTCATTCTGCGCGTAGTTGGCTAGCGTGTCGTAGATACCACTCGGTATATAAGCAGCAAGTTCTCTACCATTAGCCGCGTTAACAATATGTACCATGCCATCGTTAGCACCAAAAACAAGTACCTCTTTTTTTACATCATGGCCATTTTGGCTAGACACATGGTAAGGCGTTGAGTTAATAATATCCCCTAAGCGACTGCTGCGCTCTCTAAAGTCATAATTAGTATCTTCAGCTTCGTGGTAACGTTTCCCTTGGATATATTTAATAAGTTGTTCACGGTAATTATTTTTATTTTCAGTCGTTCGACCAATCAATAAACTAGCCCATTGTGAATCGGTAAAAATAGTCTTGGCTTCTGCGGCATCTCCTGACGGCCATTCAAATTTGAATACAGTGCCCTGAACATCATTACGGCGGCTAAATATATTGCGCTTCCCCCAGCCCATTGCATCTAACTTCTCTGCGGCACTCCATGTTTCAGTTGTTGGATATACACCATCAGTATCTGCTACATAAGCCTTAACATCGCCACTCCAATTAATCTCTTCAAATGCGGTCTGATACACTAATGTACCACTTACTAAAAAATTTGAAGAGAATACAGGCGCAGTACCACTTGCAGGACCATCAAAAGCAAGGTCAAAAGCCGCAGCAAGCTGCCCTCTTAACTCACCCGCATTAGTCACTGGGAAGTAATTATCTGGATCACCATCGGCACCACCGTCCTTTGCACCACTTACATCCCATTCTGAAGATTGATCCGGTGTTCCGCTATTATTGTCATCAACGAATCCCCCCCATTTAGCCGCATACCAAAGTGGAGAGGGCAAAAATTCAGCGGCGTCAGTTTCACTTGGAAAAAAGTTTCGTGTCGCTGTTAGCCCTAAGTTTTCATTACTATCAGTGGTATCACGGTTACTAAAAACATCACTATCCGGAGTATCTAGGTAATACTTAACATCGCGACCATGTAGATCTTTTACTTCAAGATACATTCCATCATTCGTCGTACCAGAAATAATATAACCAGCATGTTGATCAATACCACCAGCCGCATAGGTAGAATCAAGTGATATTTCTACGCCCTTTTTAGTTTTACAACGGCCATTATTGTATTCAAAGCAGAGGTCTTTCACTTCATAGCTATATTTAACGATCATATCCATATCGTGATCGGCGCCCTGCTCAACATCTTCAAAGTTGATACGAAAAGTACCTTTGTCTGTTCCAATTGATTCAACATACCAATCAACAATTGTATTAGTTGGCTGGTAGCTACTTTCACTGCTATTAATACTACTCCCGCCAACAGACTTGGCAAAAGGAACAATTTTTACAGTATCACCATCAACATTTATAGAAATTTCTGGCAGATTAGAAGCGAGGGCGACGACCATCGTAGTGACATTTTGCTCCTCTGCTTTATTCGGATGTATGTCGTTATTAAGGCCAAAATAAGCGACCGCAGCAGAGCTATAACTGCCTTGTTTGGTTGGCTCTGCAGGCGCTAACCCGCGTATAGAACTGAGCCCTAAAATATTTTTCTCGGTAGGAGCACCATCATAAGTCGTACCAGACTGACCAATGAAATAGTCCCCAGATATACTTTCAGCACCTGATATAGCATTCAATAATGTAGTGAGATTAAAACCGGTGCCATCATCCCCTTGCAAAACACTACCGCTATAAGTTGAAGCAAAGGTTGAATAAGCACCTGGTAACTGATCGGAGTCATATGACGGGTTTATATCACTAACTAATAAGGTATTAGGTCGCGAGCATGTACCACGGCTTTGATAGGGGTCATCCCATGTAACTGCAGTTAAATTCAATGAAGCATCGTAAGTATTATTACCATTAGTATCATAGGTTGCGCTCGGACTTGAAGCACCGGAAAAATAACGCATAGTTTCATAAAGCATCTCGCCAACAGGGTTCCCCCAAGAGGCACACTCCCCTTCATTAATAGTCCTTGTTGTTATCCAACCACAATTGGTATTATAATCTTGATTACTGTATCGAAAACCATGAATTTTTAATTTATCAATCGTTGCAACAATGCCTTCTGACGCTGAAGTGAATTGTCCCGTATCAGAATTTATCTCTTCAGAAAACTGACTAATCGCTTTTCTTAATACCCCTCCAGATAGATTTTTATCATAGCTACCGGTCAACAACCCAAATAACATTTGATCATCTTCACCATAATCATGCAATAGCCCTGTCGGTTTATAAGTAATAGCTCCATCATCATCGGTATAAGGTTTACAGTTACTTTCAAGTAAACCATCTACACAGACCTCAACGGTCACTTTAAAATTCTCTTTATCAACATCACCTTGTTGATGCAGATCATAAAGAGAACTTATCCCATCTTTATTAGCCTTATTCTTATCTAAGTTCAAAACAGGGCGCTCAGTCGATGCCCACGTCCATACTCCCCAGTCGTCTAAGTTATTCACATTTTTAGCATTTTTTATTACTTGTAATGATGGTAACTCACTTTCGCTCGTATATGTGACAGAAGCAAAGAAGTGTTGAGCATCACTATCTGGCAGATCGAATGGTGTATAATCACGAATATCATAACCATCTATAGCTATAGAGCTATAAGCCTTAGCCCAACTATGCGCATCTTGAGGAATAAACATACGCTCTAAAATGGTTTGATCCTCATCATCAATTTTGCGCATCCCACCATAAAGCACCTTACGTAATACATCCATGCGAGTCATGGTTACATAATTAAGAAAGTTACCACTCCATTCATTGGACTCAGTACAGGTATCGGCAATACGCTTAGGTACAAAAACATTAGATTCTTGTTTATAACACTTCACTGAATCAAAATAACCTTCGTAGACGTAACCGGGTTTAAATTTAATATCAAGCCCATCAATATTATCGAGATCAGAGGCATCATTATATGCTTCGTAGTATAAGGTGTGATCGCGCCCCATCACCAACATCATCATCGGTGCTTCGGTTGTTCCTGTATATAATGGTTTATTCGCTAACGCCATATCACCGGCATTTACCATACTCGCGGTAAAAAAGAGAGACGATGCTAATAATGTTCTATTTGATAATAACTTATTCACAATAAATTCCTTTTTCTACCAACAACCGGTAGTACTCGCACTGGTAATGCCCGTATTTGTAATGGTCAATGTACCGCAGTCATCACCGCTTTGTGCGCCACTTGCAATTGGTGTCGCTGTTAAAGTAAATGACGTTGCTGCAGTAACTCCCGTTAAATTATAATACTCATCAAAATCTGCATTGGTTGTAAAAATAGTAACCGCACTAGCAGATACCGCATTACTATAATTCAAATTCATCGCATAATAACTTTCCATTATTTGTGAAGCTTCAAGCAATGTTCTCTTCGCTTCTTCGCGTCGCGCTTTTTCCATTACGCTAGTATAACTAGGGTAAGCAACTGCACTTAGAATGCCGATTATCGCAATTGAGATTAAGAGTTCAATCAGAGTAAACCCTGCTATGTTGTTTTTTTTATGTTGAATATTCAAATAATTACTCCGGCGTCGCATAATAAGCTTGTAGGAAAGCCACTGACTCCCCTTTTCCCTGTGCCCTTGCCGTCACTCGATAATAATGCATTCGAATAACAGTCGGATCCCCAATGGCAAGGTTGATGGTATCTAGTCCAGAATCCTCAATAAGATAAGCAGGTGACACAGCTACATCTTCCACCTGTGTTACATCCGTCGCCGCCCCCCAGTTATTAATATCGCGCCACCAACTACCTGCTTGCAAAGGTGTAGAAAGTGCTTCGATGACATCAGGCGAAGTTATGTTAGCGTCAAAAACACTACCTACAGTTGCTAAAGCGGACTCAGCGTGATCAAGGCTTAACGTATAATCATAATTAACCGTACTTACTTTTTTTAAAGCAATAACTTGTTTACCAACTGCAACACCTAATATCGAGATAACCACAACAATTAATAAAGAGGTAATTAATGCAGCGCCTCTTTGCTTATTATTATTAATATAATTCACATCACCCTCCTTGGTTTTCAATAATGACAGTTTCGACAACGACTGTTCTATAGTTGGTATCATTAGCCGCACTCACAGTGTGATTAAAAAGTGTATAGCTATTGTTATTCTCTAAATGATTTGCAGAAACCTCTTGAGATAATAATAAGCCAACCTTAATACGATTAACCGAGCTCCAATCAGCGACATCATTTGCGCTAAAATAACGTGTTGGGTTATCAGTTGTGCCATACATTAGCTCTAAAAACTCTACCGCCTCATCTAGAATTAATGCTGCATCTGTATTATCTCGACACCTTAGCTGATCATGATCATCAACATATAGGGTTATTTCATGCATCACTGCAGAAGCAATATCATCACCTGCGCAAGAAACGATGCCATCAGTAGCGGCACCTGAAAAGCGTAACGCAATGATATCTGAATCTGTTTTATTATCTGTGATCGTTGCAGAGCTGGTTGTTCCTTGCATTATTTGCCCTGCCTCCCAATTCCAAATTGTTGCAGCAGAAACATCTGCGTCATAAACAGTATTTGCTTTTAATGCTTCAATATCTCTGAATCCAGCTTGTTGAATGTAAAGCCTTAATGTATTAACTGACATCCTACTTTTAGCAACTAAATTTTGTGTTCCTCTGGCAGACTCATAAGCTTTTAAATCACCAATCACTGAATAGAAAAGACTCGCAACGATTAACAACGAAGCAACCATCGCGATCATTAATTCAACTAAGCTAAAGCCCTTATTGGATTTTTTTAAGGAATCCATACTTCCATACTCCCACATTTATATGAATCATCATTAGCCATAACACAGCCTGCAGTCCCAGTCCCAGATTGTGCTGTATCCCAAATTAAAGTGAGGGTATAAAGGTCAGTGCTTTGTTCGACAGAGAAACGGGGAGAGGGAAGATTATTTTGCAGATGATTAAACCACTCCGCTAGCTCTGATTGTGCAAATTGTGCATTAGTACAAACAGCTGCTGAGCAATCCACATTCGCCGCTATATCGTTACCATTAGCAAGATTGGTGACAACGAAATCGCTTGCTAAATCAGCATTGGCTCGCATTCTTTGTGATAAATCTAACAGAGCTGTATTAGCGACCTGAGAAAAACTAGCTTGCTGCGCCACATCCATTGATTTCATCTGCATTTTTGCATGCCCCAGCACACCAATAGCAACAATAAATAGTGCAATTAACACCTCAATTAACGTTGTTCCTTTTTGAGTATTCATGGGCAACCTCCAGTTGGAGTCAGGTAACTAATTCGTCCCATACGCGTTAATTGTATTTGATAAGCAGCAGTGCTTTCTGTATTACTGCAAATTTGGAATATATTAGCGGTTGAGTGACCAGTAGGAGAAAAAGCAATTTGTAATTCATTACTAATGATTAGATCTGTTTCAGAAGATACATTTGCAAAAACAATATCACCATTACTCAGGTCATCGGAATCATCTTCATCTTCATATGCAAGCCAGTTACTACCCCAACTATTAGCACAATTAATATCATCAGTTGTTGGGCAAATGTAAACGGTTCTGCGCTTACTTTGTGCTTGCTGTTTTGCTGCAAAGATTGAACTCACGAGCAAGTCACGTGTTGCACGCTCCTTGCTAGATTCAATAATCCCTGAAAATGAGGGTACAACAACGAACAATAAGATCATGGCCACTGCGATAGTGACCATTAGCTCTACTAAGGTAAAGCCTTGTTTGTTTGTATTAAACCGATTCATAACATTCCTTGTTATAACAGTAAAAAAAATGTCACTCAAACAACATAGAATAACATTTATACAACTATTTGAAACAAAATTAAATATCTAAATCTATTATTCTGTGATCCATCACTAAACAGGTGTACGAATACCTAATATTAACTTTTAGTTTACCTCTCTAATACGCAGTTCAGGTGGCACTTCAAAAACGGTATTTTCTTGTACACCTGGATTTTCAATGATTAAATTACCACCGAGTGTTTTTAACTTATCAATCACTGCTTTTACCAAAACCTCTGGCGCAGAAGCACCTGCTGTTACCCCGACTTTCGATACGTTTTTAAACCAGTCATGGTTGATGTCAGACGCGTTATCAATCAGGTATGCATTCACCCCTTCACAACTTGCTTTTTCACGTAGACGGTTAGAGTTTGAAGAGTTCGTAGAGCCAACCACCAACACCAGATCGGTAATATTGGCAAGATCCTTCACTGAGTCCTGACGGTTTTGCGTTGCGTAACAGATATCATCTTTACGAGGCCCTTTAATCTCAGGGAATTTTTCACGTAATGCATCGATTATATTAGCAGTATCATCAACAGACAGGGTTGTTTGTGAGCTATAACAAAGGTTACTCTGATCTTTTACCTGTAATTTAGCCACATCTTCAGGTGACTCAACTAAATAGATGCCACCCTCAATATTATCATATTGCCCCATCGTACCGACCACTTCAGGATGTCCTTCATGGCCAATTAAAATACACTCTTGGGCACGACGACTAGCACGCGTCACTTCCATATGTACTTTAGTTACCAATGGGCAGGTTGCATCAAACACTTTCAAATCACGACGTTTCGCTTCATTTCGCACTGACTGCGCTACACCATGAGCACTGAAAATAACAATATTATCGTCTGGTACTTCATCGAGTTCTTCAACAAAAACAGCACCGCGTGCTTTTAAGCCGTCAACTACATATTGATTGTGTACGACTTCATGACGCACATAAATAGGCGAAGGAAAAAGGTCTAATGCACGCTCTACAATTGAAATAGCACGATGCACACCGGCACAGAAACCACGTGGGTTAGCTAAAATAATTTCCATAAAAACTCCAAACTAAGTACTTAAAGTACTTCCAGTACATCAACTTCAAAAGTCAGTGTTTGCCCTGCAAGTGGGTGATTGAAATCAACCGTTACACTATCTGCAATCACATCACGAATAATACCTGGTAATTCACTACCATCTGGTTGTGTGAAAGTAATAATGGTACCTACTTCAGCAGGGACATCATTACTAAATTTACTCAGTTCTAAGTGATGAATATTGTCAGGATTAGGTAAACCAAAGGCATCTTCTGGTGGTAGCGTAAAAGTTTCAGACTGCCCCTCTGCTAAGCCCAGCAAACACTTTTCAAAATTAGGCGTTAAACTGCCATCGCCCATCACAAACTTAGCGGGTTTATCGTCGACCTTGCTACTGTCTACTGCAGAGCCATCGGCTAAACGAATCGAGAAGTGCATCATCACTTCGCTGTTTGAAGATATTGTATTTACAGCATTAGTCATTATTTGTTTTCCTTTTCATCTAATTTTTCATCTGCCGCATCGGCTTTTTGTTCAGGGTAGATAATAGAACCAAGAATAATCATCGCAGCACCAATAAATATCGCAATATCTGCAACATTAAAGGTTGGCCAACGGTAGAAACCTAAATCAAAATCTAAAAAATCAACCACATAACCAAATATTACGCGATCCATCGCATTACCTATCGCCCCAGATAGTACCAGACTAAAAGCGATGTTTTCCCAACGCTTATCAAAACGGTTTTGCTTTAGCGAGTAAAGTAAAAAAGCAGAAACAGCAAAAGCAATGCCTGTAAATAGGTATTTCTGCCAGCCACTTGCATCACCTAAAAAACTAAAAGCGGCACCAAAGTTACGTGCATAGGTAAAATTAAAAAATGATAACACTTGGTAAGACTCATAAAGGTCAAGTGCCTGTACCGTCCAATATTTAGTCGCCTGATCTAAAATTAATAGAATTACTGTAATCCATAACCAGCGTAATCCTGTTTTTTCTATTATCTCTGTCATCTAATGTCTCTTAATTAAAAGCTAAAAAAAACGCCTTAATAGTAAGGCGTTTTATAGAATAATGAGTGCTTAGTATTTATTAAGCAAACTGACGTTGCTCGCCTTCACCTTCAATATTAGTGATACAACGAATACATAGTAACGGATGTGTTTCATCCTTGCCTACTGTTTCGTTATGGTGCCAACAACGATCACACTTCGCATGTACACTTTTAGCAACGCTAACAACTAAACCATCAATCTCTGTTTTAATTGCATCTTGCGGTGCTTCAGCAAGTGGTTTAACAGCAGCTTTAGACGTGATTAATACAAAACGTAACTCATCCGCTAAGCCATTTAATAGACTCGTCGTTTTATCATCAGCGTAAAGTGTCACTTCAGCTTCTAGACCACCACCAATGACGCTCTCTTTACGCGCAAGTTCTAATGATTTATTTACTTCAGCACGAACTGCGATCAGTTGATCCCATGCTTCATTTGAGATCGCTTCGTTATCGCTTAAACCGAATAAACCGTCATACCAAACACCAGTGAATACAAATTCATCACGTTCGCCCGGCATGCGTCCCCAAATTTCATCAGCAGTGAAGCTTAAGATAGGTGCCATCCAACGTACTAATGCTTCTGCTAAATGGTACATGGCAGTTTGACAACTACGACGTGCAATACCGTCTGATTTAGCGGTGTACTGTCTGTCTTTAATGATATCTAAGTAGAAGCTACCTAATTCAATTGAACAGAAATGCGTTAGTTTTTGATGTACTGCGTGCAAGTTGTAATCATTGTATGAAGCAATAATCTCTTCTTGTAACGCATCTGCTTTTGCTACGATCCAACGGTCTAAAGCCACCATTTCATCATTTGCTAGCATATCTGTTTTTGGATCAAAACCGTTCAAGTTAGACAGTAAGAAACGCGCAGTATTACGAATACGGCGGTAACTATCTGCGCTACGGTTTAAGATTTCATCTGATACTGTAATTTCGCCAGTGTAATCTGTAGAAGCAACCCATAGACGTAATACATCAGCGCCTAAGTCATTCATTACTTTCTGAGGAGACATTACGTTACCCACAGATTTAGACATTTTCTTACCGTGTGCATCAACCACAAAACCGTGCGTTAATACCTCTTTGTAAGGGGCTTTATCTTTAATCGCAACACTAGTCATTAGTGAAGATTGGAACCAACCGCGATGTTGATCTGAACCTTCAAGGTAGAGATCGATATCAGCAACTTTCTCGCCATCTTTATATTCATCACGAGCATCAACAACAGCCGAGTGAGTAGTACCTGAGTCAAACCAAACATCTAGTGTATCTGTAACTTTACGGTATTGGTCAGCTTCAAAACCTAATAGTTTCTCTGCATCTAAATCCCACCAAGCTTGAATCCCCTCTTTTTCAATTTTAAGGGCAATCAGTTCCATCATTTCAACACTGTTCGGGTGTAATTCATCTGTTTCTTTATTTACAAACAGTGTAATTGGCACGCCCCATGTACGTTGACGAGAAACACACCAGTCAGGACGACCTTCAATCATCTTCTGAATACGTTGCTCACCCCAGCTCGGGATCCACTTAACGTCTTTGATTTCACCTAATGCGCTATCACGTAAACCTTTTTGGTCCATCGAGATAAACCATTGTGGCGTAGCACGGAAGATAATTGGCGTTTTGTGTCTCCAACAATGCGGGTAGCTATGCTTTAATACTTGCTGATGAACCAGTGCATTTTTTTCAGTTAGCACTTCAAGTACTTTATCGTTCGCTTTAAATACATGTAAACCAGCAAAAAATTCAGTATCTTCACGGAATACGCCGTTATCAGCAACAGGGTTAGCCACTTCTAAGTCGTATTTTAAACCAACAGAGTAATCGTCTTGACCGTGGCCAGGCGCGGTATGTACACAACCCGTACCTGCATCAATCGTTACATGATCTGCAACAATCGCTGGTACTTGGATGTTTAAGAATGGGTGGTTGAATAGTTGTTTCTCTAAATCAGCACCAGTACAAATCGCTAATGTTTTAGCGTCTTCAATGCCGTAACGCTGCATTGCACTATCAACTAAATCAGTTGCTAAAATCAGACGACGTTCGCCAGCTTGTACTAATGAATATTCAACTTTAGCTGCTAATGCAACCGCACGGTTAGCAGGCAGCGTCCAAGGTGTCGTTGTCCAGATAACGGTACAAACATCGCCATGGCCTACGTCATCACCTTCAGGATTAAAACAAGCAATAACCGCTTCATTATCAACAGCTGTAAATGCTACATCAATAGCTGGTGAGTTTTTATCTTCATACTCAACTTCAGCTTCTGCTAATGCAGAACCACAGTC
Source organism: Psychromonas marina (assembly GCF_030161115.1). Taxonomy (GTDB): domain Bacteria; phylum Pseudomonadota; class Gammaproteobacteria; order Enterobacterales; family Psychromonadaceae; genus Psychromonas; species Psychromonas marina. Next base: position 665,216 of record NZ_BSPQ01000001.1, read on the forward strand.
TGTACACCAATGCACAGGTTTAGAGCCTTTATGCAGGTGATCATTTTTAATGATTTTAGCTAACGCACGCACGATGTTTGCTTCAGTGTCAAAATTCATTGTTAGGTATGGGTTTTCCCAATCACCTAATACACCTAGACGTTTAAAGTCTGTACGTTGACCATCAACTTGACGCGCAGCATATTCACGACATTTAACGCGGAATTGAGCTGCTGTTAGTTTTTTACCTGGCTTGCCGTGTTTTTTCTCAACTTGAAGCTCTATTGGTAAACCATGACAGTCCCAACCTGGGATATATGGCGCATCAAAATCAGAAAGCGTTTTCGATTTAATAATAATATCTTTCAGGATTTTATTTACCGAGTGACCGATATGAATATCACCATTTGCATAAGGAGGGCCATCATGCAAAATAAATGTTTTTTTACCTTTTTTAGCCGCACGAATCTTTCCATAAAGATCGTTGCTGTACCAGTTTTTCAACATGTTTGGTTCACGATTCGCCAAGTTTGCGCGCATCGGGAAACCTGTTTTAGGCAGGTTTAATGTACTTTTATAATCACTCATCGGTTTTTATTCCATCTTACGATTTAATTGTTAATTGTGTTGATGCTAGCGTTTTGATGCCATCGCTTAGCGTCTTCTATATCTTTATCGATCTGAACCTTTAACTCGGCAAAGGAATCAAACTTTACTTCACCGCGTAATTTTTTCTCTAATATCACTTCAAGTTGCGCTCCGTAGAGATCCCCCTCAAAGTTAAAAACATGTACTTCTAATTGCTGTCTTTCACCGTCAACGGTGGGGCGAGTACCAATATTAGCAACACCATGATAATTGTTATTATTAATGCCTTGAACAGTAACAACGAATACGCCGGAAACAGGTGATACACGGCGTTTTAAAAACAGATTCGCAGTTGGCACACCAATCGTGCGCCCTAGCTTACGACCATGACCAACTCGACCGGTAATACTGTATTTTCGCCCGAGCATGTTAGCGGCAGAGTCTAGTGCGCCCTGCGCTAATGCATCACGAATACGTGTGCTACTAATACGCTGCGATTGTTGTACGAGACTTTGTGTATCAACGACTTCAAAACCGTGCTTTTTACCCGCTTCTTTTAGAAGCTGAAAATCGCCCTTACGTTGGTAACCAAAATGGAAATCATCACCGATTACCAGAAACTTCACATTCAACTTATTAATCAATAACTCTTCAATAAAATCTTGAGCACTGATATTGGCAAATTGACGTGTAAATGAGACACACAACAAACGGTCTAATTTTAATTTTTCAAGTTGTACAAACTTGTCACGCAAACGACTTAACCGAGCAGGCGCATTATTGCCTAAAAACAACTCTTCTGGTTGCGGCTCAAAGGTCATCACCGTCGCAGGTACATTAAGACGCTTAGCTTCACTTAACAAACGCGATAAAACCGCATTATGCCCAAGATGAATACCATCAAAATTACCAATACTTAAAACACAACCTTGATGCTGTGCTTTAAGATTATGAATGCCACGCACTAGTTCCATTGTTCTACTTTTATAAACAGACGCAAAAAAGGGGATTATATAGCATAGTGGTCAACTTATCAGCTCTCATTTTTTGTCTTTTGGGCACTAATTTTAAAGTGCCTCATGCGTAAACCAATTAAGCCAGCGCAGACAAAATAGGTCGCAACACCCGTTGCGATCAATGCAAACAGCCTAGTCGCTGATTCAAATAGATTAAATTCAGCCCATTGTTGTAGCGTAGGGTTAAAATAAAGCATCACTGCAGACATCACTAAACCGGACGCGATAATGCGTAATAATACTGAGATAGTCTCTGGTTGCTTCCGGTAAACACCAGCTTTGTATAACCCCCCCCATAACATGCCGGCGTTTAACGTTGCTGATAATGAAGTCGCAATTGCAAGTCCGACATAACCAAAGGGAATGGCAAAAATAATATTCAAAACCATATTACTCACCATCGCAATGATGCCAAATTTAACCGGCGTTTTAGTATCTTGACGCGCGTAATAACCCGGAGCCAATATCTTCACCATCATAAAACTCAACAAACCAGAGCCATAAGCAAACAGACTCATCGACGCCATGCTGACATCATCAACACCAAATTCACCACGCATAAACAGTACGCGTAACATGGGCTCTGCGAGTACGATTAATCCAAGCATTGCAGGGAAGCCGAGCATGCAAACCATACGAATGCCCCAATCAATCGTTTTGGCAAAATGGTCATCTGACTTGCTAACATGTGATGAAGAAAGACTAGGTAAAATAACCGTCGCAATCGCAATACCAAATAGACCGAGTGGGAACTCTAACAAACGATCGGAATAATAGAGCCAACTGATCGATCCTGTTTGTAAGAAGCTGGCAATAAATGTATCGAGCAATAGATTAATCTGACTGACCGACACACCAAATAGTGCCGGAATCATCAAAGTGCGGATTTTAACTACGCCAGGATGATGCCAATCCCATTTAGGCTTCACTAACATGCCCTCTTTTGCCATAAATGGAAGTTGGAAAAAGAACTGAATAGCACCACCTAAGAAAACGCCAATTGCTAAACCAAATTCAGGCTGTGCTAACTGGGGGGAAACAAACAGTGCACAACTGATGATGGCAATATTTAAAAATACTGGCGTGAAAGCAGCGATCGCAAATTTTCCAAGGGTGTTTAAAATCGCACCAGAAAGCGCAGTAAAGGTAATAAACCAAAGATAGGGGAAGGTGATTTTTAACATATTTGACGCTAATTCAAACTTATACGCCTCTGCGCCGTCATGATACCACTCTAAAAACCAACCAAAACCAAACATCGCAGTCAATACGCCAGAGCCTAACACCCCTAAAATAGTGATCACCGTGACAATGGTTCCCAGAGTCCCCGACACCGCAGCGATTAACTGTTTGACTTCATTTGGAGACTTGGTTTTTTCATACTCAGTTAATACCGGTACGAAAGCCTGCGCGAAGGCACCTTCGGCAAATAAACGGCGTAAAAAATTGGGGATTTTATTAGCAAAAAAGAAAAGATCCGCTGATGCACCAGCACCGAGTAAATTTGCGACAACCACATCACGCACTAAACCTAGCACGCGAGATATCAGGGTCATCGCACTGACTATCATCCCTGATTTTAATAATTTTTTACTCACAGCAGCACTTCCTCGCTAAATTTGGAAGGTCATTTTATAGCGAAAGGCAGATAATACCAACTTCACTAATGAGATGATTAGTAAGCCTGCTTAAAAAAACAAAATAACATTGATAATATTGGCGAACTTGCTTCAAGTTAGCTGTTTTTTATACACAAAACATGAGCACTAACCAAATGTAACGGTGCTAATGTAAATAAGTAACAAAATTAATCGTAAAAGAACACGAATAAATTGACTGTAAATTTGCATCTAGCCACCGTAGAGTATAAAATGCGCGCAGTTTAACCACCTGTCAGGATTCATCGCAGTTTTTTCAGCGGTTAAAAACTACTTCTAAACTGTGACAACTTAGCACTAAGCGATTACGCTTAGTTGAAGGCAAAGGGCAGTTTAGTCGTCTCAAGCAAACATTATTCAATATTGAATGGGTTTAATGACGACGGAATGAGTAGTTAAAATAAGAAACCATTTGACAATACACATGTTACAAGGCATATTCCTCGACCTTTGATTATCCCTTGTATACAGAATTTAGGAGTTAAGGTCTTGGCTAATATCAAGTCTGCTAAAAAACGCGCTATTCAATCTGAAAAACGCCGTAAACATAACGCTAGCCGTCGTACAATGATGCGTACTTTCATCAAGAAAGTTGTTGTTGCTATCGAAGCTGGTAATAAAGAAGTTGCTGCTACTGAGTTTGTTACATTACAAGCTACTCTAGACAAATTCGCAACTAAAGGCTTAATTAGCAAAAACATGGTAGCTCGTAAGAAAAGCCGTCTTTCTGCTAAAATTAAAGCTCTTTAATATAAGCGGCTTTTATAGCCAATTATATTAGAGTTTTAAAAAGCTTAAAAAAACCGACTTTATGTCGGTTTTTTTGTATCTAAATTTTGAGCTTAAATCTAAATACCCATTCCCGATAACGCCGTCATTAAATCTTTAATCACTTTACCTACTAACGGATTACTCTCTTCAAACACTAATAACTGTTGAGTCAGTTTTTTATCACGAATTAACTGCGCAGGATCACGCGACAAAATAGCTTCTTGTAACTGATCATGCACCGCACGCAACTCTCCTGCTGTACATTCATCGGCAATAACATCATCATTAAGAATATCAGTGAGTTTTTGAACTTCAGATTTTACTTTAGTAATTGGCATAACGACCTCTACAATAGCAATGGGGTAATACTGCAATTGTAGTTCGCAAATAAAGAGTTATTTTTTGTTAGCTTTAAAAAGGTGATCTAAATAGCGACCTAAAGCTAAAAAACCAACAACAAACAGCAAGCTAATGACCATCAAACCGACTTTAAACCAGCTTTGTTGATCATAATATTCAGAAAAGAGCATCGATAAATAGATAGCCACCAGCCAATAAATAATTCGAATAGCGTAAGCCCACAATGAATAGGCCTTATCAGTTAGCCATAACTTAGCCATTATTATGCTCCTTTGATGGTGAAACTGACTACATCATCGATATGCGCTTGTTTAGTGGCAAGCATTATCAAGCGATCAATGCCTAATGCCACTCCAGCACAATCTGGTAGTGTATTTAATGATGCTACAAAACGGGTGTCGATTGGCATTTCGGGGAGGTTATTCTGCTTACGCAATACATTATCCTTTTTAAAGCGTTTCAGTTGCTCTTCGCTATCGCTAAGTTCATGAAAACCATTTGCTAACTCAATACCTTGGTAATACACCTCAAAACGCTCCGCAACACGAGAGTCTTCAGGGCTAATGCGAGCAAGTGCCGCTTGAGATGCAGGGAAATTATAAACAAAACAGGGGAAATCATTGGCAATCACGGGTTCAATCGCAAAACAAAACAGTAACTGTAATACCGTATCGTAATCAGTTTCATTGTCTAATACGTCACCCAAATTAAGCACACTACCGGATTGCTTCAACAGATCAAGTGAAGCAGATAACGGATCTACATCAAGTACCTGCATAAATGCCTGTTGATAAGTAATACGTTGCGCTGGCTGACAACGCAATACCAACTGTAAAAGCTGATCCATTTCATCCATTAACTGGAAATGATCAAAGCCTACTCGATACCACTCTAACAGCGTAAATTCTGGATTATGGTAACGCCCAGACTCCTCATTTCGAAATGCTTTTGCTATTTGAAAAATAGAGCCACTACCTGCTGATAACAGGCGCTTCATATGAAATTCTGGTGAGGTTTGGAGGTACAGTGGCACACCTAATGCTTCAGGTTTCAGGTCTGATATTTCAGGACCAATAAAATGGGTTTTAAAACAGAAAAGGTGCTGATCCGTCACTCCAGCTTGACTTAAAGAGGGCGTTTCCACCTCTAGTAACTCACGCGTAATAAAGAAGGTTCTTATTTGTTGGATAATGGTGGCACGTTTCTTTAATAGCTGTATGTCAGCATTTGGTAGCCAATTCATATTTTTTCCTCACTGTTGAAGAGAGGCAGTCTAACAAAAAATTGATTGAGGGTAATGAAAAGTGAACTAATAAAATACAATATTAAAAACCATACTATTCTCACGGATTTTTAAAAATCCATTGCTACACTGAGTACTTACCTTTTTTCGATAGGAGAGATGTGTGCAAATAATTAAAACTGATGTCGCCATTATTGGTGCGGGAGGCTCTGGCTTAAGAGCGGCCATTGAGATAGCAGAAAATCACCCTGAACTTGATATCGCACTTATCTCCAAAGTATACCCAATGCGCAGCCACACTGTTGCAGCAGAGGGTGGAGCGGCTGGTGTTGCACAGGATCATGATTCACTCGAAAACCATTTTAATGATACGGTTTCCGGTGGAGATTGGTTATGTGAACAAGACGTAGTCGAATATTTTGTAGAGAATGCAGCTAAACAATTAACCCAATTAGAACATTGGGGTTGTCCTTGGAGTCGTAAACCTGATGGCTCTATCAATGTGCGTGCTTTTGGTGGCATGAAAATAGAACGCACATGGTTTGCCGCAGACAAAAGCGGTTTTCATATCCTGCACACACTTTTTCAAACCTCAATTCAACACCCTAAAATCACTCGTTTTGATGAACACTTCTGCTTAGATTTAATTGTTGAAGATGGCAGTATTCAAGGTGTGATCATTTTAGATATTGCAGAAGGTGAAGCTAAACTTATCCAAGCTAAATCAGTGATCATGGCCACCGGTGGTGCAGGTCGTGTTTACAGCTACAACACCAATGGTGGAATTGTAACCGGTGACGGTATGTCTCTCGCATACCGCCATGGCGTAGCACTACGTGATATGGAGTTTGTTCAATATCACCCTACTGGTTTGCCAGGCAGCGGTATTTTAATGACCGAAGGCTGTCGTGGTGAAGGTGGTATTTTAGTTAACAAAGATGGCTATCGCTATTTGCAAGATTATGGTCTTGGACCTGAAGTGCCGGTTGGACAAACTAAAAACAAATATATGGAACTTGGGCCACGTGACAAACTCAGTCAGTGTTTCTGGCAAGAACAGCAAAAAGGTAACGTTATACAGGGTGAACGTGGTGATTATATCCATTTAGATCTTCGCCACTTAGGGGAAGAAAAAATCAATGAACGCCTACCCTTCATTCGAGAATTAGCCAAAGCCTATGTCGGAGTAGACCCGGTATACGAGCCAATTCCGGTAAGACCCACGGTACATTACACCATGGGTGGCATTGCTACTGATGCCAAAACAGCGACCTCTCTTTCCGGATTATACGCCATTGGTGAGTGTGCTTCCGTCGGCCTACATGGCGCTAATCGTTTAGGATCAAACTCACTAACAGAGCTTGCCGTATTCGGTCAGTTAGCGGGAGAGCAAGCGGCTGAACACGCCAAAACTATCAAGCATGGCAAAATTTCTCCCATTAAAAAACAAGCTGAAGCCATTATCAAACGTACAGAAGCGCTGCTACACAGTAATGGCACGGAAAAAATGGCTGATATTCGTCAAGAGATGGGCGATAGCATGGAGGAAGGGGTGGGTATTTACCGCACCAAAGAGTCGATGCAGCAAACTGTCGATAAATTAGCGGAGCTTAAACAGCGCTATAAAAACATTAACATTGAAGACAAATCGAGTGTATTTAACACTGAATTTTTATATGCGATAGAGCTAGGTTACTTACTCGATACCGCTGAAGCGATGGCACATAGTGCACTGTTGCGCGAAGAATCGCGTGGTTCGCACCAACGTATCGATGGTTTTGAAGCACGTGATGATGAGAAATTCCTTAAGCACTCACTCGCTTATTATCAGCAAGATAAAGCCCCTACCATCGCCTATAGCGATGTCACTATCACGAAGAGTCAACCTGCAGTACGTGCTTATGGCGCTGCTGGTGATAAATCTGCGCAGGAGAGTAAATAATGAATCAGAAAATTATTGAGATAGATATTCTGCGTTATCGCCCCGAGGAAGATGACCATCCCTTCACACAAACCTTTGATGTCCCTTATAGTGCTGATATGTCTATTTTAGAAGCGTTACAATATATCAAGGATCACCTCGACAGCAGCATTAGTTTTCGCTGGTCTTGCCGCATGGCTATTTGTGGTAGTTGTGGATTGATGGTGAATGGCGTGCCTAAATTAGGTTGTAAGGCATTTTTGCGCGATTACTTCCCAAAAAGAATTAGTTTAGAGCCACTCGCTAACTTTCCTATTGAACGAGACTTAGTGGTGGTAATGGATGATTTCATTAATAAACTGGAAGAGATCAAGCCCTATATTATTCCAGAAAAAAATGAAGCGGGTGATAAAAAATGTTTGAGCGAAGGCGCTTACAAGCAAACGCCTGAACAGATGGAAAAATACCGCCAGTTCTCTATGTGCATCAATTGCGGCTTATGTTACGCCGCTTGCCCGCAGTATGCGCTAGATAAGAAATTTATAGGACCCGCTGCCCTTACCCTGCTTGCTCGATATAACCGTGACAACCGTGATGCAGGTAGTGCTGAACGCATGAAAATAGTAAATCAAGAGGAAGGTGTTTGGGGCTGTACCTTTGTTGGCTACTGCTCGGTAGTTTGCCCAAAAGGCGTTGATCCTGCCGCCGCTATCCAGCTATTAAAAGTAGAAAGCAGTAAAGATTACTTAATTGGTATGTTTAAGCCTGAATAATTAGCCAGCTTGAGTTAGATACCTAAACAGAAGAGATATTTATAACGAATTAGCAATAAGGACGAATGCAATGAGTAAACGTAAACCTTATACACGAGAACTGCCGACTGACTGGTGGATGAAGCAACTTTTTTATACCAAATATATGCTGCGCGAAGGCAGCAGTGTATTGATCAGTATTTATAGCTTGATATTAGCTTGGGGTGTACTGAGATTAAGCCAAGGTGAAGTGGCATTTAATGGCTGGCTTGAAGCATTACAAAACCCTTTTGCAATTTTATTACATCTAATTGCTCTGGTTTTTGCACTCTACCACACCATCACCTGGTTCTCATTAGCGCCTAAAGCGGTTGATCTGTGGATAAAAGGAAAACGCCTTGATGACAAAGTGATTATCTCCGGGCATTACGCCGCGTTTATTGTCGCAACGGTTTTATGCTTATTAATTATCACGCTATAGGAGTGAATGATGACTGAACAAAAAGAGAAAAAGTATATTCGCTCACACGAACCTATTTTTTGGGGGCTGTTTGGTGCCGGTGGCATGCTCACCGCATTCTTAACACCAGTAATGATATTAATTACCGGTCTATTAATCCCACTGGGTATTATCGACAAGGGTAACTTTAATTATCAGACCCTACATAGCTTTGCGACCAGTTGGTACGGCGCTGCCATTGTATTAGTGTTAGTCGCCTTACCGTTATGGCATACCCTGCATCGTATATTCCATGCTTTGCATGATCTTGGTGTAAAACGTGGGCGAGATTGGCAACAAGTACTATGTTATGGATTCGCATTTGCAGTGAGTGTGTTTACTTTCACTATCTTGCTACAAATGTTTTGAAGTAGCGGTTAATGAAAATAAAATATAAAAGTGTCACCTGTGTGGCACTATTACTTTTAACACTTAGGCTCTGCAGAACGAATAACAACGAGCAATAAACATATACCACAGGGATAGATAATCTTTCTATTTATGACATAAAAAAACCCAGATAAACTGGGCTTTTTTAATAATAACGTTAGGTATTATTATTTTTTAACGCGGCCAACATACTCAGCACTACGTGTATCAACTTTTACTACTTCACCAATTTGGATAAACAGTGGCACACGAATAATTGCGCCCGTTGCTAATGTAGCAGGTTTACCGCCAGTACCAGCAGTATCGCCTTTCAGGCCAGGATCTGTATCTGTAACTTCAAGTTCAACGAAATTGGGCGGTGTTACCACGATTGGGTTGTCGTTCCACAGCGTGATCGTACAAGTATCTTGCTCAACTAACCATTTAGCCATATCGCCAACAGCTTTTGCTTCAGCCGCAACTTGCTCAAATGACTCGTTATTCATAAAGTGGAAAAACTCACCATCGCTGTATAGGTAAGCAAGTTCAATTTCCATTACGTCAGCAGCTTCAACAGACTCCCCTGACTTAAATGTTTTCTCTACTACTTTACCTGATAAAAGTTTACGGAATTTAACACGGTTAAATGCTTGGCCTTTACCTGGTTTTACTAATTCATTGTCAATAATTGCACAAGGCTCTTTATCGAGCATGAATTTTAGCCCACCTTTGAATTCACTGGTACTATATGTAGCCATAACAACCTCTTTATAAAATAATTTAAAATGACAGAAATAATTACCATGAATAATACCGATGTGGCGCCCTCTTGGCAAAAGGAACTGGCGAATGCAGTCAAAAATCCAGTGCAACTTTTACAATTATTAGCAATTGAACCAAAAACTGTTCCATTAAGTGAAGCTGCGCGTAAAAGCTTTGCCATGTTAGTGCCGATGCCCTTCATCAATAAAATGAAAAAGGGTGACCTTTCTGATCCGTTATTACTACAAGTATTGCCCGTTGAGAATGAAACAAGAGTTATTGAGGGTTATAGTTTAGACCCTCTAGGTGAACATCAAAATGGTATTCAGGGGCTATTACATAAATATAAAAGCCGCGTATTACTGATTTTGAAATCCGGCTGTGCAGTTAATTGTCGCTACTGTTTTCGTCGTCATTTTCCTTATCAAGATAACAATCTCAATAAACAGCAATTTAAAGAAATCTTAGATTACTTAAAGCAACACCCTGAAGTAAATGAGGTAATTTTAAGTGGTGGTGATCCACTAATGAGCAAAGATGACTTTTTACAATATATCGTCTCTGAGCTTGATAAATTGCCACAGTTAAAGCGTTTACGCATCCATACTCGCCTTCCGGTTGTTATTCCGCAACGAATTACCGAACAATTATGCTTGTTATTGCAACGTAGTCGCTTAAAAGTGGTGATGGTTTTACATATCAACCACGCCAATGAAATAGACGAATTGTTCACTAGCGCAATGCAAAAGCTTCATCAAGCGGGGATTCAGTTATTAAATCAAAGCGTATTACTTAAAGGCGTTAACGATAGTTGTGAAGCATTGGTTAACCTGAGCGAAGCTCTTTCACAGGCAAATATTTTACCCTATTACCTGTTTTTATTAGATAAAGTACAAGGTGCTCAGCATTTTGATTTACAAACAGAAAAAGCATTACAACTGATAAAACAGATAAGTGCAGAGCTGCCTGGCTACCTGGTCCCTAAGTTAAGCAGAGAAATTGCAGGAGAAAAGAGTAAAACACTAATAAATTCGCTATAATTTTAACGTTAACCTTAACCGGTATAATTACTAATTAGGAAGCCAGATGAGCAAAGAGACCGTATTAAAGCATTTACAAGAAAACGTTAAGATTATTTATCACAAAGCAGTAGATGCAGATAAACAGATTGAGATGCTGCGTGAACAGAAAAAAGCGGGATTTGCACAGATTTTTTCTGCTGATACCGCCTTTAAAAATCATTCAGATACTTTTTTACCTTACGTTGAAGAGTTAGCGGCAGATCTACAAGAAATTCAAACTGATGATGAAGAGCATTATAAAAAATTATTGCCAAACATTGTCGTTAAAATTGAATTACTGTTTAAAATGTTAACCACATTTAAAACCAATCTAAAATAGATTTAGGTCGTTAAGAGCGATGCCTAGCGCATTGCTCTAACAACCCGACTCCTCACCATTTACCAGCCTGATTTTTCTAATCTGGCAAAATAATAGCCGCTTACTGCACCAACAATGGCACCTAATAGGTGACTTTCAAAGGAAACGCCGGGTGTTGTCGGTAACACGCCAAAGACCAATCCACCATAAAATAACAACGTAGCGACAGAGATAACGATATGCAAAAACTGTCTGCGCACAATGCCATAAACAATCAAGTACCCCCAAAATGCATAAATAACCCCACTCATGCCAATGTGGACGCTGTTACCACGGGCAAATAACCACACTAAAAAACCGGTACTGAGCACATGAAGCATAAACAAAAGCCAAAAACGCTTTTGACTTTTTAAACCGATTAACCCGCCTAAAATAACAAAAGGCAAAAAGTTACTTAGTAAGTGCGACAAGCTACCGTGTAAAAAGGGAGCAAACACAATACCAGAAAGGTGCGATAATGAACGTGGCACAATGCCAAACTGGTTTAAGTTGATAGGTAATAGTGTATTTAATGCAAAAATCACTGTACAAATAAGCATTATAATAAGACTAACTTTGCCACTTTGTAGATACTGCTTCATTTCACTCTCTTTCTTATATAAAATTGCTTTTTATATTGCCCCGAAACCTTAAGGATTACCATGCGCACTACCAATTATTTACTTTCAACACAAAAAGAAGCACCGAGCGATGCAGTAATTGTGAGCCACCAGCTAATGTTACGCGCAGGTATGATCCGTAAATTAGCATCGGGTTTATACACTTGGTTACCGACAGGTTTACGCGTATTACGTAAAGTTGAAAACATTGTTCGTGAAGAGATGGAGCGAGCAGGTGTTGTAGAGATTTTAATGCCAGTAGTACAACCCGCTGACCTTTGGGTTGAAACAGGCCGTTGGGATAAATATGGTGGTGAGCTTTTACGTGTAAAAGATCGTCATACACGTGACTTTGTTTTAGGTCCTACACATGAAGAAGTTGTAACAGAACTAGTACGTAAAGAAGTGAACAGCTACAAGCAGTTACCACTTAATCTTTTTCAAATTCAAACTAAATTCCGCGACGAAACACGCCCACGCTTCGGTGTAATGCGCGCACGTGAATTTACCATGAAAGATGCTTACTCATTCCACCTTGAGCAAGAGTGTCTAGAAAAAACTTACCAAAATATGTACGCAGCTTACTGCCGTATCTTCGAACGTTTAGGTCTTGAATACCGCCCAGTTATTGCTGATACAGGCAGTATTGGTGGTGATGCTTCACATGAATTCCATGTACTAGCGCAAAGCGGTGAAGATGCAATCGTATTCTCAAATGAGAGCGATTACGCAGCGAATGTAGAGAAAGCTGAAGCATTAGCACCAACATTTGATCGTCCTGCAGCAACAGCTGAAGTAACAACGATCGATACACCAAATGTACACAGCATTGAAGAAGTGTGTGCAGCGCTTAATGTTGAAGCAACACAAGTCGTTAAAACATTATTGGTTGAAGGCTCATGTGAAGAAGGTGAAACAGCACCTGTTGTTGCACTAGTCTTACGTGGCGACCATAACCTCAACGAAATAAAAGCAGAAAATATCGAAGGTATTGCTAGCCCACTACTATTTGCTACCGAAGCACAAATTAAAGCGGCAGCGAACTGTGATGCAGGCTCTATCGGCCCTAAAGGATTAACAATTCGCACTATTGTAGATCGTAGCGCTGAAAAACTGGCTGACTTTATCTGTGGTGCAAACGAAACAGGTAAACACTTAGCGGGTGTTAACTGGGATCGTGATATCACTGATTATGAAGTTGCTGATATTCGTGATGTTGTTGAAGGTGATGCTAGTCCTTGTGGTCAAGGGACACTTTCGATTGCACGTGGTATCGAAGTGGGTCATATTTTCCAGTTAGGCACGACTTATTCTGAAGCGATGAAAGCGGCTGTATTAAACCAGCAAGGTAAAAACCAGACCTTAACAATGGGTTGTTACGGTATTGGTATCTCACGTATTGTTGCTGCAGCGATTGAGCAAAGCAATGATAAAAACGGTATCATCTGGAATGATACGCTAGCGCCATTCTCGGTTGTTATTGTACCGATGAATATGAAGAAATCGCATCGTGTTGCAGAACTTGCAGAGAAATACTACGCAGAGCTTCAAGCAGCAGGTATCGAAGTCTTACTTGACGATCGTAAAGAGCGCCCAGGTATCATGTTTGCTGATGCAGAGCTTATCGGCATGCCACACACTCTCGTTATTGGTGATCGTAGCATCGATAATGGCGTGATTGAGTATAAAGATCGCCAATCTGGTGAAAAACAAGAAGTTAAAATTGATGAAGTGATCGACTTCATCAAAGCAAAACTAGCTTAATCTAGGTACAGAGATAGCGACTTACCAAGTAAACAATTAAAGATAAACCACTGAATTTATAGTGGTTTATCTTATTCTTTTAAAGATTCCTCTAACAACAACTGAGCCTGTAGCTTTTTAATATAAGCTTCTTGAGAACTCAGATTAAAACTATCCTCAACTGACTGCCACTGTAATTTTTCATTTTCTAAGGTTAACGCATTTACCTGAGATTGCTGGAAAAAAGCGAAACTAATCATTACAATAAATAACAACACGATTATCAAAGCTGCATCATAATGCAGGGTAAACTTCTTTTTCACAAAAAAACCTCAAAAAAAATTAATAACTTACCATTTCAAGCTATTGTTATTAACATACTTAAACCTAACTGCTGAGATATTAAATGAAAGCTAAAAAGTATGCACTATTATTAACCTCTTTATTTTTATTTCACACAACCTGCAGCGCTGCGAATTCAGACATGATAAATAATCCATTTAATTTAAATACCGAATCAACACTCAGCAATAATTACAATGCTGATATTGATGCTTTTTGGCAGCAGTATGCGCAAGCAAATACCTTTCAAGGGATCGACGAAAAAAACATACATACCATTGCTATTACAACCGGAAATGATAAAGCAATTGTGATTAGCCAAGGTCGTAATGAGAGTGTTTTAAAGTATAAAGAGGTCGCCTATGACCTCAATTTAAAAGGTTACGACCTATTTCTTATCGATCATCGTGGGCAAGGCTTATCTGAGCGTTTTGGTGGAGACCAATACCGTGGGCACGTCATTCATTTTCAGGATTATGTTGATGACCTTAATCAATATGTTGATTCACTCGCATTAGAGAAAAACTATACACAACGCTATTTAGTATCCCATTCGATGGGAGGGGCGATTAGTGCTCTTTATTTAGAACAATATAAAACGCCTTTCCAAGGTGCTATTTTTTTCAGTCCAATGCTCTCTATCAATCTCGGTGGTTTACCCCCTTTTATTGCTAAAGCAGTAACCTATAGCAGTGCTGAAATCTGTAGTTGGTTTAGCGATAAAGCTTGTTATGTACCAGCTGGAGAAGGTTATACGAAACGTCCTTTTGAAGGTAATCAATTAACCCACAGTGAAAAGCGCTTTTACTCGAGTCAATATAGCTTTGAAAATATACCAGCTACGCAGCTTGGTGATGCAACAATGCGTTGGGTAGCGACGAGTATCAGCGCAACAGAGCAAGCAATTAAAGAAGCCAATAAAATTAATATCCCAATATTGCTTATTCAAGCAGGCGCTGACGAAGTTGTTACTAGCCAGGGACAAAAAGATTTTTTTGATAATATCAAGAATTGTAAAGATAGTCAGTTTTTAACCATTGATGGGGCAAAACATGAGATATTAATAGAAAGTGATAAGTACCGTATCACTGCACTTACTCATACCCTTCAATTTTTAATTTCAGTAGCACAAGGTAAACGAACATGTACAAAGTAGCTATTTCAGACCTTGACGGAACATTACTTGGACCTGATCACAAAGTTTCTGCACAAACGAAAAAAAGTATTCATAACTGGATAGAGAGTGGTCGTAAATTTGTTATTGCAACAGGCCGCCACCATATCGAAGCTAAGAGTTTACAAGATGAACTTGGCGAACCCATTTACCTCATCACATCAAATGGTGCACGTGTTCACAACAAAGCTGGTGAAATCATTCTAAAACAAAATTTACCCGCCTCTATTGCAACCGAAATTTGTAATATGAACTTTGATGAGAAGGTACAAATCAACCTTTTCACTGATGATCACTGGTACGCAAATTTTCGTGAACCAGACCTAGACGGTATGGGACTTGATGCAGGATTTACCTGTCAAGAAACCAACTTAAAAACACTCGATAAAAGTAATACGATTAAGATTTTCTTTTGTTGTGATGCTGAAACACTGCAGTCATTGTATGAACAATTAAAAGCTCATTTTGGCAATAGGATAAATCTCACCTTTTCGTTATCGATATGCTTAGAGGTCATGGACGCAAATACCAATAAAGGTACGGCTGTCGCTGCCGTATTAAAAGAAAAAGGGCTAACCAACGAAGATGCTATCGCCTTTGGTGATGGAATGAATGATGTTGAAATGTTAAACCTTGTTGGGAAACCGGTATTAATGGCTAACTCTCAAGTAGAGTTACGTAAAGCCCTACCAGAAGCCGAAGTGACGCTATCGGCGAAAGAACACGGCGTATCAGAAAAAATAAACCAATTATTAGGTTAATCCTCCCCCCTCATAACTTATCCGAACATCAATAAAACGTGCTTCTGCACCGAACAAAAAGCAAACGAATAAGTAATATGAGGGGAAAAACCCCTCGATAACAAGTAATTATTACATTTGTCAGATATATTTAATTGCTACAGGATGAAATATATGTAAGCGCTGTTATACTCAATGAGGCTACCAATTACTTTTATGGAACAAAGGTTTATTTATGCGTCTATCACTCTTGCTATTAACCACACCACTACTTATTACAGCATGTAGTGCTCCACCACCAATACCAGTCGAAGAAAAGCCGATACCTATCGTTACTAAAAAAAACTTTTCTCAAGTTTTAGAAAGTAACTTTCGAGGACAATATGTATTTGGTGATGGAAAAGGTTACTTTAAAGCCTGTGATACTAACCAAAAATTCTCTGTTGATTCAAGTTTTGTTGTCGATAAGATTTACCAAAAAATAGCCTCAACCCCATACACTCCTGTTTATGTTGAATTTGCTGGAGAAATATCTTTTAGCAGCACAGAGCAAAAAGATAATAATGTCATGATGCGCATAGACAGAATACATCACATGGCATTAGCTAAAGCCTCTTTACAGTGTGCTAAGCCTACAGATACTTTTTTATTCAGAGCAAGTGGCGATGATCCGCATTGGCGTATAAATATCGATAATGAAAAACTCTTCTTTTCAACTAAGGCAAGCAACCAAGCTTACGATGTGGAGAATTCTAACTTTAGAAGTACGCAAATAAACTACGTTTACGCGACCAATAAAAAAGGGCAAAAGCTTAAACTTTCCATTCAGCCAAGCCATTGTTATAACCCTAAGAATAATGAGTATTGGGGATATGTAACAAAAGTGAACAGCGTTTGGGGAGCATTTGATGGCTGTGGTGAACCTGGCTGGCCACTTAAGGATCAATCTATTATTGGCTATTATCTAAGTAGCAATAATAATACCACTACCAACTTAGCCCTTAATGAAAACTATACCGTTGAATATAGCGAAACGATTAATAATATAACCACCGTGAAAACGGGTTACTGGAAGACTAATTCACCGAAACACATTTCTGTAATACTATCTAAAGAAGCAGATAAAAACATTCGTCAAGAGCTGATATTAGAGCGACAAGGGCTATCGTTAAGCACCACAACAATAAACAACAACAATATTGTTGAAGTCATCGAAGGTGATGCCCTCGTGCTTAATAAAATGAATGCCAAGGAGGGAGATGAAACCGTTAAAGTTGATCACATAAATCGAGAATTCAGTGCACAGAATATCGTACCTGATAATGAAGTGGATATTGAAATCCAAGAAGCGGTTAATAACTACTTCAACATTCATCGTACCGATCCTAAAAACACAAAATTTAGCGCGGTAAAATATGATTTAAATGGCGATGGTGTTGATGAAGCAATTGTCTTACTTGACTGGTGCTCTAATAAAAATGGCTGTGAAATGCTTATTTTTGAAGGTCAGTCAGACGGATATCGTTTCTCAAGCCGTGTATCGCGTATCCATGCCCCAATAATCATTTCCACAGCCCAGCATTATTTCTGGCAAAGCTTACTTGTTCAAACTGGCTCAGAATGGTCACAACTCAATTTTGATGGGTTAAGCTACCCGATCCACACGCGAGACTTAAGCGCGGTGAGTAAACAAGATTATTCAACCGATGTTGCACTTTTCAGTGACGGAAAACCCACACAATGGTTCCCCATTAAAATGTAATCGTATCAATGCTAATACTAAAGAGGCCAGTGGCCTCTTTTTTTATACAAAAATACTATTTAGCGAGTGGAGTTCTTAAAATAGTTTCGAAGAACGCGTTTTCAAAAAGATACTTAGATGCCGCTTTATCACGTGCTAACTCAGAGGTTAAGGCTGATTGAGGCTCACTATAGCCATTGAGTGTCAACACAAATAGACGATCACCCTGCTCTGCTCTTACTACGCCTAATAGATTAGCAACGCCTTTCATCGATCCCGTTTTAGCAATCACTTTACCTTTAAATTGCTTCCCCCTGACACCACGATGATATTTTAGGGTGCCATCTACTCCAGCCACCGAAAAACTAGATAACAGGTCAAACTGCACATCATTATTATAGATAAACTGTAATACCGACATAAACAACTCTGCACTCATTAGGTTATGACGAGATAATCCCGAACCATCTGCTAAGTATGCATTTTCTAAGTCGACGCCTTGTTCAGAAAGAACGGCTTTAACCGCTTGTGCGCCATTTCTAAAATTTCCCGAACGCTGAAAGTAACTGCCACCGATAGTTTTAAACAGGCTATCCGCAATTAAGTTATCAGAATTTTTCATCATGATTGCAAGTAACTTATCTAACTTAGGGGATTGATAACTTGCTAATATTTGATTATCCCCCCCCTCATATTGTTTACTCTCCAAACGCACCTTTCCATTCAATTTGATGCCTAACCGGTGTAATTCATTATCGAGAATTTGTGCTACATAATGGAAGGGATCATTAACGGAAAAGGCCAATCCAAAAGCACGATCTCGGGGAACCACACACCCCCATAAGTGATAGCTATTTTGGCTGTTTCGCGTCACCTCTAAATCACAGAATTGTGCTACTCGCTGCTCTTTAGTGACCACATCGACATCGGCACTGATCGACACGGGTTCATAATCAGGAATAAACAAGGTCGCTTTTTTAGCCCCTTTACCCTTTATACTTAAATTACCCTGCACACAGTTTCTATTAACAATAATGGCGTTAGAGGGAGATGTATAACAGACACCTAAGTCATTCCACGCTTGACCATTACTCCACTGATAACCACTAAAGTGAGCATCATTAACGATAAAGTCTCCGGTTATCTCTGTTATTCCCTGTTGTTTCAACGAGACTAACATGGCGCGGATATCGGCACGTTTGAGCGTAGGATCACCCACAAAATTTAAACGAAGATCCCCCTCATAACGTCGTTGTTTTATTTGTTCTTGAGCGCCAAGTAAATTCGTCTGGTAATGGAAATCGCTACCTAAATGTAATTTTGCCGCCGTTGCTGTGAGCAGTTTTTGCATACTCGCAGGTGTACGTAATGTTTCTTGCTCATATTTAGCTAATATTGCTTCACTATTTGCATCGACCACCATGTAAGAAAACTGTGTTCCTTTAGGCAATAAAGCATGTAATACCGACCATTCATTCGCATAACTATTGGCGGAACAGAATAGACAAAAGGTGAGTAAAAACCGAGTTAACATTATCGACATTCCAAAAATAAGAGATTCTGCATCATAACCTCAATTTATCGCTAAAACACTTAAAGAATTAAGTTATAATAGAGCATCTTCACAGGTTAACCATGAGTCTAAAACAATGAATAACCCGCTATACCAACAGAACATTATCTCGATCGCTGACCTAACACGTAGCGACTTAGAACTTATCCTAGAAACTGCCCACTCACTCAAACAAACTCCTCAGCCAGAATTACTTAAAAATAAAGTTGTTGCGAGCTGTTTTTTTGAAGCGTCCACACGTACTCGTCTCTCTTTCGAGACGGCAGTGCAACGCTTAGGAGGCAGCATTATAGGTTTCGACAGTGGCGGCAATACCTCACTTGCTCAAAAAGGCGAAACACTTGCCGACTCTGTAAAAGTAATTAGCTCTTATGCGGATGCATTTTTTATGCGTCACCCACAAGAGGGCGCTGCACGCTTAGCCTCTGAGTTTACTGATATTCCGGTTATCAATGGTGGTGATGGTGCTAATCAACACCCAACTCAAACATTACTGGATCTGTTTACCATCTATGAAACACAGGGTACGTTAGACAACCTCAATATTGCCTTTGTAGGTGACCTAAAATATGGCCGCACCGTGCACTCTTTAGCACAAGCGTTATCTCGTTTTAACTGTAAACTCTTCTTTATTGCGCCAGAAGCACTAGCAATGCCTGATTATATTATTGAAGAGCTGAATGATAAAAGCATTGGTTACTCTGTTCATAGCAGCATTGAAGAGGTCATTGATTCACTAGACATTTTATACATGACACGTGTACAAAAAGAGCGCTTTGATGAAACAGAATACCAACATATCAAGTCAGCCTTTTTATTAGACGCGTCTATGTTAAACAATGTGCGTGATAACTTAAAAGTATTACACCCGCTACCACGTATTGATGAAATATCGACAGACGTTGATGAAACCCCTTATGCGTATTATTTTCAGCAAGCACAAAATGGTGTTTATGCACGCCAAGCATTATTAGCCCTGTTATTAACTAATCATTTCCAAGCAAAGGTTTAAATCATGAGCGACTACAAATTACAGGTTGAAGCAATTCAAAATGGCTCTGTTATTGATCATATTCCAGCCCACCGCGGACTAAAAATATTAAAATTTTTTAAACTTGCACAGGCGAATGAAAAAATAACAGTAGGTTTAAACCTCAACAAAACCAATGGTCAACAAAAGGATCTGATCAAGGTAGAAAATACCTTTATTAGCGATGAACAAGCTAATCAGTTAGCTCTTTTTGCTCCAGGGGCAACGATTAACCAAATTAAGAACTTTAAAGTGGTTAATAAATTTAAAGTACAGCTACCCGAAGCATTTGTTGGTGTACTTGCCTGCCCAAACAGCAACTGTATCAGTCATAATGAACCGGTAAACACGCAATTCTATGTCAATAATCGTACCGAATTGACACTAAAGTGTCATTATTGCGAAAAATCATTCAATCGTTCGTTTTTTAATGAGTTAGATTAGCTTTTGATTGAAATAGAATTGTAAATGAGTGCGTTACGTTTATACTAAAATCATTACTTACAACTACAGGTGGGCTACTCATGGATTATAATACCTCTTTGCTTTGCGACATTTATGCTGAAACTATCGATGTAGTTGAGCCCCTATTAACTAACTTTGGCGGACGTAGTTCATTTGCCGGTGAAGTAGTTACGATTAAGTGCTTTGAATCCGTTGGGCTTATCTATAAAACACTAGAAGAGAATGGTGCTGGCAAGGTATTACTCATTGATGGTGGAGGTTCGTTACGACGCGCACTGGTAAATGCTAATATTGCTGAATTTGCAGTTGAAAACAACTGGGAAGGTATCGTCGTAAACGGTTGTGTACGCGAAGTAGATGCACTTGAAGAGCTAGATATTGGTATCCAAGCTATTACCGCTATTCCTGTTGGCGCTGAAGACAATGAAGTGGGTGAGCTTAATGTACCGGTTAATTTTGCGGGCGTGAGCTTCTTACCTGAAGATATTCTTTATGCAGACAGCACGGGCATTATCATCTCACCTGAGCCATTAGCACTTGATGATTTAGAAGAGATCGAATAAAAATTTAAGTCAGTAGTAAACATACAAATAAAAAGCCCAATGAATTTAACGATTCATTGGGCTTTTTGTTATTCAAATCTAAGCTAAAAAACTACATTGTTTCTTCGACTTCTTCGATTTTTCCAACTAATGCACTTAAACGAGATTGCCACTGTTGATGCTCTTCAGTTAATTTACTGTTTGCAAATTGTAGCTCTTCTGTTGTTTTAGATAATGCTTCTTTATCTGATTTTAGCTCTTCAACTTCCATCTGTAATAAAGATATAGTATCTACTGCATTTTGAATTTTTTTCTCTAATTTTTCTAATAACTCTAATGTCATGAATTAACCCCTTGAAAATTTGCTGTCAATCCAGTGAGAATAAGCATTACAGCAGGCTTATTCAACCATTGTTTTTGATTTAGGAGAATAAAAGCCAATATGTTAGGATTTTAGGTAAATAATCAGAGCTCAAGACAAGCAGCACTTCATCTTCAAATTCAAAAAGGGAAAAATATGATCAAGCTTGGAAAATATCAGCACTATAAAGGCAGCTTTTATCGGGTAGAAGGTGTCGTAACGCACAGTGAAACAGAGGAAAAAATGGTGCTTTACCGACCTTTGTATGGCGAACAAGCACTTTGGGTAAGACCCTTTGATATGTTTCAAGAAACGGTAAATATAAACGGAGTTATAACACCCCGTTTTGCGTTTGTTGAATAACGACTCATTTTAGCTATTTAAGTAAATCAGATATTTTGCTCCATCGATAACGAAGGCATTTCGCATGAGGGGCGTCCGACGATTTTGGCCGGGACGCCGGCCACGGTAGTATGTGCAGGCACATGCTCTAATACCACGCTACCTGCGCCAATTTTTGCACCAGTCCCTATTTCTATATTACCAAGTACTTTGGCGCCAGCACCAATCATCACCCCTTCACGAATCTTAGGATGGCGATCACCACAGTCTTTGCCCGTACCACCAAGAGTAACACCTTGTAATATTGATACATTATCCTCAATCACAGCTGTTTCACCAACCACGACACCTGTTGCATGGTCAAACATAATACCTTTGCCAATACGCGCAGCAGGGTGTACATCGACCCCAAACAATTCTGAACTGCGATTCTGTAAATAAAGCGCTAACGGAACACGCTTTTCATTCCATAACCAATGTGCAACGCGGTATATTTGAATCGCATGAAAACCTTTTAAATATAAAAGCGGAATAGAAAAATGTTCAACCGCAGGATCTCGCTCCTGAACCGCAACAATATCTATCATTGCTGCATTAAGTATCCCGGGTGATTTTGTAAATGCTTCTTCAATGACTTCACGCACTAAAATTGCAGGCATAGTATGGCTATCTAAACGATTAGCTAATTGATAGCTTAATGCAGATTTAAAATTGCTATGGTTTAAAATAGTTGAATGAAAAAAACTTGCTAATATTGGCTCATTAGCCGAGCTTTCCCACGCTTCTTTGCGTATTTTATTCCATAATTCCTGTTGCTCAATATGCATTAACCGTCATCCTTTACGCTACTATCTAGCTTATTTGTATCATTAAATTTTATGTTCTCTGCCTCTACAACAGAGAGAGGATCTAAATGAATTAACACATCCGCATGCGGAAAATGTTTCTTTAATTCAACTTCTAAAATATCTGCTTTATTGTGGGCTTCAAATAAACTTTGATCATCATCCAACTCCAAATGTAGCTGTATAAATTTGGTATTACCTGACTGGCGAGTGCGTAAATCATGGGCTCCGCGAACACCTTCCACTTTATAAGCTGTTTTTAGAATTAACTCATGATCGGATTTTGGCAGTTGCTTATCCATGAGTGCATTGATCGATTGAACACCAATTTCCCATGCACCATATAAAATATAAAAACTCACAATAATTGCAAACAAGCCATCAGCCCAATACCAACCGATACCAGCCAATACCAAAGCAACTAAAACAGCCCCATTTAAGAACACATCAGTACGGTAATGAAGTGAATCTGCTTTAATTGCCATGCTGCCGGTTTTCTTCACGATATAAGTTTGAAAACTCACTAATGCAATCGTCACCACAACAGAAAATATCATCACGCCAACACCGAGGTTAGAAGCGGTTATTTGATTGCCATTTATTAAAGAAGAGATACCATTTAGCATTAATAATACTGAAGAGCCTGAGATAAAAGCGGCTTGAGCAAGGCCTGCTAAACTTTCTGCCTTCCCATGCCCAAAGCGATGGTCATCATCAGCGGGTTGCAGTGCAATTTTTATTGCAAAGAGGTTAATAATGGAGGTAGTTACATCCATTAATGAATCAGTTAATGCCGCTAAAATACTTGATGACCCCGTAGCAAACCAAGCAAACAATTTAACCAGGATCAATAAAGAAGCAGCAGCAATTGCAGCACGCCCCGCAAGCGTAACTAAACGAGAATATTCCTCTTTACTTATATTTTTTTGCAAAGAAACACCTTCAAAATATTATGTTATGAAGCAGTTATTATACACAACAGATAACCATTAGCCTTTATTTGTTATTGTTTTTATATTGCTATCCATGTTCACTTTTTATCTTTATCTATTAGCGAACTGAAGTGTCAATGAACAGTAAGTTTTTACTGAATACGATTCGTTGTTAGCGACACTACACGATTCTGACTTTACACTACAACATCAGTACCTTAGCCTAGTTGTAACAAATACATCGGCTTAATACGGCTACTTTAATACACTCATTCATTTACACTCCACCTTTTTCTTGATCACTTTTTTTGTTATTTGTGATGGGCATCTATATAATAACTTCATTTTTAGCTTGCTGTGCATGATTAGGTTTTCTGCTTAGGCATAGCCCCAAAAAGGCCTCTGTTAACACACAAAAACATAAGATACTGAAAATAAATGAAAAACAATATCAGTGGTCAGCTGTTTGATTAACTTCAACAGCAATGATGATGTTATTTTCAATCGTTTCTATACAAAATATTTTGCTATAAAAGCGCGTTGTGTAAATAAGTGTAAATGAGATAACAATAACCACAAAAAAAGTGTTTAATAGCCCCATCAAATAAAGATACATCACACCTCTTTGACTTCAAACGGACTTGATTTAGAGACGAATTTAATTTTGCCTCTCTGAAAGCATGTTGCTGCTTATACGAGAATGACGATAAGGCTTGACCATGAAAAATCTTCTCTTAATAGATGACGATAAAGAACTTGTATCACTGCTCGCTGAGTTCCTATCACTTGAAAACTTTAATATTGATACTGCACCAGATGGTGAAAATGGCTTACAAAAAGCATTAACAGGCAATTACGATTTAATCTTACTTGATGTAATGATGCCGCGTTTAAATGGCTTTGAAGTATTAAAGTTACTTCGTCAAAAAAGTGATACGCCAGTATTGATGTTAACGGCAAAAGGCGATGAGATCGATAAAGTACTTGGCCTTGAAATGGGTGCTGATGATTACTTAGCTAAACCGTTCAGTGAACGTGAATTACTTGCTCGTATCCGTGCTATTTTACGTCGTACTCAACATAAAAACTCAGAGTCTCCAAGTAAGCTGACGCATTTAGATATCGAACTATTTCCTGCTCAGCAACAAGCGGTCTGCCAAGATTTCACTATCGAACTAACGGGCACAGAGTTGTTATTATTAGAAAAATTTCTTGCTCATCCTGGCGAATTGTTCTCAAAAGCAGAGCTTAGTGAAGAAGTCCTTGGTAAAAAATTACAGCCATTCGATCGTAGTATCGACATGCATTTAAGTAATATTCGTCGTAAATTACCGACTCGACAAGATGGCCAAACACGCGTGAAGAACTTTAGAGGCCGTGGCTACATGTGGGTTGATGGCGAACTGAATTTATCCGCAGCGAGCTAATAGAAGCACACGATTTATGCCTATACTACTTCAAGCTGCACAGACAGTAAGGTAATATGGGCATCATCGTACTTTTATAAGGATCGCGCTGTGCAATGGAAATCTACTAACTCTCTTTTTGCCAAAATATTTGCCGCATTCTGGTTATTAATCGCTTTACTGATTAGTGCATTAATCCTTTTACCACAACTAGATAGTAGACAGCTACAGCCGATTAAGACCGCTGGCTCAGAATTAATTCTGTATCAATCATCAAAACTAACATCCTTACTTGATAAAAATCCGCTATTAGGCAGCCGTTCTATTTTGCGTTTATTAGCAAATAATAACGATTCAGATCAACATACTGAGGTATTTTTAACCGATACCACAGGGCACCTTATCAATGCGACCGCACCACGTAAAATTCGCCAATTTATGCTGGATAGCCAATCCCCCCAAAAACCATTACAAAAAATTAATACCTATAAAACTTATTATGGACCACGCCTACTAGTACACAATCAACATGAATATCTGATATATATTTCCACACCCAATCAGAAAAAATCACTCGAGCTAGTAGAGTGGTTACTAGATAACCCTCTGCTACTTATATTCACCGGTATTCTCGTTACGATGCCTATTTGCGCCTTTTTTGCGTGGCATTTAACATTACCTTTGCGTCAACTACGTATTATCTCAACCAAAGTAGCGCGTGGTGAATTAGATATTCCTTTTCCGGAAATAAAAAATAGTGATGAATTCACTATGCTGGCAAAATCGATGCAATTGATGGTGCGATCATTAAAAAATATGCTTAATAACCAGCAGCGTTTATTAAGTGATATCTCCCATGAATTACGCTCCCCTTTAACGCGACTGACGTTAGCTGTTGCCATTACCAAAAAACATACGGGTGATACAAAGGAGTTACAACGCATTGAATTAGAAGCTGAGCGGATGGAGCAAATGATTGCTGAGATGCTTAACCTTTCACAGATTCAATTACATCAAGCTAAAAAAGAAGATCTTGCACTTGATGATTTTTTAGAAGATCTCTTTTTAGATGCACAATTTGAAGCTAACGAATATAGTAAAACCTTCAGTTACCCAACTCTTAGCAAGGTATCTATCAATATTTATCCAGAGCTCGCTTATCGCGCAATTGAAAATATTATTCGTAATGCGATCAAGTATGCTAAACAACAGATCTCGGTCAAGATTCACATTACCCCGCACACTATCACGCTAACAATTAGTAACGATGGCCCGCTTATTCCAGAAAAAGAATTAGATAATATCTTCCGCCCTTTCTATCGGCTCAATGAGTCACGAGAACGCGAAACCGGTGGCGCAGGATTAGGGCTAAGTATTGCTGAAAACGCGATATTTAAACATGGGGGTAAAATTTGGGCAGATAACCTTGGTAATCAGGTATCGATGCATTTACAATTCCCCCGATTTAATTAATTGATAAACTGAGAAACCATGATTGAAATTGCACTGTTTGAACCTGAGATCCCACAAAATACTGGGGCAATTATTCGCTTATGCGCTAACACAGGCTGTGCTCTGCATTTAATTGAGCCTTTAGGATTTGATTTCAATGAAAAAAGAGTTCGCCGTGCGGGCTTGGATTATCATGAAATAGCGAATATTCAACATCACAAAAATTACGAGGCTTTCTTAGAAGTTGTAAAAGGTAAACGTATTTTTGCCTGTACTACTAAAACAACTACTTTTCATAGTAATGCTAATTTTGAAAGTAACGATGTTTTATTATTTGGACCTGAAACGCGCGGATTACCGAGTGAAATTTTAGAGGCACTGCCTTTAGAACAAAAATTACGTATTCCAATGCAACCTGAAAGTCGCTCTATGAACCTTTCTAATGCAGTATCAGTATTCGTGTATGAAGCATGGCGTCAACTTGACTACAGCGGTGCAGTATAATACCAAAGGAACTAATAAAGTGGTCATTCTTGCTGGTTAAAATTATCCCTAACTGCGTTGTGAGTTTTGAAGTGAGAACAACTATCTCCTGCAACTCACGCCTTATTAGTAATAATTTTTCCTACGAAAACTCTGATCACCTATTAAATTCCATTGGTATAAACGTTCATTGTTAAGCTCAATAAAGAGTTCATCTACTCTTTATTGAGCTCAGATAGCCTAATTATTTAGGGCACTGCAATGATGCCTCTAAGCGCCCTAGACAGCTATCCCAAGACTCAATCGCCTTATATTCAACAACACCTAGACACGCCGTTTTTTTACCAACATTTAGAAAGATCGCCTGAGATATTTCCTGCCTTAAGTTTTCTGCTAAACGATGTGCTTTTGTTAAATCTGCATCGGGACAAATAACAATAAACACCCTATCGCCCCATCGACCAAGCATATCTTGGTGACGAATATTATCTTTAATTAAGAGAGAAAAGTGTTGCAGCAGTTTATCGCCTATCTGATAACCATACTTATTGTTAATCTTCTTAAAGGCATCAATATCAACCATAATTAAACTAAAGGTACTATTCTCATGCTGGCTTTTTACAACCTGCTCTGAAAGTAGTTGGCCCAAGTAAAGGCGATTATAAGTATTGGTTAACTTATCTCTTTGAGAAAGCTTGGTTAATAACTTAGTTTGTTTTTTTAACAAATAATTACGATATAAAATAA
Source organism: Psychromonas marina (assembly GCF_030161115.1). Taxonomy (GTDB): domain Bacteria; phylum Pseudomonadota; class Gammaproteobacteria; order Enterobacterales; family Psychromonadaceae; genus Psychromonas; species Psychromonas marina. Next base: position 693,091 of record NZ_BSPQ01000001.1, read on the forward strand.
AAGCGATTAAAAACAGTGTCGCCATTATAAATAGGCGTACCATCTCCGATGAGTAACGATCAACATATTTATATTTAACCCAGCGAGAAAGGATCTCATGACGTTCTTGCTTACTCTCATGACGTTTTATTTTATCAATAATACTCCACAATACCGGCTCATTACGATTTACAAATAGAGTTAACTCCATATCTAACTCGGTGATACCGGCAATGCGTAACTCATATAATCCAAGCTCAGCCATTTGATAACTTGCCACCGTCATACTCATTAGCGCCACATCAAACTGTGCTTCAGCAACACCAACTAGCGCTTCGCTAATCTCTTCAATTTCAATAAAATCAACCTCTGGAAAAGCTTGCTTAATTTTATTGCTATAACCCGCAGTACCGATAAGCGCAACGCGTAGATCCTTGACCGTTGTGAGATCGGGTATATATTGCATCGTTTCACGTGCAATGATCACGATAGGGCTTTTTATGGTGCTATAGGTTTCTCGGTAATTTTTTTCAAGAATCGGATTAGACGCACTGGCAGAGATAATATCAACTTGCTGATCCTCTGAAAATTGTACTGAATGCAACCATGAAGCTGTTTTACTCACCTCAAAATTCAGCCCAGATTTTTCTGTTATGAGATTTAAAATTTCAGCAACAATACCTAGGTATTTACCATTTTCATCAAAGCCTTCAAAGGGAAACCAAGACGCATCACCAATCATAGTGACAGATCTGTTTTCCTGTATCCAAGCAAGTTCTTGCTCGGTTAGCTGCAACGCACTTTGCTCACTATTTATTTCTAGTGTCGCAGGTGATTGTTCAGCGAAAAGCGAGGATGTAAATAATAAAAAAAACACCATAATGGTAGTGTAAACGTAATGCATCAAAAATCCTTGTTTGGCACCTGTAATAACTCAATTAATAGCTGTACTGTTCGATTACCTCGAAACTCATTAACATCCAGACGATACGCACAAAACACCTCTTTTACCATAGGGTTAGGCCATGTTTTTAGGTCGATATTAAAGGCAATGGCATCGATTGCTTTTCCTTCAACTTCTAATACCATTTTAAGGTGTTTTTCACCGACTAATCGTTGTTGTAGTAGTTTGAAGTTACCATCAAATAACGGCGCAGGGAATGCTTGCCCCCAAGGGCCAGCTTCACGTAGCTCTTGCGCTTGCTCGATATTGATTTGCGCCCCATTTAACTGCCCATCGGAAAGTAATACATTGGTTAAAATGGCTTCATCAACTTGCTCATCTAGGGTTTCATTAAGTGTATCAGTGAAGCACCTAAAATCACTCTCTTTGATAGATAAACCAGCCGCCATTGCATGACCACCAAATTTTAAAATAACACCGGGGATTTTCTTATCAACAAGATCCAACATATCACGGATATGGATCCCTGGAATTGACCTTGCTGAAGCTTTAATTTCGCCTTCATTTCCTTTTGCAAAGACAAATGTCGGACGGTAATAGCGTTCCTTAATACGTGAAGCTACCAGACCAATTACGCCTTGATGCCATTCAGGATCAAACAGGCAGATCGCGTGTGGCATATTACTTTCATCAAGCTTAAGCGTTGTTAGCGTTTTTAACGCTTCTTCTTGCATCCCTTGCTCAATTTCTCGGCGAGACTGGTTCAACGCATCCAACTCATTAGCCATAATATTAGCTTGCATCGGATCATCACATAATAACAAGTCAACGCCATAGCTCATCTCATCAAGGCGCCCTGCTGCATTTAACCTTGGCCCTAATGAAAAACCTAAATCACTGGCAACTAGCTGTGCTTGATTACGTTTAGCCACGCTGATTAGCGCACTAATGCCTGGGCGACAAATACCAGCACGAATACGTGCAAGCCCCTGCTGTACGAGGGTGCGATTATTGGCATCTAATTGCACTACATCTGCAACAGTCCCCAATGCAACAATATCTAATAAGCTTGCAAGATTTGGTGCAGTACGTTGTGCGAAATAACCTTTCTCAGCAAGGAAAGCCCGCAATGCAAGCATCAGGTAGAAAGCGACGCCAACACCAGCCAAGTTTTTACTTGGGAAATCACAGCCAACTTGATTGGGATTCACAATAGCGTCAGCATCAGGTAACAGCTCAGCTGGAAGATGATGATCAGTCACGAGAACTTGTAAGCCTAATTTTTTAGCATGAGCGACACCACTCAAGCTAGAGATACCATTATCAACGGTCATGATTATCTCAGCCCCCTTCGCGATCGCTAAATCAACGGTTTCAGGCGTTAGTCCATAACCATAATCAAAACGATTCGGTACAAGGTAATCTATCTGTGTAAAACCAAGACTTCGAAAGGCGAGCATACTCAGCGCAGTACTCGTTGCACCATCAGCATCAAAATCACCGACTACAACAACTTTTTTAGCTGATAAAAGCGCTTGATATAGCAACTCACAGGCGCTATCAATGCCCTTTAATTGTTTGGCATGCAATAAGGTTTTAGTGCTGTTATCAAGTTCATGTTCACTAACCACACCACGATTTGCGTAAAGCTGCTTAAGTAAAGGAGAGCAAGGAAGGTTTAAAAAACTCGCATCGCTATGCGGTCTATTTTTTACTTGAATAGAGGCCATAAAAAACTGCACTGATAATTAAAATATGCGTGCAGTTTATATGAAAAAAAATTAAATTTCTTTAACCTTTAGAGCGTTCTAGCAGATCGAATAAACGCGGAGCAGGTAAGTAACCAGGTTGTAAAGTCCCATCTTCTAATACTAATGCAGGTGTGCCAGTAACACCAAAGAACTGACCTAATTCATACTGTGCTTGTATACTGTGATCACAGCTTTTTGGTTCAATCTGTTTACGCGCTTTAGCATTGTCCATTGCAAGTTTTGGATCATCAGAACACCAGATAGAAGCCATGGTGTTATATGCATTTGAGTTTATGCCGCCGCGTGGAAATGCTAGATAACGCACAGTAATACCTAATTGATTATAATCCGCCATCTCTGCATGTAACTTCTGGCAATAACCACAGCTAGTATCAGTAAACACAGTAACGACATGCTTCTCGTTTTGCGCTTTATATACAATCATCTCTTTTTCAAATGCTTTTAGTTTTTCTAAACGCAGCGTGGTTAGGCTTTTTTCAGTAATATTTTCCATTTTATTATCAAGGTCATAAATATTACCGTGTACTAAAAACTGCCCGTTTTGACTAACATAAAATACACCTCGGTTGGTCAATACTTCATATAAACTATCTACAGCTGAAGGCGTAATGGTGGTCACAGACATGTCTAGCATTGTCATTTTATTAGTAATTTTTTCAACAACGGCTTTATCGACGCTAGCTGCCATAGAAAAAGAGCTAAAAACAACCAGAGATAAGGCACCAATAAGGCGTTTTTTAAGAGGAGACAAGTGCATTTAAAAACCTATTTTCAAAGAGTAAAGTACCTTGATTATGCCTTATCTTTCAATAGATACAAAATTTTGCTGTGATTAATTCAATGACAACGAATAGAGCCAACAGCAAAAAGGTATTACTGTTAGTGTTCTAGTTCTTGGCTTCTGTATTAGCGATACCAAAATGTTCTAGTACCTTTAACATCACAACAATATAGGCGATTGCACCAGAAATAAGGAAAATGCGATTAAACAGAATTGCATTAAAGTCAGCCCCCGCAGAGACACTACTATTAAAGACCACTAACATCGCGATTAATGCCGAGCTGTAATACTTAGCTGTACTTTTTGTTGAAAAAATATTACGCGCAAAAAATAGCGTCGTCATCAGCAACAGTATCAAGTAAAAGTGATACTCAGGAACTGCAACCATCAACCAATAAAAGATCCACGCATAAGCCCCTCCCAGTAAGGTTGAAATCATCGAGTTCTTACCCGCATCAATCCCTGCGCTTAACTCTGGTTTCAAGATAAACATCGCTGCAAATACCATCACCAATAAATAATCGGTTAATACAAAGCTAATGCAGAGTGCGGCGATTGGAAATGTCACTAGCGCACTTTTCAACGCAAATTGAGCCGCAACCTTAGAGTATTTTTTTTGAAAGCCAGGTGGAGTAGGAAAAGCAGTAAACTGAGGATCAGGAAAAATAAAGTGCATCAACCAAATGATGGCAATCGTTAACCAACTTGAGTACACAAACCCTGCAGAAAAACCGATCGCGAGGCCTTCATTAGAGTTCGCGATCATCGGTAAAATCAAAATCGCAATGAGGCTCATCAGCGTTAACCAAAACGAACCACCGCGATTAAGATAATAATAGATATGAAATAGGGCTAACCCAAGCATTAAAATATAAGCGATCGGATACTGCAAAAAGAACAGTGAAAAAAGCAGTCCTAGTGCAAAAGCCTTTAAGGTATTAAACATATTATTCAAACTAACTTGTAGGCTTGGTTTAGGCAGGGGTAACGCTAATAACATACAACTGAAAATGGGTAATAAAAATGCCAATGGCCAATTGATACCATAAGCAAGTCCTGATGCGAACGTCACGCCAAAGGCAAAACGCAACTGGCGCATCCATGTCACATCTTGCTTAATTGCTTGCCAAAAACCAATTTTTTTCACCTCAATAGACATAAGACAACCAACTGAGGGCCCTTATCCATAACCAGCACATACTATTCACAAACCAGTTTTTTCCTGTATACACCTGTACATCGGCCTGCCCCCCTAACCTTAATGAACCTTTGGGCATGCTACCGACATCATCAAAGGTAATCATAACAGGGAAACGTTGCGCATCACGTAACCACCCTGTTGTCCCTTCGACACTGCTTAATCCGCCAATGGCATCGGGTGTGGTGCTATTTACCGCAAAACCAATACTACTAATTTTCCCGCTATAAATAACGCCGGGCTGAACATCCAGCGAAACTTCAACGGGGTTGCCGATTTGTAAGTTTGCTAAGTTATTCTCACGTAGGTTTACCTGCAGCCAAATATTATTAAACTCGACAAAGGTCATCACCGCTTGCCCTGCATTAGCATAAAAACCACTATCAACCTGCAAGTTGGTGATTCCACCATATGAAGGAGCAAAAACCAACGTACGACTTAAATTTAGTTGTGCCTGTTTAAGGTTGGCTATTGCACTGCGAATCCGTGGATTTTTATCACCTTCTGCACCAAGTGCTTGCTTGGCTTTATCTAATCCAGCCTCTGCGCTGCGCACCTGCGCTTTACCCTGCTTAATCGCTGCACGTGCTTTATCCCCTTCTGAAACAGAAAATACTTTCTGCTTTTCAAGCTCAAAAACGCGCGCACTTTGTGCTTGAATATGCTCTAAGTTTGTCTCTGCAACAACAAGTTGTGCCTGAGCGGTAACGACTGTCGCAACACCTGCACCGATCTCTTGTCCTGCAAGCTCTAACGAAGACTCTGCCGTTTCCACAGCAAGCTCATAGTCCGTGGGGTCAATCTGAAATAATCTTTCTCCCGCTTCAACAACTTGATCTTTTTCAACATAAACATCAGTGATACGACCAGAAACCTGAGGAACAACTGGCGTGATGTACGTTTGTACTCGTCCTTGATCAGACCATGGAGCATGTCGGTCTGCAATCACATACCAAACAAACACAAAAGCCACAACAACGAGCACTATTTTAGTAATTTTTCGCACCGGATCTTTACTCGCAATAACAGCTTTTTCTTTTGTTGGCTCTGCGCTTTTTTGTTCCTCTACCTTAGTATCATCTTCAGCCATTATTTTTCTCTTCTGTTTGATCTTCTAAGGCTTGCGCTGAAACATCACTATTTAACCACTTCATAAACAACTCATAGCCAAGCGCTAATACAATCGCACCAACAAATAATCCAATAATACCAGACATCATCATGCCACCAATCGCCCCGAGTAAGATGACCAACATAGGTGTTTCCATTCCTCGCCCTAAAAACATAGGTTTAAGGAAACCATCGCTGGCACTAACAATAATCGCATAGATCATAAAAATAACAGCCGGTGTCGTTTCTGCAACGGAGAAAACATAGGAGATAACAAAACCTAAAACCAAAATAGGTGGAAGTTGGGCAATCGCAAATACCAAAATGACTAATGACCATAATCCCCACGCAGGCACATCCATCACATACATCCCAAGTGCAGCGAGTAATGCTTGGATGATCGCAACGCCTAATACCCCCTGTGCCACGCTTCTAATCGTATCGCGCGCAAGGTCGGTATACTCTTTCCCCGTTTTAGCATCCGTTAATCGAGAGAAAATATTAATGATCACTCGGTAAGCGCTCTCAGCACTGGCAACAAAAACAGCTGAAATAATAATAGAAAGGACAAATTGCAGCACCGTTCCGCCAATACCCGCTATAGCGGAAAAAGCACTGGTAGCAATACTTTTAAGCTGAGGCAGATGGGTATTTAATGTATTCTCTAAATTCTTTGAGGCTCCATTCCAAAATGTATAGGTTTTCTCGCCAATTAAAGGCCACTCAGCAACACTTTTACTGGGTGCAGGAATGGTTAGTGCACCACTTTGGTATTGCTCATTAATGGTAACAGAAGTATCAATCAGTGAGTTTGATATCATCACCGTAGGGGTTATCAGGGCGGAGATTGCAATGACCGCATAAAGTGATGCTGCTAATTTACTCTTCCCACCAAGCAAATTTTTAAAACGTGTAAATAGCGGGTAAATTGCAACGGCAATGATAGCCCCCCATAAAACAGCCATCGCAAAGGGTTGTAAGATTTTCGCGCAAAAGTAGATGACAACAGCAACTAAGCTAACGCGTATAGCCGCTTCAATTACATTTTTTGTAAATAGAGTGTGTTCCATAGTTATATCCGTATAAATATATGATTGCCCTAATATTAGTCGCTAACACTCTGAATTGAAAACGATGAATCCACTTTTATTGATGTTTTTATATCAACGATGAGAGGTAACGGTGACAATAATCAATACGCTAACTATGATTGAGTCGCTGCGTTATTAGTTTCTTTCTTGAATAGAGTTTATTTCATGAAACAAATAATTTTAACTACGTTAAATTAGGCGCTTCATTTACAATTTAAAAACAGCTACCTAAATAATGTAAAAACAGTAAACTATCGTTAATATCACTTAAGCGAGACAAAAGATGCACGCCTTACTTCCTAGGAAACATATTACTGAAAAAGACAATTTTTCTTACCTGCTATTTAGCCTGTTTTTTATGTTACTTTCGAGCGCAGTCGTGGATCAATTTTTTGAACGCTCACTCCTAGGACAATCATTAGTTATTGCATTCACCGTTATTAGCATGGCTATTGGTGTATGGAGCCTACGTTCAAGTCGTTACGCTTTCAATAAAGTGATTGGCCTTATTGCCACAGCCTCCATTATCAGTACACTTGTTATTGCATTAGATAAAGCAGAGTTATCCTTTATCCACCTTTTCATCATGCTCTATTTTTTCATTATCACCCTCAAGCTTGCAGCCCAACAGGTACTTTTTTCCGGTCAAATCACCACCAATAATATTGTCGGCTCGATCTGTATTTTTCTCCTATTAGGTCTCATTTGGGTAGTCTTATACCTTTTACTTGCCGAGTTTATTCCAGGTGCATTTAGCGGCCTTGAATCTAAAACCTGGCAAGAAAACTTTCCCGACTTTATCTATTTTAGCTTTGTCACTTTAACCACTCTCGGCTTTGGAGATCTACTCCCAATTAACCCAATTGCTCGCTTTCTTGTTTATACAGAAGCGATTGTCGGAGTTTTTTATATGGCAATTGTCGTGTCGAGCTTAGTGAGTGCAGGCATTTCTGATATTCAAGCAAGAAAGAAATAATTAGCCATGTTTTACGAAGGCAGCGAAAAACGGTTAGAGATAACCACGACAATAAATTTATTAGCACTCGAGAACCAATTTTGGCAGGAGATGGTGAAGCAGGCAGGCGCTTATATTATCTCCTCTATCGAAAGTCCTCAGCTGAAAGCATTTTTATTATCAGAATCGAGTCTATTTGTTTGGCAAGATCGCTTACTACTGATCACCTGTGGTGAAACACATCTCATAAAGGCGTCGCTATTTTTCCAACAGAAGGTCGCACGTAAAGAGATTAGTTCGTTGCTTTTTCAGCGCCATCAAGCGTACTTTCCCGAGCGCCAAAAAAGCAGCTTCCAGCAAGATAGCCTTTTACTACAAAAGAAACTCAAAGGTGATAGCCATCATTGGAATGAAGATTATTGTGGGGATATTTTTCTTTTTGGTAATAATCAACAGCCCAAAGCAACTAAAAACATATTGATGTTACATGGCCTTAGCGGCCCTTTTTTCGAACAACTACAACTAGGTCAGGTACAGGCAGGGCAAGTTGCCTTACAACTGCAACTTGCGAAACACTTTAATGATTTTCAAATTGATCATTATAGCTTTGAACCAAAAGGTTATTCAATGAACGCGATTAATGGTGAGTACTACTTTACCGTACACATCACTCCTGAAAAATTAACCAGTTACCTTAGTTTTGAATCTAACTTAGCCACCGCTGAGATTGAACCCTTCAAGCAAAAACTGCTCTCGTTACTGCAACCTCAGCGTAGTTATCTAATGACCTTTTCCCCCTCAAAAGAACGATTAGAGATAGGTACTGAAGTGTTAATACCAATTACAGTAAATAGCTGATCTATTTTGCTGGTTAAAACAACTTACTTCTGCGTTGTAAGTTTCGCAAAGGGAACAACCATTTGCGTCAACTTACGCCTTGAATTAAGCTGTTTTTCCTGCGCAAAATTTAGATCACATAATTAATGTAATCGGTATAATGAACAGCCCTCTCATTCAGTGATCTGTTGATGACATTAAGGCTTAAGTAAAAACACACTTTCCACGCGATCATTTAAGGTGATATTTTTAGGTTTAATGGCGACCGCATCACTCTCCATCGCCATTGCACGCATTAATACTGGCTGAGGATGGTTACTCTGATAATTAACCGAATAAATCTTACCTAATTTAGCATCATATAATTGCGCTAAATCACCCGCTTTTTGCTTACTATCTAACACAGCAGCCTTACGCACTAATGCTTGCCATTGTTGCGTATCTTGTAAGCCATATCGCAATGGAGAGATAGCTTCAACCTGCGCATTCAGTAATGCATCTAAAAATTTATTGGTTTGATCAATTTCTGTTAAACGATAACGTAGCTGATGCGTCACTTTTACACCCAGTAATACGCGTTTATTTTTTTGATATTCATATTCAGGACGTGTGGATTGACTGATACTTTCGACTAAATTGATATCAAAACCTGCCTGCTTAAGATTAGTTAATGCGACGGCAATTTTTTGATCAACTTGCTGTTTGGCTAGTTCACCACTTTTATTAACAGCGCTCGGTTGGAACTCAATAATAACTTGATCCGCTTTAACCTCGAGTGATGCATTACCCGTCACAACGACATATGGGTCATCAGGAAAAGCATTAGCAAGTGTGGAAAATGAAAATAGTGACAGGGTAAATAATAATAGATAGCGCATAGGATTTCCTCAATAAGCATCTGTATCGACGCTTAACTCTGACACCTATATTAGGGATTAATTCAAAATTTAGGCAAAAAAAAGCCAGCAATTAAGCTGGCTTTATCTATTTATCTAACATCAACGCAATGCGTTAAATTATAGAACATCAACTGCGTTAAGGTCTGAGAATGCTTTCTCTAGACGTGTAACCATTGATGATTGACCTGCGCGTAACCAAACACGTGGATCGTAGTATTTCTTGTTAGGTGCATCTTCACCCGTTGGGTTACCGATTTGACCTTGTAAGAAATCACGGTTAGCAGCTTCGTAAACACGAACGCCATCCCAAGATGCCCACTGTGTATCAGTATCGATGTTCATTTTGATAACACCGTAACCAATAGACTCTTGAATTTCTGCTTCAGTAGAACCAGAACCGCCGTGGAATACGAAGTTTAATGCGTCAGCAGCAATACCGTGTTTTTCAGAAACGAATTTTTGAGAATCACGTAAAATTGTTGGAGTTAGTTTAACGTTACCTGGCTTGTATACACCGTGTACGTTACCAAAAGAAGCAGCGATAGTGAAACGTGGGCTGATTTTTGATAATTCAACGTATGCGTAATCAACTTCAGATGGTTGAGTGTAAAGTAAAGACTCATCCATATCAGAGTTATCAACACCGTCTTCTTCACCACCAGTACAACCTAGTTCGATTTCTAGCGTCATGCCCATTTTAGACATACGCTCTAAGTATTTAGCACAAGTTGCGATATTTTCTTCTAATGGCTCTTCAGAAAGATCGATCATGTGAGAAGAGAATAATGGAGCACCCGTTTCTTTAAAGTGTGCTTCAGACGCGTCTAGTAGTCCGTCAATCCAAGGAAGAAGTTTCTTAGCAGCGTGGTCAGTATGAAGAATTACTGGAACACCGTAAGCAGCAGCCATTGCGTGAACGTGCTTAGCACCAGAAACAGCACCTAGAATCGCAGCTTCATGACCTTCAAGTTTAAGACCTTTACCAGCGTTAAATACAGCACCGCCGTTAGAGAATTGAATTACAACTGGTGCTTTAACTTTAGCAGCAGCTTCAAGTACAGCATTGATTGAATCAGAACCAACAACGTTTACAGCAGGAAGTGCAAATTTGTTTTCTTTTGCAACAGCAAATACTTTTTGAAGATCATCACCAGTGATAACACCAGCTTTTACAACGTCTAAAATCTTAGTCATGAGATATATCCTATCTATTTATTTGAATTAAATTTGGTTTAATTTCGTGCGCTATTTTACACAAGTACAGTGTAAAAAAAACATTTAAAAAAAAGCGGGATTATATCCCGCTTTTTCTCAAATCATTTAGTCGTTTGCGCGTGCTTGAAGCATTGTTACAGCAGGTAACTCTTTACCTTCAACAAACTCAAGGAAAGCACCGCCACCTGTTGAGATGTAAGAAACATCTGCAGCAATATTGAACTTATCAATAGCAGCTAATGTATCACCACCGCCTGCAACAGAGAAGCCAGCTGATTCTGCAATCGCTTTAGAGATACCTTCAGTACCTGCTTCAAAGTTTTTGAATTCGAATACGCCAACAGGGCCATTCCAAAGAATTGTTTTTGCATCTTTAATGATGTCAGCAAGTACTTTAGTTGAATCAGGACCTAAATCGAAGATCATGTCGTCATCTTGAACGTCTGCAACGTTTTTGATTTCCGCTTCTGCATTTTCATCAAACGCTTTAGCACATGCAACATCAGTTGCTACTGGAATTGCACAATCTGTCATTAATTTCTGAGCAGTTTCAACTAAATCTGCTTCGTATAATGATTTACCAACGTTATGGCCTTGTGCCGCGATGAATGTGTTTGCAATACCACCACCAACAACAAGTTGGTCAGCAATTTTAGAAAGAGACTCAAGTACTGTTAATTTAGTAGAAACTTTAGAACCACCAACGATTGCCACTAATGGGCGAGCTGGGTTATCCATTGCTTTACCTAACGCTTCAAGTTCAGCAGCTAGTAAAGGACCAGCACATGCAACAGGAGCATAAACGCCAGCACCGTTAGTAGATGATTGCGCACGGTGAGCCGTACCAAATGCATCCATTACGTAAACATCACATAAAGCAGCTAGTTGCTTAGATAATGTTTCTTCATTTTTCTTTTCGCCTTTATTAAAACGAACGTTTTCAAGTACAACAACTTCACCTTCGTTAACTTCAAGACCGTTTAAGTAATCAGTCGCTAAACGAACAGGTACGTCTAATGCTTCATTTAAGTAATCAACAACAGGTTGTAGAGAGAATGCTGCATTTTCTTCAGCAGAAGCACCTTCAGTTGGACGACCTAAGTGAGAAGTGATCATTAATTTAGCGCCTTTTTCTAGGGCTAATTTAATTGTAGGAATAGAAGCACGGATACGCGCATCAGAAGTTACTTTACCATCTTTGATTGGCACGTTTAAATCTTGACGGATAAATACGCGTTTGCCTGCTAAATCTAGATCAACCATTTTCTTTACTGACATGATGTGTCCTTATTTAAATTTAAAACTATAAAATTCTGATTTACGCCCGGTCTATTTATAGGGCCTTAATGAACGCTTTTTATGTGCAATATTTGTGCATTGCATTATTGTTTCAGCGCGCATTATAAACGAAACTTTTTGTTACATCGATCACAATGGGCGTTAATTTACCTTTTTAATAGGGGGGAGCAGTTTGATTTACATCATTTTCTCTAACATTTTTTTAAAATAGGTTTATAAAATTAATTTTCACTGATCTTCACTTTAATCAAAGTGTGCTATAAATGTTTTATTTTTCAGATACATCGCACAATTGTATGATTTTTATTAACTTACTATTGTTAATTAACAGCAAACAATCACAATCAAACAAATCACATTAATTTTATATAAAAAACAACAACTATTTATTTATCTTTCTCTTAGCGAACGACTCGACTTAATGAATCAATTACTAAAAAAAACATGGCTGCTATTTTATACTATTGCTTTCGGCGGTCTCTTAATTCTCGCCATGTCGCTTTTTTCCAAGCAAGCAGAGCTTGAACACGATATAAAAGCGGAGCAGCGTTACGTCACAAAACTGTTTGATTCTCATGTTTCGTCTGCTTTCTCTCAGTTCGAATCTATGCTTGAATTGATTAGTTATGAGTCAATAGCACATCAAAATTTAAACCAGGAAATTATTAGTAATGTGCTATCAAAAAGCTCACTATTGATTGGATTTGCTTTATTTACCACCGATGGCAATGTTCAATCTGTGAGTGGTAATTTACAAACAGCTCATTTCTCTAATCTATTAACCAATGAAGAAACAAAGCAATCATTTAAACAAACGTTATCACAAGATGAAATGACGATTGGACGCCCCTATTACTTTAATGGCGTGAGAAAATGGATCATCCCGATTCGTAAGCGTATTGTAAATAATCAAGGTGAACTTATTGGCGTGATCGCATCTGCAATAGAGCTACAAACACTCGCTAAGCAATGGAATGATATCAGTACCGGAAAACGTATTATGCAAGCAACGCTCGATCATAGCTTTTATCGAATATTGCAGAGCAACCTCGCAGTTAATAAATACCGCCAAGTATTTGGCCTTCCCGTTCCAGAAAAGTATATTACCGCAGTAAAAGCGCAAATTGAACAACAAGGCCTGAGCCTTAATGATATCCGAAAATCTGGTGACGTTGTACAACTAAAGGTACAGTTTTCAGAAATGAGCAATGTAAACCTTTTGTATAATAAAGACTTAAATATTTGGTTCACCCTCATAGAGTCCAATAACTCATTACAGAAAATATTACTTCAACATCTCACTATTTATGGTGCGTTGTATCTATTTGTCATCGTTATTATCTTTTTTCTTTTTAAGTGGGTCAGTCGCATTGAAAGGCATAAGATAGCAGAACTGACTTACCGTGCAGAACATGACCTGCTAACGGGTTTATATAACCGTAGTATATTGGCCAATAGAGAAAGCAAATATCACCGAAAGAATCAGCCTTTCTCATTGCTCTATATCGACCTTGACCATTTCAAAAGTATTAATGATAGTTATGGTTATAGCTATGGTGATTTGATTTTAATAGAAGTAAGTAAACGGATAAGCAAAGCACTCAACAAGATCGATGATACCGCTATTCGCGTTAGTGCAGATGAATTTATACTCTTAATTGACTGTACTGATAAAGAAAAATTAAAGCAATACTGTCAAAACTTATTAGCAGAAATAAACCTTCCCTATATTGTTAATAATACTGATTTCAAAATTAGCGCATCAATAGGTATTGCACAAAGCCCCCTTAATGCGACATCGATTGAAACACTAATTAGCTATGCAAATAACAGTATGCTGATTGCCAAAAAATCGAAGAATTGTTATGTTTTCTTTTCTAAAAGAATTCACTTACAACTAATTAAAAAGATTGAAATAGAACAGGCATTACAAAATGCACTTGTTAAAAATGAGATCACACTGGTCTACCAACCACAGCTCAATGCTCAACATGAACTGTATGGTGTAGAAGCATTAGTGCGTTGGAATAATGAAAAACTAGGTATTATCTCACCAGAGATTTTCATCCCTATTGCTGAAAAAACAGGTCTCATGCCGGCGATTGGGGCTTATATTATGAACAAAGCAATGGCTGATATATCAACATTGCAATATAAGATGAAAAAGTCATTTAAACTATCAATTAATGTATCAGCTCGGCAATTTGTACAACTTAATTTTTTTGAAGCACTTTGTGATTGCTTGAATTGTTATAAATCGCCTTACATGGACATTACGATTGAAATAACAGAAAGTCTATTTATTGAAAATGTACAACGTTTACGCCCTATTTTTAAAAAAATGAAAGAGCAAAATGTTTCCCTTTCATTAGATGACTTTGGTACTGGCTACTCTTCTCTCAGCATGCTAAAAAATGTGCCGATTGATGAATTAAAAATAGACAAAAGCTTTATTGATTTCATCACTGATAATAAAAATGATCGTGCAATGGTTGAAAGCATTATAACCATGGGTAAAAATTTAGGGATGACGGTACTCGCAGAAGGCGTTGAAACAGAGAAACAAGTAACTATCCTAAAAAATAAAGGATGCGACCTTTATCAGGGCTATTATTTTTCAAAGCCACTAACACTAGATGCGTTAGAGGTTTTTATAGGCAACCCACGCTAGTATTGTCATCACTTTATTACGCCCTGTTGGCCTAGCGCGATAAAGTGACGTAGGTAATGAAGTGTCTTGTCTTGTTTTTTCACGGTGGCATAAAGTGTTTTAAATAGCCCTTTTTCACCTAAACGCAGTTTACTAACGCAATACTGTTGTGCATAACTATCAGCAAGCCACTCAGGTAAGACACAAACTCCTCGTTGATGTGAAACCATCTGCAATATAATTGCAACGGATTCGAGCTGTTTATGTGCCTTAGGCTCGATATTATTGGGCCATAAGAATTGATTAAAAATATCTAAACGTTGTTTTTCAATTGGGAAAGTAAACAAGGTTTGATCCTGAAGTTGCTGCGCAGATACATGCAGTTGATTTGCTAATGCATGATTGTTTGCCACCAGCAGTACTTGCTCATATTCAAATAAAGGAACATTCGATAGATTCTCATTTTCACTAATATCAGGTGTGATAAGAAGATCAACATGATGATGTAGTAACCCCTCTAACCCCGAAAACTGGAACTGCCTAATAATATCGACATCTATATTTGGCTTATCTGTTAAAAAATTTGCAACCACTTTAGTTAACCATTCATGGCAAGGAAAACACTCCACGCCAATTCTTAACACCCCCTGTTGCCCTTCCCCTATCGCTTTCAATGAACTTTCTGTTTGTAATAATGCAGGCATTACCTGATGTGCCGTCTTTAATAATAACTCTCCTGCCGGCGTTAACCGTAATCGCCGCCCACAACGCTGCCATAACTTTACATTCAATTTTTTTTCAAGATGCCTGATCTGATGCGATAGCGCAGATTGGGTTAAAAAAAGCGCATCAGCGGCTTGTGTCAGCGTGCCTTTTTCATCCAGTGCAATCATTATTCTTAAATGTAATGGCTCGATCATTATGAACATATCTCATGTGTTTAAGGTTATTTATCATTATTACTCATGTTTAATTGTTAATACAATCATTATTCACTTCAACTAACAGATGAGATAAACAGATGGCAAAATTACATCACCTAGGATTTCCCCGCATTGGTCATAAACGACAACTGAAGTTTTCTTTGGAAAAATTTTGGCGCGGAGAAATTTCAGAAACACAGTTGCAACAATCAGCTAGCGAATTACGCGCAGAGAACTGGCATTCACAACAAACATTAGCCTTTGATTTTCATACCGTCGGTGACTTTTCACTTTACGACCAAGTGCTTGATATGAGTTTATTACTGGGTAACTTGCCTAAACGGGCCATACAGGGTGAAAATCAACTTGATAATTATTTTCGTGTGGCACGTGGTAGATCACAACAAAAGCAATGTTGCTCTACACCCCATGCAGGTGAATCTGACGCAGGCGAGATGACAAAATGGTTTAATACTAATTATCATTACATCGTCCCAGAGTTCGATCAACAAACTAGTTTTGAACTTAATGCAGATAATTTGTTACTGCAAATTAAAGAGCTTCAGCGCATCAATAAAAATGCTAAACCCGTGATCATTGGTCCTGTCACTTACCTCTGGCTAGGTAAAGAAAAAGATCAAAGCAATAAGCTAACTCTTTTACCCGCGCTATTAAAAACCTACCAGCAATTACTGCAAAAACTACAAGAAAACAACATTCAGTGGCTACAAATAGATGAGCCAATTCTCGCTTTAGAGTTGAACAATGAGTGGCAAACTGCTTTACAAAGCGCTTATCACACGCTCAAGCAGTCACCTGTTAAATTATTACTAACAACCTATTTTGGTGAGTTAAAAGATAACCTTTTATTAGCATCTCAATTACCCGTTGCAGGCTTGCACATCGATGCGATCAATGGCCAACATGAAGTATCACAGGTCGCTGCATTATTAGCCCCTGAGCAAGTGTTATCGCTTGGTGTCATTAATGGCTGTAACATTTGGAAAACCGATCTTAATGACACATTAAGCTGGCTTGCACCTTTACATGAACAATTGCAAGATCGTTTATGGATAGCACCAAACAGCTCTCTTTTACATGTTCCTGTCGATTTAGAAAGTGAAATAAAACTAGATAGTGAAATAAAAAATTGGTTAGCTTTTGCAACGCAAAAACTGCAGGAACTCAGTTTATTAGGCAGTGCCTTAAACGAGGGGCTAGACACAGTTTTTGAGCAATTTTCAGAAAATAAATTAGCCATCACGTCACGTAAAAACAGTACTCGTATCCACAATCCCGATGTACAAAAATCAGTGGCAAGTATAAACGCTCAGTTAGGTGATCGTCAGCAAGGGTTTGCGCTACGTAGCGCCATTCAAAAAAAGAGCCTCAACCTACCTAAGTACCCAACAACAACAATTGGGTCTTTTCCGCAAACAAAAGAGATTCGCGCAACTCGAAAAGCAAAAAGATCGGGTGAAATCGATGCTGATGAGTACCAGCAACAGATACAGCAATCGATACAGTTTTGTATTGAGCAACAGCATAAAATTGGTTTAGACGTTTTAGTGCATGGTGAAGCTGAACGTAATGATATGGTGGAATATTTTGGAGAGTTATTAGCGGGTTTTGTATTTACTCAATTTGCATGGGTACAATCCTATGGATCGCGCTGTGTTAAACCACCTATTTTATTTGGTGATGTTTCACGTCCTCAACCAATGACTGTCAAGTGGACTAAATATGCACAATCATTAACCTCTAAAAAAGTGAAAGGGATGCTAACTGGACCCGTTACTATTCTAAATTGGTCCTTTGTGCGAGATGATCAACCCATCAAAATAACATGTCAGCAAATTGCGTTAGCAATCCGTGAAGAGGTGTTAGACCTTGAGAGAGCAGGCATTGAAATCATTCAAATTGATGAAGCCGCATTACGAGAGAAACTGCCTTTACAACGCTCTCAGTGGTCAAACTATTTAAATTGGGCAATTGAAGCCTTCCGCATTACTGCTAATGGTGTTGCTGATAAAACACAAATACATACACATATGTGTTATTCGGAGTTTAATGACATTATTCAACCGATCGCGGAAATGGATGCAGATGTTATCACCATTGAAACATCACGCTCTGATATGCAGTTATTAAATGTTTTCGAAGCCTTCAATTACCCCAATGCGATTGGCCCAGGCGTTTATGACATTCATTCTCCCAATACACCTAATGTTGAGAAGATGGTTTCATTAATGCAAAAAGCAGCACAACGTATTCCAGTGGAGCAGCTTTGGGTCAACCCTGATTGCGGCCTCAAAACAAGACAATGGCATGAAGTAGAGCCTGCTCTTATTAACATGGTTGAAGCCGCTAAAAAACTACGTGCAAGTTGCAAAAGCTAATTCAATAACGAATCAGTATGCACAACGTTTGAACTGTTAATATTAAGCACTTAGCGCAATACCAGCAGCATTAGGCTGCTGGTATTGCGCGCAATTCGCGGCATCTACTTGTGCATTAGCAATATACACCGAGTTACCCTTTTGTTTTTTAGCCATAGATTTCGCATCCGTAGCTAATACTGCAACATCATGATAACTTGTACAAAAAGGGCTAGGGAATTCCACACAACCAATAGATAAGGTCAACATTGGATAAAACTGATCTTTACCAAAACGATCTTTCGCCGAGATCCCCCCCATCACTTGATCTTCAGGCAAATAACGATGCCTTACCCATTCACTAAACTTAGTTAATATCGCCTCACATATACTTTTCATCAGTTCATTTGAAGTGATAATAATAAAGTCATCCCCCCCTATATGACCAATAAAATCGTGAGGTTCAGTGACGACTTCGCGCAAAATATTTGCAACACCTGTAATTATTTGATCTCCTTTTTCATAACCATAATAATCGTTATAGGGTTTAAAATTATCAAGGTCAATATAAGCGATAACAAAAGGATATTCAGCACATATATATTGCTCTAGCTTCTTATTAATGGGCACATTACCCGGCAATAAGGTTAGTGGATTTGCATAGCGAGCATTGGTTATTTGTAGATTAGAGATCATTTTTACCAACGCTATAATTGAACCAACTCCTTCATAATTTCCCTGCTTAGTAATGATAAACTCCAATGCTTTTTGCGCTTCTGATTGTTGATTGATAGCCTGGCTTACTTGCTCAATAGCGAGGTATTTTTCCAACATCATCACGTTTGTATCCACTAATGACTGAATACTCTTTTTACCCGACAACTCTCTTCCAAACTTTAAAAATAGCAATTTAGTTAAACAACTACGCCTGATTAAACCAAGCGGCTTTTGTTGGCCAGAAGCAGTCCAGCGAACAACAGGGATACTTTCCCAACTTCGGTTTAGTTTAAATAAATTAGCACACTGCTCGACGGTATCATGTTCACTAACAGCAGGGATATGTTGCAGTAATTCAGCAACAATAGGTGTACTTGGATCTAGCAGTGTAATACCTGCATTAGCGTCGGAGAAAAACAGTTTTTTAGGTATTTTTCTCACGGGTAAAGCGGCAGGCTTGGCAAAGTAATACCCCTGAGAAAAGGGTAATCCCATTTTTTCTATGAACCTAAATTCATCCTCAGTTTCAATGCCCTCTGCAATCACCTTACAATTCAGTTCATCGGCAATATTTTTTATAGAAAGAACAAATTGCTGCCTCACTTTATCAACACCAATATTCGACACAAAGTAACGATCTATTTTGACATAATCGGGTCTTAGTTCATCCCACATACGCAACCCTGAATAACCAGAGCCTAAATCATCCATCGCAATTTCAAAGCCCATGTTTTTATAATGCTTGATCGCTTCACGCACCATTTGATAGTTATCAAGTGGGCTATGCTCTGTTAATTCAATAACAACTCGACTGGCTGACAAGTTTGCTTTCTCAAGCATTCTTAACGTTTCCCCACCACGAAAACCTGGCTGAAAAAGCGTATCAGGACTGGCATTTAAGAACAGTTTACCGTCAAGTTTAAGGCTTTGAAATTGCTGAATAGATAACGAGCGGCACAATAGTTCTAACTCAACTAAACGGCCCTGCTTGGTTGCTTCTTCAAAAAGAGCAAGAGGCGAATGAAATGGTGTATCGATTGGCCCTCGAATCAGAGCTTCATACGCAAAAATATCGGTGGACTTATTAGCAACAATAGGTTGAAAATAAACCGTTAATTTTTTTTCTTTAATAATGGTATCAAGACTGATTCGAGTCGATGTCGTCATAGTAATTTCTTATTGTTATTTATAATTAAATAACAATAAGAAAATTAGATGACCGTTTTATGACAAGTAGAGGAAGTTAACTATTAGATTTGCGCGTATCGACATGCACCAGTAATTTTTGTCCTGGCTGAATATACTTCTTATTTTGCAGTTGATTCCAGCGAACTAAATCAGCTGTTTTAACATTAAATTTTTGAGCTATGACACCAAGAGAATCACCAGAGCGTACTTGATAAGTCACTTTTTGTATTGCCGGTTGTTTTGCTGCCTTCCAAATCGTTAGTTGCTGCCCTAAGCGTAACGTATTCTTAGTGCTCATTTTATTCCACTTCGCGATATCTTTTGAGGTCACTTTATACAAACGACTAATATCCCAGAGCGTATCCCCTTCAACGATGGTATGAGTTACTTTACGTTTGTTAGTACTTTGTTGAGACTCAAAGCTTTTAGCTTGTGCATAGAGTTTCTCTTGTTGTGACTTACTTGCAACAGGAATCAATAGAGGTTGTCCAATCTTAATAAAAGAACCATTGATATCATTTATCTGCTTCAGCACGTTTGTTGTGGTGCCATTTTTTTGCGCAATCACGCTCAGGCTATCACCAGATCGTACTTTGTAGCGCGCCCAACGGACACGATCACCTTTATCTGTTTCAGCTAATTTTCGGGTAAATTTTTCAGCAACCAGTGTAGGTATAAGTAGTTTATGCGGGCCTTCTGGAGATGTTGCCCAATGATTGAATGCGGGGTTCAATAATTGAATTTCTGCCACGGTTAAGTCTGCAAGTTGTGCAGCATAAGCTAGATCAAGTTGTGAGCCAGTGTCAACATAAGTCAACACTTGTTCGTTAGCGATATGAGGTAATTCAACACCATATTTTTCATGATTTCGTAAAATATCAACTAATGCTAATAACTTAGGCACATAATCTTGCGTTTCTCTTGGTAGAGAGAGGCTCCAGTAATCTACCGCTTTGTTTTCTCTTTCATTTTTTTGGACCGCACGTTGCACACGCCCTTCACCAGAGTTGTACGCTGCAAAAGCATATAACCAGTCATCTCCTAAATAACCATGTAAAACTTCCATATAACGCAATGCAGCCGTTGTTGATGCGTAAACATCACGGCGTCCGTCATACCACCAGTCTTGCTTTAGACCAAAACGTTCACCACTCGGACGCATAAACTGCCACAGTCCTGAAGCGCCCGCATGAGAGTAAGCAAAGGGATTGAAGGTGCTTTCGACAACGGGTAATAAAGCTAATTCGAGAGGTAATTGTTTAGCCTCTATCTGCTCAACAATAAGGAATAAAAAAGGTTCGGCGCGCTTAGACACCTGTTTTAAGTAGGTCGGATGACTGAGATAATAATCACGCTGCTTAGCAATACGGCTATTTTCAGGCACTTCAAATTCAAAACCATCCGCTAATTTTAGCCAAATGTTTTCATAGTTAATTTCAGCATCTACCTGAGTTTCTTCCTCGCTAGGCGATTTCTCTTTTACAAGGTGGGATAAGCCCTCTTCATCAGCTTCTATGACCGATGGCGTCATTACCTCTACGCTTACTTCCTCCTCCTGGATTGGGGCAAGAGGCGCTGTTGTTTGACATGCAGCAACAAAAAACAGCAATAAAAATGAGAATAATAACTTCATGAAATCCACTCTAGAGAAAATAAGTGGCGTATTCTATCAAAAATAAAAAATAATTTCTGTTTAAAAATTGTCTTTATAGGTTCGTAACGCGCTGAATGTCTCTATACCCGCCAAAAGAGGCCTAGCAAGTTGATTTTGAAGATGATTAACCAAATCCTGTTGTTCACAACGTAAAAAAGGATTAATACTTTTTTCAATACCTATACAAGTTGGGATTGTAGAAAGTCCCTGTTGGCGCTTTTTAGCAACCGTTTGCATATAGGTAAGTAGCGCACTATTTTTAGGCTCAATAGCATAAGCAAAAGTTAAATTGCTGGTTGTATATTCATGTGCACAATAAATTTTAGTATCATCGGGTAACATCGCTAAACGAGAAAGTGCATTAAACATCTGTTCATGGCTACCTTCGAAGACTCTTCCGCAGCCACCGGAGAAAAGTGTATCACCAGAAAACAACAGTTGTTGGTTATAAAAGACGATGTGATCCAATGTATGCCCAGGCACTTCCATGACTTCCAGCACTAAACGACTTTCAAAACAGTGGATGCTTTGTCCCTCAACAACTAATGTTGATTCAGGAAATAACTTATCTTTACTAAAGACATTAATATCGTCCCCTAATACCGATAATAGTTGCCTAACACCGCCAATATGGTCATCGTGTTTGTGAGTCAGCAAAATGGCATCTAAAATTAAGGCTTGTGATTCAATCATCTCAAGTACAGGTGTTGCATCGCCCGGATCGACAACTACACAATGCTGGCTTTGACTATCTTTAATAAGCCAAATATAGTTGTCATTAAAAGCTAGGATCGTTAATACATTAACCATAATAATTCTCTCATTAAATAAGTTACCGATGATACCTCGAAGACAAGGTAAGCAAAAATATGAAGATAGCTAAAACATCGCGAATATTAACGTCCATTGAATCATGGTCGCAACTTCCAGATGGCGAGTGTTTACTAAAACAGACGCAATATCGACTAGATCATACCCTGCCGCGCTGTTTTGGCTACCATCTGTTAAAACTTGGACAACTAAGTAGCCAGCTAAGCACTGCTAAGTCACCAATTATCCACCAGATAAACTGCGCGCCAAGTGGAGAAGATATTGGCCTATTTGCAGATTTGCACCTATTACCAGTGCAAGACTCTTCTATCGACCTTTGTCTTTTGGCCCATGAATTAGATTTCTCTAGCGACCCTCATCAACTGCTGCGTGAAATAGATCGTGTTTTAACACTCGATGGTACGCTAATTATTAGCGGTTACAATCCTATTAGCCTATTTGGGTTACGCTCTGTATTAACACCCAAACGCCCACATACCGCACGTTTATTTTTACTCAATCGTATTTTAGATTGGCTACACCTGCTTGGGTTTGAAGTGCAGCAAAAGCAACAGTTTGATTTTCTTTCCTGCAATACAAGTAACCGACTTGTAAATTGTATTGAAAATATTGGTGAACGCCTATTCCCCTTCTTTTGTAGCAACTATTTTATTGTCGCTAAAAAGCAGAGCATTCCGATGACACGCATCAAATCACCTTTTAAATTTGCGAAACCGATTATGAGTAAACAACCGATTGCGACACGCAACAATCGTGATTTACGTTAATCGGCGTTACTAATCGTTAACCATCATAACCTGTATCTTCTTGGGTAGGTTTAGACTCCGCAGCTTCTCTAGCAAGATCATCACAACGTTCATTTTCTGGATGGCCAGAATGACCTTTTACCCAATGCCAAGTAACTTCGTGTTTCTCTTGAGCGGCATCTAACGCTTTCCACAAATCCACATTTTTGACTGGAGCTTTAGCAGCCGTTTTCCAACCTCGCTTCTTCCAATTATGGATCCACTGGGTAATACCTTGACGCACATATTGACTATCGGTCGTTAAATCCACTGTGCAAGGTTCACTTAATTGTTGCAGACCTTTAATACAAGCGAGCATCTCCATACGATTATTGGTTGTGCGCTTATAACCTTCAGCTAACTCTTTACGGTGTTTATTGAAAATCAGTACAGCGCCGTAACCACCTGGCCCAGGATTACCTAAACATGAACCATCTGTATAAATTTCTATTTTTTTCATTGTAGCCTCATAACCTTGCGCACATTTTGCTAAACTTAGCTTTCGTAAACTATAAATAGAGAAACTCATGAACACAAGCAAAGAGATAAGACAGGTCGTTTTAGATACTGAAACAACAGGTATGAATAAAGATGGCACTGTTTACCTTGGCCACCGTATTATCGAAATCGGTTGTGTTGAAGTGATTAATCGCCGTTTGACCGGTCGCCATTTCCACGTTTATATCAATCCAGGTCAACTAGTCGACCCAGAAGCCGTAACTGTCCATGGTATTACTGATGAGTTTCTTCAGGATAAACCAGCTTTTGACCAAGTAGCCGATGAGTTTATCGAGTTTATCCGCGGTGCAGATCTAGTTATTCATAATGCGCCCTTCGATGTCGGGTTTATGGACCAAGAGTTCCGTTTTTTAAATAAAAAGACCCAACCGACTGAAGATATCTCGACAGTGACCGATACCTTAGTGATGGCTAAAAAGATGTTTCCAGGAAAAAGAAACAATCTTGATGCTTTGTCGGATCGTTTTGGCATCAATACTAAACACCGTGTATTACATGGCGCACTACTCGATGCAGAGATTTTAGCCGATGTTTACCTGCTAATGAGTGGTGGGCAAGCAAAGCTTAATTTATCAAATAATGAAAGTGGTGAAGTACCAACGTGCAGACAACCAAGAACATCTTCTGCAGCACTCACCATTATTCGAGCAACAGAAGCAGAAGAAGCAGCGCATACTGAGCGCTTAAAAATAATAAAGGACAACCTGTGGCAATCTTCATAAGATATCTATTCATTTCATTTTTTTTGTTCTTTTCGGTCTCATCAATAGGTCATGCCATTTTTGCTCCCAATGATATTCCTTTATTAGACAACCGCTTTCGAATCGATCCTGAAACGGAGCAAATCACCTTTATTTTTAATCACAGTAAAGGACATCAACGGGTAGTCCTCGTACAACCTGATGGCAGTAAGTTATATCAAAAAAGGCACCCTGAAAATATTGCTTGGGTAAGTAGTAAGGTACAGGACATTGTAACAGTACAGAATCCGATGGCAGGTCCTTGGCAAGCAATCGCAGAGTTAGATGGTGACAATCGAATAAAGCTAATCAGTAAAGTTCAGCTTAAAGTTAACCGTTTACCTTTAAAGCTATACACAAAAGAATATATTACTACCGAAGCAAGCCTCTTTGATGGCAATAAAGTAATTAGCAACCCCGCTTACCTAGCTGATGCGATGTTATCGATATCATTAACCGGCTCAGCGAACAAAAAAATGGCGCTATACCTCGATGATGGTAAACATTACGATCAACTTGCATTCGATGGCAACTTAACTGCTCATCTTTATGTCGATCTACAACCGGGGCGCTACCTGATGAGTATCAGCACCCAAAATGATGTTTTTATTCGTAATGTAAATAAAGATATCGTCGTGTTTCCTTCCCCCATTAACTATGAAATAGAATTTCAAGAAGCACAGAGCGATATAGCAACGCTCTCCTTCAGTATTGATAGCGATGAAATTATCCCCGAATCAGTGACTATTAACGGGGCGTTTAAAGATGCAAATAATAAAATTACCAGTCAAGTGATGATACACAATATCGATAACCCTGAAGGTTCAGTACAGTTCTCCTCGCAATACAAGCTTCCCTACAAAATGTATACTTTTTCAGGTAAAGCTTATGCTACAACGCATGATGGTCGAGAAATAGAGTTACAACTACCGGATCGGATATTTAAGTTAACCCCTCCCTTTAAACTTGCTGAAAATATTGCAAGTGATGGGGTAGCTACGCAATTGCATTCCACAAAAGCACAATCGTTAAGTAATCCCCCCCCTTCACTATTAAGTCAGTGGTGGTTAATTATCACAATTTCGTTAACACTCCTCTTTATGATTGCAGTAATCGCATTTTTCTTATGGAAACAGAAAAACAAAAAACTAAAAAAGGAAGGGATAGTACTTGATGAGCTGAACTTAGATGAGTTGCAACCGATGCCAATCGATGTATCGGATGGTAAATAAACAGGAGTTGCGTGCAAAACAAGCAAGCGATAGAAATAAACGAAAATAATGCATTTTTTTTGTTTATGAGTGTTGACTCCATAGGGGCAACTCCGTATTATCAGCGCCACAACGAAGACACGCAGTCAGTGACTTGTTGATTTAACTGAACACTGTTAATTTAAACCTCGGTTTAAGATAATTGGAGTGGTAGTTCAGTTGGTTAGAATACCGGCCTGTCACGCCGGGGGTCGCGGGTTCGAGTCCCGTCCACTCCGCCACTATCTTTTAAAGATATTTGGCGAGTAGATTCTGTTAAATCAATTGTTGTAATATTTATATACCCAAGCTGGAGTGGTAGTTCAGTTGGTTAGAATACCGGCCTGTCACGCCGGGGGTCGCGGGTTCGAGTCCCGTCCACTCCGCCAACGTATATAAATAAATTTCTGAATACAGTACTTCGTTATGGAGTGGTAGTTCAGTTGGTTAGAATACCGGCCTGTCACGCCGGGGGTCGCGGGTTCGAGTCCCGTCCACTCCGCCAACGTACTGTGGATGAAAATATGGCTTATCACACCATTTAAAGTGATTAAACTGTTACACACTCGGAGGAGTGGTAGTTCAGTTGGTTAGAATACCGGCCTGTCACGCCGGGGGTCGCGGGTTCGAGTCCCGTCCACTCCGCCAACAGTGTGCTTAATAGTTACATAAAGAAAATAACCACTTAATTGTGGTTTTTCTGTTTTTATACCCCAGTAAATTTTATTTGTCGTAAACCTACCTTCAGTAATTCAAACTCATAAACTTAAACTACATATTTAAAATCCAGCCTACTCCATTAAAATAAAAGACTTCCAGTTCCTAAAAAATAAAACTATCAAAAAGCACGAAGCTATTACACCTCGTGGCTTAATTATTATTAATGTCAGTTTTTAACTAATCACCGAATTATCTAATGTGAATAATAGTTATTAAGAAAAATCTAAATCATCAAAGTTCATTTTGGGCTCAAGAGTTAACCCTCCCCCCTCTTTTTTATCCCTTGCTTCAACTTGCTCTGCAATCCCACCTTTGTGCAATTTGAATTTTAAAGCGATATTCGTCGGAGAGTCTGAGTTTTTAGTCGCCTCTTCCTCACTAATTCGCCCCTCTACAGCTAAATCAAACAGTGCTGCATCAAAGGTTTGCATACCCAAAGATTTCGATTTTTCCATCACGTCCTTAAGTAGGTCAAACTCCCCTTTTTTGATCATGTCGCGTATCGTTAATGTTCCCATCATCACCTCTATTGCTGCGCACCTTTTGCCATCAACAGTGGGGACTAGACGCTGTGAAATAAATGATTTAAGGTTATTACCAAGATCATTTAGCAATTGAGGACGACGCTCTTCTGGGAAAAAATTAATGATACGATCCAGTGCTTGGTTAGCATTATTAGCATGTAGTGTAGAAATAGCCAGATGGCCGGTTTCTGCAAAGGCAAGCGCATGCTCCATAGTTTCACGATCACGGATTTCACCAATTAAAATAACATCAGGGGCTTGGCGTAATGTATTTTTTAATGCTGCGTGAAAGCTGCGAGTATCAACACCCACTTCACGTTGGTTGATAATACTTTTTTTATGCTTATGAACAAACTCGACAGGATCTTCAATAGTGATGATATGCCCCGATGAATTTTCATTGCGGTGATCAATTAAAGCCGCTAACGACGTTGATTTCCCCGAACCAGTCGCACCAATAAAAAGAACTAATCCACGCTTAGTCATGATCACTTCTTTTAAAATTTCAGGTAAGCGCAAGTCTGCAAACTTAGGGATATCGACCTTAATATTACGTGCAACGATAGAGACTTCATTACGCTGTTTAAAAATATTGACACGAAAGCGACCAACAGTAGAAATAGAGATAGCAAGGTTCATCTCTAACTCTTGTTCAAAGGTCGCTTTTTGCTCACTGTCCATGATTGAATCTGCAATAAGTGCAACTTGACCGGGTTTAAATGTCTCGTTATTTAAGACACGTAAACTACCTTGAAACTTGGCTGAAGGGGGCGCACCCGTAGCTAAATAAAGATCCGATCCATCTTCACTAGATAGTATGTTCAGCATCTGTTCAAATTCCATGACTCATTCCTTAAATTAAAATTCCATTAAATCATGACATTAACGACTTCCAGTAACATCATGATTTTTAATACTTAACAACAGATGATAGCACTGTTTTGTAGGCTTAAATATGAGAATTATGAAGTCTTGCATAACTATCAGTTCCCTTTAATTAAAGTATAAATATTCGCACAAAAAGCATATTTAGACGATCAAATAGCTCGATTTTAATACTGTATTTTTACCTTTTTTTACAAGTACAGTTTTCAAAATTAAAATAAAAGTAAAGGTTACCCCCATCACAAAACGCGTTAACAGGTAAATATTCTCGACATTCATCACAAAAAATTATCACCAAAACATGATCAAAGCCTCGCTAAGCGACTAACAATTAATCAATATTAACATATCCTTAACAAGTCTTTCAGGTGTGGACAAAATATAGACAATTCACACGACACATAACTGAGTAAGAGGGAGCTAAAATGAGTTTTGAAGATAAAGGTAAGGCTAAAGAATATTGGGACGAGAATATAAAGCTCGTCTTAACATTATTGAGTGTTTGGGCATTCGTTTCATTTGGGTGTGGCATCTTATTCGTCCCATTTTTAAACGAAATAACGTTTATGGGTTTTAAACTAGGATTCTGGTTTGCTCAACAAGGTGCGATGTACGTATTTTTAATACTTATTGCAGTATACGTAAAAAAAGCAAATACGCTTGATAAAAAATACGGTGTTGACGAATAACAGGGAGTAATAAAAGATGGATGTTCAAACTTTAACTTATGTAATTGTTGGTATTACCTTTGCCCTCTACATAGGCATTGCAATCAAATCTCGAGCAGGATCAACGAAAGAGTTTTACGTAGCAGGCGGTGGTGTTCCACCAGTATTGAATGGCATGGCAACAGCCGCTGACTGGATGTCGGCAGCTTCATTTATTTCACTTGCAGGTATCGTTTCGTTTGTGGGTTATGACGGAAGCGTGTACCTCATGGGCTGGACGGGTGGGTACGTACTGCTTGCGCTACTGATGGTTCCTTACTTACGTAAATTTGGTAAATTCACCGTACCCGATTTCATTGGTGATCGTTATTACTCACAGGGTGCGCGAACAGTAGCGGTAATTTGTGCCATCTTTATCTGTTTTACTTATATCGCAGGTCAAATGCGTGGTGTAGGTGTTGTATTTTCTCGCTTCCTTGAAGTTGAAGTAGATACGGGTGTTTATATTGGTATGTGTGTTGTATTTTTCTACGCTGTTTTAGGTGGTATGAAAGGGATTACTTATACACAAGTAGCACAATACTGCGTCATGATTTTTGCTTTCATGGTACCCGCGATATTCCTTTCAGTGATGATGACAGGCCATATCTTTCCTCAACTTGGTTTTGGTGCTGAATTATTAGATGCAAGTGGCAACGCTTCTGGTGTTTACTTACTCGATAAGCTTGACGGACTCTCAGCAGAACTTGGCTTTGCACAATATACCGAAGGTTCAAAGAGCATGATTGATGTGTTCTTTATCTGTGGCGCATTAATGTTTGGTACTGCCGGTTTACCGCATGTAATTGTACGTTTCTTTACTGTACCAACGGTTAAAGCTTCACGTAGCTCTGCAGGTTGGACATTACTATTTATCGCAATTATGTATACAACAATTCCAGCGCTTGCTGCTTTCTCTCGTGTAAATATGATTGAATCAGTGAATGGACCTGACGGTAAAGGTATCCCTCATGAACAAGCACCTAGTTGGGTAAATAGCTGGGAAAAAACAGGCTTAATCAAGTGGACGGATAAAAATAATGATGGCCTAATGCAATACTCTAAAGGCGATGCAAATGAGATGAAAATTGACCGCGATATCATCGTATTAGCAACACCAGAGATGGCAAACTTGCCAGCATGGGTTATTGCATTAATTGCTGCCGGTGGTTTAGCTGCTGCATTGTCAACATCAGCAGGTTTGTTATTAGTTATCTCAACCTCGATTTCTCATGACTTATTGAAAAAGAACTTAATGCCCAATATCTCCGATAAAAAGGAGCTTATATTTGCACGTTTAGCCGCTGCTGCCGGTATTGTCATGGCAGGTTACTTTGGTATCAATCCACCTGGTTTTGTGGCCGCCGTTGTTGCAATCGCCTTTGGTTTAGCTGCATCGTCACTGTTCCCTGCAATAACAATGGGTATCTTTTCAACAAGAATGAACAAAGAAGGTGCAATCGCAGGTATGTTAGCAGGCTTAGGTTTTACCACTGTTTACATTATCTACTTCAAGTTTGTTAACCCTGCTGGCAATATACCTGACAATTGGTTATTTGGTATTTCGCCTGAAGGTATTGGTATGCTTGGTATGATAATTAACTTTGTCGTTGCCGCACTTGTTTGTAAAGTGACCGCAGCAACACCGCAGTCTGTCGTAGACATGGTTGAATCTATCCGCTTCCCTAAAGGAGCAGGAGAAGCACAAGACCACTAAGATAAAATAACTATCATAACGACTAAAACTAAAGCTAACACTTGCCTCGACTCTGTCGAAAAAAGTGTTAGCTTTTAACCTTTAAGGGAACCCCTCTCATGGATAGTACTGAACTCCAACCGATCAGCAACTTCATCAAAACCCTTCCTCCATTCGATCAATTATCGGAGCAACTTATTGAACAATGTTGCCAAGCATTGACTGTTGTCTATTACAGCAAAGAGGAGCGTTTAGTGCATGTTGATACAAATGAACCACAACTATACATCGTACGTAGTGGTGCATTTGAAGTAACAACGGAAAAAGGAGAGCTCATTGATCGAATTGGTGATGGCCAATACTTTGGTTTCAGTGGCATGTTATCGGGTGAAAAAATAGTTAACAAAGTACACATATTAGATGATGGGTTAATTTATCAACTGCCATTAGAGAGTTTTAATAAATTACGCGCAGCAAGCCGCACTTTTGATCGTTTTTTTAATCAAGCCTTTGCAAAACGCTTGCGCCATCAAGGAGAGCTTAAAAGCAACAACATAAGTACGAGTCGGATTAGCTCCTTGATTAGTGAAAATATGATCAGTTTAAGTCGCGATGCAACCATCCAACAAGCAGCAATATTGATGTCTGAAAAGCGTGTGTCCTCTTTAATCATTATCGATAATGAACAACTCGCCGGCATTTTAACCGATAGAGATCTACGCAATCGCGTACTTGCAAAAGGATTAGATGGAAAAACACTCATCGAAGAAGTGATGACTAAGTCTCCTACAACAGCCCCTAAAGATGCCCTTATCTTTGAAGCGATGTTGTTAATGAGTGAAAAAAATATTCATCATCTGCCGATTATTGAGAATAATAAGCCCGTTTCAATGCTCACTAGCACCGATATAATGCGCAGTCAAAGCTCGCAGCCTCTATTATTAATCGGTCAAATAGACAGACAAACGAGTGTCGAAGACCTCATCAAGGTTAGTAACCAACTGCCCTCTTTATTACAAAACCTCATCAGTAGCGAAGCAAAAGCGCAGGAAATAGGTAGGATATTAACCCTAGTAACCGATGCCTTAACCAGACGCTTAATTTTTATTGCGCAGCAACAACTCGGTGAAGCACCGATGAAATTTTGTTGGCTCGCTTTTGGCTCACAAGCACGACAAGATCAAGCAGCAGGCGCGGACCAAGATAATGCACTACTTCTTGAAAAAGAGGGGGATAGCGAAAGTGAACATTATTTTAAACAGCTCGCAGAGCTAGTTTGTTCAGGGCTAGACCAATGTGGCTTCCCCTATTGCCCTGGCAATATTATGGCGCAAAACCCTAAGTTGTGTTGCTCGCTCAAACAATGGCAACAACAATTCACTGATTGGATAAATGCCCCTCAGCCAGCAGCGCTACTCAATGCAACCATCTTCTTTGATATGCGATCTATTTATGGTGAAAATAACCTTTTCGAAAAGCTCCAAAACAGCGTATTAAAGCAAACCAAAAACAACGATATATTTCTTGCTGCATTAACTCAAAATGCAACGCAACAAGTTGCACCGTTAGGTTTCTTTAAAAACTTTGTAGTTGAACGCGATGGCAGTGAAGTAAAAGGGATAGATCTAAAACATAAAGGATTAGCATTGATCAACGATATAGCCCGTATTTACGCGTTAGCTAATGGCATTAAAACAGTGAATACTCGGCAGCGCTTAAGTGCGCTTATCGGTCATCAAGGTATCAACCCTGAAGATATTAATAACCTGCTCGATGCAGCTGAATTTATCGCTCATAAACGTTTGGTTAATCAAGGAGAGCAATATGAACAAGGTATCCCATTATCTAATTACCTGAAACCCAGTAACCTCACCTCCTTAGCACAGCATCACCTTAAAGATGCCTTTAAAGTGCTGCACGATAGCCAAACAGGTATCAAACTTAAATTCTTAAGGCACTTTTAATGTTGTCACGTTGGTTTATTAAAACGCACCTGCAATACCAGTCTCGGCAGTGTAAAGATGAACAGATACGCAAGTATCAGCAAGCCCAGCTTCCGTTACTTAATCTACCGATTAAAGAGGCACCACTGCTTGCTTTAGATTTAGAGATGACGGGACTTGACCCTAAATCAGATCAAATAATTAGTATCGGTTTAATACCTATTATTAATGGCCAAATAAAACTTAACCAAGGCAGGCACAAACTGATAAAAATTGCAGGTAGTGTCGGCCAAAGCGCAACGATACACGGCCTAGTAGATGCTGATTTGCAGCTGGCATTGTCACTTGATGAAGCGTTACAGTGGTTATTGAAAGAGGCAACAGGTCGTGTATTAGTAGCACATCATGCCCCGCTAGATATGAGCTTTATAGAACAAGCACTATTACAACAAAGTGAGCATGCTAATAGTAAGAAGTGCCGTTTATATGCGATTGATACACTTAAGATTGAACACCAACGCTTGTTACGTAAACAGCCAATGATAAAAGAGGGGGAGCTCAGGTTAAACAGCTGTAGATCTAGATATAACCTACCCAGTTACGATGCACATAACGCATTAGTAGACGCACTATCCTGCGCAGAGCTATTAATGGCACAAGTGAGTAAGATGGGCGGAGGAGATAAAATAAAGGTGTCAGAGTTGCTCAGTTAAAGAGATAAGGATGCCTAGCGATCAGTATTTAAGCTCGGCATCATTCACCTCTTTTGCAACTAATTATTACGCTTCTTTGCTTTCCATACAAGATCACCAATGTCATCGGTTGGATTAAACCCTGCAGGTACTGATAAGAGAATTTCTCGAATCAACTCATGATCAAAGTTTTCACAAGCATGATCTAAGCGCTCTAATGTTTGTTTGTACTCTGAATAAGGAACAAAGCTTTCATTGGCACGCATAATTCGCTCATGCTCGCTGCCCATTACATTGTCACCAATTAACAACTCTTCGAACAGCTTTTCACCAGGTCGTAATCCGGTGTACTTTATTTCAATGTCACCGAAAGGGTTTTCAGCAGACTTAACCTCTAACCCCGATAACTTAATAAGGTTAGTTGCAAGGTCAACAATGCGAACGGGTTCGCCCATATCCAGTACAAATACATCCCCCCCTTTCCCCATTGCACCAGCTTGAATCACTAAACCAGCGGCTTCAGGAATAGTCATAAAATAACGAATAATATCAGGGTGGGTAATCGTAACATGATCCCCCTCTGCTATTTGACGCTTAAACAGCGGAATCACAGAGCCTGATGAGCCTAATACGTTACCAAAGCGCACCATACAAAAACGCGTATCATGCTGCTCAGCCGCTAAGGATTGCAAAGAAAGCTCAGCCATACGTTTAGTCGTGCCCATCACATTAGTCGGTCGTACCGCTTTATCGGTAGAGATCAAGACAAATGACTCTACTTTTGCCTCAATCGCAGCTAACGCAGTAAAATAAGTACCAAAGACGTTGTTACGTACTCCTTCAACGACATTATATTCAACTAGCGGCACATGCTTATAAGCAGCGGCATGATATAGAGTTTGTACTTTGAAACTTTTTAAAATAGTCAAAAGACGATTTTGTCGCTGAACAGAACCCAATAAAGGAATAATCTCTACCTTCAATTGTTGGGCTGCAGCCATCTCAGTTAGCTCTTTATCTATCTGGTACAAAGCAAACTCTGAAAGCTCAAACAAAATAAGTGACTTAGGTTGTTGGAATAAAATTTGGCGACAAAGCTCAGATCCGATTGATCCACCCGCACCAGTAACCATAACAATCTTATCTTTGATGTTTGCGCCTAATAATTCCGGTTTGGCAGGAACACAGTCTCGCCCCAATAGGTCTTCAATAGGCACATCACGTAATTGATCAACCGTTGCAGAGCCATTCAATAGTTCTTCAAAATGAGGTATCGACAAGACTTCAACCGGAAGCTCAACCAGTGAGTCGATAATTTTCTTGCGCTCATGCCGATGTGCACTTGGCATAGCCAGTAATATTTTTTCAACGCCTTTACGTTTAATCAAGAAACCTAGGTTATTACTGCCATAAACAGTTAACCCATTAACAACCGTCTTTAAAAGTTTTTTTTCATCGTCAACAAAGGCGACAGGGTGAAACTCATCGCCTTGACGAAGTAAGTTAAGTAGTTGTCGCCCCGACTCTCCTGCACCATAAATAATTACATTTTCTTTGTTCCAACTTTTTTGTTTAGAAACAGAAACTCTCACCAATAAGCGACTCCCGCCACATAGTAATAATAGAAAAGCACCGTAAATAATAGGGATAGAACGCGGGATAAAGAGGTCTGTAAAATAACCCAATATGACTAAGAAAACAGAAGAAGCAAGGCAAGTTAATACTATTATAAGTAGCGCATGTACACTGAGATAGCGCAATACAGCTCGGTATAAACCAGTACGTATAAAGAGAATTACCGTGCTCACTGACAACAACAGCAAGACATATACATACTCTGTATCTTTGAAAAGAGTTAAGTTACCTAATCTAACATGAAACGCCCCAACAAAAGCGATAGCAATAAATAAAAAGTCGGCAACAATACTAATTAGTCGTTTATAAAAACGAGGGATAGAAAAAAAAGATTTCATTTAATATAGAGTCCGTAAAGCGTAAAAATATAAGTCTTGTATGTTAGCAAGCCTTTAAATAATATCAGAAAAAATCAGTAAAATCTGTGAATTAACTAATACGATCGCGAGAGCCACTGCCTATTGCAGTTTGAATAATATAATTAAAATAGTGTTTAATACCAATTTCGATAAATATGTCTGAGAGACGATAAATTAGAGCAAAACTATGTGGGTATCGTTGCCCTCGCATTCACGACTATGAGCTACCAATACATTGTTGAATGATTATTAAGTACCAAAGATCAACACGACATAGCAATAAATTTTACCTAAAGATCATTTGATGATTTTGTATATTGTTTGAAATATTATAATGATATCACCCCAAAAACTTTGATTATCGACATATTCCACATAAAACTTAGCCTTTTCAGGCATCACTTCATTAATATATGCACTTCTAGGGTCCATGGCTTTCGCTAATATTTCAGCTTCATTTGTATACTCGATTGATGCCTTATCTGTGATACCAGGAGTTACTGAAAGAATTTTAGCTCGTATATCAACAGGGTATTCATTCATATACTCTGGCACTTCAGGCCTAGGGCCAACAACGCTCATTTGCCCTAAAAATACGTTTAACAGTTGAGGTAGTTCATCAAGCTTAGAGCTCCTAAGAAAACGGCCACTTGCGGTAATTCGAGGATCTGCTCCGACTGTCACACTTAGACCTTTTGCCTCTGCGTCAACAATCATTGTTCTAAACTTCAATATATTGAAATTCTTACCATTAAGACCAACACGAACCTGCTTAAAAAAAACAGGACCAGATCCATCGAATTTTATCCAAGTTGCAATTAAGATAAATATGGGGCTGAGTATGATCAGCCCTATCCCCGAGCTGAATATATCAAAGATTCGTTTCATGCTTTTTGGTACTTATTCAAAATGATTGAAACGACCTCAATAACACGCTCAACTTCTTCATCTGTCATAGAAGCAAAATTTGGCAAGCTTACTATTCGATCTGAAATAAAAGATGATTTTGGAAACATTTCATTGTTTAAATGATAGTTATCACGCCAGTAAGGCATGCGATGCAATGGAATATAATGTACGGATGTACCAACCCCAAAATCAGACATTTTTTCAATAAATTCATCTCTTGAAATGCTAATTTCATCTAACTTCAATTGAATAACATATATATGCCATGCATGCGTATCAGATGGGTTTGAGATCTGAGGAGTTGTAACTGGTAAAGTAACAAATGCGTCACTGTATCTGGTTGCAATCGATTCTCGTATTTCTTGGAATCGGTTCGCTTTTCTTAATTGATGTATACCTAATGCACCACACATGTCCATCATGTTATATTTAAAACCAGGAGCCACTACTTCATAGTACCAATTTGGCTTTTTACTCGTAAAACGGTCAAATACATCGCGATTAATACCATGCAGACGCATAACTTTAACTCGCTCAGCAAGCTCTTTATTATTCGTAACAACCATACCACCTTCACCAGTGGTAATGGTTTTATTTGCATAGAAACTATATACAGTAATATCTCCGATAGTACCAACCATCTGCCCATTATGCGTAGATGGTAAAGCATGTGCAGCATCTTCAACTATTTTTACGTCATATTGCTTTGCTAACTCAATCAAGCGTGTCATGTTTGCTGCTTGCCCTGCATAATGCACTGGCATAATAGCCTTTACATTTGCGTTATTTTTCAATAACTCGGCGACTATCTCAGGGTCGATGTTGTAACTATCCCCCTCAATATCTGCAAATAACGGCTCAGCCCCTAAATAACGGATTACTTCGGCAGTCGCAGTAAAGGTGTGTACCGTGGTGATTACTTTATCACCTTGCCCGACTCCTAATGCTTCTAGAGCTAAATGCAGACCAGATGTTGCAGAGTTGACCGCTAAAGCATAGTCGGAACCAACAAAGCTTTTAAAATCAGCTTCAAATTGCGCAACCTTAGGTCCCGTTGTTAACCAACCTGACTTAAGTGTTTCAACAACTTCTTGTATCTCTTCGTCTTCTAATACAGGTTTGGAATATGGGATAAAATTCATAATAATTATTCGACCTTAGATAAATTGACTCTTTCCATATAATACAGGCCACTTGTATATGCCTGTATTTTATACTCATTTTTTAAATAAAAATTCACAGCATAAGCGCTGTCAGCTCTAACATACAAGCCGACTTCATTGAGGTTTTTTTTTGTATTATATTCACTTACAAAAGATAATAACTTAGAGCCAGTTCCTTTTCCTTTACCATTCACTGCAATTGATAGAATCAGAGACTTTGTTTCATCAAATGAATCATTTTTTGATAAAAAGCGATAATACACATTCGACAGCACTTTAGAAATTGATGCTGCGGGATTTAATACTGCAGTCTTAATAATTTCAGTTTTGTACTGCGATTTGAATTCCTTGATGGTATTCCCTAAGTTCTCACCAAATACTACAAACCCCA
Source organism: Psychromonas marina (assembly GCF_030161115.1). Lineage (GTDB taxonomy): Bacteria > Pseudomonadota > Gammaproteobacteria > Enterobacterales > Psychromonadaceae > Psychromonas > Psychromonas marina. The sequence goes on from NZ_BSPQ01000001.1 coordinate 730,390, forward strand.
GAATCTCACCTTCATCATTTTTTTGTAACCAAGTTTCCGAATCGCCTTCTAAAAAAAACTCATAATATTTCTCTAATAATGAGAGAGAGAAAAATGATGTGAAGTGTGATTTCGAAAATGCATTTTTATGGATAGTTGCAATCTCATCAATATTATCAATAGTTGCTTTTATAAATTCAGGCAAAATATTTTTCCATAATATATTCTATTTAACAGGGCTACTGACGCTTTAAGATAATGTCATAAGCATAATGGATTAATATCGAAGACAACCAGATATATGGTGGTACTAAATTAAAATTCTTAGATAATATTAATGCTTTTTGCCTAAATATTTCTTTACGCCCTCTTGTTTTCATTATGTTGGTAGCATGAGAACGATAGTAAAAAAGGGGTTCTTTGACAGATGAAAATGATGTTTTGGCTGCACAACGAATGACAAAATCCCAATCTTCCTCTTTTAAGGTCTCATCAAAGCCACCAAGCTCATCATATAAAGGCCTAGAAAACATCATTGAACCAGCAGGCACATGCTGTCGAATAAAGACTTTATTTATCACATTACCTGACAATGTTTTTTTAGGAAAAATATTGCTGTAATCTGGCTTATCATCATCGAACTCTTTGGCCTGAGTAAAACAAAATTCAGAGCCTGCACTTTCGTTTAGCAATTTAACTTGCTTCTCAATTTTATCAAGAGCCCAATAGTCATCGGATGCTAGAAGTGCAATGTATTCACCTTTACTAAGAGAAATTGCTTTATTGAGAGTACGACAAACACCCATGTTACTTTGTGTCTGATATTCAAAATCATACTTTTGTTTGAATTGCTTAATAACATCGAGTGTATTATCTGCCGAGCCATCATCAATAACAATAACTTCTATATTTTTATATGTCTGATTAAAAACACTTTCTAAGCTCTTAGCTATATAATCCTGGTGGTTGTAACTGGGTATTACAACACTCACTAAAGGTTCTTTATTAATCATTTAACATCTCATTATAAAAACTGACTAACTTAGCTTCCTCTACAGACCAATTATAAATATCATTAATTGCTTTTATACCATTTTCGCCCATTTTCTTAGCTTCATCAGGGTTATCAAATATGAATTTAATAGCCTTTGCAATTTCATCAGGGTTAGCTGGATCAACACATATACCACAATAATTATCTTCCACTATTTGTTTCCATAATGGGAAATGAGAAGCAACAACAGGCAAACCAACCGACATATATTCAAATAACTTATTAGGCTGTGCATCGATATGATTAGGAGCGGGTAAATAAGTCACTAGACCAACTTTACACTTACCTAAAATTTCAGCCACTTCATTTCTTGGTATTATTCCAAGATCAGTAACTCTATTCCAACCTTCTGCATTAGATAATTCTGTTTTAAAGCTCTCATTAACAACGGGACCTGCTAAATATAACTTCCCATCTAACTTATCAATAGCATTGACTAGCTCTTTTACACCCCTTATAGGTGTTTGTGCACCAACAAAACACGCACTATTTTCTTTTTCTGTCGGAGGGATAGATAATTCATCAATAATAGGATAGTTATTAATAACGACTGTCTTACAGCCTCTGGCATTATAAAGTTCTGCAATTGCTGGAGTAGCAGTAATAATACTGTCAAATTTTTTACATGCATATGAATCAAAAACCTTAAAACTAGTCGACATAGCCATTCGTAAAAATCGAGGGATATATGTTTTAGTTAACAGGTCACTTGCGAAATCTTCATGCGAATCAAAAACAACTTTTTTGCCTGCTTTTTTTAACTTCAAGCCTGTACTAATTAACTCAGGATCATGAAAGTGATAGATGTCGGCATCTAAAGACATTGCTTTACTAAAAACCTTTTTTGTAGTGTTCAATATTCTATCAAAACGATGCTTAGCAGTTCCAATATCAATTATTTTTACATTATTTACAATATCATCACCAAAACCATCGGCAACTATTAAACTGACATCAAAACCAGCTTTTGCTAATGAACTTGTCTCTTTCAATAAAATACGAATATCTTTTCTTGCATGAACTGACGTTAAATGGACTACTTTTTTCATTATTATCACTCTAAATGCTGATTAATTTATCTACGATTCTTTTACTCGCACTGCCTGCGCCATACAAATCACGATCATAATCTTGATTAAAATCGAAACGGGTAAACACATCTAAAATTTTATTTTTATCCGCACCAACTAAGACATTATATTGATTTTCGATGAGTTCAACCCATTCTGTTTCGTCTCTTAGCGTTATGCATGGCTTTTTAAAGAAAAATGCTTCTTTTTGTAATCCGCCACTATCTGTCATAATTAAATCAGAGTTCATTATTAGATAGACCATTTCTAGATAACCAACAGGCGTTATCATTGTAATATTTGGACTAACGTCATAATTTTTTTCAAGAATAGCTTTTGTCCTTGGGTGCAGAGGAAGGACAACTTGCTTGGTCTTAGCAATTTCGTTTAACGCATCAAATATCCCACTGAGTCGTTCCTTATTATCGGTATTCTCGGCACGATGTACTGTCGCTAATATATAATTATTTGCAAGTTCAACATCAGGTTTAGTCGCAAAATCCTTATAATAGATAGCGCTATCTTGCATAACATCTCCAACATTTACGATGGATTGATTACAGCCACGCGAGCTAATATTTGGATACCCTTCTTGTTTTAAATTATTTAATGCTGAAGATGTTGGACAAAATAATACATCACTTACTCTATCTGTTAAAATTCGATTAATTTCTTCAGGCATTTTCATATTAAATGATCTTAATCCAGCTTCAACATGGGCAACTTTAATATGTAATTTTGACGCAGCAATGGAGCCTGCCAGTGTAGAATTTGTATCACCATAAACCAGAACCCAATCAGGCTTTTCTAATTGTAAAATCTCTTCTATCTTTTCTATCATTTGACCGGTCATTGCACCATGAGACAAGCCATTAATATTAAGATTATATTTAGGAACGGGAATATGCATCTCATCAAAAAATATTTTTGACATATTTGAGTCGAAGTGTTGACCCGTGTGTACAATAACCTCAGAAATGTTCTCTGCATTATTGATAGCTCGACTTACTGAACTCGCTTTTACAAATTGTGGTCGAGCTCCAAGGATAGTTAAAATTTTCATATTAAACCTATATAAAATATATGGACTAGTTTGCTTTGTATTTGAATCTAAGTTCAATTAGATCCGAGTAGAAAAGACTAATACAAGGGTAGAACATCTAAAAAATGCAATAATAATCAATCTATTATCATATTTAAAACCAAGTCACATTACCCTTTTCATGACCCCATATTTAAACATCGAGCTTACTATATCTTATATAAAATATATGGACATAATAGACATAGTGCAACAAATACGAGATCTAAGCAGTATGAGGCTGTGTATCCCCTAAAACTATGTTCAATCAGTAATGGGAAATTTAAATACTAAATTTGTTAATTACTTTTATGATATTCGATACATCATTATCACTAAGAGTAGGGTCAACGGGTAAAGATAATACCTGTGAATGCATTTTTTCAGTGATAGGTAAGTTCAAGTTGCTCATCTCACTATATGCTAATTGCTGATGTGGTGGTATTGGATAATGTATAAGGGATTGAATCCCTGCTTTTGTTAAGTACTCCTGCAATTTTTCACGATTGCCAGATTGAATCACAAATAAGTGCCAAACATGCGATTCTTGACTTTGAATAGTAGGTAAAATAATATCAGAATTGTTTATTTCAGATAAGTAACGATTAGTAATACGTCGACGATGAGTAATTTCCTCATTTAAATATTTTAACTTAACACTCAACATAGCCGCTTGAATTTCATCTAAGCGACTATTAATACCCTGATATATATTTTCATATCGCTTATGAGAACCGTAGTTACTAAGTGCTCTTATGGTTTTAGCCAATTCTTGATCGTTAGTTGTCACGGCACCAGCATCACCTAAAGCACCTAAATTTTTGCCAGGATAAAAACTAAAGCCTGCAGCATCGCCTAATGATCCTACTTTTTTGCATTTATTCTCTTTATCTCTATATATCGCACCATGTGCTTGAGCACAGTCTTCAATCACTTTTAAATTATATTTATTAGCTACGAAATTAATTTCATCCATGGCAGTAACCTGACCATAGAGATGAACAGTTAAAATCGCTTTGGTCTTTTCGTTAACAGCTTTTTCTATTAACTTAGGGTCTAAATTAAAGGTATTAACATCTGGCTCGACTAATACTGGCACTAACCCATTTTCAGAAATGGCCAAAATTGATGCTATATAAGTATTTGATGGAACAATTACCTCATCACCTTTTTGCATCACTCCTAGTTCAATATAAGCACGTAATATTAGAATTAATGCATCTAAGCCATTAGCTACACCTAAGCAATGTTCAGTTTCACAATAGGTAGCGAATTCTTTTTCAAATTCAGCGACTTCATTACCTAAAACATACCAGCCAGAATCAATCACGCGTGCACATGCTTCTTTTAATTCAGCTTGATATTGTGCATTAATTTTTTTTAAATCTAGGAATGGGATCATTTAATTATCTCTCTAGCAGGGTTACCAAGAACAGTGGAATGGGCCTTAACATCTTTTGTAACAACAGCACCCGCACCAATCATTGCAAATTCGCCAATGGTTATCCCAGGCAGAATAGTTGCATTACCTCCAATCGAAGCATTGTTTTTAATGATTGTTTTTGGGAATTCGTCTGGGTATTGTTTCGAACGGGGTGATTTATCATTCGTAAAAGTCACATTCGGTCCAATAAACACATTGTCTTCAATGGTTATACCATCCCAAATTTGCACTCCGCTTTTAATCGTCACGTTGTCACCAATCAACACATCATTTTCTATGAAACAATGAGAACAAATATTGCAGTTATTACCAATAATTGCATTAGCCAACACCACACAAAATTGCCAAATATTTGTACTTTCGCCAATATTTTGTGACTGTATATCTGCTAAATTATGAATCATGGCTAACCATTTCAGTAAACTCTTGATAATCGCGAATATAATCGCCTTCATCATAAAATGAATCAGCGAGTACCAACAAAACGCAATCATCTGAAAAGTCGAACATTTCTCGCCATACAAATGATTCGATAAACAAACCCTGCTCAGGGTTATCCAATAAAAGCTCTATTTTTTCTTTACCATCATCTAACATAAACCGGCATGAGCCTTTTAATACCACAGCTAGCTGTTTCAGTTTTTTATGTGCATGAAAGCCACGGCGCACTTTATCTGCAGTGTTAAACATGTAATAAACACGTTTGATCGTAAACGGGATATTTTTATGATCCTCCAATGCCACCAAAGAACCACGATCATCACCATGACTTTGAAACTGTATGAATTTAATATCCATTATTTTTCTCTTCTACTAAATCAGATAAATACTTGCCATAGCTATTTTTCATTAACGGTTTAGCAATCACTTTAATCTGTTCAGTGGTTAACCACCCCTGATTAAATGCAATTTCTTCAAGACAAGCTATTTTAAAGCCCTGGCGTTTTTCGATAGTCTGCACGTATTGTCCCGCATCCATCAAGCTATCGTAAGTTCCGGTATCTAACCAAGCAAAGCCACGACCTAGCAATTCTACATTTAACTTACCGCGCTTTAGGTACTCATTATTAACACAGGTAATTTCTAATTCACCACGCGCTGAGGGTTTAATGTTTTTGGCGATTTCCACAACATCGTTATCGTAAAAATACAGCCCAGTAACAGCAAAGTTAGATTTCGCCTTTTCAGGTTTTTCTTCAATCGAAATCGCTTTATAGTTTTCATTAAACTCGACCACACCAAAACGTTCCGGATCTTTGACCTGATAACCAAATACGGTAGCACCGGTTTCCTGCTTTGCAACGTTTAATAGCTTTGGGGTAAAGCCTTGACCAAAATAGATATTATCACCTAATACCAAGCATACATTATCTTCGCCAATAAAACTTTCGCCAATAATAAATGCTTGTGCTAAGCCATCAGGACTTGGTTGTACTTCATAACAGATTTCAATACCAAAATGACTACCATCCCCCAACAAACGAATAAAGCCAGCCTGGTCATCAGGAGTTGTAATTATTAACACCTCACGGATACCAGCTAGCATTAGCACCGATAATGGATAATAAATCATCGGTTTATCATATACTGGCAATAATTGCTTAGATACACCTTTCGTAATCGGGTATAAACGAGAGCCTGAGCCCCCTGCTAAAATAATACCTTTCATATTAAACCCCTAGACGTTCACGTTGATAAGAGCCATCTTGAACTCGTTTACACCATTCTTTATTGGATAAATACCATTCGACTGTTTTTCTTAAGCCAGTTTCAAATGTTTCAGAGGGTGTCCAATCAAGCTCTTTTTCTATTTTACTTGCATCAATTGCGTAACGCAGATCATGTCCAGGTCTATCTGTAACAAAGGTAATTTGTTCTTTGTAATCAGATTGCTTAGGAACTAATTCATTTAAAATATTACAAAGTGTTTCCACAACTTCAATATTTTGTTTCTCATTATGCCCACCAATATTGTAGGTTTCACCGACCACACCTTCAGTAACTACTTTATATAGAGCACGAGCATGATCTTCAACGTATAACCAATCACGAATTTGATCTCCCTTACCATATATTGGCAAAGGCTTTCCTTCTAAAGCGTTTAAAATAACCAGTGGAATCAACTTTTCAGGAAAATGATATGGTCCATAATTATTTGAACAGTTAGTTACGATTGTCGGGAACCCGTAAGTGCGCAACCATGCACGAACTAAGTGATCACTTGAAGCTTTTGAAGCTGAATATGGGCTGCTAGGATCATACGATGTACTTTCGGTGAATAGATCCGTTGTGCCTTCTAAATCGCCATACACCTCATCAGTAGATATATGATGAAAACGAAAGGCTGATTTTTTATCTGTTTCTAATCCAAGCCAATACTTGCGAGATGCCTCTAGTAAGGTATAAGTCCCGACGATATTGGTTTCAATGAATACGGCAGGACCATCAATAGACCGATCAACATGAGACTCAGCCGCTAGATGCATTATTACATCTGGTTGGTGAATCAATAATAAGCGATCTAATTCTATTTTGTCGCAGATATCTACTTGCTCAAAAATATAACGCTCTGATTCTGATACCAAGGATAATGACTCTAGATTACCAGCATATGTCAGTTTATCTACATTGATAACACTATCTTCAGTTTCTTGGATGATATAACGAATTACTGCTGATCCTATAAAGCCAGCCCCACCAGTTATTAAAACTTTCATAATTTTTTCACGACCTAAATTTTTTTAACCTAAAAATCCCTGATATAAAGACTAACAAGGCGTAAGTAATTAACACAGGAATAAAGAACCAAACACTCAAGTTATCAAATTCCCCTTTTGAATATATCATAATGAAACCAAGTGAAACATTTGTGTATACAAGTAAAAACCAATAATTATTATATTTTTTCAATAGGTTATGCATGAAAGCAACTATACTCCCAAAAAAGAACATACCAGTCACTCCCCCGATAAAGCCAAAACTAGCATACATTTCTCCCATACCCGTAGGAGGCAAAGAACCTCCAGGGATATATTCATACCAGTTATTTTTAATCAAAAAACTTATTTGGTATTCGTTCGGTCGTATTGATGAGGGTAATAATGAATATAATGGGGAAAAAAATGAAGAACCGTAGGTATAGCCGAACAGAGTCTGCCAACCATCTATAATTTTCATTAATACTGATACGTTAGGCAAATTTCCTTTTTCTGAAATATAATAATTAAACATTTCAAAATTAAAAAAACTAAGTAACGTTGAAGTAGCATCCCCAACGATCATATTATTAATGGATAGGCTAGATAGTAAGCGAATAAAATATAATACAATAGCGCTAAGTAAAAACATCGAACTTATCAAAATGTATCTTAAGTGTTTTTGAGATGACAATTTATAAGTAGAAAAATAATAAACTGAAAAATATGACAAAATATACACAACTGTTCCAATAATTCTCCCTGTAGAAGCCTTCATAACAATCGTTAAAAAAATAAAAAGCATAAATGCCAGTGACATTTTTTTGTTCAGTTTTAATATTTTATAAAGCCAAAGGTAACCAGCCATGTAACCAAACATATAAAAAATTGTTGAACCTTTTTCCGAAAACTCTAATTGACGGCTTGCTATATTCGCCATGTATAGGAAAAAATCACCACCCGCAAAAATCCAAATATTCCATAGAAAATTTATTATGGCAAAAAAAGAAAAGGAAATGATCAAGATGTTTACAGCTTTAATTGAGATATTGTCGTTAAACTCTATCTTAGGCTCATAATTTTTTCTAAAAAAAGAATAACCAGCATAAGATGAAACATAACATAGTATTAAATATATTACCGTCACATCAAAAAGATCATTTATATCACGTTCAAAGCTTTGTCCCTGTATATAAAAGGATGTCTCCACACCGGTAATAAACATCAAAAAACAAGATAGAAAAGCCAAATAAAAGTAAGCTGTATAAAGAGTAAACGAGCTAAATAAAATTAATTTTGAATTTCCCATAAAATAAAGAGATATACATGCAAAAAAAATAGCCAGTAGCCCTGATGTATATCCAAAACCAATTGAAATCAACAGTGAGGTTATAGTCATAAAAATAAAAGCAGCTATAAACCTTAACTTATTGAAGAAATATTTATTCATTTAACCAACTTTTTTCAAGAGCTTTTTTGATATAATCAGCTCCAAAATCAACGCCAGATTTATATATAATTTCACTGCTAAATAGACATTTATAACAAACCTGCACACCTTTATCCATATAGTGAGCTTTATAATTCAATCCTAAAAAATCGGATATTGTATTGACTATCTCATCAACTGAATAATATTCCGAATTGACAATATTTATTGTCTTACTAGATACCTCCATATTATTTATTGCATAGTCAACCATAAGAAAAACATCATCTATATGAACGAGATTTTTTGTAGCATTACACCATATATTAAATTGTTTTTTATTTAGGATTGAATCCTTAAAATAGTTCACTAATAAATGTGGGTTGTTAGATTTAGAAATTATTTGTGGTAAGCGAAAGATTGTAAAATTTCTGCAATTATCAGCAATTATTTTCTCCATTCTTTTCTTGTGGAAATAGTAAGGCTTTTTCATTTGCTCGCAATAAATCACATCACAACTGCTAAAGTATATAAAGTGCTTGTCTGACTCTGAATTTATAGTCTCGCGGAGAAGAGTTTCTTCTCGAAAAAAACATTTAGTATTTAATTCATTCGAATTAGAAACACCTGAAGCAAAAACTAAATAATTATCATTGTTGCTATATTTATTAAAATAGGAAGCCAAAAGCCCATTTCCAACAATCATTTACGCACCTCTGTATTAAAGGAGTTAGTCCACTCATTATTAAATACTACCTCCCAAGCTTTTTGTATTGTAACATTAGATATATCATTAAGAATATTAACTCGATTATTCAATAGATATTTATTATCAGTACGAATAAATTCTTCATAACTCATATCGACTATTTTTTCTGTCGCATCAATATTTATATCTATTGATTTAAAATAGTCAAATGGGGTTGTTACATTTGAAATATATAACTTCTTCATTAGCATAAGAAAAACTTTTTGATTCCCTAAACCTTGCTGTCTTTTATGATTCAAAACGCAAATATCAGATGCATTTATCATTTCCAAATATTCATCAAATGATTGATATTCTAAGATTGGTAAAAATTTTTCTTCGAACTTTTCCTTACCGTATTTAATCACTTGATTTTTATACTCGTCATTACCACCATATGACAATATGCATTTAATTAATATGCTTTCATTTTTATACTTGCTTAATATATCTATGCTTTCAAAATGTTCATTAGAAGGATCTGCAGAGTTACCAAGAACTATTATTTTTGTTTTTTTAAGGTCATCAACATCTTTAATACATGTTTTCTCTATCGCCGAAATATCTATTGGGCTTGGGTAGTCAGCTTTTAGATATTTAGCTCCGCTATTATACTGTTTTTGTATAACGTCGAAATCCCCTTTAACATAAGATATTATAAGTGGAATTCTTTTAATTACTTTTTCTCGTAAGAACTCTATTATTTTTGATTTAATTGTTTTGTTGTATTGAGCATAATAAACGTCTCCGCCCCATAAAACCCACGCAGTCTTTTTTAAAATCTTAGGGGCAAAAAACAAAAGTTCAAGCATAAATACAGGATGATTCAATTGATGAATAATTAGCATTTTTGATGCGTTTATTATCCCTCTGAATTGCCGAAATAGCATTTTGTTTTTTGTAAAAATAACATTCTTATATGGATAATCCTTATTGTTATTTCCCTCTTCCTTCTCACAATACACAATGAACTTGTGATCATTCTGACAAAAATATTTATTTACAAAAGATATATACCTTATTGTGTACGGGGAGTGGGTCATAATGTGTAAAGTTTGTCTCATCTGGCTATCCTTCGATATGCATTTTTAAAGATAATAACAAGCTGACAACGACAAATTTATTTCGTTTATAGCGCTCTAACTCATTGTGAAAATACTTTTTAACATCTTTATTTAAATCGGGGTATTCGTTTAATACATACAAGTTATCTTCAAACTGACGATCTAGATTTATTTCTATTGTTGGATTTTTCCTGAACCAAATATCAAATGGATTCATACCTGTATATTTTAATCCCAATCGCTTCCTAATCCCAACATTCACTCTATTTAGATATTTAAAAACTTTTATTTTTAGCAGATTCGATGGTCTGCAGTTGCATTTGTCCCATTTAAAATCCAATGTTTGCGGAACTGAATATTTTAACCATTTGAGATATATGTGTTCTTGTTGCCTTAATTCCCTAGGCACAGAAAGTGTAAACTCCAATAGTTTTTTACTAAAAAAAGGAGTTATAGTATCAAAGCGATACCTATTTACTATATCTCCATAAAGAGTTCCATTTGATTGTCTTCCATCATATACAAACCCCTCACAATTTTCTTTTGTATATGAAGCAATAACACTGTCTATAAAGCCAATTTTATTGTATATATATTCAGGAACCTCACCAACTAATGATTTACTGCATACATACTCTTTTAATTTCTTAGAGCCAATATCATGGGAGCCAAATATCACATCTCCAATCTGCCCAGTTAACAACAATCCATAATTATTTGGAGCAATTTTTTTTGTGGAATTTAAAGTGTGTAATAGAGAGTGAATCGATACTTGTCCGTTTGTTCTTCTAATGGCTTCTTCAAAATTATTTACTAAGCAATAACCATTGTCGAGAGAAATAAAGATGTGTTCCATTTTTAATGCTGAAGACACTTCCTCAGCTATTTTATGATCTAGGGATCCACTTTCTGAAAAAGTAAAAGTGGTCATGATTTTATTTGTCATTTGATGCATTAGTATGGCCATTGACTTAGAGTCTAAACCACCAGAAAGCCCAGCTAAAGGCCTATAGTCATAGAAATCGTTTAGTGCAATTATACGGCTCATCGCCTGTTTTATAATGTCATCATATTCCTTAACCACTTCCTCCTCTGTGAGGTTTTCATTAATATCGAATTTATGCTCGCGATATTTGACTTTATTCACGCTTCCTTGACCAATGTTATACGTAAGGTAATTACCGCTTTCAAGTTGATAGATATCATTAAAAAAGGTTCTCTCGTTAATCATTGAACCAAAGCCAAGGAAATAATATATATTATCGATATTTAATGTGAGCTTATTTTCTAATTTTACACCCCTTGTTACGTCAAATAAATCTGATGAGAATACAAAACCAAACTCTTCAGAGTTATGATAAAATATTTTTTGTGATGCTAAATGGTCCACTCCTAAGTGTATCTTATTTTGAATTCGATCAAACACGCATATTGAAAATGATCCATCACAGGACTTAATAAAATCATGAAAACCACACAAGGTAATCTCTGAAAGTACAAACTCCTTTTGTGTAGAATAATTCTTTATATCAAATAAGAAGCCTTCAAACACGACAACAACTTTCTCATCTTCATAAATAAACCTTTCATTAAAGAATTTATAATTATAGTCCCTACCAAGGGTCATCGCATCAGTCTTAAACACCTCAGTCATATTTCCTTTTGCACTCCAAAGTTCATGACTTTTTTTATGCACACTTCCAAATATAGAACTCATATATCACCAGTATTGTTTATTAATTGCTTATCATGAATTGACACTAGTAAATAGTACCAAACTAGACTAAAGAGGTTTGTAAGCGCTCCAATTGTCGCTAGCATATTAAGTGTTGTATATATTGAATAACCATTTCCAAAATAAACAAGAGCAGCTAACTTAAGAATAAATGATATGACTTCAATATATAAAGCAAATTTTTGTTTTCCAAAAACCTGCGGTATTGAAGAATAAGGAGAGCTTATGAACATCATCAGTATCCAAGGTATTAAATGCTGTATATAAAGCCCAGCTTCCAACCAAGCCAGACCAAATACTATAGAGAAAATAACATCAATATAAAGCCAAATAGGTGTCGTTATAATGCAACATACAATTAAAGTTTTTAAGCTCTTATTAAATATTTTTTTAAGTGATTTTTTTTGTGAATAGTTATCAGCAAAACTCTTGTTTAATACATTATATATAGATGCAGAAAACAACCCTAAGGGAGCCTGCACCATCCTTAATCCGAAAGCATATACACCAAGCACAGGAGAGCCGTAATATATAGGAATCAAGTAAACAGGCAAGTTGGATGATAAGGTATTTAGCAACCCATGTGGCAAAGAATAATATGGAAAATCGGAATATTTTTTAGCAACCGCAAAACATTTTAATGGATGGGCTTTTTCTTTAAGAAAGTCTTTACGTATATAATAAGCAAGTAAGACCGAAACTAAAAAAAGTGAAAAAGTGAATGAATAAATAAGGCCATTATTAAAGTCGAAAATGATAGCGATGCATATAGCTAAAGCCGATTCTATTCCTGCTTTAGCGACCCGTTGTGAGATCATTAACTTGTAGTTGCCATTTCTATTGTTATATTTATCTATTATATTTATCAACCCAATTGCAAAAACCGCCACAGGTAAAGAAAAAAATATAGAAGCAAGTTCTACGAACTGATTTAAAAAATATAAACCTACTGATATAAGAAAAACAGAAGAAAACAGCGTGATTATTGATAAAAATACGACCTGTTTTGCATGAAGCGCCTGCCTTGGTAATACGATGGCTAGCTCATACCTCCCACTAGATATAACTGAAAATAAGGCAGCAACGCTGACAAATGTTGCAAATACACCAAAATCTTCTGGACTATAGAGCCTTGATAAAATAGGGCTTACAACAAAGGGTATTAATTGTGCGAGGCCTGTACCACTAACCAATAAAATTATGCTTTTAAGTATTGGTACATCGTTTAATTTATATCGACTCATATGATTAGGTAAGGGTGCATTGGCAAACTAAACACTTGTTTAGCTAGTTTTTCTGCAACAGGAAAATCACCTTCACAATAACCTAAATATTTAAATGCCGTTTGCTGATGCATACAGGTTGCATAATAAACGACTGTTGGAATGCCTTGTTCTTTATATTCAGCCATTGCCGCATCGCGGTTTTCATCAACAAGTGTATATTGGGCCCAAGAGCTGACATACCCTTCAGGTACTTGAGGTGTTTTAAAATGAGTAGATAGTTCTTTTTCATAGTTCGTAGCAGCTTTGTTACGACTAATAAGCTCTTGAGGAAACTCTGCCAATTTTTCTAATAAAATAGCAGCCTGAATAGTATCTAACCGACTATTCATACCTATACGAATATTGTCATACTTATCATTGCCTTTACCGTGTACTCGAAAAGAACGCAGTAGTTCAGCATACCCATCATTATTAGTGAATACAGCACCACCATCACCATAACAACCGAGTGGTTTCGCCGGGAAGAAACTAGTAGTTGCAATATCACCAAAACTTCCTGTTTTTTTAGCATTAATAGAACCACCAAATCCTTGTGCGGCATCCTCTATAATTTTTAAATCATATTTTTTAGCAATACGCTCTAATTCGGGGTAATTAGCCGGCAATCCGAAAAGGTCAACGGCAATAATAGCCTTAGGCTTGAGTTTGCCTTCAGCAATTACATTTTTGATTCTTTTCTCTAAGTCAACTGGGCAAATATTAAATGTCTGTTCGTCTGAGTCGACAAAAACAGGCGTCGCTTTTGCAAAAGCAACCGCTTCTGCAGTAGCAAAAAAAGTAAAAGTTGGGCAAAAAACAGCATCCCCCTCTTTAATATCTAAGGCCATCATACAAAGCGTTAGCGCATCTGTGCCATTGGCACAGGTAACGGCATGCTTTACGCCGACGTACTCAGCAAGTTTATCTTCTAGCTCAGATACTTCTGGACCCATGATATATTTACCATGGTCTAGTACGGTTTGGATGCGCTTGTCTATTTTTTCTTTTAAATGCTGATATTGAGCGGCTAAATCTATAAATTGCATAATTAAATATTCACTGTTTAGTTACTAGACGAGTAAGGTTTTCACCTTCGAGAATATACGTTTCATTCGTGTAAGGGCATACTGTTGAAGCATTACCCGATAGAGGTAAATCTAAAGCTTCGCCATAAGCACTCATCCAACCAATTTGCTTAGCAGGAACGCCAACCATTAAGGCAAAAGCTTTCACATCTTTATTAACGACGGTGCCTGCGCCTATAAATGCATATTCTTCGATAGTGATACCGCAAACGACTGTGCAATTAGCGCCTAAGGTAGTGCCCTTTTTAACAAGCGTGTCACGGTATTCATCTTTACGCTCGATTAGAGAGCGGGGATTATAGACATTAGTAAACACCATGCTTGGACCACAAAATACACCTTCTTCAAGGTGTACATTATCGTAAACAGAAACATTGTTCTGAATTTTACACTTATCACCAATGGTGACTTTATTGCCGACAAATACATTTTGTCCTAATGAAACTTTCTTTCCAATAACAGCCCCACCACATACATGCGCCCAGTGCCATACTCTTGATTCATCACCAATAACTGCACCATCATCAACAATCGCTGTTTCATGCTTCATAAAATTCATAACTGTTTCCGCTTAAGCTAGGATTACAATAATTTTGACATTAACGGGTGGTAATGTTCAGGGTTAGCAACAATTTTTTGGTCTCGAATTTTTTCAACCGTCTCAATTGCAGTTCTATTCTCTTCTAGGCCATAACCATTACCAGCAAGTACATTTTCATAACTTTGAGTATGTAGGTCAGTGAAGCCACCAGAAAACTCTAGCTCTTCGTCACCAATCATTATGCTACGGTATGTTTTCTTTTCACCTTGCACTGCATTATCTGGCAAGTTATTGGCATCTATTGATAAGAACCATTTCACACGTGCACGCTCATACTCGAGGTAACCTGAAACAGTTTGCTCATCTTTATAATGAACTTCGTTTTCTTTGATATCACCAAAAATGAAATGTAACATATCGAAAAAATGTACACCGACATTAGTTGCCACACCACCTGATTTTTCATCGACGCCCTTCCACGACTTCAGGTACCATTTACCACGTGATGTCATATAAGTTAGCTCTACATCAAATACTTCATCTTTAGGTGCATTTTGGACTTTATCACGCAAAGCAATAATTGAAGGATGCAGACGAAGCTGTAATATACTGTTTACCTTCGCACCATATTTTTCTTCGTATAATTTAAGTGTGTCAATTTCAGGTGAGCTCAACACCAATGGTTTTTCACAAATAACATCAATGCCATTTTTAAGCGCAAACTTCATTTGTGGTGCATGTAGGTAATTTGGAGAGCAAATAGATATATAGTCTAATTTATTGCCTTTTAATGCGCCATCTTCAACATATGCAGCAAACTCTTCAAATTCTGTAAAAAATTCAGCGTCAGGGAAATGGCTGTCCATAATACCAACCGAATCATTTATATCCATTGCGACAATAAGCTCATTACCCGTATATTTAATCGCGTTCAAATGACGAGGTGCGATATAACCACCTGTTCCAATTAATGCAAATTTTTTCATTTTAATAATCCTTTACAGTCTAATATCTGATTCATTAGGTGCTAATACATGTTTTACATCGTATAAAATGTGTTCTTTTTTGCCAAGCAAGCGAAGCTTCGACTCACCCATTTTTTTAAATTCACTATGATCCACAGCTAATACAATGGCATCATATTTGCCTTCTTCTAAAGTATCAATTAAGTCAATGCCATATTCATGCTTAACTGCTTCACTTGAAGCCCAATCATCATGAATATCAACCGTCATATTAAAATCTTTAAGCTCTTTCACTATATCTATAATTTTAGTATTGCGCACATCAGGGCAATCGCCTTTAAAGGTAAAGCCTAGGATTAATACTTTCGCTTCATCAATGTGAATTTTTTGGCTTGCCAGTTTTTTAACTAGTTGAGTTGCAACATACTCGCCCATTCCGTCATTAATACGACGACCAGCTAGAATTACCTCTGGACGATATCCGACTTCTTGAGCCTTGTGAGTTAAGTAATAAGGGTCGACACTGATACAATGCCCACCAACCAAACCAGGCTTAAACGGTAAAAAATTCCATTTGGTACCCGCTGCTTTTAATACTTCTTCTGTATCAATATCAAGTTTATTAAAAATCTTCGCAAATTCATTAATGATAGCAATATTTAAATCTCGCTGAGTATTTTCAATGACCTTTGCAGCTTCAGCCACTTTAATTGAAGAAGCTTTATGGGTGCCCGCGGTGATAATTGATGAGTACAAGTCATTAACAAAATCCGCTATCTCGGGCGTTGAGCCTGAGGTGATTTTCATGATAGTAGGTAAGCGATTCACTTTATCGCCAGGATTAATTCGTTCAGGGCTATAACCTGCAAAAAAATCTTGGTTAAATTTTAACCCCGATATTTTTTCAATAATTGGTAAACAAACTTCTTCAGTTGCACCTGGGTAAACTGTTGACTCAAAAATAACGACATCATTTTTTTTAATGATCGTCCCTATAGTTGCAGATGCTTTTTCTAGAGGCGTTAAGTCGGGAGTATTATCATCTGTAATTGGTGTAGGCACTGTGACGATATAGATATTGCAATCAGCAATTTCTGATAATTGGCTGGAATAAGTTAAATTAGTTGCTTCCGCTAATTCTTCGGGAGAGCACTCAAGAGTGAAATCAGTACCAGATGAAAGCTCTTCAATACGTGACTTATTAATATCGAAACCAATTGTTTGATATTTTTTACCAAATTCAACAGCTAGGGGTAGACCTACATACCCTTGACCTATAATTGCAATCTTGCTACTCATTAAATTCATATTCAAAACCTTTCAAACTACCATAAATTATCGAAAAAACTTATCTAAAGGAGTAGCTATATTACGATAGTCCAGAGGAAGTTACTTAATAATATTAAAACGCGTAATGTAACGTATAATTCATCAATTTACTATCATCACTGTCAATATTTACTTACTCTTTCTTAGACTCGCCTTTGCTTTACAATTACTTAAAAAAGAAACTGTCCATAATTAAAATTTACGCGAAAACGCCTAGAGAGTTATTGATGTATACCGTAAAATGTAATACTTGATGAAGATAACAGTGAAGTGAGTTTATGAACAAACAATGGTTTATTGTGTATTGTAAAAGTCGTGAGGAAAATCGTGCTTCTCTGCATTTACAAAATCAAGAGATAACTTCTTTTTTTCCTAAGATCAAAAAAGAGAAAGTGATGCGCGGGAAGAAAACGATTGTTGAAGATCCTTTGTTTCCAAGTTACCTATTTATCAATATAGATCAGATGGATGGTAATTTTAGTCGGATTCGCTCAACACGTGGAATTAATGATTTTATTCGTTTTGGCGGACAGATAGCGACAGTGCCAGATAAGCTTATCGAACAACTTAAATCACTATGCCATGTATTGAATGATCTTGATGTCGATACCCAATCTCTTTTTAAAAATGGTGATGAGATTGAAATTACCAAGGGTGCATTTAAAGGTGCAACCGCTATCTTTGCATGTGAAGATGGATTAGAGCGTTCAATGTTACTGTTAAAAGTACTCAACCAAGAGAAAAGTATCTCTTTTCCTAATAAAGATATTAAACGAGCTTAGGAGGCACCATGATACTTCATCAGTT
Organism: Psychromonas marina; assembly: GCF_030161115.1. Classification (GTDB taxonomy): domain Bacteria; phylum Pseudomonadota; class Gammaproteobacteria; order Enterobacterales; family Psychromonadaceae; genus Psychromonas; species Psychromonas marina. The sequence continues at coordinate 748,682 of NZ_BSPQ01000001.1, forward strand.
TAATAGTTTGCGCGCTGCACAGGCTTTCTCTGACTACTTAACACAATTAAAAATAAGTAACCGTATTGAACATGATAGTTTTTCATATCAGTTAATGCTTAATGACTTAGCTCAGCAGGAAAAAGCACAGGCAGAATTACTGCTTTTCCTAGAAAATCCTAATCAAGAAAAATACTTCTCTGCGAGTTGGTCATCAGGTAATACCGATACTCCACGCTCTGAATTAGCCTATGAAAAATCTCACTTGGTTGGCAACTTTATTCAGCACGCGGGTTGGTTGACCCATGCAGTGTTTGGCTTTTGTGTGCTGATTTATGCACTAAGTAGCTTAGGTTTATTTCAACCAATGCAATCTGCTCTGGCTTTTTTTACCCACCAGCCCTTTGATTTCACTCAAAGCTGGCGATTCATCACCCCAGCCTTCTTGCATTTCAGCGCATTGCATATCGTATTTAATCTGCTGTGGTGGTGGCAACTTGCAGGCATTGTTGAAAAACAACAGGGTAAACAACGTTTATTAGTCATTTTCCTATTTACAGCAATAGCTTCTAACTTAGCGCAATACTTTTTAGTCAGTCCTTACTTTGGTGGTTTGAGCGGTGTTGTCTATGGTTTAGTTGGCTATTGCTGGCTATTTGGAAAATTAAATAAAAGTAGTACGGTTAATTTACCTAATGCCTACTTTGGTTTTTTATTGGGTTGGTTAGTATTAGGCTTTATCGATGTTTTACCGATGAATGTTGCCAATTATGCACACTTGGTAGGATTATTAGCGGGTATGTTAGTTGCCGTTATCGTGACAAAATTAAAAATAACTCGTTGATATTAATGCCACGACCTAGGTCTTGCCTAGGTCGATATTAGAAACGGCATATAGGGCTAAACACTTACTGATATAGATATTTAGTAAACAGCAGATCTTCTAATGGTTTTTTACCCGTTTCTACGTAGAGTAGTTCATTTACTTCATCTAAACAGCGCTGACGAATCCCATCACGCTCTGTAACTGACTTGACAATTGCTTCTGTTTGTTGACCAAGAATGCTAATTATTTTGTCTCTGATAAGAGGTTCATGCTCATTAATGACTGCATAGTTACTTTTTGACTTTACCATTAACTCTACCGTTATTCTGACAAAGCCGATCCGCTTCCCAGGTTTTATATAGTTGGTGATAATGTCGGGTTCTAATTGAAAATACTGATAATCATTCTTTATTTTCTCCGTTCCCTGCCCCGATTCCTCTTCAGCCAGTAAAGGTGATGAAGCAAACGATAAATAAAGCACGCATAAAAGCGCTCTTTTCCACATAGTCTTTTCCTTTAACTAAATTTTTTAAAATTTGAATGATATAATCAGTTATTAATTACCTTTTCCTGTTTTCCAAGGGCACTTATGCACAACAACATCCTTCCTTTAGGTGCTTTAACAAGCTGGATTTCAGAAACTGAATCATTGCACTGCACGGAAAAAATCACCTCTTGGTTATGTGATCATAACTCACTTACTCAAAAGCTGGAATTACAATTCAACCACTTTTTTGTTGAAGTAAAACAACAAGTTTATATTAAACCAAATTGTACTCTTTCACCTATGTTTAAAAATGAAGATAAAATCTTAGTCAGAGAGGTGTTTTTGCATTGTGAAAATAAACCCGTTGTTTTTGCACAGACTGAAATTCCCTTTTCAACCCTGACAGAGCAACAAGCCGAACTCGCAGAAATCGGTAAGCAATCGCTGGGTAAAATTTTGTTTCAAGACCCCACCATGTTGCGTGGACAGATTGAAGTTACCGAATTTAAACAAGGTTCTCTATTCCACCAGCTTGCTACGGATTTCCAACAACCCGCTAATCACTCTTTATGGGCAAGGCGTTCTCTTTTTTACCTTAATAATAAACCACTATTAGTCAGTGAACTGTTTTTACCCGCCTCTGGAATTTATGACCAATGAGCCAACCTTTGATGAATAAACAGAAATTACAAGCCTATGCGCAACTGATGCGCATTGATAAACCAATTGGTTCGTTATTATTATTATGGCCAACACTCTGGGCACTTTGGATCGCTGCGCAAGGGTTTCCACAAATAAGTGTGTTAATGGTTTTTATCGCAGGTGTCTTTATCATGCGCAGCGCAGGCTGTGTCATAAATGACTTTGCTGATAGAAAAGTCGATGGTTTTGTCGAGCGTACCAAAAATCGTCCATTACCTTCTGGGCGCGTAACCAGTCGCGAAGCGATTATTCTATTTGTCGCCCTCTCTCTTTGTGCTTTTTTATTAGTGCTCAGCCAAAATCTACTAACAATACAACTCTCTTTTGTGGGCCTGCTATTAGCTTTTTCATACCCATTTATGAAACGCTTTACTAACTTACCACAACTCGTATTGGGGGTTGCATTTAGCTGGGCAATCCCGATGGCTTATGCTGCACAAAGTAACCAATTAAATCATGTTGTTTGGTTATTGTTTAGCGTCAATGTTCTATGGACGATTGCCTATGACACTATGTATGCGATGGTTGACCGAGATGATGATTTGAAAATTGGTATTAAATCTACCGCTATTTTATTTGGGAATTATGACAAATTAATCGTGGGTTTATTGCAGTTCACTAGTTTGTTATTACTACTTTGGTTAGGTTTTTCAGAACAATTAGGTGCGGTATATTACCTTGCACTACTGATCGTATTAATCCTGTTTATCAGGCAGCAGATAGCGATAAAATCGCGTGATAAAAAAGCCTGCTTTAAGGCTTTTTTAGATAATAACTGGGTAGGAATGGTTATCTTTGTAGCACTGTTTTTAAGTTATTTGTAAAAATAAATCATAGCTAAAACCTAGATTACTGTTCGATATAAATTCGGGCTCTATTATTTAATAATAGAACCCGAATTATATAGTTCAGGTATTTATGCGGATTAGTATCATTGCTTTACCGATAACATAATTAGCAACCAGGACCACACTCCATACATTCACTTATCATTGCACTACCCAATCTCAGCTTGGCATTTAGATCACGTAAAGCGGTACGTACCCCCTCTTCAATCACGGGATGATAAAATGGCATATCTAACATTTGTGAGATAGTCATTCTATTCTGATGTGCCCATGCTAATAGGTGTGCTAAATGTTCCGCTTGCGGGCCAATCATCTCAGCACCTAATAAACGTCCTGTACCTTGTTCTGCGTAAATATGTAAAAGGCCTTTATTTTTAAGCATCACACGACTTCGACCTTGGTCTTCAAATGAAACCGCCCCCGTTTCAAAACAACCACAACTACCTAACTTTTCCATTACCTGTTTACGGCTCAAACCAACCATTGCGATTTGTGGATCAGTAAATACAGCAGCAATTGAGCTACGACGTAGACCAACACGAATATTAGGATAGACACCAGCATTACTACCTGCGATTTTTCCTTGGTCTGCCGCTTCATGCAATAATGGTATTTGATTACTTGCATCACCGGCAATAAAGATTGTTGGTACTGAAGTTTGCATCGTAAACGGGTCTGCAATCGGCACACCACGAGAATCGTTTTCAATCGTAATATTATCCAGACCAAGATTATCAATATTCGGTCTTCTACCCGTCGCAGCTAACACATACTCCACGATTTTTACCTGTTCAATACCCTGTTTATCAATATAGGTGATCTGAACGTTACCCTCTTTTTGGATCATCTCTTTAACCGTGGAGTCTGCATCGAGATAAAACTCTTCTGAGAATATTTTCTGTGCATAAGCCATGACTTCAGGATCAGTAAAGGGACCAACTTGCCCGCCCATACCAAACATTAACACTTCCACACCTAAACGATGCAGTGATTGGCCCAATTCTAAACCAATCACACCAGGGCCAAATACTGCAATCGACTTTGGTAAATCAGTCCAATTAAAAACATCATCATTAATAATTAGATTGTCACCAAGATCATTCCACACAGCAGGATAAGCAGGACGAGAGCCCGTCGCAATGACAATACGTTTTGCGGTCAACAAAGTATGATCATCTATTTGTAACTCTGTTTCACTAATGAAAGTCGCTTTACCGATAAGTTTATCCTGATCAGGAATACCATCTACTGCATCAACAACAAAACCAACAAAACGATCACGTTCATCACGGATACGTTGCATCACTTTTTGACCATCAATACGGACATCACCGTCAACAAATACACCAAATGGTGCGGTATGCTGCGCATTATGGGCACTTTCAGCCGCTGCAATTAATAACTTGCTTGGCATACAACCGACGCGTGCACAGGTTGTTCCAAATTTTCCACCTTCAATCAACACCACTGAATCAGTATGCTCTTTAGCTGCTCGATATGATGCCAAACCAGCGGTTCCACCACCAATAACGGCTACATCTACATTTAATTTTTTCATGATAACTCTCCAATTAAGGTCAATTTTGATGCATATTTGTTCAAAAAGTTAACTAAATAGGCATCAATACTGATTTTCAGGTAAAAAAAAGCACAGCTTAAAACTGTGCTTCTATAAAACCAAATTAAGGTTTATTTATTTGCGTAAGCAATGGCAGCTTCGCTATCGCCAACGTGTTTACCATCAACAAATAGTTGAGGCACCGTTGTTTGACCAGAAATAGCACGTAAGCTAACAGTCGTCGCATCTGTTCCTAATACAATTTCTTCAAAAATGATGTTGCTTTCTTTTAGTGCTTTTTTCGCTTTTGCACAGAATGGGCAACCTGGTTTAGTAAACAATGCAACCGCTGCTGGTGCTTTAGCAGTTGGGTTAAGATAATTAAGCATTGTATCTGCATCAGATACTTCAAACGGGTCGCCAGGCTGGTTTGGCTCGATGAACATTTTTTCAATCACACCATCTTTAACAAGCATGCTGTAACGCCATGTACGCTTACCAAAACCAAGATCTGCTTTGTCGACTAACATACCCATGCCATCTGTAAATTCACCGTTACCATCTGGTACTACAGTAATATTTTCAGCTTCTTGATCCGCAAGCCATGCATTCATTACAAAAGTATCGTTCACAGCTAAACAAACAATTTCATCAACGCCATTCTCTTTTAATACACCAGCTAACTCGTTGTAGCGTGGTAAGTGAGTTGATGAACAAGTTGGTGTGAATGCACCTGGTAATGCAAATACAACAACCGTTTTTCCTTTGAATAATTCATCTGTTGTTACATTAACCCACTCATCACCTTGGCGAGTTGGAAAAGTAACCGTTGGTACATTTTGACCTTCAATATTATTTAACATGTAATGCTCCAGTATTTAAAAATAAAATAAGTTTAGTTAATTTTTGTAAAACAATCTCTGTTTCGATGAAGTAAGTATCAATCATTTAGTTTAATAGGTAAAGACGTTAATAACTAACAGTGCAATAGGTGGTAGCTATCATGATAATTTAGTCGAATAATGCTTTTAAGCTTGCCATTCCTTTATCAGCAACCGCCTTTTTTTGTTCTGCACTTTTTTTACGCGGGCCACTTTCCCAATCAAGGTCGTCCTGTGGTAATTCTAATAAGAAACGACTCGGTGTCGGATTAATGGTTTCACCATACTGATTGCGCTCTTTAGCAAGGATAAAGGTCAGCTCTTTTTGGGCACGTGTGATCCCCACATAAGCTAAACGTCGCTCCTCCTCTACATTGTCTTCATCAAGACTTACCTGATGCGGTAAAATCCCCTCCTCCATGCCCACTAAATAGACATAAGGAAATTCAAGCCCTTTCGATGCATGCAGTGTCATTAACTGTACTTGGTCTAACTCTTCATCTTCCTCATTACGCGACAACATATCACGCAAGGTTAAACGTGCGACGACTTGCTCAAGGGTCATCGGTTCATCTAATGAATCCCCTTTAAGCATCTCTGTTACCCATTTAAATAACATCGATACATTTTTCATCTGCATTTCAGCAGCTTTAGGGCTAGGACTATTCTCATATAACCAATCTTCATAACCGATATCACGAATCAGATCACGTACAACATCAATTGGCTCTTCGCGTTTTAAGCGATCATTAAGCTCCACTAACCAACGCGTAAAGGCTTGTAATGACAATAAACCTTTGCCATTTAGGGTCTGTTCTAACCCTAATTCAAAACTTGCTGAAAACATACTGATATGACGTAAATTTGCGTAGCTGCCCAACTTTTCACGGCTCACGGCACCAATGCCACGTGGTGGTTTATTTACCACACGAATAAAGGCATTTTCATCATCATGATTCACCAATAATTTTAGATAAGCCATGATATCTTTTACTTCTGCACGAGCAAAGAATGACGTTCCACCACTTATTTTATAAGGGATGCGGTTTTCCATCATCACTTTTTCAAGTAAACGGCTTTGATGATTACCACGATATAACACCGCATAATCCTTAAAGCTACTTCCATTCATAAACTTATGCCCAGAGATCTCCATCACGACACGTTCCGCTTCATGTTTCTCATTTTTAGCGGTTAAGACTTTAAGGGGCTCGCCATAGGCAAGTTCACTAAACAGGCGTTTTTCAAATTCATGAGGATTATTGGCAATCAATACATTGGCAGATTTTAAAATACGCTGACTAGAGCGGTAATTTTGCTCAAGCTTGATCACTTTTAATTGCGGGAAATCACTTTGCAACATGGTGAGATTTTCAGGACGCGCACCACGCCAAGAATAGATCGACTGATCATCATCTCCTACCACGGTAAAACGAGCACGTTCACCCACTAATGCTTTGATTAACTCATATTGACTGGTATTGGTATCTTGGTATTCATCCACCAAAAGGTAACGAATCTTCTTTTGCCAACGCAGACGAACTTCTTCTTTGTGAGAGAGTAACAAAGTAGGTAAAACAATAAGATCATCAAAATCGAGTGCGTTATAGGCTTTTAATTGGCGCTGATACAGATCATAACTTTGCGCAAAAATAATATCACGCTCACCCTTAGCCTGTTTTATTGCTTGAGGGGGTAAAATAAGTGCGTTTTTCCAGTTCGATATTTGCGTAACCAGTGCTTTAAGAAGATCGGTATCCTCCTTAAGCTGTTTTTCAGTTAGCTCTTTTAATAGCGCCATACTGTCTTGATCATCAAATAACGTAAACCCTGCTTTCATACCTAATGTTTTTACTTCACGCTTAATAATATCTAACCCTAAAGAGTGAAAGGTAGACACCATCAAACCGCGTGCTTCTTTTCGCCCTAGAGTTTGGCTAACACGCTCTTTCATTTCTCGTGCAGCTTTATTGGTAAAGGTAACTGCGGCTATATTTTTAGCTAAGTAATCACAATTTTGCACTAAGTGCGCGATTTTATTTGTAATTACACGTGTTTTACCACTGCCCGCGCCCGCTAAAACCAAGCAGGGACCCGATATCATTTTTACCGCAGCGTCTTGTCCAGGATTGAGTTTCATCGTTTATCCAATAGAGAAATATAAGAGGCTATTAAAACAAAAACGCGAGATAGACAAAAGCCATATCTCGCGTTTTTTATTTATTCACAAGATGTATAAATAACACCTTACGTTTATTAAGCCGTTTAACCAGTAAATAGGTCAGCATTAAGCCATAGGTGAGTCATAATACTCGCCGCATAACCGAGTGCAATCACCGGCATCCATTTAATATGTGCACCAAAAGTATAGATACCACGAGCTTGTCCCATTAATGCAACACCAGCAGCAGAACCGATAGAAAGCATACTACCACCCACACCTGCAGTTAATGTCACTAATAACCATTGACCTTGGCTCATCGTTGGTTCCATACTTAATACAGCGAACATCACCGGAATGTTATCGACAATCGCAGATAAGATACCGACTAATACATTTGCCCAAGTGATAAATGATGGGTCAGCATACATTGCGTGTGAAACCATGCCTAAATAACCAATAAATCCTAGACCACCTACACATACAACAACGCCGTAGAAGAATAACAAGGTATCCCACTCTGCTTTAGCAACTTTACCAAAGATATCAAATGGCGCGCCGTCACCTAGGGTACGTAAACGTTCATGTTCTTTTACATCTTTCGCTTTAGCAATCTCTTTATCGTAATGCTTTTTATGTGTTTTACGTAAGTAGAACGCAAAGAACTGCAATAAACCAAGACCTGTCATCATGCCTAGTACTGGCGGCATGCCTAAGAAAGAGTGGCCCATTACCGCAAAGGCGATAGTCACTAAAAATAGACCAACAATGCGCATTGCACCGGGTTTCATATAGACCACTTCGCCATCACCTTTAGCAACCTCATTAGAGATAGCAAAGCTCATAATAACCGCGGGTACTAGGAAATTAACTGCTGATGGGATAAATAACTGGAAGAAATCAGTAAAAGGTACCATGCCTTTCTGCCAAACCATTAGCGTTGTAATGTCGCCAAACGGGCTGAACGCGCCACCTGCATTTGCTGCAACGACGATGTTAATACAGGCAACAGCGATAAATTTATGGTTTGAACCACCCACTTTCATCACAATCGCACACATCAATAGTGCTGTTGTTAAGTTATCAGCAATGGGTGAGATAAAGAATGCTAAGACACCTGTTAACCAAAATATATTACGTAACGTAAAACCTTTATTAACCATCCAAGCACGCAATGCATCAAAAAGCTTACGCTCTTCCATGGCATTAATATACGTCATGGCAACTAGTAGGAAGAAGAACAGCTCTGCATACTCTAATAGATTATGACGAAAAGCCGCTTCTGCATCATGGCTCATACCATGCTGTGAATAATAGAAGCCGATCATCGCCCAGATAATACCGGCAGCCACTAATACAGGCTTAGACTTACGCAAATGGATCACATCTTCCAGCATCACTAAGCAATATGCGATACCAAATATAAGTAATGCCGCGTAACCGATACCATGAGAGGTCAAGTCTATTGCCTCACCACCACTTGCAAATAAAGCAGGCGGAAAGAGAACTGCAATAAGCGTTAATAAAACCCCTAACGTTTTATGTTTCTGTAACATTTCATTCTTCCTTAAAGAAATAAGTAAAATTAATAAAATTGACAACTGAATTTGCGCGATTTTAACACACAGATTTTATGAAAAACAGCAGTAAAAATAGGGGAATAGTGAAAATCAGAAAGCAAATAGAAGAGATATATCAGGGTGGCTTATTATGCCCAAATAACGGGTATAAAAAGGGACGAAAAACCGACAATTTAAAGCAGTTTAAAAATGAGTATATTGATCTTTATCGGTTTTAAACAGGAGAGATAAAGCCACTCTTTATATATAAAGGTGGCCATCTGTTTTAATCTTATAATCTAGTCTAACGGGGAAAATTAGTGAGCTAAAATCCAAGTTAATAGCTCGGCTCTTTGATCAAGATTTGCTTTTTCATACCAGTATTCAAGCATCGGTAAAATTTTACCTTCACCATTTAGTTCAGATTTAATCGATTTACGATTTTCAAATGCCCAATCAGTAAATTGCTCTTTTTCAGATTCAGAGGCTTTAATGAAAAGATCTTGGCTCATTTTAATCGGGGAGGCAGTTGTTACTTTAGCAACACTGACAGCGGCAGTATTAGCTGCTAGTTGTGAAATGTTATCAGCACCATTTTGTGCTTTTAATTCTGCAGCGTAATCACGAGAAATACCAACACCGCGTTCTAAAAGTTGTTGTTCAACATCTAAAGGTTGACCCTCTTGAGTGACAATGACCACTGGGTTTTTATCAAAGCCCTGTATCTCTTCAACTCGCATAAATGTTCTCGAAGGAGAGATCATTAAATTGGCATCATTAATATCAAAGTTAATAACAATCGGCTCTGATTTAAACTTTTCTTTTTCACCCTGTTTAATAACTAACTTTGAAACTCGTACAACAATCTGGTTTTTACCATTTTCGAGGGTGAACTTATTATTACCAAAGATGGTAAAACCAACATTTTTATTGTTTAAGACTAATACCTCTAAATCTTGGTGCATAGAAACGTTAATGGTTGCCTGTGCAGAAAACGCGCAAACAGCGAATAATGAAATAACTAATTTTTTAAACCAGGCCATAATTTCCTCTCAAAAAAAAAAGCACCTAAAATAGGTGCTTAATAAGTGTACCTACTCTACTTTGGGTTTAGAAGTAGTATTCAGCACCTAATAGGAAGTTAGTTGCTTTAGTTTCACCATCGTTCATGTTGTAGTTACGAACATCAAAGTATAGGTATGTGCTTGGTAGTAAGTAACCTAAACGACCCGTGATCGCTACGTCGCTGTTATCTTCAGTTGCATTGTCTGATTCAAATGCTTCAGCATAGCCAAGTTTAACTACGTAAGTGCTATCAAATACATATTGTGCCGTTGCCGATAGCGCGCCCTGTGAATCATCGCCTTTATCCATTTGCTTGTAAGCAAGAGTGGCAGTGAATGCATCGATGTATAAACCAGCACCAACGATTGCGTAGTTATTACCATCCATTTTTTCAACCGGTTGGTTAGCACCACCAAGGGCATTCCATGCTGTCCATAGAGGGTTTAGCTTGATTAAGCCAGTGTCTGCATCAATAACATACTTTTCTGGTTCTGCAACGGCTGTACCATCGTAGTCAGCTTGACCGTAATAACCTGCGTGTAGGTTTAACATTGGAATTGGCGTGTAAGAGATCGCTGCACTGTAAACCGTTTGGTCGAAGCTTTTTTCCATGTTACTAACAGTAGCAGAGAAGTTAAAGCCAGCCCAAGTCGCTGAATCGAAACGTAATGTATTATCAGCACGATCTTGGTAAGCAGCATCGATATCGTTATTCCAATCGAATACGTTACCTAGGCCAGGATTTGAATGTGGCCAATCCACTAGATTGTAAGCCGCAACTAATTGACGACCAAATTTAAGCGAACCAGCACCTTCAAAATCAAGACCAATGTAGGTATCACGTGCACCTAGTTGACCAGATTTAGCACCATTATCAGCGTTTCCGCCTTCAATTTGCCATACGAAATTTGGAGAAAAATTTTCAAACTCAACAACACCACGGAAACCGATACGAGATTCTAATACGAATGATAGATTGCTTTCGTCACCGTCAAAGTTTGTTTGATGTGCAAAACCAGCAGCTTGACCATAGATTTGAAATGCATCGCCTGCTAATTGAACTGCTGCACTTGCACTGAAAGTTGTTGCCGCTAACGCTGCTGCTACAAGAGTTTTCTTAAACATAATAATATTCCTTAGATAAACATAATTGTTTATTGGCTTCCGCAATCCATAAATCCATGTCCATGAAGCCAAACTTATTGTTATAACGTTTTTTTAACACTTAAAATCATCATTTATACATCAGATACAAATAACGACCGTTGATTAAAAAGCGAACCATTTCTTTTTAATTTGCACCGGACGAAGCATCTACATCGTCCGTTTGCTTGAACCAATACTACATTCGCAGTGCAAATTATCAACGACATTTAACTGATTAAACTTTAAACAAAGAGATTTATCACAATATTTTAACAATTAAAATCAGACTAAAATTATATGCAGGCAGTGCATAAAAAACACGATTAGCAACACTTTTCAAGACGCTCAAGATCAAATAAACAGGCTTTTTTGTGATGACGATCCACACAAGAAGAACATACTTAATTTGCGTCGCAAAATATATAAAAAGGGAGAAGTATGAAATGATCAGTTATAGATTTTAATTAATTTAAACAATGGGTTGAATGATATTTAAACATTTAAAATGTAGCAGCATATTCAACAATATATGAATTAAAAGCAGTCATTTACATGAAAACATAAAAACAAGAAAAAAATAAAATTAACCCATTTAATCAGTAAGTTAAATGGTTATACAAACAAATAACGCCGCTATATCTTAAAGTAAAGAACAACAGCATCTCAAATAGTCATCGACATGACATAATTTAACGACAATTTTAAGCTTATGTTCGGCTACATTTTGTTCCACTTTTTAAGCGCATAGCACCGTATTCCCTACAGTTGTACTCTTTCACAAGAGGTGAAACAGCCTCTAGTGAAAAAATTTCTTAGAATGCAATCAGATTTGAGTAAATAAAAATCAATTACGCCCTCACCTCCGTTGGATTGTTATACAAAATAGGAAAAAGCCGTGATATTCGTTTGCTCAGAGGAATTTTGAAGAGACTTTCCCACACTACTTTTAGCTCAGTCATCTTATCAATAGCAATATTACGTGACGAAAAAGCAGGTTAATGCCCGTGTAGAGCATATAAAGGGATCTAGATAATAAAGCAGTGGGTTAAATTAATGAATGCTGTATGGGAGAGTAAAGTATAACTTAACAAGAAAAGCCTAAAAAACCTTTCCTAGCAGTAGGTAACATATCTTTTCAGTCCAATATTCAGTTAAAGGTTGGAGCATGACCAAAACAACAACCTTTAACCACAGAGTAAAATATGTGTAAACCGGTATAACGACAATCCTATTTCATATTGCCTACAGCCCAAATACGTAATTTTTTTTGTTCTTCTGCTGTCGCTTTCTGATACCAATAACGCACCATTTGCAACGCTTTGCTACCGTCAGCAATACTAGACTGCTGCTTACTGTTTGTAATAGACCAAGTCGAAAAAGTAATTTGCTCTTCACTATCCAACTCATTAAACCAGTATTGGCTCATTTCAATTGCTTTGCTTTTCTGCGCACTGGTTTCAATGACTACAGGTGTAATATTTGCTGAGATCGATTTTTCTTTTTCATATCTTTTAAATAAACCATCGATATAGTTGCTCGGTAGCTTAAAGGTAAAATCGGTACTAGTAGCGGTATTATTAATAGAGAAAATCAAACCACTCTCTCGTGCCAGTTTAAGTTCATCCGTTTTAATATTTAAAATCATGTACTGAGTAACAGAGCACTGTTCATCACATTGCCTAACCGTTTCTTGTCTTTTAACCGCTTTCTGGCTGATATTATTGATCGATGCAAAAGCATAACGCTGCTGATTTTCAAGAAATTGCAGATTAAAGATCAGTGTTGACGTTTCCTGATCACCAATTTTTAATCGCAATGTCGCATCAGAGCTCAAAACCTGTAATCGGCTACGATGAGTTAAGTTAATCAGACGAATTTTTTCACCTATAACTTCTGTAACGTTATAACCCGTCGTCAACTTAGCGTTATTTGCAAACTGCTCACTGCTCATACCTTCTGGATTTGTTGCACAAGCTGACAAAAATAGCACTGAACTTAAAAAAAATATTTTTTTGAGCATTTTTATAACTTCCTTTTTAAACGAAAAACGCTAGCATAAGCTAGCGTTATATGGAGACTATTTTAATCACTTTACTTTTTAAAGTAACTTTAAATATTAATTAACTAATATTTAAAAACCGTATTCAAGACCAACACGTAACACAACATCAGTGTCCGCATTTGTTCCATTAACTGAAGTCAACGTACGACCAGCAACACGTGCATAAGGTACGAAACCGTTAATATTACCCATTACTTGCAATGATACGATGTTATCAGCATCATCTTGCGTTTCACCATTAATTTCAGAATCTAGCGTTGCTGCATAACCCGCTCGAAGTCCAAAAGGTCCATTCCAGTATTGTGCGATTAAAGAATAAGAGCCTTGGCTTGCGTCACCATCTTGGAACTCCCAATCTCCGTTTATGAAACGGTCTTTAGCATCTGCTTGCTTGAATGCACCAGCGATGCTGAAACCACCAGGAAGACCCGCTTCAAAACCCACGAAGTAAGTATTAACATCGCCGCCCTCTTTGTAGGTCGTTGTATCATCACTATTTTCTATGGTTTCTCCACCTTTGAAGTTTTTATTACTTTCAAAAGCAGCCATTAATGTCACCGTGCTTACAGTATACTTTATATTGGCGCCAACGAAGTTTGAACCTTCTTTGCTTGAATCACCACGACCAACAGATGCCGCAAAATTAAAACCAGACCATGTTGGCGAGTCGTAACGAACTTGGTCAGAATGGCGATCGTTATAACCTTTTACCGTACCACCCCAGTCAAATACAGCACCTAGACCAGGATTAGAAAATGGCCAATCGATTAGTTCATACATTGGTGTTAATACACGACCAAAACGCACTTTACCCCAATCGCCACCTAAGCCGATAAAGGTATCACGTACACCTAAAGATCCTGAAGCACCTGCACCACCATTACCAAAATTCCCCACATAGCCAGATTCAATTTGCAAAAAAACATGCAAATCATCGGTCATATTTTTACCTGCGCGAAAGCCTACACGAGACTCATTTTCAAGTTCATAACCAGTCTGAGCATTACGATTATCACTAATATTGTAATCCACTGCAGAGATAGCAGCGACACCATAAACAGTAACTGGAATTTCTTCATTTACGCCAATTTCATAAGCTGAAGCTGAAAATGCAAGCGTTGTTAACGCTGCTGCAACAAGTGTTTTTTTAAACATATTATATTCCTTAATAATTCGTTCGGAGGTCTTTGTCCTTCTACAATTCCCACGTAGAAACTCGTTTATTTCCATATAAAGCAAATGACTTAAAACCTAAATATTGATCATATTTGCTAACTTATGAGTATCACTCAAATCGTTATTTATAGAAGGTAATGCCCCTTCTTCGAGAAGGGATAATACGGATCAATGCAAGCAACTCAATAGCTTGCAAGCAGCAAAGTTTTGGTTTAGTGATAACTATCACAACGGGGATTTACAAACGGGATCCAGAACACTAAAAACCAGAAGAAATAAAAAATAATAATATAAATATCAACAAGTTAACCACCAACCTAGATTGATTTTTGATTGACAAAAACCTGCTTTAACTTGTTATTTTTCAAGGTGATTTGGGAGATACTGGCATAATCAACCGTAAGTTCGGTCACATTTTCCAGTGAAAGTTCGAGGTACCTAGACAGAGTGCTACAAATAACACCAGAATGTGCTACGAGTAATATATTGATGGGATTTTGGGTAAGGAAATTTGTTGTAATAAGTTCCGACCAGGCCTGTAAAACACGATCATGAAAGTGAGCTGGAGTTTCACCATTGGGGAATTCAAAATATAAGCGGTTTTCATTCCACTCATCTATTTTAATACGCGCGATATCATTCCATTTTTCCCCTTCCCAGTCGCCAAAATTAATCTCTTTAAAGCGTTTATCATAAATGACGGACTGTTTATGCGTTGATTGAACATAACTTGCTTGAGCGTGATTAGATTGTAGAAGAGTTGCCCCCTTATTAAGGTGCACTTTAGCAAGATCTTCAGCTAGTAGCGAACAGCGTTGCAACGGACTGCTATAAATAGCAGTTATCTTTTTATCCTTAAAACAACCACTAATTTTAGCTAATTGTTGTTCATAATCATCAGATACAGGACAATCAAGTTGCCCATAACAGGTACCTGTCGCTATCAACGGTTTAGTGTGACGAATTAGGTAGATATTTAATTGCGTATTCATGCCTGAAGTACCACGGTTAGAAGCAATAGAATAATCAATTCAATACACTGCTGAGCAAAACCTAAACAGTCTCCTGTGTAACCTTGTAGGCTTTTCAAAAATAATTGACGCAATATAAAAGTAGCTATTACGCTAATAGCTACAATACTTACTGCATTCGCGGGCGATAGCAGCAATAAGCTAGAAAGTGCGCACAGTGAAGCGAATATAAAGTAACCTTGAGGTAATTTAGTTGCTAACGACTGTACCTTACTCTGCTTGTCTAAGCGCACGTAAGGTAATGTTTGCATAATAAATAAGGCTGCATAACGACTTAACGTATGGGCAAGCAACAAAGCAATAAACAAAGATGAATAACTAATTGCAGTTAATTCGATTAGTACATTAAGTTTTAATATAAATAGAACAACTAAACCAATACCTGCATAACTGCCGATTTGGCTATCTTTCATTATCTTTAATCGCTGAGCCGCATTATAACCGCCACCAAAGCCATCACAGCAATCGGCAAAGCCATCTTCATGCAATGCGCCAGTTAATAATAGCCCTCCTATAAGCATTAGAATGAGACTAATAGGAATCGAAAAAATTAATTGGCTAACATAAAATATCCCGCCCATCACAAGTGCAACACCCAGTCCAATAAGAGGTAAATAAACATTGGCTTTATGAAATTGCTCATCATCAAAGTCAATGCAGCGAGGGATAGGTACACGTGTAAAATAAGAGAGCGCATAAAAGAACAAGATCAACTGCTGCCTTAAGTTTTGTAACACGATATTCATTACTGCATTTCCCCTTTATTCACAGGTTTAACCTTCACTATTTGAAACACCAGCATCTGCAAAGGAAGCCATTTCATTAAAGAAGCTAACCGCAGAGACAACTAGCGGATAAGCCACTGCAACCCCAGAGCCCTCGCCCAGTCGCATCCCTAAATTTAATAACGGCTGTACGTCCATCGCTGCTAATAATCGCTGATGCGCTTGTTCATTAGATTGATGACAAAATTGCGTATATTCAATGAAGTTTGCTTCCATTTTACTCGCAGCCAATGCTGCAACAGAGCAAATAAAACCATCTACTAGCACCAACATTGAAAGCTCAGCAGCCTTTAGCATCGCCCCCACCATCATCACAATTTCAAAACCACCAACTTTTTGTAATACCTGTGCGGGTGAAGCAGCTTTTAATTGATGTAATTCAATCGCTTGATCGATAACGTTAGCCTTATGTAATACCCCAGCCTCATCAACACCAGTTCCTTTACCAGCACAATTCGCCCCTGATAAATTTAATAGCGCAGACATAATCGCGGCTGCAGATGTCGTATTAGCGATACCCATTTCACCAAAGCCGATCACATTACAGCCTGCATTGTATTTACTTGATACGATATCTGCGCCTTGCTGTAATGCCTGCAAGTACTGTTTTTCGCTCATCGCTTCTGTGACTGAAAAGTTATTGGTGCCTTTAGCAATCGGCTTATTGATAAATCCAGAATGCTCAACACCAACAAAATCACAACTAACACCGGCATTAACAATCGTCAAATCAAGCCCATTCTGACGTGAAAAACAATTAATCGCAGCTCCACCAGATAAAAAATTCAATACCATCTGTTCCGTCACCGCTTTAGGAAACAAACTAACGCCTTCATCGGCAATACCATGATCTGCTGCAAAAATAAGTACACAAGGCGCATTCAATGAAGGTGATAAGCTATGTTGTATCTTGGCTATTTTGGCAGCAAGGGGCTCTAACAAACCAAGGCTACCCTGCGGCTTGGTTTTTAAGTCGATAGTTTGCTGCACTGCACTGATAAATGAGCTTGGAAGTTGCTGAACGAGAGAATTAATATTAAACACAATAGATCCTTTAAAATAATATACTGGCGAGGACAAGAAAAACGACTAAAATTCAACCTACTGTTAAACTAAGATGAAAGTAAGACGTGAAACTAGTCACAAACTACAATAAATTTACGTAAATATCACTATAACAAACTGAAAATACAATCATAATGATTTTCCAATTGCTAAAATGCAATGATATATTTTAGGCGGCTTTTTTAATCTACGCCTGCTTATATAGCCTTATACAACGTTTTTGAGATATATTTATGAATGATAGTGATCTTCTTTTTATAGAGGATGATATAACCGACGTTGACGACCCTATTTCATTACATCTCTCTCCTTGGAAGGTTTTGATTGTTGATGATGATAAAGAGGTACATGCAGTCACTAAACTCGTACTCTCAAATTTTGAGTGGGACGATACACCTTTACACTTCCTGAGTGCTTACTCCGCATATGAAGCTGAGCAGCTATTTTTAGAACATGATGACATTGCCGTTGCGTTAATAGACGTTGTCATGGAAACCGATGATGCCGGGCTAAAATTAATAGAAACTGTTCGTAATGAATTTCAGAATAAAAATACCCGTATTGTGCTCCGTACCGGACAACCTGGGCAAGCGCCAGAACGAACCATTATTCGTGAATACGATATTTCTGACTATAAAAATAAAACCGAATTAAGTGGTGTTAAGCTCGATACATTAATGTGTACCACATTACGCTCTTACCAAAATATTGTTAATTTAAACAAAAATAAAGAGGGCTTAGAGCTAGTTGTTGAATCTTCAAGTGTTTTATTTGATGCAACCACCTATGAATCCTTAGTTGATGAAACGATCAATTATTTAACCAAACTTCTGACAAAGTGCACTAATACTCCTGCACATAATTTGTCAGCTGTTGGCTTTTATTGCGATCTTGATGTGTTTCTTTTATTAGAAGCGCGTGGGGAATACTCACACTTCACTAGCCCTGATGATATCGAAAAACTGCCTAATCATATTTCCCTGCTTATTTCAGAAAGCATGGCAGAGCAAAAAAACATTTATAATCCGGACTGTTTTGTATTAAGTATGCAAAGTAGCTCTGAAAAAAATGTCATGTTTTATGTTGATGGATTTTCCCCTCTTTCAAAGCAAGATATTGCTCTGATCGAACTTTTTGCCAGCAACACCAAGATCTCCTTTGATAACGAGGAACTTCGTCATGAGATTGATGAAGGGCAGCGTGAGATTGTTTACCTACTGGGTGAGGCGATTGAGCATAAATCTAAAGAGACCGGAAATCATATTCGACGCGTTGCTGAGATCACCCGTATTTTAGCGCTTGAGTTAGGCTTTAGCGTCGCTGAATCAGAAAAGATAAAATCTGCTTCACCACTGCATGACTTAGGTAAAATCGGCATTCCTGATCATATTTTGCACAAACCGGGCTCATTTACGCCAGAAGAGTGGAAAATAATGCAGTCTCATGTAGAAATTGGCTATGAGTTAGTACGTTACTCTAACCAAGACATCTTAAAATATGCAGCATTAATCAGTTATCAACATCATGAGAAGTGGGATGGCAGCGGTTATCCTAATGGCCTTAAAGGCGAAGAGATCAGCTTAGTGGGACGAATAGCTTCATTAGCAGATGTATTTGATGCCCTTGCTCATGACCGTTGTTATAAAAAAGCATGGCCAATGAATGAAGTATTACAATTTATTGATGATCAAGAAGGATTGCACTTCGACCCACTGGTAGTCGAGGCCTTTAGGAAACATAAAAATCAAATAATAGAGGTCAATGAACGTTATAGCGATGTTTTTAAGTAACTTCACATTAAAAATCCCGATTCTATCGGGATTTGTTTTATAATAGCTCCTATTATTACTGAAACCCCCTTTATTATTGGAAAAACCCATGTCTTTTGATGCGCTTGAACTCGACCAACACCTTTTAAATGCTCTAGAAAAAATGGGCCATACACGCCCGACAAGCATTCAAACGCTCGCTATTCCCGTTGCTATGGATGAGCAAGATATTATGGCAAGTGCGCCTACAGGTACCGGCAAAACGTTAGCTTTTTTATTACCTGCTGTACAACGCTTAATTGACTTTCCTCGTCGTAAAGGTGGTTCAGCTCGTATTTTAATATTAACGCCAACTCGCGAACTTGCAGTGCAAATAAGCGAAGTAGCACAAAACTTAACTGAAGATACCGACTTGGTTGTTGGTAATATCATTGGTGGCATCTCTTACGAAGCACAAGAAGATGTGATCATGGAAAACGTTGATATCGTGATCGCAACACCAGGTCGCTTGATGGAATATATCGAAGCAGAAGCATTCGATTGCCGTGAAGTAGAAACATTAGTGCTTGATGAAGCAGACCGTATGTTAGATATGGGCTTTATCGATACTATGGACAGAATCGCAGGTGAAACACGCTGGCGCAAACATACCTCTCTATTTTCAGCGACATTAGAAGGTAAAGGCTTACGTGAGTTCTCTCGTGATATTTTGACTAACCCAGCGCAATTAACAGCTGAAGTTTCTCGTCGCGAAAGTGGCAAAATTAACCAGTGGATTCATCTTGCCGATAATGCTGAACATAAATTACAACTGTTAGCATTTATTCTTCAACAAGAGCCATTGCATGATCAACCACAAAAGATGATTGTGTTTGTTAAAACACGTGATCGCCTAACAGAATTGGTTGCTCAATTAGCTGAACTACAAATCCCATGTAACTACCTACGTGGTGAAATGGATCAAGAGAAACGTAACGAATCATTACGCCAATTTAAAGAAGGCAACGTTAATATCCTGATTGCAACAGATGTCGCTGCACGTGGTATCGATGTACCTGATATTACGCACGTCATTAACTACGATATGCCACGCAGTGCAGATATTTATGTTCACCGTATTGGGCGTACAGCACGTGGTGGTAAAAAAGGTAATGCAATTTCACTGATTGAAGCACATGACGTAGATATTTTAAGCAAGGTTGAACGTTACACCGACCAAGTGTTAAAACGTCGCGTAATCAAATCACTACGCCCAGTGAACAAAGAAGCGAAGGTAAGCTTACGTAAGTCTAAGAAACCAGTGACGAAAAAAGGTAAAGCACGCGAAAAAGAAGTGAAAGAGCTTCAAAAAGCAAAACGTCAGAAGAAAAAAGAGGAGATGGGTAAGCAACGTCACCGTACTAAAAAATCTAAAGGTAAACCTGATTTCGCCGCTAAAGCCGCTAAGAAAGCAGCAACTAGCGAAGAGTAAAGAACTGATAGCTTCGAGTTTCGAGAAACGACTCTCGAAGCTCGTCACTCGACGCTTTATTTACCTTTCATCACGATAAAAAACCAGATCCGTTGCCGTTGAATCAGCAGGTACGAAATAATACCCATCGACATCAAAGCCTTTTAGTTGCTCGACCTCAGTTAACTCATTCTCTAATATATAACGCGCCATTAATCCGCGTGCTTTCTTGGCATAAAAACTAATTACTTTGTATTGGCCATTTTTCTGATCTTTAAAGATTGGGGTAATAATATCGCCTTTTAGCTCTTTTTTCTTTACCGCTTTAAAGTATTCATTCGATGCAAGGTTAACTAATAATTTATCCCCTTGTGCTTGCAAAGCATCATTAACCGCTTCCGTTACAATAGAACCCCAGAATTGATATAAATTAGTACCACGTAAATTGTCTAACTTAGTACCCATCTCTAAACGGTATGCCATCATCAAATCTAACGGTTTTAATAAACCATACAAACCAGAAAGAATACGCAAATGTTGTTGTGCATAGGTAAGTACTTTAGGCGCTAAGGTTTCAGCTTGTAAACCAGTGTAAACATCACCTTTAAACGCAAACAGCGCTTGTTTGGCATTGTCTACTGTCAGTGGTTGTTGCCACTCAGCAAAACGAGCAACGTTAAGTCCTGCAATTTTATCACTCACTTTCATCAGTGAGGCAATGTCTTGCATCGACAGTTGCTGACAACGCGCAATAAGCAGTTCACTCTCCGATAATAATGTTCCGTTTGAGTATTCATCGGTTGGTGCGGGGGTTTCAAAATCAAGAGTCTTCGCAGGAGAAAGTACAATAATCATGTTTATTCCTAAAACAAAACGCCTCTCAGGGCGTTTAATAAGTGATGAGCTATTAAAGCGTATTTGTCGCTTATTGATCAAGCACTAATACATTTAGGTCATGTCTTTAGCGTGACAATCGCAAAACAGCAACCGCGAAACTAGTTGTAGTTGCTGTTATTAATAGCTAAAAGCTGACGGCTGATTAAACTAATAATCAAGCGTTATATCATCAAGCATACCTCGTGAACCAAATGACTTACGCCCTTCTGTAGAGTTAAGCTTAATCAATAAGCGTACATCATTGGTTGAATCCGCATGCGCTAACGCTTCTGTATAACCAATTACCCCTTCCTCATAAAGATTGAAAAGTGCTTGGTCAAAGGTCTGCATGCCATGCTCAGTCGAACTTTTCATTATCTCTTTTAAGGTATGTAACTCTCCCTTGCGGATCGCTTCCGCCATGGTCGGCGTATTATATAAAATTTCAAATGCAGCACGACGTGATTTCCCGTCAGTTGTTGGGATGAGTTGTTGTGCAACAATCGCACGTAGGTTAACCGAGAGGTCAAATAGGAACTGACGATGTCTATCCTTAGGGACTAAATGTAAAATACGCTCTAAGGCTTGGTTGGCGTTATTTGAGTGTAACGTGGCCATACACAGGTGCCCAGTCTCAGCAAAGGTGATTGCAAACTCCATGGTTTCACGGGTACGAATCTCACCAATCAAGATAATATCAGGCGCTTGACGTAATGAGTTTTTAAGTGCCTCTTCAAAAGAGTCAGTATCAATACCCACTTCACGCTGTGTCACCACTGATTTTCCATGCTCATGCACAAATTCGATCGGGTCTTCAATCGTGAGTATATGACCCGATGCATTTTGATTACGATAACCAATCATCGCGGCTTGTGTGGTTGATTTACCAGAGCCTGTCGCTCCTACAAACAGCACTAAACCTCGATTTGCCATGCACGTTTCTTTAAGCTGTACAGGTAAAAATAGCTCTTCAAAAGTTGGAATGATCCCTTCTATGCGGCGAATAACCATACCTGGTTGTTCTTTTTGCATAAACGCACTGACACGAAAACGCCCAGCATATTCAGTGCTTACTGCGTAGTTTGCTTCCTTTGTGAGTTCAAAATCAGCAAAGCGCTTTTCGCCCATCATCTCTTTTAATAATGAAAAAACATCATCCTCAGTTAAATTCGTCTTAGTCAACGACTCTAAACGTCCATTTAGCTTCATCGTCGCGGGTAAACCGACCGAAATGTAGAGATCTGACGCTTTAAATTCAGATGTTTTTATCAGTAACTTTTGTAACATGCTCCTGTACCTCCCTGGTTATCTAGCTGATATTAAAATGTTTTTGGATCGGCCGCCTTCTGAGCTGCGTCTGCATGTGAGACTTCGCCTCGACTCACAAGATTACGTAGACATTGATCCAATGTTTGCATCCCATGCACCATTCCCGTTTGAATAACCGAGTACATTTGTGCCACTTTATCTTCGCGTACCAAGTTACGAATTGCAGGAATGCCAATCATAATTTCATGTGCGGCAACACGCCCACCACCGTTTTTCTTCAGTAACGTTTGTGAAATAACAGCACGTAATGATTCCGATAACATCGACCGTACCATGCTCTTCTCTTCAGCAGGAAATACATCGATCACACGGTCAATAGTTTTAGCGGCAGAAGTCGTATGTAACGTACCAAATACTAAGTGACCTGTTTCAGCGGCAGTTAGCGCTAAACGAATCGTTTCTAAATCACGTAACTCACCGACCAGAATAACATCCGGATCCTCACGCAATGCACTACGTAGTGCGGCGTCAAAGCTCAAGGTATCTTTAAAAACTTCACGTTGGTTAATCAGCGACTTTTTGGTTTCGTGTACAAACTCGATCGGGTCTTCAATGGTTAATATATGTTCGTGGCGACTGTCATTAATATAATCTATCATTGCAGCAAGCGTTGTTGATTTACCTGAACCGGTAGGCCCAGTGACCAATACGAGTCCACGTGGGAAATCTGATATTTTTTTGAAAATATCAGGTGCATTTAAATCATCAAGGGTTAATACTTTGCTAGGAATGGTACGAAAAACAGCACCAGCACCACGTTTTTGATTGAAAGCATTAACACGAAAACGTGCTAAATCAGGAATCTCGAAAGAAAAATCGGTTTCTAATTTTTCTTCGAAATCTTTACGTTGTTTATCATTCATGATGTCATAAATTAGGCTATGCACCTCTTTATGCTCTAATGCAGGCACATTTACCTTACGCACTTCACCATCTACTCGAATCATTGGTGGTACACCTGCAGAAAGGTGTAGATCTGACGCATTATGCTTTACACTAAATGCTAATAATTCCGTGATATCCATAAATTTAAAATCCTATTAAAAATGACTCATATGCAAAAAAAAATAAATAGTGTTACACAAAAAATAGCCTATGCTGCCGCGCAAGTACAACGCAATGCAGATCAAATTCAACTATTAGCTGTGAGTAAAACTAAACCAGTTAATCTAATTAAACAGGCTTACCACGAAGGGCTACGCCATTTTGGTGAAAATTATGTACAAGAAAGCGTTGAAAAAATAAAAAAAATTAACGACGACAGTGACTTTAAAGAGCCAATCTACTGGTATTTTATTGGCCCATTACAATCAAATAAAACGCGCCCAGTTGCAGAGCATTTTGATTGGGTACAAAGTGTTGAGCGTTTGAAGATAGCACAACGACTTAATCAACAACGTCCACCGGAACTACCTCAGCTTAATATCTGTTTACAGGTCAATATTAGCGGAGAAGCAAGCAAGTCAGGTACTACTTTATCGCAAGTTATTGAACTTGCATCACAAGTTAGTGATCTACCACGCTTAAAGCTACGTGGTATTATGGCAATCCCAGAAAAAACAGAAAATATTCAACGTCTTGAAAAACAGTTTGATGAACTCCATAACATCTATCAAGAACTAAAAAATATATACCCAGAGGTCGACACACTGTCCATGGGCATGAGTGGCGACTTAGAAAGCGCAATTAAATGTGGCAGTACCATGGTGCGAATCGGCACTGATATTTTTGGTTCAAGAGATTAAAATTATAATTAGGGAATTAAACAATGTTACATAAAAAAATTACCTTTATTGGTGCTGGCAACATGGCATCAAGTATTATTAGTGGTTTAATAAAAGATGGTTACCCAAGCGATTTTATCTGTGCAAGTGAACCAAGTGCAGAAACAACCAATAAATTAGTACAGCAGTTAGGCATTAACGGCAGCCAAGATAATAATGCATCGGCAACCTGGGCTGAAGTGATTGTACTCGCCGTCAAACCGCAAATTATGGCGGTGGTTTGCCAAGCACTTGTTGATGCTGGTGTTGATTTTAGTAACAAGCTGGTTATTTCAATTGCAGCGGGAATTTCTGTTAATCGCTTACAAACAATACTCGGAGAAAATACCGCTGTTATCCGTGCAATGCCAAATACACCAGCATTATTACAAAAAGGGATGACCGGACTGTTTGCTTCAGCACAGGTTAATACTGAAAATAAAACCTTTGCCGAACAACTCATGCAAGCAGTAGGAGAGATGATCTGGGTTGATAAAGAGTCAATGATCGATGCCGTTATCGCTGCCTCTGGCTCTGCACCTGCTTATTTTTTCCTATTTATGGAAGCGATGCATGCAAAAGCGACACAAATGGGCTTTACTGATGAACAAGCAAAACAACTTGTTTTACAAACCGCATTAGGCAGTGCACAAATGGTCGAACAAAACCCAGATATTAGCCTGACAACATTACGTGAGAATGTCACCTCAAAAGGCGGTTCAACTGCAGAAGCGATTAAAACATTTAATGAGCACGGACTTTCAGAAACAGTAGCTAAAGCAATGCAAGCTGCCGCTGATCGTGGTGCAGAGATGGAATCTTTATTTTAATTTTTTATTTCCCTAAATAGGTAAAACGAACATATGAACTCAGTTAATTTTTTAGTTAATACCGTATTTGATCTCTACATTATGGTCATTCTGCTACGTGTTTGGTTACAAGTTGCACGCGCTGACTTTTATAACCCATTCAGCCAATTTATCGTCAAAGCAACCCAGCCAATTGTTGCCCCATTGCGCCGTGTTATACCAAGCTTAGGTGGTTGGGACTGCGCAACGATTGTGTTTGGTTTTATCGTCGCATGCTTAAAGGTGATATCACTCAGCCTAATCATGAATATGGCGCTTGATCCTACGATTATTGCTGTATCTGGATTAGTGATTTTGTTAACCGCCGTTTTCAAAATTATCTTCTGGGTACTCGTATTACGTGCAATTTTAAGTTGGGTAAGCCAAGGGCGTAACCCAATTGAAGCGGTAATGCATCAACTCAGTGAGCCATTACTTGCGCCAGTACGCCGTTTTATTCCCCCGATTGGTGGTTTAGACCTGTCGATGGTTGTGGTGCTGTTAGGCTTACAGTTTGTAGAAATTCTGGTCAATGATCTATTAAGTAAGTTATTTTAGCTATAAATGGATAAACCTTACCTCAAACAAGACGCCGACGATCTTTTGTTGCGTCTTGTTTTACAACCCAAAGCAAGCCGTGATGCTTTTGTAGGATTACATGGCGATGAGCTAAAAATTGCCATTACAGCGCCACCTGTTGATGGCCAAGCCAACAAGCACCTGATCAAGTTTCTTAGCAAGCAATTTAAAGTCCCTAAAAGTGCAGTCATTGTTGAGAAAGGAGCGCTTAATCGTCATAAACTAGTACGCATTAAAAACCCTAAAAAGATCCCAGACACTATTTAAGGAAAAATATGTTAAAACTACTCTTTGCAGCGCTCTTTACCCTTGTTAGTTTACCGAGCATTGCAGAACAAAAACAAGATTTTGCTAATCTTGAAGTTCACTATATCGCACTGCCCTCGATGTTCATTGAACCTGCTATCGCAGCACAATATGGGCTAAAACGCAGTAAGCACACAGGGCTAGTCAATATTTCTGTATTAGATAAAAATCAGCAGTCAATGCCAATTGAAGCTCAGCTAATCGGCATTGGTCGCAACTTAATTGGTCAAAAACAGCAACTCGCATTTAAAAAAATCAAAGAAGGAAAGTCGATCTATTACATCGCAACCTACCCCTTCACCAATGAAGAGATTGTAAAATTTGATGTGCAGATAAAAGCGCAGGACAAAACCAACCGTCTTAAATTCGAACATAAGTTTTATGTGGAATAAAAAACAATAAGGCTGAAAGGCTATAATGCGAGAACGCTGAAGGTATTTTACTTTCTAGCCTTCCTGCATTTAGCATTTTGGTCTGTATTTGGAGTAAAAAATGAATAAACAATGGGTACTGGCAACCGGCAACAAAGGTAAAGTCAAAGAGATGAGTGAGCTATTAAATAGTTTCTCGATCGATGTTTTACCACAAAGTCATTTTGATGTGAGTGAAGTCGCTGAAACAGGCACTACATTTGTTGAGAACGCAATTATTAAAGCGCGTCATGCAGCAAAAGTGACAGGGTTACCTGCTATCGCTGATGATTCAGGATTAGAAGTTGATTTTTTAAGTGGCCAACCTGGCATCTACTCTTCACGTTTCGCTGGTGAAAATGCCACAGATCAAGACAACATTGATCTACTATTAAGTCGATTAAAGGGTGTCGGTGAAGCACAACGCAACGCACGTTTTCAGTGTGTTTTGGTGTATATGCGTCACGAACTCGACCCAACACCGATCATCTGCCAAGGCACATGGGAAGGTACAATTACTGATAAAGAAAATGGCGAAAATGGTTTTGGTTATGATCCTATCTTTTGGGTTGAGTCTGACCAGTGTTCCTCAGCACAACTCACCAAACAACGTAAAAGTGAGTTAAGCCATCGCGGCAAAGCACTCACATTGTTAGTCGAAAAATTAAAAGTACAATTAGGCCAATAAATGCAATTACCACCACTGAGTCTTTATATCCATATACCATGGTGCATTGAAAAATGCCCATACTGCGACTTTAACTCGCACAAATTGCGTGGCGATATTCCAGAGCAAGCGTACCTACAAGCGCTGATTGACGATTTCAAAATCGATCTGGTTTATGCACAAGGGCGCATTATCGACACCATTTTTATCGGTGGTGGGACTCCTAGCCTTATTTCTGCAGCGGGTATTAAGTGGTTATTAACCGAAATCGAAAAAAACATTCCCTTTAAAAAAGAGATTGAGATAACCCTAGAAGCCAACCCCGGTGCCATTGAAAACAGTAAAATAGCGGAGTTTAAAGCAGCAGGTATTAGTCGCTTCTCCTTCGGAGTACAAAGTTTCCAGCAGGAAAAATTAACTAAGCTAGGGCGTATCCACGGCGTTGAAGAAGCGAAGTCAGCAGCGCTTCAAGCGAAGCACAGTGGCGTGAGTACATTCAACCTAGACCTGATGCATGGCTTACCAGATCAAAGCCTTGAGGATGCGTTATTTGACCTGCAAACGGCGATAGACTTACAACCAACGCACCTTTCTTGGTACCAACTAACCATTGAGCCAAATACGCAGTACTTTTCACACCCACCAACGCTGCCAGAAGATGAATTACTTTGGGAGATTCAACAAGCGGGAGTTAAGTTATTAGCCGATAATGGTTATCAACAATATGAGATTTCAGGATACTGTAAAGTAGGATTTGAGTGTCAGCATAACCTTAACTACTGGTCTTTTTCTGATTATATCGGCATTGGTTGTGGCGCCCATGGCAAGCTAACATTACCTCTTGAGAACAAAATAATACGCACCACTAAGATTAAGCATCCCAAAGGTTATTTAGATCAGAGTCGCCCATTTTTAGATAGCAGTGAAACGGTTGCAAAGGAAGATTTAGCGTTTGAATATATGATGAACCGTTTGCGTTTATTTGCACCGATTCCTTTTGCGGAGTTTGAACAATATACCGGGCTGAGTGTTGATACTATTTCAGATCCAATACAGCAAGCCATTAATAAGCAGCTATTAATAAAAAACAGCGACCATTGGTTAATGACAGACCTTGGTCACCGCTACCTTAATGAGTTACTACAATTATTTATGGACTAGATCGTTAAATAATAAACGCGCTCGTAAGCCTGGGGAGTTATCACTCAGGCTTATCTGACCATTGTGGATTTTCATCACTGTATTAACCAGTGCGAGACCTAAGCCAAAGCCATGTACTGAGCGACTTGGGTCTAAACGTACTAATTGATCTAATGCACGTTCGCGATCTTCTCTTTTAATCCCTTTACCGTTATCCGCAATAACCACACCGAAATAATCGATAATAATTTCTATCACCCCATTTTCTGGTGTGTATTTAATGGCATTATCCACTAAGTTAAATACCGCTCTAAACAATAGGCTTGGATTGCCCTGTAAAGCACATGACATATCAATAGTCAGGTAAATGGCCTGATTTTTTTCAGCAGCTAAAGGCTCAGTAAAATCTAATACGTCATTCACTATTTTCCCCAAATCACAACGTACTTTTTCAACCGGAACACGCCCTGTTTCTAAGTTATACAGTTCCATCATGCCACTAAATGTATCAATAAGTAGTGAGAAATCTTGCTGTATAGCGACTAATTGCTGCTCATTATTAACGGAAAACTGCCCACTGCTGAGTAGGTCTTCGATACGTAATTTAATACGCCCCATCGGCGTGCGTAAATCATGCGCAATATCCACCGTGAGCGATTTTAATTTTGATTCACTGCTCTCAAGTTGGTCCAACATACGGTTTAGGTGGCTAGCTAAGGTATCAAACTCATCCTGTTGCTCGCTCACTTTCAAACGGACACCGCGCTCTCCATGCATCACTCTATTCATTGTTTCATTAACCAAATTGAGCCGATTTAAAATACGCATCGCAATCCATGCAGCCATAATAAATAGAGTAAAAAAAGGAAAGAAAATTCCGCCTAAAAAAGAAGTATCCAATTTTTTCTTAAATTGCTGATAATGCTCTCTATCCATTCCAACAACCAACTCTCGACCATCCGCAAGTATAACTTTAGTCGCACGCATTGTAGGGTAATCGTTTATTGTAGGTTCCTGCTTAGTAGATTGTCGCTCTATTTGTGCGATAACGGGATAGTTACGATTTACTTCTGCATGATTTGACTCATTAAAGTGATAATAATATCGTTCCTCTTTTTTGAGCTTGGATAATGTCAGTGTTTCTTTCTTGGAGGCTTGTGCAAGTTTTTCAGATTCACTGATCAACCACTGGTCAAGGTTGTCGTTATACAACTCGACAGAGCGGTGATAAAGCTGGAACATCAATAATCCCATCATAAAAATAATAACGATAGAAAATGAAACCAACCACTTTAAAATCGATGAACTCGAAAGCGCTTTATGGTTGGCGAATAACATAACCCGCTCCACGTACTGTTTCTATTGGAGAGGAGAAACCTTTAATTTCTAATTTTTTACGTAATTTAGCAATGTGCACATCAATCACGTTAGTTTTAGGATCAAAGTGATAGTCCCAAACCGCTTCAAATAAACGCATACGTGAAACAACTTCATCCGGGTGCTGCATTAGATAGCTGAGTAAAACGAACTCTTTATTTTGTAATAAAATAGATTGTTCATGGTAGGTCACTTTTTGTGAAAGCAGGTTAAGTGTAAGTGGACCTATTTTTATTTGATTGTTATGAGTTATCGGGCGATGTCGGCGTAAAATAATATTAACCCTTGCTAATAATTCCACCAGCGCAAAAGGTTTGGTTAAGTAATCATCACTGCCTGCGGTTAGCCCTTCAACGCGTTGCTCAACACTATCAAGCGCACTTAAAATTAACACCGGTGTATTTATCTCGGTAGCGCGCATCGCAGCAAGTAATTTTAAACCATCTAAACTAGGTAGCATCCGATCAAGAATAACCAATTGATATTCACAACTAATAACCATCATTAGTCCTTCTTTACCATCACCGGCACTATCAACAACAAAGCCTTCTTGCATTAATGCTTTAACCACAAATTCACGCGTGGTTTGATCATCCTCTACAACTAATATTTTCATCTGCATGCCTACTGGAGTTCATACAATAATTTATACTGTACTTTATACCGGATATAGTAACAAAAAAGGCGACCCGAAGGTCACCTTTAATAACATGCTAAATAATCTAATAAAATTATTTAACTTAGGAGAGTCTTTACTGATAACTTATTAATAAGCTATCTTTTAACACTATTTTTTTAAAGCAATTTTCATTGCGTCAGCAACTTTATCTACCTTGCCTAATCCGATGATAACTTGAAGTCCCTCTTTACCCATTGGAACAACAGCGACAGCACCAAGTGCTTTTAGCGCATCTTGATTAGCTAATGCAGAGTCTTTTACTGTTAAACGTAAACGTGTAATACAGTTATCAACTTCAACGATGTTATCGTCTCCGCCAAGCTCTTTAATATATGCTAGCGCGAGTGTCGGCATATCAGTTTCAGTTTCACCTTCAGCAGCATTCATATCTTCACCACGTCCCGGCGTGTTTAGATTGAATTTTTGAATAATGAAACGGAATAGGAAGTAATAAACAGTAAAGAAAACCAGACCTTGCGCGATTAACATATACCATTTAGTCGCTAACGGGTTTTGACTTGATAATACAAAATCAACGAAACCAGCAGAGAAACCAAATCCAGCCATCCACTCCATGCTTGCTGCAATATAAAGCGAAATACCTGTTAATACTGCATGTACAAGGTAAAGCGCAGGCGCTAAGAACATAAAGCTAAATTCAAGTGGTTCTGTGATACCTGTAAAGAAAGAGGCCATCGCTGCGGCAATCATAATAGAGAAAACTTTATCTTTATTACGCGCTTCTGCACAGTGGTACATAGCAAGTGCCGCACCCGGTAAACCAAACATCATGATAGGGAAGAAACCTGCTTGGTACATACCTGTTTTACCAACAATACCCGTACCATTAGCAATAGAGGCTGCGCCACCTAAGAAGTTTGGAATATCATTAATACCAACAACATCAAACCAAAAGATTGGGTATAGAGCATGATGCATACCAACCATTAACATAAGGCGGTTAAAGAAACCAAATAGACCTGCACCAACAGCATCAAGTGACTGTAAGTATTGACCAAAAGTACTTAACCCTTCAAAGATAATTGGCCAAACATAAAGGAATACAAATGCTAATAACATACCAGCAATAGAAGTTAGGATAGGAACTAAACGCTTACCACTAAAGAAAGCTAACGCTTTTGGTAACTCTACCGTTGAAAATTTATTATAAATTTCAGCAGAAATAATACCGATTAAGATGCCGATAAATTGATTGTTAATACTACCAAAAGCAGCTGGTACTTCGCTAATATCAACCCCTTCTAATTGTGCAACAGCAGCAGGAGAAAGTAGCGTTGTTAGTACCATGAAAGCAACAAAACCAGAAAGTGCGGCATTACCGCTTTTATCTCGACTTAAACCAAATGCAACACCAATAGCAAACAACAATGCCATATTGTCGATAATCGCACTACCTGATTTAATTAGGAAAGCAGCGACAATACTTTCACTACCCCAACCAACAGGATCGATCCAATAACCAATCCCCATTAAAATAGCGGCTGCTGGTAATGTTGCCACTGGCACCATCAAAGCTTTACCCACTTTTTGCATATAACCGAGTACGTTCATAACTTCCCCTTTTGAATTAAAATAATAGGGTAAGTATAAGAAGAGAAAGATTAAGCCAAACTGTTGCCAACATTAACGATTGTTAATGTTCGTAGATAAAGTGTGATGTCAGTCGAGGGGATTGAAAAAACAAAGAAAAGGAAAAAAATAGGCGCTCAATCATTGCTGTTGAACGCCAGTAAAAGGCAAAATTAATTTACCTTTAACGACGATAACAGGATGACTGAGCGCCTATCAAAACAATAATTGAGAGAGGTTTACAGCTCTTTAAACGTTACTTTATATTCACCAAGATCTGCATAGCTAATTGCCGTTTCTTGGTTAAAGTCAACTTCAACGATACCTTTGTAAGAACCGGTAATAAATGCTTGCCCAGCTTTAAAGTTAACGCCACGTTGGCTCATAAAGTTAATCATCCATTGCACAGGCTTGTATGGTAATTCATTTGGATGTGAACCTTCCATCTCTTGCTTGCCAGACTGTTGATCAAAAGTAATATTAATTTTACTTGCAGCATATGCTTTACTTTTTTCGATCTCAGGACCTAAGAAAAGACCTTGGTTAACCATACCATCTGCTAGTTTTTCAAAAAATGTTGCATCTGGATATTCACGGTAACGTGCTTGCATAAGCTCTAACGCCATATGACAACCTTTAATCGCAGCATCTACTTCATCCGCTGTGTAGCCTTCTGCACGGGCAGGAAGATCCGTACCAAGTACAAATGCAATCTCTGGCTCAACACGTGCTTTACCACCATCCATAAACAGTGCACAGTTATCACCCGATTGCAGTGTATCTGCGAAGATAGGCGCGGCGATAATATTGCCGTTCTCTAACGGTAATAAACATTTCCAGCCAGCAACAGCATCACTACGCAATGCAATCATCTCAGCTTGAATTTGAAATGCATGTTCGCAATCTTTAGGGCTTAGTTCTGCGGCTAAAGGCGTAACGGTAACACCCGCTTTACGATTATTAAGTAAGTGCTGTGCTGCTTGTTGATTATTATTCATTTTTTTCTCATTATAAAAGGGGACTAAATAGGTAAGCAGAGCTCTCTAAGAGTTTCTTAAAATAGCTGCGCTTATTCCACTCACTCAAAACTAATTGTTGTGACGCTAACAGATAATGCATCTGTGTAGTTAATAGCTCGCCGGCAAACTCACTGTTATCAATTAACATGGTCATTTCAAAATTTAACCAAAAACTACGTCTATCTAGATTAACCGTGCCGACTAACGCAATCTCTTCATCTACCACGATACTCTTGGTATGCAGTAGACCGCCATGGAATTTATAAATTTTTACCCCTGAGGTCAATAGCTCTTCAAAAAAAGCACGCGAGGCATACTTAACCATCACCGAGTCATTTTTAGCAGGTAAAATAACTTTTACATCCACACCTCGCATTGCAGCAACCTGCAATGCAGCCAGTAAACTATCATCAGGCACAAAATAGGGGGTAGTTAATACCAGACTATATTTGGCTTCATAAATTGCAGTTAATAATACTTGATGGATGCTAGCAATACCAAATCCGGGACCAGAGGGGATAAGTTGAGCATACTGTTCGCCTACAATCGGAAAACGATTTTTATCCGCACTTGGTAGAGGAATATTTTGCTGAGTTTCAAGGTACCAATCCCAAATAAACAGTCCTTGCATCTGCTGAATAATAGGTCCTTTGCAACGTACCATAATATCGACCCACTGCCCTACGCCTTGATCTGTTTTAAAATAAGCAGGGTCCACCAAGTTCATACTGCCCGTATAGGCAACATCATCATCAATACAGACTAACTTACGATGCATACGCAGATCTTGGCGTTGAAACAATAATCGAAATGCACCAACCGGTAGCGCCTCAACAACCTCAATACCCGCCTCTCTTAACTGCTTAGGTTTCTTACCTTTAAAGAACGCATTACTGCCCACAGAATCAAGCAATAATTTACACTCTACACCACGCTGTGCAGCGGCCATCAACGCATCTAGTAGCGGATCAACCAATCCACCCTCATTACAGATATAAAACATCAGATAACAACGTGTTTTAGCACCTTTAATTTTATCGGTCAGCTCCATCAAAATTTGATCCGTTGAATCAAGTAAATGATGGTCATTACCGAGCATCATCGGTACACCCGTGTAGGATTGGATAAAACGCTGCATAGATGCAACTGAAGGAGAGATTACATTTTCTGGTAAACGATTTTCTTGTACTTCATCATCGAGCCATTGTTTAAAGCTACCCGCCATCGTTTCACTGCGCTTATGGCGTTTTTTACCAAGGTGAAGCTCACCAAAAATAAAATAACCAATAATACCCAGTAACGGCACAGCATAAATCAGGAATAACCAAGCAAGTGAGACACCAATCGGCTTGCGCTTAATAATAACGCGAAGTGAAGTCCCTAATAATAGTGAAAAATAGATCGTTGCAGAGAGTGCAACATAAGCAGCACTCTCAAACCATTCATGCTCTAAAGAGAAAAAATCCATCTATTTATTTACCTTAAAAAACGCAAAAGCAGTCACTACTTTTTCTTATGACAGCGTAAATAAAAAGTCGCTTCACTCACTTTCATAGGTTGTGGATGATACGGCTTAGCAGGGGAAATTTCATGCTCTTGAATAAACGCGTCCTGCTCATCGCTATTAATCACCTCACCAACAACATCAACCCCTAATTCACGGGCTAAGGACATCACTGATTTAATCATTGCTTGACCCACTAAACGTCCCGGCACATGCTGAATATAATCTTCGGCAATTTTGAACTTTTCAATGCCTAAGGGTTCAATATAATGAAATACTGGAATATCAGCCCCAAAGCCTGAAATGGTAATCGCAATGCCTAGTTTATGGATATTAAACAGGTTTTCATGCACGGTATAATTATGCGAGTCAAAGGTTGCCTCTTCTACTTCAAACTCAATATCTTTTACACTACAACCACTCTCTTTTACGATCGTTTGAATATCTGCGATCAAGCTAATTTGCTCAAGTTGACTTGCTGAAAAATGGATCGCAATACGCCCAAAGAAGATATTCGCTTTTTTCCAACGCACAGTCTGTAACGCTACTTTTTCTAACATGTGCAAGCCAAGTTGAACCAGCAAGCCACTCTCTTCAGCTAAACTTAAAAATTGATCCGGTAATAATACCCCATGCTTAGGATGGTTCCAGCGCCATAGGCTTTCCATCGCAACAATCAGCTTTTTATTAAGATCATATTGAGGCTGGTAATAAAGCTCAAACTGATCTTCTTGTATGCCAATATTTAACTCTTCTTCTAACTGTAATTGCTCTGAAGATTGTTGTGTTAATTGGTCGGTATAAAAGTGGTATGAGCTACGCTGATCACCTTTGGCACGCTGCATCGCCTTTTCTGCATTCAATAACAGCGTATCGGCATCAATACCATCATCTGGATATAAACCAATCCCCATCGTTGCGCTCAGTGACGCACCAATATCAGCAATCGTAAATTGATGATCAAATTCTTGTGTGACCTTTTGTGCAACCAATGCGGCATCATGTTCATTTTTAAGGTTATCAATAACAATAACAAACTCATCATCACCAAAACGCGCGACAGTATCTTTTTCAGAGATACAGTTTTTTAACCGAGAGGCGATCTGTTGCAGTGCTTTATCTCCCTCATTATGTCCATACTGGTCATTAACGAGCTTAAAGCGATTAATGTCTATTAATATTACCGCCACAGCTGTTTCATTAAAGCGCGCACGATTAATCGCATCTTCAAGTTTAGTGAAGAGTGCAATACGGTTTGCTAACCCCGTTAAAGGATCATGTTTAGATAAGAACTGAATTTTACTTTCGATGTTCTTGTTTTGGCTTAAATCAGTAAAAGAGTAAATATGATTACTCGCTCCTTCCTCTAATTTAACAACATAGGCATCGAGCCACGCAAAGCGTATTTCCCCTAGTTTATTGTGATAGGTAATATCACCTTTCCACTCTCCTTCAGCTTCCAACTTTTTAAAGAGTTTTGAATTGAGTTCTTGAGGCAAGACTTCTTTTACTGTTTGACCGAGTAATTCTGATTTACGCACACCGAATAATTGACAAGCAGAGCGGTTGATAGAAACAATATCGCCCATTTGATCGGCAACAATAATATTTTCTTGGCTATTTTCAAAAACAGCATTAGCTACTTTTAAACGTTTTTGTAAGCGATGGTGTGCAGTAATATCACGGCCGATACCAATTAACCCTTGTACTGCACCTTTATTATCTAATAAGGGTACTTTTTTCATATCAATGAAGTGGCGCTCTCCATCAACGTAGGTGAGATACTCCTCTCCTGAGTACGTCTCAATTTTAGCCATCACATCTTGATCTTGCTGCTGACACATAATGGCTTGATCAATGGCAAAGAATTGTTCGTCAGTTTTACCCAATATTTTATGTTCAGGCTGACCGATAAATTTTTCAAACTGTTTATTACAACCAAGAAAACGACTTTTTAAATCTTTAAAGAAGATAAGATCGGAAGAGATATCAGCCGTTGCACGTAACATCATGCGCTCTTTCTCGATATTGCGTCGAGCATCATTAAGCGCGGTAACATCAAATACAAGACCAATTTGAATATCCGTTGAATCGATAAACTGCTTACGGAATACAACCTCTCTACGTACTCCGTTTAGATCATGTAATTCGCATTCATAAAGATGTGTCTTGCGATCTTCACGCATCTTTTCATCAATCAATGCCAAGCCCGCTTTCACATCACAAGGTAAAAAATGCGAAATGTTTTTACCAATTATATCGTCAACGATTACACCCATATGTGCTGCAAATGACTGGTTGCAAACGATAACTTCGTTATTTTTATTTTTATAGTAGATGGGAATAGAAATACAGTTGAGTGCTTTTTTTACATCATCACTAATTAACTGTTGTTCTGAAGGCGTAATCAAATCTTCTGGAGTAACAGGAGTATCATTTAAATAAAGGGTTTTGAGCTGTGGGAATTGCTGTTTAATACGCTTTTTAGCGAGCATCGAAACAGTTTGTTCTGAAATTAAATAGTGATAATTATCTTCACCTAATAGCGCAACAACTTCATTACCACTCAGAATATGTTTTATAGAATAAGGTATTTTTTCATTGTCACCATTAAGCGTGACTAATAACGCTTCAACTAACCCTATATTATTACCAACATATAAAACTTTTTTTATACCCATAGATAAATATACTACCTTGCTGTTATATTTCATTAACTTATTGCTTTTAATCAATAAGTTATAAGCTGTTACAGAATGTTACATTATAGAGCACCCTTAAAAAAAGGGATCATTAGATCCCTTTTTTTACACTTTATTATGCCTTTTTATGACTAACCTAACTGTTTACGCACGTTTCTAAACATACGCATCCATGGGCTATCTTCTTTCCACTCATCAGGGTGCCATGAGTTAGCTACCGTTCTAAATACACGCTCAGGATGAGGCATCATAATAGTAACGCGACCATCTTGCGATGTTAAACCTGTAATACCATTTGGTGAACCATTCGGGTTAGCAGGATAAGCTTGTGTATTATTACCGTAGTTATCGATGAAACGTAGCGCAATGTTACCACTTGCTTCAATCGCCGCTAGATGCTGCGCATCTTTCACTTCCACGCGACCTTCGCCGTGAGAAACTGCGATAGGCATATGTGAACCTGCCATATCGTTTAAGAATAACGAGTTATTCTTTTGTACTTCAACTAAGCTGAAACGTGCTTCAAAACGCTCAGAGTTATTGCGTACAAAACGTGGCCATAAATCCGTACCCGGAATTAGTTCGTGTAGGTTAGATAACATCTGACAACCGTTACACACACCTAATGCAAATGAGTTTTCACGCTCAAAGAATGTTTGGAACTGGTTACGCGCCTGTTCATTAAACAGAATCGATTTAGCCCAACCTTCACCCGCGCCTAATACGTCACCGTAAGAGAAACCACCACAAGCGACTAAGCCTGCAAAGTCTTCTAATTGCACGTTGCCCGCTAATACGTCACTCATGTGAACGTCAATCGCAGAGAAACCAGCACGATTAAAGGCTGCAGCCATCTCTTGTTGAGAGTTAACGCCCTGCTCACGTAAGATTGCCATGCGTGGTAATACACCCGTTGCAATATAAGGCGCTGCAACATCTTCATTGATATCAAAACTAAGCTTAGTGTTTAAGCCAGGATCTTTATCATCTAATTTCAGGTCAAACTCTTGTTGTGCACATTCAGAGTTATCGCGTAACGATTGCATTTTCAGTGTTGTTTCAGCCCAAATACCACGGTATTCACTGCGTGGTGCAACTAATACATCTTTGCTATCACGGGTAAATTCGATTTGGTCTTTATCATTTAAAGAACCAATCACTAACGCGTTAGTTGTTAAACCATGACCCGCTAAGGTATTTAATACTGCTTCTTTATCTTCACGTTTAACTTGGATAACCGCGCCTAACTCTTCCGAGTAAAGAGCAGCAAAATCATCGTGACCTAATTGATCAAGTTTAACCGTTACACCACAGTGACCAGCAAACGCCATCTCTGTAATAGTTGAGAATAAACCGCCGTCACTTCTATCGTGGTATGCCAGTAGTTTTTGCTCGCTAACTAGTTTCTGCATCGCATTGAAGAAACCTTTTAATAACTCAGGGTTATCAAGGTCTGGCGTAGCATCACCTAACTGTTTGTAAACTTGAGCAAGTGATGAACCACCTAAACGGTTTTGGCCATTACCTAGGTCAACTAAAATTAGGTCTGTTTCACCTTGGTCTGTGCGTAGTTGCGGCGTTACCGTATTACGGATATCGCGAACCGCACCAAAGGCAGTGATGATTAATGATAACGGAGAGATAACTTCTTTATCGTCGCCCGCTTCATCTTGCCAGCGTGTCTTCATCGACATTGAATCTTTACCCACTGGGATAGTTAATTCAAGTTCAGGACAAAGCTCTTCGCCAACCGCTTTAACCGCTTCATATAAACCCGCATCTTCACCTGGGTGACCTGTTGCAGACATCCAGTTAGCAGACAGTTTAATACGTTTGAAATCACCGATATCAGAACAAGCAATATTAGTAATTGATTCCGCCACTGCCAAACGAGCAGATGCGCCAAAGTTAAGTAGTGCCACTGGCGTACGTTCACCTAATGCCATCGACTCACCAAAGTAACTGTCGTAGCTTGCTGCAGTTACCGCACAATCGGCAACAGGTACCTGCCAAGGACCAACCATTTGGTCACGCGCAACTAAACCTGTAACACTTCGGTCACCAATAGTGATTAAGAATGTTTTTTCAGCAATTGATGGCAAACGTAATAAACGTTCAGCAGCATCTTTAATGCTTGCACCTGAAAGATCTAACGCTTTGCCCTGTGCATTTTGTGATTTAACTTCACGATGCATTTTAGGTGCTTTACCTAATAAGACTTCTAGCGGCATATCGATTGGTTTGTTATCAAACTCAGGATCGTTAAGTGTTAAATGCATCTCTTCAGTTGCTTCACCGATCACAGCATATAATGCACGTTCACGTTTACAGATAGCTTCAAAAGTCGCTAGATTTTCAGGCTTAACCGCCATTACATAACGTTCTTGAGATTCATTACACCAAATTTCATGGGGTGCCATGCTTTTCTCATCGTTCGGAATCGCACGTAAATCAAAAATACCACCACGGCCGCCATCATTTACAAGTTCAGGCATTGCGTTTGATAGACCACCCGCACCCACATCGTGGATAAATTGGATAGGGTTATCTTCACCCATCTGCCAACAACGGTCGATCACTTCCTGACAACGACGTTCCATCTCTGGGTTTTCACGTTGTACTGAAGCAAAATCTAAATCTTCTGTTGATGCGCCAGAATCCATTGAAGAGGCTGCACCACCGCCTAAACCGATGTTCATTGCTGGACCACCTAATACAATTAGCTTCGCGCCAACAGGGATCTCTTTTTTCTGAACATGTTCACGGCGAATATTACCTAAACCACCTGCCAACATAATTGGTTTGTGGTAACCACGAATTTCAGAGCCATTATGGCTTTCTACTTGTTCTTCGTAAGTACGGAAGTAACCTAGAATATTTGGACGGCCAAATTCATTATTAAATGCAGCGCCACCTAGTGGGGCTTCTAGCATAATATCTAATGCAGAAACGATACGGCTTGGCTTACCAAAATCAGTTTCCCATGGTTGCTCGAAGCTTGGAATACGTAGATTAGAAACAGAGAAACCCACTAAACCTGCTTTTGGTTTAGAACCAATACCGGTTGCGCCTTCATCGCGGATCTCACCACCAGAACCAGTAGCCGCACCAGGGAACGGAGAGATAGCCGTTGGATGGTTATGCGTTTCAACTTTCATCAAGATATCGATATCTTCGTGATGGTAACCAAATTCACGGTCATCAACGCTTGGGAAGAAACGACCAGCTTTGTAACCTTCCATTACAGCGGCATTATCGCTGTAAGCAGATAAAACATGTTCAGGGTGTAATTCATGGGTATTACGAATCATTTTGAACAATGATTTAGGCTGTTTTTGGCCATCAATTGTCCAATCAGCATTGAAGATTTTATGACGACAATGCTCTGAGTTTGCCTGTGCAAACATCATTAATTCGATATCGTTAGGGTTACGGCCTAACTTAATAAAGTTTTCAACCAAATAATCAATTTCATCATCAGCAAGTGCAAGCCCTAAACTAACGTTAGCAGCTACCAGTGCAGAACGACCAGCACCAATCACATCAACACTGCTCATTTTGCCAGGTGTACCTTGTACAAACAGTTGTTGTGCATCTTCTAATGAAGTAAATACAACTTCCATCATGCGATCATGCAATAAAGCAGCAAGTTGAGTGCTTTGTTCGCCGATAAGTTCTGAAGATGTTTCGATGTAATAAGCGATACCGCGTTCTAGACGTTTAACCTTTGTTAAACCACAGTTGTTTGCGATGTCGGTTGCTTTTGAAGACCAAGGAGAGATAGTGCCGGGGCGAGGTGTAACGAATAATAATGTACCAGTGGGTTCGTGCTCTGCTATTTTGGGACCGTATGTAAGCAGTTTTTCTAGTACGACTCGCTCTTTTTCATCAAGGTAGTCCGTTAAATCAGCAGCATGCATATACTCTGCATAAATTTGCGTAACAGGTAGATTCAGTGCCTCACAGTTTTTTAGTAGCTGGTTAACACGAAATGTAGATAGGGCTGGTGCCCCACGCAAAATGTCCATAGGTTATTTCTCTCGTTAGATAAATAAAAATGATCTCGGGTAAGTTCGCTATTATAAGCAAAAAGCGTTTTGTATTAAATAGAAACCATCTATAGTCAGCCTTTATTTCTTCAATCTCTATAATTTTTGCAAAAAGTTACCCAAAACAGTCCTGGTAATGGAAGCTGGATCCCTTAATGACAATGAAATTATTTACGCGAATAACCCAATTTATCTCTATCAGCCTAACTATTTTACTACTGAGCGCCTGCAACCCGTTCATACAGACTAGTAACTTAGAAAAAATTCAAAAACGTGGTGACATCATCATGGGGACCATCAATAGCTCTTTAACCTATGGCTACGATGGCACCAATTACACGGGATTAGATTACGAACTAGCAAAGCAGTTTGCTAGCTACCTTAATGTCAAATTAACCATCAAAGAATACGCCTCTCTGGATGAGCTATTTCTTGCACTTGATGAGGAACAGGTCGACTTTTTAGGCTCAGGTCTGACATTAACGCCCAACCGTGCTGAAAAGTATCGCAGTTCTCCGCCCTATTATTATGTTTCTCAGAAATTGGTTTATCACAAAGGTACTTATCGCCCCCGTGAAATAGCAGATATTAACGCCCCCGTTAGCGTTTTGAAAAATAGCAGCCATGAAGAAACTCTAAATACATTCGCGAAAGACAATGCAAATATTGAAATAGTTGTCTCTAACGATCAAGATCAAGAAGCATTGCTGCTAAAAGTCGCTGAAAAAGAGATTAAATTTGCCATTGTTGACAGCTCAACGCTGGCACAAAAACAACGCTATTACCCCGTTTTAGCAGAAGCATTTACAATTTTAGAAAAACAACCCGTCGCTTGGTTAATCAAAAAAGAGCAAGACGATACTTTGTATGCCGGCATGATTGAGTTTATCGGCAACAAATATAATGACCAGACCATTGCCAAACTTGAAGAAAAATATTTTGGTCATGTTGGTCATTTTGACTATGTTGATACACGCATTTTTTTAAGGCGCATTGAAAAAACACTGCCTAAATATGAAGCCTTGTTTAAGAAATATGAAACACCTGAGGTGAGCTGGCAACTATTAGCAGCAGTGAGTTATCAAGAGTCACATTGGAATCCTCTCGCAAGATCACCAACAGGCGTTAGGGGCATGATGATGTTAACGCTTGATACAGCTAATTATGTCGGCATTAAAAATCGTCTTGATGTTGAACAAAGCATCCAAGGTGGGGCAAAATATCTGACACAACAGATAAAACGCCTGCCTAACAGTATTATTGAAGATGAAAAAGTATGGTTTGCTTTGGCCAGTTATAACATTGGGTTTGGTCATTTAATGGATGCTCGCCGCATCACCACCATGAAGAAACAAAACCCTAACTCATGGACCAATGTGAAAGATAATTTACCACTATTACATCAGCGTGAGTGGTTTCAAAAAACCCGTTACGGTTATGCTCGAGGACGCGAAGCACAGCACTATGTAAATAATATTCGCCAGTATTTAATTACCATCAACTGGTATGTCTATGAACGGGAAAAAGCACTAGCACTAAAAATAGAGCAAGAGAAACAAGCGGAACAGGAACGGTTAGCGCAGCTTAAAGCGGCAAGTGAGGCGCTTGCAACACAAACAAGTGCGGCATTGGAAACAAGTAATAATGCAGATAAATTAGAAACGATCCAACAAGATAATAAGTGATTATTATAACGTACTAATCTACAGGTGAACTTTCACCTGTAGATTGCAACAATTTCAGATTACAACTTCATACCATAAGTAATCGAGTGCTTAAACTCACCAATCGCCTGAAAGCCAAGTTTTTCATAAAAGGAAACAGCCCCTGTGTTTGCTCGTGAAACTTCAAGGTGCACGCCGGGTATTTTCAGCTCCTTTAACTTATTAATAAAAGCCACGATCAATTTACGCCCTAACCCAGCTCTTTGGATATTCGGCAATAAACTAATATGCAGGTGAGCGGGGTAATCTGCAAACTCAGGACGAGCATGATAACCATGATGAATCATTAACAGCATATTATCGGTTAATGAGTCCTCTCGCTCAACCTCTAGCGGGTACTGCTCACGTAATTTAGGAAACCAATCCTGAGCTGTCTGTTGAGCAAACAATGATGATGACTTACAACCGACAATATACCCACAGGCTTCATTATTATGAGACGCAACAAAGCAAACCTCAGGGTCTAGCACTGCATAAGGGGCGGCATAATAATGCCCCATCAATTTTTTATCGGTCAATAAATGACTCGCATCACGCCCACCATCACCGGTTTGTAAACAGATCTGATAGAGAGAAGATAAATCTTCTGGATGGTAGGGACGAATTTGAAATGGCATATATTTCCGTACTTAATGAACAAATCATTAAAACATAATATGTCATGAAAACTTATTCGCCTAAGCAGAAATAAGTAAACAATATAACTAGAAAATAGACTTCTTGACTACTTTTATTGCCTTATTGTAAGGAAATTGATAATAAAATCCTATCAGATCAATAACTACAATCACTTTTACCTATCCATCATTTTGAAATAATATCGCTTTTAGCCACTAAAAATAATAAGGAAATAATGATGAGTACACTACAAGTTCAGCAGATAATGGATAAACAACCGATTACAGTGCAATGTCAGACACCATTAACCTCTATTATTGATACATTAATAAGCAGTCAACAAACACAATTACCAGTGGTAAATAGCCACCATCAATTATTAGGCATGGTTTCGCTTATTGATGTGCAGAAAGCGTTATTAGTGGGTGCTTATCATTGCGATCAACCGGTCAAAGTAAATGAGATAATGGCAAAAGAGTTTATCTGCTTGAGC
The DNA here is from genome assembly GCF_030161115.1 of Psychromonas marina. GTDB lineage: Bacteria > Pseudomonadota > Gammaproteobacteria > Enterobacterales > Psychromonadaceae > Psychromonas > Psychromonas marina. The sequence goes on from NZ_BSPQ01000001.1 coordinate 792,905, forward strand.
GCAGACGAAGATTTGTCAGAAGTTGCAATAAAAACCCAACGACAAGCAGATAATGTATTCCCTGTATTAAAAGAAGATAAACTCATTGGGATGATGAAACGTGCCGATCTACTTATATATTTACAAAATAACCTGACCCATTGCTCACAAATAAAACAAATAAAATACAGTACTAGCAGGCGTTTTTTAACACCACATCGAGAGGGTCACGACTAAGCTTGACGCTTTCACTGGCCTAATAGGGTTAACTTACCCGCCCCCCTTTATTCCCCTATGATCCATTAAACTTTTTAACTCGTACAGATCCCTTTAATTCAGCAATTTAAACTATTTCAGGAATTATTTTAGTAACCTACTATTAAGGGATTGTTATATCCTATTCATCATTTGATGAATTACAAACAGTGTTGTTATGGGGTGAATTAAGCGATGAGTACGATAAAAAAGTCAGGGCGTCCTAGTATCAATAATAATAAACGTGGCAAGCTAATCATCGCAGCCAAAAAACTATTCGTTATCTACGATTATGACAAAGTATCAATAAGAGCAATCGCAACAGAGGCGGGAGTTGATAGCGCTTTAATTCGTTATTATTTTCAATCTAAATTAGGCCTGTTTACAGCCATGGTGCAACAAACAGCAGAGCCCGTGGTTGCGCAATTTGATAAACAACTCAACGCACTTAGTCCCGACAGTGCGCACGAGTTAATGACCACCTATTATCAGGTCATGAGCCAAAACCCTGACTTTCCTAAGTTGATATTTAAAATTGCATCGATGCAGGAAAATGAGCACAGCCAAGTATTAAAGAAAATTTTAAGCGATGTCCTTAACCCTAAAAATGTAAAACTATTTAGCCTCATGAAACAACAGGGTTTACTGCAGGATCATGTTGACCCGCTGTGCATGCAAATTAGTTTTTTTAGCATGATGGTCTTTCCATTTTTAATGCCTGAGTTTTTCAAACAGGTTTTACAACTAGATATTACCCCTGAATTTATGACCCACCTTGCTTTGCAAAATCAGCAACTATTACAGCATGGCTGCATTAAGCCAGCTACAACAGAGACAAAGGACATTTCATGATCATCCCTAAAAAACGCTTTTTAATCCTAGGTATCATTGCAGGCATTGCTGTTTTAGTTTTCTCTGTACTATCAAAATCATCTCCTGAAGTACTGCCTAATTTTGATAAAGCACGCCTTGTTGATGTTATACCATTAACAGCCAGTAATAGTGCGCCAGAAATAATTGCCTACGGACGCGTTGAGCCAAAGCATAGCTGGCAAGCAATTGCAGAGGTCAGCGGTAAGGTTACCTATCGTCATCCAGAGCTAGAAAGCGGACGCCTATTAAAAGCGGGTACCTTAGTGTTAAAAATTGATCCGTTAGAGTATCAACTTAAGCAATCGCAAGCTCAAGCAAACCTAAACATGGCCAATGCACAACTTAAACGCCTCGACCAAGAACAGAGCAACCTCATCACCAGTCTTGATATCGAAAAGCAAAAACTCACATTAGAAGAACAAGAGTATCAGCGTAAGTTAGAGTTAAAGAAAAAAAGCCTTATCTCAAACTCTGAAGTAGAAGCACAAAATCAGTCCCTCTTGATTCAAACTAAATTGGTACAGGATTTAAGTAGTTCTTTAAAGTTATTACCCGATGATAAAAAAGTCGCACAAGCACAGGTTAATATCAATCAAGCCCTACTTGATGATGCGCAACGCCAACTTGATAATACCCAAATCGTATTGCCCTTTGATGCACGTATCGCCGCCGTCAGTATCGAGCAAGCGCAAGCAGTGAGCATGGGCAGCACGATGTTTGAAGCGCAGCAACTAGGTACTGTTGTAATTAAAGCAGAACTATCACTCAAAGATGCAGAGTCATTAATGCTTAGCGTGCAAAGTAAAAAATCACATGATGGTAACTTGCCCGATATTGAGAAATTAGGGTTAGTTGCCAATATCGAATTACAGATGGGTTCAAAGCTACATCAATGGCCTGCAACGCTAACGCGGATTGCGGACAACATTAACCCAGACCAAGCGACGATTGGTTTTTATTTAGAAGTACAACAAGATATTAAAGGCCATGATTTAACAGACAAGCCACCATTAACAAAAGGTATGTTCGTGAGTGCTCGCCTGCAAGGGTTTAACTCACAACAGTTTGTTATTTCAGAACAAGCCCTGCATGGCGAACATATTTATATCATGGATAGTGAGAACAAACTGAGCATTCGTAAGGTAGCAGTAAATTTTCGTAATAATCTCGGTGTTGCGATCACCGGAGATTTTAAACAACAAGAACGATTAATTGTAAATGATCTCATTCCAGCGATTCCAGGCATGTCTTTAAAGCTAACACAAGATACACCTGTTAATGCCAATGAGGAGGCGAAATAGTGATTAAGTTATTCACCCGCCACCCGACCGTCGCAAACCTGTTAATGCTGACCTTTTTTGTATTAGGTCTCAGCAGCATAGGTAACATTAAACGCGAGACATTCCCTGAATTTTCGCCACCCTACATCATTGCAAACGTAGTTTATCCGGGCGCTTCTCCCGCTGAAGTAGAGGAAAGCTTATGTCTGCGTATGGAAGATGCAGTAGACGGATTAAGTAATATTGAAGAGACCAAGTGTGATGCACAGGAAGGCTTTGCATCACTGACCGTAAAAATGGATGAAAAGGCAGACATCGGCCGTGCATTGGTGGATATTCAAACCGAAATCAATGCCATTAAGGACTTTCCTAGCCAAATAGATCCACCCACAGTAAAAGAGCTAGATTGGGCTGAACCAGTCGTTGATATCGCTATTTCAGCACAAGCAAGTTGGCCACACTTAAAAGCCTACGCTGAACAGCTAAAGCGCACCCTAAAAATTGATTATGATGTCAGTTTGGTAACCGTATCGGGTTTCTCCGACCATCAACTACGCGTTGAATTAAATGAACAAGATATCCGTCATTTAGGATTAACTGTTGCACAAGTTGCCGATAAAATTGGCCGCCAAAATGTAAAAATGCCCGCCGGCAATATCGAACTGAGTGATAAAAATCTATTGATTCGTTTCGATGAACGCAAGGTTACCCCGCAGGATTTAGGTACCACGATTGTCGCGTCACTGCCCGATGGTGGTGTGGTCCGCTTAAGTGATGTCGCAACGATTACCGACCGATTTGAATTAGAGGAATCAAAGATCCTGTTTAATGGCAAGCCTACTGCGATGTTAAAGATCCAAAAAAACAAAGCAGATGACGCACTACGCATTAAAGAGCGCGTTAATGAGTTTGTTGCATATCAGCAAAACATAGCCCCTGATGGTGTCACACTAACCATGACTAACGATATGTCATCCTTGTTACAAGACCGCTTAAGTATGCTGCTTAAAAATGGCTGGCAGGGGATCATTCTGGTATTTCTGTCGATGTGGCTATTTTTCTCACTGCGTTACTCATTTTGGGTTTCAGCCGGACTTCCTGTTGCCTTTTTAGGTGGGTTGTTCTTGATGAGCTTATTTGGGGTTTCTATTAATATCATGACCCTCGTGGGTTTATTGATGGCGATAGGCATCATGATGGATGATGCGATTGTAATTGCAGAATCCGTCGCGGCGCATATTGAGAAAAAAATCCCCGTTCATGATGCCGTTATACAAGGTGTAAAAAAAGTCGCACCGGGAGTTATCTCCTCTTTCTTAACCACTATTTTCATCTTTGGTAGCTTGTTATGGCTAGATGGTCAGATGGGCAAAGTTTTATCAGTGGTGCCATTGGTACTGATTTTAGTTTTAAGCATTAGCTTAATCGAAGCTTTCCTGATTTTACCGAGCCACTTATATCACTCACTCTCTAAGCCAGAGAAAAAGGATACTACCCTTAAATTTAAACGCGTGTTTTTAGAGAAGTTCGAAGGCTTTAGAAATGTAACCTTAGTAAAATGGGTCACCTTTGTTGTTAAATGTCGTTACGCCAGTATCGGCCTAACAATTGGTGCACTATTTGTCTCCTTTGCATTGGTCGCAGGTGGCGGTTTAAAATTTTTACCCTTCCCCGATTTAGATGGTGATATTGCTGAAGCGCGAATTATTTTACCGCCCGGTTCAACACTTAAACAAACCGAAGCAGTTGCCAACCACATCATCGCTAGCGCAAAGGTGATCGGTAAAGAACTGACTGCTGATAATGGTGAACCGGCTGAATTGATTCGAGATATCACCGCGCACTATAACTTTAATGCCGATGCTGGGGAAAGTGGTCCACATGTCGCGACAGTTCGCCTCGACCTATTATCTGCAGAAATACGCAAAAGCTTAATGGCAGACATTCTTGATGCGTGGCGCTTACAAACAGGAGATTTAGCCGCGCCAATCTCATTGGTATTTAAGCAACCTTCGATGGGACCTGCAGGACGTGATATAGAAGTACGTTTAAAACATGAAGATTTAACCCAATTAAAACAAGCCTCGGTAGAATTACAAAGCTACTTAAGCCAGTTTCAGGGAGTTAATGGTATTTTAGATGATATGCGTCCGGGTAAAGAGGAGGTGATCATTAAACTTAAAGCGGGAGCTGAAAATTATGGTGTCGATGGGCAAACAATTGCATCGCAACTTCGCTCAGCCTACTTTGGTCAAACCGCTGATGAAATTCAAGTCGGTCCTGAAAATATAGAGATCCAAGTTCAACTCAATAAGCAGCAGGCAGGTAATCTGCAAGCATTAGCTAATTTCCCGATCATTTTGGATCAAAATACGCAAATTCCGTTAAGCGCGGTGGCGACGTTAAGCAGTGATCGTTCATTTGTACGCATTCAGCGTATCGATGCACAACGCACGGTGACGGTAATGGCAGATGTTGATAGCCATAAAGCCAATGGTTCAGAAATTGTTAGCAATATGCGCGCAAGTTTTATTCCACAGCTATTACAACAATACCCTGGCTTAAAAGTAGATTTTGAAGGATCTACCAAAGAATCGGCAAAAACAGCGAGCTCTTTAATAACCGGATTTAGTATTGGCCTATTTGGACTATTTGCGATTTTAAGCTTCCAATTCAGAAGTTATTTAGAACCGTTTGTGGTGATGTTAGCGATTCCTCTCGCCTTGATAGGCGTATTATGGGGACATTGGTTAACGGGTCATAACCTGTCGATGCCATCGATATTAGGCTTTGTTTCACTCGCGGGGATTGTGGTGAATGACTCTATCTTGCTAGTGCAATATATTCGTCATCATGTTGATGATGGTGATAGCGTCCATGAATCAGTGATTAAAGCGAGCCGCGATCGATTCAGAGCAGTATTCTTAACCTCGCTAACAACTGCCGCAGGTTTATTACCATTGCTGTTGGAAACTAGCTTACAAGCACAGGTAGTACAACCGATCGTGATCTCAATTGTATTTGGTATTTTCAGCTCAACGCTATTGGTGCTGTTTATCATCCCCAGCGCCTATGCCATTTTAGCGGACTTTAACTTGGTGCATAAGCATAAAGCGTTGGATGAGCATTAACGAAAATCTAGCTTTCAGTTTTTAGCTGTCAGCGATCAGCCAAAATAAAAAAGCCCCATTTTCGCCTTTGAAAATGGGGCTTTTTATTACAACAGTTAAAAATGAATTACTGCGCTTCTAGCTCAGCATGTGCTTCAGCCTCACGCTGTTCCTTTTCTAACAGTCCACTGGTGGCTTTAGGAGCTGTAAGTTGAATATCTCGACTACCAGGCGCTAAACGCTCTGCAGCAGTATCAGACTTCATTTTGAGGTTGTTATTATTGTACTCTTCAATAATTTTGCGTTGCTTATCATTGGTTTCTGCAACACCCGCTCGATCTGTAATGCTTTCCATCAATTCGTTATCTAACTCCTGTGCAAGCGCATCATCACTGTACATCGTCATAATGTGACGCGGGAACTGTAAATTTGTACTACCGATTCCCGCAAAAGTTGAACTGATCACGCGAGCAATAAAATATCGAGGTTGAATAGTCGAAGTAAAAACACTGGTTTCTAACTGAGTACTATCGTCATAGCCTTTACCAAATGTGCGCTTATCCTCTTTCACTGAGCCTTTACATTTAAAGTAAACTAAGCTTGACTCAAACTGAATTTCACTCCAAAAAGGATGACTCAAATTACTTAATAAACGACCAAAAATGGCAAAGATAGCAGCAGCTATTAACAGACTTAATACAGAGAAAAAGCTTTCAATGGTGCGAAGTGAAAAATTAAATACCTCCGAATCTCCCAGCGCTTGAATATCTAATGGTGCGAAATAAGCACCGTAGTTTCCTACCGAGGTTAAACTAAAGAACACCAGAAGTGTTGCAATTAACAAAAATGACTGCCCTAAGCTAGTTGCTGTAATACGTAACTTTTTACTTAATGGGTGATCATTTTTCTCTACAACTTTAGGTTGTGTTTCTTGAATCACTTCACCATCAAATTCGCCCGTGTGGGGATTTTGACGCGCAGTTAACGCTTTATAGATACGATTTGGAACACGTTTATAACGGCGACGCTCCATCACTTGATGGTTGAACTCATTAAAGATGTCCATCGGTTTAGCACTAACTTCATTGGTACGTGGCAAATTATCACTCACCTCTGTTGTTGGGTCAGCCTTCATTGCACGTAGTGCGGTTAAGCCTAAAATCAGACCGCAACTCATTAACGTGAAGACAAAAATCATCATGATCCACACTGCATTACTAAAGCCATCATTGATCGCCGCAACTAAAGGCTGAATATAATTCAAACCATCTGCTGATAACTGCCCAACAAACTCTGTGCCTGATAACTCAGCTAACACAATTCCTTTTATCTCTTCATCATAAAATAGATAAGAATCTACCCAGCTACCAACAAAAACAGGCACTAAGGTACATAACATAACCATTTTAACAAAAGCGAGTGGGCTAATTGTTTCTATGCCACGACCTAAGTTACGTGCTAAGGGACGTCCCGCACGAAACCATACCAAGGCCATGTAACATAGCAGGGTAAAAGTAAAAATAGGCATCAAAATATAAGCTTGCTGCCCCGCTAGCCCGACTTGAGTAATAAAACTTAAAATTGCAAAGGCAATTAATGCAATAACAGTTTGCATAAACGCCCCCGTGATCCTTTGTGCCACATTTTGTATCGGATAAGGTACAAAGGTTATTTTAGGGAACAAGGTATGTAAAAGACGTGCAATTAAACCCACCGGTTCTTTAAAGGTATAGTTTTTACTGCCCACTAGCATTGATTCAATCTGTTGCTCATCATAAGCAACATCTTGCCTTTCACTTGCCGCACTATCTTTCTCAGAGGTTGCTTGGTTAAACGCTAAGGAAGTGGGTGCAGAGCGCCCCACATAGAAGCGCATAACCTGCATTAATCCGCGACCTAGCGTCCATAAACCACTAGACATTAAGCAAAACCCGGTAAGCGCATAAATCCAGCCTAGGGTGGCGTTGCTGCTCATTACAGAGGTCACATTTAATAACGCAAGTAATCCAATTAGTGTTGCAAGCGTGCCTCGAATAGCACGTAACGTCCCCTCAAATCGAAAGGGATTACGAATCCCTAAATTAAGAGAACCATGATCAAATGACATTGTATTTCCTTAAAAAAATTATAGGTTAAACCAACGGTTGAAAACCATCGCTATCGGTTTGAGTTTGCTCTGCCGCTGTAGGTGAAGCGGAAAGTGGCGAACTCGCAGCAGGGGCGTCAAAAATTTGCGGCAATCTCTCTTCTAAATCACGACCAAAAGCGTAATACATTTTTTTGCGCAGATGTTTTACAGGTAGATTAATCAAGAATTTACTAACAACAAAGCCAACTACAAAAGCAACAAAAGCGCTACCATAGCTTTTATGCATATAATCAAATTCAGCAATATACTGAGGTGTATCGATGATGATGTAAGGCATGTTAGTAAAAAAAACACTGTATCCATAAGAGTCGAAATACACGCCTGAAAATAAGGCATTCCAAGCACAAAAAAGCGCAATAAAGAGTGCCATTACCCATTGCCACTTTTCAACTGTTGCCTTCCAGCCGTTCACTGGAATCATACGCTTAACAGTATTCGCCTTGGCATCTTCGCTTGTGTAACCAACATAGTCATTGGAGTGCACATAATAACCAAAGCGATACATCAGCTCTTTTTTCTTATCTTCGCGATATAACAAGCTAATATGATGGGTTGATGGGGGGATCTCAATATCAAAATCACTTCTTACCGTCTCAACTTTGCCTTTCTCGTCCTCTAAATAGAGCGTTGATCCTTCACTATCTTTTTTGCCACCCGCATAGGTTTTAGTGACAGTTATAAATTGATAGTCGTAATTATTATTGCCTACGTTAATTGTAGCATTGTGTGTTGCTTGCATGATTCCCTCGTTAATGACCTTAAAGTTATAGTAATTAGACATATTATCTACCATAAGAACACCCAATTAATACCCTTAGTTTTCATATGGTTGAGATGTTATTTCAAATATAACTTGTATTTTATTTTTATTTAATGACGCACACACAGAAAGATAAAAAAAAGACAAATACTTACAAAGTAATGAATATTAAGATTTAAAGCATATAAAAAAAGCCCCATTTTCATCAATTGAAAATGGGGCTTTTTATTAATACTTATACTATTCAAGAGCAGACGAATTAGGACTTACTGATAGGTGATAGCTAAAAGCTGACCGCTTATTGTTAATCTTTCTTTTCAATAGTCACTTGAATATTTTTACTGTTACCTGCAAACCACTTCTGTACGTATAAACTACCAACGATTGGGGCTTGCCCCTCTTCTGGTACCTCTTTGTAACGTACGCTATTTTTAGTCTCTTTTTCTATCTCAAAATTAACGACTTTACTGGTCATTTTTATTCCTTACTATTTAGCTCATCTTTTAATACTTGTGCTTTTAACGCTTGTTTTTCTGCTTTTTTCTCTTTACGGCGACGTTGAAAAAAATCACTCACTTTAGTGGCACACTGCTCGGCATAAATGCCAGCGGTGACTTCAATCTGATGATTTAATTTTTCACTACGCACCAAATCAAATACACTGCCTGCCGCACCGGTTTTATAATCACCAGCACCATAAACAAGACGTTTAATGCGAGCATGTACTAACGCGCCGGCACACATCGGGCAAGGCTCTAAGGTAACGTAGAGGGTACAATCAACTAAGCGATAATTTTCTAGTGCCTTACCGCCATTGCGAATCGCCATGATCTCTGCATGTGCACAGGCATCATGGTTTAAAATAGACAGATTCCAGCCTTCAGCGATCACTTGATCATCTTTGACCAATACCGCCCCCACTGGAATCTCATTTTCTCGCTCTGCGTTATCAGCAATTGATAGCGCATAAGCCATCCATTTTTCATCTATTTTTTGTTGCTCTAAAAGTTGTTCTTCTGTTTCTACTAATTTCTGTTCTGACACTACAGTACCAACGAATAATAAAGTGCATTAAGCTCAGTACCATAAACCAGATATAACCAACCCGCAATGGCAAGATAAGGGCCAAATGGCATAGGACGGCTCTGCTTATCTTTAGAAGCGGCTATCACTGCAATACCGATAATTGCACCTGCAAAAGAGGAAAGCAAAATAATCAATGGTAATGCTTGCCAACCAAACCAAGCACCTAGAGCGGCGAGTAATTTAAAGTCACCATAACCCATGCCCTCTTTGCCAGTAATTAGTTTAAAGCCCCAGTAGATAGACCATAGACTCAGATAACCAAACGCGGCACCTAAAACTGCATCAGTTAAACCAACAAATGTGCCCGAAATATTGATAATTAAACCTAACCAAAGTAATGGTAAGGTCAATTGATCTGGCAGAAGCATGGTATCAAAGTCAATAAAGGTGAGGCTGATTAACACCCATGTAAATATCAGAGCAAACAGTAAAGGCCAACCAAATGGGACAACCATTGCAACCGCTAACGACATAAACCCGGTTAACAGTTCAATGCTTGGGTAACGTTTACTAATTTTACAGCCACAATGTTTGCAACAGCCCTTTTGCACTAACCAACTAATTAAGGGAATATTCTCATTAGAGCCAATCAGATGATTACATTGCGGACAACGCGAACGAGGAACAACAAGATTAAAGCGCTCATCCTCTGTTTTAATATTTGCTTCAGGGAAACACTCTGCACACTCAGCCTTCCATGAACGTTCCATCATCACGGGTAAACGATAGATAACCACATTTAAAAATGAGCCTACTAATACGCCAAGGATGATCACTGTTGCATAGAGCAGTTCAGGCACTTGCTCCATCAACATAATAAAATCATTCATTAATTGTTATTACCTTACACTTCAACAGGTGGACAGATTTCATCATCTGTAAAGAAAAAGGCAATTTCACGAGAGGCAGACGCAGGGCTATCAGAACCATGCACCGCATTAAAACGCATCGACTCTGCAAAATCAGCTCTAACTGTCCCCGCATCGGCTTGCGTAGGATCTGTTTTACCAATCACTTCTCGATAATGAGTAATCGCATTCTCACCCTGTAAAACCTGTACTGTAATTGGACCAGAGGTCATGAATTCCACTAACCCATCAAAAAAAGGCTTACCTTTGTGCTCTGCATAAAAACCTTCTGCTTGTGCTTGTGTTAAGTGCAGCATTTTAATCGCAACGGGGGTTAATTGTGCTGCTTCGAAACGGCTTAAAATTGGCCCGATAAGTTGTCTACGTACAGCATCTGGTTTAATAATTGAAAGTGTTCTTTCTAATGACATAATAATTACTTTTAAAAGATGGATTGTAAGCGCAATATAACCAGTAAACACTTCATCAGCAACAGGAATATAGCGTTATGAGATGGCAGTTCACACTTCCTTTGATAAGAATGATACTCAAACCTGTATGGCTACTTAGCGCCCTGCTTTTGATAGGTACGAGCACAGCAATCGCTTTTTTCCCAGAGTCTCCTTCAGAATTAACACTACTGAGTCAAGGTAAGCAGCGCTATCAAGCAACCTGTCCGATACTTTCCAAGGTTATCTTAAGTGAAGAGTCACAAACGTTACCCATGCCATTTAAGTTATTAAACTGGAATATATATAAGCAACAAGAGAAAAGCTGGCAACAAAGTTTACAAGAGTGGGCAACCAGCGCAGACATACTTACCCTGCAGGAAGCAAAGCTATCACCTGAATTAATAAATTTCAGTAAACAAAACAAACTATTTTATCTGCAAAATTATGCATTCAAACACAGCGGTTTTGTATATGGTGTTAACACCTTAAGTAAAGTAGAAGCGATTTCTACCTGTGGAACAGCACATAGAGAACCGTGGATATGGGTTCCAAAAACCGGTATCGCAAGCACCTACCCAATTCAAGGAAGTGAATACCCACTACTGGTTATAAACCTGCATGGCATTAATTTCACTTTGACAGAAAAGCCATTAAAAAAACAAATAGAACCCTATCTTGCATTGATCAAAACACATCATGGACCGATTATATTTAGTGGTGACTTTAATACTTGGAGTGAAGCAAGATTAGAAGGAGTAGAGCAGTCATTAATCGCATCTGGTTTTTCAGAAGCACTGTTTGATGAAGATAAACGCTTAACCATCTTTGGTTTACCCTTAGATCATATCTTTTTCCGTGGGTTAAAAGTGCTTGAAGCACAAAGCTTAGTAACAGATTCTTCTGATCATAGCCCACAGCTCGTTACTTTTGATTTAGATTGATATGGTTCAAATTATTCGATTAGAGACGAGTAATCAAAAAAATAAAAATTAGAAATCCAGAAAATTTGTATTTTTGTAATTGGTTGTTTGGAATTTTTTTTTGATGGAGTGTTTTGTAAAAATGGAGCGGCACAAGAGGTTCGAACTCTTGACCCCAACCTTGGCAAGGTTGTGCTCTACCACTGAGCTAGTGCCGCATAATTTTTGCATCAAGAGGATACTCTTGACTCCAACTATTCTTGTCAATGTTGCTAACAAACGAAGCTAGTAAACGTATACTTTTAAAGTTCTTAAAAAATGGAGCGGCACAAGAGGTTCGAACTCTTGACCCCAACCTTGGCAAGGTTGTGCTCTACCACTGAGCTAGTGCCGCATCTTTTTTTTAACAACTGAATAAAATGGAGCGGCACAAGAGGTTCGAACTCTTGACCCCAACCTTGGCAAGGTTGTGCTCTACCACTGAGCTAGTGCCGCATATTCTGCATTTCATTCATACTTAGCGTTGGTCTCTAGCGAGGCCTGCTGCGTATGGGGTGCGATTATAGAGAGGAGGCGAATGAATGCAAGCTTTTTTTACTGTTTTTAGTGAATACAAAGCTTGCTTGCTGAGTTTTTGCGCAAATGAAAATTTTACGTTTAAAAATCAAACTAAAATTTAAAAAAGTGCTCACGGTAGTACTGCAACTCTGAGATAGATTCGAGAATATCCATCATCGCCAAGTGTGAACCTTGCTTTTTATGACCCTTGGTCATTTCGGGTGCCCAACGACGCCCAAGCTCTTTAATTGTACTCACATCGATATTGCGATAATGGAAATGCGCTTCAAGATCTTTCATATAACGCACTAAGAAGCGACGATCTTGGCCGATACTATTACCACATAAAGGTGCAGCACCTGCTTCCGTCCATTTTTTCACAAAAGCGAGTGTCTCTTGCTCTGCTTGTGCACAGCTTATTTTGCTATTAAGCACACGCTCCGTCAGACCAGATTCGCCGTGATGTGTTACACACCACTCATCCATTGCATCCATTTTCTGTTTAGATTCATGGATCACTAATTCAGGTCCTTTAGCGATGATATTTAAGTCGCCATCAGTCACTACTGTTGCGATTTCAATGATGCTATCGGTCTCAGGATCAAGCCCTGTCATCTCTAAATCGATCCATATTAAGTTATTCTTCATGCTTATTGTGATCCTTTTTTCAACGAGAGAGCGCTCTTTTGCTTAATCATCAGCAAAATATAGTATGATACTTTATTAATAGATATTGTGATAGTTAAGTAATCGTTAAGGAAGCCTGTGGCTAAGAAGAAAAAACTCAGCAAAAATCAAGTCCGTCGTGTTCAAACCAATCAAAATAATCGATTGAAAAAAGATAAAAACAAACAATGGGACGAATCTGAACTTGGTGCACAACTTGAAGGCGTGGTCATCAGCCGCTTTGGGCAACATGCTGATATAGAAGATGAAAACGGTAACGTCGAACGCTGTAATCTGCGTCGTGCGGTAAAATCATTAGTGACAGGCGATAAAGTTGTCTGGCGAGCCGGTAATGAATCGCATCAAGGTATCAGTGGTGTAGTCGAAGCTGTTCATCCTCGTACAACGGTACTTACACGTCCCGACTATTACGATGGCATCAAGCCGATTGCGGCAAATATCGACCACATCATTATTGTGAGTTCAATTGCGCCTGATTTTTCACGCAATATTATTGACCGTTATTTAGTGGCCTGTGAAGATATCGGCATCACCCCTATCATCGTGCTTAATAAAAGTGATCTGCTCGATGATGAATCACGCAAAATGGTTGATAATGAACTACAAAGTTACCGAAATATCGGTTATAACGTACTTTACAGTTCAATGCATGGCGATGGTCTCGATAGCTTAAAATCGGTAATGAAAGATAAGATCAATATTTTTGTTGGTCAATCAGGTGTGGGTAAAACCTCGTTGCTGAATATGCTATTACCAGAAGTAGAAGCGGTAACCGGTGAAATATCTGAAGGCTCTGGTCTAGGTAAACATACCACGACTACTGCACGTTTATACCACTTCCCTGATGGAGGCGATCTCATTGATAGCCCTGGTATTCGCGAATTTTCTTTATGGCATCTTGCACCAGAACGCATTGCTAGCGGATTTATTGAATTTAGAGAACATCTAGGTGGCTGTCGTTTCCGTGATTGTAAACATAAGATCGATCCAGGCTGTGCATTAGTAGAAGCCGTTGATGCGGGTAAAATTGATAGAGCGCGTTATAAAAGCTTTTTACGTATTTTAGAAACCATGGATGATGCCAAAAATGCACGCCATCGTGATCCTAATACGCATTAACAATGTAAATACTCGATTTTTTATTGAGTATTTAACCACTATTTATAAACGCACCTCACTTATTAAAAGGTGCAGAGTAATTAATTAAGATAGAGAGCAATATGATCGATAAATTAAAAATTGTTGGCCAATACATTTTACCGAAACACCTTTTATCACGTTTAACCGGTAAATTAGCAGCAGCAAAAGCGGGTAAGTTAACAACTTTTTTGATTAAGCAGTTTATCGCAAAATTCAAAATTGATATGAGTGAAGCGAAACACTCAGATCCTGAGTATTTTGACACCTTTAATGACTTCTTTACACGTGAACTTAAAGCTGACGCTCGTAGCGTCGTTGAGGGTGATAACAATCTAGCTACGCCTGTCGATGGTAAAGTTAGCCAACAGGGTGATATCAAAGAAGGACGCATCTTCCAAGCTAAAGGCCATGATTTTAGTTTACGTGAACTTGTCGGTGGACGTGACGATGTGGCTGCGCCCTTTGATGAAGGTATTTTCTCAACGGTTTATTTAGCACCAAAAGATTACCACCGTATTCATATGCCAATCACAGGGAAATTAGAGCAGTTAATATTCATCCCTGGTGATCTGTTCTCTGTTAACCCATTAACCGCTGAAAACGTGCCGAACCTATTTGCGCGCAATGAACGTGCCGTTGCTATTTTCTCAACGGCTATCGGCCCAATGGCGGTGGTATTAGTCGGTGCAACCATCGTAGCGAGTATCGAAACAGTTTGGGAAGGCACACTAAAAGGTAAAGAGATTAAATACTGGGATTACAGCGAGCAAGATATTACCCTTGAAAAGGGTGATGAGATGGGCCGCTTTAAACTGGGCAGTACGATTGTTGCACTATTTCCAAAGGGCAGCATCGACTTCTCTGAAGAGCTTGAAGCAGGTTCAGTAACACGTTTAGGCGAGTTATTTGCGACCGTAAAACAAGCCCCTGCAGAGTCAGTAATAGAAGATACAGAAGAATCTGAAAAATAAGCCGAAAATAGAAACGCTTTCTGGGGCTAAACAAAAATTAGCCCCTTTTAATCCTCTATAGCCATTATCAAGAGTATTAACCAACCTATGACACAACCATTATCTGCAGCACAATACTTAAAAAAAATCCTACTCGCGCCAGTCTATGAAGCCGCGATTGAAACGCCGTTACAACCCATGACTAAGCTTTCGAAGCGCCTCAATAACCAAATATTTTTAAAGCGTGAAGATAGACAACCCGTGCATTCATTCAAGTTACGTGGTGCTTACAACAAATTATCTAACCTTTCCACAGCACAAAAACAGTGTGGCGTAATAGCAGCTTCTGCGGGAAACCATGCTCAAGGTGTGGCGATGTCAGCACAAAAGATGGGCATTAAAGCAACCATCGTGATGCCTAAAACTACCCCTGATATTAAAGTCAGCTCAGTACGTGCATTCGGCGCAGATGTAATATTACACGGTGATAGCTTTGATGCAGCGAGTGAGCACAGTAAGCACCTTGCTGAGTTACACAATTACACACCGATGCACCCTTTTGATGACAGTGATGTAATTGCCGGACAAGGCACCATTGGCAAAGAGCTAATTCAGCAAAACGTCCATCTCGATAAAATTTTTGTGCCCGTTGGTGGCGGCGGTTTAGCGGCAGGTATTGCGGTTTATATCAAACAACTTTTACCACATATTAAAATCATTGCCGTTGAGCCTGAAGACGCGGCTTGTTTAAAGGCAGCCCTCGCGCACGGATCTCCTATTACACTCGATAGAGTGGGTCTTTTTGCGGACGGTGTTGCGGTTAAAACCATCGGCAGCGAAACATTTCGCTTATGCCAACAATATATCGATGAAGTGATCACCGTAAATAGTGATGAGATTTGTGCTGCAGTAAAAGATATTTTTGAAGATAGCCGTGCGATTGCAGAGCCAGCTGGTGCACTTTCTTTGGCAGGACTTAAAAAATATAGCCACCAGCATCAACTTGAAAACGAGCAACTAAGCGCGATTTTAAGCGGCGCAAATGTTAACTTTCATGGTTTACGTTATGTCTCTGAACGTTGTGAATTAGGCGAGCAAAAAGAGAGTATTCTTGCGGTAACTATTCCTGAGAAACAAGGTGCTTTCTTAGACTTTTGTAATGAGCTTGATAGCCGTGCCATCACTGAATTTAATTATCGTTTTAATTCACGTAAAAAAGCCAATATTTTTGTTGGTATTCGCACACCAGAAGGTGCAGAGGAGCTGCTAGAAATCACCGACAACCTAACCAAGAAAGGTTATGCCGTCGCTGATTTAAGCCATGACGAAGTCGCAAAGTTGCACTTACGTTACATGGTCGGTGGCGCACCAGTTGAAAAATTAAAAGAGCGACTCTATAGTTTTGAGTTCCCAGAGCACCCAAATGCATTAGTTAAGTTCTTAAATATGCTAGGGACGCATGCCAGCATCACCCTATTCCATTACCGTAATCACGGGGCGGCTTACGGGCAAGTACTCGCAGGTTTTGAAATAGCAGATGGTGAAATAGAAGCGTTCAGCGAGCACTTAAATGCATTAGGTTATAACTATAAAGATGAAACCGATAACCAAGCGTATCGTTTCTTCTTAGCTAATAATTAATGGTTTAGTGATTAGTTAGAGACTCGTAAACTTACGGCTAGTCCTAGTGTCCATTTTATTGGGGCCATATCAGGCTAATAACTGATAACTAACTACTAATAATTATAATAACAACCGATAAGGATCATCGATGTTACCCAATAAACGCATAAAGCGCTTATTTAAGCGTTTAGCACGCCGTATAAGCTGGCCTGCCATGTTATTTCTAATAGCAGGGCAAGCTTTTCTCACCTATATTTTATTTTTTTTAGCGGGTGAGAAGGCGCTTATTAACCATCCTTTAGAGTTCATTTATTACAATATGGTCGTCGTTTCTACCGTCGGCTTTGGTGACCTCAGCCCTGTCACCCATGCAGGAAAAGTGATTGTCGCTTTTTGGCAAATCCCATCAGGTTTAATTGTCTTTGCCTCTTTCATCGGTAAAGTGACACAACTATTTATTAACATAGCGAGAAGAAACATGGACGGCAGTAACGATTTTTACCACTACAATGACCACATCCTTTTGTTATGCTGGGATGACCACTCAACAAGACAGATAGTAAAGTTAATCCTAGGTGATAAAAAACGCCAAGATCGTCAGATTCTACTCTGTGTAACCGATGATATTAAAAACCCATTCCCAGATAATATGGCTGTTTCCTTTGCTAAACTGCGTACTTTCTCCGATAAAAAAGAGCTTGATAGAGTCGGCATTAGTAAAGCCAAACGTATTATTGTAGATGGAAAGTCTGATGATGAAACATTATCTATCGCATTAAGTATTGCTACATTTGCCTCTAAAGATGCCAATATTTCAGCACATTTCTTTGATCAAACTAAAGCACAGTTGCTGAAAATGCATTGTCCACATATTGAGTGCAGCATCGATAACAGCGCTAAAATGATGGTGCGTAGCATGCAAGATCCTGGTTCTAGCCAAGTCACAGAGCAACTACTCTCGACACTTACTGGTGCAACATTATATTGCTTTCAAACACCAAAAACGCAAAAAGAGGTTGAATTCGGTGTCTTGTTTAACAACTTGAAGAGTCAACATGAAATGATATTAATTGGATTAAGTCACTTTAAAAATGGTGATGATATGCAGTTAAACCCACCGCTAGACAAAGTCATCAAAGGGGGGGATTATTTACATTATATCGCCAATGAACGTATCAATACGGATGATATTAATTGGCAAGACATTTAAGTAATTGATGCCGTCATAGACATAATCAGACGAAATTTACTTCGTCTGATTAACTGCTTTTAAACGCAATCGCAGGCGGTAATATCTGATGCTTTCTAAATTCACTCATCACCCGTAATGTAATATCGGTTTCAAATAATTTTTCAAACTTAGTATCCACCACATACACCTTACAAGTTAATTTTATCGCCAAATAGTTATCGGTAATCGTTTGCTGTACCAATACCACTACTGGTTTAGGTAGATGAATATAACGGCTTGATGATGCACACTCCTGAATCAATTCGCGCGCGAGGGTAATATCCTGATCTAACCCCACATGAAACGGGATCACCACCTGCATATCTAATGCGCCATAATTACCACTACTGACCACCTCATTAAGAAACTTATTATTAGGAATGGTAATAATGTCGTCATTAAGCGTATTCATGCGCACAGAGCGTAACCCAATAGTGACAATATCCCCATAATGACCTTCAAAGGTTACTCTATCCCCCACTTGAAACGGGCGATCAATCATAATAGTCAACCCCGCAACAAAAGAGGCAGTCAGATCTTTCAACGCAAAACCAACCGATACCGCAATGGTGCCGCCAATCAATGCGAGTATGCGCTCATCAACTCGAAAACTCAGCATGAACACACTTACCGCAGTCGACATATAAACAAAGAATTGAAAAAATGATTGCAGCTTTTGCAGTAACATCCGACGCTGTACAAATTGATCACCTATATTAGCCACCAGCGATTCAATAAAGCGTAATAATATCCATGCACAAGCAATAATAATCAGTGAGGCAAACACTCCCCCCCAGCGGATTAAGCTAGCAAAATCTTGTAAATTATCCAAGGGAGCGGTATCTAGTTCAACCGCAAAAGCAGGACTTATCAACGTTATCAATAGTATTAAAAACAGATTACGAATCATATTATTTCACCAGTAGATGTTGACGATGCAGGATATTAGTAATGTTGCGGAACCACAGATCCGATACCCGTGACTTATCGCCAGACCACTCAATGTAACCACGACTTTGAAAGTATCGCAGCGTGCTGATCACCTCATTAATACTTAAACGCGTACAGTCGGTTAACTCTTCAGGGGAGGCAATTTCAAGCTGTACAATCGAACGGAGAACAGCAAGCATCGGTTTGGGCATTTTTTCCAATCCTTCCGAGGAAGGTATTTTAAACAATCGTACCTGTACCGTATTAGTTTCACTGTTTCTAAACAGAGAACGTCTGAAAAAACGCAACGCCACCGTCGGGTTACCATCTGAGTAATCCCAGAGAATACGATAAAAACCATGACGCGCACGCTGCTCTTCTGTCTGCTCATCTTTTTCCCATTGACGAGGCAATGCTAAACCATCAAAAGAGAGCGCATATTGTGCATCATCAGAGAGACGACTGGTGAGTAACTCGCTAATTTCCGTTTCACTCCAGCGAGGCAAAAATTCCACTAAATCAAATAAAAGCCGCTCCCCTCTTGCTCTGTCGACAAAGCGCCAGCTAGATTTTTCAATCGCTAGCACTGCGCGATGATTGTTTTTAGATTGACGTAATAAATTAGTTAAACGCATTAAAGGAGCGAGCCCTCCCACCTGAGGTTTTACTAGGCGCTGAACGTTATCAAAGGCAAATAGATAACATTTAGCCGTGCTACGTAGATGCGTCAATAACAGAGCTTCATTCCCTGTTTCTGGTAAGTCGAGCATTTCGCAAAGCTTGGTGACCAAAGCGTCAAAGCCCTCATGTGGACAGCTAACATAGATAGATTGTGCATCATCGACATCATGCAAAAAACGCCGTAAAAGCGTTGTTGTGCCCACTCCCCGTTCGCCAGAGAGAATACATACCGTCGGTTTATCACTGAGTAAGTAGGTCGCTAATGATTCATAGGTTTGCTGTGCATACCCAGGTAACAATAAACTATTTTCACTACCCGGTAGGACGTAGGAAAAGGTCTCATCACCCCGTATTTTATGCAGGTGGGCTTGGTCGCTTTCAATTTCTGTCTGTTTAGCCACCTCAATACGAAACAGGTAAGCCAACGCATGGCTAAATATTTGATAATGGGAAAGTAGCTCAATCAGATAATGTTGTAATGCACGCAATATTAACCAGACAGCAGCAATAGCAGTACAGAGAGTGGCAAACAACCAACGCTGTTTGTTAGCTTCAGCCCACTGAACCACTGCAGGTTGCTCATTTCTGGCAGCTAAACACTCAAAAATATAGGCTTTCCACTTATGCAAAGAATACACGGTGAGTAAAAAATAGAAGAAAAAGATAAGCGATGAAATCCACGCATAAATGGTTCCCTTACCAAGAGTTATCTCTGATATTTGTGCAATAAGCCCAGTAGTTATAAACCCCCAAACGTATAAACGTATTGTCGACAAACGCAGTGTAATCATCGCCTTGCTTAACTTGCGGCTGTGCTGATAAGCAAACTCAAGAATAAAACTAACCGCAATTGCTCCACCTAAAATCCACCACGTAAATATCTCTAGGAACACCAGATGTTGCAAGCTAGGTAGCTGCGCAATAATACGTAATGATAACGTGATCATAATTAGCCATGCGATAGCACGATGGGCACGGCTGACATACCAAACCAAGCGTAATAAAAGATTATTAGCCATGCTGTTTTGATTCATCTTGTCGCCTAATGCTTCGATGAAACGTACACTATTACGTAACCACCACGACAAAATAAGTGCCAGAAAAAAAACTTTAAAAATAACCACTAACACCGGTACGGGCGAGATAAAAATATCGTTCACAAAATCTCTAAAAGCACGGATTTCTTGATGCAGATAAAACTCTATATTTAACCCTGTCAAATAAAACTCAGTTCTAAACTGCGTCACCCCTTCCGGACCAAACCCCGTCACGAGCTCGTTAATATGAGGGCTGCTCAAGGCTAATAACTGCTGTTTATCATGGCTTAAACTGAGTGCAGAATAATAATTAACTTGCGTATTCTTCCAGACTTGTGGAGATTCAGGGGATTTTTTATAGTCACTTAATGCCCCCCTGAAGGCTTTATTTTGTTCTAACTGCATCTCTAACACATTGATTAGAAGCCGATCGACCTGTTGCTGCTGTTGTACACTTAAAAAATGTACTTCTGGTAATTGCATCACCTGTTGATGCAATGAAGCCGCTCCCGGTGTTAACACTTCCCCCCTATTTTCAGGGAAATTTAATAATGAAAATGCGGACGATGAAAACATTAGCAACAGTAAAAAATAAAGTTTATTGGTCATAACCACCACGCAATATGCAATTTAATTAAACTTTAATTCTAATCAAAAAAGAGAATAATGATATTTAAGCACCCTTTAAATTCTATATAACACTTGATAGAGAGAGCTTGCTTACACTTTATAGATGAAAAATGTTCATCGAGCAGACAAAAGATGTTCATCGACATATATTGACAGACAGCGTTAAATTCCTATAATCGCCTTCTTTATGTTTATTGCTTTAGAGCAATGATTAAATGGGAAGCATGATAAAGCATGCACTGCCCCCGCAACTGTGAGTCTTTTTAGTTAGAAAAGGCAAGTCAGATACCAGCATAAAAACGTCACTTTCTAATTAGCGGGTTGGTTTTTTAGAGCGTATCTACATGTTTGTGGCGAATCGGAGGAGGTTTTCTCTATTTGCAACGACATGCCAGGCCAACTTCTGCGCATCTGCGAAAAAGAAAACTTCCGAATTAAATTTATTAAAAGGAAGTTTCATGTTTACTCATCGCCACACACCTATCGCCCTTGCTCTATTGAGCTTATACAGTGCCACCACATTTGCTAACGATACTGTTGAAAGCAACGAGCGTATGGATGTGTTGATCGTCAAAGGCTATAGCGCACCAAGCGCGACTACGCAGAGCTATAGTGGTGATACCGTGATTAATATCGTACCAACAAACAACGATATTAATAAATCATTGGATCAATTGATTGCTGAAAATTCACCAGGGTTTGTACACACAAATTCTGGTACATCAAAACATAACTCAAGTAACTATCATCGTGGCCTGTCTGATGAATATACGCTTTACCTCTTAAATGGCGTCGCTTTTCCAAGCTCAACGCTTGGCAGTCAAAATATTCCTGATATTCCAATGGAGTCGATTGCTTTAATTGAAGTGATTCGTGGTGCTCAAGCTTCATTATATGGTTCTAACTCATTAACAGGCGTTATTAACATCGTCACAAAGACCGGTGAAACAACCGATGCAAAGTTTAATATAAGTGCAGGGTCAAACGATACGGGTCGTATTGGCGGTATGTATGCGGATAATTTTTCGGTAGGAAAAGGTAAAATCCAATTTATGACCTCATTAGATGTAGAAAAATCTGATGGGTACGATTTTATTGAAGCTTCAGATGATGATTTTGGTTATAACACTTACTCGATGAATAGTTACGCTGCTTATGTGACAGAGAGTAATCGCTTCTCTTTAGCTATTAATAATGCTCGTTCTAACGTGGATATTTATAGTACTTATTATTTTCCTGATTACACTTCAGTGTCAGGGCAAGTTGAGAACACACAAGAAACTTACCAAGTTACCGGGAAATATATACAACAATTAACTAAAAATATCACCTCTGAGCTTACTCTGTCACATGCAAATTTAGATTTGGAAGCGGAGAATTTTAACTCTGCCGATATTAATAACTACAGTACAAACAGTGATTTAGCGCAGCTTCATATTAATACTGAATGGGAACGTTTAGCTGTTAATTTTGGCGGTGAATATACGCATTCAAAATATCAATCTAACGCAAATAGTGAAGATCGTGATCAAACGGCTTTCTACCTTGCTTTTAGTGGTGATGTAACTGACTACCTAAATATTTCGGGTGGTTTACGTAATGATAATTACTCTGACTTTGGTAATGCACTGACTTATTCTGCTGGAATTTCACTTTTTGATACTGCAACCTTAAGTTACAAAACATCATTCTCAGCACCCTCTTATAACGATCTTTACTGGCCTGATGTAGGTAATCCAGATTTAGAATCAGAAGAAGGAGAGATGTTAGAGCTATCATTGACTCATAATATTGAGACTAACAACGCTTATATTCCTTTAAAACTAAACCTATACACAGGCTCATTAGATAATAAAATAAATTGGGCACCTATTTCAGAAGGCTCTCCAATTTGGTCTCCATCTAATATTGATACTGTAGATATCAAAGGTATTGAAGCATACATGCAATATAATGCCTCAAAATTTGTCTTTGATATTGCAGCATCATATTCACAAAGTATCGATAAAAGTACTGATGAACAGCTAGCTAACGTACCAGAGTGGTCTGGTTCATCAAGTATTCAATACAATGTGACTAACAGCGTTCAACCTAAACTTACTTACTCATACATTGGCGACCGTAGTTCTGGTTCAACTGATTTAGATGCAGTTCATCTACTAGGCTTTGCAATCAGTTATCAAGCCTTTGAACATGTTAACATTGGTTTCAATGTTGATAATATTACCGATAATGACAACCAGCTACACAAAGGTTATAACGCAGCGGGCAGAACTTACCTGTTCACCATTGGCGCGAACCTGTAAAAAATATTCCAGTGAATGATCAATTATTCACTCACTGGAAATGACTTATAAGCACTCTTAAAGGGCAAAATGAACAATTTTAAACTAATCTTTTTTGCCCTTTTCTTATTACTGTTAGTTATTGTTATACAGTTTAAAAAAGATCTATTTGTTCTTTTTCAGGAAGGACAAGGTAATTTTACTACCCAAGTGACTGGCGAACAGTTTCCTAAAACACTCACCGATGTAACGGGTATTACCTATCAACTGCAGCAACCACCGCAGCAGATTCTTTCGGCAACCCTCGCTACGGATCATATTTTATCTGACCTAATAAGCCCAGACCGCCTAGTCGCGGTAAGTAGCTACGCAGACTATCCAAGCCTGTCTAATATCGTTGGTTTTTACGATGACAGTATTAGCCGTACTCAAGGTGAAATTGAATCGATGCTCGCGCTACAGCCGGATTTGGTATTTGTTGCCTCTTACAGTAATCCTGAAACTGTACGTTATCTATTACGCAGTGGTATCGCCATTGTTCGCCTTAGCGAGTTCAAAAGCTTTAATGACATTTTCAATAATATCAACATTGTTGCGGCGGTCACCGATACTCAAAAACAAGCAGATAAGATAATAAAACAGGTTAAAACTCAAATAGCAGAGATCACCCTACAAGTTAAAGACAAACCTAAACCACGGGTTTTATATTACGATATGAACGGTTATAGCGTAGGCGGTGATTCCTTGATGGATGAAGCGATCACCCTTTCAGGGGGGATTAATGTCGCAGATGGCGTTTTACCCGATGGTGAAAACAAAATCAGTGAAGAGGTGGCTATCTCACTGCAACCCGATGTGATTGTGATGAACCAGTGGGTGTTTAATCAAAATCAGGGCGAAGCTTCACCTGCGCAGATTTTAAAAGACAAAAAAGCATGGCAGAACGTGCCTGCGATTAAAAATAACCGTGTTTATGCCGTGCCGGGAACCTATCTGCGTAGTATTTCACAACACCGTATTAAGGGGGTTCAAGCGATTGCTAAACTATTACACCCCGATATTATTATTACAAAAAGCGTAATTTCGCAAGACTCAGCTTATAAAGAGAGCACCAATGTTCAATAACAGCCGTTTTATTCCTCTTATTTTTATCGCATTAATGACACTATTTTTTGCATTGGCGATTAGTGCCCTCTTAAAGGGCCCAACAGAAATCGCAGGTGCTCAAATTTGGGATATTCTAAAACAGGCTGTTTTTAATACCGATAATGCCAGTATTATCGACTGGCAAAGTAATATCATTTTAGATATCCGCTTACCACGCATTATTATCGCGCTGTTTGCAGGTGCTAGTTTAGCGTTATGTGGCTTAGTCATGCAGGGTATGTTTCGTAATCCGCTTGCCTCCCCTTCTGTATTAGGGGTGTCATCTGGTGCTTCATTAGGCGCAGTAATCGCAATTTACTTAGGCGCGTCACTCATCTCTGCATGGGCAATTCCATTGTTTGCTTTCATCGGCGCAGGCATATCACTGAGTATTGTTTATCGTATCGCTTCATCAAGGGGGCAAACCAGTGTCGCGACACTGCTACTCTCCGGTGTTGCCGTTAGCGCGTTAAACGTAGCTGCCGTTTCCCTATTATTGGCTATCTCATTAAGTAATTGGGATGTGGCACGCATGATTATCTATTGGACCATGGGCGGCTTAGATGGCCGTACATGGGATCATGTTTATATTATTTTGCCGATTGTAGTGACGGGATTTATCGCCCTACTCTTTTATAGCAAACAACTCGACCTATTATTATTAGGTGAGCAACATGCATTATCCGTCGGTGTTGATGTACGCAGAACCAGACGCAATTTATTAGTTATCAGTACCGCAATGGTTGGCGCTTCGGTATCTGTAGTTGGTGGTATTGGTTTTATCGGCTTAGTGGTCCCACATATTTTACGTTTAATTTTAGGCCCATCACATCGCTATCTACTGCCCGCCAGTTTACTTGGAGGGGGCATTGCACTATTGAGTGCCGATCTTTTTTTAACCACTTTCTTTAGCGATCAAGCTATTCCACTTGGCGTGGTCACAGCGGCACTTGGCGCACCTTTCTTTCTATTTTTATTAGTTAAACAACGCTTTGCTTCGGGGAATTTATAATGTCGGCACCACTCAGCTGTGAAAACTTAACTTTCTCTTTTGATAAAAAACCGATGTTTAACAACATTAATCTCACTTTCAAAGAGGGTGAATTTGTTGGCTTGATTGGCGCCAATGGTGCAGGTAAAAGCACCCTGTTACAGCTATTATTAGGGCTGCTTAAAGCCAAATCGGGTGAAGTATTACTGCACGGAGACAGCATAAGTAAACTCAAACGTCGAGAGATTGCCAAGCAACTCGCCTTTGTGCCGCAATCAATAGAGCTTCCCTATGCATTTACTGCGCAGCAGTTAGTTGCGATGGGTAGAAATCCCTACTTAGGTGCCTTTGAATTAGAAGGTGAAGCAGATAAAAAACTGATTGATAAAGCGATGCGACAAACTGATATTAGCCACTTACAACATCGCTTGGTCAATACGCTTTCAGG
Source organism: Psychromonas marina (assembly GCF_030161115.1). Lineage (GTDB taxonomy): Bacteria > Pseudomonadota > Gammaproteobacteria > Enterobacterales > Psychromonadaceae > Psychromonas > Psychromonas marina. Next base: position 818,954 of record NZ_BSPQ01000001.1, read on the forward strand.
CGGCGAAAAACAGCGTGTGATTATCGCGCGCGCACTAGCACAACAATCCCCGACTATCTTACTTGATGAGCCAATAGCGAGTTTAGATATCTGCCACCAGCTAGAAACGATGCAATTGATTCAAACGTTAACAGAAGCGGGGAAAACAGCAATTACAGCCCTGCACGATCTTAATTTAGCAGCGCGCTACTGTGACCGGTTAATATTAATCGGCAAGCAAGAAAACGGTATGACGGGCATCATTAGCGATGGCACACCAGAACAAGTATTAACGGATGAAAATTTAAAAAAACAGTTTTCCATTCAAGCTAAAATTGATCTGCAAAATGAAAAAGTAGTGCTATCTAACATTCTCCCAATAAGCAGTTAAGCAATAGGTCTATCTCTCTCTTTATCAAAAAGACTACCGTCTTAAAAATAGCTAACAAGCTGATTTATTATGAAAAATGGTAAAACCTGTATTTTCTTCTATCATCAAACTCATCATTAATAAAATTGTAAAGGTAGTTTAAATGGGACACAAAATAGCGATACTGATCCTCACTCTCTTTGCTGGTTCAGTCTTTGCTAGCATGGCACCAGAGAGCACACCTGAAAAACAGCCTTTAGTAGATATTAACGTAGGTATTGAACTTGGGAAACTTGAGCAATCCGCCCTTAATATTGAGGAGTCTATCCAACTTGCTTCACAAGCACTCCAAGAGATGGCGAAAGATCCTAATATCAGCGCAGAGCAGCAGGAAAAGATTATTGCCACCTTTGAGCGTATCGACCAATTATCAGAAAGCTTACAAACAACCATCAAACAGATTCCTGAGGTGATCAATCAATCAGCGCCCCCCATTACTATCGCCATTGACAACCTATTTTCTAATATTCAATTAACCGTAATTATGGTGTTATTAAGCCTTCTGCTGATCATCATCGTTGCCTTAGTAGCTGTTTATTATTGGCTATTAAAACCAACAAGCTTAATGCTATTAAAAACCACCGCTAAGGTCGATAATATGGCGACGGCCTTACAAACCACCGCCAATATCGTAGAAAAAAGTACCGAACAACAACTACTTATTTTAAATGCCCTCCCAAAAAAGGAATAAATGAGCGAGGTTGTTAGCTAACAAGCAGTTCTAACATCCTTTTTTGCTTGGCTGTGCATTAAACGTTAAAATAACTATCACATTAATATTAAGGGATTTAATAAAATGGCAGTGGAAGTCACCGTAATTAAAAGTACCGCTGTTGAGCTCGGTTTCTTTCAGCAATTTGCTGCTACCATGCCGGAGTGGTTTCAACAGGGGGGGATGGTGATGTGGCTATTACTCTTTACCTCTTTTTTAGTCACAATCGTTAGTCTCGAGCGTACCTTCTCATGGATTAGCTACCACCTAAAAAAAGAACATTTCGCCATCAATGACTGCTTTGCATCACTTAATAAAAATGACAAACAACAAGCGCTTATTTGTTGCCAAAGCCTCGATACGCCTGCACTTAATATGTTGCAACAGGGTATTAACTCTCTACCTTTCTCACCACAACAAAGAATACAATCCTATGCAAAACATCAAGTAAGCTTAATGTTGCAAGGGCAGGCACTATTACGAAGCGCTGTTTTTATTGCACTCTTACTGGGCTTTTTAGGCACCGTGTTAGGTTTAATTGATACATTGAACACACTAAACCAACAAGGTAACAATGACTTAAGTACATTATTGGGGGCTATTGCTAATGCACTTATTGCTAGTGCATTAGGATTGAGTGTGGCTCTGTTCGCTTTTATCCCCTATAAAATATTCCAAACTCAAGCAAATAAACTGAAGGATCACCTACAAAATATAAGTAGCGAATTTAGCTATATTTGCCAACAAAAATCCCTAATCACTAATCAAATAAGTGAGATTATGGCGCTGCAAGAACAACGTTTCTCAGCTAAAACGCAGACAACAGAAACCGTCGCAGAACAAAGTGAAATGCCTTATCACTATGAATTTAAAGAAGGTTCAGATGAAGTTAATGTTAGCTTACACAAAGATATGAAGGACCTGCATAAGACCTCTCAATCCTCTCTCATTGATATGTACAAAGATCAATTGCAGCAACCCAATAGAAAGAAGAAGAAGAAGAAAAAAAATGATGATGCTCCTTCCTCACTGTTTGAGACCCATCAAAATGCGGTAGATGAGGAGCAAGAGCTGTATGGTGTTGATGAGGTAAAGTTGCAAGAGCAGCAGGAAACCGCTCACCTAAAGAAAACTAAAAATCTGTAATGGAATTACACATAAGTACACAAGGTAAATAGACAAATGATGCGTTATCTTCCCTTTATTATTATAAGTTTAATTTTATACACGCTGTTTTTTTATTATAACCAAGAGCCTGAATTGCTTTCTGTGAAAGAAGATCTCAGTGCACAAACAATCAAGCAAAAAGTGATTCCACTAGATTTAACAATAGCGGCTGAACTAGAGCAACAAGCGGTATTAGAAAAACAACAATTAGCATCGATGCCAACAATTGCTTCGGTTGCAAAAGAGGTGCCAGTAATACCTAAGGTCATAACTGCTATTAGCTCAACGGCAGCACCAACAATTGAGAAAAGCAGCATAACAAGCACAGAAAAGAGCTTACCCGTTGTCGAAAGTCCAAAGAAAAACAGTGAAAAAACCAAGCACTTTCAAGCGTCCATTAAATCGACTGCCGCAAGTGATGTCGCGCTAATTAAAGGGGAATTTTTTGAGCGTGATTTTCACTTAGATCTCCCGCCTCCGCCCACCAAGAAAAAAACCACAGCAGTCAAAAGTAGTGCAATTCAAAAGCCAGCGACCGCTAAAAAAACACAAGCAAAAAACACACCTGTTAGCAGTGTTTCACAGCAAAAGAGCAAAGCGAAAACTAAGCAGGTTGCTAACGTGGAAACAGGGACAGAAAGTGAAAAACAAAAACGTGTTTTTAAGAAGCAGATAAAAGCTCAACAACCCTCCGCTTTGCCTGGCCTACAAGTGGCTATTGCGGTATCAGGTAATAAACCAACTTACCCTCAAGCTGCGAAGGCGAGTAATTTACAAGGAACGGTAAGCGCAAAATTTATCGTTAATATGCAGGGAAAAACCAAAAACATGCAAATTGTTAATTCAAGTGGACATAAAATACTTGATGATGCTTTACTGGAATTTATTGCTAAAGAGCGGTTTATGCCCGCTTTAAAAGGCATTGAAAAGGTGACTAGTGAGCAACAGTTCACCTTTAAATACCAATAACTCCTCTCAACGTTATCACATAGAGAGGAGGTATTAAAAAGGCTAACCTAGCCCATTACCTGCATCTTTTTTATCAATCAGTTCAATCATATAACCATCAGGATCTTTAACAAAAGCGATCACTGTTGTGCCACCTTTAACAGGACCTGGTTCTCTGGTGATAACGCCACCCATCGCCTTTATCTTCTCGCAAGTTGCGTAGATATCATCGGTTTCAATGGCAATGTGTCCATAGCTATTGCCCATCTCATATTCAGAAGCCCCCCAATTATAGGTTAACTCTAAAACAGTCGTATCTACTTCATCACCATAACCCAAGAAAGCTAATGTATATTTGTATTCCTCATTCTCTGACTGGCGCAGTAATTTCATCTCTAAGATAGCAGTATAGAAATGGATCGATTTATCTAAATCACCAACACGTAACATCGTATGTAATAAGCGCATAAAAACCTCATTTGATTGTATTAAGAGTTATAATTGAATGGGTATAAAAAAAGGGCCATAGCCCTTTCATTGTAAATTTAAAATGCGTAACGAATACCGACCGCAAAATCCAACTTAAATTTCAGATCATTTTTATCGAGGTCAAAATCCAATACTGGAGCAACTTGACCATATATATCCCACCTTTTTGCAAAGGGAAACGTTAAGCCCAATGGCAGACGAGCACCAATATTGTCTCGCCCACTCCAGTTATAATAACCACCAGCCCCTACATACCAATTAACCGGGATATCCTCTCTAAAACTCCCCTGATTAAAAATGTAATCAGCACTTAAACCATCATTGCCGATAAAAGCATTGATGTTATCGAATTGCCCTGTAATACCAAAACCTTGATCCACCGCCAAGCCAATTTTGTTAGCGGCTGCCGCTGATGTTGTCATACAAAAAAATACCACACACATCGAACTCGTTAATATTTTATTCATCTCATTCCTTGGTTGTTTGTCCGTTATTCACTCAACAAAGTCTATCTTCTTAACATTTAAGACTCAACTCATTTCCCCTATTAATGCGCTAGTATATACTTAAAATACGTTAACTCATTCAGCTAATAACCCTATGAATTTACAGTCTTTGAAAAAAAGCATTTACGCATTCTGCCTTATCTTAAGTTTGCCTATTACCAGTTATGCGAGTGAATTTTTAATCGATGATCTTAATCGAGATAAAAGCAAGCAGCAAACATGGTTGGTGCTACCTTATGTTTTTAGCTCTGACAGTATGGGCTTTACAACGGGAGCAGTGGGTATCTTTTCAGGTTATATTCAACCACAAATGACCATTGTGGCAACTACTTTTATTGGTGAAGAATTAGCATTACGTAATGAAGATTTAACAGACCCGGGTAGCGCAAGAACAACCGGTGCTATGCTCGCCATTTCAGGTTACCAACCTAGCTTTTCAGACCGTCTATTTATTAGCGGTATTGGTGCCTATGGCTATTACCCTAATCAACGCCTCTATCTCGAAGGGGGCAATGATTCTGTAAAAGATCTTGAAAACACCGATAATGATGCGATCAGCCCACTGCAAACTCAGGGCTACAATAACTGGTTTAATATTTACTTCCGCCATGTTTTACCCTGGGGAGAAAGTAAAAAAACGGTTATGCCTAAAATCAAATTACAACGTGGCATTGCTGTAAATCGTGACCATATTGGCGGAGGAAAACCCTTTGTAACCGGGCAAACAATCTTCGGAACTGAGCTTTTTTACTCTAAGTGGAGCGCAGAAAAACTGCTCGAATCACCAGAAATAAATACTAATGGTATCCGTTTATATTTAGAACATGATAATACCGATTATCCGGATAATCCCTCCCGTGGTTACTCCTTTGGCGCAAAACTTTCTAGTGATTTTGGCATAGGCAATTCAACCCAAAGTTGGAATGCCTTAGAAGTAGATTATTCACATTATATTGAACTGGATAATTTTTCATGGAGCAGACAAAACGTCATCGCAATGAGTTTCTGGAGTGCCTACAGCCCTTCCTGGGATGACTCAGAAGATTTCGTCGAAAGTGGTGTAATAAAAAAACATCAGACTCCAATGTGGGAAGGAGCGCGTCTCGGAGGTTGGACCCGTATGCGTGCCTACGATACCAATCGTTTCAATGATAAAGCCGCTATTTATGGCACAATAGAATATCGATTTATTCCACAGTTAAACCCAATGGCCAATCAAAAGTGGAACCCTTTTCCAATTGATTGGTTCCAAATCGTACTCTTTGCAGAGGCAGGCCGTGTTGCTGAAAAATATGACTTAGGGGAACTGCTTACTGATATGAAATACGACGTCGGGTTTAGTATTCGTACCCTTGCAGCTAAAGTCCCAGTTCGTTTTGAAATGGCCTTTGGTGAAGAAGGCAGTGCAATGTGGTTTATGCTACAGCAACCTTTTTAATGGTTTAATGCTTAGAATCCACCAGACCATCGTTCAAACTCATCAATAACATCAAGCTCTTGCTGTGTTCTTGGTTTAGGGTAATAGGGTAATGCGAGCAACTTATCTGAGGGCAGTAATACCCAATCTGGGGTGATCTTCATGCGTGAGAGCTGATCCGTATTAGCACGGCGAATATACATATAATAACCATCGGCATGGGTATTCGCATAACTTGCGGTCAATACTACCTCTCCCGAAGGTAATCGAACCTTTCGGCCCATCGGGTATAGTTGGTGTAATGCAAAACTTACCCGCGCGTCTTCAAGGCCGCCATCCTTAAAACTATTCAAACCAATCGCGGTAGAAGTACCACGATGAGTCCAGCCAACAACCATTAAGTCACTCAGAGAGTCTCTAAAAGGTTTTCCTTTCAGCTCGCCCTGATTAGAGATAAATTGAACTACAACCGAATCTCCCTCTTCCTCAATAATATTAAGGAACTGCTCACCATTTTTATCCGCTAATAATTTCATTGATAGTTATCACTGTTGTTGTCATGTTTACTAAGCACCAACTTAGCATGACAACCACTAAAATAGGTCAAGGAATCGATTACAATTTATAGTAAAGATGATTTGAGATAATTATTAAGGCGATATTAAGATGAGTCTGACTCAAACCAGTTAGGAACTTACTATTAAAATTAATAAACACTTAAATGCAAAAATCCCGCTTAGTAATTAAACTAAGCGGGCTTTTCAAATGTGGTCGGTGATAGAAGATTCGAGCCAGTGAAGAACCCAGAGGTCGCTTAACTTACTATTAAGATTCATAACCCCTAAAATGCAAAAAGCCCGCTTAGTAATTAAACTAAGCGGGCTTTTCAAATGTGGTCGGTGATAAAGGATTCGAGCCAGTGAAGAACCCAGAGGTCGCTTAACTTACTATTAAGATTCATAACCCCTAAAATGCAAAAAGCCCGCTTAGTAATTAAACTAAGCGGGCTTTTCAAATGTGGTCGATGATAAAGGATTCGAACCAGTGAAGAACCCAGAGGTCGCTTAACTTGCTATTAAGATTCATCCCCCTCAAAAATGCAAAAAGCCCGCTTAACTTGTTCAGTTAAGCGGGCTTTTCTATGTGTGGTCGGTGATAGAGGATTCGAACCTCTGACCCCCTGGTCCCAAACCAGGTGCGCTACCAAGCTGCGCTAATCACCGAGAATCTGTTTTACATCTAGAAAAGATGGGGCGAATGACGGGGATTGAACCCGCGACAACCGGAATCACAATCCGGGGCTCTACCAACTGAGCTACATCCGCCACTAAACTAGTTACCAAAGAACTGAATCATTGTCTTCCGAAGTTATGGCGCACCCGACAGGAGTCGAACCTGTGGCCTTTGCCTCCGGAGGGCAACGCTCTATCCAGCTGAGCTACGGGTGCTCACGTCTTTGGCGTGGCGCGGATATTACTCAAGCTTGCTGTTTATGTCTACCCTTTTTTAAACATTTTTTGAAATTACTGTTTAATTGCTTATTGTTCAAACAATTCTAAGAAATAGGCATAAAAAACATACTGAGCTTGCCTATCATGACTCAAGCAGGCATTTTTTAAAATAGATCGATCTCATTATAAATAAGATGCTTTTCACATTTTCAGATATACTTTATTTAATTACTTTATTAAGAGCCTTCATTATGACACAAGACCCGCATCTCGAACGAGAATCACAAACATACGAACATCCGGTACCTAGCCGTGAGTTCATTTTAGAATTCCTAGAAAAACAAGCGAAGCCTATTACGCGTGACGCTATTTTTAATGCTTTTTCACTCAGTAGTGAAGAGGAAGCGGAAGGACTTCGCCGCCGTTTAAAAGCGATGGAACGTGATGGTCAATTAGTATGGTGCCGTAATGCAACTTACGCCTTACCTGATAAACTGGACTTAGTGAAAGGCAAGGTTATTGGTCATAAAGATGGTTTTGGCTTTTTAAAGAGCCCAGATCAAGAAAAAGACCTCTTTTTACCAGCACATCAAATGCGCTTCCTATTTCACGGAGATGAGATTTTAGCGCAGCCTGTAAAAGTAGACTCTCGCGGCCGAACTGAAGCACGCTTCGTTCGTTTATTGGAAGCACGTACTGGCACTATTGTGGGCCGTTATTTTGTTGAAGATGGTTTAGCGATGGTGATCCCTGATGACTCACGCATCAACCAACAGATTTTAATCAACAAGGAAAACAACTGTGGCGCACGTCATGGTCAAATCGTTGTGGTTGAAATCATCCATCGTCCAAAAGCACGTTTCAGCGCATTAGGTAAAATCACTGAAGTACTTGGCCAAGATATGCAACCTGGTATGGAGGTAGAAATCGCACTACGTACTCATGACATTCCACATGAATGGCCTGAGGGGTTAGAAAAAGAGTTAAAAGTGTTTGGCGAATTTGTGCCAGATCACGCGATTGAAGGCCGTGTTGATCTACGCGAATTACCGCTAGTTACGATTGATGGCGAAGATGCTCGTGATTTCGATGATGCCGTTTTCTGTCAGAAAGAGCCTGATGGCGGCTGGCGTTTATGGGTTGCGATTGCAGATGTAAGTTATTACGTACGCAACAATACTATTTTAGATAAAGAAGCGATCAACCGTGGTAACTCTGTTTACTTCCCAGACCAAGTTATCCCGATGCTACCAGAAGTACTGTCTAATGGCCTATGTTCACTTAATCCACAAGTAAATCGCCTGTGTATGGTAAGTGAAATGGTGATTGGTAAAGATGGTCATTTAAAAGATTACAAATTCTACGAAGCGGTGATGAACTCACACGCACGCTTTACTTACACTAAGGTTGCTAAAATCTTAGCGGGTGATACTGAATTACGTGAGCAATACAATCCACTTGTACCTCACTTAGAAGAACTTGAAAACCTTTATAAAGCATTCAAAAAAGCACGTAAGATTCGTGGTGGCATGGAATTTGAAACATTAGAAACGCGTTTCATCTTTGATGAAAACCGTAAAATTTCATCGATTGAACCACTTGTACGTAACGATGCACACAAGATCATCGAAGAATGTATGATTCAAGCAAACGTTGCATCAGCGCGTTTAATTGAAAGCGCACAAGCTGCCGCTTTATTCCGCGTTCATGAAACACCAAGTGAAGAGAAGCTGGTTAACTTCCGTTCATTCCTGGGTGAACTAGGCTTAAGCCTTGGTGGTGGCGATAAACCTGCCCCACGTGATTACGCTGATTTAGCAGAAGTATTTGCCGGTCGTGAAGACAGTGAGTTATTACAAACGATGCTGCTACGCTCAATGAAACAAGCTGTTTATCAAGATGAAAATCTTGGTCACTTTGGCTTAGCATTAGGTGAATACTCGCACTTCACCTCGCCTATTCGTCGTTACCCTGACTTGATTTTACATCGTGCTATTAAGTACCTTGTGCAACACCAAGAGAAAGGTCAGTTAAAATCGAAATGGACTGAAACCGGTGGTTTCCATTACCAACACAGTGAAATGGGCGTATTAGGCGAGCATTGTTCAATGACAGAACGTCGTGCTGATGATGCAACACGTGATGTTGCTGATGCACTTAAATGTGAATATATGCAAGATCACATTGGTGATGTAATGGTCGGTACCATTGCGGCGGTAACGAACTTTGGTTTCTTTGTACGTTTGAATGATATCCATATTGATGGTTTGGTTCATGTAACCGGATTAATCAGTGATTATTATATCTTTGATGCGGGTAAACAAACCCTCAAAGGCGAACGTACAGGTCGTACTTACCGTATTGGTGATGTACTGGAAGTTAAAGTGCTATCGATTAACTTAGACGATAAAAAAATCGACTTCGAACTAAATGATGAAGCAGTGGCAGGCCAACGTAAACGTGGTTTAAAAACAGGTGATAAATCTAAAGATCACGCTAAATCGGCACCTAAAAAAGATCGTCCGATTGATAAACGCAAGCGCAATAAAAAAGAGCGTCAGGAAAATGAACAATCTACAGCCAAAACTGATGATGAATCTGCTAACAAGCCTTCTGATAAGCCTAAAAAACCGTTTGTAAAGAAAAGTAATAAGCTAACAGAAGAAGAGCTTGCTAAAAGAAAAGCGGCTAACAAACAGAAAAAAAAGCCTAAAAGAAAAGTAGCACAAGGCGAAAAGAACACCTCTTCTTCGAAAAAGAAGAAAACCACGGCAACGCAGAAAAAAGCAAGTCGTGCAGCACGTTCAAGTGCTAAGCCAAATAACAATAGATAATATATAGATAATAATATTTATAGGTGAAACTAACGTTTCACCTCTTTACAAAGAGATAAGTAAGATGAGCAAAAGTGAACTAATTTACGGCATGCACGCCGTTGATGCGATATTAGAAACACAACCTGAGCGTGTCATTGAAATATACACATTAAAAGGTCGTGATGATCAACGTCTAACTGATATCACTCAAAAAGCACAAGAATGGGGGATTTCAGTACAACAGATGCTACGTAAATCACTCGATGAAAAATCTAATGATGAACAACATCAAGGTGTGATTGCCCGTATTAAAATTGCAAAAGTGTTAACAGATAATGATTTAGAACCTATTCTGAATGAGTTAAATGAACCACCATTTTTACTTATTTTAGATGGGGTAACTGACCCGCATAACTTAGGTGCTTGTTTACGTAGCGCAGATGCAGCAGGTGTGCATGCGGTGATTATCCCTAAAGATAATTCAGCAAGTTTCACACCCGTTGTGCGTAAAGTTGCTTGTGGTGCGGCTGAGTCGGTTCCATTAATTCACGTAACTAACCTTGCGCGCTGTATGCGCGACCTGCAAGAAAAAGGCATTTGGTTATACGGTACAGCAGGTGAAGCAGAGCAAGAAGTTTACGACTGTAAATTTGCTGGCGGCATTGCGATTGCGATGGGTGCGGAAGGTAAAGGTTTACGTCGCTTAACACGTGAACACTGTGATGAGCTTATTAAACTGCCTATGGCAGGCGCTGTATCGAGCTTAAACGTTTCTGTAGCAACGGGCGTGTGTTTGTTTGAAGTAGTACGTCAAAGACGCTAAAAAGCGCTACAAACGTAATAAGGCTGGAAAGCAGGAAGGCTAACCCCCTCTAACTTTCAAGCCTTTAAGCCATCTTACTTTCCAGCTTTCTAACCTTCTGACTTTCAGGCATTCAAGCTTTCAAGTCTTCAAGTATTCAACCTCTAGCTTTCCAGCCTTAAAGCGTTGCTACCCTAAAACGCATACAATAAACTTAACCCACTGCTTATCTCTTGATTAACCGTATCGACTGGTACATTTTGGGTAAATTTATAATCAAAGTTAAAAATCAGGTATAACTCTTGGTAGATACGATTTTGTGCTTTGAAGTTAACGCTATGGACACTGTTACCCCGCCCCGTTTCTAATACCGTATCGATCGCAACTTGCAAACTATCAGTAACAACACGCTCATAGTTTAGCCTTGTTCGAACAATAAATTCATCAATAGAAACTGCATCTTCACCCGCATTGGGGACAGCAAAACGATAACCAGGCCCAATCTCAATATTAAACTTGTGGCGCTCTGTATTAAAAAATATTCGTCCATAACCTATGGTAAAAATATCTTCCTGCTCATAACTTGAGAATTTACTACGATTAATATCACTGCGCGCATAAACAAGATTAGCGGGATCTAAATTATAATCAGACTGTAATTGCCAACGATATTTTTGAGTAGAGCTTTCATCATCTTCATTTTCAAATTCAAATTCTAAGTCACTATTAAAATTGTATTTATCAACCTCATCATAATCGAGAATCAAACGTCCATTTAAGGATCTTGTTACCTGATTATCTTGCTCATATGAAAAGCCAAACTCCATTGAACCCGAAAATTTCTTTATCTCTATTTCATCGGTTGATGACTCATTTCCAGGTTTACTCGTAGTCACCTTTGATTTAATAAGGTCGGGTTTACTGTCGATGGCATTTTTGACGCGCGTTATTTGCGTTTCAAAGACAGGCACCTCTTTTTCAACTTTTCCTAGACGTGCAACCTTCGATTTTTCATCGGATAATAACGCTTGTTGTTTTTTCAGTTCTTCTTCTAACGCCAGCAGCTGTTGCTGTAACACTGCATTTTCTTTGCTTAATAAAGAGAATCTCTGAGAAGTTTGAGTACGTTTTTGCTGCTCTTTCTTGATCGTATTATCTTTTTGGATAACAGTGGATTGAGTTTGAATAAGCAGCGTTTGCAATTGTTCCTCTTTCGAGGGTAACGGATCCATTAATGGAAAATGAAAACTCTGAACCGATGAAATACCAAAATCTTTTAATGGACCCACCTTAAATACAGGTAACTCGACGTCGGAGTCTTTATCTTGCACGACGTCTGGCGAGGATTTATCTACAAACAGCCAAATATTTGCACTAAGCAGCGCAATATTTGCTAAAAGAATATAAAACCAACGGTAATTCACTAAATAACTCTCAAATATTAAAGGATTAACGAAGCGTATTTTAGAGCGTTAAAATACAGATGCAACGCTAGAAATTGAGATGCGAACTTAACTTGCGTTGCGTCACAGTAAACTGTATGATTTGTCGCCTTAATTCAGCCACTCTTTTTGTTCCTTGCTTCTATTTGGTCCGGCTGAGCCAAGTCAAGAAGCTACTAACCCGTAAGGAGCGATTTTTATATGCGTCATTATGAAATCGTAGTTATGGTTCACCCTGATCAGAGTGAACAAGTAAATGGTATGGTTGAGCGTTACACAGCATCTATTACAGAAGCTGGCGGTACGATCCACCGTCTTGAAGATTGGGGCCGTCGTCAACTGGCTTACCCAATTAACAAACTTCACAAAGCACACTATGTTCTTATGAACATTGAAGCAGAGCAAAACGTAATCGATGACTTGGAAACTGCTTTCCGTTTCAACGATGCAGTGATCCGTAATATGATCATGCGTACTAAAACTGCTGTTACTGAAGCATCTGTTGTGGCTAAAGCAAAAGAAGAGCGTGCTCCTCGTGCTCCACGCCCAGACGCTGCTCCAGAAGCAACTGCTGAAGCATAAGAAACTTAGTGACTGAGAACTTTTTGCGCCTATCGGGTGTTGTAACTGAAAAGCCAACATTCAAAGTTAGTCCAAGTGGTGTTGAGCATTGTAATTTTACAATCGAACATCGCTCCGTGCAAAAAGAGGTTGAACTACCACGTAATGCGTTTTGTTATATGCCCATTGCAATTAGTGGAACACTCGCCACTCAGTTAAAAAACACATTATCGAAAGGTATGCAACTTAGGGTAAGTGGTTTTATCACTTATCAACAAAGCGCCAATAATATTGGCAAATTAGTGTTGCACGCTCAGTACATAGAACATATTTGAGGAAATACCATGGCTCGTTACTTCCGCCGTCGTAAATTCTGTCGCTTCACTGCTGAAGGTGTTAGCGAAATTGATTACAAAGACGTAGCTACGTTAAAAAATTACATTACAGAAAGTGGTAAAATTGTACCAAGCCGTATTACTGGCACAAGTGCAAAATACCAACGTCAACTAGCGCGCGCTATCAAACGTGCACGTTACTTGTCGCTTATCCCATACACAGATTTACACAAGTAAATAGGAGCTATATATTATGGAAGTTATTCTACAAGATACAGTTGCTAACCTTGGTAAACTTGGCGATAAAGTGAACGTTAAAGCAGGTTACGCACGTAACTTTCTTTTCCCACAGCAAAAAGCTGTACCAGCAAACAAAGCAAATTTAGAAGCTTTTGAAGCACGTCGTGCTGAATTAGAAGCTAAACAAGCTGCGAACCTTGCTGCTGCACAAACGCGTGGCGCTACACTTGAAGCTTTAGAAGCGGTAACAATCGCATCTAAATGTGGTGATGAAGGTAAACTATTCGGTTCAATCGGTACGCGTGATATTGCTGATGCAATCTCTGCTGCTGGTGTAGCTGTAGTTAAAAGTGAAGTTCGTCTTCCTGAAGGCGCTTTACGCAATACTGGTACTTACGAGATTGCAGTTTCTGTACACTCTGACGTTTCAGTAATTGTTAACCTTGAAGTTGTTGCTGCTGAGTAATCTGCAAAAACAATTTTAATGTTTAAAAAATACCTGCTTTCGAGCGGGTATTTTTTTGTCTGAAACTCAAGAAACTACGATTGCAGTTTCACTTTCTGTAAACACGGGCTCTGACGTTTCAATCATTGTTAACCTTGAAGTTGTTGCTGCTGAGTAATCTACAAAAACAATTTTTTTGTCTGAGTTTCAACAAAAAATCCGTTAGTGTTAAGCTGTCAGTCACCACCTTATAATTTCACTAAAAACGAGTGACTAACCACTCATTACCTATTTATCTGAAGCACCCTCTCAAAACGTTTACTAAGTAACACACCAAACACCTAAAAATAATAACAAAAAGGTATCAGAATGGTAATAAAAACAATGAATACTACACTTCACTGCCCTCTTTACATTGCCCATATAAATAAAAACTATTCAATCTGTCAGTGTTTTTAGAAAACTTCCCCTTTTATTCAGTGACATAAATGAATGAATTTTCCTACAGCTCAGATACAACTCCCCATCAACGCCACAACCACAAAAAAGACCAAAACTTGATAAAAACAGACTGTACTTTAACAACAAGCTGCCGATAAAACATATATAACTGTAAAACCATAAAATAATCACCATCATAAAAATACCGGGGTAAAAAACAATGCTGTTTTCCCTCTTGTAGTAAATGGAACAAACTATATTTTCCAAAAATCTAGGAGCAACAATGAGTAAATTCAATCTGCTTGGCAAGCTGTTAACACTGACACTTATCCCATTAATAGGGACTTTAGTGCTGATTACATCAATCTCTTACAACATTGAAATGGATGAACTTGAGCATGGGGTTGCAGAATTTCGCAGCGCATTAATTAAGGAGAGAAAGCAGCAACTTAAAGAGGTAACAGAAGTTGCTTCCGGGATTGTTTCATATCAAAAAACGCTACCTAATCAAGGAGATATTAAAGGGGCTTTGCGTGGAATCACTTTTGGAAAGGCAGGATATTTTTACATTTATGATACCGATGGAAAAAACATATTTCACGGTTTAAAACCAGAAATAGAGGGCAAAAACTTAATCAACTTAGCCGATAGTAAGGGAAATAAGATAATTGTTGGGCTACTCGATGCAGCTAAAAATGGAGATGGTATTTTTTCTTATTTTTATCAAAAACCAGGTGAAACGGCACAAATTGAAAAACTAGGCTATGCCGTTATTATCCCTGGCACTAACTGGATGCTAGGGACAGGTGCTTACCTTGATGACATTGAAGAAGTAATTGAAAATTATGCACTAAATGCAACAACCTCTTTTCATGAAAAAATGCTTTTCATGCTACTCATCGCAGGTGGGTTAATTATTATTACTAGTATCATCATATATATTTCAGCAGCAAAAATGGTTAAACCAATTCAAGGGATGGCCGATAATCTCAACGATATCGCACAAGGTGAAGGCGATTTAACTCAACGTCTTACGATACAAGGTGACGATGAAATAGCGCAACTTGGTCGATCATTCAACCTATTTGTTGAGAGGTTACAAAATACTATTTCAGATATAAACTCCGCAACAGTAGGTATTACCAAAGCAGGGAGTGATATGAATCAACAGAGTAGTGCGATAGCAACCCAGCTACAACATCATAATAATGAGACAGATCAGGTTGTTTCTGCAATTACTGAGATGTCTTCAACCGCCAATGAAGTGGCCAATAATACCAATCAAGTAGCAGAGGCAACACAAGCCGTTACTGATGATGTCTTACATGCACAAGAGTGTGTTGAAGTTTCTTTATCTGAAGTCACTGCATTAGTCGATGAGATTGATGGTGCAGCAAGTAGTATGAATTCATTAAGCGAACAATCTCAAAAAATAAATAATGTACTTACTGTTATCGGCTCTATTGCAGAACAAACTAACCTGTTGGCACTTAATGCAGCTATTGAAGCAGCACGAGCAGGCGAACAGGGGCGTGGTTTTGCTGTTGTTGCAGATGAAGTTAGAAGCTTAGCAAGTCGTACCCAGACGAGTACATTAGAGATTAACGAGATGCTTAACGAGCTCCATCGATTAGTCGCACAATCTGTTAATGCGATGTCCTTAAGCCAAGAGCGCAGTGTACGCTCTGTTGATTCGTCTCGTGCAATATCAGAGAGCTTAACTTCTGTTACCACTGCTATCACATCTATCAATGATATGAGTACGCAGATTGCAACAGCTACAACCGAGCAGAGCTCAGTAACCGAAGAGGTAAACCGTAATATTTGTGCTATTCAAAAAATTGTTAATTCACTGACAGAAAATAGTACAGAGGCAGAAAAAATTGCAGCGAATGTATTAACTGAAGGTGACAAACTCGGCGAGCTAGTGGGTCAATTCAAAACATAACCCCCACCTTTTGCCAATATAACGTTAAAATACTCACCGCTACGTGGGTATTTTTTTGTTCAAAATATGAAAATTTAGCACTCCGCTTTACCCTACTAGCTATGAGTTAGGCCAAAACACAGGTGGAAGCTAGCGCATTGCTTTCCTAATAGCGAATAACTATCCACAGGTAGCTAATAGCAATACGTAACTCATTCCTCTTGTTTTAACTAAAAAAATCTTTATTGTTTGTAACCTTAACTCTTTTTAAAAGTAAGTGATAAAGATGAAAACATTAAGCGATTACCAACTATTAACACAACAAGCACTCGCCCTTATCTCGGGAGAGAAAGATCTCACTGCTAACTTAGCAAATATCAGCGCTCTGCTTAATATGAATTTAGACAATATTAACTGGGTCGGTTTTTATCTATTAAACAATGACCAGTTGGTTTTAGGACCATTTCAAGGCAACGTCGCTTGTGTACGCATTGAATTAGATAAAGGAGTTTGTGGCAAAGCATTCAGCACCAATACAATTCAGCGTATTGCTGACGTACATGAATTCCCCGGTCATATTGCTTGTGATGCCGCGAGTCAGTCTGAAATTGTCGTGCCAATCAATTGTAATGGCAGGACTGTCGCTGTTTTAGATATCGATAGCCCAATCACTGATCGCTTCAATGAAATCGACCAGCAAGGCCTTTCCCACTTTGTTGAACATATACAAGCTGAACTGCTTTTTTAATGTTTTAAACAGGCACAAAAAAGCCCCGTAAAACGAGGCTTGATTTTGACTCAGCTAAAAGTTGACAGCTGACAGCTAAAAACTGACAGCTAAAAACTGACAGCTAAAAACTGACAGCTAAAAACTGACAGCTAAAAGCTGACAGCTAAAAACTGACCGCTAACTATTTAGCTTGTGGACGCATGTGTGGGAACAGTAATACGTCACGAATTGTATGGCTATCAGTAAATAGCATTACTAGACGGTCGATACCAATACCTTCACCCGCTGTTGGTGGCAAACCGTGCTCTAATGCAGTCACGTAATCTGCATCGTAGAACATCGCTTCATCATCACCCGCGTCTTTCTGTGCAACTTGATCCATAAAGCGTTGTGCTTGGTCTTGTGCATCGTTTAGCTCAGAGAAACCATTGGCTAGTTCACGACCACCAACGAAGAATTCAAAGCGATCTGTTAGATCAGGGTCTTCATCACTACGGCGTGCTAGTGGTGAAACTTCAGCAGGGTATGCTGTAATAAACGTAGGTTGAATCAGTTTATGCTCTGCAGTTTCTTCAAAGATCTCAGTTAACACTTTACCAGTGCCCCAACCATCTTTCAGGTTAACATTGAAACGTGCAGCAACCGCTTTTAGACCTTCCATTGTATCAAGCTCACTCGCTTCGATACCTTCGTTATATTCAACAACAGACTCTTTCATTGTCATACGAATGAATGGTTTACCAAAATCAAACTGCTCTTCACCGTAATTCACAACACTTGAACCTAATACATTTTCAGTGATGCTACGTAGCATATCTTCTGTTAGGTTCATTAGGTCAATGTAATCAGCATATGCTTGGTAGAACTCAATCATTGTGAATTCAGGGTTGTGACGCGTTGAAACACCTTCGTTACGGAAGCTACGGTTAATTTCGTATACACGCTCAAATCCACCAACAACTAAACGTTTAAGGTTTAACTCTGGTGAAATACGTAGGAACATTGGTAAGTCTAACGCATTATGAAATGTTTCAAACGGTTTAGCTGATGCGCCACCAGGAATCGCTTGTAACATCGGCGTTTCAACTTCCATGAAGTTACGTTCGTCTAAGTAGTTACGAATTGCTGAAACGATTTTGTTACGTAAAATAAATGTTTTACGTGATGCTTCATTCGCAATAAGATCAAGATAACGTTGACGGTAACAAGATTCTGTATCAGATAGACCGTGGAATTTATCAGGTAGTGGACGAAGTGCTTTAGTTAAAATACGAATTTCACTTACTTTTACACTTAGTTCATCGGTTTTAGTTTTAAATAAAACACCCTGTACGCCGACGATATCTCCTAAATCCCATTTTTTAAATTCAGTGTTATAGAAGCCTTCTGCTAAATTATCACGTGCAACGTAAACCTGAACTTGACCACCCATATCTTGGATTGTTGCAAAACTCGCTTTACCCATCACACGGCGAGTCATCATACGACCAGCAATCGTTACCTCAACCGCTAATTCTTCTAACTCTTCTTTACTTTTTTCAGCATACTTTGCACGCAGTTCATCAGAGATATGTTTACGACGAAAATCATTTGGGAATGCCTGCCCTTTAGCACGCATTGCATCTAGTTTTTCTAAGCGTGCGCTAAGAATATCATTTAGGTCTTCTTTTGGTGCTTCTGTTTGATTTTGTTCTGACATGGTAATTTCCTATCTCTTTAGTTATTTCTTTAATGAGTACGACTATAGCGCAACTTAATTTTTATAAGCCTGATTTTAAGCTGGCTTCGATAAATTGATTAAGCTCACCGTCAAGCACTCGTTGTGGATTGCGGCTTTCAATACCGGTTCTTAAATCTTTAATACGCGCATCATCTAATACATATGAACGTATCTGGCTTCCCCAGCCAATATCTGATTTATTATCTTCACTGATCTGTTTCTCTGCGTTTTGAAGCTGTAGCTCATGCTCGTACAGTTTTGCCTTCAACTGCTTCATCGCTTGATCTTTATTTTTATGTTGCGAGCGATCATTTTGACACTGTACAACAATGTTGGTTGGCACGTGAGTAATACGTACCGCAGATTCGGTTGTATTTACATGCTGACCACCTGCACCAGACGCACGATAAACATCGATACGTAGATCTGCAGGATTAATTTGAATATCGATATCATCTTCTATTTCTGGATAAATAAACGCAGAAGCAAAAGAGGTATGGCGCTTGCCTGATGAGTCAAATGGAGATTTACGTACTAAACGGTGTACACCTGTTTCGGTACGTAACCAACCATAGGCATATTCACCGCTAAAGCGGATTGTTGCACCTTTAATACCAGCAACATCACCCGCTGAAACTTCCATCAATTCGGTTTTATAACCGTTTGCTTCACCCCAACGCAAATACATACGCAGTAGCATATTAGCCCAATCTTGTGCTTCTGTGCCACCACTACCTGATTGAATATCAAGGTAACAAGAGCAAACATCATTTTGCCCAGAGAACATACGACGAAACTCTAGCACTTCGAGCTTCTTTTCTAACTCATCAGCTTCACTAACCGCTTCATCAAAACTATCTTGGTCTTTTTCTTCAACAGCCATATCCACCAGCATCTGAATCTCTTCACAACCGGCATCTAATGCATCAATCGTTTCAACAACGAGTTCTAATGCACTGCGCTCTTTACCTAATGCTTGTGCTCGTGCAGGTTCATTCCAAACCTCTGGTGATTCAAGTTCTCGGCTAACTTCTTCTAGACGCTCAGATTTGGCATCATAGTCAAAGATACCCCCTAAGCAGCTCAGCGCGCTCAGTAAGGTCTTTTACTTTATTTAAAACGGGGTTGATTTCAAACATTCGTTATCTCTACAGCTTCGATATGGAAGAGACGAATTTTAACCAATCTAGCTGCAAATATATAGTACTGAGGTAAAATAAAAATCCGCTGAGATTAATTAAACAGAGGAATGATGATGTGGTTGTTTTTTTCTTTTAACACGCAGGTAACGCTCTAGCCAGGCATGCAGTTCACGTTCTCCAATCCCCCCTTGCACTCGATGGTATTCAACGCCAGATTTAAATAGAATAAACGTTGGAATATCAACAAGCTTATAGGTATTGGCAAGTACTTGTTCCTGTTTACTATTGATTCTTAAAAAAACAGCATCCTGTTGGAATAGTACGGCGAATGAAGAGACTGCTTCTGCCATTTCATGACTTCTACCAGACCAAGATGCCCAGAAGGTGACCATAACAGGCAGGGTTGAGTGATTGATAACATGATGAAATAATTTTTCATCTGCTTCGATAGGGAGAGCAGATAAGAGCTTTGTATCGCAAGCACTGCATAGCGGGGCATTTAGAAACGAGTTTTCTAAGACCTTATTTACTACATGGCAAGATGGACAAACCAAAACATATATAGCCATATCAATACTCCTTTTTATATAAAATAGCCTACTAACATCAATTTTTCGAATTCATCATAATGCTTTTCATTTGAGGTCAATAAATAAGCGTGAATAAGTCACTTTATTAGGTGCAATTTTTTATTAATACAGTACAGTTAACGTCCACTTGTTATTCAATGCTATTTATAGCCATAAATAACAAAGAAAGTTTGCCTCTACCCGATACAGGTAGTGAGCAACGCAATTGATCAATTGTAAATAAAGGAAATATATATGGAAATGTTATCTGGCGCCGAAATGGTTGTGCGCTCTCTACAAGACGAAGGTATTGAACATATTTTCGGTTACCCCGGTGGTTCAGTTTTAGATATCTACGATGCAATTTTTCAATCGGATAAAATTGAACATTATTTAGTACGTCATGAGCAAGCTGCTGTACATATGGCTGATGCTTACTCTCGTGCAACCGGTAAAGTCGGTACTGTATTAGTGACGGCGGGCCCTGGTGCTACGAACTGTATAACCGGTATTGCTACTGCTTATATGGACTCCATCCCACTGGTTGTTTTATCTGGTCAGGTTCCAACCAATTGGATTGGCGATGATGCTTTCCAAGAAACAGATATGATCGGTGTTTCTCGCCCTGTCGTAAAGCACAGTTTTTCATGTCGTACCGCTGAAGAGATCCCTATTGCAATAAAAAAAGCATTTTACATTGCATCAACAGGTCGACCAGGTCCAGTAGTCATTGATCTGCCAAAAGACGTGCAAAGCCCGCTGAATAAATTCCCTTATGAATATCCTGAAAGTGTTAGCTTACGTTCATATCACCCAACACTGAGTGGTCATAAAGGGCAAATCAAACGCGCGGTAGCCGCTTTATTAAGTGCTAAAAAACCTGTTTTATATGTTGGTGGAGGCTCAATTATTGCCAATGCTTCAAAACAAGTGTTAGCACTAGCAGAGAAGTTAAATCTACCAGTAACCAATACCCTAATGGGTCTTGGTGCATTTCCAGGCCAACACAAGCAATTTATAGGTATGTTGGGCATGCATGGAACTTATGAAGCCAACTTATCAATGCACAATGCCGATCTTATCTTTTCTGCGGGTGCCCGTTTTGACGACCGTGTAACCAACAATGTAGATAAATTCTGCCCGAATGCAAAAATCATGCAGATAGACATCGACCCAACCTCGATCTCTAAGAACATTCATGCCGATTTACCGATCGTAGGTTCAATTGAAGTTGTACTACAACAAATGTTAGATCTTCTTGAAGAAACTCAAGCAACCAATGACAGTGAAAGTATTAATGCTTGGTGGGATCAAATTAATGAATGGCGTGCTAAAGATTGCCTTGCGTACCAAACATCTGAAACACATATCAAACCACAACAAGTGATTCAAGCTTTGTACAAAGTGACTAAGGGTGATGCAATCGTCACTTCTGATGTTGGTCAGCATCAAATGGTGGCTGCACAATATTACCCATTTAAAGAACCTCGCCAATGGATCAACTCTGGTGGAGCGGGCACAATGGGCTTTGGCTTACCAGCTGCAATGGGCTGTAAAATTGCATTTCCAGATCGTCCCGTAGTTTGTGTAACGGGTGACGGCTCTATTCAAATGAATATTCAAGAGCTATCGACTTGTATGCAATACAACATCCCTGTTGTTATTTTGCTATTAAACAACCGCTCATTAGGGATGGTTAAACAGTGGCAAAAAATGTTTTACGGTGGCCGTCAATCTCACTCTTATATGGATAGTGTGCCAGATTTTGTTAAATTATCTGAAGCGTATAACCACATTGGCATCAAAGTAGATAAGATTGAAGAGCTTGAACCTGCATTAGAACGTGCATTTGAATTAAAAGATCGCGTGGTATTTATTGATGTGGCGATAGACCCAGAAGAACATGTTTACCCAATGCAAGTTAAGTTCGGCAGTATGGAAGATATGTACCTGAGTAAAACGGAGAGAACCGATGCGTAGTATTATTTCAGTATTATTAGAAAATGAATCAGGGGCACTTGCCCGTGTTGTTGGCTTATTTGCACAACGCGCATATAACATCGAGTCATTAACCGTTTCACCAACTAACGATTTAACATTATCAAGAATGACGATTACAACGGAAGTTGATTGTAGAGCAACACTTGAACAGATGATGAAACAGCTACATAAGCTCGTTGATGTATTACGCGTTTCTGAATTGACTGAAGGTTCACACGTTGAACGTGAATTAATGTTGGTTAAAATACGCACACCAAATGCAGAATTACGCCAAGAAGTAAAACGTACTGCTGACATTTATCGTGGTCAAATTGTTGATATCACACCTAATTTGTATACTATTCAATTAACAGGTGCTTGCAGTAAATTAGATGCTTTTTTAGCAACGATTGAAGATACAAGTGAAATTGTTGAAGTAGTACGCTCAGGTGTATGTGGTATTGCTCGTGGTGAAAAAGCATTACGTAGCTAATCTTACTCAACTTTCAACTTGGTATAATGCAAAGTCATAATCTTTAGGCTTTGCATTTTTTATTTTAAGGAACAGCATGTTTGAGTTAGCGGCACTATTATTATCAGGATTTGTGCTTTTTATGTTTGGTATCTCAGCGATTAGCTTAAGTGTAATCGCCCTAATATTGGTACTTAGCTTTATTTTACTCAGCACAGTTTCATTTGTTTTTAAATTTGGCTTTTGGATTTTACTTGCCATTGGTCTGTATTATTACTTTTTCAAAAAAGATGATCATAAATGATGAAATTAATCAGCTCACTATTATTCTCGTTAATATTGCTCAACACTAATTTCGCCAATGCAGCAGTCTTTAGCATTGAAGACGCGCATGTTCGCGCTACACCTCCCCATTCTCAAAATAGTGCTGCTTTTATGAAAATTCATAATAGCAGTGATATTTCACGTAAACTGATAACAGTAAGCAGCGATATCGCTGAACGTGTTGAATTACATAGTCATATCATGAGCGATGGTATGATGAAAATGCGTCAAGTAGAAGCAATTGAGGTTGATGCGAACGGCACTGCAATACTTCGACCAGGCAGCTTTCATGTGATGTTTTTAGGCTTAAAATCCCCCCTCGTTGAGGGTGAAAATGTGAGGCTAAGACTTTATTTTGATAATGGAGATGAAATCACGATTGACGCTCCAATTAAAAAAATTACCACCAAAAAGAAAATGAAACACAACCAATAATAAACGGAATAAATTATGAAAAAACAAATTTGTGCAGCAGCCATTGCAACAGCTTTCAGCATGCCAACAATGGCAGACTTTGTAGGTATCTATGCAGGTGTAGATTACCGCACAACAAAAACAAGCTACACCGACAGCACTGATGGCCTTGAAGATACCAACAATATCTCTGGTTTCGTTGCCTTTGAGCACTTTATTCCATTAATACCCAATGTAAAATTAAAATACTCAGATCTAAGCTCTGAATATAAAAACACATCAGGTGAGCTTTCAAGTTCAGCGCTAAATGGTATTTTATACTACGAACTGTTTGACAATGGTTTGTTTGAATTTGACTTAGGTTTAGCTTATACAGACCTTGAGGGTATTGAAAATCAAAGTGCTAGCTTAGGTCAGGCTTACGCTGCTGCAAAAGTACATATTCCGGGTACCGGCATGCATGCATTTGCAGAAATTGTGGGTGGTTCATTAACTGATGACAGCGCAACTGATACTGAATTCGGTTTAGCTTACACATTTAACCCAGATTCTTTATTGTTGAATTTCTCTGTACGTGCAGGTTACCGTATGCAAGAGTTCGAAATCAATAAACGCACACAAGAGAATAAAGGCTTATTTGCAGGCTTAGCAGTACACTTCTAACCTTCTCAATTAAAATCCCTGCATAATACAAGCAGGGATTTTAATGACTGACGCGATAAATATTCTTCTTTCAATAAATAAATCCATCATAAACAGTAAAGTACACTTCCTGCTTACTTCTCCATTTCATTTTATAATACATAAGACTTGATTCAATAATCTTCTTTTAGAATACAGAAGCTCAATAATAATGTTAAATATCTTTACATAGAGCTCAAATCTTTATAAGAATAATCGTAATGAACTTTGTTTTATCCGCTTTTCTTCGTTAGTATCGGTTAACTTACATTCGCTAACTAAAAGAGAATATTTTGAACGACATACCCACTAGTGCATTATTAATAACATTGGTCATTTTGATTGTTATTTCTGCTTACTTTTCTAGCTCAGAAACAAGCATGATGTCACTAAACCGCTATCGATTACGCCACCTTGTTAATGACAAAGATAAAAATGCAATGCGTGTCGAAGCACTATTGAATAAACCCGACAAACTGATAGGGTTAATCTTAATTGGCAACAATTTAGTTAATATTTTAGCTTCAGCACTGGCAACTATTTTAGGACAAAGATTATTTGGCGATGCCGGAATAGCGATCGCGACAGGTGTATTAACCCTAGTTATTCTTATCTTTGCAGAAGTCACACCAAAAACATTAGCGGTGCTCTACCCGGAGAAGATAGCCTTTCCAAGCTCTTACATATTAAGACCGCTACAAAAGCTGTTGAGCCCATTAGTTTGGATGATCAATGGTATCTCCAACGGTTTATTACGTATTTTTGGTATCAACGTAAACCAGCAAAATGATAACGCACTTTCCAGTGACGAATTACGCTCAGTGGTTAATGAAGCTGGTTCGATGATTCCAGCGCACCATCAACAGATGTTACTCAGTATATTAGAACTAGAAAAAGTAACCGTTGATGAAATTATGATCCCACGTAATGAAATTGCAGCGATTGATATCAACCAAGATTGGGAAGTAATTTTAAAACAGTTAAAGCATCGTACCCATACTATGACACTCTTGTACCGAGATACCATTGATGATGCGATTGGGTTTGTACATGCACGAGACTCTTTACTGATTCTATTAAAAGAAGACTTTACGAAAACGACATTACTTCGTAGCGTACGCGAGCTGTATTTCATACCAGAAGGAACACCGCTTAATACTCAATTGATTAAGTTCCAATACAATAAAGAGCGTATCGGGCTCGTAGTCGATGAATATGGCGATATCCAAGGGTTAGTAACACTGGCTGATATTCTCGAAGAGATTGTAGGTGACTTCACGACAACTCATGAACCAACAAGCTCACAAGAGATCCACAAGCAATTGGATGACTCATATATTATTGAAGGTAGCTTAGGTATTCGTGATATTAATAAAGAGATGGGTTGGACACTACCTACTGATGGCCCACGGACGTTAAATGGTTTGATTGTTGAACATTTAGAAACGATTCCAACAGGAAAGATAAGTACACGTATTTGTGGTTATCCAATGGAGATTTTAGAGGTGGAAAACAATATGGTTAAACTAGTTAAAGTATTGCCACACTTCTACATTGACGCAGATAAAGAGAAGTAAATACTTATAGCTTGAAGGCTAAGCGCCTTCAAGCTTTGATGCTTATAGCTGGTTCAACTGCTCATCACTCAATGCAATATCATCATTTTTATTCACACCGATACCCGCGTCAATAATTGCTTGTGCAATCGCTTTTGCTTCATCTAATGAATGCATTAAATAAGTACCACACTGGTATTCATTTAATTCAGGAATTTCATTTTGCTGCTTTACATTTAAAACATCTTGCATTGACGCTAACCATGCAGCGCCAACTTGTGCTTCTGTAGGAGATCCAATTAAGCTCATGTAAAAACCAGTACGGCAACCCATTGGTGAGATATCAATAATCTCAACAGTGTCACCATTTAAATGATCACGCATAAAACCAGCATAAAGATGCTCAAGTGTATGGATACCCTTCTCTGACAAGATATCTTTATTTGGTGCAGTGAAACGTAAATCAAATACAGTGATCGTATCTTTACCTGGTGTTTGCATGGTTTTAGCAATACGCACTGCAGGTGCATTCATGATTGTATGATCAACGGTAAAACTATCTAATAGTGGCATTATTTTCTCTCTTTTTAATCGTTAGGCGAAGAACAGTCTCCACAGCCAACTTGAATCTAAATTATCTTGGCAACCACGCAGTTGCGCTGCATATTGTTTAGAGCGGTCATCTACTCGACGTGATACTTTAATTAACCAAGGTTTTTTATTATAACTCTTTCTGCTGTAGCCGCCCCATCCTTCATGGTAATTTAGGTACTGCCCGTAAGCATCCCACTTAGAAATACCATTCACTTTATTTGTTTTACTGGTAAACCATCCCATAAAATCAATCGCATCAGCAAAATCATCACGGCTTGACCAGCGATTACCTGTTTCTCGCTGATAATCATCCCAGGTCATGGTTTTAGCTTGTGCGTAACCATAGGCATCACTTGCACGACCAATTGGAATAAACCAAAAATATTGCATTGGTGGCGCAGCATTATGTTTAAAACTACTCTCCTGATACATCATCGCTATTGGTACATGGATCGGGGTGCCCCATTTATCAGTCATATTTTTAGAGGCTTTGTACCAATCTCGATGCTCAAAAAATATTTCACAGATATTATCTGGATTTTTGGGTGGAGGAGTTGCACAGCCAGCTAATATTAAAAGGGAAAAAATAATAATTAACTTTTTTTCTATTGTCATTAAGCTAAATTCCAAAGGGGTCGTACTTACTTGCAAAAAAGATAATATTTACTGGAATATCTTGTATAAAATGAGTTAAATATCTGTCAATGTAACACCTCTCAACGAGAGGCGTTGATTATGCTTGTTCTGCGTTTATAAAGTAATTTTCTAAATAATCATCAAAGCTTAACTTATCAGTTTGCTCAATCACTTTCTGTTTCTCTAAAGAAAGCTGTTTTTGTTCCTCAAAGTATTGGTCTGACCATATCTGGTAAGGTTGCTCAATAAGCTCTTTTTTATATTTTTGCGAAAGGCTGAGTGCAAGAGGGCCATTATCTGAATTTTGTGCAATGATTTTACCAAGAATACGCGCTGAACTGGTTAACTCTGGTGCACTAAAACGAGGAGCAATATGAGCAATTGCAGCTTTATAGCGTTCTTCATTACCACTTTTGTCTAATACTACCGCTAACGCTTTAAGCTCATTAGTAAGCCATTCACCCCACTGTGCAACAGAGCTAGTTTGACCATCAATCTCCAACTGTAAATCAGGGTTTCGTCCTTCAGTCACGATCGTGCTTAAATTTTCAGAAAAGTGTTTCGATTGTGCTGCAGAAATATCAGCGGAAGGTTTGATCGCACACCAGGTTAAAAATAGATCTAAGAAGTTTACTTGCTCTTCCGTAATTCCAACTTTGGAGAAAGGATTTACGTCTAATGAACGAATTTCAATATATTCTATGCCTCGTGAACTCAGCGCTTGAGAAGGTGTTTCACCTGATTTTTGCACGCGCTTAGGACGAATAGAAGCATAAAGCTCATTTTCAATTTGTAATACATTGTCGTTAAGCTGAACATAATGTCCACCTTCTTTAACACCAAGCTCTTTAAATTCAGGTGCTTTTTTATGCAATGCCTGACGAACTGAAGCAACATAATTATCGACACTGTTGTAGCAGATATTTAACGAGGATTGAGAGCTATTGGTATAACCAAGATCGCTTAAACGCAATGAGGTTGCATAAGGCAAATAAATAGTCCCTTGCCCTACCTTTTGAAAGTCTAATTTAGTCTCTTTACCCTGTAGAAAAGATTGACAAAGTGCAGGCGAAGCACCAAAAAGATAAGGAATAACCCAGCCATAGCGGAAATAATTACGCACCAATCCTAAGTAACCAGCAGACTGTGCATCGCTACCTGTGAGTTCTGAACCGTGAATTTGGCGCCATGTTTCCCAGAAAGAAGCGGGTAACGAAAAATTATAGTGCACGCCAGATATAATCTGCATCATACTGCCATAGCGATTTTTTAATCCTTGGCGGTAAGTTGTTTTCATGGTGCCTGTGTTTGACGTTCCATACTGGGCAAGCTCAATGGCTTCTTCACTATTTACATAACAAGGCATGCTAATCGGCCACAGGCTCTCATCGTTCTCTAGATGCTTAGCGGCGTAATGATGAATATCATTCAGATAATCAAATAATTGATTTACATCTTTGGCAACGGGAGTAATGAATTCAAGTAAGCTTTCAGCATAGTCAGTGGTAATAGACGTATGGCAAAGCGCACTACCAAAAGCATAAGGGTGACCAGCTTCAGAAAGCTTACCATCTGGTTTTACACGCAGTGCTTCACGCTCAATGCCACGGCCAAAACCGACCAATGCTTGAGATTGCTGTTCAATTATATCTAAACGTTGCTTAAAATTGAGAGACAAGAGTACACCTTTGAGTGATAAAAAGAGCAAGCAGAGTACCTTAAAAAAGCGTCTGTTTACAAGTTACTTATAGTAAATATAGTGTTGATATAAGGATCAGGCTGTAGCGTAGCGCTTTACCTGCTGTGATATAGATAACCGACTTGATTATAGATAGTTTTAACCACCCTGCCACTAAAGGAAGTAGATCGCCAACAATGGGCAACCAACTTAACAATAAACTGTAAACACCATATTTTTGACAGAAACGTGTCGCCTTTTGATGTTTTTTTTGCGCTTTTTCTCTGCCCCAATGAAAATAATAGCCCATAAAATAGGTAAACAGCGCACCTAAGCTATTACCAATAGTAACGACAATGAGATAAGCCCAACCACTCTCTGGATTATTTTTAATATAATAGATAAGTAGCACTTCAGAGCCGCCCGGCAAAAGTGTCGAGGAGATAAAGCCGCTAAAAAATAGGGTGAATAACTCACTTACTGCAACATCAGAAAACAAAAACAACTCCAATAAAAAAGGCCACTTAAATAAGCGACCTTTTTAACATAAATGATGGGCAGTTTAAAGCTAACCAACAAGTGCGAGTAACACACCTGCTGCAACGGCACTACCTAATACACCAGCAACATTTGGTCCCATTGCATGCATCAGTAAGAAGTTATGAGGATTCGCCTCTAAGCCTACTTTATTAGCAACACGAGCGGCCATCGGCACAGCAGAAACACCTGCAGCACCAATTAATGGATTAATAGGATCATCTGAAAATTTATTCATTAACTTAGCCATAATAACACCAGCAGCTGTACCAATTGAAAATGCCACCGCGCCTAATGCTAAAATACCTAATGTTTCTAAATTTAAAAAAGATTCAGCAGACAGTTTTGAACCAACACCTAAACCTAAGAAAATAGTAACAATATTAATTAATTCATTTTGTGCAGTAGAGCTTAAACGATCCACTACGCCAGATTCCCGCATTAAGTTACCTAAACAGAACATGCCGACTAACGGCGTTGCTGCAGGTAAAAATAAGATAGTCATCATTAGCACGGCCAGCGGAAAGATGATTTTCTCTTTCTTGCTCACTGGGCGTAATTGTTTCATTTTGATTTCACGCTCAGCAGGCGTTGTTAATGCACGCATAATAGGAGGCTGAATCAAAGGTACAAGTGCCATATATGAATAGGCCGCAACAGCAATTGCCCCTAACAATTCAGGAGCAAGCTTAGACGCTAAGAAGATAGCTGTCGGACCATCTGCCCCACCAATAATTGCGATAGCAGCAGCATCGGTCATGCTGAATTCCATGCCTGGTATAAAGTTAAGTAAAATTGCACCAAACAGCGTTGCAAAAATACCAAACTGCGCGGCAGCACCTAAAAATAGTGTTTTAGGGTTCGCTATCAAGGCACCAAAGTCAGTTAATGCACCAACGCCCATAAAGATGATCAGAGGAAAAACCCCTGTTTCGATCCCAATATGGTAGATGTAATAGAGCATCCCTCCTTCATCAGTAAAACCTGCATTGGGGATATTTGCTAAAATAGCACCAAAACCAATGGGTAATAATAATAAAGGTTCAAATTTTTTCGCAATCGCAAGGTACAACAGCACACAACCTACAGCGATCATCACAAGATCCGGGAGCTCAAAATGTGCGATCCCCGTATCATTCCAAAGTTTTAACAATCCATCCACTTGATATCTTCCTTAACCAATAACCGTTTTAACACCCTAAAAGTTAGGGTGTATTATACAAACTAGGCTGTAACGACTTAGTAAACCTAAGTAATCATTATTAACCAATAGTAAATAGGGCTTCACCCACAGCTACTGCATCGCCTTCTCTAACCAAAACAGATTGAACCACACCCGATTGAGGTGCACGGATCTCTGTTTCCATTTTCATCGCTTCCATTACAAGTAGCACATCACCCTCGCCTACTTGATCCCCTTCATTAACTAATACTTTAAAAATATTACCCGCTAATGGAGCAGGAACATCTTCCCCCTCTCCAGCAGCAACAACAGGTGCAGCAGTTGTATTTAACGGCACTGATGCGCTGTTCGCAGGGCTAATGCCATCGATGCTACCTTCTGGACCAACTTGTACACTGAAGAGTTGACCATCAACTGCAACAGAATACGTTTTTGGCTCTGATTTTTTAGGTGCACTTGCAACAACGAGGTCTTCAGCCGTTGGTACTGGCTCAAAAGCATCAGGATTATTACGGTTTTCTAGAAATTTAAGGCCAATTTCAGGGAATAGTGCATAGATAAGTGCGTCATCAATTTCGTTATCCGCAACTTTAATGCCTTTTTCAGTAGCTAGTTTTTTAAAGTCAGCTTGAATAGCTTGCATTTCAGCTGGAATATTATCAGCAGGACGGCACGTAATCGCTTGTGCACCATCGAGTACTTGCGCTTGTAATTCAGCGTTAACTGGAGCAGGTGCGACACCGTACTCACCTTTCAATACACCCGCTGTTTCTTTAGTGATGGTTTTGTAACGTTCACCCATCAACACATTAATAACAGCCTGTGTACCTACGATTTGCGAAGTTGGTGTAACCAGTGGAATAAAACCAAGATCTTCACGTACACGTGGAATCTCTTGTAATACTTCATCCATCTTGTCTGCTGCACCCTGCTGTTTAAGCTGGCTTTCCATGTTAGTTAACATGCCGCCTGGTACTTGTGCGATAAGAATACGTGGGTCTACACCTTTCAACTCACCTTCAAATTTAACGTATTTTTTACGTACTTCACGGAAGTATGCTGAAATATCAGCAAGTTGCGGTAAATCTAAACCAGTATCACGCTCAGTACCTTCAACAATAGAGACCAGTGTTTCTGTTGGTGAATGACCATAAGTCATACTCATCGAAGAGATTGCGGTATCAATGATATCAATACCCGCATCAATCGCTTTTTGTTGTGTAGCAAGGCTTAAGCCCGTTGTTGCATGACAATGTAATGCCAATGGGATATCCGTTGCAGCCTTAATCTTAGTAATTAGTTCATGTGCTTCATAAGGTTTTAATAAGCCAGCCATATCTTTGATACAGATAGAATGTGATCCCATATCCTCAAGACGTTTAGCCATATCAACCCAACCGTCAATATTATGAACAGGACTGGTCGTATAAGAGATGGTTCCCTGAGCATGGGCGCCGATTTTCACTGCTGATTGAATAGCAGTTTCAAAGTTGCGAACATCATTCATCGCATCGAAGATACGGAATACATCCACACCATTAGTGTGTGCACGTTCAACAAACTTTTCAACAACATCATCTGCATAGTGACGGTAACCAAGTAGGTTCTGACCACGTAAAAGCATCTGTTGTGGGGTATTTGGCATCGCAGCTTTCAATGCTCGAATACGATCCCATGGATCTTCGCCTAAATAGCGAATACATGAGTCAAAGGTAGCTCCGCCCCAGGTTTCTAAAGACCAGTAGCCGATTTTATCTAACTTCTCTGCAATCGGTAACATATCGTCGATACGCATACGCGTAGCAAAAAGTGATTGGTGTGCGTCACGTAGTACAACTTCGGTGATCGCTAATGGCTTAGACATATTCACTTGCTCCTTGATTGGTTCGTTTCCCATTATACAGTTTCAGCTTTACGGTATTGTTGCACTGCACTGGTGATAGCGGCGATTAATTGTGGATTAATTTCAGAATTTGAAGGGGTAGCATCAACTACTTTTTTATTAGGTCTACGACGATTAGCAACAGGTGCATCCGCAGGAATATATTTTGCCATTAATTTAACGGCAATCATTAATAATCCCAAGAATGAAAAAACAAATGTCATCCCTAATCCAAAAAGTGTCATTGCTTGAAATAACGACTCAGTGATATCCATACTTACTATCCTTTTTTGCACTTACTTAAGTGCCTCTTTTAGAAACACTCTCCAGAAGTGAATAACTATTCACAATGAAGATATATTTAGCGCCTAATTAAACGATGATTAACCATCAAAAAGAAACTGCGCTAAAAGCATAACAATGCGTCTATATTACCGACAAACTTATAAAATAAATCTGCAAGAAAATTAAACTACATATCCAAAAGGTCACATTATACTGGTTTAGATAGAAAATTGGAAGCAAAGGCGTTTTATGGGCAATACTTTAGGCAGTCTTAATAACCGCTAAGGGTGGTGTACATCGAGAAAGGAAATAGGCATAAACAGAGGTGGAATAGGTGCCAACGTCTCTATTTTTTAAACGATCTAGTTCGCAAAAACGCCAAGAAAAAAAATGAAAACTTATGCATGAAAATTAAATATTTATGCATATAACATTATAATTAAATATTATTTAATAAAAATAGTAATAAGGAGATTTTTTAAAACTTAGGGGGATACAGTTGGAATGTAATGAAATATATAAAAAAGATGGTGCGGGTGAAGGGATTCGAACCCCTGACCGCCTGGTTCGTAGCCAGGTACTCTATCCAGCTGAGCTACACCCGCATAGATGTAAAATATTGAGAAACAATATTTTAAAGCTCTAAAAACAAAAAAACTTACTAATGTAAGCTTTTAAAAGAATGGTGCGGGTGAAGGGATTCGAACCCCTGACCGCCTGGTTCGTAGCCAGGTACTCTATCCAGCTGAGCTACACCCGCCGCGATATTCTTTTGTTTTTATTTTCGATTCAAAAATCACCATTCCGTGCAAATAGGAAGATGGTGCGGGTGAAGGGATTCGAACCCCTGACCGCCTGGTTCGTAGCCAGGTACTCTATCCAGCTGAGCTACACCCGCTTTAAGAATCTATTATAACAAAATGGCGGAGAAGGAGGGATTCGAACCCTCGAACAAGCTATAAACTCGTTACTCCCTTAGCAGGGGAGCGCCTTCGGCCACTCGGCCACCTCTCCGTCGTCTTGTTGGGGCTGATAATACTAGCTTCTGAAAACAAGTCAAACATTTTTTGACAAGTTATTTTCATTAGCTTACTTAATAAACAAAGGTTCTATTTTATGACCAATATCACCTTTTATTTCCCCAAAAAAGGACTATGTTAACTACTTTTATTAATCGATATTAGTGAGCAATTATCTTTGCTACTAAAATAACAAATCAATTTACCTGTTAAACTCAGAGCATTTGCACATTAACGGCTATTCTCACTTTATTTAGTGAATTAGAACGTTAATATTTGGGGTGTTAACGACAACAAACTTATACTCTTCTAAAGAAAAAACCAATCTCTCAGGTTTCAGCTTAATAAATAGCAATCCAAAACACTTTTACTACTTACATAATAAGATTTTTTGCTACGTTATTGCCTCACCGACTTTCAGTAGAGCAAAAAAAAGAGCCTTGAGGCTCTTTATTTAGTAGGTAACAATTACTTGTTATCTTTTTCTGCTTGGATACGCATGTAAATTTCTTCACGGTGTACAGATACTTCTTTAGGTGCATTAACACCAACGCGTACCTGATTACCTTTTACGCCCAAAACGGTAACGGTAACGTTATCGCCAATCATCAGAGTTTCACCAACTCGACGAGTTAAAATCAGCATGTTATGCTCCTATTATTTTAGTTTTTCCTGTTG
Organism: Psychromonas marina; assembly: GCF_030161115.1. GTDB lineage: Bacteria > Pseudomonadota > Gammaproteobacteria > Enterobacterales > Psychromonadaceae > Psychromonas > Psychromonas marina. The sequence goes on from NZ_BSPQ01000001.1 coordinate 853,142, forward strand.
CTCTTTTATTATGAACTAACACTGGAAAAAATTCACATCTTTTTCACAGTTAAAGAGCTAAAGCATTATTTTTCTTCTTTGGGCTCTGTCGCTAGCTCAAATGCTTTGTGTAACGCACGAACAGCGAGTTCCAAATACTTACTATCTACTAACACTGATATTTTAATTTCAGAGGTCGCTATTTGGTGGATATTAATCCCTTCTTCACCTAATGTTTCAAACATTGTTTTTGCAACACCAGGATGATTCCACATACCTACGCCAACGATAGATACTTTAGCAATTTCGTTATTTCCTTGTACGGCTTCAGCTTTTAACTCCTGACATACCGTTTCAAGTAATACTTTTGCTTCTAGATAATCGTCACGATGTACAGTGAAAGTGAAGTCTGTTTTACCATTACCCACGGTGTTTTGCACAATCATGTCTACGTCTATATTCGCATCACCAATTGGCGAAAGAATTTGTGCAGCAACCGTTGGTTGATCAGGTACACCCGATAAGGTTAGGCGCGCTTCATCACGGTTAAATGCGATACCAGAGATAACAGGAGATTCCATTTTATTTTCCTCATAACTTATTAACGTACCACCACCATCTTTAAAACTAGACAGTACACGAAGCGGTACATTGTACTTCCCTGCAAATTCTACAGAGCGAATTTGTAAGACTTTAGTGCCTAAGCTTGCCATCTCTAACATCTCTTCGAAAGTGATGCTATCTAAACGGCGAGCGTTGGGCTCAACACGTGGATCAGTCGTATAAACACCATCTACATCAGTGTAGATTTGGCACTCATCCGCTTTAAGGGCAGCAGCAATAGCAACCGCAGAGGTATCACTACCACCACGGCCTAAGGTCGTAATATTGTTGTTTTCACAACGACCTTGGAAGCCAGCGACAACAACAACACGCCCCGCTTTAATATGTGCTTGTAAATTTTCTGTTTCCACATCTAAAATACGTGCTTTAGAGTGGCTAGCATCGGTTTTCATGCGGATTTGGTCACCCGTCATAGATACCGCATCAACACCTAAATGATGAAGCGCCATTGATAACAATGCGATAGTTGTTTGCTCACCAGTGGTCAGCAACACATCCATTTCACGCGCACTCGGTGTTGCATTAAGCTCTTTTGCAAGCGCGATCATGCGATTGGTCTCACCAGACATCGCTGAAAGCACAACAACAACATCATTACCCGCATCACGCGTTGCTTTCACTTTATCTGCAACCACTTTGATTCGCTCGACATTTGCGACCGAAGTACCACCATATTTTTGAACTATTAATGCCATCTTCTTTGCTTCTCATTTAAGGCGCACTATTAATGCGCCAATCCATTTATAATTTAGTAGCAAGCCAAGGCTCAACAAGTGCTAATGCCTCATCAAGCGCGCTTGGATTATTCCCTCCAGCCATCGCCATATCAGGACGACCGCCGCCTTTACCACCAACAGGCCCAGCAACTAAGTTAACTAACTCACCCGCTTTTACTTTCTTAGTTAGGTCTTTAGTTACACCGGCAATTAAACTTACCTTATCGTCACCCACTGCTGTTGCTAATACAACAATGCCTGATTGCAATTTATTCTTCATCTCATCAACGCTATCACGTAATGACTTAGGGTCAACGCCTTCGATATTAGCAATAACCACTTTAATACCATTAATTTCAATCGCATTACCGGTTAAGTTAGAACCTTTCTCACTCGCAATTTTTGCTTTGATTGTCGCTAACTCTTTTTCTAACGCTTTGTTGCGATCAAGTGTGTGGATAATCTTTTCACCAATGTTAAAAGAGTCTCCTTTTACCAAATCACACGCTTTACTGAATTGCTCGCGTAACGCATATAATGCATCCTCAGCAGCTGCACCAACAGATGCCTCAATACGACGAACACCTGCAGCAATACCGGCTTCAGAAATAATGATTAATAGTCCCATATCTCCTGTACGCTTAGTATGAGTACCACCACATAGTTCAACAGAGAAGTCACCCATTTGAACAACACGTACCATCTCATCGTATTTCTCACCAAACAGTGCCATCGCGCCTGTTGTTTTCGCTTCTTCGATATCCATCAGCTTAGTAACCACTTCAAAGTTGTCACGAATTGCTTTGTTTACCAAATGAGTCACTTGGTTTAGCGTACCGATTGATAGTGCTTCAAAATGAGAGAAATCAAAACGTAGTTTTTCAGCATCACATAATGACCCTTTCTGGGTAACATGTTCACCTAATGTTTTACGTAAAGCAGCGTGTAATAGATGTGTCGCTGAATGGTGTAAAGCGATCGCCTTACGACGGTCTGCTTCTACTTGTGCTTGTACTTTGTCATTAATGGTTAATGAACCGCTACTTAGGTAACCGATATGTAGGAAAGCATCACCCGATTTCTTAGTATCAGTAACCGTAAAGATACCGTTACTTAACTTTAAGATACCTGCATCACCGGTTTGACCACCAGATTCAGCATAAAAAGGCGTTTGCGATAGCACAACTTGTGCAGTATCACCTTCAACTAAAGTATCAACAAAGGCGCCTTCTTTAATTAAATTCGTCACTGTTGCACTAGCTTCTAATGTTTCGTAACCGATAAACTCAGTTTTACCATCGATTTTTAATACATCGTTGTAATCTTTACCAAAGTTATTGGCTTGTTGAGCACGCGCACGTTGCTCAGCCATTGCGCTATCAAACCCGTCTTGGTCAATTGTTAATTCACGTTCACGTGCGATATCAGCCGTTAAATCAGCAGGGAAACCGTAAGTGTCGTAAAGTTTAAAAACAACATCACCAGGGACAACCGAACCTTCTAAGTCATCAAGTGCAATATCTAAAATCTGTAAACCACGCTCTAACGTTTTACCAAATTGCTCCTCTTCTAAACGCAGGATTTTTTCAACAAATAAACGTTGTTGTAATAACTCAGGGTAAGCTTCACCCATCTGTTTGATAAGCTCTTCATAAATTTTGTAGAAAAAGACCTCTTTAGCACCTAATTTATGTCCGTGACGTACTGCACGACGAATAATACGACGTAATACGTAACCACGACCTTCATTTGAAGGCATTACACCATCAGCAATTAAGAAACCACATGAACGGATATGATCTGCCACTACGCGTAATGACTTATCTTCTAAATCAGTTGCGCCAGTGACTTCTGCCACTTTTTTGATAAGACCTTGGAAAATATCAATATCGTAGTTTGAGTGACCGTTTTGCATAATTGCAGAGATACGTTCAAGACCCATACCTGTGTCAACAGAAGGTTTCGGTAAATTTTCCATCGTACCGTCAGCATGACGGTTGAATTGCATGAATACTAGATTCCAGATTTCGATAAAACGATCACCATCTTCTTCAGGTGTTCCTGGAGGCCCACCCCAGATGTGTTCACCGTGATCGTAAAAAATCTCAGAACAGGGACCACAAGGACCCGTATCACCCATCGACCAAAAGTTATCTGACTCAAATTTTTTCTCAGGTGATTTATCACCAATACGAATAATTCTGTCTTCTGGTACGCCTATTTTATTTGCCCATAATGAAAATGCTTCATCATCACTTTCATAAACGGTAACAAGTAGCTTTTCTTTTGGGATTTTCAGAACGTCAGTTAAATATTCCCATGCAAATGAAATAGCTTCTTCTTTGAAGTAATCGCCAAAACTGAAGTTACCTAACATTTCGAAAAATGTATGGTGACGAGCAGTATAACCAACATTATCAAGGTCGTTATGTTTGCCGCCTGCACGTACACAACGTTGACTAGAAGTAGCACGTGTATAAGCTCGTTGCTCAGTACCAAGGAAAGTATCCTTAAACTGATTCATACCTGCATTAGTAAATAGCAAAGTAGGATCGTTATCAGGCACAAGAGAACCACTACTAACTGTTTGGTGGCCTTTCTTCGTAAAAAATTCAAGAAATCCTTGGCGAATTTCAGACGTCGACTTAATCGTGGTCATGAGTTATTCCAAATAAAAAGAGGTTTAATTAATTAGCGCTAATATAGCACGGTGCAACATACGGGGAAAGTAGACAACGAGTCACATTTTGCTCAATTTTCACACTAATATTGACATACAACTGAAGCGACACGATACTAACTACGTAACTGGTTACGTACTTTATAGGGAATTGTAAATGGATTATATGGAAAGCTTAGCGAGCCTTAGCTTAGGCAGTCGCTTGAAACGGCTTAGTGAGCAGTTATTTGCAGAAGTTGCGGTGATTTATGAAAGCGTTGGTTTGAAGTTAAACCCTAACTACTTTTTACTGATTAATTTAATCAACCAAAAGGGGCCGATGGGGATCATCCAAATTGCTGAATCACTATCTATTAGTCACCCAGCAGTCAGCAAGCTTGCCAGTAAAATGGTGGCAGAGGGATATTTAATTAAACAAGCACATCCCTCGGATAAGCGTGCGAGTAACCTGAGTTTAACCCTACAATCATTACAAATCATTGAACAAGCAACCCCCATCTGGAAAATACTCAAGAAGCATTTAGATCTAATTGAAAGTGAACAAAACATGCCTCTACTCAGCTCGTTAAACCAATTTGAAAAATCTTTAACTAGCTACAAACTAAATGAAAAAGTATTAAAAGAAGCACTTCAAGAGATCCATGAAATAAAGATAGTGAACTGGAATAATGAATACAAAAATGACTTTAAAGCACTTAATATGGTCTGGCTAAATAGTGAGTTTAACGGAGAGTTAACCAAAGCAGATCAGCAAGCACTGAACCAGCCAGAAAGTTATTATTTAGCGCAGGGGGGATACTTATTCTTTGCAAAACAAGGCAATGAAATCATTGGCTGTATTGCTATCAAACCAGCCAACTTAAACTCATTTGAAATATCAAAGATGGCTGTAGCAAGTGGTTATCAAGGACAAGGAATAGGCAGGAAGTTACTATTAAAGTCTCTTAATAAAGCTCGTGATTTACAAGTAAAAACAGTGTTTTTAGAAACTAACAGTAATTTAACGCGGGCAATAAGCCTATATCAACATGTTGGTTTTATGACAAAAAAACATCCAAATGGGAAAAGTGATTACCACCGAGCAGATATCTATATGGAGCTACAATTACATGCTTAACGTACAGCAGAAAAGAGAATTTGTAGATGGCTCAAAAGCCGCTCTTCCCCTGATCGTAGGTGCAATTCCCTTCGCTATATTGTTTGGCACATTAGCCCCTACTAGTGGATTATCAGCGCTTGCAACAATCATGATGTCGGTATTAGTTTTTGCAGGCTCAGCTCAGTTTATTGTACTAGCCCTTATTGCTGCGCAAGCACCGATAGAGATGATTCTATTGACAACATTTGTAGTTAACCTTCGTCATCTTTTATATGCCACAGCATTAGTCGAACATGTTAAACACCTGCCACTTCATTGGCGCGCTATTCTCGCTTTTGGTTTAACAGATGAAAGTTTTGCCAATATGAGTCAGCGATATATGCAGCAAGATAAAAGCAACGCACATTATTTCTATTTAGGATCAATATGTTGTTTTTATTGCACTTGGGTGAGCTTTACTATTTTAGGGGTTACACTTGGTAGTTTGATTCCTGATATGAGTAATTGGGGCTTAGAGTTTGCCATGTCAGTCACCTTTATTGGAATGGTAGTTCCCTACATGAATAGCAAGGCAATGATCAGTGCCATTATAGCAGCGGGAATAAGCTCACTTACTTTTGCACATTTACCTAATAAACTCGGGCTGATTATAAGTGCATTAATAGGCGTAGCTGTGGGTTTAACAGTGACAAAATTTAAAAATAAACAGCTGTCTTATGAATAACTACTAAAGCAAAAGAGAATAATATGAATGAAGCCGTATTAATAATAGGTATGACAGTAATAACCTTTACCATTCGATTTGTGATGTTTGCATTTGCAGGGAAAATGACTTTTCCAAACTGGCTAGCACTTGCCTTAAAATTTGTCCCACCCGCAGTGTTAACTGCGATTATCGTACCTTCAGTCGTTATGCCACAAGGCTATACAGATTTAAGTATCGATAATAGCTACCTGATCGCCGCTATTTTTGCCGTTACAGTAGCTATTTATAGCAAGAGCTTATTAAAAACTATTGGGTTAGGCATGATGCTCTTTTTAATATTGCGTTACTTGGCGATGTAAATTGGCAAACTCCTAAAACGGAAGAATAGTATACAACTGTGGGTCGGTCTTTAGGCCGACAATTGGGTGAAGCCCGATATGAACTTTCTCTTTAAGATATTTATTGATGCGAAGAGGCGCTTGTCGATGGGTAACATTGCTCGTTACCCTTGCCTATCGGCAAACTCACCCTACTCTCACTATATGTATTGGCCAGTCGAAACGTTGAAGTATCTCAGAAATGATAATTAATCATTTCTTTCTGTCCCATATAGTGGGCCACCGTCGTCCAAGCGGCTAAAACCAAAAAATAAGGTACAGCTGTAGGTCGGTCTTTAGGCCGACAATTGGGCGAAGCCCTATATGAACTTTCTTTTTTAGGATATATATTGATACGAAGAGGCGCTTGGCGATGGGTGAACACTGTTCGTAACCCTTGCCTGTCGGCAAACTCCCCCTACTATCACTATACGCATTGGCCACTCGTTATTTTGAAGTATCTCAGAAATGATTATTAATCATTTCTTTCTGTCCAATGTAATGGACCACCGTCGTCTAAGCGGCTAAAACGAAAAAATAAGGTACTGCTGTAGGTCGGTCTTTAGGCCGACAATTGGGCGAAGCCCGATATGAATTTTCTTTGTAGGATATATATTGATACGCAGAGGCGATGGGTGATGGGTGAACATTGCTCATAAACCTGTGCTGTCGCACAATTCGCCTACTATCACATGGTTTGATACTGCCTATGGCAGGCTATTAATACCAATTCCATTAATTTTGTGATCTAATAAGGTACAATTTAAAGGTGCTGAATATGACTCAAGAATTATCTAAAATCATTAGCTCAACATCAGATGCGAGACTAAAGCTTCGCTTATTAGCGGTTTCTCACTTCCTCGATGGTAAAAATAGAACTCAAATATCTGAATACTTAAAAGTAAGCCGAACGAGTGTTAATAGCTGGATACAAACCTATTTAATACAGGGGATTTCAGGGCTAAAAGAGAAAAAGCATACAGGTCGTCCAAAGGGGTTAAGCGTAGAACAGCTCTCTCAACTA
>NZ_BSPQ01000002.1:0-156195 GCF_030161115.1 Psychromonas marina
TCGGCGACTTAACGCCGATTAACTATGAAAATTTACAAAGTCAGGTGTCCGGTTGGACTTGACCAGAATATAATGTTTGGCTAATACCAAAACCAGCAATATTATCTAAAAAGGCAAAACCGGTTGTAATACCGCGTTTTTCAACATTTTCGAACATATTGTTGGTGAAGTAATAGGCAAGGAAAACCACAAATAATAACGCCGCAACTTGATAGATTATTGCGCGATTTTGTGGATTATTTAAAAAACCATTACTAGTGGGCTCAGGGAGTTTAGTTTTATTCATAATCTGGCCTAGAGAGGAGTAAAATATAAAAGGGGGCAGTGCCCCCTAGGTATCAAAAGTGAATAAAGAGATTAACGAACTGGCATTGAGTACATCAAGCCGCCTTTGTTCCACAGGTTATTCAAACCACGATCAATCGCAAGTGGTGAGTCTTTACCTACGTGTTTATCAAATGATTCACCGTAGTTACCTACATTTTTAACAATCTTATAAGCCCAGTCTGATTTTAGACCTAAGTTTTCGCCCGCAGTGCCAGACGTACCTAGCAGACGTTTAATACTTGGGTTTTCAGATTTCATCATCGCATCAACGTTAGCTTGTGTTACACCTAGCTCTTCAGCTTCAAGTGTTGCAAACATTGTCCATTTAACGATATTAAACCAAACATCATCACCTTGACGTACAACAGGACCTAGTGGTTCTTTAGAGATGATTTCTGGTAAAACGATGGTTGATGATGGATCATCCATTTTTTGTCTTAAACCATATAATTGTGATGCATCAGAGGTAACAGCGTCACAACGACCTTTTTTGAAACCATCGATAGTTTGACCCGATGTATCATAAGTAACACCTTTATACTCCATCTTATTGGCTTTGAAGTAATCTGTTAGGTTAAGCTCTGACGTGGTACCTGCTTGAATACAGAATGTAGCACCGTCTAGCTCTTTCGCTGAAGTTACGCCTAGCTCTTTCGTGACTAGAAAGCCTTGACCGTCATAATAGTTAACACCAGCAAAATTAAGTCCTAATGAAGTATCGCGCGTTGCTGTCCATGTTGTTGTACGAGAAAGCACATCAACTTCACCACTTTGTAATGCAGTAAAACGCTCTTTTGCTGTTAGCGGGATATATTTAACTTTATCTGCATCGCCCAATACGGCACTGGCAACGGCACGACATAGATCCACATCAAGACCTTTCCAAACACCTTTCGAATCTGTTGCAGAGAAACCTGGAATACCAGTAGAAACACCACAGTTTAATGTGCCTTTCTTAACTACATCTTCTAAAGTTCCTGCTGATGCAAGATTTGGTACTATGGCTGTTACTCCAAGTAGCAATGCAATTTTTGTTAGTTTCATTAAATGTTCCTTATTTAAATTTTCTTTTAATTCATGAGGTTATTTACATAGTGTTACGATACTTTCTAGTAAGATATTGCTTACTGTTTCAACATGATAAGCATAGATAAATATTAAAGGAATGCGCAGAAGTGCGTAGTTTGTGATTGGATTGTTGAAGTTTGTCACAAAAAATTAGAGTAATTTCAGTGATTTGTTGTTTCAGTCTTATTTTTTCAAAAGAGTTTTGTTGCCAAATTGTTACGCAATTGTTGCTTTCTGGCTTGATATATAAGAAGAAAAAGTAATTAGGACGGTTTGCATTTGTAGTGCAAAACCGTCCTTTTTTGTGCTTTTATGGGTTTAAATTCATTGGATCTTGAGTTGTTTTATTCGTTTTTGTAGTCTCATGTTTTTGTATTAACATCGCTAATTTTTGAGCATCCCAGTGCTGGCTAGGATCACTACAACACACTTGTAACCATTGAATTTCATCTTTTAACTGTTGTTTATTGTCTTGGTCAAGTGCTGTTTTATCCGCAAATTCACTGACACTTTTGATCATCGGAAACTGCTGTTGTGCGAAGCTTAATAGGGCGCTGTAAGTTGCTGTTGCACTGTTTTTATTAAAACTATTTTGTAGCGTTAAATAATGATGATTCAGTGGAGCAACTTTAAGCGTTTGTTGTTTTTGGTTATTTGCTTGTAAACGTCTGAATGAAAGGTGATACAAAACCATCAATAACATAATGAAAAGCAATACTGCGACAGCGAGTTGCCAGTAGATAAGTGCACTATCATCAACAATAATGGTTGGTTGAGCCTGCTGATTGCTAGATTGTTGTATTGGAGTAATAGCAGCTTGTTTATCTGCGGGTAAGATAGTTAGCGTTTGTGCTGGTAAGGTGGCGGTCTCCTGCTGATTAGTTTGGCTGTTAAACCAGTTAAGTGTTATCTCTGGCAGTATTAGATCACCTTCAGTATCAGCAATAATCGCGTGGCGAATAGTACGCACTGCATAAGTAAGCCCATTTGCTTGCCCCTCATCTAACTGGTCTTGATCTGGATAAACACGCAATGATTTAGGATAGTTTAGCTTGATATTCGGCAGCTTATCTTTATCGATAGAAGCAATCTGCAGGGTAATACTACGTGTAATAGGTTCTCCGACTTTATAGCTTTGTGCGCTTAGGTCATTATCTTCAAGCAAACGTAAGTCATCACTGACTAGCCACTCTCCTTGGTAATCCTCCGGTTTTGCTTTGACATTGATACTTAAACGCTCGCCACGCACATTAATAGGGTCAGCAATCACTTTGTTTTGCCACTCGCTGACAGCAACTACTTTACGTAACGTGCCGGTGAGTAATGGTGAGTCGATATCAAAGGTTCCTGCGGTTGTCGGTATGATTTTGTATTGGCGGGTGATGGTATTGTAGCGAATGCCATTACGCACCGTTTGGTTATTGTTATCTTCACCAAACACTGATACCTCTGCACCTTCAAGTTGAGGCGCAGCTAAGTCTAGTTGGTTGCTGTTTTTAGAAATGTATAACTTAGTCGTTAAAATGAAGGATTGACCAATATAAACGTCCTGTTTATCGATGCTATTTTCCATAAATACGATGCGCTGTTGTTCAGCACTTAGTGGCATTTGCGCCGCTTCAACGACATTGATATCGATTGCTTGTGTGCTTAGATCGCCAATTTTTAGTGAGGGAATGGTTAATTTTCCTAGCTCCCTGGCTTGTAATCTTACTTGCCATGTCGTCTGCTGGCTAAAGTCACCATTAATATATTCACTACGTTTACTTTGCGATGGGCGGTAAACGGTAAAAGATTGCTCTAATGGGCGTGTATCAAGTTGATAATCATCGTCACTATCATTAACGCTGATGGTAAGAATAAACAAGTCACCTTTGACAACTTGGTTATCACTCACCGTCGCGCTGACTTGTGGTGCTGCGAAGAGGGGGAAACTAGTTAATAATGTGATTAACAGTAGTCCTAAAAGAGAGAATTTAGATTTCATTACCAGATAGCTCCGTTGCTTGGTTGTTGCTGAACAGGTTGAGATTTCGCACGCTTTTGATACTCAACTTGCATCTTACGGCGTAATAAAATAGAAGGATCATCTGGCATGTTTTTCAGCCAGTTAGGTAATTCCTCTAACTCTTGATTAACTGCTTGATCGGTTTCTGTAAGCTGTGCAGCCTGTTGTTCAGTTGATTGATCTTCTATAGGTTCTGATTGTGATTCAGCCTGAGCTTGCTGTTCTTCGCTTTGCTGCTGCTCAGATTCAGATTCCTGCGATTGTTGATCTTCACTTTGTTGCTGTTCAGATTCAGACTCCTGAGATTGTTGATCTTCACTTTGTTGCTGCTCAGATTCTGAATCCTGGGATTGCTGATCGTCACTTTTCTGTTCAGAGTCAGACTCCTGCGACTGTTGATCTTCGCTCTGCTGTTGATCCTGCTGTGAATCTTGTTCATTGCTTTGATCATTTTTCTGATCTTGTTGCTCCTGCTCCTGTTGTTCTTTGAGTTGCTCAAGCAGTGTTTTATTTTGTTGCGCTTGCTGCAGATTTGGATCAATTGTTAATGCCTTATCATAAGCCTCAATCGCTTTGTCTAGTTGCTGTAATTGCGCATAACTATTGCCTTGATTATAAAAGGCACTGGCGTTCTCTGGTTGTTGACTTACCGCTTCGGTAAACGCGCTTAAAGCCTGTTCATATTGCTTATCTTTATACAGTGCACTGCCTTGTTCTAGCGGGGTAGTATAAAATTCACTGGCACTTTGATAATCCTCACTCTGGTAGGCTTTATAACCATTTTGTTGGTCATTGTTCCAAATTGAGCTTTCCGACGCTTCTAAAGTGGGGCTAGTAAAAGGGATTGAAATGACGAGCAGTAGGGCAAAAAAAGTCCCTTTTCTAAACAATAATAAAAACAGCGGTAACAATAAAAAGCTCATCCAATAACCATCATCAATAGCAAACTGATCCGCACCCGCTTGTTCAGATTCATTTTTACGCGTCTGCTGATCATCAAAGAAGCTGCCGAGTTGTTCTATATCGCTGCTATTGGTACGACTGGTTAGGTATAAACCCTCTCCAGCGCGGCTAAGATCATAAAGCGGTTTGGCATCGAGTTTGGGTACAATTATTTCGCCATTATCACTTTTTAGTAACGAGCCATCGGAAAGTTGTATCGGTGCGCCTTGTTCGGTTGCTACGGCTAAAACAGAAACTACCCAATTTGTCCCCTTTAATTTGTCTATCATCTGTTGCGATTGTTGCGGGGCTATATTGTCGCTGATGAAGACGATATGTCCTTGGTTATAACCCGCGTTTTGTAACAACTCAATCGCTTTATCTAAGGCCAGATCTGCACGTGAACCACGTACGGGCATAATATCCGGTGAAAGGCTCGGTATATGATTAATAATGGCATTACCATCTCGGGTGAGTGGGGTGACAGTAAACGCATCACCGGCATAAGCAATCAGTGCTTTTTCACCTTCACTCCAATGCTTCACAAGATCAATGGCTTTAAACCTTGCTTGTGATAGGCGATTGGGTTTGATATCGGTGGCAAACATTGAATAGCTGAGATCAAAAGCGATAACCTGTGCTTTCTCCATCTCATATACGGGCATGTCGATGCTACGCCAAGTGGGTCCTGCTAGTGCGATACAAGCAATGGCCGCCATTAAACTAAACGTAAATTGCCGCTTGCCGTTTTGTGCTCCTTTACTGACGATGTTGCCGCTGAGGTGAGGGGCGATCAAGCTTTGTTGGTTGCTGCTGCTATTTTTCTTATAACGCAATAGGGATAATACAATTACTACGATAAGCCCTAATAACCAAATAGGGCGTAAAAATTCGAATGGCATAATGGATATTTCAGGCAGCATAACGCCCCCTTAGTTTTAAATAGAATGCAAAAATAAGTAGGATTAATGTGGCTAATGAAAGTGGCCAATAGAAGAGATTCTTCTCAGGACGGAACTCTAAAAAATCACTTTCAATCGGCTCTAAGTTATTTAATTGCTGATAGATAGCTTGTAACTCATCTTGATTTCTAGCTCGGAAGTATTGCCCTCCGGTGAGTTTAGCAATTTCAGTTAATGCTTTCTCATCGAGTTCAGCCGAAGGATTAACGCGTTGCGTACCAAAAAAGTTTTTACGTAACATCACATCGGCACCAATACCGACGGTATAGATGGTGATATTGTTTTTAGCGGCTTGTTTAGCTGCTTGTATTGGGTCAATCACGCCTGCGGTATTTGCTCCATCGGTGAGTAGAATCAGCACGCGTTGTTCATTTTTATTTTCTACAAAACGTTTAATCGCCAAACCAATTGATTCGCCAATCGCTGTTTGTCTGCCCACTAATCCAAGCTCTGTTTCTTCCACCATCTGTTTGATGGTATTTAAATCAAAGGTAAGGGGCGTTTGAAGGTATGCGTGATCCGCAAATAAAATTAGCCCTAATCGATCCCCATGACGTAGCTCAATAAAATCATTAAGTAGGTTTTTAACCAAGGTTAACCGATCAACGGTTTTGCCATTCAGCGGCATGTCCACTTCCTGCATACTGCCTGAGAGATCTAATGCGACAATCATATCGCGGCTCTCCTGTTGCAAGCGAATCGGCTCACCAAACCAGATTGGTTTAGCAAGTGCGCAAAGCAGTAAACACCAAACTAGCCAAGGAATCATGGCGCTTAAGTAGCTGTTTTGTGTTTCTGATTGCTGCTCACTGATTCCCTGGGCCAGTGGGATCCATACCTGGGTATAGCTACGCTTTTGTGCTTTGAGAAAATAACGTGCTAATAGGGGTAAAGGTAATAGCAGGAACATCCAAAGATAGGTAAATTCAAACATCTTTTTGTGCCTTTTTAATCTGTTTCGGCAATGTGCTTATCCACTTTTTAGCGTCAATGAAATCAGTTTCACTGGCCGGTTGGTTAGCGTTTTGATAGAGACGCTTGATAAACGCTTGCTTGCTGTCGAAAAGTGTCACATCACTGTGTTTTTGTAAAAAATCAAACCACGCTTCACCGTGCAATGAAGCGACATCACTGCGTGGAAAGTAGGTCAGTGCACAGCCTTTAAGAAGTTGATTCAAGCTGATGAAATCAATCTGTTGTTGCTTGAGTTGTGCAAGTTTAAGCAGATGAGACTGTTTGATTTTTTGTTGCTGATGATATTTTTTTAAAAAATAATAGCTAACACCAAGCACAATTATCGTCACACATAAAAGCAGCCAATAGATCGGTGCGGGTGGAAACCAACTTGGGGTTGATGGTCCGATAATATCGTTAAGCTGTGCAAGCGGATCTTGATTAGCGAGCGGGGACATGAAATTGCTCCATTAATGGCATTGATGCACATACTTTATAGAGGGGGATACCCTGCTTAATAAAAGTGTTATCTATTTTTTGTTGGCGAAGTGTGGCTGCATCTTGATAGTCTGCGGCGCCTCCTGCTCTGAAATAACCGCTCCCCTGTAAACTATTTACTTGCAGCTGTGCTTTCAATGCATTCTTGGGTAAATGTTGCTCTAGCGGATCACTCACCTGCCATGCGTTTATTTGATTATGGCGGTTAATCAGGGTCAATAACTTCTGGCAACTTTCATCTAATTGCGAAAAGTCACTGATCAGATGAATCTGACTACCTGTCTGCACTAAGCGTGATAAACGTTTAAGTTGAAGTAATAAAGATTGTTCATTATTACTGCTTTTAAAGGGCTGTTTCATACACAGTTGTTGGCTTTGGTGCAAAAAACGCATCAGTCCTTTACTGCGACCACGTGGTTTTAGTTCGCTGACTTGTTGCTGATTAAAAATGATGCCGCCGAGACGATCGCCACGTTGTTTGGCTTGCCAACTTAATAATGAAGCAAGGTGACAGGCTTGCACCGATTTAAACACAAACTGGCTCCCAAAAATCATGCTGTCAGAAAGGTCTAACAGAATAAATACAGGGCGTTCTTTCTCTTCATGAAAAAGTTTAGTGTGTGCTTTACCGGTGCGGGCTGTGACCGACCAATCGATGGTGCGTACATCATCACCCGCTTGGTAATGACGTACTTCAGCAAACTCCATACCACGGCCTTTAATTTTTGCCAGGTAATTACCCGCCAACTGTTGATAGGCGGCTTTAGCGGTCGGTTGAAGTTGCAACTTCTCTTGCTGCTTATAACTAAGCAGCTCGTTCAGGTGCACATCTACCCCGGTTTGATAGGGGGTATTATCAAATAGTGCGATACTCATTAAGAAGACCTTGTTAAACAGAATTGACTACGCAGGTAATGCCACTTGATTGATGATCTCTTTAATAACACGGTTTGCGTTAATCCCTTGCGCTTCAGCCTCATAACTTAAGATAAGACGATGGCGTAATACCGGATATAGATTCTGAATAATATCATCGGGCATTACATAATCTCGATTATCAAGCCAAGCGCGAGCTTTCGCGGTACGCATCAATGCTAATGTCGCACGTGGACTTGCTCCGTAGCTAATCCACTCTTTAAGCTGTGCACCATAACGTTCAGGTTGACGCGTAGCGATAATCAAATCAATTAAGTATTGCTCGAGATGTGGCGCAATATTGACTTTCATTATTTGTTCACGAATCTCAAATATTTGTTCATTGAGTAGCGGTGTTACCTCTGCCACTTTCTGCTTTAAAATCTCTTTTTGATTAAGTGCTAAAATCTGTTTTTCTGTCTCAGCATCGGGGTAATCAAGCTCTAAATGCATAATGAAACGGTCTAACTGTGCCTCTGGAAGTGGGTAGGTTCCCTCTTGCTCAAGCGGGTTTTGTGTTGCCATCACTAAAAATAGCTCGGGTAATTTATAGGTCGTTTTACCAACGGTAATTTGATGCTCGGCCATCGCCTCTAATAGTGCAGATTGTACTTTAGCAGGGGCGCGGTTTATTTCGTCGGCTAATATCAGGTTATGGAATAGCGGCCCTTTTTCAAAAATAAATTCGCCCGTTTCTTGGCGGAAGATATCTGTACCAGTTAAATCAGAAGGCAATAAGTCGGGAGTGAACTGAATACGGTGGAAATCTCCTTCAATGCCATCGGAAAGTGCGTTGATGGCACGCGTTTTTGCCAAACCTGGGGGGCTTTCTACTAAAATATGTCCATCGGCTAATAAAGCAATTAATAAACCATCAACCAGTTCACTTTGGCCAAGAATCATTTTATTGAGATAGATGCGAAGCGCATCAAGCTGTTGTTTTGCCATATTATTATTCTTCTTAATATTTATTTTAACGTTAATGCTGAATGTTATTATTGAACAGTAACAGTCACTCTCATGTCAAGAAAGTTCCTTAAATTTGTTGCCTATACAAAAATTTATGATTTCAAGCATGTTTTTTTTTCATTCTATACGTATCATTAGGCATGATATTTTTATTTTAACGATTAAAAGGAATATAAGATGAGTGCATTAGAGTCGATTATTTGGCACACATTAGGTTATGCCGCGATGCCTGTTATATTTATAGGCGGGTTTGTAGGTGTTTTTGTTGTTGCAGCAGGCATTTTAAAAATGACAGGTAAAACCCCTGTCGAAGATTAGCATAAAAATACTACTCTCTTGATAAAAAGGTTGCTAAGCTTTCTAATTGATTTTAGAAAGCTTTTTTTATCCCTATAGATAACACTCAACGCTTTTTTATTCTCTATTTTGAATAGATGTTAGGCGTTTTAATGTTAATAATCTTAATTTAGTGAGCGGTTGATTAATGACTGGAGAGAATAAATGCAGATATATATTATGCGTCATGGGCAAGCGGAAATGATGGCTAATTCTGATTCTGAGCGAGCACTCACACAGATTGGGCGTAGCGAGTCGGAACGTATGGCGAGCAGTTTAGCAGATCAAGAAGTTGTATTTGATGCGGTAATGGTTAGTCCTTACTTACGTGCTCAGCAAACGTGGGAGTCAGTTCGCCCATTTTTCCCTGAAACAGCCAATGTGCAAATTGTTAAATCGTTAACACCCAGTGGTAGTGCAAGAAAATCGGTAAATGAAATTTTAGCATTGCAAGCGATGGGTATTAAGTCGTTATTGATTGTTTCTCACCTCCCGCTTGTTGGTTATATTGTCGGTGAATTAGCACCCGCTGCAGGCGTTCCTGCTTTTGCTACTTCAGCAGTGGGGTACCTAGAATTAGATGAGAGTGGGTTTGGTGTATTGCATAGTTTGACGCGTGTTTCACAACTGTAATTTATATCAATACAATTGAATTCTAAAGATAGCCGGTAGCTGTTCATTTGAAAAATTACCCGGTTATAAATATTAAATTAACTGCCGTTAGAAAATATGGTGATAGCCTCTGTGCATATCATCATACTTAACCTTATCTATTCTCCTCAATAATAAAATATTCTTAAATCGTCTCGCCTTGAAGCTTTGTATTAATTCCTTTGCTATAACAACATTAACTTTTGGTAATGTGTTGTCCATCTTCTGTCTAACGTCATATTGCTATCTTAGCATTACATCTCCAGAGACATTTTAGTGCTCTATCAGTAATGGGAATAATATGAAATATAAAAAATGGGGAGCAAGTATCATTTCCGATCTTGTTACCTTTATTCGCTTAATCACTTTTAGCGTGATGGGACTAATGACATTTGTTTTTATTAGCTCTGTTTCTTTATCGTTAATGGTGGCTGTATTGTTTATTAGTTTACTCAATAAAATTAAGGTCGCTATAAACAGACCACAAAAAAAACAGCAACCTAAGTTGTTAACGCTAGATGAGGATAAAACCTAAGGCACCGATGAATCGTTCCCATCATTTCGTGGGAATTTATACCTCACTTGCCTGCTATTTCTTAATTTACAACGCATCATTTCTTCCCAACGTCATATTCCGAAATAGGCTCGCACTATGATTCATATCAACTTGTAAATTTCATGTTTTTATTGAATTCGTTAGTTATCTATATAAAGTAACTGATTTGAATGACTAATTTATTC
This sequence comes from Psychromonas marina, assembly GCF_030161115.1. GTDB lineage: Bacteria > Pseudomonadota > Gammaproteobacteria > Enterobacterales > Psychromonadaceae > Psychromonas > Psychromonas marina. The sequence goes on from NZ_BSPQ01000002.1 coordinate 10,372, forward strand.
TGTATTGTAAGTAGGGATTTTTATGAGTGTGACGATATTTTATTTAGAAATGAGTTCACCTGAGCAACTAAATGAGAAAAAAGATGCCTTAGGATTACAGATTGTTGAAGCTGAGATTGATGAATTTAGACTCAATAAATTTCTTTATCAATTGATCGGCGAGCAATGGCAGTGGCACGATAAATTGTTACTTTCAGATGAACACTGGCAGCAATACGTGAGTTCACCGAATCTGCGTACGTGGGTTGCTTATTACCAAGGTACCATTGCAGGTTATTTTGAATTAAAAAGTGATGATAATGGCAATACAGAGGTCGTTTATTTTGGCTTAGCACCTCACTTTATTGGCAAAGGTTTTGGTGGTTACATGTTATCTCAAGCAATTAAAAACGCCTGGGCAATACCCAATACCAAACGAGTGTGGGTGCATACTTGTTCCTTAGATCATCAATCAGCACTGCTTAACTACCAAGCGCGTGGTTTCAAGCTTTATAAAACTGAGTTGGAAAGTGTCTAATTTTAATGGTCACTTACGAAACATGTAGTCGCTTAAATAGGGTATGTAAATGGATTTTATATTACAAATTTGGGGCGGTGGTTTTTACCTGATTAACAAAGTACTATTTTCCGTCGCGGAGGCTAAACCTGCCGAGATTAAAAGAAGCATTAAAATTAAAGCGTGGATTATCTATATTTTAGGGGTGCCAGCTTGGGTCGCTATTTTAATTGGTCATCAGAACTGGATTGCAGCCTCGATTGAAGCGGGCGCAATTCCTGCCATGTTGCTAGGCTTGTATAATACCTATTACGATAATAAAAAGCATAATAGGTGGTTTAATCGCCTTGTTGCTTGCAGTACATACGGTTCACTTGCTTTTGGACTTATTTATAGCATGGTCACTCATGGCGGCATTGTTTCTGTTTCTCAGCTGCTAGAGATTGGCGTGATGATGGGGTTTCTGTTGGGCAGTTATGCGCTTGCAAAAAATAATCCTGTGGGTTGGCTATTCTTTATGTTGATGAACCTGAGCATGGCTGCGTTGATGTTATTGCAAGATAAACCTATCTTGATGGCGCAACAATTAGTTTCATTGTGCTTTGTTATTTATGCGTTGATACAGTCTCGTCGTACTCGCTAAACTAATTAAGTTGAGTATCCAGCGCTATAGGGAGATAAAATGAATGATCAACAATTTAATCAATTTTGTGGCGCGTTACCCGCAACAACTTATGTGAAACAGTGGGGTGGTGCGGATGTTTGGAAGGTCGGCGGCAAAGTATTTGCTGTGGGTGGTTGGGGGCCAGATAAGCTGCCTGCGTTTACCTTCAAAACATCACCCAATAATTTCGAATTCTTAAAGGCTTCAGAGGGCTATCGACCGGCTCCCTATTTTGCAAGTCGAGGTATGAAGTGGATTCAGCATATTGTGGAAGATGACTCCCTTGATGAGGCGTTACGCTATTACCTAACAGAATCTCACCGTTTAGTTTCACTTGGGTTAACAAAGGTAAAACAAAAGCAATTAGGACTTAATCAGCCTGAATGATTAAGCCCTAATGTAGGGCTTAGTTTATTTATCTTTAGCTTCAATCACTGCATTCATTGCAATCAATGAGGATTCTCCAAAATAGATACAACGCTCAGGTGACCAGCCCATAAAGGCATCAGGTAATTGCGCGTTATCTTTAAATGGCATCTCTAGGGTATTAGCTAAACAGTTGAATGTTTCACTTACCCAGTTGGTCGCGATGTTCAAGTTAGCTTGTTTAGGTAGATCTTTATCATAGCCAACACTGTCTTGAAAGTCGGGGCTGACCAACAGTAATGCATCGATAAACTTTTGTTGTTTTTCTGCCAGTGCCTGCGTATAGCTTGGAATGCCTTCGCAACCCGCTAAGAAGATATAAGGCAGTGCTTCATCACCATGTACATCGTAATAAAAATCAACACCTGTTTGCTTCATTTTCTCAACGACATAAAAAACTTCAGGGCTTTTATCTAATGAGGGTGTTTGCCATTCGCGGTTTAAGTTTGTGCCCGCAGCATTAGTGCGTAGGTGCCCACGCACACTGCCATCTGGATTCATATTCGGCACAATATAGAAATTGGCTTTATCTAATAAAGCTTTGGCGCTTGGACAATCGCTATCTAATAAATTATGCAGTAACCCATCAACCAACCATTCAGCCATCGTTTCGCCTGGATGCTGACGCGCGGTGATCCAAATATTTTCTTTTTGTGGATCGCCATCACCGACTTTAACTAAGGTAAGGTCGCGGTTATCGAGTGTTAAACCAAGGTGTTCAAGTGTCACTAATGAGTGCTGTTGCACACTGGCGAGCAGATCTTGATGACGTTCGTAGCTATAAGGTGCGAAATAGGCAATTTGAATTTGATCGCATTCTAATTCGGCATGAATGGTTAAGCAGCCATCTTGATATTGTGTTGGCAATCTAAACCAGTGTTGACGATCATAACTCGCGACCGCTTGATAATTCTCCCAGCCTTCAGGGTAAGAAGATTGTCCGGCATTAATAATATTGAGTGTGTAAACATTGCCAACAATGCCATCGAGTTTAAAATTAAACCACTGAAAAAATTCATCACCGACATCAGGGCGAATCGCTAGCTGAATATTATTACTATCTTCTGTGTTGATGACTTCAATATTACCGCCATCAAAATTTGAACTTATGCGCATTGTTACATCCTCTCTTTATATATCGGCTGCTAGATATGATTATTGTTATTGCTCAGCTAGCCTATGCTTAATGATAGGCATTAACAATACAGCCGTTCAATAACTTACTGTTTATGAATAAAAATTAGTCATGTTAATACGCTTAGAAAGTACTGTGACCGGGTGAAATGTCAGCGCAGATTGGTTTCTTTGCGTATTGTTTTTTTAGCTATGTTAGGCTTTATCGTATCCTTGATGCAACTAATCCTAGCTTAGTTGAGCGTTTTAACTACGATTAACCTTTAGCATCAGTAACTGTATCTTTGAATCTCACAAATATTATCTGTATATTCCTTAAATTCACTATTAAATATTTTAATAATCAATTGCATAAGAGAGAGTTCTGAATGGTTGAAGTAAAAACTAAGATTACACTTAAAGTTGGAGCAAAAAGTAAAGTTCCGGCAGAGATTGCTTCATTCACTAATTTATCGTCAGAAAAAGAACACATTGCTATTATCTTTAATAATGCCGATCAAAAGCAGCCATCGCCACTAGTGCGTATCCATTCTGAATGTTTAACGGGTGATGTTTTTCACTCTTCTCGATGTGATTGTGGCGAGCAGCTTGATGAAGCGATCAATCTGATGGCTAAAGAAGGGGGGGTGATTCTATACCTGCGTCAAGAAGGGCGTGGCATTGGGTTATATAACAAAATTGAAGCTTATAAGCTGCAATCTGAAGGTTTGAGTACTTACCAAGCCAATAATCAATTAGGCTTTGCGGATGACCTGAGAGAATATGAGGAAGCAGGGCAAATGCTTAGCGCATTAAATATACATCGTTTGAAACTGTTCACCAATAACCCTCTGAAAGTGAAAGCGTTACAGGAATGCGGTATAGAAATTGAAAAAGTGATCAGCACATCGACTCATCTTAAAGAGGACAATGATTCCTACCTTAAAGCAAAAGCAAAAGATGCAGGTCATGATCTGAAGTTTAGTTAATTTTATTGTGCATCATAATGTGCCGCGCTTGCAGCATTTTTATGACTGCTCATTTTAGAGCTAGCGGTTGTGCGCATTTGGAAAGGAATATATTGGTTAGGAAATAACCTCGTATTGTATTGAGCGGCACCATCACGAGGTTACTTTATAAGGTTTAAATATGAATTTTTTCAGCGTATTTAACGATATGTACCGGTTTATGCAGCTGATCTCTAATGACTTTTTTAAACTCGGCTTGTACGCTAGCTTCTCCATGCACTAAATAAAGTTTACCAAGTTGTTCAAACTCGTTGATCCAAGCTAATAGATCACTTTGCCCTGCATGTGCGGAAAATCCGTTGAGCATATGTATTTTGGCATTCACATTAATCGTTTCATGATATAGCTGAATAGACTCAGCGCCGTCGACTAACTGCCGTCCTAAAGTGCCTTGTACTTGATAACCAATAAAGATAACCGCATTGTTTTTATCCCATAAACGGTGTTTAAAATGGTGCAGAATACGTCCGCCTGTACACATGCCACTTCCGGCGATAATAATACAACCGCTCTCCTGTTCATTAATGCGCATCGAGTCTTTCTCTTTCAGGGCATATTGCAGATAAGCGAATTCAAATACTGATCCATCTCGTTGTAGCTGTTTATTTGCGTTACTGTTTAGCTCAAGCGGGTAGTTGTTATAGATTTGCGTCGCACGGATCGCCATTGGCGAGTCGAGAAAGACTTTACAAGCAGGTAATTCATTATCGTAATACATCTGCTTAAGCAGTAGTAATATCTCCTGTGTACGCTCAATAGCAAAGGATGGAATCAATACGTTACCTTGGTTTGTTAAGGTATCGATAATAAGCTGTTTACACTCATCGATCGTCTCTTGTAGAGGTCGATGATCACGATCTCCATAGGTTGATTCAATATACAGTGCGTCTGCTTTTTTAATAAAAGCGGGGGCTGGCATGATCATATCGCTACGACCACCAAGGTCTCCACTAAACACCACCGTTTTAGTAGCTCCTTGTTCTGTAAACGTTAACTGAATGGTTGCTGAGCCAAGAATATGTCCCGCATTACGAAAGGTAACCTCAACGGTTGGTGTTAGCTGAATGGGTTTATTGTAGCTTGCGTATTGAATGATCAGATCAAACACAGCTTGCGCATCATCAGTGCTATAAATCGGCAGGGCAACATGTTTTTCATTGCCTGAACGGCGTGCTTTTTTCAGTGCGCTTTTGTAATCTTCTTCGGCAATTTTAGCGCTATCAAATAAAATTACCTCTGCTAAATCCATGGTGGAGCGTAGCGCGACAACTTTACCATTAAAGCCCTCTTTAACCAGTTTGGGCAGGCGTCCGATATGGTCTAAATGGGCATGGGTCAATAAAACAATATCAACATCTTTGGGATTAAAAGCAAACGGGTCAGCAGTGAGATGCTCATTTTTACCTTGAAAGTAGCCACAATCGACCAATATATTAGGTCCATTGTTAAGTTGTAAAAAATGGCAGGATCCAGTGACCGTCTCTGTGGCACCAAATGATTGAATAAAAGCCATAAGCAACCCCCTCGTGATGTTAATTTAACTATAGCACTGTATAGGTGGGGAAGTATTAGCATCGAGTGTTGGTTAAGTTTTATTTAGCCATTTATAGCTAAACTTTGTTTTTTAGCCATAAGTGGCTAAATTTGCTTTTTTAGCCTAAAACGGTTAAATTTGTGTATGAGTACAAAAAGGAGTTTTAGTGTGAAGCCTATCTATAATCTTATCGCAGTGATCAGTGGTGATATTGTCAACTCAACCAAATTAAGCTCTGCAGAGTTTGAACAATTACTCAAACGAATCAAAGATATTCAGAAATGGATTACTAGCGAGAATTCATCAAATGCACATAGTATTGAGCGTGGTGATGAATTTCAGTCCGTAATACATGATATTGAAAGTGCTCTGAAATACACCATTATTTATAGGATTGGCATAAAATCCCTTGGTAAAGAGTTTGATAGCCGCATTAGTTTTGCGATTGCATCTAATGCCGATTTACGTGAATCGGTCTCTGAATCGATGGGGGAAGCATTCATCCTTTCTGGGCGTGGGCTAAAAGCGTTAAAAAGTGAAAGGTTGGCCTTTAACTCAGACCACCTCGAGCTCAATGAGCAGTTTGCGTTACTGTTTAAATACCTCGATAGACAGCTAACTGAATTGACCTCGCGCCAATGCGAAGTGATGCTTCCGATGTTGAAAGCCAATCAAAATTTACCGATTGGCGAGCTAGCAGAAAAGCTTGATGTTGCTATTGCCACTGTCAGTAAGTCACTTAAAGCATCCGGTTGGTCACTAATCAGTGAGCTTAATAGTCACTTTATAAACCAAGTAGCGGGGCTAAAATATGTTTGATTTTTTTAGTACCTTAATCGCTTTCTTACTAATTCATATCGTCTGTGACTTTTACCTTCAATCAAACCACTGTGCGCAAGCAAAGAAAGCGAACACCTACCGTTCACCTGAATTATATCTGCACTCATTACTACACGGGATTGGGTTATTAGTTCCTGCGTTAGTATTAGGTCTTGGATGGCGTTCAACTGTTTGCTTGGTAATTATCGTCGCAGTAACTCATTTTATTATCGACCTGTGGAAGGTGATCACACCGAATGGCGATAAGTTTTCCTATTTTATGATTGATCAGGCTTTACACATATCGGTGCTAGCTGTGATTGCTTTTCACATAGCTGATGGGGTAACGGTTGATGCAGTGCTTGCACATGAGAAATTCTCAGATGTTGTTATGGTGGTTTTTGCTTACTTACTCATTCTTAAGCCTACTTCGATTGTAATTGGTAGTGTATTAAAAAAGTATCCAATATCATGTACAGATAAAAATCGTATTAGTGGTCTTGTTGCTGGTGGTGAGCTGATAGGTTACTTAGAGAGGCTGTTAATACTAACCTTTACACTTATGGGGAGCTACGTAGCGGTCGGTTTTGTATTAGCCGCTAAGTCTATATTTCGATTTGGTGAATTGAATAAATCAGATGACCGAAGTATGACAGAATATGTGTTGATTGGCTCTTTGCTGTCGGTAGTGATAACAACACTTGTGGGCACGTTAATATCCCTTATGTTAGCTGTGAATATCAAGTGATGAAAAGGCATTTAGTTGTTCAAATGCCTAATAAAGTCGTGATTAACGATGTTTAATCGCAATACCTGTTTCAGTCGATAAATTTTGTAACTGTTCACCATCATCAAGACGAAGCGACCAGCTTAGGCCACTCCCTACAGCAGTGATAACATTGGCTGCGCCGATCAGTTCCAGTTCGTCCACTTGTGCTTGCAGGGTAATGCGAGCATCACCCTCGAGTTTAATCATTACTTCACGTTGGTTAGCAATCACTTTACCCTGAGAGAAAGTAATTATCATGCTTTTTTCTCTGATTCAGCAGTTACTTCCGCCAGTTTAACAATCACTTCGACCGCTTTGTGCATCCCGTCCACACTGATAAATTCATGGATACCATGGAAGTTATAACCACCGGTAAAAATATTAGGGCAGGGCAGACCCATGAAAGATAAACGAGCGCCATCAGTCCCACCACGGATCGGTTTTATATTGGGTTTTACATTACAGGCTAGCATCGCTTGTTGTGCATAATCAATAATGTGTGGGAACGGCTCTACCTGTTCGCGCATATTACGATAATTTTCTGTTACTTCAATTTTAACACTGCCTTGGGTGAGGTTTTGATTGAGTTCTTCGGCAACACGTTTGATAAATTTAACGCGTGACAGTTGCTGCTCAGCGTCAAAATCACGAATGATATAATTGAGTTTTGTTTCTGCAACAGAGGCGTCCATATTGGTGAGATGGAAAAAACCTTGGTAACCTTCGGTAGCTTCAGGTGTTTCCTGCGTTGGCATTTTGGCAATAAATTGTGCAGCAATGGTCATTGAGTTAATCATTTTACCTTTTGCCGTGCCCGGGTGCACATTTACGCCTGAACAGGTTACTGCTGCATTGGATGCATTGAAGTTCTCATATTCAAGCTCTCCCACAGGGCCACCATCAATGGTATAAGCCCACTGTGCGCCGAAGTTTTTAACATCAAACAGATCCGCACCACGGCCAATCTCTTCATCGGGTGTAAAACCGATACAGATTTCACCATGTTTAATGTCGGGATTAGCAATCAAGGTAGCAACGGCGGTAATGATTTCAGCGATACCGGCTTTATTGTCTGCTCCTAACAGCGTGGTGCCATCGGTGGTGATCAATGTTTGACCGTGTAAACCATCTAAGTCTGGGAATTGCTTAGGTGATAAAACCTCACCACTACTGCCTAGGGGGATATCTCCGCCTTGGTAATTTTCAACTATTTGTGGTTGTACATCTTTACCCGAGGCATCAGGCGCTGTATCCATGTGCGCAATAAAACCAATTGCGGGTACGTTATAATCAATGTTGGTAGGTAATTTAGCGCTTAAGTAACCATGCTTATCAAGTCTTACATCGCTAAGACCAAGCGCGATTAACTCCTCTTTGATAAGTTCGGCAAGTTTGAATTGTCCGCCGCTGCTCGGGCAATTAGTCGAGCTTTCGTCAGATTGGGTATCAACAGAAACATAGTTAAGGAAGCGTTGCACAAGATTATTCATAGGAGAGACTCTTCTGTTATTTGGGGAATGTCATTTTTGCTTATACTAGCAATCATTATATTGTGTTAAATCAGGTTGCAGAGAGTTTAGATTATAATTGTGATGTTAAGAAAGTGATTTTTTGGGGAATGTAAAAAGGGCAAACAGCAGTTTACCCTTTTTGAGTGTTTAGAATGGTGCAGGGAAACTTTTCTGTATGGCGTCAATATCGATTAATGCCTGCTCACTAAGTGGTTGTGCAAAGGCGTTTATATCTTCTTTTAGCTGTTCCATCTTGGTAGCGCCAATAATGGTCGAGGTCACACCATCAACTTGGTCGCACCACGCCAGTGCCAGTTGTGCGGCAGTCATACCCTGTTGCTGTGCAATCTCTGCATAAGCTGCAATCGCTTGGTGTGCTGTTCCGGTATCTCTGAACAATCCATTACGTTGACTAATCGTCCAGCGAGAACCTTCTGGGCGTGCACCATTTTGATATTTCCCACTGAGCATACCGCCCGCCAGTGGTGACCAAGGTAAGTAAGCGATATCTTCATGAACACAGTTTTCAATCAGGTAGGGCCAATCTTTAGTGTGTAAAAGGTTAAACTCATTTTGAATAGAAACCATACGTGGTAAGTCATGCTCTTCACTGAGTTTTAAATAGGTATTAATGCCCCAAGGTGTATCATCAGAAAGTCCGCAGAAACGAATTTTTCCCGCTTTAACGCAGCGATCTAACCCTTGTAGAATATCTAACATCTGCGCACTGTTGTCTGCTGCACTTTCTTGACTGAATTTAAGCAGGTTAGGGCTGTGTTTATTAAAGTGTGGGTGTGGACGATTTGGCCAATGTAACTGAAACAGGTCAATATAGTCTGTTTGCAGGCGCTTTAGCGAGGCATCAACTGCTTTAACTACTTCATCACCAGTGATCGGGCCACCATCACGTACCCAAGGTACGCCGGGACCTGCGATTTTACTCGCGAGTACGATATCTTTACGGCGTGTTGGGTTTGCTGCCAACCAATTACCTATAATCTCCTCGGTTTTACCGTAGGTTTCAGGCGAGGGGGGAACCGCATACATCTCAGCTGTATCGATAAAATTAATGCCCTGTGCAAGTGCATATTCAATCTGCTCGTTAGCTTGTTGTTGATTATTTTGTAATCCCCATGTCATGCTGCCTAAGCAGACACGTGAAACCGATAAACCACTTGAACCCAGTGTTGAAAATTGCATATGTACCTCATTATTAATTTGTTTTGAAGGTGATGCTGATTAGATAACTAATACTACCTACGATATTAACTGACTTCAATGTATCCCATCAAACCAGTTTTCATGTGCTCAATGACATGACAATGATACATCCAACGCCCGGGATTATCTGCGACAAAAGCCACTTGCACGGTTTCATTTTTACCTAATAAAACCGTATCTGTGTGGTACTCCTGCGGATGGATATCACGCTTATTGGACTTTAATACTGTCCATGTGTGTCCATGTAGGTGAATAGGATGGTGGTATTGAGTTACATTACGTAAATTAAAAATATAACTTTTACCGAGTTCTAGTTTTACTAAAGGCGCTGGAATACTCTGTTTATTCATCCCCTCCCATGCTCTTTTATTAATAATCCAAAAATCATGTTTACCTTTTAAAAGCTTATCTGCAGGAGTGATTGCTCCCTCCCATTCAAAGGTAAAGTTGATTTTTTTTGCATTTTTTAGGTCTGGAACAGGAATCACGGAAGCAGGTAGCGTTGGAATTATCTTTGCTTGTTGTGAAGCTTCACCTTCGGTTATTAAAGTGAAAAAGTTGAAGTTAAGCTTTCCTTGACGATTTTTAATTTCAATGACTTGTTCTGCTGCCGATGGCGCAATAAAAGCGATATCTAAGCGCATGCCCGGACCCATTGCCCAGGCTTCCTTTAAGGTAAAGGGAGTACTGACCGCATTACCATCAATGGCAATCACTTTTGCATCAAGACCTTTAGGTAGCACAATACGGTACATCACTGTGTTGTCGACATTCAAAAATCGCAGGCGTACTAGCGAACCCGCTTTTACTTTTATTTGTGGAGCCTGTAAGCCATTAATTGTTTCAATACGGCCTGGTGTACCCATGCGTGCAGATTGTCTTGGTGTCGATAAAGGTAACCATTGCCCTTGGTCATCAAGGTGCCAATTTTTGAGTAGTAGCGGAATATCTTGATCAAAGGCCAATTGTTGCCGTTGTTTTTTTGGTTCGTTAACAATGAATGCACCGACTAAACCTTTACCAAGTTGCTCTAGGCTATTCACATGGGGGTGATACCAAAAAGTACCTGCATCTGGTGGGGTAAACTCATAGATATAAAACTCTCCCGGTTTAATAGGAGGCTGACTCAAAAAGGGCACACCATCCATCTCAATAGGAATACGTAAACCATGCCAATGAATAGTGGTTGGCTGTGTCAGTAAGTTGATAAACTTAATACGGATTTTTTTCCCTTGGGTTGCATGTAAAACAGGGGCTGGAAATTGTCCATCAAAACCAAAACCATCAGTGGCACCCTCAGCTGTAATATTAAGCGTTGCTTGTTGTGCAGTTAACACATAGTCAAAGCCTGCTTCAGGGCTAGCGAGACTAATGCGAGGAAGTAAAGCGCTAGCAGGTAGAAGTAAGGCGCTAGTGAGAAAGCGGCGGCGAGAAAGTGGCATAAATCATCCTTGAAAATAATAACAAGGCAAACTATAACAAATTAAATATAAATAGTATTGCAAACCATTATCATTTCGTTTTACAATTGCTTGACAAGGTTAATGATAACCATTAACAATTACTCGCGTTGTAGATACAGGGAAGATCAAGATGAGAAGAAGTGCCTTAGCATTATTAATTAGTAGCGCATTTGTTAGCCAAAGTGCATTTGCAGTTCAGCCTAAAGAGGTTGTAAATCATTATGCAGATATCGCACTTGCTGTATATCAAGATGCAGGTAAGACAGCAGAGCAACTTGATATAGCGATTAAAAACTTAATTGCTTCACCGTCAGAAAAAAATCTAAAGTCAGCAAAAGCGGCTTGGCTCGCATCTCGTGTTCCTTATCAGCAAAGTGAAGTTTTCCGTTTTGGTAATGTCGTTGTGGATGACTGGGAAGGTCAGTTAAACGCATGGCCTCTCGATGAAGGCATGATCGACTATGTTAAACCGGGTGCATACCACCATGAGTTAGGTAATGCGGGTGCAACGGCAAATATTATTGCCAACAAAGAGTTACAAGTTGGTACAAATAAGCTTGATGTCAGTGAAATTACCCCTGAACTACTTGCCAACTTAAATGAGCTTGCAGGCTCGGAAGCGAATGTTGCAACGGGTTATCATGCTATTGAGTTCCTATTATGGGGACAAGATTTAAATGGTACTAATGCGGGTGCAGGTGAACGTCCTTATACTGATTTTGTTCAAGGCAAAGAATGTACTAATGGTAACTGTGAGCGCCGTGCTGAATATCTACAAGCAACTTCTACGTTATTGGTCAGCGACCTTGCTTGGATGCAAACGCAATGGGCTGATAAAGGTGACAACTATCGTAGTGAACTAACTGCAAAAGCACCTAAAGAAGGCTTACGTATCATGCTCTTTGGTATGGGGTCTCTGTCTCTTGGTGAGCTGGCGGGAGAACGTATGAAAGTAGCGTTAGAGGCTAATTCTCCAGAAGATGAACATGATTGTTTCTCTGATAATACGCATAACTCACATTACTATAACCAAAAAGGGATCAGTAATGTTTGGTTTGGTAGCTACGCACGTATAGATGGTACAAAAGTAACTGGGCCAAGCCTGAATGACTTAGTGACTAACACAGACAAGATGGTCGCGAAGAAAACCTCAACGGCAGTCAGTGCCGCTGACAGCCAAGTGCATACATTAGTTAGCTCTGCTGAAAAAGGGATTGCCTTTGATCAGCTGATCGCAACGGGTAATAAAAGTGGTAATGCATTGGTAACCGCATCAATTAAAAGTTTAGTGCTACAAACTGCTGAAATCGAAAAAGCAGCTGCAACGCTTGGTATCACAAGCCTAAACTCAGACACCGCTGATCACGAGTTTTAAGTTTTATCAATAAGTACAACTAATAGGCGGTTTTCCGCCTTTTTTTTTTGAGCTTTATAACATGAATCAATATTTCCTATCTTTCCTTTTCCTCTTAATAAGTACCTTCGTCTCTGCTGAGTCTGTTAAATCAGGTGGCGGGACAACCAGTCGACAAACAGGTAGTAATGCCTATTCTATGCCTGCCAGTAACCTTGAGTTGATGAAACGTCTCGATTTTAGTGTTGGTAACAGTTTTTTCCGTAATCCCTGGGTAAGCGCTCCCGCAAGCACCGATGCACGTGATGGACTGGGTCCAATCATGAATACCAACGCCTGCCAAGGTTGCCACGTTAAAGATGGACGTGGTAAAGGCAAAGAGGCCGGCGATCAAAATGCGATTACTATGTTAATTCGTTTGAGCATTCCAGCAACGACGTCAGAGCAACAGCAAGCATTAATTAAGCAGGGCAGTATTGGCGATCCTACTTATGGTGGCCAATTGCAAGATATGGCAATTCAAGGGATTCAACCTGAAGGACAAGTACAGATAGATTACAGCTACCATCATGTCGCTTTTGAAGATGGCTTTGAAATTGAATTACGTACACCGACGCTCAGCGTGAGTGATCTAAATTATGGTCCAATGCATCAAGATGTAATGCTCTCAGCTCGCGTTGCACCTGCCATGATAGGTTTGGGCTTATTAGAGACCATCAGTGCACAAGATTTATTAAATAATGCCGACCCTGACGATACCAACAATGATGGTATCAGCGGTAAAATCAATTATGTGTGGGACATTGAAAAGCAACAAACCCGCATTGGTCGTTTTGGTTGGAAAGCGGGCCAGCCCACACTGATGCAACAAAATGCAGCCGCTTTTGCTGGGGATTTAGGCCTGACCTCTCGACTTTTTTTAAGTGATGACTGCACAGAAAAACAGAGTGATTGTAAACAAGCCGCGCACGGTGGAACACATGAAGTCAGTGATAACATCCTTGATTTTGTTGAATTTTATAGTCAACACCTTGCCGTCCCTGCACGCCGTGATATTAATAATCCACAAGTTGTCGCTGGTAAAAAGCTTTTTGAACAAGCAAATTGTAATGCTTGTCATGTCGAGAGTTATACCACTGAAAAACGTCCTGACCGATTAGCGTTATCTGAGCAGAAAATAACGCCCTATACGGACCTTTTATTGCATGATATGGGAATGGGTCTTGCGGATCATCGTCCAGAGTTTTTAGCAAATGGGCAAGAGTGGCGTACTGCTCCCTTATGGGGACTGGGATACCAGAAAGAGGTCAACGGGCATACCTTTTTACTCCATGATGGGCGAGCTCGAAATATATTAGAGGCGATTGTTTGGCATGGTGGAGAGGCTGAACAAGCAAAACAAAAAGTACTCGCGTTTAATGACAGTGAACGTCAAGCGTTGCTCAAATTTCTTAACTCCTTATAGGTCTAAAAATGAAAAAAATAATAGTATTGAGCTGCTTGATTGCAATGCCTGTAATGAGCAGTGAGTTTAATGTCGTTAAAGAAGTTAACGCGTTAAAAATAACGCAAAGTCAATTTTTTAATCAGCGTAGTCAAGTGTTAGAAAGTGCGATTAATGGTTATTGTAACGTTGCTGATTTTTCTGTTGTTCAGAATGAAATCCAACAAAAATGGGTAGAAACGATGCAAGCATGGATGCCGATGCAAGGGGTAACCAAAGGTCCTATTAATGACCTTGATCTTGCTTGGTCTATACAATTTTGGCCTGATAAAAAGAACATCACCGGGCGAAAAATAGCACAACTATTACAATCACAGCAAAAGAGCTGGGATGCACAACAGATTAGTGAGCAAAGTGTTGCTGTACGTGGATTAGGCGCATTAGAATTGTTGATTTTTGAACAGCAATTGAATGCTGAGAATTGTCTATTAACGACTGCGATCGCAGAGCATCTCGCTGAGAATAGCCAAAAAATTACAGATATTTGGTCTGATCAGTATGCACCTGCATTATTGCAACAAAGTAAAATAGAAAAGCAACAAAAAGCAATTGAGCTTGGGCTTGTTGCAGAACTTTCTCATCAGTTGAGTTTCATCAATAAAAAGTTTGCATTGCCTATGGGCAATGAACATTACCGTCCCTATCAAGCAGAAGCTTGGCGCTCAGAAAGTTCAATGTTGCAGCTTAAAATGAGCTATCAGTCTCTACAAGAGTATTTTTTAAAGGCAGTAAAACCGCTGTTGTTACAGGAAAATGAAACTTATTTAGCCAGCAGTATCGAGGATACTTTTACCACATTATTAAATAATTGGCCTATCGAAGCGAGTTTGAAAAAGCTACTTAGTGATCAACCGGGTTTAAAAAATCTGTATCACAGTAAAATGTCGATGGATAAGCTCAGTTATCAACTTCAAGAAGAGTTGCCTATCGCTTTAAATATTATTGTTGGCTTTAACGCAACAGATGGTGATTAGTAGATGTCTCGAACTATGTTGAGGCGTGACTTTCTGCGTCTTTCTGGCCAGTTGTTGTTAGCGGGGATTATTCCTACTAACAGTTACGCTAATAATAACCCCTCGCTTAGCAATCCCAGTCAGGCAATTATTTATGGCTGTGCGAAAAAGCAAGACCAATACTATCTGGTGGGGTGTGACTTGCAGGGTAATACCTTAAACCATTTCGCTTTACCCTCCCGTGGGCATGGCATTGCTATTGATAATACTCATCAGCAAGCGGTGGTTTTTGCTCGCCGACCTGATAACTACTTTATTCAATTTAATCCATTAACAGGAAGCGTGATTAATGAATATCAAATTGAATCGGGGGAACACTTTTTGGGTCATGGTTGTTTTGACCAACAGGGGTTATTGTATGTTTGCGAAGCTGATACTGATTCTTCACAAACTTCCATCGCTGTTTATCAGCTTAACGATAAAATAAAAAAAATTGCTGAATTTAGTGGATTTGGTCTTGGTGGGCACGAAATTGTCATGCACCCAGATAATCAGCATCTTATTTTGGCATTGGGTGGCATTAAAACACGTGGACGAGAAAAAATAAATTTAGATACGATGCAGCCTGCTCTACTGTATATCGATAAAATGACTGGCGAGGTTAAGCAAACATTAACACTGGATGATCATCTTCTGAGTATCCGCCATCTAGCGGTTAATCAAGATGGTTTGGTGGTTTTTGCGTGCCAATATCAATCAATAGATAATCAAAGTATTGAAGCTCAATATCCTGAAAATCAGGGGTTAGCAACACAATCTCTAGATGAGTTACCTGCGCTTATTTATCATCACCAATTAGGAAAAAGGCAAGTTAGCCCATTAATTGCGAATGAAGAAACGTGGTTACGCTTTGATGACTATATTGGCAGCATCGCGATTAGTGAACAGAAGATAGTAGCGACCTCTCCTCGTGGTAACTGTTATGCAGTGTGGGATATTAGCGATAAAAAGCTGCAAAAAATAAAGCCCTTAACAGATGTCTGTGGTGCTTCTTTTTACCAGCAAAAGGTTGCTTTAACGACTGGCAACGGGGAGCAGGGTATTGTTAATAACATGCAGCTAACGCAATGGCATTGGGATAATCATATGGCAATATGGTTAGGTTAATGAGTGGAGCATGTCATAAAAAATACCCTCTAAAACAGGAGTATTGAAGCTATCTTTTATTAACGCTGCTGTATTGGTTCTTGCGCTCATTGTGAAGGGGTAAATATAACTTATTTAACCTCTTCACATTAAATGTGAATAAAAGCAAACATACTAAAGTTGAGAAATTGCGTCCGCTATCTTATCCGTCAATGCTTTATCGGTTAATTGTCCGTTTTCTAAATCAAAGTTATCGTAAAAGCTAGGCACTGAAATTGCTGCTTTTACATCCGCTGCAAAATAGGGGGCAGAACCCTGTGCGGCAGCTAATACCGTTGCTGCACCACCAGGACCTGGAGAGGTGGCAAGCATGATCACCGGTTTGTTCTGGAATAGCTTCATATCGATGCGTGATGTCCAATCAAAAAGGTTTTTGTAAGCCGCCGTATAAGAACCATTGTGCTCTGCAAAGGAGATAACGATAACATCTGCGTCACCCAATTTCTCATAAAAGGCTTTTGCAAGTGCCGGTTGGCCAAGCTCTTTTTCACGATCTTCACTAAACAGTGGCATCTCATAGTCATTGATATCGAGTAGTTCTACCTGTGCATCTTTGATCTGTTTTGCTGCGTAGTTAGCTAGCTGTTTATTTATCGAGTTTTTGCTGCTGCTTGCTGCGAATGCGAGTACTTTCATGATCATTTCCTATCTTTTATCTTATTGGGTGGATACACTTTAAATTATTTTCATATGTTAATTAATCCCATTTTTGAGGATTGATTGTTTCCAAATGACTTGTAATATCTGTTAGATAAAAGGATTTGTGATGGCGATTAACGGAAAACTACTCGATGGGTTGGTGACCTTTGTGCAAGTGGTCAGTGCGGGCAGTTTTACTCTGGCTGCAGATCTGAGTGGCCATTCAACCTCTTATATCAGTAAAGAGATCAATAAATTAGAAGCACGTTTAGGCGTACGTTTATTGCATCGGACGACCCGTTCACTGAGCTTAACACCAGAGGGTGAACTCTATTTTCAGCGCTGTTGCCAGATAATAGAGGATGCAGAGCAAGCTGAAAATGCCATTATTGGTAAGCAAGGAGAACCCCATGGTTTGCTGCGGATCAGCTGCCCGATGGCCTATGGTTTATCGAATTTGAGCCCAAAGTTAAGTCTATTCACTGAAAAATACCCGAAGATCCAACTTGAATTAGATCTCAATGACAGGAAGGTTGACCTTGTCTCGGATGGTTTTGATATTGTCATTAGAGCGGCTGCACATTTAGAAGACTCTTCACTGATTAGCCGTAGAATCTCGCAATCAGAAATGTTAATACTCGCTTCGCCAGACTACATTACTAAACATGGTATGCCAGCTCATCCTTTCGATCTTACGCGACATAAAATAATCAGTTACAGTAATTTAAAGCAGCCCAATATATGGGGATTTCAGGATAATGATGGCAAACAGATTCAGGTACACCTTGAAAGTCATGTACTAACTAATAACTCTAGACTAGAGATAGACTTAGGCGTTGCAGGACAGGGTATATTTGCGGTGCCGCGTTTTGCCTTAAAAGATGAATTAGTAACGGGCAAACTGATTGACGTTTTTCCCGATTGGCCTAAACAGTCAATAGGTATCTATATGGTCTATCCAAGTCGTAAGCATATGTCGGCTAAGGTACGTAGTTTTATTGATTTTGTGCTGCAAGAGTTAGGTGACTAGGTTCGCTTTACCATTGTTTATTGCTAAACAATGGTTTTTTAATATAACGCTATTTTTCAAATTAACGTTTCATCTGCCAATCTTCAAGTTCGACTAACACCAGCAATGCGCCATGCCCACCAAATTCGAGTGGCGCTTGGTGAAAGGCTAAAATGTCAGGATGTTGTGCAAGCCACAACGGAACCTGCTTTTTAAGTACGTAAGTACCCACGCCATGTAAAACACTACAGCAATATAAACCCTCTTTTTTACAGCAAGCGATCAAGCCGCCTAACTCACGTTTGGCTTCTACTTGATTTAATCCATGCAGGTCAAGAATGATCTCTGGCGCAAAGTCGCCACGGCGTAACTGCTTTACCAGATACTTTTGTGCATCTTGACGAAGATAACGTACTGGGCCATCTTCACTGAGCATTGGCTCAAAACCGTCGGAGAAATGGTCGGTTTCGAAATTTGCCGCTATCTTTTCTTGAATAACCTGCTTTTTCTTCATGTTTTTAGGCGGCAGTTTTATGGTATCCTGCTTTAACTTTTTAATACCTGAAAACTCTGCGCTAAATAGCGAAAAATCATCGTCACTGTTATTATTTGTCATGGTTTTTCCAACTCTCTATTTTGAAAACGCAGTTTAACTTAGTTGGAGAAAAAATTGGAATCGAATTTTCGTGAAGAAGCAGTAACTGAACTGCTGACTATCCAAGATATGTTACGTTTTGCTACTACCCAGTTTAATCAAGCCGGGCTTTTTTATGGCCATGGCGCTGACAATGCATTAGACGATGCAATGCAGCTTATTTTACCATCATTAAACCTACCGCTATTTGGTGGTGCTGAAATGCTACAAGCTCGTTTATTACGTAGTGAACGCGAAATGCTGGTGGACTTGATCGCTAAACGTATTGAATTACGTATTCCAGTGGCTTATTTAACCAATACCGCATGGTTTGCTGGTCTTGAGTTTTATGTTGATGAACGTACCTTAGTGCCACGTTCTCCCTTCGCAGAGCTGATTAATGATGGCTTTAAACCTTGGTTAACAGAGCAGCCTGAGCGTATTTTAGACCTTTGTACTGGTAGTGCGTGTATTGCGATTGCCTGTGCTTATGCTTTCCCTGATGCGTATGTTGATGCGGTTGATATCTCTGACGATGCGTTAGACGTTGCAGAGATTAACATTCAAGGACATGGTTTAGAACAACAGGTTATTCCGATGCAGTCGGATCTATTTTCTGGCATCGAGAATGAAAAATATGACCTGATTGTGTCAAATCCTCCTTATGTTGACCAAGAAGATATGGCAAACTTACCTGAAGAGTTTAAACATGAGCCAGAATTAGGCCTTGCATGTGGCTTTGATGGCCTTGATTTAGTACGTAAAATGTTAAATCAAGCGGCTGATATGCTTAACGATAATGGATTATTGTTTGTTGAAGTGGGTAATTCACAAGTACACCTGCAAGAAAGTTACCCTGAAATTCCATTCGAATGGATTGAATTTAAATCAGGCGGTCATGGTGTGTTTGTATTAACCAAAGCACAATTAGATAAAATTGAATTGTAATCACGCTATTTAGAATAATAAGCACCTATAAAAAATCAGGTGCTTTACAAATTAGGGATAAAACATAATGGCAGGAAGTAGTATTGGTCAACTTTTTAAAGTGACAACCTTTGGTGAGAGCCACGGTGCAGCATTAGGCTGTATTGTAGATGGTATTCCACCAGGCCTTGAAATCTGTGAAGCAGATTTACAACACGATTTAGATCGTCGTCGTCCAGGGCAATCTCGTTATACCACAATGCGTCAAGAGGGCGATCAGGTTAAAATTCTTTCGGGTGTCTTTGAAGGAAAAACAACGGGTTGTAGTATTGGTCTGTTAATCGAAAATACTGACCAACGCTCAAAGGATTATTCTGCAATTAAGGATCTATTCCGTCCTGGTCATGCTGATTATACTTACCATCAGAAATATGGACACCGCGATTACCGTGGTGGTGGTCGTTCTTCTGCACGTGAAACAGCAATGCGAGTTGCTGCTGGTGCGATTGCTAAAAAATACCTTAAAGAACTATTAGGTGTTGAAATCCGTGGTTACTTAAGCCAATTAGGTGATATTACGCCAGATCTCATTGATTGGAATGAAGTGGAAAATAATCCGTTTTTCTTCCCTGATACGAGCAAAATACCTGCACTTGAAGATTACATGAAAGCGTTAATCAAAGAGGGCAACTCAGTGGGTGCTAAAGTCACTGTTGTTGCTTCTGGTATTCCTGTTGGTCTTGGTGAGCCGGTATTTGATCGTTTAGACGCTGAACTTGCACACTCTTTGATGAGTATTAATGCGGTTAAAGGCGTGGAATTTGGTGATGGTTTTGCCGTTGCGAACCAAAAGGGTACAGAGCACCGTGATGAGATGACGCCAGAAGGGTTTTTATCAAACCATGCTGGTGGCGTTCTGGGTGGTATCTCAACTGGGCAAGATATTATTGCCTCGATTGCACTCAAGCCAACTTCAAGCTTAACGATTCCCGGTCGTACTATTACCACTGATGGTGAAGCGACTGAGATGATCACTAAAGGTCGTCATGATCCCTGTGTCGGCATCCGTGCTGTGCCAATTGCTGAAGCGCAAATGGCTATTACGTTACTGGATCATCTATTACGTCATCGTGCGCAGAACTTACACGTTCAGACGAATACACCAAAGATTAAGTAAATTACTGTCACGAACAGTTAAACCTTTTCTATTTAGCCCCGCATTGAAGATGATTCAGTGTGGGGCTTTTTTATATATTAAGCTGCAACGTTGATAATTTACCCTAATGGAATAGTGTTATAACAATCTAACTATACTTAGTCATTCTTGTAGGTTAAATTCTTTTCGAACTTCGTTTTCAATTTTTCAATTAGAATAAATCGTTAACTTAATGAACTAAACGAGGAGTTGATAGGGATTTCATGGGTATTAGGTTTAATTAAAGCTCACAATTGGCATGAAATGGTAATGCGAAATTTATAATCATCACTATTATTTTGTAAGGTATAAATAGAAAATACGTGTAAGCATTTGGACTACAATAGCAAGATTGACTGTTAGGATAACAATATGAAAAAACGACTATTACTCCCTTTATTATTTAGTTTGATATCAGTTGCACAAGCTAGCAACGTGACGAATATTGGATGGTCAGATCTGCAAGGAAAAGTAGCCCCTTACCATGACCCTTTTAAAGAGTTAACAGGCGAACAGCTTTATAACTTATCTCTCTACGCTCGAATCACTGGCATTAAAAAGCAATCACCAGAAAAAGTGACGGAGGCAATGCAAAAAGAAGCTGAAGATGCAAAGGTAATGCTAGAAAATGAAAAGATAGATATTGCCTATATGTTTGAGCAACGCTTCATTATTATGAAAAAGCGCCAACAAGCTGCTATGGCAACGAATAAATTGTTAATTGATACAAATATTGAAATTGCTGGTTATATGCTACCACTTGAGTTTGACGGTGAATTGGTTACTGAGTTTTTATTAGTGCCAACTATTGGTGCTTGCTCGCATGAGCCCGTACCATCTCCAAATCAGTTGATTTTAGTTAAAGCCGAAAACGCCATTAAGGCGAATTCCCTCTATATGCCAATTAAAATCTCTGGCATATTACGTACGACAGCCCAAGCGAAAGACCTTTATTTAGTTGATGGCCAAAAGAATATTGATCTGTCCTATCGCGTAGACAATGCTTTGGTTGAACCGTTTATCGGCACTCGTTAAATGTTAATGGGAAACCGTGGTTATGTCGTTTTCACGGTTTTCTTTTCGCTCCTTATACCCTTAAATCTAGTGATTAATTGTACCTTTATGCAGGTAAATGTGACTATTAGCGTGGGGTAAATAAAATCACTCGTTACAGTAATAAGACCATTAGTATTTCCATGAGATGGTTATTAAAAATTGAGTGGTGGATGTTAACCTAGTCTGTTGTTGTATCGCTTCTCTTACTAAACCTCATTATTTTTTGATGCCTAGAGTATTTTTGTTATAAAAATAATTTTTGGCATGAAATGGCAAGTAGATCCTGTTCTTTTAGCTACACTTCACCATAATCAAATGTTAAATAATTGTTTAACTTGCTGTAATTTAATAGGGAATATAATAATGAAGATATTCAAGCAATGTACGCTAGCACTTTTTGTTGCAACTGCTTTTACAACCATATCGGTATCAGGTGCAGAAAAAGCGGTGCAGCAGGTGTTATTTAAGAATGTAAACATCTTTAACGGTATTGATAATAAGCTCTATAAAAATTCTAATGTGCTTGTAGAAGATAACCTTATTAAATCTATTTCAACAACCGATATTATTATAAATAGCAAAGCGGTGGTGATTAATGGTGGCGGTCGTACTTTAATGCCGGGTTTAATTGAAGGTCATGGTCATTTACAAATGAATGGTACAGGACTTGCGGATATTGAAAATAACCGTAATTGGGAAGAGCTCGCTATTCGTTCAACTGCGCGTGCAAAATCAGCATTAATGTCAGGTTTTACGACGTGGCGGGATGCAGGTGGGATGGGGGCTGGTTTACGTAAATCAATTGATGCAGGTGTTGTCATGGGGCCTCGAATTTACAGTGCTGGTGCGTTTATTGGTCCAACGGGTTCACATGCTGATTTTCGTAACTTTACCACACCCAATGAAACATTTAATGGCCCGCAAACTGCGGGGGCACGTTTAGGGGTGACCTGTACCGCTGATAGTATTGGTGATATCAAAGCATGTGGGCGTCAAAACTTTATGCAAGGTGCGACACAAATTAAAGTGATGTCGAGTGGTGGTGTTGCATCTGCTTTTGACCCTTGGCAGTTAGATGCATACTCGCAAGCTGAATTAGAAGCAGCAGTAGAAGTCGCTGATGCCTACGGATCTTACGTAATGTCACATGCCTACAGCAAAAAGTCATTAATGCGTAATTTAAATGCAGGTGTAAAAACACTTGAGCATGCATTCATGTTTGATAAAGAGGTAAATGACCTAATGAAAAAGAAAGGCGCGTTCATGACCACTAATATGACCGCATTTTCTCCATATTTAACACAGATTGAAGCGATTAGCTCAAGTCCAGCCGCTTCGCGTAAAGCAGAAACTGCACAGGCTGCGTTTGAAGACTATCTGAAAAATGTTAATGAATACCAACCTAACCTGGGCTTCCAAGTTGATTGTGTAGGTGATGTTCCTACCTGTGAGCAACAAACTGATCACTCTATCTACTTAACAGCTCAGTTTCTCGGTAACTTCTATGCTTTAAAATCAATGACTTCTACTAATGGTGAAATGGTGAAATTATCGGGTGAAGTATTAGACCCATACTTCCAAGGTAAATTAGGCGTCGTTGTTAAAGGCGCTTATGCAGATTTATTATTAATTGATGGGAATCCTCTGGAAGATATCACCGTGATCGGTGGTAATGAAAAGTGGTTTGATGCACCTGCCCGTGATGGCATTGAAACGATGCGTATTATCATGAAGGATGGTGTTATTTACAAAAACACGCTGTAAATTTCAATGTAAATGAGGCGTATGATTACGCCTTTTTTGAGCAACTAAAAAATATGCCGAAACAACAATATAACCGACCTATTGGTTTGATTAAAACAGCTCAAGTTAAAAAGTTTATTGAAATGCTACAAATGATTGAGGCAGATATCTATCTGATTATAGAAAAAGTGGGGTTACCGGATAAAGTACTGAATACTCATCATCCTTATATTCCAGAAATTCCAGTGCGCTTATTACTCAGTGAAATAGTAGAAGCCTGCGGTTTAGTTTCTTACCAAAAAATATGCTGGCTCGCTTGTCGTCAGTTATTTATTCCTGCGATGCTTGAGAAAATAAGTGAAGCTAAAAATCTACAACAACTACTCGAAGAGTTTATAGAAATAATTAAGAATGAATCAACACAAGTTGAGTTGTCAATTGAAAAAAACGTCGATAAAACTTGGCTAGTACGTCGTAAAAAATGGAGTGATGAGCCTTGGTATTTGTATGCAGAGTTATTTTCGACCGCTTATTTGATTGAATTGATACGTGCATTAACTGATAAAAATTGGTTGCCTGAAGAACTTGCGATTCAAAGTTCTGATGTAGGTGCATTTACACAATTAATACTGTGCGACAACCCTAATATTCGATTAATAAAGGTTTATCGCGACCGTGGAGGTTGTGCGATATCTATTCCGCAAGACTTATTCAATGCTCCCTTTAAGCATCATTATGGTTGGATAAAACCAACACGAGAAAAAGATGCACCTACTGATTTTGTCGGTTCATTAATTGTTGCTTTGCCTCCCTACTTGAATGAAGGGAAGTTAGCGATTACTAAAGCTGCTAGCATTATCGGAATGAGTGTACGTACTTTTCAACGGCGTTTAGATGAACTAGGTACTAACTACACCAGCGTTTTAGAAGAAGTGCAACTGCAAGAGGCGAAGTATTATCTACAACACAGCGATATTACGATCACTACCATCGGTGTGCAGCTAGGATATTCCGATCTATCACACTTCTCGCGTGCATTCAAAAGACTTTCTGGTGAAACACCGAGCCACTATCGACTAACCAATCAATGTAAAGAACGGACATCAAAGATTAAATTAATGTCTTAGTGAGGAAATAATCTTTCACTCGTACTTGCTATTCACAATTTAAATGGAATTTATTATGCATTTTAAACCATCTCAAGCATTACTCTCTATCAGTGTTTTTTGTATTTTAAGTAGCGTGACTATGACACATGCATCACCCAGATTTGGTGGTCCAGATAGCGTTGAAAACACCATTGAAGATAATAAAAAAGTGCAACAAAAATCATGGCTAGAAGTATTAAAAGAAAATCATCACTTTACATTTGGATTAGATTATAACGTGATCGGAGTGTATGCAACCGATCCAAACCAAGATAATTCCTCAGCCTTTTTGGGAACTGAAACGTCATCTGCCTCTGGTGTTGCACGTTTTTATGGCTCATGGGAGATCATTGGTCGTCAGTCAGGAAATGCTGGCGGGTTATCATGGAAGTTAGAATACCGTGATGCATATACCGAAACGGCTCCTAAATGGCATGGTTTATATGGTGGTATCAATATGGCTGGCATGAATGGTGCTGCTTATAATGACCAAGGGGGGCGTTTAACTTTACTGCATTGGAAGCAAAAATTTAACAGCGGAAAGACCACTGTTATTGCTGGATGGGTAGATGTAACGGATTATGTTGATGCTTATGCGTTAGCAAGCCCTTGGTCTGGTTTTACTAATCTGGCTTTTTCGACTGGTGCAGGTTCAATGGCATTACCTGATGATGGCATATTATCATTGGCGGTGGGGCATCTGTTCACTGATAACTTTTATCTTATTGCTTCGGCTTCAGATGGAGCTGGTTACTCCGATGACCCATTGTCTGGTTTTGATAGTTTGTTTAATAAACATGAGCTATTTACGACGTTAGAACTTGGTTTCACTGCATCAGCGGATCGCATTTATACTGACAATGTGCATGTTACCGCATGGCACTTGGATGCAACGACTCAAGAAGACGGGACTTCATACAGGCATGGTACAAAAGACAGCAAAGGACTAAATTTTTCTGCAAGCTATTTTGCAACGCCACAAATAATGCCCTTTATACGAGGTGGTTTTTCAAAGGGAGATGCAAGCTTAACCAAGGCTTCTGTTTCTGCCGGGTTGGGGTACTTCGGTCTAGGCTCTGCAAAAAATAATTTAGGGGTTGCTGTAAATTGGTCTCAAGCAAACAATAAGCATGTTGATTTTGGCGGTTTATTCAAAGATGAGAATCAATACATCATGGAGTTATATTACAATATTGCTCTGGGTAAATACTTCAATATCACACCAGATATTCAGTACATAAAAAATCCATCTTTAAACTTTACTGAAGATAGTACTTGGCTTTTAGGGCTTCGGTTAAACGCTAAAATATAGTTAATCGATATAGCGGGGAGAAATACTACTTCTGTAGCAGAATATTGTTCTTGTTTGTAAAAAGGTAGCAAAGTAAGTTGATGTTTAACTCTCTTTTTACTCGACTCTTTGTGGTAGTATATTGTGTCTTTTTGTATTTAAAAAGGCAGTTTCCATTGTTTTGCAAAATCGATAAAGGTTTTTAGTAGCGGGCTTTGGTAGCGATCTTTTTGCCAGATAAGCCAGTAATCTCGGTGCATATCAAGGTTAAAGGTAAGTAGTTTAAGACGCTTATCTGCTAGGGCATGGCGTGCTGCTACCTTGGAAATACATGCTAAACCTAAGCCTGCGCTGGTACTGTTAATAATCGCTTCGGTACTTTTTAATTCTAATGAAATTTGGTAATGGCTTAATTTACGGCCAATATGATTAATAAAAAATGCACGGGTGCCGGATCCCTCTTCGCGTAAAATCCACTGCTGGTTTTCCAAGTCTTCGATGTTTAAATACTTTTTATTACTAAGAGGGTGGTTGTTACAACATACAATCACCATTTCATCTTGTAACCATTTTACCGAGGTTAATTGGCTATCAAATAGGTTCGCTTCAACCAAACCGATATCCAGCTCATACTCTTTTATTTGCTCACTAATCGTTTGGCTATTATCAACTAATAATGATTGATTGCTCTGATTAAACTGTTTTCTAAAATCAGATATCAGAAAGGGTAATAGATGGTTACCTAGGGTATTACTGGCGCCAATAGCTAGTTTGCCATTGAGTTGATTGCTGTCACTGAACAGTGTGCCAATTAGTTTGCTGCGTTCAATCTGTTCATCGGCGAGAGGTAACAGTTGTTTACCGAGTTCGTTAATAAACAAACGGTTATTTTTTCGCTCAAAAAGTGGGTGGCCAAGCTGTTTTTCAAGTTCAGCTAAACTCATGCTCACGGCGGGTTTACTTAAAAAAAGCTTTTCTGCCGCTGCTGTCATGGTTTTTTCTTGAGTGATGCAAATAAAGACCTGTAACTGCTTAAGTGTAATATTCATTTTTTCTCAATATGTTAGCGTTATTTCTATCCATAAATGGGCATACAAAATTGAATCAATCGTTTCCCGTTAATCCGAGGTTAACGGTAGGTTAAATGCTTTAAGGTGTTTTTAACACTGTTTATTGAATATAATCCTGCTCTGTTTAATAAGGTAGCGATTATGAGAGATAAAATAGGTGAGTTTTTTACAATGGTGCCAACCGCACTCGCTGGTCTTGCACTTGCGATCGCGAGTTTAGGGTGGAGTTGGGAAAATATAGGTGCATTCCATGGAACAGTACAAATAACGGGGGCATTAATAGCCTCGCTATTATTGGCTATCTTATCGCTAAAATTTTTATTGAACCCTTCGGTGCTGAAAGAAGATATCGCACACTATATGAAGGGATCTATGGTGCCTACTTTTGCAATGACAACGATGGTGATTGCAAGCAGTGTAAATTATTTTAACCATCAAGTTGCAGTAGGGTTATGGTTAATCGCCATTATTTTTCATCTGTTTTTCTTCATTATGTTTATCTATTACCGCATACAAAACGTTAAATTTGAGCACCTATTACCAAGTTGGTTTATCCCGCCGATTGGCATTGCTGTTGCCACTATCTCTTTGCCTCAAGGGACTTTGGGTACTGAATTGCAGAAGATCGCTACCATTTCATTACAATTTGGTTTTGTGGTTTATGCATTAATGCTGCCGATTTTAATTTATCGCTGCTTCAGATATAAGAAACTGACGCCACCTGAACAACCAACACTGGCTATTTTTGCAACACCTGCAAGTCTACTTTTGGTGGGTTATTTAGCTGCCATAGAGGAGCCTAATTACCTGAGTGTCATTTTGCTATCGTTGCTTGCGTTGAGCATGACGCTGTTTGTGTATTACTGTTTTAAGCCATTATTACGTCTGCCATTTACGCCTGCTTATGCTGCGTTTACTTTCCCTTTAGTAATGGGCGCAACAGCAATGTTTAAAGTGAGTCAATTTTTACAGCAAAGTGGGAGTCATGAATGGTTAGTTAAGACTGTACAATATATCGCTTATATGGAGTTATTCTTTGCGACTGGAATGGTCTTGTATGTCTGTGCGCGTTATCTTGAGTATTTCAAGCAACCTAAGAGTTGTTGAGCTTGTGGCTGCATTGATGTGATTATATTAAATGGCAAACAGAGAGATAAACGCTCTGTTTGCCATGGGATGATTGAGTTACTGATTAGATAAATTTAAAAGAAGCTTTTAAGTTTATCTTCAAGGCGTTTTCCCTCTTTTTTAATGGACTCTGAATCGAGTTCACCTTTAAGGGCTTCCTGTGCTTTTTGGTTCAAGCGTTGTTTCTCGGCATCGAGTTGTGTTTTGAGGTGTTCTTTTAATGCTCCGTCGGTATCTAGGGAGATGCTCGGATCAGTAAAGCTTCCTTTTATTAACATCGGAATAGTGATGCCTGTTAAGTCAACATAATCGGTATCTTCAGTACTTTTAGAAAGCGGGGTTATGCTCAGTTTGTAATCTAACGTCTCCTCAATAATATGTACTAAACCAGAACCATCTAAACGCATGACAGGTGATAGCATTAATAATTTTTGATTATTAACCAAGCCTTTCGCGATACTGAAATCACCTTTTAATGAAGCAAAATCGGTTTTCTTAATGCTATCACTACTTGGGGCGCTTTGACCTTTTAGCTTGGCTTTTATAGTGCGTATCTCTTGTGGGATATTCACGCCGTATAATTCACCATCAAGCAGCGAGAAATTACCTTTACCTGTAATCCCCTGTTTGATTTTAGACGTCGTCAGTCCTTGTCCCTTACCGTTAAAGTTGAAGTTAGTATTACCACTTAATAGATCCACTTCAGCGGCATCGGTGAGAAGAGGGCGTAATTGCACGCCTTTTAGTTGCGTAGAAACTTGGTACTTATTAAGTCCTTTACTAGCATCAATATTGCCGTTAAGGGTCAACAATCCATCATAAAGCTGAGCGGTGAGTGGTTTGAGTTGTGCTTTACCTTTATTAATAATTAGGTGTTTGTTGATTTCACCAATTTTAATTTTTTCAACCATTAAACCTGCAATTTTAAGCGTACCATCAATATCTAACCCGTTTAAGAAACTTAGGTCGGGTTCAACTTCTTGCTCGGCGCTCTTTTCATTGGTACCTGTTTTCTGGTCGCTTGTTGAGCTGGTGCTTTGTTCTGTTTTTGGTAAGTAAGGGTTAAGGTCCCACTCATTAGCAACTAAGGCATAACGCACTTTTGTTAGTTGCCCTGTCTGCACGCTAAGTTCACCATCAAGTGTTAGTTGGTCAATCATTAGTTTAAGATTGTTGATAGACGCGAGTTGGTTATTGAGTTGATAGTTAATGTCTGCGTTGAGTTGCGTTGTAACTTTTTTATTCGGTAGGTTATCGCCGCTGATAACCGTATTAATATCAACACCATCAAGGGTGACTTTTTTGCTGTTAGCAAGATAGATAATGTCGGTTTTTAACGTGCTTTTTAGACCTCCATTAGGGAGGGCGTCAGTCGAAACGTCGGTATCTAGCTGTAACGCTTTAAGGCTGATTTCGCTCAGGTCAGTATTGACCAAGAGCATTGTGCTTAAGGTTATCTGCGCTTGTAAATCATCAATAATCAATTTTGTATTGATGCTAAGTGGTGTTTCTTTGTTAAGTGCGAATTGGCCTAGCTTGATCTCGTTAATAGCAATCTTTTGATAGCTACCCGTTTGCAGATCTTCAATTTCGATAATCGCATTGTTGATGCTGATACCAGCAAGCTCTGTTTTGCTCATATCAAAGAACGAACTCGCTTCACTGTCTGATGCAGGAGAGGTTATCTCTTCAGTTGTTGAGTCAGTTGCACTGCTCTTTTCAGTTGGCCCCATGTTATCCATATTTGAGCTGCCATCTTTGGCGGTAAGTAGCGTCACTTCAAAGCCATCAAGGATTAATTCACCGAGTGAAATTTGTCCTTTTAATAACGGCAAGATATTGATACCAATGGCAGCTTCATTCACCTTAACCAGATGAGGCTTATCGAAACCCTGTAAATTATCTAACTCAATTTGACCACTACTAAACCCGAGTTGTGGGAAGAAAGTCCAGCCGATATCACCTTTAATGTGCAAATCACGGTTAATGCTTTGCTTCACTTGTGCTTCGATCTGTGGTTTATAATCGTTTGGATTAACCAGTACTAATAACAGTACGATACCTGCAAACACTAAAACAATTACTGCGATAGATAATTTAATTAAGAGTTTCATTTTTTAGTCCTTTAACTGCCAGCTAATTTTACGGTGTAACCTTTTTTCTCTAATAAGGTTTTGATTATTTCGCGTTGTTCGCCTTGAATTTCGATAACAAAATCTTTTACAGCACCACCGGTGCCCGTACGTTTCTTAATATCTTTAGCGAGTGCTTTAAGCGCCTTCTCATCAAGTTGTAACCCTTTAATGAGTGTTACGCCTTTGCCTTTACGCCCTTTCGTTTCGCGATGTAAACGGATGATGCCATCACTTTCAGGGGCTATTTTTTTTTCTTTAGGTTGTTCAATTTTGCCACCATCTGTTGAGTAAACTAGATTAAGTCCACTTAAGTCCATGTTTTTTCCTTATTTAATAAAAATTATGAGATTTAGCGCATTTGCTAAGTTTAGCAGAGAGTCATTTAAGATTGATCAAAAACATTGTTTAGGCTTGTTTTTTACATTAATATCACTCCTAAATGAGAGTGATTGTTATTGGCGTTACCATTACGACATTAAATAAAGGTATAAACAGATGGTTTTATCGGATCTAAGTGCAGGGCAAAGTGCCACGATAGTGAATATGCAGCAAATGGAACCTGTGATGCGTAAGAAATTACTCAATTTAGGTTTTCTACCAAAAGCAAAGGTTGAACTACTGCGTTTAGCACCAATGGGTGACCCGGTTGTGATTCGTTGTGCCAATAGTAGTATCGCGTTGCGTAAAGCGGTCATTGGGAAGATTAAGGTGGAGCTAATCGTATGAGTTTATCAATAGCGACCATTGGCAACCCTAATTCAGGAAAAACCAGCCTATTTAATATGTTAACCGGTGCAAATCAGAATGTTGGTAACTGGAGTGGCGTGACAGTTGAAAAGAAGACCGGTTACTTTAACTTAGAGGATAATACTGAAGTACGTATTATCGATTTACCCGGGATATATAGTCTTGATTCTGATGCTGATGGCAGTTCGTTAGATGAACGTGTTGCATTTGATTATATTATGCAAAATAGTCCAGACCTGATTATTAATGTTATCGATGCGAGTTGTCTAGAGCGCAGCCTGTATTTAACTGCACAATTAAAAGAGTTAGGTTTACCCGTTGTTGCTGTTATCAATAAGATGGATATTGCGGCTAAAAAGCAATTGGTTATCAGTGAAAAAACCTTAGCGAAACAACTAGGTTGTCCGGTCGTTACTCTGTCAGCACATGATAAACAGTCTGTTATTAAGTTAACTGAACAGTTAACTGGTTTTGCTCAGCAAACACTGACTTCTCCGCTTACGCTTGACTACGGTTCACAATTAAGCCCATTAATTGAAAGCAGTACGTTGTTATTAGGTCAACAAACAAACCATCTTGAAAATAGAGCACTTGCAATTAAGTTATTAGAGGGTGATGTTGCCGTTTTAAGCCGTCTTTCTGAATCAGATCAAGTGCTGATATTAAATAAAAAAGCGCAACTAGAAGCAGATGATGCCTTTGATATCGATCTACAGATTGCCGATACACGTTACACCTTTATCTATCAAGCGGTACAGCAAGCAGTGCGTACAGAGGGTAAACTCGGCCGTTCGATTACTGACAAAATTGATGCGTTAGTGATGAACCGCTTCACTGGTATTCCTTTCTTCCTGTTTGTTATGTACCTGATGTTTATGTTCTCTATCAATATTGGTAGCGCCTTTATCGACTTTTTTGATATTAGCGCCGGTGCCATTTTTGTTGATGGTAGCGCACAATTATTGTCGGCAATATCGGCACCTGACTGGTTAATTAATGTATTAGCTTACGGCGTGGGTAATGGTATTCAAACGGTGATGACCTTTATTCCGGTAATTGCATGTTTGTATCTCTTTTTAGCGTTACTTGAAAGTTCTGGTTATTTAGCACGTGCTGCGTTAGTGATTGATAAAGCGATGCAATTTATCGGTTTACCAGGAAAGTCATTTGTACCAATGATCGTCGGATTTGGTTGTACCGTGCCCGCTGTAATGGCTGCACGTACGCTTGAAAAAGAGCGTGAACGTCTATTAACGGTAGTAATGTCGCCATTTATGTCCTGTGGTGCGCGGTTACCTGTATATGCCTTGTTTGCGAGTGCATTCTTTCCTGATAGCGGCCAAAATATTGTTTTTCTTTTGTACTTGATTGGTATCGCTGTGGCCGTATTAAC
Organism: Psychromonas marina; assembly: GCF_030161115.1. Taxonomy (GTDB): domain Bacteria; phylum Pseudomonadota; class Gammaproteobacteria; order Enterobacterales; family Psychromonadaceae; genus Psychromonas; species Psychromonas marina. Next base: position 42,548 of record NZ_BSPQ01000002.1, read on the forward strand.
GGGGTTTGTATTAAGCCGAACGTTATTACCGGGTAAAAGTGAAAATCTATTCCTAGAGTTACCTGATTACGAATTACCAACGCTACGTAATATTTTAATGAAAACTTGGCAGAAACTAAAAGGTTTCCTATTTGGTGCAGGGCAAACGATTGTTATTGTTGTCACACTACTAAACGTGGTTAATTCAATTGGGTTAGACGGTAGTTTTGGTCATCAAGACAGCGCGGACTCGCTACTGAGTAAAGGCGCTCAAATTGTCACGCCTGTATTATCACCTCTTGGTGTCACTCAAGAAAACTGGCCTGCAACCGTGGGTATTGTGACCGGGTTATTTGCTAAAGAGGCTGTGGTTGGTACGTTGAATAACCTTTATTCAACGCAACAAGCGGGTGATGAAGCCGATTTAACCCTGCTTGAAAAACTAAATGAAGCCGTAGCAACTATTCCTGAAAACTTGATGGGTATTAGTGTCAGTGATCCGTTAGGGTTAGATGTTGGCGATTTAGCCGACTTAGAGGGCGTTGCTGAAGATCAAGGTGTTGATTTAACGATTTTCAAAAATATTCAAGATGCTTTTGTTACCCCCGAAGCTGCGTTTGCTTATCTTCTCTTTATTCTTCTGTACGCACCTTGTGCTGCTGCAATGGGCGCAATCGTACGTGAGGTAGGTGGGCAATGGGCTAAATTTATCGCGATCTGGACAACTGCTGTTGCTTATATCGTTTCAGTTTCCTATTACCAAATAGCTACTTTTTCGATACAGCCGAATAGCCATATGCTCTATGTCGCTGCTTCGTTGTTGATTGTCGCTATCGTGATATACCTGTTGAGACGTCGTGGTAATGTACTGGCCGTTAGTTTGGCTTAAGGCAAGCTGTTAGCCTGAGTTGCTTAAACAAAAAGTATCTGTAGTTCGCTGCTCTTAGCCCGAAGTCCGAAACTAATGTTGAAACTTTGAGCTATGAGTGGCGAGCTTCGAAGTTCAAAAAATATTTGTATAAAAAGTGCTGACTCCTAGCACAAGTGGACCTTGTATGATTCTTCAATCAATTTATGAATACGTGAAACAAACAGGGCGGATTGAAGAATCTGCACTACTAACACACTTTCATCTGCGCAAAGAGGGATTAGATACATTGCTCGCGCCGCTTTTGAAACGCAGTAAAATACACAAAACGGTGCATCAACGCGGTGAAAACCTTACGCCGATTATCTATTACAGTTGTCCTGCAAGACAACAAATAGCCTCGATAACAATTGTTTAAATATAAAACAGCAGCTACTACCCGTTTAGGTTTAAAAAGCAGCTGTTTTTATGAGTAGCTATCTTCAACAAATCTTGTAAAATCCCTCCTTTTTAGCAATTTGTACTATCGAGGCTCCTATGAGTATTAAAAAAGTAAACCTATTAGATCTAAACCGTGAATCGTTACGTGCGTTTTTTGTTGAGTTAGGCGAGAAAGCGTTCCGTGCTGAGCAGGTGATGAAATGGGTTTACCATTTTGGTTGTGACGACTTCGATAAGATGGATAACATTAATAAGAAATTGCGCGAAAAATTAAAGCAGCGTGCTGAAATTGTTGCACCAGAAGTAAAAGTAGAGCAACGCAGCAGCGATGGTACTATTAAATGGGTAATGACGGTTGGTAATCAAGATATTGAAACCGTATATATTCCAGAGAAAGATCGCGCAACATTGTGTGTTTCATCTCAAGTAGGCTGTGCGCTTGCATGTAACTTCTGTTCGACTGCTCAACAAGGCTTTAACCGTAACCTAACCGTTTCTGAAATTATTGGTCAAGTATGGCGTGCTGCTAAAATTGTTGGCGTGATGGGCGAACAGGGTAAACGTCCAATTACTAACGTTGTGATGATGGGGATGGGTGAACCGCTTTTAAATCTGAACAATGTCATTCCTGCAATGGAGCTAATGTTAGATGATTTTGGTTATGCACTTTCTAAACGTCGTGTAACACTTTCTACATCAGGTGTTGTACCTGCGTTAGATATTTTAGGTGATAAGATTGATGTCGCATTAGCGATCTCTCTGCATGCGCCAAATGATGCTTTACGTTCGCAAATGATGCCAATTAACGATAAATATAATATTGCTGATTTTCTTGCTGGTGTAGAACGTTACATCGGAAAATCAAAAGCAAATCGTGGCAAGGTAACGATTGAATATTTACTGCTAGATCACTTTAATGATTCAACGGATCAAGCACATGAATTAGCACAGTTATTGAAGAATACACCGTGTAAAATTAACTTGATTCCATTTAACCCATTCCCGGGTAATGATTATGAAAAACCAAGTAATAGTCGTGTTGATCGTTTCAATAAGGTATTGATGGAATACGGTTTTACCGTGATTGTACGTAAAACACGTGGTGATGATATTGATGCTGCATGTGGGCAGTTAGTTGGCGATGTGATTGACAGAACAAAACGTGTGATAAAAAAACGTCAACAAGGTGAAAATATAAGCATTACTGAAGCTTAAATGTAAAAAAAATATTGTTGATGCCGATCGAAGTAGGATAACCGTATTAAATAGCATGAAAAAGCGTATCATTTAGGTCACAATGTTGGACTACTTTTTTACATTTTTTAAGGCAAATATGCGCTTATTTTTTGTTGTTCTTGCATCAGCTCTATTTTTAGGTGGATGTGTTTCCAGTGAATCATCGGTAACCACTAAAAATAGTGGTTCGGGAATCGCCACCCAGTTTGATCCAAAAGGGGCTTCTGAAACACGCATTAAGCTGGCATTAGTTTACCTTCGTAAAGACGATATGCAGTCAGCGAAACAGAACCTAGATAAGGCACTAGAGTATCAACCTAATAGTGCGAATGTGTTACGTATCTTTGCTTATTATTATCAGCGCGTAAATGAAAATGAGACGGCAGAAGAATACTATAAAAAATCACTGCGAATTGATTCTAAAAATGCCGATACGTATAATAACTACGGTACCTTTCTTTGTTCGTTAACGCGTTATGAAGAAGCTGAAAAAGCCTTTTTAAAGGCGGTCGACCAAACTACTTATACCGGTGTTGCTAATACCTATGAGAACGCTGCCGTTTGTGCTGAGCAGGCAATGGCGACTGAAAAAGCAATTTTTTATTATCAATATGCACTTTCACATAACCCTAATAAATCTTATATTAACCTCTCTTTAGCGAAACTTAATATAGATAAACAGGATTACAGTGCTGCGCGTTTAAATCTTTTTAATTATCAAAAACAGAGTAAAACTAGCGCAGAAAGCTTATGGCAATGGATTCGACTAAGTTATGCGACTCAGAAAGGAGCAAGTTTGAGTAAATATGCTGGGCAACTATTGGAACAGTTCCCAGATTCACAGCGCGCATTAGACTATCTAAACCATGAGTATTATTAACAATGAAAACCGAGAGCAATATACCGACCGAGATTATTGTGCCATTAGGGCAAGCATTAAAAGATGCACGTATCGCAGCTTCATTATCAGTTGATGAGGTCGCAGAACAACTTAATTTCGCTCCTTCTACTGTGCGTGACTTTGAAGATAATTTAACGCAGATACTAGAAACCAAAAAGTATCCTGTTATTTACCTGCGTGGTTACCTTGCTAACTATGCAAAGTTAGTGGGGCTTAATACCCTAGAGCTATTTGTTGAATATCAGCAACTAGCCAGTGTTCAAAAAAAGGCAAAAACACTCCCGCCTTCGGATTTAATTATCCCCCATACCAAGAAACGCTCGAAAGCGTTGCCACTGTTTTTGTTCTTTGTGGTGTTGGTTGTCGCAGTTATCTACGTGTTTCAAAAACAGTTATTTAATTCCACTGAACAAACACCCCCTGTGTCAGAGTCTGTTGTGCAGCAACCTGCCGATCAAAATAGCAATGTATTGATCGCAAAAGGTGAGTTGAGCAGTGAAAATCCTACACCAGAGGTGAGCAATAATATTGTTGAAGCACCAACAACAGTTAGCGAAAGCAATTTACTTGAATCGGGCGTTGCGCCAACAACTGTAATCACGACACCTGAACCGGTAATCGTACCTGAAACAGAAAAACAGATGGATGAGGTTAATAACTCAATACCTGAAGCACCGGTTGAGAGTACTGATGTCAGCAACTCTGCGGTCATAGATAATAGCGCAGAGCAAGCAGTACAAACCGCGCAAGTAAATTTAGAAACATTATCTTTGGCTTTTACTGCGGACTGTTGGACTGAAGTATTTGATGCAACGGGTAAGCGTATTGCTTTTGGTTTATACCAAAATGGTCGTGTTCTATCTTTAGCTGGTGTTGCGCCATTCAAGCTAAAATTAGGTGATCCAAGTGTTGTCGAGATACAATACCAAGATCAAATTATCGAAGGTGAATTTACACCCGGACGTAGCGCACAATTTAGCGTGCCACTCTCTTAATTTTACAACGAGTCGCTTTTATATGAGTCATACCTCTTCAATTATTCGTCGAGTTTCGAAACAGATTATGGTGGGTAATGTACCCGTTGGTGGTGATGCACCTATTACAGTGCAATCAATGACTAACACATTAACTACTGATGTTGCTGCCACTGTTGCGCAAATAAAACGCCTAGAGGCTGTTGGCGCTGATATCGTACGTGTGTCGGTACCAACGATGAATGCTGCTGAAGCATTCAGAGAGATCAAACTGCAAACTAATATCCCATTGATTGCTGATATCCACTTTGATTACCGTATCGCTTTAAAAGTCGCAGAGTATGGTGTCGATTGTTTGCGTATTAACCCAGGTAATATCGGTAATGAGCAACGTATTCGTAGCGTCGTTGATTGTGCTCGCCACAATAACATCCCCATCCGAATTGGTGTAAACGGCGGTTCACTCGAAGCAGATATTCAAGAAAAGTATGGTGAACCTACAGCACAAGCGTTAGTGGATTCAGCACTTCGTCACGTTGATATTTTAGACAGGCTTAACTTTGAACAATTTAAAGTTAGTGTTAAAGCTTCCGATGCATTACTTGCGGTTGAATCCTATCAACTGCTTGCTAAACAGATTATTCAACCTTTGCATTTAGGAATTACTGAAGCGGGCGGCCTACGCAGTGGTAGTGTTAAATCTGCTGTGGGTATGGGCATGCTTCTTTCGCAAGGTATTGGTGATACGTTACGTGTTTCATTAGCCGCTGATCCTGTTGAAGAGATAAAAGTGGGTTTTGATATTTTAAAATCACTGCGAATTCGTAGTCGTGGTATTAACTTCATCGCTTGTCCGACCTGTTCTCGGCAAGAGTTTGATGTCATTGCAACGGTTAATGCATTAGAAGAGCGTTTAGAAGATATTATCACTCCGGTAGATGTATCGATTATTGGCTGTGTGGTTAATGGCCCGGGTGAAGCATTAATTTCAGATATTGGCATCACTGGTGGTAAAACTAAGAGCGGCTTCTATGAAGATGGGAAACGTCAGAAAGAACGCTTTGATAATGACAATGTGATCGATCAGTTAGAAGCTAAAATACGCGCGCGCGTTAGCCGTGACGATCCGAGCAACATAATCTTGAAAGTTTAATCAGCAACTTATCATTTTAGAAAGCCCGTTATGGTACACATTACGGGCTTTTTGAGTATAATAGTTACTTATTTTTTTATTATTAACAGCATTGAGAATTCATCGTGGCAAAAAAGATACAAGCTATTCGTGGCATGAACGATACCCTTCCTGAGCAAACACCTGTTTGGCAAAAATTAGAATCATTATTAAGAGACGTAGTTAGCAGCTATGGTTACTCTGAGATCCGTATGCCAATCGTAGAAAGCACGGCGCTATTCAAGCGTTCAATTGGTGAAGTAACGGATATTGTTGAAAAAGAGATGTACACCTTTGATGATAACGGTGACAGTTTAACACTGCGACCAGAAGGAACAGCTTCTTGTGTGCGTGCTGGCAATGAACACGGTTTGTTATATAACCAAGAACGCCGTATGTGGTACATGGGGCCGATGTTTCGCCATGAACGTCCTCAAAAAGGGCGCTACCGTCAATTCAATCAATTTGCGATTGAAACATTTGGTATTGCAACGCCTGATATCGATGCTGAAGTTATCTTATTATCAGCACGTTTATGGAAAGCGCTTGGAATAGACTCACATGTTGAGTTGCAATTAAATTCATTAGGTTCGAATGAAGCACGTGCTTTATACAAAGAAGCATTAGTAAGCTATCTAGAACTACATGAAGATAAGTTAGATGCTGATAGTAAGCGTCGTATGAAAACCAATCCATTACGTGTTTTAGACAGTAAAAACCCGGATGTACAAGCTGTTTTAGTTGATGCACCGAAACTTTCTGAACATCTTGATGACGAATCAGTTGCTCATTTTGCAAAACTGCAACAATATCTTGATGCTGCAGGCATTCAATATGTGATTAACGAGCGTTTAGTACGTGGTCTTGATTATTATAACCGTACGGTATTTGAGTGGGTTACATCGAGTCTCGGCGCACAAGGTACAATCTGTGCAGGCGGTCGTTACGATGGTTTAGTTGAGCAACTTGGCGGTAAAGCAACACCTGCTGTGGGCTTCGCGATGGGCATGGAACGTATCGTATTAATGCTGAATGAACTTGAGCTTAATAGTGACGTTAAAGCGGATGTTGATGTTTACAGCGTGCTAGTTGGTGAAGATACTGATATTGCTGGCTTTAAAATGGCTGAACTTATCCGCAGTGAATTACCTAATGTGAAAATGATGCATCATTGTGGCGCGGGTAATTTCAAAAAGCAGATGAAACGTGCAGATAAAAGTGGTGCAAAGGTTGCGCTGATTATTGGTGAAACAGAGCTTCAAGATAACTGTGTCACAATTAAAGATTTACAAGGTAAAGCTGAGCAACAAACAGTTGCAATGGATCAGCTGATTGCTGTATTACCTACTTATTTATAAGAAAAATAATTTATTAAGGAAGTATTTGTGGTTGATATTATTGAAGGTTATGAAACAGAAGAGCAACAAGTTGATGCGATTAAACAGTGGTGGAAAGATAACGGCAATACATTAGTTATCGGTGCTGTTGTTGGTTTAGCGGGCCTTTGGGGCTGGCGTTTTTATAATGATTCTGTTGTTGAAGGACAAGAGAAAGCATCACAAGCTTACAGCGATATGCTTGTGCAATTTGAAGCACAGGGCGCGGATGCTGATACGACGAACGTTCAAGCATTTATCGATGGTAATAGCAGCAGCAACTATGCAGTATTAGCCTCTTTATTATTAGCTAAAGAAGCCGTTGCAAAGCAAGATTTTGAATTAGCGAAAACACAGTTAACGCAGTTACAAGACCAAAATAAATATGCGCCACTTAATCCTCTTATCAATTTACGTTTAGCGCGTGTTGAAGTGGAGTTAGGTGAATATGCACAAGCGTTAACCACATTAACGATGATCACTGAAGAAGGCTTTATTGCTAAAGCTGAGCAAGTGAAAGGCACTGTTTATCTAAAACAGGGTGACACTAATAATGCACGTGTTGCATTCCAAAGTGCAATTGATGCAAGTAATGGGCGTATTGATCCTATTCTGCAACTGCAATTTGATGATCTTGCGTTAGCGGCTCAAAACGAAGCAACTGAGCCAGTGTTAGACGTTAATTAATAGTTGAGATAATAATGAAGAAAAGCCTTAAACAGCTTGTCCTATTAGCAACATCAACTCTGTTATTAACGGGGTGTTCGCTTTTCTCAAGCGAAGAAGATGTTGTTACTATGTCGGAGCTCCCTGCTTTTGAAGCCACTTACCAACCGAAAATTGCTTGGCAGCAAAGTATCGGTAATGGTGTTGATAAATATTATTCACAGCTACAACCTACAGCAGATGATGAGGCTGTTTATGTTGCTTCACGTGATGGTAAAGTCAAAGCTTTTTCTGTAAAAGGTGGCAAGCTCCTTTGGTCTAACGATTTTAGTGATCATGAAAGCAATAAGCTTAATCGTTCGGCACGCTTTTCTGGTGGTATACATTTAGCGGTTGATACGCTGTATATTGGTACTGAAAATGCGCAAGTTTTAGCGATTGATAAAAGTAACGGTGAGCTGATTTGGTTAGTTAAAGTCTCTGGTGAAGTGATTGCTAGTCCGGTTTATTCAAATGGGCTTGTTGTTGTTCATACTAGTCGTGGTGAGTTGATTGCACTAGATAGTGAAAATGGCGAACAAGAATGGACGCTAAATAACAAGCAACCTAATTTAACGCTTCGTGGCAGTGCGACCCCGTCAATCTCTCAAGGTGGCATTATTTATGGTCGTGCTGATGGTTTTGTTGCCGCTGCGCTTTTAGAGTCTGGTCAGCCACTTTGGCAACTTCCTGTCGCGCGCCCTTACGGTGCAACTGAGTTAGATCGTATCGTTGATGCTGACATGAAACCAGTGATACGCAACGGTATTATTTACGTCTTAGCTTATAACGGTAACTTAGTGGCGATTGATCTGCTAAAAGGTCAGCAACTTTGGGAACGAAAATACTCGGGTTATAGTGATATTGCTTTATCGGGCAGTTCTCTTTATCTAACCGATTATCGTGGTTATTTATATGCAGTTGATAGAACTAGCGGTGAAGAAATTTGGGCTAATAAGCAACTTGCTTATCGTAATGTGACCGGTGTGACGGTGGCTAATGAGTATATTGTTGTGGGTGATGGCGAAGGATATCTGCATTGGGTAGATCGTGATACGGGGGAATTTGTTGCGCAGCAAGAACTCGATTCTGATGGCATATATATGCAACCTTTCGAAGCACGCCAATATTTGTATTTACAAACACGCAGTGGTGACTTGGTTGCAATTGAAAAACCATCAATCAACAAGTAGCATTTAAGATATTTTTTGAATAAAAGTCACTTCAAAAGTGTTTAAGTCGTGACGAAATAATTAAGCAATAGTAATATTGCGCTTAGCAAGTATAATAGCTCCTCGCCTTTTTTGACGAGGGGCTTTTTTAGTTTTATAGGATACACAATTTATGTTACCAGTGATCGCCTTAGTGGGTCGCCCAAATGTGGGTAAATCCACTCTTTTTAACCGTTTAACACGCACACGAGATGCGTTAGTGGCGGATTTTCCAGGTCTAACTCGTGACCGTAAATATGGACAAGCAAAAATCGATGAAGATGAGTTCATTGTTATCGATACAGGTGGTATCACTGGTGATGAAGAGGGCTTAGACGCTGTAATGGCTGGGCAATCTTTGCTTGCAATTGATGAAGCTGATGCAGTTCTATTCATGGTTGATGCACGTGTAGGCATGATGGTTGCCGACCAAGCAATCGCAGAACATCTACGTAAGCAAGAAAAGAAAGTATTCCTTGTTGCAAATAAAACAGATGGTATCGACGCAGATAGTGCTTGTGCTGAATTTTATGGCCTAGGTCTAGGTGAAGTTTATCATATCGCTGCAGCACACGGTAAAGGTGTGCGTCAGATGATCGATACTGCACTCGATGGTTTTTTTGAACCAACTGTTGAAAGCGATGAAGATGATGATGAATTTGAGCTTGGCCAAGAATACATCGAAGATGACGAAGAGAAACTGTTAAAAGAGCAAGAGCGTCTTGCTGCATTACCAATTAAACTTGCTATCATCGGTAAACCAAACGTAGGTAAATCAACACTAACTAACCGTATTCTTGGTGAAGAACGTGTTGTTGTTTACGATCAGCCGGGAACGACACGTGACAGTATCTACATTCCGATGACGCGTGATGACAGAGAATATGTCCTTATTGACACCGCTGGTGTTCGTAAGCGTAAAAAAGTAAACGAAACCGTTGAAAAATTCTCAGTAATCAAAACGCTAAAAGCGATCGAAGACAGTAATACTGTTTTATTAGTTATCGATGCACGTGATGGTATCGCTGAGCAAGATCTGTGTTTATTAGGTTATACCCTAAATGCAGGCCGTTCATTAGTGATTGCAGTTAACAAATGGGATGGTATGACCGATTACGATAAAGAGCGTGTTAAAAGCGAACTAGATCGTCGTCTTGGTTTCATCGATTTTGCTAAAATTCACTTTATCTCAGCATTGCACGGTACAGGTGTTGGCCATTTATACGAATCGGTTGAAGAAGCATACGACTCATCAACTAAGCGTATTTCGACTTCTATGCTAACGCGTATTATGACCATGGCAACAGACGATCATAATCCACCGATGGTTCAAAATCGTCGTGTTAAATTACGTTATGCACATGCCGGTGGTTACAATCCACCGTTGATCGTGATTCATGGTAACCAAGTTAAAAAATTACCTGATTCATATAAGCGTTACTTAATGAACTACTTCCGTCGTTCATTACAAATCATGGGTACACCGATTCGTATCGAGTTCCGTGAAGGTAGTAACCCATTTGAAGGTCGTCGTCAGAAGTTGACGCCAAATCAATTGCACAAACGTAAGCGTATGATGGGTCATCATAAGAAAAAATAATTGTTAGCAATAGCAATGTTATTGATAGAAGAGGTTTAGTATGGAATTGCAATGTCCAAAATGTGAACATGAATTAGTGCGTAGTGGTGAATTAAAGCGCCATTGTGAAAGCTGTAAAAGTGATTTTAAATTACATATTACATGCAGTACATGCGGTGATGAGATTGAACGTCTTAAAGCCTGTGGCGCAGTCAGTTTTTGGTGCAACGAATGTAATGAGATGAAAAGTAAGTCATCTGCTGTTTATACATTACAAAATGATGGCTAATTTCAGTTCCTATTAAACTTTAAGTCAGTTTTACTAAGCGCAACGAGGCAACTCGTTGCGCTTTTTTGTTGCACTTGCTAGGATCTGTTTTTTGATTCTTGCTAGGTAACTATTTTGACGCTCTCCGTAAACGCCCTTAAAAAACATCTTCCCGAAGTACTCATTAAAGATCAATTTAAGTTTTCACGTCGCTTAGCAAATAACAGTAAAATCAAAGATGCTGAAAAAGCAGAATTAAATTTGGTTAAAATCGCCTGTGATATCCAAGCTTCAATGGATAAACGTCAGTGGCGCTTTGATAACCGACCTGACATTGAATATCCTGATCTACCCGTTAGCCAAAAGAAAGATGAGATAGCCAAAGCTATTTTAGAAAACCAAGTGATCATTATTGCGGGTGAAACAGGCTCGGGTAAAACCACTCAGATCCCTAAAATATGTTTAGAACTTGGGCGAGGCGTCAGTGGTTTGATCGGGCATACACAACCAAGACGTATTGCAGCGAGCACGGTTGCTAATCGTATCGCTGAAGAGCTTGATTCAGAGCTCGGTGGGGTTGTTGGTTATCGTGTTCGTTTTACCGATAAAGTCAGCGACAACTCTTACATCAAATTGATGACCGATGGTATTTTATTAGCGGAAATTCAGAACGATCGATTTTTAACAAAGTATGACACCATTATTATCGATGAAGCGCATGAGCGTAGTCTCAATATCGATTTCCTTTTAGGTTATTTAAAGCGCCTGTTACCGCGTCGTCCTGACTTAAAAGTCATTATCACCTCAGCAACCATTGATCCTGAACGTTTTGCTACTCACTTTGCCGATAGAAACGGTAAAAATGCACCGATAATTGAAGTGTCGGGGCGTACTTTCCCCGTTGAAACACTATATCGCCCACTGGAAGAGTATGCTGGCGGGGATCAAATCGAGGGTATCTTCAACGCCGTTGAGGAACTGCAGCGTCTAGGTCGTGGTGATATTCTTATCTTTATGAATGGTGAACGTGAAATCCGCGATACCGCAGAGGCGTTAACTAAACGTAATTTACGTGATACCGAAGTATTACCGCTGTTTGCACGCTTAAGTGGTGCAGAACAAAATCGTATTTTCCAATCCCATCGTGGGCAACGTATTGTACTGGCGACCAATGTAGCAGAAACCTCGCTGACGATTCCTGGTATCAAATATGTTATCGATACAGGTACAGTGCGAATTAGCCGTTATAGTTACCGTACAAAAGTACAACGTCTACCAATTGAACCTATATCGCAAGCAAGTGCAAATCAGCGTATGGGCCGTTGTGGACGTGTTAGTGCGGGTGTTTGTATCCGTTTATATGGCGAAGATGACTTTATCTCACGTCCAGAGTTTACCGACCCTGAAATTCTACGTACTAATCTCTCGTCAGTTATTCTGCAGATGTTGGCACTTGGACTCGGTGAGTTAAACCAATTCCCCTTTGTGCAACCCCCTGAAGATAGAAATATTAAAGATGGTTTAAGCTTGCTCGAAGAGTTAGGCGCGGTAAATTTACAGGCGACGGATGCACGTAATAAGCTAACCCCGCTTGGTCGTCAGTTAGCAAAACTGCCAGTAGATCCACGTTTAGCACGTATGATATTAGCTGCGCAAGAACATGACTGTGTGCATGAAGTGATGGTGATCAGTGCTGCGTTGAGTATTCAAGACCCACGCGAACGCCCAATGGAAAAACAGCAAGCGAGTGATGAGAAACACCGCCGTTTCTATGATAAAGATTCCGATTACATGGCCTTTGTTAACCTGTGGGGTTATATCAAAGAGCAGCGTAATGCACTTTCAAGTAATCAGTTTAGAAAGATGTGTCAAAAAGAGTTTTTGGCCTATATGCGTGTGCGTGAATGGCAAGATATCTACGCACAGATCAAACAAGTGATTGATGAACTTGATATTAAAGTAAATCAAAAAGAGCCGGATTTTGACAGTATTCACCAGGCGTTATTAGCTGGTCTACTCTCACACATCGGTTTTAAAGATAAAGAGCAACACTATTTAGGCGCGCGTAACAGTAAGTTCTTTATGTTCCCGGGTTCTGGTTTATTTAAAAAACAGCCAAAGTGGGGCATGTTTGCTGAGTTGGTTGAAACTTCAAAGCTGTTTGGTCGAATCAGTGCGCGTATTAAGCCTGAATGGGTAGAGCAGCAAGCGCAACACCTGATCAAACGTAGTTATGCAGAGCCGCATTGGCAGAAAAAGTCAGGCGTCGTTGGCGCCTTTGAAAATCAGACCTTATACGGTTTGCCGATTGTGACCAAGCGTAAAGTGACTTATACCAATATCGATCCGATTTTATGTCGTGAACTGTTTATTCGTCATGCATTGGTAGAGGGGGAGTTTAATACTCGCCATCAATTTTTTAAAGATAACCAAGCACTGTTAAATGATATTGAAGAACTTGAACATAAGTCTCGCCGCCGCGATATTTTAGTGGATGACGAAACCCTGTTTACTTTTTATGATGAACAGGTACCACAAAATGTATGTAGCGCTAAACAGTTTGATAGTTGGTGGAATCGTGAGAAGAAAAAACAGCCGGATCTGTTAAATTATCAACGCGATGATGTAATGGCGCATGATGCGACTCACGTGACTGAGAATGCTTATCCTGATTATTGGCAGCAGGGCGACTTTAAACTGCAACTGAGCTATGCCTTTGAGCCGGGCACTGCACAAGATGGTGTGACAGTGAATGTGCCATTAGCCCTACTGAACCAAATAAAACCAGACGGTTTTGAATGGCAAATTCCTGCGTTACGTGAAGAGTTATTAATTGCACTGATTAAAACACTACCGAAACCTATTCGCCGTAATTTTGTGCCTGCACCAAACTATGCCCAAGCGGCGATGGCTAATCTAGAGCCATTAAAAGTACCGCTTTATGAAGCTTTTGAGAAACAACTTTTACGCATGACAGGGGTTAGAATTCCTGATAAATCATGGGATGTTTCATCTTTACCGACACACTTGCGTATCAAGTTTAATGTTATTGATGATAATAAAAAAGTGGTTGCTGTTGGTACGGATATTTTACAGTTACAACATGATCTCAAAGGGGCTGTGAAGCAAACACTTTCTAAAGTGTCTAAGCAGGGCATCGAAAAAACAGATTTGTTGGAATGGAATTTTGGTAAATTACCAGTTTCTTTCAAGAAAGATCACGGTGGATATGAAGTTAAAGCCTACCCAGCATTGGTCGATAAAAATAAAAGTGTTGCCATTGAACTGTTTGATAGCGAAGCGAAAGCGCAACGAGCTAATCAAAATGGTTTACGTCGCTTAGTGCTGTTGAATGTGCCTTCGCCGATTAAGTACCTACAACAAAGTTTACCTAACAAAGCGAAATTAGGTCTCTATTTTAATCCTTTTGGACAGGTTAAAGACCTAATTGATGATTGTATCGCTTGTGCGGTAGATTCGATTTTAGAGTCTGAAATTACGCCTCAGGACGCTAATGCTTTTGAAGTACAAAAAGAGAAAGTGCGCGCTGAGCTTGCTGATAGAACCTTGGTAATCACCCAGCTCGTGGAGCAGGTGTTAACCCTTGCACATGGCGTGAATAAAAAACTGAAAGGAAAAATAGACTTAACCATGTTAGTTGCACAGGGCGATATCAAATCGCAACTTGAGCGTTTAATCTTCCCTGGTTTTGCTTGTCAGGTGGGTGAGAAAAAGCTGCCTGATTTGAAACGTTATCTGCAAGCGCTACAAAAACGTTTAGAAAAATTACCAGTTAGCCCAAATCAAGACCGCTTAAATACGATTGAGTTGCATGAGTTAGAGCAACGCTATTTAGCGTTGTGTAAAACCATGCTCAGTAACGAGAACGAAAATGAGCAATTGGCAGAAGTGTATTGGATGATCGAGGAGTTACGCGTTTCATTGTTTGCGCAGCAACTTGGTACGGCTTATCCGATTTCAGCGAAACGCGTTAAACAAAAATTAACCGAGTTAAAGGGTTAACGCCCAGTAAACTCTGTAAATTCTGCTTGTAACTCTTTATAGCGCTTAGCATGCTCAGGAGGTAACTGAGTATTGCTAAGTAGCTTAAAGCTACTTTGACAGTTGATGATATGCTGTTTACGTTGATCGCGACTGTTTTGTTTGAGTATTAAAATATACACATGAATGCGGTTGAGCAGAGCACCTGAATTTAACGGCTCAAATTCGATCGCTCGGTTAAAGTGTTTTAATGCTGAATTATAATTTCTTGCTTCAAACTCTTGAATGCCAAGCTTATTATAGGCTTTGAAATTATCCATACGCTGTTCAAGTCGGTTACCTGTTTTTTGCCTAATCGCTAATTGCGTGCTTGGATCTATAATATCACGCTGCTCTAGCTCTGCTAAATAGGGCGCTGCATAATCAAACTCACCAATATCAAGCAGTGAAAATAGGCTTTCATAGAGTAATGTATTATCAAAATCTTCAATATTCCCTTGAATTTTTCCTAGTGTATTAAGAATTCTACGTTTGGCTTTCAGTAATTCACCCAATGAAAAAAACACATTGGCCTGGCAGATTTCATCAAAGCTATTGAAATCAAAATTCTTATTACGTCCCTCTTCAAAACGACTTTGATATAAAGTCGAATTGACCTTCTTTAAGATGGTCTTTTTTTCAAACATCTCTTCCTGCGTATTCGCAAAATTAATAAGACTGCGAATATAGTTTGCGAGGTGGCAAGGATCCGGATAAAAAGAGTTTCGGCTGATCTGCAAAATTGACTGGTAACTGGTGATGATCACCTTATGCTCTTCCATTTCATGGGCAAGCAGTGCAACTTGTTGATGCTTTTCGAGGCTATGATGAGTTAGATTTGCTGCATGGGTTAATATACTCAATGCTTTATTCAATTCTCCGTCCCCTTGATAGGCACGTGCTAACCATTGGTAGGCATGCATTTGTAACGGATTATTATGGAGAACTTCCTTTAAAACAGTGATTGCTTGATGGTATTTATGTTGTAAGCAATAAACTTTACCTAGGGTGATGCAAGCGCGCACGAGAGGACGTTTTTCTATAATCATACTGAGTAGCCGCTCTGCTTCACTAAACGCTTTTGTGGTGATGTAAATGTCGGCTAGTAGGTTTTTACACAATCCGCTAAACTTGCTCTGCGTTTCTATTTTACTTTTACATAGCATGATTGCTTGATCATACTTTTCATCGTTGAGTGCATCGAAAATATTAGATAAGGCAGATTTTTTTTGATCGGCTTTACTAAGGCGGTTGAAGAGTTGCGTTTGTGAAAAGGGCTTCATCATATAGTCATCAGGTGCTTTCTCAATCGCACTCAATACCATCCCTTTATTATTATCTCCGGTGATAATAAAGCATAATGCACTCTTGGGTATTAGTTGATTATGACGCAAATAATCGAGCAGTTGAGCACCATTCTTGCCAGAGCCAAGATTGTAGTCGATCAGATAGATATCAAAAGTCTTACGTTGAGCAAGCCTGGCAGCACTTTCCGCACTATCTGCAAAAGTGATTCTTTTCGCACCTTGGTTGGTAAGCATTGTTTTGAGCATGACGTGGAAAGGTTTTTGGTCGTCTACTATCAAAAAACGTTTATTTTCGTAACTAAACATTATCACTCTTTAAAGAAATATAATTTATAAAGTGTATATTAAACTGATAGTTATGGGAAAATTATTCTGTTGTAAATATGATGTTTAATTGAATATACTGATGTTACTAAGGGAAGATCATTCAGAAGAGAAATGGTGGAGGGGGGTGGATTCGAACCACCGAAGCTTTCGCGGCAGATTTACAATCTGCTCCCTTTGGCCACTCGGGAACCCCTCCTTCATTTCGAGATGCATAATATCAGATTAATTTTTATTGTGAAGAAGAAAATCCAAAAACAGTAAATTAAATCAGTTCTTTGCTGATAATACCAATGGAATTTAATAGGTGATCAGAGTTTGCGTAGGAAAAATTATTACTAATAAGGCGTGAGTTGCAGGAGATAGTTGTTCTCACTTCAAAACTCACAACGCAGTTAGGGATAATTTTAACCAGCAAGGATGATCACTTTATTAATTCTTTTGGTATAAATTACACATTTCTTTAAACGTTAAAGAGATAATTGTATTTGAGCACGCAGAATAAAAATTAGTGCACTCATAGCAATGCTATTAATTTATACAATGAAGAATACACAGGGAAATAGTTGTGAATAAAATGAGCTTACTATTAAATGATAATAGTTATTGAGAATAAAAATGTATTTGAATGTGGTTTTCAATAAGTATTGAAATGATAAGACTATCCGGGAGATGAATGGTGGAGGGGGGTGGATTCGAACCACCGAAGCTTTCGCGGCAGATTTACAATCTGCTCCCTTTGGCCACTCGGGAACCCCTCCGTCATTTCGAGATGCATAATATCAGAATAATTTTTATTGTGAAGAGAAAAAAACAAAAAAACAGTAAATAAAATCAGCTTGTTGCCGATAACTTAAGTTGTCGGAAATAATTAAAGAATATCGCATGAATAGTAAGCAGATTGAAGCTGGGTTATTGGTCAATGAGTGGCAGTTAGGCACGCAACTAAATGTTGCTGTGGCTAATGGCACCCGTGATAAATTTAATCTGTTATTGAGCTTACTTTCTGATGATGCGCGTGACTTCTCTCAATTTGATACACCCAAGGCCACACAAGCTTCGCTTAATGAAGTTGAGTTACGAGAATCTTTGGCCTTAGGTGAAGCACAACCTTTAGTGAATGAAGGCCTTTCATTACCACAAGCAAAACAGATTAACTCAGCGGTCCAGCAAGGGCATCTTTGTGATGCTCGTTTACACAGTTTGTTAAATAATGAAGCACTTTTATCACGTACTCATAAAGCCAATTTCGATACAGATGTCGTTGATAATTTATCTTTTCTTGCGCAAACACGTCTTAAGCAAACAGAAATAGAGGCAGAAAATGCAGGAGCTAGCTTAAATGGGATTGATCATACTTTGATGGAAAAATATCAAGCGATGAACTTAGAGAGCAAACCTTTACAAGTGAGTTATAACTAGAGTGTTTGATAGGAAAGTGAGTTGTTATTCGTATCTATGGATGAAATAGAATGAGAGCTGACTGTCAATAATTGTCAGCTCTATTTAACGTTAGTTATTTTGCAAAATTAATGATTGGGAAACATCTTAGGAAGCCATTTTCAGCACAGTTTAGAATGCCGATTTGTACACCTTTAATCTCTTTCGTCACATTAACAAAACCTAATTGGACCGTTGATGAGTTAGAAACACTGACAGCCGCCCAATCAAAAAGCGTATCGCCCTCTGAATAGTTTACGAAACCAAGATTTGCACCTTTAACATCGCCAGTAACATTTACTGCACCCATGTTTAAGCCTTTAGTTTGACCAGGGATCCAGTTGAAAAGTCCTAATGAAGCACCAGTCATACTCTGATTTACTTTTGCTGCGCCCCAGATACCTAAATTAACACCTTTAGTTGTATTAGTCTCAGACATGCCAACAACAGCCAAATCAAGTCCTGTCATGCTATCAATTTTACCGTGTAATACAGAGAGGCGAATACCTTTAACCGATTGTGCATTGGGAGCATTAAAATCTAATGCAGAAAACATAGCGGGGGCTTCTTCAGAAAATACACTTGTTGATGAGGCCAACAGGGCAGAAGCGATTAATAATTTTTTCATTATAGATTTCCTTTTAATAATGACCTAAGAATCTCTATTTTATGCTTTAAACGAAAAGAGTGTAAAGAAAACCATTGTTTTATTTACACTCTTTATCATTTTATGTGGGATACGACCGAGTTATTATTTAAAAACAACCGTGCGATTTCCGTAAACAAATACTTTATCGTCAAGCACCTGCTGTAATGCGCGACTTAATACTGAGCGCTCTACATCGCGTCCTGCTTTTGCTAAATCAGCTGCGCTATAAGCGTGGTCAATATGGGCAACATCTTGGGTAATGATTGGACCTTCATCCAGCTCATTGTTTACAAAGTGAGCTGTTGCACCAATTATTTTTACACCGCGATCGAAGGCTTGTTGATATGGCTTCGCACCAATAAATGCAGGTAAAAATGAATGGTGAATATTGATCAATTTATTCGCATATTGCTCAACAAATTTTGGCGTTAAAATGCGTATATATTTTGCTAAAATAACGTAATCAGGTGTGTAAGGAGCAATTGCAGCCAACATTTTTTCTTCATGCTCTTCACGCGATAAACCTTCATGACTTATTGTATGGTAAGGAATATTAAATTTGCTTACCAAATCTTCAAGCACATCATGATTACCGATAACAGCTGCAATTTCAACATCAATGCCACCATAGGTACTTTTCATTAAAATATCACCTAAGCAGTGTGCTTCTTTGGTGACTAAGATAACAATACGTTTTTTCTGTGCCGAGATTAAAGAACGTTGTGATCCTTTAGGCAGGCTGTAATCAAGATCGGCTAATAACGTTTGATCGTTAAAGTAGCCTTCGATCTCTGTGCGCATGAAAAAACGACCGTGTTGATGATCTACAAATTCATTGTTTTTAACGATGTTCAATTGGTGCTTTTGACAGATATTTGTAATTTGTGCGATTAGGCCTTTGCTATCTGGACAATCAGTTAATAGTGTTTTCTTTTCCATTTTCATCTCAATTCTTTTAATTTTTAGCGCAACATTTTTTAAATTTTTTACCGCTGCCGCAAGGACAGGGGTCATTGCGCTGTATCTTACCTGATTTTTGCTCTGGATAAAAAGTCCCATCGCAATAAAGCCATTGATCCTTATCTTTCACAAAGTTTGAACGTTCATGGTGGTAGTTAAGTTGACCTTCAAGCATATACCAAGCTTTAAACTCTACAAAGCCGGTTTTATCTAAACTTTCACTTCCGATTATGTCTAAGTTGCGCCAATCTAGACTTTTTTCAGAAAGTTGCTCAATGGTTACATCACCACGAAAATCAGGGTGATAACTATTAAATAGATATTCACCCAGTTGTAAAATAAAAGCACTGTAACGTGATCGCATTAGTTGCTCACAGCGCGCTGGTTTTTGCTCCAGAGTATGAAAAATAGCACAACATTTTTCATAGGTATGACCACTTTTACAAGGGCAGGGTAAAGTGGTTGGATTAGTCATGTTATTTTCCATCAAATGTTAACTCAAATAATTACGGTATTTTATATCATAGGCATAAAAAAAGCGCTCATTGAGCGCTTTAGGGATTCTAGCATAAATCTAAATTAGCATTTATTTTTGATCGTATGCATCATTGTGGATACCTGCCGCACGACCCGATGGATCTGCATTATTTTGGAAACTTTCGTCCCATGCTAATGCTTCAACCGTTGAACATGCAACTGATTTACCATGTGGAACACACTCTGCTGCACTGTCTAATGGGAAGTGCTCTGCAAAAATACTACGGTAGAAGTAAGCTTCTTTAGTATCTGGTGTATTGATCGGGTATTTAAACTCAGCACTTGCTAACTGTTGGTCAGTAACTTGTGTTTCGATATGCTCTTTTAGCGTATCGATCCAGTTGTAACCTACACCGTCAGAGAATTGTTCTTTTTGACGCCACAACACTTCAGGTAATAGTTTGCCGTCAAATGCTTCACGTAAAATGTTCTTCTCGATACGACCATCTTTGATCATTTTAAGTTCAGGGTTGGTACGCATTGCAACATCTAAGAACTCTTTGTCTAAGAAAGGTACACGTGCTTCAACGCCCCAAGCAGACATCGATTTATTTGCGCGTAAACAATCAAACATATGTAGTTTATTTAGTTTACGGTTAAGCTCTTCGTGAAGCTCTTGTGCATTTGGTGCTTTATGGAAATATAAGTAACCCGCAAAGATCTCATCAGCCCCTTCACCAGAAAGTACCATTTTAATACCCATCGCTTTTATTTTACGCGCCATTAGGTACATTGGGGTTGATGCACGAATAGTCGTCACATCATAAGTTTCTAGATGGTAGATAACTTCTTTAAGTGCATCGATACCATTTTGTTCAGTAAAGATGATTGGGTGATGTACTGTACCTAGCTCTTCAGCAACTTTTTGTGCTGCGGCTAAATCAGGTGACCCTTCAAGGCCTACTGAGAAAGAGTGCAGTTGTGGCCACCAAGCGCCAGATTGGTCATTATCTTCAACACGCTGTTTAGCAAATTTTTGTGTAATTGCAGAAATAACTGAAGAATCAAGACCACCAGAAAGTAATACGCCGTAAGGAACATCACACATCAATTGACGTTTAACAGACTCTTCTAATGCTTGACCGATCTCAGCAGCACTGCCGCCGTTATCTTTAACAGCATCAAATTCCATCCAATCGCGAATGTAATATTTAGTTAACTCACCAATTTCACTGTCCAGGTAATGACCCGGTGGAAATTCTTCTACTTTTACACAGATAGGTGTTAATGCTTTCATTTCTGATGCTACGTAGAAGTTACCGTGCTCATCCCAGCCCATGTATAATGGAACAATACCCATATGGTCTCGGCCAATAAGGTATTTATCTTTATTTTCATCGTATAAACAAAATGCAAAGATACCGTTTAAGTCATCTAGAAATTGGTTTCCTTTCTCTTCATATAGACCCAGGATAATTTCACAATCTGATTTAGTTTTGAACTGATAACCACAGGTTAGTGTCGCTTCTAAATCTTTATGATTGTAAATCTCACCATTTACAGCAAGGATATGTGTATTATCTTGGTTATATAAAGGCTGTGCACCTGTATTCACATCAACAATAGAAAGACGCTCATGCACTAGAATCGCTTTATCACTTGCGTAAACACCTGACCAATCCGGGCCTCGATGACGCAATAATTTTGACATTTCAATCGCTTGCTTACGTAATACCGTAGGGTCGCTTTTAATGTCGAACACACCAAAAATTGAACACATATTGTTACCTTTATAATTTCATTGTTTCACAAATGTTAAAAGCTCAGTTGTAAAAAACGAATAGTTTAAATAAGTTAACTGATTTTTACAGAATATGATTAAAAAGTCACACTAAATAGCCGTAACCAACTGATACTTTATGAGGGGTGGGTCACACTTTTTTGCTAATAAAGTCATAATTTATTTAATGGCTTTGTAATGTCTGTTTTTTATCTTTGTCTATAGCTCTTGATCTGTTCTTGGGTTGACAATCTGTGGCTGTAATTCAGTCCAAACATGATGTGCAAAACCAGATCCTGCTTCTTCGTACATGTTATAAACCGGATTTACGCCAAGCTCGTTAAGCTCAACCTCATCACTTTTGTAATGTGCTAGGGCTGCCACTTTGAAGGTACAGCTATCAATTTTTTTGAGTTGCTCTGCAGCGTAACGATTACCGTTATGGTCAGGCATTGCGAGCAGAATAAGTCTAATGTTATCGGTAAGTTGTAATTTATTCCAAAAATCAGAATCGAGCGCGTCACCAGTAATAACACGGCGTCCTTGTTCACGATGTTTGAGGGTGGTTTGATGATCATAATCGATGCCCATTACGCGCTCTCCATAACTAGCTTTTAGCGCATCATAAGCCCCCGCACCAATACGGCCCATACCCATTACTAATATTTGTGCATCACCGACACGCACAGGTCTGTCATCCTTATGCAGGCGAGTTGATTGGAAACGTTTTAGTTTAGGACTGAAGTGGGTATAAATAGCATCAGAATACTTGTTAAACAGTGCTGCAATAATAAAACTGAATGAAACCGCAATGGCGGTGATAATCAACCAATCCTGTGATAACCAACCTTTATAGGTAGCAAGCGAAGCTACAATTAACCCAAACTCACTGTAATTCGCTAATGAAAATGCTGCAAATAGTGAGGTACGTGAACGAAGCTGGAACTTCGCTAAAGTAAGAAAGTAGAGTGCAATTTTACCAAATAATAATACCGATAAAATGAGGGCAACCACAACATGTTCGAACTGTGGCAATCCACCTAAACCGATACTTAAAAAGAAACAGATTAAAAATAACTCTTTCATATTAAACAGTGATTTTGCCATGTCTTTAGCACTTGGATGCCCCGCAAGTAGCATGCCTGCAATTAACGCACCTAAATCAGCTTTCATACCCACCGACTCAAATAAACCTGCACCAACAACAAGCGCCAAGAAAAAGCCATATAAAACCAATAACTCACCATGTCCTGCACGGTCTAATAATTTAAACAGTAGAGGTCTGATAAGCGGAAGTGCAAAAAGGCCAAGTGCCCATATTGAGGGGACTTTTCCGACAGAAACGGTTAAGAAAAGCACCGCGAAAATATCTTGCATGATCAGTATGCCGATCGCAATACGACCATAAAGTGAGTTTGTTTCACTTTTTTCTTCTAGTATTTTTACTGCAAAAACGGTACTGGAGAAACTCAGCGCGAAGGCAACCAGTAATAGTGAGGTGATATCCAAATCAAGGAAAAAGTGTAAACCAACTTGCTTAAAAACAAACAATAAACCTGCATAAAATAGGATGCTGGCTAATATGTGAATTGATGCACCAGCCCATACTTCTCTTTTAAATAAAGTGCGTATATCGAGCTTTAGGCCGATTGAAAAAAGAAGAATAGTTACGCCTAGATTGGCTAATGTGGTTAATCCATCGGTGATTTCAAAGCCCAAATAATTTAATGCAAAGCCGGCAATCAAAAAGCCAACCATTGGTGGCAGGCCGGTAAAATTAATCACCATGCCAAAAGTGAAGGCAGTGCCAATAAAAAACAGTAGAGTGGGGTCCATTATGTCAACTTTTATAAAATTCTAATTATTTGATTTTATTGGATTAGGTAGACTATTCCAAATGCTTTATTAAAAAAGGTTTGTTTCGTTTAAGTTGTTTTGCTCCTTTTCGTAGGGATTGAAGGTTTTACTACTTGACTGTTTTTGCTGTGCATCCAGTATCTGTTTTTTTTCAGTAGAAAGATACAAAATAAAGGTAGTTGTGTCGGGCCATTCTCGGCTTACTATTAATTGAATGCCATCATTTAAAAGCCATTCAAAACTAGCAGGACCTTCACTTTCAAGGCCATTTTTATTATTTGGCTGACCATATCTCTCAACAATTTTATTTTTAACATTGCTAATAAGCTCTGGGTTATTCCTGCCCACAAACGTATAAAGTGCGCTAACAAAATAATCTTCTCGTGTGTAGGTCACTTTTAATTCGCTGCTTCCGCGGATCACTGCGCCAGTGAAGTAATTATCTGACCAGCGGTTAATATTCTCATCGATAGCAACAATTTTTTGTTCTTTAATTTTTTTACGCATGACCTCGCGTGTTGTACAGGCAATATTGACCGAAAATATTTTTGTCGTTGCTGTCTCATAGCAATTGAGCAGCTTAGTCAGTTGCTCATAGCGTTCAACAGCAAAGGGTTGCGAAGATTTTTGGTAAAGTGCGATCGCAGCTTGTAAATCAATATTTGTTCCCAAGCCTCGCTCATAAAGGTAAGCAAGCCGTGTATGTGCAAAATTGTGTTCTAATGCAGATGCACTTTGATAGTGTTGTAATGCTTTTTTATAATTTATTCTGATGGTTTGTGCTTTATGTGCGCCCTGTATTCCTTGCTCATAAATCAGGGCAAGTTGGTAGTGTGATTCTGCATGGCTTTGGTTGGCAGCTAGGTTATACCATTCGATTGCACTACGAATATCTTTTTTTACGCCTTTCCCATCGCGGTGCAAGTTACCTAGTTTGAATTGTGCGGCGCTATTGCCTTTCAACGCCGATTTTTTATACCACTTTGCTGCACTTTTAAAATCTACATCGATACCTTTTCCTAACTCATAAAATTCGGCAAGTTTATAAGCAGCAGGCGCATATTGATTATTTGCTGATTGCAGGTAAAGTGACTTTGCTTTTTTAACGTCTTGATTAACACCACGTCCAAATTCATACATATGTGCTAAATGAAATTGACCTAATGCATTATTTTGTGAGGCTGCTTTTTTATACCACTGTATTGCTTGTTTATAATCTAACTCAACCCCTCGACCCGATTGATATATTTTCCCTAGGTTAATCTGCGAGGTAATATGCCCTTGCTCTGCTGCCTTTTTAAACCACACTAAGCTTTGCTGCAAATCTTGTTCAACACCTTGTCCTTTTCTATAATGCACGCCTAGCTGAAATTGGGCTACGGCATCCCCCTGGTTTGCCGCTTTTTCCAACCACTGTACCGCTTTAATATGGCTTTGCTCAACGCCTGTGCCTTTGTCATACATGGTTGCTAAAACATATTGCGCTGCGATATCACCCTGTTCTGCCGCTTTTGTGTACCAAAAAGCAGCTTGTTGATCGTTTTGAGGGACACCTTGACCACTTTCAAACATCCACCCTAAAGTATATTGCGCTGCAGCATCACCTTTTTCAGCCAAGGGTGTCCAAAGTGAAATTGCTTTTTTATAGTCGCCTGATTGCGCTGCTTCATAGGCATCAGTGAATGCCGCGCGCGCGAAATTCGCAGGCAGATATGCTGCGGTAAAAAACAGAATGAAGAGTATAGGTTTGTAAGTGGTTAACATTTAATCAAATGGTTGTCCGTATGCTAGCGAGTTACTAAAGTATAAGGCATTTTATTTGATTATTGGAATTCATTGAAAGGATAGATTGTTTTGATAATGTTTTTGTGAATAGACTCACGTACTTAGGATCTTCTTTGCAGTTTAATAAGTTGCTAGTTTTATATTGTTTTGAGATTTGCTACAGCAGGTAAGGATATCGTCTTCACGTATATAAGCCATTGGGTAACTTATATAATTAACCTTACCTGATAACAGTTTACAACGACATGCACCGCAATGACCATCACGACAATGAAATTCTATTTTTATTGCTTGAGACTCTAAGTTCTCAAGCAATGTTTTTTTAGTGTCTAATGGATAAATTTTTCCATTAATGGTCAGTGTTTTTGTCATTCGTTATTAAAGCTCAAATGTGCTCAGGTCTTCACTGTCTACTTTACTGTTGATTTGACCAACAAGGTAAGAGCTGATTTCTGCTTCTTGGGGCGCAACCTGTACGTTATCACTCACTAACCAGTGGTTGATCCATGGAATAGGGTTGGTGCTAACAGGGAAAGGTGCTTCGTAGCCGATTGCAATCATGCGTTGATTACTGATGTATTCAACATATTGACATAATATTTGCTCATTCAGACCAATCATTGAGCCGTCTTTAAATAGATATTGCGCCCACTCTTTCTCTTGTTCTGCAGCTTGTAGAAAGATCTCACGCCCTTCGGAAAAACACTCAAGTGCAATTTCTGCCATCTCTGGGTCATCTTTGCCATCTGCCCAGATGTTTAACATTTGCTGTGTAGAAGTTAGGTGCAATGCTTCATCACGTGCGATCAATTTAATGATTTTTGCATTGCCTTCTAAAAGGTCACGCTCAGCAAAAGCAAATGAACAAGCAAATGAAACATAAAAACGAATTGCTTCTAGTGCATTGGTTGAACAGATACACAGGTAAAGTTTCTTTTTAAGGCTGCGAAGTGTTAGCACTTCTTTTTCGCCATCAAGGTTAATATATTCAATATTGTCTTGGTTATCTAACCCATGTAGTTGCATATATTGTACAGAGTGGATCAACGTATCGTAATAACCTGAGATGTCAATGGCACGTTTTTGAATCTCTTCATTATTAACAATATCCTCAAATACTTCACTTGGGTCAGTGAATAAATTACGTAAAATATGCGTGTAACTGCGGCTATGAATTGTTTCTGAAAAGGCCCAGGTTTCAATCCAAGTTTCAAGTTCTGGCAGCGAAACTATCGGCAGTAACGCCATGTTTGGGCTACGTCCTTGAATCGAATCAAGCAGTGTTTGATATTTAAGGTTTGAGATGAAAATGTGTTGTTCATGATCAGGTAAGTTCATGAAATCTATGCGATCTCGGCTTACGTCAATCTCTTCTGGGCGCCAGAAGAAAGAAAGTTGTTTTTCAATTAATTTTTCAAATACTTCGAATTTTTGTTGATCGTAACGTGCCACGTTAACTGGGTTACCAAAGAACATGGGTTCTTTCATTGCGTCATTAGATAATGTTGAGAAAGTTGTGTAAGCCATGTGACTCTCCAAGAAGGATTTAAATTGTCGCTATCCTAACAAAATACGGCTGTTGATTCATTCCTTTTTTGTTAAATAGCGTGGTCAATAATTACTACAAATATTCAATTTGTTTAACATTTGCGCGTTCAACACATTGGTTATCTTTTTACTTCCCTAGTTTGCTTTGATTTTGTGATTTTTGTATTACTCACACTGTTTTTTACTTTTAAGCTACATTGATAAAAGGTGAGGGCAACATGTACCCACCTCAAGTTGAACATCAAAAATATGTTGAGATTATTACTCATTAACACTATTAAGCATCCAGTTATAATCTAGAAATTTAATGTTCAGATCTTCATTTTTTAGTGCTGATACTTGTGCGTCACTCAGCATTAATGCTTCGGAATATAATAATAAAAATGCTTCTATAGATTGTGTTCCTCGAAATCCTTCTTCAAAATCATCACCGTACCATTTAAAAATTGATGATAGATAAAGGGTATCTGCTTTTATCTTGTTGCGACTTGTATCGGTTAAGAATCGTTCCGTCTGCTCTGTTAATTGTTGTTCTAATTGAGCTTCAGTATAAGCTTCTTCACGTAATGCTGGGCAGCCGATACTGGCACAATTAACCGCGAAATGAATACGTGGATCATTGTAACGTCCGCTACCTCGAATCAGACCATGTTCGATATCATTTAAGCTTAGCGTTTTATCTAATAAAGGAATAAATTCCTTATCCCAAGGAGAGTTAAAGAAACTGCCTAAATCCTTAATTGATGCTAAAGCAGGGTATTCAGTTAAAATAAACTCAATGGTCCATGCATTATATGCATTAATTAAAAATGCGAGTTGCTTGTTGTTAGGCCAGGTATCAAATTCACTTCGTGATACCTGGCCTAATTGTGCGAGGTATTTCTGTAAAAGCGCTTGTTGCTGCTGTATCGCTGCATAATCAACCTCAGTACTGTGACCATTATTGATTTTTTTTACATGCTGACTGAGTAATGTTTGCCAGTCAGCGTGTAAGTTTGATTGCTTGACCATAGGTTTTGTTTCAACGGTATCTTTTATTGTAGGTGACGCTGCATTACTTAATAATGGATTGGTTAATAATAAAAAGGTCAATGTTAAGCGCAATATTGCGCTTACATTTTTGCTACTACTTTTAATCGCTGAAAGCATCATTAACCACGTCTCCATGTGTGATATTTCTCTAACCAGCTTAAAACGGTTTGTGGTGCATGATTGCGTTTCCACTCACCGGCAGCATATTTATTACCTTCAGCCCAAGTTGGGTAACTATGAATCGTACCAAGAATCTTGTTCAGACCTAAACCATGTTTCATTGCTAATACAAACTCTGCAATTAAATCACCAGCATGTTCAGAAACGATAGTGACGCCTAAAATTTTATCTTTACCCTTTGGCGTGATCACTTTAATAAACCCTTTTGTCGCACTGTCAGTAATTGCGCGATCAAGCTCTTCAAAGTCAAAACGGGTAATTTCATAATCAATACCACGCTCTTTAGCTTCATCTTCATTAATGCCTACACGTGCCACTTCAGGATCTATAAAGGTAGTCCATGGAATAACACGGTAATCTACTTTGAATTTTTTCAAGTTGCCAAATAACCCATTCACGGCAGCATACCAGCCTTGATGAGCTGCAACATGGGTAAACTGGTATGGTCCAACAATATCACCGGCAGCAAAAATGTTTGGATACAAGGTCTCTAAATATTCATTAGTTAGAATGGTACGATTCGTTTCAATACCCAACTCTTCAAGTCCATATCCAGTTAAACGCGCACTTCGCCCTACAGCACATAAAAGCTGGTCGTATTCGATAGCAATTTCTTGATCGTTATGTTTGACGATAATGAACTTCTTATTATCTTTAGTCTCACAACGCAGTGCTTGATGTGAGGTTAAGATATTTACGCCACTTTCTTTAAGTGATTCAGTCGCAAACTCAGACACCTCAAGATCTTCTTTGATCATGATACGTTCAGCCATTTCGATTTGTGTTACTTGTGAGCCAAGTCGAGCAAAGCTTTGTGCTAATTCTGAGCCGATAGGGCCGCCACCCAACACAACTAGTTTTTTGGGTGCTTCTTCAAGTTTGGCAAATTCGCTCCAGAGTGTATCACTGGTGACATAACCTGTTTCTTCAATGCCAGGAAGCGGTGGTACAAATGGGCGTGCGCCCGTCGCGATAACAATACTGCGTGCCGTTAATTTTTTAGTTTCACCATTTTCATAGCTGATTTGTACAGTCCAAGGGTCAAGTAATTTTGCATAACCCTTTTCAACTTCAACGCCTAATTTTGTATAGCGTTCAACACTATCGTGTGGTGCAACATCAGCAACAACTTGGTGAACACGCTGCATTACCTTTTTGAATGAAAATTTTGGTGTTGTATCTTCCAAGCCATAGTGGTGTGCATTTCTAATTTGTTCTGCAATTTTTGCACTTTTAATAATAGCTTTACTTGGAACACAGCCGTAATTCAGGCAATCACCGCCCATTTCACCTGCTTCAATTAATGTTACTTTCGCTTTTACTGCCGCGGCAATATAGCTGGTTACAAGTCCGCCTGCTCCGCCACCAATCACAATCATATTACGGTCAAATTTAGCGGGTTTAGTCCATTTTTTATAAACGCGACGTTTCTTAATCGTGCTCACAATAGTTTTTGCAATCAATGGGAAGACGCCTAATAAAACAAAAGAGATAATTAAGTTAAATGATAATATGTTCGATAAGCTGTCTATTTGCGCTAACTGCGTACCTGCATTGACATAGATAAATGTCCCCGCAAGCATACCTACTTGGCTGACCCAGTAGAATGTCCATGACTTAATCGCAGTCACACCCATTAATAGATTAATTAAGAAGAAAGGAAACAGTGGCACTAATCGTAAAGTGAATAGGTAAAAAGCGCCTTCCTTTTTGATCCCTTCATCAATAGCAGCTAATCGTTCTGGAAAACGACGTTTAAGTGAGTCACGTAATAAGTAACGCGATACTAAAAATGAAGATAATGCACCAATGCTTGAAGCAAAAGAGGCAATCACAAACCCTTCAAACAACCCAAACAAGGCGCCAGCTGCTAAGGTTAAAATTGCTGCACCTGGCAATGCGAGGGCAGTTACTAAAATATATAATACAAAGAAGCCACCAATCACAATCAATGGAGACTGTTCTTTCCATTGGCTAAACTGCTCCATTGAGCCTTTTAACCCATCTAAGGTTAATAGTTGATTCAAGTTAAAATGAAAAAACATCCCTATGAGTAATATCGCGAGTAACAGTAATACGATTTTCTTTAACATGTTTTATGACCTTTATATGAATAACTCAGGAAATTTGCCTTTGTAGTACAAATGCATTGGCACCTAAGTAGAATTTTTATCCATCTATTTAAAATCGAACAGCAATTGTTATTTATCTGTTTTATGGATAGCTCAAAAATAAAGACCAGTGATATCTTCATTTAATTTCATATTATCTTTAATTAATAAAATTAAGTGTGAAGTTCAATTGAAAAACTAATGGGAGGGTAACTTATTGTACGGTAGGGGGAATTAAAAAAGGATGTGCTAAACACATCCTTTTAATTGTATATCGACTTTATGTCATTGCTGACTCAGAGTCGGTTATATCTTACAAGCACCGCCTGAACAGTCGTCATCTTCTTCCATGACGTTTTCATCATCAGCACCATCGCGTGTGTTATGGTAATACAATGTTTTTACACCCATTTTGTAAGCAACTAACAGGTCTTTTAACAGGTTAGTCATCGGAACACGATTATCGTCAAAACGTTTAGGGTCGTAGTTAGTATTTGCTGAGATAGCTTGGTCTACAAACTTTTGCATTAAACCTACAAGCTCTAAATAACCTTGGTTATTTGGAATATTCCATAGTAGCTCATAATTATCTTTGTATTTATCAAACTCAGGCACAACCTGTTTCAAAATACCGTCTTTACTTGCTTTAACACTAATAAAACCACGTGGTGGCTCAATACCATTAGTCGCATTAGAGATTTGGCTAGATGTCTCTGAAGGCATTAATGCAGATAGTGTAGAGTTACGTAAACCATGTTTTACGATGTCGCTACGCAGTGTTTCCCAGTCAAGATGCAGTGGTTCACTATGAATGTCATCCAATGATTTTTTGTAATTATCAAGGGGTAAAATACCTTGAGAGTAACGTGTTTCATTGAACTTAGGACATGCGCCACGCTCTATCGCTAACTTGTTTGATGCTTTCAATAGGTAAAATTGAATTGCTTCAAAGGTTTTATGCGTCAGGTTGTTTGCACTACCGTCTGAGTATTTAACACCATTTTTAGCTAAGTAATATGCGTAGTTAATCACGCCTATACCTAATGTACGACGTGCCATTGAGCTGCTTTCTGCCGCTTTAATTGGGTAATCTTGGTAATCTAATAGATTATCAAGTGCACGAACCGCTAGTTCTGAAAGCTCTTCTAGTTCACTTAAGTCATCAATAGCACCTAAGTTAAGCGCAGAAAGTGTACACAGTGCAATTTCACCCTCTTCATCAGTAATATGCTGTAGAGGCTTAGTTGGCAATGCGATTTCTAGACAAAGGTTACTTTGACGAATCGGTGCTACTTTGCTATCAAATGGGCTGTGTGTATTACAGTGATCTACGTTTTGAATATAGATACGACCAGTACTTGCACGCTCTTGCATTAATAACGAGAACAGTTCAACCGCAGGAATACTGCTTTGACGAATTGAATCATCACCTTCGTAAAGATGATATAAACGTTCAAACTCATCTTGGTCTTCAAAGAATGCATCGTATAACCCAGGTACATCAGATGGGCTAAACAGCGTGATCGATTTTTTGTCGATCAAACGTTGGTAGAATAGACGACCGAGTTGTACACCGTAATCTAGGTGACGAACACGGTTTGATTCAATACCACGGTTATTCTTAAGGACTAATAAAGATTCAACTTCTAAATGCCAGATCGGATAGAAAACTGTCGCAGCACCACCACGTACGCCACCCTGTGAACAGGATTTAACCGCAGTTTGGAAGTATTTGTAGAATGGAATACAACCTGTGTGGAAAGCTTCACCACCACGAATAGTACTACCTAATGCACGGATACGACCTGCATTGATACCAATACCTGCACGTTGCGATACATATTTTACAATTGAACTTGCTGTTGCGTTGATCGAATCAAGGCTATCGCCGGTTTCGATTAAAACACATGAGCTAAATTGACGTGTTGGTGTACGTACACCCGACATGATCGGCGTCGGTAATGATATTTTAAATTGTGATGTTGCATCGTAAAAACGTTTTACATAGTCAAGACGCGTTGATTTTTCGTAACCTGAGAATAGGCAAGCGGCTACCATGATGTATAAAAACTGTGCGCTTTCATAAATATCACCGGTAACACGGTTTTGAATTAAGTACTTACCTTCAAGTTGCTTAACCGCTGCATATGAAAAGTTCAAATCACGATTATGGTCGATGAATTTCTCCATCTCCTCAAATTCTTGTTTACTGTAGTCCTCTAATAGGTGTGCATCGTACTTGCCTTTAGAAACCATTTTGCTGACGTGCTCAAATACACTCGGTGGTGTAAAACGTCGGTAAGCTTTTTTACGCAGGTGGAAAACCGCTAAATGCGCTGCAAGATATTGATAATCTGGCGACTCTTCTGAGATAAGGTCTGCGGCAGCTTTGATGATCGTTTCATGGATATCATCAGTGCGGATGCCATCATAGAATTGAATATGAGAATTTAACTCCACCTGTGAAACTGAAACGTTATTAAGACCTTCCGCTGCCCATGTGATGACGCGGTGAATTTTTTCAAGATCTATGCTTTCTCTTTTGCCATTACGTTTCGTAACAAACAGGTTTTTATTCATTATGACTACCTTCCCAGATACCTTAAATAGGTGAATTACAATTGCTCAACAACATATATTGATGTTGGGAATTGTGTGACTTGTTTATTTTAAACACAACATGTAGTGCTTTATTAAATAAGGAGGCACAAGATAACGTTTTTTCATATTTTTTCAAGCTAATAATTTTCATATTGCCGTGGATAATTTTGTGGATAATTCAGTATAAAAAAAGATGTTGGTAGTCACTAACTTTTTCCGTTACGTCAGCTATGTTTGTAATAAAATGCAAACACTATTTATAAAAAAATATTCATGAAATGTTAAAAGTAAAAAATACTATTTAAAGATCAGAAACTCTAGTTGCTTCATGTTTTAGTGATTTGTTGCATTTTTAATTTTTACTGGCGACTAGTTTGGCATCAATTATGCGCCATCTTGTTTGGAAAAGAGGAAGGTGTCACATTATTCAATACAAAAAGGGTGTGTATCGTTTACTGTGGCAGGTTATTGATCAGGATCAATTTAACAACTTGATGAATCAGTTTTCACGGTTAATGCTAAAGATGTGTTAAATCACTTTATATTAACAATGAACAATTATTAAGGAGGTTATGATGAAACTACTTATGCAACCCAAATGTTATACCGATGTTTGCTTACACGGGAAATGGTTCCATCACGACCATGGAGATACGAGTGCTTATATGCTCGGGTCGCGTTTGGTTTTTGATCTCGGCATGATGCCAACGACCGATGAAGAGCTTGAAGCGTGTTTAGAGCCGATTGCTCAACAGCAGCAGGATCATGATCACTAGCGAAAGTGTACTTGTTGTTTTTATGCCTTAGTCGTTTGTGCTAATACTGTTTGGCAATGTTCGATCATCGCTTGCGTTACCTGGGCGATTAGATTGCCAGACAGTTGCCAGCAGTGCCAATAGAGCGGGATATAAACGACTTTATCCGGCAGGATGTTAATTAACTGTCCTGTTTTTAAATACGCTTCTATATGTAATCGTGAATTAAAGCTGTAAGCACCATTTGCTAAGGTTAAGTCTACAAAACCTTGCGATGAGCGAATAGTATGGCAAGGGTATTGGCCCTGTTGCAGGGAATAATGCTGTGCTAAAAACTGGATGTGCATATCATCGTGTTGATCAAAGGTGATCGCAGGCGCACTCTGTAAACTTGTTTCATTAATCCCGGTTGCAAAATAACGTGTTATAAAGTCTGGTGTTGCTACACACAAGTATTCCATGTATCCCAAAAAATGGCTCTCACCTCCTGTCATGACTTTTTCTTTACTGGTAATGCAACCTAGCACTTCCCCGCTTGAAAGCCGTTCCCATGTTCTTGATTCATCCTCAACATACAGGTTTAATTCTATTTGTTGTTGCTGTAATAGCGGAGTTAATGCATCTACAAACCATGTTGCTAGACTGTCTGCATTAACGGAAAGTGGTAATCGTTGTAACTGTTTATGTGTGACGAGTTGTATTTCCAGTTCTGACTCTAATTGCTGTACACGTTGATAATGCCCTAGCAGTTTCTGTCCTAAGGGGGTTGCTTTGATAGGTTGGCTACGGATCAGCAGCGGTTGTCCATATTCTGTTTCTAGCTGCTTAATACGTTGAGACACCGCTGATTGGGTGATATGCAAGCGTTTAGCTGCTTTATCAAAACTTTGCTCTTTTAAAACAGCATCTAATGCCATGAATAGTTTGTAGTCCTGCATGCTTATACTCTTTTTTAGGGTTATTAGTAAAACTAATCAATCATTAATATTATTAGTTATATTTAATTCCATTTGCTCGCTATAGTCCAGTTTTTTACTTTTAAGGATCGCTAATGGTTACTACCTACTTTACCGGATTAACACTGATGGCTACGCTGATCATGCCGATTGGCTTACAAAATGCATTTGTATTAAACCAAGGTATTCGTAAACAGCATCACCTATTTGTCGCTGCTTTTTGTGGTTTAGCAGATGTGTTTTTTATGTGTATTGGTGTGTGGGGCGGTGCAACATTGTTTAGTGCTTACCCTTGGTTATTAATCACTATTACTGTTGTTGGTGCGTTATTCATGATGGTTTATGGCTGGCAATGTCTACAACGTGCAATTAAAGGAGCAGGGGGCATTGAGACTGATAATACCCAACGTAGTTTTAAGATGATCGTCTTAGCGTGTTGCGCGTTTACTTTTTTAAACCCGCATGTATACATTGATACGATTGTTATTCTAGGCGGATTTGCTGCTAATTTATTAGCTGAAGAACGCCCATACTTTGTATTAGGTGGTATCACTGCTTCTTTTTTATGGTTTTTCAGTTTGGCATTATTAGGCTCAAAATTCGCACCGGTCTTAAGCAGTGCAAGGGCACAGCGAATTATTGATACATTGATTGGTTTAATGATGTGGGGATTAGCCATTTATTTATTGTTAAATATTCAATTAGCAGCCCTTTAAGCAATGACGCTATCAATATGTTTATGGTACCTCCGTTTATAACATGACTTCTTTGCGACAATCATGCAGTTCAATGCCTAGAAACGTCGCTAATAATTGTGCGTCTTGTTGTAGCTGCTGTTGATCATTATGATTTAACACATTAATTCTTCGACCATGCGCGGTTAATAAGTTTAGCTCAAAGCAGGGATAACTTAATGCATGTTTGCGTTGTATAATCTTGTTGTTGATGTGCAGCGAAGTAATATGGTGTAGCTTGACGTCCCTATCCTTATGGTTATTAAAGATATCCAGTTGCTTATTAAAGCTTGCTCGTTGCAGAAAAGGTCGAATTAAAGAGATACCAAAGGTTGTAATGGCAATGCCAAAACCACCGAGAAAAATGACCAGATCATATTTAGTCGAAACGATAAGTAGATAAGTGGCGAGGCTTAATAAAAAACTTCCTACAACAACGTATATCATGCAAAACATCATCGAAGAGATGGTGGGTCTTAAATAGGCAATATCACCAATTACAATAACCGTATGAGATAAAAAATTAGGGCCGTCTCGAAGTAAGGGGCGCTTTAAATCAATAGTAAAAAAATCTTTTTTATCCATATTGATGCCCTTGCGATGGTACTGATATTTTACTATCGCATTAAATTATTATTGCGATAGTAAAATGAATGGGTCGTCAATGTTAAACAAAGACAGCCCCAATGACCCGTATTTAGATTGTTATTTAGCGTCTTTATTATCGTAGGTTTTGATTTCACCAGATTCTACACGTGCGAGGAAAGATTTTAACTCCTTTTTCACGATTGGCATTAAGAAATATAAACCAATAATGTTAAAGATCGACATAGCAAAGATAGCTGCGTCAGAGAAGTCTATCACCGCACCAAACTGGATTGTTGCGCCGATAACCACAAAAATACAGAAAATAATCTTGAAGATTAACTCCGTTGTTTTGCCTTCACCAAACAGGTAAGTCCATGCCTTCAATCCGTAGTATGACCAAGAGATCATGGTTGAAAAAGCAAACATAACAACAGCAAGCGCTAACAAATATTTAAATATACCTGCCGTTTCTGTAAATGATGCCGCTGTAAGTGTCACGCCCGTTAAGCCTTCGCCATTAAACGGTGTCACGTTTAGGCCTGCAATAGTGATAACTAATGCCGTCATGGTACAAATAACAACAGTATCAATAAAAGGTTCTAATAAGGAAACCAGACCTTCAGTGATAGGTTCTTTCGTTTTAACTGCAGAATGCGCAATTGCAGCAGAACCAACACCCGCTTCATTGGAGAAGGTTGCACGTTTTAATCCTTGAATTAACGCGCCAATAAAACCACCCGCAACACCTGCGCCAGTAAAGGCACCATCAAAGATAGCAGCAAAAGCTGGACCAACTTGATCTAAATTAACGAAGATAACAATCAGTGACATGCCAACATATAAGCCCGCCATCCATGGAACCACTCGCTCTGTCACAGAGGCAATTGAAGGCATACCGCCAACAATAACTGAAAAAACTAACGAGGCTAATACAATGCCCGTAATGACGCCATATTCACTTGGTACATCAAAAGCGTAGGTTAGCATCGCGTGTGCTTGGTTAGCTTGGAACATATTACCGCCACCTAACGCGCCTAAAATACACATTAATGCAAACCCGATTGCCAATGCTTTACCTAATCCACCTAAACCTTTTTCACTTAGTCCTTGGCTTAGGTAATACATTGGACCACCAGAGATAGCACCTGACGGTAAAACTGTTCGGTACTTAACACCTAACGTACATTCACAGAACTTACTGGCCATGCCTAGAAAACCACAAATAATCATCCAGAAAGTCGCTCCTGGTCCACCAATAGCGAGTGCTGCACCAACACCTGCGATATTACCAAGACCAACAGTTCCTGATAATGCTGTGGTTAAGGCTTGAAAGTGAGAAACCTCACCTTCCTCTTTTGAATTAGGATCGGTATATTTTCCTTTTATAATATTGATCGCCATTCCGATACGTCTAAATTGAATAAAACCAAAATAAACGGTGAATATTAAGGCTGCTAACAACAACCATCCAACGATAATTGGAAAGTTTGCATCTCCTATTGGTACGCTTTTAAAGATTAAACCAACAAACCACCCCGTATAGTCATTAAAAAAACCATCTACAGCTTTACTGAGATTATTAATGGTTTGCCCAAAGCTACTCATTTCCTCAGCCAAAGCGCTGGTACTAAATGCGAATAGAAACAGGTACATCAACTTTCGTGTTATTTTCATGTTTATTTCCTTATATTTATCTGTAGTTGTTTGATTTTTTTAAATCAAAACGTGTTTAACCGTAAAGTGTAGGTGTTATGGGCATTTTTATTGATTTTTTTATCCTTAAAGCGTTTATTCGACTGATTTTGCTCTATAAATTAGAGATAAAACCCAGTAAATTCATGTTGATGAGTCATTCTGCCATTTATTAAGCTTATGTGAGTATGCATAAAAGAGGGGGGATTGAATGGCGTAACCAGTTGGAATACTATAAAAAAACCACCAACTATGTCGTTAGTGGCTTTCTAAAATAAAGTGATTTTTTATTTACTGAGCTTCAGTAAGCGCGTCAGCGAAACCTTGTAATGCTGGTTTTGCAGTATAATCACTGTTGAATAAAAGTGGCCATTCTGTCGTTGGTGCAGGCCAGCTTTGTAACCAGCTATCTGAATCAATCGCTCCCCAAACAGTGATACCACCACGTCGATCGGCAGGCACTACCTCTAAGTACGCTTCAACAATATCATGATAATATTGCTTTTGTTCATCCGCTCTTTCACTGGTTAGGTAAGTTAAAGGTGTATCACTATCAGGCACATTGTTCATGCGCACATCTAGTTCGGTAATTTTAACTTTGAGGTTAGTCTCGTCTACAACCTTCTGTAGCTGAGCCTTGATAGTGTCAATACTTGGATCTCCAACTGAAATATGAGATTGGAAACCTATCCCACTAATTGTACCGGCTTCAAATGTATTAACCATGGCAATAACGGCGTCTAATTTAACCTCATTGTGAATTAGATTGTAATCGTTATAGTATAAATCGGCATCGGGATCAGCGGCTCTTGCTGCTGTAAACGCTAATGGCAAGAATTCTTCACCAATATTTTCATACCAAACAGAGTTATCGTTTGGATTTTCATTCGTCGCAGCTTTTGAACCACGATAGGTACCATTTTCATTAAAGGCTTCATTAACAACATCCCAGCTAGTCACGGTATCGTTATTTCCCGCTTCTTCAAAATGAGTTGCAATACGTGTAATATGATCTTCCATCATCGTTATCCAAGCTGCTTTATCCCCATCGAAATTTATCATCCATCCAGGAATTTGGCCATGCCAAACGAATACATGACCATGTACCGTCATTGAGTTCTCTTTAGCATAGCTAACAAGCGCATCAGCCTCATCAAATGAAGGTTCACCTCGAACAGAATGCAAAGCTTCAGGTTTCATAATATTTTCAGCAGATAGTTGATTGAAGTGTTTTTCAATCACGCCTTGACGATCTTCGCTAATTAATATGCTGTTACCCGCAGCACCAGCTGGAACAGCGACACCAATTGTTAAATTATCAGTTAACGCTTTTAAGCTTGTGACATTAACTGCACTATACTCGACATCTGGTATTACAACCTCGGGCACATTACTGATAACGCCTGTAAATTCATCTAGGTAAAAAGACTTACCTGCATTACCTTCTTTTGAGAAATGTACTGCTAATCTATGAAGTGTGTCTACTGGATCGGCTTTTGCTGTTAGTTTAATCTCTTGCCATTCACCTGTGAAGTCTACAGTTGTAAGGTTACGTGCCGCATACTCAGGGGTTTGAATATAAAAATCGGCATTTGTTCCCGCATCTCCTTTAGCCCAAACACTAAATTCGTAAGTTTTTCCGCCGATAACAGGAAGCTCTTCATAGGCAACTTCAACATCCCAGTTATTAGCTCCTAATGTATCAACCATCACTTTAACCGCTTTTGTTCCTTTGTAACTGTCAACACCTTCTTCCGATTCAATCACTTCGATAGTAGAAACTGCAGTTGCATCTTGTGCTTCTCTTAATACCCAATTTCCTGCTGGCGAGGTTTCACCTGCCATATCCTGTTCAAAGCTGCCATTAATAATCTCAGCTTTAACGGCTGATTCTGTTACCGCTGGTGGTGTGGTTGATTCTTCACTACATGCTGCGAGGAGTGAGGTTAGTGCTACTGCACTCGCCAATCGAGTTAACGATTCTTTCATTTCACTGTTTCCTATGGTTAAGGCATAAAGATGAACGAATCATCATTGATTCACTTCATCTTTATGCATAATTTTTTATTAAAGACTTGGTTAACAGCTGCAGCGTTATTATTTTATCGGTGCTCTTAAGGTCACGAATAAATGTCTTAGAATGTAATTTTTTTGTGACAAAAGTGATTTTATTGCCGCCAACTAACTGTTGGCGTTATCATTTTCGACAATGCATTACTGCATGTAATGCTGTAATGAGTCTATCCGTCGAAATTTTATTTGTGATCTACGTGTCTCTATTTTAATGTTTAGTTGATTTTTATGTGACCTGTGATTTTTATTGTTAAGCTTTTTATCGTCTTTTTTGTTGTTATTTTATGCTTTATGGTATTTGGTAACTGTTATCACAAAGTCGTACTTTTTATTATATTCACCTTTAAAACAGTGTCTTATGTGTTTGTTATTAGAGGTTTTGTTGTTTTTTTGTAATTACGTGGTGTTATTTTGTAATTGTCAAGTTTGTGATTTCTTTTTTTTGGAGGGAAGTGGGGGGGATTTACTCAACTGGAATTTTAAAGTCATGACTTAATCTATAAAAGGTAGTGATTAAATGTAACAGTGCTATCCACTGTTTTAATCATCAATATGATAAGTCGTATTTAGATGGATCTGTATTTTATGCTCTCACTACATTTTGTGAGAGCAACAGTGAACTGATTATTGAATTTTTATTATTAAATTCTTATTATTAAATTCTTATTATTAAATTATGCCGCACTGCTATTAATTTTAATGGGGGTTTTTAGTGAGAAATCTAAGAGCGTATCTTTGGCAATTTGTATGTCATTATTTCTTGTTAGTAGTGATGCACCCACACCCACTTTCGCACCGGTTTTTGCCCCATCACTGCCATTAATTAATCCGCCAATAGCTGCTGTTCGAGCTGTTCTTCCGAGCGTATCTGCTGCTGCATTTGCGCCTTTGCCACTCAACGATACTGTAGAGATGGCAACCATCTCATCATTGATTAAGATATCAGTTAATATTAGGCTCATCTCCGCAGAACCTGCGATGCGTCCACCTGATTTTACTTGATCCATTACACCATATACGACGCTATCTCTTGGTGCTATCACTACTCCATCAACCATCAGGTTTGCTTCTAATTTAGCGGTGAACCGATGACCTTGTTTATGCTCTCGTGAATTAATCGATTGATCCATTTTTATGCGTAAAACTGTACCTGCTGGTACTTCTGCGGGCATTATTACTGTTTTTTCTTTTTTTGCTATCTCAGTTGGTTCTATTTTTACTGGTTCTGGGGTTGTCGGTTTAACTGAAAAATCGATACTTTTAATGAGCTCTGGAGGCAGTGTCATTTCAATACCATTTACATTTATGACTAATGCTTGTTGGTTATGATGAAGGATTTCACCGATGAATTCACGTTCGTCAGTTAAGGTGATTTTTGCCGCTTGTACAGACATGGTGGATGTGACTGCAATAAATAGTGAGATTAATAACGTTTTTATTTTCATAATAAAGCCCCAAATAAGTAGAGGCTAAGTATATCTAGTGAGTTAAATGCTATAAATATAGCATTGGTTATACAGGGTATAAGGTAAGGTGATGATTGGGTGTAAATGGTTAAATTTTAAATGTTATCTGTATTCCTGTTTTACACTATGCAGGTTATAGTTCACTGCAATATTTGTAGTGATTTTAAACGCTTAACCTAGTACACGATAGTCAACGTCATTGTGAATATCCGATAAATTTAGGTATTTATAATAAAGGAAATTTAAAATATGTCAGGAATTACAGAGTTAGACCAGTTATTACATTCAATGCAGCCTGTGTTGCTTGATGCAGAGTTTGTATTTTGTACAGTGTCAGGATCGTTGATCGATTATGTGTCGCTTAACCCTGTCGCAACATTTGTCGAAGCGGAAGGATTAACCTTAGTATTGGAAAAAGGGATCGCTGTAAACGCTAGCTTAGAGTTTGAAGGTGTATTTCGACAACTAACAATGACGGTTCATTCTAGTTTAGAAGCGGTTGGTTTAACGGCTGCAGTTGCAACTAAGTTGGCATCAAAAGGAATCAGCGCAAATGTAATCGCTGCTTATTACCATGATCATATATTTGTTCAATCTAGCAAAGCAGAGGCCGCATTACAGGCGTTGCAAGAGTTCAGTGTTTAATTGTTTTAGGGGAAATATGAGAGGAATATTTACTCATTATTTTTCTATCTCTTTTATTAGTGTTTAAGGTGTTATTGCATGAAAGTATTAATTCTTTTAGGCGTCTTGTTTTTAGCCATTGCGTTGATGGTTATGTTAGTTGAACGTTTTGCTAAGCCTGCGGATGAGCAGCAACTCGCTAAATACAGTAAAATAGTACCTATATTAGTGTTTATTATGTTATTTGCTATGTTGATAAGAGAGTTCGTTTAAAACGTTAATAGTATTTTTTGAACTCAATTCGTCAGGCTTATCCAGTCAATTATCCAACCTACTTTTATAGAGGCTTCGGAACTCGACGAGTATATGATGAGAAACCGAAACGTAGTTTCGCAGTTCGAAGGAATTAAGATTCTTTGAACAGCCAAAGAAAACGGAAGCAAAAGAAAAGCTGCCACTGCCATTTTTTAATCTTGCACGAATTGTTTGCTTAAAACGCACCAGCTCAAACAGCACATCCCTGTGCTGAGCTTAGCCGGCTGCTCATATCACTATGCTGTCGTATAATTCGCTGCCTTACCTTGCTAAGCAATCAATTCTTAGCAATAAAAATGGAAGGGGGTCGTGTGTACGCATTGTGTCTAATCCTGAAAAACCAAAAACCAAAAACCAAAAACCAAAAAACAAAAAACAAATTTCTAATTGAGAACGTTCATAGTTATTAAGTAACGTCATAGGAAAATGAAAACCCACAATTAATATTACTCTTTGCAGGTATCACAACTTCCCGTTTGTATTTTCTGGTTGAGGTGACACATTTAGCAAATCACAGCATGGATGCTGTGGTTAGATTTAGCCAGCACAGGGATGTGCTGTCTAAATTGGTGCGTTATAAATGTGTTATTTCAGACAGATAAAAAATACAGTCGGGCGGATTTTCTTTGCTTACTTTTTTTTGCCGTTAAAAGAAAGTGAGTTGCCGAGAGGCGAAACTACTCTATACGTATACAGTAAAACTTCAAGCGAGCTTGCCTCGCACTAGTTACTTTTTGTTACAGCTATTCTAAAATGCAAAATGAAAGACTTGACCCCATTTACATGTGTACGCATTGTGTTTAATTTTTGCTAAAACCTAAAACCTAAAACCTAAAACCTAAAACCTAAAACCTAAAACCTAAACTATGGGATCACCATAAACATATCGTAGCTTGATGACCAAGTCAGGGTACAGGAGGATTCCGTTGCATTTTTCTGTTGGAAAGTCTGACTTTAGTAAAAGAAATCATGGAGCGAATTAAACGACAGGTTAGGTTTATGGGCGGGCTAAGCTCAGTGTGTCCTTTGATTTCATTAGTGTCTATATGAATGTGCATTTAGTCACGATGCGTTAAGAAATCATAGTTTTAAATGCTTTGGAACGGCACACCGCGCTTTGAATAAACAAATCATTTAATGTGTATTTTCCGATAGAAATTAAAAAGGTCAAAATACTTAGAAAATGAACGTCAAGTAAGTGTCAAATAATTGTGATTTATATGTTGATTAATTTATTTAAGTATCTAGTATGTATAGCGTATTAGGTCTAATAATGACCTGGTCGTTATTAACACATCGTATTTTCGTTTTTACTGTTGAGAAATAAAGGAGGCACCATGAAAAATTTTAATATTCAAAATATGCGCTGTTCTTCTGTTTCAGCCGAAATGGATACCATTATGGGTATTCATTTTGGAAAACATCAGCAATAAATACGTGTTCTAAATTTTACTTTGGGTCGCGGATAGAAAGTGACTCAGTAAGTAAACTATTACAACTATTCAGTCGCATTTTATCTAACGCCCTCTTTTATAAACATAAAAAGGAGAGACGTAATGCGTCAATCACTATATATAATACTTGCAACGACATTAATTAAAGCTGATATTTATAATGAGCTACGTAAAAAACGCAACCTGCAACGCGCTGCAAGGATACATCTACAGCATCACAGTACTCATTTAATGCGTGATATTGGACTTCAGGTTGATGGCTTTGACGTAGGTGAAAAATTTCCACCTAGCGTCAAAGCTAAAAAGACTGTTCGTCACCTCAGGCGCTTTTATTATTTTAAGATAAAAACGTAACCTTAGCGCTGTGCTTATACATTAGGTACAGCGCTTGGTTTTACTGAAAGCTGCAGCTAAAAATTGATAGCTTATTTTCTTAAGCTAACTTCGTACAACGCAGCATATAATTCACATCTACATTCTTCGTGATATTAAAACCACCTCTAAGCGGGCTATATTCAACACCACATAAATCATCACATTTCAGCGTCGTTTTATCGATATCGGCTAATAGAATAGAAGGGCGAATGAACTTCTCATATTCATGAGTGCCTTTGGGTACCCACTTTAATAAGTGCTCTGCACCCACAATCATCATCATGTAGGCTTTGAAGTTCTTATTGATGGTCGAGAAATAAACGGTGCCACCCGGTTTCACCATGTCGCAACAGGCTTTAATAATAGAAGCCGGATCTGGCACATGTTCCAACATCTCCATACAAGTCACTACATCAAACTGCGCAGGGTGAAGGCTCGCAAACTCCTCCGCGGTGATTTTTTGATAATCTAGCTTAGTTTGCGTTTCCATTGCGTGCAGGCGTGCTATCTGCAATGAGGCATGGGCCATATCGATACCCGTGACCGTTGCACCTTGAATTGCCATGCTTTCTGCTAAGATTCCACCGCCACAGCCCACATCTATAACCGACTTTCCAAACAATCCATCTACACCCTGCTCGATAT
The DNA here is from genome assembly GCF_030161115.1 of Psychromonas marina. Lineage (GTDB taxonomy): Bacteria > Pseudomonadota > Gammaproteobacteria > Enterobacterales > Psychromonadaceae > Psychromonas > Psychromonas marina. Next base: position 87,026 of record NZ_BSPQ01000002.1, read on the forward strand.
ATTCAAGACGCGTAGGGTTGAGCATATGTAGTGGCTTGAAGTCGCCCTCTAAATCCCACCATTGTTCTGCCATTGCAGAAAATTTCTCAATCTCTTTCGGGTCAACATTATCTGTAAAAGTGGTTTCTTCCATTGCATTTGTAGTTGCAGACATAAATTTAGGTACCTGATAAATAGTCGATATATGAGTATAACGACAAGGTGTAATTTTATAAATTGATTTATTTCGCGTTTTAAGGCGTTTTTAAGGTTTTTTTGGTGTTTAAAAATTAACCGTTAATTTATTAATTGCCCTTATTTGTCCCAAAATCGCATTCTAAGGCGATTTAAGTGATAAAAGAGGCATGATAGTGGTAGCTTTTGTGCTAGAGTAGTTCACCCTAAAATTTTGAGGATTATTATCGCTATGAGCGAATTTGCATCTGACGTTTCTCCAATTAATATTGAAGACGAATTAAAAAACTCTTATCTCGAATATGCAATGAGCGTAATAGTTGGGCGTGCATTGCCTGACGTACGTGATGGCTTAAAGCCAGTTCATCGCCGCGTATTGTTTGCTATGAATGTGTTGCGTAACGATTGGAATAAGCCTTACAAAAAATCAGCACGTGTTGTTGGTGATGTAATCGGTAAATATCACCCACATGGTGATACTGCTGTTTACGATACAATCGTACGTATGGCGCAAGATTTCTCAATGCGTTACATGCTGGTTGACGGGCAAGGTAACTTTGGTTCAGTTGATGGTGATAGCGCTGCGGCAATGCGTTATACCGAAATCCGTATGGATAAAATTGCCCACGAAATTTTAGCTGATCTTGATAAAGAGACCGTTGATTACGTACCAAACTATGATGGTACTGAACTGATTCCTGAAGTAATGCCGACGAAAATTCCGAACCTATTAGTAAACGGTTCATCGGGTATTGCGGTAGGCATGGCAACAAATATCCCACCACATAACCTAGGTGAAGTGATCGATGGTTGTTTAGCGCTAATCGCTAATAAAGATATTACTATCGAAGAGTTAATCGAATTTATCCCTGGTCCAGATTTCCCGACCAGCGGTATTATCAATGGACGTAAAGGTATCATTGACGGTTACAAAACCGGCCGTGGTAAACTGAAAATTCGTGCTAAAGCGGATATTGAAGTAAATGAAAAAACCGGTCGTGAAACGATTGTTGTTCATGAACTACCTTATCAAGTAAATAAAGCCCGTTTGATTGAAAAAATCGCGGAATTTGTTAAAGATAAAAAAATTGAAGGCATCAGTGCCCTACGTGATGAGTCTGATAAAGACGGTATGCGTATGGTCGTTGAAGTGAAACGTGGTGAAGTGGGTGAGGTAGTATTAAACAACCTTTACGCTCAAACACAGATGCAAGTTTCATTTGGTATTAATGCTGTTGCGCTAGACCACGGTCAGCCAAAACTGTTTAACCTGAAAGATATGTTAGAAGCGTTTGTTCGTCACCGTCGTGAAGTGGTTACACGTCGTACGGTATTTGAACTACGTAAAGCTCGTGATCGTGCGCATCTTCTTGAAGGCCTTGCTATCTCATTAGCAAATATCGAACCTATCATTGAATTGATTCGTAACTCTCCTACCTCTGTTGAAGCGAAACTTGGCTTACAAGCACAGGGTTGGGAATTAGGTCACGTTGAAGCAATGCTTGGTGCTGCTGGCGTTGATGTTGCTCGCCCGGATTCGCTACCTGCTGAGTTTGGTATGCGCGATGGTTTGTACTACATGACTGAAGTACAAGCACAAGCAATCCTAGATATGCGTTTACATAAATTGACCGGCCTAGAGCATGAGAAGATTTTAAACGAGTACAAAGAGCTAATCGATTTAATTACTGGTTTAATCTTTATTCTAGAAAATCCTTCGCGTCTAATGGAAGTGATTAAAGAAGAGCTTGAAGAAATTCGTGCAAACTACGGCGATAAACGTCGTACTGAGATCACTGCAAGTGAAACTGATCTGTGCATGGAAGACTTAATCAACGAAGAAGATGTTGTTGTAACCCTTTCTCACGAAGGTTACGTTAAGTACCAGCCATTAACTGACTACGAAGCACAGCGTCGTGGTGGTAAAGGTAAATCTGCAACGTCGATGAAAGATGAAGATTTCATTGAGAAACTATTAGTAGCAAGTACCCATGATACGATTTTATGTTTCTCGACACGTGGTCGTTTGTACTGGCTGAAAACATTCCAGCTACCGCTTGCTTCTCGTCAAGCACGTGGTCGTCCGATTGTGAATATCTTGCCGCTTGAAGAGGGTGAACGTATTACTGCGATTCTACCTGTTCGCGATTACGAAGATGATAAGTTTGTCTTCATGGCAACAGCAAACGGTACGGTTAAGAAAACAGCATTAAGTGCTTACAGTCGTCCACGTACAAGTGGTCTGATTGCAATTAACTTAACCGATGATAACGAGCTAATTGGTGCGCAAATCACCAATGGTGAGAACGAAATCATGATCTTCTCTGATGCAGGTAAAGTGGTTCGCTTTAAAGAAGCAGAAGAAACACCAGCAGTAGATGAAGAAGGTAACCCTATTCTTGATGAGAATGGCGTGCAAGAGATCAAGTTCAAAGGTGTTCGCCCAATGGGTCGTACAGCAACCGGTGTTCGTGGTATCAAACTGAAAGATGGCGAACGTGTTGTATCGTTAATCATTCCAAATGCAACGGGTCACATCTTAACGACAACTGAAAATGGTTACGGTAAACGTACGCCACTTGAAGATTACGCATCGAAGAGTCGTGCAACACAGGGCGTTATCTCAATCAAAGTGAGCGAACGTAACGGTAAAGTGGTTGGCGCGGTACAAGTTGATGATAACGATGAGATAATGCTTATCTCTAACAAGGGTACGTTAGTACGTACTCCTGTTGGCGGCGTATCGATTGTTGGTCGTAATACTCAAGGTGTTACGTTAATCAAAACGCGTGAAGATGAAAAAATCGTGGCACTGCAACGTATCGAAGAGATAAAAGAGCAACCTGGTTTCGAATCTGAAGACGAAGGTGAAACACCACAATCTGAAGAGTCTGCTGCGCAAGAGCAGGTAGTAGAAACAGGTGCTGATGTAGAGCAATCAGAACCGACTGAATAACAATTGTAGTTAACTAAATAAGCGGCCTTGGCCGCTTATTTTATTTCAAGTGGATGAGAAAATAAAAATGAGTAAAATATTTAATTTCTGTGCGGGTCCTGCAATGTTACCAACAGCGGTAATGGAGAAAGCACAAGCGGAGTTTTGTAATTGGCAGGGACTAGGTGTTTCTGTGATGGAAGTGAGCCATCGTAGTCCTGAATATATCGCAATGGCGGCTGAAGCTGAGCAAGACCTACGTGATTTATTGGCTATTCCTGAAAATTATAAAGTGCTCTTTTGCCATGGGGGTGGACGTGGTCAGTTTGCTGCCGTACCGCTGAATCTATTAGGTGACAAGTTAGAGGCCGATTACCTGCTAACAGGGCAATGGTCAAAATCTGCCGTGGTCGAAGCGAAGAAGCATGCACGCATTACTGAAACCGATATTATGACTACTACTATCGATGGGAAAGTGACGGTGAAGCCAACGACTGAATGGCCGATTAATGCCGGCGCTGCTTACCTACATTACTGTCCGAATGAAACCATCGAAGGGATTGAGATTTTTGACCTGCCTGAAACGGGTGTCGTGCCATTAGTTGCAGACATGAGCTCAACTATTTTATCGCGTCCGATTGATGTCAGTAAGTTTGGTATTATCTACGCTGGTGCACAAAAAAATATCGGCCCATCTGGCTTATCGATTGTTATCGTACGTGAAGACTTGATTGGTTATGCACGTAAAGCGATCCCATCTATTTTCGATTATGAAGTACAAGCGAAAGCGGATTCGATGTTTAATACGCCACCAACCTACGCATGGTATTTAGCTGGATTAGTGTTTAAGTGGTTAAAAGAGCAAGGCGGATTAGTTGCAGTCGAGAAGAATAACATTGCCAAAGCGGCGTTGTTATATAACTTCATCGATGGCTCTAATTTCTACAGTAATAATGTTGATAACAGTGTACGTAGTCGCATGAATATCCCATTTAACCTTGCTGACGATAGCCTGAACGATACGTTTCTAAGTGAAGCAAAAGCAGCGGGACTGTTAACGCTGAAAGGGCATAAATTAGTCGGTGGGATGCGTGCAAGTATTTACAACGCAATGCCGATCGAAGGTGTACAAGCCTTGGTTGAGTTCATGAACTCTTTTGAGAAAAAACACGCATAATACTGAAAGCTGACCGGCATCAGTCGTCAGTTATCTGTTAAAGGAATATTAAGATGAGTTGTGATTTTTTAAGTTTAGCAAATACGGGTGTTCAGAAACTACACCCATATCAAGCAGGCAAACCAAGTGATGAGTTAGAACGCGAACTTGGTATCAGTAACATCGTTAAATTAGCCTCTAATGAAAACCCATTAGGGCTCGCGCAGTCGGTTAAAGATGCGTTGCAAAATGAACTTACGGGTCTGACCCGCTACCCTGATGCAAATGGTTATTACCTGAAAAAAGCATTAGCCGATAAATACGCAGTTGATATCGAGCAAGTGACGCTTGGCAATGGCTCAAACGATCTGCTTGAATTAATCGCACGCGCTTTTGTTGCTCGCGAGCATGAAGTGATTTTCGCACAGCACGCTTTCGTGGTTTACCCATTAGTGACGCAAGCAATTGGGGCAATCGCTGTCGCCGTTCCTGCTAAAGATTACGGGCATGATTTGGATGCAATGGCCGCCGCTATTACAGATAAAACTAAGCTTATTTTTATTGCTAACCCTAATAACCCTACTGGGACATTTTTAGAGCAAGATGCGTTAACATCGTTTCTTAAAAAAGTGCCTAGCAATGTGTTAGTCGTGTTAGATGAGGCTTATTTTGAATATGCTGAACCCGCGCGTCGTGGCGATGCGATTGCTTGGATAACCGAGTTCCCTAACCTGATTGTTTCACGCACTTTCTCAAAGGCTTATGGCCTTGCTGGGTTACGCGTTGGTTACTCAATTTCACACCCTGATATCGCCGATATTTTAAATCGTGTTCGTCAGCCCTTTAACTGTAATGCGTTAGCCTTAAAAGCAGCGGAAACGGTATTAAATGATGAAGAATATCTGCAAAGAAGTGTTACGTTAAATAATCAAGGTATGGAAGATTTAAGTGCTTTTTTCACTGATAATGATCTTGATTTTATCGCATCAATGGGTAACTTTATCACTGTTAATGTTGGTAAATCTGGCGATGAAGTTTTTCACGCATTGTTACAGCAAGGGGTGATTGTACGTCCTATCACAGGTTATGGTTTACCTAATCATCTACGTGTTAGTATCGGTACTCATCGCGAAAATCAGCGTTTCAAAGAAGCGCTTAGTCATGTATTAAATTTAGAGAGTTAAACATGGAACAACTATTACTAAATCCAATTAAAAAAGTTGATGGCGAAATTAACCTGCCGGGTTCAAAAAGTCTTTCAAATCGCGCATTACTATTGGCGGCATTAGCGAAAGGTACGACCACGCTAACCAATCTGCTTGATAGTGACGATATTCGCCACATGCTTAATGCATTAAAAAAGTTAGGTGTTAACTACCAACTTTCTGCAGATAAAAAACAGTGTGTTGTGGAAGGTCTTGGCCGTGCATTTAATACCACTGAACTTGGCGAGCTAGAGTTATTTTTAGGCAATGCGGGAACGGCAATGCGCCCACTGTGTGCCGCGCTGTGTTTAGGTCAAGGTGAGTATGTATTAACTGGCGAGCCACGCATGTTTGAACGCCCGATAGGCTCATTAGTTGATGCGCTACAACAAGCTGGTGCACAAGTGACTTACCTTAAAGATGAAAACTATCCACCACTTAAAATTAGCGGTACCGGTCTTAAGGGTGGCAATGTAAAAATTGATGGTAGTGTTTCAAGCCAATTCTTAACCGCGTTTTTAATGGCAGCACCGATGGCACAGGGCGATACCGTCATTGAGATTGTTGGTGAGCTAGTATCAAAACCCTACATAAAAATCACCCTGCAAATCATGGCTGATTTTGGTGTTGATGTTGATAATGAAAACGGTGAATACCAGAAGTTCACTATTAAAGGTGGTCAAATCTACACTGCAGCAGGCAGTTATTTAGTTGAAGGTGATGCGTCATCTGCGTCTTATTTTTTAGCGGCTGGCGCAATTGCTGGCGGTACGGTTAAAGTAACCGGTATCGGTCGCAACTCAGTTCAGGGCGATATTCAATTTGCTGATGCATTAGAGGCGATGGGTGCTGAAATTGAGTGGGGCGATGATTATATTAAAGCCAGCAAAGGCGAGTTAAAAGCCATTGATATGGACTTTAACCACATTCCTGATGCGGCGATGACTATTGCCGTTGTTGCGCTATTTGCGACGGGTACGACTAAAATAACGAATGTCTATAACTGGCGTGTGAAAGAGACCGATCGTCTTTTTGCAATGGCTACAGAGCTGCGTAAGGTGGGGGCATTTGTTGTTGAGGGACATGATTTTATTGAGATCACTGCACCTGAGCAAATTCAGCATGCTGAAATAGATACCTATGATGATCACCGCATTGCGATGTGCTTCTCGCTGGTGGCATTGAGTGGTACTTCAGTGACGATCAATGATCCGAAATGTACTTCAAAAACCTTCCCTGATTACTTTGAAAAGTTGGCGCTAGTGAGCCAATAAAACGACCTTAATTAATCAGTTAATGTAAAATAGAGCCTTGCTGATGCAGGGCTTTTTATTGGCTACTATTATGTAATCCAATTCCAGACAGGGGTTGTGCTAGTGAGTTTGATTATTGCCTTCGGCTTATTATTATTGATTATAGGTGAAATATACTGACCCTCCTGCTCTTTCAGAAAGAGAGCCCGTTAAGCGCCCAAACAAGCCCTGATAAAGACTAAAATAACTAAACAATAAATCATTGTTTGTTTTGTGGTCAAAATGGCGTCTATTTCCTTCGAAAAGTGTTGATAGACGACGCTATTCGCTTTCTTTTCTTGATGAAATTTATGAGGGTTGGTAGAGTGCGTCATCATATTTTTTTTTAAGCCCTGTTGGATAAAATTCATGTTTAAAATGCTCCGAGGAATGTTCTCAAATGATCTGTCGATCGATTTAGGAACCGCAAACACACTTATTTATGTAAAAGATCAAGGTATCGTGTTAGATGAGCCTTCAGTTGTTGCTATCCGTTTAGATAAAAATGGGGCAGGTAAAAGTGTCGCTGCTGTCGGCTCTGCTGCTAAGCAGATGTTAGGTAAAACTCCGGGTAATATCCAAGCGATTCGTCCGATGAAAGACGGTGTTATTGCCGATTTTTACATTACTGAAAAAATGTTACAACATTTTATTAAGCAAGTTCATAACAACAGTATTTTACGTCCAAGCCCTCGCGTTTTGGTGTGTGTGCCTTGTGGCTCTACGCAAGTTGAACGTCGTGCGATTCGCGAATCTGCACAGGGTGCTGGTGCACGTGATGTATTTCTTATCGATGAGCCAATGGCGGCTGCGATTGGTGCGGGTATGCCTGTATCAGAAGCAAAAGGTTCAATGGTTGTTGATATCGGTGGTGGTACAACAGAAGTAGCGGTTATCTCACTAAATGGCGTCGTTTACTCTGCCTCAGTACGCATCGGTGGTGATAAATTTGATGAAGCGATTATCAACTATGTACGCCGTAACTATGGCTGTACTATTGGTGAAATTACCGCGGAACGTATCAAGAAAAGTATTGCTATCGCTCACCCAATCAATGAAGTAAAAGAGATTGAAGTACGTGGTGTAAATGTAGCTGAAGGTGTTCCACGCAGCTTTACATTAAACAGCAACGAAATTCTAGAAGCACTTCAAGAGCCATTAAGCGGTATTGTTTCTGCAGTTATGTTAGCACTTGAGAAAACGCCACCAGAACTTGCTGCAGATATCGCAGAGCAGGGCATGGTACTGACAGGCGGTGGTGCACTTCTATGTGAATTAGATAGACTGCTTTCTGATGAGTCAGGCATTCCAGTGATCGTTGCTGATGATCCGTTAACCTGTGTTGCACGAGGCGGCGGTATGGCACTAGAGATGATCGATACCCATGGTGGTGATCTTTTTAACGCAGACTAAGTTCTTTCAACTAATTTGAATATTAAATATCTATAATGAAACCTATTTTTCTTCGCGGTCCCTCATTTTTATTAAGGCTATCCATCGTGATAGCCTTTTCGGTTATTTTGTTTTTAGCAGATAGCCAATTAAATCTGTTTGCCTCTTCACGTGTCTACCTCAATTCATTAGTGAGTCCAATTCAGTATATTGCCGATGCGCCACAGAAATTATCGCGTGTTATCTCTGATAATTTACTGACCCGTGAGGCGCTTAAAGATCGCAATCAAGAGTTAGAGAAAGAGAATCTTTTTTTAAAAGCGGATCGTCTGTTATTAACACAATTAGAAAATGAAAATAAACAACTTCGTGAGTTACTCAATTCGCAACGTAGCTTTAGTAATAAACGCATGATTGCAGAGGTAATGAGTTTACGCTCAGATCCCTTTACCCATCAGTTGTTAATCAATAAAGGTGCTTCCGATGGTGTATATGTTGGTCAGCCGGTTATTAATGAAGAAGGGGTTGTCGGGCAGATTTCACAAGTTGGAAGTACTACGAGCCGTGTTTTACTGATTGTTGATGCAAGCCATGGTATCCCTGTGCGAGTACAGCGTAATGATATCGCAGCGGTGGTGCATGGTAGCGGAGCTTGGAATAAACTTAACATTCCCTTTGTACAAAGTAATGCCGATCTTAAAGAGGGTGACCTACTGGTTACTTCTGGGCTAGGTGGGCGTTTTCCTGCTGGTTACCCTGTCGCAACAATTAGCCACTTTAATTATCAACAGGGCGCTTTATATGCACAGGTAACAGCGACCCCTGTTGCTTTGCTAGATCGAAGTCGTTACCTATTATTGTTGTGGAACGATCATCAATTTAGTGAATCTGATCTATCGCTTGATCTGGAGAGCGAAGATGTCACTGCTGAGTAGTTACCGAGTTATTTACAGTACTTTTATTGTTGGTCTTCTTGGTGCTATCTACCCGTTACCTATTTTTTTAAATGCATTTAGACCTGATTGGCTAGTACTCATTATTTTCTATTGGGTATTGGCGCTACCGCACCGTGTCAGTATTGTGCATGCATTTATACTGGGTCTATTACTTGATTTACTGCTTGGCTCAACCCTTGGTACCCATGCATTACTGTTTTCACTGTTAGCGTATGTTGTTAGCATGAATTACCAACGTTTTCGGTATTTTACTATTGTACAAACAACGCTCTTAGTAGGGCTTTTTGTTCTGATTACTAAGCTAGCGTTATACTGGCTTGCCTCTAGCTTGCAAGAGATCGTATTACACAAACACTACTTTTGGTCGATTTTTACCTCTATGCTGATTTGGCCATGGTTTTTCTTTTTTATGCGTTACCTACGTCAACGCTTTAAGGTAACATAATATGGGTAGTAACATGCTTGACCCTATGATTTATCTATCATCAAATTCACCACGTCGTGCGGAACTTTTAACCCAGATAGGCGTCTCATATACACGCGTAAAGGGTGACGTTGAAGAGTGTCTACAAGTGGGCGAGAATGCTCCGCAATATGTTACCCGTTTAGCATTACAAAAAGCACAAGCTGGTTTTTTAAATAGCCCACAAGATAAACCCGTCTTAGGTGCTGATACTATTGTCGTGAGTAACCAACATATTTTAGAGAAACCACGAAATCAAGCTCATGCAAAGCAGATGATGCAGTTGCTTTCCAATACGACACATCAAGTATTTACCGCTATCGCCTTAGTAGACAAAACACACAAAAAACAGTGCTTAGTTACCACCTCGGTTACGTTTAAAAAACTATCAGAGCAAGAGATTACTGATTATTGGAATAGTGGCGAACCTGCAGATAAAGCGGGAGGGTACGGTATTCAAGGTCTTGGTGGAAAGTTTGTTACTAATATCAGCGGAAGTTATAGTGCCGTGGTGGGATTGCCACTGTACGAGACAGATCAGTTAATCAAAGAATTTTTAAAGGAATCTCCATATGTCGGTTGAGCTACTAATGAACATTACCCCTTCAGAGTCGCGCGTTGCTGTGATTGAAGGTGGAATATTACAAGAGTTACATATTGAACGATTAGCTTCTAAAGGGATTGTTGGTAATGTTTATAAGGGCAAAGTTTGTCGGGTTTTACCCGGAATGCAAGCTGCTTTTGTTGATATTGGTTTAGAAAAGGCTGCCTTTTTACACGCTTCTGATATTGTTCTTAATACTGATTGTGTAACGCCTACAGAACAAAAACAGTTTAAAGTTGCCGACATTTCTACACTGGTTCGCCAAGGGCAAGATATTATCGTGCAAGTGGTAAAAGATCCTCTTGGTACCAAAGGCGCGCGTTTAACCACTGACATCACCGTCCCTTCTCGCTATTTAGTGTTTATGCCTGGCAGTGTTCATGTCGGTGTTTCTCAACGTATTGAAAGTGAAAAAGAGCGTAATCGCCTTAAAAAAATCACTCAAACATGCCTCAATGAATTAGGCGGTTTTATTATTCGCACCGCTGCTGAGGGAGTACCTGAAGAAGAGTTACGACATGATGCTGCGTTTTTACAGCGTGTATGGGCGAAAGTATTGGTGCGTAAAGCGCGCTATAAATCTAAAAACAAATTACTTTATAAAGACCTAGTATTACCGTTCAGAATTTTACGTGACTTTGTGGGAACAAAAATAGAGCGCGTACGCATTGATTCAAAATTAACGTTCACTGATATTAAAGAGTTCACTCAGGAGTTTGTACCTGAGCTTGAAAATAACATTCAATACTATGATGGTGAAAGCCCAATCTTTGACTTGTTTGATGTTGAAAATGAAGTGCAACGCGCATTAGAAAGAAAGGTTGAATTGAAATCAGGTGGTTACTTAATTATCGATCAAACTGAAGCTATGACCACGGTTGATATTAATACCGGTGGCTTTGTTGGGCATCGTAATTTAGAAGAAACTATTTTTAATACTAATATTGAAGCAACACAAGCGATTGCGCGTCAATTACGTTTACGTAATTTAGGGGGCATTATTATCCTTGATTTCATCGATATGAAATCTAATGAACATAAGCGTCGTGTGTTTACTAGCTTGGAACAAGCGCTTAGTAAAGATCGTGTAAAAACACATATTAATGACTTTTCTCCACTTGGGCTGATCGAGATGACCCGTAAACGCACACAAGAGAGTTTAGAGCATATCTTTTGTGATGAGTGTTCACAGTGCAATGGCCGTGGTTATGTCAAAACGGTTGAGACGGTTTGTTATGAGGTCTTACGTGAGGTCTTACGTGTGAATCGTGCTTACGATGCGGATCACTTTGTCGTATATACTTCTCCTGCTGTTGCAGAGGCATTACAGGGCGATGAATCACATAGTTTGGGAGAACTTATCCTGTTCATGTCTAAACAGGTAAAAATTCATGCAGAGCCGATGTACGGCCCTGAACAATTTGATGTGGTAATGATGTGAGAATTAATAATAAAAGATGGACCTGTAATTGAAACATTTTACCTTTAAATGGCTAAAACGACTTTATATTGTCATTGCTGTAAATTTAGTTTTAATTGCATTATTGCTTTCCACTGCGCGTATTTTATTCATCAGCGTACAAGATTATAAACAGCAAGCAATCGATTGGTTGACCGAAGAGTATCAAGTTGCTATTTCCGTAGAAGATATTTCTGCGGGTATCGACTTTTCTGGGATGGTACTAACACTTAATAATGTTGAGCTGCTCGATACTGAGGATCTGCCTTTCGAACTTAAGTTTAAATATCTTTTTTTACATATAGATTTTTGGGATTCTGTTACTGCACGAAAACTCCATTTTACAAATATCTCTTTGCAAGGTGCTGATTTTATCTTAGATCTATCCTCTCAGAAAAGTGCTCACACAGAGCAATCTGAAAAATCTCAAGTCACGGTCAATAAACTTGAAAACATATTTTTAACACGTTTAAAAAAGTTTTCCGTAAGAGACAGTACCTTTAATTTTACCGATAAATATGGCATCAATAAGCTTATTATTATTGAGCAATTACGTTGGTTAAATGAAGATGATGATCACCAAGGCATTGGTCAAGCAAGTTTCCCTAATGCCCTTGGAAAGAATGAATTAAAATTTGTTATCGACCTTTTTCCTAAATCAGACGATAAACCACTTTCTGGTGACCTATACCTGCAAGCTGACAATATTGATATTAAAGATTACTTATTGGAACAGGCGAATAGCAACGCTAAGGTAATAGAGGCCGTTGTTGGTTTTGACGCATGGGCAAAATTTTCTGGAGACACCTTAGATAGTGTTCAAGTTAAATTTAAGCATAACCAGTTTTCATGGTCGATGCTTGATGAAAATTATAACTGGGGATTAAATGGTGGTTCGCTACAACTCACGAATAGTGACAAAGGTTGGTTAGTTGATAGTTATGACTTAGTGATGACCCATAATTATACGGCATGGGAGCAGTTATCATTGAGTGGGAAAGGTGATAATAGTAGTGCATCCGTTGATTTTAACAACTTAACGATTAAACATGTTCTCCCTTTTTATCTGTTACATTCGGACCTGAGTGCTGCACAAATTAATTTTATTCGCCAGTTAGATGTGGATGCCCACATCGACCAAATTGGTTTGTCATTAAACGAGCAAAGTAAGTTTCAGTTCGCGTTAAAGCTACATGAGTTCAAAAACCGACCCGTCGGTGCTATCCCTGGTATTAGCAATGGTAATATCACCTTACAAGGTGACATATATCAGGGACGTGTTGAGATTGGCTTAGCTAAACAGAAAATCTATTTTGATGGGCAGTTTAGCCGCAGTATGCCAGTGAAGTCTGGTGATATTGATCTACGTTGGTTACAAACAGATACTGGATTACAGTTATTTAGTAAATCAGCACAATTAAACACTGATGAGCTTGATACACTTACTGATTTTTCAATTTTATTTCCTAATGAAAAAGCCCAAAACCAAAGTGCTTTCCTGAGCTTGTATACTTATGCATCATTAAATGATGCCAGCAAAGCGCAATATTACTTTCCGGTAAAAGCGATGGGCGATAGTGTTTTTGACTATCTTCAACCAACTATCCAAAAAGGTCATGTTAAAGGCGCTAAAATTCTCTGGTATGGTGCATTTAACCATTATCCTTATGGCAAACATAACGGTATTTTCCAAGCTTGGGTACCATTGCGTGATGCGCAGTATGACTTTTATGGTGATTGGGAAGGGTTAACAAATTTAGATTTAGATCTGCTTTTTGAAAATGACTACCTATTGATGGATGCTAAGAAAGCTAATTTAGGTGAGATAGAGGTCGATAAACTCAGCGCGAAGGTCGACCACCTAAACCCAAATGGCATTTTAACCATCAAGGCTGATATTAGTGAAGATGCTTATAAAATAAATAATTACCTCAAAGCATCGCCGCTTAAAGATAGTGTCGGAAAAGCGCTTTCTGTGATTAATGTTGCTAAGCCATTATCAGGAAATATCATCTTAACCGTGCCCTTTAATCGTGAAATATTACAGACCAAGAGCGAAGGGCATGTCTTACTAAAAGATAATACCTTAGACCTTCAATTAGCAGACGATTTGCCGATGCCATTAAGTAATGTGAATGGTAGTTTTGATTTTATAAATGGTAATTTAACCGCCAATAATATTAGTGCTTCGCTTTTTGATCAAGCGGTTGATATCTCTTTTACGACTGAAGAGTTGGAAGATAAGTACCAGGTAGATGTACAAACTCGCGCGAACTGGGATATGGCTAAATTAAGTCAATACCGCAGTGAACTTTTGCCCGGCAACCTCTCTGGTAATTTAGATTGGTCTGGAAAAGTTAGTTTTACCCATGAATATAGCGGTGGTTACCAATATAATGTGGCGTTAAACTCTTCAACTCAAGGTGTTGAAGTTAAGTTACCCGCCCCATTTTATAAGAATCCATTACAGTCTTGGCCTACAGCGGTAACCGTTTCTGGTGATGATAGCAGTACCCGTATGGTAGTAACCATTAAAGATAAACTTGCCTTTGATGGCGAACTCAATTATGCATCTGGCGAGCATAGTATCCCTTATTTCAACCTTAATATTGGGCAGTCTGAGATTCTCTATCTGAATAAAAGTAAGCAGGTTATTAATGTTAATTTAGACAATCTAAATATTGATCACTGGTATGATTATTGGTTAGTTGAAGAACAGAAAGCCGCGCAGCATCCCCCTGTTTTAACACTCACACAGGAGCCGCTTGAAGAGATATCTCTGATTAAATTAGATGAAGTGGATATCAATGTTAAACACCTTAATATATTCAACCAGCCATTGACACTGTTTCGTAGTAAAACAACCGATAACGGTGACCATTGGCAAACGGATATTAGCTCTGATAATTTACAAACGAATATTGAATATCGACCAGGTATTCCTGCTCGATTTGATGTGGTAGCCAAAAAGGTCAATTTACAGCATCTTGATGTTAACTTGTTTAAAGATAAACAAACCAAAACAGCGGCGACGCCAGAAACTAAAAGTGAAAATTTACGCGATAAATATCCAGAGATATTTATCGAATGTGAAACCTGCATCTATAAAGAGATCAACCTATCACCATTAAGTGCGCATGTTTATCCTACCAAGAAGCGACTCAATATTGACCATATTAAAATTGGTGGTGATACAGAGTTTACTAATATTTCTGGATTTTGGGATCAGCGCTTAACTAATATTATTTTTGATATCGAAGGTGATAAAAAAGAAAACTTGATCGAACGCCTTGGTTTTGAAAGTCCGCTTTATTATAAAAAAGGACAGGTGAGTGGTGCGGTAAATTGGATTGGAGCGCCCTGGCAGGCTAATTTTGAATCGTTAAATGGCGCATTATCTGCACAGCTAAAGGATGGTGCAATCACTGAGGTGAGCGACAAAGGGACAAGGCTACTCAGTGTGTTTAGCTTAGATGGTATTCGCCGTTCGCTAAACATAGAGTTTGATAATGTCTTTGCTAAAGGTTTTAATTTCGATGAATTAACTTTTACAGGCAATATTGACGACGGTGTGATTCATAATGATGATTTTTATTTAGAGGGGTCGGCAGGTAAGATTATCGGTGATGGCGTGGTTGATATGACTGCTCAAAAAACAGATTATCACTTCAGTTATAGTCCTGCGGTCACATCAAGTTTGCCGGTATTAGCTGCTTTTGCAATTAATCCGCTGACTGGTGCCGCGGTATTAATGATTACTAAGTTATTAGAGCCTGTTGTAGATAGTATTATCCGTGTTGATTTCTCTGTAAAAGGAGATTTATCTAATCCGACGGTTAAACTTGAAAGTCGAAAAACCGGTAAGGTTAAATTGGATAACAGTGAAGTATTAGAAGAGATGAGTGAACAGCAATCAAGCGCTAAGGATAACACCCGTGACAAGTGATCTTTCTGCTTTACAATTAGTCAGTGAACGTCAACCAGAACGGAATCTGGTTGCTATTAGTAAGCTATTAGCACAACTTGCACCACAACCGGATCAATTAGTATTATTGCCTGAAAATGCACTCTGTTTTGCAGATAAAAACAGTTACTTAACGCTTGCTGAGCCTTTAGGAAAGGGGGCTTATCAAGCTAAACTTGCTACTCTAGCAACACAATATAGTTGTTATTTAGTCTGTGGTAGTTTTCCAATTAAAAGCGGCATCGACAATAAAATATATACCACTAGTTTAGTGTTCTCGCCACAGGGAGTGTTAATTAGTCATTATCATAAGATGCATCTATTTGATGCCATTGTTGATGACAAACAGGAAACCTATAAAGAATCTGATACCTTTATTCCTGGTCAGTCGGTACAGGTTTTTGACTGGAAAACCAAGCAAGGTAGCTATAAAGTCGGTCTTGCTATCTGTTATGATTTACGTTTTCCTGCACTATTTCAAACGTTACGAGCACAAGGTGCAGATATTCTATTGCTGCCTGCTGCGTTTACCCAAGTCACAGGTAAAGCTCATTGGTTACCTTTATTGCAAGCACGAGCAATAGAGAATCAGTGTTATGTTATTGCAGCGAACCAAGGTGGTACCCACCTCTGTGGACGCCAAACCTACGGACATTCAATGGTCATCTCTCCTTGGGGAGAAGTATTAGACTCGCTTGATATGAACGAAGGGTTTGTCTCTGCCCCATTTTCTAAAACGGTCATTGATGAGGTACGTAACAGTATGCCAATCGTGGCCCATAATCGCTTTATTAGCGTTTTAAAATAAAGGAAAGATATATGTCTTTTGAACAAGTTTCTGAGCGCTTTTTAGCCCCAGCACAATTAACCCTCTCAGATCTACAATCACAACTTGGTCGAATCTGTACGCCTGCGATTGATTATGCTGATTTCTATTTTCAATCAAGTCGCCATGAATCATGGGTCTTAGAAGATGGCATCGTAAAAGATGGTAGTTATAACATCGATAAAGGTGTTGGTATACGTGCCGTATCAGGTGAGAAAACAGGTTTCGCTTATGCTGACCAAATATCAGCAAAGTCGTTAACAGACGCATCCAATGCCGCGCGCAGTATTGTTAATAGTGGGCAAGAACGTCAGATTAAGCTGATATTGCCAGGTGATACAAACAGCGTTTATAGCGCAACGGATCCTTTAACTAGTCTGCCTCAAGATAAAAAAATTGCTCTGTTAAAAGAAGTCGATATCTTTACACGTGCATTAGATTCTTCTGTATCTGAAGTGACGGTTTCATTAAATGCAGTTTATGAAGAGATTTTAGTCGCAGCCAGTGATGGCACATTAGCAACAGATATCCGCCCATTAGTACGTTTTGGTTGTTCGGTATTGATTGAAAAAAATGGCAAGCGTGAACATGGTAGTGCCGGTGGTGGTGGTCGTTTTGACTTAGATTACTTTACCGATACAGCGGAAGGCGAAATGAAAGCATTCTCTTACGCACGTGCTGCAGTGCGCCAAGCGTTAATTAATATCGATGCGATTGAAGCGCCTGCAGGCACGATGCCGGTGATTATCGGTGCTGGTTGGCCGGGTGTTTTATTACATGAAGCGGTAGGTCATGGTTTAGAGGGAGACTTTAACCGTAAAGGCTCTTCCACTTACAGTGGTAAAATCGGCGAGCAGGTCGCCTCTAAGCATTGTACGATTATTGATGATGGCACTATTGCCGATCGCCGCGGCTCAATTAATATCGATGATGAAGGTACACCGGGACAACGCAATGTATTGATCGAAAACGGTATCTTAAAAGGTTACATGCAAGATAAGCTGAATGCGCGTCTAATGGGCGTTGCACCAACGGGTAACGGGCGTCGTGAGTCTTATGCACACTTGCCTTTACCACGCATGACAAATACCTTTATGCTAAATGGTGAACATGAGCATGATGAGTTAATCAGTAGCGTTAAAAAAGGTATTTATGCACCTAACTTTGGCGGTGGTCAAGTTGATATTACTTCGGGTAAATTTGTATTTTCAGCATCAGAAGCTTACTTGATTGAAGATGGTAAAGTCACTGCGCCTATCAAAGGGGCAACACTAATCGGTAATGGTTTTGAGGCGATGCAGCAGATTTCAATGGTTGCGAATAATATGAAGCTTGACCCTGGTGTTGGTGTCTGTGGTAAAGAGGGACAGAGTATCCCTGTTGGTGTTGGTCAACCCTCGGTGAAAGTTGATCAATTAACCGTTGGTGGTACAAACTAACAGGTATAAAAAAAGGGACCGTTTAACTGTCCCTTTTTTTATTTTTTTATGCCTGATTATCTGTTGTTATAAACAAACAGGTTTAAGGTAGGCAAACAGATCTTTTGCAGCTTTTGCTGGTTTTTCTGCTTTTTTCTCTTTATTCGCTTGACGGATCAACTGGCGAAGTTTTTGACGCTCTAAGCTTGGGAACTGCTCCAGTAATTCATTAATCTTGCTATCACCTTCGGCGATTAAATCATCACGTAGTTTCTCTAAACGCAGTGTTGCATGTGTTAATTGCTGATGCTTGTTATTAAGCTTGTCAATTGCAGTACGAATCGCATCACAATCTTCATTACGTAATACTTTACCGATGTATTGGATTTGGCGACGTAATGCTTCATTTTTATCGCTGATTTTATGTGCCACTGAAATGGCATGGAATAACAGTTCACTACCTGGTATTTGTAGCAGTTGCTTTTTACTCAGCCCGACGAGTTCTCGTCCAATTAGTTTTAAGGCATCAGCTTCCTTTTTAATTTGTGTTTTGCTGATCTCTTCTTCTTCGATTACTTCTACTTTTTTATTCATAATGTTTTGTCGTTACAGATTAAAGGGGAATTAATTGAAGTATACGTGTTATTCTCTGTGTTTCTAAATTTAATTTCTGTTACTGGTACCTGATTATGATTGAACAAAAACAACAACTCGAAAATGCGGTTAATGAAGCCCTTGTTATTGCTAATAAATTAGGCGTTGATCAAGCTGAAGTCGCACTCGGAAAATCATCTGGAAGCTCGGTTAATACGCGCTTAGGTGAAGTTGAAAATGTAGAGTTTAATCTTGATGGTGCAATGGGCATTAGTGTTTATATCGATCAGTGTAAAGGTAGCGCATCTACCTCTGACCTCAGTCCTGATGCTATTGCCGCTTCGGTGAAAGCGGCGGTTGATATCGCTCGTTATACTAGCCAAGACCCAATTGCCGGGCTATTAGATAAAGAGTGTTTAGAAACCTCTCCGTTAGATCTTGATTTATACCATCCAAGTAATGGTGATACCGATGAATTTTTAGCATTAGCGAAGCAGTGTGAAGAGATCGCGTTAAGCAGTGATCAACGTATCGTTAACTCTGACGGTGCAGCGGTGAATAGCCATTCAAGCTTGCGTGTTTATGGTAATAGCAATGGTTTTTTACATAGTTACGCAAGTAGCCGCCATAGTTTAAGTTGTGTATTGATTGCACAGCAAGGTGATGAGATGCAGCGTGATTATAGCTATACCAGCGCACGTGATATGAAAGACCTATTGAGTGCTAAGTGGGTTGCCGATGAAGCGGTAAAACGCACGCTATCGCGTCTTGGAGCGACAAAGATAGCAACACAAGAATCACCGGTATTATTCGCACCTGAAGCGGCGACTGGTTTATTTGGCCATCTAGTTAGTGCAATCAGTGGTACCAGTATCTATAAAAAATCGACTTTCTTATTAGATAGTTTAGATACACAAATTTTCCCTGATTGGATGCAGATTTCAGAAAAACCGCATATCATTGGGGGCATCGCGAGTTCTCCTTTTGACCAAGAGGGCGGTAAAACCATTGATCGTAATATTATTGAGCAGGGCGTATTACAAACTTATCTATTAACTGGGTATGCAGCACGTAAACTAAATATGCAAAGCACTGGTCATACGGGTGGTATCCACAACTGGTTTGTTGAATCTACTGGACTTGATTTAGCAGGGTTATTTAAAGAGATGGGCACGGGCTTCTTTGTAACCGAATTGATGGGACAAGGAGTTAACATGGTGACGGGTGACTACTCACGTGGCGCATCAGGTTTTTGGATTGAAAATGGCGTGATCGCTTATCCTGTTCATGAAGTGACAATCGCTGGTAATCTTAAAGAGATGTTTATGGGGATCGAAGCAGTGGGTTCTGACATTGACCCTCGTAGCAGCTTAAAAACCGGTTCTATTTTAATTAATAAAATGAAAATAGCCGGTGCTTAATTAACCGTTTAACACTTTGATTTATCTAAAAGCTGACAAGTTAAGAACTATCAGCTTTTTTTATGTCTGGATTTTCATATTACTCAAAATATCAATTTGCAAAGCCAATATTGGGAGGAAATGTTGCGGGTTTCGAACTGCGCGTGGTGAAAGTCAAAAAATCAGCATAAATCGAGGTAAGCGGTAGATGCTCTGTTTAAGCACAAGCTATTTTATGCGACACCCCAAAAAACATTGCTTTTGACTTTCGCTGCTCGCAACTCGAATCATAAAAAACTGTCGGGCTAAAGCCACGACCTACAAAACATTAAGCTCCATCTGTAAGTCGGGACTTTAGCCCGGCGGATCGAGCTAAGAAATACAACGCAGCTGGTGAACACTGACCCACAGTTGGATGAACTCCCACAAGGGTTAGAGGAGTTTTACTGATAACTGGCAGCTAAAAACTGACTGCTATTTAAGCCAACCACTGCTGATGTAACTTTTCACTATCTCCCAAGTAACTTAACAACCACCTGATTGCTGGTGCCAAGTCACCATCGCGCCATGCAAGACAACAAGGGCTATTTTCAGGATTATTAACTAACTCTTTTTTCACTAAGAGTCCCTTCTCAATTAATGGTGTCGCACGGTGTGTTGGCATCACCCCGATCCCGAGTCCCGCGATAAAAACCTGTTCAGCACTATGCCAATTCGGTACGACTAAACGGCGTTGATTGTTGAGTAACCAGGTTGTTCGTTTAGGCAGTGCCCGCGCACTATCTTCTAAACAGATACTTGGAAAATCGATAACTTGTTGATCGCTAAGTGGTCCATCGAGCTTGGTAAGAGGGTGCTCACTACTGACCACAAAGTCCCAGCTTAATTCTCCCATAGGGCGATAACTAACCCCACCAGTGATCGGAACCGCTGCCGTTGCACCAATGGCAATGTCGGCCCGATTATCAACCAATGCATCCCATACACCATTAAATACTTCCATGGTCAGTAGTAATTCGACATCTGGAAACTGTTGATAAAAATCGGCTACCAACTGGTTTACTGATGCTTCACGAACGACAGTGTCAAGGGCAATAGAAACGCTACTTTGCCAGCCATTTGCAACACGTTGCGTCTGCATTTTGACTTCACTCATCTGTTTTAACAATGAACGTGCTTGCACAACGAAGTATTCACCAGCAGGTGTTAGCTGCACTCTTCGGTGCAATCGCTTAAACAGTAAGACCTCTAATTTATCTTCGATTAGTTTAACGGTATAACTAATGGCACTCGGCACTTTATGTAACTCTTCAGCTGCTGCAGAGAAACTTCCCCGGCGGGCAACCGTGTCGATAACGATTAAATCATGATTGGAAAACATACACATCAACTTTTTTGATAGCAAGGGTTAAAATATACCGTTTTATTCCTTTTTTGTACAAGCCTATAATGTGCGAAATCCCTTATTATGAGCCTAAAAATGAATTCAAAGCTAAATAAAGTAGAACCAAAAATTCCCTATATATGGTTAGCCGGGTTAAGCATGTTAGGCTTTCTTGCTACCGATATGTACTTACCTGCATTTGATACTTTACGCCAAGATTTAGCGACAAGCAGTCAGATGATTGGCTGGTCTCTGAGTATATTCCTGCTTGGTATGGCGATAGGTCAGCTTATCTATGGCCCTATTAGTAATGCATTTGGCAAAAAGAAAGTGCTTATTAGCAGCTTAGCTATCTTTAGTGTTGGTACTGTTATTTGTGCAATGTCTGATAGTGTTGAACTATTATTAGCTGGGCGGTTTATACAATCTATAGGCGCTGCTGGGTCAACCATCATTTGGCAATCTTTTGTTATCGAAAAATATGATGATAAAACCTCCCAGCGCGTTTTTGCGACAGTCATGCCATTAGTTGCGTTATCACCGGCATTAGCCCCTTTACTCGGTGCGGTACTTGAAGCACACCTAGGTTGGCAGAGTATTTTTTATTGTTTATTACTGATTGGTATTGTGTGGAGTGTACGCAGTAGCTTAATCGACTTTAGCGTTAAAAAAACAGCCTCTCAGGAACAAAAAATTAAAGGGCCAAAAGAATCTATTTTGCAGCAATATGTGGGCTTTCTAAAATCAAAAACATTTAGCGGTAATATGATTATTTATGCAGCTTGTTCTGCAGCTTTCTTTGCATGGTTAACAGGATCACCCTTTGCTATGAGTGCAATGGGCTATTCTGGTACCGACATAGGGTTAAGTTACATTCCACAAACCATCGCCTTTATTGCAGGTGGTTATAGCTGTCGACATTTACTAAGCCGCTATGATAGTGCATTAATTTTACCGTGGTTATTGAAAGGCTTTCTTTTAAGTGTCATCGTTATGCTTTTAGTGGCTGTAATGGGGCCAACCGATAGCATTATTCCACTGTTGATTCCAATGTGTTTCATGGCAGCTGCGAATGGCGGTATTTATCCTATTGTTGCTAATAATGCACTAGCTACTTTTAAAACCAATAGTGCATCAGCATCGGGGTTATTGAATTTCTTACAGATGATGTTATGCGTAATAGCAAGTGCGCTAGTTTCATGGTTTACTGAGTATGGTGTGATTGCAATGACGGCCGTGATGATGCTGCAAGGTGTGTTAGTGATTATAGGTTATAGTTTGATAGCAAAACAGCGCAAAAATGAGCAATTAAATAATACCGCTTCTGCATAATAATTAGAAAGCGCTAATCTACGGGTAACCTTAGATTAGCGCCGCAGACGTTAGCGCTTTTTCTGATGTATAACAAAGGCGCTAGGGTAGTCTGGTCGTAATTTTGCTAACAATGCTTGTGCTTCTTTTTCACTGCTGAAAGGACCTAAACGTAGACGGTAGTTGCTATTATCTTTAACGGCGATAGGTTCCACTTGGTACTTTTTTGATAGGGCTTTGCTCAGTGTTTCAGCTTTATCTGGCTGTGACGTCACTAAATATTGCACATAAAAATAACCATTTAAAAAATCATTCTTATAGCTGTTTTGCTGTTCATCAATATGGATAAGCTCGACTTCTACCTTAGCCGTCCCCGATTTTACAATATCAAGTTTATTAGCTGCCGCGTAAGAGAGATCAATAACCCGTCCTTCATGAAAAGGACCACGATCGTTCACGCGTACAATAACCGTTTTGTTATTCTCAAGGTTAGTTACTTTTACGTAACTCGGTAAGGGCAGGTTTTTATGTGCAGCACTCATTGCATACATATCGTAGCGCTCACCATTAGAGGTCAAATGACCATGAAACTTATTGCCGTACCATGACGCGTAACCTTGCTCGGTAAAAGAGGTGACATCTTTGATCACTTTATAATCGATGCCACGGACACGGTAGTTGCTATTTCCACCGCGAGAATAAGGCTCATAACGAGGCACTGCATCTTCGACATGATCCAGTGAAGGGATACTATCTGCTTGATGATCATTCTTATATTGATAACGATCAGAGCTACAGCCTACGACTAAAGTAAGTAATGACAAGCTGAGAACAACATTTATTTTTTTTTTCATTTTAGTACTCTGTGAGACTATTATTTTCTATTAAAACGTTTATGGGTATTAAATGACATTAATACACCAAACCCCGCCAATAAAGTGACGATAGAAGTACCACCATAGCTTATTAATGCCAGTGGGACACCAACAACGGGCAGCAGGCCACTTACCATGCCAATATTTACAAAAATGTAAACAAAGAAAGTGAGGATAATACTACCAGCAACTAATTTTGTAAAAGCGTCCTGCGCTTGGTTTGCTATCCATAGACCGCGACCAATAATAAATAGGTAGATCGTTAACAGTAAGAGAATGCCAACAAAACCAAACTCTTCTGAATACACCGAAAATATAAAGTCAGTATGCCTTTCGGGTAAAAACTCTAGTTGAGATTGTGTTCCTTGAAGCCAACCTTTACCCCAAACACCCCCTGAGCCAATCGCTATTTTAGATTGTATTATATGGTAACCAGCACCGAGCGGATCCGCCTCAGGATTAAACAATGTCATCACCCGAGTTCGCTGATAATCATGCATCAGGTAAAACCATAAAATAGGGACGAAAGCAAGCACAGCACCAATAGCAATACTAATATATAACCATGATATGCCAGAAAGAAACAGAACAAATATTCCCGAAGAAGCGACTAAAATAGACGTACCCAAATCAGGTTGTTTAGCGATTAAGAGTGTTGGAACAAGCACGATGAGTAGTGCAATAACGGCATTTTTTAAACGTACTGGTAGCGTATGTTGGCTAATATAATAGGCAACGGCAAAGGGCATGATAAGTTTCATTATCTCTGAGGGTTGAAACTTGGTAAAACCAAGATCTAACCAACGTTGTGCTCCCTTACCTGTATGCCCAAAAACGGATACAGCAATCAATAAAAGCACACCAACAATAAATACCGCAGGTGTCCAGCGTTGGTAAACCTCGGGGGGGATCTGTGCCATGACAAGCATTGCAGTAATAGCAATTGCTAGCCTAATTAGTTGAGGCATCACCCAGTCTGGGCTGACAGAGTAAAGAGTGATAAGGCTTAAGCCCATTAAACAAAAAATCCCCAATAATAGCCACGGATCGATATGCAATCGGTAGAAGATACTTTTTTGTGCTTTGGTACTAACCATCTATCTCATCCAATTTATCTTTTGTTTTTATGTGGTCGAAGTACTCATCAAATAGTGCTCGAACAATTGGCGCGCCATTAGAACTTCCTCCGCCCGCATTTTCAAGAATAACGGTGGTTACAATTTCAGGCGACTCATAGGGTGCAAATGCGACAAACATAGCATTATCACGATGACGTTCTGAAATGTTTTCTGCATCATATTCTTCATCTTCAGCCATGTTAATGACCTGCGCCGTACCTGATTTACCTGCGACGGTATAGGAAGTATTTGCAAAGGCACGATGTCCCGTACCCCTAGTATTGCTAGTTACACCATACATTGCCTTTAATGCGATATCCCAATAATGTTCATCTTTTAATTTAATAGGTTGCGAAGCTTGCACTGGTGGAGTGAACTCTCCCCCATCACCCACAATTGAGTGTAATATATGCGGTGTTATAATCTCACCTCTGCGTGCTAAAGTCGCCGTTGCTTGGGTTAACTGAATTGGAGTTACTGTCCAGTAACCTTGACCAATACCCACCGAAATAGTATCGCCGTCATACCAAGGCGCATTATATCGCTCACGCTTCCATTCTCTAGAAGGCATGATCGCTTTAGTCTCTTCTCCAAGGTCAAGACCGCTATATTGACCAAAACCAAATTTTTCCATGAATGGGTTTATTCTATCGATACCTATTTTATAGGAAGCATCATAAAAGAAAGTATCACAACTTTGTTCAATGGCATGATTAACGTCAACTTCACCATGTCCCCAGCGTTTCCAATCACGGAAGCGTCGCTTACTTCCTGGCACTATCCACCAACCAGGATCTTTTATTTTAGTATGCTCAGTAATCACATTGGTATCTAATGCGAGCAGGGCCATTTGTGGTTTAATGGTTGAAGCGGGTGGATATCGACCTTGTGTCGCACGGTTTATAAGTGGTCTATCCTTTGAATTTAACAGTTCATTATACTTTTTACTGCTTATACCCTGCACAAATAGGTTTGGGTCATAACTTGGATTAGAAACAAGACTCAACACCCCGCCTGTGCGTGTATCCATAACAATAATGCTACCACGTGTATCTCCGAGTAAGTTCTGAGCTTTTAGTTGCAGCTGAATATCGATATTAAGTTTGATATCTTTACCAGGTATTGGCGGTGTAAAGTTGAGCACACGGATAACCTTACCCCAGCTGTCTACTTCAACTTGACGCTGTCCTGGTTTGCCGTGTAACAGTTCTTCATAATATTTTTCGATACCCAATTTACCAATGTAATGAGTACCGCGATAGCGTGCAGTTTCCCCGCGTTCATCAATACGTTTTATATCGTTGCTGTTAATTTTTGCGATGTACCCTAATACATGGGTGAAGGCTTCACCAAACGGGTAATAACGTTTAAGGTTTGCTTGAATTGAAAAACCCTTGAAAAGGTGCTGATTAACGGTAAAGAGAGCCACCTCTTTTTCACTTAACTGATCGCGTAATAAAACCGGTTTAAAAGAGCGAGAGTAACGATTACGGCTGTAAAAGCTTTCCACCTCTTTATCGGTAAGTCCTAACATATCACGTAAATTATCAATCTTTTCCGTCAGGTTTTTAGTCTTTCTAACAACAACCTGTAAACTATATACGGGTCTGTTTTCTGCTAAAATAATACCGTTTCTGTCGTAGATTAAACCACGATTGGGCGGAACCGTCTGTACGTTGATACGGTTGTCGTTTGAGCGTGTTTGGAAGCTTTCAAAGGAGTTGATTTGTAGGTAATAAAGGTTACTAATTAATACCCCAATCGCAATAATAATAGCGATGAAAACCACCAACGTACGGCGCATAAAAAGTGCTGACTCAGCAGAATGATTACGTATATTGATGCGTTTTCTTGCCACAAATTACTCGCGATGGTAGGGATGATTAATCGTTAAAGTATAAGCGCGGTATAGTCCTTCAGCAACGATGATACGCACTAAAGGGTGGGGTAAAGTGAGTGGCGAAAGCGACCAGCGTTGTTCCGACTTTGCAATACACTCTGGTGCAAGGCCTTCTGGTCCACCGATCAGTAAGCTGATGTTGCGTGCATCTAACTGCCACTTTTTCATCTCACCTGCTAATTGCTCGGTTGTCCATGCTTTACCTGTGACTTCAAGGGTCACAATTTTATTACCTTTAGGAATTGCCGCTAATGTCAGCTCTCCCTCTTTTTTCAAAATGCGTGCTATATCTGCATTTTTGCCGCGCTTTCCTGCATTGATTTCAAGCAACTCAAGTTGCATCTCTTTAGGAAAGCGTCGTGCATACTCTTGATATCCTTTTTCAACCCAGTCTGGCATCTTAGTGCCTACTGCGATCAACTGAATTTTCATTAAGCAGAGTGTCCCCAAAGCTTTTCAAGGTCGTAAAATTGACGCGTTTCATCTTGCATTACGTGTAATACAACATTACCTAGGTCAACTAATACCCATTCACTACCTTCTAAGCCTTCTACACCAATTGGTGCATCGCCAGCACGTTTAGCTTCTAGAGCAGTTTGTTCTGCAATAGAGCGTACGTGACGCTTTGAGTTACCCGTACAGATAATCATTGTATCAGTTACATCAGAGGTACCTGCTACATCAATAATAGTAATGTCTTTGGCTTTCATATCTTCGATTTGTGTTATCACAAATGCTTTTAATTCTTGGTCTAACAAAGGAGTATCCTTTTTAAATAAAACAGCTAATCGCGGACTATATCACATAGATCTTATTCATTGCCATTCTTGATAATAAATTCACAATTTAAGAGAAATTATTTTCTCTAGCCTAATATTCACCAATTTAGAATAAATAAATCATGTTTGTGTGACAAGTAACAGTAAAAAAAAAGATCCTTTACTTGCAAAAATGGTGCACTTTATTAAACTTCCAGATCTATTGTGGTAAAAAGTGTCTAAAAGTGGATCTTTTTGCCAAAAAGAACAATAAATGACAATAAAAGTGGATAATTTCTTAATTAATTTAGGGTTTACTCGTCATGTTGCGTAGTGCAAATGCCATAAATATTGATACCAAGGGAAGGATCGCCATGCCAACACGTTATCGTGATGGTTTGATCGAGTCCTGCCAGGGACAATTTGTGTGCACTATCGATCTGCAGTCTCCCTGTCTATTACTTTACCCATTAAATGAATGGTTAGTGATAGAAAAAAAATTAAGCACATTATCCAGTACCAATGACGTTGAACGTCGTGTTCAACGTTTGATTTTAGGTCATGCGACCGAGACTGAGTTAGACAAAGGTGGGCGTTTATTAATTGCGCCTACGTTACGAAAACACGCAAAATTACAAAAAAAAGTGATGTTAGTCGGCCAGTTTAATAAGTTTGAATTGTGGGATGAAGATATGTGGCAGCAGCAAGTTGAAGCTGATCTACTCGAAGGTTTACCGACTGGTGACCAATTAACAGAAAGTTTAAAAGGATTCTCACTGTAATGGCAGAGCATATCACGGTTTTATTAGATGAAGCGGTTAACGGTTTAGCGCTTAAAGAAGATGGTATTTATGTCGACGGCACCTTTGGGCGTGGTGGACATTCTCGCTATATTTTGGACCGATTAGGTGAAAATGGGCGTTTAATTGCTATCGATAGAGACCCTCGCGCAATCGCGGTGGGTGAAGAGTTAATGAAGAAAGATCCGCGTTTTACGATTATTCATGGGCCATTCTCTGGCTTAGCTGAATACGTAAAAGAGCTAGGCCTTGCGGGTAAGATCGATGGTGTATTGCTCGACCTCGGTGTTTCATCACCACAACTTGACGACGCTGAGCGTGGTTTTAGTTTTATGCGTGATGGCCCATTAGATATGCGCATGGATCCGACTTCGGGTATCAGTGCTGCAGATTGGTTAGCAAAAGCGGATGTTGAAGATATTAGCTGGGTATTAAAAACCTTTGGTGAAGAGAAGTTTGCTTACAGAATTGCACGCGCAATTGTCGAAGATCGTGAAGAAAAACCTTTCTTACGTACCTTAGATTTAGCACAACTTATTGAGCGCCTTTGTCCTAAGCGTGAAAAGAAAAAGCATCCAGCAACGCGTAGTTTCCAAGCGATCCGCATCTATGTAAATAGTGAACTAGAAGAGATCCATAAAGTATTAGACGGTGCCTTAGATATTCTCGCTATTGGTGGACAACTTTCGGTGATTAGTTTTCATTCATTGGAAGATCGAATTGTAAAACGCTTTATTCGTAAGCAAGAGAAAGGGCGTGAATATCCTGCAGGATTGCCACTCACGGATGCACAGATGCAATCGGGAAAAACATTAAAAGCAGTAGGCAAAGCATTGAAGCCAAGTGCGCGTGAAGTGGATGATAATCCTCGTGCACGAAGTTCTGTGCTGCGTGTAGCGCTTAAAATTGCGCAGCCAGAGAGCGAATAATTGACTGAATCACGTGATAATTTGTTGTTGCTAATTGTCGCTGATTTACGCCGCCACTTTGTGGTGGTGATATTCGCAATTGTTCTGTTACTAAGCGCGTTTTATAACATTTTTTTAACTCATGAAACTCGTAAATTAGCGACTGAAAAAGAACACTTAGCGCAGCAAAAAGATAACTTAATGATCGAATGGCAAAACTTGCTTATCGAAGAGCACACCTTGGATGAGCATAGTCGAATAAGACGTATTGCAAAAAACAAGTTATCGATGGCACAACCGACAAAAAATAATACAGTCTTAGTGGAAGTACCATAAAAATGAAACGGATTCAGACTAAAAAAAGAAAAGCAAAACAAGCCCAGCCTAGAAAAGTGTATCATGCCTTTTCTTCATGGCGTTTTGTGTTTGTTTCTATTGTAGTCGGAATCATTGCGCTTCTGCTGATCACTCGCCTTGCCTATATTCAGGTAATTGAACCTGAATACCTCACTCAAGAAGCAGATAAACGTAGCTTGCGTGTTACCCAGTCTGTGACTCATCGTGGTAATATTTCTGATCGCCATGGTGAGGAACTGGCTATTAGTGTTCCGGCTTATGCTATTTGGGTTGATCCTAAAACAGTCAAAGAGTCTTACGCATTTAACGATCAACAATGGCAGGAAAGTGCTGTCGAAAATACTCGCACCGGTAAAACAAGATATACCAAGAAAAAATTCTTCGAGTCTAAAAAGTGGCCCGCTTTAGCTGAAGTATTAGATGTTAAGATGGAAGACTTAGTTCGCATTATTGAACGACCTAATGCACGTTTTGTTTATCTTAAACGCCAGGTTAATGCCCCTATTGTTGATTATATTAAACAGCTTAAATTAGCGGGGATCTCCAACCAATTAGAATCACATCGTTTTTATCCTACGGGAGAAATCAATGCCAATATTATCGGTTTAACCGATCTTGATGCACAAGGGATCGAGGGGATTGAGAAAACCTATAACAACTTCCTACAAGGCCAAACGGGTAAAAACCGTGTTCGTAAAGACAGACTTGGCAATGTAATAGACCATATTGAAGTAGTAAAAGAGAAAAAAGCGGCGGGTAACCTACAGCTAAGTATCGATCAACGCATTCAGGCAGTTGCATATAGTCAGCTTAAACGTGCAGTTAAAATTCACCAGGCGACATCTGGATCAGTTGTTGTCGTCGACGTGAACACCGGTGAAATTTATGCAATGGCGAACTTTCCTTCGTTTAACCCTAATGATCGTAGCCAGTATCAACCTTATAAATTAAGAAACCGTGCGATTACAGATACCTTTGAACCGGGGTCAACGGTTAAACCGTTGGTGGTTGCGAGTGCACTTGCGCATAAAAAAACCGATGTTGATGAAATAATTAATACATCACCAGGGTGGATGAATATCGGTGGTCGTCGTGTTCGTGATGGCACAAATTTAGGTAAGATCGATCTTGCGATGATCCTTAAAAAATCCAGTAATATTGGGGTAAGTAAATTAGCATTACGTCTACAGCCGGGTGAATTACAGCAGACCTTTGCTGATTTTGGTTTGGGTAATGATACCGGTATTGGACTGATTGGTGAGAGTATGGGCCGTTTACCACTACGCCATCGTTGGTCTGACTTTGAGCTAGCTACGATGTCATTTGGATATGGTATCACAGCCACGACATTACAAATTGCTAAAGCTTACGCAATTCTAGGCAGTGGTGGGAAACAATACCCACTCAGTATCTTAAAAATAGATAATCCAGGTGAAGGTGAGCAGGTTATTC
The DNA here is from genome assembly GCF_030161115.1 of Psychromonas marina. Lineage (GTDB taxonomy): Bacteria > Pseudomonadota > Gammaproteobacteria > Enterobacterales > Psychromonadaceae > Psychromonas > Psychromonas marina. The sequence goes on from NZ_BSPQ01000002.1 coordinate 117,727, forward strand.
CAAGAAATATCGCCTTGGAAGTTGTGCATATGATGGAAGGAGTCAGTGAACAAGGCGGCACAGCGCGTAAAGCGCGTGTTGAAGGTTACCGAATTGCAGGTAAAACGGGTACCTCGCGTAAAGCTGAAGCTGGCGGGTACGGTGACGATTATGTCTCAATTTTTGCAGGTATTGCACCTGCAACTAATCCAAAATTCTCAATTGTTGTGATGATCAATGAACCACAGGGAGACCGCTATTATGCCGGTGATGTTGCTGCACCGGTTTTTTCAGCCGTGATGCAAAGTTCACTGTTATTATCGCATATTCGTCCTGATGACGAAAATAACCGCTATACCCTGTTGGACCAATTAAACGATGCTAAATAAGACCATGTCAAATCAAACTATCCCGCCATTAACTGAGCTTTTATCACCGTGGCTATCGCTGCCGCGATCATTATCAATTACATTAGCTGGCATGACGCTTGATAGTCGTCAAATCACAAAAAACGATCTGTTTGTTGCATTACAAGGCGCCTTATTAGATGGCCGTGAATTCATCCCTAATGCGATTAAATTAGGTGCTTGTGCGGTTTTATCTGAAACCAAGCAATCTGAAAAACATGGCTTAATCACTGAACAAAATGGTGCGGTCATTATTCATTTTTATCAGCTACCCAAAATACTCAGCAAACTTGCCTCTCGTTTTTATTTTCCTGCCGCCGACTGCCATAAAGTCATTGCGATTACAGGTACCAACGGTAAAACCACCATTGCAACCTTATTAGCTAATAGCCTTACGCTATTAAATCAAAAAAGTGCACAGATGGGCACCATTGGAAACGGCCTATTTGGCGAATTAAGCGACAGTTTAAACACTACATTAGATCCGTTATCGGTGTTTAGTTGCTTAAGGGATTATCACGTAAAAGGTGCAAAATATACGTTGATGGAAGTTTCTTCGCATGGACTAGCGCAAGGCCGAGTTAGTGCATTACCTTTTCACAGTGCAATTTTTACTAATTTAAGCCGTGATCACCTCGATTACCACGGCACGATGCAAGAGTATGCTCAAGCAAAAAAAATGCTATTTGATGAGTTCCCATTACAACAGCGCATTATTAATTTAGATGATGAGGTCGGGGGAACTTGGTTAGCCGGTTACAGCGATGCAATTACCTACAGTGCAATGGGTAAACGAACTGATTCACATCGTTATCTATCTGTTAATAATGTTTCCTATTTAGCACAAGGTTTATCATTTAAGTTTGAGTCTTCTTGGGGTAATGGTTCTATTATGGCGCCTTTTTATGGTGATTTTAATGTCGCTAATCTAGCCGCTGTTATTACTCAACTGCTTGCTGAAGGATTTACTATTGCTGAAATAGAAAAAACCATCCCTCATTTAGATACTGTTGCAGGGCGTATGGAGCAATATTACTTTTCTCAACAACAAAGTACCTTTGTTGTTGATTATGCACATACACCCGATGCGTTAGAAAAAGCCCTTGTCGCACTAAAAAAGCACAGTAAAACTGGTCGTTTAATCTGCGTTTTTGGTTGTGGTGGTGATAGAGATAAAGGAAAACGCGCGGAAATGGCAAAAATAGCTGAAGCCTTTGCGGATAAAGTGATTTTAGTTGATGATAACCCCCGCACCGAGCCTGCCGAGCAGATAATGCAAGATATATTATCTGGCTTTACACAACCGCAACAGATTGATTGTATTCATGATAGAAAGCAAGCCATTGTAAAATTGTTAGCAGATAGCCAAGAAAATGATCTTATTTTAGTGGCAGGTAAAGGCCATGAAGATTATCAAATTATTGGCGAAACACGTATTGATTATAGCGATAGACTGTTATTAGCCTCGTTACAACATTTAGAAAATAAAAAGACGGATTTATGATTCCACTCACTTTAGCTGAAATAGCAACGGCAACTGCAGGAAAATTACTCAATAGTAATGAGTCGCAGCTGTCTATTAATAGCGTCTGTACTGATACGCGCAATATTGAAGCGGGTTGCCTATTTATTGCATTACAAGGCGAGAGCTTTGATGCGCATAATTTCCTAACAAATGCACAACAAGCGGGCGCTAGTGCATTGCTTGTTCATCAGAAAACAAGTTCTGAGTTACCTACAATTTTGGTAAAAGATACACGTATTGCATTAGGTTTATTAAGTGCTTACGTAAAAACAAAAATAGAAAATTTAAAGTGTGCTGCGATAACAGGTAGTAATGGAAAAACCACCACCAAAGAGATGTTAGCTGCGATTTTAGGCGTGTTTAGTCAGTCAGAAAATAGCGTATTAGCGACAGCGGGTAATTTTAATAATGATATTGGCTTGCCATTGACGTTACTGCGTTTAACAGAGCATCACCGTTATGCCGTCGTTGAACTCGGTGCTAATCACCAAGGTGAGATTGCTTATACTGCAAACTTAGCGAAACCAGACGTCGCGTTAATTAACAATGTCATGCCTGCACATCTTGAAGGGTTTGGCAGTATCGAAGGTGTTGCTAACGCAAAGAGTGAAATTTGGTCAAGCTTAACGAAATGTGGCACCGGCGTTGTTAACCTTGATGCAAAATTTTCAGAGACGTTTATTAAGCAATTAAATGCTCAACAAAGCCAGCTGTTTACCTTCTCTCAAACAGATACTGATGCAACTGTTTATGCAAGTGATGTGACCTATGACCCATTAGGAAACGCAATATTTACGCTTAACTATGAGCATAGTAAAGAGCAGGTTTGCTTGAATATTGCAGGTAAGCATAATGTCAGTAATGCATTAGCTGCGACAAGCATGGCACTCGTTTTAGGTTGTGACTTACACCATATTCGTCAAGGTCTTGCTAATTTAAAACAAGTAGCGGGGCGTGTGAACAGCACTCAGGTGAACGATAATCTGTTATTAATTGATGATAGTTATAATGCTAATTCAGCATCACTAAAAGCAGCGATCGACTTGTTGATGCAGTGTTCGGGGGAAAAATTACTGATTGTTGCTGATATGGGAGAACTTGGTCAATATGCAGAGCAAGAGCATCGCAGTGTCGGTGAATATGCTGCAGAAAAAGGAGTTAATTTACTATTAACTGTTGGTCAATTAACGCAGTTTACACATCAATCTTTTAGTAGTTTAAGCGATCAAAGCTCGGTTCACTTTGCCGATAAAGCAGGGTTAAAAGCATACTTAACACCTTATTTACAAAAATCTAGCAATAAAAATTTAACCATTTTAGTTAAAGGCTCTCGTAGCGCTAAAATGGAAGAGATTGTTGCTTTCATAAAGCAACCTCAAATAGGATAACCCCATGATAGTTTGGTTAGCAGAGCTTTTTTCAAGCCATTTTTCTTTTCTTAACGTATTGACCTACCTGTCGGTACGTATGGTCATGGCTGTTTTAACAGCACTTGCATTTTCACTTTGGGTTGGCCCGAAACTAATACGTTTCTTACAAAGCATGCAGATTGGACAAGTGGTACGCGATGACGGCCCTGAATCTCACTTTAGTAAAGCGGGTACACCAACCATGGGTGGGTTGATGATACTGGCTGCGATTACATTATCAACATTGCTTTGGACTCGTTTAGATAACCATTACGTGTGGATTGTACTGTTTACTACCATCGCATTTGGTGCGATTGGTTTTATGGATGATTACTTAAAAGTAGTACGTAAACACCCTGATGGGTTGATCGCGCGTTGGAAATATTTTTGGCAATCGGTCACCGCAATTGTACTGGCTATTATCTTAATGGTGACTGCTTCAAGCCCTGCCGAATTAACGTTTGTTGTGCCATTCTTTAAAGAATATATGCCCTATTTAGGTTGGTTATTTATCCCGTTAGTATATTTCACTGTGGTGGGAAGTAGTAATGCAGTTAACTTAACCGATGGTTTAGATGGACTGGCAATTATGCCAACGGTAATGGTCGCAGCGGCTTTTGCATTAATTGCCTATCTCACTAGTCATGTTAATTACGCACATTACTTATATATCCCTTATATTCCTAAAGCGAGTGAATTAGTGATTATTTGTGGCACCATTGTGGGCGCCGGATTAGGGTTTCTATGGTTTAATACTTACCCTGCACAAGTGTTTATGGGCGATGTTGGTTCATTAGCGTTAGGTGCCTTGTTAGGTGTGATTGCGGTATTAGTTCGCCAAGAGATCCTACTGGTTATTATGGGGGGGATTTTTGTTATCGAAACACTGTCGGTAATTTTACAGGTTGGCTCTTACAAACTCCGTAAACAACGCATTTTCCGTATGGCACCGATTCATCACCACTATGAGAAAAAAGGTTGGCCAGAGCCACGTGTTATTGTGCGTTTTTGGATCATCACTATTGTGATGGTATTGATTGGTCTTGTTACTTTAAAAGTACGTTAATATGGCACAACAAAACGTTGCCGTATTAGGCTTAGGCATTACCGGATTAGCCACCGTAAACTATCTATTTCAGTCGGGTTATCAAGTGACTGTTTTTGATACCCGCGCGCAGCCTCCAGGTGAAGATAAATTAGCGCCGGGCGTCACCTTGATCAAAGGGGCGCTTTGCGGTGAAAAATTAGCTGAATATCCGCTGATTGTTTCAAGCCCGGGTATTGCGCTTGCAACACCTGCTTTACAATCTGCTATCAAGGCGGGTTGTAGGGTGATTGGCGATATTGAACTGTTTGCACAAAAACTTAAAACCTCAGCTTATCAGCACGCTAAATGTGTCACCATTACTGGTTCTAACGGTAAGAGTACGGTGACCAGTTTATTAGGTGAGATGGCAAAAGAAGCGGGCATACGTGTGGCTGTCGGAGGCAATATTGGTATTCCTGCCTTAGATCTCCTCTCTCCCGATATTGACCTTTATATTCTAGAGCTTTCTAGTTTTCAGCTTGAGACAACTCAGTCATTAGATGCAGATATCGCAACTATTTTAAATGTGAGTGAAGATCACCTCGATAGGTATGATTCATATCAGCACTATATTGATACTAAACAGACCATTTACACTCAGGCAAGAGTTGCGCTATTTAACCAACAAGACGCGTTGACCTATGTACAGGACAAGCAACAACAAACGACAAATTTTGGTTTTTCTGACGCTGACTATCAGATAGCTGTAGATAACAATAATCACAGTTACCTAGCAAAGGGAGAACAATCACTTCTAGCGGTAAGCGAGCTGAAATTGAGTGGTAAGCATAATTGGCTAAATGCATTAGCTGCGCTTGCGCTTGGTGAGGCGGTTGCTTTAAATATGCCATCAATGCTGAATACGTTGACCACTTACAGCGGACTTGAGCATCGTTGCGAATTTGTTGCACAGGCGCAGGGGATACGTTGGATTAACGATTCTAAAGCGACCAATATTGGTGCAACTCAAGCGGCTTTACTCGGATTATCTGAAACTATCAGTGGCGATGTACACCTTATTTTAGGGGGAGATGGCAAAGGGGCTGACTTTAATGAATTGCTGCCATTTTTGACCGATATTAAAGGCGAGATTTGTTGTTTTGGCGCGGATGCACAAAAAATCAATCGGGCTGCCCCGATTGCTCACATTGTTGATGATTTAGCGTCAGCAATTAAACACATCAATACCCATGTGCAACAAGGCGATCTGGTTATTTTAAGCCCCGCTTGTTCTAGCTTAGATATGTACCCAAATTTTATGGCACGTGGGGATCACTTTAAGGCCCTGGTTAACAAACTTATTTTGAGTGAAACATGATACAAAAGTTACGTGCTCTCTTTACTTTTGATGATATTAATCAGCCCTATGACAAACCGCTCTTAGTGGTTGTGTTAGTACTGATGTGTATCGGTATGGTGATCGTCGCTTCATCGTCCATACCAGAAGGAATTGCAATCTCTGATGACCCATTTCGTTTTTTGAAGCGTCAAGTATTGTACGTATGTATCTGTTTAGCTCTGATCGCTGCCATAGTGAATGTCCCATTTTCATTTTGGTATGACCGGCAAATGCTGATATTAGCATTGTCATTATTGGCACTTGTTGCAGTCATACTGATTGGTACTGAGGTAAACGGGTCATCGCGTTGGTTACGTTTAGGGCCTATTAATGTGCAGCCCTCTGAGTTTGCGAAGTTAGCGATTGTACTTTTTTTAGCAAGCTATTTAGTTCGCCGCCAAGAGGAGGTGGTTGATACCATTAAAGGGTTTATTAAGCCATTAATTATCATGAGCATGTTTGCTGGTTTACTGATGTCGCAGCCTGACTTAGGTTCAACGGTTGTTATTGTTGTGATCATGATGGGCATGCTGTTTATTGCGGATGCTAAATTAATTAATTTCATCAGTATTATTGTCGCCTTGTTAGCGGTGATCGTATTGTTGGTGGTTATCTCGCCTTATCGAATGGCACGTGTTGTTGGTTTCCTTGACCCGTGGGCAGATCCCTTTGGGCGAAGTTATCAATTAACCCAATCATTAATGGCTTTTGGTCGAGGCGGTTGGTTTGGCCAAGGGTTAGGAAATTCAGTACAAAAGCTGGAATATCTACCAGAGGCGCATACAGACTTCATCATGGCTATTCTTGCAGAAGAACTTGGCTTCATCGGCGTAAGTATCGTTATTATTTTAGAATTTATTTTAGTTTATCGTGCATTTTCAATTGGTAAAAAAGCACTCGCATTAAAAACACCTTTAGTGTTTGCAGGTTATGTTGCGATTGGTATCGCTATCTGGTTTTTCTTCCAGACCGCAGTAAATATCGGTGCAGCTTCCGGTATTGCACCGACTAAAGGTTTGACACTCCCACTGGTTAGTTATGGTGGTTCGAGTCTTATTTCAATTGCGATTGCGGTGGCATTGTTATTACGTATTGATTTTGAAACGCGCATTGCAGCTTCGCCAATTCGCTTAAAGAAAAGCCCCACGAAAAAGACAAAAACTGAGATTGAAAAAGATGCAGATGAAAACGAATAAAACATTGTTGGTGATGGCGGGAGGTACTGGAGGGCATGTTTTTCCTGGGCTTGCGGTGGCTGATAAATTAAAAAAACAGGGCTGGAAGGTTAGTTGGTTAGGTACTGCAGATCGGATGGAAGCGCAACTAGTCCCCGAGCATGGCTACGAAATTGATTTTATAGATATAGCGGGCGTTCGCGGTAATGGCTTAAAACGATTATTAATGGCACCGATTCGCATTATTAAATCTATCCTGCAGGCAAGAGCGGTGTTAAAAAATAGAAACATTGATTTAGTGTTAGGCATGGGCGGTTTTGCTAGTGGGCCCGGTGGTATTGCAGCTTGGACGATGGGGATTCCTGTATTATTGCATGAGCAAAATGCAGCAGCTGGATTAACTAACCGCATTTTAGCGCGCTTTGCTAAAAAGGTGCTGATGGGTTTTGATGGCGCCTTTACGGATAAAAAAGCGATTTTAGTGGGTAATCCGGTACGAGAAAGTGTGCTTAAGTTGCCAGAAAAGGTTATTTCTGAGCCACAACAGTCCCTTAAAGTATTAGTGGTTGGTGGTAGCCTAGGTGCGAAAGTATTAAATGATTTGTTGCCTGATGTGATTGCTACATTCGAGAATGATAGCGTTTCAGTTATTCATCAAACCGGTAAAGGTAAGCTTGCACAAGTTCAGGATAGTTACGCAACGAGCTGTAAACAGATAAATGTTGATGTACAAGAATTTATTACGGATATGGATGCAAGTTATGCATGGGCCGATCTCGTTATTTGCCGGGCGGGTGCGTTGACTGTTGCTGAGGTTGCCGTGGTTGGTTTACCGGCCATATTCGTTCCTTTGCCGCATGCTGTTGATGATCATCAAACCAAGAATGCGCAGGATTTAGTGAGCCAAGGGGGAGCAGTATTAATCCCTCAAAAACAGTTAAATGCGAAAAAATTAAGTGATTATTTACAAGCATTCAGCCAAAATAGGCAGTTATTGATTGATATGTCTGAGCAATGTAAAAAAGCAGGGATTGCGGATGCAACTGAGCGTGTTGCACAAATATGTATAGAGACAGTTAATTCACACAAATAAAAGTAAATATTAGCATGTAAATTTCTGCTATTTATTAACAATAGAGTCTAATTACTCTGTATTAACGAGTATTAACGAGTAATAACGAATAAAAAAAATAAGTGACCGACGAATTATGAAAAAAATTGAACTTGCAAAAATACGCACCATTATTCCTGAAATGCGCAGGGTAAAACAGATTCATTTTGTGGGTATTGGCGGTGCCGGTATGGGTGGTATTGCAGAAGTGCTTGCTTATGAAGGTTATAAAATAACGGGTTCAGATATAGCTGAAAACTCAGTTGTCGAACGATTACGTTCAATTGGTGCAGAAATCTTTATTGGTCACCAACAAGAAAATATTTATGGTGCTTCTGTTGTCGTCGTTTCTACGGCAATCAATCCTGAAAACCCAGAATTATTAGCAGCACAACAAGCACGTATTCCGGTTGTTCGACGTGCTGAAATGTTGGCTGAGTTGATGCGTTACCGACATGGTGTTGCAGTTGCAGGCACCCACGGTAAAACCACCACAACAAGTTTGATTGCCAGTATTTATGGTCAAGCAGGCTTAGATCCGACCTTTGTTATTGGTGGCCTTTTGAACAGTGCCGGAACCAATGCAAAATTAGGACAAAGTCGTTATCTGATTGCCGAAGCTGATGAGAGTGACGCATCCTTTTTACACCTTCAGCCGATGGTTTCAGTGGTCACTAATATTGAAGCGGATCATATGGATACCTATCAAGGCAGCTTTGAAATATTAAAAGATACCTTTGTTACTTTTATCCAAAACTTACCCTTTTATGGTACGGCGGTGGTTTGTTTAGACGATGAAGTGGTTGAAGAGTTGATTCCACAGTTTGCACGACAATGTGTTACTTATGGTTTTCATGAAAAAGCAGATGTACGCATTTCAGGTTTTAAACAGTCAATGAATCGCAGCGAATTTACTGTACATCGTGTTAACCGCGAGGACATTACAATTCAGTTGAACCTGCCTGGTAAACATAATGCATTAAATGCGGCCGCGGCGATTGCTGTTGCTATGGAAGATGAAATTGGTGATGAAGCCATTATCCAAGCATTCTCAGAGTTCGAAGGCATTGGTCGTCGTTTTGAGCAATATGGTGAATTTGAAACGGGTAATGGTAAAGCGATGTTGGTTGACGATTATGGTCATCATCCAACAGAAGTGCAGGCAACCATTAATGCAGTACGTGAAGGTTGGCCAGAGAAGCGCTTAGTGATGGCTTATCAGCCACACCGTTATACGCGAACTCGTGATCTCTATGAAGACTTTGCGCATGTTTTAGGACAGGTCGATCAGCTCTTGTTACTGGATGTTTATGCTGCAGGCGAAGCGCCTATCGCCGGAGCAGATAGCCGTTCTTTATGTCGCACAATACGTCAACATACAGACAAAGAACCCATTTTTGTTGCGTCACCCGAGGCATTACCTGCTGCACTGGCACAGGTTATTGGCGAAGGTGATATTGTATTAACCCAAGGCGCAGGAAACATTGGTGCAGTGGTAAAAACATTAGCAGATTTAAAGTTAGACATTGAAAAAATGAAATTAGTAGGCGAAAAATAATGAGCATTAATTTTGGCAAGGTTGCGGTTTTATTAGGTGGTAACAGTGCGGAACGTGAAGTGTCATTAGCATCTGGTAACGCAGTTTTGAAAGCACTCGTCGACCAAGGTATTGATGCGATCGCAGTAGACCCTAAAATTGATGATATTACGTTATTAAAAAAACAGGGTTTTGAGCGTGTATTCATCGCACTGCACGGACGTGGTGGCGAAGATGGTGTGATTCAAGGTTTCTTAACCACATTAGGCATCCCTTTTACCGGTTGTGATGTTTTAAGCTCTGCAATTGCAATGGATAAGGCCAAAACTAAACAGATTTGGCAAAGTTTACAGTTACCGACTGCAAAATATCAAGTTATTGTCAAAGAGTGCTTTGATGAAAGTGAGTGTGCCTCTATAATAGCTGACTTATCTGGTACGGTAATGGTGAAACCGATTAATGAGGGTTCTAGCATTGGTATGGCAAAGGCCAGCAATGCTCAACAACTGAAAAGTGCATTAATTGAAGCCTTTAAGTTTGATAATAAAGTGCTCGTTGAATCATGGATAACAGGACCGGAATATACGGTTGCGTTACTTAATGGTAAAACATTACCCGCTATTCGCATGCAAACAAAAAATGAATTTTATGATTATCAAGCTAAGTATCAATCAACAGAAACACAGTATTTTTGCCCGTGCGGCTTAGAAGAAAATAATCTCGCAACGCTAAACCAAATTGCTAACGAAGCATTTGAAGCAATTGGTTGTAGCGGATGGGGGCGTGTTGACTTTATGCAAGATGCACAGGGCAATTGGTACTTATTAGAAGTGAATACAGTGCCTGGCATGACGCCAACGAGTCTAGTACCAAAGGCTGCGAAACAGGCTGGTTATAGTTTTGAGCGATTAGTCGTAGAAATTCTCAAGCAGACTTTATAAGTAACGCATTATGTGGGAAAAACTAAAACAGATAAATGTAGCTAGGTTAATAAGTGCGCTTTTTTTTATCGGCTTACTTTATCTGTTGCAGTGGAGTTACTTTAGCTTAAAAGACTGGTTAACCGATGAAAAATCAGTGCCATTAAGTGCATTGATTTTAACGGGTGATAATACCCATGTTCAGTTTGATGACGTACGTAATGTGCTCATTCGGCAACAAGATAGACTTAATTTTTTTACTGTTGAAATCGCTCAGATTCAAAAAGAGTTAGAGGATATGCCCTGGGTATATTCTGTTTCAATTCGTAAACGCTGGCCAGAAACGTTGAAAATCCATATTGTTGAACAATCAATTGTTGCAGTTTGGAATGGCAAAGCATTGTTAAATCGTTTTGGCGAGATAGTGGACGCACCACCAGAATCAGCAAAACAAGAGTATGTTGAACTATACGGTAATGATGAGCAAGCGGGTGATGTGTTAACTACTTATATGAAATTGCACCAACTGTTGAAAGTAAATCAGTTTGATATCGCTTCATTAAGCAGCGACCGCAGACAAGCGACTTCATTAACGTTACAAAATGATATTGTATTACGTTTAGGAAAAGAGCAAAAGCTGGATAGAGTTCAGTCGTTTTTAGCAGTTTACCCATTAATAGGTAAAAAATATGATGTAAACAAGATTGATTACATCGATCTACGATATGATACTGGTTTTGCAATAGGCTGGAAGAGCGACAATCAGTCAGTTAATTAAATGATGTTAAGGTATAACTAGAGTATGGAAAATGATTACACCGTTGGTATAGATATTGGTAGCCATAAAATTGTCGTTTTGATTGGCGAGCTGCTTGCGAATGAACAAATTAACATTGTAGGTATCGGTGAATCTTATTCAAAAGGTGTGGATAAAGGAGCGGTCACAGACCTAGATTCTGTTGTTATTGCTATCAAAAAAGCATTAAAAATAGCAGAAGATATGGCTGATTGTCAGGTTTCTTCGGTTAGCTTATCCATTTCTGGTGCACATATTGAGTCATTAAATGAATCTGGTACATGGGCTATCTATGAACACGAAGTAAAACCCTATGACATTGAAAGTGTTATTCATAATGCGCGCTCTATTAAATTACGCGATGATCAACGTTTGTTACATGTTATTCCTCAGGAATACTCAATTGATTCACAAAGTGGTATTAATAACCCGTTAGGTTTATCTGGTATTAAGCTAAAGGCAGATGTGCATTTAATCACTTGTCACAATGATTTAGTTAAAAACTTAGAAAAAGCCGTTGAACGCTGCCATTTAAATGTCGATCAATTAACTTTCTCTGGCGTTGCATCAAGTGCGGCGATACTCAGTGAAGATGAAAAAGAATTAGGTGTCTGCGTTGTTGACATGGGCAGCGGCACTATGGATATCTCTGTTTATATTGCCGGGGCATTACGCCATAGCAGTGTATTGGATTATGCCGGAAATTCAGTCACCAATGATATCGCGATTGCTTTTAGTGCACCGCCAACTTCTGCTGAAGAAGTAAAAATAAAATATGGCAGCCTATCAAAAGATGGCATTAGTCCTGATGAAAAGATTGAGCTACCTAGTGTGGGAGGGCGTGCTAGTCGTTCCCTAGAGCGACATACATTAATTGATGTCGTTGAGCCTCGTTATAGCGAGTTATTAGGTTTAGTCAAGAAACAACTGTATACCCTAGGTTATGCATCTGATCCCGATGGGTTAAAACAACAACTTGCTGCAGGCATTGTTATAACGGGTGGTAGTGCACAAATCAGAGGATTGGTTGAAGTGGCAGAACAAGTTTTTGATAGTATGCAAGTTCGTATTGGCATACCACAAAATGTAAAGGGATTAGCAGATGATATCGCGTCTCCTGTTTATTCAACTGCCCTTGGTTTACTACGTTACAAAAATGATGAATATAGCGAAGGCCAGGAAGAGCTTGAAGAAAATCGCTTTAGCCAACTTTTAAATAAAGTTAAAAGCTGGATAAAAAAAGAATATTAGTGGGTATCTCAATACCGATGGAGGCACATCATGTCTGATGATTTAAATAAAGTGGAAAAAGACCAAATGTTTGAAATAGTTGATGAAGAGTACGAACAACAAGCTGTAATAAAAGTCGTTGGTGTTGGTGGTGGTGGCGGTAACGCTGTTAATCACATGATAGACCAAGGTTTGATGGGCGCTGAGTTTATTGTTATGAACACTGATGCTCAGGCATTGCGTAAATCAAAAGCGACAATTCGCTTGCAACTTGGTGCGTCAATTACGAATGGCCTTGGTGCGGGTGCAAACCCTGAAGTAGGTTATAAATCTGCACTTGAAGACAAAGAGACAATCCGTGAAATGCTAACCGGTGCTGACGTTGTGTTCATCGCAGCAGGCATGGGCGGTGGAACAGGAACGGGTGCTTCACCTGTTGTTGCTGAAGTGGCAAAAGAACTGGGTGCTTTAACGATTGGTGTGGTATCTAAACCGTCATTCTTTGAAGGTAAAAAACGCATCAATTATGCAAACCAGGGCATCTCTCGCCTTTCTGAGCATATTGATTCACTGCTTATCATCCCAAATGATAAGTTACAGAAATCATTACCTAAAGGTGTTACTTTCTTGGGGGCTTTAGAAGCTGCTAATGGTGTTTTATATGATGCTGTTTCTGGTTTCTCTGCCATTATTAATAATGAAGAAAGCACAATCAATATCGATTTCGCCGATGTACGTACGGTGATGACCGAAGCGGGTACAACTGCTGTGATGGGTATTGGTATTGCATCTGGTGAAGAGCGTGCAGAGGAAGCGGTTGAACAAGCTATCTCATGCCCACTACTTGAAGATGTTGATCTTTCTAACGCGCGTGGTGTACTTGTACATATTGTTGCGGGAATGGATTTTGCTTGGGATGAATATGAAACTGTGGGTGATGCATTGCGTGAATTTGCATCTGAAGACTCGCAAATCATTATTGGTGTAACCGTTGATCCAACTATCGATACAGCTGACCTACACGTAACAGTTATTGTTACTGGTCTAGGCGAACGTAAATCAGATTTAACAGTAGTGAAAAACCCTACGGTTAAAGCTGAGGCTGCTGTGTTGACAGAGACTGTAGCTGAAGCAGTTGAAGAAAAAGTTGAAGATGAAGTTGTAGAAGAACCCGTTGTTGAAGCTGCAAAGGTAGAAGGTAGTTATTTAGACATTCCTGCTTTCTTACGTAAGCAAGCAGATTAGCATTAACGGTTGTGTGATTTTTGTTCAGTTTGTGATGTAAATCTCAAACTGGTATACTATCACCAATATACAAAAAATAAGTACAAAGGAGATACGATGATTAAACAAAGAACGTTAAAGCAAAGTGTTAAATCAACTGGTATTGGTTTACATTCTGGGAATAAAGTGACGATTGAGTTGCACCCTGCACCTGCTAATACAGGTATCGTCTATCGTCGTATCGATCTTAACCCTGTCGTGACGTTTAAAGCGCACGCACAAGCGGTGCAAGAAACGTTACTATGTACGTGTCTAGTGAACGATGACGGTCAGAAAATATCGACGGTTGAGCATCTTTCTGCTGCACTTGCTGGTCTTGGTATTGATAATATTATTATCGATGTTGATGCGCCAGAAATTCCAATTATGGATGGTAGTGCTAGTCCGTTTATATTTTTATTACAATCTGCCGGTATTGAAGAGCTTAACGCAGCGAAAAAATTTATTCGCGTTAAAAAAACAATTCGTGTTGAAGATGAAGCAGAAGGTAAATTTGCTGAGTTACGACCTTCTAACAAGGGTTTCAGCTTAGATTTTAAAATTGATTTTGATCACCCTGTATTTGAAGGTCAAAACCAACATATTGAGATGCAGTTCTCTGGTGATCTATTTGTTAAAGAGATCAGCCGTGCACGTACTTTTGGTTTTATGAAGGGTGTTGAACAACTTCAAGCAAATAATCTAGCGTTAGGTGCAAGCTTAGATAATGCAATTGGACTTGATGAGTTCCGTGTATTAAATCCAGATGGTCTTCGTTATGAAGATGAGTTTGTTAAGCATAAAGTATTAGATGCTATTGGTGACTTATACCTTTCTGGTTACACCATCTTAGGTCACCTAACAGCGTTTAAAACCGGTCATGCACTAAATAATAAACTGTTATGTGCACTACTTGCAGATCAAGAAGCATTTGAAATGGTTACTTTTGAAGAACCTGTGAGTGAGTCACCAGTGCAATACATCGAACCTGTATTGGCTTTCTGAGAATACTTACCATACTAAAACTTAATCCTGCAAATTTGCAGGATTTTTTTTGTTCTTTTTTTGGCGCTATTTTTTTGAGAATTGAGCAAGAGATTGAAGTGCTTTTTTAAGCGCGGGTTCGGCATCATCAGCCATCGCTAAAAAGCTATCCGCGACATCTGAAGGCATCTTACTTGCACGTTTTTTCACCCTGTTTTTATTCTTTTTAGGGATATTTTTAGTAATTGATAAACGTGGATTGACCTTAATATTAATTTTTAACAATCCAGGTGAAGCTTGTCGTAGTAAGCTTAGTAGGTCATTACGCATAAATTGCAAGCGAACCATCCAAGTAGCATTGGGGATTTCTATAAGCAAGCTCCCATTTTGTAAATTACCTAGACGACAGCCATCGATATTATGTTGTTTCAAAAAACTTTGTAGTAGACTGTCTAGCTTGGTGAAAAGGGGTTGGTTATATTGCAGCTCACTCTTTTTAAGTAGTTGAGCCATCGGTTTTGGTTGGCGGCTTCTATTCATTTATATCTTTCAATAGTGAATTCATAATTATGAGTATAACGGTAATCTATTCAAGAGAGGAACAAGATCATACTTTTTCCTTCACAAAAAACAGGTTTCTGTTGATCCCTTTTCTTTTTATTACATTATTTGCCGCAAGCACGTGGTTTATTCAATCCTATTATAAAAATCAACTTGCGCAATTTAAAATCGATGCGTTGAATGATAACGATATTAGTAAAGATAAATACCTGCAGCTGATTAAAGCGCAAAGCGACCAAAAGTTGATGGTACTAAGCAGTAAAGTGGGTGAGCTAGAGGCTAATATTGAGCGATTAAATATGCTTGGTGAACGTATCATTGAAAAATCAGCATTACCGAAAGAGGAATTTGATTTTGAAGCACTTCCTGCTTCGGGTAAAATAGAAAGTGTTGCAACGGATGATAGTTTTCAATCCTCTGTGTTATTAAATGATATTGAAAACCTTGATCAACATCTGATAAAAAAAGAAAAACAGCTGCAGCGCCTTGAAATTGCAATTAATAATCGCCATTTGCTTGATGAGCTATATATTTCTGGACGCCCAGTTAAAGGGAAAGGTTCTTGGATATCATCACTTTATGGGACACGTAAAGACCCTTTTTCTGGTAAATTAAGAAGTCATCGTGGGGTTGATATTGCAGGTCCCGCTGGTATGCCATTAATTGCAACTGCTGCAGGTGTGGTCGTAGAAGCTGGTCAGCGAGGTGGTTACGGGTTAATGGTGGAAATACAGCATGGTAATGGCTTAGCCACGCGTTATGCACACGCTATTGAATTAACGGTTAAAGTAGGGGAAATAGTTAGTAAAGGACAACAGGTTGCTGTAATGGGGAGTACTGGACGTTCGACGGGGCCCCACATACATTATGAAGTATTAAAAAATGATAGACAGGTAGATCCCGATTATTATATTCACCGCGTTGCGGGTTAGTCAGAAAACAAATTTAATTTTAAAATAATGAGAAAGTAAAATGATCACACAGCTAATAACAAAAATAATAGGCAGTCGTAACGACCGATACTTAAAGCAACTTCGTAAGGTTGTTAATGAAATTAATAAATTGGAACCTGAGATAGAAGCACTTTCAGACCTCGAATTACAAGCAAAAACCGCCGAGTTTAAACAGCGCGTTGAAGCTGGTGAAAGTCTTGATTCTATTCTTGTTGAAGCATTTGCTGTTGTACGTAGTGCATCACAGCGTGTGTTTGGTATGCGTCATTTTGATGTGCAATTAATCGGTGGCATGATCTTAAATGAAAATAAAATTGCTGAGATGCGTACCGGTGAAGGTAAAACATTAACTGCGACATTGCCAGCCTATCTGAATGCTTTAACCGGGAAAGGTGTTCATGTTATTACTGTGAATGATTATCTTGCGAAACGTGATGCTGAGTGGAATGCTCAATTATTTGAATTTTTAGGCTTGACGGTAGGTATTAACCTTTCAGGTATGCAGGGTGAAGAGAAGCGCCAAGCTTACGCTGCTGATATTACTTACGGTACAAACAATGAGTTTGGTTTTGATTATCTTCGTGACAACATGGCTTTTGAAGCGACACAACGTGTTATGCGCCCATTACACTACGCGATTGTCGATGAAGTTGACTCAATTTTAATCGATGAAGCGCGTACACCATTGATTATCTCGGGCCCAACGGATGGTGATGCAACGTTATACACTGAGCTAAATACCGTCATCCCTATGTTAACTAAACAGGATCAAGAAGATACTGAAGAGTACATTGGCGAGGGTGATTATACTATTGATGAGAAAAGTAAACAGGTACTACTGACTGAACGTGGCCAAGAAAAAGTTGAAAAAATTCTTCAAGATCGTGGTTTGTTAGGCGAAAATCAATCACTCTATTCAGCGTCTAGCATCAGTTTGTTACATCATGCTAATGCAGCTTTACGCGCACACACTTTATTTGAAAAAGACGTTGAATACATCGTTACTGATAAAGGTGAAGTGGTTATTGTTGATGAGCATACGGGTCGTACCATGCCAGGTCGTCGCTGGTCAGAAGGTCTACATCAAGCCGTTGAAGCAAAAGAAGGTGTTGAAATTCAAAATGAAAACCAAACGCTAGCGTCGATTACTTTCCAAAATTTCTTCCGTTTATATGAAAAATTAGCGGGTATGACCGGTACTGCGGACACTGAAGCATTTGAGTTCCAGTCTATTTACAGCCTAGAAACGATCGTGATTCCAACCAATAAACCGATGTTACGACTTGATGGTGGTGATCTTGTTTATCTAACTGAAGTTGAGAAATATCAAGCGATTGTTAAAGATATCCAAGAGCGCCTTGAACGTCGTCAACCGGTGTTAATTGGTACCGTTTCTATCGAAAACTCTGAGCTTTTATCAACGTTGATGACTAAAGCTAAAATTAAGCACAGTGTATTAAACGCCAAGTTCCATGAAAAAGAAGCAGATATTATCGCCCAAGCTGGTGCGCTAGGCTCTGTAACTATCGCTACGAACATGGCGGGACGTGGTACCGATATCGTATTAGGTGGCAACTTACAGGCACGCCTTGATAAATTAGGTAACCTTTCTGAAGCACAAATAGAAACAGAAAAAGCGGCATGGCAAGAAGAGCACAAAATGGTGCTTGAAGCAGGTGGTTTGTACATCATTGGTACTGAGCGTCATGAGTCTCGTCGTATCGATAATCAATTACGTGGTCGTGCCGGTCGTCAAGGTGATGCAGGTGAGAGTCGTTTCTACCTGTCTATGGAAGATTCTTTGATGCGTATCTTTGCATCTGAAAAAGTGTCTAACATGATGAAAAAATTAGGCATGGAAGATGGTGAAGCGATTGAACATCCATGGGTAACACGTGCGATTGAAAATGCACAGCGTAAAGTTGAAGGGCGTAACTTTGATATGCGTAAGTCGTTACTTGATTTTGATGATGTTGCAAATGATCAGCGTAAAGTTGTTTACCAACAACGAAATGGTGTGATGGACAGTGAAGAGATCACTGAAACAATCGATGGTATTTGGGATGACGTATTCAATGATTGTGTTGACCAATATGTCCCGCAGCAATCACTGACTGAACAATGGGACTTAGAGGGATTAGAGCGTAAGCTTAAATCTGATTTCTTAATTGAATTGCCAGTTCAACAGTGGTTAGTTGATGAAGCTAATTTACAAGAAGAGACGATTCGAGAGAATATCTTAGTACATGCGAAGGAAGTCTACGCAGCTAAAAAAGAGCAAGTTGGTCAAGATATTATCGCTGGTTTTGAAAAATCAGTAATGCTGCAAACGATTGATACATTATGGAAAGAACATTTGGCATCGATGGATCATCTACGCCAAGGCATTCACTTACGTGGCTACGCGCAAAAAGATCCGAAACAGGAATACAAACGTGAGTCTTTTGAAATGTTCCTCGCGATGCTAGATACGCTAAAACATGATGTGGTTACAATTCTTTCGAAAGTACAAGTACAAAGCAAAGAAGAAGTAGAAGCGATTGCAGAACAGCGTCGTCTTGCTGATGAAAAAGCAAAACTTGAGATGAAACATGCTAGCGCATCAAATGGCGAGCAAGATGAGTCTGAAGAAGGTTCTGATCCGTTCAAACGTGAAGAACGTAAAGTGGGTCGTAATGAGCCTTGCCCTTGTGGGTCTGGTAAAAAATACAAACAATGTCACGGTAAATTATCAGTTTAATTTACTGCTGTAATAACAAAAATGGCTCTTAATGAGCCATTTTTTTTGTTTTATTTTTCTAAATTAACGTAAGCAAAGAAGGTTTTATGAAAGTCATTGATATCAGCATTGCAATTATAAAAAATGCACAGCATCATTTTCTTATTACGCTGCGACCAGATGCAAGCCACCAAGGCGGAAAGTGGGAGTTTCCGGGTGGTAAGATCGAAATTGATGAAACTCCTGAACAGGCGATGTGCCGTGAGTTATATGAAGAGGTTGGCTTAACAGCCTCGCAATATCAGTTGTTTGAAAAGCTTTTTTTTGACTATGGTGATAAACAATTGAATTTGTACTTTTATCTAGTTGAGGATTTTACTGGCGAAGCGTCAGGCAAAGAGGGACAACCACTAAAATGGGTTAGTAAATCACAATTAGCAGAGTATGCATTTCCTGAAGCGAATCTTAGCGTTATTGCTAAGCTATAAGCTATAAGCACTGAGGATGGGTAGCTAGGAGAAATTATGAGTAATATTATTAACTTTTGCGATTATATTGCTAAACCAAGTTTAGAAAGTAGCGATTGTGAAGATATCGACAGCTTTGCTGCTATTGAGCCATTAATTAGAGATGTTTGTTTCTCTGCCGGTGTAATCGGCGACCTTGCTAATGAACTTATTGCTGAATATAAACTCTATTTTGAGCAATTAAGCACGCTTGAAAGTCACCCTAATTCGGGTGAACAGTTTAATCATGCCTGTCATATTATTTTAGAGTTATTGATTAAAAGTAAGCTACGACGTTAATTACTACTATTCTAATTTATACCTAATTCGTAAATAACTGGCAAAACGTGGTACACCATTTTTAGTTTTTCCAATATATTGATAAGTTATAGTGTCACCAATATTTGGTGGATTTTCACGTTCAGCATTACTAAAACCTGTGCCTATTTTAAAGACGATGCCTTCCGTTGTTTTTACCACTAGCGCCCCCATTCGACCATAGTGCTTACCTTTGCCGGCAAGGTGTTCTAGCACAACGGCTTCTGCATCATCATAACGCTTTAGTTTCATTAAATCTAGGCTGCGCTTTACCTGATAGTAAGCATTGATATGATGCAGCATGAGTCCCTCACCGCCGCCTGCAATAACTTCATCGAGTTTTTTTTGCAGCGCTTGATGCGTTGCTATTTTTTGTTGTGGAATCATTTTTAAGTAGGGAGAGGGTGTATCGGCCACTAATTTTTGCATTTTTATCACTCGTTGCGTAAATTTTTCTGTGGAGCTTGGCAGGTCAAAAATCATAAAAGAGACCTTTTTCCATGCATTGCTACCACCTTGCTGGGTACGAGTAATACCAGAAACCTCTTCAAAGGCACTTCGACTTATCCATAATTCACCATCAAGCGGTTGTTCGGGAAAATCCTTGGTGAACCAAGGGGGGGCTGCAAATGGATTACCCTGTTTAGAGATAAGTTGTTTCCCATCCCAATATCCTCGTACACCATCGAGTTTTTCACTGACCCAATAATGCTCAATATTGATATCATCATGAAATTTACTGGCAAGTTGAATGGGTGGTGGGGTTGAGTGTGCGAGAGGGGCAATAAATAATATGAATAGTAGTAAAAATGGCATAAAAAAACTCCCTAGTGATTTAATCAGTCTAGGAAGTTTTAGCCATTGTGCAATGTACTTTTGTTAATCAACAAAACGCATTGAAAGATCAACAGCGTTAACATGTTTTGTGAGTGCACCAACAGAGATATAATCTACGCCTGTGCATGCATAACTCAAAATCGTACTAGTAGTTACATTGCCCGATACTTCTAAATCAGCAGTATGCACATTGCTACGATTAATTGCGACGGCTTGTTCCATCATTGGTACTGTGAAGTTGTCGAGCATGACGCGCTGTGCACCCGCATCGAGCGCTTGTTTTAGTTCATCAATGCTTTCCACTTCAACTTCAACCCAACGTTCAGGGTGCTGTTTATTCGCCATTTCAATCGCTTGCTTGATGCCACCACATGCTAAAATATGGTTTTCTTTGATCAGATAAGCATCGTATAAACCGATACGGTGATTAAAGCCACCGCCACACAATACCGCATATTTAGACGCATTTCGTAAACCAGGTAGCGTTTTGCGTGTATCGAGCAATTTACAGTTCGTTTCACTGATTAAATCCAAGTATTGTTTAACTCGTGTCGCAATACCTGAAAGTGTCTGAATGAAGTTTAATGCACTGCGCTCACCTGTGAGCAGTGTTCGTGCGCAACCTTCAAGGGTAAACAATGTGGTATTTGCTTTGACAAAGTCACCATCTTTAACATGCCAAGTAATAGTAATGCTATTACCAAGCTGACGAAAGACCTCTTGGGTCCATGCTTGTCCACAAAAAACTGCATCTTCGCGTGTAATAACGATCGCTTTCGCTTGTTTATCTTCAGGGATTAAATTAGCGGTAATATCCCCCTCTGCAGCTGATAAACCATTTAAATCTTCATGAAGCGCTAATTTAACGCTTTGTGAAATTTCTTCTTCAACCATGACTTTCTTTCCAAGCAACAATAAAAAACTAATTTTAGCATGAAGTTAAGATTTAATGACACAACTCTTATAAAATGGTTAAACAGTATAGTTGAAGGAGTTAAAATGAGTGTTGTGATCGGTTTAACAGGTGGCATTGGTAGTGGTAAATCAACTGTTTCAGGCTTATTCAAAGCATTAAATGTGAGTGTTATTGATGCCGATGTTGTGGCACGGCAGGTAGTTGCCAAAGGCCAGATGGCTTTGAAGAAAATCCATGATTACTTTGGTCCTGATATACTTATCGAGGGGGAATTAAATCGACCTAAATTACGTGAAATTATTTTTGCTGATCCAGAAAAGAAAAATTGGTTAAATAAATTACTTCATCCTCTTATTCGCGAGCAGATGTTAACGCAACTTGCAGATGCCAAGGGAGATTACGTTATTTTAGAAGCGCCGTTATTATTTGAAAATAAGCTTGAAACATATTGTGATTACGTGGTGGTGGTCGATATTGATGAACAAGTGCAAGTTAAACGCGCCAGTGCACGAGATAATAATAGTATTGAACAGATCAAAGCGATCATTAATAGCCAAATTGAACGTCAGCTGCGTTTACAAAAAGCCAACTTTGTCATCGAAAATAGTACAATTTCATTACTACAGCTAGAAAAATCGGTAATTGCTTTAGATAAACAACTTCGGGCGTTACAATAGGCAGTAACTTGGTGTAATGAGATTAACATGACTAATATGATCACTTTTGAATATCCGTTGAATGAAAAAATGCGTAGTTACCTGCGCTTTGAATTTCTTTTTTTACAAATTGTTAAAAGCAAAAAATTTAATCATGAAAGTGATACAACGGTTTTCTTTAAAGCACTGTTTGAGCTCTTAGAGCTGAGTGAGCGTTGCGATATTCGTCATGACTTAATTAAAGACTTACGTTTATTGTCGACACAGATGAAATTATGGCTGAACCATGATCAAGTGGATCATGAGGCCGTTTCTCAACTGTTATTAGAGATCGATGAATTAATCACTGCGGTTTTATTGATGCCAAAACAGCTGCGCTACTTTAAAACCAATCGCTTCTTAACCTCACTTAAGCAACGCTTTTCTATTCCGAGTGGCTGTTGTAATTTCGATCTTCCGCAGTACCATTTTTGGCTTGCTGAAGGGCAAGAGAAACAACAAAAGGATGCAGCGATCTGGCTTACTCATTTTGACGCGTTACAAAAAGCATTAATCTTGTACCTGAAAATTAAGCGCTCGCAAGGTGTGGTATCAAAGCAAACAGCAGTTAATGGTTTTTTTCAGGGCGAAGTAGAAAATAGCTGTTTTGTCAGCATTGAATTTGAAAAATCGTTAGCGGTTTATCCGATGATTAGCGGACATAAAGATCGCTATTCGGTGCGTTTTATGAGCAGTGATATTGAGCATCATTTAGCTGAAAATATAGAATTTAAACAGATTTGTTGTTAGAAAAAGAGAGTAAAGAATGAAAGTAAATTGTCCAACTTGTAAAAAAGAGGTTGAATGGTGTAAAGAGAGCCTACATCGACCATTTTGTTGTAAGCGTTGCCAACTTATTGATTTAGGTGAGTGGGCTGATGAAGAAAAACGCATTAAAGGTGAAACTGTTACTGCAGAGAACCTACCTCAAAATAAAACTATCTATTTCGACTAAGCATAAAATTTAGCGCTACAGTATTTTTTAATCAAGGAAATAATATGTTGATAACAACATTTTTAGACAAACTAAACACTGCGCCTGAGAGCGTTGAATTCACTGATACGATGGCGGTGATCGAAGCAAATTATCTGTTCACTGAAACAGAATTTTCAAATGGTCAGCAACAAAATGGAGCTGGAGAAAACTCAGGATCATGTAAACTGTTTGCCTTTGCTTTACAGCAAAATCTTTCCGCTGCACAAACTCTTGCTTGTTTTGGTGATTACTACCGTGAAGACGTTTTAAAAAATCCTGACGGTAACGACCATCAAAACATTCGTCAGTTTATGGCTAATGGTTGGGATGCGATTAATTTTAGTGCGCCAGCATTAACTGCTAAATAAAGTAATATTCAGCGCAGAACGGTTGTTTTGCGCTTCTTTATCCAGCACCTTTTCATAAAGGTAGCTCAGTCGTATATTTTAGCTGCTGCATCGCAAAGCTGGAAGTGACATCACTTAGACCACTGACATTATTAACCAAGGTTTTATAGAAGGTGTCATAGCTACGCATATCCTTCACTAATACTTTCATCATGTAATCGTACTCCCCCGCCATACGATAAAACTCCATCACCTGGGAAAACCCCTTTACCTGTAAAACGAAGTCTTCAAACCAAGTTTCAGAATGTTGTTGCGTTTTAATCTGTACAAACGCAATCAACTCTAAGCCCGCTTTCTCAGTATCGAGTAAGGCAACCCGCTTTTTAATAACCCCTTCATTCTCTAAACGTTTTACTCGGTTCCAACAGGGGGTAGTGGTGAGGTGAAGAGACTCGGCAATCTGTTGTAGTGACAGAGAGCAATCTTGCTGTAATAGTCTTAAAATTTGCTTGTCTATTTTATCCACTTTGACCTCATTAGGGTTTATTTTCTATATAACCTTATTATAGCGGGTTGTTTTTCTTTTATTGTCATTGTTTGCAGTAAAATGGGAGGAAAGTTCTGCTGATTGTTCTTTATACTGAGTTCAACGTAATAAGGAATAACTGATGAATAATTTGAGTCACGACCGCCAATGGGTTAATAATGCAATTGCTTTGATCCAAGCAGACTATCAACGTAGTGCCGATACACACTTAATTAAGCTTGAACTTAATGAGTTTCCCAGCATTGATATTTATCTAAAAGATGAAAGTACACACCCAACGGGCAGCCTTAAGCACCGTTTAGCACGTTCACTGTTTCTGTATGCACTGTGTAATGGCAATATCAATCAAGAGACAACTATTATTGAAGCTTCCTCTGGTAGTACTGCCATATCGGAGGCTTATTTTGCACGCTTGTTAGGACTTAAGTTTATTGCTGTGATGGCAAAAAATACCAGCCAAGAGAAGTTAACCTTAATAGAGAATTATGGTGGGCAGTGTCATCTAGTCGAATCAACAGAGATGATATATGAACAGTCAGAGGTGCTTGCAAAACAGCTAAATGGCTATTATATGGATCAGTTTACTTATGCTGAGCGCGCAACGGATTGGCGTGGGAATAATAATATTGCCGATTCTATTTTTAAGCAGATGGAACTTGAAGCACATCCTGTCCCCAGGTATATCGTTGTTAGTGCGGGGACTGGGGGCACAAGTGCTACTATCGGGCGTTATATTCGTTATAACCAGCTCAGTTGTAAGTTAGTAGTTGTTGATCCTGAAAACTCAGTATTTCATGACTATTTTATAAACGGTGATAAATCGTTAGTTTCAGATAGCTGCAGCCGAATCGAGGGGATTGGGCGTCCACGGGTAGAGCCATCATTTATTGCTTCATTGGTTGATAAAATGATAAAAGTTGCTGATATTGAATCTATTAACACCATGTTATGGCTAGAAACGGTATTAGGGAGAAAAGTGGGGCCAAGTACTGGTACTAATATGGTTGGGGTATTGCAACTTGCGAGAGAGATGCAGGAAAAAGGCGAGCAGGGTGCAATTGTGACGCTACTTTGTGACCGAGGTGATCGTTATTTAAATAGTTATTATTCGCCTGAGTGGGTTAAACTGCATATCACATAAGCCTAAAGAAGATCAGCGCATTGATATCAACAATAACGCCTAACGCTACAACAACCTCATTAGAAATTCCTAATAGCAGATTAAAAATTGCAACCTTTAATCTGCTTAACTACCTTGAGCCGCCTTTTGCTTGTTATGAATTTGAACGTATATACAGCGAGCAACAATGGCAGAAAAAGCAACGCTGGATCCGTGATTATTTAGCGCAGTGCCAGCCTGATGTAATTGGTTTTCAAGAGGTATTTAGCCCCGCTTCATTGCAAGCCTTAGTCAAAGAGTGTGGTTATGACTATTTTTCAGTTATTGATGAATGTACTGTTGTTGATGACTTTATCTGTAGTTCTCCTGTGGTTGCACTTGCTTCTCGCTACCCGATCACCGATGCGGTTGCGGTTACACAAGACGCTGCATTAGCGACTGAAATAGGGCTTGCTGATGACTTTGTCTTTAGTCGAGAAATATTGCGTGCCACCGTAGACCTTCCTCATATTGGTGAGTGCGATTGTTATGTTGTTCATTTTAAATCTAAACGGGCGCGTTTGGAACATACCGAAGACGAACATCTCACAGGTGAAGAAAATATTATCGAATCCCTCAAAGCAAATGTGGCGGGAGGCTGGGCTTCAACCATTCAACGAGGAAGTGAGGCTACGTTGCTGATGGTTGAGATGATAAAGCGTAAAGTAGAAACACAAAAGCCAATGTTATTGATGGGCGATTTTAATAACAATTTAAATGATGGCGTTTTAAGTCAATTGTTAACCAACAACCTGCGCTTTGTTTCTAAGGTGGATAAAGATAAGTTTTTAGAAAAATATTGCTTACAGGATGTTTGGAGTCTGTTCACTGAAAGTGATTTTTATCAAGGGCAGTCACGTCAACCAACCCATTATTTTGGTGAATCAAGCTCGGTATTAGATCATATATTAGTTTCTTGTGAGTTTGATGCCAAATACAATAAAAGTGTATTTTCAGTGACTGATTATGATACTTATGATCGCCATCTAATTAATCCGATATTTGATCGAGATGGTGAAAGTACTGATCATGGGATTGTGTTAGTTACACTGCAACTGCGTAGTTAACTTACCAATAATAATGTTCTTTAATGTGTTGTATTGTAAATAATTTCAGGGCTACTTTGAATTGTTCGTAAAATAGGCGTAAATTGATAGTGTTACATTTCATTATTATCTAGCTACAATTTTATAAACGCATAGAAAGGAAGTTGAGTGGTGTTTTACTCATTTTCCTAAAACTATATTTTCTTTAACCTTAATCAAGTGGTGGCTTTTATGCTGAAATTTTATCTTATTTTACCCCTTACGTTTTTTTTAATTTCTTGTTCATCAGTCTCTTATGAATCACAAGGTTATATAGCGAGCAGTGACTGGCAAGCAGTAGGAAGGTATGATGGTAGTGAAGGCTTACCTGAAAAGTCTCAACAACAATTACAGGTAGTCAGTGATAAATTTAATGGCGGGGCTGTAGATTATAAACAGTACCAAGAGAGTTATTTAGCCGCAGTCATTATTTATTGTGAACCCAAAAATGCACATCGATTGGCGATACTAGGTAAACCATATATGAATGCCTGTGATCGTTTTCCTAATGGTGGTTTTTTCTATCATGACTGGCTAACTTCAACTCGTGGCAGTGCAAGAGGATAAGTCTTTTTATTATTTTTATTGTAAGGAGTTAACCGGATCGCTACTGATCTAGCGACTAACGTTATCTCCCTTATATGCCCCATTAAATTATTTCTGCTGTTTGATAATATGATTAATATCATCGACGGCATCACTTCATCTTAAACTCTGAGCTTTTATCAAAATAATCAAATATCTGTTGTATTTTTGCTTGGTCTTTTAAGTCCAAAGAATGGAAGCTAAGACGATATAAAAAATTATGCTGTTGTTGCTTATAATGAACAATATCAGCAAGTAAAGTAATGGTTATATACTCCATTTGAATACTGTTATTCGGGAGAATAATTGAAAAATTCACTGGTTCAGTATGATCAAACTGTATGGGCTGTAATGACTTCATTTGTAATCCCGACAAGCTGATATCCTGTGTTAATCCGTGTAATACTTTATCTTGCTGTTGTAATGAAATTTCCAACTGGTTGTTAATCCGCGGGTGGAGTCGTTTATCATTGCCCCTGCGTGCTCTTTTCACTTTTTTGTCGGTTTTAAAATCAGCTGTTAACTTATCAAGCTGCATTGCTGTTGTATGTAAATCCTGGGCAAACAGTTGGTTTGTCACTATTTTAGTATTCGTCTCTTTTAACAGTTGTAAAGCATTGTCTAGCGCTTTACTTAGTATATTGATCTGTAACCCCTGTTGTTTGTTATGTGCCTCGAGGTCGATACTTGTTTCCTGTATTTTGCTATCTGTCGTGTTTAGTGATGCAAGCAATTGGGTTGATGAACTTAACTGTAGTTGTAAATTAGTAACTTGCATCTCTGCTTGATGAAGCGGTATTGGTAGGTAATTAACCTGCTCTTTTAATAGTGTCAGTAACGGTGACATTTGTTTAATCATGTCAGTTGTGTTTTTTGAGGCTAAGCCTTCTGTTTCAAGGGTTACCTGTTCTAAGTTGGACAATAAAAGATATAGCTGTTCGGCTGTTTTTTGTAAGTTGTTCATATTGTCGATACAGACCGTATGGCTATTATGCGTACTTTTTAGATCTGTTATTGCGACCTGAATACTTTTAGTAGCACTATCGATGAACTGTTTCTTTAGTTGATTAGATTGTTGGTGCAGAGCAAGTAACTGGCTGTATTCGTGATTTTTTTGTTGTAATCTGTTGCTCTGCATTTCTAATTTTTCATGCTGGTTATGTTGAAGCAGATGTGTTTTTTTCATATCTGCAAAGAGTTCGCTTAAGTGCGCAGAAGAGTAAACTATCTGTTTATTATGTTGCTGAATTTCTAAAATAAGTTTACCTAATGTATGGCGCATTTCATCGGCTTCATAAATCAGTGTACCTAGTTCATCACGATGATTGTTCTGATCTGGATAAGATTGTAAGTCGCCTAAACGCATACGAGAGGCTGCTTGCGCTGCATTATTTAGGGGGTTAGTAATGTTTTTTGCAATAAGCCAGGAAAAAATAGACCCCATGAGAACGATAACGAACCAACTGATTTGTAGAATGAGGCGGTTTTTTTCTGCCTCGTGCAAACTGTCCTTAGACAGTGTATTGATTATTTCAGTGAGTGTTTTATGTAAACTGTCCGCTAGATGATGGACAATCGAAAGTTGTTCAATTGTTGCTGAATCGGTATGTAATGTTTGCAATGCAATTTGTAATTCCACCCACAGTTTTTGACTGATTTGAATAGCATCTCTAGCTTCCAAATCCATAATAGGATCCAGATTGATACTGTTGTCCGTCTCTAGTTCTCGATAAGCTTCCCCACCTGTAAGTAGTGCTTTTGAGTTTTTATTAAAAATAAATTGACTCTGTTTGAGCTCACTTTTATCCGCCTCTTCACCACTCATGATAGTTTGTTGACTGTTTAATAAAAACAGGCTCAGGTAGTTTTTTACTACTACTCTCTGTTGTTGTACGACGTCGATCTGAATAATGTTTTTATTATGCTGCTGCGTATTCTGAATGGTACTAATCGCAAGATAACTCACGGCAGTTAAGAGAAATAAAAATATTATGGTGAGTTTTTGTTTAATTGAAAATAAGTGTAACAGCTTCATGGCATCAAATTCTCCTGTTCATATTGAATAATAACGAGCAAAAATATGTAGGATATGAGGTGTTAAAAAGAAGAGTATAACTTACTTTATTATTAAAAATTTATTATCGGCACGTTAAGGTTAACTTTACGTACCGATATGATTTTTTACTGTTTGATGCCTTCTACTTGTAGATTCATATCTACATAGCTTGATGCGCCCATTACCTTAATACCAAAATCTTTCAGTTCAAGGCGTGTTGTCGCTTCGAAACCAACACGATAGCCACCCCATGGATCAGAACCTTCACCAATAAATTGAGTGTCTAAGGTAATATTTTTTGTCACACCATGTAGTGTTAAATCACCACTGATCGCTAAACTACCATCTGCATTTTTAACCACTTTATTACTAACAAAAGTAGAGGTTGAAAATTTACTTGCATTGATAAAATCGTCACTTCTAATGTGCTTGTCTCGTTCTGCATGATTTGAATCTAAACTTGTTGTATCGATCGATACAGAAACTTTCGACGCCTCTACATCGTTGGCATCAAAGCTAAAATCACCAGAGAAAGTATTAAATCGACCTTGAATAAAGCTATAACCTAAGTGACTTACTTTAAAGTTTACTGAGGCATGTGCACCTTTAGTATCAATTTTATAATCAGCCGCATTGGCTAATGTTGGTAATAACAATGTTGACGCTAATGTGGTAACGAGTAATAATTTTTTCATATTGCTTCCTTGTCTGTTAGATCATTTTTTTAAGAGTATTGTCTTTGTTGATAAAGTGGTGCTTAAGTGCCGCTGCTGCATGTAAAAGTGCTAATCCAATTAAGGTATAAGTGAGATAAAAGTGAACATCTCCCGCAATGTCTTCTTGGTTTTCTATGATTGAACCTAAGCCTGGGAGAGTAAATAAATTAAATACCTCAATACCTCGACCATCGGCTGTTGATATTAGATAGCCCGAAATGAATGTTGCAAAGAGTAAAATATAGAGTAGTGCATGGGCTACTTTAGCACCATTTTTTTCCCATGCCGCCCCCTCTATTTGAGGTGCTTTATTGAAAAATTTCCAAATGACGCGAAATATCGTCAATGCAAATAGTGTTAATCCTATGGATTTATGCCAGTAAGGAGCAACCTTGTACCATTCACTGTAGTAGGTTAGTTCTACCATCCAATAACCAAGTGCAAACAGTGAGAAAATAGCTAGTGCAGAGAGCCAATGTAGTACTTTTGCAATAGTATTATATTGTGAGGTAGGTTGAGACATTCACAGTTCCTTTGTTTTAATATTGTTAATTGAGTTAACGTATTGTAATCAAATGAATTTAAAATCAAACAGATAGATGGAGAATGTTTTGTTCAAAAAATTTGATGTTATGATAATTCATATTGTTGCTTTTGCTCTGACCAAGGCGAATATTTAAGCATGACAGAGTCAAATAGCGGGCTATTGATCAGTGTATACAACCATTTTTGTAGATGTGGGTAAGGGCTATTTTTAAACCATTGTTCATTTACTAAAGCGAATTGACGGATAAAAGGCACAATGGCGATATCAGCAAGTGATAAATTAGCTGAAAATAGGTAAGCATTAATCTGTAGGCGTTGCTCTAACTCGACTAAGAACTCCTCACACTGCTCACGGTAATAATGTTCACTATATTCAGGGAAACGATCTGCATATTTATATTTGTCGAGCCAACCTTTAAACTCAAAATCGTTTTTATCAACCAGTGCTAACATAGGATGAATATCCTGCGTTAACCAGTTATCTGGATCATTTTGTGAAATGGCCCAAACCATAATATCTAAACTCTCATCAAGTACCTCAGTATCATTGATCTGCAAAATGGGCACGGTACCTTTACTTGAGAGTTGCAGCATCTCTTGAGGTTTGTTCTTCAATACTACCTCACGTAGTTGAACCGTTTGTTGACTGTAAACGATCGCCAGTCGTGCCCGGATAGCATAAGGGCAGCGACGAAATGAATATAAAAGGTTAGTCATAGATTTGATCCTGAACAATTAAACACATAAATTATATTATTGTAGTTAATAAAGTATCTTTGTTTGCTATATTATCCAACCTGTTATTACGTTTTTAATAATTAATCGTGACCAGAGTAGGAGCAACAATGAATCCATTTCCATGGAGTGATAAGTTTTTAACCGGACAAAAAGAGGTTGATGACCAGCACTTTTACTTAGTGACTTTAATCAATCAATTTATTGCGTTAATCACGGAAAATAAAGTATCACTCAAGGAAGTGTCTGAAATTTACGCGGCCTTAGAAGAATACTCTGTTTATCATTTTCAAGAAGAAGAGCAATTAATGCGCGATGCAGGCATTGATGCGGACTTTTTGGATGACCACATTAAAGCGCATCAAATGTTTTTGGCTGAAATAAAGCGTATGTATCAAAACATAACCGCTGACAACTTTGATGATTGTCATCGCCTCTCTGATTTCTTAGTTCATTGGTTAATTGTTCATATTCTTATCGTTGATAAAAGTATGGGGCGACAAATAGAAAAGATTGAGTCAGGTGTCTCTTCTAAAGAAGCTTTTAAATCGGAAAAAAAATCTAACGATTCGGCAACAGAAATTTTAGTTAATGCATTAAATCACCTTTTTTCTGAGGTAGCACAACGTAACCTGGCGCTTGAGTCATTAAATCAAAGCTTAGAAAATAAAGTATCTGAAAGAACCATTGAATTACAAAAAATGAATGATGATTTAAAGCATCTATCAATTACTGATCAATTGACAAATCTGCCTAATCGCCGCTTTGCTATTTCTCATCTTCAAGCGCTTTGGACTGAAGCGGACACAGAATACGCTGAATTATCAGAAAAACCGTTATCTTGTTTAATGATTGATGTTGATAATTTTAAAATAGTGAACGATAGCTTCGGACATGATGCCGGTGATAAAGTGTTAATTGAACTCACCAAAAAATTACAGCAAACACTACGTAACGATGACATTATTTGCCGTTTAGGTGGGGATGAATTTTTTGTCATATGTGAAAATACAGACCTTGCGGGTGCTCAATATGCAGCTCAATTACTCTCTACTGCCGTAAAAGAGTTAGTAGTAACAGTGGGTGATGGACAATGGTTTGGCAGTATCAGCATCGGTGTTGCTACTAAGCTTGCTTCTATGCAACACCTTGATGAGTTAATAAAAATGGCCGATCAAGGTGTTTATTTAGCGAAGCAAGCTGGAAAAAGCTGCGTCAAAACATTTTAATTTTCACTATGGCAACGAGACGCAGATTCTGCTTTTTTCTTTTCTGCCTTGGCTTGGTTAATGATTTGCCAAGCTGAAGATAAAAATAGTGCGGCTAAAATAAAAGCAACGATCAAATCTGGTAATGCGCTATTGCTATACCAAACCCCGGAAGCCGCTATTAATACGATTAAATTTCCTATTGCATCATTTCTACTACATAACCATACCGAGCGGACATTGGCATCGCCATCTTTATAGCGCATCAGTAATAATACGCTCACTACATTTGCAGAAAATGCGAGTAATGCAATACTGCCCATGGTAAAAGGTTCTGGACTATTGATGATAAAAAATCGGTATAGTGTTGATCCAAATACCCATAATGCCATGATTAAGAGGCTATAACCTTTAAACAGAGCAACATTACTGCGTAGCGTAAGGGATTTTCCAATTGCCCATAAACTGATGCCATAGGTGAGAGTATCACCTAAAAAGTCTAAAGCATCGGCTTGTAAAGCTTGAGATTGTGCACCTATACCGGCACTCATTTCAATGAAAAACATGACTCCATTGATCGCAATGACCCACCATAAAATGCGTTTATACTGTTGACTCATGCCGTCAAAGTTTGCGTGACCACCACAACATCCTGCCATTTTCTTTCCTTAATAATGGTTTTATATTAAGTTAAGTATAAAACCTCTAGTAGCTAGAGGTTCAAGTGTTATTTGAAATAAAATGGAGTCCTATTGATGGCGATTTATGGTATTGGGCAATTGGCAAAACTAACTGGTTGTAAAATTACGACTATTCGTTACTACGAAGAGGCTAGTATTATCCCTGTTGCTCAGAGAAGTGAAGGCAATCAACGACGTTATAACGATGAACATTTACAATGTTTGCGCTTTGTTCGCCATTGTCGCTCTTTAGGGTTCAATTTAGAGGAAGTTCGGCAACTGATTCATCTGCAAGATTGCAATAAACATTCGCCTGATGAAGCACATGTGATTGCAAAGAAACATCTACAAGATGTACTGCAGAAAATTAATCAACTACAATTATTAGCAAATGAATTACAAGAAGTCGTTAAATGTTGTTCTGAAGGAGAAGCCCAAGGTTGCCAAACTTTGAGTATTTTAAATAGTCATGTAGACCTTAATGATAGTGTCACCGTTGTTAAATAGAAGAGTGGTGATAACAACTTTCAGTGCATTTAAACACGATGATGAGGAGTGTTACCTTGCAAGAATTTGTTAATTTTTTAAATGGTATTATCTGGAGCCCTGCGCTTATCTACTTATGTTTAGCCGCTGGACTGTTTTATTCTATTCAGACACGATTTGTTCAAGTTCGTCTGTTTCATGAAATGTGGCTGTTATTAATATCAGGAAAAAAATCAGACCATGGCATCTCCTCATTTCAAGCATTAGCCGTCTCACTCTCCGGCCGTGTCGGTACTGGTAATATTGCTGGAGTAGCCGCTGCAATTGGTTTTGGTGGGCCTGGTGCTGTATTTTGGATGTGGGTGGTGGCATTTTTAGGGGCTGCAACCGCATATACAGAATCTACACTAGCGCAAATTTATAAAGAGGTCGATGATGGCCAATATCGTGGTGGCCCTGCTTATTATATTGAGAAAGTGACAGGACAAAAGTGGTATGCGATTATTTTTGCCATCGCTACTATTGCAGCTTGTGGTTTTCTGTTACCCGGTATTCAATCCAATAGTATTGGTAATGCCGTTGAGTTGGCATTTGGTCCTGGCGAATTAATCGATACTGGCATTGGTTTAATTAGTGCAACTAAAATAATGACTGCATCGGGCTTAGTCTTAATATTGGGTTTTATTATTTTTGGTGGCGTGAAACGTATCGCCAGTTTCACTCAATTTGTTGTTCCGTTTATGGCGCTTGCTTATATTATTATTGCTTGTGTGATTATTGCGCTGCACATTAATGAACTACCTGCAGTTTTTGCCATGATCATAGGTGATGCATTCACACCTATGGCAGGGTTTGGTGCCGCGATAGGTTGGGGAGTAAAGCGTGGTGTCTATTCTAATGAAGCAGGGCAGGGAACTGGTCCTCATGCGGCTGCAGCTGCAGAAGTTGAACATCCGGCTCAGCAGGGGTTGGTGCAGGCTTTTTCTGTCTATATCGATACATTATTTGTCTGCTCAGCGACTGCATTCGTTATCTTGATCACAGGAGCTTATAATGTGCATGGTATGGGGGAAAGCTTCTTAGTACAGAATGTTGCAGCAGATATCGCCGCTAACAGTCCTGCCTTTACGCAAATGGCCGTTGAAAGAGTGTTACCGGGTGTTGGTAAGCCTTTTATTGCATTAGCGTTATTTTTCTTCTCTTTTACCACCATTCTCGCGTATTACTATATTGCCGAAACGAATGTTGCTTATATTCGACGTACTCTAAAAATGACTAACTTTACGTTTATTTTAAAGATTGTTCTGATGGCTGCTACTTTCTACGGCACCATTAAAACGGCTAATTTAGCATGGGGATTGGGAGATATAGGAGTAGGGGTGATGGCTTGGTTAAACATCATCGGTTTATTGATCATCTTCTTTATGGGTAAACCTGCTTTGAAAGCATTAAAAGATTATGAACAGCAACGTAAAATGAAAAAAGAGAAATATAGCTTTGACCCTCTAAAACTAGGCATTAAAAATGCCACGTTTTGGGAAGATAAAATTAAAAAGTAACTGGTTAGTAAAGTTGGCTTGATCGCTCAAGCCATTTTTATTTTTTGGATGTACCTTTCAACATTGCATCGACCAATGACTGTGCGGCAAATTTAGTTAAGGCGTCATCTGCCCCCACTTGTTGCGCTCTATCGACACTCATCTCACTTGAAAGAGAGGTGTGTAAAATAATATAGGGATTAACAACCTCTTTTAAACTGCGTACTTCAAAGGTAAGTTCATAGCCATCCAGTCCTGGCATCTCAATATCACTCACCAAGATAGTAATTGGATCCTGCTTTTCTGCACACCTTTTTATCACTTGCAGTGCATCATCACCGTTTTTACATACTTTAAAGGGCACATCAATTTGAGTTAATGCATTCTCTAGCTGTTTACGTGCAACTGCGGAATCATCAACCAGTAAAATATGCTCATTTTGTAATAAGCCTTTTTGCACACCTGTTATTTCAACAGCATGATCATCAGTATCAGGAAAAATTTGTGACAGTAATAGTTCAATATCTAGGAGCTGAATCAGCTTTTTTTCATAGTGAGTCACGCCGGTTATATAGGTTTTATGTCCAAGAGCGTTAGGCGGCGGCTCTATGTTTTTCCAGTTACATTCAATAATACGTTCAATTTTACGAACTAAAAAGCCAACATGTTGACGGCTACAATCTGTAATAATAATGACACAGTTTGCTTTTTCATCGTCGCTAATAGGTGGGTAACCAACTGCTGCTGCCATATCGATAATCGACAATGTTTGTCCGCGAATACTGGTCGCACCAATAATATTACTATCAGCATTAGGTAACTGACTTAAAGGTTGGTAGGGGACTATTTCTTGAATCTTCAATGTGCCAAGCGCAAAACTTTGTAGTGCTGATAGTTTAAAAAGTAATAAACCCTGTGATTGACTAGAGGTTGATTGCATAAAGTATCCGTATATATGGTTCAATCTTAAATTGTGGATGATAAGTCTAAAATAGATGCTAACATATTGTAATGTTAACTTATTCTAGGGAAATATATGAGATCTGATCAACAAACTCAACTTGAAGCTGCTGCTTTTCGTCGTTTACTAAAACATTTAGATAGCCGCAAAGATGTGCAAAATATAGAGTTGATGAACCTCGCTGGTTTCTGTCGTAACTGCTTATCAAAATGGATGATGGCAGAAGCGACATCAATGGATATTGATCTTGATTATGATCAAGCCAGAGAGCAGGTTTATGGGATGCCATATTCACAGTGGAAAGAGAACCATCAACTACCAGCAACGGCAGAACAATTAGCTATTTTTGAGAAGATACAAGCAAATAAAGGTAATAAATAATCGCGCTCTATTGTATCGGTAATATTTGCTCAATAAATCAATCACTATCTTGAAATATGTGCTGACCACAATGCCTCGAAATGTAACATCTGTTGATGTTTTTTCGAGGCATTGTGCTCCTCTCTATCTTGTTGTGTACTAAAAGGGCCTGCTCGGCACAGCGTACAGCAACCTTGCTGTTGATAAACTGCTCCATCCAATGCCACTTTCAAAGGATGGTCTTCTTTTAAACTCCACACGTATGTTCTACCTTGTGTATCGCGTACATGCTTGTCACGATCTACATTGCGTACTTTATAATCAGGAAAGTTTTTAATATCAAACAGAGAAGAGCCTAAATAATAAAAATCTGTCTGTTGATGTAATGCATTCTCAATATTCCACTCACGGTAAGGTTTTACATCTTTAGATGTAATGAAGCAGAGTTGCTCTCCTTTGGGGTCTAAAAAATGTTTAAAAGCATTTTTTAAAAATGTTCTTAATAGGGATCGGTTAAGGGTATTGACACTTACTTCTGCACCGTGCTGTTTATATTCATCAAAAGAGCGAAAAGCGGGTAACAGTGGAAATTGAAAGATAACTACATCAAACTGCTGCTTTTTAAGCGTTGACCAACTTTCTGGATCAGTAACATCAAAACCAAATAAAAGCGGTACTTTATTCTCTGCTAATGCGCTGTATGCATTTTCACTATACTTGCTGGTCATCGTATCAAAAGAATCGTATACCGTTGCAGTTAAGCTCTCTGGCTGGTGGTGCTTATATAGAGAGTGAGAAAAAGAGAGATCACCATCTCCTACGGTTAATATGCGCCAGTTTTTGTTAATAATCATCCACAATACTCATCAAATAAATTCAGCGCTAATTTAACACTTAATGATTGGTTGATTAAGCATTACCCTTAAATAAATACTTTATCGTCCATCAAATCTTTAATGAGGATATTTTACTGATTCTCTACTTAACCCATTAGGTCAAATATTAAATCAACAAAAATATTATTGGCTTGTGTGTTGTATAATAATTATTCATTTATCAGTTTAGGAAGTTAATGTGCGTTTAATATTAAAATCTCTATTTATTCTATTTTCTCTGTTAACTGTGCATAGTGCTATTTCACAAACAATACAGCAGCAAAAAGAGAGTGAAACTTATCAAATAGGGGTGATGGTAGAAACATTACAGCAAGCGTTAAAAGTGAGAGATGAGCAAGCGCTACAAACAATTCAATTATATGGGACCGATAGTCGTTATTACTCGATGATTCGTGGCTGGTTATTTCAGGAGTTAGTGGCTGTAGAGAGCCAGCTTTATGCAAGTAAAAACAAACCTAATAGTGAAAAGTTTCAGCTTAAGTCAAATTTTTTAAAGCAAGCGATCAGGTTAATTGATTTGGAGTAGTCGAATCCAAATAATGCATTATTTGGTGAATTTTAGGTATAAAAAAACCAGCAATAAGCTGGTTATTTTATTTACTCCATTGTTAATTAAAACAAGGAATAATGGTGCGGAAAGAGAGACTTGAACGCTCACATCTTACGCTTACTTTGAATAGCTGAACCTAAATCTGGTTATTTTATTTACTCCATTGTTAATTCAAACAAGGAATAATGGTGCGGAAAGAGAGACTTGAACGCTCACATCTTACGCTTAGTTCGAATAGCTGAACCTAAATCTGGTTAGATTTATTGTATCGTCTCATTCCTCAAATTTTAGGTATAAAAAAACCAGCAATAAGCTGGTTATTTTATTTACTCCATTGTTAATTAAAACAAGGAATAATGGTGCGGAAAGAGAGACTTGAACGCTCACATCTTACGCTTACTTCGAATAGCTGAACCTAAATCTGGTTAGATTTATTGTATCGTCTCATCCCTCAAATTTTAGGTATAAAAAAACCAGCAATAAGCTGGTTATTTTATTTACTCCATTGTTAATTAAAACAAGGAATAATGGTGCGGAGAGAGAGACTTGAACGCTTACATCTTACGCTTACTTTGAATAGCTGAACCTAAATCTTGTTAGATTTATTGTATCGTTTCATTTCTCAAATTTTGATATAAAAAAACCAGCAATAAGCTGGTTATTTTATTTACTCCATTGTTAATTAAAACAAGGAATAATGGTGCGGAAAGAGAGACTTGAACGCTCACATCTTACGCTTACTTCGAATAGCTGAACCTAAATCTGGTTAGA
>NZ_BSPQ01000002.1:156317-479630 GCF_030161115.1 Psychromonas marina
ACATCTTACGATACTAGAACCTAAATCTAGCGCGTCTACCAATTCCGCCACTTCCGCGTGGCTGGGATAAGAGGATTTGAACCTCTGAATCCCGAGATCAAAACCCGGTGCCTTACCGCTTGGCGATATCCCAACTGTGTTTTTAAAGCGTTGTCATCGCTAAGTTTAACTTCTTCAAGTATTGATTAATCAGTTAAAAACTAATTAAAGAATGTGGCTGGGATAAGAGGATTTGAACCTCTGAATCCCGAGATCAAAACCCGGTGCCTTACCGCTTGGCGATATCCCAACTGTAATTTTAAGCGTTGTCTTCGCTAAGTTTAAACTTCTTCAAGTATTTTTCAATTCGTTATATTTCAAACAAATTAAAGAATGTGGCTGGGATAAGAGGATTTGAACCTCTGAATCCCGAGATCAAAACCCGGTGCCTTACCGCTTGGCGATATCCCAACTGTAATTTTTAAGCGTTATCTTCGCTTTGAGTATCGTGATTTAAAATCCCGAGATTCTATATTAAAGTCTCGCGGTACCTTATCACTGAGTGATATCTCAATAGTCATTATTAAGCGTTGTTTTCGCTATGGCTTCTTAACTAAGTTAAGAATGGTGCGGAAAGAGAGACTTGAACTCTCACATCTTACGATACTAGAACCTAAATCTAGCGCGTCTACCAATTCCGCCACTTCCGCATAAAGCAAATGGTGGCTACACCTAGATTTGAACTAGGGACCCCATCATTATGAGTGATGTGCTCTAACCAACTGAGCTATGTAGCCATTTTATGCTTGTTTTACTTGAAATTTTTAACAATTAACTACACGTTAGATGTTAAAAATGGTGGCTACACCTAGATTTGAACTAGGGACCCCATCATTATGAGTGATGTGCTCTAACCAACTGAGCTATGTAGCCTTCATACTTTTACTTGAAAAGTAAGAGATAAAAAAACCAGCTAAGTGCTGGAATTTTTGTTACTCCGAATAACAAAGGAGTAATGGTGCGGAAAGAGAGACTTGAACTCTCACATCTTACGATACTAGAACCTAAATCTAGCGCGTCTACCAATTCCGCCACTTCCGCGTGGCTGGGATAAGAGGATTTGAACCTCTGAATCCCGAGATCAAAACCCGGTGCCTTACCGCTTGGCGATATCCCAACTGTAATTATTAAGCGTTGTCTACGCTAAGTTTAAACTTCTTCAAGTATTTTTCAATTCGTTATATTTCAAACAAATTAAAGAATGTGGCTGGGATAAGAGGATTTGAACCTCTGAATCCCGAGATCAAAACCCGGTGCCTTACCGCTTGGCGATATCCCAACTGTAATTTTAAGCGTTGTCTTCGCTATGGCTTCTTAACTAAGTTAAGAATGGTGCGGAAAGAGAGACTTGAACTCTCACATCTTACGATACTAGAACCTAAATCTAGCGCGTCTACCAATTCCGCCACTTCCGCATAAAGCAAATGGTGGCTACACCTAGATTTGAACTAGGGACCCCATCATTATGAGTGATGTGCTCTAACCAACTGAGCTATGTAGCCATCTTGCTTTGTATCTTAACCCGTTTCTGTTTAACCAGTCGTTGTCTCGATGGGGCGCATTATGCTGAGTTAGCTCACAATCGTCAACTGTTTTTTAATAAAAAAGGTGGATTTCAATTCGATTGCTTGCTTGTTAAACAAGTTGATTTTATTTCGCACTAAAATCGTAAATTTAACAGCCAAAAATGCATAAATGAAGTTATTAGAGTTTTCCTGTTTCTAAATTGTTAAACTGTTGATTAAGTTAATTGTTGAGATAAAAGATGAAAATACTGCACACTTCAGATTGGCACTTAGGCCAGCATTTTATGATGAAAAATCGTGAGCCAGAACATCGTGCTTTTCTAGCCTGGTTAATTGAGCAAGTTGTGACACTATCTATTGATGCAGTAGTTGTTGCGGGAGATATATTTGATAGTGCTTCACCGGCCTCTTATGCACGTAAGTTATATAGTGATTTTATCGTTAACTTACAAAAGGCTGGATGTACTCAACTTATTATTGTTTCGGGTAATCACGACAGTGTTGCAGTATTAAATGAAAGTAAAAGCTTATTGAGTGCATTAAATGTTTCTGTACTGGCGGGGTTAAGTGACGACTTAAGTGAACACTTGATCACGATTAAAGATAAACAAGATAATGAAGCGATTATTTGTGCGTTACCCTTTTTAAGAGCAACCGATGTCATGTTGAGTGAATCGGGCAGTTCTGCTGATCAGAAGCAGATGAGTCTGCAACAGGGTATTGCAAAAACCTACCAAGACATTTACACGTTAGCTGAATCGAGTAAAAAGCATCAACATTGCCCTATTATCGCCACGGGTCATTTAACTGCGGTGGGGTGCTCTGTTTCAGAATCGGTACGCGATATTTATATCGGCACCCTGACCGCGTTCCCCGCGCAACTGTTTCCTGAGTTTGACTACATTGCATTAGGGCATCTACACCGAGCTCAAAAAGTACAAAAGAGTGAACATATTCGTTATAGCGGATCACCGATTGCATTAAGTTTTGATGAAGTAAAACATGATAAGCGCATTATTATTGCTGAATTTAATGAAAGTGCTGAATTGACAACTAGTGAGGTTGTTATTCCTGCGTTCCAAAAGTTAGCGGTAATAACGGGTAATTTAGCGAGTGTTATCATTCAAATAAACAGGTTAATAGAAACTGGCGAATCGGTTTGGGTCGAAGTTAAAATTCAAGAATCATTTTACCGTAGTGATGTACAAGTGCAGTTGAATGATCTTGTTGCAGCAACAGAAGTTCAAATATTAAAAGTCAGCACACCTAAGATAGATGAAAATAGCCAATTACATGGGCTGCAAATAGAAACACTAGACGAGCTTAAACCTGCAGATCTTTTTCAAAAAAGATTGGACTGTGCTGATGCAGAGTACATAAGCGAAGAGCAACAGGTGCAACTTAAAACACTTTTTGCGCAAAGTATTGAAGAGCTGGAGCAAAAATCATGAAAATACTTTCTCTTCAATTTGAAAACCTAAATTCATTAAAAGGCAGTTGGGTCATCGACTTCCAAGATAAAGCCTTTATAGATAATGGTTTGTTTGTGATAACAGGGCAAACGGGGGCAGGTAAAAGTACCTTACTCGATGCTATCTGTTTAGCACTTTACCAACAAACCCCACGTCTTGATAAACTGACACAAAGTAACAATGAGTTGATGACTCGAGGGACTGCACACTGTTCTGCCCAGGTTGAGTTTAGTGTTAAACGTAATGGAAAAAGCAAAAGCTACCGTGTGTCATGGGCACAAAGCCGCGCACGTAAGAAGAGTGATGGTCGATTACAAGCGCCTATTTGTGAACTGGCTGAGCTGGATGGCACAATTTTAGCAACTAAAAGCAGTGAAGTATTAAAGCTTGTTATCTCTCTTACCGGGCTCGATTTTTCTCGTTTTACTAAATCAATGTTATTAGCACAGGGTGGCTTCGCAGCTTTTTTAAATGCAAGTCCAAAGGACAGAGCAGAGTTATTAGAGGAACTCACTGGCACAGAGATTTATGCGCAAATATCGCAGCATATTTTTGAACGTAATAAAGAAGTTCAAGCAGAACTTGCATTATTAACCAGTCAGTCAGCATTATTAGAGCTGTTAAGTGAAGCTGATTTAGCAATATTACAGACCGATATCATTGCATTACAAAGTGAATCAGATAAAAAACGTAATGAGATTAAAAGCCTCGAAAAAGCACTGCAATGGCAAGCCGATGCACTTCGTCTTAGTGAACAGTTGAAAGCGACTTCAACAGCCCATTTACAGGCTGAACAGGCATTAGATGATTTTGCGCCACAATCAAAAAAAATACAGCAAGCGCTGCAAGCCCAGCCTATTTTACCTCATTTTGTCGCATTAACTACGCAGCAGAAACTTTCTGAGAGCAATCAGAAAGAGATAAACGAGCACACTGAGCAGTTAACTAAACTTCAACAGCTGCTATTAAATGCGGATAAAACGTTATCGACTCTATTAGTAACAGAGC
Source organism: Psychromonas marina (assembly GCF_030161115.1). GTDB lineage: Bacteria > Pseudomonadota > Gammaproteobacteria > Enterobacterales > Psychromonadaceae > Psychromonas > Psychromonas marina. The sequence goes on from NZ_BSPQ01000002.1 coordinate 160,363, forward strand.
AACAAGCATTAAAAAAGCATAAGCTGCAGATGCAACGTTTGACGGAGGAATTAATTCCGATGGACAGTAAAATTAGTGCACTTGAAAATGAGTACACTGAGAAAGTCCCGTATGTTGAACAACAAAAGCAAATACAGCAACAGGCTAAAAAAGCAGTTATCACGCTTGAAGAACAGATAAAAGAGAAAAAAATAACGTTACAAAGATCACAAGAAACATTGCTTAAGCAGCAGTCATCAACGATTGATGCCGAAAAAATAGCAATGTTGGAACATCTATTATTAGCTTATAGCCAAGAATCAAAAAAGAGTCTGGCATTGACTGAAAAAACACAAGTTCAAAAGCAGTTAATAGCGACAAATGGCAGTGCACAGCAACAAATTAATCAGGTGATTGAAAATAATGTTGCACAATTAAAACAGGTTAATACCAGCTTAACTTCCTTTGAAGAGCACAAGGCTCGTTTATCTATGCAAATAGGAAATAATGCTAACGAGAAACTAAACACTTTATATCAGCGTAAAGAATCGTTATCGAGGCTATTGCAATTAACTCAATCACTGGATAAATCTATATTAGAGAGTAACGCAACGGAGCAGACGATTGCTGATAAAAAGACCCAGTTTGAGCAAGATAAATTACAATTAGCAGAGCTTAAAAAGCAAGGGCAACAACTCTCACTTGAAGAGTCAGATCTTAAAACACTCATTAAACAAGATAGTTTATTACGTAGTGTTCAGGATTTACAGTTACAACTGGAGAAAGACAGTCCATGTCCATTGTGTGGTTCACTTGAACATCCTGCAGTCACCGACCACCAAGCGATTGACCTCGAAAGCACTGAGCAGCGTTTACAACAAAAAAGTGAAGCGTTGATTATTAAGCGCGGGCAGTACGAACAATTGAATGGGCATTTAAAGGCATTAAATCTACAAATAAATGATTTACAAATAGGGTACACCAGACAAATTTCAGAAATAGGTGATCTTAAAAAAGCGTGGGTTAAAAGCGATTATTGTGAGTCTGAAGCGTTGATTTATGATAATAAAAGTTCGTTATTATTAAGCGAGAAAGCACTTGTTCTCGATAGTGAGATAACGACACTGAGCAGTTTAGTAAAAGAATTGCACGCTATTGAACAACAAAATTTACCATTACAGCAGCAACACACTGCATTAAATGAACAGTTAACGGCGCAGCAGCAACAGTTAAAGGATGTTATTAATGAACATAAATTACTTCTCTCTAGTGCTGAGCAAACAGATGAGCAACTCATTGTCGTTCAAAATGCATTAGCGCAATTGAATACAGATATAAGTGATAAATTAGCGGGGACGAGTGATTTAGCCGCTATTTTACTGTCGCCAGAAACGTGGTTAACGGCTCAAAAACAAGCTATTGCACAGTGTGAATTACTCGCTAATCAGCTTGCAACACTCACTGAGTCTGTTACGCAATTAACGCAGCAACTAGGACTGAATGTACAGCAGTTAGCGCATGATGAAACTCGCTTAGCAGAGTCACAAAAGCAGTTGCAATTAATTGTAAAAGAGAAGAATAACTTATCTACAGAACGTATTAAATTATTTACAGAGCAAACCAGCCAGCAGTTACAAGTGTTCTACGATGTACAGTTACAAGCCGTAAAATCAGAGGTTGAAAAAGCCAAGCAACAAGTTAGTACTGTTAAGCTCGATATTGAAGGTATTCAAGGTATATTTAATACCTTAAACGCCTCTAAAATAACATTAGCAACACAACTTAAAGAAGCCATGTTAACGTTTGAGTTAGCCTTGAATAAAAGTGAATTTACGACCGTGTTAGAGTTTGAAACAGCATGTTTGTCTCATCAAGCTTTAGCGCTATTACAATCAAACGCTTCAACACTAAAAGATAATTTATTAACAGAAAAAACTAAGCTTGATGGCCTTCAAAAACAGCAAAGTGAACATCATAAAACTAAAAATTCAACATTAGATACTCAACAATTACAAGATAAATTGACACAGTTACAAGCAGAATATGCAGTGACAAGCGAGTCACTTATCGCGCAAAGCTCTCGCTTGAAGATGGATCAAAGCAACCAGCAAAAGCAAAAGCAATTACAGCAGCAACAAATAGAATTTAAACAGACTGCTGGGCATTGGGAGCTATTAAATAAATTAATTGGTCAAGCTGATGGCAGCAAATTTAGAAAATTTGCACAGGGGTTAACCCTCGATAATTTGATCCACCTTGCTAATAGGGAGATGGCTCATTTAGATCAACGTTATCAGCTAAAACGTAATGTTGATGAGGAATTAGCACTGCAAGTGATCGATTGCTGGCAAGCGAATAGCGTGAGAGATGTGAAAACCCTATCTGGTGGAGAGAGCTTTTTAGTGAGTTTAGGGCTAGCGTTAGCACTTTCAAATTTAGTAAGTCACAAAACTCAAATAGAATCACTGTTTTTAGATGAAGGATTTGGTACTTTAGATGAGAATACCTTGTCAATGGCACTGGATGCTTTAGAACGATTGAATTCAACAGGTAAGTTAATCGGTATCATCTCGCATGTTGATGCGTTGAAAGAGCGCATTAACCATCAAATCCATGTGCATAAAAATAGCGGGGCAGGTTATAGTGTCCTCGACAAGCAATATATGAAAGGGTAGTAATGTTACAGCAAGAGCGACACAATAAAATTTTAGATCTGCTTTGCCAGCAAGGGCGTGTATATGCAACTGAATTAAGCCATGCTTTGGGGGTTTCTGAAGATACTGTTCGTAGAGATTTAAAACAACTGGACGAAGATAAGTTATTACGACGCGTCCATGGTGGGGCACTTCCTTTGCAGCAGGAATACGAAGCTTACCGTGAGCGTCAGGATGAAATTGATCCTCTTAAAAAACGAATCGCATTGGCTGCTATTCAGTTTATTAAACCAGATCAGACCATTTTAATTGATTCCGGTACAACCTGTTTACAGTTAGCAATGAATTTACCAACTCATTTTAATTTTACGGTTGTTACACCAAGCCCTTTAGTGGCAAGTAAATTAATGTATCATGATAATATCGAACTTATTTTATTAGGTGGTAAAGTATCAAAGTCTGCTGTAATGGCACTTGGTGCAACAACCAATGCGATGTTACGCAAAATACATTTCGATAGTTGCTTTCTTGGTGTTTGTGCATTGCATCCAAACAAGGGGTTAAGTATTAACCAATTGGATGAAGCAGAAACACTATCAACCATTATTGAGCAATCAGAACAGGTTATTGTGTTAGGTTCCTCACTAAAATTAGGGAAAATGGGCACTTATAAGGTGTGCGACTGCAATAAACTGAATTTACTAGTGACAGATTTGAATTCAGAGAATAAAATACTACAACTCTTGAAGGATCAAGGGGTTAAAATTGAGCTTTGCTCAGATTAATCATTATTAATTATCAAATGGAAGTGATAACTATGGCTAAAAGTACACAACAACAAGCGTTGTTAACAGAACAACGCATACATCAAGCAATTATTGATATTTTTATGGATAAAGGTTGGGAAGCAATAAGTTACGGCTCTATTGCTAAACATACCGGCCTTTCTCGAGGTGGTGTACAACGTATTGTCCCTAGCAAAGGTGCCATGATGGGCGCTTTTCAAGGGCAAGTTACCGAGTATTTATACCAAAACCTCGATTTTTCAGATGACGCTTCATTGACGAGTAGTTGGACTGAAGCGTTAGAAAATGCACAATTTAGAAATTGCCTTAAATTTTTTATCGGCTCCATTTCTAATGAGTCACCTGCTAAAGCGCTGGCTAGAAATGGTTTTGATAACTTTGCTAATAAAATTGGCCATGAAAAAATGCAATCATTAATTGGTTTATCTGTTTACCATTTATTAGACTCTTAATAAGTTACATTATTACTCGTTAACATAACTTAAGCTTGTTTACTCTTAAATGAGCTTAAGAAGAGTGGTTGAGGTAAGCTATCAATTGGCTTTTTAAAGGCAGCGCTGTCATCGCGCCTTTTTGAGTCGTCGCGAGTGCCCCACAACCATTTGCCCATTTTACAGCCTGCTTGATATGTTCAATATCACTCCAGTTATCATAGCTTGCAAGACAAGCAAGTAAACCACCAACAAAAGCATCTCCTGCCCCCGTTGTGTCAACTGGTTTAATCGCTTTTCCTGCGATCAATTGCTGCGTGTCTTGGGTAATTATTAATGCTCCTTTTGCACCTTGGGTGATCAGCTGTAACGTATTATTATAATTTGATATTGCTGTTAGACCTGCTTCTAACGTCTCCGTATCGGTTAAAAACAGAAGCTCATCATCGGAAAACTTAACCACGTCTGCCATCGCCACTGCTTTTAATACCACTGATTTAATTTCAGCTGGAATAGCCCAAACTTCATCACGTAAATTTGGATCAAAACTGATAAACCCACCGCTCTCTTTTATCTGCTGCATCGCTTGAAAGGTACTGCTACGACTTGGTTCATTAGCCAGGGCAATAGAGCAAACATGTAACCATTGGTTTTTTTCAAAAACAGGAATATCACTGACTTGCATAAATTGGTCTGCACTAGGTTTAACCATAAAAGTGAAGCTACGCTCACCGCAATCATCTAAATCAACAATCACGGTAGAGGTGCGTTGCGCCTTATCAAGGCACATGAAATCAGTATTTACGCCCTCATCTGTAAGTGTTTTTTTCATAAAACGGCCAAGCGGATCTTGCCCAACACGACCAAAAAAAGCCGTTTCGCTACCTAATCGAGCAGCTGCTACCGCTACATTAGCAGGGGCACCACCGGGACATTTCAAATAACTGTTTTCGCTATTGGGAATTAAATCTACAACGGCATCGCCAGTAACCCAAATTTTATTCATGATAACTCCTTAAACTGAATAAAAGTCAGTAGTGATAGCGACTGACTTTTATTGATGATTAATAATCTAGTTTATGCTGTAGCTTGCGCCATCGCTTTAGTATTTTTTTGTGACTTTTTATCTGCACGTTTTGCAAGTATTAAGGTTAATACAAATGCGGTCACAAAGGAGATCAGCATACCAATGATGTAAGGGGTAATATCAGTATTACGAATTGAGATAATACCTGGTATACCTGCAGCCCCTAATGCGCTTGCTTTCACATTAAACAACGTGATGAAAGCACTTGATGTTGCTGCTGCAACCACCGCGGCAATAAAGGGGTAACGTAGTTTTAAGTTGACACCAAACATTGCGGGTTCAGTAATACCAAGTAATGCAGTGACACCAGATGGAACAGCAATCCCTTTCGTTTTAGTATCTTTGGTTGAGAAGCCAACGGCTAATGCTGCGCCACCTTGTGCAATATTAGACATCGCTGCTATGGGGAAAATAAACGACCCACCCGTTACTGCTATATCTGCAAGTAACTGAATTTCAATGGCGATAAAGCTGTGATGCATACCGGTGATAACAAACGGTGCGTAGATAAAACCAAATAGTGCGCCACCGATGAATCCAGCAGAATCGTATAACCAGTTCAGAGCATCACCAAGAAGAAAGCCAATATCACGCGTAAAAGGGCCTACAATCGTAAAAGTAATGACGCCGGTAATAAAGATAGCAAGCAGTGGTGTAAGTAGATTATCTAATATTGACGGGATAAATTTACGTAATCCATTTTCCACTTTTGCGAGGATAAAGGTAGCCACTAGCACGGGCAGGACAGATCCCTGATAACCCACTTTTTGGATCTCTATACCAAATATATTCCATACTGGAATATTGCCGGACACCGCCGCGCCACCAAATCCCCAACCATTAAGTAGATCTGGATGCACCATCAACATACCCAATGCTGCCCCTAAGAATGGGTTACCACCGAATTTTTTACTTGCTGAAAAGGCTAAAAGAATAGGCAGGAAAACAAAGGGGGCATTTGCAAAGGTATTAATCATGCTTGCTAAATCAGCCAGCCCAGGATTAGCATCAACCAATGACTGCCCATCGATAAATAACCCCGGTGCCACTAATACGTTGAAGATACCCATTAATAAGCCGCCAGCAACAATCGCAGGGATAATCGGTACAAATATGTCAGATAAATCTTTTACCGCTTTTTGAATAATATTCTGTTTTTCAGCACCGGCAGAAGCGACATCTTTGGTACTCATCTCTTCTATGCCTGTCAGTTTTGCCATCTCTGCATAAACTTGATTGACGATGCCCGAACCAAAAATAATTTGGTATTGACCTGCTATTTTAAATTGGCCTTTTACGCCATCGATATTTTCAATCGCTTTTTCATCAATCAGTGAATCATCTGCCACTGCTAGGCGTAAACGGGTAGCACAATGTGCGAGTGCAGAAATATTGCTTTTACCACCTAGCTTTTCTAAAAGCTGGTTGGCGAGTTTGGGATAATTCATAACTTCCTCCAATTGAAGATTTGGTTGTTTCTGTTAGTTTATGGGAACGTTTGCAGAAATGAGTTTTTATCACTTTAGTCACATAAGCAAGTTGCAGGTGGGTTAAACGTGATTAAGATCTCGTTTGTTGTTCATAAAATGTACTGGCAAGTGATCTTTCTACTTTAAAAGTGCCGCTATTTGTTATGATGATTGCAAACATTCCCAAAATATAGGACGTAATTTTATGGTCGGGTTGCACGATGTGGCAAAATTAGCAGGCGTCTCTAAGTCGACGGTTTCTCGCGTAATGAATAATGAATACGGCGTTAAAAAAAGCACGAAAGAGAAAGTACAGAAAGCGATTGAACAGTGTGGTTATGTCGCGAATCAAGTCGCAAGGGATCTTAAATCAAATAAGACCCACCTCATTGGTGTGATCGTACCTCGTATCGCTTCAAATGCCACAGCAGGAGGCTTGGATGGTTTAAGCCCTGTTATTGAACTGGCTGATAAACATGTTTTATTAGCCAATAGTGATCAGGATAATATTAAAGAGATAGAATATATCAAGCGCTTCAATCAGAAGCGGGTAGAGGGGATTCTCCTCTATGCAACGCATTTAGATAGCGCGTTAGTTGATGCGATTAAACAATCTGATGCACCTGTTGTGTTAGTAGGGCAGGATGGATCACTGTTTAATATTCCAAGCCTTATATATGATGATATCAGCGTTGGTTTTACCGCAGGTAAACGACTTATTGACGCAGGGGCAACTAACATCGGTTTTATCGGTGTTAACAGTCAAGATATTGCCGTTGATCAGTGTCGCTATCAGGGGTTAACTCAATATTTACAGCATGCAAAACAAACATCGCCACTGTTTCATAGTCGTGGCGAGTTTTCAATTGAATCAGGTTTTCAACAAACCAAACAACTATTAATTGACTGGCCAAAATTGGATGGACTATTTTGCGCCACCGACAGAATTGCGATTGGTGCGTTGAAAGCGATTGCTGAATCGAAAAAAATAGCGGGTAAAGATATAAAAGTATTAGGCGTTGGCAATGATGAACTCTCTCAAGTGTGTTCTCCAAGCCTCTCGACGTTCAATTATGCATTTGATTTAACAGGTAAAAAAGCAGCACAAATGTTATTGGAGTTGATCCATAATAAACAGTCAGAAGTTAGTAAAATGGTAATGGGCTTTGAGAGTATTGAGCGTGAAAGCTGCTAAATAGACGCTAGTAGTTAGTTAATGAAAATGAGATCAAAGCAACTATTTAACCGATAAATATGGGGGTGCTATTGCAAATTCCCATTTTTAACGATACTTTATTGCAAACGTTCCCAGTTAAATGGTAGGTATCTATGTCGTTATTATCAATTATTAAAGAGTGTGGTGGTATCCACAATGTGGCTCGTGTTCTGAGCCCTGATGTTCGTCTTATTATTGAGGTAATCGATGTTGCTTTACTTTCTAAACAGGCAAAAGTTCAGGGTTTCAATGACTTGTTAAGGCAGGTGACTTACCTTAAAAGTAGCATTGAAAATCGAACTCAACTTGAGTTAGATTTGCTTGCTGTTGGACAGTTAATCTCAGAACAACAGCGTGATGCATTTTCCCCTTGTAGTGAAATCGTTGCATGTGAACATCGCCCAAGTTGGCATCTCTCTCCACCACAAGGTTTATTAAATGATCCCAATGGTTTTATCTATCATCAAGGGCAATATCACCTGTTCTACCAGTGGTACCCTTTTTCTTGTGAGCATAAAGATAAGCATTGGGCGCATTTAACCAGTAAAGATTTAGTCGATTGGCAATGGAAACCCGTTGCATTAACGCCTTCAGATTGGTTTGATAGTCATGGTGTTTTTTCAGGTCATGCGCTTTCTCAGGGTGATGAGTTGATGTTGTTCTACACTGGTAATGTTCGCATTGGAGAGAGTAGGGAACGTCACACTACACAATGTTTAGCGACCTCTCGCGATGGAATAAACTTTACTAAACATGGCCCTGTTGTACCTGATTTACCACCTGCAGTGACACCACATTGTCGTGATCCTAAGATAATTCGTCATCATGACCACTGGTTGATGTTACTTGGTGCACAACGTGATGATGAGATAGGGCGCTTAGCGATTTATAAGTCTGATGATCTTAAAACGTGGACCTTTCTTGCCCTATCTGGTGATGAACTGGGTGAGTTTGGTTACATGTGGGAATGCCCCGACTTTTTTACCTTAGATAAGCAGGACTTTATTGTCATTGGTCCACAGGGGATCGATTCACCGAGTGAGCACCATACTGTCCCGCATCATAATGGGATTGTTAAAGCGACATTGGATGAAAGTGGTAAAGCGACACTGTCTGATTTTCAACATTTAGATCATGGCTTTGACTTTTATGCCCCACAATCCTTACAAACAGCAGATGGTCGTCGGGTGATGAATGCTTGGATGGGATTACCCGATGAAGTGAATCACCCGAGTGCTGATAATGGTTGGGTACATCAACTAACCACGTTTAGAGAGTTATCCTATGTTGGTGGAAAGCTAATACAAACGCCGATTAAAGAGCTGCAAACATTGCGTAAACAGTCGGTTGTCCTTCCTGAAGATCAATCTAGTTATAACCTTGCTAGTAAAGCCTTTGAGTTAAACCTTGAGATGCAGTGGGGCAGTTCATTGCGTCTGCATCAATCTAATAGTGGCTACTGTGAAATTCGTTTAGATAAAAAAACCAAGACACTGTTTTTAGATAGAACCAATACCTTAATCCGTGAGGGAGATTGCATACGTGAATTAGCACTTGTTGATTTGAAGTCGGTACAGTTACAGATATTATCCGATAACTCCTCTATTGAACTGTTTATCAATGGTGGTCAAGCAGTGATGTCCGCGCGTATTTTTACACCTAAAGATGCGACTAACCTTAGTTACCAGGGAGAGATGAAGATTATTGATTGCTGGTTATATTAAATAGTTATTTTGTGCCAGATAAAGTGCTTATTTTACTAAAGATCAATACCGGTCCACTAATGTAAACGGGTAAAGTATAGAGGTAGATAACAAAATGTTATCATAATAATCATAACTGATAATTTCATTCATCTATGAAAGCGGCGTATAGTCTCCTCATCGAAATAAAAGCCTCAACAGTAGCGGGCTTAACTGGAGTTATTATGAAATTTTTACACACTATGGTTCGCGTGGCTGACCTTGAAAAATCAATTGAATTTTATACCAACGTATTAGGTATGTCGGTTTTAGACAGATCTGAAAACAGTGAGTACCGCTACACGTTAGTATTTGTTGGCTATAAAGACCAACCAGGTGGTACAACGATTGAGTTAACCTATAACTGGGATACTAATAGCTACGAACATGGCAATGCATTTGGCCATTTAGCATTAGGTGTATCAGATATCTACGCAACTTGTGACAACATCAAAGCACTAGGTGGCAACGTGACACGTGAAGCAGGTCCTGTTAAAGGTGGAACAACGCATATCGCTTTCATCACAGACCCGGATGGGTATCAAATTGAACTAATCCAACTCTAACTACTCAGGCCGTCGCCATTAAAGCCTACTTCTGTGTTGTGAAATGCTCATTTAAACCACTAAACTGCGCTTTCCCGCCTTGAATTAGACATTAATGGCTTAGCCCTGAGCAGTTAGTAAACTACTCAGGCAGCTGTTATTGATGCCTACTTCTGCGTTGGGAAATTATTTTTTAAACGACTACCTGTCTTCTCCCAAGCAGTTGCATCTATTATTTGTTAAAGCTTTATTTAATAGAGTTTTAACCGTTACATATAAAAATTATTTTTGAAGGAAACCGATTATGACTGACTCACTATTTCAACCATTACAACTTGGTAAATTAACGCTTAAAAATCGTATTGTTATGCCACCAATGACACGCTCACGTGCAACTCAACCGGGTAATGAAGCGAATGAGATGATGGCTGAATATTATGCACAACGTGCTTCTGCTGGTCTTATTGTTGGTGAAGGTACACAAATATCTGCAATGGGTCAGGGTTATGCTTGGACACCAGGTATCTACTCGCCTTCACAAATCGCGGGTTGGAAAAAAGTAACTGACGCAGTACATGCACAAGGCGGCGCTATCTTTGCTCAACTTTGGCATGTTGGTCGTGTGACGCATCCAGATAATATTGGTGGCGAACAACCTATCTCTTCATCAGCAATTAAAGCTGAAAATGTAAAAGTATTTATCGACAATGGTAATCAAGAACCTGGTTTTGTTGATGTAGTAATGCCACGTGAAATGACTAAAGAAGATATTAACAATGTCGTTGAAGAGTATCGCCAAGCGGCATTGAATGCACTTGAAGCTGGCTTTGATGGTATTGAGTTACACGGTGCAAATGGTTACTTAATTAACCAATTTATTGATTCAGAAGCAAACGATCGCACCGATGAATACGGTGGCAGTATCGAAAACCGTTTACGTTTCTTAGACGAAGTGGTTGCGGCAATGGTTGAAGCGATCGGCGCTGATCGTGTTGGTGTGCGCCTTGCACCTTTTACCTCATTAAATGGTACGGTTGATGCTACACCTGTTGAAACTTATACTGCAGCAGCAGCATTACTCAATAAACACAATATTGTTTATCTTCATATTGCTGAAGTAGATTGGGATGATGCACCAGAAACACCACTTGTATTCCGCCAAGCGGTACGTGAAGCATTTAAAGGCGTGTTGATCTATGCTGGTCGTTACGACGCACAGAAAGGTGAACAGGCACTTAACGAAGGTCTTGCTGATCTGATCGGTTTTGGTCGTCCATTTGTGTCTAACCCAGATCTACCTAATCGTATCCAGCAAGGGTACCCATTAGCGGCACATGATCCAGAAACACTGTTTGGTGGTGCTGAGAAAGGGCTAACAGATTACCCGGTTTACACTAAATAAGGTGTAAAGCGCGTTAAGCAAAGTGATTAAAAAAGCGATCTTACAACCCTGTAAGGTCGCTTTTTTGGTTATGAAGGTTACTGTTTTAGGCTTTCATTCATTAACTCCCTATCCCATTTATATATTTTGGCGCTACTTTTTGGTGCATTTCATGTTCTGATATAGTGCGAAATTCTATAATATTGTCCCTTATGTTTTCTAAGTCTTTGTTATTGTTGATTTATATAATTTGGCACTGTTGTTGCAAACATTAAATTATTCGTATGAGAGGTATTGCAGTAATTCACTGCCAATATCTACAATTTGGTAATAGACATCTAGGGTTCCGGCTATTCGTAGTGACTGGACCGAGAGTTGTCGACCTTTTCTAAGGTTACACGGAGGGATAAAAGCCCGGGAGAAGACTGCAGCAATGTCTCTCATGCTTTTTAAAATGTAACCAAGGATAAGGATAAATATATGAAATTTACTAAACGCCTACGCAACTCTGTTACTAAAATGCTTACAGTTACTACCCTCTGTAGTGCCGTACTTCTTGCTCCCTCTACAGCAACCGCTGAAACCAAATCAAAATTCCGCCTCGCTTGGACTATCTATGTTGGTTGGATGCCTTGGGACTATGGCGATGCTTCTGGCATTGTTAAAAAATGGGCCGATAAATACGATATCGATATCGAAATTGTTCAAGTTAATGATTATGTTGAATCGATCAACCAATACACTGCCGGTGGCTTTGATGCAACGGTGATGACCAATATGGATGCCTTAACGATTCCTGCTGCAAGTGGTGTTGATTCAACGGCATTGATCATTGGTGACTTTTCAAATGGTAACGACGGCGTTGTACTTAAAGGTGCAAAAAAACTGGCTGATATTAAAGGTCAAAACGTTAACTTAGTTGAACTAAGTGTTTCCCACTACCTACTTGCTCGTGCATTAGAAACGGTGTCATTAAGTGAGCGAGATGTACGTGTAGTGAATACCTCTGATGCTGATCTAGTCGCTGCTTTTACGACCGATGATGTTACCTCTGTGACGACTTGGAATCCGTTATTAAGCGAAATCACTGCAATGCCAAATACCACTAAAGTGTTTGATTCCTCGATGATCCCTGGTGAAATTATTGACCTGTTAGTGGTTAATACAAAAACACTGGCTGATAACCCGAAACTAGGTAAAGCGTTAACTGGTGCTTGGTATGAGATCATGCAAACCATGCAGGGTAGCGATGCAGAAGCAATCAAAGCGCGCTCTATCATGGCAGAAGCGTCAGGTACTGATTTAGAGGGTTACGATGCTCAATTAGCGTCAACAAAAATGTTTTATAGCGCCAAAGATGCGGTGGAGTTTAACAACAGTGCTGCGTTAATGAGCACCATGGGAAAAGTTGCTGAGTTTTCTTTTGAACATGGTTTGTTAGGTGAGGGGGCGGCCGATGCTAAATTTATCGGTATTGAAACACCAAGTGGTATTTATGGTGACAAAGGCAACATCAAACTGCGCTTCAATCCTGCTTACATGCAAATGGCGATCGACGAAAAACTATAAGGTAGCAGTTTATGCGTCTGATGAATAGCAAGCCGAGTCGTGGAATGCGACTCGCTTTAAACCTTTTACCCTTTGTCATTTTACTGATTATCTACACTCTTGCATCCGATGCTCGTTTGTTAGAAAACCCAAGTGACAAATTATTACCCTCATGGTCGAGTTTTGCCGATGCGGTGCAACGTATGGCATTTGAGCCAAGTAAACGTACCGGTGAATATTTATTATGGGTTGATAGCGCTGCGAGCTTACAACGTCTTTTATTAGGCGTTGGTATTAGCGCGTTTATCGGCCTGATTGTGGGAGTGGTGAGTGGTATGTTGCCGCTGTTTAGAGCAACCTTTTCACCCTTAGTGACAGCTATCTCTTTAATTCCACCAATGGCGATATTACCTATTCTGTTTATCGTATTTGGTTTGGGCGAACTTTCAAAAGTGATGCTAATTATTATTGGTATCTGTCCAATCTTAATACGTGATCTACAACTACGTACCCAATCGCTGCCAAAGGAGCAACTACTAAAAGCGCAGACCCTTGGCGCCAATAGTTGGCAAATCATGATACGTGTTGTGTTACCGCAAGTATTACCGCCACTTGTTAGTGCTGTGCGCTTAACCCTAGGCAGTGCATGGCTGTTTTTAATTGCAGGTGAAGCGATTGCTGCAACAGAAGGCTTGGGTTACCGCATCTTTTTAATTCGCCGTTATTTGGCGATGGATGTCATTTTACCCTACGTACTGTGGATCGCTGTTTTAGCTTTCCTGATGGATACTATTTTACGTTTGATCTCTAAGCGCGCTTTTCCTTGGTATCACGGTAGAGGAGCAGACGCTCATGAGTAAAGCAATCATCGAAATCAAACAGGTTTGGAAAGAGTACGGTGACCATGTGGTGCTGGAAAAGCTTAACTTAAACGTGCAAGCGGGTGAGTTTATCAGCATCGTTGGTGCTTCCGGTTGCGGAAAAACCTCCCTGTTAAATATGTTATTAGGTACCGAAAAACAGAGTCGCGGTTCAATATTACTTGATGGTAAACCGATGCCTCAAGAGCCCAATGCGACACGTGGCATCGTGTTTCAAAAATACTCTGCGTTCCCTCACCTCAATGCGTTAGAAAATGTGATGTTAGGCGGCGAATTTGCCAGTTCACCCTTGCTTGGCAAGGTGTTTGGTAACGAACGTAAAAAGTTACGTGAGCAAGCCTTGGAGATGCTAACCGCGGTCGGGTTAGCCGATGCAGCACTGCGATACCCAAGTGAGTTATCCGGCGGCATGCAGCAACGTCTCGCTATCGCACAAGCGTTGATTAAGGAGCCGCGTATTTTGTTACTTGATGAACCCTTTGGTGCGCTTGATCCGGGTATTCGCAAAGATATGCATAAGTTGATTCGTGAGTTGTGGAAGAAACGCGGCTTAACCGTGTTTATGATCACCCATGATTTATCGGAGGGTTTTAGCCTTGGTTCGCGTGTCTGGGTGCTCGATAAACCACGTATCGACCCACATCAACCGGAACGTTTCGGAGCGCAGGTTGTTTATGATATTGACATCAATTCTGAACACAAACTTTCCAATTCCATACAATCTTTAATAGAAAAACAGCAAGCAGCGAAAGTCGCTGTTTAGGAGAATTTATATGCAACAACAAGTAATTGGTCAAGGTGCTATTTACCAAGATGTTATCGACGGTGCTAGCCATTGGTCGATGGTCATTCCTGCTGGAAAAGTCTTATCGTTAACTGATATTGAGGGCGGCGCGAATGTTTCGATGCTGTTTTACAATCCAAAAAATTTATTAGAGCGTTATAACGCGCCAGATACGCTGAAGTGCCAACACACCTTTAAACTCACTCAAGGGCATTGTCTTTATTCAGATATGGGGCGCATTTTTTGCTCTATTATTGGCGATGATACGCATTGGATTGATAGTGTGGGGGGCGTTGCTAATAAGCAAAAAGTAGCGGTAAAGTGGGGCAAAAGAGATTACCAAACAGATCGTAATAACTGGTTACAAAATGGCTATGACAGCCTATTAGTTGAAGTAGCGAAATATGGATTAGGTAAACGTGACCTTGCTGCCAATATCAACCTATTTAGTAAAGTAAAAACCGATGATGAGGGTAATTTAAGTTTTGTCGCAGCACACAGTAAAGCTGGCGATAGTATTCAATTACGTTTTGAAATGGAGACTCTGGTGGTTTTAACCACTTGTCCGCATCCGATGAATCCGGCCACTGAATATCCCAATAAACCAGTAAACATCGCACTCAGCGAAGCGGCAGCTATGGCAGCGGATGATCAATGTTTAAATTCCAGTGCCGAGAATGGCCGTGGTTTTGAAAATAATCGCCGTTATAGCTGTCAGCATACACACCATCAACATGCCGTTGTAGTAGGAGCCTAACCATGATCAGCACCAGTCAATTTAAAGCAGAGCAAGCAGTGCGCAGCGATACCGTCTTCGCAGGTGATTATTACATGCAGGTGTTGAAAGCCGGGCAGACATTACGCATTCTTGATTTAGAAGGTAATCAAGCCGCTGACACACTTTTTTATAATGCGCATGATCCAAGCGAGCGTTATAGCGCGATGGATACCATTCGCGAGCAGGGCAATGTTTATCTAACAACAGGCACACAGTTACTCTCCAATGATGGCAACCTGATGTTAACCATCACTGCTGATACCTGTGGTCGTCACGATACCTTAGGTGGCGCCTGCGCAACGGAAAGCAATACGGTGCGTTATGCGATTGAGAAAAAATGTATGCATGCTTGTCGTGATAGCTGGTTATTAGCGGTGGCAGAAAATCCACAATATGGCCTAAGTAAACGTGATATCACCCATAACATTAATTTCTTTATGAACGTACCCGTGAGCAGTGAGGGGGGGTTAAGTTTTGCTGATGGTATTAGTGGAGCGGGGAAATATGTTGAGTTAACCGCTGCGATCGATGTGATTGTGCTGTTATCTAACTGCCCACAACTTAATAACCCTTGTAACGCTTACAACCCAACCGCAGTAGAGATGCTGATTTGGGATTGAATTGAGCCACTGTTTGTCGGATTTTTTAACAGTGAAAGTAATGAGTTAATAGGGACGACCCTGTTAAACAACTCAGAAATATTTCGGGACGACCCGACCTTGTTAAGGTCATATTTATGCCAATTAAAACGCCTGCAAAAATGTTTACTAAAGTATTAATCGCCAATCGTGGGGCGATTGCCTGCCGTATTATTCGTACCTTATCCGCAATGGGTATTGAAAGTGTCTCTATTTATAGCCTTGCCGATGCCGACAGCTTGCACGTTTCTCAAGCGGATCACGCTTTTTCTCTTGGTGAAGGTGGTGCGAAGCAAACCTATCTTGATATCGATAAAGTAATCGCCATTGCCAAGCAGTGTGGTGCACAAGCGATTCACCCCGGTTATGGTTTTTTAAGTGAAAATGTTGAGTTTGTGGCTGCCTGTGAAAAAAATGATCTTGTATTTTTAGGCCCCACATCAGAGCAGATGTTGCAGTTTGGTTTGAAGCACAGAGCACGAGAAATCGCAGAGCAAGCCAATGTACCGCTGTTACCTGGCAGTGATCTGTTAGCGGATATTGATGATGCATTAAAATGTGCTGAAAAAATTGGTTATCCTGTGATGCTTAAAAGCACCGCGGGTGGTGGTGGTATTGGTATGCAGCGTTGTAATAGTGCGCTGGAGCTCAGCCAAGCTTACGATTCAGTAAAAAGATTAAGTGAAAATAATTTTAGTAACAGTGCACTTTTCCTAGAAAAGTTTATTGTTCAAGCGCGCCATATTGAGGTGCAAGTATTTGGTGATGGTGAAGGCCATGCGATTGCATTAGGTGAGCGAGATTGCTCTGCGCAACGTCGTAATCAAAAAGTGATTGAGGAGTGTCCTGCTCCTAATTTAGATGAAACATTACGTCAACAGTTACATAGCACTGCCACCCGTTTAGCGGCCTCAGTTAATTACCGTAGTGCGGGCACGGTAGAATTTGTTTTCGATCAACAAGCGCAACAGTTTTACTTTTTAGAGGTGAATACCCGCCTACAGGTTGAGCATGGTGTCACCGAGTTAGTTTATAACGTGGATCTGGTCAATTGGATGGTGAGTTTAGCTGCACAACAGCTTGCACCATTGACGGAAATTGAAAAGCAGCTGGTGGCTAATGGTCATGCTATTCAGGTGCGTTTATATGCTGAAGATGCCAATAAAGACTTTCAACCAAGTGCTGGTTTAATCAGTCATATTAATTGGGCGACCGAGGTGGAACAGGGCACATTACGACTCGACCATTGGTTAGAAAGTGGCACAGAAGTCTCACCCTTTTTTGACCCTATGTTAGCGAAGGTTATCTGCCACAGTGAAACCCGCCAACAAGCGCTTTCTGGCCTTAAGCAGGCACTCCTGAGCAGTGAAGTATATGGCATTGAAACCAATAAAGATTATCTGCATCAGCTATTAAGTAGTGAAGTCGTGGTTGATGGTTTGTTATTAACACAGACCCTTAATGAATTTGTCTATGCGCCTTGTTCAATTGATCTGCTTAGTGCGGGTACACAAACCACCATTCAAGATTACCCTGGACGACAAGGTTACTGGGATATTGGTGTACCACCATCAGGTCCAATGGACAGTGTCAGTTTTCGTTTAGCAAATACCCTGTTGGGTAATAGTGAACAATCAGCGGCTTTAGAGATCACCGTGAGCGGTCCTTCACTGCGTTTTAATAGTGCCACCCGTTTTGTATTAACCGGCGCAACCATTGCTGCAACACTTGATGATGTGGTTATTAAAAATGGTGATGTTATTAATGTTAATGGCGGACAAACCTTAAACCTAGGTAATATCGAAGGCGCAGGATCACGCTGTTATTTAGCGGTGCAAGGCGGTATTCAATGCCCCGATTATTTAGGCAGTAAATCTACGTTCACGCTTGGACAATTTGGTGGTCATGCAGGGCGTGCACTGCGCACGGGTGATGTATTACATATTGAGCCGATGCCTGAGATAGAGCCAACACCAGCAATGGTGAGTACCCAACTGCCAGAAATATCTGATCAATGGACGATTCGTGTCATTTATGGCCCACATGGTGCGCCTGATTTTTTCTGTCCAGAAGATATTGATGCCTTTTTTGATGCAACCTGGAAAGTGCATTTTAACTCTAGCCGCACTGGTGTGCGTTTGATGGGGCCAAAACCAAAATGGGCACGAAATGATGGCGGTGAAGCGGGATTACACCCCTCTAATATTCATGATAATGCTTATGCGGTAGGCACGATTGATTTTACAGGTGATATGCCGGTTATTTTAGGCCCTGATGGTCCAAGTCTAGGGGGATTTGTCTGTCCGGTCACCATCATTAAAGCCGATCTTTGGAAAGTGGGTCAGCTTAAAGCGGGCGCGAATATCCGTTTTCAAGCAGTATCTATTGATGATGCACAGCAACTAGAGATTGCACAAATTGAGCAGCTAAAAGCGGGGCAATATATTGAGCAGCAAGCACCAACGCAACTGCCCGATAGCGCAATCATCAAACAGATAGATAAAACGGAATTGAATGAGCAGGTAGTTTACCGCGCTAGTGGTGAAGATTATCTACTGGTGGAATATGGTCAGCAAGTGCTTGATGTGGCCCTGCGTTTTCGCGTTCATGCCTTGATGCTTAAACTACAAGAGATGAACGTCATGGGGATTGCAGAGTTAACCCCGGGCATTCGTTCATTGCAGGTACATTACGATAACCTACAGCTACCACTTAAACAGTTATTACAATGTTTAGCAGAAGCTGAACAAGCATTGGGTGATATAAGCCAATTAACCGTACCTTCAAGAATTGTGCATATTCCACTCTCTTGGGATGATTATGCGACCCGTTTAGCGATAAAAAAATATGATGAATTAGTACGTAAAGATGCGCCTTGGTGCCCGGATAATATTGAGTTTATCCGTCGCATTAATGGCCTTGATTCCGTTGATGAGGTGAAAGAGATTGTTTTTAACGCCAGTTATTTAGTGATGGGCTTAGGTGATGTGTATTTAGGTGCACCGGTTGCAACACCACTGGATCCTCGTCATCGTTTAGTGACCACAAAATATAATCCAGCAAGAACATGGACACCAGAAAATGCGGTCGGTATTGGTGGTGCTTATCTGTGTGTTTATGGCATGGAGGGACCGGGGGGGTATCAGTTTGTTGGGCGTACGCTACAGATGTGGAATCGTTACCGTAAAACCACAGAATTTACAAAACCATGGTTATTACGTTTCTTTGATCAAATCAAATTCTACCCTGTGAGCAGTGAAGAGTTAACCCAAATTCGTCATGACTTTCCTCGTGGTGATTACCCTCTGAAAATAGAGGAAACGACGTTCAGCTTGGCAGATTACCAACAGCAGTTGGTTGATAACCAAGAATCGATAGTTAGTTTTAAAGATAAACAACAAAAAGCCTTTGAAGCGGAGCGTTTGCAATGGCAAAAAAGTGGCCAGGCTAATTTTGTTGCAGAAGAGATGACCCAGGTCGAAACCGATGTAGCGGCATTAACCACTGAGCAGCGTGGAGTAGATAGTCATGTTGCCGGCAATATTTGGAAAGTACTAGTCAAACCGGGTGAGCAAGTTAAAGCAGGACAACCCTTGTTGGTACTAGAGGCGATGAAAATGGAGATCGAAGTAGTGTCACCTAGTGCGGGTATTGTTGCTGGTGTCGTGCAAAAAGAGGGGGCTCAGGTACATGCTGGGCAACGCCTACTGATTTTGGAGAAAGCATCATGAGTGAGCAACAGATAATAGATCAACAGTCGATAGAACAAAGAATGACCATTGGTGCCTTGCAACAGGCTTATCGCAGTGGCGATTTAAAGGTAGAAACATTCTTAACTGAAAAGTTACAGCAGGCTAAGCTGGATGACAATAATATTTGGATAGAGACGATCTCCGAAAGCCAATTGAAAAAGATGCTCAAGCAGCTAAGCAGCAAGCCGATTGAATCGCTGCCGCTATATGGTATCCCATTTGCGATTAAAGATAATATCGACCTCTCTTTGCTGGCGACAACGGCAGGTTGTGAAGCGTATTCTTATCAACCTAAGCAATCTGCGCAGGTGGTACAATTATTAATGGAAGCGGGGGCTATCCCTCTCGGAAAAACCAATCTCGACCAATTTGCAACCGGGTTAGTTGGGGTACGAAGCCCTTGGGGAGCGGTCAAAAACAGCGTGAACCCTGAGTATATCTCTGGCGGTTCAAGCTCGGGCAGTGCGGTAGCGGTTGCCAAAGGACAGGTGAGTTTTGCTTTGGGGACTGATACTGCTGGCTCTGGGCGTGTACCTGCGGCGCTGAATAATATTGTTGGTTTAAAAGCGACTAAAGGGTTATTAAGTTGTACTGGTGTAGTACCCGCCTGTAAAAGTTTGGATTGCGTTACCCTCTTTGCTAACAGTGTTGAGGAGTTAAATCAGCTCTTGGAGATTAGTGCACAGTGGGATGAAAAAGATTGTTACTCCCGTCCTAATAGTGCTGTTAACGGTGATGAGTGGTATCAGCCAGAAAATCGCCTATCAAGTTTGAAAATTGGCGTGCCTAAAAAAGGGCAGTTAGCATTTTTTGGTGATAGTAGCGCGCAGAAGCTGTTTGCAAAAAATGTACAGTGTTTAAAGAAAGCGGGCGCTGAGGTTATCAGCATTGATTTTCAACCCTTTTTAGATGCTGCAAAACTACTTTATGAAGGTCCTTGGGTTGCAGAACGTTACGCTGCGATTGAAGAATTTTTCGTAAAAGATCCCAAGCAGTGCTTATCGGTTATTGAAACCATTGTTGGTGGCGCAACCGACCATTCCGCGGTAAGCACCTTTAAAGCGATGTATCGTTTACAAACGTTTAAAGTAGAGTGTGATGCCATTTTAGATGAACTAGATTGTATCGTTACTCCGACTGTTGGTACCACTTATACTATTGAGCAGGTTGAAGCGGATCCTATTCAGTTAAACTCAAATCTGGGTTATTACACCAATTTTATGAACCTGCTTGATTACGCTGCAATTGCGCTACCAGCTGGGTTCTTAGATTCTGGTTTACCCTTTGGAATTACCCTATTTGGGAAAGCTTTTAGTGACCGTTTATTACTCAGTGCCGGTGCGCAACTGCAACAGATTAATGATTTCCCATTAGGGGCAACAGGATTGCCTTTAATGGCGCAAAGTGCCCATGAAAATGAGATTGATATTGCTGTTTGTGGTGCACATTTAGCCGGTTTTCCGCTCAATCATCAACTTACCGAACGAGGTGGCTTTTTAGTGAAAAGTTGTACCACTTCTAAGGATTATCGACTCTATGCATTAGCGGGTGGCCCACCATTTCGACCCGGTTTAATTAGGGTCGAGGATAAAAGTGATCAGGGGGTTGCGATTGAGCTAGAAGTATGGCGATTGCCTATCGATAGTTTAGGCTGTTTTCTGCTAGGCATACCCAAACCATTAGGGTTAGGGAAGCTGCAACTAGCGGATAACAGCTGGGTCACTGGCTTTATCTGTGAAGGTTATGAGATAGCAGAAGCGCGCGATATCAGTAAATATGGTGGCTGGCGAAATTATATGGAAAAGTTGGGTTTATAAATGTAGTTCTAAAAGCGTGAGTAGGGCTCTGCTCACGCTTTATTCAATCACGGCAGAGCTTTTGATTAAGAAACTCCAGTAGTAATTTTATTTTTACGCTCAGGTAACGGTTATTTGGATAAACAGCTGAAATCGCCTGCAACGGAGCACGGTAAGCTGTTAAACACTCTATCAATTTCCCCTTGTTTAATGCTTGTTCAACATAATAATCGGGCAGCTGTATCAAACCAATTCCTCTTATCGCAGCATCGAGTAGTGCAAAACCACTATTGCAGTTAATGCTGCCATTGATACGCATATTACGCTCTCTGTCCTGTTCTCTGAATGCCCATAGTGGTGAGCTACCCACCAAACAGTTGTGATTGTCTAATTCAGATAAGCTAAAAGGCAACCCATGTTTTTCTATGTAACTGGGCGCCGCACATACATGCAGTTGTCGCTGTGTAAGCTTTTTGGCAATCATCGTTGAGTCTTCTAAATGACCAATACGAATGGCTAAATCAATATTCTCAGTAACCAGATCTAAGGTCTGATTAGACAGTATCAATTGTAATTTAAGCGCGGGATAAGCTTGCATAAACTCATTCAGTAGCGGTGCAATAACCTGTTCACCGTAAGTGATAGGCGCTGTGATCTTTAATACCCCTTTGGGGATTTGAGAGAGTGCCGATAATGCTAACTCTGCCTGTTTAAGCCCTTCAACTAAACCTTGGCAGTGTTGGAAATAGTGCAATCCCGCTTCAGTGACGGTAATTTTACGTGTTGTACGCAGTAATAATTTACTCGCTAAACGTTTCTCAAGAGAGGCTACTTTTCGGCTCACTTGTGCCACAGAGGTATTAAGTTGCTGTGCCGCTTTGGTAAAGCTTTGTGTTTCCACTACCGCAACAAATTCATTAATGCCTAACCAATTGTCCATGAATGCTCCGCTTGATTTTTTAGTTTTTAGTTATTAGTCATTAGTCATTAGTCTGGTATGACCCTGCTAACTGCTAACTGCTAACTGCTAACTACTGACCGCTAAAAGCTTCTTTATTATTACACATTTGTAATTAAGTTTTGTAATTTAACTTGATTGTTACTTTGCATTTGTTAACTATAATTCTTCTATCGTTGATTAATCAACACATCAATAACTATTAAGGATTGCAAATGACAGATAAATTTATCAAATCAAAAGCGGCGATTGCATGGGGTCCAAACCAACCATTAAGTGTTGAAGAAGTGGATGTAATGCTACCGCGTAAAGGTGAAGTGTTAGTGCGTGTTGTTGCTAGTGGTGTATGCCATACCGATGCGTTTACTTTATCTGGTGAAGATCCTGAAGGTCTCTTCCCTGTTATTTTAGGTCATGAAGGTGGTGGTATTGTTGAGCAGATTGGTGAAGGTGTGACCAGTGTTGCTGTTGGTGATCATGTTATCCCACTTTACACCGCTGAATGTGGTGAGTGTAAATTCTGTAAATCGGGTAAAACTAACCTTTGTAGTGCAGTACGTGAAACACAGGGGCGTGGTGTCATGCCAGATGGTACCAGTCGTTTCTATAAAGATGGTCAGCCAATTTTCCATTATATGGGGTGCTCGACTTTTTCTGAATTTACAGTTTTACCAGAAATATCATTAGCCAAAGTTAATAAAGACGCACCACTTGAAGAAGTTTGTTTATTAGGTTGTGGCGTGACAACTGGAATGGGGGCGGTAACAAAAACAGCTAACGTTCAAAAGGGTGATAATGTTGCTATTTTCGGTCTTGGCGGTATTGGTCTATCAGCAATTATCGGCGCTAAAATGGCTGGCGCAAATCGTATTATCGGTATCGATATTAATGAAAGTAAATATGAGTTAGCGAGAAAATTAGGCGCAACTGACTGCATTAACCCTAAAAATTACGACAAACCAATTCAAGATGTCATCGTTGAGATGACCGATGGTGGTGTTGAGTACTCATTTGAATGTATTGGTAATGTTGACGTGATGCGCTCTGCACTTGAGTGTTGTCATAAAGGTTGGGGCGAATCGGTAGTGATTGGTGTTGCTGGTGCAGGACAAGAGATTTCAACTCGTCCATTCCAGTTAGTAACAGGCCGTGTTTGGCGTGGTAGTGCGTTTGGTGGTGTGAAAGGTCGCTCTGAATTGCCTGAGATCGTTAATCGTTACATGGCGGGAGAGTTTGCATTAGATGACTTTATTACCCATACCATGGGGCTTGATAAAATTAATGAAGCCTTTGATCTGATGCATGAGGGTAAAAGTATCCGTTCAGTCATTCACTTCGATAAATAACACTTAAACAAAAAAGGCCAATGACATTGGCCTTTTTTATTTTTCATTCTTCGTTATCCCTTATTTAAACAGAGATCCAGATGAACTTACAAAATATAAGCCAAAGTAAAGTTGCTGGTGGTTGGCACAAGCAATATCAGCATGATGCTAAGTCGGTAAATTGTATGATGCAGTTTGCTATCTTTTTACCACCTAATGCGAGTGAAACCAATAAAGTCCCTGTTTTGTATTGGTTATCAGGGTTAACCTGTGACGATCAAAACTTTATGCAAAAAGCAGGTGCATTTAAAAAAGCGGCTGAACTAGGGATAGCAATTGTTTGTGCCGATACAAGTCCACGTGGTGATGGCGTGCCAGATGATGAAAACGCAGCCTATGACTTTGGTTTAGGGGCTGGGTTTTATGTTAATGCAACACAAGCACCTTGGAATAAGCATTACCAAATGGCTGACTACATTAACCAAGAGTTACCTGCGCTGGTTGAAGCACACTTTCCGGTAACCGAGCAAAAGTCTATCTCTGGTCATAGTATGGGCGGGCATGGTGCATTAACCATCGGTCTTAAAAATCAGCAAAATTATCAATCGATCTCTGCTTTTAGCCCTATTTGTAACCCTATTGATTGCCCTTGGGGTAAAAAATCGTTGAGTAATTACTTAGGCAATAACCAGTCTGATTGGCTTGAATATGATGCTTCACAGTTAATTAAAGCAGGTTGTATTTTACCTATTTTAGTAGACCAAGGTGAAGCAGATCAGTTTTTAGAAACGCAGTTAAAACCTCAACGTTTGCTGAACGCAGCAGAAGAAAATGGCGTTGATCTATTGCTAAGAATGCAACCGGGTTATGATCATAGTTACTTCTTTATTAGTAGCTTTATTGATGATCATTTGGCATTCCATGCTAAACATCTAAAAGCAATTAACGATATAAAGTAACCTTGTCAGCTTGCATCATATAGGCGCTGTTTACCGCTAATTCACCATCGCTCAGTTGGACACTAGGCAGGTTACTCTCTGCTTGTAAACTGCCCTCTATCCAAATTGGCGTATATAATCCCACCATCTCAAAACCTTGAGGATAGTTGACTAATACTATCTGGTTTGCAGCTGGTGGCGGGGTATGGATACACGCCCCTGCCGTTGGAACCAATAAAAACTGCGTTAGTTGATTGTTATCAAATGCTAATGGAACAATATATCCCGCTAGCTTTCCCTGTTGCCCTAATAGTGCTTTATTAATCGCTTGTTGAGCTTGTGCACGTTCATTGGCTGTTTCTTGTTGCTTTTTAAGCAGTGCTAAAATATCGATGCCAGCATCATTAAAACGCTGCAAAGAGAGTTGTGATTCTTTTTGTAATTTAGGATTATGTGGAGACTGCTGCAAGCTCGTCATGATCAATAAATCATAACGCTGGATAGAGGAAAAACCGGCAAAGGGGTTATCAATAGGCGCTGCGCCTGCTGAGATTAAATCACTCCATTTCCATATTGCGTTAGCAATACTCGGGGGGCTGTTTAGCATAAAAAAAAGTAAGGGCAACACTGCCCATTTTTTGATTGATAACATGGTCAAACCTAACAAAATAAAGAGCATTAATATTAACATTAGTACTCTCTTTTAACAGCGCTGTTTTGGATTAGAATAGGTAGCGGTATAAATAGCCCGCTAACATTGCCATTGACAGGATCACCACTAAAAAAGTAATGATCATTTGGTTTTTAAAAAGAGACTTTAATAAAATTACTTCCGTTAAGCTTGCGCCCGCACTGCCGATAATTAACGCCATCACTGCGCCAAGTCCCATGCCCTTAGCGGCTAATGCTGCACTGAGTGGAATCACTGCTTCAGCGCGGATATACAGTGGAATGCCAATAACTGCTGCGATTGGGATAGCAAAAGGGTTACTGTCGCTGGCAATGTTTGCAATAAACTCTGTTGGGATAAATCCATAAATTATCGAACCTAATGCAATACCTGCAATTAAGTAAGGTAATACTTTTTTAAAGTCCTGCCAGGTTGTATCCCATATTTTTTTCCACTTGCTTACAACAGGTTTATTAGTCGCACCACAACCACTTGTACAACCTTTTTTCTGTGGTTCGAGGTAAGCCTCCGGTTTTACATATTTCTCAAATCCAAATTTTTCCAATAAATACCCTGCTATAACAGAGACACCCATTGCGACACTAAAGTACAGCGCGGTGACTTTAAGGCCAAAGGTGACAAAAAATAGTCCAATAATAATAGGATTCAATAGTGGGCTTGCAAATAGGAATACCATCATTGTGCCAAAGCCTGCTTTCGCACGTAATAACCCTTTTAGAAAAGGGATGGTTGAGCATGAGCAAAAGGGGGTAATTGCCCCTAATAATGCAGCGACAAGGTAACCTTTACCCTGTTTCGCACCGAGTATGCTTTGTATTTTATGTGCGGGAATATAATGCTGTAAAACACCCACCGCGTAGCTAATGATTAAAAATAATAGTGTCAATTCGACGGCTAAAAAAACAAACATGTTTAACGTAGTCGCTATCATTTCTGACGTAATGTGGAACATAATGATTACCTTTCTTTATTTCTGGAATAATCGAAATATATATTGGGAGCTTGTACTGATCAAGTTATTTCTGCTATTGTCGAAATATAATTATCGAATGAGAATTTATATGGAAATCGAAGTTGTCGCTAAGGCATTGAAAGAGTTAGGTCATGTTACCCGGTTAAAGATTTTTAAATCGGTGGTACGTGCGGGTAAACAGGGCATTGCGGTTGGTATTGTGCAAACAGAGTTGAGTATTCCCGGTTCTACTTTATCGCATCATATCTCAAGCTTGATTGCCGCCGGATTGATTTCGCAACGACGAGAAGGGCGAACGCTCTATTGTGTCGCAGATTATGAGCAGTTAAATGCAGTGATTGGTTTTATGCTTGACGAGTGTTGTGTTGATGAGACTACAGCGTAATAGAGCAGAGGTTAGATAAATACAAGCAGCCAATAATAAAATCACTGGCTGCTTGTATTTGAGTTAGCGGTTTTCTAAGCGGTTATAATCAAATAAACCATATTGAATCGGTTGCTGTTTTTTGTAAGCTTGATGTAAAAAATCACTCACTTTCCAGAAATCTGAGTCAGTACGACGCACTGCATAAGCTTTTAGTAATTCACTATATTGTTGCGCATTTTCTACTAGCTGAAACTGCTCCACAAAGGCTTGTTGCTGTGCTGTTGTTACTTTGAAAATAACCTGTGGGTAGCTCGTAAGCAGTCCTTTGTATATTTCTGCGGTATCAAGTTCTGGTACACGTGTTTTTGCTTCATCAAGCAGTGTAGATACATTGGTACGATCGTTGTGGCGTAACAGTGAGTACAATTGAGCATTAGCAGGGTCAGGGTTTTGCTCATCTTCAACAATAATAAAGCTAGCCTGTGGTAATTGCTGTACGGCTAAGTTTGGTAATTTATTCAAACCATTTAACTCGCCACTACTTACATCAAGATCATATTCAGGCACTGTTTCAAACTTTGTTTTTAAGTTATGAAATAGTTCCTGTTTAGCATTATTGGTTTTGTACTCAATATCATTTTTTTGTTCAAAGAAAAAGTCATTGTCAGAAAGGTACTCTTTAAGGCGTTTAGTGGAGCCCGTGTACCAATAATCGATCTCTCCTCGACGTTCCTCTGCGGGTAATAGTGTGACAAAACCCAACTCACTTTCTGTGCGTAAAAAGTCCATATATAAACGCGTTACTAACTGATGCTGAATCGAACCAAATACATCATAACCGGCAACGAGTAGGTAATGGATGCGTTCTAAAGCCGCGTAGTTAATAAGCCATGCTGTCTTAGGCGGTTTTCCCTGTAAGCCTTTTACGACTTGTGCACTATCTGAATGACGAAAAACAGTTAAGCTAGCATTATCATTTTTACTACCATTACCTGACCATAAATAATCAAGGCTGATATATTTTCCATTTTCAGACGCGCGATTTAACATTTTCTTTTTTGCATCAACATATGATTTTTCGCGTTTTGAGTATTTATACCAAGAGGTAAGGGCAAAGTGACGTGTGCTAAAGTCAGAGGGTAATTCTAAATTATCAGCTTGTTCATAAATAAAGTTATCATAAGCTTTTGAATGTGGGTTGTTAGGATCGGTAAAGAAAACCCAGAACTTATCTTGAATAACGCCAAGTGCTGTATTACCGCGACATACTGGGCCTTTAATAAAGCCCAAAATGGTATATTCAGCTTCATCTAATAAAAACTCATGGCGGTTGGGTAATGGAATCGCAGCAAAATTGTTAAAGGGGCTACCACCATGCTCATAACCAGGTAGCTCTTTAACGGTATATTCTGCATCATAAAAAAGCTCATTCCAACGTGCTAATCGTTGTTCATTAAGTGCATAGGGCATATGCGTTTTTTCAACGATGCTTGCAGTGTAATGACGTAAACGATAATAAAATTTATCTATATTAGGATCGTCATAAGGGCGGCGTGACGCAATCTCATTTACAGGTTGACCCGGTGGTGTAGTTGATCTAACTAGGTTGAAAAATACCGGTGGTTGTTGTGCAGAGATAGGCTCTTCAGAAAAATAGATATGGCCTATAAATAGATGTTCGTAGATATAACGGCTAGCCAGTTGTGATTTATTATCTTGCTGGTTAAGCAGTGTTTCCCACGTTTCGATACGTTGTTCAATTGAGGCGTTGAGTACCGCAGGTTGGGCCATTGGTGCACCTTGCTCAAGCCATTCTTTTAAGGTGTTAAACTCCGTGTTATCAAGGCTAGGCAAACCATAGGGCATACCTGCAAGTGGTTGCTCCTGCTTATAGGCCTCGATGGTGTTCATATCAGGGCAGGTTTGTTCTCGATTCAAAGAGAAGTCAAAATCATCATTAGAAAGAATGTCGGTTTCTGGGAGAGGGTGGCTCTCCTTTAATGCTAATAAATGGTACAAAACACTTTGCTCAAGATTTGCCTGTGGGTTTTGATCGCGTTCATTTAAGACACTGCCATAATCTCTATCGCGCCATTGCTGAGTTGTTTGTTCATCAATAAACAGACGCATTGGATCTGCTTGTCTGAATCGAGTACCAAATACTAATTCAGGAGAGAAGCCACGATCTATACCCTCGGGGGAAGAAAGCTTTAATTGGCAAGGGGCATCGTAACAACCGTGACAGACGACACAACGATTCTCCAGTATTGGTTTCACCTGTTGATGATAGTTTTGCGCGAGTGGATCATCTGCAGCAACAATACGGTCACGCACTTGCAGTGGACCATTATCGATAGTGGCTTGTTTACCGGGATCTGAACAGGCAAACAGTAACAGAGAGATAAAAGAGACGATGATTAAATGAATATTCATTAACACTTCCTAATCTAGGGCATTGGATTTAATGTAATCTCTTATTATATAACGTGAATAGTGTTTTTGATATTTATGTGAAAATATAAATTTACAAACAAGGTGATCGTTCATTCGTTAACTTGACGATTAATTTTTTTTTGTTAAATATTACCTTCCATAAGGTGCAACGTTTGTTGCTTCTAATGTATAGGCCATTTCAATATTTTTACTGCCATCGACTAAGTACAAATCTTGGCTTTGATGGGTAATACGTAATGTACCTGTTACCGTAATCGGCATATAAGCATTACCCGCTTTAACCGCTTGCGCTGCTTTTACTAATACGAGTTGATTAGCGGGTGGCACGGGTTTGTGGGAACATGCCCCGACTGTTGGTACTAATAAAAACTCAGTTACTAAACCATTGTCAAATTCAAGGGCTAACATATAACCGCTCATCTTAATGTTTTTATCCGCGAGTAGTTCGTTGGCTTTATTTTCTGACTGCTTACGCTTATGCATAATAATTGTGCGTTGTTGTAAAAAATGCTCAATATCGATATTTTCCTGAACAAGTTTCTGCTTTGCGTCTTTTGCCACTGCTCTCATTTCCTCAGTAACTCTTGTCGGCTCAAGCTCTTGCATCTCTTTGATTTGTGAATAAACCGAGAAGTTATAAAACTGTTCATCGGTAAACGCAATAAATGGGTCGTCATAGGGAGCTACTTTTCCACGTAAGTCCTGCCAACCTATTTGTATTGGTTCATTCTTTTGCGCATAACTCATAAAGCTTACTAGCAACATAAGTGCGGTGAGAAGGTGTACTATTTTTTTCATTACTATTTTCCATCACTGTTTATTTGTCACTACACGCTCATCATCTTTTGGTGTGAGCCTGCTTTAACGTTGAGAAAGGGGGGACTGGCCTTTATAAGTTAAACGATGAGACCTTCAGATAAAAAGATCCCATCGTAAATATGTTTAAAACTTAATATTCATACCATCAGACAGAGAGGTTTTGTATATGAGCACTCCTGGAATAATAGCAATGATTAATGCACTTATTTGAATCGTCGCTAATACCCACAAATCGTTTAAATTTAAAAAGTTAATATCCAAATAAAAACCAAAGTGATTCGCTAAAGGTGCTTGCAAAGCAAATAATAATCCATAAAGCAGTGCAATTCCCATTACAATACCTGAAAAACAAACGGCTGCAGCTTCACCAATAATCAATGCAAATATATGCCCGGGACGTGCGCCAACTGAACGTAAAATCGCCATCTCACGACGACGTTCGTTTAAGCTCATTAAAATAATGCTTAGCATTCCTAATAAACCAACCAGTACGACAAACACCGTAACAATATCAAGTGCTACTTCTGCAATGGCAAAAAAGGCCCACAACTCTTGCAGTGCAACAGCAGGCATAATTGCTGTTAGTGGTTCATTTTTATAATTATTCACATAATTTTGCACACCTAAAACGGCTTGGCGTGATGTTAAACCAATAAAGACGGCATTGATATTTTCAGGCTTAATTTGCAATAAACGTGCAATACGTTGCTCTGGGGTATCATTATGTTGATGTGCGTGATCAGCGTGATCAGCGTGATCATGGTGATCATGATGAGCATCGTGATCATTGTGGTCATTGTGAGCAGCGTGATCATTGTGAGCATCGTGATCATTGTGGTCATTGTGAGCATCGTGATCATTGTGTTCATTGTGTTCATTGTGAGCAGCGTGTTCATCGTGAGCATCGTGGTCATTGTGATCATCGTGGTCATTGTGAGCAGCGTGTTCATCGTGATCATCGTGGTCATCGTGGTCATTGTGAGCAGCGTGATCATTGTGAGTATCGTGGTTATTGTGAGCATCGTGATCATGTTGTTCATGCTTATGACCATCATCCTGCTGAGTATCAGTACGAGTGCTTTGTTCTGAAGGTAAGGCACTATGGAAGTCATTGTGTTCAGTATGCATCGCTTCCATCGCTTCAAGAGAGATGATTAATGTCTGATCAATAGCGGTAAAAGAGGAGGTAAGTATAGCGCTGATAAAGTAGGGGATATTGTCGTGATCGTGGCCATCTATTTCACCACCACCGTGTGTCATTACCACGTTATCACCAACCTTATAGTTCAACTTTTTAGCAACATCAGAGCCGATGATAACTGCAAACATATCATCAGATATTTCGCCAGACTGTACGCTTAATGATTGTTTATTGGCATAGCTAAAATGATCAAAAAAGCTTAGTTCAGTGGCCATCACCGTATAACCTTTATGCGAATCCCCCAATGAAATTGGCACTGCCCATTCAACAACAGGTAATTGGCTGATCTCTTTATAAGAGTCGTATTTAATGGTGTTCGTGGTATTACCAATATGAAATACAGAGCTTAATAATAGCTGCGATGACGCGCCGCGTGCACCAACAATTAAATCAGTGCCAGAGATGCTTTTCATAAAACTTGTTTTCGTTTCATCTTTTAAGGTCTGCACACCAAGTATTAACGCGACACTGATAGCTATCGAGAAAAGCGTGATTAAAAAAGTAAACTTACGGTTAAGCAAGCTTTTAAATGCTAAAGAGAAAATAGCCATTATTGTTGCTCCTGCTTAATGTTATTAATTGCGCCTAAATTGATGTGGTGATTAAAATGCTTTTTCAGGCTGCTATCGTGACTAACAAAAATAAGGGTAATATTCTCTTTATCACACTCATTGAATAACGTGCTGATAAAGGCATCGCGATGTGCGCTATCAAGTGCTGATGTAGGTTCATCGGCGATAATTATTTCAGGGGAACCGAGCATGGCACGAGCTGCTGCGACGCGTTGTTGTTGACCGACACTGAGTTCGTTGACATTGCGTTGAAAAATATCTTCACCGGTGAGACCTAACGCTTTTAATAAGCGAACAGCTTCACTTTTTAAGTCACCGCTGCGGGTTATGGCTTTTTGCTTTCTGATTGTAGAAAAGGAGCAGGGCAGGGTGATGTTATCAATAACACTTAAATAAGGGATTAAATTAAATTGCTGGAAAATAAAACCAATATGATCAGCACGAAAACTATCTTTTTGGCTAGAAGACAAAGATGTTAAAGGCTGTTTAAGCACCTCAATGCCACCGCTATTCGGTGTCAGTACGCCCGCGAGTAAACTTAATAGTGTACTTTTACCACTGCCACTAGGGCCCTCAATAAACAGGTGTTTTCCCGTTTGAATATGTAGATTACTAATATTAATAACGGGTGTTGTTTTCCAAGAAAAACAGAGGTCATTAATTTTTATCATTGTTAGTTACCTTGATAAGCGAATGTATGTGAGGTGGTGAAAATTGTTCACAGCCCAATTATTTTTATATCGATAAAAGCGATACCTTAATTGTTATAATATAACGATTAAGGTAATGGTTTCCAATCATTCATGCACTTACATTTGCTTTAAAAAGGATTAACTCTGTAATATTTTTAGCGGTAAGCTAAGAATTTCATCACCTGATCCTGCGAAGTACCAGATAATTGCGATCAATGCCCCTACGGTGAGAAAATACCATGCAGCAGAAAATAACTGCCCGTACCTGTCTAATGGTAAAAGATGACTCTGATGTCGCGTTTTCCATTCAAAAATAATTTCGACGCTACCGATTAACAGCATAAAGCCAAGCAGCGCTAATCCTAAACTATAACTTAGATAAACCCCGATACCTGCGCCAGCGATACAAGCAACAAGCCCTGCTGTGCTATTCATTGAGAAGCTAATACTTTTGAGAATGTGCCCGCCATCAAGGGGTAAAATAGGCAATAAATTAAACAGGTTAAGCAACGCATTGAAAGCCGCTAATCCGGCAAAGAACGTTTCGCCAGTTACCCAATAAGCAATAAGGGCCATTATCGACATAAATAGACCAAAAGTAGGGCCCATAATAGAGATAACCACATCTTGCCAACGCGTATTAATTTTCTCATCACTCATTGCAAGCCCGCCCATAAATGGGATCAGGTAGATACCTTTGGTTTTCATACCAAAATGTTTCATCGCTTTAATATGCCCATACTCATGAAAGACTAAACAAGCGATCAATGCGAGTGCAAACTGAAATGAAAATAGCCATGAATAAGCGGCGATACTGGCACCCGCTAATACTACTTTGATCACTTTGGCACTTTTAAGCAGTTTAAAGCCTAAGGATGCTAGTCCTATGACACTCAGTTTTCTTTGTACTTCAACAGGCTTGACCGGCACCTGTTGCTCAATATCTTTACTGTTCCTACTTCCCTCGGTAAGTAATTGCTGATCTTTTAACAGACGGTAAGATATATTGAAAGGCTGCCATTGCAGATCAATTTCGAGACTGATGTTGATTGACGTTGGTTCTTGTTGTTGCTGACTTGGGGTAGTCAGTTGGAACTCATGTGTATAAGCTCCCTGATTATCTTCAGAAGCATTTTTAACGGCGACGACGGTATCGCCCCAGAATAGTTGTTGCCAACCCGCCATTGAACCTTCAAGCCTGAGTTCTTTTCCTAAACAATCAATTCTTAATAATTCCACAAATTTTCTCTTTTAATAGCATGTATTTTTATGTCACTGAGTATACCTGTTCGGATTGGAGGAGCAAAATTTGATAATTATGGGGGGGAACGATTGAAAATGTGAACAAAACGAAATAGTTAGTATTGAATAAACATAAGTTTTTCCTCAAATTCACTTCGTGCGTCTACACTTTATTTTTATTCATGTACAATGCAGTCTTCGCATTTCTGAGATAACTGATAAAAATAAGGTAGATTTAAATTGAATACTAAAGATTGTGTCGTGATTGCTATTGCTGGAGCATCGGCATCGGGTAAGAGTTTGATTGCAAATACTATTTTTAATGAGTTATGTGATGAACTTGGTACTGAGCAGATAGGGATAATTTCTGAAGATGCCTATTATCGTAACCAGTCACACCTTTCTATGGATCAACGAGTACTGACAAATTACGATCACCCTAAAGCGTTTGACCATGATCTACTGTGTGAACACCTAAAAGCACTTAAAAATAAGCAATCGGTTGAGATTCCTGCTTACAGTTATACTGAGCATACCCGTTTAGCTAAAACTACGACTTTGACGCCAAAGAAAATCATCATTGTCGAGGGTATTTTATTACTGACAGATCCTCAATTGCGTATGCAGCTTGATGCAAGTGTGTTTATTGATACGCCATTAGATATTTGTTTAATGCGTCGTTTAAAGCGCGATATTGAGCAGAGAGGAAGAAGCATGGAGTCGGTGATACAGCAATATACTAAAACCGTTCGCCCGATGTTTTTACAATTTATTGAGCCTTCAAAACAGCATGCAGATATTATCGTTCCTCGTGGTGGTAAAAATCGTATTGCAGCAGACATATTGAAATCACGTATTCGCCATATTTTAGCGAAATAACCTCAATACCATTATCCAGAGCTGATATTAAGTCATAAAAATAATTAAGCACTTATCTGATCATGAAAAGTGCTTAATGATCATTTTTTAAAAAGCAACTTTCTACTTATACCAATGGAATTTAATAGGTGACCAGAGTTTGCGTAGGAAAAATTATTACTAATAAGGCGTGAGTTGCAGGAGATAGTTATTCTCACTTCAAAACTCACAACGCAGTTAGGGATAATTTTAACCAGCAAGAATGATCACTTTATTAATTCCTTTGGTATTATAATTGCGACTCTACTGGTAATAACCTCATGACACGATTTTTAAAACGATCCCACCAACTACTATAGGGTTCTTCTGTATAAGTGATCGTTTTCCCATCCACCGTTTTAGTCCAAATAATATCGCCATCTTCAAGCCTTAATTTAAAAGCGACAAGATCGATATTTTTATTAAAGTCTTTAACAAGGTGCTGGCCTAACGCTTCGGATTGGATAACAATACCCACTTCTGTATTTTCATATCGAGAGCGTGGGTCTAAGTTAAATGAGCCAATAAAGGTTGTATTTTGATCCATTACATAAAATTTGGCATGTAATGCAAGCTTTGATGCATTTGAAGAGCGTTTTTTATGCGATCTTTCAACCAAATCTTTGAGCTCTTTGACATCTACTTCGTGCAGTTCAATGCCCATTGCTAACAGTTTCTTACGGTATTTAGAGTAGCCTGCATGTACAATTTTGACATCGTTGGACATCATCGAATTAGTGAGTATTTTTATCTTTAGACCGCGCTCAAGTAAAGTTTCAAACAGTGCCATTCCCTCTTTACCTGGGACAAAATAGGGAGAAATAAGCACCAACTCTTTTTGTGCTGTATTAACAAAAGCTTCTAATTTAGGCTCAAGGTTATATTGTAATTGGTCATGCGAGGAAACTATTTTTAACGGATCATCGTACAATACGATAGCATTACCTTGGAACTCTCGCTTTTTTTGTGCCCTAATTAATTCAACGATATTATCGTCACGCACTGCAATTGAGTACAGTGAATCTTTGTTTTGTTCTTCAAATTCTTTCAGCAGCGTTGTCATAGACTGAATATCGTCTGGTTGCACTTGATAATCACTTAACAGATTGATGCCGTAACTGAGTTGGTTATTCCAATAAAGGTCAAATGATTGTTGTACATCTTTTACCGCTTCACCAGTAAATAGCACATCAAGATCACCAAAATGAACATTAGGATCAGCACCAAAATATTCATCTGCTAAATTGCGGCCGCCTAAAATAGCTGCACTACCATCAACGGTGAATGTCTTATTATGCATACGGCGCGTTACTGTTCCTAGACCGGTGATATATTGACCAATACGTCCTTTACTGCGTAAAAAGGGATTAAAAATACGCACTTCAAAATTGGGGTGTGCATCGAGCTTGGCAATATAACTATCACTACCTTCTAGATCGATATCATCAACTAATACACGAATTCGCACACCACGTTCGGCTGCACGCCACAGTGCTGCGATAATTAATCCACCACTTAAATCGGAATGGAATAGATAATATTGAAGATCAATACTTTCTTGTGCGTCTTCGATAAGTGCGATACGAGATGCGAAGGAATCAACACCCGCTGATAATAACACCATCAATTCATCGGTTTCAGCCATGTCTAAATTTTTGCGGTGTTTGGCTGACTGAATACTTACATAGCTCTTACCAGAATCTTCCATGGCTGTTGATGCTGGTGTTGTATTTTCAGGGAGTCCTGCACAAGCAAATAATAAGCTACAGAGAAACACAGGCAATAAATTTTTAATCAAAATGATGTCCTTATTATTTGCGAATTAATTTAAGCATGTCGAGGGATATGTTAAGTACGACTTAGCCTATTGTACGGTAATTTTAGTATTTAAAAGTTACCTTTTATTTTAAATAAACAGTGAGCTAAATTCAATTTAATAGAATCAATGTCTACCACTTTTTCCTGTTGTATTATGATTGTATTGATCTGATTCTTTTATTAAAAGTCTTATTCTCAATGGACATGCATGCCATGAAACAATATAGCGCGGTTAAAGATAAACAGCTATTTAAATGGTTTTTTAATCTAAAGGAAAAATCATTAGACTGCGATCCCTTATTGTCTGAATTTCTAGGTTTTTCTGCTAATAAAAAATTATCAATAGGGCTTCTGCTTAGCTGCTTCCCTACACATCAAGTAAGTATCATTAAAAGCGCTTTTAAACGCGTGCTTTCAACGCAACAGGGGATTGAACTCGATAGTGTTATTAACACACCCGATCATCGTTATCTTGTTAAGTTATCTATCTTCCCAACTGAAAACAGAGTGGGATCCGTTGAGGGAGTGATCGAATATTTACAGAACTTCCCTAAAACAGTGCAAGAAAATGAATTTTTAAGAGAAATTTTTCTGCATTCAGATAACGGCAGAATGTTAGCTACCAGCAACCATATTATTATTATGGCGAATAAAGCATTTTGTGATCAACTCGGTTATCAACAGCATGAACTGATTGGTAAAAGTGCGAAGATATTGAAGTCAGGGCACTATCAGCCTGAGTTTTATAAAAAACTATGGGAAACGGTTGATACGCTTAAAGTGTGGCGTGGCGAATTAT
The DNA here is from genome assembly GCF_030161115.1 of Psychromonas marina. GTDB lineage: Bacteria > Pseudomonadota > Gammaproteobacteria > Enterobacterales > Psychromonadaceae > Psychromonas > Psychromonas marina. The sequence goes on from NZ_BSPQ01000002.1 coordinate 197,596, forward strand.
TGGCTAAAAATAAAATGCACAATGTATGTGCCCGTGAGGTGCAAATTCAACGTTTTGAACTTGATGGTGGCGATCATTTTTATTTTTCAAATTGTGTAAAGTTAGACCTACCTTCATCAGCATTACATAGCAATCTAACCATCGATAACAGCAACTCGAGTATTCCTAATAAAGTGCTGTATACGCAAAGTTTGCAACAAAGCTTTGCTTCCATTAATAACGAGCAAACCCTTGTTGTTGCGACATTTAAGATAAATTGGTTACAAACAGTCAGTGATTTCACCGCTTGTTGGCTCGTTTCACAGCGTTTTCAATTGATAAAACAGTTCGGTACGTTAGGTCTGATAAGCGAAGGTATCTATTCAATCTATTGGGTAGAAGAAAAAAAGCCAGATAAAATAGATGCTTTGTTACGCCAGTTGTTAAAAGTATTCAGTCATGGCTTTGATGATAGTGGTTTTGATCTTTTTTCTACGATTAATATCGGTGCTTCCATCTTATTGGTTGATGCTAAAAATCCAACTCAGTTGATCTCACACAGTACGCAAACCTTAATCGCCAATCCGGTTAAAGCCTATTCGTCTTTGTACTATTTTGATCGTCGTCTTGCTAATCGTTTTGGTCGCTATCAAGTACTCGCTAAGTTATTAAAAAAAGCACTTAATGAGCAAGCAGTCGAGGTCTATTATCAACCGATAGTGGCGATTCCCTCACTTCAAATCGAGGAGTTTGAAGCACTATTTCGAATCCAATTGGATACTGAGCTTGAATATGAAATTCAGGAGCTGATAAGCATTGCAGAAGCCAATAATTGGATAAATGAAATTGATACCATGGTGACTAAAATCGCCCTTAACGCACTACCTGATATCCAAAAGCATTATCAAGATGACAATATAGCAATTGCGATTAATCGCTCTTTAGCTAACGATCGAATCACCCACTGCTGTTTGGAAGATACCATTGATATTTTGCTCGCATCTAATGCCGATTTGAGCAAAGTCACAATTGAATTAACCGAGTCTGCTGTCTTTGAGAATTTTCAACAGCAAAAAAAGTGGGTAGAGAAATTACAGGAATATGGGGTAAAAGTCGCTATTGACGACTTTGGCACGGGCTACTCCTCCTTCGCATACTTAAGTAACTTGCCGGTTAACTTTATTAAAATAGACCGCTCTTTTGTTACCGATTTGACACTTGATAGTAATGAATATGCGATGATTGAGATGTTATGTAAATTAGCCCACAAAATAGGCGCAAAGGTGATCGCCGAAGGGGTGGAGACAGTCGAAGAGTTGTCGCTATTATCGCGTGCTAAAGTGGATTTATTGCAGGGCTATATTTTCAGCAGACCGCTTAGCTTGGAAAATATACTCACTAACCAAGTACAGCCTTATCCTGATTCATTGAGCGAGCATCTTTATCAAAGATCTGCGTCGACGCTAGGTGATATTTGTATCAAAGCGTTTGAGCGAGTTGAACTGGATGACAGACTGTCCTTAATAAGGGAGAAGTTAGTATCACAAGCACATGAATACTTCCTCGTTATCGAAAATAAAAGGTGTGTTGGCATTGTCTATAGTCGCGATTATTATGCGGCTATTAGCCCCTATATCGATACTGAAGGTGAACATAAACGCGATCTAGCCACACTTGATAAGCGTGCTCATCAGATTATGAAAAAGGAATTTATGGTGTTGGATGTTGATAGTGATATAAAAGAGGCAGAGCAATATTTCTCAACGGCTTCTGAGATGATTATTGTTATCAATGATCATCATCGCGAATGTATTGGAATCACCACCGTACAAGCTTTACTTACTTATCAATGTGCAGCAAAAAACAGGTAGATTGGATAGGGCCGTTGGATGTGTATCGAGCATAAAAAAGGCCTAATCTAAAAATTTAGATTAGGCCAATAGAGCGTTATTTATATTTACTTATTGATATTCACAACAACACGTCCACGTACTTTTCCTGAGATGAGATCTTCAGCAACAGTCATCGCTTCAGTTAAGCTGATTTCTGTAGAAATGTCATCAAATACAGATGGGTCTAACACTTCAGCAAGACGTTCCCATGCTTCTAAACGATCCGCTGTAGGACGCATTACACTATCAATACCGGTAAGGGTGACACCACGTAAAATAAACGGTGCAACAGAAGCGGGTAAATCCATGCCTTGTGCTAAACCACAAGCAGTCACAGTACCGCCATATTTTGTACTTGCACATACATTTGCTAGGGTATGACTGCCCACGGTATCAACAGCACCTGTCCAACGTTCTTTCGCTAATGGACGACCTGGTTCAGAGAGTGTTGCACGATCAATGATTTCCGATGCACCCAATTTTTTAAGGTATTCTGCTTCATTAACACGGCCTGTTGATGCAACCACTGTGTAGCCTAGTTTTGCTAAGATAGCGATAGCAAAACTACCCACGCCACCGTTCGCACCGGTGACTAATATTTCACCTTTGTCTGGTGTCACGCCATTTTTCTCAAGTGCTAATACACATAACATTGCAGTGTAACCTGCAGTACCGATAGACATCGCTTGGCGAGGAGAAAATGCTTTTGGTAGAGGAATTAACCATTCGCTTTTTAAACGTGCTTTTTGTGCTAAACCACCACTGTGTGCTTCACCCACACCAAAACCGTTAAGCAATACTTGATCGCCCACTTTAAATTTATCGCTGTCACTCTGCTCAACCGTACCCACTAAATCAATACCTGGTACCATCGGGAAGCTGCGAATAATACGGCCTTTACCAGTGATTGCTAATGCATCTTTGTAGTTCAGCGTACTGTGTGAAACATTAATCGTCACGTCACCTTCAGGTAGTACACTTTCGTCGATATCTTTAACTGCTGCGCGGTAACCTTGTTCATCTTTTTCGATTAAAATACCTTGAAACATGTTGTAATCCTCTTTTAGACCGATCGTCTTTAATTAGTTAAAAAATAATACTTAGATAAGTATTAATATAATAGTTGAAAAATTTTGTTTAATTTCATCTTGGAACAATATGTCATAGCTATTCCAAGCTGCTGTTATTTAGGTAAACCCGCGATAAAATTATTAAAGTAATTATCTAAGGGTTGATTGCTCTGAACTAACCTTGCACGACTCACCGCACCTTCCCAGCCAACCCAAAAACACTCCGCTAATAAATCACAGTCAGCTGTCGTTGCTAAGTCACCATTAACTTGTGCGCTTTTTAAGCAGTTTGCTACTCGCTGTTCCCAAGAAAGGAAGATATCAATTAATATCTGTCTGAAGCTTTCCGGTAGCAAATCAACTTCTTGACCAAGGTTGCCAACTAAGCAACCGCGTTTAAATTCAAAGCGTGCCATGCCTTTTTTAGCACCTTCTACATAGTTACCTAAGCGTGCTAATGGTGGATGGGACTCATCTAATAAACAAGCATCTAATCGTTTAGCGAAAAACTGAGCGTAGCTATCAATCACCGCAAGGCCAAAAGCCTCTTTATTTGCAAAGTAGTGATAAAAAGAGCCTTTTGGCACACCTACTTTTTTTAAAATCGGATCTATGCCCGATGCTGCAAAGCCATTTTCTGTTAGTTGCTCAAGACCGCTACGGATTAATTCCGTTCTAGTATCGCGGTTATCACGCGCTACTTTTGGGGGTCTGCCACGTCTAGGTTTAGTGTCTGTTAAATTCATGTTTGCATTATAGACCGACCGTCTATTAAATAACAAGCCTTTTTTAAAGAACTAAGATTTCATGAACGACTTTATTGCGTTGTAAGCGTTTGTTGAATACCCTACGGCAACTTATCTTCTCTAAGGAGGACATCACATTGATGTTCAAAAACAGTCCTGTATGTCTGAGTTAACACTGACCTTGATCCGTGGTTTACCGGGAAGTGGTAAAAGCACGCTAGCACAGCAATTAGTAAGTGCTGCTAATAACACGCTTATCCATTTAGAGGCGGATATGTATTTTGTGAATAGTGAGGGGGAATACCATTTTCAACCTGCATTAATCAAGCAAGCCCACCAATGGTGTGAAAGTCAGTGCTTGTTAGCGCTGCAGCAAAAACAGAGTGTTGTGGTGGCTAATACCTTCGTAAAGCAATGGGAGATGAATGCTTATCGTCAACTCGCAAAGCAGCTTGGGGCTAGATTAGAGATTAAAATCTGCACCGGGAAATATCAAAGTATTCACGACGTGCCGACCTCAACAATCAATAAAATGAGACAACAATGGCAAGTCTGATATGACTACTTAGTTAGGTTATGAGGCGAAGAAAAAGCCTCAATTAAGAGGCTTTAGCTAAAACGGAAGGTTATATCACTGCAGCTGGAGCGTTATGGTTTTAATGGGAAGCCAATTTTATCAACCATATTCAACCAAGGGATTCTCCAACCTGATTTTTCATCGCAGGTATCTAATGCATACATGGTGATTTTTGCACCTATCCAACGAAATGGCTCCGGTGGAATCCAGGCGGGAACCGTCTTAGAGAATAATAAGTGGCGCTCAGGTATATCCACATCATCGATAATAGCTAATGCGACACGTGCTGCAAAGCGACTTGCAGTAACCCCAAAGCCAGAATAGCCGCCAGCATATATCATTTTACCTGCATGGAAATGTTGGTAGTGAACCGCCATACGTGTTGTGAGTGCAATAGGGCCACTCCATGCATGAGATATCTCAATATCCTTTAAAGCGGGTAGGGTTTTATATAGTGCTTCTAATAAACGTTCAAAAGGCTCTGCTTTTTTATCGTAATCTGGATCCGTGTCGTTATCGAAGAAATAGTCTAAACGGCCGCCAAATAATACGCGGTTATCTTTGGTTAAACGCATATAGTTAAGCTGCGTACGCGTATCGTAAATACCTTGTCTATTTTTCCAACCAAGTTCAGATAATTGTGCTTCGGTGAGCGGTACTGTCATGATGATACGATCACGAATTGCGGCGACTCGTTTACTTATTTTTTTCTGATGCTTAGTAAATGCGTTGGTTGCTAAGATAACTTTGTTAGCGAGGATGGAACCATTTGGGGTATTGACTAACACCTGTTGAGCTTTCGTTTTACTGTTTAACATGGGGGTGTTTTCATAAAAAATAACACCTAACGCTTTCGCTACGCGTTTAAGACCCCAAGCCATTTTAGCTGGGTGAATGGTGCCAGAGCGTTTTTTGGACCAAAGTCCGCCTTCAAATAGCGGTGAGTTAATCTCTTTTTGTACTTCTTGTTGATTTAATAGATGCGCATCATGGCCATGTTTAATATAAAGATGATGCTCACTTTCTATATCAGGAATGCCATGTTTGCCGATAGCGACGGTCAGTTCGCCAGTCCATTCCACATCACAGTCAATATTGTATTTCTCTATTGTTTCACGAAACTGGTCCATGTTCTCTTTGCCGAGACGCTCTAGTTCTTCCATATCATCAGTAAATAAACGATTGGAGTTTTCCATCCCATGCATGAGCGAAGTAGATAGAATGGCACCGGGTCGGCCAGAAGCGCCAATCGCTGCGGTATTTGCTTCAATGACAACAATGTTACGATCCGGGTTTTGTTCCTTTGCTTGCACGGCTGTCCAAAGTCCAGTAAAGCCACTGCCAACGATTAACAGATCCGTTTCAATGTGCGACTCAAGTTTTTTTTCTGGATCAGGGCGGTTTGGGTTATCCAACCAAAAGGGGGTGAATTTGGTATTTTTAAATGCTTTTTTTATTTTATCATTCACAGTAATAACTCCATTTATAGATACATGCTAATGCCTGCCTTGTTAGTTATTAAGTTAAACTGATCGGTTTTTTTAGATACCCCCTAAATGGGGGAATGCGTTAATTTGTGTTAAGCAATTGTTAAATGTTGTTGCTTGCTAACATATTTAGCCAGATGGTCGATGCCTTTATCTAAAGATTCAGATTGCAGCAGGTTAATGAACAAGGCGAGTAATTCCGATTGGCTAGATAAAGAGGTTTTACCGTAGATGTTTTTCTTGTGCATTTTTACCGTTTCGTAGCCAATATTCATTTCGCTAGCAACCGCTTTTGCGGAATGTCCTTTTAATAAAAGCTGGCACACTTGATATTCTTTGTTGGTGAGTATCTCTTTACCAAAATTAAGTAAGAGATCTTGTACGTTTGAGTGTGCATTTTCTTCGTTTAGATCGATTGTTGATAAGTGTTTTTGACACAAATCTTGCAGCGGAAGAAATAAACATTTTAATTGTTGCAGCTCTAATGCAGTAAAAGGGGGGCTATCGGCAAACCTTGATAGATCGATGTGTAAGGCATTCTCTGAGTCAATAGGAAACAGGTAGCCTGCTTCATCGGAAAGGGTCAGGAAGTTAAAGTAAGAACTGTAAAGATTGGCAAATTCATCGGGTGCAATCTCTTTTAATGCAAAAAATCCGTGCTCTCCTTTATCGCTGAATACCCGATAAAAGGGATCTAACACATATAATCGCGATAAGTATTTCCAAGCATCCTCCCCTTGAAGTTGGTTGGGAGTGCCTTCAATACCGTAGCGGTAATGTAATTTTGCATTGGCGGTTTTATTAAATTGCATCACCAGTAATTCATCGAAGTCAATGATACAGCTAATGAGCGTATTAATATTTTGATAAAATGATGCACTTCCCACACTGTCTGTTAACGCGATGAGTGCCTGACTGTACTTATCTAATTCCATGATGAAAATGCTCCTAGCGATTTGTTTTAAAAAGAAAAATCACAGTGACTGCGTGAGTCACTGTGATAATTTATATTTTTTTTAGACAAACGCCAATCATTTAATTGAGTGGGATGCTATTAACCTCTTCAGTGGCTGTTTTTTGTGCTTGTTTACGTCCACTATTAGTGATCACCTCACCCATCACAATCACGGTTAATGCTCCCCATAATACTTCCCAAGCAATACCTTCGCCTGGCGTGTAAATAAACAAAATAATCGTCAGTGTAAGAATAGTGGCGCATAAGTAAGCAAAAAACTTGACGACTTTAGGGCTGCCCGGAAATCTGAAGTGACCATCATCTGCAATCTGTCCTGTGCTACCAATATGGCTTTCACGGATTTTAATAAAGGCAGTACACATTGCGACATAAGGTAACATGAAGATAACCCCACTAAATGCGAACAATGACCAGAAAAGATCTTCATTGTTACCCGCCATTACACCGTACATTATCAGCAGCACTGATGCAGCAATACCTAATAAAATCGCAGCGCCAACAGGCGTACCATGCTTTGTTTCTAACGCAAATAACGCGGGTAACTCTTTGTCAATCGCCGCTTCTGCTGCTGCTCTATTTGCGCCCATTGCCCATGTTGCGCCATTAGAAAAGAAGGTATATAAAGCACCTACACCTAATACAACAACAAAGGCATCACCCATTGCACTGCCACCAAAGAATTTGCCTAAGGTATCCATTAACCCATCTACAACATCAACATCACCTGCGGGTTGTGCGACTAAAATAGCGGTGGTTGCTAAGATATAAGCACCAACTACAACGGCAATGGAAGAAAATACCGCTTTAGGTAAATCTCTTTTTGGGTTCTTCATCTCAGCACTGCTTGCACTAGCTAATTCAAAACCTAACATGCCATAAACAACAGCTGGTAAATATTGCAAGCTCCAGCCACCATTTTCGGTACTAGGAATCATGGTTGCTAACGTAAATTCATTCGCAATGCCATTTTCTAGGCCATACGAAAGCCCACCAAAAATTAATAACGCAAAAATAACTAATTTTATTGCTGCCCCGACGTTAGGAATCCATTTGCCAACGTTAAGCGCTAAAGTGTTTACTAATACAATCACCCAAATGAGCACGACACCGAGTACTATTTGTGCGCTTAGCGACATCTCTGGAAAGAAGATTTGTGAAAAGACACCGGAGAAAAGAATAAAGATAGCCGGCACCCAAACGGCTACATTAGCCCAATAATACCAACTAATCCGTGAGGCCATTTTTTGCCCATAGGCACGTTTTACCCAAGCATAAATACCACCTTGTTCAGGATACACAGATCCTAATTCAATGCTGATTGCCCCAAATGGAATTAAGAACAATACGGTTAATATAACCCACCAAAAGATAATGGTTGGCCCCATCACCGCGCCCGCAGCTAATGTGTCTAATAACAAAACGGCTGAAATACAGAATAAAAATATATCCCTTCTGCCCAGTGTCTTTATATTCTTTTTAACGTCGCTCATTGCCTATCCTTTTTAATAATAGTTGGCTGTATTACCTTCCTTCATCCTATTTGTCACTGCATCGACAAATGTTATTAATTATCCAAGTACCATTGTTTGTACTTCAATAAATTCACGTAAACCTGGTATTCCCCACTCACGGCCATTGCCGGATTGTTTAAATCCACCAAAGGGGGCGTTGGAGTTAAAATATGACCCTTGGATGTAGCATTGCCCTGCTCGAATTTGACGTGCTATCTGTATTGCTGATGGCTGGTCTTTAGCGAAGACGCCTGATGACAAACCATAAACCGTGTCGTTCGCTATCTGAATTGCATGTTGAGTGTCTGAATAGGGGATGAGGCATAAAACAGGGCCAAAAACTTCTTCACGAGCAATAAGCATATCGTTGCTCACCTGTGCAAAAATAGTTGGCATCACAAATGCCCCTTGCTGCAAGTTCTCGGGAAGCGTCACGCCACCGGTCACCAATTGTGCACCTTCCTCAATACCTAATTTTATATAAGTTAATACGCGTTGCTGCTGTTGTCTTGAGCTCAACGGCCCCATTGTTACATCGGGATCAAGGGGATCACCAACAACAATTTCTTCTGCAGCTACCTTGGCAATTTGTATTGCTTGTTGATATAAATTTTCAGGTATTAACATGCGTGTTAGTGCACAGCAGGTCTGTCCTGAATTTATCATGACATCTTCGACGCCATAGCGAACGGCTGCCGTTAAATCAGCATCTTCGGTAATGATAAAAGGTGATTTTCCACCGAGTTCTTGGCAGACACGTTTAACGGTAGTTGATGCTGCTTGGGCAACTTTAATACCTGCCGCGGTAGACCCTGTAAATGACACCATATCCACGTCGGGATGTGAGCATAGGCGTTCGCCAATCGTTGCGCCGAAGCCTGTAATGACGTTAAATACGCCAGCAGGAACACCCACTTTGTCAAAAATATCTGCCAGTATTAGATCTTGCAAAGGCGTCTGTTCTGCGGGTTTAGCGACGACAGTACAGCCTGTTGCCATCGCGGCACCGAGTTTTCCAATAAGCTGAGAGAGGGGGTAATTCCAAGGATTGATGAATACACAAACACCAACGGGAGCATGAAGTTGCAGTGCGCCATGACTATTTTCAGTATGATCCATATAAGTGGTCATATCGGCATAAGCACGAAAAGCATCGATCGCTCCCTGTACTTGAATATCGAGGGATAAACTACTTGGGCAGCCCATTGTCATCGTGATCACATCGGTGAATTCAGCTGCTCTTTGTTGCATCTCATCGGCTATCGCAATAATAAAATCACTACGCTGTTTAGCAGAAGTAATAGACCACGCAGGGAAGGCATTTTTAGCTGCACTAATTGCTGCATCAACATCAGTCTCATTTGCGCTTGCTGTTTGCGCACATAGTTCACCATTAGCCGGGTTTAATACATCAATTGTTTGTGTACTTGCAGAGGTTTGCCAAATGCCATTGATGTAAAGGTTACGATGGTATTGCATTGTATTCTCCAACTCTTTTTTGATGAATGCGGTAACAAGATGTTAACCATATGTTAAAGAAAAAGATCAAAATACCCCCTAACGGGGAGTGAAGTGGATAAATGAAGTCAAACTATCAATAACTTGAACTAGCTCTAAAATACTTTATAAATACTAAATCGAGAGGCTGGGGAAAGGGGGATATTGCGCACATTTAAAATGACGGCTTTAGTGTGTTTATGAGTTTAACTGATTGATTGTATGATAATTATATTCGGCTTGTTAGGTTTGGAAAACAGTAATAAGCCGACAGTAAATTAGGTCAGGTTAGCTAAGCAACTTCATTAAATAATTCACAAAATTTGCTTAAGCCTTCTTCTGCTAATTCATTGCTGATTGTTAACGCGGGTAAAAATCGGATCACGTTACCGAAGAAACCACAGGCTAATAGGATTAACCCATGTTTTGCAGCATTAGCGATGAGTGCTTGAGTTAATGTTGTATTGGCTTGTTCAACATCACCATTTTCAATTAACTCGATAGCAATCATGGCACCACTATTACGGACATCTAAAATAAGTTGTGGGTACTGCTGCTGCAGTGTTGTTAATCGCTGCTTGAACAGATCGCCGATCTCATTAGCGCGTTGTACTAGCTTCTCCTCTTCAATAATCTCTAATACGGCTAAAGCAGCAACACAGGCAACAGGGGAGCCGCCATAGGTACCACCTAATCCACCGGGTAACGGGGCATCCATAATTTCACTTTTACCAACAACGGCTGAAATTGGAAAACCGCCAGCGATGCCTTTGGCCATGGTCATTAAATCAGCTTCAACACCAGAGTATTCCATATTAAACATCTTACCGGTTCGACCAAATCCGGTTTGAATCTCATCAGCGATCAGTACAATGCCATGGTCATCGCAGAGTTGACGTAATGCGATTAAAAATTCAGTGGGGGCTTGATAAAAACCACCTTCACCTTGAACTGGCTCAACGATAATTGCAGCCACATCGGTAGGTGAAATATCTACCTTGAACAAGTTTGCTAACGCTTTTAATGATTCTGCAACTGAAATACCATGCGACTCAATCGGGAAGGGCGCGTGAAAAATATCCCCCGGAAAAGGGCCAAATAAATGTTTATATGGCGTAATTTTACCCGTTAATGCCATGGTTAAGTTAGTGCGACCATGGAAACCTCCATTAAAGGCAATCACACCTCTACGACCTGTATGAGCGCGTGCTATTTTTACACAATTCTCTACTGCTTCAGCTCCGGTAGTCACAAAAATTGCTTTTTTTTCTGAGTCCCCTGGAGCAATCTCAACCAGCTTTTCAGCGAGTGTTACTGCCGTTTCATAAGGGTTCACCATCACGCAGGTATGGCTAAATTTATCAATTTGATTTTTAACGGCTTGAATTACTTTTGGGTGGCTATGCCCGGTATTACAAACAGCAATCCCAGTGCCAAAGTCGATATAACGATTACCCTCAACATCCCACAACTCTGCATTTTTTGCATGTTCCACATAAATGGGGTAAACATTGCCCTGTCCACGTGCAATGACTTGGTTTTTTCTTGTTTGTAATTTTTGATTTGTCATATCGGTAATCCATTATTATTGTTTTTTAATTATCAAAGTATATTGTTAAAGGCGCTTTATTTGTTTAAACCAGCCATGCATAAGTACTTAATTTCTAAGTAATCATCTAACCCATATTTTGAGCCTTCGCGTCCGTTACCCGATTGTTTTACCCCACCAAAAGGGGCGGCAGGATTTGATATTAAGCCATCATTAATACCCACCATACCAAACTCTAACCCCGCAGAAACGCGCCATACGCGGCCGATATCACGTGAATAAAAATACGCAGCTAACCCATACTCAGTATCATTCGCCATCTCTAATGCTTGCTGTTCATTTTCAAAAGCAATAATGGGGGATACCGGACCAAATATTTCATTGCGTGCAATGGGCATATCATTGCTGACGTTGGATAAAATCGTTGGCTGGTAGAAGCTGCCACCCGCAGAGGAAACGTGACCGCCTAATTCCAATTTCGCACCTGCTGCAATAGACTCAGAAACCAATTTGTCGACGCGATTCACTGCCTCGTTTGAAATCATCGGGCCCATCGTAATGCCATCACCAAAACCGTCACCGGTAGACAGTGCTGCCACTGCTACTTTGAATTTTTCAGTAAACTCTGCCAGTACACCTTGTTGCACAAAAATACGGTTTGTACACACACAGGTTTGTCCTGCATTACGGTATTTAGACACGATTGCACCCTGTACCGCTTCATCAATATCGGCATCATCGAACACAATAAAAGGGGCGTTACCACCAAGTTCCATTGATACTTTTTTAATTGAGGTTGCACATTGAGCTAGTAGGATTTTACCGACAGCGGTTGAACCTGTGAAAGTAAACTTAGCAATATCAGGGTGTTGGGTTAACACTTGCCCCATACCATGGGCATCTTCACCGACCACAACATTAAATACACCAGCGGGAATGCCCGCTCGCTCAGCAAGTTCTGCCATCGCCAGTGCAGAAAGTGGTGTTTGAATTGCCGGACGTACAACAAAAGTACAGCCAGCTGCTAATGCGGCCGCTGCTTTACGTGCAATCATCGCATTAGGGAAGTTCCATGGTGTAATCGAAGCGACCACACCAACGGGGTGTTTGACAACAATAATTCGTTTATCAGCAGAAGGCGCTGGAATGGTATCGCCATAAACGCGTTTACCTTCTTCTGCAAACCACTCAATAAAAGCAGCACCATAGGCAATTTCACCTTTCGCTTCAGCTAAGGGTTTTCCTTGTTCAAGCGTCAGAATACGGCCGAGATCATCCTGATGCTGCATCATTAGATTAAACCAATTGCGTAATAGCGTAGCGCGTTCGTTTGCTGATTTAGCTGACCACATTTTTAATGCATTTTTAGCTGCTTTCACAGCAAGCTCTGTTTCAGCGATACCAGCGTTGCTTACCTGCGTAATTTGTTGGTTGTTTGCAGGGTTGGTGATTGCTACCTGAGTTTCACTGCTATGCCAGCTACCATTAATGTATGAACATGTTTTAACTAGCTGTGTGTCTTGTAATGCTAATTTTGTATCATTTTGCATGTTTACCTCCACTTCAGATGGTGTTTTTTTGTATAACGAATTGAACTCATGCTAAAAACTAAACGTTCAACTTTACGCTTTAGATTTATCAAACATTGAATGTTCGATACCAATATATTCTCTTCTTCCCGGGCCCGTTATGTATCTTTACATCGGCCATCTAGATCGATCATCGAGCTCGGTCATTTTTCTGCTGAAAGTGGATTAGGCATAACACCTTCAACAATCAGTGTAACTTTTATTCGCCGCGTTTTTAACGGCGAATACAGCCTGGGAAGCTACATAACATTTCAAAGATAAGGTTAGCGGCTAATAATGAGGTGTTACCCGATGTATCATAGGGAGGAGAAACCTCAACTAAGTCTGCGCCAATTAAATTAGTGCCATACATACCTCGAATGATCTCCAATGCCTGTGGCGAGGTTAATCCCGCTGGCTCTGGTGTGCCGGTTCCGGGCGCATAGGCCGGGTCAATACCATCAATATCAAAGGTTAAATAGGTGGGCATCTCTGTCCCGATAAGTTCACGTACTTCCTCCATGGTTGGCACCATCGATTTTAACCAACACTCTTCCGCTTGAATGACTCGCACACCGCGATCTATTGCCCATTGAAAATCTTCTGCACTATAACCTGTTGCTCGCTGACCTATTTGAACCATTTTCTTTGGATCAACTAAGCCTTCTTCAATGGCGCGGCGGAAAATAGTGCCATGACACTCTTTTTCACCAAACATTGAATCATTAATATCGGCATGTGCATCAATATGCACTAAGGCCATCGTGCCATGCTTTTTATACAAGGCACGTAAGATAGGTAAGCTAATGGTGTGATCACCACCGACTGTGACGGGTTTGATATCGCAGTCTACGATTTTGTCATAGTGTTCTTCAATAATACGAATCGAATCGGCTAGATTAAAGGTGTTAATTGGCGCATCACCTATATCAGCGATTTGGAAGCTATCAAAAGGTGCGGCTTTGGTATACATGCCATAGGGGCGAACTAAAACCGACTCATTTCTTACCGAGCGTGGACCAAAACGAGTCCCACTTCGGTTACTTGCACCAATGTCTAAAGGAACGCCAACAATACCGATATCTAATTGTTCTACTGGGTCGCTACTTGGTAAACGAAACATGGTGCCCGGGCCACCAAAACGAGGCATTTCATTGCCGCCTAACGGCTGATTAAATTCTTGCTGTGTCATAATTTATAACCTTAATAGCATGAGAATGGGTCGAAGAAACGTCAGTATTAACGATCTGAAAACGCAATAAATAAGGTCATCAAGTATTACTGTCAATTACTGTTTTGTTTACCCCCAAAGGTGGGGAGCTATTGAGATTAGCTCGCATTTAACCTGCTTTATTTCACAATTAAATAGATTTGTAATTCATTTATTTAGCGAATGTGTCCTGTCAGTAGATTGGTTAGATAACTTTCAATGTAAATGTAATGTTAACTAATTGTGCTTTTTTAGGCTGTTCTCACTTTTATTGTTAGCGATATCTGTAAAGCGAATAATAGGTGCAAATGTAAATTAACCGCCTATACCGGTATCGTTACGAGATAAACCATTATTCAAATGGTCAATATTGACTCATTTATCTTTTTTTAATGAGTCATTTCCCCCCCATTTATTACTTAACAACTATTTCAAGCATCTTCCTGAACAGTCACACCCCCCTTACTCGCTACATTAATAACATTTTTTTAACATTGGCGTGGTAGTTGCTATAGGGGCAATAGACCTAGCAATTAGTTATCCATAATCAGCACAGATAATAAATGCAATAGGTTTAGTGAACGATCAAACATACGCAACCGATGCGTACTAATACGGATATAGGAGCTCAACATGTTAAAAAAACTAACCATGATTTCTTTATGTAGCGCGGCACTGTTTAGCAGTGTAAATGCTTATGCAAATTGTGATGCAGGTGAAATTGTTATCAAATTTAGCCATGTGACCAATACCGATAAACATCCTAAAGGCATTGCTGCTTCACTGTTAGAGCAACGCGTAAATACAGAGATGAACGGTGTAGCGTGTATGGAAGTCTTTCCTAACTCGACACTTTATGATGACAACCAAGTGTTAGAAGCATTGTTAAATGGTGATGTTCAGCTAGCCGCTCCCTCTTTATCTAAGTTTGAAAAAATAACTAAAAAATACCGTATTTTTGATCTGCCATTTTTATTTGCGGACGTAGATGCCGTCGACAGATTCCAAAATTCAGCGTCTGGCGATAAGTTAAAAAATGCAATGAAACGTCGTGGTTTAATCGGTTTAGAGTTTTGGCATAACGGCATGAAACAGATGTCTGCTAATAAACCATTAATACTGCCAAGTGATGCAAAAGGGCTTAAGTTCCGCGTACAAGCGTCGGATGTATTAGTTGCACAATTTGAACAGTTAGGTGCCAATCCGCAAAAAATGTCCTTCAAAGAGGTTTACGGTGGTTTACAAACCAAGGTTATCGATGGGCAAGAAAATACTTGGTCGAATACCTACGGTAAAAAATTCTTCGAAGTACAAGATGGGGTAACAGAAACCAACCACGGTATTTTAGATTACTTAGTTGTGACCTCTGGGGATTGGTGGAATGGCTTACCAAGTGATGTCCGCGATCAGCTAGCAACGATTCTAAAAGAGGTAACAGAAACACGTAATTCAGAATCGAGTCTGGTTAATGAAACTAACAAGCAAAACATTATTAATGCGGGTGGTGTCGTACGTCAATTAACACCAGAGCAGCGTGAAGAGTGGGTTACTGCACTTAAGCCTGTTTGGAAAAAGTTTGAAAAAGATATTGGTAGTGATCTGATTGAAGCGGCACAAAAAGCAAACATGAAATAGCGCTTAGTTTCAGTGGTTAGTCGCTAGTTTCTAGCTAATGACTAATCACTGAGAGCTAATTACTCGAAAAAGGGAGTAAGGGAAATGAAAACTGGAATTTGGACCCGTATTGGGGAAATAACTGATTATATGGAAGAGACCCTGATTGCGTTGTTTATGGGCTTGATGACACTGCTTACCTTTGCCAATGTGTTATTTCGTTATGTACTCAACAGTAATATTTTATGGGCACTCGAACTGACCGTATTTATGTTTGCGTGGATGGTGTTAGTTGGGGCTTCTTATGGGGTAAAAAAACACTTCCATATTGGTGTTGATGTACTTATTAATATCGCACCTGATGGCCTGAAAAAGACCTTTGCATTGATATCAGTTACCTGCTGTTTGGCTTTCTCTATCTCCCTCTTTATTGGCTCTTGGAATTATTGGCTACCGTTTATTACCGACAGAGCTTGGTATGAGACGGAAGATATTCCGATGCCAGAAATTTTACAGTTCCTTTCTGATTGGTTTAACGAAGGTGAACGCTATGAAAGATTACCGCGATTTATTCCCTATGCAGCCTTACCTATTGGCATGGCGATGATGACATTTCGTTTCCTACAAATTGCATGGCAAGTATTGACTAATCAAACGGATCGTATGATTGCTAGTCATGAAGCGGAAGAAAAACTAGAAGAATTACATGAGTCACAGAAGGGGAACAACTAATGGCTATGTTAATGTTGTTTTTAATGGTAATTGTATTGATGATGATAGGTGTACCGATTGCGGTTTCACTGGGGTTATCAAGCATTGTATTCCTACTTGTGCATTCAGATGCTTCACTTGCTTCTGTGGCACAAACGTTATTTAACGCCTTTGCTGGGCACTATACGTTATTAGCGATTCCTTTCTTTATTCTTGCCTCTAGCTTTATGGCGACGGGTGGGGTGGCGAAACGTATTATCCGTTTTGCGATTGCCTTGGTTGGTTCACTACGCGGTGGTTTAGCGATGGCCTCGGTGGTGGCATGTATGATGTTTGCCGCGCTGTCTGGTTCATCCCCAGCTACGGTAGTAGCCATTGGTGGTATCGTTATCGCCGGTATGGTTAAGAACGGTTACAGCAAAGATTTTGCTGCGGGCGTTATCTGTAACGCGGGTACCCTAGGTATTTTGATTCCTCCCTCAATCGTAATGGTTGTTTATGCTGCGGCGACCGATGTATCGGTGGGGCGCATGTTCCTCGGTGGTGTTATTCCTGGACTGTTAGCGGGTCTGATGTTGATGATCGCTATCTATATTTATGCACGTTATAAAAACATCCCACCGCAACCCTTTGTAGGCTGGGGTGAAGTATTAAACTCAGCAAAAGATGCAGGTTGGGGTTTATTACTGATCGTTATTATTCTTGGTGGTATCTATGGCGGTATCTTTACGCCAACAGAAGCGGCAGCAGTAGCAGCGGTATATGCCTTCTTTATCTCCAACTTTATCTATAAAGATATGGGGCCGCTTTCTGAGAATGAACCGGAAGAGAAGCGCAATAAAGCGTGGTGGAGAAAAGCCTCACACGTATTCTGTCATGAAGATACACGTCGCACCCTGTATGAAGCGGGTAAACTAACTATCATGCTGATGCTGATTGTTGCTAACGCACTGATCCTCAAACATGTATTAACGGAAGAACGTATTCCGCAAATGATCACAGAGTCGATGTTATCAGCTGGGCTTGGACCGATTGAGTTCTTGATTGTAGTGAATGTACTGCTCTTAATTGGTGGTCAATTCATGGAACCCTCTGGTCTGTTGATCATTGTTGCGCCATTGGTATTCCCAATTGCCATTGCATTAGGTATCGACCCGATTCACCTCGGTATTATGATGGTGGTAAATATGGAGATCGGCATGATAACGCCACCGGTGGGGTTAAACCTATTTGTCACCGCCGGGGTCGCCAAACTGTCGATGATGAAAGTAGTAAAAGCATCATTACCGTTAGTAGGCGTGATGTTCCTGTTCCTGATTATCGTCACCTATGTACCATGGGTTTCAACCTGGTTACCAACCATGATGATGGGACCGGAGATAATTACCAAATAGATAAAAGTAGCTTTCAGCTTTCAGCCATTAGCTGATAGCTGATAGCTGACAGCTAAAAACTGACAGCTATTATTCATTCCCCCTTAAAGTTTTGTTTCTCCAAACCATGCTTTTGCATTTTATCGTAAAGGGTTTTACGCGGTAAATTGAGCGCTGACATGGTATTTTTAATACTGCCACTGGTCATGCTTAAGGCTTGCTCTATCAAGGTTTTTTCAAAGGCTTCGACCTGCTCCGCTAAACTTAACCCAGCACTGACATCATTATTTGATTCGTTCAAATCCGATAACGACCCTAATAAAATAAAACGTTCTGCGGCATTTCTCAGCTCACGCACATTACCCGGCCAATCATGGCTTAGCAGTGCTTGTAATGCATTGGCGGGCAGGGCAGGAGCGGCTTTTCCGTAACGTGCTGCTGCGACTAATAAGAAGTGATGGAACAGTCTAGGAATATCATCTTTACGCTGTCGCAATGGCGGCAAATCGAGCGTGACCATATTAAGACGGTAGTAGAGATCTTGTCTGAAATCGGGTGCCTCTTTGAGATCTATTTTGGTCGCCGCGATAATACGAATATCTAAATCTATTGCTTTGTTAGAGCCGATCCGTTCAACACTGCGCTCTTGTAATACACGTAATAAGCGTACCTGTGCTTGCATCGGCATTGACTCTATTTCGTCAAGGAAAAGGGTACCGCCCTGTGCATATTCAAACTTACCAATACGGCGAGAGTCAGCACCGGTAAAAGCACCTTTTTCATGACCATACAGCTCACTCTCAATCAGGTTTTCAGGGACTGCGCCACAGTTTACCGCGACAAAATTGTTGGCACTACGTTGGCTTTGTTCATGTAATGAACGTGCCACTAACTCTTTGCCGGTGCCCGTTTCACCATATAACAGAATATCGGCGTGGCTATCGGCAACACGGTAGATCATCTGTTTTAATTGCTCAATACTAGGCGTATTACCAATAATGCGTGGGCCGAGTGTTTCTTTGCTTTGTAACGCTTTTTTAAGCTCTCGGTTCTCTAAAGTTAATTGACGTTTTTCAATTGCTTTGCGTGCTATTTCGATCAACCTATCCGAGGAAAAAGGTTTCTCGATAAAATCATAAGCGCCATTTCTAATCGCTTGTACCGCCATCGAAATATCACCATGCCCAGTAATAAGAATAATCGGTAGGTCACTGTCTCGCTGTTGCAAGGTGGTTAATAGCTGCTCGCCAGATATGCCGGGCAGACGAATATCACAAATGACCACTAGGGGCAGCTCTTGCTTCATCGCTAACAGTGCCGATTCTGCATCCGCAAAAAACAGTGTTTCAATATCCGCTAATGCAAAGGTTTGCTGATTAGCCAAACGCATATCAACTTCATCGTCAATAAAAAATACTGCGCTCATAGGGTTTCCTTGTTGGTGTTTTTCTGTTTTGCAATGGGTAACGAAATACTAAATACCGCGCCCTGTGAGTGGCGGTTGCGTGCGGATAATTTACCCTGCATGTTGGTGATAATTTGCTGTGAAATAGATAAACCTAATCCTAATCCCGTTTCTTTGGTGGTAAAAAAGGGTTCAAAAAGATGGGGTAAATCTGTTTTATTAATCCCCGTCCCTCTATCAAGCACCTTGATGATGGCAATATTAGCTTCGATAGTCAGTGTTATTTCAACTTGTTTATGCTCGCTCTTTTGCATCGCTTGCATCGCGTTTGAAAGCAGATTAACGATAATTTGCTCCAACTGAATAGGCTCAGCTTTTACCTCTATCGGCTGCTCCGGAAGTTGCATTGTTAAGGTGGTTTGACTGGCTTTAAATTGTGGTTTTAACAGTTCATGCGCCGCTAAGATCACTGGCTGCAAGCTGATAATATGTAATTGACCATCGGATTTACGTGCAAATGATTTAAGCTGAGCACTGATTTTTGCCATTCGTTCGGTGAGAAAAATAATACGTGATAGATTGCTTTCAACCATCTCTAAATTATCACGTTGTAAAAATGTGACTGCATTTTCTGCATAGCTACGTATCGCCGCTAGCGGGTTATTCAATTCGTGACTGATGCTGGTGGACAGTTGTCCTAATAAAGCTAATTTGGCGGATTGAATAAGCTCCTTTTGTGTCGAACGTAAAGCGCGTTCCGCTTTATGGCGTTCCTCTATTTCAGCTTGCAGCGCTGATGTGCGTTGCATTACGGTAAATTCTAACTGTTGTTTGGCTTTCACCTCCGCTAATACTTGTTCCTCTTGCCTTGTTTGTTTCTGTTTGATTAGCGTAGTGATTAAATACAACAGCATATAGAGTAAAGAGATAAACATGATCAGCATGGATATATTGAATAATATCGGCGTAATAGGCGCTAATACTCGAATATTCCACCCCTCACGGCTGGTATCGTTGATCAGCGATAGATAATGTTTGTTTTGTACACTTAATAGTGTTGAATTTTCACTAAAATCTCCCTTCGTAGAAAGCGAGTTGATCGCACTGTCAAGGTAACGACGGCTTTTTAACAGCTCTTCTTTTATGTTATCTGAAAGGGGCGATAAACTATTAAAAAGCCATTTTTTTTCCGAGGAGATAAACACCACATCGTTGCTATCGGTGACTAAAAATAGCTGCTCTTTACCCAGCCAATCTTTTTCTATCGATGACATATCCATTTTTACGACAATCACTCCGATCACTTCCGCTGCATAGATAACCGGATAAGAAAAGTAATAACCACGCTTACCGGAAGTCGAACCAAGCGCAAAATAACGCCCCCTTAATCCCTGTTTTGCATCTTGAAAATAAGGGCGAAACGCAAAGTTATTACCGATAAAAGTGGTCGCTGTCAGCCAATTACTCGCTGCAATCGTCGTCCCTGTGGCATCCAACAAGTAGGTGTCCGATGAACCAATAATATTATTGACTGAGGCAAGGTGGCGATTGGTTAATTCTAGTTGAGCACTGTTGTCAGCCAGTTGTAATGCTTTAATGACAATCTCTTGATGAGATAGTAGTTGTGGGATATAGGCATAATGGCCAAGTTGACTTTCGAGGTGGCGGCTAAAACGGTCTAGCTGCTGCTGATTTTGGGTTTGCAATTGCTGATAGCTAAATTGCCATAACCAATGCACGCTGGCGACTAAGGTTAAGCAATATAAAAACAGCCAAATCAGGGTGATGCGTCGGCCTTGGCTGAATGTTTTTAATGGCACTATTTATACTCCTATCGTTTGATATTTAAGTATTGGATAAATAATGCTTTTTACTATGTTGAGTTGCACTGCATGCTAGGTTGATCACAGCTTTATTAAAGGAAATTGATTTATCACGATTGGGGAGTGATGGATCCATTCTTAAGGTAATGAAACCTCAAGAATGGATTTAGTAAAAAATGACTAACTGTTAGAGGGGATTAAACGCATTCTCTATTTCGGTTAAGCTAGTTGGATCATCAATGGTCGATGGAATGACATATTGATCGCCATCGGCAACCTGTTTGATGGTGCGACGTAATACTTTGCCCGAGCGCGTTTTAGGTAAACGATTTACAATCATCACGTTTCTAAAACTGGCCACTGCGCCTATCTCATCTCGTACTTTTTGCAGTAACTCTTTTTCGATATTGCCATCAACACTGTAGTGACCATCTTTGAGTACCACAAAGCCAAAGGGAATCTGACCTTTCAGATCATCATGAGCTCCAATCACCGCACACTCAGCAACATCGTTATGACCGCCTAATATCTCCTCCATTTCACCCGTTGATAAACGGTGACCGGCGACATTAATTACATCATCGATACGTCCCATTACAAATAGGTAACCATCTTCATCGATATAACCGCCATCACCGGAAACATAATAACCGGGGAACTGGGTTAAATAACCACTCTGGAAGCGATCGTGGTTACGCCATACCGTCGCTAAACAACCCGGTGGAAGCGGGCGTTTAATTACAATAAAGCCCTGTTTGTTCGCTTCTACTGGTTCGCCGATTTCATCTAAAATTTGCACGTCGAAACCCGGTGTAGGTTTCGCTGAAGAGCCCGGTTTTTGTGGAAACTGCTGCAAGCCTAGTGGGTTGCCAGAAATCGCCCAACCCGTTTCGGTTTGCCACCAGTGATCTACCACAGGTCGTTGTGTTTTCTCTTCAACCCATGCCAATGTCGGCGGGTCTAAGCGTTCACCCGCCATGAAAATAGTGCGCAATTCAGGCATCGGGTATTGTTTGATTAACTCACCTTCAGGATCCTCTTTTTTTATCGCCCTAAACGCAGTGGGTGCTGAAAATAGAATATTCACTCCATACTCTTGGCAGACGCGCCAGAAAGCCGCGGGATCGGGTGTTCGTACTGGTTTACCTTCATATAATACCGTGGTGCAGCCATGAATAAGTGGCGCATAAACGATGTATGAATGGCCAACAACCCAACCCACATCTGATGCCGCCCAGTACACTTCGCCCGGTTTTGCATCGTAGATGGTCGACATGCTGTATTTCATCGCCACCGCATGGCCGCCATTTTCACGTACCACGCCTTTGGGTTTACCCGTGGTGCCTGAAGTATATAATACATACAGCGGATCAGTTGCTTTAACGGGCACACAGTCATGGGGTTTAGAAAGCGCTAATTGTGCCGACCAATCGACATCACGATCATCAACTAATGGGCTCGCATTAAGCTCAGCAGGGCACTGCGAACGTTGATAAACGATCACTTTTTCAGGTTTCCAGCGACTATCCATAATCGCTTGATTGACCATCGGCATATAAGGGATTATTTTTTGTACTTCGACACCACAAGAAGCCGCCATGATCACCTTTGGTTCAGCATCTTCAATGCGAATAGCTAATTCATTTGCGGCAAAGCCACCAAATACCACCGAGTGAACCGCCCCTAATCGTGCACAGGCAAGCATCGCGATTGCCGCTTCAGGGATCATCGGCATATAAATAATCACTCGATCACCTTTAACAACGCCCATCTCGGCCAACATGCCCGCAGTGCGCGAGACTTCATTGGTCAGTTGCTTATAGGTATATTGCTGTTTTTGATCCGTTACCGGTGAGTCATAAATTAGGGCGACCTGATCGGCTCGCCCATTTAACACATGGTAATCTAAAGCAAGAAAACAGGTATTTAGTTCACCATCTGCATACCAACGGTCGATGCCGTTTTCATCTTTATGTAAGATAGTTTTTGGAAATTTATACCACTCAATCGCTTTTGCTTGTGTTTCCCAGAACGCTTGTGGATCATTTTTAGCTTGCTCAAACTCATTTTGATATGCTGACATGATTATTTTCCTTTTCTTAATCTCGAACTCGTTAACCTAGATTGTTGAAGCTGGAACATGCACCCAGCCTTGCATCAATATACGTGCGCTGCGGCTCATGATCGCTTTTTCAACAACCCATTGCCCATCCTGTTGACTCGCTTGTGCACCCACCTTTAACGTCCCAGAGGGGTGACCAAAAGTAACCGAGGTATGTTCTCCGCCACCTGCGGCTAAATTGACTAATGTACCGGGTATTGCGGCCGCGGTGCCGATGGCAACGGCTGCAGTGCCCATCATTGCATGGTGTAATTTACCCATCGATAATGCGCGTACATTGAGGTCTATCTGCTCGCTACTGATGCTTTTCCCACTCGACGAAAGATACGCTTGAGCAGGGCTGACAAAGGCTATTTTAGGCGTATGTTGGCGTGTTACGGCTTCTGCGAGGTTGTCGATTAACCCCATTTTTAATGCCGCATGAGCACGAATCGTTTCAAAGCGTTGCAGTGCTTTCTGATCTGAATTGATCGCCTCTTGACCTTCTGTGCCTAAATAACCAAGTGCGTCGGCCTGTAAAAACACCGTGGCAATTCCCGCATTAATCATGGTTGCTTGAAAGCTGCCAATCTCTGGTACTGCCAAGGTTTCGATTAACTTTCCTGTAGGAAACATCGCATTTTTTGCATCGGATGGGCTGATAAATTCCACGCTGATTTCAGCCGCAGGAAAAGTCACACCATCGAGTTCAAAGTCACCGCTCTCTTGCACTTCGCCATTGCAGATAGGGATATGTGCAATAATCGTTTTGCTGATATTAACCTGCCAAATACGCACCACGGCAACCCCATTTTCAGGGATGCGTGATGAGTCTACGAGCCCTGCATTAATCGCAAAGGCGCCAACGGCGGCGGATAAATTACCGCAATTTCCGCTCCAATCCACAAAGGCTTTGTCGATAGCGACCTGTCCAAATAGGTAATCAACATCGTGTTCAGCTTTATCACTTTTTGAAACAATTACAGTTTTACTGGTGCTTGAAGTTGCGCCGCCCATACCATCGGTTTGCTTGCCATAGGGATCAGGACTACCAATCACACGCAGTAACAGCGCATCGCGTTTTTCTCCGGCAACTTGTGCTACTTCAGGCAGATCTAATAAACTGAAAAACACACCTTTACTGGTGCCGCCACGCATATAAGTCGCAGGGACTTTTAATTGTGGTTTGAATGTTGTTTGTGACTCACTCATACCTCAACCCTTGCTTTAGACGACTCCAGAAAATCCTGTGCAAAGCGTTGTAAAATACCGCCTGCATCGTAAATAGAGACCTCTTCAGCGGTATCAAGACGGCATTTAACAGCAACATTAATACTCTCTCCATTAGTGCGATTGATGACCAGTCTTAATAGGGCACCGGGGCTACGCTCACCAATCACGTCAAAGGTTTCAGTACCGTCAATCGCATAGGTATGGCGGTTTTCAGCATTAATAAACTCAACGGGAAGCACACCCATGCCGACTAAATTAGTACGATGAATACGTTCAAACCCTTCGGCAACAATCACTTCAACACCTGCTAAACGTACGCCTTTTGCCGCCCAATCGCGTGATGAACCTTGGCCATAATCCGCACCTGCGACAATAATTAATGGCTGTTTACGCTGCATGTAGGTTTCAATCGCTTCCCACATCCTTTTAACTTCGCCCTCTGGTTCGACACGTGCGAGTGATCCCTGTTTTACTTCGCCATTTTCTAATACCATCTCATTAAACAGTTTTGGGTTCGCAAAAGTGGCGCGTTGTGCGGTTAAGTGATCACCACGATGCGTTGCATAGGAGTTAAAATCAACTTCCGGCAAACCCATTTTATCGAGGTAAGCGCCTGCTGCGCTGTCGAGCATAATTGCATTGGAAGGGGAGAGATGATCGGTAGTGATATTGTCACCCAGTACGGCTAACGGACGCATCCCTTTAAGTGCACGTTCACCCGCTAATGCACCTTCCCAATAAGGAGGGCGGCGAATATAAGTACTTTGTGGGCGCCAATCATAAAGCGGATCAGTACCTGAAATATCATCACCATAATCTACCTTGATATCAAACATTGGTTCATAGACCGCTCTGAACTGCTCAGGTTTGACGCTTTGCTGAATTACCTCATCAATTTCAGCGTCGCTTGGCCAGATATCTTTTAATAGAATATCTTTACCCTGTGCATCAATACCCAGCACATCTTTTTCAATATCAAAACGTATCGTCCCGGCAATAGCATAGGCTACAACCAGTGGTGGAGACGCGATAAACGCTTGTTTTGCATAGGGGTGGATACGACCATCAAAGTTACGGTTGCCAGAAAGTACCGCCGTACTATAAAGGTCACGCTCAATGACTTCCTGCTGAATTTTCGGATCTAACGCGCCACTCATACCATTACAGGTGGTACATGCAAAGCCAACAATACCAAAGCCGAGCTGTTCTAGTTCAGTTAATAAATTGGCTTCTTCAAGATACAGTTGTACCGCTTTTGAGCCGGGTGCGAGGGAGGTTTTTACCCAAGGTTTACGAGTCAATCCAAGCTTATTCGCATTTCTGGCTAACAGCGCCGCAGCAATCACGTTACGTGGATTAGAGGTGTTAGTACAACTGGTTATCGCCGCAATAATACACGCGCCATCGGGCATTTTACCCGCTTCATTCTCGACAACACCCGAGATCCCTTTACTGGCTAAGTCTGCGGTTGCCACACGACGGTGCGGATTAGAAGGGCCTGCGATATTCCGTCCTACAGAAGA
Source organism: Psychromonas marina (assembly GCF_030161115.1). Lineage (GTDB taxonomy): Bacteria > Pseudomonadota > Gammaproteobacteria > Enterobacterales > Psychromonadaceae > Psychromonas > Psychromonas marina. The sequence goes on from NZ_BSPQ01000002.1 coordinate 223,441, forward strand.
GAGGTCAAAACTTAATACACGTTCATATTGCGCCTCTTTTAAGCAGTCTGCCCAAAGGCCAGTTTGTTTAGCGTAGTTTTCTACTAATTGAACCTGTTTCTCATCGCGACCGGTTAAACGTAGATAATCAATGGTCTTTTGATCGATATAAAACATGCCCGCAGAAGCACCAAATTCAGGGGTCATATTAGAGATAGTCGCGCGATCGCCGAGGGTGAGATCCGCAGCACCTTCACCATAAAACTCCAGATAACAGGAAACTACTTTTTGGTTACGTAAAAACTCAGTTATCGCTAATACAATATCGGTGGCAGTAATTCCCTCTTGGCGTTTACCAAATAGGTTAACGCCTACAATATCGGGTAAACGCATGTAGGAAGCGCGACCGAGCATCACACTTTCTGCCTCTAAACCACCGACGCCAACGGCGATAACACCCAACGCATCAACATGTGGCGTATGGCTATCGGTACCGACTAAGGTATCGGGGAATGCAACGCCATCGCGACTCTGGATAACGGGTGACATCTTCTCTAAATTGATTTGATGCATAATGCCATTGCCGGGCTGAATAACATCAATATTTTCAAAGGCGTTTTTAGTCCAGTTGATGAAATGAAAACGGTCTTCATTACGTCTATCTTCAATGGCACGGTTTTTATCAAAGGCATCTTTCTCAAAACCGGCATGTTCTACTGCGAGCGAGTGATCCACGATCAACTGTGTGGGAACAACCGGATTTACTTTCGCCGGATCGCCACCTTTCTCTGCGATAGCATCACGCAGGCCAGCTAAATCAACTAATGCGGTTTGCCCTAAAATATCATGACAAACGACACGTGCTGGATACCAGGGAAAGTCTAAATCTTGTTTACGTTCAATCAACTGACTTAGCGCATCAAATAGATCGTCTGGAGCACAGCGACGTACTAAATTTTCAGCTAATACACGTGATGTATAAGGTAGTTTTTGATAAGTATCGGGCTTAATTGCATTCACCGCTTCCTGCGTATCAAAGTAATCTAGGTTGCTACCCGGTAAAGGTTTACGGTAATTGCTATTCATAGTAGTGCTCATAAATTACCCCTGCATCGCTAACTGTTGGAAGTGCTGTTCGCGTTGCTCAATAGGCACCACGATACGTGGTTCACTGCCGGTATAATCTGCGCTTGGACGAATAATGCGGTTATTTTCACGTTGCTCCATCACATGTGCCGCCCAACCTGTAAGGCGAGAACAGACAAAAATAGGAGTGAACAGTTTGGTTGGAATACCGAGGTAATTGTAGGTCGATGCATGGAAAAAATCGGCATTACAAAATAGCTTTTTGGTGTCCCACATAAACTCTTCACAGGCGACAGAGATATCATACAAGCTGCTATCACCATTCTCCTGCGCCAATTTTTCCGACCACTCTTTAATAATAATATTACGCGGATCCGAGGTGCGATAAACGGCATGACCAAAGCCCATAATTTTCTCTTTGCGCTCTAACATACCCGCCATTTTCACTTTAGCATCTTCAGGAGAACTGAACTTTTCAATCATATCCATCGCCGCTTCATTCGCGCCACCATGCAGTGGGCCACGTAGCGTACCAATCGCACCAGTGATACAAGAGAATAGATCTGAAAGGGTAGAAGCACAGACACGTGCCGCAAAAGTAGAAGCGTTAAACTCATGCTCTGCGTATAAAATCAGTGATACATCCATCACGCGTTGATGTTGCTCAGAGGCAGTTTTTCCATTAAGCAGTTTAAGGAAGTGACCACCCAGTGAGGCTTGATCTGTTTGGCAATTTATCTCTACGCCTTCATGTGAGAATTTGTACCAGTAACACATGATCGCAGGGAAGGCCGCTAATAAACGATTAGTTGCACGTACCTGTTGTGAAAAATCCTGCTCAGGCTCTAGGTTGCCTAAAAATGAACAACCGGTACGCATCACATCCATCGGATGCGCATCAGCAGGAATAAGTCTTAACACCGCTTTTAATGCATCGGGTAGATCGCGCAGCGCAAACAGCTCTTGTTTGTAATCATCAAGCTGTTGTTGTGTTGGTAACTCACCATTAAAGAGCAGATAAGCAACTTCTTCAAAGGTGGCGTTTGCGGCAAGATCAGCAACATCATATCCACAATAAGTTAAACCACTTCCAGATTGTCCGACCGTACATAATTTTGTTTCGCCAGCACTTTGTCCACGTAGTCCTGCACCACCAATATTCTTATCACCCATCATATTTTCCTTAATAGTTGTTAGTTACTTATTGTGTTAAAAAACCGTCGGCCCAAAGCCGCGACCTACAAAACATTCAACTCCACCTGCTGTCGGGCTAAAGTCACGACCTACAAAACATTCAACTCCACCTGCTGTCGGGCTAAAGCCGCGACCTACAAAACATTCAACTCCACCTGCTGTCGGGCTAAAGCCGCGACCTACAAAACATTCAACTCCACCTGCTGTTGGGCTAAAGCCGCGACCTACAAAACATTCAACTCCACCTGCTGTCGGGCTAAAGCCACGACCTACAAAATATTTAGCTTCCCCCTGTAGGTCGGTATTTATGCCGACAAGCAATCCGAAGCGTTAAAAAAACCGTCGGACTAAAGCCACGATCTACAAAAGATTCAACTCCACCTGTAGGTCGGTATTTATGCCGACAATCAAGCCGAAGCCTGAAAAACCGTCGGGCTAAAGCCACGACCTACAAAACATTGAGCTTCACCTGTAGGTCGGTATTTATGCCGACAAGCAAGCGAAGCTTGAAAAACCGTCGGGCTAAAGCCGCGACCTACAAAACATTGAGCTTCCCCTGTAGGTCGGTATTTATGCCGACACGCAAACTTTATTGCCTTCTAGCTTCAAGCTTTGAACTTTTGTTTTCGCTGCTCGTATCTCGTAGCTCGCGACTTTTAACTGATAGCTAACCACTGACAGCTGTTGCTTACTGACAGCTATGTTTTTCATTTACTCTTTTCATCTGCGAACAGCGCATCTAACTTCTGCTCGTAGTCGTGATAACCCAAGTATTCATAAAGCTCCATGCGTGTTTGCATCATATCTACAACCGCTTTTTGATCGCCATCTGCAAGCAAGGTTTTATAAACTAACTCCGCCGCTTTATTCATCGCTCTAAAGGCTGAAAGAGGGTAGAGCACCATGGCACAACCCCATTCACCCAGTTGCTGTTTATTCCAAAGTTCGGTTTGGCCAAACTCGGTAATATTGGCAAGCAGTGGTACATCTATCGCTGCAGCAAATGCGCGGTAATGGGCTTCGGTTTTAATCGCTTCAGCAAAAATGCCATCGGCACCCGCTGCGACATAAGCTTGTGCACGTGCAATTGCGGCTTCTAATCCTTCTTGGGCGAATGCATCGGTACGGGCCATAATAAAAAAGTCTTTATCGCTGCGTGCATCCACCGCGGATTTAATGCGGTCGGCCATCTCTTGAGTTGAAACGATCTCTTTGTTTGGGCGATGACCACAACGTTTCTGAGCTACTTGATCTTCAATATGTACCGCAGCAGCACCGGCTTTTTCCATATCACGAATAGTTTTCGCGATATTAAATGCGCCACCCCAACCGGTATCGATATCCACTAATAAAGGTAAACTTGTTGCCGATGTAATGCGTTGCACATCAGCAATCACATCATTCAGTGAGGTCATGCCTAAATCGGGTAAACCGTAAGAAGCATTTGCTACGCCACCACCTGAAAGGTAGATAGCTTGATGTCCCAGTTGCTCAGCCATCATCGCGCAGTAAGGGTTGATCGTGCCAACAACCTGTAGCGGCTTGTTATTGATGATCGCTTGTCTAAATTTTTTACCTGGACTCATTGTGTTACTCCTCTAACAATTCATTTTCGATTAAAAGGCGACTGCTTTTTATATGTCTGCGCATCAACATTTCGGCCAATTCAGGATCACGTGCTTTGATCGCGTTTAAAATGGCAAAATGTTCATATAGGGCTTTTTCTGGACGTGATTTTGAACGTGGTGATTGGAAACGGTACATGCGGATTAAGTGGTACAACTGATCGCATAATAGTGCGATTAGCTGGTGATTTTTACTGGCTTTAATAATTAGGTAGTGAAAATCAAAATCACCCTGTTGGTAAAAGTAGGAAGCGCCATCTACCTCTTCGATATGGGATTGATGACGGTTTAATAACTCTTCTAAGGTTGCTATCTCTGAATCGGTAATATGTTTACATGCAAGATTGGCAGCCATTCCCTCTAACGCTTCACGTACCGCATAAATTTCCGCTAATTTTCCTAAACTCAGGGTCACAACTCGTGCGCCGACATGGGGAATACGTTCAACTAAATTAAGCGATTCAACGCGCATCATCGCTTCACGTAATGGCCCACGGCTGACATTAAAGACACGTGCTAACTCCGGCTCAGATATTTTACTACCGGCAGGATATTCACCATTTACGATCGCTTCTATTAAGCGTTCGGTTAAATTATCTGATTTTATTTGCTCTTTAGTTTCTATCATTCTTTGCCTGTTTGTTAACAGTTTGTTATTTATTTGTTGGAAATATAGTCTTTATAGATTAAAAAACAACCAAATTGTCAACAATCTTGTGTTTTTAAGCGTTTTGTTTAAAAAACATCCAACTGGATCACAAAATAGCCTTACAAAGTGTTGGGCTTTGTCGGTGAACTTGATTTGTCTTTCGCAGATTTTATGATTGTCGGGCTAAAGCCACGACCTACAGAGGAACTGTTTTTGGTGATTTGTCGTGCTAAAGCCGCGACCTACAGGAGGGCTGTTTATAGGTTTTATGATGATTGTCGGGCTGAAGCCGCGACCTACAGGGGAGCGTTTTTTGTTTTTGATTATGATTGTCGGGCTCAAGCCACGACCTACAGGGGCGCTGTGAATTTTGTAGGTCGGCGATTTATCCCGACACGCCAGGGGCGTTGTTTTGACTTTCGTTGTTAGCTACTCGTAACCCGCTGCTTAAAAATCTGTCGGGCTGAAGCCGCGACCTACAGGGGAGCGTTTTTTGTTTTTGATGATGATTGTCGGGCTAAAGCCACGACCTACAGGGGATTGGTGAATTTCGTAGGTCGGCGATTTATCCCGACACGGCAGGGGCGTTGTTTTGGCTTTCGTTGCTAGCTACACGCAACCCGCCGCTTAAAAACCTATCGGGCTGAAGCCGCGACCTACAGGGGGATTGGTGAATTTCGTAGGTCGGCGATTTATCCCAACACGGCAGGGGCGTTGTTTTGACTTTCGTTGCTAGCTACACGCAACCCGCCGCTTAAAAACCTGTCGGGCTAAAGCCGCGACCTACTAGGGAGCTGTTTATAGGTTTTATGATGATTGTCGGGCTGAAGCCGCGACCTACAGGAGGGCTGCATTTGAATTTACTGACCGCTAATAGCTAACAGCTAACAACTGCTTTCATTTGTCGGGCTAAAGCCGCGACTTACGGGGGATCGGTGAATTTCGTAGGTCGGCGATTTATCCCGACACGCCAAGGGCGTTGTTTTGACTTTCGTTGCTAGCTACACGCAACCCGCCGCTTAAAAATCTGTCGGGCTAAAGCCACGACCTACAGGAGGGCTGCATTTGAACTTACTGACGGCTAATAGCTAACAGCTAACAACTGCTTTCATTTTTCGGGCTAAAGTCTGACCTACAGGTGGATCAGTTATTTTTCATTTGTAGTAGATTTAAGCGCTTTTAATCTATAAATTAGGCATCCAAACTATGTAGCCGAAGCAGAGTACATAGATTCAAACACTTACCTCATCTAAAGCCGATTATCATGATTCAGTTACATAATATCCAAACTCAATTATTAAAAAAATGGTCACAATTTGTTGTCGCTTGTAAAAGTGTACAAGTATTTCAAGAACGCGCTTGGGTTGTGAGTATCGATAGTGCGGGTGGTGATACTGATGCGATGTTCAAAGATACGTTTGTTGTCAGTGAAGATAGTTTTTCAACTCCGATGTCGTGGATGCATCAACGTGATTACTCCAAGCAAGCAATTGACCAAGTCGACAAGATGCAGCGCTCTCAAGTATTAGTTGTTGATGTCGCAGGGCTATCGCATCATTTAATACGTGTGAAATAATGCTTTGATATCTACTCTTTAAGCTCCCCTCTATTATAGGAACACCCATGCTCAATAAAAAAATATCAGGTTATCTACTGGTACTCACCAGTATGCTGATTGTTAGTGCCGATAGCCTATTAGTCGAACTAACCCAAGCTGCTAGCTGGGATCTGTTATTTTGGCGAGGTGGTTTTATGGCCTTGTCACTGTCGGTTGTGTTGTTATTACGTTCACCTAAAAAGCTGCTTAGCAATGTACGTGAACTAAATGTTTCTTCATTCGTCGCCGGTATCGGATTTGCAGTTGGTGCGATCGGATTTGTGATGGCATTGGATAAAACCACGGTTTCAAGTACGGTGACTATTTTTAATACTGCGCCACTATTTACCGTAATATTATCCTTTTTCTTTCTCAAGGAGCGTATTGCTCGCTCTACATTAATTGCGATTGCGACGGTTATTTCCGGTGTGTGGGTTATTTTTGCTTTTGCACCGAGTCAGTCACTGTGGCAAGGGGATTTATATGCGTTGATTGGCGCTATCTTCTTTGCTATTTACCTTATCTGCTTGAGTATCAATAAAGGGCGTAATGCAGAGCTGATCCTTCTTATTGCAGGCATAATCATTATGATTTTTGCAGGGTTTAACGGTGCGTCACCTTTGCAATTAAACATGCAGCAATATATCTATCTGTTCCTAATGGGTGGGGTTATGTTACCCGCTGCTTATTTGTTGGTTTCCAAAGCATCAGCGTTAATTAGCGCGCCAGAGGTGAGTTTTATTCTGCTAGGGGAGATATTCTTTGGCCCACTCTATGTCTTATTTATTCTGGGAGATGCCCCAAGTAATAGTGATATGGTTGGTGCTGCCATTGTATTAACCACGCTTGCTGCACATACCTATTGGCAATTCAAACATCCTGAACCGACTCAAGGTTAAGCATCTGCTCAGTTCCTACTTTAAGGGCCTGCTATAAGCGATACAGATCAAACTACAACTGGTCAATGCACTCTTGAATACTTATGCGTTTTAAAAAGCATTGGTTTATCTTATCTTCTTGCGCTTGTGAAAGAGTGAATAACTTGGGGTGAGTTTGCGCTGCAAAGTGACGAATGATACGACGTCGGTAAATGGCGCGGCGATTAAATTGCATCAATAAACCTGAGAGTGCAAAAACCAAACAGCCACAAATAATATAAAAAACGAGCATCATAATATTCCCCTAAATCGTTGTCACCGTGATGGTTGTAAACAGTATAGTATTTCCTCTAAGATAGCAGGGGAAATACCATCGCTTACCTAATTATACGTTGCGAACAGTAGGGCGGATCACCTATCGCTTACATGTTCAAGTGCAACACGTAGTGCCTCTTCTCGGTGATGATAATGGTGTTGGCTGTTGATTAAATCTAGCACATGGAACTTCTCTAACTGCTGACGCGTTTCCTGATTCGGACATAATAGCAATACTTCACAATCGGCATCCTGCGCATCTTTTACTGCATTTTCAAGCGCTAACCCAACGGTGACATCGATCATCGGGACATCTGAGAGGTCTAAAATCATCACCTGATAATCTGAAATACTCGCATGTTGGCGTGATATTGCTTTTGAGACACTAAATATCATCGGCCCTGAAAGATAGAAAAACAGTACCTTGCCATCGGCCTTATCCAACAATATGCGTTCATTATCCGTCAGTGGTACATCGTTTTCATCGGCATCACTGATCGCTTTTACTTTACGTGCTTGCTCGCGGCTGAGTCGTTCAATGATAATGATATTAGAGATAAATACCCCGAGACCGACAGCCACAATCAAATCCACAAACACGGTTAATAACATCACGCCATACATCACCACCATACCGGGTAGGCTGACCTTATGGGCGCGTTGAATAAAGCTCCAGTCTAAAATATTAAAACCAACATATACCGCGATACCCGCTAGCACGGCCATCGGGATCGGCTCGGTCAAGCCACCTGCGACTAACACGACTAATGCTAAAACAAGCGCACGCACCATGCCAGATACAGGCGATCGGGCACCGACCTGAATATTGGTTACTGTGCCCATTGTTGCACCTGCACCAGGCAATGCACCAAACAGACCAGAGATCATATTGGCGATACCTTGGCCGCGTAGCTCTTTATCTGAGTCATGCTCTTTACGTGTCAGTGAATCACCAATAACCGCCGTTAGTAGGGTATCGATACAGCCTAATGTACCTAACACTAAGGCATCTAATACCATGTTAGTGATCATCTCTGCGTTAAAGTGCGGCATCACCAGCGAAGGCAAACCGGCAGGAATTTCACCAATACGGCGAATGCTGTCGGCATCAAAAAACAGAACCGATAACAACGTCACTGCGACTAATGCCACCAACTGCGCGGGCACATATTTTCTGTATTGTTTAGGGAAGTAAAATAAAACGCCTAGGGTAAGTAGTCCTAAAAAGAGCTCACTGACATCCATATTAAGCACGGTATCAGGAAGGACTGATAGCGTGTCAATAACACCACCGGCAGGGGCTGAATGCCCTAAAAGAGGGGATAACTGCAGAATAATTAAGATAACCCCGATACCAGACATAAATCCTGAAATTACGCTGTAGGGCATTAGGGTGATATATTTTCCGAGTTTCAGCGTACCCAGTAATATTTGAAAGGCACCGGCCATCATCACCACCGTAAACGACATCGCCATGCCCGTCTCGGGGTATTTTGCCATCATGCTGGTTAATACCGCCGTCATGATCACCGTCATTGGGCCGGTAGGTTCGGAAATGAGCGTATTGGAGCCACCAAAAAGGGCAGCAAAAAAGCCCACCATAATAGCGCCCCAAAGACCCGCTTCTGCGCCGGCTCCAGAAGCCACACCAAAGGCGAGTGCTAAGGGTAAAGAGATGATTGCGGTTGTCACACCACCAAAGATATCTCCCTTTAAGTTAATATTCTCAAAACGATTGCCAAGCATTTAATCCATCTCCATATAAAAAAATTGCATGCAAAGAACACAATAAAAATTGTTGTGCTCTTATCATTGCTGGAAATGAACTTGAATGACTGTTAAGGACTAACAGTCATTTTTAGGGGAGGGTAGAAAGGTAATGAGTCGGTTTGGTGATTAATCCCTCGCCGCTAATTGTGCTATCTGTTCTCTAACCTGTTGTTCATTTTCAACAATAAAGTTAATGTGACCCAGTTTTCTTTTCACTTTAGGTTCTTTGTTGTACCAGTACAGCTTACTGTTTGCTGTTAGTGCATCCAAAGGAGGCTGAGCGGTACCGATAAGGTTAAACATACCGGTCATCGAAATTTGCTCTGTGCTACCTAATGTTAAACCAGCTAACGCTCTAACATGGTTTTCAAACTGACAAGTAATACTGCCTAATTGTGTCCAGTGACCACTGTTGTGAACACGTGGTGCTAATTCATTGACCATCAGTGCATCGCCAACCACAAAAAACTCAATCGCTAGAATGCCAACATACTCTAAGTTGTTCAGCAGGCTTTCCATGTAATCTTGAGCTTGTTGCTGAAGATGTGCTGGAATATTCAGTGCCGGCGCAATTGAGTGCGTTAACATACCTTGCTCGTGATGATTCTCAGCAAGTGAATAATGCACGATTTCACCGCTTTGGCTGCGTGCAGAAACCAGTGAGATCTCTTTTTCAAACTTCACAAACGCTTCGATGATGTAATCAGTCATTGCAAGTTTGTCGAAAGCCTGCGCGTCTGCGTCATTTTTAATGACCCACTGATTCTTACCGTCATAACCTTCAGTACAAGACTTCGCCATCGCTGGGTAACCCAGTTTTTGACCTGCTTCGATGGCGCTTGCGTTATAAAGATAAGGCGAGGTTGGAATAGCTAAATCAGTTAACAGTTGCTTCTCTTTACCACGGTGTTGGCAAGCTTCAATCGCTTCAACACTTGGGTAGATAGGGCAACATTTCGCTAGGGCTTGCATTAAAGCAAGATCAACCTGTTCTTTTTCAACGCTAATACATTCAGGTTCACCCAGTGCGACATAAAGCGCGGCGATTGCATCAGCATCATAGCTGTTTGTGCCGTCTGCATTTTTTGTCGGATTAGGTGAACGTTCGATAATGCCTAAACCTTCAACACAGTCTAAATTTTGGCTTGCATCATCGTGAATAAAACTAAATTTAAGACCTATCGGTAAACCTGCTAGGGCCATCATGCGAGAAAGCTGTCCGCATCCCACTATCGCGATGCGCATTATTCTACCTCCCACGCAACACTTTCAGTTTGTTTCTGGCGCCAAGCTTTCACTTTGCTTTTTAATTCTTCATCATGCATAGCCAGTAATTGCGACGCTAATAGGCCCGCATTAAATGCACCCGCTTCGCCAATCGCTTGCGTTGCTACAGCAACACCTTTTGGCATTTGCACGATAGATAACAAGCTATCCATTCCTTTTAGTGCCTTACTTTGCACAGGAACGCCAATCACAGGAACACATGTCATTGCTGCTGCCATGCCTGGTAAATGTGCCGCGCCGCCTGCACCAGCAATAATTACGTCATACTTGCCTTCAGCAGATTCAGCGAATTCGCATAATCTTTTTGGGGTACGGTGAGCAGAGACCACCATCGCTTCAAAGGGGATACCAAATTCTTCAAGCAGCGTGGTAGCATTGCGCATTACAGGCCAATCAGATTGAGAACCCATGATGATAGCGACTTTAAATTTACTCATTGTTACTTCCCTATTAGCGTTTGTGTATTGAGGTGGTAAAGATTGGCGCTATTATATTCTTCATTGCCATTCAAAATCAATATACTAAGAGAGTTATAGCAAGCGTAAAACAGCCCACATCAGCGCAAGTGCTTGTTTCTTGTTAATGACAGCAGTATTGCAAAAAAGAAAGATAGATGAAAATAGATATAATCTAATTGCAATATAGATTATTATCTATATTGAATAAAACTCTAATCAGCGCAATAAGTGAGTCGTTATGCAATCTCGATTACATGCCCATGTTGGCACCATGAGGCAGTTGGAAATATTATTAGCAGTGCACGATAAAGGCAGCATTAATGAAGCTGCCAAATCACTGTTTTTAACGCAACCAACTGTTTCTATTCAGATGCGTAAACTAAGTGATGCGATTGGCGAGCCTTTGTATCAATATGTTAATCGACGCTTAGTGTTTACCGAGGTAGGTTTAGAGTTAGTAAAAACAGCAGTTGAAGTGCTCGATAGCTTCAGCCGATTAGATATGACCCTCGGTAACCTACGTGAATTTAAATCAGGCACCCTCAGGCTGGCGGTGGTAACGACCTCAAAGTACTTTATTCCACATCTGCTTGGCCCGTTTTGTGAGCAATTCCCAGATATTGATATCCAGTTAACCATCGGTAATCGAGAACAAACCATTGAACGCATGAAGCAGGGGATTGATGACTTTTATGTGTTTAGCCATCCTCCGCGTGATATCGAAGCACACAGCCTTGAGTTTTTAGAAAACCCACTGGTCGCCATTGCACATCAAGATCACCCGTTGGCTAAACAGAGCACCATTAGTCTCGCACAATTATGTGAAGCCCCTTTTTTGATGCGCGAGAAAGGGTCGGGCACCCGTTATGCTATCGAATCACTGCTTAAACAACATAAGTTGCAAGCAAATATAAAGATGACCATTGAAAGTAATGAAGCGATTAAACATTCGGTGATGTCGAAACTGGGGATATCTATTATCTCAGCACATACCTTAACCTATGGGGGACAAAGCGGGTTGGTGCGTTTACCTGTTAATGAGTTACCGATAGATTCACATTGGTTTTTTATGTGGTCGAGCTCAAAAAGACCAACGCTCATCGCCTCTGCGTTTCTAGAACATATCGAAACTAATGGCCGAGAACTGTTGCAAAATGAGCTAGATAAAAGCGCGCTTGTTTAAAGGGGAGGCAACGCACCTTTGACTGTATTGAAGCCAAAGGTGTTTGAGGTCGCTATTCCACAAAAATTTGCATCTCTTCGCCAATCTTCTTACGCATATTCATTAGCTTAATTGCCGTATCATGCTGTTTAATATCGGCTTCTGTTTCTGGTACCCATTCAGGAATACGTTCCGAGTGTCCATTCTGATCCACCGCCACCATAATCACAATACAGTGGGTGGTTAAACGGCGATTAAGCGATTTAGGATCACAGGCGTTCACCTCTAACGCGATATGCATTGATGACTTACCGGTATAAATAACCTTCGCTTCAACCTCGACTAAACTACCGACATGAATCGGTTGAACAAAACGAATGCCACCCGCATAAGCGGTTACACAATAACGACCACTCCAACCTGCAGCACAGGCATAAGCCGCTAAATCGATCCACTTCATCACGGCACCACCGTGCACCTTACCGCCAAAATTCACATCCTGTGTTTCCGCTAAAAATCGCAGCGTAATATCTCTTTGTGGCATTTTCATATTCTTCCCTGAATTTAATAGTAAAGGCAACTTAACTTGTTAACAGCCACTTGGCAAATAACAATTCATTAACATTGTTGAGTGTTAAGAATAATGACAGTGAGGAATAAAATCTAGTGGGGTTATTGACCAGTAACACAATTTCAACCATTAAAACGAGAGGAAAGTGCTGACATCATAATAGTAAATTATATATCATGGCGTTAATTCAGTTATCGCCATTTTAATTTAGGAAAATTATGGAAATCATTAATGTTAAAGGATTTGTCGCCTTTACCTTAGCAATCATTTTGCTGTTTATAGGTAAGTTCGCCACGCAGCATTCGCCGCTGTTACGAAAATACAGTATTCCAGAGCCTGTGATTGGTGGTTTTGTTTGTGCTGCGGTTGTCGCGCTCTTCTATTATTTTTTAGATAAACAGATAGAGTTCGATTTAGCGGTTAGAGATATCTTGCTGCTCTATTTCTTTGCCGGAATTGGTTTGAATGCCGATTTCAAAAGCCTCATCTCAGGCGGAAAACCGCTGCTGATTTTAACCGCCTTGGCCATTATTTATATTCTCTTACAAAACGTATTAGGGGTAAGTGTCGCCACTGCCTTTGGCTTAGAGCCAATATTAGGCTTGATGTCGGGCTCTATCTCACTGATTGGTGGTGTCGGAACAACCGTTGCTTGGGCACCTATTTTTGAACAGATGGGTATAAGTGGGGCTTCTGAAATTGGGATTGCCAGTAATACGATCGGTTTGATCTTTGCCTGTTTAATGGGCGGTCCTATTGCCAACTACCTGATCAATCGTCATAAACTTAAAACCAATAAAGATGATGATTTAGACATTGGTATCAGCCACGAAAATCACGTTAACTTGGATCACTTCTCTGTATTGCATGCGTGGTTAATGTTAAACGTCAGCTTGATGATTGGCTACTTATTAGATGCTGCGATTGCAGAAACCGGATTACAACTGCCAATGTTTGTATCCTGCCTGATCGCAGGGATATGTATTGGTAACTTCCGAACGTTAGTCCTAAAAAGAGAGATAAAGGCGGGCACCAAAAAAGGGCTGAGCCTGATATCCGATATCTGCTTGGGCATGTTTTTAACCATGGCGTTAATGGGCTTGCAACTTTGGCAACTACAAAGTGCACTCGCTTACCTAAGCACCGTGATGATTTTACAGGCGCTATTATCGGTTCTGTTCACCGTTTTTATCGTTTACCGCTTTATGGGCAAAGATTACGAGGCCGCCGTTATCAGCTCAGGTTTTGGAGGAATAACATTAGGCTCAACCGCCACTGCAATCGTTAATATGACCGCAGTAACACAGCAGTATGGTGCTGCCCATCGTGCGTTTATCGTCGTTCCATTGGTATGTGGTTTCTTTATCGACTTGGCGAATGCATTGATCATTAATTGGTTTGTTGGGTTTCACGGTTAATAAAGGGTGACACGATAGTATTAGTACTTGACGCTTTTTAATCACAAAAGCGTTCTATACCTTCTAGAATATTTTTCAACGTTAGTACAACGCAACAAGCTGCGAATATGATAACGATAAAAAATTTATTCAGTAGCAGTAAAAGTTGGCAACCTGTAAGCAGGAAAGCTATCTAACCCCAGCATTTTTGTTAATGCTTTTCATGTAGGTCGGTCTTTAGGCCGTCAATAAAGGAATGATGGGATAAATCCCAACCTACAGGGCCTCTCTATTTTTGATATTGATTGGCAATGGGTATAGAGAGTTGCACCGAAAGGGGATTTTAAAGTGTTGTCGCGCTTTAAAATCTACCAGCAGGCAACGCCTAATACCAATGGAATTTAATAGGTGTTCAGAGTTTGCGTAGGAAAAATTATTACTAATAAGGCGTGAGTTGCAGGAGATAGTTGTTCTCACTTCAAAATTCACAACGCAGTTAGGAATAATTTTAACCAGCAAGAATGATCACTTTATTAATTCCTTTGGTATAACCAGCGAAACTAACTGAAAACATCCTATTTCCCATTTATTGAGTTGGACAGACAGATATGCAAACTGAAAAAATTAGCATCGCTCAGAAAAACCTTGTACCTGTAAGTCGCCAAGCCGCAAGTGAAGGTATCGTATTATTAGAAAACGAAAATCAGACATTGCCGTTAAAAAAAGGTGAGAAAGTATCACTTTTTGGTCGCTGTCAAATAAACACATACCGCAGTGGTACCGGTTCGGGCGGTGCGGTGAATGTGCCATATGCAGTGAGTGCGCTTGAAGGCCTGCGCGCTAATGCCGCTATTGAGATCAATGAATCCCTTGTGAGCATCTACGAAACGTGGATTGCAGATCATCCCTTTGATGATGGCGGTGGCGGCTGGGCTGCGGAACCTTGGTTCCAACAAGAGATGCTGCTTGAAGATGAAATCGTTCAACAAGCCTCAGAAAATTCAGATAAAGCCCTGTTTTTTATCGGCCGTACCGCAGGTGAAGACCAAGATAATGCCGATACAGCAGGTAGCTACCGATTAACCGAAACAGAGCTATTGATGCTTGAAAAAGTAACAAGCCATTTCGATAACGTCATTGTGGTGCTTAATGTCACCAATATTATGGACATGTCATGGTTAAATAGCATTTCAAACAAACACGCAATTCAAGCGGTGTTATACAGCTGGGCTGCAGGTATGGAAGGCGGTGATGCGCTAGCAGACCTGTTAAGCGGTGATGTTTCACCAAGCGGCCGTTTGACCGATACCATCGCTTATCAATTGGCTGACTACCCATCATCAACCAACTTTGGACGTTTAGATTACAACTTCTACGCAGAAGACATCTATGTCGGTTATCGTTACTTCGAAACATTTAACCCGCAAGCCGTACAATATGCTTTTGGTGCTGGCCTGTCATATACCACCTTTAGCCAGAAGCTTGTTGCGCATTATGTTGAAGGCATCGGCGCGGAACAAGTGCTGCATTTTGATATTAACGTCGAAAATGTGGGGGCAGTGCATAGCAGTAAAGAGGTTATCCAACTTTATGTCTCAGCACCGCAAGGCAAACTGGGTCAACCTGCACGTAAATTAGTAGGGTTTGCAAAAACCAAAAGCTTACAGCCGGGCGAAAATGAAACATTACGACTTTCAATTGCACTCACTACACTTGCCTCTTTTGACGATAGTGGCGTAACGGGTAATGCAAACTGCTACGTATTAGAAGCGGGCAGTTATCAGTTCTATAGCGGCGGCAGTGTGCGTGACGCACAAGCACTTTCATCGACCTTTGAATTAGAAAAGCTATTAGTGACTGAAACGTTAAGTGAAGTATTAGCGCCAGTTAAACCTTTCATCCGTTTAAAACCGGGCGTATTAAGTGACAATGGTCTTTATCAAGCTACCTTTGAAGACGTACCACAACGTACCATATCATTAGCTGATCGCATCAAAGATAACATGCCAACCTCACACCCAATCACGGGTGATACAGGCATTAAACTGATCGATGTGAAACAAGGTCGTGCTTCATTAACCGATTTTGTCGCGCAGATGAGCAAAGAGCAACTGGCAACGATTGTCCGTGGCGAAGGCATGTGTAGCCCTAAAGTCACACCGGGCACCGCCTCTGCATTTGGTGGTGTTTCCGATAGCCTGTTTAATCTAGGTATTCCGGTTGCCGCTGCTGCCGATGGCCCTTCTGGTATTCGCATGGACAGTGGACATCAAGCAACACAAGTTCCGATCGGTACATTATTAGGCTGTACGTGGAATACACCGTTAAACGAAGCGTTATTTAACCTTATCGGTGAAGAGCTAAACGCCAATCATATCGATACATTATTAGGCCCTGGTATTAACATTCACCGTCACCCATTAAATGGTCGTAACTTTGAGTACTTTTCAGAAGACCCATTAATGACCGGTACCATGGGCGCAGCGCAGACACGTGGCCTTAAACAAGCGGGCGTTTCAGGCACAATCAAACATTACGCAGCGAACGACCAAGAGACAGCGCGCGTGGATGTAGACAGTGTGATGTCGCAACGTGCGTTACGTGAAATTCATCTTAAACCCTTTGAAATGGCGGTAAAAGAGGGACAAGCAACAACCATCATGAGTGCCTATAACCCAATCAACGGACATTGGACCGCATCGAACTATGACCTAAACACCACTGTATTACGTGGAGAATGGGGTTATCAAGGTATCGTGATGACCGACTGGTGGGCGAAAATGAACTGTCCAATTGAAGCGGGCAAAGAGGATAAAACCTATACCTCTTACATGGTTCGCTCGCAAAACGACCTATACATGGTGGTTGAAAACGATGGTGCAGAAAGTAACAGCATGGGCGACGATACCCTTGAAGCATTAGAAAAGGGCACATTAACCATTGGTGAACTGCAACGTTGTGCAATGAACATCTGTCGTTTCATTATCGATACGCCAGTGATGAATCGCCCGCTGAAAGCCTACGAGCCGATTAAAGCGTTTGCAGCAAGCAGCGAGCTTGTAGCAAATAATGTTATTGCGATTGAAAGCGATATTCAGCTTAACTGTAAAGCCAATAAAACGCTTATTATTGAAGTTGCCGAAGCGGGTGTTTACCAATGTAGTGGTTTGATTAGTTACGACCGTAACTCACTAGCACAATCGTCTTGTAGCTTAAGCTTAAATGGCATTTTCAGTATGTCACTCGGCGTGAACGGCACCGACGGTAAAGTGATTACCGTTGAAGGCCTGCAAGTTAAACTAGAGAAAGGCTTGTACCAACTAGACCTAAACTTTGTAAAAGTGGGACTAGAACTAGAACGCTTAATCTTTACTAAAGTGTAATAGTTAGTAACGCAATTATCACAGCGCTCAAAGCCCTTTGAGCGCTGTTTTTTTATTTTCCAATGAATAAGCCTGTTCAGTATGAGTTATTTTAAACTCTTAACAGGAATAAAAAATCTAATTGAATTTGAGTATGTGTTTCATTACTACTACAGGTAATAGTCGAATTTTTACAAAGATCGACAAACAAAGCTTCCAAATGAAATCCATCATTTTATAAACACAAATGTAAAAAATAAAAGTAGATGAAAATGAATCTTCAAAAATAGATGAATAACAAGTAATTTTTTTGCTTTTTCTTCCGCAGAATTGTATGCAATTGATAATTTGTTGTGTAATATCAGGTGTTTACTATTACTTTATCTTGTGGTGCGTGTGTGATTTTATTTTGATTTTGATTTTTGATTGTGGGTGCATACCAAGGAGAAGCTAATGTTATTAGCAGAGATAAGTTCTCAAATTCAAAATGAAGGTTATTTTGTTGGGACTTGGGATTTAATAGATGAAGCTCAATTTATCGATATAGAAGTCTCGTCAGGACTTAATGAATTTGAAGACCTATTAACCAACTCAGGTTTAGAGTGTTTACCAAAAATTGTTAATGGATCTGTTGCTAATATTGAGAAGTCTTTAATTGCGGTCCCTATTGTTTTTTTTAATAAAATTGGGCGTTTAAATCACAAAAGTAATGATATAAAGTATGCTTTATTAGTTGGGAAAATAGCTGCAGTTATGGCTAAAGTTGATGGCCAAGTTACCCAAGAAGAAATAAGGCAAATTAGAAAAGATATTTATAAACTATCTTTCTTGAGTGAATCTGAAAAATACAAAGTCTTTATTCGCAGTATCTACGCATTGCAACAAAAATCGACTAAAGAAGATTTAATGCGAGATTTTTCAAAGTTATCACCTCGAGCCAAAAATCAAGCTTTAACTATCGCTAAAGATATTGCTATAGCAGATCACTACATAGATCGTAATGAAAGATTATTCTTGTATGAATTTTACCGCCTATCTGACCTTCCCACTAATACAGTTGCTAGAGACTTAAGGGCACATGCTAAAAATAAAAATGTAGCATTAGAGTCACGTAATAACTTAAAAGGTATAAACGAACCAGAATTTATTATTGATGTTGATGACTCTTTTGAACAAATGATTAATGAATTTGAGAATTTCTAATGACGTTTAAAAATCTTTCTATCCCACTTAATTTAACAACTGGTTATCAAAATCCTAACGATGATTTTTTTTCGCCAGTTTTATCGTGTGCTAAAACATTTGATGTCGGTGTCGGTTATTTCTCGTCAAACTGGCTTGCAGATGTCAAAAATGGTATTCACCAATTTGCATTAAATGAGGGGAGAAGTCGCTGGATTATCTCCCCTAACCTTAATGTGAAAGATGCGGAAGCGATGAATAAAGGGTTTGAAATTAAGTCTATTGATCAAATGCAAAATGAGTTAGAAAGCTTTGTTTTAGATGAGTTGGCATTAATGGATATAGATAGTCGTACTCTTTTAAGTAATTTGATTGTCGCGGGAGTTTTAGACTTTAAAATATCGTATCCATTAAGCGGTGGAAATAATCTATTTCATGCAAAAATGGGGATTGCTACCGACGTTGAAAATAACCAAATTGCATTCAATGGCTCTTTCAATTTAACCGGCAATGCTAAGAGTAATTGGGAATATATTGATGTATATGTTGATGAAACAACTAGAGAGCAACAACGTATTATTTCAATTCAAGATCGATTTAATACTTTATGGATTGGCGAAGACGCATTTTATCAAGTATTCACTCCTTCTAAAAAATTATTAGCAGGTATTGATAGCTTTTCAGATGCAAAGAAAAAAAATTATCCGAAGAAAAACGAAGGTACACATATTAATTTACGGCCTTACCAGCAAAAAGCGATGCAAAATTGGAGCGAAAATAAAGGCCATGGTATGTATGTAATGGCGACAGGTTCAGGCAAAACAATTACTGCCTTGGCAACAGTTCAAAAACTAAAAAATAAATTTATAAAGCAAAAACAACCTTTGTTTATTGTATTTGTATTGCCTCTGAAACATTTACTTGATCAATGGCATGATGAGGCTGCAGAATTTGGTTTTGAAGCGACAAAATGCTATGAAAAAAGCTTAAATTGGCGAGAGACTTTGTCTGAAAAATTATCACATCAATCAATCCACAAATCGGGTATTGTCAAAGCAATGGTTACCAATGCGACATTGGCGAGTGAAAATTTTCAGCGTTTATTACGTGGTGTGAAAGTACCCATCATGATTGTGGCTGATGAGGCTCATAATTTAGGTTCTCCTACTTATTTAGACGCATTACCGAAGAATGCAGAGTATCGTTTAGGGTTAACAGCCACACCATTTAGGCATAATGACGAAGAAGGTACTGAAGCATTGTTTGATTACTTCGGTGATGCTGTTTTTGAGTTCTCTTTAGAAGATGCGATAAATGCTGGTTATCTAGTTAAATATCGTTATTACCCATCTGTCTGTGAATTTAACTATGACGAATACCAAGACTATAAAGCTATTACAAAAAAACTTGAAAATGATGAACAGAGTAAATTGGAAGCAGAGAACGAGATGGACTTACTGTTAGGTGGTGCATCTAATAAGTTAATTATTCTTAGAAATCAATTAGAAGAACTACAAAAAAATAATCAGTTGCAACATACGTTAATATATTGTGGCTCTCATACTGATGATGAAGGTAGCCGTCAGATTGAAAAAGTATTAAGTATGTTAGGGCAAGAATTAGGCATAAAAACACGAAAATTTACAGCGACAGAGAGCTTAGAAGAAAGAAAGAATATTTTAGATAAATTTGCACGATGCGAACTTGATGCCATCGTAGCGATTAAATGTCTAGATGAAGGTGTTGATGTGCCTGCCACTAAACAAGCATTTGTTATCTCTTCAACCTCAAATCCAAGGGAGTTTATACAACGCCGAGGAAGAGTTCTAAGGCGCTCTCCTGGTAAAGAAGAGGCCGTAATTTACGATTTCATTGTCGTGCCCCCTAACGGTGAAGATGCGAATCCTGCACTTATTGAAAAAGAAGTTAGACGCGGCTTGGAATACAATTATCTGGCTGAAAACAGAAAAGAAAATGAAACCCTATTATTAAACCTTGCTGACATGCACGGAGTACAGTTGCAATGAAAACTCAAAAAGAAATTATTAACGGGCTCACTAAAGAAGAGCAACAGATTCTGCACAGTGTAATGACCATTGAGCAAACAAATTTATATATCTCAGACTTAAAGCAAAATAAATCAAAAGAAAAAGAAACAATTGAAAGTGTCGTTAAATTAATTGAAAAGGTAGTGAAGAGTGAAAATTAAAAAGATTACCATTAAGAACTTCCGACAGTTTTGGAAAGAAACGACACTCAATTTTGCTTGTTCTCCCAAGCAAAATGTTACCGTTATCCATGGGGCTAACGGAAGCGGGAAAACGTCTTTGTTAAATGCATTTAAGTGGTGTTTTTATGGGAAAACTGATTTTGATACTGGGACTGAGCATATTTTAAATGAAGCGTCAGTACATAATGCTAACACCGGTCAAATTGTTGAACTCAGCATCACTGTTAATTTTGAAGAAGATGGCTACAAATACGAAGTTATACGGAGTGCTAAATTTAGGAAGTTGCCGAATAATGAAGTCGAAGATCTAAAAACTATAGAGTTCAAAATAAATAAAACAGAACAAGATGGGCAGACCAAACCTATTACAACTCCAACTTCTGAAATTAATAAGGTATTACCTGAAAGTCTACACCCTTATTTTTTCTTTAATGGCGAACGAATAGAAAAGTTAGCCGGTGTAAATGAGAGTGGTCAAATAAAAGATGCAATCAAACGTTTGATGGGGCTTAAGCAAATAGAGCGTGCAGAACGACATCTGAAAAAAGCTTCTGAAAGTTTTCGTAAAATAAATGCAAAAACATCTGACCAACGCTATCAAACGTTATCTGGCGATGTGGCACAAATGGGTACTGATTTAGATAATTTCAATAAGAAATTGGCTGAGTTAAAACAAGATAAACAGGAAAAAGTAAAACGCAAAGATGACGTCGAGAAAAAGTTAGAAGGCTTTAAAGAATCCAAGCACTTTCAAGAACAACGTTCGTTACTCAATAATGAAAACGAAAGAATAGAGGATGATATTAAAAACAATGAACGCTTACGAAAAGAGCTTATAGATAAACATAGAGCTGTTGTTTTATCACAAACGTTAGTTGATAAGTGTGAAGCGCTAGTAGACCTTAATCGTAAAAAAGGATTATTGCCTTACAAGGTCAGAGCTCCATTTATTGACGATCTGATTGAACAAGATAGTTGTATTTGCGGTAGGCCAATTCATGGTGAAGGTGAGGTGCTTATAGCATTAACCAAAGCAAAAGAATCAGCAGGTAATGATGAATTAGATGAGGTATATTCGAGTGTCTCATCTTTAATTAAGAATCAACAAAATAATCTTTTAGATTATAAAAAAAATACAGAAGAATTATCAGAGCAGCAAAGTAAAAATCGTAAGACTAAAAAAGATAACGAAGATAAAATATCAGAACTTGGTCTGAAGATTGGGTCGATAAAGCATAATGAAATAAATGCGTTAGAAGACTTAAGTAAAGAATTAGGAAGAGAGTTAACAGCATTTAATAGGGATATTTACCATTTAGAAGAAAAAATTCCAGAATTAAATACGAAGCTTATTCAAGAAACAAAAACATTAGAAAAACTAGAAAAAAAACAAAAAGAGCATTCACTCGTTGTATGGAGGATTACAGCTGCAAATAATGTGGCGAAAGCATTTATAGAATTAAATGAAAGTTTTACTAATCAGGTAAGAGAAAATTTATCTGATCGAGTTAACAAAACCTTTAGTCAAATAATTAGAAAAGATGTAAGGGCGTTTATAGATAATGATTTTCAGTTAAAAATTGAAAAGCGATCTCAATATGGTGATATTGAAGCAAAAGAGCAATCGACAGGTGAAAAGCAAGTAACCAGTTTATCATTTATCTCGAGCATTATATCTTTAGCTAAAGAAAAACATGAGCAAGGCGGTAAGTTCTTCAAAGGAGGTTTGTACCCATTAGTCATGGACTCACCATTCGGCGCACTAGATGATGATTATCGCTTTAAAGTAGCTGAACGTGTTGCTAATCTTGCAGACCAAGTCATTATTTTCGTATCTAATTCTCAGTGGAATGGCACAGTGAAAAGCGCTTGTGCTGAACGTGTTGGTAACTCATATCGATTAATACATCATTCAACAACGGATGTGGCTAAAAACATTGAAGACAATGAATATTTACGTTATTCAGATGAAGGTTTCGAATTTTCAACTTTAGAGGAAGCATAATGGCTATTGAATCAAAACGTATCGATGATATTAGAGTTCGTCGACCTGAAGAGCATGAAGATTTACTCGAAATTTTAAAAAAAGAAAAGTTATTCCCATCAAATAAAAGCGCTCTAGTTTTTGCAGCATCCTTGGGGTACAAAAAGCAACAACGATACAAATTTTCAAAAAGTAGTGAGCCAATACCATTACGCATTTTTGATGATATTTCAGATATCCCATTTATTTATTCATTGGCATTAGCAGAAACAGATGATATTTCAATGATGGCAAAAGCTAATTTTAAAGAAGCGCTGTTAATATTTGAAGAGTATGCAAATGGAGGACTTGCTTATATTAAATCAGTGTTAGACCCTACCGCAGCGTTGACTTCTATTGAATCTATTATTGCAGAACCTGAAGAAGGCAGCACTGAAAATATGTTTGAAGATTGGTAAAGGTAAAGCGCAGTTTTAATTAGCAAAGAGTATAGATAAACGACCAACATTGATGTTAATTGTTTAATTTTAAATAAGAAAAATTACTGGAAATATAAATGTCACATAACATCATCCCTGCGTCACTGGCAATAAAATCAATGCGTGATAACGGTTATAAAACAGCTGCTCACGCAATCGCAGAATTGATCGATAACAGTATTCAAGCAAAAGCTAAAACAGTTCAACTTCTTTGTATCGATGGCTATACCGTCAATACAAAGCGCAAACTTCAACAGTTAGAAGAAATTGCCATTTTAGATGATGGCATTGGTATGAACCCTAAAATTTTGCAAGAAGCATTGCAATTTGGTGGTTCAAGCCATAAAGATGATCCCAATGGTATTGGTAAATTTGGAATGGGACTTCCTAATGCATCAATTTCTCAATGTAGAAGGGTCGATGTATGGAGTTGGAAAAATGGGAAAACATATAAAACATTTTTAGATGTTGATTTAATTGAGTCGGGTGATATTGAATCAGTACCAGTACCGGTAGAAGAAAAAATACCTTCAAAATGGTTAGAGGCAAGTAAAGCTTCTCAATCTAACACTGGTACGTTAATTGTTTGGTCAAAATTAGACCGTGTAAACTGGAAAACCAGTAAATCAATATATACGCATTCTGAGCGATTAGTAGGGCGGATGTATCGCCATTTCATCCAAGAAAATAGATGTGAAATATTGTTCAAGTCCTATGTAAAAAAAGTAGCCTTAACGATTACTATAGAGGAAGCGTTTAAAGCTAATGACCCACTATATTTGTTAAACAATACTTCGTTAAAAGAGCTACCAACGCCATATGAAAAAAATTGTTTGTTTAAGCAATTTGAACAGCCAGAAGAGATCGAGATTGATTTAGGTGAAGGCAAGTCATCGACAGTAACGATTACCTATTCACATGTAGATAAAGAATGTCACGGCAGTATTCGTTCACTTCCTGACATAAAAACAGAAGTAGGCGGGACTGAGTGGGGCAAGCACTGTGCCGATAATATTGGTATCTCTATTGTCCGTGCCAAACGAGAGTTAGAGCTAACTAAAATTCTTACAAATGGAAAACCACAAGAACGCTGGTGGGGAGTGGAAGTCGCCTTTGAACCTGCTTTGGATGAATTCTTTGGTGTCACTAATAATAAACAAGCTGCCGTAAATTTCGAAGATATTGATCTTAAAAAAGAAGCGCACTTAAATGGTTATGAAGATAACGAAATAGAGTTTCTGAAAGTATTCAAACAGGAAGATCCTTATCGTTGGTTTATGCATCAAATCGTTTCTGAGATAAAGCGAAATATTAAACACTTGCGTAAAGCAATGCCTAACGATAAACGCTTAGTCGGCTGTGTAAATGCGAAAACAGAAGTGTCTTATGCAGAAAAAGTATCTGATGCCGTTATTACCTCTCGTGTTGATGGGGGTTATAAAACTAAATCAGAAGAGCTTGCAACAAATACAAGTAAAGTAGATCAAATTTCTGAGCTGGCAAAAGAGTTTGAGTTTACAAGTAGTATCCCTCAAAAAGAAGCAAAACAAAAAGCAACTGAAACAATTGAAAATAACCAAAAATTGAAGTTCTTGGAAGCAAAATTAGATAGTCGCGCTTTTTTTGATGTTGCGGTTAAAGCGGGTGTGACTTTAGTGACTATCAATGAAGATCATGAGTTTTATGAGTTTTATAATAAGCTATCTGATGAACATCGTG
Organism: Psychromonas marina; assembly: GCF_030161115.1. Taxonomy (GTDB): domain Bacteria; phylum Pseudomonadota; class Gammaproteobacteria; order Enterobacterales; family Psychromonadaceae; genus Psychromonas; species Psychromonas marina. Next base: position 248,365 of record NZ_BSPQ01000002.1, read on the forward strand.
AGTTATTGAAACTGTTACTTTCTTCATGGGCACGATGTGAAGGTGAGGCAATGGAGCGAGTGCGCCGAGATATGCAAGATATACGTGGCAATTGGGGAAGAATGCTTTCTGATTTCTTCTTCGATCTTAAATTATAAGATAATGATAATGTATAAATAAATGAGTGGTTCGGGGTTTGTGTAATGAGTAGTATGGAAATGTTAGATTTAGAAGAAAAGCTTTCTGGTATTAAACGTTGGAAGTTAGGCATAAAAACAGCAATACACAAACCCTTATTGATTTTATATGTACTTAATCAGTACAAGAATGGCCACCAACGATTATTTAACTTCCAGTATGAAGTTTATGATCAACTAAAGTTTTTGCTTGAGATATATGGTCAAAAAATAAAGAGTCAGCGACCTGAATATCCATTTTGGCGTTTACAAAAAGATGGCTTCTGGGAAGTTAAATTACAAGGAAATATTGTGCTTACCTCTAGTGGTGATGCACCTAAGAAGCAGCTTTTTGAAACGAAAGCTGAAGGAGGATTTAAAACTTCATTTTATGATAAGTTAATTAATAACAAACCTGCAATAGATCTATTATCTATTTCACTCATCAAAGACTATTTTCCACATTCTTTACACAATTCTTTAATTCAATATTTTGAACTGAATTTAACATCTATTTCAACTAATAAGGCATGTGAAAATGCGCCTGTTCCACAATACTACAGTGAGATAATCGAAGGGTTGTGTTCTGAGTTTGAAGTGTGACTGATTTCTCTTATTATTTATATCCTGCATGTCTATAGGTGGTATAAATATCAATTAGTTAGTGTATATTATATAAACTATAAACTATAAACTATAAACTATAAACTATAAACTATAAACTATTAATTATTTAGGTATTTTATGAAAATCCATGCATTACAAAAAAACATTGTATCTGGAAATCAAGAGTTTCCAATATATATAGGTTTTTTAACGGCACAAGAGCTTCTTTCTGTTGCAGAAGTTCCAAACTTCAAAGATGACACCCACAATATTGATATTGCATCAAATGTATTAGCTCCGCCTGTACAACAATGGCAAAGACCGTTAATAAAAGCCAATAAAGATAGAATTACGGCTACATTTAATGGTACTGGAGAATTCATGCCTAATCCTGTATTACTATCTGAGCGGTGTGTTGGAAACCCTCCTAAGATCCAAGTAGAGCAAATGAAAAGTGCAGCTGGCATTGCAACAGATATTATTGAGATAGACATACCATTGCCTTCTTCCCAAAAAGACTTTCCATTGTGGATAATTGATGGTCAACATAGGATAACAGGGTTAGGTGACTCTAAATGTGTACAAAGAGATAACCCGATACCTGTTGTTTTATTACTAAATAATGGTGGGCAGTTTTATAATGGCAGAAACCTTGCAAAAATTTTTGCACAAGTGACTACAGAAGCAACACCGTTAGCAAGCCTCCATAAAGAGTGGTTAACATTTGCCTTTCATCTGGATGGCTACACTAAGAATAGCCCAAGTCATAAATCAATGGAGGCAGTTGCAACACTTTGCAAGCAGTCTCTTAACAGTTTTACGAACAAACCAAATGGCTTCCATGATGATATAAGGTTTAATGATTTTTTACCAACCTCACCAAAATATTTAGGTCACCAATATGATTGTAAGTATCTTTCAAAACTTATATCTGATAATTATTACAGTGAGTCTATATTAACAAATGAGTTGAAGCCTGCTGAGCTTGCAAATCAAATATCAATGGCATTTGATGAACTAAAAAAATGCGTCAAGCTTCCTCAAGAAAAATCTGTTTTTTTTGGTACAGGAGATTACTGCCACAAAATTATGTGTGATGCATTTATTGTTGGTGTACTTTCGTATCTAGCCAATCGAAACTCAGCACCAGACTCTGATGAGTGGGAAGATTTATTATTAAGTCTAAACTTTAACACAACAGATTGGAATTTTTCCCAGTACGTGAAAAAAGGAACTCGGTGGGTTGAGAAATCTAAAAAATTAGCAATAGGTGTATTTAAAAGTATATTTGAACAAGGTAGCTTGCCGGCGAAAGTATATGATATATGGGACTATTTATCAGGAGATCAGTTGTTTATAGAAATTGAATCTAAACATATTAATCAAAATGGTAAAGCTATCCAAAAAAATAGCTCAACAACAAGGGTTGAAAGAGGGGCAAAGAAAACAATACCAATGGCTAGTAGAAAGTATTTTAAAATAACTAAAAAATCATTGAGTGCAATGCATTTTGTTATTGTTGATTCAAAAAGCAGTGTCGCAGATGCTATAAAATTTAAACCTACTGGCGAGTATTTAAAACTGCCCAAAGTTGATCTAAATAAACCTTCGCAGGACCCGTTATGTTTAACTATTAAATTTACGCTTTATGGTGGAAATGAAGAAGAAATAAATATTACATTACGTGATTGGAAATGAGATCAAGAATACAAGCTGCTGAAATTTATTTAAGTGCAGTACAAAAATCTCTAAATATTGGCTGGCTTGAGACTTTTACTCTGCCGAATAAAAGTCTTTTTGATAAACTTGCTTTATTACATCCTCAACATTTGGAAGAAATAGACTTACCTTGCCATCTTAGTAAGCTCAAAGTTCAAGAAAAAATCCAAGGGAAAAGAGGGTTTCCGAGTAATAACCAAAATGAAAGCTGTAACTCTAAGTTGATATGGGGGTATACCTGTAGTTTACCAGGGAAAATGCAACAGGATCATTTGTTCCCATATTCACTAGGAGGACCCACAATTGGTGCAAATAGAATTTCATTATGTAGCTATCATAATATGGTTAAAAGCTCTGACATTCACTCTTATCCTTGGGAAGATCTAATGAATAAACCTGGTTTATGGTTAGACGCTCAAGTTGAAAGATTATATAAAGATATATTTCAATTATATGGATAAATAATCTTTTCTTCTGTCTGCGTATAACTATGTAGTTATAAATGTAAATTGGTGCGGTTTCGGCACACAAATGGGAAAACGCATTAAAGCCTAATAACTACTTTTAATTAGCTAAGGTATCTGACTTAGGTCATATAAAAAAATCAAGTAGCTTTTTATGATTTCTCAATGAAGCAATCCCATCTTCCACATGTGCAGCCCTGGCTGCCATTTTTTCAGGGTAAGTTAGTTTAAGCGTTAACTCTGTCACTAGTTGTGTTTCGCCTAACCACGTCAGTTATATAGAGCATTAAAAGAATTATGTTAATGCTCTATATAATATCAAAATCAAGGTGATTAGTTGCTAATGACCTTCCCGTATAAATAAATTAAGTGCCTATAATGCATTTGTAAAGCTGGCTATGTTTTTATGATTCCTCAAAGAAGCAATGCCATCTTCCACATGTGCCGCCCAGGCTGCCATTTTCTCTTTTTCATTAAGATCAGGATAAGTCAGTTTAAGTGTCAACTCTGTCACTAACTGTGTATCACCTAACCACGTCACTTTATCTAATACCAAGCTTCCATCTAACTTTTTCGCCGATTCTGCTGAGTACCTAAAATCAGACTCTATAGAGCGATAAAAAGCGATACGTGAAGATACGTTTGGTGAAATCCCTGTAAACTGTTTTAGTTTTTTTAACTGCTCTTCGGTTGTTCTGTTTAGGTTCATTCGGTTGGGTAGCATCTTAATTTACCTCCAGTGCAGTGTTTTTGTTTTCTTCCCAGAAATAACGTTCTTTCAGCTTCGATGATTTGGTTGCGCCATCAAATTGAATTTCAAAGGCATGAGATATTTCATCTTTAAAGTGCTTGTTATTAAAATAGCTTTCATCAATTTCAGTATCAGTTGATAAGATAATTACCTGATGGCTTGCCGCTGGGAAGTAATGTTCAATGGGTTTGTCTCGGTGTTTTGAATCTAATCGATTGAAAACTTCATTTATGATTAGTTAATTAATAACAAACCTGCAATAGATCTATTATCTATTTCACTCATCAAAGACTATTTTCCACAATCATTGCAATCTTCTCTAGTTATATACTTTGAATTGAATTTGACGCCTACCACAAGCAATAAATTATATGGAAACATTCCTGTCTCGCAATACTACAGTGAGTTATTAGAAGAGCTTTTTTCTGAGTTTGTAATGTAATTATTTTAAGGCGTTATATTTTTTGAATTGACAAGCAGTTGTTAATTTAAAAACATACCAACAAATAACACTCTATTCGCATTTGTTTTTAAAAACATTAAGATTAATGCTTGACATTAATTACCTTGGAGCTATTATGTATTTAAGAACTGAGGTTTGTTTTTAAAAACAAACCTCAGTTTGCAAATACAGGATGTACTGCAATGTACTCGAATTTTTATTATGAGGAACGGCTACCAACTGGACTCATAAAGTATAACGAGGTAATAAAATGGGAATATTTAATATCACTAGTTTTACAAACAACTTAATTCTGCCACATGATGGAGAGTTAGGTCAAATTTTAAATGAGCTTTGTTATGAGGGTATGAGCAATAACAATGCTATCTATCAAAACCTAGAAGCAGCATATGATGAGTGTTACTTTCAAGTAATAGAGTCAGATATGTTTGATGATGTAGAAGACTTTTCTTACGAACTAAGGTCAAAACTATTAACCAGTATCGTGGAATTCCTTTCTGAATTTCCATCAAAACGGATTTTGAGTGCATTGGAGGTTAGAGGGTTAGTTGTCGCAATTATTTCTAACGTGGCTAATTAGCATGGTAAGTATTGCGAGTAATAATGAGATTGAATGTCTTCAATGGGTTAAGTACGGTAGCTTGACAAGTGCCGCACTAATGTCTCCTACGAAACCGGGGGTTTATGCTTTATGTATAAACCGTAAGGTATATGGGCTATCAATCTCTGTCGATTGGGGGTATATAGGCCGAAGTGACAAGTTAAATCGAAGATTAACTGAACATTTACCTAAAAATGAAAAAAACGACTTATTGAAAAAATGGATTTTTAGTCATTATAACAATATTGAAGTTTGGGTTGCTACTACGGCAACAAAAAAGCAATCGAGGTTAGCAGAAAAAGAGCTAGTTAGAGAATTGAATCCAACTATAAATAAAATTAAATTTACCGAGGAGTAGAGAATGAGCATAACTAATATTGTACTTAAAGAGCGAGATAAAGAAGAAATAGATACGTTAAGAACTCTCATGAAAAGACACGCATTTCATAGCGATAGCATGCTTGTTCAAAAGATGATAATGGGGGGAACTGAATCATTTATTGGAGCTGTTGATCTTGAATGGTTTGGGAATAAAGTTAACTTTGCTAGAGAGTTACCTCTTTTTAGACGCAAACTCGATCCTGAAACAAATGAAATTATTAAGGATAAAGACACCATAGATGAAGTGCTTCAAAGACCGTTAGATTTTACCCGCGAGTCATCATTAGCGCAATATCTTATTGGAAAGCCTGGGCACAAATTCCCTGCTGTATTGGTGGTTATCTCTGAGAAGTGGGTTGATGACCCTTCATCAGATAATTGGGATGAAGAGGGGAGAGCTAAGATCAGTAGTGCAACATTTACCCCGTTAGACGAAAATGACCACTACGGTTTATTAGATGTATCAAAAAAAGATACAGACAAAGATATTTCACTATATGCATTAGATGGACAGCATCGGCTTTTAGGTGTTAAAGGATTATTGTTACTAATTAAGGAGGGAAAATTACAATTAAGGGATAAAAAGGGAGCTTACCTTGTTAATAGTGTATTAGAACGTGAGACCTTAGAGGAAATATATCAAGTAACAGAAGAAGAAATTAAAGCTCTTGCTTCAGAAAAAATGGGCATTGAATTTATATCAGCTGTTGTCAAAGGTGAAACTCGTGAACAGTCTAAGCGAAGAGTAAGATCAATATTTGTTCATGTAAATAAAATGGCAGCTAGCCTTACGCAAGGACAACTGAACCAGCTTGATGAAGACAATGGTTTTGCTTTAGTGGCAAAGTATGTATCAGTTCATCATGAATACTTAGCAAAACCTAAAGTTGTAAATATGGATAACAATACAATTAGCGGCCGAAGTGTTAATTTCACAACTCTGCAAACAATAAAGGATATGGCTGAAGGTTACTTAGGTCATAAATTTCCCTTCTGGGGGGAGTCAATTAAAGGAGTGGTTCCTATTAGGCCAAGTGATGATGAACTTGAAGTTGGTAAAAGCGAGGTTAATAACTTAATTGATAGCTTATTAACCTTACCAAATGTCGAGCGTGCGGTGCAGGGGACTAGTTCAGTCCAATTAAGAAAATTTACATATGAGGAAGTATCTAAATCTTCAGAACTCTATGGTGAAGGCCATTTATTTTTTCGCCCTGTCGGCCAGCAAATATTTGCGGCGACAATAGGTGGCATCATGTCTAAAGGCTCAACGCAGAGTTTAGACGACTTAATACATAAAATTCAAAAACTGGATGAAGGAGGCTTCTTTAGTGCAATTGATAAGCCACATTCTGTCTGGTATGGCGTTATCTATGAACCTATTAAGAAGAAAATGCTTGTTTCAGGTAAAAAATTAGCAATAAGGCTACTTGCTTATGTGCTAGATGGTGGCTTGGTTGATAAATCTAGAAAAGAGCTACAATCAGATTTTGCCGCAGCTAGAACTATTGATGGGGAGACAATTGATTATGATGGTCAATTGGTCTTACCATCTAGGCTAAAATTGCCGAACCCACAATAATAAGCCTTATAATTGTAAAGCCGGCCACTAATAATGTAGCCCGCTTAAAAGGAAAAAATATGACAAAGTTATCAAAAAAAACTGTGTGCTCACCCTTCGATGCGGTCATAATTGTTGGCTGTAATAATGGCACTCCTCAAGATGGAATCAATACTATTGATTGTTCTGAGGGGATGAGGTGTTATCTTAAAGATAAAGTTGATTGGCGAATTTTAGATGGATCTAAGTTTTTTTGTTTAGAAGACTTACAAGCCCTAAGAAAACATTTACAAACAAGTACCGAGCTGGTTCAAATTAGCTTACCTTTAGCCTCTCACATATTTAAAAACTTTAGTATTGGATGTTATTTTCCTGAAAATGTAACTGTTGACCTTTCTGAATATCCAAATATTGAAGCTCTGTAGTGTTATTAATCTAGGGGGAGTCTTCCCCTACTTTTTTCTCAAGTGTGCATGGTAATTGTAAAAGATTAGTACTCTCTTATCAAAAGTGAGTTGATAGACCATGCTGTAACAGCTTGAATTAAAGACCAGCTTATTTTTTAAAATGCGTCTAAATAGAACTAGCAAGCTGTAGTGGCTACTGGATCTGTCATCATGTCTAATGCACTTCTAAATATTCTAAGGCGTGGCTTTTGTTTTTAAACAATAAGCCACTAGCCCTATTTTAACTAGTGATTCAATGCGTTAGCATATTCACAAATGAAGTAATTATAATGCATTTGTAATGCTTGCAATGTTCTTATGATTCCTCAAAGAAGCAATCCCATCTTCTACATGTGCTGCCCAAGCTGCCATTTTCTCTCTTTCATTAAAATCTGGATAAGCCAGTTTTAGTGTCAACTCCGTCACTAGCTGCGTATCACCTAACCACGTCACTTTATCTAATACCAAACTGCCATCTAGCTTTTTAGCACTTGTCGCTGAGTACCTAAAATCAGATTCAATCGAGCGGTAAAACGCGATACGTGACGATACATTCGGTGAAATGCCTGTAAACTGCTTTAGTTTTTTTAACTGCTCTTCAGTGGTTCTATTTAAGTTCATTCGGTTGGGTAGCATCTTAATTTACCTCCAATGTAGCTTTACTATTTTGTTCCCAGAAATAACCTTCTTTCAGGCTTGATGATTTGGTTGCACCATCAAACTGAATTTCAAAGGCATGAGAAATTTCATCTTTAAAGCATTTGTTATTAAAGTAGCTTTCATCAATTTCTGTATCAGTTGATAAGATAATTACCTGATGGCTTGCCTCTGGGAAATAATGTTCAATGAGTTTGTCTCGGTGTTTTGAATCTAATCGACCTAATGGTGTATCGATAATAATCGGTAGTTTCTTACCCGATGTTTTACCTAACGCTTCAAGAATAGCAATCGCGTAAATTTGTTTTTCACCCGCTGAGAGCGCTTTACGGCTTATTGCATGCTCTTTGTCATCAATCAGCTCTACATCAAAGGTAGTGGTATTAATGCGTGCAGAAAGCTTTAAATCGTCTTTTCTAGCTAGTTTTTGATAGCTTTTAATAAATTCAGTTTCTAGCTGTTTAACACGTACCGCAGTGAGTTGCTCGCTAAAGTCAGATAGCATGATATGTGCATTTTGTGCATTGACGAGAGACGTTTCGGCATTAAAAGCGACTTTATGTTTATCGTGTAATTTTTGAATCTTACGCGCTAAATCAATCGCCTCACGGTACTGTTTTTTTGCCGCTTCTGTTTTCTCTTTATGCTCTAGAATTGCTTTAGTACGTTTTGTTGTTAACGCTTTAACATTATTCAGTTGTGTTTCAAGCTGCTCTTGCTCTGGTGCACGCGCGATATTGACAGAGAGAGCTGCAATTAGCTCTTCAACTTCTGATAAACGTGTTCGTGCATTATCAAACCGTTTAAAAGATGCAGGAGATTGTACGTTGATTTTAGACTCAATAAGACTTAACTCACGGTCTGAAATGTCGAGTTTAATCTCGGTGTTTTTTTGATTTGATTCCCGTTCACCTAAACTGTTTTCAATGGCTTTAATCGCGGCTGTTGCATCGCCCAACTCAGCAGTTAATTTCCAACTTAGCTCTGTCATAAACACTGTGAGCTCTTTGTTAAAACTATTTGTTTGCTTAGCCGCCTTTTCTTCACTTAATTGGGTTAGCAATTTTTTTAATGTATTAGGTGCAAATGAAAAAGGTAAGTCGCCTTCAATTTCGCTACGCAACAGTTTTTCAAGTTCTTTTCGCTCCGCATCTAATGTAAGCTGTTTCACTTTTTCTTGCTCACGGCTACTTGCCCAAGCACCACCGCGAGAAGATAGCTCGATTTCCGCATTATCAATTTCTTTAGCAACGAGATCGATTTTTGCTCGGCTTAATGAGGCCTCATTGGTTAATGCGATCGCTTCATGTTCTGCGTCTAATCGCGCTTTATCTAATTTCTCAATTTGAATTCGGATATTCGCTGGCATGGCAGCCGCATCATGTCGCTTTAAGTAAATAGCTAAGTCATTGCGTAGGCGTTCAACGATATCAATACCGAGTAAGCGTCTAACCGCTGTTTGTAATACTTGGCCTGATTCGTCTTCAGCTAAATCGGCAATTTTTTCTCCGTCAAAAAAGAATAGGTCAGCGATACCTGTTGGAATAAGCTCTGTTAAGAAACTTTGGCATTGGTCGTAACTAAGCTGTGTCAGTTCTGCGTCGTTTTGTTTTAGGGTCAATTTGTCGCGTTTACCACGCTCCCATGCCCTTGTAACTTTGTACTCACTCTCAATGCCGTTATGGCTGTGGGTGAATACCAACTCAATCGAGGACTTTTTATCAGAAATACCTACACCATTATGAATTAATGCATCCAGTTCTTTTTGGTATTCTGGTGTTGATAGGCCTCGGCCAAAAGCAATACGGCCGTATAGTGCGACACGTACAGCACTTAAAATAGACGTTTTACCTGCGCCATTTAAACCACCAAATAAGATGATTGGACTAGCACTGTTCGCTTTTTTTTCAGTACGAGGTGCTAAATCAATTTCATGTACGCCACGAAATACACGGAAGTTATTGACGATGAGGTTTTTGATTATCATGTTATATCTCCACCTTGCTTTGTTGTTCTAATTTAGCAAGCTCTACTTCATATTGCTGAATCTGATCTTTATGAATATCAAAATCAGATTTACTTTGTAGGTTATTATGCTTTTCTTTTATCTCTTCTAGCGTACCCCAGTCTCGTTTAAGAAGACTGCCAATTTTATCAAAAACACCAGTACGGCGACTTAGCCCTTCTAAGGAAATCTCTAAATCAAGTAGCTTTTGGATCATCTCTGCAGAGACATCATGTTGCTCACCTAACTCATGAAGAATTTGAGCTTCTACAGCACCAAAATTGTTATTATCATTGATGACCCAATTGAGAGCTTTGCCGTATACATTATGATAAATAGTAGGTAGTGAGTCTGCCCAATCTGGTTCATTCGGGTCGTTTAACCACTCTTGGCGAATTGCATGCAGTTCAGGTTTAGTTATTAAAGTAACTTTATATCCATCTTCATTGAATTTTTTTTCATGGGTGAGTAGATGCTCTAGCCATTCTTTACGGAATTTCATCATGTAGGGGCCTGGTACATGAGCACGATCTATTGTCAGTGCTTCATCACTTTTAGCGCGTTGGTAGCTAACTTGACCCGTACGTCTTTTGAAATTTCGATATTTAGATTTATTCTCTGGAATACCGGTTTCGGCAAGCATGTTGCGAAAATCCAATAATGGTTGCATCCATTCTTCACCATTTTTAATCAGGCTTTCCATCGCGCGGTCTTTGGTGACCACGGTACAAGTCCAACACCCAAAACGTGAGTTACCACATGAAGGGGTACTGTCATCAATTACCATCGGGCATTCGCCTTGGTCTGATGAATCTTTGTATAAATTCCACAGGGTCATATTTTTTGAGCCCCACGGGTTTTCCCATTCTAGGTCATATTTGTTTGACCATTTTTTACCAATACCCATTGGTGAAATTGTCACATCTAAACTACAAGCACGCAATATTTTCCATACATCATCCATGCTCCAAGTATCAATTGGGGTGTAGATAAATGCATTTGCTAAAGTTGTATGACGAGCTAAGCGAGTATTTTCTATTTTGTGTTTCGCGATAACTTGCGCACGTGATGCACTTTCTTGACTTCGAGATCCTAAGATAACAATCACTTCATCGTGTTGAGCCACTTTATCTTTAATAAAGTCACTCACAGGATCAATTTTCATTCGCTCTGTACACCAACGAAAGCTTTGTGTCGGGGCAGGGTAGCCTTTACCCAACAAACAAGCCCAGAATGTTTTATCTGGTTTAGGTAATACCTTATGTGTAGTGATAGGTAAGTTGTCGCGTCGAGCTTGATTACCAATATTCTCTAACGATTTATTAACATGATCAATAACCAGTGGTGTCTCAACTAAGGTGTCAGATGCAACCACGAAAATATTTTTAGTCCGTTTATTTTCATCGAGTGCTAATAGTGCTAGATAGATTAAGGTAACGACTGCAGAGGAGTCTTTACCACCACTATAACCAATTACCCAAGGGCGGTTATCGGCACAATAAACTGTTTGTACATCATTGATAAAATGCTTAAGTGTAAACCCTTCGTGGTTTTGCTCTTCACGTAATAGGTCTCGACACAGGTTGGCGCTCACTGCATTTTTGAGTTCGTCATCAAGCGCACTGTATTGATTTAGTTGCTCTGGTAATGTTTTATGATTGTTGTAGCGTTGAAAACCAGCAAAAAACTCGTTCTCAATATAATCTACTTGCTCTTCATCTAGGCCATCGGCTCTGAATAAGTCTGCCATGTTAGGCCTCTGCTTCTGTTATGTGTTTATTTTCTAAGGTGCGCTCATCGGGCGTTAACGCCAACCCCAATGCCATTTTTAACGCATTGGTTGTGAGCATAATATTGGTTGAGGCTTTACTAAGTCTGCCATGTAGCATACTACGTTGGGCCCACTGCGGATTAGACTTACGCCAATCTACATTTTTGAGTTGCTTAATCGCTTCTTTCCAATCATTTGGTTTGGCTGTTAATAAAGCACAACCTAATGATCCGAGTGCGTGTAAACCGACACCATGTGCATGGATATATTCTTGGCGAAATTGAGAGGGTGACAGCTCTTTATTTAATATCATTTGCCACTCTGGTGTTGCTTGAAATACGGTTTGCCAATATTCATTTGATAGTATTTTTTCTTCTTCTGAGAAGCCTTCTTTCATGCCTTTACCCAGTAGTGCGCGATTCGCTTGTTTTAAACTACTTAGGGTAAATAATTTACTACTTTTAGAGCTGATGCTGGACTTTTCCATCTCGGTAAAACCAACAAAAGGCTTGATATGTTTAGCTTGGTAACGAGCAAGTTCTGAACTTTCATCGCGAAGGTCGTATAACGCGCCAAGAGAAGGGCTGGGTTTAATTGCGTATTTATTTAAGTCTGCAAACATTTGCTGGCTTCGCTCTAAGCCTTCATCGACAAAAAATAGTACTGCGATATTGTCGTGGCCTAATTCAGGTTTTTCTTTTAACGCAGCTTCTATTGCAGCACGTCTATGCTGACCATCATTGATAAGGATTTGTGCATCCATAGGCACGCTTAATGTACCAAGCCCTGAAATGCCAGATTCAGTAAAGGTAACCGTTGAAGCGACTGAAACGGTTAATGCAGAAAAAACGTAATCTTTGGGGTTTTCGATTAAGTAACGCACCATTTCAGGAATACGGGATTTATTTAAGGTACGTTGTGCACGCAGTTCTGGCGGTACTTCATCTTCATCGAATACGAATATCTTGGGAATAGTACTAAGGGGGCAGGTTGCAATATAGAAAGGTTTGCCTGCTTGCATACCACTTACTGCTGGGAATGAAAAACAGTATCCATCTTGAGAATTATTCATAATACACCTTTTACGTTAAGTTTGACGTAATAATAAGTATAGTTTGTTACCCTTAACGTGCCTGAATTTGCTTAGACGTTATTGGAATAACAGAAAAGATTGGTATTCTATAAAATTATAGCCTGAATAGCATTAACTAGGGCATCAAATATAGATAAAAATAAATCTAAAACGTCAAGTGGTTGCGTGGTGTGTTTTTATACAAGTGTTGGTGTGTTGTTTAGGTCTTTTCCAGATCCAGCTTGTCTGAAAGCCTTGAAGTGCTGCTGAATCAATGAGTGTTTCAAGCATGCGAGTGAAGCGTTCTTTAAACACTGAGTGATTAAATAAATCACTTTCAGAACATTGTAAAACGAGAATGTAATCGTCAATTATTTTTTCTTTTTGTAACTTATTTGCAAGTATTATTGCTCTGTAATGTGCATCTACATATTGATCCACCGTTTTACCTTTAGCTGGCAAGTGGTTACTCTTAGATGAATTTACAGCGTCTAATATTGGCAATAAATTCCAGTACTGATTATGTGCTACATATGTCCAAGGGATGAAGTGGTCTAGTTCATAATTCTGTGTTGTTAAATTTGCATTACTAAAAATACAGGCCATGCTCTCTTGCTTCAAAAGTTCATTCCAAAATGCTCTTTGGTTCGTCAGTGCTTCTCTTTTACTAGGTAAGCAAAGTTTATTGCTGATTGCTGGAGAGTTTGGGTTTTTAGTTTGTAGATATTGTAACCAGTTTAATTCGACCCAGCTTTTTATAATGATTAAATTATTATTCAAATACTCAAACCACTCTGGATGCAATGTGAGTTTTAATGATTTTTTATTTGTGCATTGTTCAATTTTATATAGTGGCTTATCGGTTTGAAAGCGTGTTATGGATAGCTCTGCAGTGATAGCGTTCTTTTTCTGATCTGGCTTACCTTTTAGCTCGTTATGAAAAAAAGGTTGTAATAAGCGATAAGGTACATATGTCAGTAATTGGTTGTTAACATCATCTGTTAAAACTTGTTTAACCTCTGAAAACACTTTTAAATAAGGTGAACCTTTACTGTTCGCAATATTCACTTGAGTAAGATTAAGTGAAGCCAGTGTATTTAAAATCATGTCCTGAGAGCCAAGGTTAAGCTTAAAATGAACCGCAGGAAACCATGCATGCGTTAGCATATTGCAGACTAGATTTTGTGAATTAATTTCCACCGTTCTATCTGTTTCTAGTGTTGTTAATAATGCACGAAAGAATACTAGTTTGTATGAGTTTGTTGTATGTTTAAAAATACGACTAAATGCTTGGATATCAAGAGAACTTGATGAGGGTAATATGTGGGCATTATCTATTTGCATTGAATGTATCCAAGTCTAATTTGATTTTAAAGTGTAACCACTTTGGTGTTTGTTTTCTTTATGTAATTTAAAATCATACTCGGTTCTTGACAGTAGTACATCGTTACCGTTCTCGTAGCCTAATAATTTTGCTAAACGTCTATCAAAACTAATTTGTTTTTTGTAATTAGCGAAACTCTCATCAAGATAAGCCCCCTTGTTAAGCAGTGGTGGTCTTCTGTTTTCGTTTACGTAATCAAAGAAGTCGATATCTTGCTCTGCCATTTTTATTTTGATGCGCTCTCTTAGGAAAGGGACTGCTTTATTTTCAAAATCGTCGTAACCTGTGAGTGTCACTTTTCCTGACGTGATATGGATTTTAACTAAATCGATATCGTCATCTATCTCGCCGTACATCTGCAGGGCAGCATTTACATATATTCTTAGTAATAAAGGTAGCTCTGATAAAAACTTCTTATGTAGTAAAAGAGAGTGGCCTTTATTGAGCACACTTGCAGGAAGTGCTTGGTGTGCTTTTATGCATTGCGGCTCTATTAATTCCACATCTGAAATAGCAAAAAGTAGTTCTTTGGCTAGGTTAAGTGCTGTTTTGTATTCCCCAAATAGGGCTTTTATATCTCGTTTTAAGTTTTCTGGTTGTTGAGTATAAGGTTTACGCTTTTCAAATAGGCTCATCGCAAAGTAGGCAAGTAAGTCCTCTTTACGTTTGTTTTGTGCTTGTTCAAACTCTGAAGTGTCATAAAGTTCGGCAAGTAGCGCAAAGGTTTTTTTAAATGCACCAGTAAGGCTCTTAATTTGTTCTGCTTGTTCAAATTCCTCATTGGCAGGTATACGTCCTAGTGCTAAACAGGTTTGCCAAAAATCGTTATAAAGCGACTCATTTTGTGTAATAAGCAATTTGGCTTTATCTTTTTGTAGTACGCGGGTATTGGTTGGCTCAGGTGAGGAGAGCTGTTTCCAACTACTATGGCGTTTATAACGTTTTTGTAAGTAATGTTGCTCTGCTATTTTATCTTTGAATATGTAAAAGATGCCGGGGGCAACTGTTACTACTACTTCGTCTAAATGGCGTTCGATATAGCTTTTAATTTCACTTTGTGCGTAATATTTTTGAAAGGTATTACGTGAAGTAATAACGCCATCTTTGTAGGGGGTGAATTGGCTGATATAGCTCTCGTTGGCAAGCATTACCGATACGATTAAAAACTGCTCGGCTAACTCCCATGCACCTAATAGTGCTTCTAATCGTTCATCTTGGTCTTCAATGACGTTAAGAACAAACCCTATGTTTACAATGTCTGAGGTAACTTTATCGTTATCGGGCTGAAATTTTGGATCCCATCCTATCGCATCTAACCCGTGTGCCTGTAGTTCACGCAGATCATCACCACGCCCGCAACCGTAATCAAAGATGCTGTAATCGCCTTCTAAAAAACCACTTTTGGCGAGTGTTTTCATTGGTGCAGATAAATCATGGCGCACGATCGCTGTTTTATGGCGGTCAATGCTGTTTTCGTTTGTCGCTTCCATCACGGCAGAGCTGCGAAATAGTCGTCCATCGACGAGTTCATAACCATGACGAGTTATTAAGTTTAACCAAGATTGTTTAAAGCCAATCAAACGCGTGTTCTCATATAATCCTGCATTTTCACCCTCTGATGTGAGTTGTGTGAAATGCTCATAATACGTATTGTCAGTTAATACCATGGTTTCTTTTCGGTGTAGAATCGGTGGGTTTTCTGACTTGGCGTACTCTGTAATGCGATGAGATAACTTACTTAAATCTACGTTAATGCTTTTCTTTAAAGCGGGGTATGAATCTTGATAAAAGTCTGGATAGTGAAGCAGTGATAAACGAAAGTCTTTCTTGAATAATTTTACTAAATTCCACTCATCTTCTTCGATATTAAGTGCTTTAGCGACTGCAGGAATAAAACCTTTGAGTGTTTTAGGCAGTGCGCTGAATGCATCTTTGTGTAGGTAAACGGCATCGGGTAACTGTTTGCCGACTTTTATCTCTTTAACCAATTTTGTAAACAGTTGTACATCCATGTTTTACCTACTTAAATTGAGTTTTGTAGTAAAGTTAGTGCTTTTTCACCCGTCGCGCCTTTGCCGACATTTCGCTTTCCATTTTCATCTCGCTGTTTAACGTGTAAGTAACGTTTATGTTCAGGGTCAAAGGTAATGTGAATAGGGCGATCACTTCTATAAAAATAACACCTATCAAAAGGTAACTCATTGATCACATACTCTGCAATGATGTACATCTGGTTCTCGTAACCCTCAACAAAAATATCACAGGCAGCACCATCTCGTTTGCAAATGCGATTACTCATGCTGTTTAACTCAAAAGCTGCATGTTGATCTAATTCAGGGGCCATATCACCGGGGCTGTTCATTTTAATGTATTTAAGCAATTCAAACGAGGTGAAACCGTAGGTGATAGTGATTTTACCAAATCGTTTTTCAATCGGCTCAAGTAGGTTAGCGCAAAGTTGTTGTAGTACTATTTGTGATTCACTTTGAATAGGTTGATTTTACCTTGGTATTCATTGTGCTTGTGTTAATACCAGTTGAGTAGTTTATTGAACATTTGAATCCTTATGAGAAAGGCCGTAAATGATTACGGCCTTTAATAATCTAAATAGATTCAAATGCTTTTGCAAAACGTTATTGTGCTTTATGGAAGCGAATGCGCTCTTTGTCTGTTGGGACCAGCTCATTGTTAGTGTTTATAGGCTTTTATAAGCGAACAAAAGCCGTTAGCATAGTGTGTTTTGCAATAATGCTGTTTTTAATCTAAAAATTAACCAGATAGTAGGCAATATTTGATATGAAAGTAAAAGTGAATGCCCCTTGCCCGTGCGGCAGTGGTAAGAAATATAAAAAATTTTGTATGAACAGTGGTGCTGTTATACAGCAAAACATCGCGCAAGTACTGCAAAATACGCTGCTAATGCACCCTGATTTATCGGCGGATGATTTGCAGGTTGTTTTAGACCATAAAGTGAAACGACACAATGAACAGAGTATTGAGGACTTTTGTGGTTTATCGGCTGAAATAATGCACAGTTGGATAAATGCTAAGTGCAATGAGGCGCTTAATGTGCGTTTTAATGCACCGCAGTGCGATACCTTTCACGCACCTATATTGGCTTATGTTGAGGTGGTTGTTACTGACATTATTGAAAATGGTGGCAAGCTTAAGGCGACACCAAAGGGCAACTTACCCACTAAAACAGTTAAAAAAGCGGCCGCACTGTTGCCTCATTTAGTGGTGGCTAAATATGAAAAAACGCTAAGTATCAGCGAGTTTTCTGGCGGCACGGAAGATAAGTTTAACGCCATGCATGTTACCCATATTTTATTACAGCAATCTGGTTTTATTAAGTTGCAAAAAGGTGTTTTTAGTCTCACTAAAAAGGGGGAAACGCTTTATCAATCACAGGGGCTTCATGCGTTTTTTGTTCCTCTGCTTCACTATTATATTGATGAATATAATTGGGGCTACTTAGACGGTTATTCTGATGATGCGATGATTTCAATGTGTTGGGCTTTTAGTTTTTGGCGTTTACAGCAACATGGTAACGTGGAACAGTTAGGTAAAGAGATTAATACAGCGTTTCCATGGTTGGCAAAAGAGCTACCGCACTGTGAATATTCTCCTCAAGAACAGCAATTGCAATCGATTATCGAAGTGCGTTTGATTAATCGTTTTATGACCTTATTTGGCTTTACGCTCATTGCCCCTTTTCGTTATCAAAACGGTAAAAAACTGCCTTTAAAATTGGAGTTACAACCTCTATTTACGCAGGTAGTTCAATTTGATGGATTGCCCTAGCTTGGTTTTTATCGCGAGAGTAAAATTGCACGAGACACGCATATAATAAGTTTTCATCAATATATTCGTGTCCTTACTTGATTGGTAAAAGATCTGGGACCTTTTTAATTTACTGATAGCTGACAGCTAAAAACTGAAAACTTTATTCCAGACACAAAAAAGCCGAACATAAGTTCGGCTTTTTTAAAGTAACTTAGGGATCGTTATAAAACGATCCTTAAAAGAGGCTTACGCTTCTTCGTCAGCTACTACTGGGCGGTCAACCAACTCGATGTAAGCCATAGGAGCTTTATCACCAGTACGGAAACCACATTTAATGATACGTGTGTAACCACCAGGGCGACCCTCGTAACGAGGACCCAATTCATTAAATAGTTTAGCTACAACCGCGTTATCACGCGTGCGAGCAAAAGCTAAACGACGGTTAGCAACGCTATCCGTTTTAGCTAGTGTAATTAAAGGTTCAACTACACGACGAAGTTCTTTTGCTTTAGGTAAAGTAGTCTTAATTACTTCATGTTCAACAATTGAGCTTGCCATATTACGAAACATAGCCTGACGATGGCTGCTGTTTCGGTTAAGTTGACGTCCGCTGTGGCGATGACGCATGACTTAATCCTTATTATTTGTTATTCGACGATTAGTTTATTAATCTTCGATTAGGTTTGCTGGTGGCCAGTCTTCTAAGCGCATGCCTAGAGATAGTCCACGAGACGCAAGAACATCTTTGATCTCAGTTAATGACTTCTTACCTAAGTTAGGCGTTTTAAGAAGTGCAACTTCAGTACATTGTACTAGATCACCGATATAATGAATCGTTTCTGCTTTCAAACAGTTAGCAGAACGAACCGTTAGCTCTAAATCATCTACTGGGCGTAAAAGAATTGGATCAAACGCAGGCGTATCATCTTCAACAACTGGCGTACTTGCTACACGTAAATCAACAAATGCGTCTAATTGCTCAGCTAAAATTGTAGCTGCGCGACGAATTGCTTCTTCCGGATCAAGTGTGCCATCTGTTTCCATATCGATAACAAGCTTGTCTAAATCGGTACGCTGTTCAACACGAGCTGATTCAACATTGTAAGCGATACGCTCAACAGGGCTGAATGTCGCGTCTACTAATAGACGACCAATTGGACGCTCATCTTCTTCAGTATGAATACGTGATGAAGCTGGTACATAACCACGACCTGATTCAATTTTAATGCGCATGCTGATTTCAGCATTGCCCGTTAAATGACAGATCACGTGTTCTGGGTTGACTATCTCTACATCACCATCATGGATGATGTCGCCTGCAGTAACAGGGCCAGCGCCAGATTTAGTTAAGCTAACTAATACTTCGTTTTTACCTTCAAGCTTAACAGCTAGACCTTTTAGGTTAAGAAGAATCTCAAGGATATCTTCTTGTACGCCTTCTTTGGTGCTGTACTCATGTTGTACACCATCAATTTCGACTTCAGTTACCGCTGTGCCAGGCATAGACGATAATAAGATACGACGAAGTGCGTTACCTAACGTGTGGCCGAAACCACGCTCAAGTGGCTCTAAAGTCACTTTTGCTCTCGTTGCGTTGACTTGTTCGATATCAACTAATCTTGGTTTTAGAAAATCAATTACAGAACCCTGCATTTATGTCCTCTCTTAGCGGTTAACTTTACTTAGAGTAAAGTTCGATGATTAACTGTTCGTTAATCTCAGCAGATAAATCTGAACGTTCAGGTTGGCGTGCAAATGTGCCTTCCATCTTCGTTGTATCAACAGAAACCCAACCAAGCGTTTCACGTTGACCAGCAATTTCTAATGCAGCGCCAATACGTGCTTGCTTTTTAGCTTTTTCACGAATTGAAATAACATCGCCAGCTTTCACATTGAAAGAAGGAATGTTTACAACTGTACCGTTAACCATTAGCGCTTTGTGGCTTACTAATTGACGTGATTCAGCGCGTGTAGCACCAAAACCCATACGGTAAACAACATTGTCTAAACGGCCTTCAAGAAGTTGAAGTAAGTTTTCACCAGTGTTGCCTTGCAGACGAGCTGCTTCTTTGTAGTAGTTACGGAATTGCTTTTCAAGTACACCGTACATACGACGAACTTTTTGCTTTTCACGTAGTTGTAAACCGTAGTCAGATAGACGCGGTTTACGCGCACCATGTACACCAGGTGCGTTATCGATTTTACACTTAGAATCGATCGCTCGAACGCCAGATTTAAGAAATAAATCAGTGCCTTCGCGACGGCTAAGCTTAAGCTTAGGACCTAAATATCTTGCCATTGTTCTTTCTCCAATTACCTTAGAAAGTTGCGATTAAACGCGACGTTTCTTTGGTGGACGACAACCATTATGTGGGATTGGTGTAACGTCAGTAATATTAGTCACACGGAAACCCGCCGCGTTTAGTGCGCGAATCGAAGATTCACGACCAGGTCCTGGTCCATTTACAAAAACTTCTACGTTTTTAAGACCGTACTCTTTAGCTGCTTCTGCAGCACGTTCAGCAGCAACCTGTGCAGCGAACGGAGTAGATTTACGAGAACCACGGAAACCAGAACCACCTGCAGTTGCCCAAGAAAGAGCATTACCTTGGCGATCTGTGATAGTGACGATTGTGTTGTTGAAAGACGCATGGATATGAGCCATACCGTCAGCAACTTGCTTTTTAACGCGCTTGCGAGCACGAGTTGGAGTCTTAGCCATTATCTCTTACCCTTATTTTTTGATTGCTTTGCGCGGACCTTTACGAGTACGAGCATTCGTTTTAGAACGCTGTCCACGTACAGGCAAGCTGCGACGATGACGAAGTCCACGGTAACAGCCAAGGTCCATAAGACGCTTGATGTTCATAGAAACTTCACGACGTAAATCACCTTCAACGGTGAAATTAGCTACTTCAGTACGAATAGCTTCGATTTGTGATTCTTCCAGATCTTTAAGCTTCGTTGATTCAGCAAAACCAGTTGCAACACAGATTTTTTGTGCGCTTGTTTTACCGATACCAAAAATTGCAGTTAATGCAACAACGATATGCTTATGATCAGGAACGTTAATGCCAGCGATACGGGCCACTATGCACTCCTTAAATTAAGTGAAATTCATTTGTGAAAAGCCCGAAAGGATGCTCTACAAATGATGATTATAAAAAACTCTATTCTAGTCTATAAAGCTAGAATCTTTTGATATCCAAAATCTGGATTAGCCTTGGCGTTGTTTATGCTTTGGCTCTACACAGATAACACGCACCACACCGTGGCGTTTGATAACTTTGCAGTTACGACAGATTTTTTTAACGGATGCTCGAACTTTCATTGCAACACTCCGGTTAGAAATTTTTACCACTTTGATAGTAGTTATCAGTACCGATAAACTTACAAAATTCAAAGGGTGACGGAATATAGCAAATTTTATCTATTTTTACGAGAATTACTTGATTAGATTTGAATAAATAAATGTTGCCATATTCTAACCAGTAAATCGCGAAGAATATTTTGTAAATCAGTGTCCAAGTACTTATACCAAAGGAATTAATAAAGTGATCATTCTTGCTGGTTAAAATCATCCCTAACTGCGTTGTGAGTTTTATTCCGAACATCCTGTTCTCCACCACTGCGTGGCCAGCTAAAGCTGTTCAAAATCGTTCCATACGATTTTATGAAGTGAGAACAACTATTAAAGAATTAAAGTCTTTAATTTAATTCTCCGATAGAGGATTAACGAAGTTAATCTCTCGAAAGGCTGCAACTCACGCCTTATTAGTAATAATTTTTCCTGCGCAAACTCTGATCACCTATCAAATTCCATTGGTATTACTTGGAAACTGATTTATGGGGGTATTTATTGCTGTACATCGATGTTTACCTATCTATATTGAGTTTTGCAGTAGTACGAGTGCTTTTTTTCCTGTTGCACCTCTGCCTATATTGCGCCTGCCATTTTTAGCTCGTTGCTTAACGTGTAAATAACGTTTGTTGTCTGGGCCGAAGGAGATGTGAAGCGGGCTTTCACTACCATAAAAGTAACACCTATCGAAAGGTAATTCATTGATAACGAACTCTGCAATAAGATGCATCTGGTTTTCGTAACCTGCGACGAGAATATCGCAAGCAGCACCATCTCGTTGGCATATTCTATTTTTTAGACTGTTTAATTCATAGGCTGCATGTTGGTCAAGTTGAGGTGACATATCGCCAGGACTGTTCTTTTTAATGTATTTAAGCAGTTCAAAAGAGGTGAAACCATAGGTGATCGTGACGCTACCGAATTGTTTTTCAATCGGTTCAAGTAGGCTTTCGCAGAGCTGCTGCACTGCTAACTGCGACTCTCGCTGAAAGAGGTTGTTCTTACCTTGATAATCGATATGTTTATGCTGATACCAGTTAATTATTTTATTGTGCATTATTGTCCTTATTGAAAGCTTGTAAATGGTGACGGACTAAATAGATTTAAATGCTGTTGCAAAGGTTGTTGTGCTTTATAGAAGCGAATCAGACCTTTAACTTATGTGATATTTTCATTACATGGTTTGGTTATGTCGCCTTAATTGCATTTCTTTAAAAAAGTGAATAATAAATCAATATTAGTCTTAATTCATTGATTGTAAACAATAGCACCTTAATCATTACTTTCTAGGTGGTTTTATCTGAATGAGCAATATTTTTGACTGTCAGCGATTAGTTAATCTGTCTTTATGGGCTAATCCATTATCGTCTAATAAGACTAACCAGCATTGAATCACTCAATTCTTGCGTTGCAGAAACGATATTTTTATCGTGTGTTACTGCTTAGTTTTTTGATGCTTGATTTTATAGGCAGAGCATTCTCAATTGTAAACTGATGCTTCATCACAAGCATGGTGGTTTCTGCATGAACAAGGGTTGTCGTTGGTTAGCTTCCCAATTTCAAATCACTTTATAATATTAAACTGACCAAAAAATTGCGTAATGAGGGGGAATATGATGACCAATGATGGTGTGGTTTGAAGTGCTAATTTCTAGCAAAATGGACTGTGATAGGCGCTATCAAATGTAAAGATAATAGCGGGTGAACCGTATTTTGTGACCGCTGTCGCAGCTTGCATCTTTACCTCTCTGTATTAGTTGAAAATGACATATTAAGCCTCATGATGGGTAAGAGGGCAGAATAATCTGGCCTCTTATTAGATTGGGAGCATTAATGAATAAATTATTTCAAACCCTTTTTGTCTTATTTGCTATCTCTTCTCAGAGTCATGCAACCCCCGTTAAACAGTTTAAGAGTATTGATGAAAGTAAGCTTTTACCTTTCACTCAATCCAACCTTCAACATAGCTATGCTAAAAACCTTCAAGGCCTTTACAGTATTAAATCGTTTCAGGCGCTTGATATTAACCAGCCTTTTAATGACTTTGAACTGCTTTATCAACGTGCAATCTCAGGGCAAAGTGAACTAGAAAATATAACCGAACTTATTGCATTCGCAACGGGCACACAGGCGCTGTCGTCTGGTGTGAAATCAGAAGCGCGTGCGATGAATAAAATCAATAGTAAACTGGGTGGTCATAGCGAGCAGATAACTGATCTGGCGCGTACTTCGATTGTTTCATCAGATGTCTCTGCATTGGTGAATGTATTTGAATCACTCGAACAACAAACTGAAATATTACGTATAAAAAATCGTTTTAAAACCCCGGGGGCATCGGGCTACAGAGATTTAAGTTTATTAGTGCGTTTACCTGAAACTCAGATTGTTGCGGAAGTGCAATTGCACCTTGAAGCATTCTCAATCATTAAAAATGGGGCAGAGCATGAGAACTATGAACAGATTCAACACATTGAACGTAAGAAAATCAGCGAGAATCGCGCCTTAAATGATATAGAAAGAGCGACGATTGCGAAGCTAAGAAAGGAATCAATGCAGATGTACCAAGGTGCTTGGCATGAGTATTTAAGCGCCTAAACTCGGAATAACCTCAATGCTCTTTTTATCCTGCATTGAGGTTATTTTTAACTGAGTGTAAAAGCACTAACAAGATCATTATTTTTACTTATTAACTCCCCCACACTGCGTTACAACTTCTGACATGATAATAACGATTAACGCCGCTCATCTATCGAAAGGCGTTTACCCTCGTCTTGTTGGTCATCATTTTCCCCGCGTAAATTCTATTCATTATTTAAATCCTAGTCATTTATTTGATTTGGCAATTTACCATACTAAAAAAAGAATATTCCGCTCAAAAACCAGTCAACAGAATGATTTAGCTAGATAAATATATATGTTTAATAATCAAAATAGTCTAAAATACGTGACCTTTATCACGCTTGTTCTACAAACTTGTTAACTACAATCAATTATATATTTCTATCATTCAGTATTAATTGCTGAATAATGACTTTTAAAGGTGCAATAATTTATGTTCAAAATACCTCGCATTTTTTCATTGCTAACGACGCTATTGGTTAGTGTTCAGGTGCATGCAACCGTCACTAATATTTCCTCTGAACGCTACAACCGAAGCTTGCCTTTTTTAGCCCAAGATGCGATTGACCGTGGTTATGAATTGCCTAAACCCTATGGCTTTAGTTTTAATTACATGAAAATGAATCAACCTTTGATTGTTGATTCCGTCGATTTTTATGGACCTAATGGTGGCAGCTTTGATGGGATTGTTGATATTGAGACCAGTAATGCACACCAAGAGTCGGAAACATTAACCTTAAGAGCCGATGCGTGGGTTTTGCCCTTTTTAAATCTGTATGGTGTGCTTGGTTATACACGAGGCAGTAGTCTCGCACCTGTCGCCGTTACTTTGTTTCCTGGCGGTATAGGTGGGGGAATTGGTCCGATACCGTTTGATTTTGAATTGGAATTTGATGGTCCAACCTATGGTGTAGGTGCGACCTTAGTGGGTGGTATCGGTAATTGGTTTGCGATGGTAGATGGTAATTATACGCTTACTGATCTGAATATTTTAGATGGTGAGATCAGCTCAATTGTTATTTCGCCAAGAGTTGGTTATATGACCAAATATAAACAACATGCGATTCAGGTGTGGGTTGGTGCGATGTATCAAAACGTTGAGCAAAAATTTACCGGTACACTGCGTGATATTGGGATCGGTGGTGATGGGGATCTTGGTTCGAGTAAATTTGTTGTTGAACAGCATCTTGAAGATAAATGGAATGGTTTAATTGGTGGGCAAGTTGGCTTAACCCCTAACATCGATTTACTGATGGAAGCGGGCTTTGGTACACGCAGTAGCTTTATGCTTGGTCTTGGTTATCGTTTTTAGTGTGAGTATATCCACCCATCCATGTTGCTGGTTAAATGTGTTATCTGCTTGAACGATTTTAACCAGCATAATAAAGCAACTATTTACTGTAGTTGCTATAAAAAAGCGGTCGTAATATCACGGCGGTCGTTTACTTCTTTTTTTATCTCTTGCCGATGGCGTATTGCTTCGAATCCAATGGTTTTTTGATTCTCTAAAACTCACTGGTGGTTTAGGTTTCACAACGGAAGTTGTTGTCATTTCCATTGAAGATTTTTTCGGTACTTGGTTTTTACCTTTATTTTTTTGTTTAAAAGTAATACAAAAACAATGTGTTATAAGCACTTGAATCTTTTGGGTGAAATGGCATGTTGTAAGCTATTTTTTTAGTGATACTATCTTATTTACAGTCAGACACCAGACAGGCCGCTTAGATAATTTGCTTGTTTGCGCCAATCAATAAAACTGCAAAAGTTACTTAATACAACTCAATGCAAGGCGTTAGTTTCTCGCCCTGTGAGCTTTGTTTTAAAAGACGATAGAAAACTATCCTCAGCAGGTGTTCGCCTAACAATGTTAGGTTGACCTTCAAGATGAAATTGCCTGAGTAAAATAATATTTTTAAAATCACCCTGTTTGCCCTTGGGTGGATGCCTGTGATCAGTTGATGCTTGGCATAGTGTTGCTCATTGTGATTACTCTGCCTTGGTTGTGTTAGGCATTAATTTGAGTTTCGACCAGTTCGTTAATGTAGTGAGTGTCTCGGTTGGTGGTGGGGCGGTATAGGCGAGTCCAGCAATCGCGATAATGGTTAGCAGAGTGATGGTTTTGTTTTTAAATTCAGCTAATTTCAGTGCTGAACCAAATGAACGTTTAATTCTGATATTGCTTAAATCTACGCTGTATAACTCGTCTAGCAGCAGGTGTATAACGCCACCCAGAAATATAAAACCGCCTGCAAGCCAAGCGATGAGGATTGTTTGTTCGCTCACTTGCGAAGTTAATCGCCACACTAAGTGGGTGGTAATGAGTGCCATTAACAGTAAAAACAGTAATGAATGACAACTACCGCGATGTACGGTGATTTTTTCAAATATTGGACGGATCACATATTTCATTATCGCGTAGGTAAGAATGGGCAGAGCAATGAGTTCGATCAAGCTGAATCGTCGTATTCCTGCCGCGCTAACGATATCAGTGCTCACATAGCGCAGCATAATTAACACTGCGCTAAAGGCAAATAAATTAAAAATGATATCCAGAGAGGTGGAGTTGTCGGAATCTATATCCGGTAATAATCCGCCGATGGTGCCTAAAAACCATAAGCCAAGTGCCGTATTAAGGTTGATATGCTCGGCTGATAACAGGGCTGCGGCTGTTAGGCAGGTTGCTACTGCAGCGACATTGAAATGAGTATTAAAATTGGCCATTAATGTTCTTATTTAGAATAGTGAACATCGATTCTATCAACTGCCAGCACATATAAAAATCAGTATCTTGAGTTAATAATGGTGTGTCAGTGTATAGTGGGCAGTGAAGCCCTACATAACGGGTAATAAGCAGGTAACAGCTGTTACTTTAATCAATAAAAGTGGTGTTTTTTATCCGATTTTATTGATTAAATAATGACCAGGTACTACGCTTTTTCTACCTTAAATTTCAGATGCAAAAAAAGGAACAAGAAAGTGGAGTATAAAAAAGGCGAACGCGTTCGACATCCAAAGATTGCCGATTGGGGACTTGGGCAAGTACTTGCTAATAGCTGTGATGACAGCGTTAAAGTTTTTTTTGTCGGTGCAGGCGAGAAGGTATTATCGTTAAAACATGTCCAGCTTGAACATGTTGAGTATAAAAATGCCCATCATCCTGTTTTAGATAATTTGCACACTCAAAAGTCGGAATCTAAATTCAAATATCAGAGTTTAAAGCAATTAGTTTCATGCTTTTTAACACGTTTTCCTGATGGGTTTTATAGTGAAGATTTAAAAAAAGAGCTGCATAACGACACTCAAAAAGCACATCTACAAGCACAAAAACTGTTAAATGAAGAGTTGTTAATTGATTGCATTATTACTGCTGACTATCAGCAGATCAGCGATAATATTCTCGCTGTCGTGAATGCGAGTAGACTGATTCCTGCTGCAGAAAAAAAAGAGTTAAGAGAAACGTTAGCAAAGAAAAATGCACAGAAGAAACTGTCATTATCTCTGTATCAGCTTTTGTATTCTAAAGAGCCACTGCAGGAGCGTTTTGAAAGTTTCAGCCGCGTTTTAGAAGAGTTTAATATCGCGAAGTGGACAATCGTTTCTTATTTTCTGTTTGTTACGCAGCCTAAGCAATATCTTTTCATTAAGCCGACTGTTACGCAACATGCGTCAGAACTTTGTGGTTTTGAAATAAACTTTAAGGCAGAGATTAATTGGTTGACCTACGAGTCAATGCTGAAATTCTCTGATTATCTTTTTACAGAGTTAGAGACATTAAAACCACGCAACATGAACGATGTGCAAGCATTTATAAGTTGCATCATACCGACTAAAAGCATTAAAAGAGCGAAACCTGCAAAACGAATCTGATTAAGTGGGCGACAGTATTTTTTGTAGGTCGCGGCTTTAGCCCGACTTTTTGTGTTTTTTATAAATCGCGCAGCATCATGGTTTTAATGGTTTTAAAAAATAATATCTACGAAGCTATTAAACCCCGTTGGCCTAAAGACCAACCTACGAAATTCGTCATACCCTGTAGGTCGTGGCTTTAGCCCGACGTTTTTAGGTTTATAAACCGCACAGCATGGTGGTTTTAATTGTTTTAAAAATAATGCCTAAAACCATTAAACCCCGTTGGCCTAAAGACCAACCTACGAAAACCATCGATACCTTGTAGGTCGTGGCTTTAGCCCGACGTTTTTTAGGCTTTATGAGTTGCTGTCGCATTATGGTTTTAATGATTTTAAAAAAGAATATCTACGAAGCCATTAAACCCGTTGGCCTAAAGACCAACCTACGAAAACCATCGATACCCTGTAGGTCGTGCCTTTAGTCCGACGTTTTTTTGGGTTTATAAATCGCGCAGCATCGTAGTTTTAATGATTTTAAAATAACACCTAAAACCATTAAACCCGTTGGCCTAAAGACCAACCTACGAAATTCATCATTCCTTGTAGGTCGTGGCTTTAGCCCGACGTTTTTTAGGTTTATGAATAGTGCGGCATCGTGTTTTAATGATTTTAAAATAAACCTAAAACCATTAAACCCGTTGGCCTAAAGACCAACCTACGAAAACCATCATTCCTTGTAGGTCGCGGCTTTAGCCCGACGTTTTTAGGTTTATAAACCGCACAGCATCGTGGTTTTAATGATTTTAAAATAACACCTAAAACCATTAAACCCGTTGGCCTAAAGACCAACCTACGAAATTCATCATTCCTTGTAGGTCGTGGCTTTAGCCCGACGTTTTTTAGGTTTATGAATAGTGCGGCATCGTGGTTTTAATTGTTTTAAAAATAACACCTAAAGCCATTAAACCCCGTTGGCCTAAAGACCAACCTACGAAAACCATCGATACCCTGTAGGTCGTGGCTTTAGTCCGACGTTTTTTTGGGTTTATAAATCGCGCAGCATCGTAGTTTTAATGATTTTAAAATAACACCAAAACCATTAAACCCGTTGGCCTAAAGACCAACCTACGAAATTCATCATTCCTTGTAGGTCGTGGCTTTAGCCCGACGCCTTGGTTTTGTTAATGAGCTACCATCAATACAGAGTTTATCGTATTCTCTTTGGCAGAGATAAATAACATGAGAATAGATAATGACGTTATCACTGTTTGAAGATGAACTGCCAATTGAACTGATTAACAGCGATGGAATGATCACTTGTTGGCAACTGTTATTGCCCGATCAAGAAGCAACGGCGCTATTTGAAGAGCTTTTAAATGTGAATAATTGGCAGCAAGAGACGATTACTTTATACGGTAAACGTTTATTGCAACCTCGTTTAACCGCTTGGTATGGTGAATATGGGGTGAGTGCCGATGGTGGGTATGAGAAATTAGTTCAAACGGTTGATTTCACACCGCGCTTAATGGTGTTAAAAACAGAGATAGAAAGGCTGACGGGTTATCATTTTAATTGTGTGCTCGCGAACTTATATCGCGATGGGCAAGATTCAGTTGGTTATCATGCCGATGATGAGAAGATATTAGGGATAAACCCGGTGATCGCTTCTTACAGTTTAGGCGCAACGCGCCGTTTCTTATTAAAACATAACAGCGATAAATTGCAGAAGGTCGCCTGTGAACTTCAGCATAATAGTCTGATTTTAATGCATGGAGCGTTGCAGCATTATTGGCAACACAGTATTCCTAAAACGCAGCGTAGTGTTGCCCCACGTATTAATCTTACCTTTCGTCTGATAAAACCCCATTAGCCATATTATTTAAATTTCTGATGCATAGTGAAGCGAAATGAGGTGACGTAAGACTCTAAATTTTCTATGCTTTTTTCTGACTTGTTCAGGTCTTGGTCTATTTTTTCTAGAATGTCATGCGCACTTTGCCCGGTTTTCCAAGCTTTATTTTTCATCTGGTATGCCGAGGCAAACGCTTGTTCTTCTGAAAATTTTTGTGGCGCCTCATCTAAGATAAAATAGAGAGCGATATAAGCGACGATCACCCATGTACCTAAGCTAAAGAGGAACAGTGAAAAGGTGATTAATCTTACTAACCAGATTTCGCAGTCGAAGTAGCGTGCTAATCCTGCACAAATTCCGCCTAATTTAGCATTACTCGGATCGCGATAAAGTTTTTTATCAATCATTCTTCCTCCAATTCGGTGCTTCCTTATCTAACACTTGCTCTAGTGTTACTAAACGTTTTTGTAGTGTTTCGGTGCGTTCAATTAATGCTTGCATCTTCTTTTGGTCGTCAGCACTTAAGCCTTGATTGCTTTGTTTTTTTGCTCGGTAATGAAGCACGAGCCAAATCGGTGCGACGAAAATGAGGAAGATCACCAGCGGAGTTGTAATAAAGCTCATTCTATTTCCTTAATCTAGGTAAAGTATTATTTTGTTGATTGTTGACATTATATGCCGCATTCAATTTTTACAGTATAAGGTAAAAAATAAGAAATGGCTAAATATCGTTGTTTATCTCATTTAAGTGTTTCTCTTGATTGGGGCGCTCATGGGATTTTTTAAAATTCAAATTGGTAACTTTTTTATCTTTTGTTTTCTTAAAAAAGAGTTTATTGTAGATCTTACGTGTAACTTATTGATCATAGTAACCATACTTATTCTAAGGGGACAGAATGGACTCGATACTTATTATAATTTCTATCTCGTTGGCAATTGCTAGCATCATCAATATTGTGTTGACCAAGTTTTCTATTTCGCACATCGTTGGTTACATTATTACTGGTACCATTATCAGTAATATATTTGATTTTAATGGTAAATCAGACCTTAGTGCCCTTGAATTAATTGGTGAATTTGGCATTGTTTTTTTAATGTTTACGATTGGTCTGGAGATGTCTTTTAATAAACTTAAAAGACTCAGAAAAATCATTTTTATTAATGGTTTTGTGCAAGTTGTTGGCAGTGCTGTGATTATTTTCTTGATTGCATTTTATGCTGTGCAGCTGGATCTCACCTCGGCGATTATTATTGCGCTTGCCTTTAGCTTGTCGTCCACAGCGATTGTGGTTACTTACCTTAAAAAATCTAAAGATATCGTGACACCCTATGGCGAAAAGTCAGTGGCGATATTAATCTTCCAAGATCTCGCTGTTATTCCTATTTTGTTATTGATCGGATTTTTAGCCAAAGAGGGATTATCGGTCGGCGATGTGTTATTAAAAACATCACTTTATGCGCTATTGGTGATTGTTTTTATGTTCACCTTAGGCAAAAAAATCATTGAGTGGTTATTACATTTTTCTAGTCGTGCACGAATGGAGGAGATGTTTCTTGGTTCGGTACTGACTATTGTGCTTTGTGCTTCGTTATTGGCACATGAGATGGGCTTTACCTACTCATTAGGCGCTTTTATTGCGGGAATGATCATTGCTGAAAGTCAGTTTCATGTCAAAGTCGAATCGGACATTGCTTCCTATAAAGACTTGTTATTAGGGGCGTTCTTCTTTTCGATTGGTACTAAGATAGATGTATTATATTTCTTGAGTCATCTGCATATTGTTGCTGCGGTATTAGTGTCGACGATGCTGATAAAAGCGCTGGTTGTGTATTTCTTGATAAGAAAAGAGTCGAATAAAAGTGATGCGATAAAATCTGCGTTAGCGCTTTGTCAGGTCGGGGAGTTCTCGTTTGCTATTTTTGCCTTGGCGACAAGCCAACAACTACTTTCGCAGGAGCTCGGTGGCTTTCTGATTTTAGTCACGGTGTTGTCGATGATTATCACGCCATTTATGGTCAATAATATCTATAAGATTGCCGCGCTGTTTGTTACTGAATTTTTTGAAGCGGATAAAATCACTCCGGTGAAAATTGACCATCATATTGTTATTTGTGGCTTTGCGACGTTAGGTCGTATCGTGGCCGAGGAGTTAGCAGGTAAAAACAAAAAATTCTTGATCATTTCTGATAATTTACAGCATGTGCAGCTGGCTAGAAAAAGAGGCTATAACGCTTACTTTGGGCATTTAGATAAACAACCGGTACTGGAATCACTGAAAATAGAGCTTTCATCGAGTATTATTTTAACCGTTAACTCGATTAGAAATATACAGATAATTTGTGAGTCGGTATTGGAGTATCACCCACAAGCGAATCTAATAGTAAAAATTAATACTTTGGATGAAAAGAGTGCGTTATCTGACCTCGCGATCAATGCGTTTGTGCATGCT
Organism: Psychromonas marina; assembly: GCF_030161115.1. GTDB lineage: Bacteria > Pseudomonadota > Gammaproteobacteria > Enterobacterales > Psychromonadaceae > Psychromonas > Psychromonas marina. The sequence goes on from NZ_BSPQ01000002.1 coordinate 280,317, forward strand.
CAACATGAAACCGCTTTGTTATTAGTTAAGCAAAGTGAAGCGACACCTGAATGACTAAGCGGAAATTGTAGTTAATAGGCAAGAAACAATAAGTCAGTTTGTCAGCGTTAACCAATGGGTTAACAACACATTATTTTAGATTGTTCACATCATTAAAGGATTTCAACATGATCGAATTAGGACAAAAAATTCCAAAAGCAACCTTAAGCCAGTTAACCGCTGATGGAATGGTTAATCACGATGTTAGCGCGTTATTTGCGGATAAAAAAGTGGTTTTATTTGCTGTGCCTGGCGCATTTACGCCGACCTGTTCTGAAGCGCATCTACCAGGGTATGTGGTGCTTGCTGATAAGTTCCAAGCTAAAGGTGTGAATTTAATCACTTGTGTTTCGGTGAATGATGCCTTTGTCATGAAAGCATGGGGCGAAGTGCATAACGCCTCTGAGTTATTAATGTTAGGCGATGGTGATGCTAGCTTTACTCAGGCTTTGGGGCTGAGCATGGATACAGAAGGTTTTGGTGGTGTACGTTCGCAGCGTTATGCGATGGTCATTGAAGATGGTGTTGTCACACTATTAAACGTTGAAGAAGCAGAGAAGTTTGAAGCGAGCAGTGCAGAAACAGTGTTAGCTGCGCTTTAATTTATTGATTAACGAGTCCCGTGAAGGTGATGATTGGGGCTCGTTTATTTTGCTTTAAGGTTTGCTCTAAAGAATGTTATTTAAAGATTTTTCTTGAAAACACTATTTAAAAACGGTTATTAAAAAAGTGTTATCAAATCATCGCTGATGGTTAAGCGGCTATTTGATAACACTCTTTCCCTGAGTGTTTTGCTTTACGATTAAAAGAACCTTTACCTTTCTTCGCTTTTTCAACTCTCATACTAAATACTTTACTAGTGACCAGCGCGCCAAGTGCAGAGTGGTTAATCGTGCCTCGTCCGAGGTCTACCTGTTTTTGTGTTTGTTCAGGTTGTTGCGCTAGCGCTTTTACCCGTTTCTTTTGTTTAGCCATGTTGACTCTCCTTAAAATTGATCCTTAGTCTATCACGATTATGAGTTTTTCATCATTTTAGTGTTATGAGTGGAAGGGGATTTGATCGTTAACAAATAAGTAGGTTCTCAGTAAGTCCGAGAACCTATCATTAAGTGATACACTGTTTTTATTTAGTGGCCGGCAACAACTTGCACTGCGGGTTTAATATAAAAACCTAATACTTCATATTGAGCGTACCAAACGGCAACGGATGCAAAGTACCCGATAACGATTGTCCATGAATATTTCATGTGCGCACCAAAGGTATAAACGCCTTTTAGTTTGCCCATTACACCTACGCCAGCAGCGGATCCAAAAGAGATCATGCTACCACCGACACCAGCGGTTAATGTGACTAACATCCATTGTGCTAACGGAATATCTGGTGCTGCTTTTAAAACAGCGGACATAACTGGGACATTATCAACAATCGCGGATAAGAAACCAACGCCCATATTTACATACATCGGATCAAACATCGTATATAACTTAGCGGCATGGCTTAAGAAACCGGCAAAGTGAAGCGCACCAACGGCTGCTAAAATACCAAAGAAAAATAGTAATGTGTCATTTTCAACTTTGGAAACAGATTTATAAATCTGAATATCGTTATTATGATATTTTTTAAGTCTGTATGCATAAAGTTGTAATAATGAAAGGCCAAATAACATGCCCCACATAGGTGGTAAATGCATCAATTGCTTTCCTAATACCGCACAAATGATGGTGAAAATACCTAACCCAATGATCACTTTACCACCCTTATGAATTTGCACGGGTTCACTACCTTCAATCTTTTCAGGTGTTCCCTCTGGCACAAAACGGGACAGTAAGAAAGCGGTAATACCCCATCCAATAATCGACGCAGGGAATAAAAATAGGAAGTCAATAAATGAGCCTTTGCCTGCAGACCATGCCATCAGCGTGGTGATATCTCCAAAAGGAGACCAAGCGCCGCCAGCATTGGCTGCCACAACGATATTTATCGCAGCAGGTACTAAAAATGCTTTGTTGTTTTTCTCTATGGTGATCAAGACGGTTGATAGAATCAGTGCCGTGGTGAGGTTATCTGCAACTGGGGAGATGAAAAATGCTAATAAACCCGTTACCCAGAACAGTTTTTTATAGTTATAACCTGCTTTTAGCAGTTTCTCTTTTAACGCATCAAATACGTTGCGCTCAATAAGTGCTTCGATGAATGTCATCGCCACGAATAAGAAAAAGAAAATTTCTGCTATTTCTAAAATGAGGTGTGCTATTTCGGTATCAAATGCTGCAAAATTTAGTCCATTTACTGCGTAATAACCGCCCAGTAACATGAACATAAATGTCCCGGTAAACAGTGCTGGTTTTGCTTTGTTGATATGGTATTTTTCTTCGGCAGCAATAAAATAGTAACCCACGACAAATATTGCTAATAATAGCCAACCAAATGGTTTAACAGCTAAATCAACTGCTTGAATGCCTCCCTCTGCTCTTGTCATATTATCTCCTGTAAAATCTATTTTTATGCTAAATATCCCTTTTTAGCCGTAGCTAAGGGGAACTTATCCTAGTTTTTATCACTGGAACCGAGAAACTCTATCAATCTTTATTAGTTGAATATTTGTTTCTCATCAATTTATGAGTTTATTGTTAAGTAATATTGTAATACCAGTGGTTTTTTCTCTGTTAATAATAGGAAAAGGGCGTTGGAAGTAAAGAAATGCTTTGAATAGGGCGATGAAGGGTTAATAAGTAACGCTAAGTGAGTTAGTTTTACTCGGTATAAAAAAGCCACAATAAGATGTGGCTTTAAGATGTTGCGGTGATTAACTGACTTATTTGGTCATGCTTAGGTAGGTAACCAAAAACTCAGTGATGGCATCCATATCTGCAATGCTGATGTACTCTTCAGTTGTATGTACTTGCGCCATTCCGGTTGATAAGTTGACCGATTTGATCCCTTTTTCATTGAAAATATTGGCATCGCTGCCGCCACCGGTTGATTTAGTTTGTGGTGTGATGCCATTGGCTGTAAATGCCGCTGCAATACCTGTCACCAGCTCATCTTGTTCTGCAATTTGATAAGCATTATATGAGCGTGTTGATTGTATTTGAATTTTAGCACCAAATTTTAACGCACTGGCTTTAAAACCTGCTTCCATGTGTGCTGCTTGTGCATTCAATTTTGCATCATCAAGCGATCGTGTCTCAGCTTCGAGGTAAAGTGATGGCATAACGATATTGGTCGCATTACCACCATTGATGATACCAATGTTTGCAGTGGTTTCATGATCAATACGTGACAGTTTCATTTGAGAAATAGCATCGGCAGCAACGGTTAACGCATTAATACCTAATTCTGGTGCGAGCCCTGCATGTGCAGGTTTACCTGTGATTTTCACGCGTAAGTTCTGTTGGCCAGGGGCAACCGTGATCATCGTACCAATGTCGCCGCCTGAATCGAAAATTATCGCTTGTTTAGACTTGATACAACTAATATCGAAGTTTTTAGAACCGTTTAATCCACCTTCTTCATACACAGTAAACGCAAGTTCAATGGTTTGATGCGCGAGCTTGTTTGCTTGTAGTGTGCGAACTGCTTCCATAATGGCAGCAATGCCTGATTTATCATCGCCCCCTAATACCGTGTCACCTTTTGAATAGATAACACCGTCAATGATGATAGGTTCGATATTATTACCTGGGCTGACAGTATCCATGTGGCAGCTTAGTAAAATGCTACCGGGTAATGTGCCCGGTAAGCGTGCGTAAATATTAAATCCATTAGAGATATCGGCAGGCACTGGCAGCTTTTGAACAGAAAACCCTAATGCGGTTAACTGTGTATTGAGTGTTTCTGCGATAGCTAATTCATTTCCTGATTCACTGTCTATCTTTACCAGCTCAATAAAGTGCTGAATAAGTCTATCTTGATTAATTTTTTTCATTGGATACTCTTTTTCTTCAAAAAAACTACCGTAGCGCAAACCTTAAGAGGGAGATCTCGATTGGGTCAATAAATTTGTAGAGTAGTTAAAAAATTGAGTAAGCAAGGAGGAAGTCGTGAGAAATATACGGGTAATAAGGAATATTGGTTGCTTGTGATCTCTATTGTCGCGCTAAAGTAGAGTCGATAATCATTGCTTTAGCTTGGAATGAACTTTGTATATTGTTAATGAAGATCTTCTACTTTTATATGGTCCATATCTTTTAAAAAGTGGGCTGTTTGAACTGAGGCTAGTTAAGGCTGAACAGTTAAATAACTGTTCCCAATACGGCAAAATGTTCCGTAAACCTTAACTATACAATCGACGCGACTAAACAAGAATAAAAATGCAGTAGTCTGGCGGCGATTTATTTCACTGGGTAATCGTGATACCCAAGCTGATTTGAAATGTTTTTACTCGACTGATGTAACAGACCTACGTAATAAGGCATTCTTTTTTCATCAAAACGAATAGTAGGGAATGAGATAGATAAACCAGCAATGATAGTGCCAAATCTATTGTAAATAGGTGCTGCAATACATCGTAAACCCGGCTCTTGCTCTTGGTTGTCTTCTGCATAATGCTGCTCTTTAACTACCTGCAGTTCAGACAAAAGTTGGTCGGTATTTTCCAATGTTTTTTCTGTGTGCTTAATGAATTCGACATGAGATAATTTTTCACGAATGAATGATTCTTCTTTATCTGCAAGTAACACTTTACCAATCGCAGTACTGTAGATTGGGTTACGGCGACCGATTTTTGATTGCATTCTTAAATTATAATTAGAGTCAATTTTATGAATGTAGATAATCGAAGTTTCATCCAAAGCACCTAAATGTAGTGCTTCATTGGTTTTTTCAGAAATCAGTTGCATCTCTTTATCAGCTAAACTGATGAGATCGACATATTCAAGTGACTTCGAACCTAATTCAAACAGTTTCAGCGTGAGAGAGTATTTATCCGCTTCATCTTCTTGTGCGACATAACCCTGCATCTTCATTGTCTGTAGAAAACGATATGTTGTTGCTTTAGACATCATCAGGCGTTGTGATAATTCCGAAACACCAATATCTTTCTGATCCCCTAATGCCTGAAGAATACTGAAAACTTTTAATACTGAGGAAACTGCCTCTGGATGGGTTGTTTTTTCCATCATTAATTCCTTTATGATTTTGATTTTTTTATTATACCTCGTGTTTGCCTACTATACAGCATTTATTGAAAAGCCTTTTTAAAAAACTAGAACCGAAAGAGATAATGGTTATTATTTTGGTTGTTGCTTTTATTTTGTTATGTATTTCATGGGGAATTGACCTATGGCGCTGCTTTTATATTTGCTAGTTTATGGTAGCGGGGGGGGGTATTGGATATTTGTGTAAGCATTGGTTGATCTGTGTTGGGAACTTAATAACAAGATAAGGTGCGACATGAATGGCTCTCTAATATTACGCCGTGTATCTTCAGTCAGTAATATTAAAATAAACGCTGTAAGCTTTAAATAACTCGCCTTTCTGTTGCCTTTTGTTTTTTGATATAAAATTTTGTCTTTAAAATCATTGCGTAATATATCATTCTATTACTAACTAAGTAATAATCGTTATCATTAAAAATCTTATAACGATGGCGCTTTACATGAAAAAAATAATCCCACTCTCTGGCCTATTCTTAACCTCTATGGTCAACGCTCAGCAATCGACAGAAGTGGGGGATGTCATGGTTATTACTGCTAGTGCAAGTGAAGATGCAACGATCGCAATGGCACCAGCCACTGTTAGCGTTATCTCGCCAGATGAAGCCGATCAGTTACAACTCTCTCAAGATCTTGGTGATGTATTAGTCGGTACCCCTGGTGTAACAGTAAGCAACAATGCCAATGGCACACGTGGAGTTGCAATTCGCGGACTTAACTCGGGTTATACACAAGTACTGATGAATGGTCACCGCAACTACAGTAGCGAAGCAATGTTTCGTGGTAACGACAGTGGGTTGAGTTTTATCCCAACTATCGCAATGGACAATATCGAAGTGATTCGAGGCCCTATGTCTTCTTTATATGGTGCTGATGCGATGGGTGGTATTGTCAGTGTTAAAACCCGAAAAAATAGCGGTTTTACTGAGGGGGCTATCAGTGTTGAGGGGCAATACAATGCTCAAGACAAAGGTGGTAATGGTGAGCAAATAGGCTTGTATTTATCAACGCCTTTGACTGAACAATTAAGCTGGACGGTATTTGGTAATTACTTACATGTCGACCAAGCTTTTTACGAACAAGACCCTAGCTTTACTAAATTGCGTGAGCGTAATAATTACAATATTTTCAATCAGCTAGATTATCAAATTAATGATGATCATGATGTAGGGCTCGAACTACAAGTCTCTGAAGAAGACCAACTTGGCGATAAGGTTTTTGGTGGGCGTGCTTTTGAGCAAGAAAGACAAACGGTTAAATTAAGTGCAATGCACAATTACCATTTTGCGAATGGTTTAGTAAGCAGCCGTGTATTTTACGATGATTACGATGTTCAATATATTGATACGCCGAGCTCTGACATTTCTGAAACGACTTATGGCATTGATTCTAAAGCATCAATGGATGTAGCTGGACATGGTATCGCATTTGGTTTTGATGCACGTGGCACTGAACTATCGGGCGCCGCAAATTTCTTTAATAATGACGTTATTCACCGTACGCAATTAGGTGCATTTGCCGAGGCAAATCTGAATATAAACAATGATTCAGTCTTAACCTTGAGTGGGCGCGTTGATAATGATGAAATGTATGGAACAGAATTTACTTACCGTGTTTATATTGCCAGTCAACTAACCGAGCAATGGACATTAAAAGCAGGCCATAGCACTGCGTTTAAAGCCCCACAAATAGTCCAAAGCTATGATGAGTATTCAGCACCTGTTGCAGGTGGAGGCACTATTTCTGGTAATTCAGATTTAGAAGCTGAAACGGGTAACTTTAATGAAATTGGTGCCTATTTTGAATTAGATCGCACCACTGCCAATGTCACGGTATTTTATAATAATATCGACAATATGATTCAAACTGAATTTTTAGGCGGTAATGATTACCGTTACAATAATATCGGTAGCGCAACGATTAAAGGTGCCGAGTTTGCGTTTAATCAGGGCTTTGATAGCGCTATGCTTGATCTCTCATACACTTATTTAGACGCCATTGATAATGATACAAACAGTACCGTTCGTGGTACCTCAAAGCATCAAGCGACAGCCGCGATAACATGGTTTGCCACTAATGATTTAGATACGTTTGCGCGCGTGCATTACCGCGGTGAACATGTTGGTGAATTAGGACAGGATTTAACGCCTAATGATGCTTACATGACACTTGATGCAGGTCTTCGATATGCTATTAATTATGCGGCTTCTATTAAATTAGGTGTCAATAATATCACTAATGAAGATATCTCAGATCCAACCACAGCAGCTTACTCAGAGGTTATTAGAGGCACGACCTATTATGCTGGCTTAACCTATGATTTCTAGGCAACAAAGTATAAATCAAAATAGCAGGCAATCGATATTTGATCGTATTGAGCATTGGGGTAATAAGTTACCTCATCCTGTTTTTTTATTTATATTACTAACCATTTTTGTCATTGTACTTTCCTGTGTAGGTCATTATGCAGGTTGGCATTATCAGTTACCCGGACAAGAGCAGCAATTTGTTCAGAACTTAATTTCGCCCGCGGCTTTACGAGAGTGGATTGGTGGCTCCGTTGAAGCATTTATCCGCTTCCCGCCTTTGGGGATAATTGTCGTCGCCATTATTGGTATTGGTCTTGCTGATTCTTCTGGTCTGATTGGTTACAGCGTTCAAAGAGCGGTAAAACAAGCCGGGACATGGCAATTAACTGCAACCATTTTATTGCTTGGCGTTTTATCTAATATGGTTGGTTCTGTGGGATATATTGTACTGATTCCACTCGCTTGTCGTACCTATCAGGCTGCAGGGAGGCCTGCTCTTGCCGGTCTTGCCACTGCCTTCGCAGGCGTAGCAGGCGGTACACATGCCACTATTTTTATGACTACTTATGACGTCGTGATTGCTGGCATCAGTACTTCTGCTGCCCAATTGGTCGATCCTGCCATTATCGTTAGCCCTTTAGCTAATTATTACTTTCTTGCAGCTAGCGTTATCTTATTGATTATGGTCGGTACTCTGGTGTCGATAAAAATCGTTGAGCCGAGATTGGCTAATATTGATATTAATAGGACCGATGACGTTATCTTGCCAAATACAGATGATGATAGGGCGCTACTTTTCACCGCGATTGTTTTTTTTAGCACACTGACGCTAATACTCGTCGCAGCGATTCATCCTGATGGTTGGTTAAGCCCTGCTGAGGGGACTATGCTGGGGCGCAGTGAAGTTGTGAAAGGGTTGCCGGTATTAGTTTCATTTCTCTTCGGGATAAGTGGACTGACTTTTGGTTGGTTATCGGGCACCTTTAAAACTGAAAAAGATATTATTGCTGCTTGTCAAAAAAGCTTAGGTCAGCTGGGATTGTTTCTATTGCTTATCTTTTTTGCATCACAGCTTATTTATGTGTTTAAACTGAGTCAGATCTCAGGTTTTCTGGCTGCTAATTTTGGTGCCTTTGCAGAAAGCTTTTCGATTCACCCTATCCTGTTAGTGTTATTTGTTATCATCAGCAGTGCGATATTGAATATTTTTATGGGCTCGCCCGCGGTGCAGTGGAGTATGATGGCTCCAGTATTTATCCCCACCATGTTGATTGCAGGACTACCGGTTGAACTGACTCAAGTTGCTTTTCGTATCGGTGATTCTGTCACTAATATTATTAGCCCACTATTCGGCTACTTAGGTATTATTTTGGCCACTGCACAGCAATACAACCCTAACGCGAAAATTGGTACGCTGGTATCGATGATGCTGCCATTTAGCTTATCATTCTTATTAATGTGGAGTGTTTTCTTAATCTTATGGGTCTTTGTCTTCAAATTGCCATTAGGTATATAGTACTTTTATAAACAGAGCTGTATTACTTTCCTATCTGATTTGATGACATTGTTCTCTAATAGGTAACCAAGCATATCGTTTAGTACTTTCTTCATTGTAAAGTTTGAAGAAAGTTCTTAATCATCAACTACTTCTATAGTGATATGCTGCGCACCAAGGTAGGTCCCTTCATCTATTTCATAACGAAGTACTTCATCACAATGTGGGCAATCAAAATCTAAATTTGGTTCAATGCATTCATCCTCAAGCCAATCTAAGCCAATTTGTTTTTCACAAGTAGGGCATTTCATTTAATCTTTCCTTTAATATATTTCTGTAAATTTGGGGCTATTGTTTATTTAAACATAAATAAACAGAGGCATTATTTACTAGTTGTTAATACGTTTTGGACACCGATTGTAATTTACGGGTTTTGAAGGTTGTAAATTTAGCCAAAAATAGGGCGAATTTTTGAGGTGTCTTATGTAGAAACTAATACCGATTACATTAATTATGTGATCTAAATTTTGCGCAGGAAAAACAGCTTAATTCAAGGCGTAAGTTGACGTAAATGGTTGTTCCCTTTGCGAAATTTACAACGTAGAAGTAAGTTGTTTTAACCAGTAAAATAGATCAACTATTTACTGTAATTGGTATCAGCTTTATAAGGTAAATTTTAGACATAAAAAAACCGCTACAAGAGCGGTTTTTTTAAATGTGGTCGGTGATAGAGGATTCGAACCTCTGACCCCCTGGTCCCAAACCAGGTGCGCTACCAAGCTGCGCTAATCACCGAATTTTTAAAATTTATTAGTAGGGGGTGTTAATCACTAATTAATTTTAATATGTTTAAATGGTACGGAAAGAGAGACTTGAACTCTAACTTCTTACGCTTACTTTGAGAATAGCTGAACCTAAATCCGATTTTCTCAAAATCCATTATTAGTTTAAATGGTGCGGAAAGAGAGACTTGAACTCTCACATCTTACGATACTAGAACCTAAATCTAGCGCGTCTACCAATTCCGCCACTTCCGCATCTATTTAAACTTTACTGCTTTTTACATCAAAAGATGGGGCGAATGACGGGGATTGAACCCGCGACAACCGGAATCACAATCCGGGGCTCTACCAACTGAGCTACATCCGCCACTAACCTTTTTATTCAATACCTTAACTATCTAAGTAGTAGGGCATTGCACTGTCCTAAGACAGAAAAAACCGCGTTTAAAGGCGGCCTTTAAAATGTGGTCGGTGATAGAGGATTCGAACCTCTGACCCCCTGGTCCCAAACCAGGTGCGCTACCAAGCTGCGCTAATCACCGAGAACTTACTGCTTTGTTACTTTGTTTAAATGGTGCGGAAAGAGAGACTTGAACTCTCACATCTTACGATACTAGAACCTAAATCTAGCGCGTCTACCAATTCCGCCACTTCCGCATCTATTTAAACTTTTACTTCTTTTTCTACACGCATTCTTAAAAAAGATGGGGCGAATGACGGGGATTGAACCCGCGACAACCGGAATCACAATCCGGGGCTCTACCAACTGAGCTACATCCGCCACTATACTTTTTAAAATGGTACGCCCTACAGGATTCGAACCTGTGGCCTACGGCTTAGAAGGCCGTTGCTCTATCCAGCTGAGCTAAGGGCGCGTAGCTGGTTTCTGAAACATGTTTAAAACACATTTTAAAAATTTGGTCGGTGATAGAGGATTCGAACCTCTGACCCCCTGGTCCCAAACCAGGTGCGCTACCAAGCTGCGCTAATCACCGAAATTGTATTTACAGTTTACATCTGCTAGTTAGTAACTAGTGTTGAAAGGCTGTTGCCCTGTCAACGAGACGAGATATTACGGAGTTGTGCGGGTCTCGTCAAACATTATTTGCGTTAAATGTTTTGAATGAGCAATAAATAAACGCATTAACGATTAACTGGTTGATGCGTGTACTTATTGCTTATTTATTAACGCTTTTTACGCTTCTGAGCTTTTGCTCGACGTATCGCTGCAGGGGTGTTTTCTGCTTTTTTACGTTCGATTATTTGATTACGCTCTTGTGTTGCTTTATATCGGCTTTTCTTAAGCGGTTTTACGGTGCTTCCATCATCAGATTCATATTGATCGCTCATTTCATAACCTGGGTAGATGATGCGTTCGAACTGACGGCCAATTAATGTTTCGATATTATCTAAGAATTGCTCATCTTTTGGGCTAACTAATGAAATAGCTGTCCCTGTTTTACCTGCACGACCTGTACGACCGATACGATGTACGTAATCTTCCGCTAAGAAAGGGAGGTGGAAGTTAACAACATAAGGAAGATCTGGGATATCTAAACCACGTGCAGCAACATCTGTTGCGACTAAAACACGTACGTTACCTTGTGAAAATTGTTCAATAGCTTTATTACGTGCACCTTGCGTTTTATCGCCATGACAAACCGCTGCTTTTATACCATCGAGTTTTAATTCTTTAGCAAGTAGGTTTGCGCTCTCTTTTGTACCTGCAAAAACTAATACCTGTTTCCAGTTCTTAACACCGATCAATTCAGATAATAGTTCGCGCTTACGTACTTCAGAGACCCAGTAAACTTGTTGTTTTACTTTACCTGACGTTGAGTTAGATGGAGATACTTCAATTGTTTTTGGCGTATGTAATAACTGGTTCGCTAATGTTTTCACTTTTGGAGAGAAGGTCGCTGAAAACATGACGGTTTGATGTTTCTGCTTCATGACATCTAATAGTTGCTGAATATCGGTTAAGAAACCCATATCTAACATACGATCCGCTTCATCTAATACTAAATGTTTTATGTGAGTCAGGTTGACGTGACGCGCATTAAGATGCTCAAGTAAGCGCCCTGGTGTCGCTATCAATATATCAACGCCTGTTTTTAACATTTTTATTTGTGGATCTGCATTTGCACCGCCCGTTACTACACCTGATGTGAGTGGCATAAATTGGCTGTATTCACTGACATTTTTAGCGACTTGCAGTGCAAGCTCACGTGTAGGCGTTAAAATCAGCGCTTTAATCGTGCGATTATTCGCTTCTTTATCACCGCTGTTTTTAGCGATTAGGTCTAGAATCGGTAAGCTAAATGCAGCTGTTTTACCGGTACCTGTTTGTGCGCTCGCAAGAATATCAACACCCGAACGGATCATCGGAATCGCTTGTTGTTGAACTGGCGTTAAGGTCTTGTAACCACAAGCCTTAACCGCTTTTAATAACTCTGAAGATAAACCAATTGCATCAACACTCATTTATATCACCACTTTATTGCAAAATTTTTAAAGAACGGGAGTATATACCCGTTGCTCCTCGGTCGCTAGCTTGCCTATTATAAAATCGTTGGCAATTCAGCGTTGCATTATTAACCATTGCGTTAGTTTTAAATAATTAGCTGTTTTTCTTTGTATTTTCGGAAAATGTTTATGGAACTTATCTTTTCATTATTACAGCAACTTAGCGTTTATCTTGTGCTCGCTTACTTGTTGAGTAAAACACCGCTATTTATGCCCTTAACAATGCTTTCTGGTCGTTTGTCACATCGACTTACTTGCTACGTCATCTTTAGCTTGTTTTGTATCCTTGGTACCTATTTTGGTTTGGCAATAGAAAATGCGATTGCGAATACTCGTGCGATAGGTGCGGTGATGGGCGGTTTGCTAGGCGGGCCCGTGGTTGGTTTTGCGGTTGGGTTAACCGGGGGGATTCATCGTTATTCGATGGGCGGCTTTACTGATGTTGCCTGTGCAATATCCACTACATCTGAAGGGTTACTGGGTGGGTTAGTGCACCTTTATTATATGCGCCGAGGTTTAATAGAAAGAATTTTCAACCCTTTTCTGGCTTTGGTTGTCTTGCTGATTGCTGAAGTGATGCAGATGTCGATTATTTTACTGGTTGCAAAGCCCTATGAGCAAGCCTTAGACCTAGTCGAAACGATTGCACTACCGATGATTATCGCGAACTCTGTCGGCGCTGCATTATTTATGAGTATTATTCAGGATAGAAAAACCATTTATGAAAAGTACTCCGCTTCTTTTTCCAGTAAAGCATTAACCATTGCTGAGCGTACCGTGGGTATTTTAAGTGGTGGTTTCAATCAAGAAAATACCCAAAAAGTAGCGCAAATAATTTATGAAGAAACGGGGGTTGGGGCGGTTTCCATTACTGACCGTCAAAAGATTATGGCGTTTATTGGCATTGGGGCAGATCACCACCTTCCTGGAACGGTCATTTCTTCCAAACATACTAAGCAAGCGATCGATAATGCAGAACTCATTTTTGCTGATGGCTATGAGATCGCCTATCAGTGTTCGTTAAGTGATCATTGTAAACTGGGGGCTGCATTAATTATTCCGCTACTAGGCAGTGAAAACCAAGTATTAGGTACAATTAAGTTATATGAGCCAAAACAGAAGTTATTCTCATCGCTTAACCTTAGTTTAGGGGAGGGGTTGGCAAAGCTGCTCTCCAATCAAATATTAAATAGTCGTTATCACGATCAACAAACCTTACTGACACAGGCTGAACTGCGTTTACTGCAAGCGCAGGTTAATCCGCATTTTTTGTTTAATGCATTAAATACGATCAGCGCCGTGATACGACAAGACCCTGATAAAGCACGCCAGCTTATTGTGCATCTGTCGCAATTTTTCCGTCGTAATTTGAAGCACAATATTGAGTCGGTTACGCTACAGGATGAGTTGAAACATATTCATGCTTACCTAGAAATAGAATTGGCTCGCTTCTCAGATAGGCTGACGGTGAATATTAATATTGATGAAGTATTATTATCGCAGTATGTACCCACTTTCACTTTACAACCCTTGGTGGAGAACGCCATTAAGCATGGAACCTCCACACAGCTTGAAAATGGCATTATTGATGTTGTTGGGTATTTACAAAATGGGCTTGTCGTATTGAAAGTGATTGATAATGCAGGCACCTATTGCCTAAATAATAATGAATTACAACAAGGTTTGGGTTTACAAATTGTGGATAAACGCCTAAAGAATTGTTTTGGTGAGCAGTATGGACTGCGAATGTCCTGCGAAAAAGGGAGTACTACTTGCGCTAAAATCAAGTTTCCCTTTAACAAATCACCACAAGGGGAGAGATGAGGATGTTAAAAGCGATCGTGATAGATGACGAACAATATGCGCGTGATGAATTAATCGCACTCATTGCAGAGCAGCAGGAGGTCACTATAGAGGTTGTCGCATCCTGCAATAATGCTATCGAGGGACTTAAAAAGGTAAATCAGTTAAAGCCAGATCTAATTTTTTTGGATATTCAGATGCCACAAATCAACGGGATTGAGATGTTAGGTATGTTAGATCCTGAGACTATGCCGAAAGTGATTTTTGTGACTGCTTTTGATGAGTATGCATTACAAGCATTTGAAGACAATGCTTTTGATTATATTCTTAAGCCGGTTGAGCCTTGTCGCTTACGAAAAACCTTAAAGCGCGTTAAATGTAAAATGCAGCAGGAAAATTATCAGGTATTAACCGATAAGCCGTTAAGCTTGATCCCCTGTGCAGGTTTTAATCGCTACCTGTTATTAAAACCGAGTGAAATAGAGGTCGCATATAGTGATCAATCTGGTGTGCATATTATTAGCCAGCAAAGTGATAAAGGTGCAGCAGAAACGAGTTGCTCATTAAGTTTAAAAATATTAGAGGAGAAAACAGAATTATTACGTTGCCATCGACAATATTTGATCAATCCTAATGCCATTCGCGAGATTAAATTATTGGATAATGCGCTGGCGGAAATCGTGACGGTGAGTGGTGCTGTGGCGCCAGTAAGTCGCCGTTATCTGAAAATGCTTAAGGATCGATTCCAACTACATTAAGAAAACCCTGAAATATAATAAAACCACTTAATTTATTATCGCTGCCACTAAAACTGATATATGACCACTGGCTTAATGGCTGAGTGACATTGTATTTAGGTTAATAGAAAGTGTATCTACCCGTTATCAACCAACGTAATTTGTCATTGAGTAAAATGATGCACCTTGAATGGTAACGACTACTTATATTAACTTAAAGGATTAAACATATGTTGTGGTTTCTATTTTGTGTTGCATTGTTACTCGGTGGATACTTTTTCTATGGCGCATTCATAGAAAAAGTATTCGGTATAAAAAGCGAACGTACAACGCCTGCTTTTAGTAAAACAGATGGCGTTGATTATGTGCCAATGTCAAAAAGTAAAGTTTACCTCGTTCAGCTACTTAATATTGCCGGAGTAGGGCCTATTTTTGGACCTATTATGGGCGCGTTATATGGGCCTGCTGCGATGTTATGGATTGTATTAGGCTGTATTTTTGCCGGTGCTGTTCATGATTACTTTTCTGGCATGTTATCGGTACGAAATGGCGGGGCATCTGTACCTGCTATTACCGGTAAGTACCTAGGTAATGGTGCAAAACACTTCATGAATATTTTTGCATTAGTACTGCTATTGCTCGTGGGGGTTGTGTTTGTTTCTGCGCCTGCTGGCATGTTAACTAACTTGGTTAATCAACAAACTGATTTAGCAATGCCGATGCTGACGATGGTTATTATCATCTTTAGTTATTACGTGATTGCGACCATCGTGCCAATCGATAAAATCATTGGTCGTTTTTACCCTTTCTTTGGCGCGCTACTAGTGTTTATGTCGGTAGGCCTTGTGGTTGCATTAGGCTTCTCAAGTGAACATAGTTTATTAGGTGATTACGAGATGAGCATGATGTTCACTAATATGAATCCTAATGATATGCCGTTATGGCCGGCGCTATTTATTACTATTGCTTGTGGTGCTATCTCTGGTTTCCATGCAACACAATCGCCACTCATGGCGCGTTGTTTAGAAAATGAAAGTAATGGTCGCTTTGTGTTTTATGGTGCAATGATTGGTGAAGGTATTATCGCACTTATCTGGTGTGCACTGGCGTTATCATTCTTTGGTAGTGTTGAAGCGTTATCGGAAGCGGTAAGTGCTGGCGGACCTGGTGCGATTGTTTATGATACTTCTATCGGTCTGTTAGGTGTGTTTGGTGGTATTGTTGCATTCCTGGGTGTGGTTATTTTGCCGATAACTTCTGGTGATACTGCATTCCGCTCAAGTCGCTTGATCATGGCTGAATATTTCAATATGCCACAAAAATCGATTCGTAATCGTTTATTAATGGCATTGCCTCTGTTTGTTCTTGGTGCCGTATTAACGCAAGTTGATTTTGGTATTATCTGGCGTTACTTTGGGTTTGCTAATCAAACCACTGCTGTGATGATGTTATGGACTGCTTCTGCTTATTTATTGCGCCATAATAAATTACATTGGGTAGCGACGGTACCTGCAATGTTTATGACCACGGTTGTTATCACGTTTATTCTTAATAGCAGCACCTTAGGGTTTGGATTAGGTATTGATATCGCCACTACACTCGGTGTGATTGCGATGCTGATGATAACGACTTATGTTATTAAAACGTCAAAAGGTAAACATATTGCAGATGAACCTGTTTCTGAACCAACCACCATTAAAGCAAAGCCGCTAGAAAATTAATCGTTCACAGCAATTGTAGTGATTAAAATACAACCGCGACTTATCTATATAAGTTGCGGTTTACTTTTTTAACTTCTGTTGTGGTTAATGGCATCTAAATTCATATAAATATCTTCTTTATCTGTGCGTTCAAATAATCGTCATCAACTGCTTTTTAATAATTACCTTGAACTACGAAAACTAACTGTAATGAAAGCTTATCTATACGGCAACCGCATAATATTTTCTATCAAAGAAAGTGCTGATGAATATCAATAGCTGTATCAATGATCAGACTCAATCAGCAACGATATTGTGTAATGAGCCTAATATGTTCAATACAAGCCTCTCTGAGTATCAATTACTTGCTTTAGGTAAGTTGCTTACCGCAAATGATGCGGTAGGTCGCTTGGTAGATGTCGTGTGTCGCGACACATCCAAATCAGCATCTGAGTTATCCTACTGTTGTACAAGGCTAAAATAGATGCCTGCTCTATTCGTACCCTTGTCAGGTTCTAATCTTATAATTACTTTTACTGCTTCCCCCCTGATTTATTAAGGTTTGTTTAGTTATATAGGGTTTGTTATATTAAAGCTACTTAGTATCATTTTAATTGATGGTTATATAGAGAGAACTAATGAAATATACCTTAAAACAACTCACTGTTTTTGATGCGGTTGCGAGTCAAGAGAGTGTTAGCGCTGCAGCTCGAAAATTATCAATGACTCAATCGGCAGTGAGTATGTCACTTTCACAATTTGAAAATGTGCTCGATAGACCTTTGTTTATAAGGCAAGGTAACCGTTTGACGCTAAGCCACTGGGGACGTTGGTTACGACCAAAAGCCAAACGTCTCTTACAAGATGCCCAACAAATAGAGTTAGGTTTACATGGCCAACAAATTATAAGTGGGACTTTTACACTCTCTGTTAGTCAAACTTTTGCTGAACATTTACTTCCACAGCTTATCAGTAAAATTGATACTGATTTCCCTGAGCTTCGTATAGAGCTAACAATAGAGAATACTGAGCATGTTGTTGATGGCGTTATTAATCACGATCAGGAAATGGGGATTATTGAGGGGCGTAATGACGATAGTCGTGTTCATCAAGAGAATTTATTTGAAGATCACCTGGTTATTATCAGTAGTACTTTTCACCCTTATGCGAACCTCCCTATAGTGAACATGGCACAGCTTGAGCAGGCTCAGTGGATTTTGCGTGAACAAGGCTCGGGTACTCGGCATATATTTGATGGTGCTGTTCACGGATTAATTGAAAATATTGATGTTTATAAAGAGTATGAAAGTGTATCCGTTATTAAAGCATTGGTTAAGAACGGTATTTACTTAGGGTGTTTACCTTACTTAGATGTTGAACAAGATGTAAAAAACGGGAGTTTGGTTATATTACCAACACCGGATCTTAACATGACACGAAATTTGGCATTGATATGGCGTAAAGATGTCGGGGAAAACCCACTACGTAGCTGTATTATTGCTGAGGCAAAACGTCTTGTTAACAACTATAAAAAAAGACAAAACCTATCTTAGGTTTTGCCTTTTCGCTTTTAACTGCACGTTATCATGCTCTGCTATAACTTATAGAGATCTGAACGTGAGTGATTTTTTACTTATGCTGCTTGTTTACCCGTTTGGTCATTTGGTTGGTATTGTTTAACCATTAATTTGGTCAACTCTTTACGTGAAATTACGCCACAAATTTTACCATTATGGACAACAGGGTAAATACTTGGTTGTTGCGCACTTGCTGATTTTAAGCGTTGTTCGTAACTTTGGTATTGCGAACTCATCAACATACCTGATTGATTTACAGGGAATAGCTTTTCTTTATCTACCACCATAAACTCAAGTAGTGCAGAGATAGGTTGTGCAGCATCAACCGTTAATATTTCTGTTTGCATTACATCTTTTAGTTGGTAGCTAAGGTCTGCTGAATATTCTTCAGACCATAATAAACGTAAAATATCTTGTTCTGAAACAAAGCCGATAAGTTGATCCTTATCGTCAACGATAGGAGCTGCGCTAAGTGGGTGCTCACTAAGTGTTGCTAATGCTTGGTAAATACAACGGTCTGCTGAAAATTGAAGTGTATTTTTTTGCATAACATCACTAACAGTTAATTGGTTTAATTTATTTTTCATCGGTGTATTTCCTTGAGAATTTTTATGTGTTTGAACAGGGGAAGCATTATGATTTGCTTCCATTGTATTTATTGTTTGTTTCGGTTTGTTGGCATAAGCGAGTGCGATTAAAGATGCGCCGCCGACGATGTTGCCAATGGTTACTGGGATCAAATTATTTACGATGAAATGCCCCCATGTTAGGTCTGCAAATGCATTCGCTGCAAAACCATGTGATATAAAGTAGCTTTCTGGACTAAATGCATTAATGGCGATCCCTAATGGCACCATGAACATATTTGCGACACTATGTTCGAAGCCGCTGCTGACAAACATTGCTACAGGTAAAATCAGTAATAAGGCCTTAGCTAAGATGTCTTTACTGCTAAATGTCATCCAGATACCTAGGCAAACTAATAGGTTACATAAAACACCTAATGCAAAGGCTTGTCCCCAGCTATGGTGTAGTTTGTGCTGGGCTATTTGCATTGCATTGATACCCCATTCTCCACCATTTAAAAGTTGCATTTTTGCGAGTAAAACCAAGCCTAAAATCAGCATCGCGCCAATTAAGTTACCAAGGTAAACACGTAACCAGCAGCTCAGTAAGGCTTTCGTTGAAAACAGCCCCTGTGTCCAAGCAACACTGCTCAGTACGGTGCTAGTAAACAGTTCTCCACCACAAACAACCACTAACACTAGCCCTAAGCTAAATGCTAATCCGCCAGCGAGCTTCATTATTCCCCAGGGCGCATCTCCAGCACCCGTCGTAACAGTGGTATAAAATACAAAAGCAATGGCGATAAAAGCGCCTGCAAAAATAGCCAAAATGAGCGAGTTAGAAAACGCTTTTTTCTGTTTTGCTACGCCATAATCTTTAACGATTTCGAATACATTATTTGAATTCGTTACTGGGGGTTGATTCCCCGTTTGTTGATGACTTTTTACTGAGTAAAGTGGGTTAGAGTGCATAGTGCTCGCCGTGAAAATTCACGCTCCATGTGAAATAGCTAATAAGGTTAAGGTTATCCATTTTCATTTTTTCTCCTTTAATAAACAATGCGTTAAAAAGATAACGCGTTAATAAGAATATATTTTTGTGCTTTAATAAACAATGCGTTAAGTGTAAAGCCCAATTATAGTACCGTTAAAATTTCCATAATAATATTTGATAGTTTTAAATGTGAGAATCAATTTTATTGATAGATGTTTTTAGGGCGTCGATCACCAATTACGCTGATGACAATTATATTTTTTAGGTTTATTTGGAGGCTACTGTATGATTAGCTTAAAAATGAGGAGGTAAATGCTTGTGTCAAAAGACAATTTCCCTGAAAATAAAAAATTGACGGTAATTTTTCGAATGGAACCTGGTTCATTAGGACCTGATGGTATCCAATACATTAGTGAGTTTTGTGATTTTGCCCAAACTCAGCTGCAGGCCTGCTCTGACGCCTATCTTATCTGGGTAATTGCACCGAGATTAGATAAAAATTTACCTGAATTAGAGTTTCAATTAGTTAATAAAAAACTAACCTCACCTAAAGCAGGACAATATCTTTCTTTTTTTGGAGAGAGTTTAGACAGTTTCGAAGAACAACTTGAAGATAACTTAGAGGCCATTATTAACCAATTTTTTGGTAGATAGAGATGGCGACATTATAGTGAATGACATGTTAAAAAAAATTAGTGTTAGCCAGTTGAGGGAAGGGATGTATATCCACGATCTAAAATGTGATTGGTTAAATCATCCCTTTGTCTTAAATAGTTTTAAACTAAAAACAGACACTGAAATACGAAAGATTATTGCTGCAGGTATTACCCTTGTTGAGATAGATACGGAGAAAGGGCTGGATCTCTTGGTTGAAGAACCGCAGCTAGAAAAGAGTCCATTAACAAAAGTAGTGGATAACCAACCTAAAAAATTCACTGCACTAGAAGAGATGGGAAAGGCTAAAGTTGCTTTTTCAATGGCGGGCGAATTCATCACCGATATGATGTCTAATGCGAAAATGGGGCAACATATCGAGCTAGAGCAAGTCAATCCCGTTATTAATAAACTCAGTCAATCAATTTTACGTAACCCGAATGCATTACTGGGGTTATCTCGTATTCGCTCTATGGATGTTTATACCTTTGAACACTCAGTGAGTTTTTCTGTGTTGATGATGGCGTTTGCAAAAAGCATGGGGCTTTCTGAAAAAATTATCTGCGAAGTGGGAATTGGCGGTTTGCTGCACGATATTGGCAAAACGTTAACACCCGATGAGATATTAAATAAGCCCGGCAAACTAACGCCTGAAGAGTTTGTTATTATGAAGCAGCACGTAGTAGATAGTCGAAAAATACTTGAAAAAACAGTTGGTTTGTCAAAGGTTTCAATGGATATTGCTGCACAACATCATGAAAAATATGATGGAAATGGTTATCCGCTTGGCTTAAAGGGGGGGCAAATAAGTCTTTACGGGCAAATGGCTGCTATTGTTGATGTGTATGATGCGTTAACAGCTGACCGCTGTTATCACGAAGGTAAAGAGCCTTCAGAGGTGTTGAAGCTTTTAGTCAAATGGGGAGGGACACATTTTAACCCCCGTTTAGTCAGAGAGTTTATTCAGTCAGTGGGTATCTACCCTGCAGGTAGTTTGGTGATGCTGAACAATCATCATTTAGCAAAGGTCATTGATATTAATGACAACATGTTAAAACCTGTGGTTGAAGTGTTCTTAAATGCCAAAACGCGTAGTTATATACCAAGAAAGTTAATCGACCTTTCAAAATTGGACACGATTAAAATATTAAAAGTCGAGTCTCATGCTAAATGGAATGTTGTCTTTTAGCATACTGTTCTAAGCCTCGCTCTCGAGGCTTAAATCATTATTACTGTAGTGCCTGTAAGCGTAAATCTTGCTTTTTATAGTAGTCGATACTTGCGCTGTAGCGTGCTTGGTCCAAGTTACTTTTTGTGTATACCAATGCGCTACCCATCTCTTGGCTTGCTTCTCTAAAGCGCCCTTGAAGTGAAAGATAATTTGCTTTTGTCGCATGCTCTTTTGCACGTTCTTTCATTAATTTATAAAGATCAATAGCAACGATATGCGCCAGTATATGATCAGGATGAGAACGTATAAATTTCTCTAATAGCTTTTCCGCTTGCTTGTAGTTCTTTTGTTCTTGTAATGCGACCACCAAATTCAAGGTAAGGACTGCATTCTTAGGTGCTCTTTGTTGATAAGGAGTAAGTAGTTGTACCGCTTTTTCTGTTTGCTTAAGTGCCAACAACGTATCGGTAATAAAGTCGAGATAGAAAAGGTTATTTGGATCGTTTTCTAGTAATTGTACTGCTAGCTTATTTGCCTTTTGATAATCCTTATTTTTGAAATAAGCGAGTGCTAGTCCATATTCAGCGGCAGCTTTGAGTTGATATCGACTGTTTTTAAGCTGACTTTGATAATAATTAATAGCTGTCGCCGCTGTAAAACTGTTATAGCGTACTGTGATGCGTGCTTTACTGAGCTGATAATCAAGATTACTGTTCACTCTTTTAGGTTCAAATTGTCCTGCACGTAAACGGGCTTCCGCTAAACGTGTTTCTGGAAGTGGGTGAGTGGATAGCATTTGAGGAGGCATGGATGCATATTTATATTTTTCTGCTAACTTACCAAAGAAGTTTGCCATTCCATAAGGATCATAACCTGCATTATATAAGGTAGTGATGCCGATGCGGTCAGCTTCATATTCATGTAAACGTGTATAGTTTATTTGCGACTGCATGGTCACAGCCATGGTGGTGCTAATGGCTGCCATGCCTGCCGCGGGTGAGACGAGTGCCAGTAAAATAGAGCCTGCTAGTGCGGCTAATGATGCTGGGTTACTGTATGATTGCTGTTCTAGCATACGTGCTAGGTGACGTTGTGTAATATGCGCCACCTCATGAGCAACAACGCCTGCTAGTTCACTCTCGTTTTGGGCATATAAAAATAGTCCGGTATGTATTTTTACATTACCACCAAGAAAAGCGGCGGCATTAATTTCACTGTCTTCAACAAGAAAGAAACTAAAGGGTAATTTGACCGAGTCTGCATGGCCAACAATATTTTGTCCGAGATCCTCAATATAATGGTTTAAAATAGGATCATGGATGATAGGCAATGCTTGATTGGCCATCAAA
Source organism: Psychromonas marina (assembly GCF_030161115.1). Lineage (GTDB taxonomy): Bacteria > Pseudomonadota > Gammaproteobacteria > Enterobacterales > Psychromonadaceae > Psychromonas > Psychromonas marina. The sequence continues at coordinate 303,176 of NZ_BSPQ01000002.1, forward strand.
CGAAATGCCCAACCATACTCTTTCTCTTTTTCAATGGTGAGAGCACCTGCGCCTACAGTGCCAATATCTGGCAGTGAGTTGGATGCGCTGCTCGGCGCTGAGAGAAACAGAAATAAAAAATACAGCGATACAATTATTGATTTATTGAACACATTAATGTCTCGTTTGCGAAAAGAGAAAGATAATACTTATAGTACGTTAAAATAGCCGCTCAGAAAATGGCTGAAAAATATTATGTGACGAATACAATCACCACTTCGAATTTATGACAAGTGTTGATTGTCTTATCTATAAGCAAAGGTAATAATAGCCTTTTTTAGTGGTAGAGGTAAAATATGAACGTATTGGATTTAAGCTCAATACGCTGCCCACTTGCATTAGTTTTATTAAAGCGTGAGCTATTAAAGACAGATGATTTTAACAACAGTTCACTTAAACTTATTTTTTCTACTGAGCTTGCTATGTCTGATATTATTTTATTCTTAGAAAAAAAGTCCTACGTATATCAATCGTTCAGATATGAAAATTCATTTTCATTAATTATCACCCTTAATCATATAGGTACAGCGAAATGTTAAGACAGTTAACGGTATGGTATAAAAACCGTTTTGCAGATCCAAACTTAAGTGCTCTTTTTTTACTTTTAACCGGTGCATTTGCTACTGTTTATTTTTTTGGCAGTATCCTCGCACCACTTTTTGTGGCCTTAATACTCGCATATATGCTTGAGTGGCCAGTCAATTATTTAACTCGCTTTAAGCTGAACCGTACCCTGTCCACTTTTGTAGTGATGCTACTGTTTATTTCATTGGCGGTATTTGCTTTTTTAGGCATTCTACCGACGGTGTTTAAGCAGGGAGCAGCGTTGATCCGTGATTTACCTAGTATGTTTAATGAAGCACAAATTTATTTGGCAACATTACCTGCTCAATACCCGGATACCATTGATCCCACTACCATCACCCTATTAGTTGAAAATATTCGCGCTTATATACTGGATAGCGGTGGCTTTTTGTTATCACACTCCTTTAGCTCACTACTTAATATTGCAGCATTGATTGTATACGCAATTTTAGTGCCTTTGATGATGGTCTTTATGCTTAAAGATAAGCAGCAGCTAACCAATAGTATTAAACAGTTTTTACCGAGTAACATAAAGCTGGTTGAACAAGTTTGGGTTGAGATGAATGGGCAGATCATGAACTATATTCGTGGCAAGGTTATTGAGATCCTCATTGTTGGTGTGGCGACTTATTTTGTGTTTTTCTTTATGGACCTTCGTTATTCTGCGCTGCTTGCGGTATTAGTTGGGCTTTCTGTTCTTATTCCCTATATCGGTGCTGCCGCGGTGACCGCTCCGGTTGCAGTTGTCGCTCTTTTTCAGTGGGGACTCTCTGCTGATTTTGTTTATTTGATGATAGCTTACGGTATTGTGCAAGCGATAGATGGTAATTTAATTGTACCGTTGTTATTTTCTGAAGCAGTAAACCTACATCCTGTTGTCATTATTATTGCGGTGTTGGTCTTTGGTGGATTATGGGGATTTTGGGGGGTGTTTTTTGCCATTCCATTAGCAACCCTTGTCAAAGCGGTACTCAATGCTTGGCCGAGTCGGGAGCTGTTAGCCCAAGCTGAACAACAAGAATAAAAGCGTTCATATTTAAGTGCCGCTAACTTAGCGGTACTTTTTCTCCCATTTTTAATCCTCTTTATACTTATTTAAATGACTGCTAATAAGTTACCCACTTCCAAGTAAACCTAATGTCAAAGATATAAAAAAGGTTTGCTTTGCTGTTACATGAAAAAAACGCTACAATTTGCGCCCACAAAATTGTGCGAAAAATTAAGGATAATAAGCGTGTTTGAGTTTCCCAATGTTAGCAATAACAGCATTAAAAATGATATTTTATCGGGCTTAACAGTTGCCCTCGCTCTCGTACCAGAAGCGGTTGCTTTTGCATTTGTTGCTGGCGTCGACCCAATGGTTGGTTTATATGCCGCATTCATGGTGGGATTAATTACATCTATTTTTGGTGGACGACCAGGCATGATTTCTGGTGCCACTGGCGCAATGGCAGTTGTGATGGTGTCACTTGTTTCTGAGCATGGTGTGCAATATCTATTTGCTGCTGTTTTACTGGCAGGGTTATTACAAGTCCTGTTTGGTATTTTTCATCTCGGTAAGTTTATTCGCATGGTGCCGCATTCGGTGATGGTGGGGTTTGTAAATGGACTTGCGATTGTTATCTTCCTTGCTCAGCTTGGGCAGTTCAAAGTAAAGAATGCCGCAGGTGAATTTGGATGGTTACAGGGTTCGGCACTTTATATTATGCTTGCACTGGTTTTATTAACCATGGCGATCATTCATTATTTGCCTCGCTTAACCAACGCAGTTCCTTCGACATTAGTTGCTATTGTGGTTGTTACATTATTAGTTTATTTTGTTCCTGCGCTTGATACACGTACCGTGGTTGATTTTTTACGCAGTATGTCAGGCGATGAAAATGCAACGATTGCAGGCTCATTACCTACTTTTGCAATACCTGTCGTGCCATTCTCTTTAGAAACGCTATATATCATCCTTCCTTATTCATTAATTCTGGCTGCCGTTGGGCTGATTGAATCGCTATTAACCTTAACCGTTGTTGATGAGATGACCGGTACACGCGGACGTGCAAATAAAGAGTGTATTGCGCAAGGGGCATCTAATATGGTCAATGGTGTCTTTGGTGGTATGGGCGGCTGTGCAATGATCGGTCAATCGATGATCAATATTAACTCAGGTGGACGTGGTCGTTTATCGGGTATTACCGCTGCATTGGGCTTACTTGCCTTTATACTGTTTGCATCGGGTTTGATTGAAGTTGTACCTTTAGCTGCATTGGTAGGGGTGATGTTTATTGTTGTATTGGGTACCTTTGAATGGGCGTCTTTTAAGATGATGAAGAATGTGCCTAAAAAAGATGCTTTTGTTATCGTGCTCGTGAGTGCAGTAACAGTTATGACTGATTTAGCGATTGCCGTTTTTGTTGGTGTTATTGTATCTGCTTTGGTTTTTGCTTGGGAACATGCAAAACATATCCACGCAATCAGCCATCTTGATGAAGAAAAAGATGAAAAAACCTACAGTGTCAATGGTCCTTTATTCTTCGGTTCAACAAGTAACTTTTTAGAGCTATTTGATATTAAAAATGACCCTCACCATGTGATTGTTGATTTTGCTGGGTCACGTGTTGTTGACCAGTCAGCCATTGAAGCCATTACCACTTTAACGGAACGTTATAAACGTGAAGGTCGCAAAGTACATGTTCGTCATTTGAGCCGAGACTGTCGTAAGTTATTACACAAAGCAGGTGTGTTAGTTGAGATTAATTTAATGGAAGACCCATCTTATAAAGTGGCTTCAGATACACTGGCTTAATGCATGAAAGTTGAAGGGTAAAACGAGAAGGTCTGGATAGTTATTTTTGAAAGCTAATAATAAAACAGTGCTAATGCACTGTTTTATTTACTTGAATGGCGTGTTGGTTGATAAACCGCATCACATTTTGGGCTTTGGTTCGCATTTTTACTATTCCACACGCAGTACCAAATATGTTTGTTACGCAGCATCTTCTTTTTACTTTTCATTTTTATCTCCTATTTATTAAGTGTTGATAACTTAACGCGCTTACATGACAGTATCATGACACTGTTTTTAGCGAATAAATTGCGAAAGAACAAAGAAATAGGCAATCTACTGTAAGATAATCATTGCCAAGGAAAAAGTGATCAGTGTACCTCTATGATGTTTGCTATGTAACGAAATGTAATCAGCATCTAGCATATGGATATAAAAAAGGTACACTATACTTACACAAAATATATCAGCAGCATTCACTGTTATTAACTAGGCTTGTGTCATAAATATGCCTTCTAAAGATCGTATAACGGTGAAACTGAATTCAAAATAATTTTCATTATTGGTTGAGGTAAAGCGTGATTAAAAAAATTGGAATTTTAACAAGTGGTGGTGATGCACCAGGCATGAATCCTGCTATCCGTGCAGTGGTACGTACTTGTTTAGCAAATGGTATCGAAGTTTATGGTATTTATGATGGTTATGCTGGCTTACATGCTGACAAAATCGTAAAACTAGAGCGTCGTTCTGTATCTGATGTTATCAATCGTGGTGGTACATTCTTAGGAACAGCTCGTTTTCCTGAATTTAAAGAAGAACAAGTTCGCCGCGAAGCAATTCAAAACCTTGAGAAGCACGGTATCGAAGCATTAGTTGTTGTCGGTGGTGATGGTTCTTATATGGGTGCTAAAAAACTAAGTGAAATGGGTTACCCGTGTATCGGTGTTCCTGGCACGATCGACAACGATATTGCGGGCACAGATTACACTATCGGTTTCATGACTTGTTTAAACACAATTGTTGATGCAGTAGACCGTTTACGTGATACATCATCTTCACACAACCGTATCTCTATTGTTGAGATCATGGGCCGTTACTGTGGTGATTTAACACTATGGGCATCGGTTGCTGGTGGTAGTGAATACGTTATCGTTCCTGAAAAAGATTTTTGTGAAGAAGCGTTACTTGCACAACTTGCTGACGGTGAAGCGAAGGGTAAAAAACATGCCATTATTGCTATCACTGAGCATGTAACAGATGTTAATGCACTTGCTAAACGTATTGAAGAGCAAACTGGACGTGAAACACGTGCAACTATTTTGGGCCATATTCAACGTGGTGGTGCTCCGATGGCATTTGACCGTGTTTTAGCAAGCCGTATGGGTGTTTTTAGTGTTGAATTGCTAATGAAAGGCGAAAGTGCGCGTTGTATCGGTATTCAAAATGGTAAAATGGTTCACCATGATATCATTCATTGTCTAGAAGATATGAAACGTCCGTTCCGTGAAGATTTATTTGAACTGTCAAACGTGCTATTTTAAGCCTTTTACAGTGTTTTAAATTTTAAAAACCTGCCTTTTGGTGGGTTTTTTTATGGGAGTTAATAAGTGTCAAATAGTGAATGCCTTGAAAGTTATAACAACTTACAAAAACTTTATGCATCAACTGAGATAAATGAACGTTGTGTGGATATTGATTTTGGTTTTGCTTTTATTTGTGCGATGGCGAGCAGTGAACTGGAACTTGAACAATGGATGCCGTTACTTTTTGTAAACGGAGAAAGTAGCTTTTCTAGTGAACGTATGGCGAGTGATTTTGCTCAAACAGTACTCGCTATCTATCAGCAAGTAAATCAAACCTTTGAGCAAGGTTTACCATTACAATTGATGATACAAAACAGTATATCAGCCGAGCAAGATGCCACTTTTAATTTTGCCAATGGTTACTTACAAGCATTAACCCTAATCGATAACATGCAGAGCAGTCATTTTGAAGAGGGCAGTGCAGAGGCTAACTTACAGCAAACTTGTTTTTTATTGCTTGATAAATTAGCCACACTTGAAACAGATGACGCACAAAAAATGGCAGTTTTTACACAGTTACCAACAAACAGTGAAATAGTGGCGCTACTACCGGAGTTATTAACCCATTATGGCCAACTTTGTTTAGCGGTACAAAAATAATGACGAATCATCAAGACTACTTTTCAATTGTTTCAGAAAATGCCCATTTTGTAGTGATAAATAAGCATGACAATATTAACTTTCATAGTGAAGATGGTGAATTTGGTGTTGTGGTTGCAGTGGAAAAATTCTTAAAGCAAAAATTATACAGCGTACATCGTCTTGATAAAATGACCTCTGGTTTATTACTATTAGCCAAATCATCGGCGGTTGCTAACGACCTGTCGATGCTGTTTAAAAAACAACACATACAAAAATATTATTTGGCGATAAGCGATAAAAAACCTAAAAAGAAGCAAGGTTTGATAAAAGGTGGGATGGAAAAATCACGTCGCTCAATGTGGAAACTTACCAACAATAAAGAAAATTTAGCGGTTACGCAGTTTTTTAGTTACCCGTTAACCGAAGGGCAACGTTTATTTGTAGTTAAACCTAAAACCGGTAAAACTCACCAAATTCGTGTTGCCTTAAAAAGTATTAGTAGTGCTATTTGCGGTGATCACCTCTACGCGGAAAAACAGAATCAGTATGATCGCGGTTATCTGCATGCTTACCAAATCTATTTTAATTTATATGGACAAGATTTTAGTTTTAGTTGTTTACCAACAACAGGCGCGTTGTTTTTAGCACAGCCATTTTTACAGCAGTTAGATTTATTGGGTAATGTGGATCTGTTAACGTGGCCTAAAGCTTAGTTAGAGTAACAGCATATTGAGGAAAAAGGCCTTGAATCGTTAGCTTAAACGATCTAAGGCCATTTATAGTGATTATTTATTTTCTACCACATATTCAAGTTTGTTAAAGTGAGCTTCACTTTGTCCATTCTCAAATTGGTTATAAACACCTGCTTTAAAGTAGCTCAACATATGTGTCCAATAATCTAAACTGTGATCAACTTTTGTTTCTCCATTTACATCAATGACTAACTTCTCAGCACCAACACTGATATCAAAGCTTGTTGCTTCAGTTGGGCTTGCTGCACCTAAATCAATTTTTGCATAAGAATTTTTACACTCTGGATCCAATACTTTTCCATCCATTTTCTTACAGTTAAGATCGTTGGTTTTGATGACTGCCCAGTAATGGTTTTTTATACCGTTACGATCGCCTAACCAAACAACACGAAGAAGTGGGTGTGGGATATAACCAACACCATGTTTTCCGTCGTCAACTGTCCCTTTGTTATGGACTTGTAAAACAGTCATCTCGTTTCTTTTTTTAGGGCTATCTTTGATTGAATTATATGGGTCAACTAATAATAACTCTGCACTCAAACGATGAATAGTATTTGGATCATTGGTTTTGAAGTTTTCCATAATACGTAATTCATTACGTAGTTTGTAACCTTCCATCTTGAATACAAATGCTTCTGAGCTTTTATCAACATAAAAGTTATCGTTAACAATACCGGTGAAGTTACTATCGACAGCGACTTCCTCTTTGCTACCTGGTTTTGCATTAGGAACAGAAATTTGTAATTTTGATGCTGCTAGTATTGGTGAAAATTGAGCATATTGAGCAGGGGCAACTTGCTCACTAGCTATGTCGCCTTTGTGTGCATCAGATGTTGTTGTACAACCAACGGTTAAAAAGGCCAGTGCGATGGTAGAATATTTCAGGTGTTTTAATTTCATTGTATCTCTTATATTTGTAGGATAAATAGGTCATTTTTATCGATGCTAGTGTAACGAATTTAAATGATTTTTAAAAAAACAAATTTAACAATAGCGAGTCTAAAATACCATACTGAGATTAATTTTTTAGTCTAAGCGTGCTAAATGCCTTTATCTTCAGTGTGTTATGGGTTTTTTTGAGCAGTTTTTTAAAGTGGAATTAAATCTTTATTCTGTTCAGATATAGGTGTTTATTTTTAAATACTTATATAAGCCAAAATAACAAAGTGCATAAATATTTTTTATTAGTATTAATATAGTACTAGATATGTGCTGGTTAATTGATATGAGGGCTTAATATAATTAAGCCCTCATATGATGTTTAGGATTGTTATGCGAACTCTGTCCAGATAGGCGCGTGATCTGAAGGTTTTTCAATACCTCTTAATTCGTAATCAATACCTGCATCAACGGTATTTTCAGCTAATTTCTTTGTCGCTAATACCACATCAATACGTAAACCGCGGTTATCATCAAAACCACGAGAACGGTAATCAAACCAGCTAAACTGATCATTCACCTCTGGGTTTAATAATCGGAATGTATCGGTGAAACCAAAATCCATCAGTTTTTTAAGCCATTCACGCTCTTCAGGCAAAAAGCTACATTTTTTGGTTTTTAACCAACGTTTGGCATTGACTTCACCGATACCAATATCTAAATCAAGTGGTGAGATATTAATATCACCCATCACGATAACATTGTCATCAGCAGTGTGGTTTTCGTTAAGGTAAGTGTTTAAATCCATATAAAATTGACGTTTGTATGGGTACTTTGTTTCATGAGTTTGGCTTTCACCCTGTGGGAAGTAGCCATTTAATACCGTTGTTTTTTCACCATTATCATCCTCTAATGTCACCATGATCATGCGTTTTTGGTGATCTTCATCGTCGGTAGGGAAGCCATACTGTACTGAGATAGGCTCCTTTTTACATAACATAGCCACACCATAGTGCGCTTTTTGGCCATGAAAGTAGACGTGATAACCCATCGCTTCAACTGCTTCGACAGGAAACATATCGTTATGTACTTTGATCTCTTGAAGGCCAATAACATCTGGTTGATGCTTATCGATAATAGCTTGGAGTTGGTGAAGGCGAGCACGAAGCCCATTGATATTAAAGGAGATAACTTTCATAAAAAGCCCTAATCACATATGTATGGAAAATTAGGGCTAATGTAGCGTGGTGAGTTCAAAAACTCAACTGTTTCTAGCTCAGTGTCGCTAATACACGATGTAGATGATCAACGATTTCAATACCGCTGTCGGTTAAATAACCGCCATCTGGAAGTGAGATAAGACCTTTATCGAACAGTGATTTCGCTGCATTAATGACGGCTGGGGCGGCATCATTATGAATTTTTATGCCTTCTAATTGAGAGTGTGTTGGGAATTTAGCGAGTAATTGCATTTCATCAAACAGTGTATCAGAATAATTTTTAATCATAATCGTTCACTTCTCTTGAATAGGGGAAGTTTCATCATAGGTATTTCAATTAGGATTGCAAATTAATAGTAACGTAAGTTGGTGTAGATCAAAAAAGCCCCCAAGAAAGTGATAACTTGGAGGCTTCAGTCAATAATTAGTGCTCAGATTTTAGTCATCGGTTGAAATTTTACCAATCACTCACTGCTAGCGACTATTAAACGTGATGTTTACGAATAATCGTTAACATCTCTTTTAATAGTTTAGGGTTAGCTGCAACAACGTTGCCTGATTTCATGTAATCATTGCCACCATTAAAGTCAGTCATCATTGCGCCTGATTCTTTAAGAAGTAGTTCGCCTGCTGCGATATCCCAAGGTTTTAGACCGAATTCCCAGAAACCATCCATACGACCCGCGGCAACATAAGCTAAATCAAGTGCAGCACTACCACTTCGACGCATATCAGCAACGTCTAAGAAGAAATCATTGAAGATTTCAAGGTAAGTTTTTGTATGGTGTTTTTGCTTGAATGGGAAACCAGTTGCTAATAATGTACCAGCTAGTTTTGGCACATCGCTTGTACGTGTACGGTAACCATTGATTTGTGAGCTTTGACCTTTAACTGCCGAGAATAGCTCGTTACGAATTGGATCGAATACGATACCAACTTCAGTGCGTCCTTTGATTTTTAACGCAATTGAAACAGCAAAATGTGGAATGCCGTGAATGAAGTTAGTTGTGCCGTCAAGCGGATCAATAATCCATTGGTGATCTTTATCTTTACCTTCGATAATACCAGACTCTTCACAGATGAAGCTGTGGTCAGGGTAAGATTTTTGTAATGTACCAATAATTGCAAGCTCAGCTTCTTTATCAACACTACTTACATAGTCATTTAGAGATTTTTCTTCAACTTCAACTGATTCTAGACTTTCGTAGCCTTTAACAATTACTTTACCTGCGTTGCGGGCAGCACGAATTGCAATATTTAACATTGGATGCATTGGATCACCATTAGATTGTAAAAGAACATGAAGGGAGATTCCTTCGGCGCAAAATTATACACAGGTCACATAATTGTGCAAATGTTTATTAGCCTCCGTTGAACTTTTTTGTTTAAATTTTGTTCGCTTTAGGGGGAGGTGGGGGAGTGAGATCTGCTCTTGTTATCTCAGCGAGTTTTGTCTGACGCTGTGCAAAATGCTAGTTTTTGCATTGCGTACAGTTTGGCGTCGTCAAATAGAGTCATACAGAACGTCTTGAGGCAAACTCGAAGGGCAAACTTCAACAGTACCCAGTGTATAAATGAGTGATTGAATAAAGCACAACGGGTATCGTTATTCTATTTTTTTGTCGCACATATTCTGATAAACTTCGCCCTTATTTTATAGCAAGCTGTCATCGGCTTATTAATTTTTCAAGGAACACTTATGCTAGATAACGTCCGTATCATTCTAATCGGTACTTCTCACCCTGGTAATATTGGCAGCGCAGCGCGTGCAATGAAAACAATGGGTTTATCTAATTTAGTGTTAGTAGATCCTGAATGTGAAATCGATGGTAAATCTGTTGCGTTATCGGCGGGAGCGGGTGACGTACTTAAAAACCACCAACGCTTTGATACATTAGATGAAGCAATTGCAGACTGTGGCTTAGTGATCGGTGCAAGTGCACGCCCACGTACACTAGATTGGCCAATGCTAGATCCGCGTGAAATGGGTGAGCAAGCAGTTATCGAAGGTCAAAAACACCCGATTGCACTGGTGTTTGGTCGTGAAAATAGCGGTTTAACTAATGAAGAGCTACAAAAATGTAATTTTCATGTGTTTATTCCTGCAAATCCAGAATATAGCTCGTTAAATCTAGCAATGGCGGTACAAACATTAAGTTATGAAATTCGCATGGCGTTTTTATCTTCAAAGGCTTATCCAGAGCAAGTAGAAGAGTACCCGCTTGCAGATGAAATTGAAGGTATGTTTAAGCATCTTGAGCAAACTTTAATTGATACACGCTTTATCGTTCCCGCGCATCCCGGCCTAGTTATGACGAAACTTCGTCGCTTCTTTAACCGTGCACGCCCTGAAGTCGTTGAGTTACGTATGTGGCGCGGCGTCTTCAGTAGCATCCAAAAGTCATTGATCTCGTTACAAAAAGAAGAAAAAGTGGCAGAGAAAAATAACGAAATAGAAGACAAAAAATAAACTTGACCAAACTTTGTGGTTTTTTAGTTGACTATTTTAGTCAGGTATTTATACTTCACTTATAAGTTCATAGGTATGTGACCTTGTTCACCCTCTAATATAAGTGAAGTGTTATGAAACTAACCTCGAAAGGCCGTTATGCGGTGACTGCAATGTTAGACGTTGCAATTAAAGAACATATGGGCCCAGTGCCATTAGCTGATATTTCTGAGCGCCAAGGGATTTCATTATCCTATTTAGAGCAATTGTTTTCAAAACTCCGCAAAAAAGAGTTGGTGAGCAGTGTGCGTGGACCAGGTGGCGGCTATAAATTAGGCAAAACACGTGACGAAATTTCTGTCGCGATGATTATTGATGCGGTAAACGAATCTGTTGATGTACGTAAATGTACCGGCGAAAGTGGCTGTAATGAGAATGGCGTGCAATGTTTAACGCACTCACTATGGGAACAACTAAGCGACCGTATCAGTAGCTTTTTAGATGGTATTACCCTAGAAGAATTAATGGTCACTGACCATGTACAAACGATTTCTGAAATTCAAAATAATAAATTTAAACAAACTGCACAATTGGACGTGAAAATCGCTCGATAAGTAGTGGAGATAATAATGAAATTACCGATTTACCTTGATTATTCAGCTACAACACCTGTTGACCCACGTGTTGCAGCTATCATGATGAAATATTTAACAATGGATGGCGAGTTTGGTAACCCAGCTTCTCGCTCACACCGCTTTGGATGGCAAGCTGAAGAAGCTGTGGATGTTGCACGTGAGCAAATTGCTGACTTAATTAATGCGGATTCGCGTGAAATCGTATTTACCTCTGGTGCGACTGAATCAAATAACCTTGCTATAAAAGGTGCTGCACACTTTTACGGTAAAAAAGGTAAGCACATCATTACCGCTAAAACTGAGCATAAAGCAGTATTAGATACCTGTCGCCAATTAGAGCGTGAAGGTTATGAAGTCACTTATTTAGAACCAGGCAGTGATGGTATTGTTACACCAGAACAGCTAAAAGCTGCATTGCGTGAAGATACCGTTTTAGTATCACTGATGCATGTTAATAACGAAATTGGTGTTATTCAAGATATTGCAGCGTTTGGTGAAATTTGCCGTGCAAATAAAGTTGTTCTGCACGTTGATGCTGCGCAAAGTGCCGGTAAAATTGAAATTGACGTGCAAAACATGAAAGTCGATTTAATCTCTTTCTCTGCGCATAAAATATATGGTCCGAAAGGCATCGGTGCACTTTATGTTTCTCGTAAACCTCGTATTCGTCTTGAAGGACAGATGCACGGTGGCGGACATGAACGTGGTATGCGCAGTGGTACATTACCAACGCATCAAATCGTAGCAATGGGTGAAGCATTCCGTATTGCTAAAGAAGAGATGGTTGAAGAAAATGAACGTCTTCTAAAACTACGTACACGTCTGTTAGACGGTGTAAGTGATATGGAAGAAGTCTACGTGAATGGTTCGATGGATCATCGTATTGCAGGTAACATTAACATCAGCTTTAACTACGTTGAAGGTGAATCATTAGTAATGGCATTGAAAGACTTAGCCGTTTCTTCTGGTAGTGCATGTACATCTGCAAGCTTAGAGCCATCATATGTTTTACGTGCCATTGGTCGTGATGACGAATTAGCACATAGTTCAATCCGTTTCAGTATTGGTCGTTTCACCACTGAAGAAGAGATTGACTACGCAATTAAAATTATCCGTGAAAATATCGGTAAGTTGCGTGACATGTCGCCACTATGGGATATGTACAAAGAAGGCATTGATATTAACAGTATTGAGTGGTCTCACCACTAAAAATTGATTGATGCTTCGCTCTTTCGCTTAACTACTGCGTTAGAGGTGCTCACTTGGTACACCAAGCTCCGCGCCTCCGCCTTGTATTGAAACGAAATTGCTTTGCCTCAATTCAATTTAATGTATTTAAGAAACTGTTTTAGAAAGATTAAATTAAATAAAGGAATAAGATCATGGCTTACAGCGAAAAAGTAATAGATCATTACGAAAATCCACGTAACGTGGGTTCATTTGATAAAGATGATAAGAGTGTTGCAACCGGTATGGTTGGCGCACCAGCATGTGGCGATGTGATGAAACTGCAACTTAAAATCGACGACAATGGCGTGATTGAAGATGCAAAATTCAAAACATATGGTTGTGGTAGTGCAATCGCTTCTAGCTCATTAGTAACTGAATGGGTTAAAGGCAAAACACTAGACGAAGCGGCGAGCATTACTAATACTCAAATTACCGCTGAGCTGGCTTTACCACCAGTAAAAATCCATTGCTCTATTCTTGCAGAAGATGCAATTAAAGCAGCAATTGATGACTACAAAAGTAAAAACGCTTAATAAGCAGAGTTAAAGGAGTCTATTTTGGCTATCACAATGACAGAGCCAGCGGCACAACATGTTGCTAATTTTCTTGCTAATCGTGGCAAGGGCATAGGTTTACGTTTAGGCGTGAAAACTTCTGGCTGCTCAGGCATGGCTTATGTACTTGAGTTTGTAGATGTATTAAACGAAGACGATGAAATGTTCACCGACAAAGGTGTTAGCATTATCGTTGATAAAAAAAGTCTTGTTTACCTTAATGGCACCGAGCTTGATTTTGTCAAAGAGGGGCTTAACGAAGGCTTCGAATTTAACAACCCAAACACCGATGGTGAGTGTGGTTGTGGCGAAAGCTTCAGCGTTTAATTGATATTTTGGAAAGTAAGGCTGTAAATGATTACTTTCCAATTCTCCTCCCTGTTATTATTCACTCTTTTTCATAGTAGGATCTTACTTTGAATTACTTCCAACTTTTCTCTCTGCCTGAAACCTTTTCTGTCGATAAAAGCGTGCTTGCTAATACCTATCGTGAACTGCAAAAGCAGTATCATCCCGATAAATTTGTGATGCTTTCAGACGCAGAGCGATTAACCGCAATGCAAAAAAGCACCGAAATTAATGATGCTTATGAAACGCTAAAGAATAGCTGTTTACGCGCACAATACCTGCTGTTATTAGCAGGGCTTGATATCGCTTTAGAGCAACGTACTCTGCAAGATACCGACTTTTTAATGCAGCAGATGATGTGGCGCGAACAGATTGAGTCTTTCAGCGAAGATGATGAAGATGAAATCGACGCATTCAGCGCTAATATACAACAGCAAGTGAATGATTTAGAATCAAACATTGGACAACAGTTACAGGAAGAAGCACTTGAAGCAACCGCGAATAGTGTTCGTAAATTAAAATTTATGCTTAAACTGCAAACTGAAATTGAGCAACTTGAAGAGAAGCTCTTCGACTAAGAATTTAAGGTTATAATTGTTATGGCATTACTTCAAATTGCAGAGCCGGGATTATCGGCTGCACCACATCAGCATAAACTCGCTGTTGGTATCGATTTAGGCACCACTAACTCACTGGTAGCAACCGTACGTAGTGGTGTTGCAAGTGCATTAGTTGATGAAAATGATCAAGATATGCTGCCCTCGGTCATTCATTACGGTGAAGACAATCAAATATTGACTGGTCTCGCAGCACAACAAAAATTGATTACTGATCCGCTTAATACCCTGGTATCAGTTAAACGATTAATTGGTAAATCTTTGGCTGAACTTGATCAAACCCACACGGCTTATCAGTTTAGTGCGCACGAAAGTGGCCTTGCACAAATTGTAACGCGCAGTGGTGTGATTAATGCGGTGCAGGCTTCGAGCGAAATTTTAAAAACACTTAAACAGCGTGCAACAGAGAGTTTAAAAGGTGAGCTTGATGGTGTGGTCATTACCGTACCTGCTTATTTTGATGATGCTCAACGCCAAGGCACTAAAGATGCTGCGCGCTTAGCTGGCTTGCATGTATTACGTCTATTAAACGAGCCTACAGCTGCTGCGATTGCTTACGGATTAGATTCTGGTCAAGAGGGCGTGATTGCCGTTTATGATTTAGGCGGTGGTACTTTTGATATCTCGGTTTTACGCTTACATAAAGGCGTATTTGAAGTATTAGCAACCGGTGGTGATTCGGCACTTGGCGGTGATGATTTTGACCATACGATTGTTGAATGGATCAAATCTGAAGCCAATATCAGTGGTGAATTAAGCCCAGAACTTCAGCAAGAGTTATTACAAGTAGCTCGCGCCGCGAAACAACAGTTAAGTGCGCAAGAACAAGTCGATATTAACCTAACGACGATTGAAGTCGCGCTTACTTTAACTAAAGCTAGCTTTGAACGTTTGATTGAAAAGTTAGTTAAAAAAACATTACGTGCGTGTAAACGTGCCGTCAAAGATGCGCAAATTTCGTTAGATGAAATTGTACAGGTCGTGATGGTCGGTGGCTCTACACGTGTACCATTAGTGCGTGAAAAGGTCAGTGAATTCTTTAAACGTGAAGTATTAACATCGATTGATCCTGATAAAGTAGTGGCTATTGGTGCATCTATTCAAGCCGATATTTTAGTTGGTAATAAACCAGATTCTGAAATGTTATTGCTGGATGTTTTACCACTTTCACTTGGCCTTGAAACCATGGGCGAGCTAGTGGAAAAGGTTATTCCGCGTAATACCACTATCCCGGTGGCGCGCGCGCAAGAGTTTACGACCTTCAAAGATGGTCAAACAGCGATGTTGATCCATGTTTTACAGGGTGAGCGTGAGCAAGTTAAAGATTGTCGTTCGTTAGCACGTTTTGTATTAACTGATATTCCACCAATGGCGGCTGGGGCTGCACATATTCGTGTGACCTTCCAAGTAGATGCCGATGGCTTATTGAGTGTGACTGCGATGGAAAAATCATCGGGTGTACAAGCTAATATTGAAGTTAAACCCTCTTACGGTTTAAGCGATGCACAGGTGATGGAGATGTTAAGTGCTTCGCAAACCTTTGCACAACAAGATATCGACGCGCGTATGTTGATCGAGCAACAGGTTGAAGTTAAACGTGTGATTGAAAACCTTGAAGGGGCACTTGAAAAAGATGGTCATCAACTTCTTGATGATGGTGAGTTCCAAGTGATTAAAGACAATATCGACGTGTTAGCTAAAATTGGTCAAGGTACAGATGTTGCTGCGATTAAAGAAGCGTTAAAAGCGATTGATAAGTTAACTGATCATTATGCATCATTAAGAATGGATGCATCGATTAAAGCCGCTTTAACAGGGCAATCGGTTGATACAATATAAATAGTCAGGTGTTGGCCTGAGCATCTGTTTTGTCGCCACACATAAAATTAAAAGTTAAATTATAAAGGTTATTGGAATGCCAAAAGTAATATTTTTACCTCATGAAGAGTTATGCCCAGAGGGTCTTGTTGTTGAAGCGAAAGAGGGCGATACGGTGTTAGATCTCGCGCTAGAGAACCATATCCATATTGAACACGCCTGTGAAAAATCATGTGCTTGTACAACTTGTCATGTGATTGTGCGTGAAGGTTTTGATTCCCTTGAAGAGAGTGACGAACTTGAAGACGATATGCTTGATAAAGCATGGGGTCTTGAACCTGATTCACGCCTTGGTTGCCAAGCCTGCGTGAAAGATGAAGATCTGGTTATCGAGATTCCAAAATATACGGTTAATATCGTGTCAGAAAATCATTAATCTTTAGCGGTTAATGCTTTTAAAAAGCACTATAGGGCGTTTATCTTGTAAACGTTTTATGGTGTTTTTTTGTTTTTACGCAGTAGTTCGTCAAGCTAATCCCTGTGCTGAGCCGACAACGCTGATTGATTTTTTAACGGATATCAAGTGAGCGCTTATTAGTTTTCTTGTAATTCTGGGCAGTTAAAGCCGCGAATAATATTCATTAGGGTAATGCCCGAAAATAGTAAGATAACACCAGAAAGGTGCCAAGCTTGGGCTAATCCAAGCTGCATTAACCCCATACTAACGATAGCAGAAACGATCATTTGACCACCACCCGACATCGCAGCCGCAGCTCCTGCATTTTCTTTGTAGGGTTGCATCACCAGAGACTGAGAGCAAGGCAGTGCGATACCGTTACCGACGATCATCCAAAACACACCTAGCATTAAATAAAGCGGCTCAACGGGACAAAAGAATAACCACAATGCCGAGATCAGGTGTAAAAATGGTGTGCAAAGCAGCATTTTTTTATTCCCGATTTTTACTCTGAAACGGTTACATATTGTCGCGCCACATAATAGACCTAAGGCGGGGATTAATGCCCATAATGCATATTCATCGGATTCCATTCCTATCTGGTCTTGCATGATAAATGGCATCAATGAAACGGAGGTGATCATTAAGCTAAAGTTAAGCCAACTGATACTCGCGAAACTGATAAAATATCTTGAACGAAGTAATTGTGCATACTGTGTGAGCATCTTTTTAGGAGAGGGGATTGGCTTATATTCCGTGACTGTTTCTTTAAACTTTAAAAGCAGCACACAGAACGCAATCAGCACATAGGCGAGTAACGAGATAAACACCATTTGCCAGCCAAAATAGACGTTAATAAAACCACCAATGATCGGCGCGATTAAAGGTGTAATGGAAGCCACCATCATGATATATGACAATGCCATTGGCAGTTCGCTACCACTAAATTTATCGCGTACAGTAGCCCGAGCAAGCACCGCACAACAGCCTGTACCTAACCCCTGTAAAAACCGTCCCAGCACCATACCTTGAAAGGAATCTGCTTGTAATATAATGGTCAATAAACCACAAATGGCAATCAGCAGCCCGACCAATAGTACGCGTTTTCTACCTAATGAATCTGAAATTGGACCATACAGAAACTGTGAAGGACCAAAACCAAGCAGGTAAACCCCGACCAGTAACTGTGCTTCCTCTACGCTAATTGCAAAATCTTTTGCAATCCAAGGCAATGCTGGCATCACAAGCCCCATGCTCAGTTGTCCAATACTGATAACGAGGCAAGCGAGTAAGATGCTCTTGATATTAAATTTAAACGTCACGATGGGGTGCCTTAAGATAAGTAGCTGAATAAGCCATTTTGCCTATTGTATCAATGTAATAGATATAGTTGTGAAGTTTTTTGAGGAGAGAGTTTTCAATTTTACCAAGGAATTTATTGTGCCTATTTCGCTGAAGTTTGTTACATCTGTATTGTGGTTAGTTGGTCAAACTTATTCTGTCTGTGATTGAGCATAATTGACCGTATTAAACGCTGTAAATGAATGAATAATAAAACATCTTCTATTGTATAAGCTGAACTACGAATATAGCTCCCTTAACATCTCCTTATACTAATATGACCAAGTATTGAGTTAGGTTGATATAAATACCTACTTGTAGGATTCCATGCGTCATATGCGATATCGATAATGACAGGCTGCCCCGTATACTTCTGCGCATAAACATCTAAACCGCAAAAGGTAACAAAATGAACATCATCAAATCGACCACGATTTCAATGCTATTAGTGGCTTTTTCAAGTGCCAGTTTTGCCAACGTCATCGTTGATACCCAAAACCTCGATATGCAAAAATATCATGCTGATATGTACGAATGCCAACAACTTTCGCAACAGGTACAGTATGGCGAAACCAACTCTGTTGGGCAGGATATGGTTAGCTCAACAGCGAAAGGTGCGGTAATTGGTGCTGCTGGTGGTGCTATCAGTGGCGGCAGTGGTTCGAAAGGTGCAAAGATAGGTGCTGGAGTTGGTATTGTTAGTGGCCTACTAAGACATGGTGCAGAGAAGCGTAATGCTAATGCACAGTATAGTAATGAGCAGCATAGTGTAATGCACAACTGCCTTGTTGGTCGCGGTTATACCGTGCTTAATTAATTCATCGCATTATCAAATAAACACTTCGGAGCTTAACGGCTCCGTTTTTTCATCTTGTTACTGCGATATCAATGTTCCTAACTCATAACTCGTAGCCTGTATCTCGCAACTCATCTGCTCAATATAACCCCTTGCCATTATTGCATAGTTAGCGTTTAATAATAACGTGTTAGTCAATGGTGAGTTACCGACCATAACAGGGAAATTCATCTCATTAGTTGCAGGCGATAAGGAGAACAATATGACCATACAATGGGTAGACTCTTTAGAGATAGCATTAGCATTAATCGACAAATATCCGCTACAAGATCCGCAACAGGTGCGTTTCACAGACCTGCGTGATTGGGTGTTAGCGTTAGATGAATTTAGCGATGATCCAGCGCATTGCAGCGAACGAATCCTAGAAGCGATTCAACAATGCTGGATCGATGAGATCTAATATCGCTAGTAAATAAGTTAAATAAACGCAGGCCTTTGGTTTGCGTTTTTGTTTTAAAAAAGGAATAAAAATGAGCCACAATTTTTTAGTATCACTGAGTTTTGAACGCGCGTCACCAACATGGGGTGAGAATGCATTATTAAGTTTTTCAGAAGGCCATGCTGTTATTCATCTCAATAAAGACAAAGCGTTATTCTCACAGGTCCAAACAGCAGCACGTAAACTAGATGGTATGTCACTGCCAGAGATTAAACTGCAGGGCGAGCATTGGGATTGCGATTTACGTTGGGCATTTAGCCAAGGATTATTTAACGCTAAAAAAGGCGCTAATATTGATTTTGGTACTGAATTGGCTGATCAAGAATTACAAACATTGACTCTGCGTAAACAGATTGTGGAATGGGTACGTAATACCATCAACCTTGGACCAGAGGCACTTTCTCCACAGGATTTATGTCAAAAGTCAGCGGATTTAATTGATAATGTGGTTGCTGATAAAGCCCACCTTAGTTATAAAATTATCGCTGGTGATGAGCTACTAGAACATCAATTTCATGGTATCTATCAAGTAGGGCGCGGCAGTGTACGTCCGGGTGCGATGTTACAGTTAGATTATAATCCAACCGGTGATAAAAACGCTTTGGTGGAATATGCATTGATTGGTAAAGGGATCACCTTTGATTCTGGCGGTTATAGTTTAAAACCGAGTGCTGGCATGTCGATCATGAAAAGTGACATGGGCGGCGCTGCGACACTTGCCGGTGCGTTAGCACTTTCTATCGTTAATGGTCTACCAAAACGTATCAAGCTTTACCTGTGTTGTGCTGAAAACTTAGTGAGTGGCAATGCGTTTAAATTAGGTGATGTGATCACCTATAAAAACGGTGTAACGGCAGAGATATTAAACAGCGATGCAGAGGGACGCTTAGTGATGGCCGATGGGCTTATTGCGGCACAGGATGATAATCCTGTGCGCATCATTGATGCTGCAACGTTAACCGGTGCTGCTAAAATGGCGGTAGGGCGTGATTATAACTGTGTATTAACCATGGATGATCAGTTTGCGCAATTAGCTAGCGACAGTGCTGCTACGCAGAATGAAAAACTATGGCGCTTACCTTTTGAAGCGTTTCATTTAGAACAAATTAGCTCCTCTTTTGCTGATGTTGCAAATATTTCAAGTGGTGAAGGTATGGCTGGTGCTTCAACGGCTACAGCGTTCCTTGCTAAGTTTGTGAAAACCCCGGAAAAAAACTGGTTACATTTTGATCTTTCTGGCAGTTATCAGCTCGGCGCGAATGGATTATGGGCCGCGGGCGGTAAAGGCCATGGCGTATTGATGTTAAGCGAGATCATCTCTGCTTAGCGATTAAATCGTGCTTAAATGAAAAACACGGTTTTTACCGTGTTTTTTTGTTTTTAAAGCGTATAATGCAGGACGTTTTATTTTCTACTATTTTCATACAATCCCAGAGAACCATTTATGCAAACAATGCAAAGTTATTTTATCCCTACCGCGAAAGGTTTAGCCCCGTTACTTGAGGTTGAACTAAGAGAAATGGGAATTGAAGAACCCAAACAAATCACCGGTGGCGTTAGCTTCAATGGTTCACTAGAGCAAGGCTATAAAGTTTGTTTATGGTCTCGTTTTGCATCACGTGTTTTGCTTAAATTAAGTGAATTCAAGGTGTTAACGCCTTTAGATCTTTACTTAGGTTGTAGCAACATCAAATGGGAAGATCACTTTGATATTAATAGCACGTTCTCAATCGACTTCTCGGGTAGCAACGATGAAATTCGTAATACGCAGTTTGGTGCGTTAAAAATTAAAGATGCGATTGTTGATAGATTCCGTAAAAAGTTTGATGAACAGCGTCCTAATGTTGAAAAGCGTGATGCTGATATTCGTTTTAATGGTCGTTTATGGAAAGATAAAGCTTCTATTTATTTAGATCTTTCTGGCGCACCGCTAAATATCCGTGGTTACCGTACGATTGCTGGTGAAGCACCGTTACGTGAAACATTAGCAGCGGGTATCATCAAGCGTAGTGGTTGGAAAGGTGAACCATTAATGGATCCAATGTGTGGTTCAGGTACGGTGATTATTGAAGCGGCTATGATGTCATTGAATATTGCACCAGGTTCATTACGTCCTACTTTTGGTTTTGAAAAATGGAAAATGCATGATGAAGAGTGTTGGAAAACACTGAAAACATCAGCACAAGTATACGGCCGTCGTGCTGTTCAAGATTGTGATACAAAATTCTATGCGTCTGATTTAAGCCAAGAGATGATTCGTATCGCTAAGCAAAATGCACAACGTGCAGGTGTTGCTGAGCTGATTGAATTCTCTGTGCAAGATGCGAAAAAAATTCTACCACCAGAAGAGTTAGAAACGGGGATGTTAATTTCAAATCCTCCTTACGGTGAACGTTTAGGTGGTTTCAGTGACACGATTACGCTATACACTGAATTAGGTGCACACTTTAAAGATGCATTTGCTGGCTGGAATCTATCGATGTTTGCGATGGATACTGAGCTATTAAGCTGTTTAGGTATGCGTGCTGGTAAAAGCTTCAAGTTCTTCAATGGTCCAATCGAGTGTGTTCTTAAAAACTACCGTATTTCACCAAAACGCAATGCTCAAGGTGTTGTTGCGCCTGTGGTTGAAAAACAAAACGAAAAACAAATTGAAAGCAAACAAAGTACTACTGATATTTACGGTGATATTAACAGTAAATACAGTAACAAACACGACCACAAAAGTAGCGAAACAGAGAGCCAAGCTGTTGAAAGTATCAATCCTTGGACAATGGGTCGTGGTGATGAAGCAGAACTTGAGCCTAAAGAAAGTTTTGAGATGGCACAAGAGTCTGAATCTGAAATTGTATTTAAAGAAGTTCAGCAGATTAAACCAGCTATCTACTCAGAAGCATTTGCAAACCGTTTAACTAAAAATCTTAAAAAATTAGAAAAATGGGCGCAACGTGAAAACGTAGAATGTTACCGTATGTACGATGCAGATTTACCAGAATATAACGTGGCGATTGACCGTTACGGTGAATACGTGATTATTCAAGAGTACCGCGCACCAAAAGAGATTGAGCTAGCTAAAACACGTCGCCGTTTCTTAGACGTCGTTTCTACGGTACGTTACATGCTAAATCTTTCTGATGACAAGTTAGTCATCAAAGTGCGTGAGCGTCAAAAAGGACGTAAGCAATATGAGCGTATGGATGCTAAAAAACAGTCACTTATCATGCACGAAGGGCCTGCAAAAATCATTGTTAACCTGCAAGATTACCTAGATACAGGCCTATTTTTAGACCACCGTCCAGTGCGCCTTAAAATTGGTACCATGGCTAAGGGTAAAGATTTCTTAAACCTATTCTGTTACACAGCAACTGCGTCAGTACATGCTGCGTTAGGTGGGGCTAAATCAACAACAAGTGTTGATATGTCAAACACTTACCTTGCATGGGGTGAGCAAAACTTCGCTGAAAATAACATTAAAGGTGCACATCAGTTCATCCAGCAAGATTGTATTAAATGGTTACAACATGCCCATGAAACGTATGACCTAATCTTCATCGATCCACCTACATTCTCAAACTCTAAACGTATGAGTGATGTATTTGATGTTCAAGATGATCACGTTGCACTATTAACCTCGGCAAGTGAACGTTTAAATGACGGTGGTGAAATCATCTTCTCAAATAATAAACGTAACTTTAAGTTAGACCTTGAAGCGATTAAAGCATTGGGTTTTTACGTTAAAGATATCTCTAAAGCGTCTATTCCTGAAGACTTTAAACGTAACTTCAAAATCCACCAATGCTGGATTTTAACTAAGCATGACTAATTGCGTTACCTTCTATTATACCGATGGTTGTCATCTTTGTGATGACGCTATCAAGTTATTAGAACAGCTCAAGCTAACCTATCAAAAAGTAGATATCATCGAACAAGATAGGTTAGTGACGCTATACGCAACCACAATTCCCGTTGTAGAAAACGCATCAGGTTCAACACTGAACTGGCCGTTTTCACTGCAACAGTTACAGCAATTCACATCCTAATAAGAGCGCTCCTTACCATCCTATTAGGTGTTTATTAATAAACATAGTAACGCTTAGCGCCGCGGCCTAAGTGGTTACTTATAAAAGAGAATTTAATGGCACTACTTACCTTACATAATGCAGAGCTCGCCTTTGGTGACAACCCATTATTAAATAAAACTAACTTAGTGATTGAGCCCAATGAACGTGTTTGTTTAGTGGGACGCAACGGTGCGGGTAAATCAACACTGTTAAAAGTATTAGATGGCCGTATTCAGCTTGATGATGGTACGTTACTTATTAATACTGACGTAAAAGTGGCACGTTTAGAACAAGATCCGCCGACTGCCAATACCATGAGTGCTTACGATTTTGTTGCTTCGGGCATGGATAACGTCGGTGAAGTATTAAAAGCATATCATCACCAACTAGTGGTTATCGAAACAGATTACAGCGAAAAAGAACTCGGTAAATTAGCGAAACTTCAAGAGAAGCTAGACCAACTTGATGGATGGCAGCTAGACAGTAAAATTAATCAAATTCTAGATCGTTTAGCTATCTCTCCTGATACTAACCTTGATGAACTTTCTGGTGGTTGGTTACGTAAAGTAGCGCTAGCAAAAGCGTTAGTGAATGACCCTGATTTACTACTTCTAGACGAACCAACTAACCATTTGGACGTTGGTACTATTGAATGGCTTGAGCAATTTTTATTGAGCTTTAAAGGTTCGATTGTTTTTATCAGCCATGATAGGGAATTTATCCGCCGTTTATCAACGCGCATTATCGATATCGACCGTGGTAATTTGAGTTCTTGGCCTGGTGGTTACGATGAGTATCTTGAGGCTAAAGAGGAAGCATTACGTGTTGAAGATGAACAAAATGCTGAGTTTGACCGTAAATTAGCGATTGAAGAAAAATGGATCCGTCAAGGTATCAAGGCGCGTCGTACCCGTAATGAAGGCCGTGTTCGTGCCCTTAAAGCGTTGCGTAATGAACGTTCAGATCGTCAAAATGTTCAGGGTAAAGCGAAAATCAATATCGATGTTTCAAGTCGCTCTGGCAAAATTATCTTTGAAGCTGAAAACGTTTCTTACGGTTATGAAGATTTACCTATCGTTAAAGATTTCTCAACGACGATCATGCGTGGTGATAAAATTGCATTTGTTGGCCGTAATGGTTGTGGTAAGAGTACCGTTTTAAAACTGTTCTTAGACCAACTTCAACCTGATTCTGGTACGTTGAAATGTGGTACTAAGTTAGAAGTCGCTTACTTTGACCAATACCGCGATACCTTAGATCCTGAAAAATCAGTGATGGATAACCTTGCTGAAGGTAAGCAGGAAGTCGAAGTGAATGGCCTTAAACGTCATGTTTTAGGTTACCTGCAAGACTTCTTATTCCACCCTGTGCGTGCAAGAACACCCGTTAAAGCACTTTCTGGTGGTGAGAAGAATCGCCTGTTATTGGCTAAAATCTTCTTAAAACCTAATAACTTATTGATTCTTGATGAACCAACCAATGATCTTGATGTCGAAACGCTAGAGCTGTTAGAAGAGCTATTAGCTGACTATAAAGGCACACTATTATTAGTAAGCCATGACCGTAGTTTTGTTGATAATACAGTAACACATACTTGGTTCTTTGATGGTAATGGTAACATTGAGCAATTTGTAGGCGGCTTCACCGATGCTGCACGTCATAAAGCGCAAAGTGAACAAGCACCGGTTATCGAGAAAAAAGAAGACAAGAAAGCAAAAGTAGAAAAAGCGGCGCCAAAATCAAAACCAACTAAAAAATTATCGTATAAGATGCAGTTGGAATTAGATGCATTGCCAAGAGAACTTGAGCAATTAGAGGCGCGCGTTGAAGAGTTGCAGGAGGCGATTAATACTCCTGAGTTTTTCACTAAAGATAAAAAAGATGCGGATCAATTCCTTGCTGAACTTGCAACAACCGAAGAAAAATTAGAAGTTGCTTTTGAGCGTTGGGAACATTTAGAAGAGTTACAAAACGGAGAATAACTTTACATGAAATTTAAACTCACATTAGTGTCTGCTTCATTAGCATTGCTATTGGCTAATAGCAGTTGGGCAGAGGGGCTACCATACTACAATATTGTGCCTATCGATGTTGATAATGGTCTTGACGAAAGCGTTGGCGCTTACCCAGTAGCAATGTCTGATGATGGAAATTTTATTGCGACCGCTTCAATCAGAGCGGCCATTTCACGTAACATAGATATCGGTTTACCGTTTACCTTTAATCGTGATTGCCAATATGATGATGATATTTGTGAGCTTGAATTTGAAGGCAGTGAAAGCGCTGCTGACTTTAGTTATTACAATGCTTACAAAGCATGGCGAAATGCACAAGCGGATGCTTCATCGGGTTATGAACGTTACATGTTTGCCAATACGTTATTAGATTTAAGTGATGATGCTAGGGATACTGTTTTTGGCTCTGATGCGAGTAGTGATGTTAAAATCACGGATGTAAGTGATGAAATCGACACAATGGGCAACCAACGTTACCTTGTGGGCTATACGTCAGCGCCTTACATCGGTGGTGAACGTGAATTTGTACGTCGTGCTTATATTGAAGACTATGATGGTAATGCAATTGAGCTCGTCCCAGAGTTTACTAGCAATGGTGGTTTTAGCAGTGCCTATAAACTACAGCAGGTAACCTACACGGATGGTACTGAAAAAACATTAGTGATTGGTGCGTCAAGTCGTTCATACCCTGATGACGATGATGATCGTTTTAATGACTGTTATAACAGTGATGAAGATGATTATCGTTATAATTATAATGACTTAGTATATTGTCCTGGTTTTGATACCCAAGCTTGGGCCTGGGATGTAAGCGATTTAGCGTCAGAGCCAACTAATTTTGCATTAGCAACTACGTGGTTAGAAAACAACGAGACCAATCGAAACAGTTTAACCTTTAGTGCCAATGCTTTTGATATGAATAAGTCAGGTATCGCTGTTGGCGCATCGACTTTTGAGTATGGGCGTGGCACTGAAGGTGCCCGTCAGCGTGCAATTATTATGACGCCAGACGAAGCGGGTAACTATACAAAACCAACAGAGTTAACGGCTGCTGTTAGCGGTATCGATGATCAAGAGGATTCTATCTATAACACTTGGGCGTTAACCATCTCTGAAGCGGGTATTGTGACCGGTAACCGTGAATACGATACGGTTAAAGGGCGTAACCAGCCGATTGAGTTTTTTGTTTATAATAATGAAACTAATACAGTTAAATTTCCACTGTTAGACAAAAAAGTAGCGACAACCAAACAGTACCTTGATAATGGTAGTCATTACATCACTAAAAGTGGTGCCAATAGCCGCATTTATGATGCGAATGAAGATGGTTTAATGGTTGGTGAAGTTGATGGTTATGATCAAAACGATCCTGTTTATCAGGGTAATGCTCGTAGCCAAAGTGCATTTTTGTATAACAATGAAAGCAATGAAGCTTGGTTGTTGAACGACCTGATCTGTAGTATGGAAGCAGACGATGAGGTAACTTCTCCATTTATACGTATTCGTAGTGCAACGGTTATTAGCGATAGTGATGAAAATGGCGATCATGTGATATTGGCGGAAGGTTTCGAGTATGCAAATGCTGAAGCTTACAACAATAAAATTGGTGCCGTGCCAATGGCCTTTAAATTAACGCGTAATTTAGACGTTGCAACACCAGGGGATAGCCCAAACTGTTGGGAGTCTGATCTGTTGCAATCAAGCGATGAAGATTACGAACGCCAAGGTGCAGCCTCATTCTGGTTATGGTTATTTGCATTGCCGATGTTATTTATACGCCGCTTTAAAAAATAATCTCAGGATTATTTCATCTCTTGTGAGCTATTGAAGCCTGTTAGTGTTAACTTTCAGGCTTTTTTTTCGATTTAATTTCAGATGTCATTAAAGTGTCACACAAGGTGGGCATATTAGCCGCATCACCAAAAAGTAAAACACATTCTTACTTAATAATGACTAAGAATTACACCAATCAATTTAAACTTTACAGGGAGTTTTAGATGAAACTTAAAACATTAGCAGCAGCTATGACACTTAGCGCATCGTTATTTACAGTAGCTACTTCTGCTTCAGCAGCGGCACTACCAAGTTATGAGAAAGTAAGTGGTATTTCGGGAAATCTATCTTCTGTTGGCTCTGACACGCTGGCTAATATGATGACATTCTGGGCAGAAGAGTTTAAAACAAACTACCCAAATATTAATATCCAAATTCAAGCTGCTGGTTCATCAACAGCGCCGCCTTCATTGACAGAAGGTACGTCTCAATTCGGCCCAATGAGTCGTAAAATGAAGTCTAAAGAGATTGAAGCATTTGAAAAACGTTACGGTTACAAACCAACAGCAGTACGCGTCGCAATCGATGCACTTGCTGTTTTTGTTAATAAAGATAACCCAATTGAAGGCTTAAGCATCAAACAAGTTGATGCTATTTTCTCTGCAACACAAAAATGTGGTAACGATATTAACGCAACACGTTGGGCTGATTTGGGATTAACGGGTGGCTGGGCTGGTCGAGATATTCAACTGTTTGGTCGTAATTCAGTATCGGGTACTTACGGTTACTTTAAGAAAAAAGCACTGTGTAAAGGCGATTACAAAAATAGTGTAAACGAGCAGCCTGGCTCAGCATCAGTTGTGCAATCGGTTGCTTCTTCACTGAACTCAATCGGCTACTCTGGTATCGGTTATAAAGTAGCGGGTGTTAAAGCGGTAGCGCTGTCTAAGAAAGGTGGTCCATTCATTGAAGCGACAATGGAAAATGCGATTTCGGGTAAATACCCATTATCACGTTTCCTATACGTTTACGTGAACAAGCACCCAAACAAACCACTTTCTCCTCTGCAAGCTGAGTTCTTAAGAATGGTATTGTCAGAGCAAGGACAAGGGATTGTTAAGAAAGATGGTTACATTCCACTACCAAGTAAAGTGGCGATGAATGAGTTGGCTAAACTAGGCCTTTAAGATAACGGATAAAAGCTAATCTTTAATTGCTTTAAAACCAATCACTCCTAAAAAAACAGCGCTTTTGCGCTGTTTTTTTTGTTAAAAATTAGTACCAATCTATAGCACCTCATTTAAGCCTCTGTATACTAAAGCAAATACTTTCTGTTTAAGGTAGGTGCTTGTGTTTCAAGTTTATCATTCCAATCAACTTTCTCTTTTAAAAGATCTCCTTGTTGCCTTGATGCAGCAATCTCCCCTTGAAAACCCTTTTGATAATGAAACGGTATTGGTACAAAGCCCCGGTATGGCACAATGGTTACAGCTTGAAGTTGCATCTTCCACGGGGATTGCGGCTAATATCAATTTTCCACTACCTGCGAGTTTTATTTGGCAACAATTTATCCATATATTGCAGGATGTGCCAGAGAGCAGCCCCTTTAATAAAATGTCGATGACTTGGCATATTATGCAGTTATTGCCGGAGTGTTTATCTGATCCTGACTTTAGTGCATTACAGCATTACCTTGAGCATGATGATGAATGCCGAAAACGTTTTCAGCTGAGTCAAAAAATAGCTGATATCTTTGACCAATATTTAGTATACCGCCCAGAGTGGATCGATAATTGGGATGAAGTTAATACCGAGGCGATGAGCAGTTGGAACAGTGATAACCCTGAGTCGATGCCATTGTGGATTGATGATCAGCGCTGGCAAGCGAAGCTGTGGAAAAAATTAAGTGAAAAAATTGAGCTTAACTTTAGTGAACAAGGGAAAGCGTATCATCGTGCAGGTTTATATAAAGCCTTTTTAACGCAATTAGAGCAAGCTGAACGGCTTACTCATCTACCCAAACGTATCTTTGTGTTTGGTATCTCTGCACTGCCAGAATCTTACCTACAAGCGTTGCTCGGGCTTTCTAAACATTGTGATGTACATTTTTTATTGAGCAACCCGTGCCGGTATTATTGGGCAGATATTGTGGATCCGAAACTGCTTGCGAAACGTTTTGCGCAAAACCGTCAAAAACTGATGGTGCAGCAGGGGAAAATCGCCACGCTTAAAGACTCAAGTTGGCAAAAAGATGAAGCGCATCGAGAGTGGGCACTCAGTGAAGATGAACTTAGTGAAGTAGGTAATCCGTTGCTTGCTTCGATGGGAAAAATGGGGCGAGACTTTCTTTTCCAACTGTATAGCCTAGAGCAGAATGAAATTGATGCGTTTGTGGATATTAATCGCGATAGCATCCTGCATCATATCCAAGCGGATATTTTAGACCTGCAAGATAGTAGTAAAGCGTTAAGCCTTACTGCCAACGAACGCATTGTGGTGGATGAAAATGATCAATCGCTGAGCTTACACCTTAGTCATAGTATTATGCGAGAGGTGGAAGTCTTGCATGATAATTTGCTAGCGATGCTCAGTGAAGATAGCGCATTGACCCCGAAAGATATCATTATCATGGTACCGAATATCGACCAATATGCACCCTATGTGCAGGCGGTGTTTGCTAATCAAGCATTGTACAGTGGAGAGATTAGTCAGCATTCGAGTCGCTATATTCCTTTTACTATCTCCGATGTCAGTGCACAGCAAGAAAACCCAATATTGGTGAGCTTTTTACAGCTACTCAACCTTAACCAAAGTCGCTATACTCGCGAAGATGTCTTAGCGCTACTGGAAGTGCCTGCGATTTTACAGCGCTTTAACCTGACTCAACATGATTTTGTGTTATTACAAAAGTGGATCAATGAAAGTGGTATTCGTTGGGGGTTAAATGAGCACAGCAGTGAACAGTGGGATCTGCCTAAGTTATCTCAAAATAGCTGGTTATTTGGTCTCAAAAGAATGTTGCTCGGTTATGCGATGGGTGACGACCTGTTTGCCGGTATTTCTCCCTATGATGATGTGCAGGGCTTGCAAGGGGATCTACTCGGGCGTTTTATCGATTTTATCGATACGTTGGTTACCCTTGAGAAAAACCTTAAAGAAACCTATAACGCAACACAGTGGCAAACCTTTATTTATCAGCTCGTTGATGACTTCTATCATGAGGATGATGATAATAATGCCCTGTTCAATTTGATTCGTGAGCAAGTAGATAACCTTGTTAGCGGCACCTTAGATGCACAGTTTGATGAACCTATTTCGTTATACGTGTTACTGGAGTTTCTTGAAAACCACCTGTCAGAACAATCGAGTAGCCAACGTTTTTTAGCGGGACAAGTGAATTTCTGTACACTGATGCCGATGCGCTCAATTCCTTTTAAAGTGGTGTGTTTATTAGGCATGAACGACGGTGTTTACCCGCGTAATATCGTACCAATGGGCTTTGACCTAATGGCAGGGCATCGTAAACGTGGCGATCGTTCTCGTCGTGAAGAGGATCGTTATCTGTTTTTAGAAGCATTGCTCTCTGCGCAAAATAAGTTATATATCAGTTATATTGGTCGCGATATCAACGATAACAGTGAAAAAATGGCCTCAGTATTAGTCTCGGAATTGCTTAATTATTGTCAGCAAAGCTTTGTACTTGCTAAAAATGTTGATGATAGCAGCGGCTTTGCCAGTGAGTGTTTATTAAATAGCATCAGCCATTTTTATCCGATGCAAAGTTTTAGTGAAAGCTATTATTTAGGTGACGTGAGTACTTATAACCCCGTTTGGTGGCAAGCGCTACAAGCACAAACAGAAAACAGTGAAGAGGATGTGAATGCTGATAAGTTAAAAGCATTACCACTTGCCGAGCCACTTCTTGAAGTGCAGTTATTGCATCTTAAGCAGTTTTTAAAACATCCCTGTAAAACCTTTTTTAATCGTCGTTTAGAGATCTATTTTGAACTCGATGATAGTGAACAAGATAACGATGAACCCTTCGCATTAGATAACTTACAACAGTATCACTTGAAAGGGCAGCAGTTTGAAGTCGCGCTTGAAGGACGATCTTTAGAAAGGTTGTTTAGTGAAATCAAAGCAACAGGCGAACTGCCACTTTCTGAATTTGCACCCTTAGTCTTTAATCGTGATTTGCAATCGATGCTAGATCTTGCCGATATTACTGCCGGTTATTTTGTAGGGGAAATGGCAACGGTCACGGTTGATCTGCAGTTTGGTGAAAAACGTCTATTGGGTGAGTTAACGGATCACTGCGAAAATGGTTTAGTGCGAATTAAAACCGGTGGTATCAAGGGTAAAGAGATATTAACACTGTGGCTTGAACACCTTTGTTACTGTATTACCCATGCAGAAAATCTTAACTCAACCTTGCTTGGGCAGGGCAACGGTATCTATTTCCAAGAGGTACCGTCCGATTATGCTTACTTGCGTTTAAGCGAGCTGATTGAATTGTATGAGTTAGGTCTACAACAACCGTTACCTTTCTTTATTCAAAGTGGTTTTGCTTGGTGCACCATCGTTAACCTACAACAGCCGGACTGTTTTATTTTAGAAGATATCGATTTTGAAACGCGTGCAGAAGCACAAAAAGCTGCGCTGGATATCTTTGATAATAGCCGTGGTTTTAGTGAGGGTGGTGATCCTTATATTAGTCGTGTTTACGATAATTTAGAGGATCATTGGTTAGCATTTGAAGGAATCGCCTTTAAGGTATTTAAACCCATCTTTAGCAATATCAGCACGATTGAATACAGTGAGGCGGAATAATGGTCGATACAACAACGAGTAATATAAATATTAAGCCGCAATCTTTAGACCCATTAACCTTTCCGCTGTATGGCATGCGTTTAATTGAAGCCTCTGCGGGTACCGGGAAAACCTATACCATTGCGAGTTTATTTATCCGCCTATTATTAGGTCACGGTAAAGAAAATAGTCACCAGAGCCCATTAACGGTCGATAAAATATTAGTAGTAACCTTTACCGAGGCGGCTACCGCTGAATTACGTAGCCGTATTCGTGAACGTATTATTACGGTACGTTTAGACTTTATGGTAGGTAAAAGTAGTGATGGCTTTATTCAAGCCTTGATCGATCAGAGTGATGATTTAGCAATTGATATTCGCCTATTACGTTTTGCAGAACTGCAGATGGATGAAGCGGCTATCTATACCATTCATGGTTTTTGTCAGCGTATGCTGATGCAAAATGCTTTTGAGTCGGGCTGTCTGTTTCAACAAAGCTTGCTTGAAGATGATAGCCACCTGTTAATGCAAGCGAGCAATGATTTTTGGCGTAGCCATTTTTATGATCTTTCAACCCCATTAACCGAACTTATCTACAGTTATTGGCAGCATCCAGAGCAACTTAAAAATGAGTTACGCAGTTGGTTATCGCGTCATGATCTACAGTTCATTCCTAACATTGATGATTTTGATTTTAAAGCGAAGTATGAAAGTAGCTTAACGATTATTGAAAAATTGAAAAATAGTTGGATTGAGTCGGAAGGTGATTATTTTGATATTATCACCCACTCCGATGTGTCGAAGCGCAGCTATACCAAGAAAAATTTACCAAAGTGGCTTAAAGAGATCTCTGATTGGGCATTTAGAGCGGATAGCTCTTTAGACCTGCCAAAAAATTTAGTGAAGTTCTCGCAGAAAACCCTTGATGAGAAAACACCCAAGGGTGCAACGCCGACCCATGCAATTTTTAGTGAAATAGAGAGAGTGCTTGAATTAGATCTTTCTATTAAAAATACGATTTTAGTGAAAGCGACGGAATGGGTGCGTGAAAATTTACAAAAAAATAAAAATAGCCAGAGCCTACTCGGCTTTGATGATCTGCTTATCCGCCTTGATGATGCACTGCAAGTCTCGCCTGAGAATCATTTAGCGGAACAGATAAAGGGAAGTTATCCGATTGCATTGATTGATGAGTTCCAAGATACCGACCCAATACAGTATCGCATCTTCCAAACCATCTATCAGCACTCATCAGTTTTAGAGGATGATGCTGAAGTCTCTAATGACCCCCTTAAAGACTCTGGGCTGTTCATGATTGGGGATCCGAAACAAGCTATCTACAGTTTCCGTGGCGCCGATATTTTTACCTATATGAAAGCGCGTAAAAACGTAAGTGCACATTACAGTCTGGATTTTAACTACCGTTCATCACCAGAGATGATTAATGCGGTGAATAGCTTCTTTGAATGTTGTCCTGCACCGTTTATTTATGAAGATGATATTCCCTTTTTGCCGGTTAAAGCGCCAGATATCAAACGTAAAAAGTTGGTGACCAAAAATTTTGATGATCCGACCCAAACAGCGATGCAATTTATTCATACAGTCGGGGGCGAAAATGCAGATGGCTTTAAGCAATCGATCACGATTGCCTGTGTCAATGAGATTAAAAACCTTCTAATGCTCGCACAACAGGGAAGTGCTTATATCGAAAATACCCAAGGAGAGCAAAAAGCGATCCGTGCGAATGATATTGCAATACTAGTGCGTACTGGTAAAGAGGCAAGCCTAATTCGTAAAGCGTTGTTAGATGAAAATATCAATAGTGTTTACCTCTCTTTAAAAGAGAGCGTTTATGCGACACCACTGGCTAAAGATCTACTGTTTATTTTAAAAGCATGTTTGAATCCAGAGGACGAACGTTTATTACGCAGCGCCATTGGTTGTAAGTTGTTTGCCCTTAGCCCAACGCAGGTGCACCAACTACTTTTTGATACCAAGCTGTGGGAGCAAAAAATAGCACAGTTTTTTGATTATCAAGCACTATGGAACAAAAGTGGTGTGCTAGTGATGCTACATAAATTGTTCAATGAGCAGGGAATCAATCAAAAACTGCTAAAAGACAGCAAAGGGGAGCGTCTATTAACAGATCTGCTGCACCTTGCGGAGTTATTACAAAAAAATAGTGTCGAGCATGATGGTGGCTTTGCGTTATTGCGCTGGTTTGCGGATCAAGTTAATCAAGCCAATGGTGATAACAGTGAACAGAAGCAGCGTCTTGAAAGTGAAAAAGATCTGATTCAGGTAAGTACGTTACATAAATCGAAAGGGCTTGAGTACGATATTGTATTTATGCCTTTTACCGGTTTGCATCAAAAGCCGCGTGATTGTTTATATCACGATCCAGAACAGCAATTTAAACTGTTTTATGATCTACAAAATAGTCGAGCCCATTTTGAACTGACTGAAAAAGAGCAGCTAGCGGAAGATTTACGCCTTTTATACGTAGGGCTAACACGCAGTGTTTATCGCTGTTATATCGGTATCGGTAGTTACAAAACTGGGCGAGTTAAAAATAGCCCCTTGGCAAAAAGTGCGCTGGGTTATATCTGCCTACAAAGATCAAAGGATTTACTTGCCGGTGATAGTGCTGCGTTAAATCATCATTTGGATAACATGTGTAAAAGCACTGCAAATATCTCGGTGCGTACATTACCTAACTATAATGAACAGCCCTATATTGTGCAGCAGAATGAAGTGACGCTTTGTCCTCCAACTCCTTTTACCGCCAATATTGAGCGTAACTGGTGGATAAGCAGTTACTCATCATTATCTCGTTTTCATACTGGCAGTCATCAAACAACGATTCCGAAAGAACAGCCAAGTGATGCAGAATTGGAACAAGCATTATTGTTAAAGGCACAAAAAACGCCTTTTAGTTTCCCACGAGGCGCAAAACACGGATCATTTTTACATCTACTGTTTGAGTTAATCGACTTTCAAACCGGTGAGCAAGAGCAAGATGAAAGTCTGCTCAACGCCATTATTGAAGAGCAACTCAGTAAGCATCTTTATGATGATGTTGAGCATTGGACACCAGTGTTAGCGCATTGGTTTAAACAGATATTAGCATTCCCACTGAGCGATGGATTAAGTTTAAGTAGCTTGTTACCTGCAGCTAAAAAAGTGGAGATGCAATTCTTTCTCGATATCAAACCGTTGCAAGCCTATAAGGTCAATAAACTACTAAAACAGTATGATTCACTTTCTGCGCGTGCTGGTGAATTGCAGTTCCAAACGGTGCAAGGTTACCTGAAAGGATTTATCGATTTGACCTTTGAGTTTGAGGGTAAATATTACATCTTAGATTATAAATCTAACCATTTAGGTGATCAGCTCAGTGATTACAATCAAACTAATATCGAAAATATGATGATCGAGCATCGTTATGATTTTCAGTACCAATTGTATACCTTAGCGCTACACCGTTTATTGCGTTCGCGGTTAGTTAATTATGATTACGAACAGCATATTGGTGGTGTCTTTTATACCTTTATTCGCGGTATGCAGGACGATCAACATTGTGGTGTCTATTTTAATAAACCCGCATTTGCCCTCATTGATGGCTTGGATAAATTGTTTAATGGGGAGGTTATCTGATGTTAGCTAATACAATGCCAAATAAAAGCTTGCTTGATGAGTTAAAAAGTTGGACGTCGTTAGGACTGCTACGTGCGATTGATTACCATTTTAGTGAGTTTATTAGTGAATTAGGTGCAGATAATTTAACCCTATTAAGCGCCGCTTTTTGTAGTGAATATTTAGGGCTCGGGCATATTTGTTTACCCCTTGAAGAGATCACCAAACAACTTAATGAAAAATGTATTAAAACAGAGGTCGATCTACAAGATTTCTGCGAGCGTTATGAACTGAGCTGTTTATTACAAAATAGCCATGAGATCCATGCACAACTCAGCGCATCTAACTGTGTGGCAATAAAAGATGACGATATCAGAGCACCACTGAGCCTTGAATATGATGCGTTATATCTACGTCGTTATGCGCTATATGAGCAACTGATTGCCGATAAGTTACTGCATCAACCACAGATACTGATAACCGGGGATGTGAAAAGCGAGTTAGATAAGCTGTTTGCGACAAATTATAATTACATTTATAACGCATGGCTGGACGATAAAAATCAGTCTTTAACGCTACTTTGTGAAAAATTTTTAGATGTTATTACACCCAATGAACTCGATTGGGGCGCGATAGAAGGTTGTTTTCAAGCAGCACAAAGTGCACAGGATCTCGTTCAACTCGACCAGATTATTCCACAATCTAGCCGTTGTGATTGGCAAAAAGTGAGTGCAGCGTTAGCGTTAACCAGTCCCCGGTGCGTTATATCAGGTGGTCCTGGTACGGGCAAAACCACAACCGTAACTAAGCTATTAGCACTGTTAATTCAGGTGCGAGAAGATCTTAATATCAAAATGGTTGCCCCGACGGGTAAAGCTGCAGCCAGATTAACCGAGTCGATTACCAATGCGCTGCATGATTTGGATGTTACGCAGGAGATTAAAGATAAAATACCTACCCAAGCGAGTACTATTCACCGTTTGTTAGGCGTGAAGGTCAACAGTAACCATTTCCGCTTTAATGAAACGAAACGTCTTAATTTAGATCTGTTGCTGGTGGATGAAGCATCGATGGTGGATCTACCCTTGATGGCAAAATTATTAATGGCACTACCCGAACACGCCCGCTTGATTTTGCTTGGCGATAAAGACCAACTTGCTTCCGTAGAAGCGGGGGCGGTATTGGGAGATATTTGTGCGTTTATTAACGCGGGATACAGTTTACAAAAAGCCAAGCAACTGGTTGAAATAACGGGTTTTGATAGCTTGCTCAAGCAGGTTAATACACATGCGGGCATGGCCGATAAACTTTGTTTATTAAGGAAGAGTTATCGCTTTGATCAATACTCGGGCATTGGCTTTTTAGCTGCTGCCATTAATCAGGGGAAAGCGAGCAGCAAACAGGTATTAGCGCTGTGTGAAAAGTTCAATGATGTCAGCCATTATGCCAACAACGAAAGCAGTCACGGTTTATTAAGCGAGATGATTGTGAAGGGGTATTCTGATTACCTCTCTAGCATTAAGCAGATTAACAGTGATAACCGTGACCTGGCAAAACAGCTTTTAAAACAGTTTAGTCAGTTTAAAATATTGTGCGCTATTCGTGAAGGTGACTGGGGGGTAATGGGCTTAAATCAGCGTGCTGAAACGGTGTTAAATCAAGCTGGGCTGATTGAGCTTGGCGCTAATCGAGATCAGTTAGCCAACAGTTGGTACGTAGGACGTCCGGTCATGATCACGCAAAACAACTATCACCTTGGTTTGTATAACGGTGACATTGGGTTGTGTTTATTGGATGAAAGCAATCAATTACGTGTTTATTTTCAGATGGCAGATGGCGAGATTTATGATTTTCAGCCGAGTCGTTTACCAAGTCATGAAACGGTGTATGCAATGACCGTACATAAAAGTCAGGGGTCAGAGTTTGACCATACCGTACTTGCCTTGCCACAAAACCATGTACCAGTAGTAACACGTGAGCTTATTTATACCGGCATTACCCGCGCTAAAAAACAGCTGACACTGTTTACCGATTTAGCATTGATGGCACGTGCAGTGAAGGATAAAACCTTACGATTTAGCCGTTTAGTAGAACGTTTAAAGGTGGAGCAGTAACATGAATGAGATAACAACAGAGGCGCAATTACGAAAAGTGATAGGTGTCGCGAACCCAATGACGAGTAAGAAAATTTATAATTTTTTGAATGCCCGCATGCTCGCCTTTATTGAAAAATCGCCTTTGTTAATGTTATCAACGGTGGATCAACATGGTTTTCCTACTATCTCTCCGAAGGGGGATAAACCGGGTTTTGTTAAGGTAGATCAGAAAGGGCGGTTACTGATTCCCGAATTACGTGGTAATAAGCTCGCCTTTTCACTAACTAATATTTTACAAAATCAGCAGGTTGCGCTTTATTTTATGGTACCGGGTAGTATGGAAACATTGCGTGTCCATGGAGAATGCCGACTGTTATCAGGTGAACTATTATGTAAAAAGCTAGCCTCAAATTCTCATAATGCGTTACTAGCATTGGAAATAACGGTACAAGATGCCTATTTTCATTGTGCAAAAGCGTTATTACGCAGTCAACTTTGGGAAAGTGCAACTTGGCCTGAGCCAATCAAGGTTTCCTTTGGCAAAGAGATTGCAGAAAATAGTGGCGCTGATGAGCAATTTATCAAACAGGTAGATGATGCGGTAGCTAGCCGATATGAGAAAGAGTTATAAAGTATTAATAAAGCTGACAGTTTTCGACATGTTTATCCAGAGAGTGTTTTATGACCCCAGCAACAAAATTATTAAAAAAACAGAAAATTGCCTTTACCGTACACGAGTATAGCCACGATAAAAACAGTGAATCTTATGGATTAGAAGCTGCTGAAAAGCTGGGCGTCGAACATCATTTGGTATTTAAAACCTTAGTTGTTGCGCTTGATAATAGTGAGTTAGTGGTTGCCATTTTACCGGTAGCAGAAAAGCTGAGTATGAAGTTGGTAGCAAAAACATTTTCAGCCAAAAAAGCACAGATGGCCAATACGGAGGACGTTTTACGATCCACAGGTTATGTATTGGGTGGGGTTAGCCCATTAGGACAGAAAAAGCGTCTAAAAACAGTGATAAATAATAGTGCATTTGAAGCTGAGACTATTTTTGTAAGCGCTGGTAAGCGAGGTTTAGAGGTTGAATTAGCGCCCCTTGAACTGCAAAAATTATTACAGGCAAAAAACAATTATATTTGTCAGTAAAATACGCTGTTTTTTTGATGCGTATTATTAAAAATCTATGTTAATCTCGCGTTTTTTTATTGACGCCAATTTATATCAATGGAATTTAACCAACATAATGGTATTTCCTCAAATGAGTGGTGTTGATCTATTACCTGAAGTGAGAGCAAGCGATGGTTGAACAATTTTTTACACTGTACTTAAAAATATTCTTTATGATGACGCCTTTCTTTGCATTGTCAGTGTTTCTGACTATGTCAAAAAAGCTGACTAAGCCCGAAAAAAAGGATGTTATTTTAAGAGTTAGTATCGCTGTGATGATATCTGGTGTGGTCTTTTTATTGTTTGGTAAATATATCTTCACCTTGTTTGGTATCACCTTGGATGCCTTTAAAATTGGTGCTGGTACCGTATTGTTCTTGAGCGCGTTAGATATGATTCGCGGTGGAACTGATGTTGAGACAAGTGAGGCAAAAGGTAGCGATTTTAGTCGTCAAGACTTTGCTATTGTCCCTCTAGCCATCCCATGTATTGTTGGACCCGGTATGATCGGTGTTTTGATGGTGATGGGGGCTGAAATGACAGGCCCTTTTAATACTTTTTTAGTGACACTTTCTCTGCTTGCTGCGGTTGTTTCTATGGCGGGTGTACTGCTTGTTTCAAATAAATTACAACAGCTTATGGGTAAGCAAGGATTAGAGATTTTGCCTAAAATCACCGGTTTATTTGTATCGGCAATCGGTGCTCAAATCGTGTTCTCGGGTATTCAAG
This sequence comes from Psychromonas marina, assembly GCF_030161115.1. GTDB lineage: Bacteria > Pseudomonadota > Gammaproteobacteria > Enterobacterales > Psychromonadaceae > Psychromonas > Psychromonas marina. The sequence continues at coordinate 342,624 of NZ_BSPQ01000002.1, forward strand.
GATTTTTTAATCTTGTCTAATTGAGTGACTCTCCGTTAGCCTAAAGCCGCGCCCTACAAAATATTCAGCCCCCCTGTAGGTCGGGCTTCAGCCCGTCAATTCCTGTTGACCTACAGATCAGTTTACATTTTATACCAACACGCAGTTTGAAAACCGTCGGGCTAAAGCCGCGACCTACAAAACGTTCAGTTCCCTGTAGGTCGGGGTTCAGCCCGTCAATTTCTGTTGGTCTAAAGGTCTGTTTACATTTTATGTCGACACGCCGTTCACAACTTGAAAATCATCGTGCTAAAGCCGCGATCGACAAAACATTCAGCTGTCCCTGTAGGTCGGGCTTCAGCCCGTCAATTTGCTGTTGGTCTAAATATCCGTTTACATTTTATGCCGACAGGCAACTCGCAGCTTGAAACCGTCGTGCTAAAGCCGCGACCTACAAAACATTCAGCTCCCCCTGTAGGTCGGGCTTCAGTCCGTCAATTTCTGTTGTTCTAAAGTTCAATTTACATTTATGCTGACACGCAACTAACAGCTCGAAGCTTGAAACCGTCGGGCTAAAGCCGCGACCTACAAAACATTCAGCTCCCCCAGTAGGTCGGGCTTCAGCCCGTCAATTTGCAGTTGGTCTAAAGATCAGTTTACATTTTATGCCAACACGTAACTTGAAGGTTGAAAATCGTCGGGCTAAAGCCGCGACCTACAAAACATCAGCTCCCCCTGTAGGGCGGGTTTCAGTCCGTAAATTTCTGTTGGTCTAAATATCCGTTTACATTTTATGCCGACAGGCAACTCGCAGCTTGAAACCGTCGTGCTAAAGCCGCGACCTACAAAAATTCAGGTCCCCCTGTAGGTCGGGCTTCAGCCCGTCAATTTGCTGTTGGTCTAAATATCAGTATACATTTTATGTCAACACGCCACTCGCAGCTTGAAAATCGTCGGGCTAAAGCCGCGACCTACAAAGCATTCACTGACGTTGTTTTTTTGTTTTCAGAGATAAGCAGGAAATCACTGGTTTTGTATTTCGAGCGTTTTTAAAGAAATGTGATGTGTTGTAATCGTTATTTATTAGGGGAGTGGGATTGTTAGTGGGAAAGACTTGAAATCAAGATTAAGCAGCAAATTATTTATTGCTACTTAATCTTATTGGCTACCTGTTAACAGATACCCGTTGGTAATTTTGCATCTGACCAGATTGCATATTCATTGCCATTTGGATCAGTGAAGTGGAAGCGGATCCCACCAGGAAAAGCAAACAGAGGTTTAACAATTTCACCGCCAGCTTGAACAATTGCTGTTTGTGTTTGGGTAATATTTTCACTGTACATAACAGGTAAAATAGAGCCTGTTGCTGTTGTACAGGTTAAATCTGGGTGGAAGTAAAAGCCACCATTAATACCTGCACCCCAAAAAACCATATATTCAGGCCCATAGCTTTCAAATCTCCAACCAAATACAGAGGTGAAAAACTCTTCTGTTACGCGCATGTCTTTACTTGGGATCTCTAGGTAATCAATTTTCATTAAAATACTCCTTTTTTATTATTTGTTAGACGATATTATAATTTAAACCATCGTACTTTGATCTGACAACAATATTACACCAGTTGTTAAGTGATATTACTATTGTAATGAGAGATCGTTAGCAGTCGATGCTATTTATCCTGATTTGATTCTTGTAATTGTCTTTTATAGAGTGCTTACTCACTCACCGAGGTAACAGTAATGCTCACTTTGCTGGATAAATCAACGATTAAGAAGAAAAGTGCAAAGATTTGATAAACCTCGGTGAAAATGTGATGCGGGGGAGGTCTAAAACTCGACTCTCACAAAAAGCTTGTCTATAATGGCGCGTCTTAAATTTCACTAACCAGATTAATTTTCAGTTCTTAAAAGTAAGAAAATAGCGGTTTTTTCATTTAAGCCCTTGTAAAATCTTTGTTTGCCCATATTAATAGCAACAGATTAAGAATTTTAAAAAATTAACGTAATAGATAAAGGAAAAAACATGCAAGTTTCTGTAGAAGCATCTCAAGGCCTAGAACGCACATTAACAATCTCTGTTGCTGCTGAAGTATTCGAAAAAGAATTCGAAAGCCGTATCCGTCAATTATCAAAAACACAACGTGTTGATGGTTTCCGTCCAGGTAAAGTACCCGCTTCAGTAATCATGAAACGTTTTGGCGGCGCAGTACAAAACGAAGTTGCTGGTGAAGTAATGCAACGTAACTTTTTTGAAGCGATCATGGCTGAGAAATTAAACCCAGCTGGCGCACCAAAAGTTGAGCCTAAAGCACGTAAGAAAGGTGAAGAGTTTGTTTTCACTGCAACATTTGAAGTTTACCCAGAAGTTACATTAAATGACCTTGCTGAGCTAACGATTGAAAAAGAGACTGCTGAAGTAACTGAAGCCGATCTTGATAAAATGATCGACACATTACGTAAGCAACACGCTGAATGGAATGCAGTTGAAACTGATTCAGTTGACGGTAACCAAGTGACTGTTGATTTCGAAGGTTCTGTAGACGGTGAATTATTTGAAGGCGGCAAAGCTGAAGGCTTCCAAATCGTACTTGGTTCTGGCCGTATGATTCCTGGCTTCGAGTCTGGTATCCTAGGTAACAAAGCAGGTTCTGAGTTCACTATCGATGTAAACTTCCCTGAAGAGTACCACGCTGAAAACCTTAAAGGTAAAGCTGCACAATTTGCAATCAAACTAACTAAAGTTGAAGAGCAAATTTTACCAGAAATTACTGAAGAGTTTGTTAAAAAATTCGGCGTAGAAAGTGGTGATATTGAAGCACTTAAAACTGACGTTAAAGCAAACATGCAACGTGAGCTAACTCAAGTTCTTAAAAACGGCGCAAAAGATGTTGTATTAACAGCATTAGTTGAAGCTAACGAACTTGAAGTGCCAAAAGCATTAGTTGAAGGTGAAGTTGATGTACTTCGCAAGCAAGCTATGGAGCGTTACGCACAGCAAATGGATCCAAACAATCTTCCTGAGCTACCTGCTGAACTATTCTCTGAGCAAGCTGTAAAACGCGTTAAAGTTGGTCTTTTACTAGGTGAAGTGATCAAAACAACTGAACTAAAAGTAGATCAAGATAAAGTGACGGCATTAATCGCGTCTGCAGCATCTGCATACGAGAACCCAACTGAAGTGATCGAGTACTACAAAAATAATAAAGAGATGATGCAAAACATGGAAAATGTTGCATTAGAAGAGCAAGCAGTTGATTTTATCATTGAAAAAGCTAAAGTAAGCGAAGTGAATAAATCGTTTGATGAAGTGATGAACAAAACTGCTGCACAATAATTTTTCTTTATTGAAGCAATAGTTTAAGTTTAATGGCTCGGGTGGTTTCACTCGGGCCATTTTCAGTTTAGTTGCTTACATATTTAAATACTCATAACATAATTTTAGGATAAAACATGTCAAACCCATTTGCTGGAAATACAGATCCAATTACTAATGCGCTCATACCGATGGTTGTAGAACAAACAGCAAAAGGTGAGCGCTCTTATGATATATATTCTCGTCTTTTAAAAGAGCGCGTTATCTTTTTGACTGGCCCTGTGGAAGATCACATGGCGAATGTTATTGCAGCACAACTGTTATTTTTAGAATCTGAAAGCCCAGAAAAAGATATTTTCATTTATATTAACTCGCCAGGCGGTTCAATCAGTGCCGGTATGGCAATCTACGATACCATGCAGTTCATCAAACCAGATGTCAGCACGGTATGTATGGGGATGGCCGCGAGCATGGGCGCATTCTTATTGGCAAGTGGCGCACCTGGTAAGCGTCATTGTCTACCTAATGCTAAAGTAATGATTCACCAACCATTAGGTGGCTTCCAAGGCCAAGCATCAGATTTCGAAATACATGCTAAAGAGATCATCGCTACTAAACAGTTGATGAATGAGCTACTTGCTTTCCATACCGGTAAAGATATTGACGTCATTACACAAGATACGGATCGTGATAACTTCTTGCGTGCAGCTGAAGCAGTAGAGTATGGTATTGTTGACTCAGTATTAACTAAGCGCTAGAAGATAAGAATTAAAGGAAATAACTATGACAGATAAACAAGGCGATAATAACAGCCTACTTTATTGCTCTTTTTGTGGAAAAAGTCAGCATGAAGTGAAAAAACTGATCGCAGGTCCTTCAGTTTATATTTGTAATGAATGCGTTGACCTTTGCGATGATATTATCAAAGAGGAAATAGCTGAAATCAGCAATGCTTCAGAGGCGGATAATTCAGATAAGAAATTACCAACACCACATGAAATTCGCGCTAATTTAGATGATTATGTCATTGGTCAAGATACTGCAAAAAAAGTGTTAGCGGTTGCGGTATATAACCATTACAAACGTCTAAAACATGGCGATGTTGCAAACGGTGTTGAATTAAGCAAAAGTAATATTTTGTTAATCGGACCAACTGGTAGTGGTAAAACATTATTGGCTGAAACAATGGCGCGCCTTTTAGATGTCCCGTTTACAATGGCTGATGCAACGACCTTAACTGAAGCAGGATACGTGGGTGAAGATGTTGAAAACATCATCCAAAAACTACTGCAAAAATGTGATTACGATCCGGAGAAAGCACAGCGCGGTATTATCTATATCGATGAAATCGATAAGATCACGCGTAAGTCTGAAAACCCGTCGATTACACGTGATGTATCGGGTGAAGGTGTGCAGCAAGCATTACTGAAACTGATTGAAGGGACAGTGGCTTCTATTCCTCCTCAAGGCGGACGTAAGCATCCAAACCAAGAATTTATTCAAGTTGATACCTCTAAAATCTTGTTTATCTGCGGTGGTGCATTCTCAGGTTTAGACAGTATTATTGAACAACGTATCGATACAGGTGCTGGTATTGGTTTTGGTGCAACTGTGCGTGCATCTGATGAAAAAGCATCATTAAGTGATACGTTCAAAAAAGTTGAACCACAAGATTTAACTAAATATGGTCTGATTCCAGAATTTATTGGTCGTTTACCGGTGGTTGCAACATTAACCGAACTTGACGAAGAAGCATTAGTTGAAATATTAACGACACCAAAAAATGCAATTACTAAACAGTATGCAGCGCTTTTTGGTTTAGAAAATGTTGAACTTGAGTTTCGCCATGAAGCGTTAATCGCAATGGCTAAAAAAGCGATGAACCGTAAAACCGGTGCACGTGGATTACGTTCTATTGTTGAATCAGTATTATTGGAAACAATGTACGATTTGCCTTCAGTGGAGAATGTGACCAAAGTAGTGGTTGATGAAAACGTGATTTCTGGTGATTCTTCGCCATTACTTATCTATGCAGATGAGCAAGAAAAGCTAGTATCGTCTGATAAATAAACAATTTCGTAATTAATTGTTATAAAAGGGAGCTTTAAGTTCCCTTTTTTTCGTTTCACACCTTGAAAAAAATCCTAAAATCCCCAGTATTAATGATTCAATGTGTTTTTAATTTATCTGCATCGTGGGTAAATATTTTTCTGGGGAATTTATGAAAACTGAATCAGAGCTGCAATTAACCCTGCCTGTTTTACCACTACGTGATGTTGTGGTGTACCCGCATATGGTCATTCCACTATTTGTGGGACGTAAAAAATCGATTAACTGTTTAGAAGCTGCCATGGAGCAGGGTAAGAAAGTATTATTAGTTGCGCAAACTGAAGCCTCGTTAGACGATCCTAAAATGGACGATCTATACAACGTTGGGACAGTGGCCAATATTCTGCAATTGCTAAAATTACCTGATGGTACGGTAAAAGTATTAGTTGAAGGGGTACAACGTGCCCGACTAGTTAATAATATCGATAATAAAGAGTACTTCTTCTCGGAAGTTGAACTGTTAGAAAGCGAAGCAGTTGATACAGAAGAGGAAGATGCACTATTACGTAGTGTGTTAACGCAATTCGAATCTTACATCAAACTCAATAAAAAAATTCCGCCTGAAGTATTAGCCTCAGTGAATGGTATCGATGAAGCAGAACGCTTAGCGGATACGATCGCAGCGCATATGCCGCTTAGTTTAGATGATAAACAGAGCGCACTTGAGATCACCTCGATTACAGAACGTTTTGAGTTCTTAATGGCGATGATGGAAAGTGAAGAAGACATTTTAAAAGTTGAAAAGCGTATTCGTAGCCGTGTTAAAAAGCAGATGGAACGCAGCCAACGCGAGTATTACCTTAACGAACAGATGAAAGCGATCCAAAAAGAGTTAGGTGAAAGCGAAGAGGGTAGCAACGAGAATGACCTACTTGCTAAAAAGATAGAAGACGCGGGGATGTCTACTGAAGCGAAAGAGAAAGCGGAAGGTGAACTTAAAAAATTAAAAATGATGTCACCTATGTCATCAGAAGCGAGTGTGATTCGTACCTATATTGAAAGTTTAGTGAATGTGCCGTGGAAGAAACGCTCTCCGGTCAAAAAGAACATCGCTAAAGCACAAGAAATTTTAGATGCGGATCATTACGGTCTAGAGAAAGTAAAAGAACGTATTCTTGAATACCTCGCAGTACAAACACGTATCAACAAACTAAAAGGGCCAATTCTTTGTTTAGTCGGTCCTCCTGGTGTGGGTAAAACCTCATTAGGGCAATCGATTGCGCGCTCTACCGGACGTAAATACGTACGTATGGCATTAGGTGGCGTGCGTGATGAAGCGGAAATTCGTGGTCATCGCCGTACTTACATCGGTTCACTACCGGGTAAAATTATTCAAAAAATGACTAAATCGGGTGTTAAAAACCCACTGTTCCTATTAGATGAAATCGATAAGATGGCCTCTGATATGCGTGGTGATCCCGCTTCAGCATTGTTAGAAGTATTAGATCCAGAGCAAAACTCAAGTTTTAACGATCACTACCTTGAGGTGGATTATGACCTGAGTGATGTGATGTTTGTTGCGACTTCAAACTCAATGAACATTCCTGGTCCGCTACTGGATCGTATGGAAGTGATTCGTCTTTCGGGTTATACCGAAGATGAAAAAATGAATATTGCTAAAGAGCATTTAACTGACAAGCAAATTAAACGTAATGGTTTAAAAGAAACTGAGCTAACGATCGATGACAGTGCAATTATCGGTATCGTGCGTTATTACACTCGTGAAGCGGGTGTACGTGCGCTAGAACGTGAAATTTCGAAGATTTGTCGTAAAGTCGTCAAAGAGATTTTATTAGATAAAAAACTGAAAAAAGTAGCGGTTAGTATCGATAATCTAAAAGATTACTTAGGTGTACGTCGCTATGACTTTGGTAAAGCAGAAGATGCAAACCAAGTAGGTCAAGTTACAGGTCTTGCTTACACCGAAGTGGGTGGTGAGTTATTGACTATCGAAGCGACCTCAATGCCAGGTAAAGGTAAATTAAACTATACCGGCTCATTGGGCGACGTAATGAAAGAGTCGATTCAAGCCGCGATGACGGTCGTACGTTCGAAGTCTGAGCAATGGCGCATCAATAGTGACTTCCATGAAAAACGTGATTTACACGTTCATGTGCCTGAAGGGGCGACACCAAAAGATGGTCCAAGTGCGGGGGCTGCAATGTGTACCGTGCTGGTTTCAAGCTTAACAGGTATTCCTGTGCGTGCTGATGTGGCGATGACAGGTGAAATTACGTTACGTGGTGAAGTCTTACCGATTGGTGGTTTGAAAGAGAAGCTTCTAGCAGCACGTCGCGGCGGGATAAAAACAGTATTAATTCCCTTTGAAAATACGCGTGATTTAGAAGATATTCCTGCAAATATTAAAGATCAGCTTGAAATTAAACCAGTTCGTTGGATTGATGAAGTATTAGAGTTAGCACTGTGTGAAAGCTTAAAAGGCTTTTCTGTTGAAAAAACAACACAAAAAAAGTAAAAAATAGGTGATAAACCATATAAAATGGGGGTTGTGGTCGAGTTTTTAGTAAATTTACTTGCACCGACCACGATAGCAAAGTAGCCTAACCACCACTATGTTTTAACGTGTGTTTTCACCTAGTTAGGGAACACACCATAATTATTATAAAAATGGGGAATAAAAAATGAACAAAGGACAATTAATCGATAATATCGCGGAAAGTGCAGATATCTCTAAAGCGGCAGCTGGCCGTGCATTAGACGCATTTATCGAAAGTGTAACAGGTGCACTAGTTGAAGGTGATACTGTTTCACTTATCGGTTTTGGTGCTTTCTCTGTTAAAGATCGTGCAGCTCGCACTGGCCGTAATCCTCAGACTGGCGCGCCAATCGAAATTAAAGCAGCAAAAGTACCTGCATTCAAAGCTGGTAAATCACTAAAAGATGCTATCAACGCTTAATACGTTGTTCGCTAGATAGTTTAGTAAGCGCGTCATATGATGCGCTTTTTTTGTTTTAAGCCCGGTGCTATTCAGTTCTTCAGAGGCTTAACACTGCTCAAACGCATAGGGATATGTTTTGGGTAATAACAGATAGAGAAAAGATTATGTTAGATAAAATGCGCGAAGGCTCACAAGGAATCGCAGCTAAAATAATATTAGTTGTGATTATCTTATCGTTTGCTTTAGCTGGTGTGAGTAGTTATTTAGGTGGAAGCAATGTCGCGGTTGCTGTTTTAGTGAATGACCAAGAAATAAGCCAAGCAAGTGTTGAACAAGCTTATCAAAATCAACGTGCGAGCTTACAACAGCAATATGGTGAGCAGTTCGAAATGTTAGCATCAAACCCTAACTTTGCTCAGCAAGTGCGTGCACAAGCAACGCAAGGCCTAATTACAGATGCATTAATAGCACAAGCTATCGATGAGATGGGATTACGTGTTGGTGATGAGCAAGTTAAAGATGAAATTCGTAATATGCAAGAGTTTCAAGTTGACGGTAAATTCAACAACGATCAATATTTAGCATTATTACGCCGTGCAAGTTATACCCCAGCACAATTTAGCCAAAGCTTAAAAAGTGATTTAGCACGTCGTCAACTGCTACAAATGTTAGTGGGTAGTGAATTTGTACTGCCAACGGAAGTTGACATCGCAAATCAATTACAAGCACAACAGCGTGTTGCAAAAGTACTGATGGTGAACAGTGCTGACTTTGAAAATAGTGATGCAGTGACAGAAGAACAGATCAATAGCTATTATGAAAGTAACAGTGATCTCTTCAAAGCACTTGAACAAGTGAGTGTAAGTTACGTGTTGTTAGATGCTGATGACTTAACTGATCAAGTTTCAGTGTCAGAAGATGAAATCGAAGCTTATTATGAGAATCATCATTCTGATTATCAACGTGCTGAGCGCCGTAAAGTTGCCCATATTTTAGTACAAGGTGTTTCTGAAGAATCAAAACAAAAAGCACAAACACTATTGAATGAAATTAATGATGGTGCTGATTTCTCTAAACTTGCTGCTGAGAATTCTGATGATACTTTCTCTGCCGCTAATAATGGTGAACTTGATTGGTTTGAAGCTGGGGTAATGGATCCTGCTTTTGATAAAGCTTCTTTTGCCTTAACGAAAGCTTCACCAATTTCTGAGCTTGTTGAATCTCAGTTTGGATACCATATTATTAAATTAGTGGGTATCGATGCGAGTGAAGCATTACCGCTTGATGAAGTAAAAGGGCGTGTTGAAATTGCATTACAAAAGCAAAAGACCAATGAACTTTACTTTGATCTACACCAAAAATTAAGTGAAGTTGCTTTTGAGTCACCTGATAATCTTGAAGAAGCTGCAGGTGCTATTTCGGCACAAGTACAGCAAAGTGATTTTTTCTCTGCTGATAATGTTCCTCAAGTGTTAGATAACAGCTCTCTTTTACAAACGGTTTTTGATCAAGATTTCCGTGATGAAGGCATGAACTCTGAGATTATTGAACTTTCAGATACTAAAGCAATTGTTGTGCGTGTTAATGATTACAAAGAAGCTGCTGTGAAACCGTTGGTTGACGTTTCAGAACAGATAAAAAATAATATTGCACTACAGAGTGCACAACAGTCGGCACGTACTTTTGCTGAAGATATCACTGCAAAACTTGATAATAACGAATCGATTGAAGCGGATTTAGCTGAGAAAGGGTTAGCGTTTAGTAGCGACTTAACTTTTGCTCGTTACACTCGTGACTATGATTACCAAGTTATCCAGCAGTTATTTAAACTTGCAAAACCTGCAGAAGGACAAGTTTCTCGCCAGTTGGTGACATCAAGCACTGGTGATATCGCTGTGATTGAGCTATCAAAAGTGATTGATGCTGATGCAGTTAATGATGAAGCGAAAACACAAATTGAAACTATGTTAACGCGTTCTAGCTCTGATGAAACTTATCAATCGTTAGTGACACAATTAATGGCAAATGCAGACATTAAATATCCTGTTGCTGATTAATCGCTAATATATTACTGAACCTCTTAAGGCGACCCTCGGGTCGCTTTTTTTTATCTAAAAAGCCGGCTTGTTAAATCGTTTTCATGAAGACTTGCTCATTATTGCCGGTTAATACCAATTACAGTAAATAGCTGATCTATTTTACTAGTTAAAACAACTTACTTCTGCGTTGTAAGTTTCGCAAAGGGAACAACCATTTGCGTCAACTTACGCCTTGAATTAAGCCGATTTTCCTGCGCATAATTTAGATCACATAATTAATGTAATCGGTATAAATTCCTCTATAACGCGTTCTTAATTTTGTAATTAGTTAATTGCAATTGACGCCTTTTTTATAAATGAATTTTCATGCAGGAAATAAACAACAAACACTTAAAAACCTCGCCTTAATGGAAGATGTAAGTGTTAAAGTAGTGTAATTGTTATTATCTCTATCAAGCCAAATTTCTCATCACCCGTAAAATTCTTACATTTAATTCAACGTGTTTATGCACCGTAAATGAGTCATATTGCTAAGACGACTATCGTGTCGTCTTTTTTATGTACTGACATTTTCCTAAATCCTTAGCAAAATAAAGGTTTTTTATTATTATCTACATTTTCCGCTTACATTTTGTTACAAAAAGGTTATTATCCTGCTTTATGAATATTGTACAAATCCATGACAACTAATTAATAAATAACACTTTAATTTCTCATTAATTGTTTTTATGAAACCTTAATAAGTAGTGTTATTTTAACTAGCTTTAACGATGGAAAGAGTACGAACAGTATAATTTAGTTTTAAATTACCTTGATAGGTAATCACTTTAGGAAAGTAGATGAAAGTTGCAGTAAAAGTAGTTTTGGGAACATCGTTGGTATTAGTATTGGCTATCAGCATGCTTTCATTTTTTCAATATCGAGAGATGACAGACAATTTACGCCAACACTCAAGTCATTCAATCGAAGAGTCAAGTGATGCTCTAGCACAACAAGTAACAAATTGGTTAAATAGCAAGATTGAGGTTATTGATTTAATTTCACAGAACCTTGATAACAATACAAGTCGTTCAAATATACAAAATACATTTAATGCTCCGGTATTAAAAGATCAATTTATCCTGCTATTTGGTGGCTTAGAAACCGATGGTATTGCTATATCAAACGATCCCACTTGGGATAGCACGGGTTGGGATGCACGCACAAGACCTTGGTATCATGTTGCCGAGACCTCTCATCGAGCGACTATCACTGAACCCTATACTGACCCTGTAACTGATGAGATTATTATTTCAGTGGTTGCTCCACTTACCGATGGTGGTCAATTCAAAGGTGCTTTTGGTGGTGATCTTAGTTTAAAAGTAGTGTCAGATGCACTCAATACACTTACTTTTGATGATGCGGGTTATGCATTCTTATTAGCAAAAGATGGCAACATTATTAGCCACCCCAAGATTGAGAACAATAATAAAAATTACAATCAATTGTTTGCTGGCGTTAGCCCCTCAATGAATAAACAAGTACAAGAGATCCAGGTTGATGGTGAAACGCTGTGGGTTAGTTTTACAGCGCTCAAAGATTTGCGTGGCATGGATTGGTATATTGGTGTTGTTGTTCAAGAAAGTATTGTCATGGCAGACGCTAATGCAATGGGCTTTAAAAATGTAATTGGCGGAATATTAAGTGTTTTAATCAGTATTGTATTGTTAGGTGCAATGATGAAGAAAATTTTACAACCAATTGGTTGCTTAGCAGCATCACTCACCGAAATAAATAGTGGTAACGGTGATTTAACTAAGCGTTTACCTATTACATCAACCGATGAGTTTGGGGATGTTGCACGACAATTTAATGTTTTTATTGCTAATTTACAGGGCACGATCACTAATGTGAAAAAACTTGCCTCTGACGTTTATCAAAGTAATGAGAACGTCAGTAATGAATCTGAAAAGGCATCATCTGAACTAGTTCAACAACTTTCTGAATTAGATCAGCTTGCAACTGCAATGAATGAGATGGCTTCGAGTGCTGTTGAGGTTGCCAATAATGCGCAAGTTGCAGCTCAATCAGCAACGACTGCTGGTCAAGAAACAGCTACTGGTGTTGCCATCGTCTCTAATGCGACGGATTCAATTAATAATTTAGCCGTTCAAATGGAGACAGCCGTCGAATCTGTTGTTGAGTTAGCTAACTTTAGTAATAATATCGAATCAATATTAACGGTCATTACTGCAATTGCTGAGCAAACGAATCTACTCGCGCTTAATGCTGCCATTGAAGCCGCACGAGCAGGAGAGTCTGGTCGTGGTTTTGCTGTCGTTGCCGATGAAGTTCGCTCGTTAGCATCGCGTACACAAGAGTCGACAAGTGAAATAAAATTGATGATTGAACAGCTACAGGCTGGTGTACGCTATGCAGAGAATAACATTAAGGAGAGTAGGGAAGTCGCAATGACAACGGCAGAAGAAGCCAGCAAAGCCAATGATGCATTAGATACCATTCGTGATGCCATTATGCAGATTAACGATATGAACCTACAAATTGCGTCTGCTGCCGAGCAGCAATCAAGAACCTCTGAAGAGATAAATCAAAATACTACTAACATTCGAGATATCAGCCAAGACGTGTCTAATGGTGCTCAACAGCAGGCACAATATGCGAAATTAATGAAGCAGCAAGTAAAGGAGCAGGACACACAACTAAACCAATTTAAGGTTTGATCAATCGAAGACATTAGCCATCGATTAGCAGTCCATTAACAGGGGCTATATTTAGCTCCTGTATCTCCTTTGTAACATTAACTTACGTTCATATTGTCACGGGGTAAGTTAGCTATTATTCCGTGCTTTCATAGTTGCTAAGCTGCCAACCTTCAACTACATTTTATATTTCTGAATCATTTTCCTAATTTATCATTATGTAAAGGAATAATAATGTCATATTTAACAAATATTGCTTCCACTATACTTTTGAGTTTTGTTATCGCAACCCCCTCCATAGCACAACAGAAAGTACCGGTTAACAGCATACTTTTTACTCACGCCAATATATTTGATGGTGTAAATGAGGCACTTGCTAAAGATATGAGTGTTTTAGTTGAGGGTAATAAAATAACTAAAATAGCAGCAACTATTGAAGCGCCAACAGGCAGCACAGTTATTGATGCAAAAGGAAAAGTATTAATGCCAGGGTTAATTGATGTGCATTGGCATACCTATTATGCGAATACGACACCCAGTGTGCTGATGACGGGAGATATGTCTGAAGTTGCTATTGCTGGTTTATTAGGTGCAGAGAAAACACTGATGCGTGGCTTTACGACGGTACGTGATATTGGTGGTAATTCATTTGCAGTCAAAAAATTTGCTGATGCTGGAACAGTGCCCGGACCACGTATGTTTGTTTCAGGTCCTCCATTGAGCCAGACGGGTGGTCATTTTGATTTTGGTGCCTATAGTGATGCGCCATCGAGTCCTGGAGATTCATTACCTTACTGGGAGCGTGTTGGTCTGCTAGCAATTGCTGATGGTGTGCCTGAAGTGACTAAACGTAGTAGAGAAATATTGCGCATGGGCGCGACACAAATCAAGATAGCAGGTGGTGGTGGGGTAAGCTCCATTTATGATCCATTAGATGTTCAGGAGTTTACTTTTGAAGAGATAAAAGCGATCGTTGAGGTTGCGGAGACTTGGAATACTTATGTCGCAGCACATATCTTTACTGATAAATCTATTCAGAATGCGATCAAAGCGGGTGTGAAATCAATTGAACACGGCAATTTGATTATGGATAAAAAAACCCTTCAAATGATGAAAGATAATGATGTTTGGTTAAGTGCTCAACCTCTACTTAATGATGAAGATGCATTAGTGTTCAATAACCCTATTAGTACCCAAAAGTGGCTGGATGTGACGGATGGAACAAGTAGAAATTATGCGCTAGCCAAAAAAATGGGTGTTAAAATTGCCTTTGGTACTGACATGTTATTTGACCCCATTGCTGCAGGGAAACAAGGGAAAATGGTGACTAAGCTGAAAAAGTGGTTTACCCCTTATGAAGCACTTAAAATGGTGACCTCTACTAATGCTGAGTTATTGATGCTGAGTGGTCCACGTAATCCTTATCAGGAAGGGCCACTTGGAGTGATAAAAGAGGGGGCTTACGCTGATCTTATTTTAGTTAATGGTAACCCACTTCAAGATCTTGACTTAATTGGAGATGCTGAAAATAATTTTTCTATCATCATGAAAGACGGAAAAATCTATAAGAACATGCAATAAGTATCTTGTACATGAATCATACAAAGTTAACGCTAACAGTTGTCATTTTTAGCGTTAACTTTCTAACATGTAACACACAGATATAGCCCTCTTTTTACAAAAAATTAATGCATTAATACCTCGCCTTAGATCATCTCCATGATTATTTTTTCTCTTTGTTCTGCATTGTTGATTTTGCCTATTTAAAGTCGGGGATATAACCGTTAAAGCTTGTGATATAATTGTTTAATTTTCAATTTGAGGCAGGTATGGCAAGAACAGCAGCAGCACTACACATTTTAGTAAAACATAAAGAACAAGCGGATGATATTTTAGCGCAGCTAAAAAAAGGCGCAAAATTCCAAGCACTTGCTAAGAAATATTCAAGTTGCCCATCGGGTAAAAAAGGCGGTGATTTAGGTGAGTTCAAAAAAGGACAGATGGTACCTGCATTTGATAAAGCCTGTTTTACCGGTGAGATTCTTACCCCTATGTTAGTGAAAACTAAACATGGCTGGCATGTGTTGAAGGTACTGTACCGTACCTAGTTACTTTATTCTCTCACACCACTATCTTATTTTAAGGGGGCAACGATGAATAAAATTATTTTAACAACCAGTGCGTTATTTCTGTTTTTTAATGTTCATTACGCATTGGCAGAAGCTATCACTCGGGATCAGGCTGTGCAGATGATGGCTGAATGTGAAACCTTTCGAGTACAAAAAATAGCCCCGCTTAAAGCAAAAGAAATAGATAGGTGTGTTGAAAAAGGGAAAGAACTTGCAAGTTGTGAGCGCTTTTATAATGATTTTGGTGAAACCTATATCGCAGCGAACGGGTACCAGCAGATAGGCATGTTTTGGGATGCACCAATCTGCAAACAAGCGCTTGATCTAGAAAAATACTTTGGGCTTTATCCTGGTAAAGAAAGCTTTAATGCATGGTAACCTAGAAATAATTTAATGAAGATACTGATTTAATGTTTAAAAACCTACAAAAAGCGACGTTAATAAAGCGCTATAAACGATTTTTAGCGGACGTACGTTTAGATAATGGTGAAACACTAACCATCTATTGTCCTAATACGGGCGCGATGACTGGCTGTGCTGAACCGGGAGATGAGGTCTATTTTAGTAAATCCGATAACCTTAAGCGTAAGTATCAGTTTACTTGGGAGTTAACTCATACTAAAACAGGACATTGGATCTGTATCCATTCTCAACTCGCTAATAAGATGGTTGCAGAGGCACTTGAAGCGCAACAGATACCGGCATTATTAGGTTACGAAACAGTTAAAGCGGAAGTGAAGTATGGCAGTGAAAATAGCCGTATCGATTTTTTATTAACAGCTGTGGATCAACCAGATTGTTATGTTGAGGTAAAAAGTTGTACCCTATTGGATGAATCTTTTGCAGCGGGGCAAGGCTTTTTCCCTGATACAACTTCAGTACGTGGGCAAAAGCATCTGCGAGAGTTGATGGAGATGAAAGCGCTTGGCTTTCGGGCTGTATTGGTTTTTGCTGTATTACATTCGGGTATTCGCAGCGTGAAAGCTGCTGCCCATATCGATAAAAAGTATGCGTCATTATTTGAACAGGCGAAACAGGCGGGTGTTGAAGTTATCTGCTATCACGCACCTCTTAATACTCCAGAAACGTAGCATTTTTTAATAAGGTCATTAATTATGGTTTATGTTATTGCTCAGTTTTTATTATTAGCGTGCTTAGCATGGCCCATCGCAACACTGCATTTTTCTATTTTAGGTATTGTACTTATTGTTAGCGGTACGTTGGTTGCGATGCTGGCGTTACTCGCCAATCGACCGGGTAATTTTAACGTACGCCCAATACCTAAAACCAATGGCGAGTTAATCACAACGGGCATCTATTACTATGTCCGCCACCCGATGTATTGCTCTCTATTTTTTATTGGTTTAGGTGTGGTGTTTTGTCAGTTTAGTCTGTGGAAACTCGTAGCTTGGATTTTATTGGTAGTTACGCTTGCACTAAAAGCTCGATTTGAGGAGAGAGCATTAGTGCTTATCTATAGTGATTATAAAACCTATCAGAAAACCACCAAGGCTTTTATTCCTTTGCTTTGGTAATATCGACCTCTTACTCACACGCCTGTTAGCAAGAGGGAAGTTCTCGTTACACGCTACGTACATGAAAAACATGTTCAACGGCAGATAGTTGCTCAACTAAGTCGAGTGTTGGTTGCTGTTCAACATCGACAATTGTGTAAGCAATGTCATCTCGGCTTTTATTGACCATATCTAATACGTTAATGTTCAATTCAGCCAAGAGGGTTAATACGGTGCCTAATACCTTAGGTACGTTGTCATTCGCAAAGGTTAGTCGATACCCTGAGGTACGCTCCATTGAGATAGTTGGAAAGTTAACCGAGTTAACGATGTTGCCGTTCTCAAGGAAATCAACCAGCTGTTTTGCTCCCATCACCGAACAATTCTCTTCTGCTTCAACCGTGCTTGCACCTAAGTGTGGAAATAAAATGACTTTGTCGTGCTTTATTAATGCTTCACTTGGGAAGTCAGCAATGTAAGCACTTATTTTTCCTGTGTCTAAGGCGGCAATAATATCGCTTTCGTTGACTAATTCACCACGCGCTAAGTTAATAATTTTCGCGCCATCTTTGGTTGCTGATAACGCTTCTTCATTAATAAAACCCGTTGTTGCAGGAATCGCAGGGACATGCAGTGTGATGTAATCAGAGCGCGCTAATAATGAGTTTAAATTCTCCGCGCGGCTTACTCTTGATGATAATTGCCATGCTGCTTCAACACTTAATTTAGGATCATAACCAATTACATTCATGCCTAAGTCTAAAGCGAGATTAGCAATCTTGGCGCCGATAGCACCTAAACCGACTACGCCTAAGGTTTTACCGCTAAGTTCAGAACCTCCATATTGTTTTTTACCTAATTCTACTTTTTTATGCAGCTCAGCTTTATCGGTTTCATTCACTAATCCGTTAACGTAACTCATACTTTGCGTAATACCGCGGGAACCTAATAATAAGCTCGCAATGACAAGCTCTTTTACCGCATTTGCATTGGCACCTGGTGTATTAAAAACCACGATTCCTTGCGGTGTATATTGTTTAACAGGAATGTTGTTCACACCAGCTCCTGCACGTGCCACCGCTAATACGGATTCAGGTAGAGGTTCATCATGCAACTTATGACTGCGTAATAAAATAGCATCAGGTGCTTCAGTGCTTGATGAGACTTGATAGTTGTCGGTTGCAAAAATGCTTAAGCCTTTTTCGGCGATGTTATTGTAAGTTCTAATTTTTTTCATATTATGCTCTATTTCATCCATGCTATTGCAAAATAGGGAACCGGGTTACTTGGCGGTTCAGAAAGTAATTTAACTTGATCATTTATATTGTTAATTTATTGTGTTGCTTGCTTATAAGCCCAGCTTAACCATGGCAATAATGCGATAAGATCTGCTTGTTCAACCGTTGCACCACACCAAATTCGTAGACCTGATGGTGCATCTTTATAGGCACCTATATCAAAAGCAACGCGTTCATCGGCAAGCAATTTGATCATGGTTTTGATCTGCTCATCTGTCGCCTTTAGCTGTAGACAAACACTGGTGTTTGAGCGAATCTGAGCATTACTTGCCAAGAAGTCGATCCACTCATTGTCACTGACGTATTGTGCCAATACCGCTAAATTTTCTTCGCTTTTAGAGATTGCAGCAGCTAGTCCACCAATGTTTTCAATCCAACTGAGCGCGTCTAAATAGTCCTCTACACATAACATGGAAGGGGTGTTAATCGTTGCACCTTTGAATATGCCATCAATCAGCTTACCCTTGCTCGTTAATCGAAAAATTTTGGGTAACGGCCAGCCTGGCGTATATGACTGTAAACGTTCAACAGCACGTGGGCTTAAAATCAACATGCCATGGGCACCTTCACCCCCCAATACTTTTTGCCAACTAAAGGTGGCTACATCGATCTTTGACCATTCAATATCCATTGCAAACACTGCACTGGTGGCATCACAAATGGTTAAACCGGTGCGTTGTTCGCTGATCCAATCTGCATCTTGAACTTTGACCCCAGAGGTTGTGCCATTCCAAGTGAAAATAATGTCGTGATCAGGATTTGCTTGAGTAAAGTCTGGAATATCGCCGTAATCAGCGACAAAGGAGCGTGTATTCTCAAGTTTTAGTTGCTTGGTAATATCCGTTACCCACCCTGAGCCAAAAGATTCCCAAGAGAATATATCCACAGGTCGCTGACCTAGCAGTGACCACATCGCCATCTCCATCGCACCGGTATCAGAGCCGGGGACAATGCCAACTTTATAACCTTCAGGTAAATTGAGTAGACGTGTGGTTTCATCAATCGCTTTTTGTAAGCGTGCTTTACCTAACGCACTGCGGTGTGAACGGCCTAATGAATCTAGATTAAGCGCTGAAATATGATAGCCGGGTCGCTTTGTGCAAGGACCTGAAGAAAAATTAGGGTTAACTGGTTTGACACTTGGTTTCATTAATGTTCCTTGATTTTGTAATATTACTCTTATTTTCTTTTAAAATTAGCTAAGTGGCGGAAATGTCAATATAAAGTAGGTTAAATTTTAATCGTTAATTGGTCGTTATTTGATACTGCCTTAAATGTTTATCTTCAGCAATAGTGAAAAACTGCGCTAATTATCAATATTGAACTGTTTATATATTAAACATAAAAACAAGTACTTAAATATGGTTACTATTGAGAGTAAAACTTAAGATTACAAAAAGAAGGCGTGATAAATGAATGAATTTTTTTAGTGAATTTGTCTTATGCTATCAACATAACAGGGAATTTGGTGTCGTTTATACTCGCTAGTGTTGATGCCTGGTTATTAACGTAAGTGAGTAAAAAACGTTATCGTTATTTTTAACCTATATCTTTGTTTTTTACTACACTGTATTTAACTATCCTTCTGTTATTATGACTATTTTAAGTTATTATTTTTTGAAGTTTCTGTTTATTTGGTTATGTTTATTTTTTATAGGGTAAGAGGAGGGAGAGATGCTTAAAAGGAACGGCTTTACTTTAATTGAGCTAGTCATTGTTATTGTTATTGTCGCTATTCTTGCTGCTATTGCGGTGCCTAAATTTGTCAGCTTATCTCGTGATGCACGTATTGCAGCGTTAGAAGGCGTTGAAGCAGCCGTCATGTCGACCTCTTTGCTAGTGGAAATTAAAGCTAAAATAGAGTCCGTGGAGGACGGTACCATTAAATTAAATAGTGATGATGTTGCTGTCACAAATGGTTATATTTCTGGGCATTGGAATAAAGCATGGCGTTACGCATTAGATTTAGGCAAAGAAATTGCTTTTACTAGCGTTAATTCAACTTGTATCAAAAATGATTATTGTGGTGTAGGTAATCAGCGAACAGTGGATGGTGTCCCTACTGATCTAAACCCTGGTAATGTGAGAGGATTAGTATTAATTTGGGCAGAGGGTTATCGTTTAAGCGATTTATGTTATGTCTATTACTTTAACTCTGGTTCAGAAAAACCAATCATAGGTACTGTTGACGAGGGGTGTTAGCTGGGTAAAAAGAATTAAACGATTAGGCTATCTATTTAGATAGCCTTTTTAATTTCTGCTGCTGTAATATTTAGAAGGTAAAGCTAGTTTGAATAGCGGCACCCATGCTGTTGTTATCGGTATAGCGAGCAGATATGTCAATGTTGAATACATCTACCGCAGAGAAACCTAAACCTGCCGAGATACTATCATCGCTGTTATTAGATAAATCAGTTTGGTATCCGGCACGAACTTTAATCCAGTTGAAAGGCAAAAATTCAACACCAATTGCGACGGGTTGACGGTTATCCGCTTCAGTGTCAAATGCATTGTCGGTACCGTTTAGCTTACTGTAACCTTGTGACTCATTTAATTGCAGGTCAACGGCTGCAACGATGTAACCATTCTGATAATTTGCACTCACGGTATAGGTTGGGCTGATCTCATATTGACCTTGAATGCCACTAATCATTTCTGTGTCATAGGTACTTTTGATTAGGTTTTTACCCACTAAGCCAAAACCATAACCCGCATCATGTTGATAGGCTAAACCTAGGTCAACATTCATATTCCCTTGTTCATTTTGATAACGATCATCATCCCAATCATCAAACTCAAAGTTATCAATGCTGCTGACATAATTGATTGTATTGACTGTCTGGTATTTAGGTGAAATACCGTAATAGATTTCTGAGGAAGCAAGTTTATAAGATTTGGCTAAATTGATACCGAATTCTGAGACAATAACGCCCATCGTTAAAGCTTGCGAGCTTAAAGCTTGGTTAAGGATATTATTAGGATCGAGATCTGCGCTTGCAATATCTGCAAAGACTAACAAATCTGCATAGGCTTGAAAAAATAGATTAACAGAAACAATTTTGTTAGGTATTGCAATGGCGAGTTGAGTCCCAACTTGCACTTGTGCGTAATTACCCTGTATTACTTCTAGTTGATCTACAACACCCTGTGCATTATCGATAGTTTGAGCATCTAGAAAATTATCATAAATATCTGAGAAATCTTCTATATTTTCAATTGTATCTGTTGGATCGCTCGCATTGATACCAATAGAAGGGATAAGCAGTGCGACATCATCGCTTTCATCATAGCGAGCAGCTAATGCGGGATTATGAAAAGATGCTGTTAGGTAGTGTGATGTACTTGCACCTACTCCTCCCATTGCTTGTGAGCGAGCATCGTAGCTATGGTTACTTGCGTTGGCTTGTGTTGCTAATATTGACGCGATACAGAGAGGCAGTAGACGCAGTGTCGCTGTTGTTTTTTTGTTCATGTTAATCCTTCAACATATTGTTATTAAATGTTATTTATTAAAAAATGATATTACCATGTTATTATTGTGTGAATGGCTTACATAATATTTTTTCTGAGTAAGTGTGGCACAGATCACGTCATTGGGTATGTGATGGATGGAGGTATTATTGATCTTGAAGAAGCTCTGCCTGATGTTTTTTTAATCAGAGCTTTATGCTGATATTGGTGACAAAAAATAGGAGAGGTTTTACTCTCCTATTGGATGTTGATATTAGTTTATTTACTATGGCGTTCTTGAAGTTTTGCAGCGATATCAGACAGCTGTAAACCTTCATTTTGCAGTAATACCGTTAGGTGGTAAAGCAGATCTGCACTTTCACAAGTCAGTTCATCCATATCTTTTGCCATTGCAGCTAGTGCTACTTCTACGCCTTCTTCACCTACTTTTTGTGAGATACGTTTTGTACCACGTGCATATAGAGAAGCAGTGTAACTGCTTTGTGGATCAGCGCCCTTACGGCCCGCAATCACTTGCTCTAAATCAGCAATGAAAGTGAGTGCGGGTTGTAATTCACCTTTAAAGCAGCTTTCTGTACCTAAGTGGCAAGTTGGACCTACTGGTTCAACAATCGCAAGTAGTGTGTCGTTATCGCAATCTGTGCTGATTTCAAGTACCTTTAAAAAGTTACCTGACTCTTCACCTTTACACCATAAACGCTGTTTAGTGCGGCTAAAGAAGGTCATTTTACCTGACTCAAGTGTTGCAGCTAATGATTCTTGGTTAACGTAACCGAGCATTAATACTTTACCTGATGTGCGGTTTTGCACGATAACTGGCATTAAGTTATCTACTTTTGCCCAGTCTAATGATGCTAATTGTTGTTCGTTCATTAAGCTCTTTGTTGTTAAACTCATAATCTAATCTCTACCTGTTGTGTTTTAAGGTAAGATTTTAACTCACCAATATTAATGATTTGTTTGTGGAATACGCTAGCAGCTAATGCGCCATCAACGTCTGCAGTATTAAATACGTCAGCAAAATGCACCATCTCGCCCGCACCGCCAGAAGCGATTAATGGTACATTACAAATAGCACGTGCTTGGCTTAGTTGGTCGATATCATAACCACAACGCACGCCATCTTGATTCATTACGTTTAATACAATTTCACCCGCACCACGTGATTGCACCTCTTTGATCCAATCAAAGGTGTTCCATTTAGTGGTCACCGTTGCGTGTTCATTACCGGTAAACTGCTTTACTTGGTGTTGACCTGTTGCTTCATCAAAATATGAATCGATGCCGATCACGATACATTGTGTACCAAATTTTTCAGCTAAACGGTTTATCAAGCTTGGATCTGCAAGGGCAGGGCTATTGATCGATACTTTATCGGCGCCAAATTCAAGAATACGTCTTGCGTCTTCTTCTGTCTTGATGCCACCTGCAACGCAGAAAGGGATATCAATCACTTCAGCAACGCGGCTTACCCAGCTTTTATCAACAACACGTGCGTCAGAGCTAGCGGTAATATCATAAAAAACCAGTTCATCTGCGCCTTCTTCTGCGTAGCGCTTTGCTAGCGGAACAATATCACCAACAATTTCGTGGTTTCTAAATTGAACACCTTTTACAACCTGACCGTCTTTAACGTCAAGGCAAGGAATTATGCGTTTTGCCAGCATTGAATCGCCTCCTTCACATTGAATTTACCTTCAAGTAGTGCGCGACCTACGATCATTCCCTGTGCACCTGAGCGTGCTACATCTGCGATATCGTCTAAAGAACCAATGCCACCCGATGCTTGCCAAGAAACACTCGGAAAGGCAACAACCATCTCTTTGTAAAGGTCAACATTAGAACCCGTTAATGTCCCATCTTTTGAAATATCAGTACAAAGTACGTGTTTTAAACCCACTTTCATGTAGATTTCAAGCAGCGATTCAATAGTTTGACCACTGTCTTCTTGCCATCCTGAAACAGCAACGATTTTATTACCTTGTTCATCGATATTGATATCAAGGGCTAAAACGATATGCTCAGGACCGTATTTCTCCATCCAACCTGCAACCATTTCTGGCTCTTTAACAGCCGTTGAACCGATAACAACGCGGTGTGCGCCTGCATCTAAAAGACCTTTAACATCTTCTTCGGTGCGAACACCTCCACCGATTTGTACTTTTGCTGGGGTGTTTTTAATCAAGCTTTCAATCACGCTTAATTGGCGCTTAGTAATATCTTTCGCACCATCTAAATCCACAAGGTGTAACCAATCAGCGCCTTGCTCATTGTAGATAGTGTATAAGCTTTGTGGATCATCGCTGTAGACGGTTTTTTGTGCGTAATCGCCTTGGTACAAACGAACCACTTTACCGTCGATTAAATCTAATGCTGGGATAATCATATTCTAAAGCTCCAAAAAGTTTTTGATTAACTGAGCGCCTGCTTTCCCTGAACGCTCTGGGTGAAATTGCACCCCGTAAAAATTGTCTTTGTTCACTGCCGCTGTAAATGGTGCACCGTATTCACAACTTGCAATGGTATTGTCGTTCACCGGTAGGGCATAGCTGTGCACGAAATAGAAATAACTGCCCGCTGGAATATCTTTAAATAACGGGTTATCTAATTGCGGTGTGACTTGATTCCAGCCCATATGCGGTAAACGCAGTGGTGCAACGTCCATTTTTTCAACATGGCCATCAACAAGGCTTAATGTTTTGATAATTTGCTCACCGTTAAACGCCTCTTCTGAGCCTTCTGCTAGCATTTGCATACCTAAGCAGATACCTAAAACAGGTTGTGTGAGTTTAGAAACTTGGTTGACTAGGTCGCGTTCAATCAGATTCGCCATCGCTTCTTTGGCCGTGCCAACACCGGGTAAAAATAGTTTATCTGCTTGTTGTAAAATTTCAGGCTCTTTACTGACCACTACTTCATAACCTAAACGTTCAATGGCAAAGCGCACCGATGACAGGTTAGCGCAGCCAGTATCAATAATAACTATCATAAAACACCTTTGCTTGATGGCAGATCAGTACCGATGATAGTCACGCTTTGACGCAGTGTACGACCGAATGTTTTGAACAAACCTTCAACCATGTGGTGCGCGTTACCATTTTCTACTTCTAAATGCAGTGTTGCACGCATCGCTTGTGCTAATGAGTAGAAGAAATGCTCAACCATCTCGGTAGACATCGTGCCGACTAATTCACGCGGGAAGTTCGCTTTAAATTTAAGGAAAGGGCGGCCAGATAGATCCAGCGTACAGCTGGCTTTTGTTTCATCCATCGGTAATACGAAACCGAAACGGCCAATACCACGTTTGTCACCTAGTGCGATGTTTAATGCTTCACCTAATGCCAGTGCGGTATCTTCAACGCTGTGGTGATCATCAATGTGTAAGTCACCTTTCACATTAACGTTCATTTGGAAGCCGCCGTGTGTTGCGATTTGATCAAGCATATGGTCAAAGAAACCCATACCTGTATCAATGTTGTTTTCGCCGGTTGTATCTAAGTCAACAAATACGTTAATGTCAGTTTCTTTGGTGGTACGTGTTACTGCGGCAGTACGGCCTTTTTTAGCTGTTAATTGTTTAACAATCTGCTTCCAGCCAAGTGTTTCTTTATTATAAAGAATACCCGTAATTGCCATGTTATCTGCCAAACCAATATCAGTATGGCGATCGCCGATCACGTAAGAGTTAGCATGGTCAATACGACCCGATTGTAAATACTCTTTCACCATCCCTAAGTGTGGTTTACGACAGCTACAGTTGTCTTCAGGGAAATGTTGACAAAGTAGCGTTGCTTCAAAGTTAACACCTTGAGAAGCGAAGATTTCCATCATCTTGTTCTGTGGAATATCAAAATCACTTTGTGGGTAGCTATCAGTGCCTAATCCATCTTGATTAGAAACAATCACTAGAATGTAACCTGCATCTTGTAATGCTAATAGGCTTGGGATCACATAAGGTTCAAAAACCAGTTTTTCTAAGCTATCGACTTGCTTGTCGCTGATTGGCTCATCAATTAATGTACCGTCACGATCAATGAAAAGAAATTTTTGTTGACTCATTTTTGCTTCCTACAGTGAGTTTAATATTTTAAGTGTTCTCTGCATCTCTTCGACATTGCCGACAGTGATGCGGATACAATTTTCTAGACGTTCCTTGCTAGCAAAATCTCGCATAATAATGCCGTTTTCGCTAAATGCTTGCCATACAATTTTTGAATCTTTAAAACGTGCTAATACGAAGTTACCCGTTGCTGGGAATATCTCTTCGACACAGTCTAATTGTTGCAGTGCGTTCGCTAAGACCATGCGGTTATTATTTAAAATAGCGACACGTTCACGCATTATTTCTAAGCCTTGCTCTGATAGCGCTTGCGTTGCAATTTGTGCTACCGGATCAGGTACCGGATACGGTGCAATCACTTTACTCATCATCTCAATTACACTAGCTTGTGCAACGGTAAAGCCGCATCGAATTGAGGCTAAAGCAAATGCTTTAGATAAGGTACGGGTGATTACTAGGTTTTCATGGGCGTTGATAAGATCTGCTTGGCTTAATTGTGGGCAGAATTCAATGTAAGCTTCATCGGCAACGATTAATGCTTTGCCTTTAGTTGCTTGTAGTAGTTTAACCAGCTTGCTTTTATCAAGCATATTACCCGTTGGGTTATTAGGCGCGCATAAAAAGACGATTTTAACTTGGCTATCTGCGGCGTTAACTGCTTGCTCTACTGCTGAATAATCAACATTAAACTGTGCGTCTAATTCTACTTTATCAACTTGTACGCCACAGGTTTCTGCGCTAATTGCATACATGCCGTAAGTCGGAGGACAGATTAAAATGCTATCGCCTGCGGTTGTTGCAGAAGCGGGCTCACAAAATGTGCGTATTAATACTTCAATGCTTTCATCAGCGCCACGTGTTGTCAGTAGTTGCTCTGGGGTAAAAACAGCACCATTGATAGATGCGTAATTAGCATAAGCTGCGATTAAGGCTGGTGGTTGAAATTCTGGGTAACGATTTAAATTACTACAATCTAATTGGTATTCGCTGCAATCAGGTGCTTCATTTGCGTTTAACCAAACATCCCCGTTGCCACCAATACGGCGTGCAGAAAGGTAAGGGGTTAATGCTTGCACCGTTTCGCGGGCGAGGTGTTTTATATCACTCATCGACTTAATCTTCCCTAATTGACTATTTTACTTAAAGGGGCAAACCTGCCCCAGTATCAGCTATCAGCTATCAGCTATCAGCTTTCGAGCTCACGACTCGTAGCTCATTACTAGCAGCTTCTAGCTCATCACTTTTATTCTGCGTTTAGCTTTTCCATTCGAATGGTTACAGCACGTTTATGTGCGGTTAACCCTTCAGCATCTGCTAAACACGTTACCGTCGGTGCTAGGCTGCGTAGTCCATCCGCAGTGAGCTCTTGTACGGTATAACGTTTAACAAAATCAGCTAACCCTAAGCTTGAGTAGGTACGCGTATAACCGTAAGTGGGTAATACATGATTAGTTCCACTTGCGTAATCACCTACTGACTCTGGTGTCCAAGCACCTAAAAAGATAGAGCCTGCATTTTTAAGTTTTGGCTGTAAACCACGCGGGTTTTCAGTTTGCACGATCAAATGCTCTGGCGCATAACGGTTTGATATTTCAACCGCTTCATCAATATCAGCACAAACAAAGCTAACACTATGTGCAATCGCTTTTTCAGCAATCTCTTTGCGCTCTAAAACAGCAAGCTGTTTATCAAGTTCGATGGCTGTAAGTTCAGCAATTTTTGCACAGGGGGTCACTAAAATAGATTGTGAATCATGACCATGTTCAGCTTGTGATAAAAGATCTGCTGCAATAAAGGCAGGATCTGCCTCTTTATCGGCAATCACTAATACTTCAGAAGGGCCGGCTGGCATATCTATTGCCGCGCCTGCAAAATCATTACTTACTTGACGTTTTGCTTCGGTCACAAAAGAGTTACCTGGGCCAAATATCTTGTCTACTGCAGCAATGGTTTCAGTACCGTAAGCCAATGCTGCAACCGCTTGTGCACCACCGACGGTATAAATTTCGTTTACGCCACAAAGCGATGCTGCGTATAAAATTTCATCAGCAATCGGCGGAGGGGTACATAAAACTAAACGAGTACATCCTGCTATTTGTGCTGGGGCACCCGTCATGATAACCGTTGAAGGTAGTGGGGCACTGCCTCCTGGAATGTATAAACCAACAGATTCAATTGCTTGTGTGTGCATTTCACACACAACACCAGGCATTGTTTCAACACGAATCACATCTTGAATTTGTGCTTTATGAAACTTGACGACCTGCTCATAAGCAACTTTAATTGCCGCTTTAATATCATCACCTAAACGTGCAGTTGCTTGTGCTATATCATCTGCGTTTTTGGTGAAATTATCGCCTTCAAGCTTGTCAAAACGCTTAGTGTAATCAATTAGGGCAGTATCACCCTTAGTGCGAATCGCTTTGATAATATCAGCAACGGTATTGCCGAGTGCTGCTGAGTCAGACATTGCAGGACGAGACAGCATTTGTGTTTGTTCGTCAGCGGATAAAGCAGCCCAATTAACCGTTTTCATTCCACTTGTTTTAATTTCGCTTGGTTTCATTCCAGACATGGTTTTTACTCCATCATCTTTTCAATTGGCAATACTAAGATTGAGCTTGCGCCTAATACTTTTAGCTGTTCCATTGTTTCCCAGAAAAGGTTTTCTTTACTTACTACATGTAATGCAACATGATCGTCACTACCCGCTAATTCCATTACTGTTGGTAAGTCTGAACCTGGTAGTAGATCGCTGATTGCTTGTAGGTTCGCTTTTGGTGCGTTAAGCATGATGTATTTAGACTCTTTCGCCGTTTGTACACCATCGATACGCGTCAGTAGCTTATCAACTAAACACTGCTTTTCGTTTGATAATGCTTTTTCACGTTGCATTAACACAGCTGTAGAGCGGTAGATAACTTCTACTTCTTTTAGGCCATTTGCTTCAAGTGTTGCGCCAGTAGAAACAAGGTCACAAATTGCATCAGCTAAGCCTGCACGTGGTGCTACTTCAACTGAGCCTGTTAGCATACAAGATGTATAAGGGACGTTTGCTTCTTCCATAAAGCGTTTAAGAATATGGATATAAGTCGTTGCAATACGAAGGCCTGAAAGTGATTGTACGCCTTGGTAATCAAAGTCATTGTCTACTGCTAATGAGAAACGACAGCCGCCAAAGTTTAGTTCTTTAACTACTTTATGTGCAGTTGCTTCACCAGCAACGCCGCGCATCATGCTCTCTTCTTCTAATACGTTTTGACCGATAAAACCAAGGTCAACTACGCCGTCCATAATTAGGCCTGGGATATCGTCATCGCGCACACGTAAAATATCAATAGGCATATTTTCACTGTGGGCAATTAAGCGTTGGGTATTTAAATTAACTTTGATACCACATGCTTTAAGTAGTTTAACCGTAGAGTCACTTAAACGGCCTTTCTTTTGTATTGCGATTCTTAAACGTTGCTCTGACATTGTCATTTCCTTGCTGTAAAAACTAAAAAACCCTCGGAAGATTGAACTTCCGAGGGTTTATATTATTTGTTAACCACTGGAAGCACATAAAACCTCTTCCAAGAATAAAAAATCCTGAAAGATTAGGTAATATGATGATGTAGTGCTTTCAGAATTAACTTCTTCATGGTGTATATAATCTTTTTATTTAAGTGTTTTAAGAGTATCAATGTCGGCCTTAAAAGTGAACTGTTTTTTCAAAATAAGTCACATATAATTAACAAGCAGGGGAATCCACCGACCGAGCTTACTCCTTTATATCGTTAACTTTTCTGTTGTTCTTCTTCATCTTCATCTTTATTAAAAAGGCTGTCTTCTAAAGCAGATAATGCAGAACTCGCCATTTGGACCGCTTTATTACCGGAAAAAGGTGATACAGCTTCATCAGTGACTTCTTTTGACGCTATATTGTCTTTTGCTGCGAGAGTTGCAGTATCCTCAGTCGTTTCATCTGCAAGTGCAGCAGCCGCTGCTGCTTTTTCTTCTGCGGTAGGCGCGACTTCAGTTGCACTGTCCTCTCCTGCTAACGCCGCTGCAAATGAACCTGCAATACCAACACTCAACTCATTAAATAGGCCTTCAAAACCTGCCTCAATGGAAGTGTTGCCTGATATTGCTGACAAGGCACCGAGTGCACCCAGATCGGTATCTGAATTTTCAGTATTTGATGAAGTATTGCTTTTTGCGCTCATCGCTAAATCTAATACTTTTCCAAAGCTCTCGCCGGTAGGGGATTTATCATTGTTATTGGTTGCTGCTAAATCTGTAATTTTTTGCTGAATGGCATTTATCGAGCTTAATGTTGACATTACTAGTTCCTTCATCCATTGAATTAAAATGTATTATCTGTTGTTAATCGTTTTAATATGTTTCCACTAGCAGGCGTTAACATATCTCTGATTTGAATGTTGTTCATATTCATTGGGTCTGTTGTTTCTAAGATGGCACGATCCGATTGTAATGAGGTGACCGTTAACAGTACATCATCGGGGATAAAAATAGGTCCTTGCAGCGAACTCGCTTGGTGTGTGACATGTTGACTTCGAATCAATTGAAACTGGTCGCCTTTTTTTACCCCATTTCGATGTCCGATATTCATAACGACTTTATTACTATACTTGGCAATGATAGTGGCCATCGTAGGTTCACAATATAGCGCTTGTTGAACGTCTTTGACCGCCTGTTCAATACTTTGGGTCATAATTTGTCCATAATCAGTTTGCCAAAATACTTCACTATTTACATCAAATCGATGCGTCATTTCAAAGGGCCATTCGCTGCTAGAGGCATAATTTTTCTGGAAAATAGTTATTTTGTTAATGGCGTCAACAAGGTAAATGTCCATCTCAAAGTTACGTCTATGTTCGGTGCGGTCAACGAGCAGACGTTTAGTGGTTTCATAATAATCAGACATATCTTCAATCGTACCAAAGAGCAGGTACTGGACATCATATTTACTTGCAATTTGTCGTGCAACGTCGAGAATTTGTAGCTCAACATTATGCATGTTGTCATTGGTAAATGCGATTTGAGGTGTCAAAACGAAACGAGGATCTATTTTTTTAGGGTGTTTTTTTAACTTATAAAATAAGCGTTGCGCAACGGCCTCATCACTATGGTAAATGCCACCTAACTGCGCCTGTTTTCTTGTCTGTAATTGAAAGGGACCTACAAAAAGTGTTTTTGCGTATTTTTCTCGTGGGCATACTGAGAAGGGGTATAGATCGGCTTCGATGGAAACATGTATCATACCATTGGATATTTTTTCACTGATAAGGCGCATATCATGCACCTCTCCATTGGTTTTGATGGTTAACTCTTCCGCTTTTAATACACCGGATTCTACTACTTGAATGCTTTCAATGCTGGTGCCCGCCTGATGAGTGACGGATAACAATGCATTAGATATCGCTTGATCTCGAGAGGTACTAATATCTCTTGAAGTGATTTTAGCGCTACCTTCGCCTGTATACCAAGCTGCTTGCCCATTAAATGAGAGCGAGAATAAAGCGCTAATTAGTAACGCGCTTTTACATATACCTTTCACCATTTTATCCTTAAATTGGCCACAAACTACCGCTAAACAATGAAGATAACCAACCTCGTGTTTGGATATCTGCATGATCACCTGTCCCACTAAATTCAATACGACTATCAGCTACTTGGAAAGATCTAACAGAGTTGTCCTCTGAAATATCTAATGGTCTGATGATACCCGTCAGGCGAATATATTCTTTACCGTTATTGATCACTAACCATTTTTCACCACGAACGACTAAATTACCGTTATTCAGGACATCAACAACAGAGACCGTAATACGACCCATTAAGTTATGGCGCTGACTGCTACCCGATTGTCCATCGAAAGCTTGTTCTTGGTTTACACCTAGTTCCACGACTTTACCATTAACCGTCATGTTGCCGCCTGGCACGGTGATTGGATCAAGGGTAAAGTTATTGTCATTAGAAAGGTTAGATTTTGCAGATTTACTTGCGACGGTTTCCTCTTCTAATAACACATTGATCGTATCACCGAGTGCAAATTTTGGTGCATAGCTATATAGATCAGTGGAAATATGTGAGTTAAAGAGAGAGCCTGTTACCTCTAATTGTACCGGTGTCTTGCGTGGTTCAATGGGGGCGTAGTAAGGGTCACCGGGTAATGGCGATGCATTGTTAGTGCTGCCGGTGATTTGACGTTGTGAATTATCTTGCTTTTCTTGCACTTTCTTAGCGCCAGTTTCAACTGTATCAAGAACGCTTGAGCAGCCGTAAGTCAAAGAGAGAAGAAGAATGACGAGTGCTTTGCTGCAAAACGTTCGACATTGAATTATTGAGCTTTTGTCCATTAGTAACAGTCCATATTGTTTTCGGGCATTTTTCCATGAAATTAATCATTTAACTCTATGATAAATAAAGCAAGGTGAACAAAGGGTGAACTTGTTGCGAATAACAGTATTAAATTAGTTAACGAGAGAGAGTGGTAGAATAGCTAAAAATCATCTGTTGTGGTTTACCATCAACAACCTCTATCCAAAATAGCGGGACTATTTAGGAATATATGAGGTGTTTTAACGGTATCAGTAATGGCTGCTTAGAAAGTTAAGCTTAAATTAGATTAGCTTGTCACTTCTGCAGTTTCGTTTTCTTCAGTTGCAGCCATTTTCTCACGCTCTGCTTTACTGATATAAACTTCTTTATTGTTTGGTGCTTTTTTAGCATTCATTTTTTTGATGCGTGCTTTTAGTATCTTGTTTAACTTCTTTTTACGATTCATGGATATCTCCTCGATTTTTTAAAAAGGGCATTGTAAAGATCTAACGCTTAATTACAAGCTAGATTACAAGCTAGTTAAACCACACATTTTGTAACCTATATGTTTAATCGTTAAATATTAACGTAAATAGATCGCTTAAGTGCTGAATATTAACGTGACGCTGAATTATACTATGTCGATAAACATGACTATAAAGGAATAAATAATGATCACTAAAAACTTGCCCGTTACCGATATTCACCGTCATCTTGATGGCAATATCCGTATTGAGACCATTTTAGCGTTGGGACAGAAGTTTAATTTAGACCTTCCTGCTACCAGTATTGAGGCATTACGTCCTTTTGTTCAGGTCGTTGAAACCGAGCCTAACTTAGTCGCTTTTCTATCTAAATTAGATTGGGGGGTTAATGTACTTGGTGATCTTGATGCTTGTCGTCGTGTTGCTTATGAAAATGTTGAAGATGCTAAAAATGCACAAATCGATTATGCAGAACTACGCTTTTCTCCTTATTATATGGCGATGAAACACAACCTACCGATTGCTGGTGTCGTTGAAGCTGTTGTTGATGGTGTGCAAGCCGGCTGTCGTGATTTTAATATTAAAGCCAATATGATTGGCATTTTGAGTCGTACCTTTGGGCAAGAAGCGTGTGCCCAAGAACTAGCAGGATTACTTTCGCAAAAAGAGAGCTTGGTTGCAGTCGATTTAGCGGGTGATGAATTAGGCAAACCGGGTGAGTTATTTGTTGATCACTTTAAACAGGTGCGTGATGCAGGGTTACAGGTGACAATCCATGCCGGTGAAGCGGCGGGGGCGCCGAGCATGTGGCAAGCAATTAATGAGTTAGGCGCTGTGCGTATAGGTCATGGTGTAAAAGCAATTGAAGATCCGAAACTGATGGATTATCTTGCACACAATAAAATAGGTATCGAATCTTGTATTACTTCTAATATGCAAACCAGTACGGTTGCAGATATTAAAGCTCATCCGATCAAGGCCTTTTTAGAGCATGGTATTTTGGCGACGATTAATACCGATGATCCTGCGGTTGAAGGGATTGAGTTACCTTTTGAATATGAAGTCGCTGCGCCAAACGTTGGCTTGACACAAGGGCAAATACGTCAAGCACAGATTAATGGCTTGGAAGTTGCCTTTCTTTCCCCGCAAGAGAAACAAGCACTGCGTGAAATGGCGTTGCTTCGATAAGCTTTAGCCTCGTTATTCCCCCTTTACTCGATCGCCGGTAAAGGGGATAAAGATTCTTCAAAACACATTGAATCGTTATTGCTGTTTTATATCGATGCGATGTTTTCTTTTATGGCGATTACTCGCATGCTCGGGGATGTTACTTGGCACGGCTCTTTTCTCTGCGCGTAAATGTCTGATCGCCAGAATGGGGTGCTTCAGCAGCATGCGCGGCCCTGCATAGCGCATAATTCTTCTTGCTTGTTCTCGCTGTTGCGGTTTATAGCAATGAATAGGGCAGTTATTACAGGTTGGCTTTGCTTGACCATAGGGGCAACGATCGAGTTTTTCATTAGCATAAATAAGAAAATCACGGCACTCTGTGCATTCCTTTCCTATCACGTTATCTGTGTTATGAAACGCTTTGCAATAAATTTTTACCATCGCTTGAATGGTTTTAAATTCAAGGCCAAGCAAATCTGGTAGCGGAAACATTCATTCTCTCAAGGTTAAAATAAAGGCTAAATTTATAGCTAAATATTGATAATTTACCATACTTTATGACTGTTTGATTAGTGAGGTGGTATTACCTATGAACTTAATGCGAAAACAGTGTGATTTAACCTAAAAATCATTGCTGCTGTAATCAAAGCTAATTATAATCGCCCCAAGTGTTACACCAGCAAATATTAACCTCGCTATCCTGCATCCACTCTAGTATTTGTCTTTGTGTTATCTATAAAAAAATGTCAAATAATACCTCTGTAGTATCGCGTTTCTCTCATGAGTCTCGCATCCTTTTAAAACTATCTATACCAATCATGATCACACAGCTTGCCACACAAGCGATGGGCTTTGCCGATACCGCGATGGCGGGACGAGTTAGCCCTATTGATTTAGCCGCTATCGCCCTTGGTACTAGCTTATGGTTACCCGTATTACTTCTATTACGTGGTTTGATCATGGCGCTTACCCCCGTCACTGCATTTCATCATGGTGCAAAAAATCATGATCAAATAGGCGTCGAATTAGTACAAATGTTATGGATCGTGCTCGCCAGCAGCATTATCCTTATTATCTACCTTAATTTTGGTGAAACGATATTAACCGCCATCAATGTCGTACCTGAAGTGATACCGGTTGCGAGCGATTATGCAATGGCACTCACCTATGGTGTGCCTGGCATTGCGCTTTTTTATACGCTTAATGCTTTTTGTGAAGGCATGAATAATACTAAAGCACCGATGGTAATTTCGATTATCGGTTTATTAATTAATTTGCCGATCAATTACATCCTTATTTACGGAAAATTAGGCATGCCTGCTTTGGGGGCTGTCGGCAGTGGTTTTGCAACCAGTATTGTGTTTTGGCTAATGTCATTGATGTTATTTCTGTATATCAAACAGCACCAAAAATACAAACACCTTCTACAAGTTGCTGATTTACGTCCTCAATTAGATCGTATTTGGGCTATGTTAAAACTGGGTGTGCCGATTGGCGTTAATATCGCGGTTTGTGGCAGTATTTTTGCGGTTATCGCACTCTTAATTGGCCGATTAGGGGCCGCTAACATCGCTGCTGCTCAAATTGCGTTAAATATTTCTAGCATGACCTATATGATTCCGATGAGCATCTCATTCGGTATCACTATTCGTGTTGGTTATGCGCTCGGTCGTGGTGACGAAGCTGCGGCTATATTAAAAACCAAGGTAGGGGTTATCAATGCGGTTTTAATCTCTTTATTTGCTGCTAGTGCATTTATCTTGTTCCCAGAATTTATCACCAGTATTTATACCAATGATCCGGTGATTGCTGCAACGGCGACAACCTTGCTTATGTATACGGCGATTTATCAAGTGAGTGATGCATTACAAACCTCAATTAGTGGTGCATTACGTGGTTATAAAGATACCAAAATACCGATGATACTTGCATGTACCGCTTATTGGGGAGTCGCTTTGCCTTTAGGTATTATTTTAAGCATGACCGATATAATTGCACCGGCACGTGGTGAAAGTGGTTTTTGGATTGCGATTATTACCGGCCTGACACTAAGTGCACTATTTATGTTTTTACGCTTAATTTATGTGGTTAAGCAACGTAATAAACCCATAACAATTGATGCTAACCTTGCGCTAGCGTAAGAGTACATATTTACTTCCTCTTTCAATCAGTGACACATTAATGTGTCACTGATTTCTTTGATCTAATAAAAACAATCACAGTAAACAAAATAAAGCATTTTGCTTGGTAATGGGGATGACGTAGAATACCCCCCCTTATTCAATCAGCAAGAGCCGCTATTTTGATCTCATCTTTTTTTTCCCCATCGGGTGCATTAAGTCAAATATTACCGCATTTTATTGCCCGTGAAGCACAGGTAGAAATGGCGGAAGCGGTTGCCTCTGTAATTAAAAACAAACAGCCTTTAGTAGTTGAAGCAGAAACGGGTACCGGAAAAACCTTTGCGTACTTAGCACCTGCATTGCTCTCATTCGATAAAGCGAATGCCTCGAAAATTATTATCTCAACGGGTAGTAAAGCATTGCAAGAGCAGCTTTATATTAAAGATTTACCATTATTGGTTAAAGCGACCAACTTTAGTGGTGCGGTAACGCTATTAAAAGGGCGCAGTAATTACCTATGCAATGAACGATTAAATCGTTTCATGTTAGAGAGCAAGCATAAAGACAGGTCATTACAGACTGAACTGGTAAAAATTAAAAACTGGTCACTGTCTACTAAAACCGGTGATATTGCTGAGATTGATGATCTGCCTGAAGATGCGGTTATTATTCCGGCTATCACTAGTAATAATGACAATTGTTTAGGGCGTGACTGCCCAAGCTTTGAAGATTGTTTTATTGTTAAAGCGCGAAAAAAAGCGATGGAGGCCGATCTGGTGGTGATTAACCATCATCTGTTTTTTGCGGATTTAGCGGTTAAAGAGACAGGATTTGGTGAACTTATTCCAGAAGCAAGCACTTACATTTTTGATGAAGCACATCAACTTCCTGATATTGCTAGTACTTATTTTGGTGAATCCCTTTCAAGCCGACAACTGCTGGAACTGGCTAAAGAGATAGACTTTGTTTATCGCACCGAATTAAGAGAAGCAAAACAGTTATCTAAAGCCGCCGAGCAATTACGTGTTGCAACCTTAGATTTTCGTCTTGCTTTTGCCATTGATAAAGGCACAGGCAGTTGGCGAGAAAAGTCACGTGAACGGGTGATGCAATTACACGCGCAACGTTTGGTGCAAGTGATGCACTTTCTTAATGAAGTGATGGTTGAACGATTGGGCAAAAGTGAAGTATTAGATCACTGCTTTGAACGCTTAAACCAGTTTACTTTATTGTTTAAAAAATTAAACGATGTCAATGAGAGTGGTTTTAGTTATTGGTTCGATTGTACACGTCAGCATTTCTCTCTTAACATCACACCACTCAGTGTAGCGGATCGCTTTCAATTAGAATGTCAGAAAAAACAGGCGAGTTGGGTATTTACCTCGGCTACGTTATCAGTGAAAGGCAAGTTTAGCCATTTTACTGAACTGCTAGGTCTGCAAGATAGCCAATGCTTACAATTAAATAGTCCCTTTGATTATGCGACGCAAACCTTATTTGTAGTGCCAAGGCTGTTGCCTGAACCGGGTACTCCAGGTCTCGCCACTAAACTGGTAGAGCAACTCGCACCAGTGATTCGTGCCAGTAAAGGGCGTTGCTTCTTTTTATGTACCAGCCATTCGATGATGAATCAACTGGCAACAGGGTTTCGTCAAACCCTTACCATGCCGGTGCTATTACAGGGTGAAAAGAGTAAACAGGCATTACTTGATGAGTTTGTTGATCATGGTAATGCTTTGCTGGTTGCCACTGGCAGTTTCTGGGAAGGGGTTGATGTACGTGGGCAGGCTTTATCTTGCGTTATCATCGATAAAATTCCCTTCAGTTCACCTGAAGAGCCACTGTTAAAGGCGCGTATTGAAGATGCGCAACTAAAGGGCAAAGATCCGTTTTTTGATGTACAGCTACCACAAGCGGTGATCACCTTTAAACAAGGGATTGGTCGTTTGATTCGCGCGGAAGAGGATAAAGGGGTGCTGATTGTTTGTGACAATCGCTTAGTGACACGTAAATATGGTAATCTTTTCCTGAATAGTCTACCGTGCATGCCACGCACACGATCATTAGATAATGCGATCTCATTTTTAAAAAATATTGATTAATATTAGCCATTGAATATGGATGATAAATAACAGTTATATAGGGTAATTATGTCTACAAAGTTAAATATATTATGTGTTGATACGTCAACGGAAGCTTGCTCAGTCGCGGTGTTAAAGCAGAATGATATTGAAGCTGTTATTAAAGATAGCTTTATGTTTGCTCCGCGTGAACACACCACTAAAATTTTGCCGACAGTTGAAGCCGTATTAGCAGAAGCTGAGTTAGCGATTGCTGATATTGATGTTGTTGCTTACGGTCGAGGCCCGGGTAGTTTTACGGGCGTTAGAATTGGCATCAGTATTGCACAGGGTTTAGCCTTTGGTATTGAAAAAACCATGGTGGGTGTCTCGACACTGCAAGCGATGGCGCAGCAAGCCTATAAAACTAAAGGTGTGTCAAATGTTTATGCGGCGATTGATGCACGCATGGGTGAAGTATATTATGCTCATTACCAATTAGTTGACCAATTAATGACACTTCAAGGTGAAGAAGTGGTGATCAAACCTGCTGATCTTTTGGCACATGACGTTGTTGTCATTGAAAATTCAGTGTTGGTAGGAACAGGGTGGCAAGCATATCCTGAACTGTTGGCGTATTTTAATAGCGCGATACTATTAGATATCGAGTTTCCTTCATCACGTTATATGCTTGAACAAGTTGTTAGTGATGTACAAGCTGGCCTCGCAGTACAGCCAGAGCTTGCAACGCCAGTTTATTTGCGTGACAAAGTGACTTGGAAAAAACTGCCAGGACGCGAATAAAGTAATATTAGAATCTGCCCATGCAGGCTACTTAATTAAAACGAAACACTATCTGGAAAGTAGATGGCCATTGTAAATAATACCGGGTTGGTAACAAAACCGCTTAATACCACTAATATTAATAAGAGTGACAACATCAAACATGTTGCCTCTGCTAATGTTAGTGAAGTGGCACCCGTTGTAAAAAAAGCAAAGTCTGAACAATTTTCAATGGTACTTTCGGAAAAACAGAAAGACAGTCTGCATGAAAGTCTCGGTTATGATCAACCTAATCCAAAGCAACGTGGCGCGGTTAATGCGTATCTGCAAGTTGCAGCACAGGAAAAACGAGATTCGATAATAGAGTCGATGAGTTTTCATTTCGTAGTTTGATACTTCTTACTGCTGTTAAACACACTCACGAATGCTTTTCTCATCAAATCTGCTTACCTAAAGAATAAACACTGAATATGACCCCTGAATTAATAACATCTAACTTATTTATTACCCTATTAAAACCTGAACATTTACCCCTGCTGATAGATTACCAGAATGTAAACAGAGAGCATTTAGCAAAGTGGGAACCCGTCAGAACAGAGGATTACTTTTCGCGCCAAGAGACTAAAAAACAGATTGATAAAAGCGTGCAAAACTTTAAATCTGGTAAGGAGCTTTCCTTTGTTAGTTTAAATAAAACTAAAACAGAGATTATTGGCCTGTGTACTTTTTCAGATATTACTTACAGTCGTTCTCCTACTTGTCATCTCGGTTATTCTCTCAGTGCTCGAGCACAAGGCAAAGGGTTAATGTTTGAAATGCTGCAATGCACTATCGATTATCTATTTGAGCAGTATCATTTACAGGAAATTAAGGCGAGTTATATGCCTGATAATAGTCGATCAGAGAATCTGTTGGTTAAATTAGGTTTTGAAAAAGAGGGTTTTGCTAAAGGGTACTTGCGCATTGCTGGTCAATGGGAAGATCATATCTTAATGTCTAAAATTGCCGATTAACGGCTAAAAATGTAAACCCTGCGCATTTAATTAACACAATGCTATTCTTATTAATTTTATAGGCTCAAAAATGTCTCGTATTATCTCCTTCATATTTATTACTCTGTTTAGTTCTTCTCTGTTTGCTAACGTTTATCCTATTAATCTTAGTGCAGATCAAACTCAGCAATTGGGCCAACTCATTTGGAAAAACGAGGGGCAAAATAAAGTAGAACATCTGACGACTTGGAATCAACAGGAAGACTTTCCCTCATTAGGTCTTGGGCACTTTATTTGGTACCCCACTAGCGAAAAAGGGCCCTTTAAAGAGCAGTTCCCGGCATTAGTAGACTTTATGTCAGAAAATGGTGCTGTATTACCCACTTGGTTAACTGAGGCTAAAGTGGCTCCTTGGCAGTCTCGTGAGCAATTTTATGCGGCATTTGAAGGTCCGCAATTAACTGAATTACGTCTGTTATTAAGTCAACAATTACAACTACAAACACGTTTTATTATTTTACGTTTAGAGCGAGCTATTCCATTAATCCTCGAAAGTAGTACTGCCTTAGAGCAGCAAGTAATTGAACAACAACTGAAACAGTTAGCTACGCCTGAAGGCGTATTTACGTTACTTGATTATGTTAATTTTAAAGGTGAAGGCGTCAACCCTAAAGAGCGCTACCAAGGTGATGGCTGGGGCTTAAAACAGGTGCTGTTAACCATGCCAATTCATTATGATAATCCACTACGAAGTTTTGGTTTTGCTGCCGATGAAGTACTGACAAGAAGAGTTAAAAATGCACCACGTGATGAACAACGTTGGCTGAAAGGTTGGCGAGTGCGAGTACATGCTTATCAAGACCTAAAAATAATAGATTGAAATGAATAAACATAGCTGTCAGTTTTTAGTCGTCAGCTATCAGTTAAAATCAAAATCTGTATCTATAATTCGTTGTTATGCAGCGCGTGGCAGTGTTATTTTTTCTTCTAACGTTAATGATTGCCAATGGTTATATCGGTGTGATATTTAAAATAACTGATCCATTTTAATAATTTATCGGTACAATAGCGCGTACATTTAACTCTCTTATTTTAAAGGCCATTATTATGTTGTACCGCATTATGCGCAGTTTTTTATTCCTATTAAATCCTGAAAAAGCACACGATGTTTCAATTAAGCAATTAAAAATGACTCATGGCACTATCTTGGATCTTTTTTATCGCCAAAAAGTACAACAACGCCCAGTGCAAGTAATGGGACTCACTTTTCCTAACTCGTTAGGGTTAGCAGCAGGTCTCGATAAAGACGGTGAATGTATTGATGCATTTGGTGCAATGGGATTTGGCCACATCGAGGTCGGTACAATCACGCCCGTTGCTCAACCGGGTAATGAGTCACCGCGCCTGTTTCGTGTCTTAGAATCAGAGGGCATTATTAACCGTATGGGCTTTAATAACCATGGTGTTGATAACCTTATTGATAACGTTAAGCAAAGTAATTTTAAAGGTGTTATCGGTATTAATATTGGTAAAAACTTCTCTACACCAGTAGAAGAGGGTAAAAATGATTACCTACTGTGCATGGATAAAGTGTATGCACATGCCGGTTATATCGCTGTTAATATCTCTTCGCCAAACACGCCAGGGCTTCGTTCTTTACAATATGGTGAAGCACTAGATGATCTGCTTTCTACATTAAAAACGCGCCAAGCAGAACTACATAAAAAACACGATAAGTATGTTCCTATTGCACTGAAAGTAGCCCCTGACCTAACTGATGAAGAGATCGAGTCGATCGCACAGTCAGTGCTTAAATATAAGTTCGATGGTTTGATTGCCACTAATACGACGCTTGATCGCAGTATGATAAAAGGCATGTCACATGCTTCGGAAGCAGGTGGCTTAAGTGGACGACCACTGCAGAGTAAAAGTACCTTAGTGATCAAAAAGTTTGCTTCACACCTTAAAGGTGAAGTGCCTATTATTGGTGTGGGCGGTATCGATAGTGTGATTGCCGCTAAAGAAAAGATTGATGCAGGTGCAAGTTTAGTACAGATATATAGTGGCTTCATCTATCAAGGTCCACCATTAGTCAAACAGATTGTGAACAATATTTGATTAAAGTCTAACCAGGGTTTAGTATTTAAGAGTCTTTTTAATCGTATTGGGTGAAGCATGGATTTTATACCGAAGTCCAATTGGCAATGGGTTTTTGATAAACAAAGAACGTTATTAACATTACAGATGGGCGATTATATTATCGATATCGCCTATAAAGTTAATATGCTTGTTTTACCCGATGATCAGCCGATCCCTTTTACCGTAGAGGATGTTGCTCGCTATACACAGTTATTTGAGAGCAATGCTTTAAAAGATTATGATGCTGAGTTTGCTTGCAAAATTATTCTCCACATCCTCGTCATTGATCTTTTCCATAAACCTATCATGCCTAAAAGCTGGCTGTTTACTTCCGCCGATACTCAAAATGTTGGTGTCATTGATAATATGACCCATGTGACGCTAACCGCTAAGGGCGACTATGAGTCTGCACATTATCTGCTATTAGAAGACGAAAAAGAGTTTGCTCTGTGTATGTTAATAGATCAAATTCATCAATTATCCCCGCGTAAATCACTGCCACAATTCCATATCATTAAAGTTACCTTAGATAAGCTGAGAGTCATTACAGCAGACACAGAAAAAAACTGGAATTCATTTCAAATTGCTTAATTTCTTATTTTATCTAGAGAGTACAAATAATGTGAACTCACGCATTTGTGAATAAACATTCACTGTTTTCTGTGAGTGTGAGTTTTTATTCTTTTTTGTTGTGTCTTTAGTCACTTACTGATATTTTTAATATTTTTCCTTGGTAAACATTGTATTTACAATCTGTTGAATTAAATTCTTAAAATGTCTATAAAGAGAAACATTTTCTTAACATAAAGGTTTTAAATGAACACTGAAACACATGTTTCCAACCGATGGTCCAACAAATACGCTTATATTTTAGCTGCAACGGGAGCAGCTGTTGGTCTTGGTAATCTATGGAAGTTCCCATATATCATGGGCGAGAATGGCGGTGGTGCTTTTGTTTTAGTTTACCTGCTTTGTATCCTCTTCATTGGTATTCCAGTGATGATGGCAGAAGTTGCTATCGGTAAACGCGGGCGTTCAACACCAGCAAATGCTGCTGCTATGGTGTCAAAAGAATCGGGACACTCTTCTCATTGGTCAATTATTGGCTCGATGGGTGTATTAGCCGGTTACTTAATTTTAAGTTTCTATGTCGTTATCGCGGGCTGGGCTGTTGCATATGTATTATATGGTGCGACCGGCGAGTTTAGCGCAGCTGCGGCTGATGCAGAAACGCATGCCGATACCATCGGAAGTCTGTTTGGTAATTTAGTGAGTAGTGTGCCTAATTTGCTTATATACACCACATTAATTGTTGTTGCTGTGGTTTATGTATTGTCGAAAGGTGTAAAAGATGGCCTTGAAACAGCCGTTACTTATTTAATGCCTGCGATGTTTGTACTGCTTGTTGCAATTATGATCTACTCTGCAATTGTAGGTGATTTTGCAGCAGCCTTTGGTTTTATGTTTAACATTGATTTTTCAAAGTTGACCATTGAAGGCGTATTAGTTGCATTGGGCCATGCCTTTTTCACACTAAGCTTGGCGTCAGGCATCATGATGGTATATGGCGCTTACTTACCAAAAGGTGTTTCAATCGCTAAAACGTCTATCATGATTGCGATTGCTGATACTGTGGTTGCATTGATTGCTGGTCTAGCTATCTACCCAATCGTATTTGCGCATGGTTTAGAGCCAAGTGCGGGTCCTGGCTTATTATTCCAAG
This sequence comes from Psychromonas marina, assembly GCF_030161115.1. Classification (GTDB taxonomy): domain Bacteria; phylum Pseudomonadota; class Gammaproteobacteria; order Enterobacterales; family Psychromonadaceae; genus Psychromonas; species Psychromonas marina. The sequence continues at coordinate 385,936 of NZ_BSPQ01000002.1, forward strand.
CGTTACCAATTGCCTTTGGTTCAATGCCGATGGGTGATGTTGTAGGTACATTATTCTTCGTGATGGTGGTATTTGCTGCCTTTACTTCTGCGATTGCATTGCTTGAGTCTGCAGCTGCTTACCTAGTAGAGCGTCAAGGGATGAGCCGTGCTAAGGCATCAATTGTAGCGGGTGTTGGTATCTGGTTATTAAGCCTACTTACTATCTTCTCTCTATCTGGTGAGTCGTGGACGTTATTACCATTTATGGGTGAAGGTAAAACGATTTTTGATGGCTTAGATTACTTAACAGCGAATATTTTATTACCATTAGGTGGATTATTAATCTCTGTCTTTGTAGGTTGGTTTATGAAAGATGAACTTGTTAAAGCTGAATTTAACCTTTCAGATGGTCAACACAAATTAGTGATGGTGTTATTACGTTTTGTTGCACCGATCGCGATTATCTTCGTATTTATTAATGCAATTGGCCTATTTTAATTAGCCAACAGATATTCGTTTTCAAAAGCCGTTAAGTGCAAGCTTAGCGGTTTTTTTATGTCTACAATTCGCTGCAATAGTGAAAACCAAAAAATAACGGCGAAGCCGTGTCGGCATAAAATAGCTTGCGCTTAAACATAGTATCTACAGGTGGAGGTGAATGCTTTGCAGGTCGCGGCTTTAGCCCGACGGTTTTCAAGCTTCGGGCTACGAGATTGCTTGTCGGCATAAATACCGACCTACAGTTGGAGGTGAATGCTTTGTAGGGCGCGGCTTTAGCCCGACTTGTTTCAAGCTTCGGGTGACGAGATTGCTTGTCTGCATAAATACCGACCTACAGGTGGAACTAAATGCTTTGTAGGTCGCAGCTGTAGCCCGACGTGTTTCAAGCTTCGGGTTACGAGATTGATTGTCGGCATAAATACCGACCTACAGATGGAGCTGAATGCTTTGTGGCGAATTTGGTCTTCAAAGGTGTTTTGCAATAAAGAGCAGGCATAAAAAAAGCAACTCCATGAGTTGCTTGATAGGGGGTAATACGTGAAGTATTAGATTAATCCATTTTCACTGCGCGTAGAATAACGAATTTTTTGTTTTCAGTAACTAATTCACAGTTACCAAAGATACGCTCTAGTTTATCTTGGTAGTCAAGGTGACGGTTACCAACAATCACTAATTCACCATTTTCAGCTAATGCGAAACGTGCTTCATTAAACATGCTCCAAGCGATATGGTCTGTAATTGCTTGCTGCTGGTGGAATGGAGGGTTACAAAGAATAAGGTCGTAGCTGCCGCCTTTAAAACCAAGAAGACCATTGTTTACGACAAAACGTGCGTTATCACTTCTTTCTTCTTCGAAGTTTTTAATCACGTTAATACGTGCAGAATCGACAGCCATGTATGACTCATCGATAAAAGTAACATGTGCTTCAGGGTAAGTTTCCATTGCGGTCATACCAACAACACCATTACCACAGCCTAAATCTACCACTTTAGTGAAATCACCTTTAGGTAGGTTCTCCATTAGGTAACGACCACCGATATCAAGGTGATTACGTGAGAATACGTTCGCGTGGTTATGAATTTTCCACTCTTGCTTCTCAAGTTCCCAAGTCACTGCAATTTCATCTTCAGGTACGTTTTGACGTTCTACTAGGCTAAAGATAAGACGAGATTTCTTTTTCGCTAGTGACGTCTTAGTGCTACCAATGTATTTTTCAAAAAGATCCAATGTAGAGTTATGGATCATGTTTACTTTGCCTGCCGCGACAATAATCGTGTCTGGACCAACAACAGCACGTAATTGCTGTAGTAGGTATTCTAAATACGAGTTTGTTTTAGGTACTTTAATTAATACCACTTTTACATTTTCAGGAAATGCTTGTAGGCAGTCCTGTAATAAAATATTGTCTTCACTACAGTTATTGCGCTGCATATTTAATTTAATAGAGCTTAGTGAAAGATATGAGTCAGTGATCGTGGTGCGCTTAATATTTTCGAAAAAGCAGCTTAATGCACCAAAACCATCATTAATAATAAGTAATTGACCATCTTCACCTAGCTGTTTTTCAAGCTCATTTTCAGTAAAATGGTTAATTAAATACTCATCTGCAGAATCCCATGCTTGTAATGTTTCTTTTTTATGTCTTGGATGACGGTGCAAAACTAAGTTTTGTTCTGCGATTGTAAATAGTTCGTTCATAGAATCTGCCTAAAATTAGGGTAAAAGGGGGTAATCCTCTATTTTAGCTTGCTTCATCTTATTAGGTAAGTAATATCTTTAATAATATAAATATGTCAGCTTAATGTATGCATAATTTGATTGTGTGCCGCTAAATATCATGGACATATACTTATTCTTCAGGAGATTTTTGTGTACTTCATTTTTAAACGTTTACCACTGCTGTTATTAGTTGCCTTAGTGGGCTGTGATAACCAATTTACTAAAATTATTGATGACAACTGGATTAAAGATCCAGAAGTTTGTGAAGAAGATAGCACCACAGTGAATTTTAAACAGGTTGCTTATTGGACGCCTGATGATAGTGATAATATTGAGTTAGTTGATTTCTCAATGCTGACCCACATTATTTATTCTTCTATTATTGTGAATGCTGATGCTAGTTTGGTAATGCTTGAAGACGATGATGAGGAATTACTTGAGGATCTTGTTACCTATGCACAACCCTATAGTGTTAAAACTGCTGTTTCATTAGGTGAGTGGGTTAGCTCGAATGATAGTAATTTTAATACCATTGCAGGCAGTACTACGTTAACCGATACTTTCGTAGACAATGTTATCGATTTTCTTGATGATTATGAGCTTGAAGGGGTCGATATTCATTGGCAAACCATTGAGTCCGATGATGAATCCGATGAATTTGAAAAATTGCTTAAAGCGCTTTCTAAAGAGTTAGTCAAAGAGGGTAAATTTTTGAGCATGACAGTGCCTTCTGGTGAAGATTATAAAACGGCTAATCGAATTTCTAGTGATCTTTTTGATTATGTTGATTTCGTTAATGTAATCGTTTTTGATGAGGTCGACAGTGATGATTTTAACGCCTCGCTGCAGGATGCTAAAGATGCGATTGAGTATTGGACTGATCGTTGCCTAATCAAAAATAAATTAGTGCTTGGTGTGCCTTTTTATTCAGTGGGAAGCACGACGCGTAGCTATGATTATTTACTTCGTGATGATCTTGATTATGTGTGTGTTGATAATAGTAGAGGTCGAGACTATAACGGTATTCCAACCATTATAGATAAAACTGATTATGCACTCAGCAATGCGGGTGGCATGATGATGAGATCACTAGAGCAAGACGTTTATGCGCGTAACAATGATGATTTAGATTACAGTGAATACTCATTACTGAATGTAATTAATGAAACGGTTTTAGGCAATGAAGTTAGCGTTTGCCAGTAATTTAAAAGAGGCGCATAATGTCGTCTTTTTTATCACTCACTATTCTTAAGGTATTAAGTTATGCCAATTTTAGCCGCTCTTAAAGAACGTAACAATTCAGCATGTGAACTTTGTGCTTCTACAGATGAACTTTCAATTTTTGAAGTACCACCTGTAAAAGAGCCTAATTCAGACAAATCAGTCTTAGTATGTAAAACATGTCAATCACAACTAGATAAAGAAGTTGAGATGGATAACAACCACTGGCGTTGTCTGAATGACAGCATGTGGAGTCAAGTTCCTGCTGTTCAAGTAACTGCATTCCGTTTGCTAACACGATTAGCTAAAACAGAAGGCTGGGCACAGGATCTTCTTGATATGTTTTATATGGAAGATGAGACGAAAGCGTGGGCTGAATATGGCGTTGCTGCTGATAACATCGAAGAAGTTGCCCCAACACGTGACTCTAATGGCACGGTATTAGTCGCTGGCGACAACGTAACATTGATTAAAGATCTTGATGTTAAAGGTGCTGGTTTTACGGCTAAACGTGGCACACCGGTACGTAATATCTCTATTTTAGACAACCCTGAGCAAATAGAAGGGCGTGTTAATGGCGTACGTATTGTACTTTTAACGACCTACCTGAAAAAAATGCCATTATTTGAAGATTAATTAACAATACTTGTTAAACAATTTATTGTTTTTAAAGCCTATTTTGTGATTTATATTATAAAAATAATATAAACCTCAAGATGGGTTTTTTTATATCTGCCATAATTGAACTTAACATTTATTTTACATGGAGTTCAATATGCTCGAATACGTAGCACTTGGCATTTTAGTGTTTGTCGCACTTACCCTTTTCTATGGCATTATTGTCATTCACGATATTCCCTATGAGATTGCGAAACATCGTAATCATCCACAGCAAGATGCATTGCATGTTGCTGGCTGGATCAGTTTATTTACCCTTCATGTGTTATGGCCATTTTTATGGATCTGGGCAACCCTGTATCGTGAAGATAGAGGTTGGGGATTTGGCGATCCTAATGACAAACGTGAAAGTAAAGAAACAGAACAGAAGTTTTCTGAACTTCATCAACGTATCGATCTATTAGAGAAAAAATTGTATGCGAATCATGAAGAGGAGGTGATTGAACAAAAGCTATCGCATGATTCATTTACTGATATCGAGAGCAGTATTATTGCCGATCAAGAGGGAACTAAATAATGGATCTAATACTGGTATTAACCTACACCGCAATCTGTGTTGCTATTTTTAAAATATTTAAGATTCCACTCAACAAATGGACAGTACCGACAGCTGTATTAGGCGGTATTGTTTTGATTGGTACGCTGATCATGTTGATGAATTATAATCATCCTTACTCTGAAACATCACGTGAATATTTTGTTTCTACTCCAGTTGTACCGGCGGTACGTGGTCGAGTTATTTCAGTGAATGTAGAGCCTAATGTCCCGGTTAAGCAAGGGCATCTATTATTCTCTATTGATCCTATCCCTTTTCAAAATAAAGTGGATGCGTTAACGGCACAGCTAATCTCTGCCGATTCAGATTATCAACGTGCACTTGAGCTGCTAAAAAGAAAGATTGGTAAGCAACGTGATGTTGATATTACTAAAGCCAAAGTGGATGAGTTAACGGCACTATTAAACGATGCACAGTATAATTTAGATCGTACTGAGGTACGTGCTGAGAGTGATGGTTACGTGACACAAATGTTGGTGTACCCAGGTTTGTATGTAGTGCCAATGCCCCTTCGCCCTGCGATGGTGTTTGTACAGTCTGACTCGTTTGCTTATATCGGTTGGTATCGCCAAAACAGTGCGGTGCGTTTACAAGCTGGTTTTGAAGCTGAAATCGCCTTTGATGCATTACCGGGTAAAGTTTTCAGTGGTGAGGTAGTACGCGTATTACCTGTCATGGCTGAAGGTGAAGTACAAGCGAACGGCAGTATGATTCGACTGGGGCTAGGCGCAAATGTACCTGGACGAATTCCAGTTCAAATTAATATTACCGATCCTCGTTTTGCTGACCTAAAAGAGCATGTAAGAGGTGGTTCCTACGGACAAAGTGCTATCTACTCAGATAGTTTTACTCATGTTGCTATTATGCGTAAGATTATTTTACGTATGTCGTCATGGATGAGCTACTTCTTCCCATTCCATTAATATAGTGTCATCGATAACAGGGCGAATTAATTTATTCGCTCTGTTTTCTTAATTTTCTAAAGGAGCAAGCCTTGGCAGATCATATTGTGATTCTAACCATTGCCATATTAGTGCTCACATATGGTTATATCTCCAAAGCATTATCACGTTTTAATATCTCTGGTCCGATGGTTTTTACTGGCTTAGGGTTATTAATATCCCCCCTTGTTTTAAACCTTTCAACCCTACAAATAGATGCCGAATTTGTCACCATTATTGTCGAATTAGCATTGGTATTGGTATTATTTAGCGATGCTGCGTTATTAGATTTGAAACTGCTTCGTCAATCTTGGAAATTACCTGCGCGCCTCTTGCTGATTGGTCTACCACTCACCATTATTTTGGGTACATTTGTTGCGCAAATCGTATTTCCTAATGAACCTGCTATTTATATGCTCTTACTCGCACTGTTATTAACGCCAACAGATGCCGCATTGGGTAAAGCGGTGGTTTCTGACCCAAGTGTGCCTGCAAAAATACGTTCAACAATCAATGTAGAAAGTGGTTTGAATGATGGCATTGTCTTCCCTATCGTGATCACCGTAGTCGCAATTATCGTCAGTGGTGTTAATGGAGAAGGTGATAGTGGCTGGCTCGGTTATGTATTTGAGCAGGTGCTATTTGGGGCTTTAGTTGGCGCTTTTGTTGGTTATGTGGGTGCGAAACTGACCCAACTTTCAATTAAACATAATTGGATGCAGCATAGTTATCAAAATCTTATCCCAATTGCATTAGCAGTTGTTGCTTTCTTTTTAGCTGAAGAATTTCACGGAAATGGCTTTATTGCTGCCTTTTTTGCTGGATTGTATGCTGGTAATACAAGTCAACCGATGCGTGAACATATCGAAGAGTTTGCAGAAAGTGAAGGTGAGCTATTAGTACTGATTAGCTTTTTCTTGTTTGGACTTGCTTTTGTGCCTGTCACCTTTGCCTTTATCAACCTCAACGTCGTACTGTATTCCCTACTTAGTTTGACTGTACTACGCATGATACCGGTTATTATCTGTTTAATTGGGGCACGCCTTGATAATAAAAAAATCGACTTTGCAACGATGGCTTTTATCGCATGGTTTGGACCCAGAGGAATAGCCTCTATTTTGTATGTACTGATCGTTGCCCATGAAGTGGGTGGCATTGAGGGATTTGAAACTGTTTATGCAGTGGTTACGGTCACTGTGTTAATGAGTATTGTCGCACATGGCTTAAGCGCACAACCTCTCGCCAATTGGTACAGTAAAAAGCATAACGAGCAATAAAACGTAGCCAATAAAAAAGTCAGCCTGCAATTAATGGTTTAATCACAGGCTGACTTTTCATATTTAGCGCTAATTATTTATAGTTAATAAACTAACGACTAAATAACTTTCCAGTTAATCGCTTCACCTGCCTTGATTGGTACTACTTCATTACTACCAAACGTCAGTGTTGCAGGTACATCCCAGGATACTTTTTGTAACTCAAGTGTATCTGTATTACGTGGTAGATTATAAAAATCTGGTCCATTGAAACTAGTAAAGGCTTCTAATTTATCCAGTGCACCTGCTTCTTCAAATACTTCTGCGTATAGCTCTAGTGCAGCAAAGGCTGTATATGAACCCGCGCAACCACAACCAGATTCTTTGCTCTGTTTTGTATGTGGAGCAGAATCGGTACCTAAGAAAAACTTGTTCGAACCACTTGTTGCAGCTTCTATCAATGCTTGCTGGTGGATATTACGCTTCAGGATCGGTAAGCAGTAGAAGTGTGGTTTGATACCACCTACTAGCATATGGTTACGGTTGTACATTAGGTGATGAACGGTGATCGTTGCTGCTACGTTAGGACCTGCATTTGCCACAAATTCAGCTGCATTTTTAGTAGTGATATGCTCTAACACAATTTTAAGATCTGGATATTCAGCAACAAGTGGAGCCAGTACCGTTGTTAAGAACTGCTCTTCACGGTCAAAAATATCGATATCATTGGTGGTTACTTCACCATGTACCAGTAACAGCATGCCTACTTCCTGCATTGCCACTAACGCCTCACGAATATTCGCAGTTGATGTCACGCCAGAATCAGAGTTAGTGGTTGCGCCTGCTGGGTATAACTTAGCGGCATAAACTAAGCCCGATGCTTTCGCTTTTTTGATCTCATCAGCAGTGGTTTTATCGGTCAGGTAAAGCACCATTAATGGCTTGAACGTAGATTCTGGTTGAGCTGCCATGATACGTGCTTGGTAAGCTTCTGCCAGTTCAGTGGTGGTCACTGGTGGCACAAGGTTAGGCATAATAATCGCTCTGCCCATATAACGGCTAGTATCACGCACTGTATCTTTTAAAACGTCGCCGTCACGTAAATGTACATGCCAGTCATCTGGACGGGTAATAGTTAATTTAGTCATTTGATACTCTCCTTAAAATTTCCGTTATGTTACAACTTTTTATAATTAATTTCACTTGTTAAGAAAGCCTTAAGGTTGAGATTAGTTAATATATTTATCCTATTTTTAGGATATAGATCGACACTGTATTTATGCAGTGTACATTTTTACGATAAGGGGTAATTATGATAATGGGATCTAATTGTCTGAGCGATAAGTACTTTTATCTCGGTAGTGACTTCACAGCGCTTACTATCAGGAAATAGGGCAACCAGATCACTGACTAATTTATGTCGTGGGGCGGGTGTTTTGTTTATCCATTGAGCGAGTAGTTCACGATTGATAAAACGTGGCAGGGAGCCTAACGTGCCAACATCATTTTGAGCGTGCACTAATAAACCTGCGGTGGTGCCTTTATCAAGGGTTAATACCTGATAGAAATACAGCGTGTGATAATCCAGCTGTGATAGCTGCTGTGTCTCTGATGGCTTTTGTTCAACAGAAATGTTGTCTAATTTAGCTTTTAAAATAGCGATATAACTATCGATCACGGCATACACAAAGCGGTGTGCAAAGGTTTTGGTATCGACGTTTTCTGGATTAAAACCTTCTAAATAAAAATGGCTAATACCACGATGTGCTTCTAGTGCAGGAATATAAAAGTAGTTATTACCTTGCTCTGTCGCTTGCTCAAAATAGTCGCCAGCAACGCTTTGTAAGGTTTCGTTAAACTGATTTTTATCGTTCTCACAAACAATAGCGGGGTTAAGATCAGCCATTAAACGCCAATAGTTTTTACCGGAGCGTAATTCTGTCCAACTAACATGGATGTGCACCGAGGGCGCCATTGGGTTAATCGGATGAATAATGGTTGAAAGCGCCGTTGCTGAGATAAACGCTTTATCGGGTCTATCTTCATATTGAACTTGAGAAACATTAACTGATGCCTGATTAAACAAACTATGTTGTGGCGCTTCAAAGCGCAGGCCACCTCCATGTTGTCCACTATCACGTAACCACTGTTGAGGTGTAAATTTATCCGCTTGTTGGTGCTGCTGACAAAGCACACTTAGTTGATCTACAAAATAGCGTTGTGCATTTGATAACATTGCGAGGGCATGAATGGCATTTTCAGATGTAGCTTCTTTTCTCATAATAAGTTTCTTTTCACTTTGTAAAATAAAATAGGTGTTAAATAAGGGGAAAACGTAAACTGACAATCACACCACTATTATCTTGATTATTATTAATGTTAATTGAACCGTGGTGGTAATCACAAATCATCTTAGCGATAAATAAACCTAACCCTAGATGGGTTTTATCGGGGGTGTTTTTAGCCCTAACCGAGACCATTGAGTTAAGCAGTTCATCACTCATATCAGCAGGTAAAACTGGTCCACTATTTTCAACCTCTATCAGCGCAATCTTTTGTTCGCAACTCAGCCTGATGTTAATCGCATCAGGCGGTGTATTAAATTCCACTGCATTATTAATTAGTTTATCTAAACATTGCACCATAAAATCAGGATCAGCGTTGATATTAATGTTGTTTTTGCTAGCGCTGTTAAATATAAATGTCTGTTCGCTATAGGTCATCTGATAACCCTGTACGCAGCCATTTAATAATTCATTTAAGCACAGCGTAATATTCTCACCGGATTGTAAACTCTGCTCAAGGCGTGTTGCTTCGCTCATATTCGTTAATATGCGATTGAGGCGTAAAATGCCAGTTTGCGAACGTTCAATATACTTTTTGCTCTCTTCGTCCTGTGGTTGCATCGCCAAATTCTCTAGTGAGCTACACACTACCGCAACAGGGGTACCCAGTTCATGAGAAAGGCGAGAGGGCAACTTCTCAAGATAACGATGATACTCGCCTAAACGGTCGACCATCTCTGCAAGACTACGAGAAAGATCGCCGATCTCATCCTTTGAAGTCGAGGGAGTTAAAGCAGCACTGATTCTACCTTGCTCATCAATCGCCTGCTCAGCTTGGTCACGTAATTTTCTGACGCGAGTAGCAATATTGGCGGTGAATAAAAACAGTACTAGGGTCGCGATAACAATCACAGCAATCAATACATTAAATAGTTTGGTTAAGGCTTGATTACGCAGGGTACGAATACCATTGGTTGTCTCCTCTGCAACCACCATACCCATCACTTTATCTCCGACAAAAATGGGACTTGCGGCTGATAATATCATCGCTTGATGATCGCTGGTTAAACGCCAACTTGATTGTGATTGCCCTGAGAGTGCCTGATTTATGAAGTCACTATCAAGCTGTGTGAGTCCTGCTAATTCATCAACAAAGTTACTGTTGGGTTTGTTGAAGAATAACCCATAAACAGGCTTTAATAAGGTATTTTCAATGTGTTGCCACCAGGTTGACTTGTTACTATTTTGATCACTACCCCACACTCCCTGAGCCTGGTGAATATCACCGGCAGTCGCTAATACACGTTGATGCCTATCAACGACCCAAAGGCGAGATTGAGTATGGCTTAGGCCATTAAGAATTTTATCTATCTCAGGTGAAGGAACAAGAATTGTGCCCAGTTGTGCAAGGTTATTAGTATTAGATGTCGCGATAATACTTTCAATATTGCTGACGCTACTCGGGGCGGTGGTGCTTGAGGTGGTATGAAGGGCAAAACCGAGTTTGTCACCTAGCATAGCAACAGGTAAACGAAACTCAATGTTATAACCCGTCTCTGTTTGTTGCCAATAGCCATGTATGCGTTTTTCACGTTGCAGCGGTAAATCGTTATTGTTTTTATCTGTGAGATTATAGGCATTAAACCAACCGCTCTTTTGCACTGAGATAATATAACGTTGTAAGCTATTTTGTGGTGAGCTGAGGGCAATAATGAGGTGATCATTTTTGTCTAAAAAACGACTGCCAGTAGCACGAAAGGTAGGAAATTTATCGGTGACTTGTAGGTAACCATACAGATACTCCCCTCGCGTGCCTACCATCTGGCGAAATGAAATCGGATTAGGATCTGGTATGTTAGCATCATCATGTTGTCGATAAACCGCATGCTGTTTGTCGTAAACTAAACTCTTACTTAAATCGGCTTGCCAATCCGCTAAGTTACCGTCGATGGTGATGGGCTTTTGTAGCTCATAGGCATACAGATCTTTGCCATCTTCAACCCGGTTTAAAAAGCTCGCTTGGGCATTAAATAGTGTCGGGCGTTCATGCAGCGCGGTTGCAACGGCACGTGTTGTGCCCACTAATGTTTGCTCTTGCCCTTGGCGTAGAAAGCTTTCCATCTCAACAATATATTGGTAACCGAGTAGTGGCAGCACCAACAAAAAGCTCGCGAGTAAAATCATTTTAGCGCGCAGACCTAGTGACATTTTTAGCGATAAAAAGAAGCCTTTGACGGTGCGTGATATAGCCATGGTTACTGTTCCATCTCACTGATATCCCAGCGATAACCCATGCCATATACCGCAGTGATCTCGTTAAAATTTGCATCTAATTTAACAAATTTTTTGCGAATACGTTTAACGTGTGAAGTAATGGTATTATCGTCGACCAACATATTCGCATCGCTCATTAATTGCTGGCGATTACGCACAATGCCTGCACGGTTTGCTAGTGCATGCACAATCCAAAATTCGGTAATGGTAAAGTCCAGTGTTTGTTTTTTCCAGGATATCTGCATTCGATCACTGTCGATAATCAGTGAACCACGGCTAATGAGGTTACTGGTTTGTACCGGTTTCTGCAGTAGGTCAATACGACGAAACAGGGCACTAATGCGCACCATTAGATGCTCTAAGCCAATATTTTTGGTTAGGTAATCATCTGCACCTAAACGTAAACCCGAGATCGTATCGAAGTCATTATCGCGTGCAGTTAAAAAGATAATAGGCACCGTTGCAGAAAGTTGACGCAATGCTTGGCAAAGTAGAAAGCCACCATCGTATTCATCGCCCAAGCCAATGTCGATAATAGCGAGATCCGGTAAACGCACTTCAAAGGCTGCAATGGCATCTATTCGGTTATCGTATGCTTCAACGTGATAACCATGCTTAGTCATCAAGTCCATATAGTTTTCACGAATATTTTTTTCATCTTCAACGATAGCAATACGTTTCATCTTTTTTCCTAGTTAACTCTATAGCAGCAGTATAACGGAAATTAGGCGCGGAAATAGTATGTGAGTAACATTGCCTTTTTTTGAACATAATTGATCAGCAGATTGCCATTTTGTCTCCCCAAAAAAAACATAAGCGTTTGTTTAAATACAACTCAAGCAAAACAACTTAATTTTTTAAAAGGAAAAAAATGATGAAAACTAAAACAAACACAACATTCAAAAAATCGGTATTAGGCTTTTTCGTAGTAACTGCGATTGCAGGTTCATTTATTCCATGGGAGGACTATATGCCGCGTTCAGAAACCCCTGCAATGAAAGCATTTTATGAAAACAGCGATGCTTTACAAGAAGATTTGGTTAGCCAAAACATGGTTAATATTGATAGTGATGTCCTTGCACGTATTGCAGAAGATCACATGGTGTCAGATTTAGATGCAGAGATCGATGCACAAGCTCTACAAAGTGCTGAAACTTTTACCACGCAGGATGATGGATTTGAACCGGGTGAGGTCAATGACTTTAATGAAGTGACGCTAATAAGTGAGCCGTTAGTTGAACAACAATCTGATGCTGTGATCATGGAAACACCATTGCTGTTTTCTTTTGATTCAAGTGAAATAAGTCCTGAATATTTCGAAGCCCTCAATGAAACTGCTGAATACATGCAAAATTCAGATAATGAAAGCAACACGGTTTGGCAGGTTATCGGTTATGCTGATCAGTCGGGTAATCGTGTTTATAACGGCAAGCTTGCTAACAAACGCGCACAAAAAGTAGCTGCTTATCTGGTTGATAAAGGTGTCGCGGAAGAACAACTTAGCGTGGTTTCATTAGGTGCAAGTACCCCGCTCAATAGTGAGCGTAGTATTGAAAACAATCGTAATGAGCGTCGTGTTGAGCTGCATCCTTATCAAGCCGAGATTACCGTATTAGCGGAACAATATAATAAACAGATGCAGCAGCAAGCAAGCCATCAAAAGGCGCTTCAACTTGCTAAACGACAAGCAGAGCAGGAGATGCAACAATATGTTGAGCAATTAACAAAGGTCACAACAAAACAGGATAGCGCGGTTGAAAGCGAAAATAACGTTGAGGAAAACGTTGCGGAGACCAGCGAACAACCAACAAAGCAGACAACTGAAACGCTAGAAGCGGAAATATCAGAACGTTTGACTACGGCGATGGAGCTGTAGCTCATTGTATTGAGTGTGATAGTTAAGATATATTATTATTACAAATAACCCATCGTTTATATTTCGTTGGGTTATTTTATTATTTCGTTCTAAAAATCAGCATTTTTATGTATTATGTGATCTCAAACACTTTTTCACTTCAGCATGTAGCTTACCTATGAATAAGAAACCCGATCGTCCTACCGCAATGTTAAATATCATCAATCTCGTACGTGATGATTTCCCCTTTTATGCGCCAGAAAGCCAAATTTGTGGGGATACCTGTGTGGGTTGTCCTAAAAAATTACTAGAGCTGGTGGACACCGAGCTGATTGATTGGGAATATAAGCTTGAGTGTGGTGAAGTGCCAGATTTCAATGAGATAGATAAGCTAGCGAAACTGTGTAAAAACGTACGCCGCAGTCTGGTTAGGAATGGTGTTGTGCCAAAATTGGAAAGCTGAAAGGTATTAAGCACGCCATACAGGTGGAGCTGAATGTTTTGTAGATCGCGGCTTTAGCCCGACGGGTTTCAAGCTTCGAGTTGCGAGTGATGAGCTGCGAAAATACAAAGCATCGCGGTTGGCGTGTCGGCATAAAATAGCTGCACTTAAACAGAGTACCTACATGTGAATCAGAATCTATTGTAGGTCGCGGCTTCAGCCCGACGGGTTTTATGCTTCGAGTTGCGAGTGATGAGCGGCGAAAATAAAAAGCATCGCGGTTGGCGTGTCAGCATAAATAGCTGCACTTAAACAGAGTATCTACATGTGAAGCATAATCTATTGTAGGTCGCGGCTTTAGCCCGAAGGGTTTCAAGCTTTGAACTGTGAAAATACAAAGTATCGCGGTTGGCGTGTCGGCATAAATACCGACCTACAATGAATCAGAATCTATTGTAGGTCGCGGCTTTACCCGACGGGTTTTAAGCTTGGTGCTGCGAGTGATGAGTAGCGAAAATACAAAGTATCGCGGTTGGCGTGTCGGCATAAATACCGACGGTTTCACATCAGGATATAAAACCAATATATTAATAAAGGAATATAATGAACTTTCAAGATAAAGCACTGTGTAAACTTCGTACCATCACCACCTTTTTAGTGTTGGATAAAAATCGTGCTTTGTGGCAGCAAGAGATTCTAAAAGCCTCTGATTTCTGTCTGCGATTATCCGCTCAATTTTCCGAACATAATTATCAAGTTCAATCGATCCGTATCGTCACTAATGCTTTTTCTGAATACCTTGATACCACTAACGTAGAAACGGCTAAACAAGATCTGCAGTTTATCCGCTCCCTATTAAATGAGATCAAGTCCGATGGATTACGTATTCGCTTTGCCATTGGTGAAGCTAAAACAGCACATGAGATAACCTTGTTACCTGAGTTGATTAAAGAGTTTGGTGATCTTTGTAATGCCTGCGTTAACATTCCAATTGACGACTTTATGGTGTTAAACAAACCCTTAATCGATGCATCGGTTAAAGCGGTTGAGCAGATAGCGCAGATAACAGAGCGTGGTGAGGGTAACTTTAACTTTACCGTGAACTTTAATTGTCAGCCTTTAATTCCTTATTTTCCTGCCAGTTACCACGATAGCGCGTTAGGAAATCGTTATGTTGTTGGCTTTGAAACGCCAGACCTGTTAGTTAAAGTATTAAGCGATTTCAATCAATCTGAACATGGTCTTAGCGCACAGCAGACACTTAACCAACAACAAATATTGATGTCGCAAGCATTAAAATACCATGTTTCACAGGTCGCAAAGATCATTGAAAAATTTGAGAATAACAGTGAGCAAAATCAGTTTCTTTTTTCTGGTATCGACAGCTCTGCTGCGCCCTCTAAAGATTGCGCTAGCATGGTTGATGTTTATAAACAGCTTGGTGTTCCTTTCTTTGGTGCATCGGGTACGGTTGAAGCGTCTGCATTATTAACACGTGTCTTTAAATCGATTACCGAACTACCGCTGGTGGGCTTTTCTGGTTTGATGTTAGCGGTCACTGAAGACAGAGGTCTTGCTCAGGGCACGATTGATAGTGATTACGATATACGTTCACTGCTTACCTATAGTGCAGTATGTGGTATTGGTTTAGATACGGTGCCGATTCCTGGTGATACAGCACCTGAAAAAATAGCCGCTTTGATGGCTGATACTGGCACCATGGCATTTCGCCTAAATAAACCGCTGACGGTACGTCTGTTTCCTGTTCCTGGTTTAAAAGTGGGCGATCTTACCCAATTCGAAAGTGATGATCTGTGTAACTGCGCAGTATTAGCGGTTCCCTAGAAAGTGGCTGCACCGTATTATTGACACTGAAATAAGTTGAGAGAGAATGGAACAACAAATATTATACGTTGGTTGCTACACCCCTGAGGCAGGCGCAGGTATTAAGGTGGTCGAGTTTGATAATCAGACCGGTCAGCTTACTGAGATTAATTGTATTGCAGACCTGCCAAATACTAGTTTTTTAGCCGTTAGCAAAGACAAACAAACATTATTTGCTGTGAGTGAAGATGAAAGACAAGGGGAGCTCGGGTGCTTTGATATACAAAACCCACGCACCCCTATTTTTATTAACAAACAGAGCAGTTTAGGTGGTGCACCTTGCCACATCAGTTTAACAGCTGAAAAACTCTTTGTGAGTAATTATGTGAGTGGCAACTTAAGTGCTTTCTCACTGATAGAAGAACAATTATTACCCGCATATAGTTCGATTCAGCATCAAGGTCAGAGTGTTAACTTAGACCGACAAAAAAGTGCACACGTACACGCGAGTCAACTAAGCCGAGATGAGCGCTTTTTAGTCGTTGCTGATTTAGGCATTGATGCGCTTAAGGTCTATTTGGTCGCTGAAAAACAACTTACGTTAGTATTTACCGCTGTACTTGCTGGTGGTGATGGGCCTCGCCACCTCGTCTTTAATTCTGTTGGTGATAGATTATATTTAGCTAACGAACTAAGCTCCGATGTGGTTGTGTTTAATTTTAACCAACAAAGTGGCGAACTTACACAGCAGCAGCGTATTAGTAGCTTACCCAATACTTTTATCAGCAGCCAAAAATCAGCCCCGAGCAAGCAGCAAAGCTACATTGCAGAAATAACATTAAGCAAAGATGGCTGTTATCTCTACGTCAGCAACCGCGGGCATGATAGTATTGCAATATATAGCGTTGATCAAAAAAGTGGTTTATTAAAACCGCTCGATTATGTAAAAACGGGTGGTTTATTTCTGCGTCATTTTGCATTGTCACCGAATCAGCAATGGTTATTAGTTGCGCATCAAAACAGTGAACAGCTCTGTGTTTTTAAAAGAGATGTGGATACGGGTTTATTAAGCAAGACGGATAATCAGCTAACAGCTAAACACGCAGTTTGTGTTTGCTTCTTATAATAACAATGATCAAATACCCTTTAAATATAGGTATTTATAAAATTAGTGTTGTGACATTTTATCGCTTTAATATATTTAACGGTTTGAATGTTCAGCAAAATTAAAAGGTTAAACTATGCACCCAGAACTCTATTTTATTTACGATTCACACTGTCCGTGGAGTTATGCAACAACACCACTCGTTAATGCACTGAGTGAAAGCTTTCCGGAAATGGAAATCCACCATTGGCATTGTGCACACTATAATGGCAGTGATAGCCCTGGATTCTTACAAATTAAAGAAGTTGAAAAACAGAGCAAGCAAAAGTTTGGACAAGAGCATGTTCGCTATGCAGATAGCCCGAAAAACAGTACGCTAGCTGCAAACTTTATGACCTGGTTACAAGGTAAGCAACCTGAGAAAGCATTATCAGTATTAAACGCACTACAAATAGAGCATTT
The DNA here is from genome assembly GCF_030161115.1 of Psychromonas marina. GTDB lineage: Bacteria > Pseudomonadota > Gammaproteobacteria > Enterobacterales > Psychromonadaceae > Psychromonas > Psychromonas marina. The sequence goes on from NZ_BSPQ01000002.1 coordinate 403,037, forward strand.
TGTTGAAGGGAACCCGTTTGGTTGTAAAAATGATTTTAAAGCATTGATTGAGCAGTTTAAATTATCGCCATCAAACAAAGTGTTTAAAGATGAATTAAGTAATGAAGCGCAATATCAACAATCAGATATTCAAGAGTTACAAGAATTTATGCAAACCACCGCATTTCCTGCTCTGCTTCTAACGTATGGTGATAATGCACTTTTGTTAGATCATGCACGCCATTTAAGTAAACCACAGGGTTTAGTTAAAGAAGTTGCAAAATTATTAAGCTAATAGCTCCCAGCTATATAAATAGACAGTTTTTACTGTCTATTTTTTTATCTAAAGTGATTGATTTTAAAAGACTAATTATCAATTAGTCGCAAAGAACATATTTTGGATCAAAAATGCCCCATTTACACGGTTGATTGGTAAGCCGAACAGTAATATTATTTTAATACTTTCCTTATCGCTTTCTCATGTTGGAAGCCACACCTCAGTGGTTTACTTAAAAAGGTAACTAAATGAATACAATTGATGAAACAAATTATGGTCCACTGACTAAATTAATTGGTACTTGGCTGGGTAACAAGGGGGAAGATATTGCCCCAGAGCCAAATGGAACAGAAGAAAACAGTTATAAAGATAGCCTTATTTTCAAAGGCGTTGGTGAGACAGAAAATGCAGAATCACAATTATTAAGTGTTGTACATTACGTCCAAGAAGTACGCAGAACCACCAATGGTAATCAAATTCACCATGAAACAGGTTATTGGTTATGGGAGCAGGGCAGTAATACAGTCATGCATTCATTGACTATCCCAAGAGGCATGTGTGTGCTAGCGTCGGGCGATGTTGAACAATCAGCAGATGAAGACATTTTAAATGTGAGCGCTGCGATTGATGAGCAAGACTGGCAAATTATCCAAAGCCCATTTATGACTAAAAATGCGAAACTGAAATCTTACGTACAGCAGGTAAAAGTAACTGAAGATACACTGAGTTATTCACAAACGATGATGTTAGATATTTACGGTAACGAGTTTGAGCATACAGATAATAGCGTCTTAAAAAGACAGCGTTAATTATCAGTAATGAACGAAAAAAGGCGAAAAATATTTTCGCCTTTTTTATAGGTTTTAGCACAGATTAACTCTGTTATTACTGGTGCTTTATTCGTATTCTGAAGAGTATGTTTCAGAGTAAGTATGTGAGTAAAGCTCAAGTAAGTTACCAAACGGGTCTTCTAAGTAAACCATTTTGTAAGGACGGTTTTCATCTTCAGGGTGGTAGCGCATTGTATCCATGCGTGCTTTACCGCCAAACTGTGTCACTTTCTCAATCACGCCTTCAAAGTCGTCTGTCTCTAATGCGTAATGGAAGATACCAACTTTAGTGAAATCAACAACATGGCGTTGTTCACGATCAACCATTTCAAAAAGTTCAAAACCGATACCATCTGATGTTACTAGGTGAGCGATGTTAAAGCCTTTAAAGCCTTCACCAAATACTTCGATACACATTCTGCCGATAGCTGTTTGTTTCTCTTCAATCACTTTAGAGTTGCCCATTACAATATCAAGGCCAAGTGCTTTAGTATAAAACTCTACCGCTTGATCCATATCGCCAACCATAATACCTACATGACTCATTTTCATAATAATCTCTCTTTTAATTAGTTGCTTGTTTGTTTTGATGGGAGAAGTATAGGGAGAAAAGATTCTGAGATAAAATTATCAAATGAAATCATTTTAATAATTTTTTGTTATCAAGAGGTGTGGGATAGAAACCATCGTCTAGGTTGATAAGTGATTTTATTTTAAGCTTATGGGAAAAAGAAAAATCTATTTTGAAGTGCTATTTTAGTAAACCATTAATTCGATAGGGAAATAAAATAACTAAATTGTAATGAGTGTTTATTAATTGACGACGCTAAGTAAAAAGGCCACTAATTTAGTAGCCTTTGTTATCTGTATTTCCAAGAAAGAGTTACTTAACTTCTTCTGTCACTTTCTTTTTACGAATACTTAATCCCAGTTCTCGACCTCGATACTTTGCAAAGTAAATGCAGCCCATTAAAAATAGACTTGCAAATATGAGCTCAAGACTTGCCATTAATATCTCCATACGAATACATTCAAGGTAGGCTGTATAAAGAACAACAGTTGAATGTACGATATAGAGTAGTGCTAAAAAACCACACCAGGCAAAGGTATACGGGTTTCCTTTAATAATGCCTCGCAGAGGAAATAAAATAGGAATTAACCATATCGATGTAATAAACCAAGGGTTTAATCCAAGTGGCGGTGGCGATAACCATAGGTGCCATATTGGAATAAGTAACACAAGAGAGAAATACCCAACTCTTGCGACTAGTTTATAATCTTCAGTTTTCATCGAATGACTACAGTATCGTTAATACAGATTCTGGCGGACGTCCGATTTTGGCCTTGCCATTAGCCAGTACAATAGGGCGCTCAATCAGTTTTGGGTTATCAAGCATTGCCTGCAATAACTGTTTTTCATCTTGCTCTTCAGACAGTTGTAACTCTTTATACACTGCTTCTCCAGTGCGCATCAATTGACGCGCAGAGGTAAAGCCTAATAACGCAATAATATTGCTTAACTCAGCTAATGTTGGTGGATTTTTTAAGTAATCAACAATCGTTAGGTTATCAGTTTTATCTTCGATCAGGGCTAAAGTTGCACGGCTTTTAGAGCAGCGTGTATTATGAAAAATAGTAATGTCAGTCATGTTTAATCCTTTATTCAGCGGGCCAAATTGCAATGTAATCTTCTAAGTTTTCAGGGTCTATCGCCGTTTCAGAGATAATTTTTCCACGAATAGAAAAACCACCTTTATGCATTGCGGATTTGCTCCCTGTAATCAATGGGTGCCACTCTGGTAACGGTTTACTTTCTACCAGTAAACGATACGCACAGTTCCCCGGCAACCAATGGAATTGGTCAATATCATCAAGTGATACTTTTACGCAATCTTTTACAATTTTAAAACGCTGCTCATACTTACGACACTGGCAGGTTTTAGTATGTAAAAGATGACAAGCAACATTGGTAAAATGTAGTTCTTCTGTATCATCATCAATGATTTTATTCAGGCAGCATTTGCCACACCCATCGCACAGAGATTCCCACTCTGATTGGCTCATTTGTGATAATGTTTTCTCTTCCCAAAAATTGCTCATCTTATAACTACTCTTTATTTACTTGGTGGTGTAATACGTGGATATTTAATACGTTCAGAAAGGTAACTTACCGCTGTTGCGAAGTAGTAAGAACGATTCCAGTGCATTAAAACACGATAATTATTGTATGCAAGATAAACTCGACCCGAAGCATCATCTGGAATAACGATGGATGCATTCATATCTACTTTAGGTAAGTCTGTGCCATCAAAGCGACGCACACCTAATGCTTGCCACTCATCTAATGTTTTACGTTTTTTAATACCTGCTAATTCAATATCAAAATCATCAGGAATTAATACTTGTCTACCCCATGTTTCGCTATCATCCCAGCCTTCTGTTTTTAAGTAGTTAGCAGCAGAAGCAAATACGTCGGCGTAATTATTCCAGATATCTTTCTTACCATCACCATCAAAATCGACTGCGTAGTTGAGGTAAGAGGTTGGCATGAATTGAACTTGTCCCATTGCACCAGCCCATGAACCGATAAATTTATCTTGTTCAATATGGCCTTCTTCTAAGATAGTTAATGCAGCAAATAGCTGTTTTTTAAATAATGCTTCACGACGTCCTTCATAAGCCATCGTTGTTAATGAAGAAATAATATAATTACGGCCGGTCAAACGTCCGAAATTAGTTTCAATTCCCCAAAGTGCCACAATAAAGCGTGGTTGAACACCATACTCTTTACCGACTTTATGCAATAGATGATAATGCTTTTTATAAGCTTCACGCGCTTGTTCAATTTTCCAATCAGGTACCGCACGTGGAATATAAGTATCTAAGGTCAGTTTAAACTCTGGCTGTTCTTTATCTGATTTTACACTGCGTTGTAAAAACTCAACGCTTTCAAACGCATTATTTACAACGGTTGGATCAATACCTAATTCAATTGCTTCACCCTTTAAGTTAGTGACATATTGATCAAAAGGAATCTTGGTCTCTTCACTGTTTGCGGTCACCGTAAAAGAGGTGAATAAAAGTGTAGAGAGAGTAAAAATTTTAGTCAGTTTCATTAAATGCCTCTAATTGATTTTTTCGCCACGTTTTGTGTTCTTTTAGGAAGTCCACAGGAGGAGGAGGAAGTTGCAAAAAATAGCCATTTTTTTGTATCGCTGCAATCACACTATTAGCATCGGTCATTGCGAGCTTAGTATCTGGCTTGATATTTAATAGACTCACCAGTTGTGGAGGTCCAAATTGAGTGAGTAATGGGTCTGGAACGGGATCAAATTCATCTCTTTTCTCAATAAAAAGATAAGTTTGTGATTTACGAATACTTTTATATACAGCACATAACATAATACTAATGTAGCCCTTTACTTGCCTAATAAGAGTTCAGACTATAACATGCAATCTGCTTTAAATTTTATAGAAATTGGCTGAATTTTACATCAAAAATAGTTTTCTTTAGAGAGATAGAGGTGTTATGACACTAAAATCGTTAAATTTTTCCTTATTAGTGGTAGCTGTTGAAACTGAAGATCTTTCTCAGTTAGCTGATGAGTTAAACAAAAGACGTATAATGGCCCCAGATTTTTTCCAATATGCACCCGTTGTTGTGCATGTTGAAAATGACACCGCGAATTTAGATTTTTTGCGTATAAGAGAGATTGTAACGGAAAATGGATTTATTTTAGCTGGTGTTTCGGGTGAGTTATCTGACTCACAAAAAGAGGCGCTGCATGCTGATAAGATAGCTATTTTAAGACGATCTAAAAGACAGGCTAGTAAGGAGGTTGTTGTTGAAGACAAACCTGCCGAAGTAGTGCCAGAAGAGGTCGCAGAAACAGCTACATTTATTGCTAATGAAGTAAAAACTAAAATTGTCACCGGACGAGTTCGTTCCGGACAGCAAATTTACGCTAAAGAGTGTGATTTGGTGATCAATGGTGATGTTAGTGCTGGCGCAGAAATTATAGCAGATGGAAACATACATATTTATGGTACGTTACGCGGTCGTGCAATCGCTGGAGCGATGGGCGATCAAACAGCTTCTGTTTTTTGCCGTGTATTAGCACCTGAACTAGTCTCTATTGCAGGTGTATTTAAATTAAGTGAGGGCTTACCTCATGAGCATCTTGGCAAAAGTTGCATTGTGTCGTTACGCAATGGACAACCTGTGATAGAAACTTTGAACTAAATAATAAGTACAACTAAGGAAAAATAATGGCAAAAGTAATTGTTGTCACATCAGGAAAGGGCGGTGTTGGTAAAACGACCAGCAGCGCAGCAATAGGAACAGGACTTGCACTAAGTGGTGCAAAGACAGTAGTTATTGATTTTGATATCGGTTTACGTAATCTGGATCTGATCATGGGATGCGAACGTCGCGTTGTTTACGATTTGATTAACGTGATTAATGGTGAAGCAAACCTTCAGCAAGCATTAGTGAAAGATAAACGCACACCAGGGCTTTTCATATTGCCCGCTTCACAGACACGTAATAAAGACGCGCTGACCAAAGAGGGTGTTGAAAAAGTCATTACTGATCTTAAAGCCGATGGTTTTGAATATATCATTTGTGATTCTCCTGCTGGTATTGAGCAGGGCGCAATGATGGCGCTATATTTTGCAGATGAAGCGATTGTAACAACTAACCCAGAAGTTTCATCAGTACGCGACTCAGATAGAATAACAGGCATGTTATCAAGTAAGTCACTGCGTTCAGAGCAACAGCTTAGCCCGGTAAAAGTACATCTATTGATTACACGTTATTGCCCAGAGCGAGTTCAACGTGAAGAGATGTTAAGTATTGAGGATATTGATGATTTGTTAGGCATTGATTTAGTGGGTGTTATCCCTGAATCACAGGAAGTATTGAATGCTTCTAACATGGGTGAACCGGTCATTTTAAATACAGACAGCGATGCGGGTAAAGCCTACCAAGATGCGGTAGATCGCTTAATGGGTATTGAGCGTGAATTACGTTTTGTTAAATTTGAAAAGAAAGGTTTTTTAAGCCGTTTATTTGGAGCCTAAGATGGGACTTTTACAGTATTTTAGAAAGGAAGCGCCTAAAAAAGGTAGTGCAAAATTAGCGAAGGATCGTTTACAAATCATTGTTGCTCATGAGCATTCAAGCGCTGCAAGTCCTTCTTATTTACCGGAACTACAACGTGAAATCGTTGCTGTTATCCGTAAATACATGGATATTTCTGCACAGGATGTAACCTGTGAATTTTCTGATAAAGCCGAAGATGATATCTCTGTTTTAGAAGTAAATGTCGCGTTGCCAAAAAACAAATAGCGTTGATTGAATCAACATAATAGTCAATCCAATTAAGCGATCGCTAATCGGATTGACTATTTTATTGTACTGCACCCGTGCGTAAGGGCGAACGATTAGTGCCTGTCTACCAATCTCTATCTTCCACCACCAGATTCTACCAAGGTATGCTTAAAAAACTCGTTTCAGATAAGCATTGTGCTTGTAACCTACGTGTTCTCCGATTCTATCGAGGTAATTATGTACTTTACTTCCAATTTTGTAATTAGAGTAAGTCATTAGCTACCATTGATATGTTGTTATAAATGAAGCTTCCTGAGTACTTATCGAAATAATAGGATCTGTTGAACTTTGCCGCTTAAATTTTTTTATCGGGGCGTTTTAAGGTAGACCGTGAGCTAATCATCTAAACAAAATTTGTCCTGCACATAGCAAAACCTCATAAGGTGAAATCGACGGAATATGCACAGTATTTATCTCTTGTTTACCTAGAATAACCACACGAGATAATAGCTATCTGCTTAAATCGTTGCAAAAATAAACGCTGAAAATCAACTTCCCTTAGCGTGATTTTTATTCTCTTGAGAATCCTGTTCACTGTTATTGTTGTTTAAACACGCCTCAAATATGAAAAAGCATTTCAGTTTTGTCAGTAATAAATATTGATCACATAAAAAATATTAAAGACGATATCGCTCTCTAAAAAGTAAAAAATCATAATTCCAAAATAAGTTTTTATAAATGTTGAATTATTTTTTTAACATATGGTTAACACGAATTCGAAAATCGGATTCAAAACTTTAACTCATAAAAATGGAATATGTATGAATTTAAATAAACTATTACTACCAGTTTTAGGGCTTGGTATATTAGCGAACGGCTGTTATGCACAACAATTAGCGGGTGACGAACTAGAGAACGGTTCATTATTACCTGGATACTCTGGGGTTATCTCAACCCCATTCAATGGTGTTGCTGCTTATGCGGATGGTGACGGTGTCAAAATCGATACACAAATAAGTGGTGTCCCAGGACTGTTTCGGTTAGATATACGCGGGGCAAGTACTGCCTCGAGTGCAGCCGGCATTAGCGTTTATCTTGGTGATAAGAAAATTGGTGCAACGAGCTTTAGTGGCACAACGTCAGCAATTTCTAGCATTAGCTTTAATTTGGAGAATTCACCAAGTAGTTCAGAGCTTAGGTTTGTATTAGAAACTGATAATGGCAGTAATGATACACTTTTAGATTCATATGAATTACATCGCACGGGTGATATACCTGCTCTTCCCGATGCTCCGGTGCTTCCAGACCAAGGTTCATATGAATCGGGCGTCTACCGTAATATGTTCCAAGAACTTGGTTATAGTGCGGCACAGGTTGATACACGTTTAAATGAAGTTTATGACCAATTATTTCATTCAACGGATACTGCTAATAAAGCGTTATTTATCCCTGTGGGCGATGATATGGGATACATTTGGGATGTTGGTAATAATGATGTGCGTTCAGAGGGGATGTCTTACGGCATGATGATGGCGTTACAGATGAACCGTCAAGATGACTTTAACAAATTATGGAAATGGGCAAGTACTTATTCATTAAATAAATCAGGCAATAACAAAGGTTACTTTGCTTGGCAAGTGAGCACTTCAGGTGTCACATTAGATGCTGCGCCAGCGCCAGACGGTGAAGAATACTTTGTTACTGCACTATTTTTTGCCGCGAACCGCTGGGGTAATGGTGAAGGGATCTACAATTATGAAGCACAAGCCAATCAAATATTAAAAGATATGTTTGGTAATGGTGAAACACGTTATAACAACAGTGGCGAATTAGAAGAATATAGTTTGTTCAATCATGAAAATAAACAGATTGTATTCTCTCCTTCAACCCCCACAGATCGGAACTGGACAGATACTTCTTATCATTTGCCGGCTTTTTATGAGTTATGGGCAAAATGGGCTGATAATAACAACGCTTTTTGGGCTGAGTTAGCTGATGTTTCTCGCCAACACTTTAAAGACGCAGCAGATCCAACAACAGGTTTAACACCTGATTATGCATATTTTGATGGGTCACCACACGGTGACTTCCAACATTGGAAAGATACTTTTCAATATGACGCTTGGCGTGTGATTAGTAATGTTGCGATGGATTATGCTTGGTGGAAAAAAGATGAATGGCAAGTAACACAAGCGAAACGTTTACAATCTTTCTTTAAAAGTGAAGGCATGGAATCATATGCTAGCTTATACGAGTTAGACGGTACGCGATATGAGAACAACAAAGATCATTCACCTGGTTTAGTGGCCATGAATGCGATTGCAAGTTTAGCTTCTGATAGTCAAGATGCTTGGGAGTTTGTTGATGCATTTTGGAATACTGAGGTACCCACGGGTAAATGGCGTTATTACGATGGCTCTTTATACATGTTTGGTATGTTAGCAATGAGTGGTAACTACCGCATTTATTGTCCAAATAATGAATGTGATCAAATATCAGGACCAGCACCTGATCCTGTAAACCGCGCACCGGTTGCGAATAATGATTCAGTTACCATCATTGAAGGTAATACGGCGACAATAAATGTTGTTAATAACGATACCGATGCTGATAATGATATTTTAAACATCTTATCTTATACCCAAGCGGGTAACGGTTCCGTTAGCCAAAATGGGGATAATCTAACGTATATACCTAATGCTGGTTTTACTGGCACAGATAACTTTTATTATGTGGTTACTGATGGCAGTAAAAATAGTAATAATGCCACGGTAACTGTGACGATAAATGAAAATGGCACAACTGATCCAGATCCAACGCCAGGTGAAGAGTTAGTATTTGAAGAGATGGAATCAGGCGCTATTTCCCCATCATACCGTCAACCTATCAATAACCCATACGCAGGTGTCATTCTGTATGGTAATAATGAAGCCGTTGCATTTGCGACTAATTTATCTGCAGGAGATTATTCGCTAGAAATAAATGGTAGCTCTAGCAACGCCTCTGCAGCAGGTATTAGTATTTATATCGATGGTAATAAAGTGGGCGAAACAAGTTTCAGTGGCACGACCCGCGTTGTACAAACGGTGGCATTCACTTTAACAAGTTCTGCAAATGAAATTAGCTTTGTGCTCGAATCTGATGTGGGTCAAAATGATACATTGTTAGATTGGTTTAAAATCTTTAGTGGTAATGGTTCAACTGAACCGGGTGACGGTGGTACAACACCAAGCAATGGTGCCGCTGTACCGGGTACTTTACAAGCAGAAGATTACACAAGCGAAAGTGGTACACAAACTGAAAATACCAATGATACTAATGGCGGTTTAAATGTTGGTTATATTCAAAATGGTGACTATTTAGAGTTTGCTATCAATGTTGAGCAAGCGGGTACTTATACCCTAGAGGCACGTGTCGCGAGTAATACAAGCGGTGGTGATATTGATGTAATTATCGGTGCGACTAGTGTCGGTACGTTAACTGTATCAAATACGGGTGGATGGCAAGCTTGGCAAACAATCAGTACGACAGTAACATTGTCGGCAGGTGAGCAAATACTCCGTACCAATTTTGGAGGTGGGCAAGGTTATTTATTTAACCTTAACTATTTAACGTTTAGTAAATAGTTTTAAGTTTATTGGCGTTTTTGTGATACTTAAATCAGTATCACAAACGCGCTTTTTATTCATTTAGCTATGTACTATCGATAGTGAATGTAGTTTGGTACAACTCGTAAAGACACTATTAATGCTGATATTAATAGGAAACGATTAGCGCCAGTCTAACCAATATCGATACTCCACCACCAGATTACCTTCCAAGGTATCTTTAAATAACTCACTCGCTTGCGACAGGCATTGTGGGGCAATAACCTCAGGCTCCGTCCAACCTGTTTCCTCATCTAAATAATCACGTTGGTAACCCCAGGTTGCACAAGAAAGCAGTTGATCGAAACCAAGTTGGCGCTGACACACTACGCAGGTTTCAAACTCCACACGAATATCTTCACCATCAAGGCCATAAGCATCAGAGACATATGGAGTATCGTAGATGGCAAGGGTTGATGCGCGACTGGTCTGAGTAAGCCAAGGTTTATCACTGCTATCAATTGGTGTGAAATGGGTATTGTAGCCATGCTCTAAAGGGCGGTTATCATAAAAAGGTTGTTCAAAAAAAGGCGGGATATCTATCTGCACAGGTAGTTCACCCTGATTTAATAGGCTATTGGTTTTACGCACTTGTAGGATTCTGTATTGATCGCATTGTGCAAAATTAGACTTGTCGAGCTGGCCGTTATCATTACTAAAAAAATGAATTTCAACACCAATACCGGTTGCGTCATCATTAGCAATATAAGAGGCATTACTGCGGCCACTGTGAAACCAAAACTCCGACAGTACCAATAATCCAAGTGGTTGATTATCTGACTGAGTCACAGGGCAAACTTTACTCACTTGTAGCACTTCTGCAACAACATTAAATGATAAGCACAATATTGATAATGCTTTGATTATTAAGTGCATAAATATTCCTTTATCGACCCAGTGACGGAGTTATGAAATCTATTCAGCATTAAAATTTTAGTGTTGTAATGAAAATATTAAAAAATATGAAGTTTAATACTAGATTGTGTTAATGGAATGTTTATAATAGACCACATTGATTTATATCAATTTTACTTACTAAAGGAATATAACCATGAACGTTGATCAACATATTAAAGTAGCACAGTGGCATTTAGAGCAAGCTCGTTTACACGCAACAAGCGAGCACGCTTGTGGTTGCCCACCAAATGCACACGATCAAAAAGCGATCGATGCAATTGAAGCTGGTCAAGTTAAAGAAGAACTAACTTGTACGCTTGATAAAGCGTAATAAGTAAGCAATTCGTTACCTTTTAAGGGTAACAACTAAAAAGCGGAGATTATACAGTCGTGTAGTCTCCGCTTTTTTGTGTCTATAAATCACTTAATCTCCCCATTTTATCTCTTCAGCTCTATTCTCCTGCTAGTAACTATGTAAAAATAGACCTTCTCATGTAGATGAAAATAGGTCGAAACACGATGAATCTTAATATTATTAAAGATGAATTATTAGAAGCTGAAAAAGTATTACAGGCATTTTTTAGCGATCAAGAAAATTTAGAGAATATTGAAAAAGCGGCTTGTCTGCTATCAGATGCATTTAAGCTAGAAGGCAAAGTACTTGCTTGTGGTAATGGTGGTTCTCACTGTGATGCGATGCATTTTGCGGAAGAATTAACCGGACGTTACCGTGAACATCGCCCATCCTACCCAGCGATCGCGATTTCAGATGCAAGTCATATCTCTTGTGTTGGTAATGATTATGGTTTTGATGCTATTTTTGCACGTTACCTTGAAGGCGTTGGTCGTAAAGGTGATGTACTGTTTTGTCTTTCAACCAGTGGTAATTCCGCTAATATCCTTAAAGCGATTGAAGTGGCGCAACAGAAAGGCATCAAAGTCATTGCATTAACAGGCAAAGATGGCGGAAAAATGGCGGGTCTTGCTGATGTAGAAATTCGCGTTCCCCATTTTGGATATGCAGATCGTATTCAAGAGATACATATTAAAATCATTCATATTTTGATTTTATTAATAGAAAAAAAAATGGCATAGGATAACGGAATAAATGTGTGAGCTTTTAGGCATGAGTGCCAATGTACCAACGGATATCTGTTTTAGTTTTAGCGGTTTGGTAAAGCGAGGTGGTGAGACAGGCCCCCATAAAGATGGATGGGGAATCACATTTTACGAAGGCAAAGGATGTCGTAGTTTTAAAGATCCTAAACCGAGTTGTGACTCACGCGTAGCGGAATTAGTAAAAGATTATCCTATAAAAAGTAAATCGGTGATCAGTCATATTCGTCAAGCAAATCGAGGCGGTGTTTCATTAGAAAATACCCATCCATTTATTCGTGAATTATGGGGACAAAACTGGACCTATGCACATAATGGGCAGTTGACCGGTTATGAAGACTTACCATTAGGTCATGCACACCCCGTTGGGCAAACCGACAGTGAGCGCGCTTTTTGTTGGATCATTGATAAGTTACATCAAAGTTACCAAACTGCACCAGAAGATATGTTGACGATGTTTAAAGAGATCGCCGGTTATGCCGACGAACTTCGTCAGTTAGGTGTGTTTAACATGTTGCTCAGCAATGGCGAATACGTGATGTGTTACTGTACTAATAACCTACACTGGATAACGCGTCGTGCTCCTTTTGGTAAAGCTCAGTTAATCGATGAAGATATGATCGTGGACTTCTGTGAAGAAACCTCGGACAGTGATGTGGTGACTGTGATTGCAACTCGTCCACTGACAAGCGATGAACAGTGGAACAAAATGGGTGAAGGTGAGTTTAGCGTATTCCATTTTGGTGAGCGCGTTTTATAAATAAAGGATAGTTAATATGGCTGAATTACTGAAAGATGTTTATAGTCCCGCTTTTATTGATTCAGTCGCAACACAATTTAAGATTGCTTATCCAAGCTTTAAAAAACAGTCTTTTGTCGACACCATTTTTGATGCGCAGTGGCAGCAAAAAGAACTCAAAGCGCGCCTGACTTTTATCGCACAAACCCTGCATCAATTTTTACCTCAAGATTTTCAAAAAAGTACTAATATTTTAAAACAGGTTGCGCCTTTTTTTGGTAGTTACGAAGCAATGTTTTTCCCCGCTTTTGTCGAACTGTATGGGCTTGATGACTACCAAACCTCAATTGAAACATTGGCTGTTTTAACACAATTTTCAAGCGCTGAGTTTGCGGTGCGACCTTTCATTATTAACTACCCTGAACAGATGATCGCCCAGATGCTGATTTGGGCAGGTGACGATAATGTGCATGTGCGCCGATTAGCCAGTGAGGGCTGTCGTCCTCGATTACCTTGGGCGTGTGCGTTACCCGCGTTTAAAAAAGATCCAAGCGCGATTATCCCAATTCTTGAAAAACTAAAAGATGATAATGAGGATTATGTGTACCGCAGTGTGGCTAATAACCTCAATGATATCAGTAAAGATAACCCACAATTAGTGGTTAAACTTGCCCAACGTTGGTTACAGGATAAACCCACAAAAAATAGACGTTGGTTAGTTAAACATGGCTGCCGTGGGTTATTAAAAAGTGCAGAACCAGCGGTATTAGCGCTGTTTGGTTATAGCCCACCAACAGATATCACCTTGCAGCAGTTAGTGGTGGATGAAAAGGTCTGTTTAGGCGAGAAGTTGTCTTTCTCTTTTATTTTAGACAGTTCAAAAGCGTTAGGAAAATGCCGTTTAGAGTTTGCGATTAGCTTTATGAAAAGCAATGGTAAACAAGCAGACAAAATATTTAAAATTTCAGAATCAGAGATAACCAGCAACACCAAATCGTTCACTAAACAGTTTAGTTTTAAAGCCATATCAACACGTAAATATTACCTCGGTGCACATCAGATAAGCATCATTGTAAACGGTGTGAAAATGGCAACGCAAGATTTTGAGTTAACGGATTAAATTGCCCAAACACCCAAACCGTTGCCTGTAGGTCGCGGCTTTAGCCCGACAATCATGACTGTTGGCCTGAAGACCAACTTACAATATCTCTCTGTAGATTGCGGCTTCGGCCCGACAATCATTACTGTTGGCCTGAAGACCAACCTACGAAATTCACCACTCCTTTGTAGGTCGTGGCTTTAACCCGACAATCATGACTGTTGGCCTGAAGACCAACCTACGAAATTCACCACTCCCTTGTAGGTCGCGGCTTTAGCCCGACAATCATTACTGTTGGCCTGAAGACCAACTTACAATATCTCTTTATAGGTCGCGGCTTTAGCCCGACAATCATTACTGTTGACCTGAAGACCAACCCACAATATTGATCTGTAGGTCGTGGCTTCAGCACGACAATCATTACTGTTGGCCTGAAAACCAACCTACGAAATTCACCACTCCCTTGCAGGTCGCGGCTTTAGCCCGACAATCATTACTGTTGGCCTGAAGACCAACCCACAATGTTGCTCTGTAGATCACGGCTTCAGCCCGACAATCATGACTGTTGGCCTGAAGACCAACCTACGAAATTCACCACTCCCTTGTAGGTCGCGGCTTCAGCCCGACAATCATTATTGTTGGTATGAAGACCAACCTACGAAATTTACCACTCCTTTGTAGGTCGTGGCTTCAGCCCGACAATCATTACCGTTGGCCTGAAGACCAACCTACGAAATTCACCACTCCTTTGTAGGTCGCGGCTTTAGCCCGACAATCATGACTCCTTTGTAGGTCGTGGCTTTAGCCCGACAATCTTCCGATCCTAAAAAAACACCGAATCAAAACACCAATTTACTAACCGCTGATCGCTAACTGTTAATAACTGTCCATCATTTCCCAAAGGCATCAATAATCGGGCAGGCTGCTTGCGTATCGCCATGACATTGCTCCGCTAATGCTTTTAAACTCTCAAGCAGGGCTTGTTGTTGCTTAATTCGCTCTTCTAGCTCGGTTATTTTTTGTAATGCAATCTCTTTTACATCACTACTACTGCGCTGGTTGTCTTTAGAGAGCTCCAATAAAGCGCGGCTCTCCTTTAAATTAAAACCTGCATCCTTGGTACTTTTAATAAAATGCAGTTGCTTAATTAAAGATTCAGGATAATAGCGGTACTCATTTTCACTTCTCGGTGGTGCACTGATTAATCCTATCTGCTCATAATGGCGAATAGATTTGATAGATAAGCCCGTTTCTTTTGCCGCCTGGCTAATAGATAACATTATGAAAGATCCTTAATTTTGATACGTTTTAACAATAATGAATTGGTTAATACCGTGATACTAGAGAGTGCCATCGCAGCACCGGCAATCGCAGGGCTTAAATAACCCAATGCGGCGGCAGGTATCGCAATGGTATTAAATATAAAGGCCCAAAATAGATTCTGTTGAATCTTATGCCATGTCGCACGAGATATATCGATAGCAAGCGCAACTAAACGTGGGTCGTTACGCATTAAGGTGATTGATGCGCTCTCTTTTGCCGCATCACTACCCGTTCCCATGGCGATACTAATATCAGCTTGGGCAAGGGCTGGCGCATCGTTCACCCCATCACCGACCATCGCGATATGGTTACCCTGTTGTAACTCAATCAGTTTCGCTAATTTCTGCTCTGGTTTGAGCTCGCTGTAGCTATCATCAACCTGTAATTTATGTGCAATATCAGTCACAACACTGTGTTTATCACCACTTAAGATAATGGTTTTTAAGCCACGCAGTTTGAGTTCGGTAACTGCTTCAATACTGCTCTCACGTAATGTATCGGTGATGCTTAATAGTCCCCAAAATTCATTTTCTTTGGCAACATAAACCACACTTTCACTCGCCGAAAAGTTTAAATCAGTTGGAATGGAGATAGCGAATCGCTGCATCATTTTGAGGTTACCCGCAATGATCTGTTTATCCTCTACAATGCCGTGGATCCCTTCACCGTTCACCGCGTTGATATCACTTGCTGATGCAACAGTAATATTTTCAGCTAGACAGTGATCTTTGATCGTCGTTGCAATTGGGTGTTGGCTACCCATTTGTATTGCGGCAAGTTCAGCGAGCATTACGCTGTTTTGATTATCTGTGCTGTAGCAGTGACTAATCGCGCCTTTACCTTTGGTTAATGTGCCGGTTTTATCAAACACAATCGTTTGTAAACGAAACGCTTGTTGCAACGTTTTAATATCTTTAATTAATATGCCTTGTTGTGCTGCTACACCTGTTCCGACAACAACCGCAGTAGGCGTTGCAAGCCCGAGCGCACAGGGGCAAGCGATCACGAGTACCGCTACCGAATTAATTAACGCATGTTGAAAATCGCCAGTGGTGAAATACCAAATTGAGAAGGTAAGGGCGGCGATAACTAATACAACCGGCACAAAAATCGCACTTATTTTATCCACTAATTGCATAATAGGCGCTTTACTCATCTGTGCATTTTCAACTAAATGAATAATTTTACTTAAGCTTGTTGAGTCTCCGACTGCAGTGGTTTTTATCAGTAATACCCCCTCGCCATTAATACTGCCTGCAATCACTTTTTCTTGTATCTCTTTTAAGATCGGTTTACTTTCTCCGGTTAACAGTGACTCATCTAGATAGCTTGTCCCTTCAACCACCACGCCATCGACAGGCACTTTTTCACCAATAGCGAGTTGTACAATATCGCCGACCTGAACATCATCGATATTAACCGTTACAAACTGTTTGCCCTTTTTAATACGCGCGTTGTCTGGACGAAGTGCCATTAAGGCATTAATCGCACTGCTGGTGCTCTGTTTTGCACGATGCTCTAAATATTTACCCAGCGTGACAAGGGTAATCACTAGCGTACTCGATTCAAAATAAAGCGGATGATCTAAACCTGAAATTAAAATAGATAAACTATAGAAATAGGCCGCGCTGGTACCCAATGCAACCAGTAGATCCATGTTCGCGGCTTTATCTTTAAGGCTATTCCAAGCGCCTTTATAGAAACGGGCACCAATATAAAATTGTACAGGGGTTGCTAACAGAAACTCTAAGGTGCGTGGCAGAAAGTGGTGAGATCCGGTAATCAACATCATCACCATCGAGATCATAAACGGAATACTAAGCAGTACCGAGATGCTTAACAGAGTAAGCACTTTTTTATCGCGTTTTTGCTGTGCAAGCTGTTTGCTGTTTTGTTGCTGTGCGAAATTTTTGTGCTGCTTCTCGGTGAGTTCGTAACTAATAGAATCGACTAACGCTTTTAATTGCTGCTTGTTAAATGCACCATCAATGGTTTGAAACTGTACCGTTTCAGTTGCAAAGTTACTGTTTACATTAAAGGTGAAAGGGTGGTTTGCTAAGCTTTTAACGGTTTTTTTAGCGCAGTTAGCACAACTCCAGCCAACGACATCAAAGCTGAATGTTTGCAGGTCTGTCTGGTAGTTTTTTGCTTCTAATAAGTTAATCACCTGCGCCAGAATTTCGTTGCGTTCACTGGTGCCAGTAAAGTTTATTTGTGCTTTTTCAAGCGTAAAATTAACCTCACTGGTTACTCCCTCTATCTCATTTAATGCAGTCTGTAACTTACTCGCACAACCTGCGCAGTTCATGCCATAAACTGGCAGTGATAATGTATTTAAAGTAGACATAAGCAACCCTTGATAAAACAACCTATCTATATAATAACCTTTACCCTAAGGGTAAGGTAAAGGTTTATTAAAGGAACAGGCTGTTATTGATTGATGTGGACTGGTTTAATTAAGTTTTTGACTAGGAAACTAGGGGCGAAGCACTCTCTAAATTAAAGAGAAATAAGATAGAATGTCAGAACTTAATTAGCCTGCAACTGCAATGATTATTAATAGCCATGTAATTGATTATTAAAATATTTAGTGCTGTTTTTTGTTGTTGTTATGCAGTGGAAATACTCAGTAAGAAAGTAAAAATATCGATCTGCATCTTTCTTTTATTAGTTTGTATTGTTGAATTTTTAACACATATCATATTGTTACATATCCCTTCAACTTAACTACCTAATTAGTGGTATTTTTATGGCTGATTCATAAATTCACATTAATATAATCTTACGTCAAGCTAAGGAGTAATGATGCAAAATGTAATTGAAGAAAGACCATATGTTATTCAGGAAGTTAACCGCATCTTAGATAAAGAAGTCGCTAATAGAATCAATTTGGTGGGATCGTTACCTGGTGCATGTTTAAGGAGAGTTAAATCTCTCGATTCAAAATTGAGCATGATCGGTAAACAAATAGACACAAGCTATTTGACGCTAGAGCTTAGCAAGTCAATTACGGTTTTCGATCAAGACAGAACTCGCTTAGTGCTTCTTTTGGATGGTCTGCAACACGTTGAAGTCGTAGATCAAAAACAAATCATGTTAAATGCGGTTAATAATATTAATACCGCTATTAATAGGCCTTACAATTGTTCTTTTGATGAAACAGTCGGCTTATTGGCTAGTCTAGTTGAATCAATTGAAAGGTTTAGACTATTAATTGAAGGTGCTGATAAAGATACTGTCCATTAATTTATTCTTAATAGGCATTTATTTTTAATGTGTAAGTATATAAAAATTAATTTAGTGGTGTTTTCAACCATCCTGTCATGCACTTATCTAGGATTTGTTAATACCACAATATGAAACAGAGCAATGCCCGTAAACTAAAAGATATCAAACAATGGTAGCTAGCCTGCAATCGACACTTAATCTGCACTGACGGTGTGGACTTCCTGCCGCAATACGTCGAATTATTTACGGCTGCGCAGAGCCTAAAGCAGACATTATATAAGTTGTTTTTCTAGCTTGCTTTCGGTCATAAACCTATCTGATAAAATTTGAATGTTTTCACTTTAAATTAGTGGCCATAATCACTGTGCCACTTCACATCTAAGCGACTTATTGCAATACAGCACTGCAACAAATCAGCCCCTTAACTATTAACTATACTTGGCCGCTAGAGTGGCTACATAGTTATACCAAAGGAATTAATAAAGTTATCATTCTTACTGGTTAAAATTATCACTTACTGCGTTGTGAAGTGAGTACCGCTATTTAACAACCTACACCATAAAAACCGTTACCCTAAGCTTAAGGTTTTATTTCGGTAACGCAGCGTTATCAATTGACCATTTGTAAAATAATGTCAGGTGAAAAATATTTTTATTGATCAATTGTGCCTATATTAAGTGTTTACTTAGGAAACATAATTCATGACAAATAGGTAAAGGAGTAAATAATGACAGTGAAAAATATTGCAATATCAGGCGTTGTTTGTAGTTTATTAGTTGGTTGTGCGACAGGCTCAACACCTGCGATAAAAAAGAAAAATGCGGTAGCTGATACCTCTGAAGCATTGGCTCAAATCTATGAAGATCATCCTAGTGCCCAATCAACCGTGAATAAAAGCCTAGCTTATTTAGTGTGTACTGGCAGCGACAGTTATTTATTTGCCGCTTCAACGGGAGGGGGTATTTGTGTTTTGAATAGCAACGGGACATCTGAATTTTATCGTTTTGCTTCACTGGGTGTAGGGGCGGGTATTGGCTTTAAAAAAGCCGCTTTTGTTTATGCCTATAGCAGTGCAGATGCGCTACGACGTTTTAAAGAGGAAGGTTGGGATGCAGGCGCAAGAGCAGAAGCGAGCGCCAGAAATGATGACGATGGTGGTCAAACCGCAGCGAATACTTCTTATGATGTTGATGGGGTAACAATCTATCAGTCAGCTTTATGGGGAGCAGCAGCGCAAGCGACAGTGCAAGGCTATAAATTTTGGCCAACTGACTTTACCGACGATGTAGTAGAAAATAAGTAATTTAGTCGATTAAATCCAATCGTGGCGATTTATACCAATCTAGTTGTCACGTTTGTTTATCGATTTTTAAATAGTTATCGGTGCTGCACAGCCTAATTACAGCCAAGAAAACCCCGATATTTACCTAACCTGCATGGAGGGGGAATGCGAAATTTAGCGACAAATATTTGGATTTTTGAGGGCGAATCTGTGCCTTTTTTAGGCTTCCCATTTACCACTAGAATGACCGTTATTAAACTCTCAAATGATGAGTTATGGGTTCATAGTCCGATTAAATTAACGGTAACGATTCAAGCGCAAATACAATCCTTAGGCAATGTTAAATACCTCATTGCTCCAAATCATCTGCATCATCTTTTTTTAGCTGAGTGGCAACGAATGTATCCACAAGCCAGCAGTTATGGCACCGATGAGGTGATTAAAAAACGTGACGATATCACCTTTGATGCCTCACTGAATAAAGACAAGCCATGGCCTTGGGATGAAAATATACAACAAGTACTGTTTTCAGGTTCGCCGTTAATGCAAGAGTGCGTGTTTTTTCATCGAGCGGAACGGGTGTTGATCGTAACGGATTTAATTGAAAATTTTAGCGGCAATGATTTTAACTATTGGCAGCGAATGGTCGCAAAAATGGTGGGTATATTAGCACCACATGGAAAAATGCCGCTGGATTGGCGATTAAGCTTTATGTTTGCTAAATCGCAAGCGCGTCAGCAACTATCAATCATCTTTGCTTGGCAACCTAAGATGGTGATCATGTCGCACGGTATTATTGTTGAGCAAGACGCACACGCTTTTTTAAAGCGTAGCTTTAGTTGGTTAACTTAGTTAGGCTATTCAGTGAGATTTTTTACTGAATAAGCCCATCTATACGATTGAAACACGATTAAAACAGGGTTGCTTTATCTTGCACTATATCTGCCTGGTTTATGATTGATCACCAGTATCAGGTTATAGGAGATAGCACCAACGATAGATAACAGGATCGCTTGCCAATCAACAATGAAAATGGCCAGAAAAAGTACCACACAATCCACAGCCATTTGAAACTTACCAATCGATATTCCGTACTTTTGCGCTACATATTGCGCGAGAATACTCAGCCCACCTAAGCTCGCTTGATGTCTAAATAATCCCAGTAAACCAGACCCAACCAACAGTCCGCCGATAAGTGCTGCATATATCGGATCCAATTGTTCAAATTGCATGAATGAAGGGGCATATTCAACAAAAACAGACAGCAGAAAAACAGAGATAAATGTTTTTAAGGTAAACGCTAAACCGAGTTGTCTATATGACAAATAATAAAAGGGGAGATTAATCGCAAAAAATACTTCACTAAATGAAAAGGTTGTCGCGTATTGTCCGAGAAATGCTAAGCCCGCAGTGCCACCAATAAGTAACCCCGTTGATTTGAAAAACGTAATCCCCAGTGCCGCAAGCAGTGTACCGATAAGTATACCTTGAGCATCTTCAAATAAGGTGTGTTGCACGGATTTTGTAGACATAACAAGCCTAATAGTATGTGTTGGAATAGCAGTACAATAGCAATAATTAGACCAATAGTTAATATTCAACAATTTGTATAAAAAAGACGCTTGTTGGGTTGTTTTTCGGCTAAAAGTAGGTGAGGTAGAAAGTGCGTTGCACTAAGGTGGTGCAACAGGTTCAAATACCTGCGTTGAAGCGGAACATATCCCTTGATCAATAAGCAACTAAAAAGGCTGAGTCTACTGGTTAGACGCTGCCTTTTTCAATCTGATAATAGGTTGTTATTATTGAAGCTTAACTATTTTTGCGCTGTGATTAAGTATTTCTCACCTGTTGCTTGTTTAGCGTAACCGGCTACCGATTGTAATTGTAATACTTCTGCTAATGACACTTCATGTGTGTAGTGGCTAGCAAATGTTGTGGTGATTTCATCAGCAACACGTTGACGCATAGCAACGACCGTTTCAGTGCCTAGTTTGCCGAGTGCATTGAATAATAAGAATCCATTAATGCCCCACGCGAAACCAAAGTTACGGTTTAATGTAATAGGGCCACGGTTTAATGCGCCATAAATGTACACTTGTTTGAAGGTATCTGAGCCATACACACTGTGCTCTTTCATGTCGCGAGAAACTGCGGCTTCCATACAGTTAAGAATATCACTGGTTAACTGACCACCACCGATTGGGTCGAACGCAATCGTTGCACCCGTCTCAATAATGGCCGCCGTTAAATCAGCAAGGAACGTTTCACTGCTTGAGTTAACAATATATTTAGCACCCATTTCACGTAACAGTGTTGCCTGTTCTTCTTTGCGTACAATATTCACTAAATCGACGCCATCGGTAATACAGATACGGTTTAGCATTTGCCCAAGATTAGAGGCAGCCGCAGCATGAACAATCGCTTTATGGCCTTCAGCACGCATCGTTGCGACCATTGCTAATGCAGTAAGCGGGTTAACAAATGAAGAGGCACCTTGTTTCGCTGTAGTGCCTGTTTTTAGGGGTAAACAGCTTTGCACATTCGCTGCGATATATTGACGATAAGTACCGCCACCAATCACTGCAACCATTTTACCCATTAACGCTTGTGCTGCTGGCGATGAGCCTGCTGCAACAACCGTACCTGCACCTTCATTACCGACAGGTGTTGCTTTACCCACACGGGTTTTAAGCGATGGCATGTATTGCGCTGGCACGTCAGCAGTCAAAACAGGGCGTTGCGCTGTGCCTGATTGTGTCGCTGTTGTCATATCCGCTGCGCTGAACAGAACCGCTAGATCAGAGGGATTTAATGGTGCAGCTTCGATGCGAATAACCACTTCATCCGTAGCAGGTTGAGGCATATCGATATCTTGTAAAGCCAGTGTTAATGTATTGTCTTCACTGATAGTTGAAGTAAGTTGGATATTTGACGCTGTCATGTGCTTTGCTCCTGAAAAATTAAATTTATGAGTAATATATTGTGTTTACTTAGTCTGTTCTTTTATTTGTTTTTGTTGCTAACTATTTATTGGCCTTCGCGGCTTGAAACTGGACGTTTAGCTTTTGCATAAAGTCAGGCATATTTAGCTGACGATCGGCTTCCACGCGTTGCGCGATCTCAGATTGACTCATTGTTTCGTGCCACGCTTTCATTCCGGGTACTTCTGCAAATAGGTCCCAGTCTAGTTGGCTAGCAACAAATTTAATCGCCACTTGGTTCACGTAATACAGGTAGATATCGGCCATCGTAAAATGTTCGCCTGCAACCCAAGGTGAAAACTGACATAAGCGATTTAAGGCGGTAATGCCTCGCGTTAATACTTGACGCACTTCAGCGGCAACCACTTCAGGTACTGCTTTTCCTGTAAAGGCATAACCGATAAGTCGTCTGCTTGGCAGTTCAAAATAGAGCTCTGCTATTTTCATAATCTGACGTACCACTGCGCGTTGTGAGGAATCCTCAGGATAGAGCGGCGGAAACGTTAATGACGGGTAAGTCTCTTCGATAAAATCACAAATCACACTCGACTCCGACAGGTTTAACCCTTCTGGTGTTGTGATCGCCGGTACTTTGCCAACAGGACTGATAGCAAGTAACTGGTCGCTACCACCGTAAAGAAGATTCTCTTGGAAAGGCAGTTGTTTGTGTAACAGCAAGTGTTTCACTAGGTTGTAATAGTTACTCGCTGCAAAACCGTGCAAAATAATCATAAATCAGTTCCATTAAATTCGTGAAGGAAGACGCTCTAACTCACGCGGCAACAAGCTTAATGTTGCAATGTTTAGGTTGAGTCTATTATTACTTGTTTTAATTCGCTTATATATAAGGGAAAATGCGAATCACTATTGCTTTTAAGACAATAATAGAGCAAATAAACACAACTATTCATTTAATGGAGAAACTAATGGATCAACTCCGCGCAATTCGCTACTTCAGCAAAGTCGTTGAAACGGGCAGCTTCACCAAAGCCGCAAGTGCGTTTAATGTGCCGCCGTCATCGCTATCGAGGCGTGTTGCTGATTTAGAAAAGAGTTTGGGGGCGACGCTACTAAAACGTTCGACTCGGATCGTTAAATTGACCGAAGTTGGGCAAATTTATTATAACGATATGCAACAAATCTTGAATCAACTCGCGCAAAGCAACGAAACCGTACGTAGCTACCAAACCACCCCGATGGGGCGTTTACGTATCAGCTCGATGGTCGGCTTTGGTGAACGGATATTGCTGCCTTTATTAGATGAATTCAGCGCGTTATACCCAGAAATTGTATTAGATGTTAGTTTAAGTGATGAGTTATCAACCCTCGGGCGTGACGATGTCGATATTGCGATTCGTGGTGGGTATGCACCGAATGAGCGTGTATTAGCAATAAGGCTAATGGACAATGCTTTTATTCCTGTTGCTTCACCTTGTTATCTTGCGAAATATGGCGTGCCTAGTTGTGCGATGGAATTAAAGCAGCATAAAGGTCTTTATTTTAAAATGCCCTTAGGCCCAACTCCTTGGTTATGTCATATCGATGGTCAGTGGCATGATGTTTCAGGCCCTGCGGTGGCGATCTCTAATAACGGACCATGGCTCGCAAAAAAAGCCTGTAACGGAGAAGGTATTTTAATGTCAACGCGATGGGCGTTAGGGTCTTACCTTGAATCTGGGGTGTTACAAGAACTTCATTTTGAGCAACCGTTATCGATTACTCAACAGGCGGATTTGGCGGTGTATCTGTTGTATCAAAAACAGCGCTATTTAGTCCCCAAAGTAAAAGCCGCCGTGGACTTTTTAGTTGAAAGAATAAAAGAGAGTCATGAGCGTTAGCAATGAACGGTTACTCAGTACATAGAGTCGTTAAGTAAAAGCGAGTCGCTTCGCATCGCCTTTTGATGTTCCTTAATAAGCAGAACTTCCTCAACGTTGATGCTGTTGGTTATGCTTAACAAACAACCATCCTAACAACGACAGCAACCAAGATGTAAAGCGTTGTTGGTAATCAGGAACGATGCGACTTAATGTTTGTGATTTAGTTTTGATGTTTGCTGTTAAGATGTTGATTTGATGTTTTAATAGCGTATTGTAATGGCAATATTAACAAATTTATATATTCCGTATTGTTAAGCTAAAGGCGGAATAGTTCTGTCTAATAAGTTGTTAACACTATAGGTGAATTTATGTCGAGTCTTGGTGGAATAGAAGCTGCTGATACGTTCAAGAAATACCACAAACTCATTTCAGAGGAAAGCGATAGGGGAGCTGTTATTTTGGCTGGGTCTATTTTAGATGTCGCTCTAGAAACGTTAATAGCTTCATATCTACTTCCTTCTATTAAAAAAGAAGACAAACTAATAAATGGCGCTTACGCTCCGCTTGGTAGTTTCTCCGCAAAAATAGAAATGAGTTATAGACTCGGGTTAATAAGACCTCGAGTTTTAGAACAATTACAATTGTTTAAAAAAATTAGAAATGACTTTGCACATCGAATTACCGATGCTCAGTTAAGTAGCGAACAAAATAAAGGACGAATGCAAGAGATCATAAATAGAACGCCTGATATTGAAGAGGCTTTTGTAGAAAGCATAAATGACGCATTTATTGAAAATGAAATTATTAAAGACAATAAAAACCTAATTTCCCTAATAGGTGTGCGACTTTCATTTGATCTATTATTTGCGTCGATGTGCATGTCATTAGAAAGAGTCTCTCTTGATATTGAACGAATCCAACCTCTTGAATAATATTGCTAACAAGAACTTTAAACGGAACATAAACAGTTGGCTATGTTTCGCTTCGCTACACAATTTTAGCCAACTATTTCTGTCCGCTTAAGTGGGCGTTATTTTGTGGGTGGAATTATGAATGAAAGTTACTCTTATATTAGGCCTCAATCAGTAAATGGTGAAAAACCTGAATATACTTTTTATCAAATGGATGATGCTGTTAAAGTTGTAAGAAAGACGAATAAAATTCGTTTCGAACATATATTTAAGAAAGGAGATTTGGTTCAAGGCCGTACGCTAAAAACATTTGGCTTTCTAGCTGGCTATAAGGAGAAACGTAGCGTCTATGCAACTAGCGAAGAATTTCCTGAATCAAATGCACAAAGCTTAGCAAACCAAATTGACTTTATTTATGAAAACGAGATCTCATCGGCAATAGAATATGATCTAGCTGAAATAATACTAGATTCGACAACCACAGCAACCGATAAAGAGTGCCTTGTTAAGGCACGTATTGGTCAAGGTGTGTTTAGAAGAAATTTATTTATAATGTGGGGTGGTTGTGCAGTTACGGGAGTTACGACAAAAGAGTTGCTAATAGCTAGCCATATACAACCGTGGAGTAAGTCTAATGGTAATGAACGCTTAGATGTATTTAATGGTTTCTTATTAATTGCTAATATCGATAAAGCTTTTGATTCTGGTTTGATTACCTTTGCTTCTACAGGAGAAATCATAATTTCTCCTTTATTTAATGATTATCATATGGCTGGCATTAGTACTGATATGAAACTCAAACTTCAACCTGAGCACGGAAAATATCTTAAATATCATCGTGAATTCGTATACAAAAATACATGACAAGGCGCTTAAAATTCAACTAAAACAGCGGGTTAGGTTTCGCTTCGCGACGCGATTTTAACCAACCATTTTTATCGCTTAACGAGGCGTTGGCCTCTAAGGAAATCATAGATGATCGATAAAGGTAGAATCCCCAAAGAGCTTCTCGCTATATTTGAAGATAAGCTCCAAGGTCGAAGTGAGGGTATCAGTGTTCCACCTCCTGTATTTGATACAATGAAAGGGGAGTTTGTGAATTATTCTGTTGAAAAAAATGTATTAGTAAATAGATTTCCTATATTAACAGAACACTTGAATCCATATGGAAATATGCAGGGAGGCATAGTCTCTGCCGCAATTGATAATACTATCGGCCCGCTTAGTATGTTGGTTTCAGCACCTAACTTTACACGTAACATGGAAGTAAAATATGGAAAAGTCATCAGCCCCGATCTTGAATATATTTATGTAATAGCCAAGTTTATTGAGAAAAAGAAACGGCAATTGTTTTTTGAAGCAACGGTCGAAGATAAAGATGGTAATAAACTTGCCACAGCTAAGTCAGTACATTGGGTGATAGACTGATATCCAATTGTTTTCCGAAAAGTCCTAACAAGAATTTTAAACGGATCATCATAAACAGTTGGCTATGTTTCGCTTCTCTACACTATTTTAGCCAACAATTTTAGCCAACAATTTCTGTCCGCTAAAGTGGGCGATAGGTCTCAAGGAGTAGGTATATATGGATATATTAATCGTTGTTGTAATACTTTTTGTATTTACAGTTGTCCCAGTTAAAGTTGGGGCTAATATTTTGAAAATTGAAGGCGCGACTTTGGGTATCTGCTTTGTAGCAGTACTACTTTCAGTTCTTGCTAATGCCTTAGCTACTGGCTTTATTGGTGAGGGATTCTTTCCGAGTTTTGTCGCTTTAATAATTACTGGTTTTTTCTTTTCTGGTTTGTTTAAAACGAATACTGTTACAGGCTTTGTACTTGCTGCTATTAGTGTTGGAGTGCAAATAGGTGTTGCGATGATTGCGGTAGGTTTAGGGTTTGCATTCCTAGCGTAGGATTAATCATACAAGGCGTTTAATCATAACTAAAACAGTTGGTTATATTTTGCTTTTCAGGACATTATAAGCAACAATTTTAGACCACTTAAGTGTTGTTATGCCTAAATAAATTGCCATTAGTTGAAGATCCAATAACGTCATTAAAGAGAATTATAGTCATTACTATGCCTGCTTCAATGGGGGCTATCGTTGTTGATAGTTTCGATAAAGAGTAGTTTATATTGATCTGCTATTTTATGTAGTGTTGCCATTTAAAACGCAGTTTAAACGCAACCAAAACAATGGGCTGTTTCGCTCTGCAGCATCATTATTACCAATAATTTTAGTCCGCTTAACGCGGTGTTTGAGTCAACATGAGGTATTACTAGTGAAAGTATTTACAATTTCATTTATTTTTTCAGTTATCACATTATTTATATTGGTTATTTTAGATAGTGGCTTATCAAACTTATATTGTGTTTGGCCGCTTCATCTTATTAAAGCGACTGGGTTATTGGGCAATGACGCTGACGTTTTTTATAATAATTGGTATGAGTTTTCAATGGCATTCTCTTTGCTGGCGCAAAGCACGGTGATATATGTTTTTACATTGAAGCTAAACACCGTCAAGCAGGTTTAAACGTAACGTCAACAGTGGGTCAGTGTTCGCTGCGCATGTTAGCCCATTGCAGTCTGCTTAATGCCACGTTGATTTGAGAGGGGAAAGTGATGAGCTATATAAAAATATTTATGAGTACCTTTTTATTATTCTCGCTATTAGCTGCGTGCTCCTCAACCTCGCCGCAACAGACAAAGCAAGCTTCATTAGATGGTAAACCTATACATCATACGCATAGCGGATATCAGAACCATCCCTTTGTAGAAACGGCGGCATCAAAACCGATCTCTTTTTATATTCGAAGAGCATGGGATTCGATATTTGTTCCTGACATCCCTGATGGCCATCAGCTAACCGCGTTACAATCGATGCAACTTTTAAACTCAATTGACGGCGATCGTGTGACTTGGTTGGGACATGCCAGTTTTTTGATAACAACCTCCGACGTGACCATTTTAACAGACCCTTTTTTATCAACATTTGCCAGTCCTGTTTCATGGGCAGGACCAAAACGATTTGTTGATTTACCCATCGCTATCAATGAATTACCACCGATCGATATTGTGATTGTGTCACATAATCACTATGACCACTTGGATGATAAAACGGTCAGGGAATTAGACAATAAAAATGAGATTCATGTGGTCGTTCCTTTAGGTCTGAAAGATTTTTTTATCGAGCGAGGTTATAGCAAAGTCACTGAGTTAGATTGGGGGCAGTCAGTCACTGTGGAAGGGATTGAGGTGACCGCAGAGCCTTCTGTTCATGATTCTGCACGCAGTACCTCTGATCATAATGATACGCTATGGGCTTCTTGGGTTATTGAAAGCGCCAAGCAGCGTATTATTTTTATTGGCGATACGGGATATTCAGACACACTCTTCAATGTTATTGGCGATAAATATGGCGCCTTTGATATTGCTATTTTACCTATCGGAGCCTACGAACCAAGGGAGTTGTTGTGGATGTCGCACACGACACCCGAAGAAGCTGTTTCTATCGGAACTGATGTTCGTGCAAAAACATTGATCGCATCTCACTGGGGAACCCTTTCTAGTCTATCAGATGAGCCATTATTTGAACCTCCGGTACGCTTTATGAAGGCGGGAGGTGATAGTGGATTTTCTGACAAGGATCTTTGGATAATGAAAGTGGGTGAAACGAGAGCGATTACACCTACAAATAACTAACAGACACTTAAATTGAATATTTTTAACTGATTATTATTGCCTAGTAACGAACACTATCCGTTTCGCTATTAGGCAATAAAATTTACCACGGAAGGTAATTGATATCTTCTCAATTTTTAAAGGAATAAAAATGAAAAAAGTATTACTCGCTACCATCGTCACCTCGGTCATTTTATCTGGCTGTTCTTCTGTGCCAATGGAATCAAAGGAACTCACTCAATCCGCACAATCCTTTAGCGTCCCTTCTGTAGAGAACTCTGGTATTTATGTCTACCGTAAAAATACAATGGTAGGTGCTGCTTTAAAGAAAGATGTCTTCATTGATGGTGCATGTATTGGCGAAACTGCGCCAGGAATATTCTTTTATCAAGAAGTTGCTGGGAATAAACCGCATACGATTTCGACAGAATCTGAATTTTCTAATAATGATTTGGTTATCAATGCTGAAAGTGGGCAACTCTATTTTGTAGAGCAATACATAAAGATGGGGGCATTTGTTGGGGGAGCAGGTCTACAAGCAGTAGATGAAAAAATAGGGAAAGAAGAAGTATTAAAGAGTCATTTAGCTAAGGCAGGAACCTGTAGCTTGTAGTTTTAACGAGACGGTATGACAACTTTTAAATGCAAAGCATCGTTATTAATCACTATTGTAGTGGTACAGTGATTTTATGCTTTGCAATGAACATGAACATGAACATGAACCTTAGGAGTATAGAAAGTGGGTAGCTATGCAATCATCTTTTTTATAGACGTGATCATCACTTCATTGTGTATGTACGTTGCAACTTCGCTCTCTTTTGTGAAAGCGGATCTGAAACCTTTATTAGCGATTGTGGCTATTGTGTCAGTTGTTGCGATGATACCAACAGTTGGCTGGATTTTTGGTATCATTTTATTTGTTTATTTATTAATGAAAGCCACAGATGCGGATATGATCGATTGTATTTGGG
Organism: Psychromonas marina; assembly: GCF_030161115.1. Classification (GTDB taxonomy): domain Bacteria; phylum Pseudomonadota; class Gammaproteobacteria; order Enterobacterales; family Psychromonadaceae; genus Psychromonas; species Psychromonas marina. The sequence goes on from NZ_BSPQ01000002.1 coordinate 433,154, forward strand.
TGGTGGCATTCACTAAATTGGTGACATTTTTTGCATTGTTTTTACTGCAAAGCCTGTTTGCCTAAGCGTCGCTTTGATGGCGTGTGCTGACTAATACCAAAGGAATTAATAAAGTGATCATTCTTGCTAGTTAAAATTATCCCTAACTGCGTTGTGAGTTTTGAAGTGAGAACAACTATCTCCTGCAACTCACGCCTTATTAGTAATAATTTTTCCTACGCAAACTCTGATCACCTATTAAATTCCATTGGTATAATTAAATGCATTCAGTGAGGTGATTGTATTTTGAGCATAAGCACAAAAGCCTTATTGATCAATTTGGGCATTATCCACATCGCAATGTTATTTTAGGTCGTGTCTCTACCGAATAAGAGATCGAATTTCTCAAGCAAGAGAATGCTGGTTTTTAAGGTCAGGAATACAAGAAAGCGTTCAGAGGAAATGCTATTGTTTTTTTTCGCTCTGTTAACACATGTTAGCCAAAGCATTAAGCATTAAGTATTAGGCATTAACTAATTAGGTAAAAGGAGTTTACACATTGGAAATGGATATATTCGTTGTTGATGCATTTACAGATCAGCAATTTAAAGGAAACTCAGCGGCAGTTGTTCCCGTTAATGATTGGCTCTCTGATGCCTTAATGCAAAATATCGCTGCAGAGAATAATCTTTCTGAAACTGCATTCTTGAAGTGTGTCGGTAGCAATCAATATGAAATTAGGTGGTTTTCACCGTTAACTGAAATTGATTTTTGTGGTCATGCAACATTGGCATCCGCTCATGTATTGTTTCATGAGTTTGGGCTCAATAAAGAGATCGAATTTATTACAACCGAGGTGGGGCGTTTACGTGTTTTACTGAACGAGCAAGGTGAAATCGAAATGACATTCCCATCTCAAAAGCCGGATTTAGTCACTGTTGTCCCTGCGCAATTACTCGCAGGGCTGTCTAAAGCACCCGTTGAAGTATTAAAAAATAGACAAGCTTATGTTGTCGTCTTCAACAGTGAGCAAGATGTCATCGACGTTAATTATGATTCTGAACAACTTAAGCAACTTGCTCCCTTAGATGTGGTTGTGACTTCAGCGTCTAGTCAATACGATTTCGTTTCTCGTTATTTTTGGCCTGCAAACGGGGGTGATGAAGATCCTGTGACGGGTTCAATTCACGCCGGATTAGCGCCCTATTGGGCTGAAAAGTTAGATAAAAGTAGTTTACTGGCTTATCAGGCTTCGACGCGAGGTGGCGTGCTCAAATGTGTGGTATCGGAGCAGCAGGTTATTGTTTCTGGTAAAGGTGTGTTATATCTGAAAGGTAAGATCTACGTATAGTGGGAAATAGCCTCTAACGGGTGAGTTAAACGGAATAGGTGGTTGGCTCTATGTCGATGTTTAATACAACTAGCAGCAATCATTATGATCCACTTAATGTGGAGGTTATACCTACTGGAGTCGACTAATAATGGAAATGAATACATTAATATTGTTTGTTATTGCTGCGTTATCTATCAACCTGATCCCTGGGCCTGATGTGATTTATATTGTGACTAACACAATGAAAGGAAAGATGAAGTCTGGCATTAAAGCGTCATTGGGGCTGGGTGTTGGTTATTTAATTCATACCTTAGGGGCTGTTTTTGGCCTATCTGCGTTGATTTTAAGTTCTGCATTTTTGTTTACGGTTATAAAATATTTAGGCGCTATTTATTTGCTCTATCTTGGTGTTCAATCACTGCTTAATTGTTATAAAAACCAATCGAAAATATGCATTGAAAACACAGATTCAAAACAACATAATGTTTTCAAGCAAGGTGTCATTGTTAGTGTGTTAAATCCAAAAGTTGCGATGTTCTTTTTAGCTTTTCTGCCGCAGTTTATTAACCCAAATGCACTGGATGCAACAACTGATTTACTTACCTTAGGTTTATTATTTAGCGCGTTGGCAACCTGTTGCAACTTATTCTATGCCAGTTTAGGATCGTTTTTATTTAGCAGCCCCAAAGCCTTGAAATACTCAAGAGTCCTTGAGGGAGTATCTGGCACTATTTTAATCGCGTTAGGTGCAAAGATAGCGTTGAGTAAATAATAGTCAGTGGCTATGTTTCGATGCGTTACACACATTTAAACAACAATTTTTTGTCCGCTTAGTGCGGATTATTTTTATTCTTTATAATTGGGAAATGATATGGACATCATCAGAAGTAAAGCGTTTAAGTCTGAACGCGCTTGGGGCGCAAGAGATATCGCTAATATGAATGGCATTACGACGCGCCTACATTGGACCGATCAACCATATAAATGGCATGTAAATGACGGCGAAGAGGTGTTTGTTGTTTTAGATGGCATCGTTGATATGTTATTTAAGAAAAATGGTATTGAGCAATCAGTGATGCTTGAAATAGGGGATATATTTTATGCTTCTATTGGTACTGAACATGTTGCGCATCCTCGTGGTGAAGCGAGAATTTTAGTGGTTGAATCAGAAGGAAGCGTATAACCGTTTAATGAAGCGGATATTATGTGACTTGCGACTAGACTCCTCCCTCCTGTACACACCCATATTCTAGGCACTCTTTTAAGGTGTTATAAAACAAAGGCTAGCAGACGTTATATTGATGCGACGCCTTGACAAAATAGGCGTTGTTACTAAGGTCTCTAGTAACGTTAAAATCACTTTAGGAAAACACAATGCCAACAACGATTGTTTTGTGGTGCTTATATGTACCACTTTTTATTGCATTAATATGGCTAGTCGCCCAAGAGGATAAATAATGCTAACAGGACATTATGCCACGGCGCTTATACCCTATGAGCTAACGAGAAAGGAACAACGTGTCGGCTTTTGGCTTTTCTTACTTGCTGCTCAATTTTTAGATGTGTTGATGCTTTTGTTAATATCGGTCAATATCGAGAGCTTTAATCCCCCTAATTTTTTTGAAGCATCATTTTCAACAATAACCACCAATATGTTTGTCAGCCATGATCTTATCCCTGTAATAGGTTGGGCGGTGTTGTTTGGCCTTGTTGTCTGGGGGATCACAAAGAAACCAGTCGTTGCATTATGGTGTGTTGGCTTGATCGTTTTTCATGAGCTGTGTGATTTTATCGTTGGTTTTGAACACTTCGTATTTGGTACAGACACTGCACCAATTGGGTTTGCGTTATACAGTAACGCGCCTGTCGCTGGGATGCTGCTAGAAGCTGTGATGTGTTTGGCGATTGTTCTTTGGTTTACTCGTAAAAGGGCGAATGAAGGCAATCCCGTTTCAATGATGGTGAAAGTCGGTTTATATGTGATTCTTGTCGGCGGGGCATTATCGACAATACCTGTTGCTACACAGTCACTGAATTCGCTCTTTGGTTTGTCGATATAGCTTTAGATTGAGCATACTGGTTTGATAAGCGCATCATTTTCAAAGAACGAATAGGGTGCATTATTTTTTCTTCATTAATTACTCGCGAAACTTATTGTACTGCTATCAAACCTTGCTTCTGGGCGTTTCGTGTCTTATTAAAGTCAATAATGTTTGTCTGTTCACGTTGCCTTAATTTTATAATCGGTATCATCACTGATAACAATAAATAGAGGTGCTTGCCATTATGTCGCGAACAAATACCGTTGGAAAAATTGTCCTATTAATAGGAAAAGTCGCCTGTGGGAAAACTACCTACGCGAGAAAAATGGAAAAACAACAAAGGGCAATCTTTCTCTCACTTGATGAACTTCAACTTTCTGTCTTTGGTGACGTTCCAGCAAGAGAACAGCTTGATAGCAGTTATGCGGGCTGTTGCGAATATCAAAAACGTTTAGCGATTAAACTCATCAATGAAGGAATCGATGTTTATTTAGACTGGGGTTTTTGGCAAAAATCGGCACGTAAAGAGATCCGCACTTTTTTTGAAAATGAAGGGATAGTAGTTTATCAATACTACTTTGATATTCCTTTAGCTGTCAGGCATGAAAGAAACCGCAAACGAAATGCAGCTGACGACCAACATTCTTTTAAAATTGAAGAGAAAGATGTGTTATTTTTTGATGGTTTTTTTGAAGCACCTGAACAAGATGAAAACGATAAAATATTCAAGGTGTAAACATATATCTATTAAGAGTGTTAAACAAAAAATAAAACAGTTACTTAGGTCATGTTTTTGTCTATTTTAGCTCACTGTCTTATTGCCTCTGAAAGAGGTGTTAGTTATTCTCTGCTCGGTTATTAATATCTGATGAGGTTATCGAATTGTTTAAACAAAAAGGTTTTACATTAATAGAGTTGGTCATTGTTATTATTATTTTGGGCATACTCTCAGCAGTCGCGTTACCAAAATTTATTAACCTATCTTCAGATGCACGCATTGCTGTATTAGATGGTTTGTCTGCATCAATCAGAACAGCTGCTGATCATGCCAGACTTAAGGCGAGTATTGTCGGTGCTGAAAAAAATCCGCGTAGTTCATCATCCAATTTACCTGAAGTCATTATTAATGGTCAGTCAATGGAATTAAAATATGGCTATCCTGAGGCCTATGCAGAAGGATCTGATGCAGGCGATATCCTCGATTTAATTGAGATAAGTGAAGAGCTTGAAGTCTGTTACAGCACAGGCTGTGTCTCGGGTAATAGCTCTAGGGTGAAAATTGGATTTGATACGACAGAGGACACCGGTTGTTATGTTCGCTACAGTGAACCCGGTGGGACAGGTGCGGTATCAACAACGGAATATGGGTTAATTATCGTCAACGAAGGGTGTTAATGTTGTGTTGCTTCCTCTTTGTTACTCTTTAAGTTGTGCTCATTGTCTTTAAACTAGGTATTAAGTGAATAATGGAATGGTATTCATTTTACGGTCGACAAGAAGGGCTTTTTATTACTGAAACATTGCCTATAAGTGTTGCTCTTTAGTATTTATTAATCTAAACTTAATGATAATCAATATCATTAAGTTTTCTTAAGTAGGAGTATAACATGTCAGAATTAAGTCCTCTATTTCGTTGGGTAGCCATCATCTCTTTTTCGGTTTTATCATTGATGGTTATTGTGCCAATCGCTTGATCATTACCTAAACCATTTATATTTACGGCTCGTGCTGTTGATCAAAATGAACACATTTAATGAGCGTAAACGAAATAAGAACAGACATATCTAGCACCTATATACTAGCTATCTACTACCTATCTTGTAGCGGTGCAGAGGTAAGTTAAGTTGTTCTTGTATCAAAATTAATAATCAAGTTAAGGGCGCTTTAACGAGCAGCATAAATGCTTATCGTTAACCTGTAGAACCACAATCCTATTTAATCATTTCTTTTGTCGCCCAACTATTTTCATCTAAGCGTAGCGACTCTGTGGTCAAATATGTTTTTCATTTCACAATAAAAAGTGACCTATTTTCCACTAAAAAGTAAAAGCACCATCAGTTGTTGAAAAAGAGAATAGATACTGACCTGTGTTGTTGATGGATCTGGATAATACGTAATATTAGCGAGGACTGTGCGTTTGTCTGGCCTGTTGCATTTTTCTGCGTAAAAGCTAATGATCGAACAGTTGTTACAGGCTTTGATGGTTACCAATGTACTCAAAGGTAAAGCTATTACCATCTGTTAATAACGATCGTTTATAAACAGCGGGTATTTGGATCTCTCCCATTTTCCAACCTCTGCTTTTACTGAGCTTGCCTAATAACTGCTTGGCTTTTTTATCTTCTTTAATGTTAATAAAAACATATTGCTTATCATTGTTATCGCACAGTGTTTTGGCTAGTTCGCAACCCATGCAGTTACCAAAACCATAGATAAAGTATTCAGGGTGTATGTTCATTATGTTTTACTCTGGTCTGGGCTCTGCATTGAGCCCGGTAGTGGATATTATTTGTCTGTTCGGTACTTTTACCAGTAATTCTCTGAGGTAAAATGTCCTGCCTGACGGCGTAAGTGTTTTCTATACCCCATCTCTTCTAATGTCTTTCGACTATCTCGTACCATCTCTGGATTGCCACAAATCAAAAAGAAACTGTGTGAAGGATCTAGCTTCACGTTACAGACTTCTGCTAACGCGTTTGATGATAATAGGGCAGGGATTCTCCCCGTTAGTGCATAGGGGACCGTTTCACGAGATACGATGGGGATGTAATGAAAACGTGGCCCCAGTCTTTTTTGTATCGCCGCAATACGATCTCGATAAACTAATTCAGTTTCTTGACGTACTGCATGCACTAATACTAAGTGGTCAAAGTGTGTTAACGATTGCGGATCTGCAAGCATTGAAAGAAAAGGTCCAATTGCTGTTCCCGTTGATAACATCCAGAGGTCACGGGCAGTATCAGGTATTTCATCTATCGTCATGAAACCGGCAGGATCCTCACCGACATAAATGCTATCGCCTTGCTGTAACGTACTTAGGCGTGGCGATAATTCACCATCGGGTACCGTCACTAACAAAAATTCCAATAATTCATCGTGAGGTGCGTTAACAAGTGAGTACGCTCTTCGAGGCCATTCGCCTGTTTCTGTTGGCAGGGCTAATTTAGTAAATTGTCCTGCTTTAAAAGGTAATATATTTACTTTCATTTTTAGGCTAAACAGGCGCTCAGTCCAATTAATACGTTCGACAATGGTACCTTCAATTAGACCGTGGGGAGTGGATTTATTTTTCATCGTATTTCTCCGTTGTTGTCATTAAATGAAAGGAGGCTGCGTCACCCTCTTTATTTCATACTATATAGAAATAAACATACTCACAAGTCAAATCGAAGTGATATCCATTATCGTTTGTGGGTTTGTTTTTTTGTATGATTTTTGTTTATTGAAGGAAGGTTTATCTGCAGGATTTGAGTTACGTCAAAAATGGATGGTGATTGAATTCGATAGACGCATTGTTGATATTAGTTAATTTATTGTTTTGAGTCTTAGTTATGGCATTTGTTATCGCTGTGTATGAAATTTAGACAAAAAGTGAGAGCTAACACTGCGATTTTTATGTTTCTTTATTGTTATATTATTGTAATACAACAGACGGGTTTCTAATTAATTCGTAAGCATTATTTTTGTTTTATTTACTTGTGGGTAAGGTATTTGTTGGCTTTCTTTGCGTTTATGGGTGGTTGTTAATTGATTTAACATGCTGTTAATTGTGATTTATTTTTATTCAGTTGTATTTACCTATTTCATGAATATATTTTTATTTCTAGTTTTACATTTTTCGGGTTAATGATGCCTAAAAGTATATTTGAAGTGTTTTTTGTTTAGTTGTAATGATATTTTTAAAACAGTGGGGCATCGTAAATGTGGATTTTTATTCATGAGATTATGTTTCCCACTTACAAATTCCATCCCTTTAGCATTGCTGTTTTGCTGCAGGGAGAGACTACAAAATTTGCATGTTTATTATTTCAAGTAGATGTGCATTTCGAATGTTTTAAGTTATTAAAACATTCAAAACAAAGCAAGAAAACTTATAATCTATTAGGAGTTAACTATGCGTTCTAGTTTGAAAAAAGGTTTAGCGTCGGCATTATGTTTGGCGTGGGCATCTACTGCTTATTCTGCTGTTGAATTTAAACTCGGTCACTTTGGATCTGAAAACCACCCATCCCACATTGCTGCTATGCAGTTTGCGAAACAAGTTGAAGCACGTACTAAGGGGGAAGTTGAGGTTGAACTGTACCCTAATAATGCCTTGGGTAGTCCACCAGAAGTCCTTGAACAGGTGATCATGGGCGTGGTTGATATGAGCCTTTCAGGACAAGATCAACTTGCGAAACATGTTCCTTTATTTGACACCGTTAGTATTCCTTTTTCACTGAGTAATGCAGAGCATGCTGACCGTGTTTTAGATGGTCCCTTTAAAGAATGGGCTGCGCCTGAACTGGATAAAGTAGGGCTTGTTTACTTATCTAGCTGGGATTGGGGCTTCCGTCAGTTAACCAACTCTGTGCGTCCTATTTTATCGCCTGCCGATATTAAAGGCTTAAAAATTCGAACGCCACCTGCAATGACTTATCAAGCTGCGATGCAAGCGATAGGTGCAAATGTACAAACCATTTCGTTTAGTGAACTTGTTATGGCAATGCGTCAAGGTGTTGTTGATGGTCAAGAGAATCCGATTGGTGTTATTTACAATCTGAATCTCTATGAATCTCAAAAATACATTTCAATTATCAACTACTTGTATAGCTCAATGGTGCATGTTGTTTCTAAAGATGCTTGGAGTCGTTTAACACCTGAACAACAAAAAATAGTTCGTGAAGAATCTGACTCGGCACGTTTGTTAATGCGTAAACTATCACGCGCTGAAGAAGTGAAACAAATTGCAGATATGCGTGCGAAAGGTATTGTAATTGATGAACCTGATCTTGCACCTTTCCAAGCAATGATGGGCCCTGCATACGATCAAATTAAGAAGAAAGTAGGTGTTGATAATTTCGATAAATGGATTGAGATGACTGAGTCGGTTAAATAAACCCACGATTTAGATATTTCATTACCCTTGGTTTCGCCTTCTAAAGGCGAAACCTTTCGTTATAACAGGTGGTGCCTCTTATGTTGACCTTAGCTATATTCGGCGTTCTCATTTTCCTACTTTTAATTAATGTTCCTGTTGTGGTTGCGATAGGACTCACTTCTGTGATGTTTTTTGTTGGCCTTGGTGATGCACGCCTTTTAGCAATGCTGCCCCATCGTATGTATTACGGCACCACAGGTTTTACATTATTGGCGATCCCATTTTTTATTTTGGCGGGAAACCTAATGAATACCGGCGGTATTACGGATCGTATTTTCCGGTTCGCACAATCGATGGTAGGGCATATTTCTGGTGGTATTGGTCAGGTTAACATTGTTGCTAGTGTTATTTTCTCGGGTATGTCTGGATCGGCGGTTGCAGATGCGGCTGGCCTAGGGCAGATAGAACACAAAGCAATGGTGGACCAAGGTTATGATCCTGCAGATTCTGCAACACTTGTGGCTGCGTCTTCGGTCATTGGACCGGTTATTCCCCCGAGTATCCCCTTTGTACTTTATGGTTCAATTACTAGTGTGTCGGTAGCGCGTTTATTCTTAGCCGGTTTTGTCCCTGGTGTGATGATGGCTCTTGGTATGATGATTGCGCTAGGCATTATTGCTAAACGTAAAAATTATCCTCGTGCTGAAAGTAAAGCCCCATTTAGAGAGCGCTTATCCGCATTTAATGGTGCATTTTGGCCATTGATGGCGCCCGTGATTATTGTTGGTGGCATTATGAGTGGTTTTTTCACTCCCACCGAAGCATCCGTTGTGGTGTGTGTATACGCTGCAATGTTGGGTTTTTTCTACAAAGATTTAAAACTAAAAGAAGTACCTGGCATTATTTATAAATCTATTACTCAATCGGTGAGCCTATTATTTATTATCTCGGCAGCCAACTTTTTTGGCTGGTTAATTATCCATCAGAAACTGCCAGACAGTATTATCGAAACATTGGTTGGTTATGGTGCGACGCAGTCGATTGTGATGTGGATTGTTATCGGTATCGTATTGACCATGGGATTATTTTTAGAAGGGAATGCTATCTTCCTGATTACATTGCCATTGTTCATGCCAATCGCGACGATGTTCGACATTGATTTAGTTAATTTTGGTGTGGTGATGGTATTACTGATTATGATTGGTAACTTAACACCACCCGTTGGCATGTGTTTGTTTGCCGTAGATAGTTTTGCAAAAGTTGGCATGCCTGCCTTAGCTAAGCGCGTATGGCCTTACCTGTTAATGATATTTTTAATCACATTACTGATTGCATTTGTACCCAATATTGCGCTGTTTTTACCAAACCTTGTGATGGGAGAAGTGTAATGATTACTCTACTAAAAACGATTGATATTTGGGTGCAAAGGATACTTCGTTATATCGCCATGACCATGTTTGCGGTACTGGCTCTTTTATTGATTGCTAATATTTCATTGCGCCTGATTAATGATTTTGTTCAATTTTTACTTGGCCATGGCTTGGATGGCATGGCTAACTTAATTCAAAGCGTGGTGACCATTAACTCTTTTTATTGGTTTGATGAGATTATCGAACTCAGTTTTGCTGCGTTGGTTTTTTATGGGGCAGCAGGGTTGTGGTGTGCAAAACTTCATTTTTCAGTTGGAGATTGGATAAGCCCGCGTATTAAAAATGAACGTTTAAAGCATTTTTATACTTTGGTGATTCTGCTCATCTCTGCCACCTTTATGGCTATATTATTTTGGTATTCACTAAAGTTAACCTTAAGAACCCATCAGGTAACCACTGCGTTTCAAATTAAACAGTGGGTACTCTATTCCTGTATCCCCATTTCTGCGTTTATTATGTTGTCCTATTCAATAGTCGATGTGATTATTGAAGCCAAGCGATTTGCTTTTGGATCGGACCAACCTTCGTGAATGTTACGTGAATAACAAGATTTAAAAACGGAATTTATGCATTGGCTTAAGTTCCGTCCCTCAACATCATAATTCTTCATTTTAGTCTACTTGAACAAGTATTAACTACTATTTTTATAAGGTTATGTAAATTAGCTTGATTTTTCAATTGCTTGTGTGAACAATAAAACTATTTTGATATTTGATCAGCGTTTAAAAATGCATTTAGTTGCTCGCTTTATTAACTACCTGCAATGAAAGCGCTTTAATCAATATTAATACTTCGTTTTTAAATGCTTTAAAAATACCGTTAGGTTGAAACATATTATATTGCGATGTTAGTAGCATGTTAATTTTAAATAATAAACTAGCAAATAATCGCTAAGGAGAGCTGTTTTTGCATAATTTTAATGAGTTGTTTTTTCGGGAACACCAAAAACAGATGCGAAAAACATTACCTTCTTTTTCGAAGGCGCTGTTTTGCTTTTATGCTATTTTGGCCTGCGCTCATCCTTTTTTTGTTCCACCTCCCCATCAATGGTCGATGAGTCTTATCTCTGGTATTTCAGCTATTATTTTTATGCTCTGTTCTGTTTATGTAAGGCACAAAGACCAACAGTTATCAGAAAAGAATATTGTCGTTGTTATTTGTACCATGGCTATTTTAGCCATCGCGAATACTTTTTTGCACTTGGTACTGACAACGGATTTACTTCAGAGCACTAATGTACTGTTTATTTGTGTCGCACTGTCCGCGGTAGGTTTCTCAATACGTGCCTTTCTGATTTTTCTCATTTTTATTAATTGCTCATGGTTAGCGATTGTCTGGTTTTTTAATTTGACTTCAGACCCTGCTTTTACGCATTTTGTTTTTACAATGATCATAGGCTCCTTTATTAGTGCATTGTTAGCGAGAACAAGATATAAACTGCTGCAATTTTCTGTGATGGAGATAATGCGCAGAAAAGATGTCGAAACCAAACTGCAAGTCGCCAATAACCTATTAAGTAAAAACGCTAATTTAGACCCGTTAACGGGTCTTCCCAATAGAAGATTTTATGACTCATTTTTAAAAGGAAAGTGGCAAGAGGTCATCGAATCAAAAGCGTCCATTAGTTTAATCATTATCGATATTGATCATTTTAAAACATTTAATGATGACTATGGTCACCAAGTGGGGGATGAGGTGTTAGTGGTTGTCGGGAAAACACTGGCACAATGCATTCGCGCTTCAACGGATCTTATTGCACGTTATGGCGGAGAAGAGTTTGTCGCGATTGTTCCAAATATGAGTGAACATAAGACACTGCAATTAGCAGAGCGAATGCGTCAGCAAATTTCTGCGTTGGAGTTTAAAAGCAAACAAATAACGATTAGTCTTGGCTCAGCAACTGTTCACCCAGATCAGACGAGTGATTTAGCCTCTCTTTTCAAACAAGCGGATCAAGCGCTTTATGATGCTAAAGCACAAGGAAGGAATAGAGCCTGTCATGCAAAATCTGATCTAGGTAAATAATAAAAAGCAGGGGAGCTATTAGTGGGACTTAACAGCAGAGGTTAATTTTTCAGCCATTAATGTTGCCTCTCTTGTATTAATTAATAGCACTTTTATATTCCCTAAACCTACTCTTACTCACTTAGTTTCTCTTTATTGCGGTAATTACTCGGTGTGATGCCCATAATATCTTTAAACATAGAGCTAAAATAATTACTGTCTGAGTAACCTACTTGGAAGGCAATATCTGTAATACAGATATCAGAATAGAGTAATAGTTGGATCGCATTTCTGATACGTATTTTGTGTAAGTATTGGTTAAAGGATTTATCGGTATGCTTTTTAATATCGCCACTTAAGCGTCTTGTAGACAGAGTGGTTCTCTGATCTGCACCGAGTATGTTAGATCGATAAACTAAGCTATCTACCGACGTTAATGGTTTTGCAATCTCATCATTCCAAAGATAATTAACATGCTTAAACTGTTATTGACTGATATAAAGGGGCGTTAACACATTAATTTTATTGTTTTAACCTTCTAACGTTACTGAATATTTCAGCAATACGACCATCAGATTTCATCTGTTTTAATGTATCCGTTATCATCGGAACAAGGTGAGCATTTTTCTTGTTAAGGTAATGATATATATGAATAGTAGCAACATTATCTTCCAATATAACGACTTCAAGTGAGTCATCATTGACATACTTCATGCCTCTTTTCTTCCCTGAAACAATAACTTGAGTTCGTCCCATATTAAGTTTCTGGAACAATTGCTCAGTGTTGTCAGATGGCTCTGCATGAAAGTTAAATTGCTTCATTGCCTTTTCAATAAACTTAATGCCGCGGATATGGCCAACAGCGTAATCTTTTGGAATACTTTGCCAGCCATTGACGGTGAATGAATTTTCTTGTTTCGTGAAGAGATAGATAAGTCCCTCGCGAAGTACAATATCGATACGAATTAGGTCCTTATAAATATTCTCAATACTTTTTTCCCCGAAGGCGACGCCATCTGTCACCCCATAATTTGCATAACGAAGTGACCGCAATTCAGGGTAGGGTTTGATCTCTATTTCTACTCCTATCGATTGATAAGCTTGTTGCAGTATTTCTGTTATAGGTAAAATAAGGGGAGAGCCAAAGCTAGCGGATAAAGTCAGCTTCTCTGTCGCTGCGGCTGACGTTTTACTTGCTAGCAAAAGTACGAGAGTAATAACATACAGAAAGCACTTTATGAGAGATAAAGTATGTAAGTTTAAATTTTTTAATTTCATATTTACACTCCATAAATCATAAAATTATATGCTTAAGCATAGCTAATTTTACGTTATAAAAAATGTAAATACCGTTGTTAACAGCGCAAAATCAGTGTCTCTTACTACTTCTACTAGTCTGTTTTTTTTAAATACGCTAGGTATTGCTCACCAGAAATCCCTTACGGGCTTATTGCTGGTGAGTCTGTTTTTAAAAGGAAATATATGGATGCCTCGGTTATTGCAAGTTTTAATGAGGGTAATAGTGAGCAATCATGCATATGACAGTTACATACCAATCCCAAAATAGGTTTTTACAAGAGCAGTTGATCACTTTTCTCTGATGTAGTCACCCTCGTCATTGCACCTCTTCAATTTACTGGTCGTCGTTCTGTTAGCAATTAAGCGATAGAGGACAAGTGCACTCGTTGAGAGAAACAGGCCAATGGTGAGTAGAGCAAAGCCTTTAAAGAAATAACTACCCAACCCGCCTAAATTAACATAGGCGTAAAAAAATTGGCTGATAAATGACAGGCTCAGTATCCAAGCAAAAGAGCTTGCGATGCACAACATTCCTACCTCTTTTTTGGCAAACTTTTTCATTCCCATAAACATCGGCACTAATACACGCACAAAGGGGATAAATTTTGATACAAACAGAGATAATAATCCAAAGCGTGCGACCAGTTGCGTGGCTTTGTTAAGGTGTTGTTCGCTGACCGCCTTTGTTAACCAGTTATTAACCGATCCATTACTTAACCATTGCCCCTGTAAAAAGGCACAATATGTCCCTAATGCAGATAATAATGGTAATAAAATGAGCTGCATGTAAGGATCTATTACCCCATTAGTGGCCAGTAACATGCTAAAAATAATAAGTGAATCACCAGGGAGGGGTAAAAAAACAAAAGCAGATTCTAAGAATATAATGATACAAAGTGCAGCGATAATATATGTTTTGACATCACCCTCAGATAAAAAAATGAAATCTTGTGACCAAATTGCGGATAACACTTCGAACATAAAGGACCTTTAATAAATAATGGTGTTTAGATTAGGAAATAGCCGAAATGCTCAATGGGAGAGCGGCACGATAACTAAAATCCATTTCTGCTGCTGCGCTTAGCGGTCGCAGAGGTATTTCTATCCATATATTTATTTTCTTTCCTAGCGTTCATAAACTTATCACTAAGTTTACTAGGCTCACTATAAACTGCAGAGCAATTTTAAAATATGAATTAAAGAAATTCATATTTGCACTTAAGAGCTTAAAGGTAACCGCTAAACCTAGTGACACATTTTAAGCGCAATAAGATATTAGGCTTTAAGATGAATGAATTAGAGTTAATTACATTTAAAACAAGTAGTTGTATTTTTTAAGGTTGGGTTGTTACAGAATAAGATTAAACTGGCTCATCTAATTGTTGAAAATAACGCTGAATGGTTTTATCTAGCAGTTGACTCAATGGTTCATTGCGTTGAGTTTGTAAATATCCTCCAAGGATTTTAATTGAAGTTAATGATACTGGTGATGGAGGTAAAGGATATGATGCTAACTCATCGTCCATTTCTGCAATGTAAGTGCTACCAAGTATAATCATTGAAGATTGCTTTAAGGTATCGAAGAGTAATGGAACGCTATGTGTCACTAACCTTATATTTGCCTTGTAACCATGGTATTCATATAGAACCTCAATAGGGGTATGTTTACTAATAATACCATCAATGACGATACGACCGAGTGGCAGGTGATGAATATCATTCCACTCATAAGGCTTGCTAAGTATTGGGTGTGATTTTTTAGCGACAATTGATAATGGGATGTTTTTGAGCGTATAACTGTATATATCTTGTGGCAGAGAATAGTTGTCTAGTTGGATAAAATAGTCGCACTCTCCATCTAACATTTTGGTGAGAGATTGCTGTTGCCAGTTTAAAATTTTGAATTTTGCGTTAGGTAGCACCTTACCTAGCAATGTAATAATATCTCTACCATGTACTTCCAAAAGAAATACGTTCATGAAAATACATATCTCTCTATCAAAACTCAGAGGATCAAAGCCTTGGTATTTATCAACCGCTTGTAAAACAGGTGCTAACATCATCTTAGTCGCATCAGCTAACCCCACGGCTAGCTTAGAGGGTTCAATGCCATATGCAGTGCGGATAAATAATTGTTCACCGAATGTTTTTCTTAGTTTAGCTAAGCCTCGACTAACACTTGTTTGTGAAATGCCTAATTGCTCCGCCGCAGCGTGAGTATTACGTGTTTCAACGACGACGCGCAATAATTTAAGTAAATTTAAATCAAGATCATCGAGTTTATTTCTCATCATGGCATTCCTGTATAGTGCTTGTTATTGCTCATTACTAACTAATATTCAGAAGTATATATTAGCGCATGCACTAGCGGCTTTATTGTTGCGGTAAATGGAGGAATATTAAAAATAACCTTTAGTAATGAATGAGACATTTTTAGCATCTCATCAGCATAAAGTGAGCAGAGGTTGTCATGGGAAGGCACTACATTAAAAAGCCTAGTGAGAGGAGAATAGATTCACTAGGCATTGGGCTAAATTAGGTTACATCGAACATTAAGAACAGGTATACCGCAAAAAGTAACAAGTGTGTCACACCATATAAAGAGTGGGTCCGTCCACTACTAAAAGTCACTTTTGCGACCATTAAACTGGTGACAAGCAATACCATTTCTGAAGGTGACAGGCCGAGTATGACTTCCTGACCGGTGAAATAACTAATGGTTAATACCGCTGGCACTGTTAATGCAATAGTCGCGAGTACCGAACCAAAATAGAGGTTCATGGTGCGTTGTAAGTGGTTATGTAATGTCGCTTTAATACCTCCTACCGCCTCAGGAGCCAGCACTAAACATGCGACTAAGAAACCACTAAGTGCAATCGGCGCACCCATTTCAGAAACGCTATAATTAATGGGTAGCGCCAATATTTTTGCTAACACAATGACCACGGTTAAATACGCTAGCAACATAATGGTATGGTATAAGTTGCTGCGTGTTTCGCCAATATGGTGCTCTTCATCAAGTGCATTTTCATCAATAAAAAAGTTGCTGTGACTTTTAGTTTGAGTTATCAAAAATACCCCATATAACACCACCGACATGATGATTAACATCCATGACATACTCGGTGATAAGCCTCCTACGCTGCCACTTACGGTGAAGTTAGGTAAGACTAAACAGATGATGGCAAGCGGAATGATCGCGACAATATAGGACTTAACACCATTAAGGTTAAAGGACTGGGTGTGAAATCGCTTGCCACCAATCAATAGGCTTAACCCCACTAATCCATTTAAAATAAGCATGATAACGGCAAACATGGTGTCTCGTGCCATTGTTGGATTTGGCTCTCCGGTTAACATTACTGATGAGATCATGACGACTTCTAAAGAGATCACCGCTAACGTCAGTATTAATGTGCCGTAGGGATCACCGAGTTTAATGGCCAACACATCAGAGTGGTGAACGACTCTAAATATTACCCATGTAACGATCGCAAGTAATAGCAATGAGGTGGGTATATACAGTGACATTGTGGTTGTCTCATTAAGCAGTCCCTCCCCACCAAACTTGAAAAATAGAATGGTTAGGATCCCAAGTAGTAATACCTTTTCTTTTTTTAATAGGATTAACATAGTTTACCTTTGTCGTTATCAAGTCGATTAAATATTTTTATAAGCAACATATTATCGCTTTACGAGTATAAAAATAGGAATCGAAGAAATTCATTTTTGCACGCAAAGAGGGGGTAGGTTTACCGTTGAAAATGATCGACAGATCTGATCCAAAGTAACGCTATATTGGATATTCAATATCGAGATGGAAAATCTTTTCTATAAATAGCAGCTTCAAATATGAATCATCGAAATTCATGTTGCATCACCGAGTTAGTTAATAAAATAACGGCAGAATTATCTAACTAACTTACAAGGTATTAAGCATGCTTATGAATTGCCCCACAGACCCATTGCCGGTTGTTTACTGTAGCGATATTTGTTTTGACTCCGGATTATATGACCCATTGTTGTCTGTGATTTCACCTGCATCACTTTTGATGCCAACCTTTACCGCTTCTCTAGAGGACTAACTAATGACTATCGATATTTTTGTTGTTCTCGCCTATTTTGTTTTCTTAATTGCAATAGGTTGGATGTTTAGAAAATTTACAACTTCGACAAGCGATTATTTCCGTGGAGGCGGTAAAATGCTGTGGTGGATGGTAGGTGCTACCGCCTTTATGACTCAATTTTCTGCATGGACCTTTACCGGTGCTGCAGGGCGAGCATTCAGTGATGGGTTTGTAGTCGTTATTCTGTTTTTAGCTAATGCATTTGGTTATTTATGTAATTATCTTTATTTTGCTCCAAAGTTTCGACAACTTCGTGTTGTCACTGCTATTGATGCTATCCGCATGCGTTTTGGGAAAGTATCAGAGCAGTTTTTTACATGGGCGGGTTTGCCCGATAGCTTAATTTCTTCGGGAATTTGGCTGAATGGTCTGGCTATTTTTGTCGCGGCTGTTTTTGATATTCCGATGGAAACAACCATTGTAGTGACGGGTCTTGTGTTAATGCTGATGGCTGTAACAGGTGGTTCTTGGGCTGTTGTCGCATCTGACTTTATGCAAATGTTGGTTATCATGGCAGTGACGATTACTTGTGCCATCGCAGCTTATTATCACGGTGGTGGTATCGGTAATATTGTTGCTAACTTTGAAGGTGATTTCTTCATTGGTAATAACTTAAACTACATGAGTATCTTTGTGCTTTGGGTGGTTTTCATCTTTATCAAGCAATTTGGTGTCATGAATAACAGCATTAATGCTTATCGATTCTTATGTGCAAAGGACAGTGAAAATGCGCGTAAGGCTGCGGGATTAGCCTGCGTGTTAATGCTTGTTGGCCCTCTTATTTGGTTCCTTCCACCATGGTATGTCGCTGCATTTATGCCTGACTTTGCAGCAGGTTATGATGTTGGTGCTGATGCTGCTTATCTTGCATTCGTTCAAAAATTGATGCCTGCGGGAATGGTTGGTTTATTGATGGCAGCTATGTTTGCGGCAACGATGTCTTCAATGGACTCTGGCCTTAACCGTAATGCGGGGATTTTTGTTATTAATTTCTATAGTCCGGTGCTTCGTCCTCAAGCATCAGAAAAAGAGTTAATGACAGTAAGTAAACTAACCACTGTTTTAATGAGCTTTATTGTTATTGCAGTCGGTCTATTTATCAACTCACTGCGTGATTTGAGTTTGTTTGATATTGTACTTAATGTTGGTGCATTGATTGGCTTCCCTATGTTAATACCTGTCTTACTGGGTATGTGGTTCCGTAACACGCCAGACTGGTCAGCTTGGGCAACGTTAATTGTGGGTGGCTTTGTCTCTTACATTTTTGGTTTTTCAATAAATGCGAATGACATTGAAAACTTCTTTGGTTTAGAGCAAGCGCTAACAGTACGTGAATGGGCTGACTTGAAAGTGGCATTAACATTAGCTGCGCATGTTGTATTTACGGGTGGTTTCTTCGTAGCGATAGCGGCGGCTTATAAAGGTCGAGTATGCCGCACGGCCGACCGTGAGTCTGAAGTGACTGAACTGTTTAAAAATTGGAATACGCCAGTGATTGCTGATTCTGAAGATCAACAAGATCTTGATACGAAACAGCGTAGCATGCTTGGTAACCTCATTTGTGTGGCTGGCTTTGGTATCTTAGCCATGGCACTTATTCCTAATGAGCCGATGGGGAGAATGTTATTTTTAGTCTGTGGCACAATCGTGCTAACAGTGGGAGTGTTACTTGTGAGCGCTGCTAATAAGGGCGATAAAAAAGTACTATTGCCACAATAAGCATTCATTTATATTAGCTTAAAATAAAATACCGTAAGGTGTGGTTACTATTACCACACCTTACATTGCTAGCTAAATGATAAAATTTATAAACAAAAACGAGCTCAACCATTTGAACATCACCCGAAAAATAATTCCAAAATAAATCAGACACAAACTCACCGAATTCAACAAGATTAATGCCTAACCCGACATTAGGATGTACATTGTTGTCCACCTCAAAATATCTATCACTCGAATTTTCATGTAAATAACCAAGGCCAATACTTGCATAGGGAGAAAACTGCTCTCCCGATTATTGCGTCACAGGATAAATACTATTAAAAGTGTCATTTTGATAATCGATGCTCATGTCGGTGCATTACGTATAATTAGTATTTATACCAAAGGAATTAATAAAGTGCTCATTCTTGCTGGTTAAAATTATCCCTAACTGCGTTGTGAGTTTTATTCCGAACATCCTGTTATCCACCACTGTGTGGCCAGCTAAAGCTGTTTAAAATCGTTCCATACGATTTTATGAAGTGAGAACAACTATTAAAGAATTAAAGTCTTTAATTTAATTCTCCGATAGAGGATTAACGGAGTTAATCTCTCGAAAGGCTGCAACTCACGCCTTATTAGTAATAATTTTTCCTACGCAAACTCTGATCACCTATTAAATTCCATTGGTATTACGAAGACGCAAACACATTTACAGGCAATGGGTATAGGCGAGAAGGGGCTAACATTACCTACTGCAGTGAAATATTTTCAATAATATTTAATTTAACCGACTAATTTGATTAACAGTTAATTGTTATTATTTTAATAGCAAGTTACTGTCATCACTAAAACGTCTTGTTTGTTGGGTGACCGGATCAATAAATTCAATTTTCTTTGCGAGTAGCTGTAATGGGGTCGTATAGTTATCTGCGCTAAGGGGTTGTAAATGAGGATAGTATTTATCATTCAAAATTGGCCAACCAAGTGCTTGCATATGAAGGCGTAATTGATGCGTTTTCCCTGTAATCGGGGTTAATTCAAATAACGATTGCTCCGCTGATTGTTTCACACATCGAATGCTTGAGTGGCTATTGGCCTCTCCGTCGGTGATGCACATGCGAAATTTCGGATTAGATTGTATGAGGCGATTTTTTACTTCCCAGGTTTTGCCTACTAGGCTTTCTTGGCTATTAGTTCGCGCTATTGCTTGGTAGGTTTTGTCTATTTTCCGCGTCTCAAATAAGTCATGGTAGCGATGGCGGGTGGTCGGGTTAACGGAAAAAATCACCAAACCGGCCGTTACTCTATCTAAACGGTGCACAGCTTGTAAGGTATTAATTGCAGTGCTTTGTCGTAAACGGTTTTGTAAACATTCATTGACATATTTTCCCCCGGGTACCACAGGCAAAAAATGTGGTTTATAAGCCACTAATAGATGTTCATCCTGAAATAAAATACGCTCTTTAAAAGGAATCAGGGGTTCGCTTTCGACTTCTCGGTAATAGTAGATGCGTTGTTGGGGTTTAAAAGGGGATTGTCTTGTAATGAGTGAACCATCATGGCAGTGAACTTTTCCTGCCGCGATACGTTTCTGCCAAACCTGAGCATCAATATAGGGAAATTTAATGATCAAATACTCCAACACTGTTGATACGCCTGGGTTTTTCTGCGGTAAGCTCAGCTTTGAAGGTTGATCTGCAATTATCATGTTGTCGGCCAAAATTAGAGATTATAACATGGATTAAGTATCCGCTTAGATTAACCCAACAGGGGGAAATGGATCTGCGTTTACAACTAAAGCGCGGCATGATAAATATGACAAAGCTGTCATTCTTCTCATATTCATTGCAAGTAAGTTACCTCCGGTGAGATACTTTAAAGTGTTATCTAAATAAACCGATGCTGCGTGGCGATGTTCGCTTATTTCGGTGTTAACGCATCCTACAATAGCTATTTAGTGTTGGTCGTTTTCCTTGAACGACACAAATTAATCGCAGGCTATCATGTAAAGTATTAACGGATTGATATTTAATAATAATGCAGCTCCATTATCTACAATAGAGAGCATCTAAGGAGTAAGCCCAATGAATATATTGCTTGTTGAAGATGAACAAAAAATTGCGGATTTTATCTGTGAAGGTTTACGTGAAAAAAAATTCATGGTGGCTCATTGTGCTGATGGTGAGCAGGGCTATAAGGTTGCAAGTAACCATAAATTCGATGCTATTATTCTTGATATTGGTCTCCCCGGTCGTGATGGATTAGATATTCTTCGTTCGCTTCGTGAAACGGGCTCTGATACTCCTATCATTCTGCTTACTGCACGAAATGAACTTGGGGATCGTGTTCAGGGGTTAGAGATGGGCGCTGATGATTATTTAGCAAAGCCGTTTTATGTAGAAGAGTTGAGCGCTCGCCTTAATGCGTTATTGAGACGTCATGAAGGCCCTGCAAAACATATCGTTGAAGTTGGCTCACTGCAGCTTGACTGTATCACTCGCAGTATCAATTGTGACGGGCAATCGGTTGAGTTGACCAGTCGAGAGTTTAGTTTGCTCGCGTATATGATGCGTTCTCCCAATAAAATATTAACACGAGGTCAACTGTTAGAGCATGTGTGGGGCTACGATTTTGATCCCTGTACTAATGTTGTCGATGTCTGTATTAAGCGGATTCGCGGTAAGATCACTTCATTAGAAAGTGCGGGCAGAATGATTGGTGCTATTGAGTCGGTTCGAGGTACGGGCTATCGCCTGAGCCCGCGATGAGGTTATAGAATGTATTTTCGTACACGTATTTTTTCTATCTCAATTTTAACGGTGAGCGCGGTGCTAGCGGTTGTTATTTCGCTTAGTTGGTCACGTATTATGAAGGTCGAGCTTGAGCACCTTGATTCACGTCTGTGTATGGAAGTAAAACGTATCACGCGTATGCCTAGCAACCTTCTATCTATAACTCCGGTGCCCGATTCAGCGCATAAGGATCAATCTGGGAGCCGTCTTATTGATGATTTAGTGAATAAGTTACGCATTAACTCCGCTAGCGATTTACTGATTCTTGTTGAATCCAGTGAACACGGGGTACTAACTGAATCACAGGGGGAAGACGTACAACAAATTATCAGCACATTAAATTGGCAATCTGCTGACCCATTAGAAGTGATAGCGGGAAAACAAACCTCTTCCCGTTGTCAGTTAGTTTTCTTTACGCATCAGAAAAATCGATGGCGGGGCAGTTTTTTTCAAGGGCAACAAGCACAAAGTTTTCTTGCTGTCGATGTGTCGGCCACAACCAGTGATTTAGAAAGTACCTTACAATCGGCGATGATCGTTGTTATCCCTTTTTCTCTACTGCTCAGTATTCTTGGTGCATGGTTCATCACCACTAATACCACTCGACCTATAAAACGGCTACACCAATCCATGCAGTTGGTCACACAAAAAAACTTCAACCATCGCTTGCCCGCGCATAAAGAAGATCAAGAGTTCACCGTTCTCATCAATGCATACAATACGATGCTGGATCGCCTTGAAGATAGTTTTCAGCAAGCCTCTCGCTTTACTGCTGATGCTGCACATGAGCTAAAAACTCCGCTGACTATTTTAAGAGGAAAGATCGAGCAAGCGGTTATCTCTGAAAATTCATCACAATTAGACTTGAATGCCATTCTTGATGAAGTTGGCCACCTTTCTGCGATCACTCGTAAGTTACTACTGCTTTCTCAAGCAGACTCGTGTTCGATGGCGTTGCATCTTGAAGCGATCAATATGGCCGAATTGCTAGATGAATTGACCGGTGATATGGAACTATTGTCCGATGGGCTCGTTCTGCATTGTGAGATAGAACAGCCCTTATATTTTAAAGGCGATATCGTCTTATTGAGGCAGTTGTTAAATAATCTACTGGTTAATGTGATACGTTATAGCCTTCAAGAAAAAGGTGTCACCATTGAAGCTAAACGAAGCGACGACGTTATTGAAGTGCTTATTAGTAACTTTTGTGTCGCGATGAAAAGTGAGGTGCGGGAGCAATTATTCGATCGCTTTTATCGTGGGGAGCCTGAACAAATGCAAGGTATTTCCGGTAGTGGGCTTGGTTTAAGTTTAGCGCGCGAAATTGCCCGCGCACACGGTGGCGATCTTACCCTTCAGGCAAGCAAGGAAGATGTTGTTGTTATGCGATTATCGCTACCCACAGTTAAATGACAACATTGTCATCCATCTCTACAGGCTAATTGATAAGATTAAAGCAACTAAAAAGTTACTTTAATTCCTAAAGAGATTGGTCCATGAAGATAAAAAACATTGTCCCCCTAGTGAGCATCTTATTTGTCTCATTTCCCACTCAAGCCGATCATTCTCTCACACTCAGCAGTTCTGAATTTTCGGATAAAGGACTGATGCCGGCGAAATATACCTGCGAAGGAGAGGGGATCTCGCCTGCGTTAACTTGGCGCGGACTGCCTGATGGGACTCAGTCTCTGGTTATGATTATGGACCATCAACCTGACGCGAAACCTATCAGAAATAAAGAAAGTGATCCCCAATTCAATGCGGCGGTTCAAGACACAAGCAGATCACTACACCCACTTAGAACTGCACCTTTTGAAGGACTGCATTGGTATTGGAGTATGTACAATATTCCGATGCATGTTTCTACTGTTGCTGGTGGGGAAACCGTCGGCACACTGGGTAGCAATTCAGTCAATCATAAAGAGGAATACGCACCTCCCTGTTCGAGAGGACCTGATTTAAAAACCTATACCTTTCACCTGTATGCACTTGCACAACCTTTAGTATTTAAACCATCAGAGGAAGTGTCTGCTGCACTGCTACGGGAAAAAATGCATGGTTTAGTATTGGATTCAGACAGCATGGCTGTGGGATTTGAACGACATTGCCAAACGCCAGCAAAGCCTCATTTGAAGCAGAAAAAGTTACCGCAACAAGAGAGAAAGCCCGCTTCGCTATTACCACTTTGTGAAAAGCCAATGAACACGCTTACCTCTGTGAATGACTAAGATAAATTAGAGAGCTATATGAAGAGCTATATGAAAAACAATATTAAAAATAACATCAAGAAAACCTTACTAGTGATCCTTATTTTCACTGCGATTGCAGCTGGTATTGGATATCAATACACCATGAAGCAGCAGGTTCAGGATGTCTTTATTACCGATCTTGTTAAACGCGGAAATATAGAAAGTGTGGTGCTAACCAATGGTGTTTTATACCCCTCTAAATTGGTGAGTGTGGGTGCTCAAGTATCAGGGTTAATAGCAAAACTGGATGTTAAGTTAGGTGATGAGATAAAGCAGGGGGATTTGATTGCGCAAATCGATAACCTAACGCAACAAAATACGATCAAAGAAGCACAGGCTTCACTTAAGAGCATTAATGCGCAATTGAGAGCCAAACAAGCTCAAATCAAAGTGGCGATGTCTGAATTTAAACGTAAGAAAACAATGCTGGTGGATGGCGCGACCTCGCAATCTGAATTTGATTCGGCAGAATCTATATTGGCAGTGTATCAGGCAGATTTAGATCAGCTTAAAGCAGAAAAAGAAAAAGCAATTATTAGTGTCGACACTGCACAACTCGATCTAGGCTACACGACTATTGCATCACCGATTGATGGCACCGTGATTTATGTCTCCGTCGAAGAGGGGCAGACGGTGAATAATAATCAAGGCACACCGAGTATTATTGAATTGGCACAATTGGATGTGATGACCATAAAAGCGCAGGTTTCTGAAGCCGACATTATTAATGTTCGAGCAGGGCAAGCGGTCTATTTCACGATATTAGGGGCAACTAGCAATCGATATCAAGGCGTATTACGCGCTATTGAGCCCGGTCCAACCCTGTTGAATGGAGATGATAGTGCATTAAAGATTGGTGATGATGAGGCGATTTATTACAACGCCTTGTTTGATGTAAAAAATCCAGATAATTTATTACGTTTTGGGATGACTGCACAGGTCTCTATTATATTGGAAAATGCAGCGGATACATTACTCGTTCCATCACAGGTATTGGTTGAATTACCCGGCGCGAATCCAACTTATCAAGTACCAGTGAAAATAAATAATCAGATTGAGTATCGTGATGTGGAAGTGGGTATTAACAATAAAATATATGTACAGATACTCTCAGGCCTCAATGAAGGTGATGAGGTTGTTCTCGGTAAATCATCTACGAGTGATGAGGTATTTTCGAGCTTATCGATGAACAGTTTGTCAGGTGCGAGTCTGAGTGGGCAGGGTGGTGGCGGACGAGGCCCTGGTTCAGGTAAGGGGTAACTTATGGCTGAAGCACTGTTAAAACTTGTTGGTGTCACACGTTCATTTACCGCTGGTGATCAAGCCTTGACGGTTCTGAAAGAGGTTAATTTTCAGATCAACCGTGGTGAAATGATTGCCATTATTGGCGCATCTGGCTCGGGTAAATCAACATTAATGAATATTTTGGGCTGTTTGGATAAACCCAATAAAGGCAGCTACTTCATCAATGGGCAAGATACATCAACCATGGGCGAAGATGACTTAGCCGCATTGCGACGCGAGTACTTTGGTTTTATCTTTCAGCGTTATCACCTTTTGGGGGATCTCACCGCGCTAGAAAACGTAGAAGTGCCTGCTTTATACGCCAATGAGGGACCACATGAACGTCAGGAAAAGGCAACAAGGTTATTAACTCGTCTTGGTTTAAGTGATCGTTTAGATCATAAACCAGGGCAGCTTAGTGGTGGTCAACAACAACGAGTAAGTGTTGCCAGAGCGCTGGTGAATGGCGGTGATGTGATTCTGGCCGATGAGCCAACGGGGGCATTAGACAGTCGCAGTGGCGAAGAGATGATGGAACTGCTGCGTGAGCTACACGCTGATGGCCATACGATTATTTTGGTTACCCATGACCCGCAGGTGGCCGCTTTTGCAGATCGCATTATCGAGATCAAAGATGGAGAGATCATTGCTGATAAGCAAACACGTCCTGAGAGCAAGATAAATGAGTTGAATAGTGCTAAGAAAAACACTGAACAAAAAAAGCCAAATGAAACATTTCGTATCGGTTACACCCGTTATATTGAAGCGTTAAAAATGGCATTGATTGCGATGGCTAATCACCGTTTGCGTACGTTTTTAACGATGCTCGGCATTATCATTGGCATCGCCTCAGTCGTCTCTGTTGTTGCATTGGGTAATGGCTCACAACAAACAATTCTGGATAATATTTCTTCAATGGGCACTAATACTATTGAGATAAAACCTGGCACAGGGCGTGGAGATCGTCGTTCTGGTCGAGTGCGATCCCTCACCGCAGAGGATGCGAACGCCCTTAAAATATTACCCTTTGTCGATAGTGTTACCCCCACGGTGAGGGCAAATGTGGCGATTCGTTATGCCAGTGAAACCGTGACTGGTTCGGTGCAGGGAGTTGGGACTGAGTATTTCCGTGTACGTGGTTATAGCTTGGCGCAAGGGCAATATTTTAATGAACAGAGTGTCGATTCGTTGGAGCAGGTTGCTGTTATTGATGCGAACACCAAACAGGAACTCTTTTCTGATGGTGAGGCGTTGGGGCGTGTTATTTTCCTCGGCAAGCTGCCTGTTCGTATCATCGGTGTCACCGAACCCATTGAGAGTGTGTCTGATAATAGTGACGAACTTAATATTTGGGTACCTTATACCACGGTATCTGGACGTATTTTTAGGCAAAACTATGTCAGTGATATTACCGTCCGGATTGATGAAAATGTATCGAGCGAAGTGGCAGAGCAGGGCATCATTAGTTTACTTACGATGCGTCATGGTGTTGTTGATTTCTTCACTATCAATACCGATACAATTCGAAAAAGTATCGCTAAAACATCTAATACGATGACGCTGCTTATTTCAGCTATCGCGTTTATCTCGTTATTAGTGGGCGGAATTGGCGTCATGAATATCATGTTGGTCTCTGTCACAGAGCGAACTCGTGAGATAGGGATAAGAATGGCTGTTGGGGCGAGGCAGGCGGATATTATGCGTCAATTTCTTATTGAAGCGATGCTGGTTTGCTTTTTGGGTGGAGCGTTGGGAGTCGGGCTTGCTTATCTTATTGGTATTGTTTTTCACTACACGAGTAGTGATTTATTGATGATTTATTCAACGTCATCGATTATTGCCGCATTCGCTTGTTCGACATTAATTGGTGTTTTGTTTGGTTTTCTGCCCGCTAGAAGTGCCTCAAAACTTAACCCGGTTGATGCACTTTCTAGAGATTAAAGGTAATACCATTCCACATAATGTTGTGGAATGGTGTTCTAGTTTAGCTATATCAGGCACTTATTTATAGGTTACTAAGACCTGTCATTACTTAATAACTTCTACGTTGAAATTTGCTTAAGAATTACCGATAGTGCCTATAATACGCTGATATAGTTGCTTTGGTTAGCCTGGTAAAACAACAATACCAAGTGGCTCTAACAACTGCGCTTGTTGCCATTCACATATTTTGACTCCATTTAGATTTACCCTACGTGGATCCAACCCATAAAGCTCACAATAACTTAAGTCACAATACTGCAGATCAAATTGCTGCCAACTATCTTCTGAAAACTCTCCTCGACTTAAGTCAGATCCTTTAAAGGAAGCCTGTTGTAAATTAGCGCCTGTCCAACGGTTTTCAAACAGATCGCACTTTTCAATACATTGTCTTTCAAAGTTCGTATAAGACAAATTACAGCCGGTAATATAAACCGAACAAAAGTAACTTTGGTTTGAGATGCGGTTTACAAAGCTTGTTTTTACAAAACTTGCCCCTTGTAAATCACACTCTCGAAACTCTGCACCAAATCCATTCGCCCCTTGAAAGTTAGCCATACCGAGTTTGCAGTTTTTGAAACTCGCATCACGTAAGTCAGCATAATTAAATTGGCAACCAATGCTATCTCCCGCTTCAATAAATTTACAGTTTATAAATGTTGCATCTCTTAAATCTGTGCGACTAAAATTACACTGATAAAATCGACAGTTTTCAAAAATTTCGTCCTGTAAATTTTGCTGTGAAAAGTCATGTTCGTAATAGGTTTGGTTGCTGCTCATTCGTGTTCTCCCAATTGATATTTCACAAGATTAACACTGTAAAAGCATAAAGATCCAATTTATTAACTCCTTTAAAATCAACGTATTAAACACCCCTTAAATTGCGATTATAAGGCGCCTAGAAGACAGTTTAAGCGATTTAAAGTGAAGGGGGGGAACCGACATATGAAGAAGTTTTTTATAATACAGCTGAATTAGGTCATTTTTGATGGTAAATTGCTGAGAAACCATCGTAATTAGTTCTTATTTTTAGTTTTAGTAACGATTGAGTGCGGCATCAAAACTGTTTAGTTTAATGACATCGCCGGCATTCATATTATCAATATGGATATCACCAATGCGAACTCTTACTAGCCTTAATGTGGCAAATCCAACCGCGGCAGTCATTTTTCTTATCTGACGATTTTTACCTTCACAAAGTGTAATTGATATCCAGCTCGTTGGGCCGTGTCTTGGATCGCGAATTTTACGACCACGTGTGGGGAGTTGAGGTTCATCAAGTAATGCTGAAACTTTGCAGGGGAGGGTTAAGTATTTACTACCATTAATACCAATTTCAACACCATTTTGTAGTTGCGATATTGCTTGGTCGGTGATCGTGCCATTAACTTGTACATAGTACTCTTTTTCAATGCCTTTACTTCTTACCTGATAACTCATCATGCCATCTGTGGTAAGTAACAGTAACCCTTCAGAGTCGTGGTCGAGGCGCCCAATAGCCATGGTTTTATCAGGAAAATTAAATAACTCACCCAATAGGTGCTTTTTTTTGCGTGGTTCAGGGACAAACTGACTTAAAAAACCATAGGGCTTAAATATCTTGAAGTGCTGATCTGCTATTGACTCATCACGTTCTATTAAACTATTTTCCGGGAGCATTGACATGAAAGATGACCTTCGAGGTAAATCAGGGTAAGGGGGATGAGGTTAAACTAATCGCATGGTTAATTGCATCGCTCATGCAAAGCACTTTTAAATTGCTGTACATGAGCTGCAAAAATAGATGCTAAGACAGCTTAGCGTTCCCAGTAAGCTTCTTCTAAACTATCTTCTTTTTCTGGTAAGCCACGTGATAATCGAGGGCTATGTTGAGCAAGTACCTCATAAGCAACACGGTTTGCGTATTTACAAATTTGTGAAAATGATGAGTAACATAAGCCATGATTAAGGTGCTTACTTGAACTCGGGATATTGAGTTTATGAAAGTCATTAGACGCTAAATCATGTAACAATGCCGATAATGCTGCATCGCCAGCACCATTAGTATTGCGGATAACTTCTGGACCGCCCATGAAAGGGGGAATATGTGCATACACTTTAAGGGGAGCTTCACAGATATGCTTTAGCATCGGTCGAGAAAATTCATAACGATTAAATTCAGGTATTTGGCCAGGTAAAAGCGTGTGTGTTGTTTCGCGTTTAAGACTTTCTTCTGTATAACCTGCCATATATAGTCCTAGTGGACCTGCCGTTGTTAATACTAAATCACAAAGTTCTAAGGCTGCTTCACTGGCTAATAACGGGTCGGCAAAACCGGTTAATGCTTGCCCCTCATCTTCATTCATTGCTAACACATCAACATTATTCTTAATAAAATCTCGCCACCATTGTGGGTCACTTTCAATCAAAAATCGTGTGCCGAGAGTTAATACAACAGGAACATTTGCTTGCTTTGCATACTCAACGGCTTGCAGTGCCGCAGCGGTCATTTGATCACCTTCGCTAGCACGCATTAAATAGGCGGTTAATACCAGTGCTGAAGCACCTTGTACTAACTCTTTATTGATATGTTCAGGGCTAAGTTGGTCCATTGCACCCTTGCTGATCGCAAACGTACGTTCGCCATCATCTGAAATTAGGGTGAAACAGCGACCGATAGGGCCATCCACAGGTTGTAAGTGATTTAAATCAACCTTAGAAGAGGTATCACATAGATAGCGATACGCATAACTGCCAATTGCAATATTCTTGCTCATTACACCAAATAATACTGATTTAGCATCTGCCAATGTTGAGTAATTATGGATGGTGTTACCAATGGTGCCCCCGGCAAATTCACCACTAATGAGCTGTTCATTTTGTAACTCGGTATATAAGTTATGTGCAGCTTGATCATCAATGAGGGTTGAGTTTCCTTTCATCAGTGAATATTTACTAATTAGCGATTCATCTACTTTCGCTTCTATATCAACTAAAATTTGATCAATACCAGCAATGTAGCTTGAAGTCTTAACAGGCTCTGGTCGTAAACCAGTTAATAATGGATCATTGTTGTTAACGGGAAAATAATGCTTAGATTTACGCTGGCCGGGAAACTTCATTTGCTACTCACTTAAATTATCCAACACAGTTAACGATATTTGATGTCACTGGTTGGCTTTCAGGATAAGGGTTAAAAAAGCGCAGAATACTAACACAATCACACAAAAAATATATGACTATATGAAGTAAAGCACATAGGCCGAAATTAGTAATTAATAACAGGTTGTTAAAAACAGCTATATTATCAATGCTTTTATGCGCTAATGGCCCGATTAACGCTTTATGATGATTTTTACACTGTTCTTGAATATACCACTATGAAGGGGTGACTGGTTACTTAATCATGGCATCATGTACTACTAAGAAGTAACCAGTAAACGGGTATTGATGCTGTTAATGCTTGCCTATCCTAACTCTGTTTCGACCTGCTAGTTTAGCCTCATACATTGCGTTATCCGCTGCTTTGAACATATCTTGTATACTATTTTCTTGCCCTGCAAAAAAGGGGGCAACACCAAAACTGCAGGTCACGTTTATTGCCATTGGGAATGGCAATTCACTGATATTTTTTCGCAACGTATTAGCGATACGAAGCGCATTATATTCAGTAGTGTCAGGACAAAAGATAACAAACTCTTCCCCTCCCCAACGTGCCACATGATCGCTATTACGCATATTATTTTGTAGATGAGTCGCTAATGTCGTCAGTATTTCATCGCCGACTTCATGCCCGAAGTTATCGTTAATTTTTTTGAAATAGTCAATATCAAACATTATTAATGAATAGACACTGTTTGGGTTCGCCTTCATCTGCTGTAATAATTCGCTGGTTCCTGCTCTATTATATAACCCTGTGAGTGCATCTGTTTTTGCCAATAATTCAAACTCATTTTTTTGGATACTTAAGAAGGAGTTGATATCTTCAAGGTTTTTAGTCTCTAAGTGCTTTAATTTTAAACTCTCTGATTGTTGATAAATATTGATCAAACCATGTACGGAGATTAATGCGAGCCACATTAAAATAATCAAAAAATATAAACTTTTGGCACTTATCCATTTACCGCTAAATTGCAAGTTTTTCAACGTGATATCAACCGTACGTAATTGATGGCTATCACCTGTCGCGATGCTTAAGCCAATGACATTATCAATCTTGGGTCTAGCTGCTTCTCCGGTTGCTTTATTTTGCAATATCCACCATGAGGGAACAAAAAAATGTGCTAAGGGTAATTTATAATGACTCGTTCCTGAAGGTGGTAATATAGTTGTCATATTACTTTTGTTGGCAATAATATAGCTACCATGCTTCGTTTTTATCTTCTGATCGGCGTTGACGAGGTAGACAAGTACCGTATCTTGGCTCGTCGTTTGGTACCCTAATTCGAGTGATAGATATTTAAATTTTTCGAGGTTGATGCCTGCACTTCTGTCTTCTGTGAGCACTAAGTCGAGACTACAAAAAGGCCATGCATCTGATGCTTTTGTTTCGCAGTGGAGTTGTGCGCCTTGTTCATTCTCAACCAAAGACGCGTTAGAGTTACCATTATTAATGACATCACTGTTTGCGAATACACTTGGCGTCGTTTCTGGATATATATTTAGCACTTTATTCATACCGTAATCTTGCCAAATGATTAAAACTAAAGACATAACGGCAACGAAAAAATAGATGTTCTGTAAGTGAGGAACGATATATTTTTTTACATTATTTGAAGCTTGTTGGTTCATAAAATCAAGGTCTGCAATTGTGCTTGTATTGTTTATTGCATTTACAATGCATAAACGAAAATATTGCTAAGTTGTATCAATGTCTATTTCAGTGTTTTTAATAAACGTAATTTAATAAAAAAGCAGATATTGAAAACCTAACAATTAAAAGAGTATTTGTGCAGTAATCTGCATATAAGTCATTATATTGTTTAAGGTTTATTATCGCAACCTGCTGACTGTGTGTGATTTTTATGTGATCCTAACTGATTTGAAATAATTGCACGCGAGTCCGATGTAGGCTCCGTGCTCATCAAACAATCGTTCTAATTAGGGTGATATTGCGCCATGATGGTCATATCTTGATAGTGATTATTATAAAGTCGGGCATTCTTTTTCACCCCTTCAATTTGAAAGTGATGTTTGTTATAGAGCTTGATTGCGGCTGCATTATCAGAAAACACTTCTAACTCTAGGCGCGTTAATTGCTGCTCCCAAGCATGAGTTATTGTTTTTTCTAACAGTTTAGAGCCAATGCCTAATCCCCGAAAAGTAGAAAGAACGCCCATACCAAGGTGCCCAACATGGGTCATGGTATTTCTTTCTAATGGGATAATGTCAGCCCAACCTATTACGCGACCATCCAGAACGGCGACAAACTGTGCATGATTGTGTGCAATATTATTGCGTACGAAATTAACCATTTTTTCATAGGCTGGTGGCGTGGTGGTAAGTAAATAGATCCCTTCGCTTGCCACGCTGCAAAGCGCATCGTAAAAACCTTGGATATCTGTTTCCTGAATCTGTCTAATTTCAATATTCATAACCCTTCCTTGACGCTATAAAAACAACTTAATTATATGATTTATAAATATTAATGTACCATCTCTGTGATTACAAAACCTGATTTTTACTTAACTTTTTAGAAAATATCAATTGATTTTTTGATGGGAATCGGTGATTGAAATTGATCCTTTGGTTTGTTTAATTCGTATATAACGATTCAACACTTGATAGGAGCTGTTATGTATTTAAATCGGTTAAAAAAGCAGAATATGTTGCAAGTTTTTAATTTAATTACGACTAAAGGTAATAAGCTTGATGGTGTTTACGAGTTTTCAGGTATTCGTGCATCCCATGATTTTGATGGCTATACCTGCTGGCTCAGTTATAAAGACTTAACGATTAGTCTGTTATTTCATGGCGCATATGACTTTGACTATCAAGATAAAGAAACCCTAGAACTGTTTTTTAAGAAGGTATCGAGGTTGTTGGGTGAAAGTAATGCTTAATTAAAAATACCAATACTTTTAAATCTCAAAGGAATCAATATTTTGTTAAGGTTAATGAAAGTGCATTAAATATGGGATAATGTGGCAATATACTTTTACATATTATCCTTTATATATCATCAAACTTGTAGGTAACAGTGAAACCATTTAAACCCGCCAAAGGCCTTAGTAATCGCCACTTACAGTCAATACTTTCTAGTTCTGGGCCACGCAAAATACTTGAAAAAGGGCGTGCTAAGCAGTTATTAAAAACTACCAAGCAACATATAATCACTACCCCTCAGGGGGTTAACCTACTGGGGTTCCTCTCTAAAACGAAACAAAAAACCAAAGGCTTGGCGATTATTTTACATGGCTGGGAGGGCTGCGCTGACTCGTTATATGTGCTTTCTAGTGGACAACGATTGTTAGATGATGGTTTTGATGTGTTTCGTTTAAACTTTCGTGATCATGGTGATAGTCATCATCTTAATAAAGATCTTTTCAATTCGACACTGCTACAAGAAGTAGTGGAAGCGGTTAAGCTACTTTGTAAAGAATTTGGTGGCAAACATAACGTACTTTGCGGTTATTCTCTCGGCGGAAACTTCTGCTTACGGGTTGCTAATTTGGCGAAACAGGAGCAACTAGCTCTACATCAAGCGATTGCGATCTGTCCGTTATTACACCCGCCAACCACGATGGATATGCTCAACAGTGGTTTCCCTGTTTATGAAAAATATTTTGTCAAAAAATGGAAACGTTCACTGTTTAAAAAACTACAGCATCATAACCACTTTAATTATGGCGATGCGCTAAAAAAATTAACCACATTAGATCAGATGAATGAACTTTTTGTTAAAGGTTATACCCCTTTTACAACAACTAATGATTACTTTGAAGCTTATTCCATACTGGGTGACGGTTTGCAAAAACTCGCTATTCCAACAACCATTGTTACCTCATTAGATGATCCTATTATTCCAGCTAAACAATTTAACAGTTTATTTCATTCTCCGTGGTTGACCATCGAAGTACAGGAGCATGGCGGACATTGTGCGTTTATCAAAAATTGGAAATTTGAGAGTTGGGCTACCGATAGAATATCGGAGTTAGTCGCGACAGGAGGTTAATAGTGAATGAAAAAATTATTTCACTTATTGCCATGGTCATTTCAAAGGTAGGTTTTTGTTATTTACCAAGGCGATAAGCATCTATCGCACTGACAACCCATACTACGCTCATCACATAAACGTTGAGGGTTAATGTCTGACCTTCTGTATCGGAAAGAATCCCTGTTAATGCATCTGTTATCGCAGCTATATCGAGTGGAATATAGCCATTTTCAATCTGTGTGATTACTTGATTGGTTTTAGTGACAATTTCATCAAGCAAGAAAAGCAGAGGAACAGAAAAAAGGACTGCAAACATGCAGCCCACAAGGTGTCTTTTTAGGAAGAAATGACCGCTGCCGGGGTAAAGTAGCGTTGAGAGTAATAACGCTTTTACTGATCGATTCATGCTCTGTTCCTAAATATAGGGGGTGTCGTGTGAAGGTAAAAGCGCTTTATGCTTTTTTCTCTTTTAAACGGTAAGACTTTACTTTAACCAGTGTGAAAATTTGCCAAACAGCTAACGGGAAAAATACAAACCCGACCGCAATACCACTGTTCACATAATTCAATATCAAGCTGTTTTGTTCTTCATATTCGTTTAGTTCTCGTATCGCCATGTAGGGAAGCAAAACGAGGGGTAATGCAACGATAACAATCGGGAAAAGTGCACCTAAGAATATGTCGATAGTGGCAGCGTTGGGGTTTGCACTTGCCATAGACACCATGTATACCGATAAAATAATGGCGAGAAGCGCACCAAATATTATTTCGACAATGAGCGATCTTTTTAAATACAGAATTTTATTGTCCATCAAAGTAATCCTTTAAAATTTAATGCGACGTTAATGATCAATAGTAAGTCGTTGCATCGGGTAGTGTAATTAATGCTGAAGTAGCCCATCAATTTGAATAACGGTAGATGTTACCTGAAGTTAGAAAAATGCGAAATACTAAAAAACGTATTTAATACATTCACTTTAATAAATAAGCAGCAAGGGGATTTTATTCGTTAGCGTGGGAAGCCGATATAAAACGTCACCTCTCTGAGCTGTTGTTAATTTAATTGTCATAGAAACGAATCTCAATAATATTACCATCAATATCATTAAAATAGGTCGCGCATGGCGCTTTTCCTTGGGCTCCGAAAACATGCTCTCCTGCTGAAGTCAGTTGTACGCCACTGCGATTAAGCCTTTCGATAATACAATCATACTCTTGTTGTGTTAATGATAAACATAAGTGATTAATCGGCATACCACCTGCGTTAGCCGTCGTTCCCGTTGATTTTTGAACGAGTGTTAATAGCGAACCATATTCCATAATATCTAGGATAGTTTTATCGTTAATACGTACGCTAGGGAACAATACTTCACCTGCGTAGAACGCTTTTTCGCGTTCGGCTTCAAAGCCTAAGGTGTTGACATAAAAATGCAGCGAATCTTTGGCGCTCTTAACCCAAAGCACAACATGGTCAATATCCATTTTTTTCTCCTATTTATTGATTGCAATTGTGGTGCACGATCAGCATAAGCGCTACTTTCATTATTTATCGAAAATCGATCATATTGAATGGTTTATATTTTTAGATAGAGAAGGGGAGTGCAAGCTTATTTAATCAAAAAAGCAAACTAGATAGTTTGCTTTGGATAAAGAACGCGTTCATCAAGGGGGATTTAATGAACTATTCTTGGTCGTTGTTTGGTAGATGAGACTTTATAATTTCATATAAACGCGGACGGTATTGTGCGATCTCTTCATTGGACAGGCCTTCTAAAGAGTGCGGGTATTTTAACCAGGCGTCCGTCTCATGAATAAAGTAGTCCGGTGTGCGATCGGTTTTATTACGTGTCGGTTTATAATACGGTACGGCAACACGTACATCTTTTGGCATGTTCAGACGAGTTTGTTTACGTAGCTCATCAATAATTGCTTCAATTGAACGGCCTGTATCAAACACATCGTCAACCAGTAATAGTTTGTCGTGCTGTTGGATATTATTAACCAGATAGTTAAGGCCATGCACGCGGACTACTTTCGCTTGTTGATCGATTTCTGCTGCATAAGAGGAGGTGCGAATCGCGATATGATCTGATTTTACGCCGTGTACCGCTAAAAATTCTTGAACGGCGATACCGATTGGTGCGCCACCACGCCAGATTGCTACGATGAAGGTGGGTTTAAAGTCACTATCTAGCACTTTTCGTGCGAGAGCATATGAATCTTCTAATAATGATTGCGCTGTTAAGTACTGTTTGTCTGCCATATTAATTCCATTGAACAGGGATATAAAGCCACTAAGTCTTGAACAAATAAGATGTTTATGTTCTAATTTGCGGCCTAAATTGTCGCAAATATACCACAATATGTTGGTCATTTCTTGGTAAAAAATCGTGAAAAAAATATTTTTAGATGAAGACTCATTAATCGAACAATCCTTTGAATTAGCTACCCAAATTATGGCGAGTGACTTTAAACCTACCTTTATTGTTGGTTTATGGCGCGGAGGTAGCTCTGTTGGTATTTATGTACAAGAGTGCCTGCAAACATTAGGTGTGAAAACTGACCATATCTCAATTCGTACTTCATACGGTGGTATGGATAGTTACCAGCAAGAGAGCGACAACAAACAACCGATTCGCGTGCACGGTTTAACCTACTTAGTTAAAAAACTAAACGCTGATGATAAATTGCTTATTGTTGATGATATGTATCGTAGTGGTAAGAGTTCAGAAGCGGTGATCAGTGCATTAAAAACAAGATTAAGATGTAATATGCCTAGTGATGTGCGTGTTGCGACAGTGTGGAAAAAATCATCTGTAGAAACCACTTGTGAGCCGGATTATCACGTTCATGCCACCGATGATTGGGTTGTTTTCCCTTATGAACTTCAAGGGTTATCACTCGACGAGATTAAAGAGCATAAGTCTTTTGCTCATAATTCGGTAGACCCAACACGGTTTATTGAAAGTTAGACTGCTGCTATCTACTTCACAACCATATATGTCATGTTAACATTACATATATGGTTGCTATAACCATTAACGACACTTCAACATAACCCTACTATCTGTCCCTATGTCCAATGTACCTTGCGTATTTATGGTCATACAGTTTATATAAATCACACCTTTAGCCTTAATCAGCTAATGTCTAAAATACAAACAAATCAGAAAAACAGTGATATACTGCACAGCTATTTATATTTATTACACTAAAACAGAGATTTAAAATGCCATTTTCTAAACTTGGATTAAGCAAGCCGATTCTACAAGCAATTACTGAGCAAGGTTATGAAACACCGACGCCAATCCAAGCGAAAGCAATTCCTATTATTTGCAAAGGCAAAGATATTATTGCTGCAGCACAAACAGGTACCGGTAAAACGGCTAGTTTTGTGTTACCTATTTTACAAAATCTACAAGATGCGCCTGAAGTTCGAGCGAAACGTATTCGTGCGCTTATTTTAACGCCAACCCGTGAGTTAGCGATTCAAGTTGAAGAGAATGTACAAGCCTATAGCAAGCATCTTTCTCTAACGTCACTGGCGATGTATGGTGGTGTTGATGATGAGCCACAAAAAGCGGCGTTAATCGCAGGTGTAGATATTCTAGTTGCAACACCAGGTCGTCTACTTGATATGTATACGCAACGCGCTATCCATTTTGATGAAGTGGAAGTATTGGTATTAGATGAAGCGGATCGCATGTTAGACATGGGGTTCATTGCTGATATCAATAAAGTCGTTGAAAAGCTACCCGAAAAACGTCAAAACCTACTGTTCTCTGCAACTATCTCTAAACAGGTACGTTTCTTAGCGAAAACCATTCTTGAAAACCCGTCTGAAATTACCATTAAATCAGAGTTATCTAAGCCTAAAATTAATCAGTGGTTAATTCCAGTTGATAAAGATAAAAAGTCAGCTCTATTAAGTGAATTGATGCAAGAACATCAATGGCCACAGGCACTAATTTTTATCGAAACTAAACGTGGTGCAGCTAAATTAGTAAGCCAACTTGAAAAACGTGGTATTAAAGCGGAAGCGTTTCACAGTGGCAGAAGTCAGGGCGCTCGTGAACAGTTACTTGAAGATTTTAAAGCTGGTGAGCTGCAATACTTGATCGCAACGGGTGTTGCTTCTCGTGGTATCGATATTGATAACTTAAACTTAGTTATAAACTATGATCTACCTGATCAAGCAGATGATTACGTTCACCGCATTGGTCGTACGGGTCGTGCTGGCGCAACCGGTGAGGCGATCTCATTTGTATCTCGTGATGATTTCAGAAGTTTATGTTACATCGAAAAACGTATCAATGAGATTATTGAGCGTAAAGTGATTGCTGGTTTTGAGCCGCGTGCTGAGATTCCTAAATCTGACCTTAATTGGAAACCTAAAAGCGCACCTGCAAAGCGTAGAAGGTAAGTTATAGATAGCCCTACGGGTTATTAGTATCAAAAGGCTCGTTAGTGATGTTCACTAACGAGCCTTTTTTGTTTTTAATAACTTTATTAAAGAATGCTTATTGACGATACCCGTCTAAGAAGTTACCGATTTTAGTGATCGCTGTGGTTAATTCGTCCATACGTGGTAAACAGACAATTCGGAAGTGATCCGGTGTATGCCAATTAAAACCAGTCCCTTGCACAATCAGAATTTTTTCCTGCATTAACAAATCCATCGCAAAACGTTGATCATCTTTAATGTTGAATTTTTTCTGATCTAGTTTCGGGAACAGATACAGTGCGCCTTTGGGTTTGGTACAAGTGATACCAGGAATATCGTTAAGTAGTTTCCAAGCACCCTGAGTTTGGTCGTATAAACGTCCACCCGGTACGATTAATTCGTTAATACTTTGGTAGCCACCGAGTGAGGTTTGAATCGCATGCTGCATCGGCACGTTGGCACATAAACGCATACTCGCAAGGATCTCAATCCCAGAGATATAATCTCGTGCTTGGCGTTTAGCGCCACTGATCATCATCCAACCAACGCGGAAACCACATACGCGGTAGGCTTTTGAAAGCCCATCAAAGGTCACAATTAAAATATCATCAGCAAGTGTTGCTAGAGGGATATGTTTTGCTTCATCGTAAACGATCTTAGAGTAGATCTCATCGGAGAAAACAATTAGGTTATGCTGACGAGCAAGTTCAACAATCTGCTCTAATAACTCTTTTGAATAAACCGCACCCGTTGGGTTATTTGGGTTTATTAAAACAATACCTTTGGTCTTAGAGGTGATTTTAGATTTAATATCATCAATATCTGGAAACCAATCCGATTGTTCATCACAGATATAATGTACCGCTTTACCGCCAGATAGGTTAGTTGCCGCCGTCCACAATGGATAATCAGGTGCAGGTACCAGTAGCTCGTCACCATTATTAAGTAAGGCCTGTAGTGACATTACAATCAGTTCACTGACGCCGTTACCGATGTAAATATCGTCGGTGTCGAGTGATAATAAGCCTTTCGCTTGGTAGTGTTGCATGACCGCTTTACGCGCTGAAAATAGACCTTTGCTGTCGCAGTAACCTTGGCTTTGTGGTAGATTTTTTATTACATCCATCAATACCTCTTCTGGGGCTTCAAAACCAAAAGGGGCGGGATTACCGATGTTCAATTTTAAGATGCGTTTGCCTTCTTCTTCTAATTTTTGGGCTTGTTTAAGTACAGGCCCACGAATGTCGTAACACACATTATCTAATTTGAAGGATCTATTGATGGAATACATGGCAACCTCGAAAAATAAAACGGCAAACAGCAACTACCTACAGTCCATGCAGTAGTTGCCAACAAGAATAGCTAAAACTACCTGATATTGTGAGTGCTGTGAAGTAAATAAAGGCGACATCAACAGATTCTTGCTGTTATTATTAGTTTTTCTCAAGTTCAGATGCACAAAATTAATCTAAAGGCTTTTTATGATTGAAATTAAACACCTGCGTACTTTATCAACATTAAATAATACAGGTAGCTTAGTAGAGGCTGCACGGCAGTTACATCTCACCCAATCTGCGCTTTCTCACCAATTAAAAGAGTTGGAAGGGCGATTAAACTGCTCATTATTTATCCGTAAATCACGTCCGATCCGTTTTACTGTTGCTGGCGTACGTTTACTCGATCTGGCTGATAGTGTACTACCGGAAGTAAGCAATGCAGAAAGAGATCTCTCTCGCTTTATATCTGGTGATGCAGGGCGCTTACATATGGCGGTAGAGTGTCACTCTTGCTTTCAATGGTTAATGCCGGCCATTGACTGTTTCCGCGATAGTTGGCCTGAAGTTGAACTAGATTTTTCAAGCGGTTTTAGCTTTTTACCTTTACCTGCATTAAAACGCGGTAATTTAGATTTAGTGGTCACCGCCGATCCACAGCCAATTGAAGGCATCAGTTATATTCCTCTATTCAGTTATCAACCGATGTTAGCGCTAAGCCGTCATCACCGCTTAGCTAACAAAACCTTTATTGAACCGGAAGAGTTAGCGCAAGAGACCTTAATCACTTATCCCGTTGAGATTGAACGTCTTGACATCTTTAATCAGTTTTTAATTCCTGCGGGGGTCTCACCTGCTAAAATTCGCCATGCAGATATGACGTTAATGATGCTGCAACTGGTTGCTAGTGGACGTGGTGTTGCAGGACTGCCAAATTGGGCATTGTATGAATATCTGAAAAAAGATTATGTTGTTGCGCGAAAATTAGGGCAAGAAGGCGTATGGACAACACTTTATGCAGCAGTACGAGAAGAGCAAAAAGAGCTCGCTTATCTGCAAGATTTTATTAAAACAGCGATTGATAGTTGTTTTAAGCATCTACGTGGAATCAAAGGTGTTGAAGATTCTGTTGGTTAATTAGTCGATTCATAAAAAAAAGAGCTGCAAGCATGATCTTTCGCGGATTTTTACCGAACTTGGTTTGCAGCAAAGCGAATAAAAAGTCACACTTCCACTCTAATTATTCAATAGGGTGATAAATCAAATGGGTTGTTGTGATGTAAAAGGGCTAATGCCCCTCGAACAAGCATTAACAAAATTACAAACCTCTGTCGCTAATGTCTGTGAGGCGATCTCATTACCACTGTCGCAGGCTCTGGGGTTTGCACTCGCAGAAGATATTCAATCACCTATTAACGTCCCGTCATTTAATAATTCAGCAATGGATGGTTATGCAATGAATCAAGCTGATTTGCTTGAGGCAGATGCTGCGCATCCTGTTGCGCTTAAAATGATAGGTAAATCATTTGCAGGCGCACCCTATACAGGTGAATTACCCGCAGGTTGTTGTATTCGTATTATGACCGGTGCAGTGATGCCGAGTTGTGCCGATAGTGTGGTAATGCAAGAACGTGCGCAAGCTAATGGTGAGCAAATTAGT
Organism: Psychromonas marina; assembly: GCF_030161115.1. GTDB lineage: Bacteria > Pseudomonadota > Gammaproteobacteria > Enterobacterales > Psychromonadaceae > Psychromonas > Psychromonas marina. The sequence goes on from NZ_BSPQ01000002.1 coordinate 474,970, forward strand.
TTTACCAATACGCCTAAATTAGGTGATAACGTGCGCAAAGCTGCTGAGGATATCCAACTTGGGCAGAGCGTTTTGAAGGTAGGGCATAAATTAACCACACGCGATATTCCGTTGATTGCCTCATTAGGTATTAGCGATATTTCTGTGTTCCGCAAACTTAAAGTGGCGGTCATCTCCTCTGGCGACGAACTGAAAAACCTTGGTGAACCACTGCGAGAAGGGGATATCTATGACAGTAACCGTTATAGCATCATTGCACTATTATCACGCCTAAATGTTGATATTATCGATTTTGGTATCATCAAAGATGATCTTGCTTTGATCACTGAAGCGGTCAAATCAGCAGATCAACAAGCCGATGTGGTGATCACCAGTGGTGGTGTTTCTGTTGGCGAAGCTGATTTTATCAAGGATGTATTAACAGAATTGGGTGAAATTGGTTTTTGGAAGCTTGCTATTAAGCCGGGTAAACCCTTCGCCTTTGGTAAACTGCCTCACAGCGTCTTTTTTGGGTTGCCAGGTAACCCTGTTTCCGCTATGGTCACTTTGTATCAGTTGGCTGTGCCTACGATGGCAACGCTATCTGGCTTCAATGCAGCGCCTGCAATTCGTTTTAATGCATTGACCACTGAACGATTAAGAAAAGCAGCAGGACGCACCGACTTTCAACGCGGTAATTATAGCGTCAATGAAAATGGGCAATTAGTTGTGAATACAACGGGTAGCCAAGGCTCGGGTGTTTTTAGTTCGATGAGCCAATCAAACTGTTTTATTGTACTAGAACAAGATAGAGGCGATGTGGAGATAGGTGAGACAGTCACCATCGAACCTTACAATGCTTTAATGGATTAAAAGTATAGTTGAGCAAGTTATACCAATAAAAATTAAAATAACTTTGAATTATTAGGAATAGAAAAATGATTAAAACAGATGACGTACATATCACAGCAATTAAAGAGCTTTTACCACCAATTGCGTTATTAGAAAAATTTCCTGCGACACATGAAATTAAAAAAACAGTGTCAGAATCTCGCCAAGCGATTAGCAATATTTTAAGCAACAAGGATGACCGCGTATTAGTCATTATCGGTCCTTGTTCTATTCATGACACTGAAGCGGCTTTAGATTATGCAAGTAAATTAGCACCACTACGTGAAAAGTATAAAGACTCACTAGAGATCGTTATGCGCGTTTATTTTGAAAAGCCACGTACAACTGTAGGCTGGAAAGGATTAATCAACGATCCTGAATTAAACGGTACATTTAATATCAATAAAGGTTTACGCACAGGCCGTAAATTATTATTAGATATCAATGCAATGGGTCTACCTGCAGCGACTGAATTCTTAGATATGATCACGCCACAATACGTAGGCGATCTAATGACATGGGGCGCAATTGGCGCACGTACTACTGAATCTCAAGTACACCGTGAATTAGCATCTGGTATCTCTTGTCCTGTTGGTTTCAAAAACGGTACTGACGGTACGATTAAAGTGGCTGTTGATGCAATTGGTGCGGCCAATGCGTCTCATCACTTTTTATCAGTAAACAAATTCGGTCACAGTGCAATTGTACAAACGTCGGGTAACCCGGATTGTCATATCATTCTTCGTGGTGGTAAAGCACCAAACTTTAGCGCAACAGATGTTGCTGCGATTAAAGCTGATCTTAAAAAATCGGGTCTTGAAGAAACACTAATGATTGACTTCAGCCATGCAAACTCAGAGAAGAAATTCGAAAACCAAATGAAAGTTTGTACTGATGTTTGTGGTCAAATTGCGGGTGGCGATAAAGCTATCTCTGGCGTAATGGTTGAAAGCCACATCGTTGAAGGTCGTCAAGACTTAGTAGATGGTAAAGCAGCATGTTACGGTCAAAGTATTACAGATGCTTGTATCGGTTGGGCTGACACTGAATCATTACTTGCAGAACTGTCACAAGCAGTTGTAGCACGTCGTGGTTAAGCTTTTCTGATATTATATAAGGCACTGCTATTGCAGTGCTTTTTTTTGCCCAAAATTTAACCGAGGTAATATGACCGTTAAAAATAGACCAATAATGATATTGGGTTGTACCAGCGATGCTGGAAAGTCATTGGTGGTCACCGCTATCTGTCGTTTATTAGCCAATCGAGGCATTAAGGTTGCGCCTTTTAAAGCGCAAAACATGAGCAATAACGCTGCCATCACCAGTGATGGTCTTGAGATGGGGCGTGCACAATACCTACAAGCGATTGCCGCCAAAGTTAAACCTGATGCAATGATGAACCCTGTATTGTTAAAACCGAGCGCCGATACCAAAAGCCAAGTGATTATTAATGGCAAGGTAAACAGAGAAATAAGTGAGTTACCCTGGCTGGGGCGAAAACAGTTCGTATGGCCAGAGGTACAGAAGTCATTACATAAACTGATTGAAACTTATGATCAAGTCGTCATTGAAGGTGCTGGAAGTCCTGCTGAAATCAACTTACGCGAAGGGGATATTGTTAACATGTCGGTGGCGCTTGAGTGTCAAGCTGATGTGTATCTTGTATCCGATATAGATCGCGGAGGCTCTTTTGCGCATCTATTGGGTACATGGGCATGTTTGAGCCTTGAAGAGCAGAAACTTATTAAAGGTTTTGTACTTAATAAATTTCGAGGCGATGCGGCTTTATTAGGTAATGCTATGGATTGGTTAGAGGAAAAAACCGGTATCCCAACGGTAGCGAATCTTCCTTATTATCGCCATCAATTACCAGAAGAAGATAGCTTTCGTTTAGGCACAACATGGCAACGCGGAAAAATTAATATCGGTATCGTTTATTATCCTTATGCATCGAATATGGATGAGTTTGATCCATTGATTCATCAGGATGATATTAACCTCGTACCCATCACCAAAGATATGGATCTTAGCCATTTTGATGCACTGATTTTACCGGGCAGTAAAAATAGTGGGGCAAGTCTTGAGTTTTTAACGCGTACTGGTCTTGCGACGACCATTAAAAGCTTTAAAGCATCAGGAAAACTTATTTTAGGTATTTGTGGTGGTTTACAAATATTAGGCGAACAACTTTTTGACCCCTTAAATTTAGAAGGTGGCGATAAACAAGGGTTAGGTTTAATTGCACTAAAAACAACACTGCAATCTGAAAAATCGACCCAGCAGACAGAGATAAACTGGCAGGGAAGTATACTCAAAGGATATGAAATTCATCATGGTGAAACGGTAACCGCGAAGGATGTTGAACTGTTTATGGGTAATAACTTAGGTTGGCAGTGTGATAATGTTTACACCACCTATCTACATGGTGTTTTTGAAAATAAAGATTTTTACAATTGGTTTATGCGCCAAGTTGGCGGACATGAAAATGGACTACAGTGGACAGAACATCTAGAAACAGAACTTGATGCACTGGCAGTGATGTTTGAGGAGCATGGTTGGTTATGAGGCGATTAGGTACTGTTTATATTCCGCAACGCAATAAGGTTGCGATGCTGTTTATATTAGCCACTCCGATGACCAGCAATGCGGCACTACAAAACGTGGGGGTGAAGGCCTTAGAACAAGCGCTTGCAGCCACCACGGTAATGACTGATAGTGAAGCATTAACCTTTGGTTTTGCCAATATAGAATTAAATTTTATTGTTGATTCAGATAAAAGTATCGATTTAAAAAAGAACATTGATATTTTATCTATTCCTTACCACTGGCAACTTAGCGACATTGATAAAAATTGGCGTCATGCCATCAATGTGCGTGCCTCATACATTGAGGTAGAGCGTAACTCTGAACCGCTAACGGGATATACCAATTTTAAACATGAACAAGTTTTTAGTGCTTTTGTGCAATATTCACAACACTTTCAACTCGATGAACACTGGTACACAGGATGGGGACTAGGTACTCATTTAAGTTATTATAGTAATAAATATAATTACAGCGAAGGTTTTCCCGATGAGATTCGTGAAGCGTTAGATGGACATATTTTCAATACCTCTGCATTAGTATTGATGGCTGAGCCTGTATTGCATATCGGATATCAAAAAGACCAATCCTGGGGGCAATGGAAAGTCCATAATAGTAACCATTACCTGATCGGGCAAGGCGTCGGCGGCGCAGCGAAAAGTATCTCTGATGTGAACCCAGAAGGGTGGCGCGTAACAAATGGAATCGAATTTAAGTTTAAAGTGCCACAAATATGGGGTGTTTCAGATCATATCGCGTTAGACCTCAAACGTATCGATATTGGTGGTGACATGTCTGGGTTATCGGAGCGTGGTTATTATTATGAAACCAGTGTGGGTTGGGTGATCGACACTAAAAATAAAGTCCCTTTATTAGATAATATTGGGATTGGTTTTAATATCAATTATGGCAGTTCAATCAGTGGTGGGTCGTTGGTGTTTTATTATAATGAATAAGGGCAGCTGTCAGTCATCAGCGGTCAGTTAAAAGAAAATTCACTATAACAGTGCGGCTCACTGTAGGTCGGTATTTATGCCGACAAGCCACGTTGTGCTTTCGCTTCGCAACTCAAAGCTTAAAAACCGTCGGGCTAAAGCCGCGACCTACGGTTTATTATGATCCACCTGTAGGTCGGTATTTATGCCGACAAGCTAACGCTGATACTTTGTGTTTCCAACGCTAATCATTCGTAAACTGGAGCTAGAAAA
>NZ_BSPQ01000002.1:480002-719343 GCF_030161115.1 Psychromonas marina
CCGTCGGGCTAAAGCCACGAACTACGGTTTATTCTGATCCACCTGTAGGTCGGTATTTATGCCGACAAGCTAACGCTGATACTTTGTGTTTCCAACGCTAATCATTCGCAAACTGGAGCAAGAAAACCGTCGGGCTAAAGCCACGAACTACGGTTTATTCTGATCCACCTGTAGGTCGGTATTTATGCCGACAAGCTAACGCTGATACTTTGTGTTTCCAACGCTAATCATTCGCAAACTGGAGCTAGAAAACTGTCGGGCTAAAGCCACGACCTACGGTTTATTCTGATCCACCTGTAGGTCGGTGTTTATGCCGACAAACCAACAAACGTTGCATCCATTATGTTCATTAGACATGAAACTCCCACGAGAAACATGGGAACTAATTTTTGACTGATAGCTGACAGCTAAACGCTGACGGCTATGTTTTAAGGATTCAAACGCGTAATATCCCAACCATTTTTCGTTGGTTGATAGATAAATCGATCATGTAATCTGTCTGCTTTACCTTGCCAAAACTCAATTCTGTCAGGTACGACACGATAACCGCCCCAAAACTCAGGCAGTGGAATCTGTTGTCCTTTAAACTTCTCTTCAAACATTTTTACGCGCTCGGCTAACACGTCACGGCTTTCAAGTAGATCACTTTGATGAGAAGCCCATGCGCCAATTTGGCTTCCGCGTCCACGACTATGGAAGTAATCAGCTGATTCCTGCTCGCTAATACGCTCTATGCGACCTTCAATACGCACCTGACGCTGTAACATATTCCAGTGAAATAGTAGCGCTGCAAAAGGGTTTTCTTCTAGCTCGCCTGCTTTGCGGCTGTTGTAATTAGTGAAGAAAACAAAACCTTTATCATCAACCTCTTTAAGCAATACCATGCGCGAAGAGGGACGACCTTCTGCCGTACAACTAGAAACAGACATAGACTCAGGTAGGATGATGCCACTATTTTCTGCTTCTTTTAGCCAATCTTTGAAAAAAGCGATTGGATCATCGGTTTCTTGTAGCGCTTTATTTTCGATTAATAGCCCTTGTCCAAGGGTGAATGCGCAGCGGATTTTGCTTAACAGTGACATAAGATCTTCTTATATAAATTAAATTACCCTAAGTGTATAATTTAAAGAAAATAATACAAACTTTTAATCGGTTAATCATTTTGTCTAAAACATTTTACTATCAAGATTTGATTCATATTTTTGAATCTACTTTTTTCAATACATATAATACTAAACTTATTTGTGGCAACGATGAGCCTATCTACCTGCCTGAAGATTCACAGCACCCATTTCATCGTATTGTTTTTGCACATGGTTTTTATGCCAGCGCACTACATGAAATAGCCCATTGGTTAGTGGCAGGTGAAAAACGTCGCTTACTTGAAGATTACGGTTACTGGTATGAACCCGATGGAAGAACAGCATGTCAGCAAGCAGAGTTTGAAAAAGTCGAGATCGTGCCTCAAGCAATAGAGTGGGCCGTTGCGATGAGTTGTGGTTTTAAATTTGATGTTAGTGCAGATAACTTAAGTGGGATTGAGATTGATCGCCTTGGGTTTAAACATAAAGTACATGCACAATTATTAGGTTATTTAGAAAAGGGTTTTTCGGCTCGTACTGCTGCGCTACTTGATGCTTGTGCTGAGTTTTATAATACGCAACCTTTAACACCCTCAATGTTTAATTATATTGGCATGAATACAGGAATGAATAAATGAAAAAAATATTAGTCGTTTGTTTAGGTAACATTTGTCGTTCGCCCACAGCAGAAACGGTATTACGTGCGACGGCCCAAAAAATGGCCATTGATATCGAGATTGATTCTGCGGGCACAATTAATAACCACCAAGGCAACCAACCTGATAAGCGCTCTATGGCTGCGGGTGAAGCACGTGGTTATAGCTTTAAAGGCATCACATCAAGACCGGTGACGGCGCATGATTTTGAGTATTTTGATCTCATTCTCGCAGCGGATAACAGTAACATTGCTGATCTGAAGGCGATTTGTCCAAGCCATTTACAGTATAAAATTGCACTTTTCCTTAGTTACGCACAAGCAGAGACTGATCAAATCCCTGACCCCTATTATGGTGGTGATGCCGGTTTCGAATTGGTACTTGATCTACTTGAAGATGCATCAACACAGCTATTAAACATTATTAACCAAAAGGGCACACTGTGACGAGTAAAGTGTTTCATCACCCAGTACAGATTTATTATGAAGATACAGACCACTCTGGTGTTGTTTATCACCCTAATTTTTTAAAATATTTTGAGCGTGCTCGTGAGCATGTGATCGATAGTGATCGTTTAGACAAACTATGGCGTGAAAAAGGGTTAGGTTTTGCTGTTTATAAAGCCAACATGACTTTTCAAGATGGCGTCGAGTTTGCAGAAGTCTGTGATATTCGCACCAGTTTCAAATTAGATGGCAAATATAAAACCCTATGGCGTCAAGAAGTATGGCGTCCTGGTGCAACTAAACCTGCTGTGATTGGTGATATTGAAATGGTGTGTTTGGATAAAGAGAAACGTTTGCAACCTTTACCTGTAGAGATTTTGGACTACCTAACCCAAAATAATGTTTAAGCTCTCAAAGTACTGAAAAAGAGTAATAATAGACTTGCAGGATGAATCCATTTAATCCATTTTACTTGATATAAGCTAATAATTTGGAGAGGTTATGTTTTTTGCCAAAGAAGATAAACGTTCATTTCGACGTATGGAATTGGATGTCGGGATTGAAATAACAAAAGACACTGCAGTTGCTCAAGGAGTCTGTAAAGATTTAAGTAGCACAGGCATGTCAATCACCTTTACTGATGTGAATTTTAAGCAGGGTGATAAAGTACATATTAAACTCGATACGGCAGATGATCGTTTCCCCCCTTTAGACGCAGATGCAACATTATTACGGGTTGAAAAAACGGATCAGGGATTTATGGCTGCGGTACAGTTTATTAGCATGAAATAAAATCCGATTGAGATGCCAAGTATTCGCTTGGCATTGTTATAGCTAACTCACTCCTGTCTTCAATTAAGCGTGTTTTTATATCAGGGGGAGTATGTTGATGATGAAGTTAAAAAGGAACGATATGAAAATTTATGGAAGTTATACTTCTCCCTTCGTGCGCCATTGTCGTATTGCATTATTACAAGCGGATATTGAGTGTGAATTTATTGAAACAGACGCAACCCAAAGTGCTGAGATATCACCCACGAAAAAGGTTCCTTTACTGGTTGATGGCGATATCACGTTAACCGACTCGAGCTCTATTTTACGTTACCTACGTGAAAAATCGGGTGTGGCTTATATGGACGACATTGTTGACTTTGATCTTTTCAATATGACCAATACGGTAATGGATGCGTGTGTTAATGTCTTCTTTTTGGAGAAGATGGACGAAATAACGATTGAGCAAAGTAGCTATTTAACACGTCAAAACGAACGTGTCTTATCAGGATTGATCGCATTAAACGAATCACCTATCGAGGCGCAGCTTCCATTATCTGATGGGCTCATTCGTCTTGCTTGTTTTTTAGATTGGGGAGTTTACCGCGATCGTATTGACCTTAAAAAACTAACGACTCTGACGCGTTTATTAGATATCGCGCGTACCGATAAACACTTCATCAAAACAGTGCCACCCTTTAACGGTTAAACAGTGATGCACCTTGCTCCATTGAAAATAGCTGGATAGCAGGTTTGTTTTCTAGCGTTTTATTATTATTTATCGACACAGCAATACAGTGTTTATTGTCGGGGAATAATAGTGCTTGATACCAATGTTGCGGAGACTGCTGCTTACACTTTTCATTAAAGGTTAACACTATATTATCGTTGAAGTTAGCCGTTGTTGAGGCATTTACTGCAAAGCTAAATGTCTCCAATCCTTGGCTAATACCAAGGCCGGTTGCTTTCACGAAAGATTCTTTTAACGTCCAATACTCAAAAAATTGCTTTGGTGAGGCTTTTACTCGTTGCGCTTCATCACTGGAAAAAAAACGATCTGCAATAGCATTAACACTGATCTTTCGTGATAAATTTTCAATATCACAACCAATATCCTTATTTAAACAAACTGCACAAATAATTAATTCATCATTGTGGCTTAAATTAAATCGTAGCGGGAGTGGGGCGTTTGTGATTTCTGGCTTACCTAATTCTCCGACGCTGAATTGCCACGATTTCGGTGCGACAGGCGCATATTGAGAGAGTAGTAAGCGGATAAAAGAACGCGTGATCAAGGCGGTGTGCTTAGCGCTACTTAAGCGATAGCGATCAATTTTTTGACATTCTGAATCAGACAGTAGTGCTCTTAATGAAGGGTGTTCGGATATCTGTTTGGGATTGACTGCCCATATATGAATCTCGTTATCAGCAAGTGCAACCGAGGAGATATTACTTAACATATCATTTACTGCCTAATTTTAGTCATTTGTAGGATTGCTATCAGTACCCATTCATTTTTATACGCATATTTGCTCATTTGATGGGGAATATTGGAATTATAGATAGCAAAAAGGAGGATAAATCCCCCCTTTATTATTAATAACATTAGGCTATTAATTTATTTTTTAATAGGTGCAACTGGTTTAAATGAATTAATTTTTTTATTCACTTCGCGGCGTTCTTTAGAAAGCTCTGCACCAATGATGATGTAGTCATCAACACGGTCTTCATAATCACATAACATGTTTTTAATGATCGCTTTAATATCATTCTGATCCATGTCAGCTGTGATGTAATCTGTTAAGTTACCTAGTAATTCAACTCGTTTACGGTTATCACGAATTTTTTTAGTATTATCTAGAATTTCGCGTTTTAATTTATTTTTACGACGTGCATTTTTTACTAGTTCAAGTACATTCGACATTTATTATACCTTTTATCATTGTATATTTAATAATCTTACTCATCAGAAGTCTATTATACCTATTGATAAGCATAACGCTGTTGTATTTTAAAAATAAAATCAGTTATTCGCAATAAAATTGTGGTGTATCAATGTTTTAATGGGATTTTCTTTTGTTATTAATATGTTACTGAGATATTTATTTTATCTACCATGAGCTCTAAATAATGACTGGTGGTTATTTACCACCAATGACTATTTATTTGCAGGGTTTTTTACTTTAACTCGGTTGTTGTTATCACGGCTTTTTTTGATTAATTCATTATCAGTAACAAATTGCGATGATTTTGATAACCGATCATACAAAAGAACATTAACTGTCGCAGCAAGGTTCATACAACCAATCGTGGGTACATAAACAACAGCATCAGCTTGATTTATTATCTTTTGATTCAGGGTGCCATCTTCAGGTCCAAACAGATACAGCGCTTTTTCTGGATGACTAAAGTTAGGTAAGGGGATTGCGCCTTCAACAAGGTCAACACACACTACTTTTACATCGTCTGGTTTATTATCAAGTAGGTGTTGTTGCTGGCTGAGCGGAATCAATGTACGCATTTTTTTTGTGTCAGTATTAAGTTTAACTGCACGATCATAGCGTGTGCCGGTATAGATAACATTGTCGACTTGATAACAGCCCGCTGCACGCATCACCGCGCCTACATTTGTTGCACTTTTAGGATCACTTAATCCAATGGTTACACTGTTTTCAGACATTTTCATTCTTATGCTAATTAAAGTTGCGATATTCTAACGATAGATATCTGCTTAAGCAAAATTTTCAAGGGGATTTTATCGTGGTGGTGCGCGAAGAAGGGGATTTGATAATGAGAAGCACAACATTAATTGTCTTCTCAATCAGTTTTTAATACTGCAATGTGGTGAATTAAAGTGCTTCGATCTCTGTTAGCACTTGTGTTAATTCAGCAAGATCAACTTCAAGATCATTACCTTCATCACCCCAGTTTAAGCCAATTACAACATTGTCTTCTAATAGATCATCAACCCAAAATTCAAACCAATCAGCAAGTGTGATTGCTGTTGCAACATAATCTTTCCACTCTTCAACACAGTGCACTTGTGCAAGTGCTTGTGTAGACCATAGTGGCATCACTTCTGTTTCTTCGAACTGCAGTGAATCCAGTACTACCCAATCTTCACTTTTTGCATCTTGCAGTGCCCATAATGTTTGCGTTGGTTTTACATCGTTTGAAAATGCGCTTAGTGCTTCTAAAGTGTTCATAATATTTCTCTTATTTGGTGACTGCGATTATTGGCGTAGTATACCTATTTCGACAGGGGGGGCTATCGCTTTATTATAATATTGATTAAAAAAAAAGCATTTTGTTGCTGATATAAAGTACAGCGGTACAACTTTTCATGAGTAAAGATAAAAAGTTGCATTTTCGCAAAAATGACAGACAATATGACTGTCTTTATAAACAGTTATTGTTATACATTAAGGTTTAATAGCAACGAGGGTGAGCTGCATTATTATGTGTAAAACAAGACATTAATATATTGTTATAGCAAAAATGTTGTTCAAAGTGAGCGTGTAGCAAGATGGCAAGTACCTAATATGATTGAAAAAAATGAACTAATATTGCCAATGGCTAAAAAAATGAAGAAGTTAATTCATATCGATATGGACTCATTTTTTGCCTCGGTAGAGATGCGCGACGAACCTAGCTACAGGGACATTCCTCTCGCGGTGGGGGGAAATGAAAAACAACGTGGCGTGATTAGTACGTCAAATTATGAAGCGCGCAAATATGGTGTGCGTTCTGCAATGCCAACGGCACATGCGTTGAAATTGTGCCCTCATTTAAAGGTAGTGCCAGGGCGTATGCAGGTTTATAAAGAAATCTCAGTACAAATCCGCGCTATTTTTGAACGTTATACGAACTTGATAGAGCCATTATCTTTAGATGAAGCTTTTCTTGATGTGACTGATTGTCCCCAGCACCATGGCTCTGCGACATTGATTGCGCAAGCAATAAGAGAAGATATTCACCGAGAGTTAAACCTGACGGCCTCAGCAGGGGTTGCGCCGCTTAAGTTTTTAGCCAAAGTGGCTTCCGATATGAATAAACCCGATGGGCAATTTGTCATTCCGCCGAGTGATGTTCAAGGGGTTATTGATACGCTGCCTCTGGAGAAAATACCGGGGGTGGGTAAAGTCAGTTTGGAAAAGTTGCATCATGCCGGGTTTTATCTCTGCGAAGATATAAAAAACAGTGATTATCATGAATTACTGAGACAATTTGGCCGCATGGGCGGATCACTCTGGAACTTTAGTCATGGTATCGATGAGCGTGAAGTAATTACAGAAAGGGAACGTAAATCTGTCGGTGTAGAGCGTACCTTTGCAGTTAACATTAATACCTTTGATGAATGTTGGCAGTATATTGAAGAGAAGCTTTATCCAGAACTCGATAAACGCCTTGCACGTGTTTCATCTGAGAAAGCGATCATCAAGCAGGGCATCAAGATTAAATTTGCTGATTTTCAGCTCACCACAATAGAGCATATACACAGTGAGCTTGAACTGGCGTATTTTCGTGAGCTATTACAGGAAATTTTGCAAAGACAGCAAGGGAGAGAGATAAGATTGCTAGGGGTAAGTGTGATGTTAAAGCCGGAGGAACAGGTTAAACAGCTTAATTTAGATTTATAAATCAGTTTCTGCATAAGCAGAAAATGGACAAAAAAAGAAGGCAACAGTTTTCACTATTGCCCTATTAATACAGATAATTAACGCAATTTAATGGTTAATTATTTTTTGTAAGCACGGTCATAAGCAGATTGCATTACTTTAACAACACTGTCGTAACCCATTCTATCGATTTGAGCGATGTAAGTATCCCAATCTTCATCGATATCACGTGAACCAAGTACCCAAGCTTGTTGCATTTCCAACATGTAATCTCGAATAGTTATCCAACGTTTATCGAAGACGGCTTTCTCTTTTTCATTTAAAGCAACACCTAAGAATGGCTTAAGTAGGTAGTCACCTTGGTCATATAACGCGATAGCTTCAAGTGCGTATTTATTTGACCACTGTAGCTCATATGAATAGTCTTGGTAGAATCCACGCTGAACCTGTGCACCCACTTCCCAAAGCTGAGCAACAACAGGTGCACTATTTTCAAGTATCTCTTTTTTGAAAATTGGCTTGCCATCGATCATGTCATACTGTTTGCCTTCGATTCCAAAGTTAGCTAAACGACGACCCTCTTCGGTAAAGAAGAAGTCAAAGTACTTCATTGTCTCAATCTGGTTTTCATTAGTATATGAAATTGCCCAACCTTGATTCTTAACTTTAGCACGACGATGTTCTTCAACACGTACACCTGAAATGCTAGCTGGTGGAGCTAGTGCTTTAAACTCAAAGCCCTCTACTTTATCTTTCAGTGAATCATTATAACCGGTCGTTGACGCAAACCAATCGTGTGTCATACCACCTAAGTCATTCGACAGTAAAAATTCACGTGAACGGCTTCCGCGTGTAAATACTTCAGCATCGATCAAGCCTTCTTTATACCATTTAGCTAGGTTACGGATACCAGTTCGGTAACCTTCACCCACATAGCCGTGACGAAGCTCACCTTCAACAACGTGGAAATCATGGAACACATCTGAGCCAGATGTACGACCATCCCACAGGGTTACCATACGAATGAGTTCTTCCCAGTTACGCATAAATACTGGCACTTCATCTTTTTTACCGTTGCCGTTTGGATCGTTATCACGAAAAGCCGTTAATACTTTGTATAGCTCATCCACGTTTTCAGGTGATTTAAGATTTAGCTTCTTAAGCCAGTCAGTACGGATAAAGTAACCTTTACCATATTTACCGTCAGGCAGATATGGAATGTAATAAATGTTGCCATCTGAAGCTAAAATGGAGCTTCTAATATCTGGGTTTTTATCGAAGAAAGCCTTAATATTAGGCGCATATTTATCGATTAGATCATTCATTGGAACGAATGCACCTTCAGGACCATAACGATTTACATTATCTCTAATAAAATCACCACCCACGATATCAGGCAAATCACCACCTGCAATAAGTAAGTTAAATGCTTCTTCACTTTTTGTTGTTGTCATTGAAGCAACATTATTTAATTGTACGTTGGTTAACCTCGCCGCCTCTTTTTCTACTAACCAGTTATTATCGTAAACGAATTTTTTAGTGTGAAAATGAATATCAAGTTTCAGTGGTTTCTCTGATACTTTATAAGCACCGTCAGCTGATGTCGCTATTGCAGGTACTGCAATAACAGCAGAACTTAGAATAATTGACGTTACTAGGTTTTTTACCATTCGCATAATACTTCTCCATTTTGTGTTCATACATTGTGTAGCCTATACACTCCCGTATAGGCATTGGTGGTGATTGTTATGTGTTGTAAGTGTTAAGTGTTGTAAGTGTTCTATTCTTTTACGCCCCCCAACATGATCCCTTTGTTAAACGATTTTTGTACCCACGGATAAACAAGCAATACTGGAATAATTGACAGCACCATAATTGCTGAGCTCACTGTTTCAAATGAGTACGCAGAGGTTATTAACGAGCTTGCAAAGGTATCATCATCACTTAACTGAGTGATTATTTGACGTAAATACACTTGCAAAGGGATTTTTTCTTCATCTCTTAATAAGATCATTGCCCAGAAGAAACCGTTCCAGCGTGAAACGATACAAAACAGGGTAATGGTGGCAATAGCCGGTTTCGCCAGTGGAATGAATACTTGCCATAACACTTGGAAATCATTGGCGCCATCCATACGAGCAGCCTCTTCAAATGAAGCCGGTACAGCTTCAAAGAAGTTTCTTAACAGGATGATATTGAACGCGTTACAGGCAAAGCCGATAATGATACCGAAGTAGCTATCGAGTAATCCTAAATCTCTCATGTTCAAGAAAAATGGGATCATGCCGGCATTGAACCACATGGTGAAAGCAATCATCATATTCCAATATTTACGGCCCGCTAACTGCGGTCGAGATAGTGCGTAAGCACATGGAATAATGAACAGTAGGCTGGTTAATGTTCCGCCAACGGTATAGATGAATGTATTTCTGTATGATGTCCAGAATGCGGGATCAAACACCACCATTTCATAGGCCGCCACGGTAAAATCTACCGGAGTAAGGAAAACTTTACCGGCTGTTACCGCATCGCCTAAACTGAAAGACAAAGAGGCAACGTAGATAAACGGGTAGAGCGTACTTGCTGTAAACATCGCGATTAAGAACATATTCAAATAGACAAACGCTTTATCGCCTTTTGAATACAAGTTCATATTTTCTTTAAAACTCATAATATTTCCTTACCAAAGAGACGTTTTAGAAACGCGCTTACTGATTGTGTTAGCAGTAATCACAAGTAAAAATGCAATAACAGCGTTGAATAACCCTGCTGCAGCGGCTAAATCATATTGTGCAGCTTGTAGACCTTGACGATAAATAAAGGTACTTATTACGTCTGCCGTCTCGTAGGTTGCTGGTTGATAGAGCATGATAATCATCTCAAAACCGACCTCAAGAATGTTACCAATCTTAATAATCAACATGATTAAAATGGTCGGTAATATGCAAGGAATGGTTATTTTGTACATCATTTGAAAACGTGAAGCGCCGTCAACCACCGCTGATTCATAAAGTGATGGGCTAACGCCTGCCACTGCCGCTAAGAATACAATTGAACCAAAACCTGCTTCTTGCCAAATACCGGTGCCGACGAAGATAGTGCGGAACCATTCAGGCTTAGTTAAGAAATAGACCGAGTCAAAACCCATTGCATTTAGCATCAAGTTGATAACACCGGTGGAAGGGGCAAACGCGGTAATAACAATACCTGCAATGATTACTGCCGAAATAAAATGCGGTAAGTAAACAATCGTTTGGGCTGTTTTCTTAAACTTAGGGTTGATTATTTCGTTAAACATTAACGCTAAGATAATGGGTATTGGGAAACCAAAAATCAGGCTCGCTCCACTTATCATGACCGTGTTTTGAATCGCACGAATGAATTGGTCGTTATTGAACAAGGTATAAAAATGTTCAAGACCTACCCAAGGGCTAGACGTAATACCTTTAAAAACGCTGTAGTCTTTAAAAGCAATTTGTAAGCCGTACATCGGCTTATAAAGAAACACGATAAACCAAATAATGGTCGGTAATAACATCAGATAAAGTTGCCACTCTTTTCTTAAGTGTTTAACAACTCTTCTTGATTTGACCAATAGCATGGGCTCTGGTGTGCTTAGTGAATGATTTATATCTTCCATAATATTCTCTAACCTATTTGTTATCGGCTGCAATCATTGCGTTTGTTGTTTTTTTATCAAACACGGTGATGGCATTTTGACGGAAATAAAGTTTATTTAAGCTCTCTAAATGAGTCAGTTGACCATGTGTTTCAACCTTAATCACAAATGGCTTACCTAAGAACTTACAATGCAACAACGCTTCTGAGCCGAGTGTTTCTACTAAGTCAATGCTGACATTGATAGCAGAAGCATTTTCAGTTGGCTCAATATCGATATACTCAGGGCGAATACCAATGATAATCTCCTCTCCATTGCTCAATTGGCTAAGAGTTGGTAGTAAACAACGTTGACCTTCAAACAATGCATAACAACCGGCGTCACTAACTTCTGCCGTCGCTTCGATTAAGTTCATGGGTGGTGAACCGATAAATGTGGCAACAAACGTATTTGCCGGGCTATTAAATAGCTCCATCGGCGTACCCACTTGCTCTATTTTACCGTTGCTCATGACCACAATACGGTCTGCCAATGTCATTGCTTCTACTTGGTCATGGGTAACGTAAACACTGGTCACGCCAAGACGTTTATGAAGCTGTTTGATTTCAGCACGCATTTGCGTTCTTAGTTTTGCATCTAAGTTAGAGAGGGGTTCATCGAATAAAAATACTTTTGGATGGCGTACGATTGCACGGCCCATGGCAACACGTTGACGTTGACCACCAGAAAGATCTGCTGGGCGTCGCTCAAGAAGCGGTGTTAGCTCAAGCGTTTCAGCTACCTCTGTCACTATTTTACGAATCTCATCTTTTGGCACTTTACGAATACGTAAACCAAATGCGATGTTATCAGCGACCGTTAGGTGTGGGTAAAGTGCATAATTTTGAAACACCATCGCGACGTCTCTGTCTTTTGGTGCAACATCATTAATAACGCGCTCTGCGATACTTACTTCTCCACCACTAATCTCCTCTAGTCCAGCAAGCATTCTAAGCGTTGTGGACTTGCCACAACCAGAAGGCCCAACAAGTACAACGAACTCTTTTGGTTTAACTTCTAGGTTTATACCTTGAACAACAGTTACGTCTCCGTAACTTTTCACCAGGTTTTTAAGTTTCACTGTTGACATATTTATCTCTACTCCATCAAAGATTGGAAAGGTTTAGTTTTTAGGTTTTAAATATTTATCGCTAATAATATGCATTTATTAAACGCTAACAGAGTATAAAAAGTAAACTGCAACGGGCCTTTTGTGTAAACTGAATCACTGTTTCATTTTTATTGTGGTATTTTTTGTGGTGTTGGTCTCTGTTTTGTAAATTATCTTTATGATATTTATTTTTGTAATCAAAGAAGGGCTAGTCATTACTTAAGGTCTTTTCAAAATATTAGGTGGCGGCGATTGTGCGATGTGAGTGTTGCCGCCTAAAGCCACATTAGGCTTTATTGTTATTCCATAGAAAGTTAAAGGGTACAGGTCGTTTTTTGTTGTGTTTTTATTACCTATTATAAAAACGGCTAAGCCGTTAATTACTCGCTTATGCTGGTGCCTAGCCACTGTTTCAGTCGATAGTCGTTGTTCATTACGTTGAAGTGCTAAGAGGGTTTAACCTGTTTTTATAATAATTGCGCTGTTTTATGAAACGGCGTTTCATAAAAAGGTTGAGTTTTTGTAATTGTTGTGTATATTTGACGTATCGCTAATAATTACATTGAAAATAATTAACTAATTCTCTAATGAGGAGAAATGTAAATGATGAATAACGCATTAAATTTGCAAGGTAAAGTCGCTATTGTGACTGGCTGTGATACTGGTTTGGGTCAAGGAATGGCAATTGGTTTAGCGGAAGCTGGCTGTCAGGTAGTTGGAATCAACTATATTGAACCAGCGGAAACGATTGAAAAAATGAATACGGCAGGGCATACCTTTTTAGATGTGCGTGCAAACTTGCTTAAGCAAGATGATATCCCGCGTATCATTGAAGAAACACTTGCTGCCTTCGGTAAAGTAGATATTTTAGTAAATAATGCCGGCATTATTCGTCGTGAGGATGCGTTAGAATTCTCTGAACAAAATTGGGATGACGTAATGAATATCAATTCTAAAACGGTATTCTTTATGTCACAGGCTGTTGCAAAACAATTTATTGCACAGGGCAATGGCGGTAAAATTATTAATATTGCTTCTATGCTCTCTTTCCAAGGTGGTATCCGCGTACCTTCTTATACTGCATCAAAAAGTGCGGTGATGGGCATCACTCGTGCGATGGCTAATGAGTGGGCAAAACATAATATCAATGTTAATGCCATTGCCCCTGGTTATATGGCAACCAACAATACAGAAGCGTTGCGCGCTGATGCTGATCGTAATGCTGCGATTCTTGAACGTATCCCTGCTAATCGCTGGGGCACGCCTGCTGATGTTGCCGGACCTTGTGTTTTCTTAGCGTCAAATGCTGCTGATTATATTAATGGTTACACAATTGCAGTAGATGGTGGTTGGCTAGCTCGCTAAAAATTTGGCGTAATATGATAAGGATGAACACTCCATTAAATCATGGCGATGTTCATTTCTTTCATATCAAGACTTATTTTAAATGTCATTGTTATCGGTTTGTTTTTCCGATCTTAATGAAACGAAGTAAAAGGGTAATTTTATGACTTCTGTAACCCGTATCGCTGTGATTGGCGAATGCATGGTTGAATTAAATAAAAATTTGAATGCGCTAGAGCAGAGTTTCGGCGGCGATACGTTAAATACGGCTGTCTATTTATCGAGGCTGACCCAGCAACAAGGGATATCTACTTCTTATATCAGCGCATTAGGGCATGATCCCTTCAGTGCTGAAATGTTGCGTGCGTGGAATGAAGAGGGGATAGACACTGATTTAGTGAAGCTCTCAGAACATAAGCTACCTGGTATGTATGCGATTGAAACTGCTGAAGATGGTGAACGAAGCTTTTTTTATTGGCGTAATGATTCGGCTGCAAAGTATTGGCTAAAAGAGCGTGATCTTGTCGCCTTAACACAACAGTTGCGTGACTATGGCATGATCTACCTTAGTGGTATTAGTTTCGCAATTTTGTCTTATACGTGTCGAGAAGTATTAATTAACATGCTCACCATTTGTCGAAAAAGTGGCGTGAAAATAGTGTTTGATAATAACTACCGCCCGGCATTATGGGAAAGTATCGAAGCAGCCCAAACCTGTTATCAACAAATTTTAGCGATTACTGATATTGCATTTCTGACCTTTGATGATGAACAAATGCTCTATGGTGATGATAACGAGCAGCAAGCGATCGAACGTACACAAGCACTTGGTGTAAAAGAGATTGTCATTAAACGCGGCGAGCAAGATTGTTATGTCGTGATGGCAGATTCGATGATCAGCGTTGCACCGCATTATATTGATAATGTTGTTGATACAACAGCCGCAGGTGACTCTTTCAGTGCTGGGTATTTAGCGAAAAGGCTATTAGGTGGAACACCTGAAGCATCAGCATTGGCCGGGCATACTTTAGCTGGCACTGTGATACAACATCGTGGCGCGGTGATTTCAGTTGATAAAATGCCGACTATTTAATGGAGATTAAAATGAAAACCTTGAACCAAAGATTATCTGAAATAAAAATTGTACCTGTTATTGCGATTAAAGATGCTGCCAAAGCGGCTAAGTTAGCCGAAGTCTTATGTGAAAATGGTTTACCCTGTGCAGAAGTTACGTTTAGAACAGAGCAAGCTGCCGATGCCATTAAAGCGATGCGTCGTGCTTTTCCTGATATGTTAATCGGATCGGGAACAGTGTTAACCACTGCGCAGGTTGATCAATCAATCGAAGCTGGGGTTGATTTTGTTGTTAGTCCTGGGTTTAACCCAACGACAGTTAAATACTGTCAACAACGTAATATTACGATTATTCCCGGTATCAATAACCCAAGTCTTGTTGAGCAAGCAATTAAAATGGGGCTAGATACGGTTAAATTCTTTCCTGCGGAACCCTCTGGTGGCACAGCAATGCTAAAATCATTGGCTGCCGTTTACCCAGTTAGTTTTATGCCAACGGGTGGAATTAATCCAAGCAATGTGAATGATTATTTATCTATCCCTAGTGTGCTTGCCTGTGGTGGGACTTGGATGATACCGAATGATCTGATTGATAATGAACAGTGGGATGAACTGGCTATTTTAATTCGTGAAGTAGCAAGCATTATTGCATGATGTGAGAGCCATTGAACTTTTAAGTTGCTTTGCATAAAACTTCAACTGAAAAAATCAGTGGCTTCTAAAGGCTGTTTATTGTTGAAGGGGATAAAGGGGCTAACGATCTTATTTAATCGAGCCCAATAAAACAGTGCACACGGCGTAATTCGACTTTATCACAAGCTAGATCATCTAAATTAGCTTACTGGATAATGCGGGTATCCCAATTGAGATGAAATATTTTTACCTGCTTGGTGTAAAAGGTTTACATAATAAGGTAGGCGTTTTTCATCAAAGCGAATCGTAGGAAATGAGATTGATACACCTGCGATAACAACACCAAACTTGTCATAAATGGGCGCCGCAAGACAACGTAAGCCTGGTTCCTGTTCCTGATTATCTTCTGCATAATGCTGTGTATTGACCATTTTAAGCTCAGAAAGTAATTGCTCGGTATTTTCAAGCGTCTTCTCTGTGTGCCTAATAAATTCTACCTTTGATAATGTCGTGCGAATAAAGGCTTCATCTCGCTCTGCTAATAATACTTTACCAATAGCGGTACTATAAAGTGGGTTACGACGTCCGATTTTTGATTGCATTCTTAAGTTATAGTTAGAGTCTATTTTATGAATATAGATAATCGACTCGTGATCTAATGCACCTAGATGTAATGCTTCATTGGTTTGTTCAGAAATAGCCTGCATCTCTTTATCCGCCAAACTAATTAGGTCTGCGTACTCAAGTGATTGTGCGCCTAATTCGAACAACTTTAATGTTAATGAATACCTATCCGCTTCATCTTCTTGTGCGACATAACCCAGTGTCTTCATTGTTTGTAGAAATCGGTATGTTGTTGCCTTTGACATCATTAAACGTTGTGACAACTCAGAGACACCGATCTCTTTTTGATCGCCTAATGCTTGAAGAATACTGAACACTTTTAGTACTGAAGAGACCGATTCAGGCTGATTTACTTTTCCTATCATACTTCCCATATTTCACTCTATTATGTTGTATTGTATTACAATTATGCACATTATCCCTTGCGAAACAAATTTTATAGTGTTTTTATGAAGTGTTTTTTAAAAACATTAGACATGAAAGGGTGCAAGGCAAGTAAAATAGCGGGATCTAATTATTGAAACATTGGTTCATAAATAATTTGATGTCTTAAATTTATTTGTGTATATTAAGTGGCTCGTAGTGAGCAGGATGAATTGTTTACAGAAATGGACTCTGTTGAGGATATAGTATGATTATTGACGCATTAAGTTTAAAAGGTAAAGTCGCAATTGTAACCGGTTGTGATACTGGTTTAGGGCAAGGTATGGCGCTAGGTTTAGCACAAGCTGGCTGTCAGGTTGTTGGTGTTAACTACATTGAACCAACAGAAACAATTGAAAAGATGAATGAAGCAGGTCATACCTTTTTAGATGTTCGTGCCAATCTTCTTAAGCAAGATGATATTCCTCGCATTATCGAAGAAACGATTGCTAAGTTTGGAAAAATTGATGTGTTGGTGAATAACGCCGGCATTATTCGTCGTGAAGATGCGGTTGATTTCTCTGAACAGAATTGGGATGACGTAATGAACATCAATTCTAAAACCGTATTTTTCATGTCTCAAGCCGTTGCCAAGCAGTTTATGGCACAAGGCCATGGCGGTAAAATTATTAATATCGCTTCTATGCTTTCTTTCCAAGGTGGCATCCGCGTACCTTCTTATACGGCATCAAAAAGTGCGGTAATGGGTATTACACGTGCGATGGCGAATGAGTGGGCAAAACATAATATTAATGTTAATGCGATTGCGCCCGGTTATATGGCGACCAACAATACAGAAGCACTGCGTGCCGATGAAGCGCGTAATGCGGCAATACTTGAACGTATTCCAGCTGATCGTTGGGGTACTCCTGAAGATGTCGCGGGCCCATGTGTTTTCTTAGCTTCTAATGCGGCTAATTACATCAACGGTTATACCATCGCTGTAGATGGTGGTTGGTTAGCACGCTAAATAATATGCATATGACGGTGGTAAAACCATGCTAGATCAGCTATTAATTGCTCAAATATTTGGTTTTATCAGCTTTATATTAGGCGTTTCAACCTTCTATCAAAAAGATGATAGAAAGTTGAAGATCTTGATGCTGATATTTAACCTTAACCATGTGGTTCACTTTTTATTATTAGGAACATTAGTGTCTGCATTAAGCGCCTTGGTTTCTGCGCTTAGAACAGCAACATCAATCTATGTTTCATCAAAGTTAGTTGCGAGTGCTTTCATTGCCGTTGGCTTGGTGATTGGGGTGTTTTTAGCGGATTCTGTTTGGGATTTGCTGCCCATTTTAGGCATGGTAATTGGCACTTATTCTATCTTTGTGTTGAAAGGCATAGCGATGAGAATTGCGTTCCTAATGGGCTCTGTTTGTTGGTTAATCAATAATATTTTAGTCGGTTCAATCGGTGGTACTTTATTAGAAGCGACCGTCATCGTCATCAATAGCATAACCGTTTTACGCATGTTGCGTGAAGAACGTATTTTAATTGAAAATAGTAGTCATTAATTAAATTTAGGTAGGTAGCTCATGTTTATATATAACAACGATATTAAATTAGAAGATCTCGGTGCCGGTGTCTCACGTAAAGTGTTAGCACATAGCGAAAATATGATGGCCGTTGAAGTGCATTTTGAAAAAGAAGCGATAGGTCCAATGCACTCTCATCCGCATGAACAGTTAACTTACGTGCTTTCTGGTGCGTTTGAATTCACCATTGGTGAGCAAGTGAAAATCGTGAAAGCGGGTGACACTATGTATAAAGAACCAAATATTGAACACGGTTGTGTGTGCTTAGAAGCAGGGGTACTTATTGATAACTTCACCCCGATGCGTAAAGACTTTGTTTAACTCAATAAAATTTGTTTAATGTAACTTTAATTTAAATGCAGCCACAGCTGTAGGAGAAAAAAATGAAAATAGCTCTAATGATGGAAAATAGCCAAGCGGGTAAAAATGCAACGGTATTAAATGAACTACAAACTGTTGTCGGTCCTTTAGGTTACCCTGTTTATAACGTGGGCATGAGTGATGAAAACGATCACCACTTAACTTATATCCACTTAGGTATTATGGCGAGTATTTTGGTTAATGCTAAAGCTGTTGATTTTGTTGTGGCAGGCTGTGGTACGGGCCAAGGCGCGATGATGTCTTTAAATATTCATCCTGGTATCGTTTGTGGCTATTGTTTAGATCCGTCAGACGCATTTTTATTCAACCAAATCAATAATGGTAATGCACTTGCATTAGCATTTGCTAAAGGTTTTGGTTGGGGCGCTGAACTTAATGTTCGTTATATTTTCGAAAAAGCATTCACAACGGGTGAACGTGGCCAAGGTTATCCACTTGAGCGTGTTGTACCTCAGCAAGCAAACGCGGGTATTTTAAACCAAGTTAAAGCAGCGGTTACAAAAGATAACTACCTAGATTCGTTACGTGCTATCGATCAAGAGTTAGTTAAAACAGCGGTATCAGGCGAACGTTTCCAAGCTTGTTTCTTTGAAAACTGCCAAGATGAAGTGATTAAAGAATACGTACAATCATTATTAGCATAACGTTATAACAAGTCTTTGTTAGCTGGGTATTATCCCTGCAGATAAAGCAAGAATAAGACGATAATCTGTCATCGAATCATTGCAGGTTATCGTCTTCCTATTGGACCAATCCTTTTCTCATTCCATCATACCTTCAGCATTACTTTCACTTCGATTATTTGTTAAAAAGCTAACCGATTTTTCACCCCATCTTGTGCAAAATCGAGGTTAATATTTGTTAAATAAAGGTCATATAAAATGTAGTGTGCCATGAGTGAGCGCTAACTGCTTGTTTTGATTCTACCCTAGGTTACTTTTATGCAGTCATGTAGAACAGTTGCTTACGTGATATTGCTGTCGAGTGGCGTACCATTCCTTCAACGCTAATATTGTTGTTCAAATATTTTCCTCAATTAAACGTCGCTTACTCATGCGTTCTCTAGTCTAAAAAGGCACTCTACACCATCCCCATGAGTTCCACCTTCAATTGAGCTTCATTGCCTTTGCCTTAATATAAATGTGAGCGCGTTATCAGAACCTTTTTTTTTCTGAGATATAAGTCACGTGTAGGGGCTCTACTCCTTTATAAAATCTCATTTTGAATAATAATGAAACAGTATTTCAATTAATTAATTTGAATTGTATTATAAAACTAAAAACAAGGAAGGTGTAAGAATGAATATTGATATGGTGGTAGTGGGCGTCTATTTTATCTTTATGATAGCGATAGGTGTCATTTTTAAACGTTTTGCGGGTACATCGACAAGTGATTACTTTCGTGGCGGCGGTAAGATGTTGTGGTGGATGGTAGGTTCAACTGCCTTCATGACACAGTTCAGTGCTTGGACGTTTACCGGGGCAGCTGGTAAAGCATTTACTGATGGCTTTCCAATCATGGTTGTATTTATGGCCAATGCGTTTGGATTCCTGCTGTCTTGGTTATATTTCTCGTACCGTTTCCGTCAAATGCGTGTTGTTACGCCGATTGAAGGTGTTCGTCGCCGTTTTGGTGCAACAAATGAGCAAGTATTTACTTGGGCAACGATGCCAACCAGTATTGTTTACACGGGTATTTGGTTAAACGGTCTTGCGCTATTTGTAAGTGCGGTATTTAAAATCGATATCGAAACGACCATTGTCGCGACCGGTTTAATCGTACTGTTTATTTCTGTACTTGGTGGGGCTTGGGGCGTTGTTGCATCCGATTTTGTACAGATGGTTGTTATCATGGCGGTGACCGTCGTTTGTGCTATTGCAGCGTTAGTTAAAATCGGTGGCCCATCTAATCTTATCGAGCAGTTCCCTGCTGAAAGCATTATGGGCTCTGGGATGAATTACCCATTACTGTTTATCTCTTGGTTTATCTTCATGTTTGTTAAGCAATTGCAAAACATCAATAACATGCAAGATTCTTATCGTTTCCTAACAGCAAAAGACTCGGTTAATGCGAGAAAAGCGGCATTACTTGCGTTTGTTCTGATGTTAGTGGGTCCGGCTATTTGGTTCCTACCTCCTTGGGTAACTGCGGTTATCTACCCTGATGCTGCAACAGCGCATGCTGCAGAGTTAGGTGGTAAAGCGGCTGATGCTGTTTACCTTGTTTTTGTTGAGAAGGCGATGCCTGTTGGCATGGTTGGCTTGTTAATGTCAGCTGTATTCGCAGCAACAATGTCTTCAATGGACTCTGGTCTGAATCGTAACTCTGGTGTTTTTGTGCGCAATTTCTATTTGCCAATTATTAATAAAAAGGCAGATGACAAGAAGTTAATGCGTGTGAGTCAGTTTGTAACCGTCGTCTTTGGTGTATTGATCATCGGTGTCGCATTGTTTATCAACTCGTTACGTGGCTTAAGTCTGTTTGATGCAATGATGTATGTTAGTACGTTGCTACAAATGCCAATTTTAGTGCCACTTTTCTTTGGTATTTTCATTAAGAAAACACCGGACTGGGCAGGTTGGGCAACGCTATTAGTCGGTGCTGTTGTCTCTTACATGGTGAGTTTTGTTATTACAGCTGAAGTGGTTAATAGCTGGTTAAGTCTTGATGCTCCGTTTACGGGTCGTGAAGCGAAAGACTTAAAAGTCTTGTTAGGTATTGTAGGTCATCTGGTTATTACTGGTGGTTTCTTCTGCTTAACAACACGTTTCTACAAAGCGCCAGTGGGCGAACGTAGTAAAGAGCTAACTGAATTCTGGGATGATGTTGAAACACCTGTTATCTCAGGCCCTGGTCAAGATGAAATGGATCGCCAGCAACGTGACATGTTGGGTAAGTTAATTCTTATCTTTGGCGCGCTAGTGACCTTAATGGTACTTATCCCTAATGAATTCTGGGGCCGTATGGCGTTCGTTTTCTGTGGTGCGGTGATTGTTTCTGTTGGCGCGCTGTTATTAAAAAGTGCAAGAAAAACAACGGTTACAACGTTAAACCCTCGTACGTCTAGCTAGGCGTTCGTACCCATTATCTGCATCTCATTCAAGGTGAATACTGATGCAGATATTGGGTAAATATTAATACCTAATGGTTGTTCACTGAGTCTCATCGCGACGTAATAAAGTACAGTAGTAGTCGATTATACCTTTATTAACGGCGTGTCTTTATCAACAGTGATCACCAACGTATTCATTTAGGAAGAGCTTTGTTATGGCAACGTTTATAGATAAAGACTTTTTGCTACAGGGTGATATAGCAAAAAATTTGTATCATCAATGTGCATCCGAGATGCCAATTATTGATTACCACAACCACTTAGATGCCAAAGATATTTATAACGATATTCATTATGTATCGATGACGGAAGCTTGGTTAAGCAGTGACCATTATATGTGGCGAGCATTAAGAAGTAATGGTGTTAATGAGCACTTTATTACCGGCAATGCCTATGAGTATGAAAAATTTCAAAAATGGTGTGAAATCATGCCTTATTTGATTGGTAATCCCATTTATCATTGGTGCCATCTCGAGTTAAAAATCTATTTCAATCTTGATTTATTAATCAATAGTGAAAACTGTGCTGCTATATGGGAGCACTGTAATGCCTTATTAAAAACACCGGAATTTTCAATGCGTCAGCTATTGATGCGTCGTAATGTTGATACGCTGTGTACCACCGATGATCCGCTTAGTGATCTTCGTTATCATCGTAAAATTGCCCAGTCTGATTTTCCTATCAAAGTGTTGCCAACGTTCCGAGCGGATGGACTATTCGCTATTGAAGATGTAGAAAAATTTAATGTGATGCTTAAGCAACTGACGATGCTCACCAATATCGACATTGTCGATTTTAGTAGCTATGCCGAAGCGATGGTGAGTCGGGTTGAGTATTTTGCAGAGCATCATTGCAACTTATCCGATTTGGGCCTCAAAGTGGTTGAGTACGCATACGCTTGCAGTGATGTGTTAGACGACATCATGTTCAAAGTACTTAATCGATTATCCCTTTCTGTACTAGAAATTACACAATTTCAGAGTGCTGTATTTAAAGTCCTTGGTGAATCCTATGACTTACATGGTTGGTCTATGCAGGTTCATATTGGTGTGCTTGCTAATGTGAATAAACGCCGTCTGCACAGTCTCGGCGCGGGCAGTGGTTTTAGTGTGGCTAACGACAATGCCATTGCCACTAATCTCTGCCATTTATTGAATTCGTTAGATGAAATACGCGCGTTACCACAAACAATTCTGTATAGCGTCAACCCCAAAGACAGCCATGTATTAGGTGCCATATTAGGCGCATTTCAGGACAGCGATGCCGCGCCTGGGAAAATACAGTTAGGCGCTGCTTGGTGGTTTAATGATCATAAATTAGGGATGGAGCAGCAGCTTCAAGACTTAGCGAATCTCGGCGCATTAGGGCGCTTTATTGGTATGTTGACCGATTCACGCAGTGTCTTGTCGATTTCTCGTCATGATTACTTTCGCCGAATACTGTGTAACTTACTGGGTCAGTGGGTAGACACTGGCGAAATCCCAAATGATCCACACCTTCTTTTACAAACCGTAGAAAACATCTGCTATCGGAATGCTAAAAACTATTTCAACTTTCATCATTCACAAATTTTATAAAGGTACCTCTATAATGTTGCAATTTACGCCAAAAGAAATGGTTAAAATTCGTCAAAAAACTAGCCCCGCGCTAATTTCTCAGATTATTGAGGAAAATAAAGTGATCTTAAATTCAGAGACCTTAGTGCCACCCGATGCTCGCGCTACGTGGAATCTATACTATTTTTGTCCTAATCATGGTGTGCGCTTAACATGGGATAGATACAAACCCACTGAGCACCTTTGTGCGGTAGATGGGGAAATATTAACTGGCGAACCCTACGATGGTGCTTGGTGGCGTGGTCTAAATGGTTTGAATGCCAAAGCATGTAATGATCTTGGTTTGTTATGGCAGATAACTCAACAACGAACTTATTTGACCAAAGTAAAAGAAATTTTACTGGGTTATGCTGAGTTTTATCCCGGTTATGAAGAGCATGGTGGCATTCCATATAACGGTCCTGGCAAAGCAAATTCACAAACCCTTTGTGAAGCTAATTGTAATATTGATTTTGCAAGAGGCTATGATTTTATTAAAGATAATCTAACCGCTAAACAACGCGAGTATATTGAGCAACGCCTATTAAGAGAGGGCGCAGAGTTTTTAATGCAACATCGCAGTGATCAACTGCATAACCATGAAATGAAAATTTCAGCAACGATTGGGGTGATTGGTTTAATTATTAATGAGCCACGTTTCATCGACTTTGCTGTCAATACACCCTATGGCTTAACTTATCAGTTAGAGCATGGCATGAAGGGAGAAGGGTTATGGTTTGAAGGCTCGATTCATTATCATTATTATGCATTGCAAGCACTGCTTAACTTTGAAAAATTGGCACACAAAACACAGTATTCATTAAAATCACATCCAAACTTTCATACTATGCTGGCATTTCCGCTGAAATTGTTGATAAATACGGGTGACTTTCCGCGTTTGAATGACTGTATTGCTGGTCAGGAAAAGCTTAACCACCATCACCTTTTCGAATTTGCTTATAACCAATTTAAGGATCCGCTTTTTGCCTCGGCACTAAAAAACATCTACCTGAGCAAAGAGCGTAATAATATAGAAGCACTCTTATACGGCGTCGATACCTTGCCTGATGCGCCTTTACTTAGTTGCCAATCTTTCCATGCTGAACAATCTGGTATCACCATTATGTACCAAGAAAGTGGCGATAATATGCTATTAGTTAAGCATTCACCCTATGGCGGAGAGCATGACCATTATGATCGTTTAGGGCTGATTTTAAGCCGAAATGGCAAAGAGATTTTACCTGACTTAGGCACCACCGGTTACGGTGCAGAGTTACATTATGGTTATTATAAAAATACGCTGACACATAATACCTTAGCCGTTGACCAAGAAAATCAACCGCCAGCAACGCCCTCTGTGAATCACTACAATCAGCAAGATAATTTCACTTGGTTGGATGTGCAAACAGATTGGTGTGGTGAACAGCCAGAAGTCGATAGCCATACGATTGTTCAGTGGGATACTGATGCCTATAAAGACGTACGTTTTCGCCGTCAACTTTTATGGCTAGGTGATATTGCGATTGAATTTAACCATGTGCATAACCCACATAATAAACCCTTAGATCTAGTCTGGCACATACGCGGTATGCACGCAGGGTTAGATGAAGACAATCAATGTGTGAACCCAATGACCGGACCACTTGCACGCATGATAGGGTGTCATGGCAGAGTGATTAATGACAGTTTGTCACTTGATTATCATATTGAAAACGATAGTGATTTTCATCAGCAAATGTTGGTTAATCAGGATGTGCAGCTATTACGTGGTTATGCGCCTGATAACCCTGCAGTACGTAACTTAGCTTATTCGATTGTGCGTTCTGAAGAAAAGCACTTACAGGTAGCGGTCGTACACAATTTAACTTCTGGTTCCGTGGTCAGTGTTTCAAATTTAGCGTGGCTTGAAACAGGGCTAAGTTTTGATTTAAAACGTGATCAGCAAGTACAACATGTTGATATTAGCTACGATAATGGCGAGGTGTGCTTTTCGTAATTACAAATAAATTAGTTGACGCTTAGCGGCGTCAATGTTTCTTCAATATAACGTTAACTTGTCGATTAGGGGACTTCATCTCGCTACAAGTTATCGTTATACCCATACCAACTCATTTTATTTTCTGTTAATACTTCCAATACGATAATACTGCTCCTTGAAAATAGGGAGAAGAGGTTATTAGATCTTCAATATTTAATGCTTTTGGCATAAGCAAGCAGGTGCTCAGCAAAGCATCGGCTAGGTTAAACATTTGCTCGACACCACTGAACAATATTTATTTTTTAAAAATTTTCATATCACCTTATTAAATAAGCTAATTTCCTCTTTAAATCATTCTGCAGCTACAATTATAACGGCTTTTAAATTTTAACCCTGCGTGTTGCTGTTTTCTAGGTAAAGAGGGTTGTATATGTGAGAAAAATAGAGGAAATTAAACAGATCTATCATAAAATTAAAAACAGCATAGTTAAGAGGGGTAAATATATTTTGAAAAATATTAAAACCATGAAAGTGTTTGGCAGTGCATTGCTTATTTTTGGTTGTTTTATCATTGTACTTGTTTTGGGTGTCGATTTTACTTCTGAAGATAAGAATAAAGTCGAGAGCAACACCGCGCAGCACCGGGTTTATGAATCGATAGGTGAGTTAGGGGGCTTTTCAAAGGGTGAGGGCGTCACGGCAAATATAATCAATGAGGTTAACGACAACATCGATAACCCTGATCTTGACGTTATTATTAACTGTTATACAAACAGCAGTGTCACTGCTTTTCGTGATTATTTAAGAGCGGTCAATTTTTCGAAGGGACAGTTTTGTAAGGTACAACAAAACTTAGAAGTCACATCGACAACGAATCAAATTAACAACGAACGATGTATCGCCCCTGCATCAATCATATTGAGTGCTGATGAACTTGAAAAATTAGATCGTCAATATACGGGAGATCTCACAGCAGATTTAGCCAGCTGTAAAATTTAAACAATACTAAGGGAGAGTAATATGAGTGAAACAAGTATCCACGTATCACTCATTGCCAACCTATCAAAAATTCGTAAAGACTATTCATCGAGTCATCAGAATAACGGCTTCACAGCAGTTAAAATAGGCTGCTTATCTTATTAATAAAGAATATTTCGAGGCTGAAGGGAAATAGGAATAGAGCCGAAACTCTACCCCCATTAGGTGGAATCGTTAATTAATATATAATAATCTACCGCGTTCAATATCTTGTTCAACTATATCCGTAGACAATATGCTGTGCTCTTCATTACGATGATCATGTCCATGTTGAGCAGTATTATGCGTTTCTTTCTCTTTTAACTTTTCAACATCTAAATAAGTTAAGGTTAATTCATTACAAAACGTTTCATTCCATAATAGTTGACCTTGTTCACTCGCCATTATTTCTTCAGCTTTTGTGCCCAAACTATTCATGTAATACATGCCTAACTCCTCACCATCAACGTTTGCATGATTGATAAGGTTGATAAATGCTGGTTCTTGGTCTTCTTCTGATAAGTGACCATTGTTGTAACAGACTGTAAGGCTAATAATGTCATTGCCTAATGCTTCAAGTGCAGGATTAAAGTGATTATGGTTGTGGTTGTGCTCTGTAGCATTCACTAAGCTTGGTAATAAAATAAAAATACTGATAATTGATGTTGTTACTGTGTTCATAATAGTTCCACCTATTTATATTGGGTTCTACAAAGGCTTGTAAATCACACTTAACAAGCCTTTTTATTGCTTTAAAGGCATCTTAAGAAGCTGGGTTGATAGTGATTGTTGCTGGTGGCAAGGTGTAAGTCATCGGCTTCATTTCCCACTGACCCTTTGCCTCCAGTGCAACCGCTAACGCTTGTGCATCTTGACAAACGTTAGCGGGTTTACTATCTGCCCAGTAAGAAGGACCTGATGTATAACCGCACATTACACTAAAGCGATTAGCTCCATTTTTAGTGGTGTAATCCGTCATGATCACACCGCCTTGTCCATGGGTGATTTTTAACGAGCCTTTATCTGCGACATGCATCGCGTCACCCGGGTTCGGTTTTTCATAGGTCGTGTACATACCGGCCTCGGACATAAATTTATTATCGTACTGCGTGTACCCCTTTTTCTCTGATGGATAGGTCAGTTGATAATTTGGGTCTATATCCGCAAGACGTTGTTGGTTATTGGTTGCGCCAGGTTGATAGTCATATGCATTAGACTGGTTGTTATTTTTTGCAAAAACAGAGCCTGAAATAAGGCTGAGTAATATGGTTGCTATAATTGAATTTTTCATAATTAACTCCAAATGTCGAGTAAACACGATTAAGTAATAAACTAAGTGCGACTCTTAAATTTTGTTAGGGGATAAGGTGCATCCCCTACATTGATACTGCGCTATTTTTTATCTGTTCCAGCACCTTCGCCAGGCTCTGTTGGACGGCTCACTGATTTACGATCTAAGTTATGATGTTCACGTACTCTGTCCATATACTCCTGCTTACTGTTCATACCTTTTTTCATTGCTTCAGGCACTTGTTCTGCCGGAATAACAATATCTCTGTCCACTGGCCACTCGGTCATTAATTCAGGCATGTAACCCTCTGGGTAGTACAGTTTTGGGTCTATCTCTAAATCACGAATCTCTTGCTCTTGAATATCCTCTCGGCTATTTTTTGGCATTGGAATGCGAAAATCAGAGCCATCTGCCATATCAAATTGTGGCGCTCGTGCATTAGGGAAGTCCGGTAAAATACCTTCACGCACCCATGCATTATCTTTTGTCATGTTAACAACAATGCCATCTGGTGCTCCAAAGTGGTATGGGCCTTTCCAGTGATGGCGAACTTCAGCCACTGTTTCTTCGTTTAAATACGGGTCAAATGTCATATGTGTTGTCATAAACAAACGAGGTTGTACTTCATTTGCGACATAACCTGCTGCATACGCTGGTGTATGGTGTGTATCAACCGTATAACGCGCTAAGAAAGGCGGTACACCTTGTATGATTGAAGAAACACCAAAGGTTTCTGTTTGCAACTCAGTAATGAAGAGATCAGCACCTTTTGCATATTTCAAATCAAGTTCTGTCGGACGACCATCACCTGTCCAAACGACCGATAACACGCGACCATCTTCTTGCGTCCAATTCAAACGATAACCAGAAGCGCCATCTTTTGCGTGGCTGCGACGCCAATGAATCACTTCAA
This sequence comes from Psychromonas marina, assembly GCF_030161115.1. GTDB lineage: Bacteria > Pseudomonadota > Gammaproteobacteria > Enterobacterales > Psychromonadaceae > Psychromonas > Psychromonas marina. Next base: position 508,272 of record NZ_BSPQ01000002.1, read on the forward strand.
CATTGTCTTGCTCGTAAATCACACCACCGTCATCACGAAAATCAAATTCATGCACCACAATATCGTTACCCGAGGGGAAAACATCAAATGCATCCGTATGCCAATTAAGCATCTGTTGCATGCCTTCAACCATGTGGCGTGTACCGTACTCAGGTGTTGCACCACTTGGACCATAGATGTTCAAAGGTTTTTCCCAACGACCATTCCATCCACCAAATTGGTATAGGTAAGGTAGCGACCCATAGTGGTCGACGTGTAAATGTGTAATGAAGATATGATCTAATTCATTCATTGCCACACCCGCCGCTACATAGTTAGCGATAGACGCTTCACCTAAATCAAAGACGAAATTTGAACCGTTACCGAGTTCAACATAAATCGAGGTGTTTGCTTGTCCAGGGCGGATCATTGGTGATGTTCCCATAAAGGTCACACGCATCTCATCGGGCTGTACTTCTTCAGTACGTGGGTACCAGTTTGCGCCAGACACCATGTGATCGCCGTAAGGTGCGATGCCTTCAAACATCAAACCTTCCTTCCAACCTGTCTTAGTTTGGCTACGGTATTCGCCATTATTTACACCGCCCATCAGCACATCTAAGACCTCTTTTTCTGAAGAATATAATTTTCCCTCAGGTTGGCTTTCGATGTATTTATCTAACGTTTCACCTTCGTGATACTCAAACTTTTGCATGTTTTTAAAATCAGTTTGTGTTTGTTTAGTGTTGTATTGCATCATCGGGTCGGATGCAAATACCGAGGAGCTAAATATAAGCGCCGTTGTGATTGTTGATAATTTTACCAATGTTGTCATAAATTCCACCTTATGTGTGAGTTGACTCATTTGTGCTGCATATCTTGTTTCGATGAGGTGATTATTGATGAATTAAAGATGTAAATATATAATGTGTTTTATATGTAACACATCACAATATGAGATATGTAATGGAATTAAATCGAGTTGACCTGAACCTGTTAAAAGTATTTTTAGAAGTGTACCGCTTAAATTCAATTACCTTAGCGGCGCAAGCACTCGAGACAACACAGCCCGCGGTGAGTGGTATTTTAAAGCGCCTGACAGAGCAATTAGGGCAGCAACTTTTTGTGCGAGAAGGGCGTGGGATTGCACCGACTAATATCGCCGTACAATTAGCGAAAGAGATTGAGCCGTTATTTGTAGGCATTAATAATGCGTTAAATAACCTACAAGCATTCGATATTAATCATCCTCGTACTTTCAATGTTTATGTCACTGAGCCGATGATGTTGCTGTTACAGCCCTTAGTCGATGCCGATAAGAGCATGGGAGGCTGTTCGATTAATTTTCAGCTATCTCCCTCCTCAGATGAAAAGTTATTAGATAAACTAAGCAGACAGCAAGTAGATTTGGCCATCGATTTTGGGCAGTTTAATCACCCTTCTTATAAAATAGCGTTGTTTCATCGCGACCAGCTAATAGCGACTTGCAGCAAAAATCATCCTGTTGTGCAAGGACGACTTACTTTAGATCAGTACTATGCTGTGGATCATGTGCGTTTAAAAATGCGTCGTACAGGCGTTGATGGGGTTAACGCACTAAGCAAAGTACCTCTTGAGGCGCGTAATGTAATGGCTGATTGTGATTCTATTATGTCAGGGCTTGCTCTTGCTTCTCAAAGTAACATTGTTTGTTTATCGACAAAAAGTATGGCAGCGGTTTACGCGCCACTGTTTAACTTACAACAACTGGCATTACCTTTTGCAACACATCCATTAGAGCATTATATGATTTGGCATAAACGTAATAATAAAAGTGAAGCGCAACAATGGTTGCGTGATAAATTATGTACTTTACTTGCGACAAAAAAATAAGAGAGGCCTCGTAAGGCCCCTTTATAATATTAAAAGCTTAATGATCCGGTAATAAAGTGCACACGGTTATTTTCATAATAACCGTCTGTTAACCCATGGTTAGTTATTTCAGCATTCCCCAATGATTGATACTGATAAGCTAGGCCTAAAACCATGCCGTTGCTTAATGTTTTATGACCACCAAAACCAACTCGCCATTGCTGATCCAGTGGCAGAGCATGACCGCGGTTATTCGCGTCTAATGGACTTGAGTCAATACTTGCCCCTGTCTGTAATGTCCAATCCTGTAGTTGATAACTTAATGCTACACCAACACCATAAGTATCTTTATAATCATCCCCAAAGCGACTCCACTGTTGCCAGTTCGCATTAGCCATAATAGCCAAATCATCGGTTAACTGGTGTTGCACACCAATTTCTACCATTTGCGGCCAGTTCAGATCAACAATACCAAAACCATCCATATCTAATTCATGTTTAGCGCCATAGTTATAAGTCATACCCAAGTGAGTAGTCTCGTTTAATTGGTACATCGCAGACAGTGCAAAGGAGGGCGCCCAATTATCATCTTTTATTTCATGATTATTTAATCCAGAAAATTCAGATTTTACTGTGGCATATTGCGCAATTAAAGAGCCTCCAAGTGATAACTGCTCATTAACTTGATAAGCCGCCGAAGTCGTTAAATTCATAATAGCGATCATATTGCTATCAACTAAGCTCTTATTTCCCGCTCCTCCTGTCAGACCATTACTGTATTCCATGCCTAAGCCGCCTGCTGAATGTGCAGAAATCCCAACTACCCACTCTTCATTAAGACGCTGTGCATAAGAAAGGTGTGGCATAAAGAGATCTGATTCACCCTTACTCGTCGCGTCATCATTGTCTCGTTCAAATTCATTACCGACGTTTAAATATTGAATACCAATCACTGTGCTGTTATCACTGATACCACTTAACCCGGCCGCATTAGTGATCGTTGCTGATGCGTCACGATTATTGGTTACCCCCGCAGCTCCCGCCGTTGCAACACTTTCGGCCGTCCCTATTTGTGATAAACCTAACCCTGCAGCAAAGCTACCCGTTGAGAAAATGATACCTGCTAACGCGATGGATAAAACTGATTTTTTCATTGTGACTCCATTTCTTAATATTTCACTCTGTATTGAAGAGCGATTAAATTAATGACCCCATTAGAAATGAGTTTCTAATGACGGTTGTGAATGGAGATCATGTGCGTGACAAGGTTGTTAATACAGCCCCTTTGGCTTATAGATAGCATCACGAATACTGATGAGTAATGTCGTTAATCATACAAAATTCGAACAGAGCAACTGTATATATACGCATAGCTAATCAGGGCTAGGTGTATCTGCAGATAGAGTCACCATTTCATACATCGATAATTCATATGAGAGATATCTATTAAACATTATTTATTAATCGCATTACTCCTTTCATGATAGCGCCACATTAATCAACAATATAATAAGGTGATCACATGAGACTCAATAAAAAAAAGCTACTCGGGCTACTTTGTGGTTCACTAACAATTTTTCAAGTTAGCGCAGCCCAGCTTACTTTGAAAGATGGTCGTAGCTTTGATGGAGAGATAAAAAGTCATCATAGTGATAGGGTGATATTCAATGTTGAGGGAATAGAGATGATATTTCCGACAGAAGATATTAAAAGTATTGATATGGCGCAACATCATGAGCAGTCACCATTGAGTGCTACGCAGCAAGAAAATGAGACTGTAAGTGCTCCTGAAGAAGCTTCAGTAGCACTTACAGTGGATCGCCACACGGTTAATACCGGCAGTACCTTAATGGTAAAAATCAGTAAGGGTTTTAATAGTCGACATCACAAATCAGGTCAACGTTTTAGTGGGGTACTTGAAAGTAACTTAATGTCAGGCAATGCCATTGTCGCACCTAAAGGCAGCGAAGTTTATGGGGTACTCACAGAAGTGAAAAAAGCTGGCCGCATCGCAGGGTCTGCATCGTTAAGTTTTACATTAACGGAGCTTTCCATTGCCGGTACGCTGCATTCTATTTCCACCCATGCATTGACTGGTGAGGGAGAAAATACGGCAAAAGAAACGGCTGGAAAAACAGCACGCGCGACCGCTATTGGTGGTTTAGTAAATGGAAGTAGTGGAGCAAAGAATGGCGCTAAAGTAGGTGTAGGCGCATCGATTCTAACACAAGGCAATGATATAGAAGTGCCTGATAATTCGTTACTTGATTTTATACTTGCTTCGCCATTGATTATTGAGCAATAGGCACATCATCAATGGCAGTAACTAGCCTCTTTTTTGCATATGGTATTGAATCTTGTATTTAGTATTTGTTGGTTAGAATAAATGACGACTTCGTTTTCTATCTCAGTGTGGAGCGCGTTGTGAGATAGGGAATGTTAGTGCGCCAATGCACTACTGCAACCTGTATTGAGAGGACTATCGTGGAGACTTAATCTGTGGGTTTACTAATATTTCACACATTCTTTTTTAGTTACCTCATTTTTCAGTCTTTGCGCCATTAATCCGTATTTTTGTTGATAATGCAGAACTCCCCTATTAATTGCCATGACTTTCATTTGATTGTTTGCTTTAATGTATTGTTTTTATGTGGACAAAGCGTATATTTTAACAAATTAAATTATTCCGCGCTTCCTTTGTTAAATGTGGAATGGTTCGGGTTAGTTACTCTGTTATAAAGTGTTCATTTAGTGTGTTGAGGTTGGTTTTGTAAGTCCAAAAATCAGCAAAGTTTTTTGCGAAGTTGGTATCACTAACTTCGTTGTAACATTACTCAAATTGGCTAGTTTTCAAAGCCTAAAAGTCGTTACTTGCTGTGTTTTGCACTTCAAGTGCGGTAGCCTGTTTGAGCGTCCAAAACCTACTTTCAGCAAGCGATTTAAAATTGGTTTTTAGCTTCGCTCGTCAACGTGCTTCGCTGAGAATTAATCTTAAATTTAAAAGGGCAGTTATATCGGAATGTACCTTTCAATTGTAGGGTTCAATGGTTGACTTTATAACAAGCAATTTAAGTCGGAACAAAAACAGTTGGCTTTGTTTCGTACCTCAACAAGTATAGCCAACTACTTTTGTCCGCTTAATATGGGCGTTATGCGCCAGTGCAAGGAGTCGTTATTTCAATGATTGATTCATACTTCGAAATCTTAAATGAGCTTAGTCACGAAGATATAATCGAAGTGTATCCGACAACATTGGATGTGAATCTTCCTGACAAAAGTGGAAATTATTTGTTAGATGAAGCTTGCTCGCTTTCTCAAATTGAAAATGTGGCATTTTTTATATCTAAAGGTGCAGATGTAAATAAACTAGATGAATTTGGGGCTACTCCAATTCTTCGCGCTGTAGATTCTGGATGTATTGAAATTGTTGCCTTATTAATCTCATCAGGAGTAGATGTCAATATACGAGATGATTGTGGGGTAACTCCTTTACTTAAAGGGGTGGAGTCTAAGCATTGTGAAATTGTTTCTTTGCTAATATCTGCTGGCGCAGATATTGAAAGAAGGGGATTTATGGATCAGACTCCTTTTTTGAAAGCTTGCAATTATGGACCACTCAAACTTATCGAACTTTTAGTTAAAAATGGCTGTAATATTCATGCTACATACAGAGACTATGGCGAGGAATATACTGCTTTTGAAAACGCACAAACAATAGAAATAAAAAAATACCTTATTGGCTTGGGGGTTGGCGCATAACAAGCGCTTTAAACGGAACAAAAACAGTTGGTTAGGTTCCGCTTCGCTCCACATTATAACCAACAATTTTTGTCCGCTTAAGCGGGCGTTAGTTCGCCTTAAACCTTTTGCTCGTATTGAGTCTCTGAATTGTGTTTAGTGTTTCAGAGTGTTTTGCTCTGTTCGTCAATTATTGCGTTGTGGGTTTTGTGAAAGTAGGTCATTCCGTTGTTTGTGTCTAGCTGCTAATAGTCGCCAGCGGTAAAGTTTAATATCGGAGTGAATCAGAACTCGCTCCATTATCGACGATTGCAGTTTTATGCGTCATTCTGTTTTTAGTTTTTGCAAAAGAATTGCGTTGTAGGTTTATGTTTTAATGATTTATTCTGGTTTCTTCGCGGTATAAACGTTAAAGTTGCGTCATGAGTTATCATTAAATATGTGGTTGTAAAGCTGTCCAAGACGGCAACTAACAAGCACTTTAAACGGAACAAAAACAGTTGGCTACGTTCCGCTTCGCTCCACATTATAGCCAACCATTTTTGTCCGCTTAAGTGGGCGTTAATTGGCCTTAAAATTATTTGGGATATGTTTTCAAATTTAAGTGTTTTAATACCAACTAATTGATGAAATACGCTCAAATAAGTTGTCTCGAATGTGACTTTTAATCTGCACATTCAGCCAGATTAAGGTATTTTCGCTAATAGAGTTTTGCTTTTATAAAAACCAAAAGCATAAAACTCATTAGCTTAGTTTTTAGTAAATAGTGGCTTCATTTTTTGCCTAGTTTTCGCGCCATATTGAACGTGTAATTTTGCTAAAAAGGTGTGTAGTTTCCGTTTGGTATTTGGTTTCTCAATATCGAAATGGTCACTAGAATAATTGGTGTTTAAAGTTCTATTATCGGCATCAATTAACAAGGCATTTAAACGGAATAAAAACAGTTGGTTATGTTTCGTGCCTCAACATTATAACCAACTATTTTTATCCGCTTAATGCGGCGTTAGATTTTTCAAGGAAGATTTGTGAAGCTTTCACATAAACATCATTATGTACCAGAGTGGTACCAAAAAAGATTCATGTTTGAAGAGCAGAAGGCTTATTTCAGACTTGATCTCTTTCCTGAAATCATCAAAAGACCCGACGGTAAAATTATAAAAAAAGGAGAAATCCTGACTAAAGGTCCGGGAAAATTTTTTTATGAAATTGATCTATATACGACTAATTATTTTGGGCATAAAAATGATGATATCGAGCGCCACCTCTTTGGCAAAATAGATACTGAGGGAGCAGCCGCTATTTCTGCAATGGCTTCTCCTGATTGGATGCGCTTAATTCACCCTCACATATTAAAGTATTTTGAATATTTAGATGCTCAAAGGTTAAGAACACCTAAAGGTCTAAACTGGCTCGTAAAAGAGACTAAACCAAAAAGTTACAATGATCTTTTAATGAAGATGCAGGAAGTCAGAAGGATGCATTGCACTATGTGGGCAGAAGCATCAATGGAGGTTGTGAGCGCAAATAACTCAGGTACTAAATTTATTGTAAGTGATACACCCGTAACATTTTATAACTCTGTATTTTACCCTGCCAATGCTAAATGCGTATTCCCATCTGATCCAGAAATTTACTTAAAGGGTACTAGAACAATTTTTCCCTTAGATATGAATCATTGTGCAATTTTAACAAACGTTGAGTACGCGAGAAGTCCAGGTAAGTTAAAAGCCCCTAAACCAAGAACAAACCCGCGATATTTTGATGAAACAATCATTAACTATAGCGATATCATTAGGGAGCGGGAGTTAACTGAGCAACAAGTACTCTCGATCAACTATATTCTTAAAAAACGAGCTACTAAATATATTGCGGCGGCTAAGAAAGATTGGTTATTTCCTGAAAACTACCTAAAAAAAACAGATTGGAGATCACTTGACTCTGTATTTGTTTCCAATAGTACTAAGCTTTTTGGCACTAACAGAGAAACATTTATTGGCGGTAAAGATGGTAAGTTAATCGCGACTCAAGATGAATTTGGTCGTAAGCCTAAATCTAAAGAAGAATGGTTAGAGAAAGAAAAACAAGCTAAAGCCATGCAAGAGCATGTTATGAAGTTATTAGCTAAAGAAAAATCTAACAAGTCATTTCAGCAGGACAAATAACAGTTGGCTTTGCTCCTGCGTCGCTATTTTAGCCAACAATTATTTGCCTCTGAATGAGGCGTTATAAGGCTGTTCATTTAGAATTTTAATGTGGGTTTTATGAAGCCCGAATCAGTACTTTTTTTGCGAAGTTTGCATTAATAACTTCGTTTTAAATTTGCTAAAATTGGCTGGTTTTACAAAGCCTAAACGTCGTTACTTGCTGTGTAATTCACTTCAAGTGCGGTAGCGTGTTTGAGAGACCAAAACCGACTTTCAGTTGTCGATTTAAAATTGGTTTTTAGCGTCGCTCGTCAATACGCCTCGCTGAGAATTAATCTTAAATTGAAAAGGGTAAATCACATCGAAATGTGGTTTCCAATTGTAGGTTTCATTGTTTGACCTTATAACAAGCAATTCAACTGGAAGAAAAACGGCGGGTCATCGCTACGCGATTTTAACCCACCATTTTTCTCCAGTTAATATGGGCGATATATGCTGTTCTTTGTGAGCTGTAGTTAATTAATAATGTAAGGTACAACGGGTATGGTAAATATTATTGTATTGGGAATTATCTATTTTGTTCTTCAAATGTTCATATATTTACAAATCAAAAAGCATAATAAAGAGATAGTAGATCGAGTATTTGAAGGTGCTTTCCTTAAAAATAATTCGGATCATCACTTGAGAACATCACTGTTTTATTTAAACCCCTTAGAATGGAAGGGGATCAAGAAATTTCATATCACATTTCTTTTATGTTTTAATTTATTGCTCTTTATTTACGTAGTTTTTAGGTTATTTACTGGTTAATTTAGTCTTTTATTAAATTACTTGCGAGCATATAACAAGATCTTTAAACGGAATAAAAACAGTTGGCTACGTTCCGCTTCGCTCCACAATTATAGCCAACCATTTTTATCCGCTTAAGCAGGCGTTAACTGGCTGCGGAGTTTCTATCATGTCATTTCATAGAGTATTATATTTGGACAAAGAATTCATATCAGAGCTATATGAAGAAAGTACTGGAAACTCTCCATCAGTGAATATCACAAAATCTGAAGGCGGTAACGCCGGTGTGAAAGCTTTGTTTATGAGCGCAAGTGTCACTTCAACTGAAAGTAAAAATTATCAAATATCCACGTCAAAAATGGTTAAAGACCTGAAAGAGGAGTTAGTTAAATATAATCATTTAGACTTTTTAATTAATACGGAGCTCGGTTATAACTCTCAGTATTTCTGGGTAACAGGAAAAATGACTGTTGAAAAAACGACACGGTCTACGCAAACCGAAAATGTAACCATTGGTACTTCTGGTGTAAAAACAGATAAAGTTGGTGAACCTAAAATAAAAGGTGAAGAACAGTATTTTTGTATCCGTGATATTAATGGAAATAGCTTTCCATTGATTGCGAGCGAAGAATATTTTTCATCTAATGTGTCACAGATAATCGGACTTGCCGGGGTTGTCGTGGAAGCTGTTAATTTTGAAGTTAAAGCATTACTTCGTATTTTACCCGCTAGGACTTCTTTCAAGGGGGGGGTAGCAATTCCTTTGATTATTGAAGAAGCCACCACTTAGTACCAAGTTTGAAGTGCGGCAAGATGCTCACATACAAACGGAAAATTAGTGCCGTTTGATGATTGTGTTTGCCCCGATTAAAAGACTATCCCATGTTATTGATCTAATTTTTATGCCACTTCACCTATGTTATTTGATTTTTGGCGAATGTTAAGCCAATCAAAGTAAGACTATCCACTATATAGACAGTCATTCATGATGCTAAATGAATCTCTTTATTATTGGTATATTTATTGCTTCTTTATATCGTATTTAATTCTTTCAAAAGAACGGCAAAATAGTTACTTTTTCTTGTTGTTGCCGATTACTTGTTTAAGACATTGTATTAATTGAGGCTATTTATGACATCAGTAATAATGAATAATTATGTTGCATCAAAGCAATTAACGCAGCCTGTGGATTTACAAAATAAAGCCAATGTAAATAAAGAAACTCCAGCAGGTGTGGAAGCGAATAAAGAACAAGTTAATATTTCCGAAGAGGCAAAATTGCTTCAAGCTGCTTCAGTTAACGCAGATCAATCTGAAAAAGGTGTTAAAGACCGAAACCTTTCCGATGACGTTGAATCTTTTGCTTATGGCGCATTAGGAATGGAACATCCTGATGAGGTTGAGGAGGAAAAAGACGGAAGTTACACTGCAGGTCAATATCTCAAAGGTGCACTTACCGTTGGGGCTTTAATACTAGCGGTTGTTTAATCTTTTAAATTAAAGATATGGAAGATAAGTACCTGTGCTTGCTCAAGCGCCTTATAACACTAAAAATATGCTGTAGTAAGAGCTTGCGTATTGAGTTGGCGCCTAAAGGGATTAATGCTTCTGTTATTTGTCCACGACCATTCGTATCCAAATTTTGGCGAAACCTATTTTAGGTGAAAGTGCTGATATACAGGCTCCTATTCACGCGACTTTAGTTGCAGACGTCGCTAATGATGCTTTGAATGCTATAGTAAATAACGCAGGTATAATAGTGACTCCGGATGCTGAAAAAAGATATTGGAACCTTTATCCAGTTGATTGGGGTTAACTATTTAGGCTCATTATAATCATTTCAGGAGTAATAAATTGAAAAAAATATTAATTATAGGTCTGTTGTTGGTTGTTTCTAAATCATCTTTAGCGGCTGGCTTGATAAATGAAATGCAATCTTGCCAAGCGCTTATCGAGTTTATTGATAATAAACTTGCTGTCGCTCCATCAAATTATGATCAGGAGGATGTACAAAAAGTGCGTAAAGGACTTGGAACGTATGATCAATACATTCAGCGCCAAATAGTTTCACCAGGTTTGTTGGAATTTAATGGTGGTGATAAAGACAAAGCGAATCAAATGCAAACACAAGTAGATACCTATAAAAATACCTTAGTTAAACAGCTTGAAACACGCTACCCACAAAATCGCTTATTCATGGATCATGCAATTGCTGTAAATAATTGTGCAAAACAAGCCGTACCGTCAGGGGGAGAGTTGGATGAATTAAAAGAAGCTCTAAACCTAATGGTTAAATTAGCCAAAATAAGCGGATAACAAACTAGCGTTAGGCGTTTAAAGGGCACTAAAATATTGGGTTACGTTTCGCTGTGCTACACATTTTAACTCACTATTTTAGCCCGCTTAACACAGTGTTAGAATTATTTCGTAGAGTAGGGTAAATGAAAAAAATTGTTTTATTAGTATTAGTGGCTTTAGCTGGATGGCAAATATATGCGGAGCAAAGTGTTCCGGTTATAACGAATGCAGACCTTCAATTATTAAATGAACCAACTGAATTTGTAAGCGATTCACCGCCCGTTTATGAAGCAAGTTATTCTTGCGATGGACGTCAGCATTGTAGCCAAATGACTTCCTGCGAAGAGGCTAAGTATTTTATTCAAAACTGTCCAAATACAAAAATGGATGGAGACCATGATGGCATCCCTTGCGAAAGACAGCATTGTTCCTAAGCCAATTCTACTAGGCGTTTAAACGGAACTAAAACAGCGGATTACGTTTCGCTTAACAGGCGTTGATGCTCTGGTCTCATTACCATGACGTGTCGTAATATCTAAAAAGGAGCTTAAATGTACAAAATCCGTCAAGCTATCACAGAAGACATCAGTCGTATGGCAAAAATAGAAGAAATTTGCTTTTCCGAAACTGAAGCCGCATCGTTAGCATCATTTCAACAGCGATTTGCAGTATTTCCAGAATGTTTTTTTGTGTTAGAGAGCGATGGTGTTGTCGTTGGTCATATTAACGGTTGCATATTCGATGCACCTGAACTGCCTGATGCGCTGTACTCAGATGCAAGACTTCACTGCCCTCAAGGTGGATACCAAACCGTATTTGGGTTGGCTGTTGATCCTCAATACCAAAATAAAGGCTATGCGTCGGCACTTACTCACTACTTTATCGCGTTTAGTCAAAATAGTGAGCATAAAGGGATGGTGCTGACTTGCAAAGATCACCTGATTAAATTCTACCAGAGCTTTGGATTTGTTCATCAGGGAATATCAGACTCAAGCCATGGCGGGGTACAGTGGAATGACATGTTGTTAACCTTTTAATTAATAACAATAAACAGCTGGTGGCTATTAATATGCACATGATAAGACGTTTAAAGGGAGCTAAAACAGTGCATGGTTTTTTCAAAAAGACTGCAAAAATACAGAACAATTTTAGCCTGCTTAATGTAAGTGCTAACTGGTAAGGTTTACGATGGAAGTTTCGTTAAATGAGATTAAATTAGAGTCTCGCCATGTACTTGAGAACCTTTTTCCTTATTATATTTATGATATGTCTGAATATATGGGATGGGCTCCGAGTGAAAGTGGGCTATTTACTTACAACGCAGATAGCCTTGACCTCTATTGGAATAGAAGTGATCATTTTCCCTTCTTTATCTATGTGGGTGAGGAGTTAGCAGGTTTTGTACTGATTAGAAAATATCCAGAAAATGAGTCAGTCTACGATATCGCTCAGTTTTTTGTGCTTAGAAAATTTAAAGGGAAGGGCGTAGGTAAAAAGAGTTTAGAGCTTGTTGTTGGTCTATTTCCTGGAAAGTGGCAGATTCGCGTTTTAATCGAAAATGATGGTGCGTTAATATTTTGGCAATCGGCCGTTGCAAATATTGTTGGTGAACACTATGAGCAGACTAAAAGCATTGATGTCGATTTACTCATGCATTTCTTGTCGTTTGAGGTTTAGCCCGTGACAAAGTGCTTAAAGGAAACTAAAACAGTGGCTTTGGTTTTGCTTCGTTACCCATTTTAGCCCACTATTTTTGTCTGCTTAAGCGGACGTTGTCGTTTAATTAAGGTGTCATAGATATGTTGAGTTCAGAAACAAATTGCCTTTGTGGTGCTGTTAATATTATCGCAGAGGAAATTAACCCTAAATTCACAGTGTGTCATTGTCAGTCTTGTAGGACATGGGGCGGTGCACCATTTTTTGCTGTTCAATGTGGAACGAAAGTAAAAATTGAAGGTGGCGATAAGGTGAAAATGTACGAGTCATCAGCTTGGGCCTCTCGAGGTTTTTGCATGGAGTGTGGTACTCATTTATTTTATAAGCTCAAAGCAACAGGTGAATATAATATGCCCGTTGGTTTGTTTTCAACATTGAACGATTTAGAAATGGATATGCAGTACTTTAGTGACATGCGACCTAGCTATTATTGCTTTTCAAATGAAACCAAAGAGATGACAACAGCTAAGATAATGGCTTATTTTACCTCTAAAATGTAGCCCCAAAAATAGCAAATTATTTAAAATTAACCGTTGGCCATCGCATCGTGACTTTAGCCAACTAATTTTATCCGCTTAGTGATGCGTTTGAATGACTTTTTGCATCAATCTAAATATTACTTTTCCATTTTTATATCTTTAGCTGCTTCATGTTTTCTCTGTTATTAAGATAATTAACGTACAGAATGAAGCAAGTAATTACAGCGTTGCTGCGGATTTGTTACTGAGTATCCGATTGAGATGAATGGGCTTTGCACCACGTGCATCTTCTATATATGCGACATCAGTAAAGCTTTTGTGAGTATCTAACGCGATGAAAAGTATGTTATGTTTATCCATGCTAGCCTGACATTATCTTGTTAATAGATATATTATGGCGCTGGTTGAAAAACTAACCCACGGTAGAGGCTAGCGTCTTCGTGGGAGTCATTATTTCTCTATTTCTATTGGATATTTATTATGAATTTGGATAAATCGACAAAGCGTATCTCAAAAAGAGTTAAAAAAGGTTTTCAGGGTTATCCTCAAATTTCACTCTCATATTTTGGTGCGTCAGCTAATGTCGCAACCGAAGTCGTGGTAGGTTTTACCTCAGAAGAGGGAATGCCTGTTCAGGAACAGACGTTTTCCAGTAAAGAGGATGTAAGAAAAGACCAAACTATTCAAACTACATTATTAAAAGTTATCGAGCTGGCTGGTGCAAAAACAGTATTAGAAGTTGAAGGTGTTTCAATTATCAAATAAGCCTAGCAAGCCAGACATATAACAAGTTATTTCAACGCAACTAAACAGGTGCTTAGGTTGTTGTTCTGTTGATTGTTGCGAAAGTAGAACGTTAGGTGCAATGAAAACAGTAATCGGATGGGAAATGCCGTATTCTTAAAGCTTCAATCTTGAAGATATATAAAGGAAAACAGGAATGGCTAAGCAAAATTACTCTTTTGAAAAACGTCAGAAAGAGATCGCTAAAAAGAAAAAGAAAGAAGAGAAGCGTTTGAAGAAATTAGGTACAGCCGAGACAGAGCATCAGGATGTTCAACCATTATCTGAAAACGACGAGACATAAGTCATATTCACCAACACATGAACACGCGAGATCTGGTCTTTCATTTTGTTTATTAGTCATTTACAGTGCTTACTTCTCACTACAAAATGAAAGATCTGACTCTATTTATCTTGACCCCATTGATTCCTTTTGCTCGATATTTTAACGAAACTAAAATTGGCTATTGTTCGTCTAGGCTTGCATCATATGCTTTTCGTGACGCTAATATGTTATTGGTGTTATCTTTGGTCCAATCCTGAATATCTAATAATATTTTTATTAATGATTGCCCTGAATCTGTTAGTGAATATTCAACCTTGGGTGGAATTGTTGGATAAATTTTTCTGTTAATTAAGCCATCCCGTTCCATTCCGCGCAATGTTTGAGTAAGCATTTTCTGAGAAACGCCCTCAATTTCTCTACGTAACACTCCGAATCGTTTTGTTTCATACATCAGTGAGCCAACGATTAAAATAGTCCATTTATCTGCAATTCTATCAAGTACCATTCTTATCGGGCAGTCTTTATTGTAAACCGTGCAATCATCCATAAATCAATAGCTTCCGTTGGTTACTTATAGGTGCCTACACCACTTTCAGGTACCTTCTATCAACATGATACCGAAATGTATATGATGTTTCCTTCTAATTTTTACGATCAAAAAGATCAAAGGAGATAACGTTGTTGCATTTATTAGGTAAGAAAAATGTATTACTGACTTCGTTTATATTGATGTTAATTATGTTTAGCATCGTAATGTTTTTTATAAACCCTCAAATTGATGGGATAAATGGAATGGGTGTGATCAAATTGCAATTGTCTTTTGACAAAGATATCGGCATAGAAATAATCGAAAGTTGGGGGGAGTCTGGCATAGCGCATTTTAAGCGATGGATATTTGTAGATTATATTTATGCTGCCTCATATTCTGCCTTTTTTGCATCTTTATTATCGTTACTGATTGTGCAAAAGGGAAAAACTAAATCACTCAAATATACATGGGTTGTTGTGTTGGCATTTGCGGCTTGTGTATTCGACTGGGTTGAAAATACGATGGAGTTGTTGTTTTTATATAACCCGTCTGCTTTCCCTGACTCATTATTCTTTTTACATTCTGTCATTGCCGCGTTGAAATGGGCTGCAGTTCCAATTGCTGTTGTTTATGTTATTGCATTAATGACTAAAAAAAGTAAGATTCACGCCAACTAAAGATAACAAAAACATTAAACGCAGCAAAAAAGTTGGCTATGTAGTGTTTCCCTCCATAATAGTAGGCAGCCATTTTGCCCACTTAAGTGTGCATTGTGTCAGTGTTTGCAATAACGGTTATTCAGTCTTACAGTAAGTAATCCATTTTCAGAGGTGAGTCTGATGATAAGTTGCAGTGAATACGATTATATTGAAATTGTCTGTTTGTTCCACTATCCGGTTAAATTAACCATGAAAGCGGGTGAGTCTATAACAGGTGTTGCTCTTGATACATTGCGTAATACGGCTCGTAATGAGTGCATCAAGCTTAATATTAACGAAACAGATATGCTGGTTGAATTGGATGGAATATCTAAACTCGCCGTCTTAATTGATAATCCACATTTTACGGAGATTATCTTTAAATGATAATGAGCCAGTGAGTCTGTGTTATCAATCGTGATTGATGTGGGCGTTTGTTTTATTGTGAGTTTTTGGCATTTAATTTTTAAGGGATAACATTAATATGGAAATAAGTTTAATTGGTATTTTTGCAACGGTCGCTTTTGCTCATTTCTTGGCCCTCATTAGCCCTGGCCCCGACTTTGTCATTCTAGTAAAAAGTGCCGTGAAAAATGAAAGTAAAAAAGCGATTGGCGTTGCACTGGGTATCTCAATTGCAAATGCTTTATATATCGCATTATGCTTAATCGGAGTAGGCTCATTATTAGCAAGCTCTGTGTTTATAATGATTGGGTTAAAAATTTCTGGTGGGTTATTTCTACTGTATCTAGCAATCCAAGCGCTTCGTGCGAAAAAAAGCGATTATGAAAGTCTATCCGCTCAAGTAAGTCAGAGTGAAAATAATGAGACTACCTTTTTTAAAGAGTTTATTGTTGGCTTTATGTCTGGGATTTTAAACCCTAAAAATGTGCTATTTTATTTAAGCCTATTTACCGTTGTATTAACCAAAGATGTCAGCCTTACATTTAAAATTCTACTGGGTATTTGGATGACATCATTAGTCTTTATTTGGGACTCTGCAATTGTGTTTATTTTATCTGGCGATAAAGTGAGACGCAGATTTTCGAAGCTGGCTTATTACATTGATAAAGTAACGGGCGCTATTTTAGGTTTGGTAGGCTTTACCATTGTGAAGACCGCGTTAACCAAGTCAACGGTGTAAAATAGAACAAGCTGCTCAGTTGGTAAGTAAAACGCCATATATTTCATCGTTTGCATGGTTTATATAACAACATCCCCCAAAGTTTAAAGGATTTCAATGAGCGCTAACTTTATCTATTTAATTAAAAATCTAGTTGTTTTTTCACTGCTTATTTCGGTTATCTCTGGTTGCACAGATAAGCATGAACCGGCTAGTTGCCCTCCTGATTGTCCCGAAGGGATAACATCATCATCTATCACTGAAACTGATCAATATATGATGGGAGAATGGCAGGTATTTACACGGCAAATAAATGCAGATAATGCGAGTGAATTACAAGGAACAATGACCATCGATAATAAAATATCCGATGGCCTGTACGGTGGCATTATCAAAGGAGAAGCAAGGGCGATGAGTTTTGATTTTTCTGATTATGACTGCAGTGAAAAAGAAGAGCTTACTTTTGTTTATTGTAGTGATAAAGAAATGGTTCTAAAAGTGGACTGGAACGTGACGTTGGGAATGTCCACAGACGGTATTGAACTGACAATAAGTTTCCCTTATTCGCCCGTTAGTATATATATGGATGTTCATGAAAATTACATCGGAAGATCTTTAGGCGTAAAGTTTAGTACCGGAGAGGAAACTTACTTAATGGGTAAAATCATTAATGGTAAGTCGCCTCTTGATACGATGGACACTCGGACGATTAAAATGAATTGAATGTTACTCAGAATGAGGCGTTGATGAAGTGAGAACCTGCTTTAGGACTTCTTCATTTTAATATCAAGAAAACCGGGTGTAAAAAAACTTACATAAAGCGCGAATACTGTTGGTAATTGCTAAGGATATTCCAGTCGCAAATCTAATACGTTAACAGGTCGTTATAGCAAAAGGGATTTTATGAGTAGTTGTTCAGAGTTAACCATATTTAAAGTATCGAAAGAAAATATTCCAAAGGTCATCGCATTAAGTCTATTAATTATTGATGAAATTAACGCCAATGAAACAGTTATCACTTCTCATAATATATTGCAAAAAACAGATAATGAAGAAGAACTATGCTGGCACCTAACTTGGATTAACAAAGAGGCCGCGCAATTAAATACTGAAAAGTGGCCAAATTTACCCAGTACGAAAGCGTTAATGTCTCTTGTCGGTGAAAAGGTTTACTACGGTCATTTCGTTGATGTGGCTTAGGTATACTGGGTGTTAGGGATTTTCTCTTATGGTACATAAAGCAATTTATCAAATTGGTAATTCTACAAATGGAATAATGCATGTTTCCTATCACAACCGAAGTGCCAGCAGATATTGATTTTGTTGACTGGCATGGTGGCATTCAACTTTATGGATTCTGGTGTATTAAAATCGAGGATGATGCTTGGGTCGATCGTTTGAACAGGGTGAGGTCTATTTTTCATCCCTACCTTCAAACTGGTTATCAACGTTTTCATCATGTCACCATTGCAACGGTTGGGTTGATGGATGCTGAACGTTGGCAAGTTGTTGAGCGTCAAGTTAAGTTATTACGACGTTTGAATTGTGAAAAATTTAATGTGTGTTGGGAAGGTCTCTCTTCGTATGTGCACTCTCCAATTGTCAGTGTTATTTCTCCAGATAATGGTTTATCGAAATTAAGGGACTCACTTCATTTAATTTCTACTGGGGATGATTCGAGTGTTTTTGATGCACATATTACGCTTGGGTATTATGCAACGGCTTTGTCTCTCGAGAAAGTACCTATGGGGGGCGAGGATGTTGATTTAGCCACGCTTGAGCATTTGAAGGTCGACAACATTCAATTTTGTACCTATCAAACAAATACTATCAAGGGACCAATATCCGTTAAGTATATAATCGACCTCGCTACTGCATTGTCATAAAGTTAGTCACTAAGTTAATCGACTCACTTAACCTGTTTTCTGTGTGCTTTTAACGTTGATTTTATGACTGTTGATGCATCTATTATGAGGTGACCTCATCGAATCCAATACATTCAATATTTTGCGCTTTTAACCACTGGCACAGTTCGTTAGAGGTTAAAATATCTCGTTCAATGTTACGTGTTTCAATATACCCCGTTAAGCCAATTAGGTCTGCATTATCCTCTGTGCTGGGATGGCACATTAACTCTAAAATACCATCGGGCATGGTCTTTTGGTAACTGAGCAGTAGTGTCTTTAACTGCGCTAATGAGACTCCTTGATCAAAAAAGCGCATGTCAAAAGCATCGGGTGTTGCAACCTTTAATCCTGTTTGTCCTGCAACGATATTATCAATGCGGCGCACGGGTAAATTAATGTCATTAGCAAAGCGAATAAACGCCTCTTTTAAAGGCGGATAAACACCAGCAAAATGATGACTGTCAAGATGATTAATTTCAAAACCAGCAGCAATCGCGGCTTGATACTGCGCCATTAATTCGTTGTAGACGTGATCTTGATTAATATCCTGTTTCTGCATCAACGCAGCACGACCGAAGAAGTCTCCATTATCATCGATTAAGCTCGGCACTTGATGCGCAGGAGAGAGTGGTTTTCCTGCGGTAACAGTAAAGTGTAAACCGACTTCTGGAATTAAACCTTGCTGATATATGTCTGCTGCATTTTTTACGCCGGGTTGATTCATCATCACTGTTGTTGATTTAACCACACCTGCTTTAAAGCACTGCACGATGCCATTATTGACACTTTCCGATAACCCAAAATCATCTGCGTTGAAAATTAATTTCATGGATATTTCCTAAAATGTCACCCTAAGCGGGTGACTATAAAAAGTTACTTGAGTTAATAAGTTGTTTTTGATGATACTGCCTGCAATCGGAAAGTACCAAGTACTTTATCCATCGCAAAGGTACAATGTGAGTTACAAAACCCTTTTTGATCGAGAAAAATGGCCGAACTCACTGAGTCACTTTATATTCAGCATTAGCACTTAATAGAGTGGCCTGCACCAATCGCTGCCTCCAATAAATACTGACCGATAAAAAGATCTTGAACTGCAATGCCGGAACTATCAAAAATAGTAATATCGGTTCTGTTTTTACGCCCCTGTGCTCGCCCTGATAATACCTCACCCATCATGGTCAATTTATCTGCCTGTGTATTTTTATGAATATGTTGGTATTCGCCAATCACCACCGACTGTGAAGTAAAGTCACAAAATAAATCCGCATGATCAAAGAGTGCCGTCGGGAGTTCTTGCTTACCTTTGCTATCAGCACCCATCGCAGAAATATGGGTGCCTGCTTTTACCCAATCAGCTGAAAATAAAGGTTCGCTAGCGGTGGTGGCGGTAATGATAATGTCGGCGGCTCGGCAGGCTTGCTCTGCTGCTTTAACTTGGGCATGAATGCCAGCATCTGCTAATTTGTTAACCAGTGCTTGAGCCTTATCATCATTGCGACCCACAACCAATACGGTATGGATATCACGAACAAGGCACACCGCAATACATTCATAGAATGCTTGATGACCCGTACCTAATATAGTTAAACAACGCGCATCTTCACGGGCCAATTGCGAGACTGCAACCGCATCGGCGGCGGCCGTTCGGTAGGCATTAACGGTGCTGCCCTCAATAACGGCATCAAGATGACCTGTTGCTGGATCTAATAAAAAAATAGTTGAAGCGTGGCAGGGGATATTTTTTGCTGTATTAGCCGGCCAATAGCTGCCAGTTTTCCATCCCACTAATTGTGCCGTATTGGCAGATTTGAGTGAAAAAATACTATTTTCAGAGTGACCTTCTGCAATAACAACCGGGAATAATTGAGCTTGCTCACTTGCCGCGATAAGCGCTGCTGATATTGCGTTAAACGCGAGTTCAGGGGTAATGAGTTGACTCGATAACGCTTCATTTATATATTTCATAATCTGTTCATTTTCCTATTCATAGACGATTATTTTTAGATTTCGCCACGTAAATTGTCTATTTAACGTCGCTGTTTTAGCTCGCGCCTTTAGCACGCATTAATCTACCAACCTTGAATTCGTTGCCAATAATCAAGCTCAATTTGATCAGAGTGTCCCACGTAATAACCCGCATGCATCGCAGCTGTCGCACAGGCATGATTAGGCAAAATTCGTAATTGTGTACCAACTGCTATGGTTGGTAATTTACTGCCATCAACAGTGGCAATAATACCGTGTTCTTGATTAGTGCCGATCACTTGTAGGCCAGGAATAATATCGCCATTGCTATCGCAGACTAAACCATAATCACAATCTTTACGTTGTGTACGCGTGCCACGATCTTGTGATAATGACATCCAGCCTGCATCAATAAATAACCACTCTTTCTTTTCATTATGTCCGATCACACTGGTCACCACCGACAATGCAATATCTTCAGGTTGACACACACCGATACCTGCCATCACTAAATCAAAAAAGGTGTAAACACCCGCTCTGACTTCCGTCACGCCGGCTAAGTTCTTGGCGAAATGGGCTGTTGGTGTAGAGCCGACACTGACAACAGGACAAGGAAGTCCACTTTCAATTAGTCGTGTTGCTGCTATCACGGCTGCCAAACGTTCACCTTCAGCTGCTGCTATGAGTGCTTGTTCACTGCTGCAATCATAGGACTCGCCTGCATGAGTGAGAACGCCACGTAATTCAGCGCCGCCTTGATGGAGGGTATTTGCTATCTCTATTAACTGTGCATCATCAGGTTGAATGCCTCCACGATGACCATCACAGTCAATTTCTAATAAGGTAGGGATGTTGATGTGTTGAGCCTGACAAAATGCAACGACAGCTTTCGCTTGTGCGACACTATCTAACAATATGCTGATATTTATGCCGTTATTAAGCAGTGTTTGAATACGCGGTAATTTCTGTGGTGCAATACCGACGGCATAAATCAGGTTGGTATAACCTGCGCCTGCAAATACCTCTGCCTCTTTCACTGTTGATACTGTCGCGGGCGAATCGAAATCAACTAACAGGTGTTTGGCTCCTGCAATTGATTTTACGGTTTTTAAATGCGGCCTTAATACTACATCATGCATTGCTAATTTTTCTCTGAGAGCCAATACATTGCGATCAAATTTCGTTTTATCCACGAACAAAAATGGGGTGTCTATTTTTGTTAAACAGGTGCTGATTGACATAATAATATCTCCTTGTATTGCGTTGCCTACTTGGTTATTACACTATTGTGCAATACAGAGGTTTAAAGTTATATTAACCATTACTAACTATCATATTAGGTTTGAACTTAATGCTTACCAGCGAAGATTTACGATTTTTTTATACTATTTCGACTCAACCCTCGTTAACAGCGGCTGCGCGTAAATTGAATGTAACGCCACCTTCAGTAACACTGCGCCTGCAAGCTCTCGAATCAAAAGTGAACGTTAAGTTGGTGCAGCGCCAAGCAAGGGGAATAGGGCTGACAGAAGAAGGTTACTTATTACAGCGTAAAGCACAGTTTATTATTGAGGAGATGAATCAGATAGAGGCCTTGATGGCTAGCAAAAAGAGCCTGATCAATGGAACATTGAAAGTACTTGCACCTTTAGGATTCGGTAATGATTACATTGCGCCTTTAGTGGCTGAGTTTCAACAGCTGCACCCGAATTTATGTGTTGAGTTGGAACTGTCAGATAAACCTAGCTGGGCTGAAAGCCATCAGTGGGATCTTATTATCTACATTGGTAAATTACGCGACTCAACATTAACACTTTCTGTGCTTGCACCTAACCAGCGTTTTCTTTGTGCTTCTCCTGATTATCTAAAGCGGCATGGGACACCCACATCACCACGTGATTTGAAAAAACATGTTTGTATTTCCTTGCGCGAGAATAGTGAAGATGTGACGTTATGGCGCTTCACACATAATACCAGTGAAGAGCAAGCGTCAGTACGTATCACCCCTACATTCACCAGTAACGAAGGCAGCATTGTCAAAAGTTGGGCAATGGCAGGGCACGGTATCATTATGCGTTCTGAATGGGACGTTCAACCTGAATTAGACAGTGGGGCACTGGTACGATTGTTGCCTGAATATCGATTGCCAAGTGCTGATATTGTGGCGTTATTAGGGACCGATGTACGTTCTCGTTCAGCAAGAACCGCGCATTTTTTGCAGCTATTAAAAGATCGTTTTGCAGCGCAACCGTGGTTAAAGTCAGACGTTTAATTTCAACAAATGCTGTGATGAGACCCGTATTCAATACTCATTGAGCGGGATACTTTCACTTGAGTTATCTTGGCATGGTTGTACTCTAAAATGAGTGTGAAGGGGTTTTTAAGTGACTCAAAGGAAAAGGGGCACAAAATGCCCTCAAAAATTAGGCGTAACTTATTGTAGTGAACTCCTCGACACATTTTTCGCTAAAGCATCGATCAATGTTATTCGACTTGCTCACTAATAGATAACTCGATTTCCTCAACGTAATTTTTGGTTGATAACAATGGAAGTGGACGACCCAACCCGAAGAATGCATTTACATGTTTGATAGCAGGTATCTTTCCACTTTCTTTATATACAGCTGTTGTTGTCGCTTTAAGTTCAACTAAATCGATACGATGCTCTGCGGCGAAGGTTTCAACTGGTTTATAGGTTGTCTTTTCTGAAAAAATATTTGCAAAGTCACTGTATCCCATTTTTATATCCTTAAATATTATTGTTATAATGGCGTTAACTGATGTTAATAATCGCACAAATTTTGAGGCGCAATATTAACAGAATTCGAATAGTTAGGTTACTTTAATGCTGCGTATCACTCCGTCATAATCCAGATTTTGGTGCTCTGAACGGTAATGGATATTGTCACTTCAAGATATAGCACAACTACGTGCTATGATTATTCGTAGTAGTAAGCTAAAATTGGCTGAGAAAGTGACAGTCTATTTTAAAAGTCACATACACGCGGTGTTTATTTTTACATTAATACATCTACGTAGTACAAGCGATGTATGAGGAAATATTAAAGAGTAGTGCGTAATCGGACTATTTTATTTAACCTCACCGTCGTATTTCTAAAGCACGCGTTATACCCCATCTTCGGGGCAATTATTCAATAATACAAGGAACCAACTTAATATGTCAGGTTTAAACAACCAAGATAGCAACCCGAACAGTGATCAAAACCAGCTTAAAGCCTTACTCGATCAGCCTATTGAAGATTTACCACTAATATCTCTGTACCGTATCAGATATCTAGCTACTGAGCTTTCAATGGAAGGTGTGGTAGCACATGCGCAAAAGATTATTGATAAACGTAATCAAGCAATGTCATAGCAACAAGCTTTCTATGAACATGGTGGCTAAGAATATTAGCCACAAATTATAATTTGTAAGGCGTTTTTGCACCGAAGTGAGTACACTTCCTAAGGCGCAAAGGAAAACGAAGCGCCTTAGCACTTTTTATCTGCGATTTAATACCATTCAATACCACCTTATCCCCAAAATCAGTTATACATTCGACTCAATAGTTTTTTTGAAAAAACACATAGATCATACTCCCCTAAAAATACCCGACACAAGCCTCGCCATTGCCAAGTCAATTTAGCCTATTTTTAAAGCTGATAGTTTTAAAGCCGATAGGAAGCACCATGTTCTGCTGCTGTGGTTAGGAATAAAGCAGGTCGAGATAAGGAAATATTGCCGTTATCTTTTGTTTTTGTAAAACGATAAAAGCTAACCAAGTGAGCCCCTTACACGTTAATTCCAATTACATTAAGTCTGTGATCTTAATTTTGCGCAGGAAATACAGCTAAATTCAAGACGAAAGTTGACGCCTTTCGAGAGATTAACTACGTTAATCCTCTATCGGAGAATTAAATAAATGACTTTAATTCTTTATGGTTGTTCCCTTTGCGAAACTTACAACGCAGAAGTCAGTTTTTTTAATCAGTAAAATAGATCGGCTATTTACTGTAATAGGTATAAGTACACTGCGGATAAATTCTCTATCATATCTACCCCTTTAACTTGCGATTTATCTGTGACTCAGGATAATATATTGCTCAATTATTATGATGATAAGGAATGAATAGATGAGCAACGACAAGCAAGAGATCAATAGTGCTGACATAATCGCGTTAGCAAATGCACAGTTACCAGAGCATGAAGATTTTATCGAAGGTGTTAAGGTAGAGAAGGTTGCAGCACAACATGGTGTTATTACTTTTAAAGGTGAATCATTTTTAGATAAAGATGGCTTACCTACAGCAAAGAGTATGATCGCTTTTAACTTATACAAATGGCTTTGTCACCATTTTTCAAATAAATACACGTTAATTGACTGAAAATAGCATTCAAAAAAACACCCCCTAATTCAGGGTAATTGATTGATATATGAATATTGCAAACACTTCAATTACTTTTTATTGATCGCAACAGCCAAAGTACTTCCCTTCAGTCAGTACACCTTGTACATGACTATTATTGCTGAGTAAAACGGGTGAAAATCCCTACTCATTATTGCGCTGCAAGCGAGCTTACTCGCTTGCAAGGCTTGGGAAATAGTGGCGTTATATGGGTTTTCTTATCCAGATTTTAGGTTACTAAACAGATCCATTAACGATACGTAATATCGCTGAAATAGCCTCTTTATCGGTAACAGGGAGTTGATAGTCATCAACGTCTGATGATCCCATCTTGTTTTTATCGGTAATGAACGTCATTTTACTGTTTCGCGTGGTTTTTCCTGATAGATGCAGTTCAGTCACATTAGTTTTATTTATAATCTCTTTTGCATTGCTGGCATTGACTCCAGCGCCGGGCATAATAGCGATACGCTCACCAGCTTGTTGAACCAATTCTGCTAGCACCTTTACACCTTCTGGTGCTGATGGAGCAAGCCCTGAGGTGAGGATACGTTCGCAACCTAGCGCTATGATATCTTCCAAACCTTGCTTGGCGTCGTTGCATTGGTCAAATGCGCGGTGATATGTCACGGGAAGGTCGAGTTGATGTGCATAGTCACAAAGACGTTTTGAGTTTGGCATGTCTATGTTTCCTTGCGCATCTAATGCTCCAAGGACTACACCTTGAAGACCGGTGTCTTTCGCTGCCTTGATGCTATACAGCATGATTTGTATCTCTTCCTCACTATAGAGGAAGTCTCCTTGTCGCGGACGAATGATTGCATAGACCGGAACAGATGAAATTTCACCTGCAAGTTTCATCATTCCATAACAGGGGGTTAATCCGCCCAGCGCGAGTGCGGAGCAAAGCTCAATACGTGTTGCTCCTCCTGCGATTGCACTGTGTAGTGACTCGATATTGCCGATTGATACTTCAATTTGTATATCCAATTTTTTACCCTTTTTACCGTTTTAATGAACAACGTTGTATTCGTATAAAATTAGAGTACATCATATTCTTGTTGATGTTCAACACTAACCTCCACTTTGTCTTTTTTCCTTATCAGTGGTCATATACTGACCCATTAATGTTTGCTGCACAAAATAACAAAAAAGAATGGCAACTGTGACGACTGTTTAAAGTCAGCCTTTGTGTTCTGTATTTCATTTTTTTATCGTCTAGAGTGGGGCTTGGTTTTGGTGTAGCCATACGGGTTATGCTTTTATGTACAAATGTTGTTGCTCGTAAACATCCCTGTGATTAAATCCACAGGACTTTGCAGCATAATCCTATAGGTTAACGATACGAATGAAAAATGACTCGCCAATAAACGTTTTATTCCTCACTGGCATTGAGGATCCTCATCACGATTTCGATGCCATTTCGGCTGTTTTTAAACATTTTCTTAGTGAAGTTAATATTTCAATTACCATTACTAAAAATCTGGACGATTTACTTGATGATAAACTTAAACCTTATGATGTTATCATTTCTAATGCGATGAATTTTACCCTGAGTAAAGCACATGAAACTGCACTGCTTGAGGCTATTATTGGCAACCCATGGGGGACAACAGGTGATCCAAAAGGGTTTGTTGGTATTCATGGTGCCAGCGCTAATTTCTTGAACTCTCGCGCTTACCTCAATATGTTAGGCGGAAGGTTTTTGATCCATCCCGTCACTGATGATTATATGTATAAAGTTGAAAATGTTGATCATCCGATCATGACAGGTGTTGATCACTTTACGCTCAGATCTGAGCTCTATTTGATGGAAACATACCCACCCTACGATGTCTTATTATACAGTGACTACCAAGGGTTTAAGCGTCCGATAGCTTGGTCAAAGCCTTATGGACTAGGGCGCGTCTGCTACCTAGGCCTTGGGCATGATGTACAAGAAGTAAGTTGCACTGAGTTTCAGCGCATGGTGATTAATGCCGTAAAGTGGACATCACAAAAACAATAGAAGTGGAATATAACAGGCAGGTTAGCGCTGTTACGCAAGCCAACAATGAAACAAGTTAAGCTTTCATCTCTCAAAGCTTAAATTGATCGTTGCAGGTTTATAGCTCATAATCGCTAGTTTCATTTATGCTGCTAGTGAAAAATAAAGATCTTAAGTAATTCTTGTTCACAACATAAACGCCAACGTTGCGATGTCTATTTTTCGCTCATCATTGTATATGTTCTAATTGAATTTCTGATATATTGAGCACTGAAGTTGTCACCTCTCATTTCGGACACTTTCATTGCTTTACAGATTTTATTCTGCATAATAATCCTTCTTTTTGATGAAGCAAGACCCTGCTTTAATCTACACTGTCTTAAAGTTTTACTTTCTGTATAACTCAAATCGAGTTTTGCGTATTCCTGGCTTACATTACTCATGTTTACCCCAAGCAAGTATCGATCTGGTGTACGAGTAATGGTGTCAATCCAGCCATCGACTTTTTCCAAATTATTATCCCAATAATTATTAAATAGGATCACACTAAAAAAAAGGCTTCCACCCAATATTGCTTTCATTTTAAATCCTGTTTAACTTTTGTGATTGATTTGATGGGGTTGCTTTTAATGATTCTTATGATGGTTGAGTAACAGGGGCATTACTTGTCGCTAGCTTGTTTTCGGCATCATATACAATTGTTTTTCTCTGTAAATGAGTGTTTGTGTAAGTTTGTGTAATCATGATTTGTAAGTGAGGATCGTTTCTTGTTGATGGGGAAATTGAAAGGTATTGTGCTTGGTTTTCTAAAAATTGCGGGGTCAGTTTTTTACCTTGATTTTTAATGGGTAGGGGAAGTGATTCGGGTTAATTTAATGATGAAGGTCATACGGTATCGCTGAACAATTTTTATGACACCTAACGCTTAATAAGGGCACAAGTGTTAGTTGAGTGTGGCAAAATCACATTGAAAAATGATAATCTTTATTGTTAAAAGTATCGCTAAACAGAACCACTTAAATCAGCATTCTGTAGGTATTATGCTACGGATAGATTAACTAAATATTTAGTCCCAATAATGGAAAATGACGAGATGAAAAATACGGTATTAATAACCGGTGCAAGTGCTGGTTTAGGTGAGGAGTTTGCTTGGCAACTCGCTGAACAGGGTTTTAATTTATTGCTGGTGGCAAGGCGCACTGAAAGACTAAGCACAGTACAACGTAATATAAGCATTAAATATCCCTCCGTCAGCTGTTTAGTGCTGAGTGTTGATCTTAATGAAGCGGATGCTTTGGCAACATTGGTTAATTTTGTCTCGTTGCAAAAAATTGAGCTGACAGGGCTGATCAATAATGCGGGTTTTGGTATTAGAGGTGAATTTTATGCGCTGCCAGCAAATAGACAGCGTGAATTGCTGCAGGTTAATATCAACGCATTAACGATGCTTAGCCACGCATTTATCCCACATTTAACGGCTACGTCAATTGCTGTTCATAACAATAAAATTCCTCATTCCCAAGGTGTCCAAGCAGTGCCTTTTATTATTAATGTCGCTTCAACAGCTGCCTTTCAAGCAGGGCCAAATTTAGCGCTTTATTATGCAAGCAAAGCGTTTGTATTATCATTCTCAGAAGCATTACATGAAGAGTTAAAGGGAAAAATACAGGTCAGTGCGCTCTGTCCTGGTGCGACAAAAACGGAATTTGCAGAGGTTGCCAGGATGTCCAATTCGTTGGTGTTTAAACTGCGTGTGATGGACAAAAAAGCAGTCGTCAGTTACGCATTAAAAAAGAGAGGTAAAGCGATAGTGATACCGGGATTAATGAACAAAATCGGGGTGATAGCAGTTAAGCTGCTACCCCGATTTATTACTCGAAAACTAGCGTATCAAATCCAGAAGTAGGGGGAGAAGTAATGAGTTGTTAGCCGTTAGTTATTAGTAAAAATCAGACTAATAACTAACTCTTCATTCCTATTTAAGCATCAAATTACTGATACCATCGTAGATAAATTGAATCGCTAACGCTGCTAGAATCACCCCTAAAAAGCGCTTTAAAATCTCATCGCCAGTTTTACCAATTATTTTTTTCAGATTTTTAGAGACAAGCATTAATACAAACGTTAACAGTAACGTACAGATTATTGCTGCCGATACTGCAACGGTGCCTGTAGCATCCATATCCTGTGAGAACAGAAGCACGGAAAGGGTTAACGTCCCTGGCCCCGCGAGTAGCGGTACTGTCATCGGAAAGACCGAGATGTCACGGAGTTCACCTTTGTTACTAAAGCCAATATCAGAAGTGATCATCTGAAACGCGGTAAAAAACAGTAACAAACCACCAGAAATACGCAGTGAATTGATATCTATCCCAAGGTGGAAAAAGAGTGTTTCGCCATAATTACCAAACAGTATCAGTGTTAAACCACTGATAATGATCGCTTTGGTTGCCATGATATAACGGTATCTCTTATCGCCATTGCTCGCTAAAGAGTTAAAGATAAGTGCGGCGCCAATCGGGTCGATAATTACAAACAACGCCGTCAGTGCATGCAGATATATTGCGATATCCATCGTTATTAATCCTTAAAAAATGAGGTGTGCAATACCAGCGATCACCGGTAATGTAACAAGGGTACGCAAAATGAAAATAACAAATAGTTCTGCAATGTTTACTGGAATTTTACTGCCTAATAACAGTGCGCCGACTTCACTCATATAAATAAGTTGAGTCACGGACATCGCTGCAATGATAAAGCGGGTCATATCCGATTCAATTGATGACGCAAGGATAGATGGAATAAACATATCTGCAAAGCCTACCACGATTGTTTGTGATGCAGCTGCCGCTTCTGGCACTTGTAACAACTCTAATAATGGAATAAACGGGTAACCCAAGTAGGAAAAGATAGGCGTGTATTCAGCAAGAATTAATGCAATTGTCCCCATTGCCATAACCACCGGTAATACGCCAAATACCATATCGATAACGTTTTTTAAGCCATCTTTTAAGGTATGTTTAATGCCGCTACTGTTTTTCGCTTTTAATAACGCTTGTTCAAATCCCCATGAAAACACATTGTGCCCCACTGGTGTTGCTTCACTGTTTTTTACACGTGGTGTGCCATCGATGTAATTGTCTTTTTTCCAGCATAGCGGTGGTAGTTTAGGCACGATAACCGCTGCAACAACACCCGCTAAACAGACTGCAAGATAAAAGGGCAGGAATAGATGCTCTAACTGCACTTGTGAGATAACAACCAGAGAGAAAGTAATCGACACTGCCGAGAAAGTGGTACCGATAATAGCCGCTTCACGTTGTGTATAAAATTTCGATTCATATTGTTTGCTGGTCATCAAAATCCCAACGCTACCATCACCTAACCATGAAGCCATACAGTCGATTGCACTTCGACCTGGTAAGTTAAATACTGGGCGCATCACTTTCGTTAGCAAAGTCCCAAATAACTCTAATAAACCAAAGTTAAGTAGTAGAGGTAAGAATAAACCTGCAAAAATAAACACACAAAAAAGGACCGGTAGTAGGTCGTTTAAAACCAACGCGCCTGTATCGCCGGAAAATATCATTGCTGGACCAATCGCAAAATAAGTTAATGCGACAAATACTGCCCCTAAAATACGTACCGCAAACCAAACGGGAGAGACGTTAAATAACCCTTCAAAAAATTCACTTTGTTGAATAGGTTTAAATTTAAACAGTTTATGTAATGTCGTTACCGCGGCAGTGAACAGCACTATCGCAGTGACGATAAGTGGCAGTGCTTCGCCAAGTAAGTTTTGTAATGTTTTTGCAACTATCGCGATAGGGATAGTAATGTTGCCCTCAAAACTGATTGGCATCATGAACAGTATTAAGCCGATCAAAGACGGTACGATAAAGGTTAATATAGTCTGCAGATTGTGTGATTTTTTAATGTGCACAGGAATACCTTAGCAAATGAATATTGTAGATAAGCAGGGGCTTTTCTTCGAACGCGCAGATTACGCATTTTACTAAGCCTTGTAAATGCGATAGACAGCTAAAAAACCATAAAGGTTGAATAAAAATGCATAAATACTTTTTGTTGTTGTAATTTAGATGCATTGTATGCAAAAAGTATATTTAGCCTTTTGTTAATCGTTGTTTATTTGAGCTTTTAGCGTAAATAGTCAATAAGAATGATTTTTTATTCTTGTGTAATAACGTGGTAGAACAGCCTTTAAATGGGTGTGTAAAAGGTTTGTTAACCAAGGGCGTTAAGCTAATTTATTAAGTAATAATAGGGGAACGTTATCGTCACTTAGTGGTGTTTATTAATTACGGTGAACAGCCTGAACGGAGCATTAGTCTAGTAAAGTAAAAAGGATGACCTCATTACTTATCTTAATATGATTGAAATGGTGAATTTACTGATTTAAATAACAGTGTCATTATCGCTGTTCATTTTGTTTAATTACCTTAAGTGATAAACATGGCAAGTCATAATTATTCAATTACCTAGTTAAGTGGTCAGTCGTTATTTTATGCAATTAAGTCAATGGAAAGCATTTACTTATGAATAAATAAGTTTTAAGTCAGGCTGTGAATGCCTCTCGAAGTGAATGATTGTAACATCATTGTTTTTTTTGAACTTACCTACTATGGACGTTAAACAGTGCTTGCAAATGGGATATAAATGGCAAAAACCAATAAATCTATAATAATGTTTTACAAAGTCATTTTATTGGCGTTATGCTGATGCTTTATATATGTAAAATGTGTTGAGAATCAGATGAATAGCAAATTAATTATGGAATCTGTGCAAAATCTAAAAAAAGCAGTTCCTTTGATGATGAAATATAAAGTCCCCACAACGCCGATCAATTACGCGCTTTGGTATACCTATGTATCTGAAGAACTGCCCTTGTTAAACGAGAGGCTTGAGGCGTTAATAGCAAATAATGAGATCTGTCCTCCAGTGCAATCTGCCTCATTATATCGCGAGTTTGTTGCAGACCCCAAAGACGCAACGACATGGGCGTTACGTAGTAGCGTTGATAAGATGCTGCAGCATATAGATCAATCTTTAACCGATACCCATAATGATACTAATAATTTCCAAAAGAATGTTGAACAAACTTTCGGTGAAATTAACAACGTTGAAAACGATGCTTTAAGTTTTGAAGAGGTCGTTGTTTTATTAAAAAAACTACAGGGGGATTCTAAAAAAATCCATCGCTCGACCGCTTTTTTTAGTGAAACCTTAGCAACAGCAAAAGGTGAAATTGAATCACTCAAGGCCGCGCTTAAAAAAAGCCAACAACAAGCATTGTATGATTCATTGACTGGCTTACTTAATCGTCATGCCTTTGATACCGAAGTTTCAGCATATCTTGAATCTCAAACGCAGGGGTTATGTTTAATCTTGGCAGATATTGACCATTTTAAATCCTTTAATGATGAGTGGGGCCACCTGCTTGGTGATCAGGTATTAAAAGTGGTCGGGCGCAAATTGAACGACAGTATGCGCGATGGTGCAAGTGCTTATCGTTTTGGTGGCGAAGAGTTTGTTATCTTAGTACCGAGTAGCCAGCTTAGAATTGCGCGCCATATGGCTGAGAGCATTCGTAAAATGATCGAGAAGCTAAGTTTAAAAGATAAACGTAGTGGAGAAACCATTAAAAACATTACCCTTTCATTTGGTGTTGTTGAGTACCAGCCAGAAGAGTCGTTAAGTAGTTTTATTGCACGTGCAGATACCTTTTTGTATGAAGCAAAACGCTTAGGCCGTAATCGTGTTTTACCACTCTGATTTTTAGGCTTTATTTTTAAACAGATTTGCCGATAACGAGTTAATAGTTTTATTTTCTGTAGGAGGCTTTATGCAATTAACACAAGCGGAACGACGCGCATTTGAACGATTAAGTTTTACCTCGCAAGTGATTATTAGCCATCATGGTGTTGATCAAAAAGTCGATTGTAAAGACGTTAACGCAGAGGGTATGTCGCTTTATTTAGCGCAACATGATTTTACGCTACACGATGAAATTGCGGTGCAATTTGATGATAGTGATCCCCATTTCCCTGCATTAAATGCAGATGCAGAGTTAATACGTATTCAACCCCTTGAAAGCGGTTTTCTGATCGCGGTCGAGTTTGTCGCCATTTATTAATGTAATTTTGATGAGGAAGATATGAATAAAATTAAGTTAGCAGGAAAAACAATTTCACCCTCTAAAGTGGTTTGTATTGGACGTAACTATGTCGAACACATTAAAGAGCTGAATAATGAAATGCCGGATCAAGCGGTTATTTTTGTAAAGCCTAATTCTGCAATTTCAGATTGTATTGTCAGTGGAACAGATGAGCCAATTCATTATGAAGCAGAGATCGCTTTTGTTATCGAAGAGGGCGCTATAACGCATGTCGGTGTTGGGCTTGATTTAACCAAGCGTGGTTTACAATCTCGATTGAAAAATAAAGGTTTGCCTTGGGAACGTGCGAAAGGATTTGATAAGTCTGCTGTATTTAGTCACTTCGAGCCGCTTGTTGGTTCGGTGCAAAGCTTATCGATGCAACTGTTGATTAACGAACAACTAATTCAGCATGCAGATTACGACTTGATGATTCATAAACCGAGCGAAATTATTGATGAAGTTGCTTCGTTTATGCGCTTTGAAAATGGTGATATTTTAATGACTGGTACACCTAAAGGGGTGGGCGTGGTTAATAAAGGCGACCATTTTACTGGACGTATCTATCAAGATAAGACCCTTTTAATTGAGCAACAATGGACAGTGTTGTAAGCCCATCTTGTCACGCGAATAAACCTGTTAATCGTTTGTTCGCTTTCATCACGGCGATGAATAATGGCGATTAACAGCAAATAACTCTTTTTTTTCACTATTTTTCCTATTCGCACCACAACAGTACTAGCCTTATCCTTCTGATTTGCGTAAAATTGCGCCCTATTTTTTATGTAATAGCAAATGCATTAACTTTGTGGTTTTGTGTTTCGCTGAAAAATTTAAACCACACAATGGATGAATTTTTTAATGGGTTACCCCTTTAAAATCTATCATGTATCGAGATGGTTTTTTAATCTGCCATGCAAATCAGTTATTTAATACATTTGCTATATTAATCGAGATAAAACGAATGCAGCACCTTGATGAAATCGTTGCTAATGCGCAACAACAGATAGAAAACGCCGTAGATGGTAACGAGCTAGAAGAGATCCGTTTACAGTACTTGGGCAAAAAAGGCTTAATGACTGAGCAGATGAAAGGCTTAGGTAAATTACCTCCTGCTGAGAAACCTGCTGCTGGTCAAATGATCAACAAAGCGAAACAAGCTATCCAAGCTGTATTAGTTGCACGTAAACAAGCTTTTGAAACAGAAGCGTTGAATGCAAAACTAGCAGAAGAAACAATTGACGTGACATTACCAGGTCGCGGTGCTGCTATTGGCAACATCCACCCTGTAACACGTACAACTGAACGTATTGTTGAGTTTTTTAGCGAGTTAGGCTTTGAAGTTAAAGATGGTCCTGAAGTTGAAGATGGCTACCATAACTTTGATGCGCTGAACATTCCGCCACATCACCCTGCGCGTGCTGATCACGATACATTCTACTTCAACCCTGATTTAGTATTACGTACACAAACATCAGGTGTACAGATCCGTACCATGGAAAACCAAGAGCCGCCAGTACGTATTATCTCTCCGGGCCGTGTTTACCGTAACGATTACGATCAAACGCATACACCAATGTTCCATCAGGTTGAAGGTTTGATGATTGCTGAAAACGTAAGTTTTGCGCAACTTAAAGGTATCTTAAACGACTTCCTACATAACTTCTTTGAAGAAGATCTTGAGATCCGTTTCCGCCCATCTTACTTCCCGTTCACTGAACCTTCTGCAGAAGTAGATGTAAAAGGTAAAAACGGTTGGTTAGAAGTTTTAGGCTGCGGCATGGTACATCCAACAGTACTAAAATCGATGGGTGTTGACCCAGAGAAATACTCAGGTTTCGCATTTGGTATGGGTATTGAGCGTTTAACAATGCTGCGTTACGGCGTAAATGATTTACGTTCTTTCTTTGAGAACGATCTTCGTTTCCTCAAGCAATTCAAATAAGGGTTAAAAATAATGAAATTTAGTGAAGCTTGGTTACGCGAGTGGGTTAACCCAGAAATTAGCTCAGAAGAATTACAACACCAAATTACTATGGCGGGTCTTGAAGTAGACGACGTTGAAGCGGTTGCCGGTGAATTTACAAAAGTATTAGTTGGTGAAGTGGTTGAATGTGGCCAGCACCCTGATGCAGATAAACTACAAGTAACAAAAATCAACATCGGTGAAGATGAATTAATCGACATCGTTTGTGGTGCTAAAAACTGTCGTTTAGGTCTTAAAGTTGCAGTTGCTGTTGTTGGCGCTGTATTACCTGGCGATTTCAAAATCAAAAAAGCGAAACTACGCGGCCAACCATCATTTGGTATGTTATGTAGTGAATCAGAACTTGGTATGGCTGACAGTGCTGAAGGTATCATCGAATTACCGTTAGATGCGCCAATCGGTCAATGTGTTCGTGAATACTTAAACCTTGATGATGTAACAATTGATGTTGATTTAACAGCTAACCGTGCAGATTGCCTAGGCATTGCTGGTCTTGCTCGTGAAGTTGGCGTTTTAAATGCTATATCTGCGACTGCACCGACATGGGAAAATGTTGCTGTTTCTATCGATGATACTGTTGCGATTAATCTTCAAGCAGTAGAAGCATGCCCACGTTACTTAGGTCGTGTTATTAAAGGCATTAACCAAGATGTAGCAACACCACTTTGGATGGTTGAAAAACTACGTCGTTGTGGTGTACGCAGTGTCGATGCAGTGGTTGATATCACGCAGTATGTTTTACTTGAGTTTGGCCATCCGATGCACGCATTTGATCTTACTAAACTTGAAGGTGGCATTGAAGTGCGCCTTGCTGAGCAAGATGAAAAGCTAACATTACTTGACGGTAAAGAAGTTAAATTAAATGCTGATACATTAGTGATCGCAGACCAATCTAAAGCACTTGCTATGGCAGGTATCTTTGGTGGTCAAGATTCTGGCGTACAAGCAGAAACAACAGACATCTTCCTTGAAAGTGCATTCTTTGCGCCACTTGCTATTGCTGGTCGTGCGCGTAGCTACGGTTTACATACGGATGCTTCTCACCGTTATGAACGTGGTGTGGACCCTGTGTTACAAGCTAAAGCGATGGAACGTGCAACACAGTTGCTTGTTGAAATCTGTGGTGGTCAAGTAGGTCCAATTACAGAAGCGGTAAATGAAGCGACATTACCAACACAAGCAACGATTACACTAACGCGTAAAAAATTAGACCGTTTAATTGGTCATGTTGTTGAAGATGCACGTGTGACTGAAATCCTAACGCAATTAGGCTGTGAAGTAACATTTGCAGATAATGCTTGGACTGCTGTTGCACCAACATATCGTTTCGATATGGAGATTGAGGAAGACTTAATCGAAGAAGTGGCACGCGTTTACGGTTACAACAATATTCCTAATATTGCACCACAAGCGGCATTAACGATGCCGGTTCATAGTGAAGCTTCACTTAAGTTATCAAAAATTCGCGATATGTTAGTAAGCCGTGAATTTAATGAAGCAATTACTTACAGCTTTGTTGATCCAGATAAACAGTTGAAACTACACCCAGAAGCAGATGCACTTATTCTACCTCATCCGATCTCTAAAGATATGTCAGCGATGCGTGTCAGCCTATGGACTGGTTTATTAGAAAGTGTTTCTAAGAATCAAAAACGTCAGCAACCACGTGTACGTTTATTTGAAACGGGTTTACGTTTTATTAAAGATGAAAATGCAGAAAATGGCATCAATCAGCAAGCGATGTTATCTGGTGTTATTATCGGTAGCTTAACGGAGCAGCATTGGGATATCGAACAACGTAATGTAGATTTCTTTGACCTGAAAGCTGATTTAGAAAGCGTCTTAGATCTATGTGTTGATGGCGGAAGCTTTGAATTTAAAGCAGAAACTCATAGCGCACTGCACCCAGGTCAATCTGCGGGTATTTACCGTAATGGCAAGAATATTGGTTATATTGGTGCTTTACACCCTAGCCATGTCAAGCCATTTGCAGTAAAAGGTACGCCGATTGTCTTCGAAGTACAATTAGAGGCTATTACTACGCGCCAGCTACCGTCAGCAGGGGATATCTCGAAGTTTCCAGCTAATCATCGTGACTTAGCTTTTGTCGTTGATAAAAAAATTAGTGCAGGTAAGGTCTTAAAATTTATAGAAAATATTGGCGGAACCCAATTAGTTGGCTTAAACTTATTTGACGTATATGAAGGGCAAGGCGTAATTGACGGTAATAAGAGCTTAGCAATAGGTTTGATCTTACAAGATACGACTCGCACTTTAGAGGAGCAGGAGATTGCCGATAGCGTAAATGCTATCGTAGAGGCAGTTTCTAAAGAGTTTAATGCATCTTTGAGAGAATAATTTATGGCACTGACTAAAGCTGAAATAGCACTACATTTATCACAAGAGGTAGGTCTTAGTAAACGCGACGCAAAGGAGTTTGTTGAGTCTTTTTTTGAAGAGATCAAATCGACACTGGCCAATGGAGATCCCGTTAAAATCTCTGGTTTTGGTGGTTTTGAGCTGAAGGATAAAAGTGAGCGTCCTGGTCGTAACCCTAAAACCGGTGAAGACATTCCAATTGCAGCGCGTCGCGTTGTAACTTTTAGAGCAGGACAAAAGCTAAAAGAGCTAGTCGAAGAAAATTTACCGGATACGCCTACTAATGGTTAATCCATAGTTTAATTTTTTAAACTGTTAAAAAAGTCGCATTGCGGCTTTTTTTATGCCTTTTTTTTATGAACTGAAACAGATTTTTTTTTGATGATTACCCTACACTAAGTGTTGATATGTCATATTTCAAAAGGAGAATAGTTTGCCTTTAAATCAATATAAAAAAATCGTCGTACTGACAGGTGCAGGTGTTTCAGCAGAATCAGGCATTCGTACTTTTAGAGATAAAGATGGTTTATGGGAAAAATATAAACTTGAAGATGTTGCTACCTTAGATGGTTATAAAAGAGATCCCGCTTTAGTACTGGATTTTTATAATAAACGTCGCCAGGATTTTTGTACTGGCGATGTTAAGCCTAACGCCGCACATTATGCCTTAGCGGAACTTGAAAAAAACTTTGATGGTGAGTTTTTATTGGTGACGCAGAATATTGATAACCTGCATGAGCAAGCAGGGTCTAAAAATGTGATTCATATGCACGGTGAGTTATTAAAAGCACGTTGTCCTCAAACTAATCAAGTTATCAATTGGGTTGATGATATGACCGAGAATGATCTTTGTCACTGTTGTCAGTACCCTGAGAATTTACGTCCCCATATCGTCTGGTTTGGTGAAATGCCATTAGGCTTGGACATTATTTATCATAACCTTTCCCAAGCAGATCTGTTCATCGCGATCGGTACTTCTGGTACGGTATACCCTGCTGCGGGATTTGTTGAAGAAGCTAAAAGTGTCGGCGCCTATTCGGTAGAGGTTAACTTAGAAACGAGTGAAATACATAGTCACTTTGATAAAATAGAGCAGGGTAAAGCGACACAAGTAGTACCACACATAGTCGATAAGCTATTGTCAGCTAAATCATTAGCATAAAACCTAAAATTAGTTACAATGATGCCCTAGATACTCATGTTACCTAACTTGTATATTGCAGTAACATGAGTGTAAATTTTTTTTACTGGGGCTTTTAGCGAGTTATGAACAAAACACATTTTGTATTAGGCGGTGATCTCAAAAAATCACTGACTGATGGTTATACTTTAGATTTTAAACTGCTGTTTAAAGACGCTTTTTCCATCACCCGCACTCATTTCATACCCTTAGTTATTGCTTGTTTAATTACTGTCGCAATTGTTGGTAGTCTTTACTCTCTTAGCCATACCGTACTTGCTGATTTAAATCAGTCGAGTCGCGAAATTGTTAACTTCATCTTCAGCTCATTTATTTTGACGCCATTAATTACTGGGTTACAAATGATGGGGATCCACCATTCGATAGGCCTTAAAACCCGCTCAACGGATCTATTTAACTTCTTTAATATGTTATTAAAGCTGGCACTTGCAAGCCTGATACTTAACATTATTTCTTATATTATGATTGTCATACTCAATGCCGTATTAGGGGATAATGCCTTCCTTCCGCTGGTATTAGTTGTGCTTTATTTTAATATGGCATTTTGTATGGTTTACCCATTGATTGCAGAGAAGAAAATCACACCACAACTGGCGATTAAATTATCCTTTAAACTGGTCAATAAAAACCTGTTTCAATTTACGCTGCTATTTATCTTGTTAGCTTTACTAGCGATTATCGCCGCTTTACCTTCTGGAATTGGGTTGTTTTTCTTCATTCCTTTCTACTTTAATTTGATGGGCATTGTCTATCGTCAAACTTGTGGTGTCGGCGTTGTAGCGACCGAAGTGGATGATAAAAACAATGATGATTCTGACAATGATGATTCATCAAATAATGGTTCAACTGAACAAAATGGTTCAAAAAATAGTTCTGAATTTGAGGCTTAAAATGCGCATTACCTTGTTATTGTTATCTCTGTTAGTAAGCCAAAATGTGTTTTCTTCAACGCTGAAATTAAACTACTCGTTATTTTTTGGTTACATGAAAACCATGTATAAACTAGATTACCAAGATGTGACTACTGCGTTTTATTTAGTTGAACCTAAAACCGGTAACCAATGTGTGATTGATCAAGCTGAAATGGTTGTCGATAATAAAAGAGAGCCAATAGATTTCCAGCCGCAGGGGCGATTATTACCTTTTTACTCAGATCAACATCGAAAAGACGGTGCCATGATTGAAGTTGAAACGGTCCTTGACCAAGCCTGTGCACTACAAGTAACGCTGATGGCTAAAGAGTCGCAATTAAATGCTTTAACTTTTGGAAAACTGGCTGCTATTAGTGAACAACTTGAAGGTGTATTACGCAAAAATGCAGGCATGATTGGTAAATACTTTTTACCCACTTACCAAGGCTTACGCTTTAAATTGGCTTATCCGATTGAAGCAACGAGCGCTTTGCCTGATGGTCATCAATTAGCGAGCAATGGTGATCTATTAATCGCAAATGATACACTGCAATCGATGCCTGCAGATGAACTATTTAGCTATAAAGTGTTACGCATTACGCCGTGGATCGTAAATTAATAAATCTGTACGATGATCGTATTAATAATAAATAGAGTATGTAGGCTTATGCCTACATGCTCTTTTTTTATGCTCATGAAAGTAATTAAGAGATAAAATAAAATGAATAATAAGCTGCTTAACGAGCAAGAAATAAGTTGGTTGCAAACACACGATGTTGGCACGATTAAGACGGTAAAACAATTTGACAATGCGTTAACCAACGATGTGTTTTTAATAACCAATGATGAAAATAATGCGTTTGTTTTTAAGCGATTAAATCAACAAGCGCGTTCTGAACAGGATCGTAAAGAGGAGTTCTTAGTTCAGCAGTTGGCCAGTCAGCAGCAGTTAACACCACAGGTTTTAGCACATAATAAATATTATAAACTACAGCAATACATCCAAGGTGAGTTGATTCCTGAAGATAAAACTAATATGAGCGAATTGCTCGCCACTCAGTTTCATCGTATCCATAAATTACCGGCCGAAGGTGCGCCTAAACAGCGTTTGGTCTTTGAGTTACAGCGTTTAAAAAAACAGCTAACGGTCAATACCGATGAAATACGTTTTGCGACAATGTTAGCGCTAGCTAGCGAGTTAGATCAGCGTAGTGGTTGCGATACATTGTGTCATGGAGATCTCTCACTTAATAATATACTGCAAGGTGATGATAAACAGCTGTATATCCTTGACTGGGAATATGCGGTCATCGCAACCCCTGCCTACGATTTAGCTTTTTGTAATTGTATTAATCAGTTTTCAGTTGACCAGTCGCAGGCGTTAATCGCGGCGTATTATGCGCAGACAATGGGTGTTAAACAAAGTTGTCTCGATTCCTTACAAAAAGAGTGTGATTTATATTTAAAACTTTTTATCTATATCAATGAGTTATGGGCACTTTGTTTTATAGAAAATGAGTAGTTATTTAGGTAAGATAAGGTAACTCATTTATTGCAAAGGTTAACGTTTTGAAATTTAATAACAAACAAGTCATCCTCTTCGACCTTGATGGTACATTAATCGATAGTGCACCGGATCTCGCATTAGCGATTAATCATATGTTAACCACCTTAGGTAGAGAAACCTTTAGTGATGATCTTATTCGCTCATGGGTTGGTAATGGTGCCCAAGTAATTGTAAAACGTGGTTTATCAGGTAAAGCAGATTTTGATCAAGATATCGATCCTGCACTGTTTGATAAAGCATTAGATATCTTCCTTACTTTCTATGCAAAGAACCTGTGTGTTGATACTGTTACTTACGCTAATGTTCGTTCAACGTTGAAAATTCTTAAAGCACAAGGTTACCGCTTAGTGATTGTGACTAATAAACCTTTTGATTTTATTGAGCCTATTCTAGAAGGTTTGCAACTGACTGGTTTATTTGAGTTATTATTAGGCGGCGACAGTCTGCCTGAACGTAAACCATCTCCACTGCCTCTATTACATGTTTGTGAAACGTTATCGGTGACACCTGAACAGTGTGTGATGGTAGGGGACTCTAAGAACGATATTTTAGCGGCAAATGCGGCCAATATGCAGAGCATTGGTTTAACCTATGGTTACAACTACGGTGAAGATATTGCTGAACATAAACCAGACTTCGTATGCAGTGATTTTGCCGACATTATTGCCCCTTTTGCTGTCACTAACCAATATGAATTGGTGGATTAATCGCTGATGAGTGATGATATACAAACAACGTTAGCCCCAGCCCGTATCGGCATTGTTGGTGGCGGTATTGCT
Source organism: Psychromonas marina (assembly GCF_030161115.1). Taxonomy (GTDB): domain Bacteria; phylum Pseudomonadota; class Gammaproteobacteria; order Enterobacterales; family Psychromonadaceae; genus Psychromonas; species Psychromonas marina. Next base: position 549,953 of record NZ_BSPQ01000002.1, read on the forward strand.
GGCGCAACTGTCGCACTGTGTTTAGGTGAGTTGGGATTAGATGTAACGCTACTGGAGAAAAACCCGACACTGGTTAATGGTCCACCGATTTGTCATCTGCATGCGGGCGGTAACCTCTATCGGGAAATATCTGACGCACAATGCTTAACCCTGTTACGTGAATCAATTGATCTGGTGCGTTTATACCCTAATGCTGTCGATTATCGCCCTACGGTCGTTGCTGTTCCGACAAATGATGATGGCGAGCCTGATGATCTTTTACCTCGATTGTACAAATTGCAGGCCGAATATCAGCGCTTAATTGAGCTTGATGCGGGAAATCGAGTATTAGGCTCGCCAGAGCATTACTTTAAAATATTCTCGCGTGAAGACGTTGAAGCATTAAAATCCGTTGAGGCTGTTGAGCAACCAACGAGTTTATCTGAGTGGATGATCCCTGTTGCTCATCATGTTGACTTAGAACAGTTAAAGTTCCCTATTATCATGGTGCAGGAATATGGATTGAACTTATTCAGGTTAGCTGCCAGTGCTGAACTTTCACTTAATAAAATTAATAGCTGCTCAGTGTTAACCAATAGCAAGGTAACAAATATACAATCATTGCCTGATACTTGGAAAGTTGATTATCAATGCGAAGGGGCTTCACACACCGCTGAGTTTGACTTTTTGATTAATGCCGCGGGTTTTAGAAGTGGTTTAGTTGATGATATGTTAGGCCTTGAACGACAACGATTGGTTGAGTTTAAAGCCGCTTATGTCACTCAGTGGCAAGGTTCTAATACGGTTTGGCCTGAGCTTATCTTTTTTGGTGAGCGGGGCACTCCTAATGGCATGGCACAATTTACGCCATACCCAGATGGCCATTTTCAACTGCATGGCATGACCGAGTCGATCACACTGTTTGAAAACGGTTTGGTTGAAAGCTCGACCATTAGTGCACAACCAAAATTAAATGCTCATTTTATCGATAAGATAGATAAAGGCTGGCCTACAGAAGAGGTGAATCAACGTACCCAAGGTGCAATTGATCATCTGAGTCGCTTTATCCCTGAGTTTGCGAACAGTGCAACGATAAGCTCAAAGCCATTGTTTGGTGCACAGCAAATTCCTGGAGATGATGCTGACCTACGTGCTGCTGGCGTATCATTTTCGGGTGAACATTATGCGCGTTGTGAGATTGTTAAAGCATCATCTGCACCAAGTGTTGCGGATGAAATTATTAAGCAATTAGTCAATCTAGGTTATGTAGATCGTGAAAGCATCGGCAAAGGCCATTTTAGCATGGCGCATTTATTGTCTGAGTCAGAAGTGAATATCTACGCGCAGCAGATTAGCGAGAGTCGTCATTATCCAAGTGCATTAGCAAGGTGTAATATTCGCTCAAGTAATATGCGTTAATTATTTATTACTACTTTTCTTTAGTAATACCAAAGGAATTAATAAAGTGATCATTCTTGCTGGTTAAAATTATTAATAACTGCGTTGTGAGTTTTGAAGTGAGAACAACTATTAAAGAATTAAAGTCTTTAATTTAATTCTCCGATAGAGGATTAACGCAGTTAATCTCTCGAAAGGCTGCAACTCACGCCTTATTAGTAATCATTTTTCCTACGCAAACTCTGATCACCTATTAAATTCCATTGGTATAAACACCTTCAAAGCCACGATCGCATTAAACCGCTATCGTGGCTTTTTAGTTTAAAAGGAATGCTGCCCCATCATCGGGGTGGTTTGATTACTGCTAAATAAGCTCGCGTGTAAACGCAGTGCGTGGTTATCGGTTAGGCTAGAGATGTAATCAGCAATCACGCGTTTTTGACGTGAGCTATCGGTTTGCTCTCTGTATACCTGTTTTACCTGCTCGGGTAAAAAGCGCAGAGGTCCTGCATTAAACGCTTCAAAGAGTTCCATTACGATCTGTTGCCCTCGATATTCAAGAATCTGTAAATCCGGACTTTTAATCACATAATTCAGCACGAAGCTTTTTAATATCTCTAAAACTTTAAACATAGCGGTTTCTAAAAATGCATTATAAGCGAGTAAAGGTTCAACAAAACGTGGGTCAACAATATCGATTCTAATCGAGGTGATTAACGCATTCACCAGTGCACCAATCGCATCTTTACGCTTGAAATGTTGTGCTGAAAAAAGATCATTTGTCAGTTCTGTTAACTGATCGCTGAGACAGAAATCGCTTATTTCTGCTAGTTGTGTCGCCACTTTTTCTTGCCACAATGATTTACTGACAATCCCCATCGCAATTGCATCTTCAAGGTCGTGAACACCATAAGCGATATCATCGGCTATCTCCATGATGGAACAATCAAATGATTTAAAGCGCGACTTGCGATGTCCTTGTTCCGTTGAGCGTTGCGCTCGTAAGGTACTAAACAGTTCACGATCTGCTTCACAAAGCGGGGCTAATACCGCATCAAAATAACTTTTGTCGTGCTCATAGATGCCTTTTCCTGGCATCCACTCTTCTGTTTTTAATTCACGAAAGCTGCGGCTAGTATCTTTGGGGTAGGGGGCACTAATATCGCTCAAAGAGACCGGGTATTTTAATAATCCGAGTAAACTGCGGCGTGTCAGGTTCATGCCATTAAATTCAGTATAAGGTTCTAGCTGGGTCAATATACGGAAGGTTTGCCCATTCCCCTCAAACCCACCATCATTGATCATCATATAATTAAGCGCCGTTTCACCGCCATGCCCGAAGGGAGGGTGTCCAATATCATGGCTTAAACAGATAGTTTCAACCAAACTTTTACTCGGCAGTAAAGATGTAAACTCTGGGTGAATCACCGCTAAGTGAGAGACAATTCCCGTTCCTATTTGCGCCACTTCTAAAGAGTGTGTCAAGCGTGTGCGATAGAAATCACTCAGGCCATTATTGTGGATTTGTGTTTTCGATTGTAAGCGACGAAAAGCAGCGGAATGTAATACACGTGCTTTATCGCGTTGAAAAGGTGAGCGCTTATCTAAGCGTCGTTTTTTACCTGGTTCATCACTGAGACGTTGTAACCATTGTTCATTGATCTGTAATGTTCTATTTTTCATTAGCTACCACTTATCTTATTGATCAAGAATATAAAATAATAGCGCGAGAATGCTTTTTTAAATAGAGAAATTTTTTATAAATGAAAACCATAAAATAATTATTCATATTAACCCTGCATTAACCACTGATATTTTATGATTAAGTTCTAAATAAGTGGGTAAGCAACGAAAAATATAAACGCTATAAAGCGTATTTTCTCTCTTTTGTTTTGAAACAATATGGGGATTAATGCAAGTCGTCACATGCACATCCTTGTTAAGGGTTATGTGCATGTTTTTACAATATTTGGTTAACATTTATGATGTTTTCATTTTACAGTTATCACGTTGAAAGGTATTTCATGAAAAAAATATTTATTACATTAACATCACTCGCATTTACTTTTATTACAGCGCAAGCTTTGGCTGAAAAAGGAGAACGTCGCCAACCACCTCCAGAAGCATTCGAAGTGTGCGAAGGACAATCGGAGGGGGACAGCGTTTCAATTACCTCTCCAGAAGGCGATACCGTTGAAGCAACCTGTAAAATGATGCATGACAAGTTGGTTGCTATGCCGGAAGGCGGACCGGGTGGTCCACGCAATCAAGATTAATTACAATCATAGAGTACTAGTTACAGCAAAGGTCGTGATAAGTGGCAATTATACCAAAGGAATTAATAAAGTGATCATTCTTGCTGGTTAAAATTATCCCTAACTGCGTTGTGAGTTTTGAAGTGAGAACAACTATCTCCTGCAACTCACGCCTTATTAGTAATAATTTTTCCTACGCAAACTCTGATCACCTATTAAATTCCATTGGTATTAATATCGCCCTTTGTTGTATTCAAGTGTGCAGGTTTTATATGCTTGTGGCTTAAAGGAACATCGATAAACAACCATCATATTAATCTGTAAAATTAGCTCGATTATGATCGGGAGAATGGTGAGATAAATGCCCCTCAATTAACAGGTTAAACTAAGGGGCATGTGTTCTATTTGTTGGTTGTTTCTGGTTAGCTACTACCACGTTAGAAAACAAAATATTTTTTTGTTATCTTCAGGGTCCTCTGCTAGTGCACGATAGACAACGGGGTAACCGTAACTTAATAACATTAATTCATTCATATTAAATTCCTTCAATGAGTGCTGAGAGGTTCAGCAACATTTGAATACCATGGAATTTTCGTGCCAAAAAAAATTTTCTTAATAATCAGCTGTTTATTTTTTAAGCATGCTGTTGTCGGTGGTTTTTTGCACCAGTTTGGCTGTTCTATTCACTATCATGTCGCGTTTTATCATTAATTTTAGGTTTTAGAATACTTCAAAATGGTGAGTAAAAAGTAAAATGAAGCGCGGTCTAATAATAAATACTTTTTTTATTGGTGATATTTTGTTTTAGCGCATAAGTTAGTCGATTACACATTGAGGATGTTATTTTTTTATATAATAATCATCGCCATGAAAAATATAACTTTTAATCAATTACAATTGCGTTTACTCGCGCTCCTCTTTCTGTTATTTACCAGTGCCGTATTTGGTTATCGATATTTTGTTGAGTTACCAAAGCTTGAGCAAAGTATCTCTAAACTATCAGAAAGAGAGCGAGATACACTGACATTCAGTATTGCTAGTGTCCTTGACACTTTATCTCGTATTAATTTTGATTATGCCGTATGGACATCTAGCTATGATTTCATTCGCCTGCAAGATGATGACTATATTGAAGAAAACTTAGTCAGTAATACATTTGTAAGTTTGGAGATTGATGGCATTTTTTATCTCGATGAGCATTTAAAACCGGTTTTAGTGAAGGGCTTCCATCATATTAAACAGACCGACCTCAACTTTTTATTCTACGACTTCGACAAATACCCTAATAATATTAATATGTTGCCAAGTGCAACCACTGAAACAGGTGCACCCAAAAAGGTTGGGTTTATTAATACCCTGTACGGTCCTGCGATGTATAGTGCCACACAAATTAGAAACTCTGACATGATGGGGGAAAACCGTGGTTTTTTGATAATGATACGCCTTTTGGCTCCTGCATTTGTTGATGCATTATCAAAATTTACATTAGCTAAAGTCGATTACTTACCAGTACCAACAGGTGAGGTATTGTCTCAGCTAAAATCATGGGAGGAAAAAGTCACTGGTGCTAAGGTCACTCCTTACTGCGATATATTATTACCTGATAGTAATAATGTACCCGTATCAGCATTAAGAATGACTCACAGCACTGGCACTATTCCGCCATTAGTAAATGAGCAAAGCATTATTTTTATTGTCTTAATGAGCTTATTTATTTACCTGGTGCATCGGCTGGTACTTATTTGCATTATTGAGCCTGTGACTCGACTTGCTGCAGATATAAAACAGCGCGATAATATCGAAAAATATGATCCGATTGATGAACATTATACAGTCAAAGAGTTAGCCTTAGTCTCTAAAAATGTCAATCAGTTGATGGCTACTGTAAAGCAACAGAATGATATTTTAGCGCATCAGGTTAATACCGATCAGTTAACTCAAATCATGAACAGACGTGGTTTGATCAATGTGTTGGAAACCTACAAAGCGCTCTGTATCCGTGAAAAAATTGGCTTCGTCTTGGTCATGGCTGACATCGATCATTTTAAACAATTTAATGATACTGCAGGTCATTTAGAGGGAGATGTCGCTTTAATTGAAGTTGCGAATACGTTAAATGAACAATGTAAACGCAGTGGTGATGTTTGTGCCCGTTATGGTGGAGAGGAGTTCACTTTACTATTTAGGGAAATGAGTGAGGATGATTTAAATACAAAACTAAGCGCTATTTTACAAGCAATGAAAGATCTTAATTTAGCACATCCAAGCTCTCCTACTGCTAAGCACATTACTATCAGTATGGGGGCGGTTATCATCAGAGCAACTGATATCAGTGGTTTTGATCTATCTATTGATGATGTACTAAGGCACGCTGACAAAAGCCTTTATGAGGCTAAAGACGCTGGTCGAGGTTGTTTTATTATTGACAATTTGGTCATTTAACGCCGCAATGATATTCAGTTATGTTTAGGCCTGATAGCAAAGTAAAATAATGAAGAGCAATACGCACCATGAATAAGAGTGGCTATTGTGATTGGATGTAGCGCAAAATGATCATTGTTGCTGTTTAAAATGCCCCTAACTAAGTTGTGAGCTTTATTCCCCGATAGAGAATTAACGAAGTTAATCTCTCCAAAGGCTGTAAATCACGCCTTATTAGTAATAATTTTTCCTATGCAAACTCTGAGCACCGATTAATCTCCTTTGGTATAACTATCAAGTTAGTTGTTGCCTCATGCCTTTTCAGGTTGCTGATTTTATCGCATTCAACCATCACTATCTTGCTAAAGCTCACAATCTTATTTGATAAGTTACCCGAATCAACAGTAAACAGGTGCACTGTGGTTACATTCTGTGCATGATAAAGCTATTACTATTAGAAAATAGCAAATTTATTACTGTATCACTCAGCACAGTTAACTTTAACCTTTGGAGAAAGTATGAAAACAATGACTTGTAAGCAACTTGGTGGCGCGTGTGAGGAAAAATTTCAAGCTGGAACATTAGAAGAGATTGCAGAGTTAAGTAAGGCGCATGGGATGGAGATGTTTGAAAAACAAGATCCTGTGCATCTTGAAGCGATGGCTAACATTCAGCAAATGATGCAACAACCACATGCCATGCAGAAATGGTTTGAAACTAAAAAAAGCGAATTTGATGCACTTCCTGAAGATTAACTAATCAGACCAGTAATATGAGTGTTTATTATGCAGTTTCTGAGATTGAAATAGTGACACTCATTCAGTTATTTTGTCATGTCTGATCATCGCTCTCCCTTTACCATTATGTGCACCCTCAAGGTATTTGAAAGATAAATATCCTTTTTTCGCGTTATATCCTACAGATTATCTGTCCATTGATGCTTATGCCAAAATAATTAATAAAGTGATCATGCTTGCGGGTTAAAATTATCCCTATCTGTGTTGTGAGTTTTATTGCTAACCTCCTGTTCTTCATTACTGCGTGGCCAGTTAAAGCTGTTCAAAATCGTTTCATACGATTTTATGAAATGAGAGCAACTATTAAAGAAATATAGTCTTCAAGTTAATCTAGCTAAAGCTTACAACTCACGTCTTATTAGTAATAATTTTTATTGCACAAACTCTGTTCAGCAATTAAATGCTATTGATATTAACTTTCGATAATATTTTTCTACACTGTATTTCTACTCTATTAAGCCCCTCCTCGCGACGTTATTCGAATGTAGGGTCACATCCTACTTATGAGATTTATCATTTAAAAATAGGTGGTTATAATAAATTTGAAAGACAAATACTGTCTTGGTTATCTTATTATCGAGGCATTTCTCGAATGAGTTATATAAAGCTGATATGAGGACAGGGGGTTCTCTACAACTATTTGATCGTAAGTTCTTAGTCTAGAGTACTTGCTTGAAAGAAAAAGGTTAATCATTTGATTAAACTGAATAAAAACATATTTAACCGTATTCATCCTTATATCGCTACTGTGCTGCTGTTTGTAAGTTTTACAGTAAATGCGGAAAGAGAAAAAGAGAGAGATGAGAGACCTTTATTTGGTAAAGAAATTTTTACTAAATATGGCATCAAAGATGATTTACCTAAGCTGGCGTTAAGTTCGTTGGGACAGGGGGAACATTTGGTTGAATATGCTCAGAATAACGTTCAGGTTGGTGATTCTGTCACTAATTCCAATTATTTTTTGGTGAAAAAAACAGATAAAAAAGGAAATATAGACTTAAGAATTAAATATTTTGCAGAGGATCTTGATAAGAAATCTAAGCTCAGTGAGGAGTTAAAAAAAGCGACCCGTTTAGAGTATTTGTTACGAGATTACAGCCAAAGTTATGATCCATCGACCGTTAAGGTTGTTAAGTCTGAGCAAGACCTTGTACAAATTACGTTTAAATATTCAAAGTATGGCCTTCCGCAAGATATTGCTTACTTTAGATTTTTAGAAGTAATGATTGAAATAAAAGCGGGTCAACTACAGCGAATGGTAATTACTAATTCTCAGCCCTTTGACTTAGGGAAATATATTATTGATAACTACCATCAAGAAATAATTTTTACGCGTTTAGATAACGAAAGGCTTTATTTTCAAAGTAAAAAAATGACGGCAACCGGTAAAACCAGAAATAATAAACCGGTTACATTGACATCAAGCACTGAGCCAGTTGCTTTATATGGTGATAACGAAAGTATTGAAGTATTAGATGCAGAGAAGCTAGCAAAAGTCAGTGACCCGCGTGTCATCGAAGAAAAGGTAGAGATTCATCGCGTCTTACCCTTGATGGGGGATCTTGTACGTCGTAAAGGGATAGATCTACCTCTGCCTTATGGGATCTCTGCAAGTTATCGTACTCAAGATATGAATATTCCTTTTACCGGTTTAAATGTGATGGGGCTGGATTTAAATGATATTTTCTCACCAGAAGATTCCTTAGGACGAGTGTCTGCTGAAAGTTTGGTCATTCGAGGGGATGTTAATATTCTTCCCTTTTGGAATGTTTTTGTGATGGCGGGAAAGATCAACATTGATGCCGTAGTCGATGGTGCTTACACTGGAGAGCTTGGCTTAGCGGTTAAAGATAAGCTAAACAATAAACTTTCGGGTTTAGGGGATTATTTTTGTGATGAGGCTGCTGCTTTATGCAATAGCGGCACCGTGAATGTACCTCTAAATTTAGAATATGACGTGATTGGCGCGGGTACGACCTTATCGGTGGGTTATAAAGAGTTCTTTGCTTCATTGACGGGCAGTTATACAACGACGCGTTTGAAGGGAACCCAAGATTGGGGGGACGGCATTATTACCGCAATGCCTATGATCGGTTATCAATTAGTTGATTATCGCACTCAGTTTTTTGTTGGCGCTGAATATCAGGCTTTAAAGCCCTATTTTCGTGGCACGTTAGAGCAAATTGAGATTGGTGGTGAAATGTTTTCATACGATATTGATGTTAATTTGAATAAATGGGCTTATATGATTGGTTTTAATAAGCAGATTGGCAATAATTACAATATTACTTTTATGTATAACAAAGGTGAAACACGAAGCTCATCAACCTTAAATCTTGGCTATCGTTTTTAAACTGAGTTTTTTTCGATGCTTTCATCATCAAATAAGTACATCTCTTCTATTGAACGCAGCTATCTAATTCCTATTAATGATCTTTATTCATGGGAATTAAATACCCTTACAGACGGCAAGACGTCTCCAACAGATTGAAATATAGCGTCTAAAATAATAAATATAAGTAATTAAATTAATATTTAAGACTATATTTAGGTTACTGAGTTCAGCACTGATTCATTAAACGAGATCATTTTGTTATCAATAACTGATGGTTCAATCCTCTTTTTGCGAGTTAGCGCAGTGAGTTATGTAGGTTATTATTTAAACCATCTGAAAAGCAAACATATTATTTATATCGACTCTATAGAAAAGGAAACACAACTATGCGCAATCGAATCATGTATAAAACAGCAGCAGAGCAATTCATCACTGGTCGTAGCATGGACTGTCAAGATCCTTCCGCAACAACACGCATTATGGTTTACCCTCGCGGCCTAGCACAAAACGGCGGCAGCATGGAAAACGCGTTAACTTGGACTGCTAAATATGGCTCAATCTTCAGTTCATTTTACGATGGCGCAACTGCTGATGGGATGAATGAATGTGGTTTTGTTGCCAATATATTAAAATGTGCAGAGTCAGACTTTGGTGATGTCACATTAAGTGATAAGCCTCGTTTATCACTTACTGCTTGGAGTCAGTATTTCTTAGATAACTTTTCAACGGTAGAAGAAGCCTTAGTTGCGATGCAAGATCCCGGCTTTGTTATCCATTCTCCAGTACTACCAAACGGTAAAAAAGCGACCGTATATTTAGCAATATCTGATACGGGTGGCAATGCTGCTGTATTGGAATATGTACAAGGTAATTTAGTCATTCAACAAGAGCGTCGTGCTGTGAATAGTGCAACTGCGGTTGATAAATTAAATGCTATTGATAAGTATTGGGAATTGGCGGGTAGCGAAGAGGTAAAAGGTGTCGATTTTCCACTTTCAATTAAAAAACCAGATGACTTTTCAATTATGAGAGCCATTGGCCGCGCACAAAGATGGACGGATCCCGATCATCCAAGTATTTCTGCAACACTACGTTACACACAAGTAGACCATGCTGCTAAAAGATATTACTTTGAATCCACTTTTGAAACTGCTGTATGTTGGTTAGATATGGAGAGTGTAAATATTGAAGCTGGTGCGTCATTAATGGGCGTCGAAATCAAACAGGGTGAATCCTTGGTCGGTGATATTTCATCTAAATTAGTGCCGATGAAGCAGCTTAACTGGCTTTAATTACAGTGAATGAATAGATAAAAAAGGGGCCCTATTGTGAGTAATATAGGGCCCCTTTTTGTATTGTACAAAGACAATACGACTATTTACCTAGGGTCGCTTTAAAGTCTTGATATCCGAATGAATTCAATAACTCAACCGTGCCATCCACGCGTTGGTAATAGATACTTGGCATCTTTAGACCGTTAAACCAATTTAGTTTTACCATGGTATAACCTGCGCTATCCATCAGATGTAACTTTTGACCAATTTCAAGTGGCGTATCAAATTGTGTTTCACAGAACTGATCGCCTGCTAAACATGAACAAGACCCAATCACGTAAGGAAATTCACCATTATCTGAGGCTTCTTTCACGGATGCGGGTTCATCATAGATAAGCGTATCTAAACGATGTGCTTCTGTTGCACTATCAACAATCGCGGTTTTTTTCTCATTTTCCACAATATCAATCACACTAACCACTAAATCAGCAGTGCGGGTGATGATCGCTTCGCCCGGCTCTAAATAGAGTTGGATGTCGTGTTTTTCACTGAATGCTTTTAATGCCAGTGCCAATTTTTCGATTGGGTATTCAGGGTAAGTAAAGAAGATCCCGCCACCTAAACTTAACCATTTTAGCTGATCAAGGTACTCACCAAAGGTTGTTGAGATATGATCTAAAATAGCGATGAAAGCATCTGCATCTTTGTTCTCACAGTTCATGTGAAACATAAATCCTTCAACTTTATCAAGTACCGCAGTGCTTAGCAGCTCTTGTTTAACACCTAAACGAGAATAAGGGCGAGTCGGGTTTGCTAAGTCTTGGCCTGCCATGCTGCGCTCTGGGTTAATGCGTAACCCAAGTGAAGCATTTGTTTTACAGGTTTCATAGTGCGCTTCAAGTTGCGATAAAGAGTTAAAGATGATTTTATCTGACATCCCTTTAACCGCTTCGATATCTGCTTTTGAATAACCCACGCTGTATGCATGCGTTTCGCCGCCAAACTCTTCATAACCTAATTGTACTTCAAAAGGGCCTGAGCTGGTGGTGCCATCCAGATAAGGTTTGATGGTGTCAAAGGTGCCAAAAGTAGAGAAACATTTAAGTGCAAGCACTAGCTTTGCACCTGAAATATCTTTTAGTTTTTTAGCTTTTTCAAGGTTATTGATTAGCTTACCTTCATCAATCATAAAGTAGGGTGTTGGTAGATTATCTATGTTCATATTTTTACACTTTTTAAATGTCAAAAAGGGGCAACGAGGCCCCAGAATATGTGTCAGCTTTTGAGCTGCGAGCTGCGAGTGTCGAAGTGCGATGTTCGTCGCCCGCCACTCGAAGCTAGAGGCTATTATTAAGCTTCTAGCTCTTGAACTTCCCAGCTTAAACCGATGCGAGGCATTAGTTCAAGGAAGTGATCAGGGTTTAACTGTTCAACGTTGTACAGACCTTTATCGCTCCATTTACCTTGGAAGTATAAAAGCGCTGCAGTAATCGCTGGAACACCTGTTGTGTAAGAGATAGCTTGGTGTTCAACTTCGATGTAAGCTTCTTTATGGTCACAGATATTGTAGATAAATACGCTCTTTTCAACGCCTTCTTTCTTACCACGTACCCAAGTACCGATACATGTTTTACCTGTGTAGCCTGATGCTAGTGATGTTGGATCTGGTAAAATCGCTTTTAATACTTTAAGCGGTTCAACCGTAATACCGTCAACTGTTGTGATTGGCTCTGGGTTTAATAGCCCGATATCACGCATTACGTTGAAGTAGTTTAGGTAAGTATCAGAGAAACCCATCCAGAATTCGATACGTTTAGCAGGTAAGTATTCAGCCATTGAACGTACTTCATCATGCGCCATTGAGTAAACTTTTTGCTTACCAACAACTGGGAAATCAAACTCCATCATACGGCTATGACATGGCACTTGATGCCATTTTTTATCTTCATAATAGAATGAGTCGCCTTGGATCTCTAACATGTTTGTTTCTGGGTCAAAGTTAGTTGCAAACTTCTGACCGTGATCGCCCGCATTTACGTCCATTACGTCGATGCTATCGATTTCGTCAAACAGGTGTTTGTGAGCGTAAGTAGCAAATACACTTACTACGCCTGGATCAAAACCAGCACCTAAAATACCAGTGATACCCGCTTCTTTAAAGCGATCTGCAAATGCCCATTGTGGATCATAAGCTTCAGGTACTTGTTGGCCTTCGCTACATAAGTCAGTTGCAACAGAGGTATCAAGGTAAGCTGTTTTAGTTTGCACACACGCTTCCATGATAGCCACGTTTACCCAAGGAGGGCCGGCATTGATTAATAGGTCTGGTTTTACTTCATTGATCAATGCAACAAGCGCTTCAACACTGTCTGCATCGACTGTTACCGCACTGATATTTTTACCTGTATCTTTAAGGTTGTTACGACCTTTGATAGAAGTAATGATTTTTTCACATTTCGAAATAGTACGAGATGCGATAGTGATATCACCGAAAACATCGTTGTTTTGTGCACATTTATGGGCGATAACCCAACCAACGCCGCCAGCGCCAATTTGTAATACAGACATTTAATTTGCCTCTTGAGTTTGAATAATAAGTTGTGTTGCTGTTGATTCAATTTTTGTAAATAGTGAATCAAAGTCATTAAGTGTTAAACATGGGTTTAACAATGTAAATTTCAGGTACAGTTTGCCATCTACTTTAGTTTCTGCGATCACTGCATCACCTGTGGTCAGTAGTTGTAAACGTAACGTTTGATGAAGTTTATTAAAGGCTTCATCGGATAAACTACCCTGATCGCTTAAGCGGAACAGAACCGTTGAAAGCAGAGGATCACAGCACAGTTCAAAGTAACTACTTTGCTTGATTAAATCAGCGACTTGATTGGTCAGTAGCAGCAGATCGTCGTACATTTTACCTAACTGCTGAGCGCCAACTGCTTTTAATGTCATGAACATTTTTAATGCGTCAAAGCGCTTAGTCGTTGCGATGCTTTTATCCACTAAGTTGGGTAGTTCATCACCTTCGCGATTTAAGTAATCAGCATGGTGTAATAGGGTATTAAAGTTAGCTTTGTTTTTGATTAACAGTGCGCCACAACTGATCGTTTGATAGAACAGTTTATGGAAATCAACACTCACGCTGTCTGCAGACTCAATGCCCCGTAAACGCGATTTATGCGTTTCGCTTAGCATGAGTGCACCGCCGTAAGCGCCATCGATGTGCGACCAACAACCGCTATTTTTAGCAATGTTAACAACACGTTGCAGATCATCAATTGCGCCGTGATCCGTTGTCCCCGCGGTTGCAACAATCGCAATCGGTAGTAGATCTTGTGCTTTTAATGCATCAATCGTTAACTGTAATTCATCACAATCAATCTGGCCTTGAACATTGGTCTTAACCGTCACAACAGAGCGTTCACCGAGGCCCATTAATGCCGCTGATTTTTGCACTGTGAAGTGGCTTTTATCAGAGCATAGAATACGCATTTTATGGCCATATTCAGGTAAGCCATCTTGCTGAATATTATGATTAGAATGTTTGCCTGCAAACCAATCACGTGCCAGCAATAAACCCATTAGGTTACTTTGCGTACCACCGCTGGTAAATACACCATCAGACATTTCGCCCATTTGGTAAGTATCGCATAACCAATCCACCATAATTTGCTCAACATAGGTTGCCGCTGGTGCTTGATCCCATGAGTCCATTGATTGGTTTAGTGCAGCAATAAAGTGCTCAGCCACGACTGATGCAATCAGTGGTGGCGTGTGCAGATGCGCAATGGTATGCGGGTGCTGAACTAAAATAGAATTTTTAGCGATTAACTGATTAACCGATGCAATCACATCATTTAAAGGCTCGGCAGTTGATAAATCAACCGCTTCAAGCTGCGCTTTTAGCTGTAACGGGTCAACACCAGAATAAGCTTGCGTTGAATCTTGAAACAGTGAGTTAATGGTTTTTTGCGTTACTGCTGCAGCATCTTCAAAAGGGCGGTTGTTCTCGCCCAAATGCATAAAGTATTTTGAGTAGGTCATTATTAGCAATCCACTGCGCTAGCAAATGCTTTTGCCATGGTTGCAATCACAAACTCAATTTGTACTTCACTGATAATGAGTGGCGGTAAGAAGCGTAATACAGCACCTTCACGGCCACCTTTTTCAATGATTAAACCAAGCTCTAATGCAGCGCGTTGAACGCGTGCTGCTAATTCAGGATCAGCAACAGCTTGACCTAATTTGTTAGCTTGCTCTGGTTTGATTATCTCAATGCCATTCATTAAACCACGACCACGTACATCACCAATTTGTGGGTACTGTGTTTGTAGTTCAGTTAAACCAGCACGTAGTTGCTCACCACGACATTTCGCATTTTCAGCTAAGTTATCACGCTTGATGATCTCTAATGTTTTTGCGCCGCTTGCCATTGCAAGTTGGTTACCACGGAAAGTTCCGGTGTGCTCACCGGCATTCCAACAATCAAATTTTTCATGGTAAAGAATGATAGACATCGGCATGCCACCGCCAATCGCTTTCGATAAGATTAGAATATCAGGTTCAATACCTGCCTCTTCAAAAGCAAAATGATCACCTGAACGACCAACACCACATTGGATCTCATCAAAAATCAGTAAAATACCATGTTCAGTAGTGATGCGACGTAGCTCTTGTAACCATTTTTTAGAAGCTGGGATAACACCACCTTCACCTTGAATTGGCTCAACAATAATTGCAGCAGGTTTAGTAATACCGCTTTCATCGTCACATAATACTGATTCAATGTAACGGATGCTTTGCATTGCACCTTGCTCGCCACCTAAACCAAATTTACAACGGTAGCTGTATGGGAAGGGGAAAAAATGCACGTCAGACATTAAACCAGTGCGGCGACCTTTAGCACTTAAACTGCCCGTTAATGCAAGCGAGCCATTAGTCATACCGTGGTATGCGCCGTGGAATGACGCCATCGTATTACGTTTAGTGTAAAGCTTAGCGAGTTTGATTGATGCTTCTACCGCATCTGCGCCCGAAGGACCACAAAATTGAATACGCGCTGTTTTAGCAAAGTTAGCAGGTAAGAATTGCATTACCGATTTTATAAATGCATCTTTACTTGGTGTGGTCAGATCTAATGTTTGGTAAGGCACACCATCATTAAGCTGAGTTATCATCACTTGATTAATTTCACTGTGATTATAACCCAATGGCAATGCGCCAGCGCCGGCTAAACAATCCAGATATACCTGTCCTTTGGTATCTTCAACAATAACACCACGTGTTGTTTTGATCGCAATAGGGATACGACGTGGGTATGAGCGCACTTCCGATTCATAATGCTCTTGGCTTAGCAGGACTTCATCAGGTACCAAGTCATAAGGTTTATCGACGACTGGTGTTTCTTGATAATTAGTCAGTGCAGTATCTGGTGCAAGATTGAGGACGTTTTGCATAACGGAATCCTTAAATAGTTAAAGGGTTGCCATAAAATGGAACTAAAATAGGGTAATCACCTTAACGCTTAAAGAAGCTTAGTAAGGTAAATAAAAAGTCTAACAGGGGGCTGTTTGGGTAACTCAGGGTTCAGTGCTGGTCGCGACATTATTCGCGATACACAACAGCGTAGTGACATGTATTGTATAGTTTGATGATTCAGTCATTACATGCTCCTATTTGTTGTGTGAATGATTTTATTTGAATAGTAAAACGCGCGCATTTTATCATCGTTTTTTTATCTGGCAAGTGTAAAAAACAGCAAAAGATTATATTTATGGCTAAGTTGTTGTTAAATTAAGGTTTGTTTTATATTGCGATGAAAAAATAAACGCTTTAAACCGAGTCGATGTTTCTCGTTATTATAACTACCAAATTTGTAGTAATTTCGATATTCTCTTGCGCATAAATAATAATTAGAAAAGGGGTTGCAGTGGGTAAACTAAAACAGATATTAGTCGTTGATGATGATCAAGATATTAGGGAATTATTAGCACAATATTTCACTAAAAATAGCTTTGATGTGATCACAGCAGAAGATGGCATTGAGATGGATAGTCAGCTAAGTGTACATCAACCTGATCTTATTATTCTCGATATTATGCTACCCGGTGATGATGGTTTTACTTTGTGTCAACGTATTCGTCAAACCTCTAATGTACCTATTATTATGCTTACCGCAAACTCGGATGAGATGGACCGAGTATTAGGACTTGAAATCGGTGCCGATGATTACATCGCAAAACCATTTAGTCCCCGTGAGTTACTTGCCCGAATTAAAGCGTTATTACGACGCACTCAGTTTGCAAATCAAGATAGTGTCGCTGAAGAGGCCAATACTAAACGTCGTTATTACTGTTTCGCGAATTGGAAGCTCGATACTCAGCAGCAAGTATTGCTAGACAAAAATAAAAAGGTATTTCCACTTACCGGTGCAGACTTCCAACTATTGATGCTATTTATTAATAGTGATGATAAACCCATCTCTCGTGATCAAATTTGCCAATCCCTACATGGTCGTGATGCATTTGCCAATGAACGTGGTATTGATGTTCATTTAAGTCGATTACGTAACTATCTAGGTGATGATGCCAAATCACCGAATATCATTAAAACAGTGCGTGGTAAGGGATATCTGTTTATAGCGCCAACTAAAAGTGAGGATTAATGACCTACTTTAGACTTTTTTTCAGTTCACTTATTTCACGTATGTTGTTGCTAACGATTCTTTCAGTGGTTGCTGCGCAAACGATAAGTAGTTTTTTCTGGGTCAACCAATTCTCAGAAAGTGAAAAAAAGTCGGTCATACTGAATGCGCAACACCTCGCTGAAGGCGCATTAAGTACTATCTCATTCTTTAAGGATCTTCCTCTTAAATATCGCCATTTAGTGTTAGAACAATTACGAGGTATGGGAGGAAGTCGTTTTTTTGTCTCTTTAAACAGTGAAAAAATAAATATTAACCCGATTCAAGATAGCGAGTTAAAAAGAGAGGTGATTGATACGGTCACCAATGTATTATCCAGTGGCTTGACGGTTAATAAAAGTTTAGAGATTGAGTTTTCATCCCCGCATGATTTGCATGTCTTAAAAAATGATATTTTACTCAAAGATCTGCCTCCTTCATGGGGAGCGTATTCATTAATTATCCCTACCGCAGAGCCACCCATTTTAGTATTACAAATCGAAATTGAAGACAATGAGTGGTTATATCTCGCTGCTATTTTACCGCCTCCTTATTTACTCTCCAATGATCCAGTAATTTCCGGGCAACAGATATTTACACTGTTATTTTCAACATTTTTATTATTGCTATTTATCTACATACTATTCCATTGGCAAACAAAGCCATTGCAGAATTTAGCGAATGCAGTTTCAGAGATGAGTATCGACTTGGATCAAGCACCGTTACAAGAGGACGGTGCATTAGAGATTGTTGCTGCCACACGAGCATTCAACCGAATGCAACAAAAATTACAGCGTTACATACAGGATAGAGAAGTACTTTTCCGCTCAATCTCCCATGATTTAAAAACGCCTATTACCCGTTTACGCTTACGTGCAGAATTGCTTGATGATGAAAAGCAAACAGAGCGTTTTAATCAAGATCTTGATGATTTGGAAATGATGGTAAAAGGCGCAATACAAAGCGTCAAAGAGACCAGCATTCACGAAAATATTCAGGAAGTGGATATGAATAAGCTGTTTTTACAAATCAGCGACAATCAAACCGATAAAATTAAGGTTCAGCAGAAAAATATTTATGCTTATCGCGGTAAACCTTTGGCACTAAAACGTTGTTTATCCAATCTTATTGAGAACGGTGTTAAGTATGGTGAGACAGTTTATATACAATTTTCAGATAGTGCAGAAGAGTTACAAATAATTATTCAAGACAATGGGCCTGGTATTCCTCAGGCAGAGATGGAGACTATTTTCCAACCCTATAAACGTTTACATAATGATGATCAAGGGCATGGCCTAGGATTAGGCATTGCACGTAATATCATTCATGCGCATAATGGTGATCTACATCTCGTTAATCGTAAAGAGGGCGGGTTAGAAGTCCTCATTACGCTGCCTCGTATTTACAAAAATAGACATTAAAATACCGCCATGAAAATGATAAAAATAAAAAAATTCCTGTTGTTATGGCCCTTTCTCTATAGTGCTCAAAGCTATGCCGATCCATTAGAAGTATTACATTGGTGGACGGAGTCTGGTGAGTTTGAAGCACAAGCTATATTAGATGAGGCACTCAAGAAGCAAGATATAACCTGGGAGAATTTTGCGATCGTTGGCTCTGGTGGTGGCAGTGCATTACGTGTCTTACAAATGCGCGCATTATCAGCTAATCCACCTGATGTAGCACAAATTAAAGGTCCTGATATTGGTGAATGGGCACAAATGGGGATGTTAAAAGAGGTCGATAGCATTATTGGCGAAACAGCATGGCATCAATATATACCTGAGATTGTCAAAAATACGATTCGTTATGAAGATAGTTATATGGCACTGCCTTTGAATATTCATCGTGTAAACTGGTTATGGTTAAACAAAGCGATATTTGATGAATTAAACCTAGTGCCACCAACAACATGGGAAGGTTTCTTTGAGGTTGCTGATAAAATTCAACAAGCCGGTTATATCGCACTTGCCCATGGTAGTACCAGTTGGCAAGATAGTCTGTTATTTGAATCGGTAGCCCTTTCTTTACTGGGAGCTGAAAAGTATAAACAAGCTTTTGTACAGTTTGATGAGAACGTGTTGGCTTCTCAACAGATGATTGATGTCTTTGAACAATTTAAACGCCTGAAAAAATATACTGGCAACGATATGCGTGGCAAAAATTGGGTCGTTGCGAGCAAAATGATCTCCGATAAAAAAGCCGGTATGTTATTCATGGGAGACTGGTCAAAAGGGATGTGGCATGCAGAGGGAAAAGCTGCCATGAAAGACTATTTATGTGTTGAAGTACCTGGCACCCATGATGTTTTTAGCTATAACATTGATAGTTTTGTCTTTTTCAAAAAGCTTAATAGTGCTTCGGTTAATGTTAATACACAAACCTTCGCAAAAACGATTCTATCAAAAGATTTTCAGCGTGATTTTAATATTCAAAAAGGATCAATGCCTGTACGCACTGATATGGACATGACTGACTTTGATGCGTGTACACAAAAAGCCTACCAAGATTTTAATCGCAGTGATTTAGTGCCTTCATTGTCTCAAAATATAGCGACCACTAGTTATCTACAAAGTGAAATAAGTAAGATAATTAGTTATTACTTTAAAAATGACGATATGACAGCAAAACAAGCTGTGCGTCAATTAGCACTGGCAATCCGAGCTGTGAATAAGTGAAAATCATGACTTGATAGCGTTGTATAGGGGGAAAGCTAGTCTTCTGTATCACAAATTGCGCTAAACTGACTTAGAAAGTATTATTATTTTATTGTAATCTTATTAAGGCGCACTAAAATAATCACAACGCGTGATGATCGTTTATTAACATTAAGGTTAGCGTTCATCAAGTTTTAGAAGAAGTCTTTGACCTTATCCCTAGGTTAACGTTTATACTCTCATTTAAATAAAATCAATAGCTTACTAGATGAAGACCCATATAAATAAATGAAAAAAGTCATCACACTGTTTTTAATCATACTTATTCAAATTACTTTCATGCAGAAAGTAACTGCATCTGTACAGCTATTAAACAGTGATCAGCAATCTATGATGGTTCATTGTGACATGAAAACGATGCACTCCAATTCAATATCTTGCATGGAAAAAGATATGTCGATGGATAGTTGTCAAAGTGATTGTGAAATGATGAGTGTTGTTTCTGTTATTCATTTTATAGAGAATAATTGCACTTTATATTTTGATTGTTCGCAACTTAGATATCCAATTTACAACGTGACAGCCGTTAACGCCTTACCTACAAGCCTCTATCGTCCCCCTTTATTTAGTTAATCAGTTAGCACCGATCTATCTAGCGTATTTGAGATAGATAAAACAGATTAATTAATTATTCATTTTATGGATAAAAAAGGACAAAGGATGAAAATTCATCATTTACCGATGTTGTTATTAACAACCATTGGGTTTCAAGTCTCTGCATTATCATTACAGGATGCAGAACAAAAAGCAGTACAAGACGATCCCGGTCAAAAAATATATCAAGCGCAACAAGCGTCATTAATTGCACAAGGAAATGCGAGTTCAACTCTTGTTGACCCAATGATAAAACTCGGTATGGCGAATATACCTACTGATAGTTTTGCATTAGACAGTGATCCTATGACTCAGCTTAGTGTCGGTATTTCACAACAATTTAGCCGTGGTGATACACGTAACATCACCAAAAACGGATTTAAATTACAATCGGAAACCGCTGTCTTCCAAAGCTTAGACAGGCGTTTACTGGTAAAGAAAACCGTTCGTGAACTCTGGTTTAATATCCTATTTACTGAAAAGTCGATGCAATTAGTCAATGAAAACAAGTTGCTTTTTACTAGCTTTTATAGGGATTTAGAATCACAGTTTTCTTTAGGGTTAGCTGAAAATGAAGATCTAATTGCTGCTGAAATTGAACTCGCGTTATTTGATGAAAAAATAGCTAAATTAAAGCAACAATCATTGGCTTATCGCAGTTTTTTGAGTGAATGGGTTGGCAGTGCCGCTTATGATAAATTACAAAGTGACTTACCCGATTGGTCTGATACATCGGCTTTTATTAAAAACAGTGAAAGTGCCAATTATCAACATTACTCACTGTTGGCGATACATCCTAAAGTACAGGCGCTTAGTCAAAACATTTTGGTTGCAAATAGTAATATTACTTTAGCTAAGCAGGACTATAAGCCGAGTTTTAAAGTTGAGTTCGCTTATGGCCATCGTTTATCAGAGATGGATAATGGTGAGCCTCGACCCGACTTGTTAAGTGGCTTTGTTTCAATGGATATTCCACTGTTTACCGATCAGCGTCAAGACCAAAAAATGATATCGGCCCAGCATATCAAAGGACAGAAACAGGCTGAACATCGTTTATTAATACGTCAACTTAATGCTCAACTTAATGCTGAGATTGTCAACTACCAACAATTGTTATCCCGCCAAGATCGTTATCAAAAAAGCTTACTAAAACAAGCTAAGTTACACGCTGACATTCTAGAGCAAAGCTACCAGTCAAATACACGTCCTTTCAAGGAAGTGATTCAAGCATATATTCATCAATTTAATCTCTCTATTGAATATCAACAACTGTATTTCGATGGCTTGAAAAGTCTTTCAAATATTCGTTACTTTCAGGCACTTTAACAGGAAATTTTTATGCGTTATTTATTAGTTTTAATAGCGGGATTAGTCGTTGGATTTTTTGCCACTAATAACGAGCAACTTAATAGTCTATTTTCACAAAAATCCGTTTCTGCAGAGCCTGATATTTTATACTGGGTTGCGCCAATGGACCCTAATTATCGTCGTGACAAACCTGGGCAATCCCCGATGGGCATGGATTTAGTCCCTGTTTATGCAGAAGCTGAAAAAACAGAACCTGAAATACTTTATTGGGTTGCGCCAATGGATGCTAATTATCGTCGTGACAAACCAGGACAATCCCCGATGGGCATGGATTTAGTACCTGTTTATGAAGCGAGTGGGGATGGTAAACAAGCTGGTTTAGTGAGCATTTCTGCTGCTGTTGAGAATAGCTTAGGTGTGCGTACAGCATCCGTTATTAATGATCAGTTTAATGTCTCAATTAAAAGTCTAGGTAGTGTGCAAGCGAATGAGGATGCATTATGGCAAATCAATAGTCGTGTCTCGGGTTGGATAGAAAAGTTATACGTTAAATCTGTTGGGACACAGGTGCAAAAAGGTCAAAAATTGTATGCACTTTACTCTCCAGAGTTAGTTAAAGCGCAGGAGTCTCTCTTTAATGCCATTAAACTTAATCGTAGTGGCTTAGTAGCATCTTCAAAATCAAGATTAAGGGCGTTAGGTGTCAGTAATGGCCAGATAAAACAGATAGTTAAAAGTAAAAAAGCACTCCAACTTATCACTGTTTATGCGCCACAAAAAGGCACTATATCTGAGTTGAAAGTTAATGAAGGGGCGTTTGTATCACCTGCAACAACCGTAGTTAAAGCCGTCAATTTAGATACGGTATGGGTAGATGTTGAGGTATTTTCAGCGCAAGTTTCATTGGTTAATTTAAACGATCTGGCAACCATGAAGTTAGATTACTTTCCGGGACAAGAGTGGCTCGGAAAAGTAGATTTCATCTATCCTGAAATGAGTAAAAATAACCGCACATTAAGGGTGCGTTTACAATTTGATAACCCTACTGCACAACTAAAACCAAACATGTTTGCCTCTGTTATTGTAACGCCAACGATGGACCAACCACGTTTACAAATCCCACGCGAAGCGGTCATTTATGCGGGTAACATGAACCGTGTAGTTTTGGCGTTAGGTGATGGTAAATTTAAGTCTGTGTTAGTCAATGTCGGTCTGGAAAATAATCAATCGGTAGAGGTGTTGTCTGGTTTACAAGAGGGGCAAAAAATAGTGACTTCTGCTCAGTTCTTATTGGACAGTGAATCTAGTATCAGTGCTGATTTTGAACGTATGTTAGATGAACAAAAACAACAGGAGAGTGAAGTAGAGTACGATGCTGATAAAGAAGATAAAGATTTAGATTGGTTAGATTTTGGGATGTTGAATCTGCAACGTGAAGTGGTGGTTTTATGATTTCCAACATCATTCATTGGTCGATTAAGAATCGAATATTAGTGCTGTTAATGACCTGTGCGATCGTCGTTTACGGTATTTTTTCATTACAAAAAACACCGATAGATGCGATTCCTGATTTGTCTGATGTGCAAGTTATTATTAAAACGACTTATCCAGGACAAGCACCACAGGTTGTAGAAGATCAAGTGACTTACCCGCTTACCACTGCAATGCTCAGTGTGCCGGGTGCAAAAACGGTACGTGGTTACTCTTTTTTTGGTGACTCTTATGTGTATATCATTTTTGATGATGATACCGATATGTACTGGGCGAGATCGCGTGTTTTAGAGTATCTATCACAGGTAGCGCCAGACTTACCACCACAAGCAAGATCAGCCTTAGGGCCAGATGCAACCGGAGTCGGTTGGGTGTTCAGTTACGCATTAGTGGATGAAAGTGGCAAGCTCGATTTAAGTGAACTGCGTAGCTTGCAGGATTGGTTCCTTAAATTTGAGCTACAAACCGTGGCGGGTGTCTCTGAAGTCGCGACCGTCGGCGGTATGGTAAAGCAATACCAAGTACGTGTAGACCCTAATAAATTGCGCGCTTATAACATATCGTTAAGCCAAGTTAGCAATGCGATTAAAGACGGCAATCAAGAGTCTGGCGCAAGTGTTATTGAGATGGCTGAAGCTGAGTATATGGTGCGTACTTCTGGTTATATCTCTTCGATAAAAGATCTCAAATCAATTCCTTTACGGGTTGATGATAACGGCACGCCTTTGTTATTAGGCGATGTCGCGGAGATTCGCTTAGGTCCACAGATGCGTCGCGGTATTACTGAACTTAATGGTGAAGGTGAGGTAGTGAGTGGTGTGATTGTGATGCGTTTTGGAGAAAATGCACAGGCTGTTATTGAAGCGGTGAAGGATAAACTTAATGAGTTACAAAAAAGTTTACCCGATGGCGTTAAAATTATCCCGACCTACGATCGCTCTGAGCTTATCAATTCAGCGGTGGAAAACTTGTTTGATAAGTTATTAGAAGAGTTCATTGTTGTTATCTTAGTATGTGCAGCTTTCTTATTCCATTTCCGCTCATCACTGGTGGTATTGTTAAGTTTACCGGTCGGTATTTTTGTCGCGTTTATTATTATGTCTTGGCAAGGACTTAATGCCAATATCATGTCACTGGGTGGTATCGCCATTGCAATTGGTGCGATGGTTGATGGTGCGATAGTGATGATTGAAAATGTGCACAAGCATATGGAAAAAACCGAACTTACCGATAAAAACCGTTGGCAAGTGATCGCTAAAGCATCGACTGAAGTTGGCCCTGCGTTGTTTTTCTCATTGCTTATTATTACCTTTAGCTTCTTACCTGTATTTGCACTAGAAGGGCAATCAGGCAAGATGTTTTCACCACTCGCTTTTACTAAAACCTATGCCATGGCAGCATCGGCAGGTCTGGCAATTACCTTGATACCGGTTTTAATGGGTTATTTTATTCGCGGGAAAGTATTACCTGAACATAAAAACCCACTGAATCGTTTAGTGATCGCCATCTATAAACCCTTTTTAACCTTTAGTCTGCGTTTTCCAAAACTGCTGATCGTGTTTGCATTATGTATCTTAGTGGTTGGTTTTTATCCGGTTAATAAAATTGGTAGTGAGTTTATTCCTCCGCTTGATGAGGGTGATCTGATGTATATGCCAACCACTTATCCTGGTATTTCTATTGGTAAAGCACGTCAGTTATTACAGCAAACTAATAAATTGATTAAGACCGTACCTGAAGTAAAAACAGTATGGGGAAAAATCGGACGAGCGGAAACGGCAACCGATCCTGCGCCACTCACCATGATTGAAACAACCATTCAATTCAAACCTAGAAGTGAATGGCGTGAGAGTATGACCAAGGATAAATTGAAACAGGAATTAGATAGCTTGATTCAATTTCCTGGACTCACCAATGCATGGGTAATGCCCATTAAAACGCGTATTGATATGCTCGCGACAGGTATTAAAACACCTATTGGTATCAAAATAGCGGGAGGCGATTTAGTTGAAATTGAAAAGATAGGCAAGCAGGTTGAAGAGATATTAAAGGACGTTGAAGGTACTGCTTCTGTGTACGCTGAGCGAGTGACCGGAGGGCGTTATGTCAAAGTGGACATAAACCGTGAAAAAGCAGGACGCTACGGACTTAATATTGCAGAAATTCAACAGTTAGTCGCCGTTGCTATTGGTGGACAAAATATCACTGAAACGATTGAAGGGTTAGAGCGTTATCCTGTGAATTTACGTTACCCGAACGATTATCGTGATTCTGTTAGTGCACTTAAAGCGTTACCTATTATTACGCCATCTAAAGTAACGATTAGCCTCAATGATGTTGCAAATGTGTATATCGAAGCCGGTGCTCCCATGATTAAAACAGAAAATGCGCGCCTTAATGGTTGGATCTTTGTTGATATCGAAAACCGAGATCTTGGCTCTTACGTTAAAGATGCTCAAGCGATTGTGAATGACAATTTACAATTACCTGCTGGTTACTCCCTCGTTTGGTCTGGTCAGTATGAGTATATGGAAAAAGCCAACGCACGTTTAGCCAAGGTTATTCCTGTTACCATCGCGATTATTATCATCTTGCTCTATTTAGCGTTTAGACGAGTTGGCGAAGTGTTACTGATTTTATCAACCTTGCCCTTTGCATTGATGGGCGGTATTTGGCTGATGTTTATACTCGGTTTTAACTTTTCGATTGCAGTCGGGGTTGGTTTCATCGCACTAGCAGGGGTCTCGATAGAGATAGGGGTGATCATGTTACTTTATTTAAATCAGTCATTAGAAGCCAAAAAACAGCAACGCTTTGCCCATTTTAATGTTGATGATCTACGAGATGCGGTAATGGAAGGTGCAGGATTACGTGTGCGACCAGTGATGATGACAGTCGCAACCGTGGTGATTGGTTTGATACCCATTATGATTGGCGAGGGAACTGGTTCAGAGGTAATGCAACGCATCGCAACACCTATGATTGGCGGTATGGTAAGTGCAATCATTTTAACGTTATTAATATTGCCAGCAGCTTATTTTCAATGGAAGAAAATAACCATGCGTAAACAATTTTTAGAAAACAACTCATAAATTTGAAGGAGAACAGTATGAACATTAATAAAACAAAACTGGTATTGGCATTAACAGGTACACTTTTTTTAGCAATGCCGGTCAGTCAGGTTTTTGCTCATGAAGCGCATTGTGAAATTAAAGAGACAAAATTGGGTGACACAATGAAGTATATGAAAAGTGAGCTTAGAGCTTATGTAAAAGGCTTTAAATCAGATGATCAAGATAAGATGCAAAAGCACCTTAATGAGCTATTAAAGTTAAGTAAACAAGCAAGTCAATATACGCCAGTGCTGATTACAATGAATCAGCACTCTGATATGGACATGAAAGAGATGGATCATTCTAAGATGGACATGAAAGAGATGGATCATTCTAAGATGGACATGAAAGGGATGGATCATTCTAAAATGGACATGAAAGAGATGGATCATTCTAAGATGGACATGAAAGGGATGGATCATTCTAAGATGGACATGAAAGGGATGGATCATTCAAAAATGGACATGAAAGAGATGGATCATTCTAAAATGGATCATGGCGACATGAATATGGATAGTGCAGACCACGATATGTCGACCATGCCAAGCATGGAAGGGATGACGACAGAACAACATCACCAGCATATGAAATATATGCAAGGTATTGAGCAGTTACAGGCATTATTCAATGAATTGAATCAAACAAAAGATAAGGCTGAAATTAAAGCTATTTTAGGAAAAATAAAAGAGCATAGTAAAAAAAGTCATCAACAATTTCGCCAAGATTGTTAAGTTAGTGCTCTAATAAGATGGGGGTATTACTGCCTGTTTGGTGATGCATCCCATCGTTTAGAAAGCAGAATGAGTATTTATATAATATGATACTCAGTTATTTTTACTTCATGGTGTAATAGCAAAATAATGAATAAAGTGATTACTCTTGCTGATTAATTATTCCAAATATCCTGTTCTTCATCAATGAGTGGGCAGCTAAAGCTGTTCAAAATCGTTCTATAGGATTTTATGGAGTGAGAGCATCAAAGTCTTTAATTATCCGAAAGGGTTAACGAAGTTAATCTCTCGAAAGGCTAAAATTCATGCCTTATTAGTAAACATTCCTCTGCGCAATCTCTGCTCACCCATAAACGCCATTTGAATAAGTACTGTTGCTCAACCTTTACTGGATAGACGAAATACTGACATCGCACATTGTCGCTAAATATTTAGATAAGAGAGAAAAAAGCAACTTGGTACATTGAACCTGATCGCATACGAATTTAATTCAAATCACGGTTGAACTATTACTCACTTCAGACCACGCCTGCCATTTACCTGAATGCTTAATAGGATTTTGATTTTTTGTCATCCAGTTAGCCTGATAGGTTTTATCGTTGTATTGAACATAATCTCCACTGGTGAAGCTTAAGTTACTCTCCCACGGAGTTAAATTGACTGCTGTCAGCTCTAGTGGGCTTTTCTCTGTTTCTATTGCTTTATTAGCTTGAGAACGAGGCGATGTTATTAGTTGCCAATCATCCAGGTAAGTTGAGGCATAGTCACTACGAATACCGATGCGACCATTTTTTAGTAATTCATTCTCAACACTTAAAATATCAATGCCATCAAGGTTAACGGTGAGTATTGAGCCTAGCGCAGAAAATTTTATTTTGTACCATTTTCCTGTTGCTAAATGGCCATCTTCGTTGAGATAGGTGTTAATACCATTTTCTAATTTGGTTTCTGCCAATGTTGTATAAGTGCCTTGGTGTTTTACTTTAATCGTCACTTTTCCATCATAACGCACCGAGGCAAGGTAAAGGTTATTTGCACATTGATAACGTGTAATCGCATGTAAACCAGACCAATTTGGGATCGTTGAATCGTTTTTCCACTGGGTTATTTTCGCGCGATATTGGTTTGATTGATTTGCATCGCTGCTGAGGGTATCTACTGCAATGGTGTTAAATACTTTGTTGCCCCCAAATCCATGCTGCCAACTTGTGCTTGCATCTTTACTTAACATTCCTGTCGAAAGATCAATATGACGGATATTGGGTTTATTACTATTATATTGCAGATGTTGGCTATCTTGGTGTTTGTCCGTTTCTGGTGCTTGTAATAGTAAATTTTCTGCAGCTTCATTGCTTGCATAAGCTGGTTTTTTCTCGTGGTCAGCACTGTATAAAGCAGTGGCGCTGCCACTGACAGAAACAAGACAAAGCGTACTTAGGTAACTTACAAGTTTTTTTAACTTAAATCTTGTTGAACGTTTTATCATCTCATCTCCTTACTTTTAGGTTGCTGTAACCAAAAAAAATGCTTTATTAATCGTCATTAAGCCTACATAGTTAAATTACTATATCAGCTAATAAACCGATAATAATCAAAATATTAACGCTGATATGAAATATGTGAGGTCAAGGAAAGGTTATTTAAATAGGCATGATAATTGGGTGACTAGCATCATATTTTTGATGTGAAAATGGATGTTTGCAGAGGGCTATATAGAATTTAGGGGACTGTTGGAGGTGAGAAATAAGCGAAGTAAAGGTGTTGTATCTGTGCTTACTTCGCCCTCATCATTTAATCGTTATCGTTGTAATCACTTAATACTAAATTAGCGGCAGCAAAAGCGGCATCTTCTCTGGTCTTTGTGTCTAGTGATTCATCGGCTGCAATGGCATCTAAGGTTTTAATGGCACAGGTGATCGCTTTAGGGACATAAGCAGCATCGCCACTGCCAATTAGGTTGATCACATTTTTTGTTTTATCGCAGTATGGGTACATAAAAAGCTTCCATGAATTATTTTTAAGAGCATCTAGTATACCGTTTATTGAGCACAATAAACAAAACAGTGAGTATTAGAATCCTCAGTTAATTGATTTACCTCATTGATTGATGGCTTCTGTTCGCTGTTTACCCAACGAATAACGGCGGCATAATTATTACTCGCTAGTGCATCTTTAAAAATTTTTTCGGGATTGGCAAGCTGCTTTTGAGAGAGGGTGATGATACGACTCTTATTGATACCTGCTTGCTGTAAAAATTGGAAATTGGGTTTACCTGGAGGGGCGATAAATAGGATCCAGCGAGGATCGTCAGAGGTTTGTAGGTGGGTCAACAGTGGTTGATAGTTATTGAGATCATAACTCAACGTTAATCTTTTAGGCGAACAACCGCTTACTAAATTTAGCGTGTTAAGATTAAATGCGTTGTTGTCTGCTTGTTGCTGATAACTTGATAACATAAATACCACCTCCACAAATACTGTATGAATAAACACTGTATGTAACAACAGTATATTAATTTGTTGGTATTTCAAGCTTTATTTGCTGTTTTTTGTTAAAAGCGCTGCTTTTGTAACCGTTTTTGTGTTTTTAGGCACAAAAAAAGGTAACCGAAGTTACCTTTATATCGTTGTTACTTTAGCCGTAAACAGTATTAGTAATGTATTTTTACTGATTCTGAAACTAATTTAGCATTACAAATGGCATTGTCTGTATCTGTACCACGGGCAATAGCAACACCTAAACGTCGCGTACCGTTGATATCTGGTTTTGCAAAAAGGCGAATCTGTGTGCCATTAACTTTGCCAAGTGCTGGACCAATGTTGCTATATTGCAGATCCTCTGACGTGCCATTACCTAATATAACGCTCGATGCTGTCGGCCCATATTGTGTGATCGTGCCAATCGGGAAACCTAAAATAGCGCGTACATGCAGTGCAAACTCAGAAGCATCCTGTGAAATGAGTGTGACTAAGCCTGTATCGTGTGGACGAGGAGAAACTTCGTTGAAATAAACGTCATCACCTTTAACAAAGAACTCCATGCCAAATAAGCCATAACCGCCCAATTCATTTACTACTTTCTCAGCAATAGTTTGTGCTTGTTCAAGTGCTGTTACAGACATCTGCTGTGGTTGCCATGATTCACGGTAGTCACCATTTTCTTGACGATGACCAATAGGTGCACAGAAATGTACGCCATCTATCGCACTGATAGTGAGTAGGGTGATCTCATAATCAAATGGCACAAAACCTTCAACAATGATTCGACCTGCACCTGTACGACCACCTTCTTGTGAGTAGTCCCAAGCCTTGTCTAAATCAGACTCAGATTTAATCACAGATTGTCCTTTACCCGAGCTGCTCATTACTGGCTTCACGACACAAGGAATGCCGACCTCTTTAACGGCTTGTAGATACTCCGCTTTTGTGTCGGTAAAGAAATAGGGTGAGGTTTTAACTTCAAGTGTTTCAGCGACGAGACGGCGAATACCTTCTCGGTCCATGGTTAATTTGGTAGCGCGAGCAGAAGGGATAATATTAAAGCCTTCATTTTCAAGTTTTACCAGTGTATCAGTCGCGATTGCTTCGACTTCTGGGATAATAAAATCAGGTTTTTCAGCGCGTATAATCTGCTCTAATTTTTCACCATCTAACATCGAAACAACATGTGATGAATGGGCGACTTGCATTGCCGGTGCATTTTCATAACTGTCGGCTGCAATGACTTCAATACCAAAACGTTGTAGTTCAATTGCAACCTCTTTACCCAGTTCGCCGGAACCAAGTAGCAGGGCTTTTGTCGCACTCGGAGATTTAGCACTACCAAAAATAGAAACACTCATAAAATTTCAACTCTCATCTGTAATTTCGGAGTGCAGATAATAGCAGTTATAAGGTATCAAATATAAGTATTTAGTGTGATAGGTTAGTAAATGTTATTTTTTTTATATTACTTGGAAAGGGAAAATATAATAACAAGATGCCTCGTTAGCAATGAACAGCTAAGTGATTGAAGCATCTTGTTTAAATATCGATTACAGGCTTTGTTGACCGCCAAAGGCTTCGATAACTGCTGGCACTAATTGTTTTATTTCACCCGTCATCAGGGCGAAATCTGCATCAAAGCGCGCGGCAAAATCATCTTTTTCGATATCTTCATTTTGCTCTTGTAATACATCGGCAAATTTAATACGTTTCAATGCAAACTCTTCGCCAATCATAAATGAGATACTATCGGCCCAATTTAATGCTAATTTAGTGACAAATTTATCCGATGCTAAATGATTTTTTATCTCATCTGAAAGCAGATCTTGCTGTTTACAACGGATAATACCGCCACCTTCAAGTGCAGAACATAACTCGGCTTCATCTTCTAACTTAAAATTAGTAGGTATGTTGCCTTCAACTAACCAGTCGGTCATTACCACGTCTGCTTGGTTTTTAAGTTGAATTGGCACAACAGGTAAACTGCCTAGTGTTTTACGTAGTAAAGAAATCAACTCTTCCGCTTTACGTGCGCTTGACGCGTCAACGTATAACATATCTGACTCAGGGTCTATCCAAGCGAAGGTTTGTGAAGTACGGCTAAAAGCTCGTGGTAAAAGTTGCATTACGATATCTTCTTTCAGTGCATCTTTTTCTTTTTTCTTTAGTGCACGCCCTTGCTCCGCTTCAATCGCTTCAACACGTTCATTCAGTTGGTCTTTGATCACGCCTGCAGGTAACATCTTCTCCTCTTTTTTAAGGCAGATAAGAATCTGTTTGTTAGCGGTGTGTGTATACATGGCACCTATTTTTCCCATTGGAAATACCCAACCTAGCTTTGATACATCTTGGCTTCCGCAAGGTTTGAATTTGAATTCCTCCAAGTTTCGTTCAAGGGCTTTTTCATCTTGCTCTAGAGGGCGGGTAAAACGATAAACTTGTAGGTTTTTGAAAAACATGGGGACACCTTTATAAAAATAGTTAGGATGTGAGTGTAAATGAAAAATAAAAAAGAGTTTAACATTTTTTGAAAATTGATATTTTTTTACCTAGTTATATGACAGTTTATGAAAGTTTGTAATATAAGTGTCATAATACGCAGTAATAATAGCCTCAATTAAATTTAGCTAAGCAGGTAAGGTAGAATGGCCAGTCGTATTTTAGTAGTCGAAGATGAAGTCGCAATCCGTGACATGTTATGTTTTGTTTTAGAACAACATGGCTATGAATGTATTGAAGCAGAAACATATCAAGGTGCACTAGAGCAACTTGTTGAACCTTACCCTGATCTTATATTATTGGATTGGATGTTTCCGGGCGGCAGCGGTATTAAACTATTAAAACATCTAAAGGTCGATGAGATGTTACGCCAAATTCCTGTTGTGATGCTAACGGCACGTGGTGAAGAGGAAGATAAAGTACGCGGACTTGAAAATGGGGCCGATGATTATGTGACTAAACCGTTTTCACCTAAAGAGTTAATGGCTCGCTTAAAAACCGTACTGCGCCGCGTAAATCCAACGTCACTTGATGATACCTTAGAAGTTGGCAAACTTAAGTTAGATCCTATTTCTCATCGTGCATCGCTTGAAGATATTGCGTTAGAGATGGGGCCAACAGAGTTCAAGTTATTGCACTTTTTTATGACCCACCCAGAGCGTGTTTATAGCCGTGAACAACTACTGAATAATGTATGGGGCACTAATGTTTATGTTGAAGATCGTACCGTTGACGTGCATATTAGGCGCTTACGCAAAGCATTAAAGGATCACGACCATTTAGTGCAAACGGTACGTGGCTCAGGCTACCGTTTCTCAACAAAGTCGTAAATCACCGACAATAGTTAGCGAACAGATAATAGAGAATACATATTTTGAAGATCTACTCATGGAAGGCTTTAATGTGGGGGTTAGTACTTATCTATCTCCCGATCATCATCATTGGCTCTTTATTCGGCTGGTTGACTGAGCTGTTATTGGTCTCATTTTTCATTCATATTGTTTGGCATTATTATTACTTAAATAAACTGAATAACTGGTTATGGAACAGTAAAAGCACCGTTCTACCCGATGGTAAGTCAGATTGGGAGCATGCGTTTGTTGGCATCCATAATATGCAGCAGCGTCATCGTAAACGTCGTAACAATTTAGCGTCGGTGATTAGCCGTTTTCGTGAAGGTTCAGAAGCCTTACCAGATGCTGTTGTGGTGTTTCATAAAAGTGGCGAAATCATTTGGTGTAATCGTTTAGCACAGTTCCAACTCGGTTTTAAATGGCCGATGGATTGTGGTGATAACATTACCAACCTGATTCGTAATCCGCTATTCAGTGAACACCTTAAAAGTAGCGATTATGATCAGCCTTTAGATCTTACATCCCCGATCAATGCCGATAAAGTACTCGAATTCCGTGTTATGCCTTATGCCAAACACCAACGTATTTTGATTGTGCGTGACGTAACAACCTATCGTCAACTTGATGAACAACGTCGCCAATTTGTTGCTAATGTCTCCCATGAATTGCGTACACCTTTGACCGTGTTACAAGGTTATATTGAAATTTTAGGGATGCAAAGTGATCCCGACTCACGCCAAGGCAAAGCGATCAATGTCTTAGACCAACAGACTACGCGCATGTGCTCGTTAGTTGAGCAGCTGATGACACTGTCTAAAATTGAAGGGGCGGCAAGTATCGATCTCACTGAAAAAGTGAATGTGCCTGCATTATTGACCCAGATGGAAAATGAAGCACAGGCATTAGGCAAGAAAAAAGCATTACAAATAACCTTCTCAATTGAAGAAAAACTGCTGCTGTTAGGCGATGAGATGCAATTGCGCAGTGCGATGGCAAACCTCGTTTATAATGCGGTTAATTATACACCTCAAGGCGGTTCGATTAAGGTGATTTGGCGAAGTTGTTCAACGGGCGCGTATTTCTGTGTCATGGATAACGGTGATGGTATTGCGCCTGAACATATTTTACACCTGACAGAGCGTTTCTATCGTGTTGATGGTTCTCGCTCTCGTGATACGGGGGGCTCAGGGCTTGGTCTTTCTATCGTGAAACATACGCTCAACCATTATGACAGTGAGCTGAATATTGAAAGTAACTTAGGTGAGGGCAGTCAATTCTCATTTATTATACCAAGTAGTTACCTGCTCTAACTCAATCCGCTACAATAGCCTCGCTAATGCGACTTATTCATTATCTATCAGATAAGTAAGTCGCGATTTAAACCATCTTGCCACTTAATTACATTTTAATAACGACGAGCTTGCTATGAAAAACAGAAAACTTGCCAATAAATTGGATCAGCTTTTAGAGATTCATCAATTCAAAGATTACTGCCCAAACGGTCTGCAGGTTGAGGGGCGTGAAAAAGTCCAACGTATTATTACTGGTGTAACAGCCAACCAAGCATTGATTGATGCTGCAATTGAGCAGCAAGCTGATGCGATTTTAGTACATCACGGTTTCTTCTGGAAAGGGGAGAAACAAGAGATTGTCGGTATGAAGTACAATCGTATTAAAGCATTGATTGAAAATGGTATTAACCTTTACGCTTACCATCTGCCTTTAGATGTTCACCCTGAGCTGGGTAATAATGCGCAGCTTGCTAAATTATTACAGATAACTGATAGGCGTCCGCTTGAACCTTGGGACAAACGCAGTGTCGGACGTGTGGGTAAATTTGAACAAGCGATCACCCCGGAGGCATTAAGCGCACGACTTACTGATGTGCTTGACCGTCAGCCGTTACATATTGATGGTGGTAAAAAAGAGATCAAAACAATTGCTTGGTGTACGGGTGGTGGGCAAGACTATATTACCATTGCCGCAGAGCAGGGCATTGATGCCTTTATCAGTGGTGAAATATCAGAGCGTACAACGCATATTGCCCGAGAAATGGGCATACACTATTTTGCGGCAGGTCATCATGCGACAGAGCGTTATGGCGTACAAGCATTAGGTCAGTATTTAAATGATGAGCTAGAGCTTGATGTTACTTATATTGATATTGATAACCCGGTATAAGTGAAAGTAAATTAGCAACGAGTATCGAGCTTCGAGTTCGTAGCTCGATACTCGTCGCTCAATACTCGATCCCTTTCGCTAAGCCCTAAACATTTTTCCTTGATAGACCTTTGCGGTTGGAAAGATATGTTGTACTTGTTGGTCGGTTAATTGCCAATGCTGCTGAAGTGATGCTGCTATCCAATCAAAATGATGGCTGGTGGCTTTAAGGTCGCGCTGCTGATGTAGTTGCTCTGCTTGTAAACCCGGCCATTTTCCTAATATTTGGCCACCCTGTATTTTTCCTCCCGCTAAAAATAGGGCGCTTGCTGTGCCATGGTCTGTTCCTCGGGTACCATTCTCTTTTACCGTTCGTCCAAACTCAGTTGCCACGATCACTAAGGTATTGTCCCATTGTTCACCAAGCTCTGTTTTTAAAGCCTGTAACCCTTTATCTAATAAACTCAGTTGACGTTGCAGTTGCCCCGTTTGGTTTTTATGAGTGTCCCAGCCACCCAATGTGAGCATGGCGCAATCCATCGTTGGTTGCGACAGTAGTTGTCCGCAGGATTTACTCAGGCTAATAAAGCTACCTTGCTGTTTTTTTTGCATATTTTTCTCACCCAGTAATGCCTCCATATTTAACCCCTCCTCTAATCGGGTCAACAGTTGTGGAGAGTCTTGATAAAGCTGTTGTAGCGCTTGGTAAGTTTGTTGTTCTGCATCAGGTAGGCGTGATGGGTACCATGTATTACTGTGCTGATTTGAGCCGCGTAAACTGATTGGCGTTGATTGTGCAATTGCGATCGCTTGTTTATTTTTTAGGGCAATAGCACGTGCTAACCAACCACTATCTAAATCCGGCACTGGTAAAGCACTCTCTAAATAATCTTGCGCTTCAAAATGAGAACGCTTGGGATATCCAGAGGAAACGGCAACGATCGGGAGAAGCTGTTTTTGCTGATACCATTGGTGCAAATTAACCAGTGCAGGGTGCAGTGCATAACCCTGTTGCATTGAGCTGACCTGTGCGAGTGGCAATAATTTATGTTCGATACTGGGGTATAAAGTAGGTCTATGTATTTTCATGCTAGATTCAAAAGTGGGCACGACTGTGTGCAGTGCATCAAGTGCACCGCGTAACATCACCCAAACCACTTTTGGAGGCTGTTTTTCACCGTTATTCATTGCTAATAAAGGCTGTTGGTACACGACTAAACTCGCAGCTAAGGCTTTTAAAAAATCACGACGTAACATGCTATCTCCTTATCGTGTTAAAAATTCGGGGCTAAGTAATAACAAGGTTAATGCTTGCTGACGACTTTCGGCACGTGTTATTACTTGGTAGCTATGCGTGCTTAGTGTGTTGGAAAATGTGTTTTCAATTAGTATGTTAATGTTGGTTTTTGCGAACTGTTTTTTCCCTGCTATCTGTGATGCCCAGTTAACTCTTGCCATCAACGCACTCGCACCATCCCAGTCTTGTTGTTGGTCACTATAACCGGCAGGTGAGCCCGCTTTAAAGGGGCGTTGCCCTAGGGTATTTAACGCATTTTGTACCTGTCGGATGTTGAGCTTTTTAACCGCTAAGGCGCGATAGGTTGATATAACGTATTCGTAGGGGGTCTTATATTTTTGCTGTTGTGTTTGCCAGCTTAAAGGGTGATTAATGAGTGCTTGGAAAACACTTTTTAAATGCCCATTGGTTTTTATCCATTGTGTGGTTAAATGATTTACTAACTCTTCGGGAGCTTGGTCACTGATAAAGCTCTGTACAATTTTTGTAGATACAAAGCGCGCAGTACTGGGATGGTTAGCGATATCTTTTAACATCTGTTTACCCTGCGATAAGCCTTGCGGTGGGTAGCTTTTACCCAGTAGCGTGCGCGTACCTGGTTCATGTTTTCCTTTATGATAAATAAAGCCCTGTTGTTTATCTTTTCCTGGTTTAAAAACGCTCCAACCAGTGATTCCCTTTGCTAATTCGGTAACATCCTGCTGTTGATAACCACCATCAACCCCTAATGTGTGCAGTTCTAATATCTCACGAGCAAGGTTTTCATTGAGGCCTCTATTTTTCTTAGCGAAACGAGTTGAAGGGCCAATTGAGTTTTCATTATTAAGGTAGATCAGCATAGCAGGGTGCTGACAGACGGCTAATAATAGCTCATCGAAATGACCATACAAGTTTGGCGCGATCGCTTCTCTTTCTAATGTTGGCGCAAGCCCGGTCATTAATTGACCTTGTGCGCTGACGCTGAAATGGTTGGAAAAAAAGGCTAAGCATCGCCAATTAAAACTGTTTTCAGACTCGATTGTTTGCTTCAGTGCATCTGCAGTGAGTGCTTTATAAAAATCGTTATGCGGATTTTTAGGTTCCTTAGACTTCTCTGGTTCCTTGGACTCCGAAGACATCGCTTGCATCTCTGACATCTGATTAGCACTGTCCATCTCTGCCATTGCCGTTGGAATGGTTTTATCTGCTTGCTGTTTTCGAAAGGCTTTTCGGTTTTTGGTAAATTCAGTATGTGCGATTAAAATGCTATTCGCGGTTGCTAAGGCGTGATCAAAAGTGACCGTTGGAGAAGCATCTAGCTGCGTTAATAACCATTGTTGGGCATTATCGTTAATTTTTTTTATCTCATCAGGGCGGGCGCCTAGTGCAAAACGCTGTGTGGCTATCGTTGCGTTAAAAAATTCTTTTTTGCTACCTTGCATGGCCATTACCCACCTTAATATTAACGTTGATTCAATAGCATAACCTAGTTATTGCCGTTGTACATCCTATGCTAGATAGCTGCGATCACCTTTTGATGTTTTAGTCGAATGAAGCGAAGAAATTATTTGGGGCGCTTTGTAATGAATCAATTTGCATAATTAATATTCACTATCGTTGCATAAACAACCATATGCGGTGTAAAAAAGTGTCACGAAGTTTGAAACTAAGGTAACTTTTCCTTATGATGCATGAAGCAATTCGGAACAGTCAAAATAATCATTTAGGGAAATAACAATGACAACATATAACATCGCATTACTAGCTGGTGACGGTATCGGTCCTGAAGTAATGAAGGAAGCGGTTAAAGTTTTAAATCTAGTTGAAGAGCGTAATGCAGATATTAACTTTGAACTTAACGACGTACTGTTTGGTGCTGCGGCTTATTTTGCTACGGGAAAATCATTTCCTGATGAGACAAAAGCAGCGTGTGATAAAGCGGATGCTATTCTTAAAGGAACTATCGGTCTTAATCACGAAGACTCTAAAAAAATCCCTGTTGATGAGCAACCTGAGCGTGGCGCACTACTTCCACTGCGTCGCCGTTACAATACTTACGCAAACTTCCGCCCTGTATACCTTCCAAAAGGTCTTGCACACTTCTCGCCATTAAAAGAGTCTGTTGTTGGTGAAGGCATCGATATCATGCTAATCCGCGAATTAGTGGGTGGCTTATACTTTGGTGAGAAAGAGACTGGTGTTGATGCACAAGGTCGTCGTTATGTACGTGAAGTACTTGAATACGATGAAGATCAAATCCGTCAAATCGTACGTGTTGGTTTTGAAGTTTCAATGAAACGTAAAAAAGTGATGCACAACATCCATAAATCAAACGTGCTTAAATCAAGCGTATTATGGAACGAAATCGTTGAAGAAGAGAGCAAGAACTTCCCTGAAGTTGAAGTGATCAACATCTTAGTTGATGCTGCTGCAACTTACCTATGTCTAAAACCAACGATGTTTGACGTAATGGTTATGGAAAACATGTTCGGTGATATCTTAAGCGACCAAGGCGGCGGTATCTTAGGTTCTTTAGGTCTTATGCCTTCTGCGTGTAAAGGTCCTGAAAAATCTTACTATGAACCATCTCACGGCTCTGCACCAGATATTGCGGGTAAAGGTATTGCAAACCCATATTCAATGATTGGTTCTGTTGCGCTAATGCTTGAAATGAGCTTTGGTATGGAAAAAGAAGCTAAGAACCTTTGGGCTGCTATGCAAGGTGTATTTGAAGATGGTTACTCAACGTCTGACCTTTCTAAGCCTGGTGAAGCTAACTTAGTAAGTACTGCTGAGTTTGGTGATATGGTTTGTAAAAAACTAGCTGCAATGCCTGTTTAAACAATTCCAGATAATCAAAATAAAAAACCACGCAATTGCGTGGTTTTTTTATGCCTTATAGGTCGGGATAAACCTAATAATCAACCCAAGGTACACCTTGCTCTAACCATTTAATATCGCCCTCTAAAACGCTCTTCGCTAATTTGTTCTCTTTGTTATCGTCGTTATTGCTTAACTCATCAAATAAACGGTCTATTTTTCGTTTACTGTTTAAACAAAATACATCTGCTAGATATTGTGGGGTAAGATCATCATGGTTTTCCTGCAGTTTTGATGTTGCAAATGAACAGGTTGCCGATATAGCAAATAGCTCTGTGCCAATCTCCATTAATAACCCTAAAATATGTTGCTTGCGCTCTAACCTGTCTTGATACAGGCCAATATAGTGGAAA
Organism: Psychromonas marina; assembly: GCF_030161115.1. Classification (GTDB taxonomy): domain Bacteria; phylum Pseudomonadota; class Gammaproteobacteria; order Enterobacterales; family Psychromonadaceae; genus Psychromonas; species Psychromonas marina. Next base: position 589,553 of record NZ_BSPQ01000002.1, read on the forward strand.
ATAGTACGCGCTAGTTTATGCGCGGCACTTTCAACAAAGGAGATATGTTTTGCTAATTTCCCAAGGCCGGGATGTGAACTCCAGATTGAACTGTTTAACCACTGTGTTGGATACCAGCTACTGTAAAATGCAGCCAATTTAACACCTGCTTGTAATTTTTCTCCAACCGGTAGGTTTTTCTTAAGTAGATCTTCGGCCACTTTTAGGTGTGGATCCATCGCTTCACGGGCAAGAAACAGCTTCATAATATCGGTGGTGCCTTCGATAATACGATTAATGCGGCAATCGCGCATCAGGCGTTCAATCGGGTAGGGCTTTTCACCACGTGCTTTCAAAGAGGATGCTTTCTCATAACCACGTCCTCCACGTAATTGCATGGTCGTATCAACGACATCCCAAGCAAGCTCAGAGCAGAATAATTTAGCCATTGCAGCTTCAATACGCAGATCTAGGTTAGGATCGTCGGCCATGTGCGAGGTTAAATAGGTGACCGCCTCCATCGCAAAAGTACTGGAGGCGATAAAGGCGATTTTTTTAGCACCTGCTTCATGTTTACCAATCGCCATACCCCATTGCACGCGTTCATTACCCCAATCTCGTGCGACGGCTAAACAATATTTACCCATACCGGTAGCGGCGGCTGGTAAGGTTAAGCGCCCCGTATTAAGGGTCGCAAGTGCCAGTTTTAACCCTTTTCCTTCACCCAGAATGATATTCTCAATAGGGACTTTTACATCGGTAAATTTTATTAATCCGTTTTGAATGCCACGAATACCCATGAAGTCACAGCGGTGTAATACCTCCATCCCGGACATCTCTTTTTCAACAATAAACGCGGTGACCTGTTTCACCTGTTTACCGTTGCTTAATGTTTTTGGTGCGGTTTGTGCCATCACCACTAAGACGTCGGCAATTAAACCATTGGTACACCACAGCTTGATGCCATTGATTAAGAAGTGTTTACCATCTTCAGTTAATGTCGCGGTAGTTTCCATTTTAGCCGGATCTGATCCTACTTCTGGCTCAGTTAATGCAAAGGCGGATATTTTCCCCTCACGAAATTGTGGCAAATACTTATCTTTTTGTGCTTCGGTACCAAACATTTTTAGTGGCTGCGGAACACCGATTGATTGGTGGGCGCTTAATAATACTGCCGTTGCGCCACAATGTGCAGAAATAGCCATCATAACGCGGTTATAATTGACTTGCGTTAACCCCAGGCCGTTGTACTTTTTAGGCACTTTCATTGCAAACAGGCCCATATCCACCAAACCTTGGATCACTTCAGGGGGAATGGTACGGGTTTCATCAACTTTTTCTGCATCGAGATGATTAATCAGGAATTCACAGACCTGTTCAACCAGTTCATCACCGATTTTTTTCTCTGCTTGGCTTTGTGTGGGAAAAGGAAAAATTAGATCTTCCTGAAAATTCCCCATAAACAGTTGCCCAGCAAAACTGCTTTGTTGTTTGCTATTATCACGTGCTGATTCAGCAAGTTGCATCGCTGCGGCTTTTTCACTATTCATTTTAGAGGTATCAATCACCGACTGTTGTTCATGTTGCGCTTGTTCTGTTTGTTTATTCATCAGTTACCACCTCTTCAATGTTAGCTTCATAAAATGTTTGTCCATTTTGTGCTTTATCGACCAATAACTGCGCAGGGGCAAAGCGTTCGCCGTAGGTTTGGCTTAGCTCGGTTAATTTGTCACATATACTCTGTAAGCCTCGGTTGTCAGCATATTTTAATAATCCCCCTCGAAATGCAGGGAAACCCGTTCCCATCAACATTGCCATATCAAGGTAGGCAGGGTTATCAATAACACCTTCCTGTAAACAGCGTACCGCTTCATTTACCATCACTAAAATACAGCGATCAACAATCATCTTACTGTCGAATTCTTTGACGCTGATATTTTGATCCGCACGATAGAAAGTTAAAATGGCATCGATATTCTTGTTGTATCGAATAGGCGATTTTTTCTCATGCTTGTAAAATCCAGCACCCGATTTTTTACCTAATAATTTCTCTTCAACAAAAATATGCTTAAACAATCCCGCCACTTTCATACGCTCGCCATAGGCTTCTTCTAGAATCGTCGCCACATGGAAACCAACATCGATACCCACCTCATCGGCTAAAACAAAGGGGCCCATTGGTAAACCAAACTGTGCGATAGCGTCATCTATTTCGGTGACCACGCCTCCCTCTTGTAGAATCAGTGCTGCTTCATTGAGCATCGGAATAAGGATGCGGTTCACTAAAAAACCGGCACAATCACCGACGACAATGGGGGTTTTACCTAATTGCTTAGCAAGCTTCACTGTGCTAGCGATGGTTTGTGGACTGGTTTTTTCACCGGGAATTATCTCAACTAAAGGCATGCGATTAACGGGGTTAAAAAAATGCATGCCAATCATATTTTCTGGGCGCTCAAGATCGTTTGCCATCTCGGTTATCGACAGGCTGGAGGTATTAGAGGCTAAAATTGCGTGCTCTGGTAACTTGCTCTGTGCTTCCGCAAGTACCATCTTTTTGACTGCCATATTCTCAACCACTGCTTCAATGGCGATATCTAACTGTTTAAAACCGTTGTAGTTAACACAACCGGCAATATGGTTCATGTTGTAACGTATTTGATTAGGCTTTATTTTACGGCGTTTCTTCATCTGCTGATAATAGAGATTAGCGGTTTGATAACCCTTTGCCACGGCGTCCCACTCAATATCTTTAAGGCGTACATTTTTGTTTTTATTAGAAAACAACCATGCGATGCCCCCCCCCATGACACCCGCGCCGAGCACAGCACCGTTGTTAACCACTGCAGGTACGATGCTATCGTCGTTAATACCCGTCTCTTTTTTAAGTGCTTCATTGGTAAAAAATAGTTGTATCAAGTTTTTACTGATATCGGTAATCGCAACCTCTGCAAAACCATGCAGTTCAACTTCTAAAGCATCCTCAACCTCCATTTCGTGAATTTTTTCAATCACCTCAAGTGCTTTGAAAGGAGCTGGATAATGCCCTTTGGTTTTTTGCTGTAAGTTTTGATGGGCTTTTTTAAAGATAAGCTTGCGCCCCAATGGGTTATCTTCAAGTAGTTTTTGATTGAGGTTTTTAGCGCGCTTTGTAATGAGTTGTTGTGCAAAGGCAGGCGTGGTTAATAACTTATCGATAAACGTGTCGATAAAGTCACGTGCTAAGGTATGGTTATAAATCGCATCAACCAATTTTAAACGTAATGCCTTTTTTCCGGGGATCACTTTTGCAGGTAAAATGAGTTGCAATGCCGCTTGTAAACCGATCAGTTTCGGTAGACGCACACAACCACCAAACCCTGGGATGATACCTAGGCTAACTTCAGGTAAACCGATCACCGCTTTTTTATCGTCACTGATAATGCGATAGCTACAGGCTAAAGCGAGTTCACAACCTCCTCCGACACAAGCGCCATTAATAACAGCGAGGCTTGGAAAGGGCAGTTTGGCTATTTGATGCAAAATTTGTTGTCCGAAGCGCGCCTTTTCGTAGGCTTCCTGTTTGCCTGTTATATCTTTAATTTCGTTAATATCTGCGCCAGCGATAAAAATCCCTTGTTTTGCGCTTTCAAATACCAGTAGTTTTACATTGCCATCTTTAGCTAATGCAGTGAGGTGTTGTTGCAACTCAATGAGGGTGTTGCCATCGAGTTTATTGATTTTTTCATTTTGAAAATCAAACAGTAGGGTGGCGACGCCAGCATCATTAATCGATAAATTAAAATTCATTCCACTTGCTCCAGACTAATTAATTAAATCCATCTATTTATTCAATTTGTTCTTGCTTGTGTTTATCTATTCAACTTCAAGTGCCAATGCAGCACCTTGTCCGCCACCAATACAGAGGGTCACTAGGCCGCAATTTTGTTTTGTTGCACGCAGTGCTTTAAGCATGGTAATGACCAACCGAGTGCCGGTTGCACCAACAGGGTGTCCAAGGGCAATGGCACCGCCGTTAATATTGAGTTTATCGGGGTCAATCGCGCCAATCGCTTGGTCTTTATTGAGGTAGGTTTGTGAAAAATGGTCTGATGCAAAGGCGCGTTCATTAGCTATGACTTGGGCGGCAAAGGCTTCATTGAGCTCTATTAGGTCAAAATCAGACATGCTCATGCCAGATTGATCCAGTAGTTTGCTGGTGGCATAAACGGGTCCTAGTCCCATTCTGTTTGGTGCAAGTCCTGCATAAGCGTAATCTCTGAGGTAACCTAAGGGTTGATAGCCGAGTGCTTTGGCTTTGCTTTCAAGCATGATCAAGACTGCCCCTGCGCCATCAGTAATAGGGCAGGCATTTGCTACGGTTATTGTGCCTGCTGCGCGGTCAAAAAAGGGCTTTAATTTAGCGAGCTTTTCAAGGCTTTGGTCTGCGCGGATAGAGTTATCGAGTTGCTGTACCTTATTGTAATGGGGGGGCAACAAAATAGGGTGGATTTCATCTTCAAAAAAGCCCGCTTTTTGTGCACTAGCAGCTTTGAGGTGTGAGTTAAGTGCGTAGGTATCTTGTTCTGCTCGGGTAATACTAAATTCTCGGGCAAGTACTTCCGCTGTTTGCCCCATATTTAACCCACAAACAGGATCGGTTAAGCCTTCAACGATAGAGATAATGGGTTTGAGGTAAGCAGGACGAAATTGCGATATTAGGGATAATTTTTGCGGAGTGGTTTTAGCCTTCATCAAATCAGCAAACAGTTTAGTCATTTTGGGACCAAATTTGAGCGGATATTGACTCATGCTTTCAGTACCACCGGCAATAACAATATTTCCGCTTCCTGCGAGCATTTTTTCAAAGCCTGTCGTAATCGATTGCATACCCGATGCGCAATTACGATGCACGGTATAAGCAATAAGATCTTCTGGTAAGCCCGCTTTTAATGCGATAACACGTGCGATATTACACGCGTTAGAAGGTTGTCCAACATTACCGATAATAAGCTCATCAATTAAGTTAATATCAATTTCTGTTTTTGCTAATAGCTCTTTCACAATGACTGCGGCTAAATCATCGGGTGCAATACCTGCCATTTCGCTACTTGCTCTACAAAACGGTGTGCGTAACCCCTCTACAATCGCTAATCTCTCTCTCATTTTGAACTCCTGATTGGTTCATAAAAGTCGACTTATCACTCATACTATTTTTTCAATAACTGTTTACCTATTTCTTTAAATATCTTTTTACTAACATTCATCGTTGCGTTAAAAACACAACTTAAAGGTGAGCAGCTATTATTGCGAATAGCTGCTTACTCATTAATTTATTAACTATAAAAATCATCAATGATCTGTTTGAACTTATCTTCAACCACATGACGTCGTAATTTCATGGTGGGTGTTAATTCACCTGTTTCAACAGTAATAGGGTGTTTAACAAATTTATATTTTTGTATCTTTTCCCATGCGCTGAGTTGTGCATTAACACTTTGCACTACTTCTTTGATCTCTTTTTTCACTTCATCTGAGTGCAAGAAATCGCTATTGCTCATATCGCTATAACCACGATGTTCACGGATAGCATCGAGGTTTTCATAATCGGGGAACAATAAGCAGGAAACGAAGCGTCTATCTTCACCAATAATCGCTGCCATATCGATCAATTCTGATTTACACAGGGTTTGTTCAATGGGAACAGGGCTGACATACTTGCCGTTTGAGGTTTTAAATAACTCTTTTTTACGACCTGTGATGGTTAAGAATCCATCTTCATCGAGTGAGCCTAAATCTCCCGTATGTAACCATCCGTCACTGTTTATCGCTTCAGCCGTGGCAGTTTCATTATTATGATACCCGATCATGATATTTGGGCCTTTTGCTAATATCTCGTTATCCTCTGCAATTTTCACCTCTACACCCGGGTAAACTTTACCCACAGTTCGGTAGCGAACATGGCCGGGGTAATTGACGGCTAACACCGGTGAGGCTTCAGTTAGTCCATATCCCTGAAAGATATCAAAGCCGATGTTTTTGAAGAAATTTTCCATACTTTCGCTGAGCGCTGATCCGCCGACGATTAATAATCGTAATTCGCCCCCTAATGCGACACGCAATTTGCTGTAGATCAGTTTGTCATAAACTTTGTCTGCAACTGTGTTTTTTGCCGGCACTTTAGTGACTGCGCGTTCAAAGGCACTACTCATTAATTTTTGTTTTAGCCCGCTTTGATCTTCAATACGGCTATGCATTTTGGCATATACCTTTTCTAATAAACGCGGCACTAGGGTGATCACCGTTGGGTTTATTTCACGCAGTAGATCACCTACTTTTTTAATATCATCAGCAAAATAGAGCGGCGTTCCCGTAGATAGGTAAAAGTAACTGACCATACGTTCAAATACATGTGCTAAGGGTAAGCAGGTCAGTATTTTGTCCTTGCTTGGATCTAGTTTAAAAAGCTCCGATGTTGCTTTGATTTGTGAAATTAAGTTGTGATGGCTGAGCTCAACCCCTTTTGGCATGCCGGTAGAGCCGCTGGTATAAATAATGGTCGCGATATCATCAGGTTGCACCGTATCGCGCATTAAAGAGAATAATTGTGGCTGTTTACTTGATTGTTGATCACCCAATTCAAGTAATTTATCAAAACTTAATCCATTCTTGGCACTGTAATTATTCTCTAAAGAGATGACTTTTTTAAAGCCTTTTAATGCATCGCTGATATTGTCATCGAGTAAATTGCTGTCATTAATAAAAATATAATTAATATTGCTGTCTTTCTTTTGGAATTCAAAATGTTTACTGGAAACATTAGCAAACATCGGCACGGAAATAGCACGGTTTAGCATGATCGCCAAATCCATCATGATCCATTGGGGTGAAGGAGAGGAGATGATCGCAAAGCCATCATTATGCTGAACACCTAATGCACGTAACCCTAGTGTTAGGCGACGGATAGTCTCATAAAATTTTTCACTTGAAAGTGCTTGCCACTGGCCTTTCTCTTTGTAGTTCAAAGCTGAAGAGTTCATGTAAGTATTAACCACATGTTGGACCATCTCAGGCAGAGTTTTATAATTTTGCATATTGTTTCTCAGTTGTTTTTTGTAGAATAATGAGAGAGTTAGGACTCTCTTTCTAATATAGCCTAGTTCACTAGTTTGTGTTTAGTCTGTCTGTGTTAAACTTGAACTTCCCCTAAAATATGAGTTTTTATGCAAAAATTGACACAATTACAAGGTTTAATTTTATCGCGACAGCAACGTGATACAAATACGGGTATTGAGCTTATTTTTTGGGTCAAAAGTAACCAAGGACCTTGTCAGGTTGTGATTAATGGATTACGCGCTGTATTTTTAATTAAACAGGAAGATCTCACACAAGCACAGGCACTTTGGGCTAAGCAATACCTTCATGCCGATGAGATTCGTCCCCTTTCTCTTTCTACCTTCGCTCAGCAAAAAGTGGTTGCGATCTATAATCTGTCTTTGTCGGTTTCGCGACAGCTTCAGCAGGCCTTAACCTCGCAGGGGATTCCTATATTTGAGTCGGATATTAAGGTCAGTGATCGCTACCTGATGGAACGATTTATTTATGGTAGCGTTAATGTGCTAGGGACTATTACCCGACGTGGTCAGCACTATTTTTGTCAAAACCCTAAATTAACCCCTACTAAAAACAGTGCACAAATATCGACTGTTTCTCTGGATATTGAGTGTAGTCCTGAACAAGAGTTATATAGCGTCGGTTTGACGGTCGGCGATGAAAAGCAAAACAGGGTGATTATGGTGGGTAATGCTTTGCCTCAACCTGCACCCTACGACTTACTTAATATCGAGTGGGTTGAAAATGAAGTCGCTCTATTAATCGCCTTGCAAAATTGGTTTCAAGTTAATGATCCAGATGTGGTCATTGGTTGGGCGGTAGGCAACTTTGATATGCGTTTATTGGCAGAACGCGCTAAATTACATCATATCAAATTGTGTTTGGGACGCGATCATAGTGCGTTGCAATGGTTTGCGCATCAAGACAGTTCTGGGCAAGGGACGGTTCGTCTTAATGGTCGGGTGGTACTTGATGGTATCGAGCAGCTGAAAAACAACAGTCGTCATTTTGAAAGCTTTAGTTTGGAGTCTGTGAGCCAATCTTTATTCTCAGAGGGTAAGCTCATTACTGAGGAAAATAGTCAGTTTGTTGATAAAGGCTTAGAGATAAAACACCAGTTTGAACATACACCGCTTAAATTAGCCGCGTATAATTTGCAAGATTGTTTGTTAGTAGAACGTATTTTTGATCATGCGAAACTGATTGAATATGCAATTCAGCGTGCCGAATTAACAGGTCTTGCACTTGATAGGCGTGGTGCATCAGTCGCTGCATTTACTAACTTATACTTACCACTACTACATCGCAGTGGTTATATTGCCCCGAATATTGGTGATATCGAAGCGCAACATTCACCCGGTGGTTTTGTAATGGACTCTAAGCCGGGACTTTACGATTGGGTATTAGTGTTGGATTTTAAATCGCTTTATCCCTCTATTATTCGTACTTTTAAAATCGACCCTTTAGGCATGATAGAAGGGCTTAAAGAGCCCATCGAAGACAGTATCGAAGGGTTTAGAGGAGCCCGTTTTAGTCGCGACAAACATCACCTACCCACTATATTAGATAGTTTGAGTCTCGCTCGAGAAGAAGCTAAAAAAGCCAATAATCAACCTTTTCAACACGCTATTAAAATCATTATGAACAGCATGTATGGCGTATTAGGCTCTTCAGGATGCCGTTTTCATGATACCCGGTTAGCAAGCTCTATTACCCTGCGTGGACATCAAATAATGATAGAAACGGGTAAGTTTATTGAGAAGCTAGGTTTTGATGTTATTTATGGAGATACCGATTCAACCTTTGTCTGGCTGCGTGATTGTGACTCATTAGCCTTTGCAGATGAAAAAGGAAAAATATTGGCCACGCGTATTAACGAATATTGGCAACAAAAAATTGCTGACGAGTTTTCGCTGCCTTCACTACTCGAAATCGAATATGAAACCTGTTTTAGTCAGTTCTTTATGCCTACGTTACGTGGTTCAGATTCAGGCTCTAAAAAACGTTATGCAGGCTTAAAAACCACTGAGCAGGGCAGTGAAATTATCTTTAAAGGGTTAGAAAGTGTGCGCAGTGATTGGACGGAGCTTGCGCGGGAGTTCCAAGAAACCTTATTTGAAAAGGTATTTAAACAGCATAGCGTGACGCAGTATATTATCGATACCGTGAGTCAGTTAAAAGCAGGTCACTTAGATGCGCAACTAGTATACCATAAACGTTTACGTCGACACTTAGATGCGTATGTCAAAAATGTACCGCCGCAGGTGCGTGCTGCGCGAATTGCCGACGCACAAAACAGAAAGTTAGGACGACCACTTCGTTATCAGCGTCAAGGGCGCATCGCTTATCTGATTACTCACAATGGTCCTGAACCGATTGAATACTTGCAATCCAGCATCGATTATCAGCACTATATTGATAAGCAACTGAAACCGATTGCCGATGCTATTTTGCCTTTCTTACCAGGAAACAGTAATTTTGAGGCACTTGTTTCAGAGCAGATGCCATTGTTTTGAAAATATTCAATTAGTTTAAGATAAAAAACAGCGTCGTAATGGTCATCAAGCCCATCGTATAATTAAATCTTTTCCGCTGTTTTTTTGTGGTGAGATGTTGCGCAATGTGGGCGCCAAGGTAAGCCCATAAACTGATCGCGATAAACCCCATCACAGCAAAACAGAACATGATCCATAGACCAGATTCAATATAGTGATCCCCCGCAAGGGTAAAGCTGCTTATACTACCGATACTCATTGCCCATGCTTTAGGGTTAACAAACTGGAAAAATGAAGCTGCAATTAAAGTCATGGGTTTACTTTTTTGACTCTTACTTTGCAGTGACTGTGGATCGGTTGCAGCAGTTGCAATTTTCCAAGCAAGCCAAAACAGATAAATGCTGCCGACTATTTTAAGCAGATCATAAAGCGCAGGGTAGCGTTCAAACACTAATCCTAGCCCCAACAGGACAGAAGCAAGCAGTGTTGCAACACCAATAATAATGCCAAAGATATGCGGTAGGGTTTTCTGATAACCAAACTGTGCACCAGAGGCGAGCAGCATAATATTATTGGGACCCGGCGTCACGGACATTACAAAGGCAAATAGCGCAATCGCAAATAACAGTGAAAAATCCATATCAATCTCCTTTTATTAAACGGCGAAAGGTGAATATAAAAAGTGCAATAAAGCCACTTTTGTTTATTTCATTGTTTATCTGTTTAGGTGTCCGCGCGATATCTTTAAAAAGGTGTGTCGGTAGGTGACGAAGATGTTGACGTGTTTGATAATCACGAAGCAGTTGCTTCAAACTGTCTTTAATAGTTAATCTGTTGTTCATAATCACACTCCTTTTAATCAACGAAGCATCATTGTAAATGACTGGCATTTTCAATACAGAGTCACCAAAAATTATTTTAACCATACAGTTTCGCTATTTTTGGGCTGTATGGTTAATTTTTAGCTTAACTGTATGGTTTAAAGTTGGCGTTTTCAGGTAACATGCTACTGTATTTGATTATAAGTTGACGAGGTGGCGATGAAGCTTTATGAAAAAGTGGCTCTGGTTTTACGTGATAATATTGAATCAGGATTGTTTGTTGTGGGTGATAAGCTGCCCTCAATTAGACAACTCGTTGCTGAGCATAAGGTGAGCATATCGACAGTGCAGCAAGCTTACCATCAACTTGAAATAGAAAGTTTAATCGAAGCGCGTCCCAAATCGGGCTATTTTGTCTGTTATCAGCGCTCAGCTTCTGTCTTACCTGCCACATCGCGGCCTGCACAACGTCCCATTGAGGTTTCACAATGGCAGCAAGTTTTAGAGGTATTACTCAGTAAAGAGGGGGTTGATACGATTCAGTTGCAGCATGCAATGCCTAATATGACGGAATCGACCTTAAAACCTTTGCTTAAAAAAATGTCTGACCTAATGCGTCATCAAGTCGCATTAAGCTTGCCCTATGGTGATATTAAAGGTGCGTTGGTATTACGTGAGCAGATAGCACAATTAGCGACCAACTCAGGTTGTGTTTTACATCCTGATGATCTGGTTATTACATCAGGCTGCCAAGAGGGGTTATCGGTTTGTTTGCGCGCAGTGACCAATCCAGGGGATATTATCGCCGTTGAATCACCGAGTTTTTATGGTTCGATGCAAGCAATTCAAGCGGCCAACTTAAAAGCGATTGAGATACCAACCAATGCTGAAACTGGTCTGAGTTTAGCGGCGCTAGAGTTAGCACTCGAACAATGGCCCATCAAAGCGATATTAGTAACACCGACCTGTAATAATCCGATGGGTTACTGTATGCCAGAAGCGGATAAAAAACGCCTTTATCAATTAGCACAGAGTTATGATATCTGTATTATCGAAGATGATATTTATGGTGATATTAGCTATCAATTACCACGCCCTAAAACCATTAAATCATTTGATGAAGATGGACGTGTTTTATTGTGTAGCTCTTTTTCTAAAACGGTTGCCCCTGGTATTCGGGTTGGTTGGATAGCACCGGGTCGTTATCGCGATAAGGTAACCCATGTAAAATACGTAAGTAGTTCAATGTGCCCGACATTACCACAGCTCGCAATAGCTGACTTTATTCACTCGGGCAGGTATAATAAGCACACTCGTCGAGTTCGCTTGTTATATAAACAGGGACGCGACCACCTCATACAGTGCATTAAAAAATACTTTCCACAGGATACTCGCATTAGCTTTCCTCAAGGCGGTTATATTTTATGGGTCGAGCTAAACAAACACTATGATGTTGTTAAGTTAGCCGCACAGTGTAAACAGGGCGAGGTTAGTATTGCTCCCGGCACGTTATTTTCAGCTACCGGAAAATACCGCAACTGTATGCGTCTTAATTTTAGCGAGCAAACAGAGGTTGAGCGTGAACGAGGGATCCGTCATTTAGCACATTATATAAAAAAACAAAGTATCGTTGAAGGTCATCATTAGGTGGCTATTAGATCATCATTAGAGAATTATTATGAGTAGGATCACCATCCACTGCCCCCATTGCCAATTTATGAATCGATTGGATACGATGCGTATTAACGATTCACTTGATTGCGTTCGTTGTAAATCAGATCTATTAGAGGAAAAACCCATCGACGGAACAGTCGTTAACCTAATGGGATTAACGCAGAGTGATAAGCCCATTTTAGTTAAATTTTGGGCACACTGGTGTAATGCCTGCAGTCACTTTGAACCGGTATTCGAAGCGGTGTCAGCGCAACAACCAGATGTCTGTTTTGTAAAGGTAGATATCCAAGCTCAACTCAGTTTAGGGGTACAATATAATATACGCACTATTCCTACCGTGATGCTTTTCAAACAAGGAAAAGTGGTAGATACCTTGAATGATGCATTGCCTAAAGCGCAGTTCAACCAGTGGTTGCAGAACGCATTACTTAAATAGCCTGAATAGGTTTTTGACACACGATTTGTGCAATCGCACGATCCGGTCCCACTTTAATACCTTCAAAATAAAATAAGCAGTGCCAGTCTTGAAATATCTCTTGTAGTTCATTCGGTTGTAATAAAAATTCATCACGGTTTGGGCGGCCAAACTGTCTATTTTGTGTGGTAAAGGTTTCGTAGATCAGGAACCCTCCGGGTTCAATCGCGGCTTTTATCTGCGCCATTAATGGTCGGTGTAGGTAGCGAAACACCAGAATGGCTTGGAAACTATTTGCAACTAGGTGCTGTGCTCCCGTTTCAAAATCGACAGGGTAACAATCCTGACCTTGAATGTTATGTTGCTGCTGTAACTGTTCAAGCAGTCCGCTGTTTTTATCCGCAAACTGTACTGGAAAATGTTGTTGGTGTAGGTACAAACCATTACGTCCACGTCCGCAGGCCAAGTCTAAGATAGGCTTACCCTGTTGCTTGAATCGATCTTTAAATTGCGAGAGTAGGGGAGAGTGAGGCATCAATTAAGCGCCTCGATTAACTCTTTAATATTTTTAAGGGGTTGAATGGTTTGACCGCTTTGCGCAAACTGTAACATCGACTTATGGTAAGCGACGGCTGGAATAAAAATTTGTTTTTTACCATGGCTGAGTGCTTCACGCACACGGGGAACGATTTGCGGTACTTGACGCAGTTCACCGGTTAACGCAACTTCACCAATAAATACCGCATCTTCAGGTAAGGGTTTAGAATTAATAGAGCTCAGGAGTGCGGCGGTTACTGCCATATCCGTCGATGTTTCAGAGTCAGCCATCTTAAGTCCGCCCACTAAACTGATATTGATATCATAGTAGGTTGGAATACCGCCATGTTTTTTCAGTACGGCGGTAATTAATGATAACCGACTGTAAGAGACACCAATACAGTTACGAATCGACTTTTCACCCTCTACTTCTGTTGCTAATGCTTGAATCTCAATAAGCAGATTACGTGCACCATCTTTAATCACTGAGATTGCCGAGCCCTCAAAGTGTTCTTCACTGCCAGATAGAAACAGACGGCTAGGATTATCAACAGAGCGCATACCAAATTCAGTCATTTGGAAAATACCCACCTGTTCAGTATCACCAAAACGGTTTTTATCGGCACGTAAAATACGTACAGAGGCATCATTCACTTCGATATGAATAGCGGTATCGATGATATGTTTCAAAGTTTGCGGGCCGGCCATTTGTGAGTTCTTGTTTACTTGGCCCACTAAAATAAGGGTAATACCGTGCTGTTTACACAATCTATTTAATATTTTGGCACATGTCTTTACCTGCGTGACGCCACCTGCGCTGCCATCAACCGAATTGGATTCAAAGGCTTGAATAGAATCTGCGATTAAAAATTTAATGTTGTTTTCAATACACTGATCAACAATATCTTCGATACTGTCGGTATCCGAAAGCATAAATTGTGCTTCATTAAAGTTAAGTTTTAGGCGCTCAAGACCACGTTTTGCCCACTGACTTAAGCTTTCTTCTGCGGTCACATAAAGAGTGTTCATGGTTTGCGACATCACCTCTGCTACCTTAGTAAGCAGCGTTGTTTTACCTGAGCCGGGATCACCACTAATTAATACTACGGAGCCCAGTGTAATACCGCCACCTAATACGCGATCTAGCTCAGAAAGCCCTGTGGAAACACGGGTTGCGTTCTCAACCTGTACTTCATTAATGCGCTGTACGCCAACACTTGGTCCTGCGTAACCCCCTGTACTATTGCGTTTTACTGCCGCATTGACTGATTTTGTCGTGCTGGTGGGTTCACGAAATTCTGTGATCGTATTCCATGCTTTACATTCGCTACATTGCCCCTGCCATTTGGTGAAATCTGCGCCACATTCACTGCACACATAGGCGATTTTTGTTTTTGCTTTAGCCATGAAATTACTCTTCTTGTTCGCTTAACTGTAAATTAAATTGTTTGATTGCATTTTGGCAGTCATTAAATGAGTAGCCACGGGAGATTAAAAAGCGCTTCGCTTTGTCTTGCACTTTTTGCCCTATAATGGGCTCGCGGAATTTGCCTGTTAGCAGTTTTAGTGCATCGCCTAAAGCATCATATTCTTCGATAGGGAAGTGTTCATTGTGGCATTCAATCGCACTAAAAATATGCTCAAAAGTATGACCTTTGTTTTGTAGGAACGCCATTACTTTTTGTTTTAAATGTGCATTTTCAATACGTTCACGATAGCGTTTTTGTAATAGCTGTGCCGCACTATCTATATAATCAAATTCACTTTGTTGTAGGTGTTGTGCGCTTAATTGATTACTAATACCTTTCAGTTGTAAGTCGCGCTGAATGCGGTTTTTACCGTAACCTTTGTTTTGCGAACTGCGAATAAATGTTTCGGTAAATCGATCGTCATCAAGGTAGCGGTATTCATAGCACTCTTCAATTACCGTATCAATCCATGCTTGATTATCAGTTTTTCGGCTGAGTTTGCTACGTAATTCATGTTCACTATGATCGCGTCGGCCTAGATGCCAAAATGCGGATCGTTTTACACCATCGATATCGGTTGCAGGTTTTATCGGTTTATTGAAAGACATCTATTTTGTGTCGTTATCGGAAAGAGGAATAAATAATAACTCAAAATGAACCGCTTGATCGGTTTTTAGCTAAATTAAGGGTAAACATTGTTTAGCTAAACGATAAAAGTAGCGTTTACTATCCTTTCATACGGCTACTCCCATTTATAATGGGGCTCATTATGATCATCTTCACTTTAAATGGCTTAAATCAGTGATATTGAATAGATAATACTTTATATTAACACTTTATTTTGTACGTCATTATCGGAGTTGTGAAAGTTATATGGATGTTTTAAATCAGCAAGGAGATGTGATTGAGTTAGATACAGGTTTTCGCTTTTCTAATGCTTTTTTCTCACTATTAGACTTTATTAAACATCCGCGTGATGATGCTCAGCGTAATAGCAGTGAAAGTCAGTGTGAACTCTTCTATCGTGACATTATGAATTACTCTTTTGTAGACTCTCACAATCAGCACCTTGCTGATCAACGTTTAGACCTTGCCGCAAAAAACCTCAATGCGATTAACCACATTTCTATCGATTATTTAACCGGTTTAAAGAAAAAAGAGTATGTAAAACGTAAATTAATAAGTCTTGAAAATGATGTTTACCTTGGAAAGTTAACTGACTTTTCACTGATCATGTGCGATTTAGATCGTTTTAAAGCGATTAATGATGATTATGGCCACTCTGTTGGTGATGATGTATTGGCATTATTTGGCAATTTACTGTTAACTGCGCTGCGTCCTTCTGATTTTGGATATCGATATGGTGGTGAAGAGTTTTTAATTGTCTTGCCGGATACAAACTTGCAGGAAGCAACATTGGTTGCAGAAAGATTACGTTTAATCATTGATGAACGTTTACAAATTGGGCATTACGGACTTAATCAAATCACTGCGTTTGATCTCACCAAAACTGAAATAACCTCTGATGATAGCGCTATTAATGATGCGTTTTTCTTGGCAAGGGATGTTACCTGTAGCTTTGGTGTTGCTAATTATCTAGATAATGATCAATCCACTGATACTTTATTTTTAAGAGCAGATGAAAACCTCTATATTGCTAAAGAAAATGGCAGAAACCAGGTTTCTGCCTAAGACCGATAGATAAAAATTACAGGCTGATATTTATCACCCTGTAATTTTTCCATCAATAACGAACTTACTATTTTGCATCGAGTCTTCTTTGGATAACAAATAAACGTTGTCCTAACAAAATCGCTGCAACGGTAAGACCCACGGATATACCAATCCAGAAACCTTTTGCACCGAGTGGTTCAATCACCCAATCGGTCATCGCTAACACATAACCTAATGGCAAACCGACAATCCAGTATGAAATAAAGGTACGCGTAAAAATAGCGGTCATCTCTTTATAGCCACGCAGTGCACCAGCGGCAACGACCTGAATCGCATCAACACATTGATAGAGCGCCGCGAACATCAGCAATACGATCGCTAATTGAATAACTTCTGCGTTATCGGTATATAACAATGCAATTTGTTCACTAAAGATAACCGTAGCTAACGCAGTAATGATTGATAGACCAAGACCAATCACTAAGCCTGCATAGGTAGCCACTTTAGCACCACGATTATTTTTCTGACCTAAATTAAAGCCAACACGGATACTTACCGCACTGGCAATACTCATTGGTAACATAAATACCATGCTTGAAAAGTTCATTGCGACTTGATGTGAAGCAACAACCAATGCCCCTAATGGTGCAACTAGTACCGCGATACCTGCAAAAATAGTGACCTCAAAGAACATTGCAATTGCTACCGGTAAACCCAATTTAGAAATACCTGATATTTGTTTGAAATTTGGGCGAACAAAATGTTTGAAAAGTGGGAATTGTTGTAGTTTTTTAGTGACAAAAACATATCCCGTCAATGCAAATAACATAAACCAATAGACGAGGGTGGTAGCGATACCACAACCAACGCCGCCTAATGCTGGCATACCAAACTGCCCATAAACAAATATCCAGTTAAGCGGGATATTCAGTAATAACCCCGCAAAACCAATCACCATTGCAGGTTTAGTGAGTGATAAACCTTCTACATAGTTACGCAGTGCTTGAAACAGTAAAAAAGCCGGCACAGCAGGTAATACCGCATACAGGTAATTAGTGGTGATCTCTTTTAATGCGGGTTCTATCGCCATGTAGCTGACAATCATGCCGGCGTTATAAAGTATGGCAATAATCGGGATCGAGAGAAGCAGTGCAAGGTATAAACCTTGCTGTCCCGTTTTGGGGATCTCTTCTAAATTATTTGCGCCGTGAGCCTGTGCTGTTAATGGTATTAAAGCCATTAAGACTCCGACACCAAATAGGATACAGGGCAGCCAAATGCTCGCAGCAATAGAAACGGCGGCCATGTCATTTGCGCTGACACCCCCTGCCATAATAGTATCAACAAATCCCATTGCAGTTTGTGCAAATTGGGCAATAAAAAGGGGAGCACTCAGCTTAAGAATTTTACTGATCTCTTGACGGTAAGGCACACTAACTCCAACTGGAAAATAAAGCCGAAGTCTATGCTTATCCTGCCCGTGTAGCAATGTTGTTTTGGGATTATTTTAAACGGAGTTGTTATCAATCAATATAGGTTGTTTTATGGGCTTTTGACAAAGCGCTGCGACGGCGAGTAACCCCTTATTAAGCTTGCGTTGATGGTGCTTTTATAGGCAGGGCTAATGACGATAATAAATAGTCACGATCAAGGACATATTTTTATAAAAAATGTCAAGCACGATAAGCGTCCCCGAGTAAACTGAATGTAGTTGCTATCAAAGGGAAATTTATAATGGGCTTACAAACGCTTAAACACTTCTTCAATCCTAAAACGATCGCCGTTATTGGTGCTTCTGTACAGCCACATCGTGCAGGATACTTAGTGATGAACAATTTGCTTGCAGAGGGGTTTAATGGACCTATCATGCCTGTGACACCCAAATATCGTTCTGTTCATGGTGTGCTTGCTTATAAAACCATTGCCGACCTGCCTATTACCCCCGAACTTGCGGTTATTTGTACCAATGAATTTCGTTTGGTCGAGATATTACAAGCATTAGCAGATAAAGGTTGTCGGTCTGCGATTATTGTCGCCACTGAAAGTGATGAAAGTACCTCTTTAGAAATTTATGCTTTGGCAAAAAAATTATCTATCCGATTACTGGGTATGAGCAGTTTAGGATTGATTAATCCTTATACTCAAGTGAATGCTAGCCTTGCCCATTGCAGTGCCTTAAAAGGAAATATCGCTTTTGTTTCTCAATCAGCTGCGGTCTGTACAACGGTACTTGATTGGGCAAACAGTAAGCAGATTGGCTTCTCGGCATTTATCTCCTTGGGCAGTGCACAGGATATCTCGTTTGCTGAACTATTAGATTATCTCGCCCGTGATAGTAAAACCCAATCTATTCTTTTATATGTAGATAGCATCAAAGACGCACGAAAATTTTTATCAGCGGCACGTGCTATTTCCCAGCATAAATCGGTATTAGTGATTAAGTCTGGTAACTCTTTATTGGGGGCAAAAGCTGCCGCATTGCACAGCAAAGGGCAGTTTGGTCACGACAGTGTGTACGATGCTGCCATCAAACGTGCCGGTATGCTGCGAGTACATGATTTACATGAACTATTTGCGGCGGTAGAAACACTTGCCTATTCAAATTATCTACATGGTGAGCGACTTGCAATACTTAGCAATGGCGGTGGTTTAGGTATTCTGGCTGTCGATAATTTGGTCAGCGAAGGAGGACGTTTAGCAGAACTTGATGCGCCTCTTTTGGAAAAATTAGACAGCTGCTTACCTAAAAATTGGTCGCGAAATAATCCGATAGATATGATTGGAGATGCAGACCCCAAACGCTATGCTAATGCACTTAAACATCTGATGGATAGTGATCAAGTTGATGCTATTTTAATCATGCACTCTCCCTCTGCACTTTCAGACAGTAAAAATAGCGCACAAGCGATTATTGATGTTATCCAAAAACACCCCAAACGCAGACAGATTAACATTCTCACTAACTGGACGGGTGAAGATGCCGCACAGCCAGCCAGACAGTTATTTACAAAGGCGAAAATTCCAACCTTTAGAACGCCGAAAGGTGCTGTGACCGCATTTATGCATTTAGTGCAGTATCGTCGTAACAAAAAGTTGTTGCTAGAAACGCCTACGACGTTGCCTGAAGATTTAGTCTACGACAATTCCTTTGCCAATGAATATATTCAGCAAGCGGTGCATCCTGAAACATTAACCGCTAAGTTAGATACTTATTTAGCGACGCCGTTATTAGGTGCTTATCATCTGAATACGATTAATACTGAAGTTGCGATAAACGAAGAGCAAGCCTTAGAGCGAGGTAAAGAGATTGGCTTCCCACTCGCGGTTAAAATTAACTCTCCCGATATTGAGTATAAATCGCAAGTCCACGGGGTAATGCTGAATATTAATAATCAGCAAGAACTTTTTTTAGGCTTAAGCGCGATTAATAAGCGTGTTAAAAGTCTATTACCCGATGCGCGTTTAACCGGTTTTACCTTACAAAAAATGGTCGCAAGTGGTATCGGTTTAGAGTTACGAGTGATGATTAAACAAGACCCAACCTTTGGACCTATTATTGCCGTTTCGCAGGAGAGTGATGCACGTGACCTACAAACCACGTTAGATAATGCGGTGGTTGCATTACCCCCATTAAATATGGCATTAGCGCGTTACTTAATGATTCAAGGTATTAAAGATAAAAAAATAAAAATCAAACGTGCAGCAAAAGATTTTGATATGGATGCCGTGTGTTTATTGCTGACTCGTATCTCACAGATGTTATTGGATAACCCTGAGATTAAAGATTTAGATCTTAATCCGGTGTTAGTGGTAGGTGATCAAGTCACCATATTAGACAGTCAAATTCACCTTGCGTTAGCAACAGAAGGGTATTTTGGTCAACTTGCGATTAGCCCTTATCCTAAGCAACTCGAAGAGGATGTATTGCTCAGAAATGGTCAAACCGTCTTAGTTCGCCCGATCACAGCAGAAGACGAAGCGCGCCATCAACTCTTTGATGACGCGTTAACAGAGGAAGACCGTTATAAACGTTACTTTTCACAGCGCGGTAAAATGAGTCATGAAGAGATGGCGATGCTGACCCAGATTGATTATGAGCGTGAGATGGCCTTTATTGCAGTGCGAATGGATGAGAATAATGAACAGGAAACGTTAGCCGTGGTGCGTGCCTCTATCGATCCAGACAACATCGATGCAGAATTTGCGATGATTGTTCGTTCAGATTTACAAGGTTTAGGACTCGGTAAAATTTTATTAGATAAATTGATTCGTTATCAAAAAACCAAAGGCACACTTTACTTGACCGGTATGACCATGATCTCAAACGTAGGTATGGCAACACTGGCTAAAAAACTGGGTTTTGAAATAGAGCGTGATATGGAAGAGGGAGTTATTAATATGACACTCAAACTGAAGGCGTAATCGTTAATAGGTTTCAAAGTAGAGGCTATTAATGATCCTGTTGATCAAAAGATAATATAAACGACAAGTGAGACTTTAATCTACTGTGTTGATTTATATGATTTTTATGGGAATAATGAATTTGTGTTATTTAATGAAGGGTAACGACTTCATAAATCGAAATTTATTATTAAGGAACAATAATGCCTCATATCATCGTGTTTGCGATTGCTTTAGTTGTTTTTAAAGTTGTCATAGATGCACTGCTCACTGTTGCTGCGCAAAGTATGCAGTTCACCGTGACACCACTTCTACTTTCATTACTTACCTTATTATTAATAGCCGCATTACTCGGCATCGGTTATCACTTTTTTACGACTAAACTAAAAGAGTATCAACGTAAAAATGATTGGATTTTGTTTACTAAGAAACGCGATGTCGATAATGAATTTAGCAAACTCAGAGAAGGGTTGTTAAAGATAGAAAAGAAACTCAGAAAAGAGGTCGCACTAGAAAAAAGTATGAATATGGATCTGGTGGCACGCAGAGAAAAGAAGCATGAAAATAATGTAAGTAATGCAAATAAAGCTTTTCAACGCTTAGTTGATGCACTTTACAAAGACAAGGCACGTAACTTGTTAGCATCTGTCACGCCTAGCAACTATGAAAATGTATTGCAGCATATGTTAAAAGAGACTGACCATTATCAAAAGCTAATTGCCGATATTGATTATCTTGGGCTCACGGATCATTCAGATTGGGAAGCGCTGAAAGAAAAATTCTATCAAAAAATAGAGTTATTGAACCAAGCTCAAATGAGCGGTGAAGCACAAGCCGCTTTACTCTCTTTTGATAACCTAGATATGTTATTCACAGAGGATCTTGTCGAACAACCCAGCAAATATAAAATGGAGTTAACACTTCAAGAATAGTGGTTATAATAAACATTCAGTGATAATTAATCGAAAGGATTCGTACTCTTGATGGATATTAAGTTTCAACAACTCGAAGCATTTGATGATAATGCAAAATTACAGATAAATAGCTGGGTCATCAAACACAATCAGCCTTGGGCGGTGTTTAGTATTGAAGGCGATATTGCTGAGTTATTAAGCGAGCTATTAAGCAAAAAACTGACGATTTCAGCGGGGACGATGAGCGGTCACCCAGGTAAAGTCGAACTGGTCTCTTTGACGCAGCAACAGCGTTTATTAGAAGAAGAGATTGCTAATGATGATAGTGAGTTTATTGATCGTATTGATGCAGGTAGCTCGGTTTATGCGTTAATTCAACAGCACTGCGATGATCATCTCGTGGCCGAACATTTGATTGAAGAACTTGATTTACACAACCTTAAAGAGAGTGGCTTTCGAGTTCTTTCTACCGGTGAAACACGACGTGTGATGCTTGCTATTGCACTGGCTGCTAAACCTGATTTTTTAGTGCTTGATGATCCTTTTACTGGGTTAGATATTGAGCATCGTAAAACGTTATCAAACTACCTACATAAATTATCTGCCTCACTACCAATGTTAATCTGTTTCTCTCGTGAAGAGGACCATCCAGACTGGGTTGATAACATTGCGTTGTTTAATAAAGGCGAACTATCTGAACTGATGGATAAAAGCAGTTGGGATAATCACCCTGTTATTAAGCAATTAAAAGCACAGTCATCGGCACATAGTGAAGAGATGTTAACCCTGATTCGTCGCCATCAGCATAGTTCACATTTTGAAAACCCTATTTTTGAGATCAGTAATGGTAAGGTGGCTTACACCGATAAAACTATTTTTAGTGATCTTAATTGGCGCATCAATAAAGGACAACATTGGCAAATTAAAGGGCCTAATGGTTGTGGCAAAAGTACCTTGCTTGGGTTGATATTTGGTGATCACCCGCAGTGCTACAGTAATGATATACAGATATTTGGGAAGCAACGCGGCTCTGGTGAAACGATTTGGGAAATCAAAAAAAATATCGGTATGGTTTCTTCAAGCTTGCATCTTCAGTATCGTGTTAGTTGCAGTGCACTTGATGTTATTTTATCGGGTTTCTACGACTCTATCGGTCTTTATCAGCAGGCAACCGCAGCAGAGATAGCAATTGCGCATGAATGGCTAACAATGCTGCACATGAGCGATGTTGCACAAACCTCTTTTAAGCAATTAGAGTATGGGCAACAACGTTTATTATTAGTGGCAAGAGCGATTGTGAAGCAGCCTACGTTATTAATTCTAGATGAACCCTACCAAGGGTTAGATTATTTAGGCAGAAGGCTGGTCAAAAATGCGCTTGAATTGATTGCCAGAGAAAACCTTAGCCAGCTGCTTTATGTTTCTCATTACCAAGCAGACAGTTTAAAGAGTATTAAAAACTATCTAGAGTTTGTTTTTGATGATCAGAGTCAGGGGTATATAACCCAACAAGATCAGGGTAATTGATAGGCATAATATTAGTTGTAAGACGGTCAGAAAAAGACTGTGCTGCTATCTCTATAGAAGAGGTAGCAGTATCAATGATAGGTAGGTTATCAACACCAATTCAGTGCTGTGGTAATAGTTATCGCTTTGCCTCGGTATATTCTATCGAAATATCACCATAAATAATGACGGAAATTGACAATTTTACCCTGTTCATTGACCTCAATTCCCTCTGTTGCTAGTCGTTCTTTTTGTCTTAGAAATGAATCACCCGTTAATGAAATCTTACCTTGAGCATTAATCACCCTAAACCAAGGGAGTTTTGTATCTTTAGGTAATTTCGATAACGTTTTACCAACATGTCGCGCATGATTAGGATAGCCACATTGCTTGGCAAGTTGCCCGTAACTACACAGTTTTCCCTTAGGGATTACTGCGAGTATATTATACAGTGATTGTTCAAACTGGGTCACTTATCCTCCTGATTTGTAGCGCTAATGTATTTATTTATCATAGCTTATTTGATGTGATTATGGTGATAAAGTTAAATCAGCTATTTAGCTGCTTTGCATCTTTAATGTTAACGAGTATATTAAGCACATTCCTTTTATCATTGCATTGAGAGTATCGCACCATGACCCAAATTTCCTCTATCGACGAAAATGTTGAAGAAAGCATTGAACAAAACATTGAAAAAAATCCCCAAGAAAAATATCTCGCTGACTATAAAGCTTCAGCATTTTTAATTGATAGCTTAGATTTAGATTTTGACTTGTATGATGAGCATACGATTGTGAAAGCACGTTCGGTTATCAGACGCGTTGCGGGTAAGAATAGTCCACTGTTTCTGTTTGGAGAACATTTAACGCTACGCAGTATCACTGTTGATGGTAATGATTTTGCACACTATAAGCTGGTGGAAGGGGGGATTGAGCTCTCTGAATTACCAGATAATTTTATCCTCGATATTGAGACTGAAATTAACCCGCTTGCTAATAAAGCGTTTGAGGGTTTGTATAAATCAGGTGAAGCCTTTTGCACTCAGTGTGAAGCGGAAGGTTTTCGTCGTATTACCTATTACCTAGATCGCCCTGATATTTTGGCTAAATTCAGCACCACAATAAGCGCTGATAAAGCCCTATATCCATCACTGTTATCTAATGGTAATCGCGTTGATCAAGGTGATTTAGATAACGGTCGTCACTTTGTGAAATGGGTTGACCCTTTCCCGAAACCTGCTTATCTGTTTGCACTTGTTGCGGGTGAATTTGATTGCTTAACGGATAGCTTTACTACTAAAAGTGGTCGTCATGTTGCGTTAGAATTATTTGTTGATAAAGGTAATTTAGATAAAACAGCCCATGCGATGCTCGCGCTTAAAAACTCCATGAAATGGGATGAAGAACGCTTCAACTTAGAGTATGACCTTGATATTTATATGATTGTTGCTGTTGATTTCTTTAACATGGGCGCAATGGAGAACAAGGGGTTAAATATCTTTAACTCTAAGTTTGTCTTAGCAAACTCACAAAGCGCAACGGATCAAGATTATTTAGGCATTGAAGCCGTTATTGGTCATGAATATTTTCATAACTGGACGGGTAACCGCATCACCTGCCGTGATTGGTTCCAATTAAGCCTAAAAGAGGGCTTAACGGTATTTCGTGATCAGGAGTTCAGCTCTGACATGGGCAGTCGTTCGTCTAACCGTATCGCGAATGTAAAAATCATGCGTAATCATCAATTCGCTGAAGATGCTGGCCCAATGTCGCATCCCATTCGTCCTGCTTCAGTGATAGAGATGAATAATTTCTATACGGTTACGGTGTATAACAAAGGGTCTGAAGTGATTCGCATGTTACATACGTTATTAGGTGAAGAAAAATTCCAGCAAGGGATGGCGTTATACGTAGAGCGACACGATGGTCAAGCGGTTACCTGTGATGACTTTGTCGCTGCGATGACCGATGCAAGTGGTATCGACCTGACCTTGTTTAAGCGTTGGTATTCGCAATCGGGTACTCCTCAAATCAGTATTACTGATCATTTTGATGCTAATAGTAATAGCTATCAAATTACTTTCAAGCAAAAAAACAGATCAACGGCTGACCAAAAAAATAAACTACCATTGCATATTCCCGTTGATATTGAACTATTAGACAAAGCAGGTAAGGCAATTGAGCTAGGGCACGGTCAAACCAACAAAGTATTAAGCTTAACGCAAAAAGAGCAAACGTTTGTATTTGAAAATGTAGCTGAACACCCCGTACCTTGCGTATTTAGAAGCTTATCGGCACCGGTGAAATACCAGTATGCTTATAGCGATGAACAGTTATTGCATCTGATCAGTTTTGCAAGTGATGAGTTCTCTCGTTGGGATGCAGGGCAGATGTTGTTCAACAAATACCTAGTGAATAATGTCCAACTTAAACAGGCGGGCAAGGCATTTGCTTTACCAACGCTATTTGTAGATGCGTTCAACAGCGTATTAAGTAATGAATCATTAGATTCTGCACTGATTGCTGATATGTTTGATTTTATCAGTGAGAATGGTGCAATGGAGCTATTTGAGCGTGTTGATATCGAACTAATTCATGATGCACGTGAGTTTATTGTGAATGCGTTAGCCACTGCGTTATATCCGGTTTTTGTTCGCCGCTATCATCAGCATCAATTAAGTGCACAATATCAGCCTGCAACCGATGATATTGCACAGCGTAAATTAGCCAATTGCGCACTTTTATATATCGCGAAAAGTGATCAAACGTTAGCTAATGAATTAGTGATAAAACAGATCGAAACAGCGGATAACATGACCGATCACCTTGGTGCACTTCAGGCGGCTAATAGCGGAAAATTAGCGTGTTATGATGTGGTAATGAATGACTTTGATAATAAGTGGTTTGAAAATGGATTAGTCATGGATAAGTGGTTTGCATTGCAAGCTTCACTATCAAGCGACAGTGTATTAGATAATATTGAACAGTTATTTAATCATCGTAGTTTTGATTACAGCAATCCAAACCGTTTACGTGCATTAGTGGGTACTTTTGTGAATGCTAATAGCTATTATTTTCATGCTATTGACGGCAGTGGTTATCAGTTCTTAACGGATCAATTGATTAAGCTAAACAGTCAAAACCCGCAAGTTGCAGCGCGCTTAATCACACCACTTATTCAGTTCAAGCGATTAGATGCAAAACGCATTGAGTTAATGAAAGCACAGTTAAATCGATTATTAGAGATTGAGAACTTGTCATTAGATCTGTATGAAAAGGTTACTAAGGCACTATCTCTTTAAAAATCAGTTTATTAGCTTTTAAATAGTGTGACAACACAAGCCTTTCTGAACATTCAGTTAGGCTTTTTAACTTCTTTTGACATATCCCCCCCATTTTTTCTAATTTTGAGCCAAAATTATCACTTAGTAGCTAAAGATGTGAAAAGTCATGAAAAACAATATGAAGTTTATTCTTCCGATCCTCATCCCATTAATTATTTTATTGTTGCCCTCATCAAGCTTTGGTATTGAAGGGTTAACGTTAGTTGAGCAGCGTGTGATCGCTATTTTTGTGATGGCTGCATTGTGTTGGGTGCTAGAGCCAATACCGATATATGCAACGTCTCTATTAATCATTGTGCTAGAGTTACTCATCATCTCAGATCAAGGGTTATGGTTTACTAAATTTGAGTCTCCAGAGTTGGGGGAGTTAATCTCTTATAAAGTCATCATGGGCACTTTTGCATCCCCTATTATTATGCTTTTTTTAGGTGGTTTCTTCTTAGCGATAGCTGCCACTAAATACCGTTTGGACATTAATCTCGCACGTGTATTATTAAAACCATTTGGTCAAAATCCTAAATATGTGATGTTAGGATTAATGATCATCACCGCTGTGTTCTCGATGTTTATGAGCAATACTGCAACGACTGCGATGATGCTATCGATATTAACGCCGGTATTGGCACTTTTCTCACAAGATGATCTAGGAAAGGTTGCCTTTGCGCTTTCTGTTCCTGTTGCAGCAAACATTGGTGGAATTGGTACGCCAATAGGCACTCCGCCGAATGCGGTGGCACTTAAATATTTGGTAGATGAAAATAGCATTAGCTTTGGTGAATGGATGATTTTTGGTGTCCCCTTTGTCATTCTCATGCTTGCTATTGCTTGGTTTTTCTTAATTGCACTGTTTCCCGCTTCTATCAAGGAGATAAACCTTAATATTAAAGGTCGATTTTTAAAAACACCAAAAGCAATCACTGTCTATGTAACATTTATCGTTACTATCTTATTATGGTTAATGGGCGGACTACATGGAATGAACTCCTATGTAGTCGCGCTGATCCCGGTTGCTGTCTTTTCAATGTTTAAGATTATTACTAAAGAAGATTTGAAAAAGATATCCTGGGATGTGTTATGGCTTGTTTCTGGTGGTATTGCACTGGGTGTTGCACTCGATAAATCAGGATTGGCTAAGAATGCGATTGATGCAATTCCGTTTGCGGGGTTACATCCACTGTTGTTGATTGCAGGAGCATCTCTGCTTTGTTTGCTGATGGCAAATTTTATGTCGCACACGGCGACCGCTAATCTATTATTACCTTTGGTTGCGGCACTTGGTGCTTCGATGCACGGGTTATTACCTTATGGAGGAGAGGTGGTGTTGATTTTAGCGGTTACCTTTGCAGCCTCTTTAGGTATGTCGCTTCCAATTAGTACCCCGCCAAATGCATTAGCCTTTGCATCCGGGCATGTTGAAACCAAACAGATGGCTAAAGTGGGAGGAGTATTAGGCATTGTGGGCTTATTAGTTACTTATGTGATGTTATTTATATTAAATCAAATGGAATTTATTTAGGAGTAGATTAAATGGAAAAAATTAATATTATTTGTGTTGATGATGAGCGTGAAGTATTGGATTCTGTCGTGCGCGATCTCGACTACCTTAGTGATATTATTAATATTGAAGAGTGTGAGTCTGCTGTTGAATGTTTAGAGCTATTAGAGGAGTTAGACGCGAATCAAGAGTATGTTGCAGTATTAATCTCTGATCACGTTATGCCGGGTAAAACAGGGGTGGAATTATTAACGGAAGTTGAGGTCGATCCGCGCTTCCTAGGGACTAAAAAACTGTTATTAACAGGACTTGCAACGCAAGCAGATACCATCAAGGCGATCAATAATGCCAAGCTAGACAACTTTTTAGAAAAAGTATGGGATCCGGTTGAACTGTTACAAACGGTAAAAGAGTTGTTGACCGAATACATTGTTGAGCGAGGCATCGATTATGATGATTATTTGGAAAAACTCGATGCCCCGACGTTATATCGATTAGTTAAATAACCTTATAGGTAGTTATTCTTCTATTGCTACCTGCTTGCTCGTGAACAACAGTTCCTGTTTATAGATATCAACCCAAAATGCGGTTGCACCACATACCGCAATGGGCATGATCACAAAGTTAATAATAGGCAGGGTGGTGAAAAAGCTAATTAGCATGCCAAAGGTTAAATTCTTACCTAGTCTGCCTGCAAGTACCTTTTTCATTTCGGCGAAGGGTATTTTGTGGTTATCAAAGGGGAAGTCGGCATATTGAATTGCCATCATCCAACCTGAAAAAATGAACCAGATGAAAGGAGCAATCGTTTGACCAAAGCCTGGTATCAAAAACAGCAGTGCACAAACCAATAAACGCGGTAAGAAATAGACCCATTTTTGTAATTCTCGTTTAAATATTCGCGGCAAATCTTTCATTAAGTCCATCATGCCATCGTCATTAATTGCTTCACCGATCAATAAACTTTCAGTTTTTTCTGCAAGTAAACCATTAAAAGGAGCTGCAATGAGATTCGCAACAGTTGAGAAAATAAAGGAGAAACTGACTAGAATAGAAAAAATCAAAAATGGCCAAAATAGGTATGTAATCCAACTTAGCCAATCGGGTAATGCGGCCATATAACCTTGAATCCATTCACTAACCGCAGAAAAAAGAAACCAAAATGCGCTAGCAAAAATGACAATGTTGATCATTAGAGGTATTAATACAAAAAAACGTAATTTAGGGTGGCTTAATAATTTCGCCCCCTTAAGTAGGTAATTGATGCCAGAAAGTGGCGTGTTAGTGGTTGGATTATTTAACATTTATTAAGTCCATATAGTTAATAATGAGATGATTTTACTCTGCTTTGTATAAATAATGATAGAAAATATTTAATCCTTAACAGTTTTATAAAAAAAAGGGGGCTAGTGATAGACGATCCCCAGTGTTCAATGCTAGTTTACCTATAATTCAAGTTATGCTTCCCAATCAAGAGTATCAAAAATGCAACATTTCCAATCTATTTTAATTGTCATCGGCCTGATAGCTATCGGCGGCGTTTTAATTCATGGTTACCTTATCGGACGTAAAGAGAAAGAGTCGGTAACAGAAAGAGGCAATGATGTTGACATTTTTGCTGAAAAACCTTCCTCTGAAGAAACTGTCGAGCAGGTTGATGATGTTATTAGCGAAGTCCGTATTATCAGCAATAATGATCAACACTCAGAACCCGATAATATCGATTTTTCGTTAGCGTTAAACGATGACAAAGTGGATCCTGTTGAGTTTGTCGATGAAGAACAACCAATATCTAGCACACCAGATGTTGAAGATGTTGAAGATATTGACGTTGCTACGGTGATCAGTGCGCCGAGCAGTGAAGAGAAATTAGAACAGGAAACATTAGAACAACCTGTCGAGGACATTGTCCCAGAAAGTGACGATGTTGTGATTGAGGAAGAGAGTCTCAATGCAGACCAACCTCAAGACCTATTTATCTTTAATGTGGCTGCCAGAGAAGGGAAGTTGTTGGGGGGGCATGAGTTATTACAATTTTTCTTAACCTCAGGTTTCCGTCATGGTGAAATGGCTATTTTCCATCGTCATGAGCATTCCGACGGCACTGGGCCAGTATTGTTTAGCATCGCAAACATGATGGCTCCTGGTGTTTTTGATACCGATAATATGGAGCAATTTAAATCAGAGGGTGTGTCCTTTTTCTTAACCGCTCCTAATAAAGACATTAATATTAAAACATCTTTCGATTTAATGTTACGTGCGGTAGAGCAAATGGCTGAAGAGTTTGATTGTGATGTTTTAAATGCACAACGAGAAAAAATGACAACAGACCAATTTATTGAGTACAATAATCGTCTAGTACACTATATGTAAACGGAATATGCTAAACTACATCTTCTTTTAAAGCCTCGCATAGCGAGGTTTTTTTATAAATAAAAACCAGGTTTAAAATGAGCATTCAGAACGAAATTCAGCAATTAAGCGAACAACTCGAAAATTATAACTACCAATATTATGTGCTTGATGAGCCCTCTGTGCCAGACGCCGAATATGATCGTATCTTTCAGCAATTAGTGACGTTAGAGGAGCAGAATCCGACGTTGCTTTTAGCAAACTCTCCAACCCAAAAAGTGGGCGGGTTAGCGTTGAGTAAATTTGAACAGGTCACGCATCAATTACCGATGCTCAGTTTAGATAATGTTTTTGAAGCTGCAGCATTAAAAGACTTTATGGCACGTGCACAAGATAAATCTACACAGGCTAATATCGCCTTTTGTATTGAGCCAAAACTTGATGGCTTAGCGGCGAGTATTATTTATGAAAATGGATTACTGGTGCAAGCGGCAACACGTGGAGATGGTCAAACCGGCGAAAACGTGACTGAGAACGTTAAAACCATTAAAAACTTACCGCTTAAACTGCGTGGTGACAATATTCCTGATCTATTGGAAGTGCGCGGCGAAGTGTTCATGCTTAAAGCGGGTTTCGATAAATTAAATAAAAAGCTTACTGATGCAGGTGAAAAGGCCTTTGTAAACCCTCGAAATGCTGCTGCAGGTAGTTTACGCCAGCTTGACTCTAAAGTTGCTGCAAGTCGCCCATTAGCCTTTTACTGCTATGCCGTGGGTGTTTTTGATGGCGAACTGCCGAATAGCCAATTTGCGCGCATTGAACAGTTAAAAGCGTGGGGTCTTCCGGTTTCTGAAGAAGTTAAAAAGGTGACGGGTGAACAGGGCTGTTTAGATTATTACCAAGCCATTTCAGAAAAACGGCCTGATTTAGCTTATGAAATCGACGGCGTTGTTTACAAAGTCGATGACGTTGCACTACAACAAACCTTAGGTTTTGTTGCGCGTGCGCCACGTTGGGCTACTGCTTATAAGTTTCCTGCGGAAGAAGCAGTAACCATCGTTGAAAACGTAGAGTTCCAAGTAGGACGCACAGGGGCAATTACCCCCGTTGCTAAACTTAAACCAGTATTTGTCGGTGGAGTGACCGTTTCTAATGCCACACTGCATAATAAAGATGAAATTAAACGTTTAGGTATTTTAATTGGCGATGCTGTTGTTGTACGTCGCGCAGGGGATGTGATTCCACAGGTTGCGCGTGTGATACTTGAACAACGTGATAGTGAAAAGACACAAACCATTGTATTTCCTGAAGTCTGTCCTGTTTGTGAAAGTGCAGTGGAACGTATTGAGGGTGAAGCTACGATTCGCTGCTCTGGCGGTTTATACTGTGGTGCACAGCGTAAAGAAGCGATTAAACACTTTGCGTCGCGCAAAGCATTAGATATTGATGGGTTAGGCAACAAGTTAGTAGAGTTACTGGTGGATCATAAAATGATCGATTCACCTGCGCAATTATTTGCTTTAACATCAGCACAGGTGTCCTTGTTACCGCGTATGGGGGAAGTGTCGGCGAAGAAACTAATCAACAGTTTACAATTAAGTAAAAAGACAACCCTAGCACGCTTTCTCTATTCATTAGGTATTCGCGAAGTGGGTGAAGCAACCGCAAATAACTTAGCAAACCATTACAAAAATATTGATGCAATAAAAGCTGCATCGGTTGAAAAATTGCAATCGGTTTCAGATGTTGGTGAAATTGTAGCAAAACATATTTATTACTTTTTCCGTCAAGAGCATAATATAGAAGTGGTAAATCAACTGCTTGAGGCGGGTATCCACTGGCCAGAGATTAAACAAGTTGAGTTGTCCCTAGCAGGACAAACATTTGTTATTACCGGTTCATTTACTACGCTTTCTCGAGCTGATATTAAAACTGCTTTGCAGGAACTCGGTGCAAAGGTAGCGGGCAGTGTCTCTAAAAAAACGACTACAGTGGTTGCAGGCGAAGCCGCGGGTTCGAAATTGACCAAAGCACAGGACCTGGGTATTGAGATTATGGATGAAGATGCAATAGTGAGTTTATTAAATAACGATTAAGGAGTTCAGATGAAAAAGATCAAGAATGAATCTCAATTATTACAACACGCGATTAAATTAGGAGCAAATTATGCCCTTAAACGCGGTTATGCAGGTATTGATGGAACAACATCGTCGAAGGATAAACAGGAAGTAATCTATCGTTTGTTGGTGCAAGATAAGCTTATTACGCCACTCAGTAAGAACGATGAAACAACGGCGAATATTCGTCATAAATTAGTGGTATGGATAATGAAACATCTACCACCAGAACACTCACTTTTACAATAATGGTTATACTGTTTAGATTGTAAAATAGAAAAGAGCAGAGAAGATTAATGTTATTAGCACCATTTTATACAACTAAAGATAATTTAATTAGCGTGTCAGCACAGCAGGCGAGTCATTTTGCGAAGCGACAATGTTTTGATTTTAATCCGATTCATGATCCAGAAAATAAACGTTTTTGTGTACCGGGTGATCTTCTATTTTCGCTTGCGTTGCAAACTTATGGCGTGAGTGAATCGATGAGTTTTACCTTCACTAATATGGTCGGTGCAGATATGGGGCTAAACTTCCCTGACACCGCAGATGATCATATCGTGATCACTAACGAGCAAGGTAAAAGTGTTTTAGAAATCGAACGTAAAGGTAAAATTAACAAAGACAGTCAATTTATTGAGTCTCTGATTAAAAACTACGGTCAGTTCTCTGGGCAAAATTTCCCAACGTTATTAATGCCACTAATGAAAGAGCATGGCGTGATGTTTAATCCTAATCGTCCTTTAGTCATGTACAACAGCATGAGCTTTGATTTTTCAAGCGTTGATTTTAATGATGCAATGCAAATAAAATTAGCAGATGCAACCTTGGAAGTTGAGCCTAAACGTGCCAATAGTTTCTTGAAATTTGAGATGTTTGATGGTGAAAAACTCGCAGGTAAGGGTGTTAAGAGATTAATCGTTGCTGGGCTTAAACCTTATGAGCATGATGTGATCACTGCGTTTGCTAATAACTATGAAGCGCGTCGTGACGCATTTTAAGTAACCTTAAACAGTGACGTGTAACAAATACAAAAAAGGCGCTTAAACTTAGTTTAAGCGCCTTTTTTATTACTACTAAATAATGAGGTTTATTCAGCTGCTTCGTCAGCTTTCGCTGCTTCAGCAATAATTGGTTGTAGTTCACCTGTTTGGAACATTTCCATGATGATGTCACAACCACCAATTAACTCGCCACCTACCCATAGTTGTGGGAAAGTTGGCCAATTTGCAAATTTTGGAAGTTCAGCGCGAATATCTGGGTTCTGTAAAATATCAACATAAGCGAAGGGTGCGCCACATTGCATTAATGCTTGTGATGCTTGTGATGAGAAACCACAGCTTGGTAATTTTGGAGAGCCTTTCATGTAAAGTAGAATGCTATTTTCACTAATTTGGCTTTTGATTTTATCTAACGTTTCCATTTTTATTTCCTAATAATGATTTTTATGAATTGTACCCGTTAACGTGACTGAAAAAAACGTTATTATGAACAGGGATAATAAAGATTACTTTACCATATAAATAGTTTGACATAGATCAATTTATTAACCAAGATGAATAGTTATTATAATTCAGTAAATATTTGTTATATCCTAGTAATTAAGCAGTTACGCACATCTCGGAGATATTATCATGGCAATTGAACTACCAGCGTTACCCTTTGCAAAAAATGCACTAGAGCCTCATATTTCGGCTGAAACTCTAGAATTTCACTATGAAAAACATCATGCGACTTATGTTGTAAAATTAAACGGCCTGATTGAAGGCACTGATTTAGCAACGAGCTCATTAGAAGACATTATTAAAAACAGCGAAGGTCCGTTATTTAATAACGCTGCACAAGTATGGAACCATACGTTCTACTGGAACTGTTTAGCACCTAATGCTGGTGGCGAACCTACTGGCGCGATTGCAGCCGCTATCGACAGCAGCTTTGGTTCATTTGAAGCATTCAAAACTGCCTGGAACGATAAAGCAGTAAACAACTTTGGTTCATCGTGGACATGGTTAGTAAAAAAAGCAGATGGTTCATTAGATATCGTTAATACGTCTAATGCAGCTACACCATTAACCGATGAGTCTGTAACGACGTTACTGACTGTTGACTTGTGGGAACATGCTTATTACATTGATTATCGCAATGTTCGTCCAAATTACCTAAATGGTTTCTGGGCATTGGTTAACTGGGACTTTGTTAACCAAAACTTCGCGTGATTTTTAGCGAAAATACCGAAGGGTTAAACTGTGATGGTTTAGCCCTTTTTTATTGCTTATGAACAATGCTTAACGGGGCAATTTAGCACTTAAAGCTATTCAATACTTAGCATCATTATATGTTAGTATTCTCCCCAAATATTAACCCAGAGATAACCATTAATGAGCACCTCTTTATTAGATGAATTAACCCAAGCCTTACAATGTTTACCAAGTGTTGGCCCCAAATCAGCACAGCGTATGGTTTATCATCTTCTTGATAAAAACCGCCAAGGCGCATTGAAATTAAGTAATGTGTTAGAGCGCGCGGTACATGAAATAGGGCACTGTAAACAATGCCGTACTTTTACCGAATCAGACCTTTGTCATCTTTGTGTTAATGAAAAGCGTAATAGTAATGGTGTTATCTGTGTCGTTGAAATGCCTGTTGATGTACTTGCCATTGAACAAACTGCCCTTTTTTCAGGGACTTATTTTGTTTTGATGGGGCACCTTTCACCTTTAGATGGTGTTGGACCGGATCAACTTGGCTTAAATTTATTAGAGTCACAATTATCATCGGGTCATATCAATGAAGTTATTTTAGCAACAAATCCAACGGTAGAAGGGGAAGCGACTGCCTACTATATCGCAGAAATGTCGAAGAAATTTAATATTAAAGTAAGCAGAATTGCACACGGTGTACCAGTAGGTGGAGAGTTGGAATTTGTTGATAGTACAACATTATCTCACTCTTTTTCTGGTCGTTCAGAGATTTAACTGGCGATTACTGCTTCGATAGTCGTTTATTTGAGCATGCTATTCGCATGCTCAAAATAGGGTATTAATCGTGGTGTTTAATCATTAGTCTCTGTGGCTGGGACTTGCTCTGCATTTGTTGTACTGCGCAGATCATACTCATTCCAATTAATTTCTGTTTGCCAGTTATAACCATCAAGTGCATCGTCATAGGCTAAATCGTACACTGCTCTCATTTCGCTCGGCACAAACTCCATCATTGATTTTATATGGCTTGATTCCTGTGGAATGGTCGCGAGGTGGAAATTAACCCTTTTTTCCTGCGCACTTTGATAAATACGCGATACGCTGCGGTCAAAAAGCAGATCCATTTCGACGGTAATAAACGAATTTAATACCGTATGTACGTTTAATGGTACGGGATCATAGTTATGTCGTTCTCGATATTTACGGTTAGCTATCATGTACAAGTTAGTGTTCATCTGTTTACCGTCATCCAATGTCACCTGTAACTCATGTACCCAATCAATAAATAATCCAATGACAAATATATTAGTATAAACACCACCATCAACATGCATTTGTGAATAATGCTGACCATTGACCTCTATATCGAAAAATTGAGGTGGGAAAATCACTGGCACAGCACTTGATGCATAAATAATATCGCGATAACGTTGTACTTTATCCTTGTGATTACTTGATGCAATTGCACCCATATCCCAAATAACTAGCTGTCCGGTATCTAAATTGGTACTGCCAATATATAAACGACGACCTTTCTTGTGCTCTGCAGCAATCTCAGCTAAAAATGCTTCATCAATGCCTGCTTTAAGTAACTCTTTCAAAGGTGTTGGGTCAGAGATTGTTGCGTCGCTGAACACACTTAACCAGCTGCTTTTATAAAGATGTTCAGAAGCTAAATTGCGAAAAATAGGGGTTAATTCATCAATTTTATCGCCACCTAAAAAAGCAAAAGAAGCCATGATAGACCCAGTCGAAATGGCGGTCACCACATCGAACTCTGGTATTGTGCCACGCTCTTTCCAGCCATTTAATAGGCCTACACCATAAGCACCACCGGAACCTCCACCGGATAGTGCAAGAATATTAAAATCTTTTTCTGAGGTACCTTGATTAACGGAGGATATTTTCTCTTCTAATACATTGC
This sequence comes from Psychromonas marina, assembly GCF_030161115.1. Classification (GTDB taxonomy): domain Bacteria; phylum Pseudomonadota; class Gammaproteobacteria; order Enterobacterales; family Psychromonadaceae; genus Psychromonas; species Psychromonas marina. Next base: position 625,962 of record NZ_BSPQ01000002.1, read on the forward strand.
CCAAGCTTTCTCTTAGAGTGTAGTGTGAATCATGATTTTTAATATCAAGATCTAATGCGCCCCAAGGTAACAATGCCGAATATTCTCCCGGTAAAGGAGTGGGTCGAGTCGCACAACCTGTGATGCTAAAGATACACAGCATGATGAGAGCGTTTTTTGAAAATAAAATATTCACGAAGAGCCTTTTATAAGTGTTAACAAACAGTAATAGGGGAGATAACATGAAAACGCATGACGTTTATACCCTTGCCACTAGCACCAATCTGCGTTGTTATAAAATATCAATGTAGAATAACTAACCTTCAATTTTATACCTAGCATATTGGCACTATTTGCCTGCTGACTTTGCATTTTGAAGTGGCATGGGCATAACTGCGTCGTCAGTGTCAGATATATCGAATGATACCACTGACGAAGCACGTTAATGTTGTTTAGTTTTTATTTACCCAACTTTATTTTACGTGTTGAGCCTATCTTTTTTTTCTGAGTCAGACGTTTTTTAACCGTCGGTTTTACTTTGTCTTTCTGATTAAATTGATCCAAACCAGTGTGGCGACTCAATGCAGGTTGACCTGCTTTACCCGCGCCTTTTTTAACCGTCGCTTGTAACTCATCACGAGACTCTGGTGGTACAAGGCAATTTGCACCGCGGCCAATTAATTTACGCGCAAGACCAAGTCTTTTTAATGCTTCACGAATCTCAGGCCAGTTTTCAGGCACATGGTAACGTAAAATCGCTTTGTGTAATCTCCGTTGACGCGCACCTTTAGTGATAACCACATTTTCGCTGTCTTTATTCACCTTGTGTAACGGGTTCTTTTCCGTGTGATACATGGTAGTTGCATTCGCCATCGGTGATGGATAGAAATTTTGTACTTGATCTAACTTAAAGTTATTACTCTTCAACCACATTGCCAGATTAACCATATCGGTATCGGTTGTGCCCGGATGTGCTGAGATAAAGTAAGGGATCAGATACTGCTTCTTATTCGCCGCTTTTGAATATTTTTCAAACATCTGTTTAAAAATTTCATAACTGCTCATGGTCGGTTTCATCATCTTATCGAGCGGGCCTTTTTCGGTATGCTCAGGTGCGATTTTAAGATAGCCACCAACATGATGCTCAACTAACTCTTTTACGTATAATGGATCTTCCACTGCGATATCGTAACGTACACCAGAAGCAATCAAGATCTTCTTAATACCCGGTAGTTTACGCGTGCGACGATATAAGCTAATTGTGTGCTGATGATCAGTGTCCATATGATGACAAATATCAGGATAAACACAGCTTAGTCGACGACAGGTTTGCTCTGCTTTCGGACTCTTACATTTTAAGCGGTACATGTTCGCTGTTGGACCACCTAAGTCGGAGATCACACCAGTAAAACCAGGTACTTTATCGCGAATTGTTTCAATCTCTTTAACGATTGAGTCTTCAGAGCGACTTTGAATAACACGTCCTTCATGTTCAGTAATCGAGCAGAACGTACAGCCACCAAAACAACCACGCATGATATTGATTGAGAAACGGATCATATCGTAAGCGGGAATCTTAGCATCACCATATTCAGGATGAGGAACACGTTGGTAAGGTAAACCAAATACTGCATCCATCTCTTCGGTAGTTAATGGGTAAGCAGGTGGATTTACCCATAACAGACGTTGACCGTGAAATTGTGCCAGTGCGCGAGCACAACCTGGGTTAGTTTCTTGATGTAAAACGCGTGAGGTGTGAGCGTATAATACTTTATCTGTTTTTACCTTTTCGTAATTAGGTAACTGAATGTAAGTATTTTCCCATGGCTTTTTCTTATGAGATTTTGCCATTGGTGGCAATACAGTAATCGGTTTGGTGACATCTTCTTGTTCTGCACTACTTTGATCTGCAATCTGCTGTGTTGCACACTGCACATTAATATCTGCATAGGGGTTAACAATAGGATCGATTTTACCTAGCTGATCAACTTGCTGAGAGTCAATCCCATCCCAACCTGGTAACGCATGTTTTACTAATACTGCGGTGCCACGAATATCGAGCATCTCTTTAGTTGTTTCACCCAACGAAATACGGTGCGCAACTTCAAGAAGTGGGCGTTCAGCATTACCAAATAATAAAATATCAGCTTTTGAATCCAGTAATACGGAGTGACGAACTTTGTCTGACCAATAATCGTAATGGGCAATACGACGTAAACTTGCTTCAATACCACCAATCACAACAGGCACATCTTTATAGGCTTCTTTACAACGTTGTGTATAAGCAAGCACGGCTCTGTCTGGGCGTTTACCACCCTCGTTGTTTGGCGTGTACGCATCATCGTGACGCATACGGCGCTCAGCCGTATAACGGTTGATCATTGAATCCATGTTACCTGCAGAAACACCAAAAAATAGATTTGGTTTACCGAGCTTCATGAAACCATCTTTACTGTGCCAATCAGGTTGGGCAATAATACCAACGCGGTAACCTTGTGCTTCAAGGGTACGGCCAATCACCGCCATCCCAAAACTTGGGTGATCAACGTATGCGTCACCAACAACAAGAATCACATCACAGCTATCCCAACCGAGTTTTCTCATCTCTTTGCGCGACATTGGTAAAAAAGGCGCAGGTTTTTCATTACGGCCTTTAAAAGAGGGATAAGAAAATAGGGGGCGTTCAGCCTGTAGGAGATCAAGACTCATTATTGTTGCCTGTTATAGAAAATAATGGCGCAGTTTAACATAGCTCTGCGAATTTCTTAACCGCGAAATTTATGAGGATATGAACAGAGTTATTTGCTGACAAAGTTGGAATGGATTGGGGAATATAAATAGCCCCCACTTACGGTGATGAAAGTAGGGGGCTTTATCAGTTAAGCATGTGTTCGCTTAACATTAAATAAGTCGATTTAAGAGTTTACTCGGGTACCACCAATGGATCGGCAAGGCGTCCGATTAATTGTCCTGTTTCCACTTTAATATTATTAAGCATGACATCGATAATATCGCCTAATTGCATCTCGGTTTGTTCTGCGACAATCACACGACCTAATTCACGATCACAGGTGATTTGCTTCGCTTCTTTTGGGTCTTTACATAATAAACTGGCAGGGATGAAGAAGGTTGCACCATTTTCTTGGATGCGTACACGGACACCAGCTTTGATAATATCAAAAATTTCCGCTTTAAAACGCCATTGTGATTGCACCTGATCTTTAAGGTACTGGCTGTATAAAAGGTTATTTACATCACGTTCCGCAAGACGTTGTGACTTACGTGCTTCGTTAAGTTGTGCGCCAATTTCCTCGCTAATATGAACATCATCTGTCTCTAATAGAATCGATTTAATTAAACGATGGTTAAGTAGATCGCCATATTTACGAATTGGTGAGGTCCAAGTTGCGTAACTTTCAACGCCCATGGTGAAGTGTTCTTGTGGTGTACTTTTAGTATCTGCATACGCTAATAATTTACGTAGGCGATGATCTAAATAACAGTTATTCAACAGCGCTGTTTGTTGACGCATTTTGGTGTAACCCGCTAAAGAACTTAATGTTTCTACGTCAGATTCAATTTGATACTCGGCCAGTAACTCAACCGCTTTGTTTAAGCGATCACTGGCAAAACCAGAATGGACGTTAAATACACCTTGCTGCTTATGCTTGGTTAAATATTGACCTGCGCAGATGTTTGCTGCAATCATTGACTCTTCTACTAGTCGATTAGCTGTGCGTCTAGGTTCGCAAAGTACTTCGTAAACTTCGCCTTTATTATTTAGCTTTAAGGTGTAATCGGGTTGGTTTTTAAATACCACGTTATTAGCTGTACGCCATGCTAAGCGTTTTAATGTTGCTGCGCTCAATGTGTGCAGTTGTTCGCTTAGTTGACGGTTAGGTTTCCATTGATTAGTGTTTTCTGACTCATTTTCAAGATAGTTAGAAACATCACAATAGTTAAGGCGATAATGGGATTTCATCCACGCAGCAAAGAATTTAGTTTCACCGATGATTTCGCCATCGTGATTAATCTCAATCTGGCAGCACAGTGTGGCACGTTTCTCACCTTCTTTCAGTGAACATAAACTGTCACTGAGATCGCGTGGTAACATCGGTACATTAAAGTTTGGCAGATAAAGCGTAAAACCACGACGTTTTGCCTCAGCATCCATCTCACTATCTTCTGGTACATAAGCACTTGGATCGGAGATGGCAACCGTTAATAACCAACCGTTTTCATTACTTTCAATGTATAGCGCATCGTCCATATCTTGAGTATTGATACCATCGATAGTGAAGAAGGGCAGTTTAGTGAGATCTTGACGCTCTAGTTCAGGATCAATCACCTGCCATGGGTGGTTAAATTCAGGCGCTTTGTTGGGTAGTTTATGGGTGGCAACCGTGATTAAACGATATGCAAAGGGATCATTGGCGTCGGCAATTTTTTCTGCGACTTCAACTAAGAAACCTTTACCCTCATTTAATGCATGTTTAAGGAGTTTTACGGATACCCAATCGCCATCTTGGTAACCATTTTCTTTGAGTTTCTGGCCACCTTGAATTTTGAAGAAACCTTTAATCAATGGATTATTTGCTTTAATGGATACTTTGCCCTGTTGCATAACAAGTCGCGCAACAAAAGTATCTATTTCGCTACTTTTTAATTGATTCGGCTCTGCACTGCTTTTGTCGCCATTTTCACGAATGAAAGCGTTGATACGATCACCATGAAGTACTTTTTTCATCTCATTTGGTGGAATAAAAAAGCGTTTTCCTTTGTCTGTTTCTAAAAAACCGTAACCTTTATCAGTTGCTTTTACGATACCTTGACGCTTGGGAATATCTTGTTGAATCTTTTCTTTTAATTGACTAAGCAACGGATTGTTTTGAAACATATAATAAAACCTTAAATGAATGCAGGTTACAGAAACAGGAATTAGCAATATAAAGTTTTATCGAGTGCAATAAAAGAGGCAAACGCTTAAAAGCGTTAAATATACAAATAATTGTAAAAAGTACTTGGCTTTTGTTACCAAGTTGCTATTATGCGCCTCGTTCCGGAGGGGTGGCAGAGCGGCTGAATGCACTGGTCTTGAAAACCAGCGAGGGTTAATAGCTCTCCGTCGGTTCAAATCCGACCTCCTCCGCCACATTAGAAAAGGCTCATTACTGTAAAGTAATGAGCCTTTTTGCTTTTATGTACTTTATTTATCCGGCTGTAGCACTTTAAATGGGATGAATGACATAAACCATCCTCGTCGATTATTCTTGCTGTTTAAGCTGCTCGCAACTGCGTTGCAAATTTTGATGTGAAAATACTGCCCTCCGGGTTCAACAAAATTCAAACGGCAAAGGTCAACAGCCCTAGTCATTTAATGAATAAAAGACGGTTAATATCTCTCGTATTTTTTCTAATTCATAGGGTTTACCTAAATGACCATTCATGCCAATTTCTTTATAATAAACAATGTGTTCTTCAGTAATATTGGCGGTTAATGCGATAATATTTAATTGTTCAGTGGAATATGTTTTACGCAGTTCAATAGTCGCTTCCTTACCATCCATTATTGGCATTTGTATATCCATCAGCACGACACGATAGTTATTGTTTTCTATCATCTCAATCGCTTCTTGTCCATTTTCAGCCACATCGACATTTAAACCGAGTTTAATCAGAAGTTTAGAGGCGATCAGTTGGTTAATTTTATTATCTTCAACTAACAAAATAGTATTATGATGATCCGTTTGAGGAGCAAGCTTCTCTTTGACTGGTTGAAGGTGTTGATTGTTTAATTGTACTTGAGAAGGTGCTGGATTAATTTCTGCATACTCATTATTTAACACTTTGCTCAATGATAAAACGGTCAACGGTTTTGCCAAATATAAAATAGCGTCATCGATGGTTGAGTTTTTTTCTATAAAACCTTGGCTATAGGCACTACAAATAACAAACTTTTTCGGACAACAGGATTGCTGCTTAATTTCTTTTATGAACGATAAACCTGTTTCACCCTCTAAATGCCAGTCTACCAATGCAATATCAAACTGTTGTTGATGACAAAGTGCCTTGGCTTCTGAAACGGTGGCAGATAATACGACGCTTGCCCCTAAATATTCTGCCATCTTTTTAATCACACCTTGAGTTACTTTATTGTCCTCTAATAGTAATAGGCGCATTCCTTGTTGTTTAACGATAGCTGAAGGTGCTATATCGGTATCTGGTACGACTAAAGGAAGATGTACACTAAAGGTTGAGCCTTTACCTAATTGGCTAGTGACGTTTATATCCCCCTCCATCAAATCAACCAGTAATTTACTGATAGCCAGTCCTAAACCGGTGCCGCCATATTTTCTTGTGGTCGATTGATCGGCTTGTGAGAAACGCTGGAAAAGTTTGGATTGCTGTTCTTCTGATAAACCAATACCTGTATCTTTAATTTGATACAAAATTTGCGGCGTATTATTATCTTCTTGTTGATTTATTATCGAACCTTTCAAAATTACATGGCCATGTTCGGTGAACTTAATCGCGTTAGAGAGTAGGTTCAATAATATTTGATTAACACGGACCGGATCACCAACCATTTGATTAGGGATGTCTGGTGCTAAATCAAAAATTAATTCAATACCTCTCTCTTCTGCCACCTTGCCGAGCATCATATTGACATTATCGATTAATTTGTCATGTTGCCAAACAATATGCTCAATGGGCAATTTTCCAGACTCTATTTTGGAGAAGTCCAATATATCATTGATGATCACCAGCAATGAGTCTGCAGAGAATTGAATTTTTTCTAAGTAGTCACGTTGTTCTTCATCTAGGTCGGTTTGTAACGTGAGTTCAACTAAACCAATCACACCGGTCATTGGTGTTCGAATTTCATGTGACATGTTAGCCAAAAATTGTGTTTTAACTTGTACTGCTTTGCGATGCAATTCTGAGGTTTCTTCTAAGGCGGATTGGTGACGTTTAATGATCAGAATAAAAAGAAATAAAAACACTAAAACGACGCTAAACAGGGCAATAAGTTGCTTTAATGCAATTTTATCAATTTCAATATTTAATTGTTCAAGCTCTTTAATAACGGATTCTATGACCGGCATTTCTATTAACTTTTGTCGATAACTTGCTGTCAGCTCATAATTATCTAAGACGAATAAACTATGTAATTTAATGAGTTGTAAGTATTGCCAGTTACCTTGCTGTGTATTGCCAGTATCTATTTTATTTAATAAGTTAACGACCTTTTCTTTGTCTTCTTGTTTGTGTGTTGTAATAAATGCAAACATCTGCAATCGAATAGCATCCATTAATCCTTGTAATTTTTGATCATTAAGAGAACTGTTTTCACTGATCAAACGCTGAGATGTTTTGAGCATGCTGGTGAGTTGGATGTAGTTTAAAGATGTTTCTTTATAGTCTTTTAATAGTCGATTTGATTTCTGATTGAGGGTAGCCTCAAACAGTAAACCTTCAATTTCAAACTGTAGTTGGGCTAATTTGTCATAATGTAATTGATCACTAAAGTTAGCATTAAGCAATTCTACTTTATGCTGTGGTATTAATATTTCCAATGTCAATAGGGGAGCCAGTAAGGCTTTTTTGGATCTATCATCTTCTATCGATAATACCCAAGAGGTTGAAAAATAGGTAAATAACAGTAAGCAAAATATCTCTGGAATATATTTAAATTTAGTCACTTTATTGCACCTCGATCACTTTCGAACTGAAAGCACCCAATAAAGCAACAATATCCCTTACTTCCTCGTCAGTTAACACTCTTCCTAACTGAGAACTCGCCATAATACGCACCGCCTCGGGTAAATTGTCAATTGATCCATTGTGAAAATAAGGGCCGGTATCTGCAATGTTTCGTAGACTTGGGACTTTAAATATATATCTATCTTGATCGCGTTTTGTAACCTCAAACTTGCCTTGATCTAACGTCAGTATTTCAGGAATATCATTAACACGGCCTAGTTTTTGAAAAATATTACCGCCAATATTTTTTCCTTGGTGGCAACTTGCACATCCATAATTAATAAAATAAGTTAATCCTCGTTTTTGCTGCTCTGAGAGCGCCGATTTGTCGCCTAATAAATAGCGATCAATGGGGGCATTGGGGGTGATCAAGGATTCTTCGTAAATAGTAATGGCTTTGATGATATTGTCAGTCGTAATACCCTGTGGGCTTAATTTCTGAAATGTTTTACTAAAATAAGCATCTTTATTTAGCTTCTCAACAACTTCTGCCCATGATGAACCCATTTCGGTTGGGTTATGAACCGGGCCTGCGATTTGTTCGCTAAGTGAACTCGCTCGTCCATCCCAAAACTGCCTAAAATTAAAAGAGGCATTAAACACGGTGGGAGAGTTACGGACACCTTCAGCATTCTTGATCCCTGTTGATACAGGAAAACCATCATCCCCGCCGAAATCGATCAAGTGGCATGAGGAGCATGAAATCGTATTATCTTTAGATAACAATGGGCTATGAAAAAGTGCTTTACCCAAGGTTAACCAACGCTTATCAATATCTAACTTACGTGGTATTGGCTGAATAGGACCATCAACCTGTTCGAAATAGTAGACCGTTTTAATATAGGCTTGTTCTGTGGTTTTTTCTCCGGACAATAAATACACCGTAATAGGAACAATTGAACACAGAAGAACCCCTAAAATTAATGATATATAGTATTTTGTATACATAAATATTATCTTCACTTATCAGTAGTGAACTTCAAGTTAATGTCATTTATTGGTGATATAAATGTTTATGTTAGCTCAAGGTGTGACTGTTAACATATTTTTAACATGTTTTTTTGGCTGTAAATGCAAAAAGTTAGATCCGCCGCTTTTTACTACAATGGAGTATGATGTTAATACACTATTAAAATAAAGTGACCTTGGTTATATCATTGCAGGAGATGAGAGTATGAAAGTAGAACCAACAGAGATTAATCCAGATTACCAAGAAGATGCGTTGACCGTTAATCAAGTGAGTGAATTAAGCGGTCATACTATGATTGAATTTGGAACACCTTGGTGCGGCCACTGCCAAGCTGCAAAACCTGTAATACAAGAGGTATTAGCTAACTATGCAGATGTCACGCATATCAAGGTATATGACGGTAAGGGTAAAAAGCTCGGTCGTTTATTCAGCGTTAAACTTTGGCCGACTTTAATCCTGTTACATGATGGACAAGAAGTTGCGCGCCTCGTGAGACCTTTCAATACAGGGCAAGTACAAACATTATTAACCCAATAGCGTGTTTAGTGCTATTGGGCTAAAGATAATTGCAACAGGACAAACTGTTATAACAGGCTAGCGAGTTTATTCACATACGCTTGATCACTCCAATCATCCATTGCGTCACCGATTTGAATTTCAAAATGGCTAGTATTATTTTCAGTGGCGATTATTCGATCAAATAACCAAATGCGCTCATTTTCAGCAACGGATAAGGCTTTCTCTTTAAGCTGGCTCGGTGTAATGGGTAATTCCACCACAAAACCATTGCATTGAACTTTATTCGGTATGGCACAATCCCCCAATTTGTCCTTTATCAGCTGCGAGAGGGTTAAGGCGCGTTGGTTAAACTCTGAAACCCTAGGTAAGTACTTTTCAATACCCACGAGGGCGGATAATACATAGGGGAAAACGGTAAGAATATTACCACCTAATCGGCTACGCCATGGCAGCAATTGCTCAATAAACGCTTTGTCACCAGCAATAATTCCGCCAGCAGCAGCCCCTAAGGTTTTATACAGTGACACGTATACCGAATCAGCGAGTGCAGCAACTTCGGCATAGGACTTTTGCCAATAATCGGCACATTCAAATAAGCGCGCACCATCAATATGAAGAGGAATTGCGTTTGTTTCACAATGCAGCTTTAAGTGCATCAGTGTTTCCCACTCAGGTAAACGATAACCTGCGCGACGGATTGGCAGTTCTACGGAGATAAGCGCAAGATCTGCAGGTAGGCCATTAATGTCATCCTCCTCTATCGCACAACCATTTTTACCAAACATTACGCCCTCTAACCCTAACAGCTCTTGGTAAGCCATTGACTCATCATGGTGTATGTGGGATTGCGGGTGAATAGCAATTTTTGACTTGCCTGATGCCTTAGCGTGTTGGAGCAGAACACTATGCTGACCCACCATGCCTTTATGTACAAAAATAGCTTTTTCTTTGCCCAGAAGTTTAGCCATCTTGTCTTCTAAAATATCAATGGTTGGCCCTTCGCCATATATATCAAGTGCAAGGTCTAATTGAGGTGCTTGTTGCATTGCGGCTAACCATTGACGATGGGTTAGCGGTTTGTGGCGAGTGACAAACTTAGTGCACTTTGCCATTAGTGGATGCCCCATGAGTATTTCATCAATCATTGTGCTGCCTTAATTAAGTGGGTTAAGAGGTTTTCACTTCTATAAAAACTCATTTTATAGAAGAACCTAGCAATAATGTTAATTAACTTTACGGGGGATTTTGAACGATTAATGGAATATCGGCTGTTAATGTAAGTAGGCTGTAATTTTACAATAGGGGGGGACGGGGAGTGATTTGTTGTTTTGAGCGATAGTTTGTAAGGTCTATTTTTTGTATATCACGGTCTAACAATAAATAATTGCAGTGCGATGGGCAGGAATTTTTAAATTTGCTACACTATTGAAAATATTAAATAAATAGCACTCATTTATGAAAAATAACGTTAGTTTGTAATAGGATGTGCTATTTTATTAGCGCAAGTTGAGATGCATTTAGTCATCTTGACGTAATAATATAGAGTCGATGTTAAATTAAAACCAAGGAGAAGGTATGAAATTAATAAAGAAAATATCGTTAGTTGTTGCTTCAATTGCTGCCATAGGTGCATTTTCTAATGCTAGTGCAGATAAGCTTGATGACGTAATAAAACGCGGTACATTAAATTGTGGTGTTGTACTGGATTTTCCACCAATGGGTTATACCGATAAAGACAATAAACCGGCAGGGTTTGATGTCGATTACTGTAACGATTTAGCGGCTGTTTTAGGCGTTAAATCAGAAGTGATCAATCTGACTTGGGGAGATCGTATTCCTTCATTAATATCAGCGAAAACAGATGTTGTTGTAGGTTCAACTTCAGATACGTTAGCACGTGCAAAATCAGTTGGATTTACCTATCCTTACTTTGTATTTAAGTTCCAAGTACTGTCTAAAAAAGGTGTGAGAATGGCGTCTTTTGATGACCTGAAAGATGTTAAAGTAGGTGCTGCACTTGGTACAACTTATGAGACTGAATACTTTAAATACGCCGACTCAAAAGGGTGGGGCCGTGACAATTACACCTCGTTTAAATCAGAGAACGATGCGTTTCTAGGTCTATACCAAGGTAAAATTGATGCACTTATTTCTACTAATACGAATATAGCCACTAAATTAACTTCGGGTCAATTTGACGGTTTTGTCGCGGGTCCTTATGTGCCTAACTATGATGATGTAGTGGGCCTTATTGCTAAAAGAGACGAGCTTGCTTGGATTAAGTATCTAAACCTATTTTTAGTACACCAGATTCGAGATGGTCGTTTAAATGAACTTCATATGAAGCATTTTGGTACCGCTGTATCGCCAGATATGGTGCAGTCTTTAAGAGACAATAAGTAACGTTGTCGAACTATCATCCTCCAGCTTAGCTGGAGGGTATCAAACCTCTGGGTAAAACTACCAACTCCTCCATCGTTAGCTTAATTCAAGCGTCCTATGAACAATATTTTTTATCTTTTATGGATTATGGAACGATAATGAGTAGTGAACCCTTAGTCTTTATAAGTGGTGGCTCTAATAAGGGCAGCCAAGGTACTTATTAAAGAGGATATATGAACAATTACGAATTTCATTGGAATGTGGTTTTTGATGCGTTTCCACAACTGTTAAGTGGTGCATTTACCACCGTACACGTTTCGGTACTATCAATGCTGGTGGGCATTGTTATCGCTGTATTATTGGCGTTAGGCAAGCTGTCTAACAATAAGGTTTTTTATCATTTTGCCAATATATGGATTGAGATAGCTAGAAACACACCCGCACTATTCCTTATCTACATGGCCTATTTTGGTCTCGGTGCCTATGGCATCCATTTAAGTCCTTATCTTGCTGTTTTTTCAGCGTTGGTTTTTATCAATGCCGGTTATCTAGCAGAAACCTTTAGAGGTGGATTTCAATCTATTCCTACTACTCAATACAGTGCGGCAAAATCGTTAGGTATGAATAACATTAAAGTTTATCGTTATGTTATTTTACCGCAAATGTTTCGTCGAATTTATCATCCAATGACCAATCAATTTGTTTGGTCAATATTAATGAGCTCACTGGGTATTTTAGTGGGAATGAATGAACTTTCTGGCGAGACACAAAGGTTACAATCAACCTCATTTAGAACCTTAGAGTTTTTTATGGTTGCTGCTGCGATGTATTTTGTGATCACTAAGTTGGTATTGTTTACTTCTAGCTTGATTGCTAAGAAAGTGTTCAAAGGGGAGCTTTCATAATGAATTTATTTACACCGCTCTCTTGGAGTGATTCTGGTTTTATTTTAACGGGTATTTTAAATACCGTTTATATCTCTGTTGTTGCGATTATTGTCGGCAGTTTATTAGGGTTGTTAGTTGGTTTTGTAAGAGCTGAGTCCAATAAATCGATCAATATGTTGTTAGGCGCTTTTTTAGATGTACTTAGATCGGTGCCATTGATTATTCAACTGATTCTGTTTACCACCTTTATTGGTGCGATGGGTTATCCACTTAATCCTTTCGCAGCGGGTTCAATTATATTATCGCTGTATACAATGGCATTTATGAGTGAGGTCTTTAGAAGTGGTTTTGATAGTGTGCCTACATCGACAATTAAAGCGGCGCGTTCACTAGGATTAAATTATCTGCAAACAGTTAGATACATTCGCATCCCTATTGGTATGAGAGCTGTTTTTCCATCTTGGCTTGGTGTTGCATTGAGTGTCATAAAAGACTCTGCACTGGTATCAGTGATTGGTTATATGGAACTGTTAAGAACAGCAGAGCAGTTGATTTCAAGAACACAACAACCGATTATGATATTAATCGGTGTAGGGTTATTTTATTTTATGATCTCTTACCCGTTATCGCGTTATGGAAAATATGTAGAAAGGAAAATGGAAATATGATTGAAATTAAAGGTGTTCATAAATCATTTGGCGATTTGGAAGTATTAAAAGGGATCGATTTAAATGTAAACCGCGGCGAAGTGGTGAGTATTATTGGTGCCAGCGGCAGTGGTAAATCGACGCTTTTATACTGCATTAATGCGATCGAGAAGATCAATAGCGGTAATATCATCGTTGATGGTATTGATGTGCACGATAAAAAAACCGATATTAATAAATTAAGACAAAATTTGGGCATGGTATTTCAGCAATGGAACTCTTTTCCTCATCTAACGGTGTTAGAAAATGCAGCCCTTGCACCACAGATCGTAAAAGGCTTCAGTAAAGAGAAGGCGCAAGAGATTGCTACCAAAGAGCTCATTCACGTTGGCTTGGGCGATAAACTGCATGAATATCCCACACGTATGTCAGGTGGTCAGCAGCAGCGTCTTGCAATTGCACGTGCATTAGCGATGGAGCCGCCCTACATGTTATTTGATGAGGTAACGTCTGCGCTGGATCCTGAGCTCGTAGGAGAAGTATTAGATACCCTGAGATTGCTACGTGATGATGGCATGACCATGATTTGTGTTACCCATGAAATAGCCTTCGCAAAAGAGGTTTCTGATAAGGTTGCCTTCTTTCATGAAGGATTGATTGAAGAGATAGGTACCCCACAACAGGTATTGGATAATCCACAGCGTGAGAGAACACAGCAGTTTCTCAGTAAGGTACTGTGATTGTAATGTCGTTAGCTTTGTAGGGAAGGGGAAATCGTTCCTCTCATTGCAGCACACAACAAAATAGTTGTGTGCTTTTATTTGGATTCACTTAACGACTGACTTTATCTATAAACTAAGATTAACTAACTAAATAAAAATGATAAATAGAGAGCTACTTTCCTTGTAGTGGTACTAAAAATACCTCTGAGGCATCAACCAATAAGCGTTTGCCAATTGCTTCTCGTCCAAATAACATCAAATAGTTCATATCAGCACGATCTGTTAAGGTTATCTCAATCGGCCAACTGTCGTCACCTAAGGTCATCGGTGTTTTTATCACGTAGCGTTGCTCTGCTACACCATTTGAAGATTTAATTTTTCGAATATCACTGATGATCGCCTTACAAGTCATTAATTTGTCGACATTATGGATATCGGGGTGAATATCAAAGCGCACCCAAGGTTTTCCATTTTCCATAAATTTACTAATGTTATCGACATGTAGGGAAGATGTTTTGGCACCAGTGTCGACGCGTACCTCTAACTCTTCAATACCTAATTCTGGTAAAGCAATCGACTCTAATCGTCCGATAATTTTTTTATCTGTTGACTGCATAATTTTATTCTCTTGTTATCTGTTTATCATTAAATTCATCTTCGGGTAATAATGAGTCTTGTACCGTTTCAATATGTTCTGCAATGGTTTCATCATCTTCTTTAAAGTAGGCAATATGAAACATCGCTTCTCCCTCTTGCACTAAGGGGATATTTTGCTTACCGATTAAAATGCCCGATCTTAATGCGCAGACAACACCTAAAATTTCCCCGTATGGGCTACCAATTTCCGCGAGTCGATCACCACACGTTACTTGGTCGCCTAGTGTTACTAAGTGCTTTACCACACCACTTGCATTGGCGCGTAACCAACCACTACTATTAGCAATATAGGGCTCTGCTAGCTTTCTTTTAGATCGTCGTTGCGGCATCATTTTTAAATGTCGCAACACATTTTCAATGCCTTTAATACCTGCATTAATCGAAAAATCATCAAAACGCAGTGCTTCACCTGCTTCATATAACAAGACCTTGGTCTTGTTTTTAACGGCTGATTCACGCAAAGAGCCATCTAATAAATTAGAGTGTAAAATAACCGGTACCGCAAATACTTTTGCTAACTCTTTTGTCTCGTGATCAGTCATATCGCCACGAATTTGCGGCAAGTTAGAGCGATGAATTGCGCCTGTGTGCAGGTCGATGCCGTAATCACAATGTTGCACTATTTGAGTTAAGAAAATATGTGCGACACGTCCGGCCAATGAGCCTTTTGCTGAACCAGGAAAACAACGATTCAAGTCTCGCCTATCGGGCATGTAGCGACTTTGATTAACCACACCATAAACATTGACCATGGGCACCGCAATCACGGTGCCTCGAATGATCTTAAAATTAGGTTTGTTAATTAAACGGCGAATAATTTCGATGCCATTGAGTTCATCACCATGCACTGCGGCGCTAATAAAAATGGTCGGGCCATCTTTTTTAGCGCGGATAATTTGTACCGGCAAAGACACATCCGCATCGGTATATAACTTAGCGACCGGCAGATCAATTTTACACTGAGTCCCGGGTAATATATCAAACTCACCTATACGTAATGGTTTCATCGTTTATCCTTTCCCACGTGTTTTATTAGTGCTTGATTTTGCTTTTTTCTCAATAAAATCAAATACCATACTTGCTACATCTTTGCCTGTAGCACTTTCAATACCTTCTAGGCCTGGTGAAGAATTAACTTCCATCACTTTAGGTCCAGTTTCCGAGCGTAATAGATCCACGCCACAGAAGTTTAGACCCATCACTTTAGCGGCATTAATCGCTGTCTCACGTTCCGCTTTAGAAAGCTTAACCACCTCTGCAGAGCCACCACGATGCAGGTTAGAGCGGAATTCACCTTCAGCACCTTGACGTTTCATCGCTGCAACCACACGCCCACCTATCACCAAGCAGCGGATATCTGCACCGCCAGCTTCTTTGATAAACTCTTGCACTAAAATATTCGCTTTTAACCCCATAAATGCTTCGATAATACTTTCTGCAGCTTTAGCAGTATCTGCTAATACCACACCAATTCCCTGTGTCCCTTCAAGTAGCTTGATCACAACAGGGGCACCACCTACATTTTTGATTAAATCTTTAATGTTATCTGGTTTACTTGCAAACCCAGTACGTGGCATCCCGATTCCTTTACGAGATAACAGTTGCATTGAACGTAATTTATCGCGAGAACGACTTATTGCGACCGACTCATTGATATTGAATGTGCCCATCATTTCAAATTGGCGAGCAACTGCAGTGCCGTAAAAAGTGATTGAAGCGCCAATACGAGGAATGATGGCATCATAGTGCGGCAACTCTTCGCCTTTATAACGTACAGTAGGGCGGCTACTGGTAATGTCCATATAGCAATGCAGTGTATCAATAATATCCACTTGGTGACCTTGGGCTTCGCCAGCTTCTTTCAAACGGCGAGTTGAGTATAAATTAGGGCCTCGAGATAAGATGGCAATTTTCATGGGTTATTCCTTGTTTAAATGTCAATGTAATATGATTTATTTGTGGTACTGCTGTAAAAGTCGCTAGAGTGTAAGACCAATTTTAAATATAATAAAATTAATTATTTTGCGTTGTTTGATTAAATTATTTGATTAGGCTTTCTGAGGGAATTATGAAAATAGAGTTGCTAAATACTTTTTTAGAGGTCAGTCGGACGCTGCATTTTCGCATCGCGTCTGAAAATCTGTTCATTACACAGTCCGCTGTTAGTGCAAGAATAAAATTGTTAGAAGATGATTTAGGGGTGATGTTATTTGATCGCAGTAAAAAACACCTTAAGTTAACGCCAGAAGGACATCGATTGATTAAACATGCCAATGAGATGATTTTCATGTGGCAAAAAACCAAACAGGACGTAGGCATTGCCGCGCAGCATTCGATGCAGTTAGTGGTCGGGGCAATGGGGTCTATTTGGGATATTATTTTACAAAATTGGCTGCAAAAAATTCATTTAAATAATGATGATATAAGTCTATTAACAAACACATACAGCCCATTAGAATTAAGAAAAAGCCTCTTGAACCGAGTTATCGATATTGCTTTCTTATTTGAACCTACTTTTGTTGAGGGACTGGTATCAGAGAAAGTCGCAACGGTTCCTCTACACTTAGTGACCACCGACCCTGATTATGCGAGTAAATTATCGCTATTAAACGACTTTGTAATGGTTGATTATGGTGAAGCGATCACCGTCCAGTATTTACGTGCCTTTCAAGATGCGCCTGAAGCAAGACATAATATGAGCCAGCCTGGACTCGCTTTAAACTTTATTTTAGAAGTGGGGGGAGCCGCGTATTTACCTCGCCAAATTACCTTTGAGTATTTACGTAATAAGCAACTTTTTTTAGTCGAAGATGCACCGGTGTTTAGCCGAGAAATTTATGCAAATTACCTCATTAAAAGTCAAAAAGTAGATACGATAGAAGAGGTGTTGAACCTGTTTCCCTATGTAGTAATATGATCATTGAATGCACGCTTTAAGCACGAACATGTTTTGCTAAACGGGTAAGTAAGGTGATGAATATAAAGCTTAATCCCTTAATTCATCACCTAAAAATACTAGAGCAGTAATAAACTACCTAAACCGAGGAAAACAATAAACCCAAAGATATCAGTAACCGTTGTTAATACCACTGAGCCTGATAATGCCGGGTCTATTTTAAACCGGCTTAGCACCCAAGGCACCCATACACCAGACAGCGAGGCAATAACGATATTGCCTAGAATAGCGATGAAAATGGTCAGTGATAATAAAAAGGTATCGAACCACAAATAGGTAATCACACCAATAACAATCGCCCATAATAAGCCATTAATAGCACCAACTTTAAGTTCTTTTACGATGATATCTCTTTTGTTTGCTTCTGTAATTTGCCCTAGTGCTAATCCCCGTATTATTAACGTAATGGTTTGGCTACCTGAAATTCCTCCCATAGAAGCGACTACGGGCATTAATACTGCTAAAGCAACGACCTGTTGAATAGTTGCCTCAAAGAGACCAATAAACCATGATGCTAAAAATGCGGTGACTAAATTGATACCCAACCACACCGCACGGTTTTTTGAGCTTAGCCAAACACTGCTGAATAGATCTTCCTCTTCCACTAAACCTGCAGATTGAATGAGTTGTGTCTCAATGATTTGTTCTTTATAGCGATAAGCCGTTGGCAAATCTAAACGACCGGTTAAGCAGCCATTATCATCAACAACAGGTAAGGCTGACTTACCTGAGTTAATAAGTTTTTCAGCGGCTTCACTGATGTTATTGTTACTATCAATAAATTCAACATGTTGGTTAATCGCTGTAAGGTATTGTTGCTGATCAGTTGCATTAAAAATGCCATTAATCGCAATTTCACCAACTAATAATGCATTGTCATCAACGATATAAGCGACATCAGTAAACGCAGGTAAGCTTTTTGCGCAGACCTTTTTAACCGCAGAAAGTTTCAAACGCTGTGGTATTTGTAATTCGGTAAAATTTTGCCAGTGACCCACTTCTGATAAATCATAATCACAAGATTTCTTGTATAAACTACGCTGTTTGGCGGTCATGTTACTGACCGCATAATCGATAAAACGATCGTTTAAACTTTCTGATAATTCAAGAAGATTAAAGGCGTCTAATTTTGTTAAAAGTGGAAAGCATTGTGCATCATCCAATACATCTAATAGCAGTTGTCTTGATTCATTTTTCATGACAATAAACACATTTTGTTGTGTTTCATCACTCAATATTTCCCATAAATCGGTTCTTAATTTAATCGGAAATGACTCTAATAAAATAGCAAGTTGATCAACATTTAAAACAGACTCAATCTCGCTAATAAGTCCATTTACTGGCTTTTCCCGCTCCAAACGTTGATTGATTTTATCGATGTAGTCAGGCAATAAATCTAATGACATGCTTCTTCCTTGTACTAGTCGTTGTTTACTTTCATTAAAGTTGATTGTTTTTGGTCGAACCATAGGCGCATAAAGTCGGCGGTTAAGCTTTGCTCTATCTCCATCGCTCGTTCAGTTGGGCAAAAGATAGTAAAAAATACCTGTGTATCTCCAATATTAGAGGTGGCAACTTGGATATGCGGCTCTGGACCTGCAATGTTGACGTCTAATCGGTTTTCAATGAGTTGGTTATATCTAATCGCTACGTCCCTAAAGTCAGCACAATATTCGACCGCTTTTTCATACAATTCATCTAAGAAAATAAACGGGTTAACGCTTTCATCACGGGTAATAGTAAAGTGGTGCATCGCATAACGTTTTAAAAAATTCAAATTCTTGATTGAAGAGGTAATCAATTGACTATTTGGGGTGTAAAGTGTTTTACCCGTATATTCATAGGCATCAATATTGACCTCTAATAGGGTTAATTTAGCCCAGTCGATAGAGTGTACTTCTCCATAACTATCGCCAACTTGTATCCAATCACCGATACGAAAAGGGCGGCTTGAGACAATGTATAAAAAACCAATGAAGCATTGAATTAACTCTCTTGTCGCAATCACAATAGCCACAACAAATGCGGCAATAGAGATGGCAAATTTTTGGAATTCTGCAGACCATATATGAAAAATGCCGATTAAAATGATCACCGTAACGGCATTGTTTACGATATTAATTTTTACGCGCTTATTGGTATCTGCCTTTTTATTGATCATTTTTAAAAAATAAAATTTACACAGCATGACCATCAGGATAAGGAAAACCGTCAATATGGCCTTGTTACCTGATAACATTTCAAGTAACTCTGAAGCGGTAAAATCAAAGGGTGATATATTTTCTTGCATTATCTTTCATACCTTAATAACGGAGCAGTTAAGAGCGAATCTCTTGTTGTATATTAAATATTGTTAAGCCAATTTAAGCCCACAGTAAATTGATCTGTTATTTACCATATTATTATTGCCAACAATACTTATTTTTTATTTAATTTTACTGTGCAGAAAGAGAGATTAAGGGACTGGAAACTAGCAGATATTGGGGTTATCAAATATAACCGTAATCAACAGATAATTTCAGGTTTATTTGAATAGGTAAACATGACAAAAAGTACAGCAAATCCAAAGTGTTGTGTAATACTAATAAAAGTCCCCGTCAAATTATGAGAATAACAATGATCAAGTGCATGCTATTACAGTCAGATAACACATGTCGTTATGGTAATGAGGAGTTAATAGAGCTTTGGAAAGTACAACCCGAAACAACGTTATGGGTTGATTTGGAGTCACATAATAAAGCTGATGAGCTCTTGATACTGCAACAGTTTGGTTGTCATGCTCTAGCGATAACGGATCTACATCGAGAGCGTCATCCTCCCAAAATTGAGTTGTTTGATGATTATATTTTTATGCTTTACCGTGGTATTTATGAGTGTCAAGGTGACTTACAGTTTAAGCATTTACAAATAGGCATGTTTGTTGGCACCAATATATTAATTACATCCCATGAGCAGAAATCTATTTCCATCGATAAGTTGTTTACAGGTGAAGGTGAAAAATATTTGACCAAAAGTCCGATAACATTGGCATTAAGGGTATTTCACAATAGTTGTGGCGTGTATTTAGAGGAGCTATTTGAATTTGAAGAGAAGTTAGAGTTGCTTGAGGATCAATTTCAATTGGGTGGTGATGATAAAATGATGCAGGAGATCACCCTCTATCGTTCACGTCTTATCAAATTAAAACGAATCTTTAACTATCACAGTAACATTGGTGCCGAATTAAAATTATTAGTTGCTGATGAAACAGACATTATCAATCAAGCTGAAATGCATACAGTGACGGATGTGCATGAGCGAATAGAACGTTTACTAAGCCTCTCTCAGATGCATTATGATATTTGCAGTGATTTGATTAACGGCTATTTATCTGTCGCTTCTCATCAACTGAACGCAACGATGCGTGTGCTGACCGTTATTACCGCAATTTTTATTCCATTAGGCTTTTTGGCGGGATTATATGGAATGAATTTTGAGTATATTCCAGAATTGAAAGTGGTTAATGGGTATTATTATTTACTGACTGTGATGGCTTTAATCGCACTTAGTTTGATTATTTTGTTTAAGAAAAAGCGCTGGCTGTAACCTTGTTTGTATTTAACCTCCTCGCTGGAAGTGGGCGCTGTCTCGGTTTGCTAATTTGCAATTGAGGGTATTTACGTGCAATAGCACGTAAATACCTTTAGCATATTTTATGCCTGACCTACCAAATAAGATCATCAGGAATAGCGAACTCCGCGTAGGGATCATCTTCATCCATATCACTCATATCGACTTTCTCATGCAGTGCCACTAATACAGATGCATCAATTTCAGCCAACTTCTCTGTTGCTTCTTTGTTGATTAAGTAGAACTCATCATTCAAAACACAAATTGCCAAGAGGCCATTGATTAAGCTTTGCTGCGTCGTGTCATTAATTGCAATACGTTTCACTTTGTTATCGTAAGTAAAGTGATAATCTATTTCACCTTGATAATTTTTCTCACAATGCTGTGCAATCATCTGAATCAACTTACCGTGTGCGGCACGCGCATCTAACTCTGCTTGTATTGCGCGATTTTTTTCTAAATCTTGTTGTTTTTGTTGCTCTTTTTGAGCATCTATTGCGCGTTGTGCTTCAGAAACTTCAACGGTTCCTTTTTTCTTTTTCTGTTTAGCCTTGCGGCGTTTTTCAGTTTGCGCTTGCTTGGCTTTTTGTTTGTTGATAAGCCCTGATTTCATCAATTGTTCTTGTAGAGAGGCCATGAGTTACCTTTGAAAATGGAGATAAAGAAACATTTTAACGACAAAGCGTAATGAAAGAAATTTTTTCTTGTCAAAAATCGACAAATAGTGAAAAAGGATTAAGATTAGATGATAAATAAACGTAAGGGAACTATATGAATAATCTAGACGTTTCACATTATATGATTGGTAAAAGTTTATCTTTTAGAAAAGAGATGGCAATTCAAACCGCCGTCGAAATTTTATTAGAAAATGATCAAATTGGTGGGCCGGTAATTGATGATGCAGGGCGTGTGATCGGTTGGTTATCTGAACAGGACTGTTTAGCTAAAATGCTCGAAGCAAGTTATCACTGTGAATTAGTCGCATTAGTTGAAGATGCGATGGTTAGCCCTGCCGTTACCATCAAAAAAGAGATGAGTGTGGTGGATGTCGCACAGTTAATGCTAGATGCTAAACCTAAAATTTATCCGGTTGTTGATAGTGGAGACCACTATATTGGCCTCATATCTCGTAAAAAAGTATTAGGTGCGATGAATAAGCAGATAGCATCCTGTTAACTACTTTGTAAGTTGAATTTTTATTTGTTGTTGATCCCAGCACGTTGTTTTTATCGCTTCATCTTTTGTTACCATCAAATTTTGTATAAAGCTATCACGACAACTTGTTTGGACGCCTAAACTTTTTAGGTGTCCTGTTTGCATTTGGCAATCAATTATCTTTCCTCCCGCTTGCTGAAAGTGTTGATTAAGCGCGATGAATGCAATTTTAGAGCTGTTATCCATTTGACTAAACATTGACTCGCCACAGAAGGTTTGTCCCACACAAACACCATACAAACCACCTACTAACTTTTTTTCATGCCAAACCTCAATAGAGTGAGCAAACCCCATTCGATGCAATTCAATATAGGCATCGATCATCTGCTCTGAAATCCATGTTTCAGCTTGTGTCGCACGCGGCATTGCACAGGCAGAAATAACTGATGAAAAACAATGGTTAACAGTGATCGACATGTGATTTTTGTTAATGAAACGTTTCATACTTTTACTTACATGGACTTCACCTGCAATGATAGTTGCACGTTCACTTGGGCTCCACCATAAAAGCGGTTCGCCGGCACTAAACCAGGGGAATATCCCATTTCGATAGGCATTAAAAATGCGTTGAGGAGAAAGATCGCCACCTATCGCCAACAAACCATCTGGTTCTTGTAATGCTTTTTCTACGTTGGGAAAAAATTGTGGGTCATCGGTCAATTGAGGCAGGTAAATAGTCATAACAAAGCTCTAAAAATCCAGTGAATGCTGGATACAAAAAAGCCAGTGTAAACACTGGCTTGATAGATTTAAATAAATTTTTACTATTAAGCTGTAGTTAGCTTACTTTGTTTACAACGTTCAACCACGTGTTCAAACTCTAAGCCTACTTCACCCGTGTATAACTGACGAGGACGACCAATCTTTTGACCTGGTTGATCTAACATCTCTTTCCAATGTGAGATCCAACCAACTGTACGTGCTGTAGCGAAGATAACGGTAAACATGGTACGTGGAATACCCATTGCACGTAATACGATACCTGAGTAGAAATCTACATTCGGGTAAAGTTTCTTATCAACAAAATAAGGGTCTTCAAGTGCAATACGCTCAAGTTCCATTGCAACGTCTAATAAAGGATCGTCGATATTAAGATCGTCTAACACGTCATGACAAGTTTTACGCATCACTGTTGCGCGTGGATCATGGTTTTTGTATACACGATGACCAAAGCCCATTAAGCGGAATGGGTCGTCTTTATCTTTTGCTCTTGCGATAAATTCAGGGATGCGATCAACTGAACCAATCTCTTCTAACATCTCTAAACAAGCTTCGTTAGCGCCGCCGTGAGCAGGGCCCCATAGCGATGCAATACCCGCTGCGATACAAGCAAATGGGTTAGCACCTGATGAACCGGCTAAACGTACTGTTGACGTTGATGCATTTTGTTCGTGGTCTGCATGTAAAATTAAGATTTTATCCATTGCACTTTCAAGAACCGGGTTAACCACATACTCTTCACAAGGCACGGCGAACATCATTTTTAAGAAGTTACCTGCATAAGAAAGTGAATTGTCAGGGTAGACAAAAGGTTGGCCTGTTGAGTATTTGAAACTCATTGCTGCTAGCGTTGGCATTTTTGAAATCAAACGGAAGGCAGCAATTTCACGATGTTCTTCATTAGTAATATCTAAAGAGTCATGATAGAAAGAAGAAAGGGCACCAACAACACCAACTAACGTTGCCATCGGGTGAGAGTCACGACGGAAGCCTTTGTAGAATTGCACTAATTGTTCATGCAACATCGTATGTCTTAATACAGTAAGGTGAAATTCATCAAACTGTTTTTTGTCAGGTAAAGTACCATTTAATAGCAAGTAACAAACTTCAAGGTAATCAGATTTATCTGCCAATTGAGAAAT
This sequence comes from Psychromonas marina, assembly GCF_030161115.1. Classification (GTDB taxonomy): domain Bacteria; phylum Pseudomonadota; class Gammaproteobacteria; order Enterobacterales; family Psychromonadaceae; genus Psychromonas; species Psychromonas marina. Next base: position 650,131 of record NZ_BSPQ01000002.1, read on the forward strand.
TGGGTAACCTCGGTGTTCTAAAATTCCTTTATCTCCATCAATAAATGTTATTGATGACTCGCAAGATGCCGTTGCTAAGAAACCTGGGTCATAAGTAAAATAACCCGTTTGGCCTAAAGTACGAATATCAATAACGTCATTACCTGCAGAACCTTTAAGGATTGGAAGCTCAATTGGCTCTTTCCCTGGTAATTGAAGTATTGCTTTTTGTTCTGACATTTGATGCTCCCTTATCTTTTTTTTATATTACTTGAATTTCAGTACGCATATTTTTACAGGCTAAAAAGTGCCTTGTCAATTTTAACATATCAACAATGAGACATTTGCAAATGGCGAAACCAATAACGTTGGATTAATCAACAAATATTCATTAAAACAAACAGGTAAAGTGTTTATAACATTGACCTAAATGAGCAGATATCATTTTTTAAGTGATAAAAAAAATCTGTATTCTACATCACAAAATTGAGCTGGTTTTTATATACTACATCACAAAAAAAAGACATAAGACTGTCACAATGGTTTAACAATATGCTAACAATAGCATTTGTTAGCCAACCCTTAGTTTTAGCCAAGTATAAAGAGAAAAATTGTGCGCAAAAACAGACCTAAAAATTTAGACCTAGCCACGGTCAAATTCCCTATCACTGCAACTGCTTCAATACTGCATCGTGTTTCAGGAATTATCGTTTTTATTGCTTTAGCAATATTCCTTAGCCTTTTAAGTTGTTCATTATCAAGCCAACCTGACTTTTATCGAGTTGTAGGATATTTTGATAACTTTTTGATTGAATTTGTCATGTGGGGCTGCTTAACGGGTCTTGCATACCATGCTGTATTTGGTGTGCGCCATATGATTCAAGATTTAGGTTTTTGGGAAGAGATGGATACTGCATCACTAAGCGCTAAAGTTGGATTCATCGTGACAGCTGTACTGTCATTATTAGCGGGGGTTTTAGTATGGTAAAGGTTGCTGGTACGTTTGGACGCAGTGGTGTTCATGATTATATTTTATTACGCGCAAGTGCACTTATTTTACTTGCTTATACCTTATACCTTGTTGGTTTTATCGCAGGCACTGATATTACCTATGCAACGTGGACTGGTTTCTTTTCATTAACGACTACTAAAGTATTTACGCTATTTGCACTCATTGCAATGTTGGTACATGCATGGATTGGTTTATGGCAAGTATTAACAGACTACGTTAAATGCACCAAGTTACGCGGTGCATTACAATTTCTTTTAACATCAGTGGCATTTATCTATGTTCTCTCTGGTTTCGTAATTTTGTGGGGTGTTTAAGGTGAGTTTACCTATTCGTGAGTTTGATGCGATTGTAATTGGTGCAGGTGGTGCAGGTATGCGTGCTGCTTTATCTATTTCGCAAGAAGGAAAAAGTTGTGCGTTGATTACTAAAGTATTTCCAACGCGCTCGCATACGGTTTCTGCTCAAGGTGGTATTACCGTTGCATTGGGTAATTCACATGCCGATAACTGGCAGTGGCACATGTATGACACGGTCAAAGGTTCTGATTATATCGGTGACCAAGACGCGATTGAGTATATGTGTAAAGAGGGACCCGATGCGGTTCGTGAGCTAGAAAATATGGGACTACCATTTTCTCGTTTCGAAGATGGTTCTGTTTACCAACGCCCGTTTGGTGGTCAGTCTAAAGAATTTGGTGGTGAGCAAGCTTCACGTACTGCGGCAGCTGCCGATCGTACTGGGCATGCTTTATTACATACGCTTTATCAGCAGAATATTAAAAACAAAACTACTATTTTTTCTGAGTGGTATGCACTTGATTTAGTTAAAAATGATGATGGTGATGTTGTTGGTTGTACTGCAATAGACATTGAAACTGGTGAAGTGGTGATGTTTAAAGCACAGGCAACAGTACTAGCAACAGGTGGCTCTGGTCGTATTTATGCATCAACAACTAACGCACACATTAATACTGGCGATGGTGTTGGTATGGCATTACGTGCAGGTGTACCCGTACAGGATATGGAAATGTGGCAATTCCATCCAACGGGGATAGCAGGTGCGGGTGTATTAGTAACAGAAGGGTGTCGTGGTGAAGGTGGTTATCTATTAAATAAAGATGGCGAACGTTTCATGGAACGTTATGCACCTAACGCGAAAGATCTAGCAGGTCGTGATGTTGTTGCACGTTCTATCATGATTGAAATTCGTGAAGGTCGTGGTTGTGAAGGTCCTTGGGGCACACACATCAAGCTGAAACTAGATCACTTAGGTGAAGAGTTGTTGGAATCGAAACTGCCGGGTATTTGTGAACTATCACGTACCTTTGCGCATGTGGATCCTGTAAAAGAGCCAATCCCAATTATTCCTACTTGTCATTATATGATGGGTGGTGTGCCAGCTAATGTTAACGGTCAAGTATTACGCGTTGATGAAGATGGCAAAGATGTAGAAGTGAAAGGCTTATTTGCAGTGGGCGAAATCGCTTGTGTATCTGTTCATGGTGCAAATCGTTTAGGGGGTAATTCACTCCTTGATTTAGTGGTATTTGGTCGTGCAGCAGGTAAACACTTAGGGCAAGTATTAACCAAAGAAAATACACTTAAAGAACCAACGCAAGAGAACATTGATGCTGCGCTGACGCGTCTAAATCGTTGGGAAAAAGGTAATGGCACAGAATGCCCGAACCAAATCCGTAAAGATTTACAACAATGTATGCAAAATAATTTCTCAGTATTCCGTGACGGTGCGGCGATGGCTGAAGGCCTTGCTGAACTGGATAAACTTCGTGAGCGTCTTAATAACGCGAAACTAAGTGATAAGAGTAGTGAGTTTAATACCGACAGAATCGAATGTTTAGAGTTAGATAATCTGATGGAAACTGCCTTTGCAACTGCAAAAGCGGCTAACTTCCGAACTGAAAGTCGTGGCGCACATAGTCGCTTTGATTTCCCAGATCGTGATGATGCAAATTGGTTACACCATAGTTTATACAACCCATTAACAGAAAGCATGAGTAAACGTGACGTGAATATGGCGCCAGTGCTACGTGAAGCTTTCCCACCTAAAGCACGTGTTTACTAGAAGGTTTTTAAGTTATGAATGTTAATTTTTCAGTTTATCGTTATAACCCAGACGTTGATAAAGCGCCTTATATGCAGGATCTGTCATTAGATGTGCCGGAAGGATCGGACATGATGGTGCTTGATGCGCTTATCCAACTTAAAGAGAAAGATGCTTCACTTTCATTCCGACGTTCATGTCGTGAAGGTGTTTGTGGCTCTGATGGCTTAAATATCAATGGTAAGAATGGTTTAGCGTGTATTACACCTTTATCTGACCTACTATCTAAGGGTAAAATAATAATACGCCCGTTACCTGGATTACCGGTTGTGCGCGATCTTGTTATCGATATGACACAATTTTATACTCAGTATGAAAAAATTAAGCCATTTTTAATTACTGATGATCGCAAGCCGCCGGCTGGTGAATTCAAGCAATCTCCTGAAGAGCGCGAAAAATTAGATGGATTATATGAGTGTATTTTATGTGCTTGTTGTTCAACTTCTTGTCCCTCTTTTTGGTGGAACCCTGAAAAATTCATCGGGCCAGCAGGATTGTTAGCAGCTTATCGTTTCTTAATTGATAGCCGTGATAGTGCGACAGAAGAACGCTTGTCTAATTTAGACGATGCATTTAGTGTTTTTCGTTGCCATGGCATCATGAACTGTGTCAGTGTTTGTCCTAAGGGATTAAACCCGACTAAAGCGATTGGTAAAATCAAATCGATGCTGTTACAACGCGCAATATAATTTATATGATTCAGTGCGTTAGCCTTATGGCTGATTTCAAGTAAAAGTGATTAAGTCCTGTTCTACAAGAACCATTTTTTCTTTAAAATCAGCCAATATGGTTGAACGTTTAACCACTATGTATAGAAAATAAAATATGAAGTTTAAGGAATGTTAATGCCAAACAATGTGATGAAAACATGGTTAGCCTCATCTCATCTTTCCGGGGCAAATTCTACCTATATCGAAGATCTGTATGAATCCTACCTAGAAGACCCTATTTCTGTTGATGCCAATTGGCGCAACGTGTTTGATGAATTACCTAAAGTGAGTGATCAGCCCGAAGAAGCCCATTCAGTTATCCGTGAGCAGATGAAATATGCTGCAAAAGCACCCAAATGTTTCACACCACCTACTGGTGCGGTTCATAATGATGCTAAACAAGTTAAAGTATTGCAACTGATCGGAGCTTACCGTAATCGTGGTCATGAGGTTGCAGCGCTGGATCCACTCGGCTTAGCGAAAACCGAAACGATCACTGAGCTTGACCCTTTTTACCATGAGTTAGAAGGTGCTGATTTAGACGCGAGTTTCAATGTTGGTTCATATGCAGCCTCTAATGAAACGATGGTATTACGTGATCTAGTTGCCTCACTAAAACGCACCTATTGTGGTTCGTTAGGTGCTGAGTACATGCATATCACTAATACGGATGAGAAACGTTGGTTACAAAATCGTATCGAGTCTTGTGAAAGCAAACCCTCATTTAGTGAAGAAGCCAAACATCGTTTTCTTGAAGAGTTAACTGCTGCAGAGGGCTTAGAGCGTTATATCGGTTCTAAATTCCCTGGTGCAAAACGTTTCTCATTAGAGGGGGGGGATTCATTTGTACTGATGCTTAAAGAGTTGATTCGTCGTGCTGGCGAACAGGGCGCTCAAGAAGTGGTACTTGGTATGGCCCATCGTGGTCGCCTTAACGTGTTGGTTAACGTGTTAGGTAAAAAACCAACGGATCTATTTAATGAGTTTGCTGGTAAGCACTCTGCACATGAAGGTTCAAGTGACGTTAAATACCACCAAGGTTTTAGTAGTGACTTTAAAACGCCAAAGGGCAATGTGCATCTTTCGTTAGCGTTTAACCCATCTCATCTAGAGATCGTTAATCCTGTGGTACTCGGTTCGGTACGTGCACGTCAAGAACGCCTAAACGGTATTGGTGAAAGTGTATTACCAATTACGGTACATGGTGACTCTGCAATAGCGGGTCAAGGCGTGGTGCAAGAAACCTTTAATATGTCACAAGCACGTGCATTTAAAGTGAGTGGTACAGTACGTATTGTTATCAACAATCAGATTGGTTTTACTACCTCAAATCCTGAAGATACACGCTCAACACGTAATTGTACTGATATTGCTAAAATGGTGCAGGCACCGATTTTCCATGTCAATGGAGACGATCCTGAAGCAGTTATTTTAGCAACACAAATTGCACTTGATTTCCGTAACACCTTCAAGCGTGATGTTGTTATCGACTTGGTTTGTTACCGTCGTCACGGACATAACGAAGCCGATGAGCCGAATGCAACACAACCTGTGATGTATCAAAAAATCAAAAAACATGAAACAACACGTGAGCAGTACGCAACTCAACTTGAAGATGAAGGGGTTATTGCGAAAGGTTATGGTAAACAACTTGTTTCAGATTACCGTGATGCGCTTGATAATGGCGAGTGTGTGGTGAAAGAGTGGCAATCGATGCAACATCAAAGTGTTGATTGGACGCCATATCTAAAACATGATTGGAATACACCTTACGAAGCACAGTTTTCTCGTGACCGTCTTGGTGAGTTAGGTGAAGTCATCAGCCATTACCCTGAAGACCATGCACAACATTCACGTGTTAAGAAAATTTATAACGATCGTGAGTTAATGGCTCGTGGTGAAAAACTATGTGATTGGGGCTTTGCAGAAAACCTCGCTTATGCAACGCTGCTTGATGCTAAATATAACATCCGTTTAGTCGGACAAGATTCCGGCCGTGGTACGTTCTTCCATCGTCATGCTGTTTTACATGAACAAACAGAGGGCAGGACTTATCTGCCTTTACAAAATATCTCTGATGACCAAGGTCACTTTGATGTCTACGATTCTGTGTTATCAGAATGTGCAGTATTAGCCTTTGAATATGGTTATTCAACGGCAGCACCGAAAGGGCTTTGTATTTGGGAAGCGCAATTTGGTGATTTCGCCAATGGCGCACAGGTTGTATTTGATCAATTCTTATCATCTGGTGAGCAAAAGTGGGGCCGTATGTGTGGTCTAACGGTAATGCTGCCGCATGGTTATGAAGGTCAAGGTCCTGAGCATTCATCAGCACGTTTAGAGCGATACTTACAGCTTTGTGCTGAGCATAATATGCAAGTATGTATCCCTTCTACACCGGCACAGGTTTATCACATGTTACGCCGTCAGGTTGTTCGTGCGATGCGCCGTCCATTAATCGTTATGTCACCTAAATCACTATTACGTCATCCTCTTGCTGTTTCTAGTTTAGAAGAGCTAGCCAATGGCACATTCCAAAATGCCATTGATGAGATTGATACATTAGATAATAGCGCGGTTGACCGTGTCGTACTTTGTAGCGGTAAAGTTTACTACGAACTACTTGCTAAACGCCGTAGTGAAGAACTAAATAATGTAGCTATTGTTCGTATTGAACAATTATATCCTTTCCCAACCAATGAGTTAGGTGATATTTTAGAACAGTATTGTAATGCAAAAGACGTAGTTTGGTGTCAAGAAGAACCACAAAACCAAGGTGCTTGGTACTGTAGTCAACATCACTTTAGAGGTGTGCTGCCAAATAATGCAAAACTGCATTATGCCGGTCGTGATGCATCTGCATCAACTGCTGTTGGTTATATCTCTCTACATATTAAACAGCAGAAAGCGCTAGTTAATGATGCTTTAGGCTTAGAAGAATAGAAACTAATTTAATAAAAAGACTTTTACCGTAGGACACACATTATGATTGATATTTTAGTACCAGAACTACCAGAATCAGTTGCTGATGCAACAGTAGCAACATGGCAAAAACAAGCAGGCGATTTCGTTGAACGTGATGAAGTATTGGTTGAAATCGAAACTGATAAAGTAGTATTGGAAGTGCCTGCAACGGCATCTGGTATTTTACAAGAGATTATTGAAGATGAAGGTGCAACTGTACTTTCTAAACAGCTTCTTGGTCGCTTAAAAGAGGGTGATGCTCCTGCTGAAAAACCAGCTGAAGTCGTTGTTGAAGAAGAATCTGGTGCTGCAGATGCTAGCCCATCTGTACGCCGCTTAATGTTAGAAGAGGGTATTAAAGCTTCTGAAATTAAAGGTTCGGGCAAAGGTGGCATGATCACACGTGAAGATGTTGATAAATTCCGTGAATCTAAAAACAAAGCTGAAACACCAGCGCAGGTTGATATTGTTGCTGCCGTTGCTGCACGTAGTGATAAACGTGTGCCGATGACTCGTCTACGTAAGCGTGTTGCAGAGCGTCTATTAGAGGCTAAAAACTCAACAGCGATGCTAACTACATTTAACGAAGTAAACATGAAACCAATCATGGACCTTCGTAAGCAATACCAAGAAGTATTTGAGAAAAAACATGGCATCCGTTTAGGTTTCATGTCGTTTTACATCAAAGCAGTAACAGAAGCGCTAAAACGTTACCCTGAAGTAAATGCTGCCATTGATGGTACTGATATTGTTTACCACAACTTCTTTGATATCAGCATTGCTGTATCAACACCACGCGGACTGGTAACACCAGTACTTCGTGATACAGATACGTTAAGTGTTGCTGAGATTGAAAAAGGGATTCGTGAATTAGCGATTAAAGGTCGTGATGGCAAGCTAACAGTTGACGAAATGATGGGCGGAAACTTTACCGTGACTAACGGTGGTGTATTTGGTTCATTACTTTCAACGCCGATTATTAACCCTCCACAGGCTGCGATATTGGGCATGCACAAAATCCAAGATCGTCCTATGGCGATTGACGGAAAAGTAGAAATTTTACCGATGATGTATTTGGCACTGTCTTATGATCATCGTTTGATTGATGGTAAAGAATCAGTTGGGTTCTTAGTCACAATTAAAGAACTTCTTGAAGATCCAACACGTCTTTTATTAGACGTTTAATGATCTAGAACAAAAAGCGTGAGCGATTATTCATTTATATAAACTTTAGATGGAAATCGCTTTGCGCTTTAGTACTATTGTATTACTTGGTCGGCCGCAGAGGTGGCTGTTAGTTTAACTCAACATATGGATAAGAATCATGAATTTGCATGAATATCAGGCAAAGCAGTTGTTCACAGAATACGGTCTTCCTGTTCCACAGGGGTTCGCATGTGACAGTGCAGAGGAAGCAGTAAATGCAGCATCGGCATTAGGTGGCGAAAGATGGGTTATCAAATGTCAAGTACATGCAGGTGGTCGTGGTAAAGCAGGTGGTGTTGAGCTAGTTAAAACTAAAGATGGTTTACGTGATTTTGCACATAAGTGGTTAGGTAAAAACCTAGTTACTTACCAAACAGATGCAAATGGACAACCGGTTAACAAATTATTAGTAGAGAGCTGTAGCGATATCGCTAACGAGCTATATTTAGGTGCGGTTATCGACCGTGCATCTCAGCGTGTTACTTTCATGGCATCAACAGAAGGTGGTGTTGAGATTGAGAAAGTGGCTGAAGAAACACCTGAGTTAATTCATACTGCAATCATCGACCCATTGGTTGGCGCACAAGCGTACCAAGGTCGTGAATTAGCATTCAAATTAGGACTTTCTGGTAAGCAGATTGGCCAATTTACAAAAATCTTCCTAGGTCTTGCGACTATTTTCCAAGAGAAAGATTTAGCACTATTAGAGATTAACCCATTAGTGGTAACTGCACAGGACGACCTAATCTGTCTTGACGGTAAAATCTCAATTGATTCAAATGCAATGTACCGTCAACAAGATCTTCATGCGATTAACGATACAACGCAAGATGACGAACGTGAAATGCACGCAGCACAGTGGGAACTTAACTATGTAGCACTTGATGGTAACATCGGCTGTATGGTTAACGGCGCAGGCCTTGCAATGGGGACAATGGATATCGTGCACCTGCACGGTGGTAACCCAGCTAACTTCTTGGATGTTGGCGGCGGTGCAACAAAAGAGCGTGTAACGGAAGCATTTAAAATCATTCTTTCTGACGATAAAGTTGAAGCTGTTTTAGTGAACATCTTCGGTGGTATCGTACGTTGTGATTTAATTGCTGAAGGTGTTATCGGCGCGGTTGAAGAGGTAGGTGTTTCTGTTCCTGTTATCGTTCGTTTAGAAGGTAATAACGCAGAGCTTGGGCGTAAGCTTCTTGCTGATTCTGGTTTAAATATTATTGCAGCAACATCCCTAACAGATGCGGCTGAGCAGTCTGTGAAAGCGGTAGGTGGCAAATAATGAGCATTTTAATTAATAAAGATACAAAAGTAATTTGTCAGGGCTTTACTGGTGGTCAAGGTACTTTCCATTCAGAACAAGCGCTTGAGTACGGTACACAAATGGTCGGTGGTGTATCACCGGGTAAAGGCGGTCAAGTTCACCTAGGTCTTCCTGTATTTAATACGGTACGTGATGCAGTAGAAGCTACAGGTGCAACAGCATCTGTTATCTATGTACCAGCACCATTTTGTAAAGATGCGATTTTAGAAGCGATTGATGCGGGTATTAAACTGATTGTGACAATCACTGAAGGTATTCCAACGTTAGATCTTGTTGAAGTTAAAGTAAAACTTGATCAACAAGGCGTGGTAATGATCGGTCCTAACTGTCCGGGTGTTATTACACCAGATGAATGTAAAATTGGTATTATGCCAGGTCACATTCATCAGAAAGGCCGTGTTGGTATTGTTTCTCGTTCTGGTACGTTAACGTACGAAGCGGTTAAGCAAACAACCGATGAAGGTTTTGGTCAATCAACCTGTGTTGGTATCGGTGGCGATCCAATTCCTGGTTCAAGTTTTATCGATATTCTTAAACTCTTCCAAGAAGACCCAGAGACTGAAGCGATTGTAATGATCGGTGAAATCGGTGGTACTGCTGAAGAAGAAGCTGCTGCGTTTATTAAAGCAAATGTAACTAAACCTGTTGTTTCTTACATTGCGGGTGTTACAGCTCCTGCTGGTAAGCGTATGGGCCATGCTGGTGCAATTATCGCTGGCGGTAAAGGTACTGCTGAAGATAAATTCAAAGCACTTGAAGATGCAGGCGTAAAAACGACTAAATCTTTAGCTGATATTGGTAAAGCGTTACGTGAAGTAACGGGTTGGTAGACTTTTAGATAGCGGTCAGTTTTTAGCTGTCAGCTTTCAGTAAACCACAAATTAGAGCCTCGCATTTAGCGGGGCTTTTTTGTGGCCTTTATAATAGCTTCGAGCTTCGAGTAGCTAGCTGCGAACCTCATTGCTCATAGCTCATAGCTCGTTACTCATTACTCGTCGTTCGTAACTCATTGCTCGTCGTTCGTAATTCATTGCTCGTCGCTCGTCGCTCGTTACTCATTGCTTGTCGCTCGTTACTCGACGCTCATCAGTCATTGCTTATCAAAATCAACTTCCCTGTTTCAGGATCACGATAGACTTGCCCCATAGATTGATAACCCGACTGGCTTTGTATTTTCTTCTGTAAGGTTTCTGGAGGTGCTGATAACTCTTTACCAACTGAAGTCACTGTCTGCATGTTCGTCGGCAGTTTTTGTTGAGTATTAATATCGAAGTGTTTTTCTAAGTCAGGGCTGACGGCCACTAATGCCGCAATTAAACCACATGAAAACACTAGCATGATGTCAACCAGATTTGCTAAGGGCCCTAACGGCTCTGCTTCAGGGCTATCAAACTGACTACTGCGCCATTCATCATTCATTGGGTTATCCTACTTATTCACGTTTAAGTTATTATTTACACTATTTTTAGTCGTGTTTGTTGTAATCGAAATAATGGCACTGTCGCTATTTATATCATTATTCTGCAATTTTTTGGCTCTTGTAATGGTTACAATAGCTATCGCATTATCATACCAACGGCGACGTACACGACCCAATACGAAACCAATGATACCTGCCAATAACCCGATAATTGTGGTATCAAAAGCGACCGTCATTGCTGTTGTCAAAATACTAATATCACCAGTGCCTAATGCTGATAAACCTGGCCCTAAAGGGATTAGCGTACCCATTAAACCAAGCATGGGGGCAATGCGTGTAATAAAATCAGCTCGTTCAATACGCTTTTTCCCCTGCTCCATTAGGTGCTGTTTATGTAGCCCTTTTACGAGGGTAGGGATCACCGAAAATCGTTCAGCAAATGCGAGCCCAATTTCATAAATACCGAGCCCAACAAAAAATAGTAATCCCCATACAACCGGCTGTAATAGGTATGAGGTGATAAGGTGCATTAAATCTAACGAAAAAGAAAACATCATAATAAATTTTCCAAATAAAACAGTTATTGAAAAAGGGCGATAATCGATTAGATTAACGCCCTGTAATTAAGCTGGTTATCAATCTAGCTTTTTAAGCTTTCGATGCGCATGTAGATAACCCAATAGCATTAACAAAAATACGCCAATAACGAGTCCCAGCAGTAAAGGGCGATTAGATTCACCTGTTTGCTTTTCATTATTCTGCGTATCGTTATTTTCGTTCGCGTTATTTTCAATGGGGTTAGCTTGTTCAGCAGTGTTATCCAAGACGCCTGCAGTTATCTCTTGAATGTGCTGATAATTCACTGCTTGCTCTGAATTATCTTGTTCAGGTGTATGCTTTGCTGTTGCTAACACCTCACTCAACTGCTGTTCTAATTGTGCGGTTAATAGTGGTTTGATATAAGCATAGATTGGGTGATTTGCATGAGTGTGGCCACTACCTGGTATACCATGTTCAACAATGTTGTTAGCAAATTGTTCCGCAATCTGTTGTTGGGTTTGTTGGTCTGCTTGCCAAAATCCTTTTTCAATAGCGACTAACATGATTGCTAAAATATTACTTTGCACGTGTACATTATGTTGCTCTTGTAAAAAATCGTTTAGTCCAATCTGTAACGAATCATCGATATAGACGGCTTTAAGATCTTCCCATACCCAGTCATGAATAATCTCTGGGCTGGTTGCTTGCCAGCCCCATAAATTTTCAATAAATTCACTGCCCATGGTACGAGCGCCTGCATAACCTTGGTTCATTAAAGGCTCTATCCATTGTCGATTTAAGAATCTACCACGCAGCTCAGATAACAAAGCGGTTTGTAGTGGTTCAATAGATAAATTACTGTTATTGGCATGTGATATTACAAAGCTGTTTGGTTGTTCACCATTCACTGTTTCGATTGCTAGATTCAAACCACCTAAATAATCATAAGCATCATTATTATCAATCAAGCCATAGAGGTTACTTGCACGTCCCAAATAAGTGCTATTTACTTTACCTAATTGCTGGCGAAAGAGAGCACTAACATTATTTCCGTTAGTGAATTCAGTACCTTCAACGCCATAAGCATGGCTCATGCGTTTGATATAAGCTTCACCTAATTGTTTGCGCTCGTGCCAAGCTCCTGAACGCTCTGCTAATCGGTTAACACCCGCGCCATATGCGCCTGGTGCTGTGCCGAAAATTCGATAACTCGCCTGACGACCTAACTGTGATGCCGATAATGAAGGGTCTAAGCGTAATAACGCTTGTGCCTCAAGTAACCAGTTGCTGGCAACCATATTATTGCTTATCGGTTCATCTAAAAGATGTGTTTGTGCGCTTAACAAGTTTTCGATTGGCTCAAGCGCAGCAGTTAATGCACTGCGCAGTGCCGGGTGTTTTTGTTCAATATCTTGCTTACTCGCCGCTAATGCGAGTAAAACAGATTTGTCTAACCATGCTAGTTGCTGTGCATATAAGTCTCTGAATAAACCTGATGTAGTGAAAACAATATCGCGTCGTTTATCACGTTGTTCATCTAACTCAACAAGTTGCAGTGATTTTAGTATGCCACGCTGGTTCCATATCGGTTTAACACCTAGCATATCCATCCCGAACGCTATCATCGCGCCTTCATCACGAACCGCATCTGATGCCCATAAAATTACCGCTTCTTTATGTGTGCTGTCGGTGAGAGGGTTTTCTTGTCTCGCTTTTGTAGCCAGTTGTTGACCTGTTTCAAAGCCTAATTTAGAAGGAATTAAACTGCCATCAAGTGCATAAAAATTTCTGCCCGTTGGTAATGAAGCTGGCGTTCTAACAGGATCGTTACCTTTACCTGGTGCAATGAATCCACCATTTAAAGCATTAAACAATGCTTTCATTTCAGCAGAAGGTGACGCGATTAAATCTGATTCAATTTGTTCACGTTGTATTTCGCTTAATGATGTTTCACCTTTGATAATCGAGTTAAGCATGGTGCTTACAGCATCATTTTCCCAATCTTGTCCAAATACATGTAAACCCAGTGGCATAAAGTCTTCTTGTAAATGCGTGAGATAATGTCCTACCTCATGTAATAAAAAGTGGTCATCTACTTCTCCAAATCCAATTCCACGTACTTGTAGCTCTTCATGCATGCTTGCAACAAGCTCATCTTGTAAATTCAATACTTCTATTTTATGGCGTAATGCTTTGATCGCTTTTTTTCTTGTATCCTCATTCATCGCCGCTTCAGCACTTTCAATCAACTGTCTTAATTGCAATAAACCATCATAAAGTTCCGTGGTTGCAAGCGGGGGCGTAAGGTGGTCAATCATGACTGCTTGTCCACGACGTTTTGCTTGAATTCCTTCACCAACACCATCAACAATGTATGGGTAAATACTTGGAATATGCTCAATGATAAGAGATGGATAATCACTTGCTGACAGACCAACTGCACGTTTTGGTAAAAACTCATAGGTTGAATGGCGGCCTAAATGAATAATAGCCTGTGCTTGAAACACATCGCGGAGATGATAATAAAAAGCTAAGTATTGGTGTGGTGGTGGGAAGGTCATATTTGCGTGTAATAATTCCTCGTTAATTTCCCAGCCTCTTGGTGGCTGTGGTCCTAAGAAAACATTACCAAACAGCACACCAGGCAACAAAATTTCATTGTTCCATACCATGGTTTTACCCGGTGCATTACCCCAACCACGGATGCCTTCGATATTCATCGCTATGATTGCGTCTTTTAGCTGTTCAGCTTCAAGCCAAAGCGACTTATTGGTCGTTTTTTTATCTCGCTGTTGTTGAACAAGTTGTTGATAGTTATCAGTTAACTGGTCAAGTAAATCAAGCGTGCGTGAACGGCCTTTATGTGCGACACCATCAAGCGCGTGATGCAAATCAGAGGACGTAGACGCAATCGTATTGAGTAGCTGTTTTAATACGTTATTACGCTCAACTAATGAGATGTTCGCCAATAAAGTATTACCTTCACCGTGCAAGTATGAATCAATGTTGGCATGTAAGTGTCCTAGTGGGCCATTGACCATTTCAGCCTTTATACTCGCGGGTAATTGTTCGAAGTACTGCTGATATTGATCCTCAGACATTTTATTAATCAGTGGCGACATCTCTTTTAGTGCCCCTGCATCTTGCGGCAAATTAACCGCTTTTTGCTGTAAAATATCTAATAATTGTTCAGCAGATGTTGGAAATTCGTCATCAGGGCCAAGGTCATATCCCTTCGCTTTCATGTTCAACAATATATGCCAAAGCGATTGCTGTACATTAAGGTTATCGGCGCCAATGTTATGTCTGCCAGGAGGGTGGTTGTAATATACAATGGCGACTTTTTTATCTGAATTTTGTGTTGTTTTTAACGCTAACCAAGCATTGACTCTATCGCGTAAGCGCTTCACTTCTTTGGGCTGAACTTGGCTAAGGGTTAAACTAGCACCCGTCTTGTCATCAATCTGTTGTTTTGATGCAAGTGCTAAAATATGTGGTTGTGAAATGCCTTGTAATTCAGGCATGGCAACACGGTAATGCACGCTATCACTCGGTAAACCCTGTGCCGATAATTGATATTCAGGCTGACTAAGCTCGGTGACTCTAATACCTTTAAATATTGGTACGTTGAGTGTTTTAAAGCTATCGGTTACGGCTTCACGGCTATCTCCGCCACCAATTACAAAGTCTTGTAATGCAATGATTGCAAACGCTTGTTGACGTTGTTGCAGGTCTAGCTTTGTTATCACATCTACTGCTTGCTCGCTCGCTTTACCCCAACCTGCCAATACTGAGACACATTGCCATTGTTCTTCACAAAGTTGCTGATGAAGTTGCCACTGACCCGGTTGATCACCAGTATCGTGGTCGATGATAAATACAATCGGTTTTAGTTGATTGTTAGCGCTTTCGTTAGTGTTTAGAGCATTAATTTTATCTGATAATTCAGCGGCGCTGATCAAAGACTGTTGCCAATAAAAACGAATTGGCTGTAATAGCTGTATTGCTGGCGCTTTTTCAAAACCATTGAAATGGCCAGATTTAGCGTCATGGTCGCTAGTGATACTTAACCACTCGAATAAACGGCTAATATTTTCTTTTCCTCTATTTTGCCAATAACCTCTCACTTGTAACCATTGTGCGTAACTAGGCCACTGTGCCTGCTTACTTTTAAGGGCTTGTAGATAATCACTCTTATCAAGTGCAACCATTAATTCAGCTGCTTGTGAATTGTCTAAACGGTTAAAGTTAGCCAATAAAAAGTCTTGATGTAGCGACATGAGACGCCTATCTGAACTAACGATAAGCCTTGTTTGTAAGGCAGGCGTCTGCGTTAAATCTAAGCTTAAAAGACGGTCAACCGTTTCACCAAATACACCCGCAATTAATAAGGTCTGATGCTGGTTAATTAACCTTTGTAATTGGTTATTTGAAAGTTGATTAACTTGGCTGACATTACGAATATTAATCGTCACTTTGTTCGCATCAACCTCTGCGTTATCTATATACTGGCGAGCACCTGCAACCATCGATGGTGCAGAGCGGTCTGACACGATCACTAAAGTATTAGGCAGTTTTGTATCGGTTACTAATGCACTTGCCAGAGATGCTTGTAGCATTAAGCTTAAAAAAGCAATGACGCGAAATATATCCGATTTTGAGGACTGAGAAACACACCTTAAGGCACCCTTTAGCACTTGTTTGGGGGTGAGAAAAGAGACTGATAATAATTGATGATATAACTTATTCATGAATAACCTGTTAGTTTGATAAGACCGAGATAAATGTGGTAGGTCTTTTAAATATTGTGATTTGTAGATGCTGCCTTCTGGAACAGCTTAATAGCTAACGCTGGATTGCTTGGTAAATACCAATGCATGTAAGAAGCAATAATATTGCCATGTTGGTAAACATATTCTCCTAAACGTTGTGATGGGAAATGGCGTGCTTGGCTGACTGGAGTAAGCGAAATTTTCGCGCTTGAATAATGAAAGCTATGACCACGCATTATAATTTCATTATTATTATTATCATGTCCATCGTTTGTTGTTGAAGAACCAAAGCAGGGCAGTGAGGCAGATTGTGACCCAATCGCAGTAAGACGTTTATTCATGACTGCTGTGCCGGGTAATAGTCCTACCATCTCAAATTGCTGCTGATTAAAGTCAGTTAAGTGTTCGAGTAAATAAAGCATGCCACCACATTCTGCAATGATAGGTTTGTTGCTTTGGGCAAAGGTTCTGATAGCGCTAATAAAGGCAACATTGTTAGACAGTTGTTGTGCATATAGCTCCGGGTAACCACCTGGTAAATAAAGTGCATCACACTCAGGTAATACGGTGTCATTAAGCGCAGAGCAATATAAAATAGTTGCACCTGCTTGCTCTAAAAATTCAATATTAGCGGCGTAAATGAAATTAAAAGCTTGGTCTTTAACGATCGCGATTCGCGTATTGGCTAATGCCTTTTCGTTGGTGGTTGGCGTTTCATCGTTAAGATTAAGTAAACCATCATTGTCTACCTTTGCCTCTGTATAAAACTCAACGCTAGGGGGCAAGTTAACCAGCTTAGTTTTTGCTATATAAGCGGCAGCTGTATCTAATTGACTATCAATCTCTTGAAGTTCTTGAGCTTGTACCAACCCAAGGTGACGCTCTGGTAATGTGATCGCTGCTTCATTAGGAAGTCGTCCAAATAAAGTAAATTGCGAGTCTAAGCTGGCTTCAAGTATTTCTATGTGTCTATCGCTGGAAACCTTGTTGGCGATGACACCTGCAAAGGGCAAATTTTGTTTATATTTGGCTAAACCAAAGGTAACTGCGGCAAAGGTTTGCGCCATTGCAGCTGCATCAATTACAGCCAATACAGGAATATTAAAGTAGGTGGCAATATCTGCACTACTTGGCGTTCCGTCAAATAACCCCATTACTCCTTCGATAAGGATCAGGTCAGCGCTTTGAGCTGCTTGATACAATAATTCTCTGCACTGTTTTTTACCAACGATCCATAAATCAAGTTGGTATACTAATTCGCCACTGGCTTGCTGAAGAATCATCGGGTCAATAAAATCTGGGCCCACTTTAAAAACCGTGACCTTTTTACCTTGATTACGATGATATCGAGCTAGGGCAGCGGTGACTGTGGTTTTTCCTGAGCCAGAGGAAGGGGCTGAAATAACTAATGCAGGACATAAAATACCACTGCCTTCAGGGTGAGTAACTGAATCATTTAATAACACATTATCTGCATTGTTTATGTTCATAAGAAATGCCTTTTTATTGTCTATTCAGGGGGGGAGCGACTAAGTCTTACTATGAATAACGTTATTTTTTGTTGCATAAGGTAAGATAAAACGATTAAAAACCCAATCAATCATAATGACTGAAGCAACGTAAAAAATAGGATTAGAGACTGAACGGAAAAAATATTTTTGAACACGCAGGATATATTCATTCAAAGATGGATCGATGAAGTAACCAGATAACAGGTAAAAACTACCATTAGAGATAAAGAACGCAATTGCGCTGGCAGTGACAAGTGCCGTGCTGATTTGTAATATGTTTAATAGCGTTGATTTATTCAGCCAATTTGCACGACCATAAAAACCACCTGCAAACATCGCAGCATAACTTAATGCGAGAGCGGGGTATGCAACGGTTAAACAACTACCTAGTTGACCACGTACGTATGACGTACTCAAGTCGATGACAATAGACAGAAGATAAAAAAACCAAAAGCTTTTAATGGTACGTAAGTACATGCCTGCAATAAAGAATATTGCACTTGAGGCGCTTGGGAGTTGGTTAAATGTTTCAAAGTGATTGCCACGAGTTGCCAACATCAAAAAGGTCAGTAGCGCGAAGAGTGGTATTAATGAGGTTATTGGGGATGTGAGTGAATTCGATTTCATAGTATGTCCATTAATTAAATTAACGGTGTAGGAAATCAAAGTTAGTAAATAAGCAGCATGAGTAATTAAACGTCAACTAAGGATCAGCAGCATTAGCAACAAACATGATCAGACAGCAATAATGATTAAAAGTAATCTATTGCTGTGGCTCGATAGTGTCCGTTGTCACTTTACTAGTCTCTGAATCGCCGCCCACCGCAGTTGTCGAGTAGATCTAGGCCGGTCTCCGGACTCCTGTTCATCGCTATTGCAACACCTTCCCATATTGTTATCTAACATTATGTTAATAAATACAGTGGTTTAGTTGCAGCTCACAGTTACCGTTGCGGGGGCAGTACTGGGTTTTCACCAGTTTCACGTTTCACCTTCATTGCTGCTTAATTAAACGTAAAGCAGAAAGAAGACACCTAAATCGTGTTGGACGATACGTTAAATATCCCATTGTTACAATGTGTTAATCATATTGTTGGCAAGTATTTTGTGTATTTAATAGGTAATTTTGATGGTAGGGCTAAGCACTAAGAAAGGTATTTCATGCATTAGAATCAGCTTCCAACTGGCTGGAACGTCCATCTATATTGCAGTTAACTGATGATTATAATCACCTTATGATTTGATCTTCACCGTATAAAACCGCACAATCCTTTCCTATTTTGCAATATGTCTTTTCTACGTAAATTATTGCATTTAAGTATCAATATCGATTCTAATCAAGAGTGAAAATATGTCTTCAAAAATACAGCTTAGTAAAGAGGAGCTGAGATTAACCAAACCAGCGCGTGATGAATACTTAACTAAACCTAAAATCCCATTAATTGTGGTATTAGACCATGTGACTAACAGCTATAACATCGGCGCTTTCATTCGTTTAGCGGATGCATTTGCGATCGAAAAAGTCATTGTTTGTGGTGCACTAACTATCTCAGATAAGAAGATGAAAAAAGCGTCGAGAAATGAAGCGAAATGGGTCGATGTTGAATATAGTGATAGCACGACGACCACTCTGCAAAATTTATTAGATAACGGGCATACCATCTATAGTGTTGAACTATGCCAAGCCTCCGTTGATTATAGCTGTGTCGCTTATTCATCTCCGGCTGTGTTGGTCTTAGGCAATGAGCGCAAAGGGGTGAGTGAGGAAGCATTAAAATTAAGTCACCATCAGATACACATCCCTATGTTTGGCATGGGTAATTCGTTAAATGTTTCTACTGCTGGTGCGATTGTATTAGCAGAGTGTGCGAATCAAATTCGTAAGCAGTCATAATATCAGTACTTTTTAATTCAATTTAAAGTAGATAAAAGTGGTCAATACCTCAGCTACTTTTGTTGTTAGTGGCTGAAAACGCGCTTATTCTCTAAACTAACAAGTATCATGGAATAAAAGGACAAAATTTGAAAATATTTATGAAGTCCAATAAGCGTGGTTTTACATTGATCGAACTGGTTATTGTGATCATCATTCTTGCTATTTTAGCGGCCGTTGCGTTGCCGAAATTTATCGATCTCCAAGGAGATGCGCGCGAAGCGGTAATCAAAGAGGTATCTGGTACCATTCATGCCTTTGATAATTTAGTGTATGCGAAGGCTGCCATTTTAGGTATTGAAACAAATGATAGAAATAGCTCTACAACGTCTCAAGATACGCAGGGTGGTTTTTTTGTTGATGGTAACTTTGTTTTAACAATACATGGTCACCCATGGTTATTTGATGGTCCGACACTGAGTAATTTATTGGACGCTGATGTACAATTTCAAACAGATAATACTGCCAATGCTAATTGTGTTTATAGTGGTGATTTTTGCGCAATGATGTTCAATGGCCCTGATGCCCCTGGTGCTATCGGGATCCCATTCTCACCTGGTAATGCGGTTGTTATTTACAACCCGAATAGTAGTGTGGATGATCAATGCTTTGCCTATTATATTTTTGACCGTGCTGATAATGGTGTGCAAATCGGTGCTGTTACCTCTGGATGCCAATAAACTGTTAACAGCCATACCCATATTGCGGTATGGCTGTCTATCAAAGGTTATTTAGCTACGAAAATAAGACTGCGCAACAAAAGGCATTTTAGTGACGAACATTGCTAATTTTTTACCACACACCTCTGCAAAAATTGCAGTTTCTAGTATTGCAAACTCAACATTGACGTAGACCATTGCAACCGGATTTGTGATAGATGGACAATATTTACCATTGGTTACAATACCAATTTTGTTATCCTGTGCATCAAATAACTTAGTACTTTCACGTACGGGCACCTAATCCACTTATGCCACTTCATCATCAGCAAGTAGTTCACGTGCGAAGGCTTCTGCATCACCTGTAGGCATTGAGATTTCATAACCATTTTCACTCGTGTAACTTGAATGACTGACATTACATTCGACACCGGAAAGCTGACACTAAGCAATATGATCATAGGCCAATCACCCTATATTTTTCAAGGCTTTGGTTAATAATTTTTATCTACCAATACTTCCTCAAAAAAGTTAAATTATAGAGTTACTTTAAGAATAAACATTTCCTTGTTGCGAGCAAAAAAAGGAGTTTGTTGGTTCTATATCAATTTATGTTTAACAGGGGCCTTTTTCGGTGTTTGACAAGTCAAATTGGATATCAAGGAAGATAATCGATTAAGTGCTCCATAATATGCCTCTATTGACTCTGCTTTGTTATCTATTGTCGTTGTCACTATTTATATCAATCATTAATTTTCGAAGGAACGAAAATGTTTATTAAACCCTTTAAATTTTCTCTATTAGCGCTAGCAGTTGTATGTACCGGCTGTGGCTCTGATTCAGAAGTAGTAACTAATCCAGAAGATCAAATTAACCCAACAATACCAACTAACCCAGAAGATCAAATTAATCCAACAGTACCAACTACCCCAGAAGAGCCAACTAAACCAGATGATAATTTAAATAATGTCAATACACCAATTGCAGGCACTAGCTTAACCGTTGCTATTGATTTTAATACGCAAAAATTTTTGGGGGACGTTTCACAATTGGATCGTAGTAAATATTTTAATATCCATTCTGTTTCAAATGCAAACCAAATGACATACGAAGAGTGGGGGTATTTAATTAATGATTTAGGTGTTGGCTTTGGACGTAACTTCTGGAGTCCATTTTCCTATCACTCAGATCACAGTTATCCAACGGATGAACAAGCTAAAATTGATGGTGAAAATAGCATTGAACAAACTAAAAAGCATGCTAACTACGCGTTCCATAGTAATCGTAACATTATTACAGACCATCCAAAAACCGTTTATAAAGCCAACATGGATACAGCATCTGCAGCCGAATGGGCTGCGACATACTTTAAGCATTATTTCGATGATGAGACGCGTCCTCAATTTTATGAACCAATCAACGAGCCTTTTGTACATGCGGATGAATTTGGTATTGATGATGAGATCGTGCGAGAACAAATTACTACCCTGTATAAACAAATAGGCCAAAAATTTGATGAAGAAGGTATTTCTACAAAGGTTATTGGTTATGCGAGTGCTTGGCCTTCTGTAGAATTATGGGATTTTAAACATTTTAATGAACGTCAAAAAATGTTTATGGACCAAGCAGGTGAATATATGGATGCATTATCTATACATTTTTATGATGGCATCAATGTCACTGGTGCAAATAGTCAACGTTCTGGTTCAAATATGCGTGCAATCATGGATTTAGTTGAAACCTATAGCTATCACAAATGGGGCAAGGTAAAGCCACATGCTGTCAGTGAATATGGAGGGATTGAAAAAGGTTATGGCGATACTTACAGTGATATAAAAAGTGTTCAATCTATTCGCTCAATTAATAATATGCTTTTTCAATTTTTAGATAGAGAAGATCGTTTATTAACCTCTATTCCATTTATAGGTGATAAAGCGGCTTGGTATTACAGCGAATCTAATAATTGGCAACCTTACGGTTCAGTTGTTTTAAGACCCGATGTGGACAGTATCGAAAATGGTAAACCTACTAAATTCCTATGGACACCACGAATTCATTTCTATCAGCAATGGTCTGAGGTTCAGGGGATGCGGGTGAAATCATTAGCAAATAATCCCGATATACAGACGCAGGCATTTGTCGACGGAAATAAAGCATATTTGGCCTTAAATAGCCTATCTGAGAAGGATGAAGTGTTAGGCCTTAAATTTTTAAATGAAATGGGCACTGTTGCTGAAGTACGTATTAAGTCATTAAAAATTTGGCCAAATAAAGCCCCTATTTATAGCGACTCTCTGACAGAAGAAGTAAACCAAAAAGTAACATTGATTCCAGGAGAAACGGTTATTATTGAATACACTTTTAGTGAGGAAGTCGATCTTAATAACCGTTACCAAATACAGGATTATTATGCACAAACACATTTACAGACTATTTATGCGAATCAAGCCATTGATTTTATTATTAATGACGTGAGTGTTGCAGACGGTCAATCTTATTTGAAGCTATCATTTGCTCGTAAACATGGAAAATCAAAGTCGCCGATGGTAATAGTGAATGATCATTCTGTCCATGTACCGAGTAACTGGGCGGGAGGAGATCAAAGTAGCCGTGATGATTTCTTCGGTACCATTCGTATCCCTGTACCCAATGAATGGCTGAAGGAAAATAATAACATCAGTGTCACTTTTCCTGATGCGGACGGGCGAGTAAGTAGCGTCATTTTACAGGTTCACAATGATAACTCAGGGGAAGACGTACTGTTACCACTTGAGCCAATTGCCCCGGATGACTCGGATAAAGTATTGCCAGAGGTCGATAGTATTAGCTTTGTTGATACTATTACGCAGCTTCAATCAGCAACCCAATACAATATTTCAATACAATATGACGCAACTATATCGCGAGATATAAACGTGGAACTGTGGGGACCAGATGGTTGGATCACTAGCAGTGAAAAGACGGTGCTAGCGGGAAGTGCAAAGCAAGTCATTACGCTAAATTTGCAAACGGCACCGGCAGTCGGTGAAGGATATTACTTAAAAACGAGTATTCGTCCGGTTGCTAGTGACTGGAAGAGCAATCTTGACGCTCAATCCATAACTGATATTTCGATCATCTAATCCGTAGATCATAGCAATGGTATGGCAACCATCGCTATTTAACTTCTCTTATTCGAGACTAGGTTTTGGTTACTTTACTGATAATATTCTGAAAATCGGTGCGGTTATAGCTGATTGCTAATAAACTGTTAACAGCCATACCCGTATGCGGCATGGCTGTCTATTAAAGGTTATTTAGCCACGAAAATAAGACTGTGCAACAAAAGGCATTTTACTGACGATCATTGCTAATTTTTTACCACGTACTTCCGCAAAAATTTCAGTTTCTAGCACTGCAAACTCAATATTGACGTAGGCCATTGCCACCGGTTTTGCGATTGATGGCCCATATGTACCACTGGTGACAATACCAATTTCGTTATCCTGTGCATCAAATAACTTCGTACCTTCACGCACGGGCGCTTTAGATAAACCGATCAAGCCAATGCGTTTACGGCTGACCTGTTTGGTTTTTATCTGCTCTAGAATCAATTCACTGCCTGGGAATCCGGCAGCGCGTTTGCCATCTGCACGACGACTTGGGCTAATGCCCCATAATAGGCTTGCTTCAACAGGGGTCGTAGTCGGGTCTAAATCGTGTCCATATAAACACAATCCACACTCTAAACGCAGTGAGTCACGTGCGCCTAATCCAACCCATTCCACAGCATCATCAGCAAGTAGTTCACGTGCTAAGGCTTCTGCAGCATCTGCAGGCACGGAGATCTCATAACCATCTTCACCCGTGTAACCTGAACGACTAACATAACATTCAGCGCCGGCTAGTTGACACTTAATTGCATCCATAAATACCATGTTAGCGACTTCTGGATTTAACTTAGCTAACACTACTGCAGCCTTTGGCCCTTGTAATGCGAGTAACGCACGATCTTCAATAATTTGCAGTGCAACATCTTCTGGTAGGTTACTTTGTAGATGTGCGATATCTTGCTCTTTACACGCAGCATTGACGACTACAAATAGATGATCACCGAAATTGGTCACCATTAAATCGTCATTGATTCCACCTTGCTCATTAGTAAAAAAAGCGTAACGCTGTTTCCCAGCAGGTAAATCGATAATATCAACAGGGACTAACGATTCCATAAAAGCAGCGGCGTTATCACCAATAAGGCGTAACTGCCCCATATGTGAAACATCAAACAAGCCGGCAGCAGCGCGGCAATGTAAGTGCTCTTTTTTTACACCTAATTTATACTGTACTGGCATGTCATAACCAGCAAAGGGCACCATTTTTGCGCCAACTTCCGTATGTAATGCATGCAGTGGGGTCACTAACAATTGTTCAGACATTGATCAAACTCCTGTTTTAACTAACGGCTCTTAATAGGGGCGTTAATAATTTATTTAAAATCAGCCTTCGGCTGCATTGTTATCGTCTTAGCTATGAGGCTGTCACCCAGAGAATAAGTGCATCATCATCACTAATGGATATCAGCATATGACCCATATTGGCATCGTAATAAACTGAATCACCTTGTTGTAAATTAACGGGCTCATAAAATTCAGAAAAGAAGGTTATCTCACCACTTAATACCAGTAAAAACTCTTCACCATCATGGCGAATCCAAGCGGAGTAATCACTAAAATCACGTGCCCTGACTTTTGATTTAAAGGGCATCATTTTTTTGTTAGTCAACTGTATGGCCAATAACTCATGCTCATAGGTTGAGGTCGGGTGTGCTTTTCCTTCCTCATTACGGGTAATATCACGACGGCCCGTAGCAGTGACTTTTTTGGGCGCACTGAACAGTTGCGGTATGTCAATTTGCAACCCGGTGGTTAGTTTTTGCATCGCCTGAAAAGTGGGTGAAATCTGTTCATTTTCAATCTTCGACAATGTTGAACGCGCTAACCCCGTTTTTTGACTCGCTTCTTCTAATGTTAAGCCTAAGGTTTTACGGATCTCTTTCAAACGTTCACCCAATTTAATAGGCGCAATTTTTTCAGTTTTATTGTCCGTTGAAACGGTCATTGACGGGTAAATGTCATGTTGTTGTGTTTCACTCATTCAACTTCCTTTTTGCTCATACGTATTGTTTTGACCTATTAAGATTAATATCGTGAAAACACTTTATTTAGTCGTTATATAGTAACCATCCTTTGCAAAAACACACTGTCTATAATGGTTTTATGTCACACTTTCATAACAAAGTTTCCTTTTGGAAACTTTTGTTCATGCATGAATGCGATATGTACATATAATAATCACCAAAATGATAGCTACTTATTATTAAGTAATAAAAATACCGATGACCTGAAGGTAATGAACTAGCTGTTTTTAGGTGAGTTGTTTACTGCTATTCAGTTTCATAAGAGTACAGTATCTACTTTCTCATAGAATGGTATAAGTAATATTACGGTATTCCATTATAGGAAACAAAGGTGCTATATTACGCTTTATACGCTCAAACAATCGACTAACACGAAGGTTGTTGTTTTTATGTTAATAATTAAGTGTCAATATAAAGATGTTTATCGAGCAGTCATTGCAACCCAAAAAATCAAATATCAAGCACATTAATAGTTAAGGATTAAACATGGAAAGCACATTAAGATTTACTGAAACGCACGAGTGGGTACTAGATAACGGTGATGGCACAATCACAATGGGTATCTCGAACCAAGCACAAGGTTTTTTAGGTGATGTGGTTTTTGTTGATCTACCTGAAGTAGGTGATGAAACGGAAGCGGGTGAAACATTTTCATTGGTTGAGTCGGTAAAAGCGGCTTCGGATCTTTACGCGCCAGTCACTGGTGAAGTAGTAGAGATTAACGAAGAGTTAGAAGACAGCCCTGAGCTTATTAACGAGTCTCCTTATTCAGCAGGTTGGATCGTTAAAATCAAAATGAGTGATGAAGCTGAACTGGGTGATCTTCTCTCAAATGAAGATTATCAAGCGGCCAACGAAGAAGAGGAAGTCGAGTAAATTATCGCTTTCATATCAGCGCAGATTCTTCTGCGCTTTTTTTTAATAAAATTTTAACGCATGAATAATGCTTTCTGCTTCAATAACGCTATCAGCTTGGCGCTATTAAAATAATCTTGTTTAGGAATCCTAATGACCGATACTCTGTTTCTTGATCTATTAAGTGATAATAACGACTTTGCCACTCGCCACAATGGCCCCGATTTAGCGCAACAACAAAAAATGTTAGCGTCCATTGGCTTGAACAGTGTTGATGAACTGATTAAACAAACCGTCCCAGCTGCTATTCGTTTGCCTAAAAAAATGCAATTAGCCGATGCGTTAAGTGAAGCAGATATGCTCTCGTCGTTAAAAACCATCGCCAACAAAAACGTCATTAATCGCAGCTTTATTGGCCAAGGTTATTACAACACCTTCGTCCCTAATGTGGTGTTACGCAATGTATTAGAAAACCCAGGTTGGTACACCGCGTATACGCCTTATCAGCCAGAAATTTCGCAAGGGCGTTTAGAGTCACTGCTTAATTATCAGCAGATGATCATGGATCTCACTGCGATGGAGATTGCCAATGCTTCACTCTTAGATGAAGCAACAGCAGCTGCTGAAGCGATGACGCTGTGTAAACGAGCGGGTAAAAACAAAAGTAATGCCTTTTTTGTCAGCAACCAATTACATCCACAAACGATCGATGTTATTCGTACACGTGCACAATATATCGGTTACGAGATTATCACTGGCGAAATCGATGCTTTAGAGCAACACAATGTATTTGGTGCAATTTTACAATACCCAAGTAGCACTGGTAGCGTTCAAGATTTAACCGATGTGATTGAAAAAGCACATGCGAAAAAGACGTTAGTCGCAGTTGCTGCAGATCTATTAAGCTTAACATTATTAAAAGCGCCGGGTGAAATGGGCGCAGATGTCGTGATTGGTAGCGCACAACGCTTTGGTGTACCGATGGGCTTTGGTGGACCACATGCAGGTTTCATGGCCACTAAAGACAAATTCAAACGCACCATGCCGGGACGTGTGATTGGTGTTTCTAAAGACAGCAAAGGAAAACCTGCGCTGCGTATGGCAATGCAAACACGTGAGCAACATATTCGTCGTGAAAAAGCGACCTCAAATATCTGTACGGCTCAAGCATTGTTAGCCAATATGGCCGCTTTTTATGCGCTTTATCATGGCCCTGAAGGGTTACGTAAAATTGGCCGTCGTGTACATCATCTCACTGCCGTTTTAGCAGCCGGGTTACGTGCAGAGGGGATTGAACTTGAAAACCAACATTTCTTCGATACTTTAACCCTGAATACTAACGAACACAGTAAAGCGATTTACCATCGTGCGCTTGCAGAAGGAATGAACCTACGCAAATTCCCTGCACCAGAGGGTTCAACAGATAATATGCCTGTGCAACTGGGTGTTAGCATTGATGAAACAACGACAGCGCAAGATGTTGAAGATCTGTTATTGGCGATAACCGGTAAAGCATTAAAAGTCGCTGATTTAACTGCGCAAGTGGCGAGTGATGAGTTTGCTGGTATTCCAGAAAGTTGTCGTCGTGAAAGTGACTATCTACAACACCCGATTTTCAGTGCACATCACAGTGAAACACAAATGATGCGTTATATGAAAAAACTAGAAAATAAAGATTACTCATTAACCCACGGAATGATCCCATTAGGCAGTTGTACCATGAAGCTAAATGCGGCTGCTGAGATGTTACCCGTGACCTGGCCTGAATTTGGACAGATGCATCCTTTTGCACCCACAGAGCAAAGCTTTGGTTACCAAGAACTCGCAGAAAAACTATCAACCATGTTATGTGAAATTACTGGTTACGATGGTATGTCACTGCAGCCTAACTCTGGTGCACAAGGTGAATACGCAGGCTTAATCGCGATTCAGCGTTACCATGAAAGCCGTGGTGAAGCACACCGAAATATCTGCTTAATTCCAAGCTCTGCACATGGTACTAACCCTGCTTCAGCGGCAATGGTATCGATGAAAGTAGTCGTGGTTGGTTGTGACGAACTGGGTAATATTGACCATGCGGATTTAAAAGCAAAAATCGACAAACATCGTGAGAACCTTTCTTGCATCATGATCACTTACCCATCAACGCACGGCGTTTACGAAGAAGCGATTCAAGAGGTGTGCGATTGGGTACATGAAGCGGGTGGTCAAGTTTACCTTGATGGCGCAAACATGAACGCACAGGTTGGCTTAACTACACCGGGCTTTATCGGCTCTGATGTGTCACACCTTAACTTACACAAAACGTTCTGTATTCCACACGGTGGCGGTGGACCCGGTATGGGGCCGATTGGCGTAAAAGCACATCTTATTCCGTTTTTACCTGGGCATATCGAAGTCACAGAATCTGCTGACAGCAAACATTATGCGGTGTCAGCTGCCGAGTTAGGTTCAGCTTCTATTCTGCCAATCTCATACGCTTATATTGCGATGATGGGTGAACAGGGCTTAACGGAATCAACCAAGCTTGCAATACTCAATGCCAACTATGTCATGGAACGTTTACGTCCGCATTACCCGGTTTTATATATTGGTAAAGAGGGACGTGTTGCGCACGAATGTATTATCGATATTCGTCCGATAGAAGCAACGTCTGGTATCTCAGGCGAAGATATTGCTAAACGTCTAATGGATTACGGTTTCCATGCTCCTACCATGTCCTTCCCTGTTGCGGGCACGTTGATGATTGAACCCACAGAATCGGAAGACTTAGTTGAGTTAGATAGATTCTGTGATGCAATGATAGCGATTCGCCACGAGATTCAGCAAGTAGAAGCAGGCACGTGGACATTAGCAGATAATCCATTAGTAAACGGCCCTCATACTCAGGTTGATTTGATGGAAGCAGAATGGACACACAGTTACACCCGTGAAACTGCTTGTTTCCCATCAGCACACAGTAAAGATTCAAAATATTGGCCGGCTTCAAACCGTGTAGATAATGTATTTGGCGACAGGAATTTAATCTGTTCATGCCCAAGTATTGAAAGCTACATGGAAGAGTAATGATTTTAATGACAGTTTTTAATTAAATGTACAACTAACTTTTTAATACAAAAGCGTCATTTAATCATGAGTCTGAGTATTAAGAGTGTGGGCAATAGTAATAAACAACAGACAAACTTCGGTTTGTCTGTTGTTTTGAATTCAACATTATTGAATTGATAACGTATTTTGAATTAGGTGAACCGTTTTATAAATTAAGCATAGAGGAATGAAAATGTCCGATATCAAAGCTGTCACACAAACCCATATTATTACCGCAGATTGTCCTAGCCGACCCGGAACGGTTGATGTAGTTACCCGGTTCTTATTTAAACAAGGGTTTTATATTAATGAAATTCACTCCTTTGTTGATACGGATGAAAACCATTTTTTTATACGCGTAGAGTTCAGAGCGGATACAGAAACAGAATTCAACCGAGAAAGTTTCTGCGAACAATTTGAACAACGAGCTAGTGAGTTTGAGATGCAGTGGCAATTAGCATCAAGCCCCTATAAATCTAAAGTCGTGATCATGGTGTCAAAACACGATCATTGCTTAAATGACTTATTATATCGCTATCGTACCGGTGATCTTAATATTGAAATTCCGGCGATAATATCCAATCACCCAGATTTAGAAGAGTTAGCAAAATGGCATGGTATTCCTTATTACCACCTACCTATTACAAAAGAAACTAAGCCAGAGCAAGAAGCTAAGGTTTATCAAATCATTCAAGATTGTGGTGCTGATTTAGTGATATTAGCGCGTTATATGCAAGTGCTTTCTAGCGAAATGTCTAAAAAACTGTCGGGTAAAGCGATTAACATTCACCACTCATTATTACCCGGTTTTAAAGGTGCTAGACCCTATTTTCAAGCCTACGATCGGGGTATTAAGTTAGTCGGGGCGACTGCTCATTATGTCAGTGATGATCTTGATGAAGGACCAATCATTAGTCAATGTGTTGAGACGGTTGACCACAGTTATTACCCACAAGACCTTGCCGCCAAAGGGCGTGATATTGAATGTTTGACATTGTCTCGTGCAGTACGTTGCCATATAGAACATCGTATTTTCTTACACGGTAATAAAACCGTTGTGTTTGCTAAATAAGATCATTAATAACTGTGCTGGAAGAGTAAAATTGGTCACTAACGTATTGGGTTTTGGATGTTTTTGAATGAAAGTACCTTAGAAGCAATACTCTATTTCTCCTAAGTCGTACACAAGACTAATGCCTACTTTGTCATGAAATCTGACGCTTTATACTTCAAAAGTGCACATAAACTTTGATGTAGTGACTCAAATACCCCAGCTACGATAAGGCCTAAAACCACACTTAACTTCGTTTTTTGAGTATGTTTTTAACTTTACTGACCGTTTTTTGTTGCAGCATTATAAAGTGCCTTTATAATACGCGTCACTTTTAAGCATAAGCTTAATTTCTTTTAACAAAAATATAGCGGGTTCCCTCACCCCGCGTTAATTTCACATAAAAAGGTTTATTATGTTATCACTCTCTCACGAGCAAACTCGCCGTGTGCTTTTTGTACTCGTTGCGTTTCACATCTTGATCATCAGTGCCAGTAACTATTTGGTGCAGTTGCCCTTTACCATTTTGGGCTTACATACCACTTGGGGTGCTTTTAGCTTTCCATTTGTTTATCTCGCCACAGATTTAACCGTTCGTATATTTGGTCAGCAAGCCGCACGCAGCATTATCTTCAAAGCGATGTTACCTGCCTTACTCATCTCTTATGTAATGGGCGTTTTATTTCAACAAGGTTCGTTACAGAGCTTGTCAGCGTTAGCGGAACTAAATAGTTTTGTTTTCCGCATTGCCTTTGCCAGTTTTGCCGCTTATTTGGTTGGCCAATTAATGGATATTAAAGTGTTTGCAAAACTGCGTGAAACTAAGCAGTGGTGGGTAGCACCTGCAGCATCAACAGTAATTGGAAATTTTGTTGATACCTTAGTGTTTTTCTCGATTGCTTTTTACGCATCAACAGATACCTTTATGGCAACCCATTGGCCAGAAATAGCGTTAGTGGATTACGGTTTCAAATTAATGATCAGCATCTGTTTATTCCTTCCTGCTTACGGACAGTTATTACGCGTATTAGAGCTGCGTATTATCAAGCAACCGGCACAACAAAGCGTCATATAGTTAAGTACTAAAATAGTTAACTGACTGCGAATTTTGCTGTGCTTCAATATTTAGCAGAGCACAAGTCGTAGAGGAAACTGCTGGGATAAAACACTAAGGTAGGGCTAGTGTTTTATTTTACTCACTTTTATTTTCCTATTAGGCTCGTATAAATGAATCTAGTGAAAAATAACCATCAGTCTTCCTTTATGCTTAGCGTTTATAGACGTGCTTTATCATGTTATGTCGTGCGGTAATACTCGGCAGTAATTTTGTAATGAAGAGAGCGACTTTGAACTGTTTTAAACATCCTCGATGATCTCTACAAGCAACACATAACCAAACCATCATAAAATTTTAGCCGTCGGGCGGTTATCTTTCGATATTTTCACAACAAATACCCACAAAAACCTCGTAAAATCAACAGCCCTAGACCATGTTCCGCCTTTTGATCAAAATACTCTAAGGAGAACAAAAATTAAACGTGCAAAGATTAATTACTCCGAGCGAAATATCGCCTTTATATCTTAAATCTAACCCACTGCAATAACTACTTCGAAACCAAAACCATCAGCTATCCAATTAAATGTAATGCATCCATACCAGATTCCATTCTCCTATTCAGAATACAGTACGAAAAATTGCACAATGAATCGATAATATTTGACAATGGAATTGAAACAAATCTGAAACAAAAACTCATTATCATCCTTGGCGTTAAGCAATAACACTAAACATTAATGATAAATATAAAGGGAAATACAATGAGTTATATAGGGAAAACATTAGTGCTACTCGGTACTGTGATGGTATTAACGGGATGTGGTTCTGGTTCGACGGACATAGCAGAAGAACCTGAAATGCCAGAATTACCAGAAACGCCAGAAGTCCCCGAAACACCAGAAACACCAAACCTTCCACCACTTGAAAAACCAGAGTTTGAGGTACCTACTGTTTATAGTTTATCTGCATTTGCGGAGGGCTTTCCAATTGGTGTTGCAGTATCTGAATGGAACATTAGGAATGAAAGTATCTCTAATATTGTAATACAGCACTTCACTCAAGTGACGGCCGAAAACATCATGAAGCCTGAAGTGCTTCAGCCTAGTGAAGACTCTTTTGATTTCGAAAAATCTAATGAACTAGTAAATTTCGCACAAACAAACGGCATAAGTATCCACGGCCACACGCTTGTTTGGCATAACCAGTCGCCCGCATGGATGCAAGGTTGTAATGATGTGCTCGATTGTACAAACACGATGAATAATCACATTACGAAAGTTGTACAGCACTTTGCAGGAGAGGTTGATAGTTGGGATGTGGTCAATGAAGCTTTTCTACAAGATGGTTCATATAGAGGCTCAGCAGATACTAATGACGGTATTGCTTGGGTTGAAAAAATTGGTAAAGACTATATTAGTAAAGCCTTTATTACAGCACGTGCAGCAGATACAAGTGCAGAGCTTTATTACAATGATTACAACCTTGCATTTAATGATGCAAAAATAGATGCTGTTATTACTTTAGTTGAGGACATGAAAGCCGCTGAAACGCCGATTGATGGTATTGCCTTTCAAATGCATGTTACCGACACTTACCCAACCATTGAAAATATCAGCGCGGCATTTCAAAAAGCGGTAGATACAGGCTTAAAAGTTAAGCTCTCCGAACTTGATGTTCGTATGAATTTAAGTGGTGAAGCGACGGCATTAACCGAAGTAATTGCTACAGCTCAAAAAAATCGCTATGCAGAAATTATAGAAGCTTACTTAGCAGTGGTTCCGAAGAAGCAACGTGGTGGTATTAGTGTTTGGGGGGTATCTGATCAAGATAGCTGGCTTTCAACTAACGAAAATAATCACCCAGATTGGCCATTAATGTTTGATGGTGATTTAAATCAAAAACCAGCGATTCTTGGCTTTGCTGATGCAATGTTAAATGAACCAGAAGCACCGGCAGAACCTTTAGGGCCTTTCGAAGGGTATGCAGATGATTTCTCTGATGAAGGACATTTTGCTGAAAAAGATGGTGAACGTTACCTCGCATATAATCCTGTAGAGCAAACGGTAGACTTTCAGATTAACTGGTCTTTATTCGATGCTAGCAGTGAATACAATGTGACACGTACTTTCGATAAACCATTAGATATTAATCGAGGTGTAAGTTTAGTCTTTAAGGTTAAAATACCAGAAACTAATTTAACCGATGGCAATGTCATCATTCAGCCTTTCCTTGATTCCGCAAGTGGCCCTGCTTTTATTCGATATGTGCAAGGTCAGGACTTCACATCAACCCTTGATGATGATGGTTGGTCAACAATTACTATTGAAAACCTAGGACCTGATTTTGATTTTGGGTATATAGGTAATTTCGATTTTGATGCCGTGACTAAGCTCGGTCTACAGTTCAAATTTTCAGGCGATACGCCACCAGTAACAGGAATAATTCAACTCACAGAAGTTTCTATCATTGATCCTAATGCAGATGAAAATGAAGTCTCTGAGACTGAGTATGCGTTTAACGATGATTTTATCGTTGACTCTGGCATGTATGAAAAAGACCTAGCGCTAGCGTTTATCTCACATAATCCTACTGACGAAAGCTATGACTTCACTATCGATTGGACGTCATTTGATGCCGAAGGTAGCTATCAAGTAGCGCTTCCATTTGCTGCTAATGTCGATATTTCTGCAGGAGTCACTCTAGAAATAAAAGCCAAAATTCCTAGTGATTACGTCAATAGTGGCAATGTCATTATCCAGCCTTTTCTTGAATCAGATGGTTATAAACCAGCCTACATCCAATATCTGTCAGGTGCGGACTTTAGCTTAAATGTTGATGCTGATGGTTGGTCAACAATTACGATTGAAGACATAAAGGCTGACTTTAACTTTGGCTACGTATCGAGTAGTTTTGATGAAACTAACGTCATATCTGCCGGATTACAATTTAAATGGAAAAATGAAGTGCCAACAACTGAAACGATTCAAGTTGGTAGAATTAGTCTGATTAATTAGCCTAATTTCATAGTTAATAATCACGGAGAAAAATGAAAATGGAAGTAATAAACAGAACAAATAATTTTAGTGTCATCTTTATTTCAGTGGCTTTATCGCTAGCCGGTTGTAACAGTGAATCGACAGCAGACCTATCTGCGTCTCCAGATATTCCAGAGGCGCCTGAGGTTCCTGTTGACCCTGAGGTTCCTGTTGACCCTGAGGTTCCTGTTACTCCGGAAATACCGGAAAATGCTAAAACAAAAAATGTGATTTTGATGATTGCAGATGGCACCAGTGACGGTGCATGGGATCTCGCTAGTTACTGGACGGATGGTAAGTTAAATAACAATACTTACCCATACACCGAATTCGATACACGTATGGCGGTGAATACGGCTCCGATCAATGCAACCTATGAGCCAGCGTTAACTTGTACAGAAGAAGAGCAAAAAGTGCTTTATGAGGCGGTCAAAGTGTGGGATGACACTCCGATTGAAAGTAACTTCGAGTTTGCGGGTTATGACTATCTCAATAAAGAATATACAGACTCTGCAGCAGCGGCTACAGCCTATGCAACGGGTCATAAAACTTACGGCAGTGCAATGGGCGTCGATTATTGCGGAGAGCCTCTGGAAGCGATTACTACAATTGCTAAAAGAAATGGGCTCTCAACAGGCATTGTCACTTCTGTGCCAATCAGTCACGCAACACCGGGTGCATTCGCTGCTAATAACTTAAGTCGTCATAATTATTCTGAAATTAGTCGAGATATGTTTCTTAATGGCAGAACAGATTTGATTATGGGGACTGGGCATCCCGCTTATGATGGCCAAGGTAATAGAAAAACGATATCTAAATATAACTATAAATATATTGGTCAGGATAGTTGGGAAGAACTTGTTAGCAATAAGCTTGTCGCTGATGGCTCTGATAAGCCTTGGAGTTTTATAGAAAAAAAATCTGACTTTGAAAAATTAGCAAATAACGAAGCAACAGCTGAAATGTTAGATGGTCCATTACTTGGTTTGGTACAAAGTGATTCGAGTACACAACAAGCGCGTGGATGCTCTAACGGGCAAGATGGAAATGTTGCATTTGCATGTGACTTTTTACCAAGACCACCAACACTCGAGGTTATGACCAAAGGTGCAATTAATTACCTATCTCAAAATGAAAATGGTTTTTTCTTAATGGTAGAAGGGGGCGCGGTTGATTGGGCTGCTCATGGTAATCACACTGCGCGTATCATTGAAGAGTTGGTTGAATTTAATGCTTCAATTTCTGCTGTGATCGCTTGGGTAGAAGAAAACAGCAGCTGGGACGAAACGTTATTAATCGTGACCACTGATCACGGTAATGCTTATGTATTAGGTGAAACATCGGATCAAGTTGCCTATGCGCATGTGGAAAACCCAGGTAAAGGCGTAATGCCAATTGTGAAATATTACAGCGGTAACCATACTCGTGAATTAGTGAGGTTATACGCTAAAGGTAATGGGGCAGATACACTTAGTATTGCTGTAAGAGGTAATGATCCTGGTTATGTAGCGAATTATAATAACATTGGTTCAAACGGTGATTATGTTAATAATACCGACGTATTTGAGTTAATGAAACAAGTGATTGTTGCTCAATAGAGCGCTAAATTCCTTTAGACAATTAAGTAAAATTATTAATGTAGGTACTTAGCCAGAGAGCATTTAAACCTGCTCTCTGGCTAAAAATTAGCAGGCTAGTTACTGTGCTAAACAGTCGCTTATTAGGGGCTTGGCTATCGTTTACATTATTATTTCTTACCATAAAGTTGCCAATCGCCAATTATTATATTTTCATTTAGATATCAACACATTAACGCCTATTGAATCTCCCCTTTAATTTACTATCCAGAGCTGTGTATTAACTCTTACATTGATCTTCTGGATATTAATTTACAAATACTCGTTATCTGACTGGTATGAACATCAAGTTTTAGGAATGCACATGAAAAAATTGTTACTGATACCTTTTTTGCTTAGCTTTTTCTCGGTGGTACAAGCAACAGAGGCAATTAAAATTGGGTGGGTAGACTTACAAGGTAAAGTTGCACCATACCAAGATCCTTTTAAAGATTTAACCGAAGATCAAGTTTATAACCTATCGATTTATGCACGTATTTCAAAATTACAAAAAGATTATCCAAAGGTTGTCACCGAGGCAATGAAAAAAGAAGCTGAAAAGGCAAAAGCAACGTTAGTAAGAGAGAAAGTAGACATTACATATATGTTTGAGCAGCGTTTAATCGTCATGAATAAACGAAAACAAGCCGCAATGGCAACTAATAGTTCACTAATGAATAAAAACATCGAAATCGAGGGGTACATGTTAGCGCTTGAGTTCGATGGTGAATTTGTAAAGGAATTTTTATTAGTACCGACGATAGGCGCTTGCTCACACAAACCTGTACCGTCAGCAAATCAGCTAATTTTAATTAAAGTGCAGAAAGCAATTAAAGCAGGGGTGCCATACATGCCAATAAAGGTAAGTGGGGCGTTGCGCATTACAGCACAATCAAAAAATCTGAATTTGGTGGATGGTCAAAAGAATATTGATATGTCTTATAGTTTAGACAATGCAACTATTACAGCCTTAAGCGGAAGGTGATTGATCTTGTTGTTTTTTATACTTTTCATTGACGAAAAGGGTTTATTCTTATAGTCTGCTATTAATTATAATTTGCTTTGAATTGCTATATTCGAGGTTGTATTGATACAGTGGCTTTCAGGCTTTGTTGAGCTCACAAAGTATCCAAGATGTGTTCAACCGAGCCAGAGGGATTGGCTAGACTAAGACGCTTTATTATATTCGAATGGTACTGTACCGACTTCTGTTGTTATCACAAAAAATCTAGCGGTGATGTCCTTCTTTGTTATGCTTTCGGAGCTTAAGTTTATATGAAAAAACAATCTGGTTTCACCCTAATAGAACTGATCATTGTTATCGTTATCCTAGGTATTTTGTCAGCGGTAGCTGTGCCTAAATTTATCAGTATACAAAGTGATGCACAGGAATCCACAATGAAGGGGTTAAAGGGAGCTCTGGAGTCTGCGAGCACGCTCGTTAACGCAAAAGCCAAAGTTGAAGGGCTCGATGATTTGGAAGATGCACAGCTATCATCTGGAATAAAGACTCATTGGGGCTATCCCTCCGATACACAGACAAACTTAAGATTAGTTCTCGATTTCACCGAAGGCGTCGATTGGGAGTTAACGGGGTCATCACCGGTTATTTTTACATTTTTGAGTCAAACAGAAGATATGTCGGCTACTGAAATAAAAGCAGATGATACGCTTTGTAAGCTGACCTATAAGCAAGCGCTTAAAAATCAACGACCAGTCATCTCCATTTCAGGTTGTGCGGATTAATTCCCGAAAAATGCATAATTGAAGGTACACTATTTTTGATTTTTAAAAGCGAAATGGTGGTGAAAGTACATTGATGTTCGAAGCCGCTGCTAAGGGGCATAGCAGCGAAAAAATCATTGACAATTTTTGGAAATTTAAAATGAAAGACCTATCCCTTTTCTACATAACGCGTTAACGCCATTTGTCATTACTAGTAGATAGATATTCCGGACTCTGCTACTGAGAGCTGGTTAATAATTAAACGTTATTTATTACCGATGGTTACATATACTTAAATCTCTCATTTTTATTTTGGCTGTCATTTCATTATCTAGCTAGGTGATCCTCACAATGCATTATTTTATTGATAGTCTAAGACTTTTTTGTTTTTGCTGCTTTGCCTTCTACCAGCCCTTGGTCTTTTCTGATGATGATTTTATTCGTGGGGTTGACCTGTCATCTGTCAATCAGATGGTAGATTGTGGCGTAGTATTCTATGACAAAGAAGAACCCAAAAATGTATATCAAATTATGTCGGAGCAAGGTGGGAATTTAGCTAGAATTAGAGTCTGGGTAGATCCATATTGGAAGGGACCCGAGGGGGAATTAAATCACTATTCAAGCTTAAGTGACGCCAAAAAAAGTATTCAACAAGCTAAAACGTATAATATGAAAGTCCTATTAGACTTTCATTATTCAGATACATGGGCTGATCCTGGTGCGCAAATTATCCCCAAATCATGGCGGAGTTTACTCGATGATACTGAGCAACTAGCAAAGAAACTGTATGACTATACTGACCAAGTACTCGCCGAATTAGTACTTGAAAACTTAAGCCCCGATTATGTCCAAATTGGCAATGAAATTGATCGTGAAATTCTACTACCATGGGATGACAGCGGCTACCCAATTGATTGGCAGCGAAATGCAATGCTGCTAAATGCTGCCATCAAAGCTGCACGTAAACCTGAAAATGGTCAACCTCAAATTATTATTCACTTAGCAAAAGCGTCGAGTGCAATGAATTGGTTTTTCGATGCTAAAAATGCAGGGCTAATTGATTTTGATATCATCGGGTTATCTTATTATGCCCAATGGTCAGCCTTAAATATTGAGCAGTTCGGAGACATGATAAAACGCCTTAAAAAATCATACGCTAAAGACGTGATGATCGTTGAAACGGCTTTACCTTGGACAGAGCAATGGAATGATAATTTACATAATATACTTGCGACTATGCCCAAAGGGTATCGTCCAGCCACACCAGAAAATCAAGCTTTTTGGTTGCTCCACTTAAAAAAAGAGGCTCAAAAACAACGCGCTTTAGGAATCGTTTATTGGGAACCTGCGTGGGTAAGTAATAATTGCTCTGCGTCTGGGTTTAAACAAAACAAAGGATCTGCATGGGAAAATGCAACATTTTTTGATTTTGATAATAGGTTAATTGAGAATGGAGGTGTGAAATTTTTATCTCCTTAAATCATCAATATCAACTTGAATTTATGAAGTGCGTTAATCGCATTCATGGTACACATAGCGAGGTAGGGTCATAACAAATATATTCTAATTTAATAGCCAAAATAACTCACCCACAACAGGTTATCAGCTACATTTTTAGCCTTCACAACTTCCATAATCTCAATAATCTCAATTTAGTCGTATACTTCTTAACGTGTTTACGAATTGGGGAATAATGGATGAAACTAGCGCAACTGCAAAAAACACAATTATTAGTTTGCTTTCTAATGCTTAGTATATGGCCTGCTCATTCGTTGACACTTGGTGGCAAGCTTAGTGTTCAATACCCTAGCATCATTGCGTCTCTTTATCCTGAAAATGAAAATCTAACTTATTGGTCTGATCCTCTATTACGCGAAGAATTTCAAAATCAATTATCAATTATGGCTACCGCCCGCATTAACGATCATATATTTAATCGCTACCATCAATTAAAAGAAGCCGCAGTTTTACAAAACTGGCAAGACTACGAGTATTTGGCATCAGATACATTGATCTTTTATCTATCCTATCTTGAACAGCTAGATAAAAAGGGCTTTGCTTGGTTATTTGGATCACGTGTAGAAGATAATTTAAAAGCACCAACAGAGAGCACAATTGAAAACTTTTTTACGGCCAATTCAGAGCAAGCTAAACTGCAATATTTACAAGCACTGTTACCAACATCAGAGGGCTATGATGCGCTTTATCAAAGTTATATCGCGTTTCAGAACTTGGAATATGAAAGTAGTGAAGGTGCTACTTTAAGCCCGCTTGTGAAAAAGAAGTTAACGCTTAAGCAAAAAGAGATTCTTATTCAACGATTACATCTTTCGGGCGATATCTCCTTACAGCAAAAGCAGCAATTTATATCCGAAGAGCCCACCCTATACAGCCCGAAACTTGAACAAGTTGTTAAGCAATTTCAAGCCCGTCATGGATTAGTCGAAGATGGCATTATTGGTAAAAATACAC
The DNA here is from genome assembly GCF_030161115.1 of Psychromonas marina. Taxonomy (GTDB): domain Bacteria; phylum Pseudomonadota; class Gammaproteobacteria; order Enterobacterales; family Psychromonadaceae; genus Psychromonas; species Psychromonas marina. The sequence continues at coordinate 690,359 of NZ_BSPQ01000002.1, forward strand.
GTCATTGGCTCAACTTTAGTTATACAGAGCGCCTAAGAATAATGGCATTAAACCTGTTAAGAGTGCAGTTATGGGACACAGTCGATTCGAACAAAATAATTGTTAATATCCCTAGTTTTGAAATGCAATATTGGGAAGATGATCAAAAAATATTTGAAAGTAAAATAATTGTTGGGCGTCTAACAAGAAGAACGCCTTTATTTACGAGTAAACTTGATTCCATTATTTTTAATCCCAACTGGAAAGTACCCGATAGTATTATGCGTAAAGATATTTTGCCGAAGGTATTAACTTCCCCTGAATACTTGAGTAAAAATAACTTTGAGATTGTTGATAGTTGGCATAGTCAGGACATAATCGATCCAGAGCAAATAGACTGGAATACGATGAATGTAGAAAACTTCCCTTATAAATTACGCCAACGTTCAGGTAAATCAAGTACCTTAGGCGCATATAAATTTAACACCCCCAATAGAAATGCGATTTATTTACACGATACGTCAGCAAAACATTTATTTAATAAACAGTATCGAGCACACAGTTCTGGTTGTATACGTGTAGAAGACTCTGAACAATTTGCCCAGATATTGATGAAGCAATCTGGTTTCACTCAAACAGACTTTCGTTTTCATAGTCAGAAAGAAGAAACAAATAGTGTGGCTTTAAAGCAATTAATTAGCGTAAAAACCATTTACCAAACTGTGTGGGTAAACCAGCAGGGCATCACTCAGTTTCGGAGTGATATTTATCATTATGACCACGCTAGAAGAAAAATAAACATCAAAAATTAAAGAAGCGTAAATTTATTTAATTTAAAAATGTCTTTCTGTACAATAACTAAGCAATAATATCCTGCTATTGTGCCTTTAACGACTAGTTAAGTTGTTTGACTCTGAGATTAAAAACCCGTATTTTCCTCTTTTTTAGATTGATTTTTATACAGCGGATAATATGGAAAACATTAATTTTCAACGCCGGAAGCTTATTACTTCAGGCTTAGTAGCACTGGGAGCATCATGCTTACCTTCTCTTTCATTTGCAGCTTTAATTAAAGATAAACCGAGAGAGTTAAACTTAAATAACTTACACACAGGTGAAATTTTACAGTCGCAATATTTTGATGGTAAAAATTATCAATCAAGTGAATTAATGAAGTTAAACCATATTTGTCGTGATTTCCGTCAAAACGAAATGATAGAGATGGATAAGCACCTCTTTGATCAGATAACGGCTATCCAGAAAATCATTGGATCTAAGGGACAAGTTCAAATCATTTCTGGCTACCGATCACCGATAACTAACCAAATGTTGAATGGTAAATCTTCTGGGGTTGCTAAAAAAAGTCAGCATATGCTAGGAAAAGCAATAGATTTCCGTCTTGAGGGAGTACCACTCGTTGATGTTAGAAAGGCTGCGCTTTCTTTAAAAGCCGGTGGTGTTGGTTATTACCCTAAAAGTGATTTCTTACATATTGATACCGCACAATTTCGTTCTTGGGGTTAATTAATAAGCATCGGTCAAGAGAGGCGGCAACAAACGAGTTTTAAGATAATTCAACGCTTTATCGTCAATGATAAAACAGGTAAAACCTCTGAAAACAATGCCTTAAAAAATAGAGATAATCTAGATAAGGCGATGCGAAGTCTGCATTATCCGATATGGTTGAACGTTGTAGACTCACGGCGGGTTTTCAGTTGTCTTATTTTTATGAAATTATTTTCAGTGGCTCACTTCGTATTTGAACTGTTTTTGTTTTAAATAATACTGTTTCGCTTCGTTTGATAGCAATAGCAGTTAACAGAGTGTTGTATAATTTTCAAACTCCCCATACATTCCCCCATTTATTGATTAAAAAAAATCCCCAACCTTTAATAAGGTTGAGGATTTTAGTTGGTTGGTCAGATTGTTTTATTTTCACCCAAAGGTTAAACGATCACATCTGTTAACAGGTTGTATCGTTTAAAATTTGAAATACTTAGCGATCTCACGAGCATAGGTTTCTTCTTGGTTTTTACCGGTGCTTGTTGAGAAGAAAGAGATCACCAAGTCTTTCGTTGGTGAGATGTAAACACCTTGTCCGCCAACGCCTGCTTTGAATAAGTCTCCATCTTCAAAGATAGCATCAAACTGATAAGCATTTTTAATATTGGTGTCGTTGTAGAATGAGTTTTCCATCATTTTCCCCACATAACCACCACCATAAGCTTCTGGATTACCGGACTCTTGAATTAATTTAATAACGTCTTTATCTATTCCGCCATTACCAAGTTTTGTCGCAGAAGGAGTAAGTAACATGCCAAATTTTGTCATATCTTCAATGGTCGTATTCATTGAGAAGAACATTAGTGGATAGCCGCCTTTTGGAGATACGACCGTGTAGGCATCATTGTTTGCCCCCATCTTCTGCCACATATCACGACTCACTATCTCATTCATTGGTAGACCGCGTACATTCTCTACGATGCGCGACAGCACGAAAGTATTAATAGAGTTATATTCGAATGTTTCACTACCTGGCGCTTTTCGTTTCATTTCAGCTAGCACTTCAAGTGGAGTTTGCGTCACATCACCTTCAAATACACCAATGGATACAGCCCATTTAAACCAAGGCTGCTCTGGATTTGTACGTGAATCAGCTTCTACTTCATCATGCTCAGTTGCATTTAAACCTGTCGCCATGTTCGCAGTATCGAGTATTGAAACAGTATCCCAGTCAGAACCTTTTAGTTCTGGTATATATTTAGAAATCGCATCGGTAGGCTTAATTTTTCCTTCCGAGACCAGCTTAGCAATCTCGATCCCTGTCGTTATTTTCGAGTTTGAAAACCAATTATGCTTATCTGTTCTGTTCATTGTATTGTAACGTTCAAAGACAATTTCACCGTTTTTTACAACCAGAAACGCATCAACGGGGTAAGCATCTAAGTGTTCGTTTAGTGTCTTCTTCTCACCATGTACAGTTGCAGAAATTTCACCTATTTTATTGTCAATTTTATATGGGAATTGATAAACAGGTCCATCGCGTTCAACTTGAGCAGTAGGGTAAAAACGGCTTAGGTTTTGCCAAGCAAATTTAGATTGATCAATTGGGAATTGCAGTTTTACGCGATTGCCTTCTTGTAAGAAAAATTCATGAGTATTATAAACATCCACATTTGATGATGAGTCATTGACGACTTCACTTGCGAATACGCTTCCTGCAGATAAGGCGGTTAATATTGACATTGATATTAGGCTTTTCATGTTATTTTCCTTTGCTGTATAAATAGGGTAGAACGGGGTGCAAGGCGTTACACGATTACGTTCTCTTTATGCAAATTATAATACCAAGGAAATGATAATCCGTTTCCTCGCTTTTGATGGGCTTAGTCCATCAATGCGTGTCACGAATGTTAAAAATAACCTTTTCTATTCAAATTGTTATATTTTATTTTTGTGCGGATAATTACACCAAAATTGGTCATTTCAGCGCGTACAAGCGAATTAACAACGAGGATGTGTTGTGGCTGAAAATATCAGGCAGAGATACAAGTCTTTCACTTTGCTTTTTAATATTTAGCTTCTAACTCGGAAGGGGGTAAAGAATCTTAGAGTTTATGCGAACTTTTGAAGTATGTAATGTCTGCTATTCCGACATAGCAGACATAAACCTCGTTTATCATTTCGATGAAATATAGTATTCCCTCTAATTTTCTTTCACACACTTAGCGCCTTAGAAACCTATAAATTAATTAACCAATATTTTTATGCTTTGTATTTTTTAAGAATTAATATAGTTAATGTAAGTGGAAATAAAACCCACCAAAAGAAAGTCTGCCAAAAGTTGCTTTTAGAATGTTCTCGCTGTTAAAATTGCATCCAAACATTAAAGCACCTGCGGTAAGTTTATATATTAGTGATAATTATCATGGATATAGTGGCCATAAATTACTCGCCACTATATTCATCATTGGCAAAAAATGTTTTTTTAAGCGTTAGTCGCTGGTTAACCTGCAGCGGGATAATCTGTATAACCTTTTTCATCCCCTCCGTATAATGTTAAGCGCGCATCAGCATCAAACTCTGCCAAGCCAATATTTTTCTCGAGACGAGAAACAAAATCAGGGTTAGTCACAAAAGGGGTACCAAAAGCCACTAAATCAGCATAATTTTTAGCTAATAGATCCTGTGCAATCTCTTTATTTAGCTTGCCCGCCACCATGATTGGGTTTGGGTAAATACGGCGAACTTGTTGTCTAAACTGTTCAGACGCTTCAACATAGTTGGCAATGTTTTCAGAGAAATGAACATAAGCAAGGTTCATAGGAGCCAGCTTTTGAAGTGTTTTTAATGTCAGTTCAATAAGCTCAGGGTCTTCCTGTGCGTAACCCTCTGTTACATGTGGAGACAAACGAATAGTAACTCTGTCACCACCAATTTCGTCTACGATTGCTTGTACCGTTTCAACTAAAAATCGCATGCGATTTTCTTGGCTACCACCATACATATCATCGCGTTGGTTACTTGCTATATGCATAAACTGGTCAAGTAAGTAGCCATGTGCGCCATGAATTTCAATGCCATCAAAGCCTGCTTGCATTGCATTTCTTGCTGCTTGCACAAAGTCTTGGATAGTGTTTTGGATATCATCGATACTCATTGCACGCGGTACGCTTGTTTCAATCATGCCAAAGCCACCCTCTGGCAATGGTCCAAAAACTTGATCCGCCTCTTTGATAGCAGATGCTGAGACAATCGGTTCTCCAGCAATCGTTTCGTGACTGCGGCGACCAACGTGCCAAAGCTGAATAAATATTTTTCCGCCCACTTCATGCACTGCTTGTGTTGTTTTTTTCCAACCTTCTATCTGCTCTTGAGAGTAGATTCCCGGTGTCATTGAATAACCACGAGCAACCGTTGAAATAGGGGCACCTTCAGTGATGATAAGACCAGCAGTCGCGCGTTGTTTATAATAAGTTGCCATCATATCGTTAGGGATATCACCCGGTTGACTCGTGCGTGAACGTGTCATAGGTGCCATTACGATACGATTAGTGGTGTTAAAACCTGCAAAATTAAATTGATTGAATAACATAATTAATACCTTAATTTGTGTAATTTAAAATTGAAAAAGTGATTACTGAGAAAAGCGAGGGTAATCAGTTAACCCTTTTTCTGCACCACCAAATAATGTTTCTGGATTGTGTGTTGCCCAAGCTTGGTTATGCTTTATACGAGATGGGAGATCAGGGTTAGCAACAAACGGTCGACCAAAGGCAACCATATCAGCTAGACCATCTTCAATTGCTTGGACTGCTCGCGCTACAGAGTATTTTCCTGCATAAATTAATATCCCTTGGTAAGCGCTACGTAATGCTTGTTTAAATGTTAGTGACATTGGTGGTGCATCATCCCAATCAGCTTCTGCAATATGTAGGTAAACAATATTATGTTTATTCAATAAGCTTGCAGCTGCGATATAGGTTTCTTCTGGGTTCGCATCAACCGTACCATTAAGGGTCGTTAGTGGGGCTAAACGAACAGCGACTTTGTCCGCGCCAATTGCATCAACCATTGCAGCGACTACTTCGTCTAAAAAACGTAGGCGATTTGCAAGGCATCCACCGTATTGGTCTGTGCGAAGGTTAGATTCAGAATCGATGAATTGATTGATTAAATAACCATTGGCAGCATGTAATTCAATCCCATCAAAACCTGCTTCAACGGCGTTGAGTGCTGCCTGACGAAATTGCGCTACCACTTCCTTAATATCTTCGATACTCATTTCACGTGGCGTTACTACATCAACAAAACCAGGTTCATCGCTACCATTGTCGATAAATACTTTCACATTTTCTGCTTTTATTGCAGAGGAGGAGAGTGGTTGATTGCCATCAATGTTGTCTGGGTGAGTAACGCGGCCTACGTGCCAAAGTTGTGCAAACATAACACCGCCTTGTCCATGAACTGCGCTTGTTACCTTGCGCCATCCTGATATCTGCTCTGGAGTATAAATACCAGGTGTCCATGCATAACCTTTTGCCATTGATGAAATTTGTGTGCCTTCACCAACAATAAGACCGGCTTCACTTCGCTGTGCATAATAAGTTGCCATTAAGTCATTTGCAGCATCTCCAGGCTGATTAGCACGAGAGCGCGTCATTGGTGGCATAACAATGCGGTTTTTTAAAGTAACTTTGCCTAATTGAATAGGTTGCAAAAGAGATGTTGTCATAATGGTGAGCCCCGTTTATTAATATATGGGTATCCTAACAACTTCAACTATTTTCATTAAGAGCATAAGTAGCAAATTACTTTTGTAGTAAATGCAATAATGTTTCCTTGTATTTAGGGGCTGTTGACCTTTGCCGTTTAAATTTTGTTCAACCCAAAGGGCAGCATTTGTTGACTCTTTCTACTGCGTTTTCGCCTATTTATGTGGAACAACCACACGACATAGGCTCAGCCTTGCATAAAAAGCCAATAAATTGCTGCAAAAAAAAACTTGAAACATCAACAACCCCTAGTTATCTCAATCGAGTGTAATTGTTAACTGCAGCATATTTACAGTGATAACTTAGGCTGAATAAAGTCAATAAAAGCAGATATACGCCGAGCAACAGAGGACGATTTATAAAAGACAGCATTAATTTGTTCGCGCTCTGGTTTGCTCTGTTTTTGTTGCACTAATATAGGTATTAACCTGCCTGCGGCGATATCTTCATTCACCATAAATCCTGATAAGCAAGCGATGCCATTGCCAGCTAAAGTCAGTTGACGCACTGTTTCACCATTACTCGCAGTCAAATCTGGCTCGATATTTTCTCCGTCAGTAATTGGCCAACTATTAAGCACTTTTGCGCCAGTGAACCCTATTAGTTGATGCGCCGATAAGTCAGTCGTTTGTTTGGGTAACCCTCTTTTGGCGAGATACTCAGGTGAGGCCACGATATGTAGCGGACTTTTCCCTAGCGGACGAGCATGTAATGTGGAGTCGGTTAATTTACCGATACGAATAGCAATATCTGTTTTTTTCTCTAACAGGTCAACAATGCCCTCATTTGAAGTTAGCTCAACTTGAATATCAGGAAATGCTTTATTAAAAGGGGCGATGAGAGGAATAAGTTGATGAAATATGAAAGGACTCGCTGCATCAATTCGTAATCTACCCGCCGGAAGCTCCCCGCGTGTTACAAGATCTTGTTCAGCTTTTTGAATATTTAATAACCCGGTCCGCACCGATTCTACAAATAGACGTCCTTCATCGGTTAGCTCAATGCGCCGTGTTGTTCGGTTTAAAATGGTCACACCAAGCTGCTTCTCAATCTTGCTTACCGCCCGAGATACACGTGCAACTTGAATATCTAATAGATCAGCTGCCGCTGAAAAACCGCCACTATCGATAACTGCAAGTAGCATTTCTAAATCATCAGAGCGTGTCAACATAGGTTTCCCTTTTTGTTTTAATAAACATTACTGTCGATATTAACAAAAGTAATTTGTTAATAACACGGTTTTAAGCAACGTTAATCTCATTAATAATGCGTCCAACAAACAAACCCATACAGTTTTTAATTAATCAAACACTAAAAATAGGAAATAAATTATGCCTCTCGCTTTACTCGCACTAACGCTCAGCGCTTTTGCAATTGGAACGACTGAATTTGTAATCGTTGGATTAATTCCAACCATGGCACAAGACTTAAATGTATCACTCCCATCAGCTGGATTGTTAGTTAGTCTTTATGCATTAGGTGTTGCCATCGGCGCCCCCGTGTTAACCGCATTAACAGGTAAGTGGAATAGAAAACACGTTTTACTCTCTGTGATGTCACTTTTTGTCGCAGGTAACGTATTAGCATGGCAAGCACCAAGTTATGACACACTGATTGTCGCACGCATATTAACCGGTTTAGCACACGGCGTGTTTTTCTCAATAGGTACTTCGATTGCAACAGGGTTAGTTTCAAAAGAAAAAGCGGCGAGCGCTATTGCGATCATGTTTACCGGCTTAACGGTCGCACTAGTAACAGGTGTGCCATTAGGCACCTACATTGGCCAAACCTTTGGCTGGCAGGCAACATTTTTAGTGGTTGCAATATTAGGTCTGATTGCACTTGTCGGTAGTGCATTATTGGTACCAAACAATCTAAAACAAGCACCAGCGACAAAGATTTCAGCACAATTTAAGGTACTTGCAGAGCCGCGTTTATTGTTAGTTTATGCAATTACCGCGATTGGTTACGGTGGTTCGTTCATCGCCTTTACCTACCTAGCATCTATCCTAGAGGAAATCTCTGGATTTGATTCAAGTGCAATTAGTCTAATCATGTTGGTTTACGGGGTGTCGGTTGCCGTTGGTAATATCTGGGGCGGAAAGATGGCCGATAAGATTGGGCCAATCAAAGCCCTTACGATTATCTTTGCAGGTCTGGCTACAGTATTATTTGTTTTCAACTTTACCGCGGTTAACCCAATTGCAGCGGTTATTACTATCTTAGTATGGGGTGCATTTGCATTTGGTAACGTACCAGGACTGCAGGTTTACGTTGTAAAATTAGCTGAAAAACATACACCTGATGCCATTGATGTTGCCTCTGGTCTTAACATCGCAGCCTTTAATGTTGGTATTGCATTAGGTGCTTGGGGTGGTGGTTTAATCGTTGCAGAAGCTGGACTGATGAACACACCTTGGATCGGCGCGATTGTGGTATTAATTGCCCTTGTACTAACCCACTATAGCGGTGTATTAGACAAGAAAGCGGCAGCCAAAGAAGCTTAATCAGCTATCAATATAAATCAAGAAAGGCGAGCCCCTAATCGGGTTCGCCTTTCTTTTACTGCACTTCTTTTTAACTATTCCGAGAGAAATAATATGAAAACTATTTTTATTAGCGGTGCAAATCGTGGATTAGGTCTTCAATTTGCAAAACAATATGTTCAGCAAGGTGATCATGTGATTGCTTGTGCGCGTGATTTATCTCAGGCAATAGCGTTAACACAATTAGCGAAGCGTCATAAGAATATTCAGCTACATCAACTGGATGTAACAAATGAAGCGCAGATAATTAATTTAACAGCACATTTTAAAAATGAACCGATTGATATACTCATTCATAATGCCGGCGTGGGCGGGGAGCAGTGTGAAACATTAACGAGAATGAACCAGAAAAGTTGGCTCGACGTGTTAGCCGTTAATACCGTTGCCCCCATGCTGATCACTCAAGCCTTATTAAAAAATATAATGGCGAGTAAAGAGAAAAAAGTTATAGGGTTAACCTCTATTCTCGCAAGCATTAGTGATAATCGCTCTGGTGGACGATATAGCTACCGTGCATCGAAAGCCGCATTAAATCAATCTTTCAGATCACTTGCTTGTGAGTTAGTAGATGATGGCGTCACAGCAACGGTTATTCACCCTGGTTGGGTAAAAACAGATATGGGAGGCAAAGAGGGAAAAATAACAGCAGAGCAAAGTGTCACCGGTATGATTAAGGTAATTTCAGACCTTAAAAGGATAAATTCTGGTTGTTTCTTTACCTATGACGGCACAGAATTGCCTTGGTAAAATATGAGGTATAAAACGGCAATGGAAAATAATCTATTTATTTAAAATTAGTAACATAACGACAGCATGGAAAAGGGCACAAACCGACGTGGAAAATGTTAATAAAATGATATCTGCCACTCGGTATTGCTTTGTATTGAAATACTGAACTGAGCATACCGACTTGCTTTAGTAACTCGGAAAGTGGCACATTGCGCCTTAGCTTTTCCTTCATTAATCTGGTCAGATTAACCCATTACAACTTCAAAATAGCAAAAGGCAAGACTTGACCCCATTGTTTTTTCTGTTGAAGAAAACTTCTTTGGTTTATTAAAAACAGAAATGTATCGTGGACACATTTTCAAGATGCTGATGAGCTAATAACAAAAATAGAAGAGTATATCGAGTATTACAATACAGAACGGATAAAGGTGAAACTAAAAGGCTTGACTCCGATAGGTTATCGAAACCAGGCCTCACAAGCCGCTTGACTAAAATATCCAACTTTACGGGGGCACTTCAATATTGGGGCTTTTTTATATCTATTTACAAATTGCCATTAAAATTGATATGACTCAGGTACAACCACAATCCCACCATCTGAAATAGTAAACTTCTTTGCATCTTCGAGACTGTCGAAACCAATGCATGTTCCCGCAGGAATCTTCACGTGCTTATCAATAATACAATTTTTAAGCTGACTATTTTCACCTACCTCAACGTGATCAAGTAAAATACTCCCGACTACTTCTACTTCACTATTAATCCTAACACTGGAAGAAATGACAGAGTTCTTAACGGAACCTCCTGAATTAATCACGCCACTTGAAATAAGAGAATTTACAAAAACACCTTCCTTGCCTGACGCTGATGAAGTAGTCCTTGCTGGTGGTAACTGTGGTTCATAAGTTCTAATAGGCCAATCCCGCTGATATAAGTCCATTGGCGGTACTGGTTCTAATAACTGCATGTTTGCTTGATAAAATGAATCAATAGTACCTACATCGCGCCAATAGGCATCTTTTGTTACTCGTCCTACTTGTCCACCAAATTGATGGGAGTAGACTTTACCCTTTTCAATTAACGTCGGAATAATATCTTTACCAAAATCATGACTTGAAATCAGATCTTCTGCATCTGATTCTAAAGCTTGTATCAACGCATCCATTGTAAAAATATAGATCCCCATTGAAACAAGACTTTTTTCAGGATCATTCGGTAAGCTAGCAGGTATAGCCGGTTTTTCTTCAAAAGCGATAATTTTATCATTATTATCCACGGCAACAACACCAAAATCAGAGGCTTCTTTAATTGGTAGTTCCATACAAGCAACGGTTAAATCCGCTTCATTCTTTTTATGTTCCTCTATCATAGGCGCATAATCCATCCGATAAATATGATCGCCAGAAAGCACAACAACATATTTAGCCTCACTGCGTGACAGTAACCATAAGTTTTGGTAAATCGCATCTGCAGTACCAGAATACCATTTTTCACCTTTACGCATTTGTGGAGGAACAACTGTAATGTATTCACCTAATTCAGGATTAAAAACAGACCAGCCATCGCGAAGGTGCTTTTGCAAAGAGTGAGACTTATATTGAGTAAGGACTAAAATACGCCTTAAGCCAGAATGTAAACAATTGGTTAAGGTAAAATCGATGATTCGATATTTACCACCAAAAGGAACAGCGGGTTTTGCTCTATTATCAGTGAGAGGAGATAAGCGAGAACCTACTCCCCCTGCGAGTACCAACGTCAATGTGTCTTGCATTATTATTTAGTCCCTTTTTGATGTGAGAGTGCTTTACAGTTGTTCTATTAATAATCAATCAAGAATTGCACCAAAATTTAAGCTGTTGATTTTTAATGTAACAAATAAAGTTAATATTTAAATTGCACCATCATGGAATTGATTTTTATAACTTTGCACCAAAACGATAAATTAATTAGGTTGGATGCATTCAAGACAGGGTTAAAACCAGCGATCAATGTGTGGGGTAATTAAGATCATTGAAAATGCAGTAGTGAGAGCAAAGATACTAAGTAAACTGAGTAAAAAAATGACGTTTATTCTACTTATCCTCGTTAGCGTTGTTGTTAATTAAGTTGCTTGAATCCATAAAAACGTTAATTTTTGACATTTGGGTCTTCGTTTTCACATTCATCAAACTCAAGTATAAATTGTAATTTATTACTATTAGCATTGTAGGGCTTGAGTGCTCTTTATATTTTACATCTGTTTTTGTCTCAATTTATGTCGTATCGAGCGGTTTGAAAATATGTCTTTGATCCAATGATGCTTTATTCGCGTATCTATCTATGAGAAAGATATTCCGTAATCTAAGAGGTATTTTTATAGGGATTGCTAACAGCGCATATCATTTAATTATTAGGGCAGAGAATATGAAGTACGTTATTTATTTTTTTTTATCTTTAGTTTGTCCATTCAGAGTAAGGAGATTGCCATGCTAGAAGAGTTCAATTCCTTAAAATGGGAAAATAGGATAATTTTAGTCAATACAGTAAACAATAAAGACAGTATTATAAAAATATTTGAACAAAATGAAGATGATATAAATGAGCGTGATATTGTTTGGTTCGTAATACAACATGACACTTTAGCAACAAACTTCAATGGCAATCTTGCTGATAACTTTTTATCTAACGCGGTTAAAAAATATAAAAGTAGCCAAGGAAAAGTAATGTTAATCGGTAAAGACGGCGATATAAAATCTAGTCGTGAAAGCCTGTATTTAGAGGCTATATTTTTAGAAATTGATGCGATGCCGATGCGTCAAATTGAGATGCAGAGTCAATAAGTTAAGATTTTTTATTGCCGTATAATCTAATACCTAAAAGGGTACATACCTAATTAGATTATATTAATTGATATTTAAGGCGTTGGACATATATGCTAGTTCACTGCACATTTTATGACCCTGTAAATAATTTTGTGTCCATTATTTTTAATAGGCGACTATCGTGACTTCATCTTTTTATCGCATGACTTTTATTGCTTCTTTTGCTCTTCTAATCGCCTGTAGCCAATCTACTACTGATCCTAACTATCAAGCTTCAGAATCTTTACCAAGTTATTCTCAAGACAATTTTCAACAGTACATTGATGAGACGAAGCTTTGGTTATCGCAACATCGAGTATTTAAAACAGATGATATTGAAAAAGAACTGCAAGCTAATATTCCTTTTGAATTAATTCCTGAAAACCCAAATGGTGACGCGGTACTTTTAGTGCATGGTTTGGGGGATTCTCCATACTCTTTTATCGATGTTGCACGGCACTTAGTCTCACAAGGTTATCTTGTAAGAACGGTATTATTACCCGGGCATGGCAGTAAAGTGGGAGATCTCATGCTACCAACATTGGAAGATTGGCAAAATGTGGTGAGCCACCATATTGCTTTGCTAAAGCCACAATCAAACAAACTCTGGCTTGGTGGTTACTCTACAGGTGCAAACTTAGTGACTTCAGAAGCATTAAATGACGATGAAATAGAGGGACTATTACTATTTTCACCCGCCTTTAAACCGGGAAGAGCCGCCGTGAAATGGGCTAGAGCCGCCAGTTATGTAATGACATGGGCAGATCAAGATCCTGAAACTAATTACATTCGTTATAATTCTTTGCCAATGAACGGCGCTGCCGTTTATTACGATACCGCAAAAATAGTACAAAATGATTTAGAAGATGCCACGTACAATAAACCCGTTTTTATGATGATAAGTGAAGGCGATAGTATTATTGATAGCAAATTTCCCACCTCCGTATTCCAAAAGAAATTTACCAATAAAAATAATAAACTTATATGGCAAGGTGAGCTTGATTTATCTATTTCAAAAACCACCATATTCAGCATGGATCGTCCTGATTTAGGCATCGTTAATGGCTCTCACATGGGGTTAATGTTTTCACCTAATAATATCGAGTATGGTACCGAAGCCACTATAATAATATGCAATAACGGGCAAACAAAAGAACAAGAAAATGCCTGTGAACAAGGTGCGGATATATGGTTTTCTTCTTACGGTATGATTGAAGAGGGAAAAATCTTTGCGCGCTTAACTTATAACCCTTATTTTGAACAAAGCATGGAAAAACTAGATACGGTGATGAAGAATGAACGCTAATATTTACATGCTGACTCCTATTTGGTGTTCTGAGGCGCAAAGGGGTACATTGCGCCTTAGTTTGTCATTCATTAATCTTATAAAATTTACCGATTACAACTTAAAAATAGCAAAAGGCAAGACTTGACCCCGTTGTTTTTGAGGCAATCTAGTCAAAATTAATTGAGCAACGCGATATCCGATCTCGTTGATCAAGATTGTTGTAGCTAAGTAATGTTAGCCATAAGTTTGTAGGTTTCTAAATAGCTTTGGTGGCGCTTTCGATTTAGCTTCTTAGGGCGCTTCGGGCGAGGCATTGCCCCTCAAGAATCAACTTAGATTTATTAAATTAAAGTTTAAATAGTTGGCACGATCATTTTCACTTAGGTATTGATATATTTATCTGCTTCAAGCTGTTACTAATATACTAATAAAAAAATTAATATTAATGAAAAGGAGGTTGAATGGATTTGGCAACTAAACTAGAGCTGTTTCTTGATATCGTTCAGCAAGGAACTTTTGCGAAAGTAGCAGATATACGCAACCTTGATCGTTCCGTTATATCAAAACAAATTAAAGCACTAGAAACACAGCTAGGTGTTAGATTATTAAACCGATCTACACGTTCAATATCACTTACCGATGCAGGCCATGAAATTGCAAAGCAAGCCGAAATCGTTCGTAATGCACTTGTTGAAACACAAAGGCTAGCTAATTCTTTTCACTCAGAGCCCAAAGGTCTTATTCGGATCAGTAGCTACACCTCATTTGGCCACCTATATCTTAAAAAAGCCATTAATGACTTTATGATAAAGTATCCTGAAACCTATGTAGATCTAATACTTGATGATAAGCGAGAGGACCTAATCAGTGGTAAATTTGATATTGCTTTCCGCATTGGTCCACCTAAAGATTCAACTATGATAGCCAAAAAATTAGCGCTGAATAAGTTAGCAATCCTAGCTTCTAAAGGTTTTATTCAACAATATGGGGAGCCAAATAGCGTAGATGAATTGATTAAACTTCCTGCTATTATCTATTCCAATGGAGAATTTCATTTCGATAAATTAGAGATAAGTGATCATCCACAAAGCGATGAAATCACTAAACAGAGTATGAAAGGACGACTCAAAGCAAATGATATGGCAACGCTAATTAGCGCTGTCGAAGCAGGTTTAGGTTATTCGATTATTCCACTCTCTGCACTAAAAGAAAATATTCAAGAAAAGGGACTAATACCCTTACTTACCGATCATCAATTACCTAACATTCATGGTGAAATATATGCGGTATACCCTCACCGCAACAAAACACCATTAATTAATTTGTTGATAGAGACAGTCCAACAGACAATCAAAACACCTCCTGTTTGGGAAGGTTATATTGATAATTATTCATCTCTCTATAAGTAATTAAATTTTTAAATTTAGATCTAGTCTGACGTTAGGCTTTACTATGTAAAACATATCTAACGTCAATTATACGTCGCCTTAAAGACCTAATTTGTAGATAGCTGCAGGTTCAGGGTTAACACCAAGACCAGCCATAATGACTAATGGCGCATCACCAGCATATTTAGTCCCTGAGCGAGAGTCAGGTCCAAGGTGTTCAAGCAGAATACTTGATGATTCCCAATGTTCAGTTAACCAGAACTCATTAGGATTTTTCCAATCACGGTGCCAAGTAAATTGTATACAACCATTCTCTTTTTTCACATAAGGCATATAGTCATTTAAAAAATCAACAAATTTTTCTACATTTTCTTGCGGCACAGGAAATTTTACAGTTAGACCGATAGCACCTTTATAGTCAGTAGTTTGAAACCATTCGATTGTTTCTTCAAAAGTAATTTTGCTCATATCAATTTCTCTCTATTAATTTATATTATTTAAAAATGGTCAATTGCAGCAATCTGTTGTGATATAAGACTGAAGCACTTAACGCTTTACGAAAGAGATTATGCAGTGAACTGAAAAAATATTCGATAACGTAAAAAGCCATTCATTAGTGCTTTCATTGCACCAATTATTTTCGGTTGAAATCACAAAAATTCCATCATTAGCTAAATAAAATTAATTATCCTGCAATACCTTACATACAGCTGTGGTTGAGTTAAATTGGACACTATTTATAGCTTTCTAACTCGCTTGGGGGCCGTTGCGCCTTAGTTTTTCCTTGGTGAAATTTTTAGTGTACAGGTACCAGATATGTCAATTTTTGCTAAATAACGGTAAAAAACTGCACTAATATAATTTTTAATATGGTACCCACGCCAGGAAAAATCATCGCATAGCATATCTCGGGCCGTCCTGTTGGCGCAAGTTGATTACCATAGGCAAGGATAGCGGGGTTGCCAGTTGCACCGGACGCGATACCGAGCAACTCATCAAACTTAATTTTGAAGATAAAATGTCCCAGCAAGATAACGGCCAGCACGACGACTGCTAGCTCAACAATCCCTGCGATAAAAATGTTCATTCCTGCTCCTGCAATGTTGTTCACAAATGGAGCTCCTGAAGAGATGCCAACGCTAGCCAAGAACAGTGTTAGGCCAAAATTGCGCAGTAGGGTATTCGCAACTATCGGCATACTCCAATTTAACGGACCAAGCCGCCCAATATAGCCAAGCACCAATGACATTATCAATACGCCACCCGCTATTCCGAATTTGACCTCTCCTACACCGGGTATAGGGAAAGGGATTAAGCCGATCATTGCACCAACAGCGATGCCTAGCCCCATAGCGACAAAGCTGTATTGAAATTCTGCATTGATAGAGTCACCAAACAGTTTTCTGATCTGTTCCTTTTTACTTGATTCAACCAAAATACCGAGTTGATCACCATACTCAAGCTCTAAGTCAGTTTTGGCAAGTAGATCGGTATCGCCTCGTCGAACCTGAATAATTTCTACCGATATATCTTTGGGCAAAGAAATGTCGCGTAATTTTCTACCAATTAATTGTTCTTTTGAGACAAACACCCGCTCATAGTCAAGGTTGTGCCTATCTTCAGAGACCTTGCCTGTGTGGGTTGTTTGTAGCTTGGCAATATTTTCAGGATAACCTGCAATCAAAATTGTGTCGTTGGCGTCGATCTGTAGATCATTCTCGGGAATTAGGTTGACATTATTACGTCTGATCGCAAGCAGGTTCACTTCATCGGGCAATTTATGCATCATATTACCAACCGTTAGCCCGGTGAAATTGCACGCTTTTGCACCCAGTTCACCGGTGACCAATCTCTTAGCGGCAGGGACGTCGATATTAGGTTTAAAAATGCGTAATGCTAAGTAAAAGAATATCATCGGGCCGAACACACCAAAGGGATAGGAGATGGCGTAGGCAACAGCAGGAGCGTTACTACCCGAAGCTTCAATCGCTGCCTGTAAGCTTGCAGTACTGGTCAGTGACCCCGCAAACATACCTGCAGCAAAATCCGTTGAAAAATGCATGGTTTGGCTAAGTAAAAGGGCTGTGCCAAAACCGGCCAATACAGCGATAGCGGCTAACAGATTGGCTTTGATACCGAAAGAACTGGCTAACCCAGCAAAAAAGTGCTTTCCATATTGAATACCAATGCCGTAGAGAAATAGCACCAGTCCCATTAAGCCCAATAAAGCAGGCGGAGTGGCATTAGGTGCAATGGCGCCGAAAGCTAAACCCACAAAAAGTACTGCGCCAATACCAAGAGAAAAACCACCAACATTGATCTTACCGATGGCGTAGCCAATACCAATAACCAAGAATAGTGTGATAAATGGTTGAGAGTCCAAAAAATTCGTCATAGTTTCAATCATTTTTAAATCATCCGTATTTCGTTATATTGGTTGACACTATAATAGGGAGGAGTTGATATTACCATTGATTCTGGAGAATTATTTGATGTTTTTATTATCTTAGATTCAAGTAATAAATGCATAACTTGGATAGGTTGAAAAAAAACAGCTGAATAAATGAAGGGGTGTGTTTTAGTTAAGTAATCTTGGCTACATATTTATAGATTGCTAAGTCGAGGTATGGACTCCACAACTCTAGTAACTAGACTAGAGTTACTATAACTATTTAGGAGAGTAGATTCTCGACCGACATTAAACAGTAAAAATACAAGGCACACGTCGGATTTTTTGTTCACTCGGTTTTATACGATAATCGTATTTAAGGAAATTCATGAATTTTCCCGATTTACCCAATAACCATGCTGTGGTTGTATTGATGGTCACCGTCTTCGCTCTCTATTTATTTCGCCGTGATGATATTCCATTAGAAACGTCATCGTTAATCGTTGTAGCGACCTTATGTTTAATGTTTGTGCTATTTCCGTTTTCAGTAGACGGTGTACATTTTGAGCCGAGCTCTTTATTTTTTGGTTTTGGCCACGAAGCCTTAATTACAGTTTGCTCTTTAATGATTATTGGGCAAGGGATTGTCAGAACAGGAGCGCTTGAACCCATAGGGCGTTACTTAGCTAAATTATGGAAAATAAGTCCTTCCCTATCATTATTATTAACACTGATTTTAGGCGCTTTGCTCAGCGCCTTTGTTAATAATACGCCTATTGTGGTTTTACTTTTACCCATCTTAATCAGTGTTTCGTTGCGAAATAATACTGACTCATCACCAATGTTATTACCAATGGGACTAGCAACCTTGGTGGGGGGGATGGCGACGACAATAGGTACATCAACAAACCTTTTAGTGGTAAGTATTTCAAAAAATATGGGGGTGGTTGAGTTCGGTTTATTTGATTTTGTAAAACCAGCATTAATAGCAGGCGTTGTGGCAATAATCTACCTTTGGCTAATCGCGCCGAAACTTCTCCCTAAACGAGCGGTGTTGATGGCAGACACTTCACCACGCTTGTTTAGTGCATACCTTACTATTAATGAAGAGAGTAAGGTCAATGGTCAGACAATAGCGCAAGCGATTGATTTGACCGATGGACAAATGAAAATTGAAGAGGTTCAGCGTAGTCCAGAATACAGACGTGTGATGCTGTTACCTGATACCGAGCTAATTGCTGGCGATAGGTTGAAAATCCAGGACTATCCAGATCGCCTTAAGGAATACGAAGGCTTATTAGGTGCAACGCTTTTTTCAGATAAAAACAAAGCCGATGAAGAAGAGGGCGCAGAGGAGGAAATTGAAGAAGAGACACAAACATTAGCAGAAATTGTGATTATAGAAGGCTCAGGTGTCGTGGGTAAAACGTTGCACCAAGCTAATTTTATTAATAAGTACGATATAACCGTCATCGCGCTTCACCGAGCGGGTAAAGCAATGGAGATAGGCCGCAGTAGTATTGAAAAAGTGACCTTGCGCATAGGTGATATATTACTGGTTCAAGGAGAAATTAAACAACTCAAAGTACTAAAAACCAAACCCGGTTTATTAGTAATTGATGGTGCTGAAGCCTTACCACAAACCAGCAAAGCACCTATTGCATTGGGTACATTATTAGCCGTGGTATTATCATCAGCAGTAGGTTTTATACCAATTGAAATAAGTGCGTTGTGCGGCGTGTTAGTGTTATTGATATCAAAATGTTTAAGTTGGGATGATGTTTCCTCTGCACTAAGCACCCAAGTAATTCTGATTGTTGTCGCTTCTTTAGCCTTGGGTGATGCATTGATGCAAACGGGTGGCGCTGAATATATTGCCCAAGTCTTTGTTGCCGCTTCTTTTGATCTTCCACCGGGAGGG
Organism: Psychromonas marina; assembly: GCF_030161115.1. Classification (GTDB taxonomy): domain Bacteria; phylum Pseudomonadota; class Gammaproteobacteria; order Enterobacterales; family Psychromonadaceae; genus Psychromonas; species Psychromonas marina. The sequence continues at coordinate 709,714 of NZ_BSPQ01000002.1, forward strand.
GTGATATCCGCGTTGATGTTATTGTTGGCGATACTGACAAATGTTGTGTCTAATAATGCTGCGGCGGTTATTGGTACGCCGATTGCGATTTCTGTAGCCCGTCAGCTCAATTTGCCGCCAGAGCCATTTATTTTAGCCGTACTATTTGGCGCTAATCTAAGTTACGCAACCCCCATGGCTTATAAGACTAATTTATTAGTCATGAACGCTGGTGGGTATAAATTCTCTGACTTTATGCGTGTTGGTATTCCGCTGGTTGTTTTAATGTGGATAACACTGTCATTTTTATTAAGTTGGTTTTATTTATAATTTAATACTTTTTCCTGTTCATGAACTACTGAAGAGCTACACAATATATACAAAGTCACTATCTGAAATGGTCTGTGGCAGCACAAATGGATATTGGTCAGCCGTGATTAATACCAAGTAGTGAAGTATTAGCGTTTATAAGGATGTCTCGGGGAAAGTGATAGCGAATCATTTAGAGGCGTTAAACCATTGTCCAGCTAAAAGGCAAACCCTAAACGACACAGTAGAGATGAATGGCTTAAGCGATAAAGTGTATATTCCTGAAGATGGTGAAACGATTACACTTTGATATTTAACGTTATTTTTAGCCAGTGTAGAACATTTAGTCACGCGTTATTTATCACTTACGATAGCATTCTCGATAATTTATACATACTAACCCGCGCGATTTATCATGGGTTGCTCTGTCGCCCCATATTGCTTCAAGGCGTTGCTCTCGACCACAATTCCAACGATAAATTTTGTAACGTAATGGATTGTTTTTGTAATAGTTTTGATGGTAGCTTTCTTCGCCCTTGATCGGGTAAAACGTTTTGGCTGCTAATATTGGGGTGACCACCGTTTGCTCAGGAAATTCTGTTATCACTGCCTGTTTTGATTGCTCAGCGAGCAGGCGCTCCTGCTCATTAGCGACAAAAATAGCACTTAAATAACTTGCCCCTTTATCACAAAACTGGCCTTTGGAATCAAAGGGATCAATATTAACCCAGTAATGATCTAATATTTCTTGATAACTTACTTTGCTCGCATCGTAAGTGATTTCAACCGCCTCATAATGCCCAGTGTGGTCGCCTTGATAGGTTGGGTTTTCTATGTCGCCACCGGTAAAGCCTGAAATAACCTCTGTAACACCGGGTAGTTTTTCAAAATCAGATTCCATACACCAAAAGCAACCACCGGCTAAGATGGTTTTGTCAGCGTTAGCGAATGACACATAAAAAAGCATTGATATTGATAACATTAACCCTAATGTTTTTTGCATAGCATTCTCTTATTTACAGCGATAATTGGACAAAGCGCAGTTTGGTATAGAACTAGACCCGACATTAATAGAAAATATTTCAGCCATCTAAAAACAATGAGCTAGTAAAATTTTAGGCGGCTATTTACTCAATATGCTTTTTTATGACTGAGCAGGATTAGCGACAATTTTATAAGTGTCTAATGATCAAAGGTGACCGTCTCGCGTTGCTATTTTGGTTCATAAAAGGGTACTCACGACTTAGTAAACTGAACTGATCGCTTCAACTAAAAATGTGCCCCATTATTATCTACCTTGGTTTCCTACCATGATCACCCCTGCATTATTGAACCTCACCGGTTACATATCGTTATTAACAGGGTTATCGGTGTAAATCTGCTTTTATATTATCACCATAAATTACAGTTGCTTAGCATGATGATTAAGAGCTTTAGTCGATTTAACCAACACTATTATATTGCCTATCTCTTTGATAAATTAAATTTACATCAGTAATTGGTGTTCGTCTTGCCCCGTTTTAAATTGTTATGTTATAACATAACAAAATAACAAAACGTTATAATATAACACTTTAAAAAGGAAAACGTGGTGAATAAAAAATTGGTTTCTTTAGCCGTTGGTAGCTTAATGACATCTTCAGCTTTTGCTAATACGCTGTCAAATCCACAAATTGGTGTGGTTTTAGATGGCTACTATCAAGATGGTGAGCGCAATAACTCTGAACGTAGTGAAGGCTTTGGTCTTGGTCATACTGAGTTAAATATGTCTGCAAACATAGACGATAAATTCTTCGGATCATTAACAACGGTGATAGAAAGCCACGGTGACGAAACAGAATTGCTATTAGAAGAAGCATTCATTGAAACACTCGCGTTACCTTATGGTTTAAATGTGCGTGCAGGTCGTTTTTTATCTGACTTTGGTTACCTGAATAACCAGCATATGCACACCGATAGCTTTGCTGAAAGACCGGTTGCTTACCGTACTTTTCTTGGTTCTCACTACTACGATGATGGTGTACGCGCAAGCATCGTTTTACCAACAGATATGTATATAAAATTGGGTGTGGAAGCATTAAGCGGTGGCAAGATGTCTTCTGTCGAAGACGGAACGACAGTCGGTGTTTACATGGCTAATTTAAAACTGGGTAACGATTTTTCTGACTCGTCAAGCTGGCAGTTTGGTTTAAGTTACCTGCGTAATGAAAACGGTAAAGTATCAGAGTTTGAAGATGATCATAGCCATGATTCAGATCATGACCACGATCATAGCCACGCTGCAGCAATAACTGGGTCTAATTTATATGGTGCAGATTTTGTGTGGAAATGGGCACCAGATGGTAACTATAAGTACAGTAATTTAACCTTAGCGGCAGAATACATGTTGCTAGATGGGGTTGTAGGCAGTGAGTATAAAGATAACGCTAATTCGCCAGATAACTTAAGTGCTTACTATGTATCAGGGGTTTATCGTTTTAATCCAAGCTGGTCTGCAGGTGTACGTTACGGTGAAGCAGAAAGTTACAGTGGATCTCCTGCTCACTTTCACGCAATGAACGACACAGAGATGGACCTCATGGTTGCCTGGGATGCGTCTCATTTTGGTACAATTCGAGCGCAGTATTCTCGTGTTGAAAATCAAGAAAGCCATAAAGGTAGCGAAACTGATAACGTATTCACGCTGCAATATACAATGACATTTGGAGCGCACGGTGCCCATGCATTCTAAGCTGACTTTTTCTAAGTGCAGTTTAGCGATGATAGCTGCGGGTGCTGCTATCATCTCTTCACCTAGTTTTGCACTCAATATTTTTGTTTGTGAGCCAGAATGGGAAGCATTGCTAACCAGTCATGCCCCGAATGCAACGATTTACTCTGCCACTACGGCTAAGCAAGATCCGCATTATGTGCAAGCGCGTCCCTCTTTGATTGCGAAAATGCGTCAAGCTGATATGGCGATGTGCTCTGGTGCAGAATTAGAAGTTGGTTGGTTGCCGATGCTGCAAGCAAGAAGTAGTAATCGTGCCGTTCAAGATGGTGCTCAAAGCATGATTTACGCATCGGATTTTATTGGCATGTTAGATACCCATGATCATGTTGATCGCAGTATGGGTGATATTCACGCAGCGGGTAATCCACATGTTCAGTTTGCGGCTAATCAGATGATTTCGCTATCTCATGTCATTACTGAACGTTTGCAAAATATCGACCCCGATAACGCACCACTTTATCAGGAAAACGGCACTCAATTCCGTACTCATTGGCAGCAAAAGATGAATGAGTGGAGTGAAAAAGCGGCGCCGTTAAGGGGTAAACAGGTTGTGGGTTATCACGAAACCTATCGCTATTTGTATGATTGGTTAGGCATGAAGCAAGTTGCCGACCTTGAGCCGAAGCCGGGTGTTTCACCAACGACATCGCATTTACAATCGTTGACGAAATTGGATGCCAACACATTTGATGTGATTGTTTACTCTACTCACCAAAACCAACGCCCAGCAAACTGGTTGCATGAGTTTACTGATAAGCCAATCATTCAGTTGCCGCTGACCGTTTCTAAAGGGCAAAGTTTGGATGAAATGGTTGATCAAGTGATTGATGAACTGTTGGATGTACTAGTGACACCCGAGTCGGAAGCGCCTTAAATGATGAGTGAATACAGTTGGCTATTACCCGCTGTTTTATGCGGATTGATCGCATTGATTGGTAATGTCATGTTGGGGCAGCAGGTACTAAAACGCCAGATTATCTTTATCGATTTAGCGGTGGCACAAGTTGCGGCACTCGGCGCTGCATTAAGCCATTATTGGTTAAGCCAATATGCCTTGTTCTCTGATTCGTTTATTGGGGAGATGATTGGTCCTTGGGTCATGTCGCTGTTGTTATGCGGTGTGGTTGCATTGATGGAAAAACGCTACCAACAACATTTAGAGTCCATGATAGGCAGCTTGTTTGTCGTCTCTGCCTCGCTAGCGGTACTGTTAGTGAGTAAAGACCCACATGGGGCAGACTTTATTCAAGGGATCCTAAATGGTCAGCTACTTTGGGCAACATGGGATGATGTTTGGCCTTTAGCTTTCATTACTGCGGGCATGTTACTGTTGGTGTGGTTTAAGCCGCAGTTTATGCAGGGAAGTGGCTTTTACCTTATCTTTGCCATTTTAATGCCAATCACGGTTAAGTTGACAGGCATTTACTTAGAGTTCGCGTTGTTGGTGATACCTGCTTTATGTGCATCCGCATTAAAAGGAAGTCGCTTTTTTATCGCGAGTATCGGCATCGGTATTGTTGGTATTTTATCGGGGTTAGCAGCGTCAGCACATTACGACTTGCCGAGCGGTGCGAGCATTGTGATCACTCTGTTCATCGCAGGGTTACTGTTTAACTTCTTAGTTCAACCTGTACTTCAACGGTTTTCTTTAGCAACTAATAGTTCGCAATAAATAATCAATAGATGTGGTGGTCAAGTCATCTTGATCACCATTTTTTATCTTTTATAATAAATGCTTATTTTCGCATTCTGTTTGGCTTAGTGCTTCAAGTGATCATAGCGTATCTGAGGGTAATAATAAGATGTGCTCTAGCGTGACATTAATAATGTACCGAAATGCGTAGAGCAGATCTTAAATTTTAGCGGTTAATTAATACCAAAGGAATTAATAAAGTGATCATTCTTGCTGGTTAAAATTATCCCTAACTGCGTTGTGAGTTTTGAAGTGAGAACAACTATTAAAGAATTAAAGTCTTTAATTTAATTCTCCGATAGAGGATTAACGAAGTTAATCTCTCGAAAGGCTGCAACTCACGCCTTGTTAGTAATAATTTTTCCTACGCAAACTCTGAACACCTATTAAATTCCATTGGTATAATAAATACCTAACCAATCTGCAAAGTCATCGACATCCTTAATTTGGTCGAGTTGTAAAATCCAAGTCAGCTCAGCCACATCAGAAAAATCGACGCCTCCTTCTTGAGCAATCATCGGGTTTAAATACCTTCCATCTTTGCCGTTATATTGTTCAACAATATCAAAGGCTAATGTCCATGATTCTCCATGTATCGGATTGCTGCTGATTGTATCGATAAATTTACTATTTACCTCATGAAAGCCCGCTGTACTATTATTGGTGTGGTTACCGTCTTCTATACGGTGATAAGCCGCATTTTCTTTAACAAACTGCAAAGAGGTTGGGGTGGTTTCTTGTTCATTCCAATTACTGTGCTGAACAATATGTATCTGTTTTTTAAGTATTGACGACGCAAAATCATTTTGTAGTAATTTTAACCATTTCGCTGAAACATCAGATTGTCCTGCCTCCATTACCCAAACATTGCCGCCGTTTTTGAGGGTTTTCTTGACGGTTTTATAAATCGCATCGACTGCTTCTTGACGTTGGTTATGCACATCTACCCAGTTATCTTGAAATACCAGGTTAAACAATTCGGGACTAGGGATGTACAGACCACCTTGCTTACCATATGCGCCAGCGACGGCTAAATAATTAGTCTCCTCTTCGCCAAGTTTTTTAAGGATGCTACCTGTAGCGGCAATGGAGGTAATATCATCGGCATCGGTTTTACTGTCAAATTGCAGTAAAAGTAAATCCGATGAAGGGTTAAAATCAGGTCTAGTTTTATTATCCTCAGACGTATTCAGCGAACATGAAAATAGAAGTGATAAAAGAAAGGTATATATTACTGGCATAATGATTGTTTTCATTGTTATGTAATCCCTTGTTATATAAATGGAAATTTACTGTAAGGGTTATTGGTCTAGATAACTACTGTGTTAAATTATTCTATCGTTATGTAATTTAGCAAACTATGTAGTGTTCACGTTTTCATCATTAAATGGAACGACTAACTGTGATACCGCTCTATCTTGTTGATTAAAATAATCGCCAACGATGACTCATCATGAGTCTTAAGCTCCATCATGTTCATCAACAAGCTCGATCACTATCTTATGCGTTAAGTGTATATTTCAGCATTCATGACTTACTATTTAACGTGTCGATTTATCTGTTTGATTATGTGAGTTGCCCATGCATGTGAGTGTAAAGAATAAGTTTGAAAGCTATCCTGAAGAGGTGGCTGTATTACTTCATAATATACGTGACCTAATTTATAGCGTTGCTGAACAAGAGGGTATTCTGGATTTAACTGAAACTTTGAAATGGGGGGAGCCGAGTTATACCTCTAAGATCGGTAGTACAGTTAGGTTTGACTGGAAAGCAAAATATCCTAATCAATATTGTGTTTACTTCAATTGTAAAACGTCATTAGTCGCGACCTTTAAAACGCTCTATGCTGATATTTTTGAATTTGATGGTAACCGTGCAATTATTCTAACGATTGGACAAACGGTGCCTCAACCGTTAGCGCATTGTATTGCTATGTCATTACGCTATAAAAAGATTAAGCACCTTGATTTACTTGGGGCATAACTAGAGAATAGTGCTGTATTTTTTGACCATAGGAGTTACTCGTGATGATTAACATTAGAAATTTCGACATTAACGATGTGGCTATTACCTGGAATATTAAGTTCAACACCATCCGCACGATTAATCGTCAAGATTATACGGTTGAGCAAACGAAACGATGGGCTCCCGAACATTACGATATGAATTTATGGCGTAAGCGTATTACGGACATGAACCCGTTCATTGCTGAGCTAGATGGCAACATTGTTGGCTTTGCTGACTTACAGGATGATGGTTATATTGACCATTTCTTCTGCCATTCAGAATACCAAGGGGCGGGAGTTGGACGTGCGCTGATGGAACACATATTGAGCGTTGGCGCATCCAAAGGTATCAGCCGTTTTTATTCACAGGTAAGCCTCACTGCACGTTGCTTCTATGAACACTTTGGTTTTCATGTCGTCAAGGAGCAGCAGGTTGCCATTGCAGATGGAAAACTGACCAACTTTGTGATGCAGAAAATTACTTAGTATGAAAATAAAATGCAACATAAACGCTTAGCTTTACGACACATTGTCAGCCAATCGACCTAGCTTAGTAAATCTCGATTGGTAATGACTTAACTTGGAGGTTTAGATTGTAGATGCGATTAAGAGACTTAAAAGGTTTTGGACCTAAGAGCGAAGAGATATTAGCCGAGGTAGATATTCACTCTGTTGATGATTTTATGGCAATCGATCCCTTTGAGTTATATAAGCAACTCAAACAAAAAGTAAAAGGCACGGGGTTAAATTCGATTTACGCAATCATCGGTGCTCGTGAAGGTATTCATTGGCAAGAGGTCGCTAAAACGCGTAAAGAAGAGATATTATATAGGCTTGATGACATGGGGTTAGCACCGAAGTGAGGTAACCTAACAAGTCATTGCACAGGATAATGATCTTCCCCTAGCAACCTAATAAAACGCAATTTTTGCCTCTCAAGGAGGCGTTGACGAAGAGTATTTAATGGATGAACGACGCTAATTTATTAACAACTAAAGCATTTGCAACGGCGCAGGATCTCGCTCAATGGCTTGAATTTAATCACGCCTCAGAAACTGAATTGTGGGTGAAGATATACAAGAAAAGCAGTGCTATTGAGAGTATCTCTTGGAATGAGCTTGTTATCGAAACCTTATGTTGGGGTTGGATAGACGGTATTAAGAAATCACTTGATGATACTGCTTACCTTCAACGCATTACCCCGAGAAAACCACGAAGTAATTGGTCTAAAAGAAATACAGATCATGCACAACGTTTAATCAGCGAAGGCCGAATGATGCAATCAGGTTTAGTCCATATTGATGCTGCAAAAGCGGATGGTCGTTGGCAGAGCGCCTATGTCGCAAGTGAAATGGAAGTGCCCGCAGACTTTGTTGCTGAACTTGAAAACCAAGCGAACGCTAAAGCTTTTTATGCAACGCTGAATAAATCCAGTCGTTATGTGATCGCACATGGCTTACTAAGCGCCAAGAAACCCGAGACCAGAGTCAGGCGCTTTGAAAAATTCATGAGTATGCTTACCAATCAAGAAAAACCTAAATAGCCTAAATAATAATCACGTCAAATGTCACCTTGGTGATGAGTTTTACGGTCATAAAATTTCAACCTGCAAACCTGACATTAAAGAGGGCAGGTTATAAAGCGTGCCCTCTGTTTTGTACGCCTCAGATTTAACATAAAATTATTTACTAGAAAAACATCATTTATATCTGTGCTGAAGTTTGTTTTTTATTGTAAGGCATTGATTGTATCTTGAGATAGCGTATTGTAACGCCTAGTTATCAAATTTATATATTTCGGTGTTTGACTAACAATACGGAATAATTCTGCCTAATAGGCTGTTAGGCATTACGTAAAATGGAGTTTCATGTTACCTAAAAAGCAAATCGCAGAAATACAGTATTTGGGAGATAGTGGACTAACGGAATGCTGTAAGCAAGGAGTGGTACAACTTCTTCATTTTGGTGAAATAATTGAAGAAGTTAAAATTCTTACAGCTGAAGGTGATTACTCAAATTCGCACTGTCTTCTATTGACCTTAACTCATGACAGAGTCGCTGCAATTAAAAATGGATTTTCTTCGGGTTACCCTGGCGAAGGACCTAAAGGTTATACTTTTGTTTTAAACTTACTTAGCAAATATACAGAAAATATTGCAGAGTATATTTGCCCGATCGATATTTTTGAACGCCTCTTAAAGTCAAGTCTTACGATTCAGGATATTGAATCAATTAATAACTTAACAAAAATATCTCCTGCCCGGTGGTATGAATTTGTTCCATATAAAGAAGAATTGAAACCTGATGTGTTTAGTGAATTTCCTCTTACTATTCCTATGGCCTTAATCGATTGTAGGCTTATAGAAATAGCACTCGATTTTACTAATAACCCAGATAATTCAATTTTAAATGCTTATAGAAAAATTGAATCAATAGTTCGTGGTAGAACAAATCTGACTCATGAGAGTAGCACAAAGCTTTTTTCTAAAGCGTTCCAAGGGGATGAGTCTGTGCTCTATTGGGAGGATATAGATTCCGGTGAGTGCAAAGGGCGAGCATCTTTATTTACCAGTACATTTATGGCTTATAGAAATAATCGTGCTCATCAAGAACCTAAGCATCATTTAGACGATGATATTCGAGAATTTCTATTAATCAATCAACTATTTATTTTAGAGAAAGAAGCGGTTGTGAGAGAAGTTATTTCTGCGTAGCATTAAAAATGCCTAACAAGGCATTTAAACGTAACAAAACAGTGGGTTACGTTTCGCTTCGCTACACATTTTAACCCACTATTTTTGTCCGCTTAATGCGGCGTTGGTATGACTTCCCACGTCAATCTAAATATTACTTTTCCCTGCTCAGTATATT
>NZ_BSPQ01000003.1 GCF_030161115.1 Psychromonas marina
TGAGCAGGGAAAAGTAATATTTAGATTGACGTGGGAAGTCATACCAACGCCGCACTAAGCGGACTAAAATTGTGGGTTAAAATGTGTAGCGAAGCGAAACGTAACCCGCTGTTTTAGTTCCGTTTAAGTGCCTTGTTAGCTTTTACTTTGCAATATCAAATTCTATAAATAGTGCATCTCTACACTTTTCAACTGCTTCGATACCTTCTTCGTAACCCGCACTAGCAGAGTCCTCTACTACTTTATCTGACAAGTGAAGCTCCATGCTAGAAAGGCACCCAATTTGACAAGCAAGTTCATTAAGTGCTTCTTTTGCTGGTAATGTTAAGTAGAGACTATGAACCATGGAAAATTTATCTATAGCAACCCTAAAATAGTGGAAGCCCCTATTTTCTTTTGATTCATTAACATGGTTCCATACGTAATGTTCAGCAGGTGATCTCTCTGCGATTTCCTTCCAACAATATAGGTGTATTTCAATTAATAACTCATCAACTGTAACCAATGTTTCTAAACATTTAGATTGAAAAGCTTGCTGTAATGCAGATTTTACCTGCAAGTGAGATCTCACCTGTTCCAATGAATGAGCATAACTACTTTTCACACTTTCAATTTCATTTGTAATTTCAGCGATGTCTTCTTTAGTAGCTAAATTTTTTGCTTTTTCCGCTAAGTACTTAGGAAAGTATATTTTAAAGATAAAACCAACCACAGCCATACTTAGAATGAGTAATATATTGAGAATAATTGTGATTTCCATGAATACCTCCTCGTAAAGCTAACGCCGCACTAAGCGGACTAAAATTGTGGGTTATAATGTGTAGCGAAGCGAAACGTAACCCACTGTTTTAGTTCCGTTTAAGTGCCTTGTTAGAACTTAAGTGACCCGTGATAAACCAGGACTTTAGTTATTGCTTCTTCGTGAATTTTAGTTTCAATTCCACGATTACGTAGTGAAGTTGTGCCATGTTCTTGAAAACATACATAATACCATTCAAGCCTATCATCCTTCACACAGTACCACCCATCATATGTATGACGCTCGAAATAAAGCCAAAAAACATCTTCGCAATTACCAATTATATAATCTTTAACATTTTGGTTACTTTGTAAGAATTCTATAAATTCCAATTCATTATTAATATCATTCGATTGCACTAAATTCGATAAATACTTAACAAGTTGTGATTGGTTCATGATGACTCTACTCATAGCTATAGTTCTAACGCCGCATTAAGCGGATAAAAATAGTGGGTTATAATGTTGAGGCACGAAACATAACCAACTGTTTTTATTCCGTTTAAATGCCTTGTTAATTGATGCCGATAATAGAACTTTAAACACCAATTATTCTAGTGACCATTTTGATATTGAGAAACCAAATACCAAGCGGAAACTACAAGCCTTTTTAGCAAAATTACACGTTCAATATGACGCGAAAACTAGGCAAAAAATGAAGCCTCTATTTACTAAAAACTAAGCTAATGAGTTTTATGCTTTTGGTTTTTATAAAAGCAAAACTCTATTAGCGAAAATACCTTAATCTGGCTGAATGTGCAGATTAAAAGTCACATTCAAGACAACTTATTTGAGCATATTTCATCAATTAGTCGGTAACAAAAACACTTAAATTGAGAAAACATATACCAAATAATTTTAAGGCCAATTAACGCCTGCTTAAGCGGACAAAAATAGTTGGTTATAATGTGGAGCGAAGCGGAACCTAACCAACTGTTTTTGTTCCGTTTAAAGCTCTTGTTAGCTGTTTTATCGCTACACTTTAATTCTTACTACTTTGCCCTGAAAACACTTTAAATAGTTTTTGTGGCATATAGCCTAAAACAGTTGTGAATGTGAAGGCTATTGCAGTAAATAACATAAAAATAACAAAGGCAATTGTAATAATAAACACTACCCAATTGAAAGGAATCACTGTTGAGTTGAATGTGCTTATTTCAGTATGAATAATTAAAAAAACCACATACCAAGCACCGCTTGCTAACAATAATGTTAGAACTCTAAATGTTGGTCGAACTTCATTGTTACCCATTTGCACACCAGTTCCCTTGAACAGCTAACGCCGCACTAAGCGGACAAAAATAGTTGGTTATAATGTGTAGCGAAGCGAAACGTAACCAACTGTTTTTGTTCCGTTTAAGTGCCTTGTTAGCACGGCTTAAAGTAACCTTAAACAGATTACTAAACTACAATTTTTTGGAAATTTGCACAACGAATGTGAAGCTGAACATTTATTGTAAATCGAGCACAAACCCAAGGTTACACGCAAAAACTAACAACTCTCAGAAATCACTTGAAACCCACAAGGTAAAACCCCGAGATAGAAAAGTGAACTGCGAAATACGAGTAAAACCACAACACACCAAAAGCACGCTCACGTAAGCCAGCTAACGCCCACATTAAGCGGACATAAATGGTTGGCTAAAATTTGTGAGGAACGAACAATAGCCAACTGTTTTTGTTCCGACTTAAATTGCTTGTTATAAAGTCAACCGTTGAACCCTACGATTGAAAGGTAACATTTCGATATAACTGCCCTTTTAAATTTAAGATTAATTTCAGCGAAGCACGTTGACGAACGAAGCTAAAAACCAATTTTAAATTCCCTAATAATTATCGGTTCTGGACACTCAAACAGGCTACCGCACTTGAAGTGAAAAACACAGCAAGTGACGACCTTTAGGCTTTGAAAAACCAGCTCATTTAAGCAATCTTACGACGAAGTTAGTGCTGCCAACTTCGCCAAAAACTTTGCAGATATTTGGACTTACAAAACCAACCTCAACACACTAAATGAACACTTTATAACGCCCTATTAACAGGCAAAAAATTGTTTGCTAAAATGTTGAGGAACGAAAACAGCAAACTGTTTTTTGTCCTTGTTTAATAGCTTGTTATGCATTACAAACCACCCGCTAAGTCTAAGTAATTCCCTGTCGAAAATGACGACTTTTCTGAAGCTAACCAATAGATAGCTTCCGCAACTTCTACAGGTTGTCCACCTCTTTTGAGTGGGATAATATTTTTTAGCCTTTCTATTCGTTCAGGTTCTCCACCATCTGCATGCATATCAGTGTGAATTAATCCTGGGCGTACACAATTAACCCGAATACCTTCAGCAGCAACCTCTAAGGATAAGCCTTTAGTTAATGTATCAATTGCTCCCTTTGATGCTGCATAATCAATATATTCATTTGGAGAGCCAGAACGCGATGCGCCCGAAGATACATTAACAATAACGCCACCAAAACCACCATGCCGAGTAGACATGCGCTTTACAGCCTCTCGACAGCATAAAAAGTAACTAGTGACATTGTTTACGAGTATTGAATTGATTCTATCAGCAGTCATATCCTCTAAACGTGATTGCTTTTTCAAAATACCTGCGTTGTTCACTAGTATTGATAGTGCACCTAATTCTTTATCGACAGTTGAAAACATTCGAGTTACATCATCTTCGCAAGAAACATCAGCTTGTACAGTAATACACTTACCACCTTGCGCGATTATTGTTTCAGCTAATTTATTTGCTGACTTTAAATTAGATTTATAATTGATGCATACAGCATAACCTTTACTAGCAAATAGTTGTGCTGTAGCGGCTCCAATTCCACGCCCAGCCCCTGTGATTATTGCCACTTTTTGAGAACTCATAAATATCCTTGTACACTTGAGTTAGAGGTAATGCATAACGCTGCACTAAGCGGACTAAAATGGTGGGTTATAATGTGTAGCGAAGCGAAACGTAACCCACTGTTTTAGTTCCGTTTAAGTGCCTTGTTATAACGTATTCATTCAGGAACGAAATTAGCTTCGGGCCATATTTCATTTATTTCATCTGCTTGCTGTTGGGCACTAAAGCGTTCCCACACAATGCCATTCACATCAGTGTCTTCACTAAACTCTTGCGCTGAAGAATCCTCCCAGCCTAAATGACGTAATTCACCAGGCTTGCATGATAAATCTTGCCTAACTGACACATTAAGAGATTCTGTTCTCCACAATGCATATTCATTTATTACAAATGAACAAGGAGCTACACCCAACCGACCTGTGTAATCTTTAATAGTTTCATCAATGTTATTTGTAGCAATTGCGATATGTAATTTATTCACAGTGCATCCTTGTACGTTATAACGCCACATTAAGCGGACTAAAATTGTGGGTTATACTGTGTAGCGAAGCGGAACTTAACCCACTGTTTTAGTTCCGTTTAAATGTCTTGTTAGTTGTCTTCCTCAAGAGCATCTATAGCTCCTTTTAGATAGCCATCGATAAGTAATTGAATTCGATAACCGCTTAACTTACCTTGAGATTCATTACTCTTCTGCTCTAAAATTGTCACGACACTTTTAATCCAATCTAGTTCATGAACTAGGTTTGCATGGAACTGTTTAACTGAATATCGCTCCTTAAACACATAACCTACACTTCTAAAGTTATCTCCAGATAAAGAAAGTAGTGTTTCAACAAAAACTTCTGGAAGAATACTTTTTAAAATTGGTGTTTTATAATATATATTTTCTTCGTTATTACAAAGAATAAGCTTCAAGGTAAAAAGCCTTACATCACTCCTCATTAATTCAAGTAACTCTTCAGCAGTATCAGGTAAGCACTTAACTTTATATTCTTGAATCCTTTCCTCAAGATAATCCTCAAATTGGTTAAACTCAATAATGTCCCTACCCGCAAAGCCTAATCCCCCCCAACTATCAGTATCAAAATCAAATTTATTATCATTCAAATCAGAAGGAAGATGTTGGTTTTCAAAAAGAAAATCTATATAGACTTTGTATTTTCCCAATATATTCAACTTATCATCTAAAACCAAACCAATATCAGACAACCTCATGAATAAGCCAGCTATATGTTTAACCACATGATAATCAGTAAACTTGTATTCATTTACCTCTTGATTAACAAGTCCAACAAGCTCTTCAAACTCCTCATCTGATAAATCATGGTATCGCCATAATTTCACCCAATTTTCAGTATTATTGTCTTGGTAATACTTATTACATTCGATTGACGTTTTTATTTTTTCTTCGTCAATTATTCCCTTATCAAAAAATTCAACCCATACAGATTCTTCCACCAGAGAATCACTAAAGTTAATCATTGGATATTTGGAAGATAGTAATGAATACATTGATTTGGTTTTGTTTTCTTTGTCTTTATTGAATGCATCTTGGTAAATACTATCTTTAACTCTTGATATTTCTTGAATTGAATAATTTGCACTTCTTGTTTCAAAAGCAAAACTGAGAAATATTTTAAGTAGTTCCTCTTTCAATTCACTCTTGTCAAATGTTGACTCGGGGAGAGCATCGAAGAAACGTTCAAAATCCCAAAGGGCTTGTTTTAAGTGGCGTAAATTTTTACATTTAGAGCTTGAATATACAGTAGTGATATTATCGATATTGTCTTGATAAAAACTTTTTATTGTATCGGAAGAAGAATTTATAAAAGATTCTAATGCTAGGTTAGTGTTTGGTACAAGTTCAAAGGTTTTTCCTATCAACTTTTCTTTTGCTCTTGAATAACACTTATCTTTGTCGGATTTCTCTAATATTTCATCTTCATTAGCAATAATTAAAACTTTATAGCCTTGGTGTTCAACAAATTGATTGATATAACCTAACACATCACCAATATTCATTGAGCAACGTTCTAAATCATCAAAAACAAGTACAAAGCTATCAGTATTTTTTAGATAATCAGGTAAATTAAGTGCGTCCGTAGGAATTTTGGTGGTAGTTTCACTTTTACCATCATCATCAAGATCTAGTTTAATTGTTGCTTTTAATAAGCCCTTAGCTATTTTCGATGTTAATTTCATACCTTTTGAAGAGAGTACGGGATGCATTTGCTCGAAAAATGCGTTCTCTATATCCTCGAAACATACCATTCCATACAAACTAACGTACAGGTATTTCCCAGAGCTTTCTTTAAAACGCTCTAGCGCTTTTTGAACAAACCAAGATTTCCCCGATCCCCAAGCTCCTTTAATCAAAACAGCATATTCAGGAGCCTGATCGAAGTTAAAGTAATATGATAGAAAATCATCTATGTTTTTGTTTTGCTCTGACATTATCTACCTAGCTAAATTATGTAAAATTGAGACAACTAACGCCCACATTAAGCGGACAAAAATGGTTGGCTAAAATTTGTGAGGAACGAACAATAGCCAACTGTTTTTGTTCCGACTTAAATTGCTTGTTATAAAGTCAACCATTGAACCCTACGATTGAAAGGCAACATTGCGATATAACTTCCCTTTTAAATTTAAGATTAATTTTCAGCGAAGCGCGTTGACGAACGAAGCAAAAAACCAATTTTAAATTACCGAATAAAACTCGGTTTTGAACACTCAAACAGGCTACCGCACTTGAAGTGAATTACACAGCAAGTGACGACGTTTAGGCTTTGAAAAACTAGCCCATTTGAACAATCTTAAAACGAAGTTAGTGATGCCAACTTCGCCAAAAAATTTACTGATTTTTGGACTTACAAAACCAACCTCAACACACTAAATGAACACTTTATAACGCCCACATTAACTGGAGAAAAGCGGTGGGTTAAAATCGCGTAGCGATGACCCGCCGTTTTTGTTCCAGTTAAATTGCTTGTTATGCAACTTTAACTGAGAATATCTACTTATCTAAAACATCGTATGTTTCAAAAGTGATTTGGTATAGTGGAATTTTCTTTTGAATGCGAATTTTTTTCGTAGAATCATAATCATAATCACATTCCAACTCAATGATAACTGAATCATCTACGTTTTCTAACTTATGAACCTGTTGGGGATATTGTTGATGAGCATCCCTTATCTCGTCAATTAAATTATTTTCTTCATCATTAAGCGCTGTATCAGTTACACCAATAGTGCCACCTCTACCGTACTTCACAAAATAAACTCTCTGTTCTTTAATTAATTGTTGATAATCTATGTTAAACATATTGTCTCCTATTGAATATTTGATGTGTTGCATAACGCCGCGTTAAGCGGACTAAAATTGTGGGTTAAAATGTGTAGCGAAGCGAAACGTAACCCACTGTTTTTGTTCCGTTTAAACGCCTTGTTAGTTACCGGACTTTATTTCGTTCAAATCCATATGACGATATTAAACCTGTTACTTTGAAAATATCACCAACTTTAACTTTGCTAAACTCTACTTCTGAGATACACACATGTCCGTTTATTGAAAATGTAACTTCTTTTACAATAATTCGTGGAGTGCATCTTCCTTTAAAATTTGTATTTATTTTTTCTTTAACTGTTAAATCTACGTTTCCATTTACAGAAGTTAAATTATGTAACCCTTTAGGGACTGCACCAAATATAGTAAAAGACAATAAAGCAAAAAATACTACAGGTAGAGCTAAAAAGTGATACGGTTTCCAAATTTTTCTCATTCCATTAAAAGCGCTTTTATTCTTTATATAAGCCAATGTAAATATAAATATTCCAACTAAAAATGACAGAATAAAAGAAAGGAAAAGTGGAGAGTCTAATCCATTATTAATAGTTATTTTTACATCTGAAGCGATGGAATAAAACATTCCTCCAAATATAAATATTATTATTGCTAACGAACAAATTGATGCGATCTTTCTCATTAAGAACTCACAAATTAAATTGATTAACTAGGTAACTAACGCCTTGCTAAGCGGATAAAAATGGTTGGTTAAAATCGCGTAGCGATAACCAACTGTTTTTATTCCGTTTAAGCAACTTGTTATGTGCCTTAGTTAGTGATTTTTAAGTCTAGTATTGCTAGATCTTTTGTCGTAGTTATAACACTAGCGAGTGTTATTTTGCATTTAATGTAATGCCCCAACAACCTCTCAAAATAGTCGGTTATACCTTCGTGATCATCTTGTACAATTGATTTTTCAAATATCTCATGTTTTAACGCAGAGATTTCACATTCAATTACTTGTAAATTTTCATCCAAGTATATTGATTTTATTGAAAAAACATTTACCAATTTAGCAATACTTTCCTTTGTTTCATCGAGCAATCTATTCCGTTCATTTATATATTTTTCTGATTCGTACTTTTCTTTAAATGAGGACTGTTCACCTTCAATGTGTTCCTCATAAGAGCGCGCATATTCTTCTTCAGCAGGAGTTTCATAGGGTGCACTTGGCACATGACATATATGAACAAAACAGTCATTATGCTCAGTTTGATAATTAATAATTTTATCCAAGTATTGTTCTGTCAAATATAAACTGGTTATTAATTCCTCATAAGCTGAACGCTTTGTTTCCCAAACTTGTTGTTTTACCCAATATTTTTCATTCATTTGACTTTTAATACTTTCAACTGCCTTGGTGCTTCGTTTTAACTGTTCTATAGCACTCTTGAAATCATTCCTAGTTGCTAAGCCTTTAAAACGAGTTTGAATATATATACCAAAAGGAACAACTAATAAGGTAGTGATTATGCTTGGTAAAAACTTTATAAATTCATTCAATTTTACATCCTCATTGGGAGATTAATAGTGGGCACATAACGCCTTGCTAAGCGGGCTAAAATTGTGGGTTAAAATGTGTAGCGAAGCGAAACGTAACCCGCTGTTTTAGTTCCGTTTAAGCAACTTGTTAGGCTTTTAATTGTACATAGTTATTTCTCGGCTATGATGACTTCTAGTTTCATCTAGGTAAGTTCTCAAAGAACTTTTTTCAATAGCCTCTTCTTTGACAACTCTTTCAAGAAATCTTTCTGTAGGAGTGCGATCCATCATACGGGCAGTTGCCGTTCCTTGTGGAACAATAATATATGCATACTTTTGTAAGTGTCGAATTCTATCTTTGAAAGTATCACGATCTACAGTGATGACATCACCTTGAAACTCAAAATAACCATTATCAGTTTCATCACAGTCAACATATTTTTCATTCCACAAAGTCGCATAGTCACGACTACATTCAGGTGAAAGATCTCTATTTATAGAGTTTCCTTCTTCATCCAAAAGGTTAAAAGGTTCAGATGGGTCGATTAGCAAAATAAAGAAATTTTTATACGGATAGCCACTATCTCTATAAACCAATAACTTAGATAATTTAATTTCCGTCATACCACAAAATAAAAAATTCATACCTTCTAGATGGCTAATTCCGGTGAAGGTGTTATCTCCACCTTCTACACTCATATACCAATACTCATCGGCCTTACATTCATTATTAAAGTTATCCAAAAACCTTTTAATAATCTTCTCATCAGAAACCTCCAAAAAACTTTTTATTTTGGGTAAAGATTTACGGATAGCATCATCAAACTTGTGTAATTCTGGCCAATAGTCATGTTTAGGCGGATTCTTAAGCTCTTTCAGATATTCTGAAATTTCAGATATGGATTGAAACCTCTTAGATGCGTCGTTTATTAAGCATTTTTTTACGATACGATCTAAATATTTTAGGTTTTCAGGTGAATTTGAATTGGCTAAAGCTTCCATATCTAAGCCTCTTATCGTCTTCCCGGTTAAATACCAATAGATTACTTGGCCTAAAGAATAAATGTCACATGACGCTTGAACAGCCTCTTTACTATCAATTTGTTCTGGTGCACTAAAGCCAAAATTTGCCATTCTTTCTGTAGGTTTAGTCTTTGATTCCCTTTCAAATACTTCATCAGAAAAATGAGCGATTCCAAGGTCACCAATCACATATTCATTGATAGATTCGTCAAAAAAAACATTTTGAGGCTTTAAGTCTCTATGTATAATTTGGTGAGAATGCAAATGAGATAATCCATTTGCTAAAGAAATAAATAATTCCCATGCTTTTTCTGACTGAGAATCATAATTTGTTTCACTTCCATTGTCTTCTGTACGCAATGTTCCCTGATAGTACTTCATAATAATTATGAAATACTCATCGCTATCTACGGTTACTTTATCAAAGTGATATGCTTGGACAATGTTGTTATGGGAAGGTATTTGTGAAGCACAGAAATATTCATCTTTGAATCTATTTAATTTTGAACTTTCAGCTTTTTTTAAAAACTTTATAGCGAAATCTTTTTCACCCTTTTTAAAATGAAAAACAAAACTATTTCCGCCTTCACCTAAGCTTTTTACAAATTCAAAATCCCCTATATCAGTTGGAAGGTAACTTAAATTTTTTAAAGATTTGTTTAAACTTGTCGTAGTCATAATTGATATATCCAGTGGAAATTATTGTATGAAGCCTAACGCCGCATTAAGCGGATAAAAAAGTTGGTTATAATGTTGAGGCACGAAACATAACCAACTGTTTTTATTCCGTTTAAATGCCTTGTTAATTGATGCCGGTAATAGAACTTTAAACACCAATTATTCTAGTGACCATTTCGATATTGAGAACCCAAATACCAAGCGGAAACTACAAACCTTTTTATCTAAATTACTCGTTCAATATGACGCGAAAACTAGGCAAAAAATGAAGCCTCTATTTATTAAAAACTAAGCTAATGAGTTTTATGCTTTTGGTTTTTATAAAAGCAAAACTCTATTAGCGAAAATACCTTAATCTGGCTGAATGTGCAGATTAAAAGTCACATTCGAGACAACTTATTTGAGCGTATTTCATAACTTAGTCGGTATTAAAAACACTTAAATTTGAAAACACATCCCAAATAATTTTAAGGCCAATTAACGCCGCACTAAGCGGACAAAAATAGTTGGTTATAATGTGTAGCGAAGCGAAACGTAACCAACTGTTTTTGTTCCGTTTAAGTGCCTTGTTAGCACGGCTTAAAGTAACCTTAAACAGATTACTAAACTACAATTTTTTGGAAATTTGCACAACGAATGTGAAGCTGAACATTTATTGTAAATCGAGCACAAACCCAAGGTTACACACAAAAACTAACAACCTTCGAAATTCACATTAAACCCACAAGGAAAAATCCCGAGATAGAAAAGTGAACTGCGAAATACAAGAAAGCCCACAAAACCCAAAAGCACGCAATCGTAAGCCAGCTAACGCCCACATTAAGCGGACTAAAATTGTTTGCCAAACTTGTTGAGGAACGAAACATGGCAAACTGTTTTAGTTCCGACTTAAATTGCTTGTTATGTGTTTCATTAACTACATTCACGAACTTTATCAGCTTCTGCATATAATGCCTTAGGATTAATAACTGCATTCGATTCATTAGTTAGCCTAAAGTTTAGCGTTCTAGCTTTTAACCAATGTGGATATGTTATAAATGTAGATTTAACAGCTAAATTAAACTTTTGGATTTCCTCTTCATTTGCACATAAACATTCCAAATGACTGTTACCTGAATCCATACAAGACCCAATTAATTTAGACACTTCACCTAAATTATTATGTAATTTTAATGCATCCTCAACTTCAACACCTTCACTTAAATTTAGGTCTTGAGCAAAGACTATTGATGGAATACTAATAAATATCAAAATCAGAAATTTACGCATAATATCCTTTGAACACTGACACATAACGCCCATATTAACTGGAGAAAAATGGTGGGTTAAAATCGCGCAGCGATGACCCGCCGTTTTTCTTCCAGTTGAATTGCTTGTTATGTTTTGGTTATTAGTAATAGTTAGTTATAACACACTGAAGTAAAATGGATTCCTTCATTGATGTTATAGTTATTTTCTCTTCCGTGTTTAAGCCAAAACTAACCATATTATACTGATTGGAACCTATAAACCTTCCATTTTTTACATGGAAGTTATCATAAGGTTCTTTCTCCTCCATCTCTGCGCCATCTAGAGTTCCAACCAACACCCCTCCACTTTCAATATTCACAATCATTTTAATATTTTCAGATGGACACTCTGCAACAAAATCCTTTGCATCCTTTAAATCAACCAAAGGCATTTTTATATTATACTCTAGCTCCGAACTGATCAGAGTATTTTTATAAGTTGCCCCTTGTATTTGATAAGTATTAACAAAACAATCTGGGTAATTAAGATAAGGCTCTCTGACAGTATTAATTTGAACATAATCGGCACCAAGTGAATAAGCTTTATTTCTCAGAATTATTTCAGCTCGCTCGTATGTTCCTCTGTAGCCAAAGCTTCCACATCCCGTTCCGTCAACGACAGTTATTGGCGCTACAAATTCATATCCCGATGGGGGGCTAAATGTAGTTACTTTGATTGACTCTGCAGCCTTAATAGTAGTTAATTTAGGTGCAGTAGCACAACCAGTCAAAAAAACAGAAAGTAACAATAGACACTTAATTTTCATTTAAAACCTTTTCAAGATATATTTATAGGGGTAAATATCGATTTTATACTGAAAGGAATATAACAACCAACTCTCAAGGAAATTCTACATGTATCTTTTATTATTCAGTGACTCGAAGTTATTGAATAAATACGAAAGAGAAACATAGACATAATGACTCCCACTAAGGTGCTAGCCTCTACCGTGGGTTAGTTTTTCAACCAGAGCCATAA
>NZ_BSPQ01000004.1 GCF_030161115.1 Psychromonas marina
CAATTTAAAGTTTAATGTGCAATGTTGTTACCAACACTGCGACTCAATATTACTGACTAAAACTAAGTACTTTTGCAACAAGTGCAATGTACTGTTGTTATTCTGAATTAATGAATTAATTCGTGTGTCATTGATATTGATTCTTTTTGTCCCCTCTTACAAGTAAGGAGGACTATTTTGAAATCTACTATCAATGCTCACACAGATTGTTTGATTAAATTGTTAAAGAGCGTGCCTTTCGGCGAGGTGCGTATAATACGCTACCTGTGAACCTTGTCAACAACTTAATTTATTAAGTTTATCGACTCAAACTCTAGGAGTTTGTTGGTTCCGACTAGGTTAGTGGCTTGCGCCTCAGTCCTTGTCTGTGCGGCGTATTATAGGGAGTTCAATCATATTCGCAAGGGTTTATTAGTGATTATTTCAATAAAATTTCTAAGTGAATAATAAGCGAACAAAGTGGGTGCAATTCATGCAATAAACGGTGCTTTATCGTTATATGAAGATGCAATACCTTATCTAATACCTTCATTAGTCATCATCCAAGCCTCTAACACCTATTCACATTTAGCTTTAAGCCTAGTGCTAAGCATTACCTACCTTTCATAAACCACATAAATGCCATAGATTACTTTTGTTACCAACATCCTTAGTTGAGGTAAATACCTAACTCAATCCATTTAGTGTATTTGAGTCATACACCATTACACCTATTTACTTTCAACTTACACATGGTCGTCCTATTAATAAATACTAATGTTCTTTTGCACCTTTAAGTTGAATAGCTATAGTTCACACCTATCAGTTCCCTAATTTTTTTTTACCTATATAGTAGGGAAAATTTTCAGGAGTAAATAACATGAGTCAAATAGAAATATTAGTAGGTAGCACATTAGGTGGCACTGAGTATGTGGCAGAAGCTGCTCAAGCTTTACTAGAAGAAGCATTTTTTGATACCGACATGCATTTAGAACCAGATTTAAATGAGATGTCTCTACAAGAAGAGCAAATTTGGTTGGTTTTTTTATCAACGCATGGTGCGGGTGATTACCCAGAAAACTTTAAAGATTTTATGGAGCAATTACAGTCTGTAAATGCTCCTTTAGATGGCGTTCGTTATGCATTAGTTGGTATTGGTGATTCTAGCTACGATACTTTTTGTGAGGCAGCCAAAAACTTTGATTATATTCTTGAAGAGATGGGAGCTCAGCGTATCGGAGAGCGACTAGAAATTGATGTTGTTGATCATGCAATGCCAGAAGATCGAATGGCTGATTGGATCCCGCTTTTAATTGAAGATCTAAATGAATTGATCGATTAATAGTAAATAAGTTACCCACAGTCGTTTGTGCATAAAGTATTTATAACTCCTTAATGGAATATGTTTAAACTATGTGTAAACCTGTGGTTAATTTCCTCTGTGCATAACTAGCCATTCTATCCCCTACTTAAACGCAATTAGATCCACAATCACACACAGATCCAGATCTAGTTTAAGATCCTGATCTTTAAGTTTTAATAAGGCTTTTACACAGAATTTCGTTTGCTTAATAAGTATAGTAATAAAAGATCTTTAAAGATCTATATATACTACTAATACTAATGATTCGATCTTAGTAGTGTCATATTTCAAAGGAAGTAGGTAAAATATGTTTTTTATTTTTAACTGCTATTTTGGAATGAACAATGAATTACCACGAACATTTTGATGTGATTGTTATTGGCGGTGGCCATGCAGGAACAGAAGCAGCCGCTTCAGCTGCACGTATGGGTATGAATACGTTATTATTAACACATAACATTGAAACGCTAGGTCAAATGTCATGTAACCCAGCCATTGGTGGCATCGGTAAAGGACATCTAGTGAAAGAAGTTGATGCATTGGGTGGTCTCATGGCTAATGCAATTGACAAAGGTGGTATTCAATTCAGAACCCTTAATTCAAGTAAGGGCCCTGCCGTTCGTGCAACTCGTGCTCAAGCAGATAGATTATTATACAAAGCGGCTATTCGTGAGAAATTAGAGAATCAAGAAAACTTAAAAATATTCCAGCAAGAAGTTGAAGATCTGATTGTGGAAAATGACCGTGTTAGCGGTGTTGTTACCAAGATGGGCGTTAAATTTTCAGCTAAAACTGTTGTGTTAACCGTGGGCACTTTTTTGAATGGTTTAATCCATATTGGTTTAAAAAATTACAGTGGTGGCCGAGCAGGCGATCCTGCTTCTATCGGTTTAGCTGAACGTTTAAAAGATCTTCCAATTCGTATGGGTCGTTTAAAAACCGGTACACCAGCACGTATTGATGCACGCTCAATCGATTTTTCCAAGTTAGAAGTTCAGCATGGTGATACGCCAATCCCTACTTTCTCATTTATGGGTAAAGCAAGCGAGCATCCACGTCAAATTCCTTGTTATATCACCCACACGAATGAAAAAACGCACGATATTATTCGTAATAATCTAGATAGAAGCCCGATGTATACCGGTGTTATCGACGGCGTGGGTCCACGTTACTGTCCTTCTATCGAAGATAAAATCATGCGTTTCGCTGATAAAAACTCTCATCAGATATTTGTAGAACCTGAAGGGTTAACAACACATGAAGTTTACCCAAATGGTATTTCTACTAGTCTACCATTTGATGTTCAAATTGACTTCATTCG
Organism: Psychromonas marina; assembly: GCF_030161115.1. Taxonomy (GTDB): domain Bacteria; phylum Pseudomonadota; class Gammaproteobacteria; order Enterobacterales; family Psychromonadaceae; genus Psychromonas; species Psychromonas marina. Next base: position 2,664 of record NZ_BSPQ01000004.1, read on the forward strand.
CTCAATGAATGGTTTTGAAAATGCATTTGTTACACGACCTGGTTATGCGATTGAATACGATTATTTTGATCCACGTGATCTTAAATCGACGTTAGAAAGTAAATTCATTGATGGCCTGTTTTTTGCTGGTCAAATTAACGGTACAACCGGTTATGAAGAAGCTGCAGCACAAGGTTTATTGGCAGGTATGAACGCTGCCCTACAAACACAAGATAAAGAGGGGTGGTGCCCTCGTCGTGATGAAGCTTACACCGGTGTATTAGTGGATGACCTCTCAACGTTAGGTACTAAAGAACCTTACCGAATGTTTACAAGTCGTGCTGAATATCGTTTATTGCTACGTGAAGACAATGCAGATACTCGTTTAACTGAAAAAGGTCGTGAACTTGGTTTAGTTGACGATATCCGTTGGAAAGCTTTTTCTGATAAACAAGAATCGGTTGAACGTGAATGTCAACGTTTAAAAGGTCAATGGGTTAATCCTAACTCAGTAAATGCTGCGCAGATTAATGAATTACTTAAGCAACCGATGCAACGTGAAAGTACGCTAGAAGCAATGATTCGCAGACCTGAAGTGAATTATAGTGACTTAATGAAAGTGGAAGGCTTAGGTCCTGCGCTTGAAGATAAAAAAGCGGCAGAGCAAGTTGAAATAAAGATTAAATATCAAGGTTATATTGATCGTCAATTAGATGAAATAGCTAAGTTGAAACGCTACGAAGACACTGTATTGCCTATTGAACTTAACTATTCAGATATTAAAGGTTTATCGACTGAAGTCGTAGTTAAACTAAACGAAATTAAGCCAGAAAGTATTGGTCAAGCATCACGAATTTCAGGTATTACTCCAGCAGCAATCTCTATCCTGCTAATTTATTTAAAGAAAAATGGTTTAAAGCGTAAGGCAATATAAAAATGAGTTTATTAGAACAACTTCAAACGATGCTAGCAGAAACTGAGTTATCGATTCCTGCGGATCAACAAAATAAATTAATTCAACTAGTTGAGTTACTTGCTAAGTGGAATAAAGCGTACAATCTCACTTCTGTAAGAGATCCACAGCAAATGCTTGTCAAACATATCATGGACAGTATAGTTGTTTCTCCTCACCTGCAGGGCCAACGCTTAATCGATGTTGGTACAGGACCAGGTTTGCCTGGTTTACCACTTGCGATCTTAAATCCCGATAAACAATTTGTTTTATTGGATAGTTTAGGTAAACGTTTGCGTTTTATTCGCCAAGCAGTGTTGGAACTCGGCCTCAAAAATGTTGAGTTTGTACAAAGTCGTGTTGAAGAATATCAACCTGAAGAAAAGTTTGATGTCGTTTTAAGCCGTGCTTTTGCTTCGTTAGAAGATATGCTCTTTTGGTGTAAACATTTGCCTAATACAAACGGGCATTTCTTAGCACTTAAAGGACAATTTCCTGAGCAAGAGATAAAGATGCTCGATAAGCAGTTTACGTTTATTGAGTCAATCGCATTACAAGTTCCTAACCTTGAAGGTGAGCGTTGTTTAGTAAAGGTGGAGCTTGTTTCATAACTAATTATTTAAGTAGGTTTTTGTGGGTAAAATTATTGCAGTTGCAAATCAAAAAGGTGGCGTAGGAAAAACAACTACCTGCGTCAATCTAGCTGCCTCTATGGCCGCCACTAAGCGTAAAGTACTAGTGATTGATTTAGATCCACAGGGCAATGCAACGATGGGTAGCGGCATTGATAAATATGAAGTTGCCCATAGTGCTTACGATCTTCTGATTGATGAAATGCCATTAGATCGTGTCATAGAAAAAGAGACTTCCGGTGGTTACGATCTTGTGGCTGCTAATAGTGATGTAACCGCTGCTGAAGTAAAGTTAATGGAACTTTTTTCACGCGAGATGCGTTTGCGTAATGCGTTAAAAGATTACAAAGATCATTATGATTACATCTTTATAGACTGCCCCCCTTCTTTAAATATGTTAACAATTAATGCAATGAGTGCTGCTGATTCTGTTTTAGTCCCTATGCAGTGTGAGTATTATGCACTTGAGGGGTTGACCGCGTTAGTCGATACTATTAGTAAGCTTGCTGCGGTGGTTAATGCAGATCTTAAGATAGAGGGAATTTTACGTACTATGTACGATCCACGAAATCGTCTCTCTTCTGATGTTTCTGATCAATTAAAAAAACACTTCGGCGAAAAGGTTTATCGCACTATTATTCCACGCAATATTCGCCTTGCAGAAGCGCCTAGTTTTGGCTCTCCTGTCATGTATTACGATAAATCATCTAGTGGCGCGAAAGCATATCTTGCATTAGCAGGAGAGATGCTACGTCGTGAAGAGCAACATAAAGAAGTCAGCGTAGAAAGCGCCTCAGTAGGATAAAAACCATGTTAGGAAAGAAAAGAGGCTTAGGTAAAGGGTTGGACTCTTTATTAAGTAGCAGTACGGTTAACCGTAATAAACAAGTATCACATGATTTTCATGCAGAAAAAACCCAACAGCTTGTTGATGAAGTTAAAGGTGCACTGCAAGATCTTAATATCGATCAGCTACAGCCAGGGAAATATCAACCTCGACGTGAAATGTCAGAACAAGCATTAGAAGAGTTAGCTAACTCAATTCATGCTCAAGGTATCATTCAACCTATTGTAGTTAGAGAAACCGGTCATCAAAAATATGAGATTATTGCTGGCGAGCGTCGATGGCGAGCAGCTAAAAGTGTAGGCCTAGCAACCGTTCCCTGTTTAATCAAAAATGTTGAAGATCACGCAGCCATTGCCATCGCTTTAATTGAAAATATTCAACGTGAAAACCTTAATGCAATGGAAGAAGCTGTTGCTTATAAGCGTTTATTAGAAGAGTTTGAACTTACTCATAATGAAGTTGCGACTGCTGTTGGAAAATCACGAACGACTGTAAGTAACCTACTTCGATTGAACAATTTAAATACAGATGTAAAGATTTTACTTGAAAAAGGGGCGATTGAAATGGGGCATGCGCGCGCTTTGCTGAGTAGTGAGCCCGAAAAACAATCAGATCTTGCTAAAATCGTAGCGAAAAAAGGATTAACAGTAAGAGAAACTGAGCGACTTGTTAAAAAATCGTATAATAATACAAATGAAGTGAGTAAAGTACCACCTACTGATGAATTTGATTATCTAATCAGTAGCTTTAAAGCTAACTTGGGGTTAAACGTTACTGCCAAGACGAGTAAGAAGGGGGCAGGTAAATTAGTCATTAATTTTGAATCCATTTCAGATTTAGAAAACTTAATGTCAGTTATTGATAAAAAAAATAGCCATGACTGATATCAACTTAAAGTAGTTGTATGTAAAATGTTGCGGGATTAACAATTATTTAATTTATTTCAAAAATAAGATATAAACCGTAAACCTACTCAACAACTGCTGTGGGATATTGCATTAGGGCACGTTGTCGGTATAATTTGCGCATGTTTTAATCTGGGTCATGAAAGTTGTTAAGAAATATAGCTTTTTTGTCACAAATTAAATAATTAAAGGAAATCATAATGGTTGATAAACTAGCAAAAAAAAGTCAGAGGTCTGGACTGAAATTGGTGGCTTTTCAATTGTTACTTGTGCTAATAATAGCATTGGTTTTAACAGTATTTTCTTCCGCTAAATCTGGTTATTCAGCATTAGCAGGTGGAATTACTTTTTGGCTTCCTAATTTAATTTTTGTTTTGATGGCATTTGCGCATGCAGGTGCAAGACAAACTAAAAAAGTAGTTAGGGGGTTTTACGCAGGAGAGGCTATAAAACTTCTTTTAACTGTGCTTCTCTTTGTAGTGTTTTTGAAATATGGATCGTTATCATTAATAGCCTTTTATATTTCGTTTTCATTACTAGTAGTCTCACAGTGGTTGTCGCCTTTCTTTTTTTACAACAACGATGGGATAAAACATGTCTAGTCAAGGTGAAGCTCTAACATCATCAAGTTATATCCAACATCATTTAACAAACCTTACATGGAGTGTTGATGGTGGATGGAATGCTCATGATGCTGGATTTTGGACTTTTCACGTCGATTCTCTGCTAGTAGCAGTAGTTCTCGGTGTATTATTTCTTTGGTTGTTTCGCAGTGTTGCAAAAAAATCAACTGTCGGTGTACCTGGTAAGTTACAGTGTTTCATTGAAATGGTGGTTGAATTTGTAGATGAAAATGTAAAAGATACGTTTCATGGTAAAAATGCCTTGATCGCACCTTTAGCATTAACTATTTTCGCTTGGGTTTTCTTAATGAACCTAATGGATTTAGTTCCTGTTGATCTATTGCCTCACGCTGCGCAAGCTGTCGGAGTTCCTTATCTTAAAGTTGTACCTACAACTGATTTAAACGTAACACTTGGTATGTCCTTGAGTGTCTTCGCTTTAATCATCTATTACACTATCAAAGTTAAAGGGTTTGGTGGGTTCGTAAAAGAACTGACTATGCAACCATTTAACCATTGGGCATTTATCCCAGTAAACTTCCTTCTTGAATCTGTTACGCTACTTGCGAAACCTGTTTCATTAGGTCTACGTTTATTCGGAAACTTATATGCCGGTGAGTTAATCTTTATTTTGATAGCATTATTGGGTTACTGGCAGTTACCACTTCACTTCCCGTGGGCCGTATTCCATATTTTAATTATTGTTCTACAAGCCTTTATCTTTATGATGTTGACGATTGTATATCTCAGCATGGCACACGAAGATCATTAATTAATATTTAGGTATGACATTAATTTTTACTTTTAAGTAATTACTTTTAATCATTAAAACAATTTATTTATATTTGGAGAATTTTCATGGAAACAGTATTAGGTTTTACTGCAATCGCTGTAGCACTTTTAATTGGTCTAGGCGCAGCTGGTACAGCAATCGGTTTTGGTATCTTAGGTGGTAAATTCCTAGAGGGTGCAGCACGTCAACCTGAAATGGCACCTATGCTACAAGTTAAAATGTTCATCGTTGCTGGTCTTATCGATGCAATCGCAATGATCGGTGTTGGTATTGCATTATTCTTCACATTTGCAAACCCATTTGTAAGTCAACTAGTTGGCTAATAACGGATCCTAATTAACTTAAATTATTGAGGAGCTGTTATGAATATAAATGCAACCCTAATTGGCCAAGCTATCGCATTTGCGGTATTTGTTTGGTTCTGCATGAAGTACGTGTGGCCACCACTTTTAGATGCGATCGAAGCGCGTCAAAAGAAAATTGCTGATGGTCTTACACAAGCTGAACGTGCAGGAAAAAATCTTGAACTTGCTCAAGCTAAAGCAACTGAACAGTTGAAAGAAGCTAAAGTGCAAGCTGCTGAGATTATTGATCAAGCTAATAAGCGTCGTACACAAATTGTTGAAGAAGCTAAAAACGAAGGTGAAGTTGAGCGAGATAAAATTATCGCGCAAGGTGAAGCTGAAGTTGAAGCAGAACGTAATCGTGCTCGTGAAGAGTTACGTCAACAAGTTGCTACGTTAGCTATCGCGGGTGCTGAGAAAATCATTAAGCGTTCAATTGATAAAGAAGCGAATAGCGACATTATTGATAAATTGGTTGCTGAACTATAAGGAACTTGGTTATGTCTGAATTGACTACTGTAGCTCGTCCTTATGCAAGAGCCGCTTTTGAATTTGCTGTTAGTAATAATAATATCGAAGCTTGGTCTACGATGTTGTTTTTTGCTGCTGAAGTTGCACAAGATGCAACCATGGCAAACATATTGACACGCGATAAAGCACCACAAGAGTTAGCTAATCTATTTCTTAGTGTTTGTGATGACCAACTCGATGAGAATGGTCAGAACTTGATTAAGCTATTAGCTGAAAATGGACGTTTGAGTGTTTTGCCTCGCGTTGCCCAACTTTATGTAGAATTAGAAACTGAGTATAAAAAAGAGGTCGACGCAAATGTTGTCTCTGCTTATGCACTTTCTAAAACACAAAAAACTGAGTTGAGTAAATCGTTAGAAAAACGTCTCGCACGAAAAGTAAACCTAAATTGTAGTATTGATAAGTCGTTAATTGCCGGAATGGTAATTACAGCGGGTGATTTAGTGATTGATAGCACAGCTAGCGGTCAACTAACTCGTTTATCTAATACTTTACAATCTTAATGGGAAGTTAGCATGCAACTGAATTCCACTGAAATTAGCGATCTTATCAAGCAACGAATTGGAAAATTCGAAGCGGTAAGCGAAGCGCGAAATGAAGGTACAATCGTTTCTGTAAGCGATGGTATTATTCGCATCAACGGCCTTGCTGAATGTATGCAAGGTGAGATGATCGAACTACCAAATGGTAGCTTTGCTATGGCACTTAACCTTGAGCGTGACTCGGTAGGTGCTGTTGTAATGGGACCTTACCGTGACCTTAAAGAAGGTGAAAAGGTAAAATCAACTGGTCGTATTCTTGAAGTACCAGTAGGTAAAGGTCTTCTTGGTCGTGTTGTAAACACAATGGGTGAGCCGATTGATGGTAAAGGACCAATCGAAAACGATGGTTTCTCTCCTATCGAAGTTATCGCACCAGGTGTAATCGATCGTAAATCTGTTGATCAACCAGTTCAAACTGGTTGGAAATCAATCGATTCGATGATTCCAATCGGTCGTGGTCAACGTGAACTTATCATCGGTGACCGTCAAGTAGGTAAAACTGCTATCGCGATCGATGCAATCATTAACCAAAAATCAACAGGTTTATACTCTGTATACGTAGCGATTGGCCAAAAAGCGTCAACGATTGCGAATGTAGTACGTAAACTTGAAGAGCATGGCGCGTTAGAAAATACTATCGTTGTTGTAGCATCTGCTTCTGAAGCCGCTGCTCTACAATACCTAGCACCATATGCTGGTTGTTCAATGGGTGAATACTTCCGTGATCGCGGTGAAGATGCACTGATTGTATATGATGATCTTTCTAAGCAAGCTGTTGCTTATCGTCAAATCTCACTACTGCTTAAACGTCCACCTGGTCGTGAAGCATACCCTGGTGATGTATTCTACCTTCATTCACGTCTTCTAGAACGTGCATCTCGTGTAAGTGCTCACTATGTTGAGACATTTACGAAAGGTGAAGTGAAAGGTAAAACAGGTTCATTAACTGCATTACCAATCATCGAAACACAAGCGGGCGATGTATCTGCATTCGTACCCACTAACGTAATCTCTATTACTGATGGTCAGATCTTCTTAACGACTGAATTATTCAATAATGGTGTACGTCCAGCGGTAGATCCAGGTATCTCTGTATCTCGTGTTGGTGGTGCTGCTCAGTGTAAAGTGATTAAAAAGCTTTCTGGTGGTATCCGTACTGCCTTAGCGCAATACCGTGAATTAGCAGCCTTTGCACAGTTCGCATCTGACTTAGATGAAGCAACGCGTAAACAGCTTGACCATGGTAAAAAAGTAACTGAATTAATGAAGCAGAAACAATATGCTCCGATGTCAGTTGTTGAACAAGCGTTATCACTATTTTCGGCAGAGAAAGGCTTCTTAAATGATGTCGATGTTGAAAAAGTATTAGACTTTGAAGCATCATTAATCTCTTACGCTAAAAATGAGCATGCTGAGTTCTATGCTCAAATTAATGAATCTGGTGATTACAACAAAGAGATCGAAGGACAATTTAAGTCTATCTTGGAATCTTTCGTTGCAACGCAAACCTGGTAATTAATTAACGGCGAAAGCCGTTAGTTGAGCATTAATTAGGAGTTAGAGATGGCCGGCGATAAAGAAATTAGAAATAAGATCGCGAGTGTAAAAAACACTCAAAAGATCACTGGTGCGATGGAAATGGTAGCTGCATCGAAAATGCGTCGTGCGCAACAGCGCATGGAAAGCAGTCTTTCGTATGCCACAACTATGCGCAAAGTGATCGGTCATATCGCATTAGGTAACTTGGAATACCATCACCCTTATCTTGAAGAAAGAGAGATTAAGCGTGTTGGTTATATTGTCATTTCAAGTGATCGTGGTTTATGTGGTGGTTTAAACATTAACTTGTTTAAACCGGTTATCCAAGAGATGCAAGCACACAGTGAAGCTGGTGTTGAAGTTGATTTAGCCCTTGTTGGTTCTAAAGCAACTGCTTTCTTTGGTAATTTAGGCGCTAATATTGTTGCTCAAGCAACAGCATTAGGTGATGCTCCGGCGATTGATGATTTAATCGGTTCGGTAAAAATCATGTTAGACGCTTACGATGCAGGTGAACTTGATCGCTTATACATAGTGAACAATAAATTCGTTAGTACTATGGTACAAGAACCTACAATCAATCAGTTATTACCTCTGCCAAAAGCAGATGATGATCATGAAGTTGCTGCCCATCACTGGGATTACATTTACGAAGGTGACGCTAAAGATATTTTAGACGCATTATTAGTTCGTTATGTTGAATCTCAAGTGTATCAAGCAGTAGTTGAAAACTTAGCGTGTGAACAAGTTTCACGTATGGTTGCAATGAAAGCTGCAACAGATAACGCAAGTGACTTAATTGATGATTTACAACTTGTTGCCAATAAAGCACGTCAATCTGCAATTACTCAGGAACTGTCTGAGATTTGTGGTGGTGCGGCTGCGGTATAATTTTAAATAAAGATTTTAGAGGATCAGAAATGAGTTCAGGTAAAATCGTACAGATTATCGGCGCTGTTGTGGATGTTGAATTCCCACAAGCAGATGTTCCGAATATATACAGTGCACTGATCGTGACTGAAAAAAACCTTACTATGGAAGTGCAGCAACAGATTGGTGGCGGCGTTGTACGTTGTATCGCTATGGGTGCTTCTGAAGGTTTAAGTCGTGGTTTAGAAGTTACTGATACTAAACATGCAATCACAGTACCTGTTGGTACGGCTACACTAGGCCGTATCATGAATGTATTAGGTGAGCCAATCGATGAATGTGGTCCAGTTGAAGCAACTGAACAATACGAAATTCACCGTGCAGCACCATCATACGAAGAGCAATCTTCATCTGTTGATACACTAGAAGTTGGTATTAAAGTTATCGACTTAATCTGTCCATTCGCAAAAGGCGGTAAAATCGGTCTATTCGGTGGTGCAGGTGTTGGTAAAACAGTAAACATGATGGAACTTATCAATAACATCGCACTTAAACATTCAGGTTTGTCTGTTTTTGCTGGTGTTGGTGAGCGTACTCGTGAAGGTAATGATTTCTACTTTGAGATGCAGGAAGCTGGCGTTGTAAACGTTGAAAAACCTGAGTTATCTAAAGTAGCAATGGTATACGGTCAAATGAATGAGCCGCCAGGAAACCGTTTACGCGTTGCCCTGACAGGTCTTACAATGGCTGAGCGTTTCCGTGATGAAGGTAAAGACGTACTTCTATTCATTGATAACATCTACCGTTACACACTAGCCGGAACTGAAGTATCAGCGCTACTAGGTCGTATGCCATCAGCCGTTGGTTACCAGCCAACACTTGCTGAAGAGATGGGTGTTTTACAAGAGCGTATTACCTCTACTAAAACAGGTTCTATTACATCAATCCAAGCGGTATATGTACCTGCCGATGATTTAACGGATCCATCACCAGCTACAACCTTTGCTCACTTAGACGCAACAGTTGTATTATCACGTAATATCGCATCGCTAGGTCTTTACCCTGCAATCGATCCACTTGATTCTACATCTCGTCAACTTGATCCATTAGTTGTTGGTCAAGATCATTACGATGTTGCACGTGGTGTACAAGGTATCTTACAGCGTTATAAAGAGCTTAAAGATATCATCGCTATCCTAGGTATGGATGAGTTATCTGAAGAAGATAAGTTAATCGTATCTCGTGCGCGTAAAGTTGAGAAATTCTTAACTCAGCCTTACCACGTAGCTGAAGTATTCACTGGTGAACCTGGTATTTACGTACCACTTAAAGACACATTAGCTGGCTTTAAAGGGTTAATCGCTGGCGATTACGATGATATACCTGAGCAAGCGTTCCTATACGTAGGTGCAATTGAAGAAGCTGTTGAAAAAGCGAAAAGCTTATAATAGCTGGAGGTTACTATGACTAAAGCAATGACCACACATTTAGATGTTGTAAGTGCAGAAACGTCTCTGTTTTCAGGACGAGTTTCACACCTTTCAGTATCTGGTCAAGAAGGTGAACTCGGCATTATGCCTGGTCACACACCACTACTGACACCCATTAAGCCAGGAATGGTGCAATTGGTGAAGCAAGGTGGCGGTGAAGAAGTCATTTATATCTCAGGCGGTTTTCTTGAAGTACAGCCTGGCGGCGTTACTGTTTTAGCTGATACTGCAATTCGTGGTCAAGATCTTGACCAAGCGAAAGCAGAAGACGCTAAACGTGCTGCCGAAGAGCAAATGTTAAATCCATCTAACGATATTGATTTTGCATTGGTAACTGCACAACTTGCGCAAGCTGTTGCACAGTTACGTGCTATTAAGTTAACACGTAAGTAGGTATTCACACTTTCGTAAAAAGGCGACCTTAGGGTCGCCTTTTTTGTTTTAAGCATCTTGGTAATTTATATTATTAACCTGATCGCGTAATGATCCAACAATGTTTCACATGAAACTTGATGAGACTAAAGCCACTCTGGGAGCTCATTTATACCTTTTTTAGATAACTGATAAACCCCACGTTCAACCTTTTCAAACCAACCGTAATAGTTAGCACTTAAAAATTGTGTTGCTTGCTCCTCACCAATCGCATTTTTTATTTCAGCACCCTTTGCCATCGGTTGCGTCAGTAAATATTGTGCAACACGAATACAGCGTTGACGGTATGCAGTTAACCCGGCTTTAGCACGTGTTGAACCGCCCTTTTGTGTATCCCCGATGCGTTGTTCAAACTCTTTTAATAAGGCACTTTGCTTACGCTTGTTTTTACGTGGCGTGTAATCCTGTGGGTCAAACACCACTTCTACATATTGTGTTGTTTTTTGTACATCAACGATAATTAAGCCAATGCCTAAGCGTTTAATTAATTTTTTAACCTGCTTAGCCTGTTTCTTATAGATGGTGCACTGTTTAGGAACCGCAATATAGATATCATCAGCAACAGAAAAACGATCCACTGCTTGTAATAAGAGGGTGATATTAAGGCTCAATTTAAGCTCGATTACGATCACTTGATCGCCTAGTTTAGCAACAATATCACAATCCTTGATCTCACCTTTTACTTCAAAACCTAATGCTTGAAGGTGGTTTTTAATGGGTTGGTAGAGGTCACTCTCTTTAATTTTTAGGGGCATAATAAATTATCAAAATAATAAAGGTGGTTGATAGTATGCATAATTAAGCGCCCCGATGCTTATATTTATAGCGAAGTTACTTCACTCATCACCACTTCTTTAGGCTCAACCTGTTGTTCCTGATGCCACCAAGCAATACTTTGAGGAATGTTTTGAATGTTGAGGATACTGCCCATAATCGGTGTTGCAAGTGTCACTCCTTGCTCTTCTGCAAGCACACTAATACGTTGCAGTGGTTCGTACCAACTATGAAACGCCAAATCAAAAGTACCATTATGAATTGGCAGCATCACCTTTCCTTGTAAGTCCAAATGCGCTTGCAAGCTTTGCTTTGGTGTCATGTGGATGCCTGGCCAATTTTTATCATAAGCACCGGTTTCAACCATGGTGATATCAAATGGGCCAAAGCGATCTCCGATCTCTTTGAAGCCGGAAAAGTAACCAGAATCACCACTGAAATAGAGGTTACTTGTTGCTGATTGCAACACGTAAGAGCTCCATAATGTTTTATTACGATCCGTTAAGGTTCTGCCAGAAAAATGCTGGGTAGGTGTTGAGGTAACTTTCAGCCCCTGAATTTCAGTGTTTTCCCACCAGTCTAAAGCGGTTATTTTATGCTCTGCCACTCCCCAATCAATCAAATGTTGATCAACACCTAATGGCACAACAAAGTGCTTCACTTTATCTTTAAGTTCTTTAATCGCTGTTTTATCTAGGTGGTCATAATGATCGTGAGAAATAATGACCAGATCTATCGCTTCAAGTTGCTGCAGCTTAATAGGCGGTTGGTGAAAGCGTTTTGGGCCAATAAAAGAAAAGGGTGAGGCACGTTCAGAGAATACGGGGTCAATCAGTATTTTTTGCCCTGCTAACTGCAGGAAGATACTTGAATGACCTAAACGTACTAATACTTCTTCATCGATAGCAATTGTATTTAATTGCTGGGCAGTTAACGATTTTACTGGAATCGCTTCAGTTGGCTTTGGATCAACACGCTTCTCTGCAATTAAGCGATAAAGCATTGTTGTCATAGAGGCATCTTCTGGCATTGCAGAATCTGTATTTACAAAGCCTTTTTCAGCATGATGGGCTTTTGTCTTTGGTGTTGATTGTGCTGTTGATTTGGTTGACATATAGCCTCCTATCACTGAAAAAAATAAAACCAAGAAAATTAAAGTTATACTGATTTTTAACATAACGCCTCACAAAGTAAACTTGCGAGTGTAGTTTATTGGGGTTTGTTTAAAAAGTAAACTCGTTAGTGTAATATGGTTAAAAATAATTTTTATTAAAGTGATAAGCAATGACTCCTCTTAAAGTAACGCGCTCGCAATTGAAGAAAAAAGCGATTATCGATGCAGCGATGCAAGAGTTTCAAGAAAAAGGCTTTCAGCATGCGAGCATGGATAATATTGCGCATATTGCGGGGGTCTCAAAGCGCACGGTATATAACCATTTTACCAGTAAAGAGCTATTGTTTGATGAGATAGCTTCTGAAATGGTTAACATGTTATGTATGTTTGAAAACTTTAAATATGAAAAAAATAAACCGATAAAACCCCAATTAAAAAGACTAGTTGAAGCAGAAATTAAGCTGCTGAAAAGTAAAGAGGTGATGGCGGGCACTAAAGTATTTATCCGTGAAGCGCTTAATAACCCTGCTTTAGTTTCATCAACAATGGAAAAACTGGATCAATATACTTATCCTATCAATACTTGGTTCGTGGATGCGTGTACAGATGGTGTCATCAAAAGTAACCATCCTGAGTTTGTTAGCGAACAGTTTGTTGCGGTCATTAAAGGTTTCTATTTTTGGCCGCAGATGTTGCACTGTTCGCCTTTTCCTGATGATCAAAAACAACAGTTAGTTATTGATATGGTCGTGGATATGATCATTAAACAATACGTCGATTAAGTACACGTTTTCTACTATTTCATAGGGAGTTGAAATGTTTCGTTCATTAATCAGTTTATTGCTGTTTTTTCTGTTAACTGCCTGCAGTAGCCTACCCCAGAACAGCAGCGTCGCAAATTACGCTTTTGAAAAGTCCAGTAATAGCATAATAGAAAAACAGGTTATCAATGCTAATCGACAAGCTGGATTAGCAGATGACGCGGTGACTATGTTGTTATTAGATGACGGCATTGATGCTTTTGTAGCGCGTTTATCATTGATTAATGCTGCGCACAAGAGTGTCGATCTGCAATACTATCTCTATCATTCAGATTTAAGTGGCGGCTTATTAACTGCTGCATTATGGCAAGCCGCTGAGCGTGGTGTCCGTATTAGGTTATTACTTGATGATATGGATATGCAGGGAAAAGATAAAAATTTAAGTGCGTTAAGTAGCCATCCCAACATTAATATTCGCCTATTTAATCCCTTCATTCGCGGAAAAAATAGAGGTTCTCAGTTTGTTACTCAGTTTGGTTCGATTACCCGGCGCATGCATAACAAATCACTGACGGTTGATGGCAGTATCACCATTTTAGGTGGGCGTAATATTGGCGATACTTACTTTGGTGCCGATGATAATATCGTTTTTGGTGATCTCGATGTTGCATTAACAGGGCCCATTGTAGAGGCCGTTTCAGGCTCTTTTGATGAGTATTGGAATCACCCGCTTAGTTACTCTGTTCAATTACTGTCTGATCATCAATGGGATGATCAAACCATTGATTCTATTTCGCTACAGGTAGCTGAGATGCTGGAAACAAAGCAAGACCATCATTATGTAAAAGAGTTAAAAGCGAATAAATTGGGGGAGTTAATCCAGTCTAATGATGTAAAAGTCTATAGTGGAGAAGCCTATTTGTTGGTTGATAGCCCCAATAAAATAACCGCTTCCAGAGACAAAAAAAAGTATCATCTTGCACCGCAGCTCGCACCACATATTAACGCCGTTAAACAGGAGTTAATTATTGTGTCCCCCTATTTTGTGCCGGGAGATGAGGGGCTTGCATTCTTTGCTGAGCTTATTGAACGTGGCATTGAAATTAAAATACTAACCAACTCACTAAAGTCAAACGATGTGATGGTTGTGCATGCAGGTTATTCAAAGTATCGAAAAAAACTATTAAAAATGGGGGTGAAACTCTATGAGATGGACAGCCAGTTACTTACTTCTAAATCTGTTTATAGCAAAGCAGATAATAAAAAATCCTCTATTTGGGGGAAATCTAAGGCTAGCCTACACGCAAAGTATTTTATTATCGATAGGCAGTCGACTTTTATCGGTTCATTGAATTTAGATCCACGTTCTTTTTATGAAAATACCGAGATTGGTGTGATCCTCGATGCACCTGACTTATCAATGTCTGTTGCTGAGCAGTTTGATAGCCTTATTAGCCGCATTGCTTTTGAGCTATCACTACAACAGGGAGATATTATTTGGTCTAAAACGGTAGCCGGTAAAACAACCACCTATCTACATGAACCTTATAGTAGTTGGTGGGAGCGTTTTAAGGTCGGTTTTGTGAGTTACCTGCCTGGCGAGTCACAACTTTAAACTGTTAGTGGTATAGATGCGCTTGAATAGGTATAATATCCACCAATTTTTTATAATCAACTCGAAGCCGAAATCATGCAAAAATTCGATACAAAAACATTCCAAGGGCTGATTCTTGCACTGCAAGATTTCTGGGCTCGCCAAGGTTGTGCAATTGTACAGCCACTTGATATGGAAGTGGGCGCTGGTACATTCCACCCACAGACCTTCTTACGTTCAATTGGTCCAGAGCCGATGAGCAGTGCTTATGTACAACCATGTCGTCGTCCAACAGATGGTCGTTACGGTGAAAACCCTAACCGCTTACAGCACTACTATCAATTCCAAGTCGTGTTAAAGCCATCGCCTAAGAATATTCAGGAGCTTTACCTTAAATCTCTTGAAGAAGTGGGTATCGATACTTCTATTCATGATATTCGTTTTGTAGAAGATAACTGGGAATCACCAACATTAGGTGCCTGGGGTCTAGGTTGGGAAATTTGGCTAAATGGCATGGAAGTAACGCAGTTTACTTATTTCCAGCAAGTTGGTGGTTTAGAGTGTTCACCTGTTACTGGCGAGATCACTTACGGCCTTGAGCGTCTTGCAATGTACATTCAAGATGTTGATAGTATTTATGACCTAGTATGGACAGATGGTCCAATGGGTAAAGTGACTTACGGTGATATATTCCATCAAAATGAAGTTGAGCAATCAACGTTTAACTTTGAGCATGCTGATGTAGATGCGTTATTCCCACAGTTTGATCAATGTGAAAAAGATAGCCAAAAATTGATTGAAGCAAACCTTCCTTTACCTGCTTACGAGCAAGTGATGAAAGCATCGCATATCTTTAACTTATTAGATGCGCGCCATGCAATCTCTGTGACTGAACGTCAGCGTTATATTTTACGTGTACGTGCATTATCAAAAGCAGTTGCTGAAGCTTATTACGCGAAGCGTGAAGAGCTTGGTTTCCCACTTTGCAAAAACTTAGATAAATAGAGGCTGCCGAATGTCACAACAATCACATGAAAATTTATTGATTGAGCTGGGAACCGAAGAGTTACCACCGAAATCATTACGCCAACTTGCAGAGTCTTTTGCTAGCAATGTTGAAGCTGAATTACAAAAAGCTGATTTTTCTTTTGAAAAAGTTAGTTGGTTCGCATCTCCACGTCGTCTAGCGATAGTGGTTGCTAACTTGGCTGCTTCTCAAACTGATAAAGTTGTTGAGAAACGTGGCCCTGCTGTTACGGTTGCTTTTGATGCAGAAGGTAATGCAACTAAAGCCGCTCAAGGCTGGGCTCGCTCAAACGGTATTACTGTTGAGCAAGCTGAACGCTTAGTAACAGATAAAGGTGAGTGGTTACTGTTTAAAGCTGAAGTTAAAGGTAAAGCTGCTGCTGAAGTGATTCCTACCATCGCTGCAGACGCACTCGCTAAATTACCTATCCCTAAACCAATGCGTTGGGGCGCTACAACGACACAATTTATTCGTCCTGTTCATACAGTTTGTATGTTATTTGGTAACAAATTAATTCAAGGCGAGCTATTAGGCATTGAATCTGATCGTACGATTAGAGGTCATCGTTTCCTCGGTGAAGCTGAATTAACCATTAATCATGCTGATGAATATGAAGCTCTACTTGATGATAGCGGTAAAGTTATTGTTGATTACGAACGTCGTAAAGCGATCATTCGTGAGCAAGTTGAAGCATTAGCTGCTCATGAAAATGGTGTTGCTGCAATTGATGAAGACTTACTTGAAGAAGTAACTTCATTAGTTGAATGGCCTGTGACATTAGTGGGTTCATTTGAAGAGAAATTTTTAGACGTACCTTCAGAAGCGCTTATATACACAATGAAAGATCACCAAAAATACTTTCCAGTATTAGATAAAGAAGGCAAATTATTACCACGCTTTATATTTGTTTCTAACATTGTAAGTCGTGATCCAGCACAGGTAATCGAAGGTAACGAAAAAGTAGTACGTCCTCGTTTAGCTGATGCAGAGTTCTTCTTTGAAACAGATAAAAAGAAAACACTAGAAAGCCGTTTAGAGTCACTTTCAACCGTACTTTTCCAAAAGCAATTAGGTACGTTAAAAGAAAAATCTGAACGTATTGCGAGTGTTGCAGCAACTGTTGCTGAAAAAATAGATGCTGATACTAAAAATGCAGCGCGTGCTGGTCTATTGTCAAAAACAGATTTAATGACTGAAATGGTTGTTGAGTGTCCAGATGTTCAAGGCATCATGGGGATGTATTATGCTCGTTTTGATGGTGAAGCTGAAGAAGTTGCAATTGCATTAAATGAGCAATACCTTCCCCGCTTCGCAGGCGATAAACTGCCAACATCTTTGGTTGCTTGTGCTGTTTCTCTTGCTGATAAATTAGATACACTTGTTGGTATTTTTGGTATTGGCCAAGCTCCAAAAGGCGCCGCTGACCCGTTTGCACTTCGTCGAGCAGCGATTGGTCTGCTACGTATCATTAAAGATAAACAGTTAGATCTAGATATCATCGACTTAGTTGAAATTGCTAAAGTACAATATGCTGATAAATTAACTAACGATAATGTAGTTAATGATGTTGTTGATTTCTTGTTTGCGCGTTTCCGTGCAACTTATCAAGCAAATGGTTTCTCGGCTGAACTGATTCAATCAGTACTTGATCGCCGTCCTACTAAACCTGTTGATTTTGAAAAACGTATTCAAGCGGTTGCTAAGTTCCAAGAGCTTCCTGAAGCACAGCCAATTGCTGCAGCAAATAAACGTATTTCAAATATCCTTGCGAAAGTAAAAGGCGAAATTAACGCTGATGTTGATGCAACTTTATTTGAAGAAGACGCTGAAAAAGCATTAGCTGAAAAATTAGGCTCTCTAGAAAGCAAGCTAAGCCCTTTATTTTTAGACGGAGACTACGAGGCTGCCTTATTCGAACTTGCTTCTCTGCAAGCTCCTGTGGACCTATTCTTTGATAACGTAATGGTTATGGCCGAAAATGAAGTGGTTAAGCAGAATCGTTTAGCACTTTTAAACCGTTTACGTAATTTGTTCTTACAAGTTGCTGACGTTTCGGTTTTATAAAAGTGGAGTTTACCGATTAGGTAAACCTATTTTATGATCAAAAAGCTCAGTTTTTACTGAGCTTTTTTGTATCCACTTTAAGAATAATGTTTCACGTGAAACACTATTCTTAAAATGGATTGATATGGATTTAGGTGTTAGTCATTAGTTATTGGTTTGAAGCTGTTGTTTGACAGCGGGAAACTGATGTTGTCTCATTTTGAGCTAACAGCTAACAGCTAACAGCTAACAGCTAACAGCTAACAGCTAACAGCTAACAGCTAACAGCTAACAGCTAACAGCTAACAGCTAACAGCTAACAGCTAACAGCTAACAGCTATTTATCATGTTTCACGTGGAACAATTTTTATAAATTAGATTTTTAGGAAAGAAAATGCCCTACTCAATATTTGGAAATAAATTTACTCAGCACTCTGGTATAACGGAATTAATGGATGATCTGAATGCAGGTGTGCAAGGTGGAGATGATATTCTGATGTTAGGTGGTGGCAACCCTGCTTCTATTCCTGAAATTCAAACACGTTTAACTGAGTTAATGCAGGAATTATTAGATGAGGGAAACTTAGTTAATACCCTTTCAAATTACGATGGCCCACAGGGGAAAAACAGCTTTATTGATGCTTTAGCAACACTGTTTAACGATCTTTATGATTGGGATTTAAGTGCTAAAAATATCATGCTTACCAATGGTAGTCAGAATGCATTCTTTTATCTGTTTAACCTGTTAGGTGGTAATTTTAGCGAAGGTAAAAAGAAAAAAATTCTATTTCCCCTCGCGCCAGAATACATTGGTTATGCAGATGCGAGTGTATCTGAAGATGCATTTGTTGCTGTTCGACCTAAAATTAGTGAGCTTGAAAATGGTCTATTTAAATATAACGTCGACTTTGATGCATTAGAAATTGGTTCTGATATTGGTGCAATGTGTGTTTCACGCCCAACGAACCCAACGGGTAATGTACTGACTGATGAAGAGATCATTCATCTTGATCAACTTGCTAAAGAAAATAATATCCCTTTAATTATTGATAATGCTTATGGCACCCCTTTCCCAAATATTATTTTTGAACAGGTAACTCCGTTTTGGAATAACAATACAATCCTCTGCTTAAGTCTTTCTAAGTTTGGTTTACCTGGAGCTCGATGCGGCATTGTTATCGCTAATCCAGCTATTATTAAAGCAATGTCAAATCTTTCAGGCATTATGGCATTATCTCCGGGTGGTATTGGTCCAGAGATTGCCCTGCCGTTAGTTAAAACAAAAGAGATACTAACGCTCAGTGATGAGGTGATTAAGCCCTTTTATTATAAAAAATCACAGCAAGCTATTACACTTTTACAGCAACAGATAAGCACACCAAATTTTAAAATTCATAAAGCCGAAGGCGCCCTTTTCTTATGGTTATGGTTTAAAGACTTACCGATTAGTTCGAACGAGCTTTATAAACGTTTAAAAGCGAAAGGACTGTTAATTGTATCAGGACACTATTTCTTTCCTGGTTTAGAACAGCAGTGGCAACATACGCAAGAGTGTATTCGCGTTAACTATGCACAGGATGATGAGGTTGTTAAACGTGGCATTGCTATTCTTGCTGCTGAGATTAATGCACTTTATAAATAATCAGTTTAAAGCGACATGTTTCACGTGAAACAGATCCAATAAATTTGATACGGCAGAATGAAGGGTCACTACAGGGATGCTGTGGTTAAATTGGTTAGCTCGTTTATATCTGATGAACAACGAGCTAGTTAATGAAAGAAAAGTGCTTAGGGTTGGCTGAAAGCGTTGTTACATAACGTGAGTCTTAATGTCCATAGTATAAACAGATTCGCTTGCCGTTGACCTGTTGAATTTCAAATGGAATCTGATAGATACTTTCCATTATCCCCTTCTCAATGACCTCTTCAACTTTACCGCTTTTAATCACTTCACCTTGACGCATCGCGACGATATTATCTGAATAAGAAGAAGCAAAGTTAATATCGTGGATTACGATCACAACCGCTTTATTAAATTGGTGCGCTAGTTTGCGTAGTATTTTCATGATCTCGACCGAGTGTTTTATATCAAGATTATTCAATGGTTCGTCTAAAAATAGATAGTCTGTATCCTGTGCAACGGTCATGGCGATAAAAGCCATTTGTCGTTGCCCACCACTGAGTTGATCTAAATATTTATCCTTAATATGTTCGATATCTAAGTGTTGTAATGCATCGTTAATAATACGCTGATCATCATCGGTTAAGCGACCTTGGCTATGAGGAAAGCGTCCAAAGGCAACTAATTCTTCAACGGTAAAACGCATATTAATATTATTAGATTGGCGTAATACAGCGAGGCGTTTAGATAACGCTTTACTATTCCATTCTGATAATGGCTTGTCTGCAATTAATACTTCACCGGCATCGCTGTCTGTTAAGCGACTGACCATTGATAATAGTGTACTTTTTCCTGCCCCATTGGGGCCGATAATTGACGTTACTTCACCTAATGGAAATAAGGCATCCGCATTGGTTACTACATAGTTACTACTGTACTTCTTAGATAAACCAGAAACTTTGATCATGTTAGCTCAACTTGTTACGCATTAATAAATAGAGAAAATAGCTGCCACCGGCAAAGTTAATAATGACACTGATAGTGGTATCAAAAGAGAACACTTTTTCAATTAAAAATTGTCCTCCAACTAATAGGACGACGGATAATAAACTGCAGGCGAGCATTAAAAAACGATGCTGATAACGATTAAACATTTCACGCGTTAGGCTTACGACGATTAAACCAAAAAACAGTACAGGGCCAACCAGCGCAGTAGAAACGGCAATCATAATAGTTAATACCAGCATGACTCGGATGGTGAGTTTTTGTGTATCTACGCCAAGACTTTTAGCATTATCAGCACCTAACCAAAGTACGTCGAGTGTATTTGATATGCGATATAAATAGAGAAAACAGATTGCGAGGGGAATAATAGACCAATAGACAAGATCGCTATTTACGTTATTAAAACTAGCAAACATACTGTTTTGTAATACTGCAAATTCATTCGGATCAATCAGCATAGTAAAGAAGCTCGTCACACTGCTAAACAAACTACCGCAAACAATACCGATTAATAACAAGGTAAATACATTACTGTTTTTACGCTTGAAGTAGAGACCAAATAAGAGCAATGAAAAGCCAATCATGATCAGTGTGGATAGTAAAAAATTAACTATCGGATCACTAAACCACATGCTCATACTGCCAAATGCCACCACAATAATCACTTGAATCATTACATATAAAGAATCAAAACCAAGAATAGATGGCGTTAAAATTCGGTTATTAGTGATGGTTTGAAACACCAATGATGAGACTGATATTGCAATGGCGGCTAAGACAATCGCGAGTATTTTAGGTACTCTCAATGAAAGGAAAAATGAGTAGTTATCGGCATTTAAACCTTGGCCAATAAATAGCGCGATAATAATAATAGCGGCAACTGATAATAAAATAATTTTAAGGCGATCAGCTAACTTACCCTTCAAAGCGTTAAGCATTAGATTTATCCTTAAGCACTAACATAATAAATACGGCACCACCAAAAACACTGATAATCATCGATATTGGCATCTCATAAGGGAAGATAATAACGCGGCCAATTACATCACAAACTAACACCATAATAATTCCCCAGTAAGCAACCCAAGGAAGATTACGGCGCATATTATCACCCATGAATAACGCTACTAAATTGGGTACTATCAAACCAAGGAACGGAATAACACCAACAATCATCACCACAGCAGAGGCTAACATCGCAACGATAATAACGCCGATTAACACTATTTTTGTGTAATCTAGACCTATGTTTTTAGCAAAGCTTTCACCGACACTAGCAGCACTAAACTGGCTCGCATAATAATAAGCAATGATGCAGGCAGGTAGCGCTAAATACAAAAACTCGTAATTTCCTTGTAATACTGAAGAGAAATTGGCAACAGTCCAAGCAGACATGGTTTGAACTAAGTCGAAACGGTAAGCGATGAAGGTGGCTAATGCAGAGATAACATTGCCATACATAATGCCGATTAATGGCACTAACATGGTATTTTTAAATTTTAAGGTTTGCAGAAAACGTACGAAAATAAGTGTGCCTGCAACAGAGAAAGCAAAAATAACAGATAGATTTAGCCACTGACTCGCGCCACTTAAAAATACTAAGCTGACGATATAACCGAGCATGGCACAATCAATAGTGCCGGTGGTTGAAGGTGAAGCAAAACGGTTTTGACAAACCTGTTGCATAATCAAACCAGCAACACTTAAACCTGCCCCTGCTAAACAGATAGCTAATAAGCGTGGTAAACGACTGGAGAAAAGAATGGTTTGGCTTTGTGGATCGCCACTAATTAAGTTGTAGATATCGATATTAGCGATACCAACAAATAATGAAAGGCCCCCTAATATTAACAACCCAAATGTTGCGAGTAGTTTGTTTAAGGTAAAAAGTTTTTTCAGGTTTAACATGGGTTAAGGTTCATTATTGCTAGGATTAAAACTAAGGCTTCAAATTGCTTGAAGCCTTAACTGTTTTTAGTTAAATGGCTGAAGCCATATCGTTAATCATCGTTTGTGTTGCATCTATACCTGCAATTGTTAAATACCAAGCGTTTGAATCTAAGTAAATAATACGATTGTGTTGATAAGCGGGTGTCGATTTGATTAATACATTATCGAATAAAGATTGTGCTTTACCGCTGCTCATACCAATTGCTGCTTCTCTGTCTAGTACAAAAATTACATCTGGTTTTGCATCGGCAATAAATTCGAATGAGATCAGATTACCGTGTGGGTTTTGAGTATCGCTGGTACGTGCTTCTTTAAAACCGAACTCATCAAAAATGACTGCAAAGCGGCTTTTATTACCAAACATCGACACATTATTACCATTATTCATCAGTGCTAATGTTCTTAAATTCTTATCACTTACCTGTGCTTTAATGTGATCAAGTTGAACCTGCGTCTGCGCAATAATCGTTTCTACTTCATTTTTTTTATCAAATATTTTACCGAGCATGCGCCAGTTTTTTTGTGTATCACCCCAATAATTCGTATTATCAACCATGTACATTACCGTTGGTGCTATCTTCGATAACATTGGGTAGGATTCTATAATGCGACTTTCTGCGATAATAAGGTCTGGTTTTAAGGTAAATATTTTTTCAAAATCGACCTCTTTCATACTACCGACAGGTGCTGTTGTAGAATATTTTTTAAGGTATTCAGGTAACATCTGCGTTACCACACCAACAGGTTTGATACCTAAACGGTTCAATACATCTAAACTACCATGACCACCCACTACAACAACACGCTGAGGGTTCTCTTTAACCTCTGTTGTACCGAGTATATGTTTGACAGTAATACTGCTTGCCGATGCTGAAAAACTTAGACCGATTAAAACAACTACAAATACAGTCTTGAATAGAGATAATAAAGAGCTCATTAGATACCTTAATAAGAATTAACTTTGATTAATATAATACAGCGTAATATAACCCTAAACGATAATAGTTTCCATTTCTATTTAGTATTGTCATGATCTAAATTAGTGCACCTAAATTAAGAAAATAGACTGCCTATTTCTACTTTTCCTATTGTTATTATCTAATGCGATTACCCCATGAAAATAGATAGCCATGTGTGAATGGACATCAAAGCTATCACTTAATGTGATGGTTTCTAACTTTTATTGTCAAAATCATTAGGCATAATTAGCGCATGTTTTATATTAATTATTATTTTTAAGGGCAAGATATGGGTACGTTAGAAAGAGTATTGCAATCAATATTATTTGAATTGTTGGCTGTTAGTTTATCTGTTGCGGGACTCGCGATATTTACTAATCATGATCTTAGTTCGCTATCAGGTACGATGATAGTTATTGCGAGTATTGCGATGGTTTGGAACTATTTTTTCAATTACTTTTTCGACAAAGTTGTCACTGGCGATAAAGATAAGCGTTCATTTTCATTACGTATTGTTCACGTTCTTTTGTTTGAGGCGGGTCTATTGATCGTTACTATTCCGGTAATGGCTTACATTTTAAATGTTAGTTTATGGGATGCATTCATAATGGATCTTGGTGTGACTATTTTCATTACTATCTACGCGTTCGTGTTTAACTTTAGCTACGATAAACTAAGAGTGATTGTTGTAAAAAATAATGCGCTTAAGCTGAGTAATGCGCAGTAGCCTTTTTTAAATGCATTACATATAGCAGATACAAAAAAACCAGCTAAATAGCTGGTTTTTTTAGTTTTATCGTTTAGTAAAACTTAGATATCTAGGTTTTCTACACGAAGTGCATTTTCTTCGATAAAGTGTCGGCGTGGTTCAACGTGATCACCCATCAACGTACTAAATAGTTGGTCTGCACCAACAGCATCTTCAATACGCACTTGTAGCATGTGGCGTGTATTTGGATCCATCGTAGTATCACAAAGCTGATCAGGGTTCATCTCACCTAGACCTTTGTAGCGTTGAATGTAAAGACCACGTTTAGATTCGCTCATCAACCAGTTAACTGCATCGATAAAGTGTCCTACTTCGCGCTTACGCTCGCCACGTTGGATATAAGCACCCTCTTCAAGTAGCCCTGAAATTTCAGCACCAACAGAAGCAACGGCTTTATAACCATCAGATCCAAAGTATTCTTCATCAAATGTGTAATGCGTTTCAACACCATGCTTACGAATAGTAAAGATAATGTTGTTACTTAACTCATCTTCCGATTGAACAATTTCAGCACTGTAAATAGTACCTTCAAAATCTTCAGCATTCAGCGTATCAACAATATCAGTAGTCCACAGTTGTGCTTGTGCTTTATCTGCTAGTTGTTCAGTCGTTAGTGCTGGTTTGTAGATCAATTTATCTAAAATAACCGCTGGGTAACGACGTTTTAAACGCTCAATCGTATCTTGAACACTACGGTAACGCTGAATTAGACCTTCTAATGCAAGACCAGAAATTCCTGGTGCATCAACATTAACGTGTAGAGAAGAATTTTCCATCGCTAACGTAGTGAGGTAGGTTTGTAGTTCTAATTCATCTTTAACGTAAGTCTCTTGCTTGCCTTTTTTCACTTTATATAGTGGTGGCTGTGCAATATAGATATAACCATTTTCGATCAGCTCTGGCATTTGACGGTAGAAGAAGGTCAATAGCAGTGTACGGATGTGAGAACCATCGACATCGGCATCGGTCATGATAATGATGCGGTGATAACGGGTTTTCTCTGGGTTATATTCGTCACGACCGATACCACAGCCTAATGCAGTGATCAGTGTTGCTACCTCTTGTGAAGATAACATTTTGTCGAAACGTGCTTTTTCTACGTTAAGAATTTTACCTTTAAGCGGTAAAATTGCTTGGTTTTTACGGTTACGACCCTGCTTAGCACTACCGCCAGCAGAGTCCCCTTCCACAATATATAGTTCAGAAAGAGCTGGATCTTTTTCTTGGCAATCTGCCAATTTACCCGGTAAACCCGCTAAATCTAATGCGCCTTTACGACGTGTCATATCACGCGCTTTACGCGCAGCTTCACGTGCACGTGCCGCATCAATGATTTTAGAGGTAATGATTTTAGCTTCTTGAGGATTTTCAAGTAAGAAGTCTTGTAGGTTTTCACCCATTGCACTTTCAACAATTGGACGTACTTCAGACGACACTAAACGATCTTTAGTCTGCGATGAGAACTTAGGATCAGGTACTTTAACAGAGATAACCGCTGTTAAACCTTCACGTGAATCTCCGCCTTCAGTCGCTGCTTTGTTTTTATTATTTTTAACTTTCGCTAACTCTTTTTCCATGTAGGCATTTAACGTACGTGTTAAACCACCACGGAAACCTGTTAAATGCGAACCACCATCACGTTGAGGAATGTTGTTAGTGAAACAGTAGATATTTTCTTGGAAACCATCATTCCATTGCATCGCAACTTCAACACTGATGTCATCTTCGCCTTCAACGGTGAAGTGGAAGATTTTTTGGTGAACAGGTGTTTTGTTTTTATTTAAATATTCGATGAAAGACTTAATACCACCTTCGTAACAGAAGTGGTCTGCTTTATCTTCTTCACGCTTATCAATTAATTTAATTGATACACCAGAGTTTAAGAACGATAGTTCGCGTAATTTTTTAGCAAGAATATCGTAGTGGAAAAGAACATCAGAGAAGGTCTCCTCACTTGGCCAAAAACGGATTTCAGTACCGGTATTCTCAGAGTCACCAATGACTGCAAGTGGCGCATCTGGTTCACCATGCGTGTAGGTCTGTTGATGAATTTTACCGTGACGTTTAACTGTTAGGCGTAATTTTTTAGACAGTGCATTTACTACAGAAACACCAACACCGTGCAAACCACCAGATACTTTATAAGAGTTATCATCGAATTTACCACCGGCGTGTAATACGGTCATGATTACTTCGGCTGCAGATACACCCTCACCTTCATGCATATCAACCGGGATACCACGGCCATCATCACGAACAGATACACTACCATCAGTATGAATTGTAGTAATAATGTCGCTACAGTGACCTGCTAATGCTTCATCAATTGAGTTATCAAGAATCTCAAACACCATGTGATGTAGACCAGTGCCATCATCGGTATCACCGATGTACATGCCTGGACGTTTACGTACAGCGTCTAATCCTTTTAGTACTTTAATACTTGACGAATCATAACTATTTTCAGTCATAAAGCTTTCACCTATTTAGTTTTCTAGTTGTTCTGTAATCTGACCATGTTCCATGTGAAACACGCTATTTTTTTGCGTAAAAAGTCTATCAATATTATCAGGTTCGATAACAGTGATAAACAGTTGAGCGCCTGAGTCAGCAATATGTTTTGCTAATATCTGTTGTTTGTTCTGATCGAGTTCAGAACTAAAGTCATCTATTAGGAAAATACACTGTTTTTTGTCAATGCTGTTTAAAAACAGACCCTGTGCGAGCTGTAATGCATAAACAAAGAGTTTTAGTTGCCCGCGTGATAAAACATCAGCAACCGGGTAACCTGCAATTTTAAAGCGGATATCTGCTTTTTGCGGTCCTGCTGTTGTATAACCGAGTTGGCTATCGCGCAGAAAATTATCATGTAGATAATCAGCTAATGATTTATTATTTTTATCCCAACCACAGAAGAATTGGCAGCTGATATCAAAGTCAGGCAAAAAATCATTTAATGTGCTTTTTATGAGTACCAGTAATTGATCAAAATAAGCGCTTCGCTGTGTGCTTATTTTATTACTTAAAATACAAAGCTCATTATCCCACACTTGCAACTCATTGTACGTTTTACATTGCTTTAAAGCGGCATTCCTCTGCTTTAATAGCCGTTTTATTCGCGCCCAATTGTGATAAAAGAGAGGATCGTGATAAAAAACCCCCCAATCAAGGAAAGCACGTCGATTTTTAGGGCTTCCTGAGAGTAACGTGCTGCTTTCAGGGGTAATTAATTGTAATGGCAGGTATTGCGTTAAATTGGCTAGTTTTTTAGAAATCGCACCATTTATTTTTAATATGGTGTCGCCATTTTTAGATTTCTGTAGGCCAATTGGCGTGATGTAATCTTGTTGGGTGATCTCACTGAAGAGAGTGAACTCTTTATGTTCGTGCTGCACAATACGACTGGTTAAATGGCTACGAAAAGAGCGCCCTAACCCGAGGAAATAGATCGCCTCTAATAATGATGTTTTACCACTACCATTAGCGCCAACAATAATGTTTATATTGTTATTAAAGGTGATATTAGCACTGTTAATATTACGGAATTGATGGATGACTAATTTTGAAAGTGACATCAAGCAACTCCGTCTATGTTATGCAGTATTATGAGTAGAAATATGACGGGTTAAAACGTTACAAGCGCATCGGCATAAGAACGTATAGTGAGTCATCACTATCGGTTGACTCTATTAATGTACTGTGATCGGAGCTGCTAAGTGTAATTTTAACCTGTTCGCTCTTCAGTGTATTTAATACGTCTAGTACATAACTTACGTTAAAGCCTATTTCCAGTGCTTCAGACTGATAATCTACGTCAATGTACTCTTCCGCTTCTTCACGTTCAGGGTTGTTTGCAGTAATTTGCAACAGGTTCTCAGAGAGCGTTAAGCGCACACCACGGAATTTCTCGTTTGATAAAATAGCAGCACGAGTGAATGCTTGTTTTAGCGACTCTCGACTAGCTAATAGTTCTTTATCACCATTACGTGGGATAACACGACGGTAGTCAGGAAAACGACCATCAACTAGCTTAGTGGTAAAGATGAAACCACCAATAATTGCACGTAGATTATTTTTACCAATTTGTAGGGTTACATTTTCTTGTTCATTATCGAGTAGCTTAACCAGCTCTAATACACCTTTACGCGGTACGATAATCGACTGTGCTTCAATTGATTGAGGCAAAGTGATCGCTGAAGAAGCTAAGCGGTGACCATCTGTTGCAACACTACGTAGGCTATTTTCACTTGCTTCAAAATACATGCCATTGAGGTAATAACGCACATCTTGGCTTGCCATTGCGAATTGGGTAAATTCGATTAACTTTTTAAACTCACCTTGCATGACGGTCAGTTCAAGTAGGCTATTCCACGATTCAATATTAGGGAAGTCGATTGCAGGAAGCGAAGAAAGTAAGTAGCGACTACGCCCTGAGCGTATTGTTACCTTCTCATTTTTCACTTCAAAGGTAATTTCGCAAGGATCGGACAAACCGCGACAAATATCTAACAACTTACGTGCTGGTACGGTGATGACACCATCTTCCGCAGGCTGTTGTAGTGTAATTTGAGTAATTAATTCAACTTCTAAATCAGTACCCGTTAAGCTTAATAAGCCCTGTTTTACTTCAATGAGGATATTGCCCATGATTGGTAGCGCAGGACGCCCACCCGCTACTGAACCTACTACAAGTTGTAGTGGGCGTAGGAACGCTTCACGTGAGATTGAAAATTTCATGGTTATTAACCTTACATCGAAAGTGTGCGGATCAGGATTTTATAATCTTCTTGAATATCATTATTTTCATTACGTAATTCAGCGACTTTACGACATGCGTGTAAAACCGTCGTATGATCACGACCACCA
Source organism: Psychromonas marina (assembly GCF_030161115.1). GTDB lineage: Bacteria > Pseudomonadota > Gammaproteobacteria > Enterobacterales > Psychromonadaceae > Psychromonas > Psychromonas marina. Next base: position 31,626 of record NZ_BSPQ01000004.1, read on the forward strand.
AATGCTTCGCCAATTTCTGGCAAGCTATGCTGAGTTAGCTCTTTTGCTAATGCCATTGCGATTTGACGTGGTCGTGCAACAGTACGTGTACGGCGTTTTGATGCCATATCAGAAATCTTAATACGGTAATGTTCAGCAACCACTTTTTGAATGTTATCAATGGTAGTTTGCTTAGTATGTACAGCAAGCATATCACGCAGTGCATCTTGCACCAGTGAGATAGTAATATCTTGTCCTGTGAATTGTGCTTTAGCTGAAATATTTGCTATTGCACCTTCTAAAACACGAACGTCAGTAATGGTTAAACGTTTTGCGATAAAGAAAGCGACATCATCAGGCAGTGTTAAACCACGCTCTTCAGCTTTACTGATTAAGATGGCAACACGAGTTTCTAATTCTGGTGGGTCGATTGGAATTGATAGTCCCCAACCAAAACGCGTACGTAGGCGTTCATCAATCCCTTCAATCTCTTTTGGAAAGCGATCACTGGTTAAAATAACCTGTTGGTGACCATCTAACATTGAATTAAAGGTTTGGAAAAGTACTTCTTGTGAACGTTCTTTACCGGCAAAGAAATGAATATCATCAATTAACAGTGCATCAAGAGACGCGTAATAATCTTTAAACTGCTCAATGGTATTATTACGGATAGCGTTAATCATATCTTGCACGAAACGTTCAGAACGAATGTAGACCACTTTACTTTCTGGGTTTTCAGCAACAATCGCATTACCTACAGCATGTAATAGATGCGTTTTACCTAGGCCTGGGTGAGCATATAAAAATAGTGGGTTGTAAACACCACCTGGGTTTTCTGCAATTTGCTGAGTAGTCGCAATTGCAAAGTTATTTGATTTACCTTCTACAAAGTTGTCAAAAGTAAAACGTTTGATCAGGTTACTTTTATGCGCAACGGGATCTGCCTTGCTAACACCTTGCCAAGGATGGTTGGTATTTATTTTTGCAGCAATGGGGGCTGCTACCGGTTTTGTTTCCGAAGATTCAGGTTTACCAACTAATAATCGAATTTGGATCGTGTGGTTCGGATCTTCAAGTTGAGCAAGCAACTTAACTTTATTCTCAATAATTTCCATAAAATTATTGCGTACCCAATCACTGGTAAACTTGTTTGGAGAGTACAGCGAGAGTACGGAATTGCTGTATCCGGCCTGTAATGGACGCAACCATGTGCTGAAGTCACTTTTTGACAATTCATCTTTTAATTGTGCTAAGCACTCTTGCCAAATAGCGAGGGACATGACTAACTCCAGTTGTGAATTTCGGGGCGGATAATTCTACAGCGAAGATGGAGATCAATCCACAAGATCCTGCGATCTTTTTGTAAAAAAAGATCATTAAATAGATTGCAATCCTAATCCGTGCAGATAGTGCTTATATACTTACTTATTTATACGGTTTAATTTTAAACAAAAATGCAAAGATCACCGATCGATCCTTGCTTATTAATGATGCTTCTATATAATCCTCCCACCCAAACTTTCGAGTCTGGCAAGCAATTAATATATACCTTATCTAAGTGAATGCTTTTTAAGGTGATAATTTAATGTGCGTGAAAGAGGTATCTCTGATTGACTTTTAGTCGAACAATACATAGAATTTGCTCTCTTTTTAATCGGCTAACCTTTTTACTTTACTATTTAAGATAACTTTCTGAGTTATGTTAAAATTGTAAAATGAAAATATTAGCTACTGTACAGTACTTAACATAAGTGGAAAAGAGCATGAAACGTACTTTTCAACCAAGTAACATTAAGCGTAAGCGTTCACACGGTTTCAGAACTCGTATGGCGACTAAAAACGGTCGTAACGTACTAGCTCGTCGTCGTGCTAAAGGCCGCGCAAGCTTAAGCGCATAATTTCCCAGACGTGGAAAATTATTCGTATTCTCGGGAGTTACGTCTGTTAACTCCTGAAGATTTTCAACCCGTATTTAAGAATGCTGTTCCAGCAGTCTCACCGTACCTCACACTTCTTGCTCGAAAAAATACCTTAGATCATCCTCGTATTGGCATGGCTATACCTAAAAAGCATATTAAACTTGCTGTTGGGCGTAATCGTATCCGTCGCGTAGTAAGAGAACAATTCCGCCATCAACAACACAATCTGCCAGCAATTGATATCGTTGTTATTGCTAAAGCAGGTATTGCTGATTTATCAAACCAAGAGATTGATAAGATTTTGGATAAGTTATGGCGAAAATTAGTGCAGCGCTGCAGTGGATAGCAATTAAATTCATTCGTTTTTATCAGTTAATTATCAGCCCCATGATTGGGCCACGTTGCCGTTTTACGCCAAGTTGTTCTCATTATGCGATCGAAGCGATAAAATCACATGGAATTGTAAAAGGATGTTGGCTCGCAGCCAAACGTCTTATAAGATGCCAACCTCTAAGTGAAGGCGGGTACGATCCTGTACCTACTTGTTGTCATAAAACAGATTCAATTAATAAAAGAGATTAGTAAACGTTATGGAATCCCAACGCAATTTATTGTTACTTGCCCTACTGTTTGTAAGCTTTTTGCTTTATCAAGCATGGGTAACAGATCAAAATCCTCAGCCTGTTGCGACTGCGCAAACGACTGAGCAAAGCACTAATACAAGTGCCTCTGTTCCTTCAAGTTCAAATTTCAGTGCTGATGTCCCTGCATCATCTGGAGCAGCAGCTACGCCAACTCAGCTACCAACAGAAGCGCCGATAGGCAAATCTGTGACGTTAGAGAACGATACTTTGCGTCTTGCTATCTCATTAGTGGGTGGTGATGTTGTCTCAGCAGATCTACTTGAGCATGATACTGAGTTAGATTCTGGTAAACCTTTCCGTATTTTAGATAGCGGTAACGGTTTCACTTACATTGCACAAAGTGGTTTGATTGGACAGCAAGGTCCTGATGCTAACAAGAAAGGTCGCCCTTTCTATAGTGCAAACAGTGATCAAGCGGTTATCTCTGAAGGTCAAGACAGTGTTTCTACTTCATTACGTTTTGTTGATCAATCTGGCAATGTGTTCACTAAAACTTTTACACTTAAACGTGGCGAGTATGCGGTTAACGTAAGTTATAACATTGAAAATAACAGTGCTCGCGAATTAAACGTGCAGTTATATGGTCAATTAAAAGAGACAATCAAAGATACCGGCACGAATATGATGATGCCTGTATACCGTGGTGGTGCTTTCTCGACAAGTGACGTGCGTTACAAAAAATACAGTTTTGATGATATGCAAGATGGTTCTCTAAACAAGAATACTGAAGGTGGTTGGGTAGCGATGCTGCAACATTACTTCGTATCTGCTTGGATCCCTGCTCCTGATCAAAACAATGCTCTATATAGTAATATTATCCACAACCAAGATGCAGCGATCGGCTTTAAAGCTCCAATGCAAATTGTTCAACCAAACAGTTCAATGGATATTGAAGCTAATCTTTGGGTTGGTCCAAAATTACAAAAAGAGATGGCTGTTGTTGCTAATCACTTAGACTTAACGGTTGATTACGGTTGGTTATGGTTTATTGCACAACCATTATTCAAATTATTATTATTCTTCCAAAGTATTGTTGGTAACTGGGGTCTTGCGATCATCTTAATTACCTTTACGGTTAAAGGTGCTCTATACCCACTGACTAAAGCGCAATACACGTCGATGGCGAAGATGCGTTTATTACAGCCTAAGATTCAAGCATTACGTGATCGTTACGGTGAAGACCGTCAGAAAGTATCTAAAGCGATGATGGAACTGTACAAAGAAGAGAAAGTTAACCCACTTGGCGGTTGTTTCCCTATTCTTCTACAGATGCCTATTTTCATTGCCCTATACTGGTCATTAATGGAATCGGTTGAATTACGTCATGCGCCATTTATGTTATGGATTCAAGATCTGTCGGTACAAGACCCATACTACGTATTACCGTTATTAATGGGTGTGAGCATGTTCTTTATTCAGAAGATGTCTCCAACGACAGTACAAGACCCAATGCAGCAGAAAATCATGAAGTTTATGCCGGTAATATTTACCTTCTTCTTCCTATGGTTCCCTGCAGGTCTAGTACTTTACTGGCTAGTAAGTAACATTGTTACCCTGATTCAACAGACTATTATTTATAAGCAGTTTGAAAAAAAGGGATTGGGCAGTAAGAAGTAACTCTACTCCCCAATAATATTCAAAAGGCGACTTATTAGTCGCCTTTTTGCTTTTTATAATCGTTCAAATTATATCAACAGAGTGGTCATTATTATGATTGAAGTAACAGATACAATTGTTGCACAGGCAACAGCAACAGGTCGTGGTGGTGTAGGTATTATTCGTGTTTCTGGTCCTGATGTGGAGGCCGTTGCACAGATCATTTTAGGTAAAGTACCTAAAGTACGTTATGCCGAATATTTAGCCTTTAATGACCAACATGGTGATGTATTAGACCAAGGCATCGCGTTGTTATTTAAAGCACCGCATTCATTCACTGGTGAAGATGTATTAGAACTGCAAGGACATGGCGGCCCTGTTGTGATGGATATGCTGATCAAAGCAATACTTACAATTAAAAATATGCGTAGTGCTAATCCTGGTGAGTTCTCTGAGCGTGCATTTATGAACGATAAACTCGATTTAGCACAGGCTGAAGCGATTGCCGACTTAATCGAAGCCACATCAGAGCAAGCAGCTAAAAGTGCCCTGCACTCTTTACAAGGTGAGTTTTCAGAAAAAATTCATGACTTAGTTGAGAGCTTAATTCATTTACGTATTTATGTAGAAGCATCCATTGATTTTCCAGAAGAGGAAGTCGATTTCTTAAGTGATGGAAAAATCGCGACGGATCTTTACCAAATTATTGATAATTTAGATTCTGTTAAGTCACAGGCTAAACAAGGTGCGATTTTACGCGATGGTATGAAAGTGGTCATTGCTGGGCGTCCTAATGCCGGTAAATCAAGCCTATTGAACAGCCTTGTTGGTAAAGAAAGTGCGATTGTTACCGATATTGCAGGCACAACACGTGATGTCATGCGTGAGCATATCCATATCGATGGCATGCCGTTGCATATTATTGATACCGCAGGGTTACGTGAAGGCGCTGATGAGGTCGAAAGAATTGGTATTGAGCGTGCATGGGAAGAGATTAAAAGTGCGGACCGTGTATTGTTTATGCTCGATGCAACTACCACCGATTCATCTGACCCGCATCAAATTTGGCCAGACTTTATTGATAAATTGCCTGATTCTGTAGGTTTAACCGTAGTACGTAATAAAGCTGATTTGACGGGTGAAACACTCGAAGTAACCGAAGATCATCAACATCCAGTGTACCGAATTTCAGCTAAAACTGGTTTGGGTATGGATGGGTTAAAAGGTCATCTGAAAGAGATTATGGGTTATCAAGGCTCTACTGGTGGTGGTTTTATGGCACGTCGTCGTCATTTAGAAGCGATTGATAATGCAGGGCGCCATCTATTAGAGGGTAAGGTTCAGCTTGAAGAATATAAAGCGGGTGAATTGTTGGCTGAAGAGTTACGGTTAACACAGCAATATTTGAGTGAAATTACTGGTGAATTTAGCTCTGATGATCTATTAGGGCGTATTTTTTCTAGTTTTTGTATTGGTAAATAAAGAAATTTTTCTGTGTATTATTTTCATTTAGGGTATTGATTCTTAATAGAAACGGTTAATAAGTGAACATTAGGTAATTATTTAATTGGTTTAATGATCTTGTAACAATTTTGTCGCAAATTTGTCATGAATAGCGGGTAATCTGCCCTCCCATGAACAGCGATAACGTTACAAAATGTCATTAAGTTAATGATAAATAATAATAACCTTAAAATAATACACGGAAGAATCATGAAAAAAACTCTATTAGCAACAGCAATAATTTCTGGTCTTGTTTCTGCAACAGCAGGCGCGGCTACAGTATACGACAATGACGGCACTTCAATGAAAATTGGCGGCCGTGCTGAAGTTCGTGGTGTATTCGGTGATGGTGTTGAAGGTACGATGGAAGATAAAAGTCGTGCACGTATTAATTTTGATGCTAAAACACAAATTTCTGAAAATCTAACTGGTTTTGGTTTTGTTGAATATCAGCTTGATGGAAAAGATGATCTCACTAATCGTTACCTATATGCAGGTTTCGGCACTCAAGTAGGTGACTTCTCGTACGGTCGTCAAGATACTGCGGGTGTGCAAATTTCTGATTTTACAGATATTGCATCTAACCATTCTGGTGAACAGCAACTTATTGATGCCGCTTCTGATAAGCGAGCAAATACCTTTCTTTATTCGGGGGAATTTGCTGACGGACTAACAGTACAAGCAAGTTATATTGCTGAAGAAGATAAAGATGCTGACTCATTTGGTATTTCAGCTGCTTATGAATTTGATTTTGGACTTAATATTGGTGCTGCTTATTCTGACGCTGATAACGATTCTAACCAAGCGACATTTGGTGCGGGTTACACATTAAATGATTTTTACGTTGCTGCAACTTACGCAATGGGTGATGTTGATGCAAATGATGATTTCACGGGATTAGAGGTTGCTGCTCAGTACAAGTTTACTAAAGAGTTTCGTCTAATCGGTATTTATGCAAATGTAGAAACAGATTCTGACGATTTAAAAGAAAAAGATTACTTTGCCCTTGAAGCACAATACCGCTTCAATAGCTCTATCCGTACTTATGCATCATACATGCTTGATAACATGGACGATGGAGAAGACGAACTAATGGTAGGTCTACGCTACAACTTCTAATCACTTTTTCATCATAAAGTGAAAATATAAATCCCAGATTCGTCTGGGATTTTTTTTATCTATTAAATAATCTGTTTTGATTCTCTTATTAATACTTTCCAATAAAAATAATTGTAAGAGATCGACCATTGTTTATGCGAGATATAGCGTATTTAAAAGGCATTATATCCAGCATAATATTTACAATTTAACTCAAGTGGCTGATTTTAATGTCTTTGTTTGTTTGTTTTTATTTGTGTTAGATTATTTTAGTTATTTTATGCACTTATTAGATAAGTGGTATTGTATTATTTAACCCGTAAGCAGGAAGTGACTAACAGGATGGAAGTTACATCAGGTTTACGTAGTCAGGATGACATGTTGGATATTCTCAGGATGAGAAGTGATAAAGCAGGATGCTTTATCGTTATGGATGATATAGGAACAAACTACAGGATGTAGTTAAGGACACCTTTCAGGATGAAGGGAATGTAATAACTAGGATGGTTATTATTAGTCAGGATGACAAGCGAAGGACACCTCCTAAGGAAAGGGAGATGATGGATAAACAGGATGTTTATCTTATACGGATGTAAAGGGATGAACCCAACGGATTGGGAAGTGGATGCCTGGATGGCAATTAGTCAAATGGATGTAAGCAGGGAGCATCAACTATCACGGATTGGATAGAGTGACTACATTAAGGGCAGCTTCGGCTGCCCTTTCCTATTTCTGAAAGAAAATTCCTTGTTCTATTGCCTATACAACTACCCTCAAAAAATTTTTCAAAAACAGTGTCCTATTAATTGATTTAGTCATTTTTTAAATGAATTACTTTACACTCATTAAGTTTTATCTGTTTTTTTATCGATATTCACACTAGGCTATTTTCTACTCTTAAATATTCTTGTAAGAGATCGACCATTATAAATAGAGGTGATCGTGCTAAATATTAATTTATTTTGTCGTGCATTTTGATCACAAATTACATAATCCATTGAAATATAAGGAAAATGTTATGGTTGATATATATTACAGTGAATTTTATAGGATTCGCTACCAATATCTTGTTTGCTAAACGGGTACTATTTGTTTCGCAAAGAGAAGACGCGTTCTTACAGGATGTAAGATATTGATGAGTAAGCTTTTTGCAATGTCAGGATGACATGTTGGACACTCTTAGGATGAGAGGAATAAAACAGGATGTTTTATTATTACGGATGATATTGGAACACACTACAGGATGTAGTTAAGGACACCTTTCAGGATGAAGGGAATGTAATAACTAGGATGGTTATTATTAGTCAGGATGACAAGCGAAGGACACCTCCTAAGGAAAGGGAGATGATGGATAAACAGGATGTTTATCTTATACGGATGTAAAGGGATGAACCCAACGGATTGGGAAGTGGATGCCTGGATGGCAATTAGTCAAATGGATGTAAGCAGGGAGCATCAACTATCACGGATTGGATAGAGTGACTACATTAAGGGCAGCTTCGGCTGCCCTTTCCTGTTTCTGAAAGGAAATAAATAGCTAACGATATAACTTGTTTAATTACTTCTTATATACCCCCCTTAAAACCAGCTCTCTTATCAATTTATCAATTGTTCTTATCTTGCTTTAAGTGAATCTTGATAAACTCAATTAGTTTTATCTGTTTTTTGTCGTTATTGATATTAGTTTCTCAATTGCTTTTAAATAAACGTGTAAGAGATCGACCATTACTCATAGAGGTGATCGTTGTTATTAAAAATTTACTTTGCCATACCTTTAAAACTTATTGTTTTTAAGTTGTTGAATCTATTGGGTATATATTTGTTTGATATAATTTACACTGAACTTTATAGGATTAACTACAAATATCCTGATTGCTAAACGGGTATTATTTGTTTCGCAAAGAGGAGACGCGGTTTTACAGGATGTAAGACATTAACGAATAAGCTCTTTGTAATGTCAGGATGACATGTTGGATACTCTCAGGATGAGAGGAATAAAACAGGATGTTTTATTATTACGGATGATATTGGAACACACTACAGGATGTAGTAAAGGATCACCTTCAGGATGAAGGAAATATAATAGCTAGGATGGTTATTATTAGTCAGGATGACAAGTGAAGGACACCTCCTAAGGACAGGGAGATGATGGATAGACAAGATGTTTATCTTATAAGGATGTACAAAGGGATGACCCTAAAGGATTAGGAAGTGGATGCCTTGATGGCAATTAGTCAAATGGATGTAAGCAGGGAGCATCAACTATCACGGATTGGATAGAGTGACTAACTTAAGGGCAGCTTCGGCTGCCCTTTCCTTTACCGCAAAGAAAATATTTACCGCATTAATTTTTAAAACCTCACTTATAACTCGCTTACCTTCAGATTATTTAACTTGCATCGCTAAGCTTTTTTGTATCGAATCATATTCAAATTGAAAACCCGCATCCAATAATTTTGTTGGTTTTACATGCGTACTAGCAAGCAGCAGCTCCTCGCCCATTTGTGCAAATAACAGCTTTACCATAAATCGAGGTAATGGCAATAAACAAGGGCGGCAAAGTTGCTTGCTCAAGGCTTGGCTAAAGGTTTGGTTATCTATTGCATTAGGGGAAACAAGATTAACTGCGCCTGATAGTTGTTTTTGCTCGATAATAAATAAAATTGCATGGCATAGATCGTTGATATCTATCCAACTCATCATTTGCTGACCATCACCTATTCTTCCACCGCCTCCGAACTTAAAGGCAGGTAGCATTTTAGCTAACGCTCCTCCTTTATTACTTAATACTATTCCTGTGCGTATTTTTACTAAACGTGTTGTAGTAGATTCAATATCAGCGCAGCTATCTTCCCACTGTTGCGCCAATTGAGACACAAAGTCATTACCTGCATCGCTGTTCTCATCGACAATCTGTGACCCTCTTTCCCCATAAAAGCCGATTGCTGAAGCATTAATGAATAGTGCAGGTGGATTGTGTTTAAAATGCTTCACTAAAAGCTCAGTGGTTTTTACTCGGCTATCGATCAATTGTTGCTTTCTTTTTTCACTCCAACGACCATCGGCAATATTTTCACCTGCGAGGTTGATGATAATATCGGGATTGGCGAACTCTTTAAGGTTAAAGTTGAGAGGATCAACACACCAGTAGGGATGTTGTTTTTGTTTTACGCGTAGAAGGCGCCCGACCTCAAAACCTTGTTGTTGTAAGTAGGGCACTAATGCACTGCCAATTAAGCCAGAGGATCCAATGATTAATATTTTCATGCTGTTTTCTCCGTTTAAAAGGGCATTATCGCGATTTTAATATTATACGAGCTTAAATGTTTAATCGATCACCTGATAAAGCATCTTGCTTGGTATCTGGGTTGAGTTAAAATGAATTTTTTGACTCATACAGGTGACTCTTTTCATGCTATTGATGATTGATAATTACGACTCTTTTACTTATAACTTAGTTCAGTATTTTGGAGAATTAAAACAACACGTTATTGTAAAAAGAAATGATCAAGTTAGCTTGAAAGAGATTGCTGATTTAAACCCTGACCATCTCGTTATTTCTCCGGGACCCTGCACGCCTAATGAAGCTGGTATTTCACTGGCTGCTATTGAACGCTTTGCTGGCGAAATTCCATTATTAGGTGTTTGTTTAGGTCACCAAAGTATCGCACAAGTATTTGGTGGCGATGTGGTGCGTGCTAAGCAAGTTAAGCATGGAAAGAACTCCTTAATACAACATGATGGTAAAGGCGTCTTTACTGGTCTAAATAACCCTTTAGACGTAACCCGATACCATAGCTTAGTTGTAAAACCAGAAACATTACCAAGTTGCTTTGATATTTCTGCCACGGTGCTTGATAGTGATGAGATTATGGCGATTCGCCATACATCATTAGCTGTCGAAGGGGTGCAATTTCATCCCGAAAGTATTATGTCAGAACAGGGGTTGCAGTTACTTAATAACTTTATTCAACAAGTGCGTAATTAATTTGGACAGCACTTGCTGTAGCTGTTAATTTATATTTTTAGTCACCCATCATTTTAAAAGGATTTTCTTATGCCAGACACTCAAATCACTCGCCCACTTTTTGATCAACTAATGGTGCCAAATTATGCGCCACTACCGATGATCCCAGTGCGCGGTGAAGGTTCTCGAGTGTGGGATCAACAGGATAATGAATATTTAGATTTAACCGGTGGCATTGCGGTTAATGCATTAGGTCATGCACATCCAGAATTAGTTAAAGTGCTAACGGAGCAGGCTCAAAAACTATGGCATGTAAGTAATATCTATACCAATGAACCTGCTTTGCAATTGGCGCAAAAATTAGTTGATCATACCTTTGCTGAAAAGGTGTTTTTTGCAAATTCTGGTGCAGAAGCAAACGAAGCTGCATTAAAATTAGCACGTCGCTACGCACAAGATAACTACAGCAAAGATAAAACAGAAATTATTGCCTTTAATCAAGGTTTCCACGGGCGTACTTTCTTCACCGTAACTGCAGGTGGTCAAAAATCATATTCTGATGGTTTTGGTCCTAAACCTGCTGATATAACTCACCTTGAGTACAATGATTTAGCTGCGCTTGAAGCTGCTATTTCTGATAAAACTTGTGCTGTTATCCTTGAGCCACTTCAAGGCGAAGGTGGTGTTTTACCTATCTGTAATCAATTTGCTATTGCTGTACGTGCTTTGTGTAATAAGCATAATGCCATTATGATTTTTGATGAAGTACAAACCGGTATGGGTCGTACAGGTCACCTATTTGCTTATATGGGGCTTGATATCGTTCCTGATATTGTCACTTCCGCCAAAGCATTAGGTGCTGGTTTTCCAATCGCAGCAATGCTCACCACGACTAAACTCGCGAGTTGTTTAACGGTGGGTACACATGGTACGACTTTTGGTGGTAATCCATTAGCGTGCGCAGTTGCTGGTAAAGCATTTGATCTCATTAATACCCCTGAAATGTTAGCTGCCGTTAAACAGAAAGAGATACTATTTCGTGAATTGTTGACGCATATTAATGACCAATTTTCGGTATTTAAAGAGGTGCGTGGCGCGGGGTTATTATTAGGTGCGGTATTAAATGAAAAATACCAAGGGCGCGCCAAAGATTTCTTATTAGCCAGTGCAGAGCAAGGGTTGTTGGTATTGGTCGCAGGTGCAGATGTGATACGTTTTGCGCCGGCATTAAATATTAGTGACAATGAAATTAAAGCTGCGATGTTGAAGTTTAAAGTTGCCGTACGACAAGTGGTTGAGTCTGCATAAATTTATCATTGAGTGGCTGTGAAAATGTGTTGAAAATGAGCTTAAATTTTTACACACAAGCAATAAGATACATCTGCATTTTCAGGGGATCTAGGTATAATGTCTGACAATTGCCGCTATGGTTGATTTTTAGCCATTAGCTGCACAAAGGATTTTGTAAATATTCAGGTACTAGCTGTGTTATTGGTCATCACTAATATGGCTTAACTAAGAGTATTTGCGCTATATATTTTGCAAAACAGATTTTCGAACTGGGAGCTCAACGAATGAGACGCGAATTAGCACTTGAATTTTCTCGAGTAACAGAAGCCGCTGCATTAGCGGGTTACAAATGGTTAGGCCGTGGCGATAAAAATATTGCCGATGGCGCAGCAGTAGAAGCGATGCGCCTTATCTTTAACCAAATCGATATCGATGGTGAAATCGTTATTGGTGAAGGCGAGATTGATGAAGCACCGATGCTTTACATTGGTGAGCATGTTGGTACGGGTAAAGCAGGTTCTGATGCAGTAGATATCGCTGTTGATCCTATCGAAGGTACGCGCATGACGGCAATGGGGCAATCAAACGCACTTGCTGTATTAGCTGTTGGTGAAAAAGGTAGCTTTTTACGTGCGCCAGATATGTACATGGAAAAGCTTATCGTTGGTCAAGGTGCAAAAGACGCAATCGATTTAGAGCTTTCACTTGAGCAAAATTTAAAAGCGATTGCTTTTGCATTAGGTAAGCCATTAACAGAACTAACGGTTGCAACGCTAGCTAAGCCTCGTCATGACCGTGTGATTAAAGATATGCAAGGCCTAGGCTGTCGTGTATTTGCTATCCCTGATGGCGATGTTGCTATCTCAGTACTCGCTTGTATGCCTGATAACCAAGTTGATGTGCTTTACTGTATTGGTGGTGCACCAGAGGGGGTTATCTCTGCAGCTGTTGTTCGTGCTCTAGATGGTAATATGCAAGCGCGCTTAATTCCACGTCCGATGGTAAAAGAAGCGACTGAAGAAAATATTAAAGCCGGTGAAGAAGAGATTCGTCGCTGTGAAGAGCAGGGTATTGAAGTTAATAAAGTATTAAAACTTGAAGACCTAGTAAAAAATGACAATGTTATTTTTGCTGCGACGGGTATTACTAAAGGTGATTTAGTTGAAGGTGTGGCTGTTGATGGTCGTATGGCAACAACTGAAACACTATTGGTACGTGGTAAATCTCGTACAGTACGTCGTATTCACTCTATCCATTACCTAGATCGTAAAGATATCCGACTAAAAGAGATTATTCTTTAAGTCTGTTTTATACGAATAACAGGTAAATAAAAAGGCGCTTAAAGCGCCTTTTTTGTACCTGAAATTTAACGAGATTATTTCTTTTCCCAGATACCTGGTTCAAGTTTTTTATCTAACTCAGGAATCTTAGTGCGGTCAAAGCTAGGCACTTTACCTGCATCTAATTGCTGATTGTAATCTTTAGCCAGTTTAATCACTTCGTTAGACAGCAGTAAAATAGCCACTAAGTTAACAATCGCCATTAGACCCATCGATACGTCCGCAAGTGACCAAATAAGATCGTTGCTTTGCAGTGACCCAAAAATAATCATGCCTAAAACTGCAATGCGCAGGAAGATTAAACCACGGGTATTTTTATGCATTAAGAAGATAAGGTTTGTTTCTGCATAAGAGTAGTTTGCGATCACTGACGTGAAAGCAAAAAACAGTAGTGCGATAGCAACAAACTGACCACCCCAACCGCCGACCTGTGAGTCAAGTGCGCGCTGTGTGATTTCGATACCACCCATACCAGTGAACGACTCTAAACCGCCTGAAAGTAGGATAATAGATGCTGTTGCTGTACAGATAACAATGGTATCAATAAACACACCTAGCATCTGAACATAACCCTGTGAAGCAGGGTGAGGAGGATAAGGAGATGCGGTTGCTGCTGCATTCGCTGCACTACCCATACCCGCTTCATTTGAGAATAGACCACGCTGAATACCGGTCATGATCATGATACCAAAGGCACCACCTGCTGCTTCTTGCCAGCCAAAGGCAGAATCAATGATCATTTTGAAAATAGCAGGAAGTTCAGTGATGTTAGTAAGCACAACAAATGCAGCAACGGCTAGGTAAGCAATAGCCATTGTTGGTACTATTTTCTCTGCCACTTTTGCGATACCGCGAATACCGGTAAAGATAACAAAACCACATACGACGACTAATACCGCCGCAATCCATATTTTATCAAACTGGAAAGACTCGTGCAGTGCTGCTGTGATTGAATTTGCTTGTACTGCGTTGAATACTAAACCAAAAGCAATAATGAGTAATATCGCAAATAGGCTACCCATCCAGCGAGCGTTTAAGCCACGCTCCATATAATAAGCGGGACCACCACGAAAGTTACCATCTTCATCATGTACTTTATAAGCTTGCGCAAGGGTGCTTTCAGCAAAGCTGGTTGCCATCCCCAAAATTGCAATTACCCACATCCAAAAAATAGCACCAGGACCGCCGACAGTGATTGCAATCGCAACACCGGCAAGGTTACCCGTACCGACACGTGCAGCTAAACTGGTTGAAAGTGCCTGAAATGAGGAAATCCCTTCGCTATCTGATTTGCGGCTACTGCGCATAACAGTGAAAGTATGTAAAAAGTGGCGGAATTGAATAAACCCTAAGCGTACGGTGAAGTAGATGCCGGTTCCGATAAGTAGGTAGACAAGAATTTGCCCCCATAAAATACCGTTAATACTATTAAACAGTGAAAGCATAAATTTTCCTAATATGCCCATTTATGAAGACCGGCTAAGGTTAGCTAGGCTTTAGAAATGAGTATGAGTTAACAAGGGAAAATAAGGTCTTAAATCCATTTAATTTATTATTTTCATAAAAAGGTGGCAGATAATAGCATTTTTTTTTAGTTATTGATATGACACTAAAATAACCCTTTTTATAGTGCTTGTGAGTAGCTTAAACGAATCAGGGCAGGTGAAACTAAACCTGCCACCGATTTGGCATTGAAAAGTATTAAGTAGGCTGTTATTTGCGTAGTTTTACGCTAGAGACTTGGTGGTTTGTGGCTTTATTTAGCACTAAATTAGCGCGATCACGGGTTGGTCTAATATTTTCTTGCAAGTTAACACCATTGATCTCATCCCAAATCTTAGATGCGATAGTGATTGCCTCACGTTCACTCATTTTAGAGTAACTGTGGAAATAAGCATCGGGGTCAGTAAATGCACCTTCACGAAATTTAAGAAAACGTTGAATATACCATTGCTTTAAAAGGTCCATATCCGCGTCAACAAAAATAGAAAAATCGACAAAATCAGAGACAAAAACACGATGAGGGTGATCGGGATAATTGATCGCTGTTTGTAATACATTTAATCCTTCTAATATAACAATATCAGGTTTTTCAACGGATAGCGTTTGATCAGGAAGGATGTCGTAAGTTAAATGCGAGTAAATCGGAGCAGAAACAGATTCTTTGCCTGACTTTATAGCAGCAACAAAATCGACAAGTGCTTTAATATCAAAGCTTTCTGGAAAGCCTTTTTTATGCATTAAATTACGCGCAACAAGGTCTTTATTAGGACGTAAAAAGCCATCCGTAGTGACTAATGCAACTTTTGGGTGTTGTGGCCAAAGTGAGAGCAACGCTTGTAAAATACGTGCTGTAGTACTTTTTCCAACCGCGACACTGCCTGCAATACCAATGATATAGGGTACGTGTTCGTGATTACTGTTTAAGAATTTATCGCGCACGGTATGACGATATTGCTGTGTTTCGACATATAGGTTTAATAGGCGTGATAGAGGAAGATAAATTTCTATCACTTCATCAATCGAAAGTGACTCGTTAATACCTTGTAGTTGTTGTAGATCTTCTTCAGAGAGAGGCAGCGCGACGTTATTACGTAGCTCCGCCCACTGTGCTCTTTCAAACTGCATATATGCAGTGTTATTCATTTTCTGATTTTGCGGCATTGTCGTTATTTTCTTGTTCAATATAGACAGATTTAGCATTTCCTTGCGGGTCGTCTGTATAAATATGGTATTGAGCTGCTGGTTTGATTAGTCCTTCAAACAGGCTTAACAAGGTTTGATGTGATTGTTGAATCTCAAATTGGTTATTTAACCGTGCAAAAGCGGCATCAAAATCACTTTTTACCCAAATAGTATAATCATACAGTGCTAAATAAGCGCTTTGTAAAAGGTACACACCTTCAATGAGTATAATATCTATATTTTCTAGGTTGTAATGCGTGGTGCGGGGATTAAGTACATTTTTAAGGGTGACAGATGTTTTTACTTTACCAAAAAGTTTTAGAGGTAGAATCAGTTGTTCGACCATATCATCTAAACGGTAGGCATTGAGATAGTATTCTTGAGGGCTGTTCATGACATTAAAGCGAACATTTTGAGCTGCTTCCCAATCAACAGTATGTACAATAGCCACTGATATTCCAGCAAGACGTAAAGCGTCAGCTACTTTTTCTGTCAGTTCGCGTTTACCGCCACCTTCAATGCCACTGATTGCGACAATCTTAGCTTTATTTGAGCCTTTCTCGATGTGCAAATCTCGTAACATTGATTTGATTTGGTCTGCATCGTTAAATACAATTTTCAAAGGTAACACTCCATTTATCCATTGGCTGTTAGTATACCTTATAAACAGTAATCGGCACAAAAATGACCACTAATCCATTGTAATTCAAGCGGGTGTTAGATAAGTCGCTTGAGTTACAGCAGAAATAAGTGGCCTTATTGCATCAGTTTTATTAGGTATTTAGTTATCTTTAACGAGCAATAACTTAAAAATTTATCCTAGTCTGTTTTCTTTGTTAGATACGAAACCAGTTCGATAAACTCATCTGTGCTTTTAACTGAATTAGTAATAACTTGGTATTTTCCATTTACAATCAGTGACGGTACACCACGAATCTGGAAGGTTTCAGTATTACGTTTCATTTGTGATGCGATACCTGTTGCTGGGAAGCTTGCTAGTGCACCTTTTGCTTCAACTTCAGGGATACCCGCTTTTTCAAAGATAGCTAAAACGCCAGCTTCACCATTAATCGCTTTACGTTGAGTATGGATTTGGTCAAAAATCAAACTTGCTACTTTATCTTCAACTTTTAATAGTTCAGCTGCTGCATATGCCTGTGTTAGCTGTGGACCCATCTCTTTACCTAAAAAGTTAACATGGTTCTTTTTGATCTCAACGTCATCACCTAGTTTTGCTTCTAATTGCGCCATTAACGGTTCAAATTTAAAACAGTGTGGGCAGTAAAATGAGAAGAACTCTAGTACTTGTGGGGTAGATGTTGCATTTTGTTTAACTACCTCGTAATGAGTTCCTTCTTTAAAATCAGCTGCTTGTAGTGATAGTGGTAATAATATTAAAGCTGCGAAAACTGCAAAAAACTTTTTCATCGGTATTCCCTTTGTAAATAATGCTAATAGTTGGGTTGCGTTGATAGTGGCGCAACTTGCATATTAATGATCTGTTGTTGTAGTGATTGTAACAACTCTTGCCAGTATTGGTCAGTAGTAAACCAAGGAAAGTTAAGCGGAAATGCAGGATCTGACCATCTTTTGTTGATCCAGCTCACGTAATGAATGATACGCATGCTGCGTAATGGTTCAATTAACTTCAATTGCCCTACGTGAAATTCAAACTCTTGTTCATAACCTTCTAATAAAGTCGATAGTTGTAATTGTTGCTCTTGCTGATTACCACTTAATAACATCCATAAATCTTGCACTGCAGGGCCGGTCTTACAATCATCAAAATCGACAAAATAGGGAGTATCATTATCCATTAAAATATTGCTTGCGTGGCAATCACCATGTAAGCGAATTGAGGTAAAGGGTTGCGCATTAAATAGTGCAGTTGCCTGTATTGCTACACTGTCTAACGCAGCAAATAAGGGCTCTCGAATAGCATTTGGGATTAACTTGCTCTGTTTAAGCTGCTTAATTGGTTGCACTAACATGGTCTCTGTATCGAGCACTTCTCGTGATTGAAAATGTTGCTGGCTGCTAGTTTGGTGCAACTTGCCTAAGCTAATACCAATTTCATAGAGATGATCTAAGTTATCGCTCTCTAAACTACGAGCAGATAGGCTTTTAAACAGTGCAAAGTAATAACCTTGAAACACAAAGAGGGTTTTATTATCAATAGTAACAGGTTCAGATAAGCAGTTTCCCTGCGCTTTTAACTCCAGACTAAAAGCATGATCTTCAAGCAGTTGTTCCTCACTCCAACGCTGTGGTCGGTAGAATTTAACGACATAACGAACTTTATTTTCGTCAGTAAACAGTGAAACACGGTTTTCATAGGAATTAAGCTGTATTAGCCCTGTTTCAGGATAGATACCAACACTTGCAAGTGCATCAAGTTGTAATTCAGGCGTAAGGGAGAGATAACTAAAATTTGAGTCTGGCATGGTGTTCTCTAAAAAAGGAAGCGCAACCGATGTTGCGCTTTATTTGATTATACTCGTTACCACCCAAGGTACAAAGTTTAGCGTTTTCCGCTATGAACCGGTAAAGAAGGGGCTCTGTTGTTCGATCTCTTCAACATCACCCGTGCTGCTGGTGAGTTTAATGGTGATCATTACCTTTTTCTCTTTCATATCGTATGCATCAACAGCAATTGAGATTGGTTGAGTGAGAATTTCACCAGACTTAATCACTATTTTTTTCGGACCAATTAATTGTGCATCTTGTAAGCCGCTAAAAGAGAGGTCATAGGTTTGTGTTTCAATAGTTTTATTAAGGATTTTTAGGGTATAAGTATTTTCAATTAACCCTTCACTATTTTCTCGGTATAAAGCGGTTCGATCGCGGACTATCTCAAGCTCTGCACTGCTTAAATTAATAATATTGGTGATAAACATGCCAATCATGACTAGCAACATTAATCCATAACCGATAATTTTAGGGCGCATCACATGGGTTTCTTTACCCGCCAATTTTTGTTCTGAGGTATAGGAGATAAGCCCTTTTTCATAGCCCATTTTTACCATTGTTTCATCACATGCATCAATACAAGCACCACAGTTAATACATTCATATTGTAAGCCGTCACGAATGTCGATGCCTGTAGGGCAAACTTGTACACATAAATCACAATCAACACAGTCTCCAAGTCCTAACTCTTTAGGGTCTGCTTTACGGCGACGTGGACCACGTTTTTCACCACGTGTTGTATCGTAACCAACGATGTAGGTATCTTTATCAAACATCGTTGATTGGAAGCGTGCGTAAGGGCACATGTGGGTACAAACAATAGATCGCATCCAACCGGCATTTGCATAGGTGATGGTTGCAAAAAACAGTATGCTGGCGGTTGTCGCAAAACCACCATTAAAAGTGATAAAGTCAAAATAGAGTTCATCGACGGGGACAAAGTAGGAGCTAAAAGCGAGGCCTGTCAGCAATGAAACAATTATCCACCCCGTATGCTTGGCTGCTTTTCGCCATATTTTGTTAAAACTCCAAGGCATTTGGTCAAGGCGTTTACGTTTATTGGCGGTGCCTTCAAAGCGCTCCTCAAACCAGATAAAAATAAAAGTCCAAACGGTTTGCGGGCAGGTATAACCACACCAAACACGGCCGAGGTAAGTCGTAATAAAAAACAGGGCAAAAGCGGCAATGATAAATATCCATGCCAAGAGCGTTAAATCTTGAGGGAACAGGGTCATATTAAAAATATGATATTGCTGTTTTGCAATATCAAATAAGACGGCTTGGTGCCCGTTCCAGCGGATCATTGGCAACGCTAAAAAGAGAATGATTAATCCCCAGCCAGTATAGCGACGAAGTTTTTGAAACAAACCATAGACCGCTCGTACGTAGATGCGATTACTGGGGTTATAACGATCAACATTTGACTGGGTTGATGTTTTTATCTCTTTGATTTTAATTCGCTCGGTCATTGCTTTGCACCTGAAATACCATTGAGTCGCCAGTATAAATTATATTAGATAAATCTAAAATAATTATTTAATTAGGGGCAGCGCTCCGTGATGATGATCTTTTTTTAGTGCTTCAATCGTATTTTTTTGTGCAGATCTAGTCTGTATATTTTCTGTGGCAGACTCCGTTAGACTAATGTTGCACCAACTGGTCAATGAGGGGAATGATTGTGGTGAGGCGAGTTGTTCAAAAAAATCATTAAAATCGATGTTAGGCAATATCTGCTGGCTGATGAATTGTGTGCGTGGCTTGCTGATGGGGTCAGCGATACGGTGTCTCTGCCCCCAACTGACCGTATAATCACTACAACTGTTACTGTCAATTTCTGGCTGTATGACAAAAGCACTATCCATTTTTATATCATAATAATAGCTGAGCATGGTTGCTTGGAATAACATCGCGACATCTTCAGCTTGCTGTGAGTAGGCATAAAGATGATTTGCGCCTTCCTGTTCAAATAAAGCACCTAGCTCTGATGCAGTATCTAGCTTTCTCTCTTCAGTTGCTTGTTGGCCTCGATATAAAATCATTGATTGGGCTGTAAGTACGGCATCGTTGATGGGATAGTTTTGTGTTAATTGTTCGTTCAAACGGATGTCAGAAAAACGATTTATTTCCGATGAAGTGGTCGCATTCATATTCAGAGAAGGCATTAATGAGATGGGCATAAAATCATTAGCGTGTGCTAATTCGTGAAACAGTAAACTTGCTACTGGAATAATAATATCATCAATGTCGCGCTCAACATCACTGGTTAAGGAGTAACGATAATAGGCAGGTTGGTCATCTTTAACAAAACGGTGAAAAAAATTATAACGTAAGCCATTTGAAAAACCATCTCGGTAATCTTCTGTTTTATCAATATCTAGTTTTTCAGTATTGGTTAGCCATAATGCAGCGGGATCAAGGTAGATAGCACCAGATCCTGTCCAATAGAAAGAGGGGCGGATATTATTTGCGATAACGATCGCTGTGACTGAGCCAAGTAGGGTTAATATATGCTCGGGCAACACCGCTAATAGCGATTCAAATCGTGCGCCCATCCAATCATGTGAAACGACGACACGAGACATTATTTGTTGAATGTCAGGTTCGGGATAGCTAATAGCGATAAAAGGTAATTCTGCGACACTACAACTGCGTGAATAATTCACACAGCTGGCAGGGTCTCGCTGAGGTGTTGCTAAGGTGTGCTCGCGATAGGTATAAACTTGGCCTAAGTCTGTCGCATTGTTATTAGGTTCGGAGGTGGAATCTTCACATCCCCAAACAAGTAAACTACAAATAACGGATAACAGTATCCTATGATTGGCCATGTTTACCCCTTTAAATAAGACCTCGTGCTTTTAACAAGGCTGTTTGAAAGTCATCTTCACAATCTTTTTTAATGCCCGGGATCATTTCACCCTCTTCGGTCTGATCCATTTTTAAGTGATAAATAATCACCGAGTCAGTGAGCTTATCTAGCGTGTCTGAGAATCCAGATTGTTTTTGTAGTAAAGCGAGCAGTGCCATTAAGCTTAGTTCATTATTCTTTATCCAGTAAGGTGCTAACAACTCTAGTACTTCATCAACCAGATGTACTGTTTCATTGCTTTTAGTTTGCAAAGCTTGCAGGTAAGTAATAATCGCTTCATCACTCAGGTTACCTAATGGTTGTGCAGAACCTGCTTCTTTGTTAATTAACGTGAGCAGCTCTAAAAAAGTTAACTCTTTATTTTTTAACCAGATTGGTTTTAGTAATTTAATTAGCTCATCGATATGAGAGTTGTGCATAAGTTTCTCCAGTTTTTATTTTTATTATAAGAAAGTTGTTTGGTTACGATAAATTGTGGCGTAATTCATTTAATACTTGTTTTGCGCCCGGCTTAATACCGCGCCACATAGCAAAGCTTTCTGCTGCTTGTCCGACTAACATGCCTAAGCCATCAATTGTGACGCGTGCGCCGAGTTGTTTTGCCCAAGCATTGAAAGGGGTTAGTTGAGCGCTATACATCATGTCGTATATTGCGGTTTCAGGTCGGATTAGCAGCGGGCTAATTGCTGGCACTTCTCCGTTGAGACTCGCTGCGGTTGAATTAATAATAAGGTCAAATTCACCGCTTAAGTTATCCAGTTCACAAGCGCCGACATTACCTAGGTCTTTAAAGATAGATACTAATGTTTCCGCTTTGCTGAAAGTTCGATTTGCAATGACGATCTCTTTGGGAGATTCTGCAAGTAATGGACCACAAACGCCACGTGCAGCACCGCCAGCTCCCAGTAATAAAATTCGTGCGTCAGCGAGGTCAATATGGTTGTTTTTAAGATCTAATACTAAACCAGCACCATCGGTATTATCACCAATAATTAGATTATCATCGGTAAGCTTTAAGGTATTTACAGCACCTGCTAAGGTTGCTCGATCAGTCAGTTGTTGTGCAAATTGAAACGCCTCCTCTTTATAGGGCATCGTTACGTTGCAGCCTTTTCCTTCGCCTGCAAAAAATTTACGTAAGGTAATTTTAAAATCTTCATTAGAAGGTTCGATTGCTCTATAAACAAGTTGTTGCGATGTTTGTGTCGCAAAAAGAGTGTGGATAAAAGGGGACTTACTTTGTTTTATCGGGTTACCAAAAACAGCATACTGATCCATGAAAGCTCCAAAATGGTAGGTAATTTAGGCGTAGTAATTTAGCATACATCTCAAAGTTACAATACATAGCAAAATAAAAAAATCGTAAAGGTACTAAAATACATAGAATTATTTTGGCGGCTTAATAAATAGAATATGCAATGAGCTTTTAAATAAGTATGGAATAGGTTGAATGGTAGGTATTTGGGGATTAAATAAAAAGTGAAAAAACGTATTGAATATCCGCTATTTGAATATGTGGTTATTATCATCCTGTTGTTTGTTGTTGCTATTTTTGCATTGCCAAAATTTATCGATGTTGGCATAGAAGCACGTATAAAAGCGTTAAATGCAACAGTATTAAGTATTAGCTCTGTTAATCGAATGCTTTATAGCCGAGCGCTCATTAAAGGTGTGCAGGAAAATGCATTACAAACAACCGATATATTAGGTGAAAAAGATGCGGGTGCTTACCTTATTTATGGGGAGTTACGTGCACAAGAAAAAGATTTACAGCGTTTTTTAGACAGTGATCTTATTGAGTATGCTCCCACCAATAAAGAGGGCGTGATTCGCTTATATCTGGATCGTTTTAAAAATGATGCCTGCTACTTAGATTATCAACAGGCAGCGCAAAAAATGATGCCCAACGGTCGGGTTGCAATACAAAAAGCAACCTATCGCGTAAAAAGTACCGGTTGTTAGCTAAAGAATAAGCGTAACCACATGCCTATCGGAGAGGTAAATCCGGTGGTAACCGAGCTTATTTTCCCTTTATCGATGATAAAAATGGTGGGAGTTACCGATACGCCCCATTGGCGACTAATTTCCCCTCTAGGATCATTTACCACATTAAAATCATACTCTTTGGCATTGAGGTATTGCTTGATACGCTTTGGTTCCCCTGAGCTTAGTGCAACGGTAACTACTTGATAATGATCTGCGATAAAATCGACTGAGGGTGATACCGTAGTACACACCCCACACCAGGTTGCCCAAAAGTAGACCAAAACAGGCTCTTCATTACTCATTTTGATCAGATCTACCTGTTCGCCTAGCAGCGACTGTGCATTTAATGTTGGTGCCGTACCGGAAACAATTGATTGCCCTCGCCAGAGATCGATTGCCACACTAATAACAATCGCAATCAGGCTAAATATGAGTAGCTCTTTTAGCCAACCTAACCAGCCTTTACGTTGTTTTATCGATTGTTTTTTATTGCTCATTTTATTGTTCCTGAGACAAAGTGATGGCATTGATCACTGCATCACTACTTAAAATTGTGGATAACTCAATACCCTGTGGTATTGCAGGACCATAAACAATATTAAAGGGCACGCCGTAACGACCATAGGATTGTAGGTATTGGGTTATGTTATCGGAGCGTACGGTCCAATCACCTTTCATTAATATAATATCTTCAGCTTGCAATGCACTATAAACAGGGTCTTGCAGCAACACCCCAATTTTATTGGCTTTACAGGTGACACACCAATCGGCAGTGACATCAACAAATACCGTTTTTCCTGATTCAACATACTGTTTAAGTTGGGTCGTATCGAGTGGTTGCCAATGCAGATCATTGGCTAGTGGGGTTGCCCAATGTTTTGCCGTTAAACTACTGACTAACAAACCAACTGCACTTATCAACAATACTGAAGCGAGGGTGATAAGCAGTACTTTTTTACCATGTTTTCTCGTCACTAAAGTGAAAAGTATAATGAGTAATAGCGCGGTAATAAGTAGCACATAGGCGATACCGATAAAGCTCGTTAATAGGCTTAATAACCATAAACTGGTCGCTAAAATCATCAGCGCAAAAATAAGCTTAACGCTGCCCATCCATTTACCTGGTTTAGGTAATAACAGTGCAATAGAAGGGAATAGGGCAATTAACAGCCAAGGTAGTGCCATGCCTAAGCCTAATGCGCTGAAGATAACAAACAACTCAACCACTGAAGCACCTAATGCAAAAGCGACAGCCGTGCCCAGAAACGGTGCGCTACAAGGTGTTGCAAGCAGCGTGGCAAACATTCCCTGTAAAAAATGCCCCAAATAGGATTGGTCACCCTTGGTGGCTAACCAAGTTTGCATGCTTGAAGGTAGCTGAATTTCAAATAATCCCAGCATATTCGCGGCAAACAATGCGGTGATAGCAACCATCGCAGCAATGAAATAGGGGTTTTGAAACTGAATGCCCCAGCCAAGCGCTTCACCAGAGAGTTTTAATGTGAGCAGAAACAGGGCTAATAACCAAAATGAGCTCAAAATACCCAACGAAGAGGCTAAAAACTGTTTTCTAATTTGTGATTTTTTAATGCCGTGGGCACCCAAGACAGAGCTAAGTTTCATGCCTAAAACGGGTAATACGCAG
Organism: Psychromonas marina; assembly: GCF_030161115.1. Taxonomy (GTDB): domain Bacteria; phylum Pseudomonadota; class Gammaproteobacteria; order Enterobacterales; family Psychromonadaceae; genus Psychromonas; species Psychromonas marina. The sequence goes on from NZ_BSPQ01000004.1 coordinate 56,613, forward strand.
GGCATGATATTAAGAATCAAGCCGCCAAGTAACGCGATAAGAAACATGGATATGATATTGGCTTCACTGTTTGAGCTGATAATAATTTTATCGCTGGTAGTACTTACTAATTCTACAGCAACATCTTGGTCAATGACGGTCGCATGAATTTTAGTATCACTTAAATCAACATCTCCCCCCCAAGTAGAAGCATCAAAGGTGGCGGTTAATTGTTTGTTAACAACACTTATCTGCGGCGTAGAAAAAAAGATGCCATCTAATTCTGGATTTTGTAAATCGACAAATAGATCTGGTTTTTGCCACTCAAACTGATTCTCAACCTGAACAACAAGTTGCTGTTTAGCTTGATTCCAATAGGATTGTAATGCTGTAATTGAGGCGCTATTTTTACCACTCTCAATGTGTGCCTCATCAATTAAAATCGGCACTGAGCCCATCGCTTGCGCATAACTAAAGGCGACATCCTGATCAATCAATAGATCAGCAATGCTAAATGACAATTCAATATCGTAATCACTTAACACACAAATAGTGGTACAAGATGCGAGGGTTAAACGGCCTTTTAACAGCGTTGGCTGATTTAAATCCTGCAACTCAATGGTTAATGGGAGGTGTATTTGGTGTTTATAACCAAGCGTATCAACACCTAACACAGGGTAGCGTTTAGGCGCAGGCCAAAACCAATTAATATTGCTGATATTTTTAGATTCTGTTTGCCACTCAAATGCTGGCGCAACACCACCTTCACCGGGAGAGCGCCAGTAAGTTTTCCACTCACCTTCAAGGTTAATATCTAATAACAGATCGGCTGTTTTAGACTGCTGGTCAACTTGCCCTGTCATTTGTGCTTGAACAGAAACGGGTTGATGCATTGGACTTATTAACCACCCGGTACTGGTTTGAATAAAATCTGCACTTTTTACAGGTAAGCTGCTAAAAAAAAGAGCAAAGGCCAGTAGGCGCATCAAAAGGGGAAGGTTGTTCAAGGTAAAGCTCCAAATCGTTGGGTATCGATTAATAAGAGAGGTTATTTTACATAAAAATTTCAATTAATTATCTTCTTTCTATCAGAGTCGATAAACCGCACAAAGTTCCTCTTTAATTAATGGTTATGTATTGAATGCTATTTCAGCGTAAATGCAAATCATCTTGGTATGCTATTTTTTGTCAAAAGTTATCGGTATCATGGTGTTTTATAAGAGGAGAGTGTAATGAATTACCAAGCGGCCATTTTTGACATGGATGGATTGTTATTAGACACCGAACGTGTTTGTTTAGAAGCTTTTCGCGATGCTTGTTATGCTTTATCCTTACCATTTTTAGAACAAACCTACCTAGGTATTATTGGTCGTAATGCACAGGGCATTGAAGAGGTATTAAGCGCGGGTTATAGCGATAAAATTGCTTATCCAACCTTAAGAGCAGCTTGGATGGATAGATACCATCCGATCGTAGAGACGCAAGCAATCCCGGTTAAAAAAGGCGTGATTGAGCTGCTTGAGTGGTTGAAATCACAAAACATCCCGATGGCGGTAGCAACATCAACACCTAAAGAGTTAGCGATTACTAAGCTTAAATTAGCTGGCCTGTATGGTTACTTCGAGCAATTATCTACTGGATGTGAGGTCAAACAGGGCAAACCACATCCCGAGATATTTTTATTAGCGGCTGAACGTTTACAGGTAAGTCCCGAACAATGCCTTGTTTTTGAAGATTCAAATAATGGCGTACGTTCGGGTATTGCGGCTAATATGCAGGTGTTTCAGATTCCAGATTTAGTTGCCCCTTGTGCAGAGGTGCTGAAGTTAGGGCATATCGTTGAAGTTTCATTACAGGAAGTACACCAAATGTTGATCAAACATGCTTCTCAATCTCAGGGCAAAGTGCAATAAATGCTATCCAAATCTGTTTATCAACAGACAACTTACTGAGCAACCTATCAATAATATCGTCATCCAAGCCTTTATTTTTTACCAGTAGGTAGGTCTCACTGAGTAGGTTGCCCTTATATAACGTGGTGGCTAGTGCTGATGAACGCACATTTCGGTGTGCTTGTAATGCATCACAATAAATTGCTGGTAATCCCCATTCTTGGGCAATGAAAAAAGAGATATCGGCAGACATTTCAGTCATGAGTGCTTTAAAAGTACGTGTGCCGGGTGAACTGCTTGGCGGCTCTGAGCGTAGCGCTTCGCATAAGCAGTTAAAGATAATTATCTTACCAATATCGTGGATTAACCCTAGGAAATAAGCGTCAAATTCATCCTGTTTTTCATCTTTGGCGAGTGCTTTACATAAAAAGGCACACTGCATCGAATGCATCCAGATTTGGCGACCAAACATCTTGTAATAGATAGGTGCTGCAGGGCGAATTTTTTTCATTAATATGGTGCTTGAGATACTCGCAATACCAGAAACTCCGATCAATGATACCGCCTTTTTCAATGACGTAATCTCACCATTTCCTGTGTAATAAAGAGAAGAGTTTGCGACTTTCAGTACTTCAATCGCCAGTGAGGGATCTTTTTCTATTACCAAAGCGATATCTATAAAGGTTGCATTATCATTTTTTAAGGTATCGATTAACTCTAATAATACGGTAGGCAGTGGAGGAATTTGATGGCTTAATTTTACTGGGTTATTGAGAATATCTCGTACATTATTTAAGGCTTTTTCTTCAATAGCATTTATTTCTGTCGACAATTGTTCTGGACCAAACATTGCGTCATAAAAAGCGCTTGAAAGTTTTTTTTGCACGAACGGTTTCCTTTTGTAAGTTATTCATTTTTATTTTGAACGTATTGTCATCATGACGTCACGCTTTTTTGTGAATTAAGTTTAGAGGCCAATACTATCAAGTATCTCCAGAAATACAGATTCTCTCTGTTTACTGGTTAATTTAGGGTATAAACGACATAAGCGAATTGCTTGTGAGAATTTGGATTTACCCAGCACACTTAAAACACGGGTAAACAGCTCTTCATCTAAAAAGAAGGTGTTAACAGCGTGGGTGACCGCATCATCTAAACAGGTGTAGTTAACGCCATCAAAGGTGAAGCTCTCATTATCTTGCTCTTCAATGAGTTGATCATTATTGATAATCACTGGCCAACCGACATAATTTATGCGCGCCTGCATCATCTTGAACATAGGCCATGCACTGCGTTTAAATCCCTCGAAAGCACTACCTTCTAATTCAGACTCCAATAGTTCTTGCTCTGTCCAGTTGGAACCGATACTGAGTACTTTTTGGTGTTTCTTGACTAAGGCTTGCTTGATTGCATCACGATAAGCATAGATTGAAGTAAAGGCACTGCGTTGCACGATACTCGCACACTCTTTACAACTCGGTAGGCAGAGTGGTTTATGGCTGACGATGTTCGCTTCGTATGCTTTTTTCGGGAAATTAATCTTTTTATCATCAGGTTCCCCACAAAACCAACAGGTATTTCGGTAATTAAAGGGTATTTCGATGCGAGGGTAAGTCACTTTATCCGTTTCCTAAACACTAATAAGGTTGTCAGGCTAAAGTTTTCCTATGATTTTAGCAACAGAAATTCTGCTTTATCTATTCTTTGCTTCTTTTTAAAAAATTATTTATTCTCATTTTTTATCTTATTTTGGAAATAGCATGATCACTTTAATCGGTAATATTATTTGGTTGTTATTCGGCGGGGTTTTTATGGGCCTAGCGTGGTGGCTGATGGGAGTCTTAGCCTTTATGACGATTATTGGCATTCCTTGGGCAAAGGCTTGTTTTGTTATAGGTAATTTTTCATTTTTACCTTTTGGTAAAGAGCCAATAGACAGGCGATACCTGACAGGGCAAGCAGATGTTGGTACTGGCGATTGGGGGTTAGTGGGTAACGTTATTTGGTGTTTATTGGCCGGAATTTGGTTAGCGCTAGGGCATCTTATTTCAGCGGTTGCTTGTGCAATGACTATTATTGGTATTCCTTTTGCCATTCAGCACTTAAAACTAGCTATCATCTCCTTTGCGCCGATTGGACAAACGATCGTTTCCAAAGAGGTCGCGCAATCAGCGAGAACAAATAATAGTAACTAGGATTTGGTAGGTTTTTTATCATTTTTAGTTCATTACTTTCGCTTTAACTGGTTCGACCAGGTGCTTGTTTGCTGTTAATTATCAATCAAGCTACCTGTTATTATGTGACAGAAATATTACGGGTATGTCACTGTACTTGACCTTTACTTGCCTTTTGTTGTGTTTTTACTTTGTTTTAAAATAGTTCTGATATTAATAATTTCTAAATATTTTTAGAGTTGGTTTACTATCCAGGCTGCCTTCATTACATACGCGTTTCAATATTAAGACCTCGACTTCTACATGCCCCCTAAATTAAAAAGGTATTTAAATTCAATCACTCACGTGTTTGATTTTTTGGTGATTACCCGTGTCTCCTCTGTAATGCAATAGTAAAAAAAATGACTTATTTCTGTCACATAATTTATCTAGTCTCGCCGTGATTTAAATTATTTAGAAGATGATTATTGAGTGCTACTAGGCCGTTGAAGTGTCTGCTCAGCGCTCTTCATTCTAATAAATGTATCTTAATAGAGCAATCGCCCGCAAAGATGAACCTAACGGGAAAGTAATTCATTTTTTCGAATTAAAAATAATTAAAAATAATTAAAAATAATTAAAAATAATTAAAAAGACGCAATCACAGAGTGAATCCAAATTTACAATTTAAATATTAACTCACCGTTAATTGTTGGAGAAAATAATGAGCATTAAAAAAATATCTAGTTTAATTGGCGCGACAGGTCTGCTTCTTGGACTCGCTGGTGCTTCCTTTCAAGCGCAAGCTTCGAATGCTATTTGTTATAACTGTCCTCCTGAATGGGCAAATTGGGGCAAGCAATTACAACTGATTAATAAAGAGTTAGGTATTCAAGTTCCGATGGATAATAAAAACTCAGGTCAGACATTTTCTCAACTAGTGGCGGAAAAAAATAGCCCTGTAGCTGATGTTGTATATTACGGCGTTTCATTTGGTATCAATGCAGCAAAACAAGATGTTGTAGAGCCTTATAAGCCTGCTAATTGGGATCAAATTCCTGAGGGAATGAAAGATCCTGATGGTAATTGGTTTGCTATCCATTCAGGTACTATTGGTTTTTTTGTTAATGAAGATGCATTAGATGGTGCTGCCGTACCACAAACTTGGGATGACCTATTAAAGCCTGAATATCGTGGCATGGTTGGTTACTTGGACCCGACAAGTGCATTTGTAGGTTATGCGAGTGCAGTGGCGATTAATGAAGCAATGGGAGGAGACATTGATAACTTTGCTCCTGCTATCGAGTATTTTAATAAATTAGCTAAAAATCGCCCAATTGTGCCAAAGCAAACATCTTATGCACGTGTTTTATCAGGTGAGATTCCAATCTTATTGGATTATGACTTTAATGCATATCGTGCAAAATATGATGATTACACAAATGCCGCTTTTGTGATTCCTCAAGAAGGCACGATTGCCGTTCCTTATGTTATGAGTAAGGTAAAGAATTCAAAAAATCCAGGAAATGGCGAAAAAATATTAGATTTTGTCCTCTCTGATAAAGGCCAACAGGTCTGGGCAAATGCTTATTTACGACCAATCATTGATGGTGTTATGGATAGCGAAGTACGAAGTAAATTCCTACCAGATAGCGATTACGCACGAGTAACTACTGTCGATTTTTCAAAAATGGCAGAAAATCAACGACAGTTTGCTGAGCTTTACCTACGTGAAGTCAACTAACCCAAACTAGATATACACTGAATGGATAATGGTACGTAAGTACCATTATTAATAATATGAAAAATACACGTATTTCTCTCTTTTTAGTTTTGCCTGCGATAATTATTAGCTTCGCTTTTTTTCTTTTACCTATCGTACAGTTATTCAAGGTCTCTGTTGTTGAAGGTAACGGTATTAGCTATTGGAATATTTTAACGCAGCCGATGTATCTGAAAAGTTTGTTATCCACGGTTGGTTTATCTACCTTCGTGACGTTTGTAAGTTTAGTGATAGCGACGATTACAGGCCTTTTTCTTACTCGTTATGAATTCTGGGGCAAGCAAGTGTTGATTGCGATGTTGAGCTTTCCACTTGCCTTTCCCGGCGTTGTTATCGGCTTCTTCGTGATTATGTTAGCTGGACGGCAGGGGTTATTTGCTCAAATTGGCCTCGCGCTTGTTGGTGAGCGTTGGATGTTTGCTTATTCGATGGCCGGTTTATTTTTAGGTTATCTCTATTTCTCAATTCCCCGTGTTGTCTTAACGGTAATGGGAGCGGCAGAAAAACTGGATCAAAACTTGATTGAAGCAGGGCGATCTTTAGGCGCTAGCCGTTGGCAAATATTTTGCGATGTTACGGTGCCAACCTTAAGACCAGGGTTGATTTCTTCAGGTTCAATCTGTTTTGCTACTTCAATGGGCGCATTTGGTACTGCATTCACATTGGCAACCAATATTAATGTTTTGCCAATGACTATTTATACAGAATTTACGCTTAATGCTAATTTTGCGATGGCAGCTGCGCTGAGCTTAATTCTTGGTTTGGTTACGTGGGTATGTTTAGGGATCGCTAAGCGACAAGGTGCCGCGTCAGTTGGTATGGGTGGATAACAATGAAAAAAGATAAATACTTTTACATGCAGCTTTTATTTACGTTAGCAGTATGTTCTTTCTTAATTGTGCCAGTGGTTATGTCTGCTGTTGCGGGTGTTACCAACAATTATTTTGTAGGTATCAAAAGTGGCTTTACCCTGCGCTGGGTAGAGCAAGTGTGGATGCTTTATTCGGATACTATCTGGTTAACGATGAAGATTGCGCTTGCTACGACGATGATCAACGTCATTGTTGGTGTGCCCTGTGCTTATGTCATGGCGAGCAGTAAAAGTCGCTGGGTCTCTGTTTTTGATGAGCTACTGACACTACCCATTGCGATACCTGGTATGGCAATTTCTCTGGGTATTATCTCGGTGTACGGTGGGTTTAGTGATTTTCGTTCTAGTTGGTTCTTCATTCTAATTGGGCACGTTATTTTTACCTTGCCATTTATGGTTAAGTCAGTGCTGGCGGTATTACAAAGCTTCAACTTTAAGGTATTAGAAGAGGGAGCTGCAAGCTTAGGGGCTAGTTTCTGGCGTCGCTTCTTTGATGTGATCATTCCAAATTGTAAAGCAGGCATTGTCGCGGGCATGTTGATGACGCTGACGCTTTCAATTGGTGAGTTCAACTTGACTTGGATGTTACATACACCACTGACAAAAACACTACCCGTTGGTTTAGCTGACTCTTATGCGTCAATGCGTTTTGAAGTGAGCTCTGCATATACATTAATTTTTCTTTGTTTAATTTTGCCGTTATTGGTATTGGCACAAATGTTAAATAATAAGAAAGTACAGAACAACTAGGTTGAGAAGACAATGACAGATAAAACAAATAGCGTTGAGATTACGTTAAAAAATATTACTAAAACATTTTCAGACGGAACACTTGCATTAAAACCAACAGATTTAACCATTAAAGCAGAAGAGATTTTGGTGCTACTTGGGCCTTCAGGTTGTGGTAAAACAACGACATTACGCCTTATTGCAGGCTTAGAGTTTGCTGATTCAAATGGTGGTTCTATTAATTTTGGTGATAAAAACGTGACCGAACTACCCATTGAAAAGCGCAAGGTTGGTATGGTCTTTCAGTCTTATGCTCTTTTTCCTAATATGAACGTGAGTGAAAATATTGTTTATGGCCTAAAAGTGCGTGGTATTGATACTGCAGTAATAGACCATAAATTGGCTGAAATGCTGAAAATGTTTGATTTGGAAAAGTATGCAAAACGAGGTGTGCATCAGCTTTCCGGTGGTCAGCGTCAACGAGTCGCACTAGCAAGAGCAATTATCACTGAACCTGATGTTTTATTGCTTGATGAGCCGTTATCTGCATTGGACGCATTATTAAAAGCGCGTTTACGAGGAGATATTCGTACATTGCTAAAGAGCCTAGGAATAACGGCCGTTTATGTTACACATGACCAAGAAGAAGCAATGGCAATGGGCGATAGAATTGCGGTACTCGACCATGGTGAAATAGCTCAAATTGGCTCCGCGAAAGAGATCTATTTACAACCTAAAAATGCTTTTGTAGCGGACTTTATCGGTCAGATGAATCGCTTTGAAGGTAACGTCATTGATGCTCAATTAGTATTGAATACGGGTAAGAAAATACCACTGTCTTCGGAAGCACTTGCTTCGTCGAATGCCAATGAAACCCTCAGCATGATGCTACGACCTGAAGATATTCGCCTTACAAAGGTAACGGATGAGCAGCACGCGTTAACAGGTATCGTCAGCAGCTCTGTATTCTTAGGGGATCGCACTCGCGTTACGCTTGAGAAGGTGCAAAAAGAGGGTAAAGTGATTGTGGATTGTTTTCAGAGAATTGAATACCCAAGTGGGCAAATTGTTGCACTTTCCTTTGAGTCAAAACACTTGATTCCTTTGCAGGGGTAATATTTATGCTTATTGCACAATTAACCGATCTACACATCAAAAAAGCGGGTAAGCACGCCTATAAAAAGGTGGATACATTAGCATGTTTAGAAAAAGCAATTTCACATATCAATGCGTTAGTTCCTTGCCCAGACCTTGTAGTGATAACGGGAGATTTAGGTGATTTTGGCACAATAGATGAATATGAACTTATTTCAAAGGCTCTCTATAAATTTACAATGCCAGTGCATATCGTGCCAGGAAACCATGATAATAGAGATAATTTGCGTCAAGTATTAGGCGAAATGACATCTTTCGATCATGCGCAATATTGTAATTTTGTGGTTGATCATCCCGATCAAGTATTGATAGGTCTAGACTCATCTGTGATTGGTGAGTCTCATGGATATTTATCAGAAGAAACGCTTTTTTGGTTAAATAAAACATTAGAAATACATAAGCAGAAATCGGTAATGCTGTTTATCCATCACCCACCAATGCCTGTAGGGCTTGGACATATGGATGTTCAAAATCTGCATAACGCTGGTGATTTATACGACATTTTAAAGCGCTTTGATAATGTGAATGGTCTTGTGGCAGGGCATTTACATAGGCCTATCTCTGCTCTGTGGAATAAAATTCCTGTCTGGGTTGGTCCTTCTCATAGCCACTCAGTGACCTTGGATTTGAAACCTGAGGCAGACTCTTCTTTTTCTTTAGAGCCCGCAGCTATTAGGTTGTTTATTTTGGATCAAGATACCGTTATATCGCACTTGAGTTATATTGATCATAGCGATGGTCCTTATCCGTTTTTTGATCAACTAGGAAACCTAATTGATTAACCTATGTTTTGCTTATCGTGTATGGAGTTATTTTTATAATGGATAATACGTCAATTTTTGATGTGCTGGTTGTTGGTGGCGGTATTAATGGCGCTGGAATCGCTGCGGACTCTGCTGGTCGTGGGTTGAAAACGGCACTTTTTGAAGCAAATGATTTTGGCAGTGCGACATCAAGTGCGAGCTCAAAGCTTATTCACGGTGGTTTACGTTATCTTGAGCATTATGAGTTTAGATTAGTTTCAGAAGCTCTTGCAGAGCGTGAGGTGATCTTAAATAAGGCGCCACACATTGCTAAGCCGATGAGATTTATACTACCACACCGTCCATTCTTACGTCCTGCTTGGATGATTCGTGCGGGGTTATTTTTATATGATGTTCTTGCGCGTAGGAAAACATTACCTGGAACGCAGACTGTGGATTTATCAGGTACAGGTTTATTTGTTGAATCGATTAAAAAAGGCTTCGAGTATTCAGATTGTTGGGTAGATGACGCACGATTGGTGTTGGCTAATATCTTAGATGCACAACAGAGAGGAGCATTGGTTCACAATTATCATGAAGTGACGAATATTGATCAGCATGATGGCTTATGGCGAGTTGCTGTTCTGGACAAAAATAGTGGAAAAATAAGTTATTATTTATCCCGTTCTGTTGTTAATGCAGCAGGGCCATGGGTAGAAAGTTTTATCTCAAATGCGATGAAGCGCCGATCTCCTAGGCGTATCCGTTTGATTAAAGGTTCCCACATTATTGTGCCGAAATTACACAATAATGAGCAGGCTTATATCTTACAAAATAAAGACCAGCGCATTGTTTTCGTGATCCCATACCTTGGTAAGTATTCGTTGGTTGGTACTACAGATGTTAATTTTGATGGCGATCCTAAAGATTGTTGCATTAGCGAGGAAGAGGTTAATTATTTAATTGATATTGTTAATCAACATTTTGTTAAGGGTATCAATCGAGAGCAAGTAGTGAGTAGTTTTAGCGGCGTAAGACCGCTTTGTGAAGATGAGTCTTCTTCACCACAAGCAATTACACGTGACTATACATTGGAGCTCGAACAAGTCGGCGAGCAACTTCCATTACTTTCTATCTTTGGTGGAAAGTTAACGACGTACCGCAAACTTTCAGAAGCTGCATTAGATAAGTTATCGCCATATTTTCCGGAGATGGGGGAATCGTGGACAGATTCTACTCCATTACCAGGAGGGGATATTGAGTCTCTTGCAATACTGATTAAAAGATTAGAAAAGCAGTATTCTTGGTTAGAGGACGAGCTATGTAGTCGTTATGCAACCCAGTTTGGCAGCGGGGTATTCAAGTTATTAGATGGATTATCCTCACAAGAGGAGCTAGGCAAAGAAATTGCACCAAACCTATTTGAAGTAGAAATAAAGTATTTATATCATTTCGAGTTTGCAAGAAAGCATGATGATATTTTATTACGCAGAACCAAGTTAGGCCTGTCTTATAATAAGGTTCAAGAAGCGGCGGTGCAGAAATACTTATCTGATTTACACAATTCTTAATTGTAACGATTAATTAAAGTAAAAAAGCATTATTACCTAAGGGGTAATAATGCTTTATTTTCAATCTTTATTGTCTGCCCACATTAGTTATATGAGGTATAACAACGATTACTCTACCGTTACTGCTTTTGCTAGGTTACGTGGTTGATCCACATCGGTACCTTTAATTAAAGCTACGTGGTAAGAAAGTAACTGCATTGGTACGGTATGGAAGATAGGAGCAACAATAGGGTCTACGTGAGGGAGTGAAATAATCTTCATGCCTTCACTCGCTTCAAAACCTGAATTTTCATCAGCGAATACATATAATAGACCGCCACGGGCACGTACTTCTTCAACGTTTGATTTTAGTTTCTCTAACAGATCATTGCTTGGTGCGATGACAACAACCGGCATATCCGCATCAACAAGTGCTAATGGACCATGCTTAAGTTCACCTGCCGCATAAGCTTCAGCATGAATGTAAGAGATCTCTTTTAGTTTCAGTGCTGCTTCCATAGCAATAGGGTAGTACTCGCCACGACCTAAGAATAAAGTGTGGTGTTTATCTGCAAAATCAGTTGCTAGTTTTTCAATCTCGGTATCAAACTCTAGTGCTTTTTCAATTTGCGCTGGTAATGAATGTAGGGCTTGTACAATTTCAGTCTCTTTTTCTTTATTGATGGTGCCCTGTTCTTTACCAATCGCAGTCACCAAGATCAACATAGCAGCAAGCTGCGTGGTAAATGCTTTCGTTGATGCAACACCAATCTCAGTACCTGCACGGGTCATGAACGCGAGATCAGATTCACGTACTAATGAAGAGCCAGAAACGTTACAAATCGACATTGCCGACATGTAACCTTTTTCTTTTGCTAAGCGAAGTGCGGCTAATGTATCTGCTGTTTCACCAGATTGTGAAAGAGTTAATAATAGGCTGTTTGGACGTACCACAAAATCGCGGTAACGGAATTCAGAGGCAATCTCAACGTCACAACTTACGCCAGCTAACGATTCAAACCAATAACGTGCAGCCATGCCTGAGTTGTAAGAGGTGCCGCAGGCAATGATTTGCACGTGCTCTACCTTAGACAGAATATCTTTTGCACCAGTACGGATGCTTTCAACCAATACGCTGTCATGGCTAATACGGCCTTCCATTGCACTGATCAACGCTGTTGGTTGCTCAAAGATCTCTTTCTGCATGAAATGGCGGTATTTTCCTTTAGTACCAGCATCATGTTCAACTGTAGATTCAAGTACTTCGCGTGTAACTGGGTTACCATTAACATCAAAAATATTAACGTCATGACGTGTTATTTCAGCCACATCACCTTCTTCTAGGTACATAAAGCGGCGTGTAACGTTTAATAATGCTAATTGGTCAGAAGCTAGGAAGTTTTCACCTAGGCCTAAGCCGATGACTAATGGGCTGCCTGATCGTGCAACCACTAAACGACTTGGGTCGCGACGATCCATCGCTACCGTGCCGTAGGCACCTTCAAGTTGTGCGGCTGTTTTTTGTAGTGCTTCAAGTAGGCTGTCACAAGTGCGTAATTCCCATTCCACTAAATGACCAATCACCTCTGTATCTGTTTGTGAAACAAATTCATAACCACGAGATTTTAATGTTTCACGCAGGCTTTCATAGTTTTCAATAATGCCATTATGCACAATTGCAATGTTGTCGCCTGACATATGAGGATGCGCATTGATTTCAGAGGGTTCACCATGGGTTGCCCAGCGAGTGTGAGCAATACCTGTTCCACCAGTAATGGGATCAGAAGTGATGGCATCAGCGAGTTCTTTTACTTTACCTAAACGTCTAACACGGTTTAGTTGCTGTTCGTTATTAACAATCGCAACACCTGCTGAATCGTAACCACGGTATTCAAGGCGTTTTAACCCTTCAAGTAAAATTTCTGCTACATCTCTTTGCGCAACCGCGCCAACAATTCCACACATAAATACTGCCCCAATAATTTAGATCGAATAATAAAACAAAGAAAAACACGCACCAAAACATACGTTCATGCATGATAGAGCATTTTTTAACAAAAAACATGCAAAAAGACGTATTTGTTGCATGTTTGTACCTGTTTCTTTAAAAAACAGTGATAACTGGTGCACAAAAAAGTTGGATTCAGCTAAAGAGAGTCGCTAAATATAAGATAACTGTTTAAAATAACAGTAACATTTTGTGGAGAAAGTTATGTTTTTAACTCAGCTTAGCCAATTTTTAATATTACTGTGGAAGTTATCGTCAGTATTTGTGATCCCAATAATTATGGTCGGTTATGTACTTGTGATGAGTAGTAACGATCCGGGCTTTAGTTTTGCTGATTTAGACCAGGGAAAAAATATCCATAAATGGGTGGTCTTTGCTATCTACCTTGCATATCTTCTGCTTTGGAACCGCAGTAATCGATTTGTTACCGCTTACCTTAAAAAGTTACAGTATTAATGAAACCAATCTCTCTTGAAATTATTATCATAGTGGCGATTGTCTTTATGATGGGGCTATTTTTACTGCTCTACTTACGCACGAAAAGCCAACTCAACACAATACAATTACTTAATGAGCAACAACATGCTTTTCACGATGAGGAGCTAGAGAATGTGAGCGTTCAGCTTGAACAATCAACGTTGCTGGTTGAGAGCTTGCAGATGCAAAATACCAAATTAACCGCGCGATTGCGTGAGTCAGAGGTGCGCTTGCAGGCAGGTGAACAGCGCTTGCGTGATCAACAAGAGAATGAAGAGAAGCTCAGCAACCAATTTGAACTGCTTTCTCAGCGTATTTTTAATGATAAATCCGCTCAGTTTAAAGCGCTTAATCAAGAGAGTGTTAGTCAGTTATTAGCCCCCTTCAAAGTGCAACTAGAGGGTTTTAAAGAGCAAGTTAATGCGTGTTACATCAATGAAAGTAAAGAGCGCTATAATTTACAAGCAGAGATTAAGAAACTGGCCAATATTAACCAGTTAATGCAGCAGGAAACGAATAATCTTACGAATGCATTAAAGGGTGATAATAAGCAAATGGGTAACTGGGGTGAGGTGGTTTTACAACGCATCTTAGAGAACTCTGGTTTACGAGAAGGGCATGAGTACGAAACACAAAGTCACTATAAAAACGAAGCGGGTCAACGCTTTTTACCCGATGTGATTGTGCATCTTCCCCAAGATAAAAATATTATTATCGACTCAAAAGTATCATTAGTGGCTTACGAACGCTTTTTTAATAGTGAAAATGTTGCGGAACAAAAAGAGGCATTAAAAGCACACGCACTTTCTGTTCGACAACATATTAAAGGATTGGCGAAAAAAGATTATCAAAATTTGATTGGTGCAAATAGCCTTGATTATGTACTGTTATTTGTTGCGGTTGAACCGGCCTTTATTGCTGCGATTGAACATGATCCTGAGTTGGTGAAGTTGGCACTGGATAATAATATTTTATTGGCGAGCCCGACCAACTTAATGATTGCGCTACGCACCATTGAGAATCTATGGCGTTTCGATTCACAAGAAAAGAATGGCCGTTTAATTGCAGCGCAAGCAAGCAAGTTATACGACAAACTGCGCCTATTTAGCCAAAATATGCTTGAGGTGGGGGCACAGTTAAATAAAGCCCAGGATAGTTATGACCATGCCCTTAAGCAATTTAGTGAAGGGCGAGGTAACTTAGTTTCACAAGCGGAATCCCTTAAAAACATGGGGGTGACGGTTAATAAGCCACTTCCAGAGCAACTCGTTGAGTTATCTAAAGGGAGTAAGTTAGAAGAGAGGTAATATGATTCGGATTTATAAACCAGGGGATCTTTCCAGCGGATGGGCTGGAGTACGTGTCTCGGTAAGTGTTAACGGTAAATCGAAACAGTTTTATTTTTCATACAGTAAATATACAGATTCAACTGCATTAAGAAGAGCACAAGATAAAGAACGTCAGTTACTTAAACTGCAATTAAAGCATGCACGTAATGATATTAAATCGAAACGTTCTAATACGGGCTTTAAAGGGTTGTCATTTACCCACGAAGTGAAAACAGTTGGCAGTAAGCGTTATGCTTATCCGGTTATTACTTTTCAGCATCGAAAAGAGGGAGAGTTAACGTCGAGAAAGTGGAGAATAAATAAACAGTTAGAACTGCCTGTGAGTATGTGGCAAGAGATATGTTTAGCGGTAAAAAATACGCGAGTATTGAGCGCAAAAACCTATGAATATATGATAAATCATCGACCTGACCCGGCTTCTCATTTTTCTCTTTAACCTATTAACGGCGCCAGAAATGGCGCGTTAACATTACAACAACCGTTAATATCTCTAAACGGCCCATCAACATACACAGCGATAAAATCCATTTTGACGCATCAGAAAAATGTGCAAAATTTCCTGACGGACCAATTTCAGCTACCAATCCGGGGCCTACGTTAGAAACCGCAGTGATAGCCGCGGTTAGTGAGGTCATTGCGCTTGATCCACAGAGTGTTAACAACAGTGCAGCAACAATAATTGTGGTCAGATATGCCAACACAAAAGCGATCAGCGAACGCAATATATCGTCACTGACAACACGATTATTATATTTTTGAGGGAACACGCCACGTGGGTGCATAAGTAACATCAATTGGCGTTTTAATAGGCTAAACGCAATCTGAAAACGAAATATTTTGATACCGCCAGTTGTTGAACCTGAACAGGCCCCTGTGAACAGCAAACCAAAAAAGATTAATACACTGAAATCACCCCAAGTAATGAAGTCATCTAAACCAAATCCGGTTGTTGTGATCACTGAAACCACATTAAACATACTTAAACGCAGTGCATCTGACCAGTTAAATTGCGCGGTATAAATTAGGTAGAAGGTTAAACTAAGCGTGCAAAACAGTACCAGTTTCAGGAAACCTCGAATCTGTGCATCTTTTAAAATGAACATCGGATTTCGATGGTTTATAGCACGCGTAAATAGCAGGAAAGGTAAGCCGCCTAAAAACATAAACAGAATTGCATTCCAATGTGCACCCTGTGAAAAACTCCCCATTGAGCCATCTGAAGTGGAGTATCCGCCTGTCGATATCGTGGTCATCGCATGGTTTAACGCATCAAAATGATTCATCCCCGCTAAGCGATAACCGATAAAACAGCAGACGCTTAAAAATAGGTATACCAGCAAAATATCGATTGCGACACGACGTGTTTTTGATTCTGCTTTATCAGACCAGTCAGAAGATTCTGTTTGGAAAAGGCGCATACCACCGACGTTTAAAAAGGGTAAAATTGCTACTCCCATTACGATAAAGCCAACCCCACCGAGCCATTGTAAAATAGAGCGCCACAGGAGGATGCTAGGGTGCATGGTATCTAAACCATGTAATACGGTACTGCCGGTGGTGGTGATGCCAGACATGGTTTCAAAAAAAGCATCGCTGTAGCTAATGTGTTCAATCAATACAAAGGGCAGTGCGGCAAAAAGGCTGGCGAGTACCCAAACAGTAGTCGTGAGTAAAAACATTTCACGAGCACCTAAGCGAGAACGTTGTTTCTCTCCACCTAGGAACAAGAAAATAAAAGAAGCAATATGGGTAATGATGATCGCCGAAAGAAATTCCACACCACCGAGGCTATTTTGATAAAAAGCCAGTGCCATTGGAAAATACATAAACACGGCCATCTTGGATAAGACTAAACCGGTGATAAAAAACAGGGGGCGATAGACCATTTACAGCACCAAATTAAAGGAAAAATGGGCTAGGTTGGAATAGTTTCTCAATGTCACTGATATATTTCTTGTTCACCAGAAATAGAATCACATGGTCATCACTTTCGACCACGGTGTCATCATGAGCGATCAATACTTCATCATTACGTACAATTGCACCAATACTGGTACCTCGTGGTAATTTTAGTTGGTTTAGTTGTTTACCTACTACTTTAGAAGTCATGCTGTCACCACGTGCGATAATTTCAATCGCTTCAGCAACACCTTCACGTAGTGAATATACATGCTTAAGGTCTGCTTTACGGACGTGTGTGAGGAGTGCGGAAATAGTTGCTTGTTGTGGTGAGATAGCGATATCTAAAATATTACCCTGCACTAAATCAAGGTAAGCCGTACGTTGAATCAAGACCATTGCTTTGCGCGCGCCCATTCGTTTCGCTAGCATTGCCGACATGATGTTCGCTTCGTCATCATTGGTAACGGTGATAAATAGGTCGATCTGTTCGATATGCTCTTCAGATAACAACTCCTGATCAGAGGAGTCACCACAAAATACAATGGTATTGGAAAGTGTTTCTGATAGATATTCTGCACGCTTCAGATTCTTTTCAATCAATTTAACGGAGTTATCTTTTTCAAGTCGTTTTGCAAGACTCTCCCCAATAAAGCCACCACCTACAATCATGATACGTTTATAGGGATATTCGAGTTTCTGCATCTCGCTCATTATTGCTTTGATATGTTGGCTTGCAGTGATGAAAAATACCTCATCATCGGCTTCAATAATGGTGGTCCCCTGTGGGCGAATCGCTTTACCACGTCTAAATATTGCAGCTACACGCGCTTCAATATTAGGCATATGCTCTTTTAAGGTTGAAATGGCGTTGCCAACTAGTGAGCCACCATAATAGGCACGGATTGCCACTAGTCCAACACGTCCCTCTGCAAAATGTGCAACTTGTAGTGCACCAGGGTGTTCTATGAGCTGGAATATGTAATCACTTACTAGCTTCTCAGGCGCTATAATATGGTCAATAGGAAAGGCGCCACTGTTAAATAACTCCTCTTCAAACATGACCATACTTTGGGAGCGAATACGTGCTATTTTTTTCGGAACGTTAAACAGAGTGAATGCAATTTGGCAGGCAACAATATTGATCTCATCGGAGTTTGTTACTGCAATTAGCATGTCAGCATCCGCAGCTCCCGCTTCACCTAACGTACGTGGACTAGATGCATTACCTTGCACCACACGTAGATCAAATCGGTCTTGTAGGTCTTGCAACTGTTCATTTGACGAATCAACAACGGTGATATCGTTATTTTCACCTACTAAGTTCTCAGCCAGTGATGCGCCTACTTGACCTGCGCCTAAAATAATAATTTTCATCGTTATCCATGATCCTGTTGATAGGGGAGTTGCTTAACTCAGTGTGTTCCATTTAGATAATAGTGCAGAGTCGAAAACCTGCACTATTTCTCTGAATTACCGTTGAATTATAGGGCTTTTTGAAGTTTCGCGTAATAGAAACCATCCATTGCATCTTCATTTGGTAATAACTGACGTCCTTGCGTATCGCTATTATATTGTTCAGATAATGGAATTAATGTGGCATCGCTTTTACTTTCTAAAAAGCTTTTAACTTGTAGTTCATTTTCATCGGGTAAGATTGAACAGGTTGCATATAATAAAATACCACCTGGTTTTAATTTTTCCCACAATGCATTAAGGATGCTTTTTTGTAATGTCACTAATTCAGCGATATCACTATCACGTCGTAACCAACGAATATCCGGATGACGACGAATAACACCCGTCGCACTACATGGCGCATCACATAAAATACGATCAAACTGCTCGCCGTTCCACCAATCGTTTGGTTTGGAAGCATCGCCATGAATAACCGTGGCTTTCAGGTTTAAGCGATCTAAGTTCTCTTGTACGCGTACTAGACGTTTCGCATCAGCATCAACGGCAACCATCTGTTTTATATTAGGTTGCAACTCTAAAGTATGTACTGTTTTACCACCAGGTGCTGAGCATGCATCTAGAATAAGCTCATCGGCTTGTGCGCCAAGGTAGTGTGCAGCTAATTGTGCAGCGCCATCTTGAACAGATACCCAACCCTCTGTAAAGCCAGGTAATTTATAAACATCGGTTGCTTTTTCTAAGCGCAATGCATTGTTGTTTTCAGCATCCGCAGCAATAAAACTAGGTAGTTCAACCTGTTCTAATAAGGCTTGATATTGAGTTCGAGTATGATGGATATTATTAACGCGTAACCACATCGGTGCTTGCTGATTATTTTCAGTCATAATGGCTGCAGCTTGCTCTTCGCCATAAGCTGCTTGTAAACGCTTAACTAGCCAACCAGGGTGGCAATATTTTAATGTATCTTGCTGATCAGCCTTTTCGATTAAGGCATCTTTTTCACGCAAAAAGTTACGTAGAACACCGTTTATCATGCCTTTCAAAGCTTGTTTTTTAAGGGCTTTGGCACCGTTTACCGTTTCACCTACCGCAGCATGGCTAGGGATACGTGTATAAAGCAGTTGATAAAAACCCACCAAAATCAAAAAGTGAAGTTCACGTTGTTTACCTTTGAGAGGTTTTTGCATCAATGAGCGACAGAAAAAATCCAGGCGCGGTAGGGTGCGTAGCACCCCATAACAAAAGACTTGAACCAGTGCTTTATCTTTAGGGTTAAGGTCTTGTTGTACAGTCGGTAGCGCTTGGGAAAGAGATTGCCCTTGTTCTACGACTTGGTTTAATACTTTTGCAGCTAATGCGCGGGTATTCATGCTTGTTCACCTTTAATGGTCAGCACAGTCCCTAGTGCAAATAACTCTTTACGTGAGTTTAATATATCTTGTACCGGCATTGCTTTTTTACCTGCAAGTTGAATCACTTGTAGGTTTAAAATATGTTTACCAGTGGCAACTTGGATACCTGTTTTATCAGCGCTAATAATTGTACCAACGGGCTGTGTTGAGCTCTCTGCGATAATGTTCGCTTTATGCACTTTAACGGGTTTATCGGCCACTTCGAAGTAACTCATTGGCCAAGGATTAAATGCACGTACACAACGCTCAATAAATTCAGCATCCTGTGTCCAATCAATCAGAGCCTCTGCTTTGCTTAATTTTTTAGCGTAATTAGCAAGCGTTTCATCTTGTACTTCAGCGCTTAACTCACCCTTTGCGAGTTGACTGATAGTATCAACGAGTACTTGTGGGGCTTGTGTCGCTAGTTTTTCATAAAGTGACGCACTAGTTTCATCACTATCAATCGGGCAACTTACCTTGGTTAACATATCACCGGTATCAAGGCCTTCATTCATCTGCATGATGGTAACGCCTGTTTCTTTATCTCCAGCCCAAATAGCACGTTGAATAGGTGCCGCTCCTCGCCATCTTGGTAGCAGAGAACCATGCACATTAAGGCAACCTAAACGTGGCGTTTGTAAAACAACGGTTGGCAAAATTAAGCCATAAGCAACAACGATCATGATATCGGCATTGAGTGCAGCAAGCTCAGAAACCGCTTGCTCAGATTTAAAGTTTTCTGGCTGGTATACCGGTAAATCGTGCTCAAGAGCTAATGCTTTTACTGCGCTCGCAGTTAGTTTTTTACCACGACCTGCAGGTCTATCCGGTTGCGTATAAACAGCAACCACATTAAATTCTGACTCAATAAGAGCACTTAAATGTTTTGCTGCAAAGTCAGGTGTACCTGCAAAAACGATGTTTAATTTTTCCACTAAAATATATTACCTACGCTGTAAATGGGCTGTAATGAAGAGTTCTTATGAAAACTTAGCGTTTTGACGCTGTAGTTTCTCAAGTTTTGCTTTAATGCGTTTCTGCTTAAAAGGTGAAAGGTAGTCGATAAACAGCTTACCTTTAAGGTGATCTAATTCATGTTGAATACAAACGGCCATTAAACCATCTGCCTCAAGAACCTGTTTCTCACCTTCAACATCAAGATATTGTAAGGTAACAAATTCACTGCGTTTTACATCAGCGTTGGTATCTGGAACAGAAAGACATCCTTCTTGAGACTCTTCTTCGCCAGATTGTTCTATAATTTCAGGATTAATGATGATCATAGGTTGGTTACGATCTTCAGAGACATCAATCACGACGATACGCGAGTGAATATTAACCTGTGTTGCAGCTAGCCCAACGCCATTTTCGTCATACATGGTTTCAATCATGTCTGCCGCAATTTTTTTGATCTCGGGTGTGATCTGCTCAACAGCTTTAGCAACGGTTCTAAGGCGTTGATCGGGAAAATGTAATACTTCAAGTAAAGCCATGATATTATCTTGCTCTATAGTTAATGTTAAAGAATACTAATTCTATACCCATGGTGCTTGAAGATGCAACAAAGCATCGTGAGGTTATGTAGGGGCTCAGTTCCTTATAAAAACAGATTTACTTACAAAACAGGGATTGTTATGAAATTTAAACGTATTACTTCATTCTTATTAGGAGCAGCACTTTCCTTTGCAGCTTTTGCTGACACGCTGATTCTAAAAGAGAATCACCCTGAAACCTATACGGTTGTAAAGGGTGATACATTGTGGGATATTTCTGCTCACTTCTTAAATACTCCTTGGTTATGGCCGCGTTTATGGCAAGCAAATAGCCAAGTAGAAAATCCACATCTTATTTACCCTGGTGACGTATTAACCTTAATTTGGGTTGATGGAGAGCCACAATTAACGCGTAAAAAATTAAAAAAATTATCACCTACTCCTCGCATAGAAGATAAAGAGGTGGCAATTCCTACTATTCCACTTGCGACCATTTCTGCTTTTTTATCACGAGATCATATTATTGAGCCCGATTTACTCGTTGCAGCACCACGATTATTAGGTGATGCTGTCGGGACTCCTCGCTTTCTTGAAGGCGATGTTTTTTATGGTCAAGGGCAATATGAAGCCGGAAAATTATATGGTATCTACCGCCAAGGCAATGATTACCTTGAACCTGAGACGGGAGAGTTTTTAGGTAAACAGTTAATTTTTATTGGTCATACGGAAGTTTCTAAGAGTATCAATGTTACTGCTACTGAACAGGCAACACCCTTTGATCTTTTAAAGAGTGCACGTGAAGCGCGTCAAGGTGACCTGATTTTACCGATTCCTGAATATGAAACGACACCCGCTTACTTTTTACCACAGCCGGTATCATCGGAAGTTGAAGGGCACATTCTAGGTGCGCTTAATAATGTCTCTGCAATTGGTAAATGGGATGTCGTTGTAATTGATAAAGGTAGTCGTGAAAATATACAAATTGGTTCACTGTTTTCTATCATGCGCTCAGGCCCTGGTGTTTTAGTCACTAAAAATAAGATTGAATATCAAAGTGATGCTAGCTCTCTTGATCAAGTGGGTAGTCCAGATATCATCATTCCAGCAGAACGCTTAGGTGAATTAATGGTCTTTAAAGTCTATGAAAAAGTAAGTATTGCTTTAGTGATGCGTAGTACTGATGCAATGGGCGCAAAATATAAAATTAAAGGTTTAGAGTTTTAATCATTAATTTGTTAGCTATCGCTTAAAGTGAGGTTAAAGGAAGGTAACTATTCAACAAAACCTATTTGAGTTAGATGAAATACCTCCTTTATCCACTGAGCATATTAAACGCTGGATGGTAGTTGATGCTATTCCAGCGTTACAAAAGCGCACTATTTTTAAACTGTTAAGCAAACACCCGCTACAGGAACTGATAAACCTACCTAGGACAACCTTAGAAAGTTACCGCTTAAAAGAGGCTCAAATTGATGCCTTATTGCATCCCAATCTCACGCAGATAGAAAAAAATATTGATTGGTTACAGTTATCTGCAAGCAGAGACATTATCTGTTTTGATGACCAACGCTACCCGCCGCAATTAAAAGAGATCAGTAACCCTCCTTTATTACTCTATGTGCAGGGCGATATCGGTTTATTATCAACCCCTCAAGTTGCCATCGTCGGCAGTAGAAATAGCACGCCTTATGGGCAAGAAAAGGCCTATCAATTTGCCCGTGAATTAGTGCAATCTGGTTTTACTGTGACCAGCGGTATGGCGATTGGGATTGATGGCTTGGCACATCAAGGAGCCTTAGATATCAATGGTAAAACCATTGCGGTGTTAGGAACTGGCCTCAATAACATCTACCCCAAGCGACATAATCAATTAGCGCAACAGATCATTGAAAATGGATTGCTTGTTTCGGAGTTTTGGCCTGATAGCCCTGCGATACCGAGTAATTTCCCGCGTCGAAATCGGATTATCTCTGGGTTATCACTTGGCGTATTGGTGGTTGAGGCGTCACAGCGAAGTGGCTCATTGATTACTGCCCGTTATGCAAATGAACAAAATAGAGAGTTGTTTGCTTTACCCGGTTCCATCGATAATAGTCAGGCTTGTGGTTGCCATCAACTTATCCAACAGGGGGCAAAACTGGTGGTCAATAGTGCTGACATTATTGAAGAGTTCAATTTTGTTACATCGCTAAATATATCCCCTATCCCTACCCCACTAATTCCCCAATCAGATGATCATGCTTTATTAAAGCATATCGACTTTCACCTCACGACACTTGAGCAACTACTCTCCCGTACTGGCCTTGATATTATCAATTTGCAAAATCAGTTAGTAGAGTTAGAGATAACTGGTAGAATTGAGGTTACTGCTGAAGGTTATACCCGTCGTTGTGAAAAATAACGGTGTTAATATTCACCCTAGTTTTCTTTATGTAGCGTATTAAACATCGTATCTTGTTTAATATCAGGTGCATATAAAAGGTAAAAGAGTAAACATGTTTGAAGTAATTATTTATCTATTTGAAAGCTATATGCAGCTTGATCAAAATATAGAGGTCGATGCGCAGGAGATCACTGAAGAGTTATTGGAGGAAGGCTTTCAACGTGCCGATATCTCCAAGGCGTTAGCGTGGTTAGATCATCTATCAGGGTTGCATGAAACTGAAGAAAGCAACCGTGTTCAACTAGCAAAACTAACTTCACATCGTGTGTATAGTGAACAGGAACAGTTTCGTTTAAACAGTGCGTGTCAGGGGTATATCTCCTATTTAGAGCAAGCTGAGATTCTCAACGGTTATACTCGTGAAATTGTAATTGATTGCGCGATGTTATTGGAGTTGAATGAACTCGAGTTACAAGACTTAAAATGGTTAATATTGATGGTGTTATTTAATGACCCAAGCAGTGAAAGTGAATTTTTACAATTAGAATCCATGTTAATGGATCTTGAAGATGGGCTGATCCATTAATATGAGTAAAGATGACCTTCCCACCACACATATGAAAACCATTGATCTCTGTCCTGATTGCGGTGCTGAACTGCATATTCGCAACGGTAAGCAGGGGGCCTTTCTTGGTTGTACGCGTTATCCTGAGTGTGACTACCTAAGACCACTGCACGAAAAAACAGAGATAAAAAAAGTACTCGTCGGTACAAGCTGTCCATTGTGTGCACAAGAGTTGGTATTGAAACAGGGCCGTTATGGTCTCTTTATCGGTTGCAGTGGTTATCCTGAATGTCAGCATACTGCACAATTAACAGAGCCACCTAAAGAAGACCCAAAAGAACAACATATTAGCTGTCCATCATGCAAAAAAGGCGAGCTTATTCAGCGTCAATCTCGCTATGGGAAAACCTTTTATGCCTGTGATAATTATCCCTCGTGTAAATATGCGGTTAACGATAAACCGGTTAATGAATTTTGCCCTGATTGCCATTGGCCAATCTTAGTTGAGCGTAAAACTGCCGCTACTTTTCGCATAATATGTCCTAAAAAAGGGTGTGGGTATCGTAGTAAGCCGATATAATCGACTGTAAATCATACTTATAAATATGAAGGGAGATAGTATTTTGGCTAAGGTTGACTTAAGTAACGCACTGAGTGCACTGCACAATGAAGGTGTTATTGCTTACCCCACTGAATCTGTTTTTGGTCTTGGTTGCGATCCTGATTGCGATCTCGCGATAGAAAAAATATTACAGCTTAAACAACGTCCGGCACATAAAGGCCTGATCTTAATTGCTGCTAATATTGAACAGTTGCAACACTATGCTGATTTTTCAATGCTCACAGAGCAACAAGTTACAGCGATAAAGAATACCTGGCCGGGTCCCTTTACCTGGGTTGTACCTGCAAAAAAATCCCTTTCAAAATTGATCAGTGGTGACTTTGATAGCGTAGCAGTTAGAGTGAGTGACCATCCTATTGTGCAGCAACTTTGTAGCCAATTTGCTAAACCTATCATCTCAACCAGTGCTAACCTTTCTGGCTTAGAGGCATGCACTAATGCCGAGCAAGTTAAAGCGATGTTTATCGATAATCCACTTTTGGCGACAACTATCGACGCTGAAGTATCCGGTTTAGATAACCCTTCTCAAATCCACCACGCATTAACTGGTAAGCGATTAAGGTAGCTGGTAGTGATCAAGGTGCTCCTACTATTCATTGGTATGATTACCCTATCGTCCTTTTTTAAACGTTAATCTCACGTATTTTTGTTACATTGTTGTTGTGTATTTGTTAATAATTAGTTCGTATAATCGCTGTTCAATTAAATCAGCACTGGATTTACGTTCTAGTTAGCTAACAAGGAAGAACCATGTCAACAACCGTCGTATGTGCGTTATATCGCTTTGTCGCGCTTGAAAACTATCAAGAAATTCAACAACCTTTACTCGATATTATGAATAATAATGAAGTTAAGGGGACACTATTATTAGCCAGTGAAGGTATCAATGGCACCATTGCCGGCAGTCGTTCCGCGATTGATAATGTTATTTTTTGGCTCAAATTAGACCCTCGTTTTGAAAACCTCACTACTAAAGAGTCCTTTGATGAGGTTAATCCGTTCTACCGCACTAAGGTAAAACTCAAAAAAGAGATTGTCACGATGGGGGTTGAGGGCATTGACCCTAACCGTAGTGTTGGCAGTTATGTAAAACCTAAAGATTGGAACGCCTTAATTAGCGACCCAGATGTTTTATTAGTTGATACTCGAAATGACTATGAAATTAGTATTGGTACCTTTGAAAATGCGGTGGATCCAAAAACAACCAACTTTCGTGAGTTCCCACAATACGTAAAAGATAACCTTGATGCGAAGCAGCATAAAAAAGTGGCGATGTTTTGTACAGGGGGCATTCGCTGTGAAAAATCTACTGCCTACTTAAAAGAGCAGGGATTTGATGAGGTTTATCACTTAGAAGGCGGTGTTTTAAAGTACCTAGAAGAGGTGCCTGAGTCGGAGACCATGTGGAAAGGTGAGTGTTTTGTGTTTGATAATCGTGTTTCGGTAAATCATCAGTTAGAAAAAGGCACCTACGATCAGTGTCATGGTTGCCGTTTACCGATTACTGAAGAAGATAAAAAATCAGATAAGTATATGCAGGGCATTAGTTGTCACCACTGTTTTGATAGCATTAGTGACGAGCAAAAACAGCGCTTTAGTGAACGCGAAAAACAGATTCGCCTAGCGAAGCAGCGTGGTCAGTCTCACCTCGGTTCTGATGCGCTAGTGCAGCTTGAAAATAATCGAGCGAAGAAGAAGGCGCTAAAAGATCAGCAGAGAAAAGGGCTCTGATATTACTTTAATGTTGATAAACAAGTTCTCTGCAGTTACTGGAGAGGACTTTAGTCTTTAGCGCTAACCATTAATGGCATAGATCGCGACGTGTATTTTACGATTATAGAGCAGCTCTTTTTCTATTGTTAAACCAACTTTCTCAGCAACCCGTACCGACCCGATATTGTCCTTATCGATAATTGAAATTAAGCGTGTTAATCCCATCTCTTGAAAAGCATATTCTTTCATTGCGATAGCGGCTTCAGTCGCTAATCCCTTTCCCCACTGAGATTTTAATAATCGATAACCTAGCTCCACTTCTTCAATACCATTAATTGTTTGCATATAAAATCCACAGTATCCAATCAGTAATTCCGTTTCTTTATCTAAAACGGCGAGTAAGCTAGGCCGATTTTGTTCTGTTTGTTTGATGCAGTTTGCAATGAATTCAATGGTTTTTTGTTTACTATAGGGGCCGTTTAATGAAAACCGCATCACATCAGGATCACTGAATAATTGATAGCTAACCTCAAAATCAGTAACAGCAACTGGGCGTAAAATAAGTCTGGGTGTGATGATTTTCATAGTAAAATTTACTGCTTTAGATGTGATTGGTTATTATATTTAGTGCTTAAACGCTTCAGTGTATCCTCGCGCTGCATCGCCAAAAAGCTCGCCTTTAACTTTTTTACATCCATATTGTTGTGGCTTTTTTTAGAAATTTGTATCCAAGGTGTTCGCGAGTCAACCACTAAAGGTTCACCAAATAAAATTTCTTTATCATTAAGGTAAAGTGCTGATCGGAGAATTGGATCAAGAGCGCCAATAATGGCATCTGCTCTCCCTGCTGCTAGCATTTTCACACCTTGTGCATAATTGTTTATCGGATATTTTATGATACTTACGTTGTTATCTATCTCATCACTGAATTTGGCACCGCGTAAATAAGCAATTTTTTTATTCGTTAAACTTTCTATATTAGTGAAGTTATTGCCCTGTAGACCCATCACAACGGTTTTTATAGAAGGTAGCGGTGCAATATATTCAACGTACTCTTCTAGTTCTGGATAGCGAAACATAATCGTCAGGTCAATGACGCCAAACTTCATCTCTTTGATAATGCGTGCGTAGGGAGCAACTCTATTTTGTGGGGCGTAACCTGCGCCACTAACAAGGATATTAGCCATCTCATAGTAGATGCCACTTAACTCCGCTTGTGTATTGATACCATAAGGAGGGAAGCCAATAGTGCGGATCTCAATATTATCACCGGATGCATTTACAGAAAAAGCTGAGCATAAAAGTAGTGGTAATAAGCTTATAAGCATTAGCTTTTTAAGTCGCATTTGTTATCCATTCTGGGTGACTGGTCAGTGAGAGGTAAATGATACCATATCTAATAACGCTATGATTTTAAGTCAATTGTTTTTATCATATTGATCAATCGTTAAAATTTATTTTGTTATTAAAAGCATTGCCCAATGGCTAAATAGTGCTTCCTGATATGTTCAATCAATAAACGAATTTTGAGAGGAGGCTGACGAGTGAAGGGGTAAACAGCGTATATACCTAGTTTTTTTCCGACCCGATCAGGAAAAATATCGACTAAGTCTCCGTTTAAAAAGTCTTGGTAAACTAAGCAGCGTGGGACATAAGCTAAACCAAAGCCGCCTAATGCCGCTTTGCGTAACGCGCCAGCATTATTGGTTGAAAAGTTACCGGCTACTTTGACAATATAGTTGCCATTATCTCCTTTGAACTCCCACTCAGATGCACCGGTTGTTTGATAGGCGTATTGTAGGCAATTATGGTTGATCAACTCTTCAGGTTGTAGTGGTTTGCCATGCTTCTTTATATAACTGGGAGCAGCACAAATAACCCATTGAGAATCGATAATATGACGTGCAATTAAATTAGAGTCTCCCAAGTAGCCTGTTCGTATTACCAAGTCATAACCATCCTCAACCAAGTCAACAAATGAGTTCTTGAGAGACATGTCGATCGTTAATCCTGGGTGCAGACTACAAAATTCAGCCACTGCATTTGCTAATAACAGGTCACCGGAGATAGTGGGTACCGACATTTTTAAGTGCCCCGTCACACTTTCTGCGTAGCCATAAACCGCATCAATCGCTTCAGCAGAGGCCTGCTTCACACTTTTAGCCCCTTGATAAAGTACTTTTCCCGCTTCGCTCAGGGTTAATTTTCGTGTTGTTCGATACAAAAGTTGCACACCAAGGTCAGCCTCTAATCGTGCAATTCGTTTACTAACCACTGAATTTGTAAGGGAATTAACCTCTGCCACTTTACTAAAAGACCCATATTCAACTACTTGAGCAAACAGGATCAGGTCGTCTGTCTTTGCCATGATTAATCAACTTTTGGAAATAATGTTATTCATTATTTCTCTATATCGATAAAAAAGAAAGGAGTATCGTCACACTCCATTAACAACTCGATAACAAATTAAAGGGGCTTTAATTAAGACCCGTAATAAATATCGACAATGAACTTCACTCTGTTTTAAGCACACTTAGCTAAGCCAACAAGCGATAGCAAGCAAGGAAAATAATATGAATGATACTCTACTCGCGTTAATCGCATTCTCACCGATAGTGGTCGCCGCTGTTTTATTGGTTGGTCTTAACTGGCCTGCAAAACGTGCCATGCCAGTGGCCTTTGTAATGACCGTTATTATCGCTCTTTTTGCGTGGGATATGTCCGTAACACGTATTGTCGCTTCATCGTTACAGGGGTTAACCATTACGGTGGCAGTATTGTGGATCGTATTTGGTGCAATTTTTTTATTGAATACCTTAAAGCATACTGGGGCTATCTCAGTTATCCGTAATGGCTTCATCGACATATCCGCCGACCGTAGAATCCAAGCCATTATTATCGCTTGGTGCTTTGGCTCATTTATTGAAGGAGCATCTGGTTTTGGTACGCCTGCAGCGATTGCTGCACCGTTATTAGTGGCTATCGGTTTTCCTGCATTGGCCGCAGTGGTCATGGGCATGATGATTCAATCGACACCTGTTTCATTTGGTGCTGTCGGAACCCCTATTATTGTTGGTGTGAATAGAGGACTTGATACCCATAATATTTCTGAGGTACTGGTTGCAGGTGGTTCGACGTGGGAGATCTATCTGCAAGAGATCACCAGCAATGTTGCGGTGATTCATGCGGTGGTTGGTACGTTTATTCCGGTATTAATGGCGATGATGCTGACGCGCTTCTTTGGAAACAAAAAAAGTTGGACAGAGGGGTTAGATATCTTACCTTTTGCTATTTTCGCTGGGCTTGCATTTACTGTTCCTTATGCCTTAACCGGTGTGTTTCTTGGTGCAGAGTTCCCCTCGTTAATTGGTGGTTTAGTGAGTCTTGCAATTGTCGTAACTGCGGCTAAAAAAGGTTTCTTAGTACCTAAAACTACTTGGGACTTTGACAGTGAAGATAAATGGCCGAAGGAGTGGTTCGGTTCACTAAAAATGGATTTAAAAACAGAGCAGAAAAGTAAAATGGGCCTTACGCTTGCTTGGACACCCTACCTGTTATTAGCCATCGTGCTTGTTGCTAGCCGTGTTAGCCCTGAATTTAAAGGTTTCTTAAAAAGCTTTAGCCTGTCATTTAGTAACATTTTAGGAGAGGTGGGTGTGAGTTCAGCGATCCAGCCTCTTTATCTACCTGGCGGCATTTTGGTTTTTGTTGCGTTACTTGCAGTGCTATTACAAGCGCGCAGCCTCAAGCCCTTAGGCAATGCCTTTAAAGAATCAAGTAAAACACTGATAGGTGCAGGTTTTGTTCTGGTATTTGCCATTCCAATGGTGCGTATCTTTATCAACTCAGGTGTTAATGGTGCTGATTTAGCAAGTATGCCGGTCACCACTGCGCATTTTGCAGCAGGTATAGTTGGTGATCTGTTCCCTGCGTTAAGCGCTTCGATTGGTGCATTAGGTGCATTTATTGCAGGCTCTAATACGGTTTCAAATATGATGTTCAGTCAGTTTCAGTTTGAAGTAGCACAAACCATCGGTGTCTCTAGTGCCGCGGTTGTTTCTCTGCAAGCAGTTGGAGCTGCTGCCGGTAATATGATTGCCATTCATAACGTAGTCGCTGCATCAGCAACCGTTGGTTTACTTGGGCGAGAGGGTATCACCCTTCGTAAAACGGTGATCCCTACATTCTATTATGTTGTTGCGACAGGCATTATTGGTTTAGTGATTATTTATGGTTTTAATATCAGCGATAGCCTAATCGTCGCGCAAGGTACGAAATAAATATAATTGCAGCAACGGTTTAGGCATTAAGCCTAGGTCGGTGTTGCGCTGAAATAAGCCTTATTTTCCTATTCAGTTCATATAATTGTCATCTCATCATTAACGACACAATAAACAGAGATAGACTGAAAGAGCGACCACAATAGCAGTAAAGGAGAACAGTAATGCGTATCTACCCTGCAAAACCATCTAAAGTCTATTTTTATGCCACCTGTCTTGTTGATATGTTTGATCCACAGGCGGGCCTTGATGCGATAACACTACTCGAGCAGCAAGGTATTGAAGTGATTTTTGTTGAGAAACAAACCTGTTGTGGTCAACCTGCCTATAGCTCTGGGTATGACAAACAAGCTAAACAGGTTGCGCAAAGCCAGATTGACCTGTTCCCTGAAAATTGGCCAGTGGTGGTATTGTCGGGATCCTGTGGGGGCATGATGCATCATCATTATCGCCGTTTATTCAAAGGTGATAGCAATCAAGCGATGGTAGATACGTTCTGCGATCGGGTTTTTGAATTAACCGAGTTTCTGGTTAATGTCTGCAGGGCGAGCTTAATTGATCAAGGCGATAAAAGTGTGGTGGTGATGCATACCTCCTGTGCCGCGCGTCGTGAAATGAACGTACATCTTACCGCGACACAACTGCTTGAGCAGCTTGATAACGTAGAGATTCGAGAACAAGCTTATGAGAGTGAATGTTGTGGTTTTGGAGGCACTTTTGCGGTGCGCCATCCTGATATCAGCCAATCGATGGTGGAAGATAAAACCCAACACCTTTGTGCTACCGAGGCCACTGAGCTGGTCAGTGCTGATTGGGGCTGTTTACTTAATATTAATGGTGCGTTGGAGTATCAGAATAAAGCGTTACGTGGCGTACACCTTGCGAGCTTTTTATTGGCGCGTACCGGAGGACAATAGAATGAGTCAATCTGACAGCAATTCATTGAACAACGGCGTTCACATTCAACCGCTCGCCCCTGAGCATTTTCATCAGCAAGCAAAAGCAGCACTCGCTGATCCTCAACTGCGTCAAAACTTTCGTGGCGCGATGGATTATTTAAAAGATAAACGCAAACTCGCGTTCTCTGATGTGGCGGAAGAGAAACATATTCGCAATTTATCCGAAGCGATTCGCCAACGTTGCTTAAGTAAGTTACCCGATCTATTAGAGCAACTTGAAAGCAATTGCATCAATAATGGCATTCAAGTGCATTGGGCTGAGGACGCCATACAAGCTAATCAGATTATTGCAGATATCGCACAGCGTCATAACGCCAAAGAGATCATCAAAGGTAAATCGATGGTCAGTGAAGAGATTGAACTTAACCATGAGATGGCAAAACTTGGTATCAACTGTTTAGAAAGTGATATGGGCGAATATATCGTGCAGCTCGATGGTGATAAACCCTCCCATATCATCATGCCTGCCATTCATAAAAACAAACAGGAGGTGAGTGATACTTTTGCCGCACACCTTGATAATTTCACGCCTACGATTGATGTTGATGAACTGATTCAAACCGGTCGTAGTCGTTTGCGTCAAAAGTTTCAGGACGCTGATATCGGGCTGTCTGGGGTTAACTTTGCGGTCGCAGAAACAGGCACATTATGCTTGGTAGAGAACGAAGGTAATGGTCGCATGTGCACTACCGTACCTGATGTACATATCGCGATTACGGGTATCGAGAAAGTGGTTGAGTTTTTAACCGATGTGCCACCGCTTTATAGTGCCTTAACGCGCTCTGCAACGGGGCAAGCGATCACCACCTACTTCAATATGATCACTTCACCGCGTCGTGAAGGCGAGTTAGATGGGCCTCAAGAGGTGCATTTGGTATTGCTTGATAATGGCCGCACACAAGCATTTCAGGATGAAGAGATGCGTAAAACGTTGCAGTGTATTCGTTGCGGTGCTTGCATGAATCATTGCCCTGTTTATACCCGTATTGGCGGACATGCCTACGGTACGGTTTATCCGGGGCCGATTGGTAAAATAATCTCGCCGCATATGATGGGGCTAGAGAAAACCAAAGATCTAGTGACCGCATCGAGTTTATGCGGTGCCTGTGGCGAAGTCTGTCCGGTGAAAATACCGATTCCAGAGATGTTACAACGCTTACGTAATGAAGCGAAAAATCCAGCAACAGCAGCGCATCCTGAGATAAAAGGGCAAGCATCGGCGGCAAGTAAAACAGAAATGTTAGCGATGAAAAGTTTTGCTTATGCGGCGACTCATCCCGCTATTTATCACTTGGGCAGTTGGTCAGCGACCAAAGTCAGAGGATTAATACCGAGCAAGTTAGGGGCTTGGACGCAGTGCCGAAGTGCGCCAAAACCGGCGAGTAAAACCTTGCATCAATTACTCAAGGCAAGTCATAAAAAGGATCAATCATGAGCAGTTCAAGAGAGGCTATTTTCGCGCGTCTTCGTGATGCGAATCCTAAAGTGAAAACAATGGAAACGATCGCTTATCAACCTTGGGTAAGCAACGAAACAGAGGTGTTAAAAACACGTTTTATTGACGGCTTGAGCGCCAGCCATGCCGAGGTGCTAACAACTAATAGGCATGCATTAAACGAGACGCTTAAAACGCTTATTATCGAAAAACAGTTTGCTCGGATTGCGATCGGTACGGGTGGGGATTTACATAGCGAGATTGTGAAAGCGATTAGCCTAGTGCAAATCACTCACCCCTTAAATATCTTACAATTTGATGTTGATTTTGCGCAATGTAAGTCACAACTATTTAATGACATTGATGCGGGTATTACCCATTGTCGAGTAGGAATTGCTGACACGGGTACTTTAGTATTATGGCCTGATAATACCGAGCCGAGAACACTATCATTAATCCCACCCGCGCATATCGCGTTAATCAAACGCTCAACAATTGTCAGTAATTTTGCGGAGTTGATGGTAACAGAGGCGTGGCAAAATAAGATGCCAACCAACATCGTTTTGGTCTCAGGCCCCTCTAAAACCGCCGATATACAACAAACACTCGCCTATGGTGCGCATGGTCCTAGCCAGCTAGTTGTCATTTTAATTGAGGATATGTAATGGAAAATAATGTTCAGCAGTATCAACAACTAGCAGATATGCTACAGACACGTATTGATGAAAATAGAATTTTTACCGATCAAGCGCTGCTGCTTGCTTATGGTACCGATGCTAGTTTTTACCGCTTAATCCCTAAAATGGTGCTGCGTTTAAAAAATCTTGATGAAGTTATTTTTACTATCCAAGCCTGTGCTCAATTTAATATTGCTTATACCTTTCGTGCGGCAGGGACCAGTTTGTCGGGGCAGGCGGTATCAGACTCGGTGTTAATCACATTAACCGATGATTGGCGAAATCATAAAATCAGTGACAATGGCCATAAAATCACCCTGCAACCGGGGGTGATTGGGGCAGATGCGAATAAGTACCTAGCCTCCTTTGGGCGTAAAATAGGCCCTGATCCTGCTTCTATCAATACTTGTAAAATAGGTGGAATTGCCGCAAACAATGCCAGTGGTATGTGTTGTGGCAGTGCGCAAAACTCCTACCGCACCGTTGATAGTATGAAGTTAGTATTTGCAGATGGCATCTTGCTTGATACCGCTAGTCCACAAAGTATTCGTGCTTTTGAGTCTAATCAATCGCGTTTAATAATGGGCATTAACGCGTTATGCGCTGAAGTCGCGAAGAATGAAGCGTTAACGCAACGCATTGTTCATAAATATCGCCTTAAAAATACTACCGGTTATTCACTGAATGCCTTAGTCGATTATTCAGACCCGATTGAAATCATTAAACATTTAATGATCGGCTCCGAGGGTACGTTAGGGTTTATTGCTGAAATAACCTATAACACCGTTATCGAACATCCCCATAAAGCGTCAGCGCTGATTGTTTTTAATAATATTGATGAAGCGAGTCAAGCGGTGACTGCATTAAGCAAAGATCCGGTATCAGCGGTTGAGATGATGGATGGTCGTGCAATGCGTTCCGTT
Source organism: Psychromonas marina (assembly GCF_030161115.1). Lineage (GTDB taxonomy): Bacteria > Pseudomonadota > Gammaproteobacteria > Enterobacterales > Psychromonadaceae > Psychromonas > Psychromonas marina. Next base: position 91,064 of record NZ_BSPQ01000004.1, read on the forward strand.
GCTGATAAACCCGGAATGCCCGCGTTTATTGCAGGTTTAGACCTGCAAGCTGGGACCTTGTTAATAGAGTCACGCGCAAGTGATAAAACCTTATTAGAAGAGCAATGCGCAACGATCATGCAAACCGTTGCACAATTTAAAGTGATTGAATCGATTCCATTTACCAGCGATTCTGAAACAGTCGCGACGTTGTGGGGTATTCGTAAAGGTATGTTCCCTGCTGTTGGCGCGGTAAGGGAAGTTGGTACCACGGTGATTATTGAGGATGTTGCTTTCCCCGTTGAACATCTCGCCGCAGGGGTGCTGGATCTGCAAAAACTGTTTGACCGATTCCATTATGATGAAGCGATTATTTTTGGTCATGCACTCGAAGGTAATTTACATTTTGTATTCACACAAAGCTTTGAAGATGCTGATGAGATAAAACGCTATGGCGATTTTATGGATGCGGTGGCTGAATTAGTGGCGGTTAAATATCAGGGTTCACTAAAAGCGGAGCATGGTACAGGCCGTAATATGGCGCCTTATGTTGAGCTAGAGTGGGGCAAAGATGGTTATGCCCTAATGCAGAAAATTAAAGCGTTGTTTGATCCCTGCGGTTTATTAAACCCAGGGGTGATTATTAATGATGATCCACAGTCGCATCTTAAAAACTTAAAACCGATGCCTAAAGCTGATGAGTTAATTGATCGCTGTATTGAGTGTGGTTTTTGTGAGCCAGTGTGTCCATCACGCACGCTGAGTCTATCGCCACGTCAACGTATTGTGCTGTATCGTGAACTACAACGTCGAGAAAGTGCTGGTGAAACGGAAAACATAAAAGATTTACGCAAGGTATTTGAATACCAAGGTTTAGATACCTGTGCTGCGACAGGTTTATGTGCCGAACGTTGCCCTGTAGGCATTAATACTGGCGATCTAGTTAAAAAATTACGCACTAATAAATATAAAAAGTTCACCCCTATTGCACGTTGGACAGCGAACCATTTCAGTGCCACCACTAAAATGGTTAGTCTGGGGCTGAAAACAAATCAAGTCGCGCAAAATGTGTTGGGTAAAAAAACGCTTAGTACGGTAGTGAATGGGGTGCGTAATATTAGTGCGGGCAAAACACCCATCTGGATACCTGAAATACCGAGTGCGAATAACAGCCCTGTACAAAGTACAAAAGCTGCTAACAGCAGTGCTAAAAAAGTGGTGTATTTACCCTCCTGTGCAAGTCGCACCATGGGACAACAGGCTGGTAATAGTGATAACCGTCCGTTAACCGAGGTGACACAATCTCTTATCAAAAAAGCAGGATTTGAAGTTATTATTCCAGAGCAGTTATCAGATCAATGTTGTGGTATGCCCTACGATAGCAAGGGGATGAATGCACTTGCGGATCAAAAGTCACAACAGTTAGAGAAGGTTTTATGGCAAGCCTCTGAGCAGGGAAAATGGCCGGTATTAATGGATACCAGCCCCTGCGCAAAACAGAGTATCGAAAAGTTTAGCCAACCGATAGAGGTACTAGAGCCGACAGGTTTTGTGCTTAAATATCTACTTGAGCATTTAACCATAAAACCCATTGATGAAGCGGTAATGTTACATGTGACCTGTAGTTCGCGTCGCATGGGGTTAGAAAATAGCATGCTTGAGTTGGCTAAAACCTGTGCTTCAGAAGTGATTATCCCTGAACATATTCAATGTTGTGGTTGGGCGGGCGATAAAGGTTTTACCACCCCTGAATTGAATGAAGCAGCGCTGCATACACTAAAAGAGCAAGTGCCGAATAGTTGTAAACGTGGATTTAGTAATAGTCGGACTTGTGAAATAGGGCTATCGCACCACAGTGGTATCCCTTATCAATCCATCTTGTATTTGGTGGATGAGGCGAGTCATTAAATCTAAATAGTTAATATTATTGCGCCTGTTGAGTTACTTCAGCAGGCGCTTTTTAGCTTATTGTGAAAATTCAACTTGAACGCTTAACCCCGGGTTATTATCAAGCAATTTTATACTACCGTTATGTAGTTGAATAATCGCTTTGACTAAGGTTAACCCTAAACCAAAACCTGCAATCTGGCGGCTTTTTTCAATGCGGTACAGGCGTTGAAATACTTTATCTTTTTCGCTATCGCAAATGCCAGGGCCATTATCACTGACTATGAAACCATTTTTAGTTAACTGTAAGCTAATGGTTGCCTTATCTCCGGCATATTTACTGGCGTTCTCTAATAAGTTATACACAGCGCGGAATAACAAACTTGCATCGCCTTTAATAGAAACTTCCAAATCACTTTTGAGTTTAATAATCTGTTGTTTTTCTTCTGTCAGTGGTTCAATTAAATCCACGGCATCAACCATTATTTGTTGTAGGTTGACGGTTTTAAAATGTTGGCTTTTTTGCTCTTGTTGTTGCTGTAGGCGCGTTAACTCTAGCATTGCACTGAAAGTAAATAGGATTTCATCTAGCTTCTCTAGCATCGATTGCAATTGTTCACTGGGTAAATTGTGCTTTAAGTTAGCCTCTATTTCAGATTCGAGTTGCTGCCTTAAATGCCCTAATGGTGTACGTAAATCGTGCGCGATAGCATCGGTAATACCCGCAATGGTTTCAAAGGAGTGTTGTAATTGATTAAGCATGGTATTGATATGCAACGCCATATGGTCATATTCATCATTGTGTTTAGAGACAGCGATACGTGCACTTAATTGGCCCGATTCAACACGTAATGCAACTTTGTTAATGCTATTAATGCGTTTTAAAACCCGTGTAGAAAAGATAAGGCCGGTGATTAATCCCATTAATAGTGCTAAACATAAAGCAATCATAGAAGCTGTGATGAATTGCCCTTTGAGGTCATATAGGTACTCATCATCAATGGCAATAATTAATAAGCCATCGGGTAAAGATTGAGAACAACCAGAAATAAGGCGGATCTCTTCATATTTGTCTAACCAGATAGGGAAACGTGCGAGCTTAGAACATTGTGATAGGTTTGATGGGATTGAGTTCAACCGGCCAATCATTTTTGATTGTGTTTGATAGGTTAATAAATACTGTCGAGAACTTTCCGCTTGAAGTTTAAACTGCGCTATAAATTCATCGTTATTGAGTTGTTGGGCAAGTTGAGTTTGTTGTTGGATAATATTATCCATCTGCAAGTGTTGCTGACGACTCATCTGACCAATACTAAGTTGGAATAATACCACCAGTAAAACGATCACGACGGCTAATAATAAACCGGTATATAAAAAGGTTAAGCGCCAGATAGAACGGGCTTGTTTAACCGTTTTCCACCATTCGGTAACCGATGCCACGCACTGTTTCCAATAAAGGGGTAACCCCATCAAGCTCTACCTTTTTTCGTAATCGTGCCATATGCACATCAATAACATTAGTTTGTGGGTCAAACTGATAATCCCAAACCGCTTCAAAAAGCATTGAACGCGACACAACTTGCCCACTGTGTTCCATTAAATAGCGTAATAACTTAAACTCTTTAGGTTGCAAAGTTAGCTCATTGCCCCCCCTGAATGCCTTATGAGAAAGTAGATCCATCTTTAGGTCTGCGACCTGTAGGGTGCTCGTAAGTTGCTGGCTAGTATTACCTTTACGTTGAATTAATATTTCAATTCGGACTAACAGCTCAGACAATGCAAAGGGTTTGATGAGGTAATCATCCCCCCCTTCACGCAACCCTTTAACTCGTTCAGAAACACTATCTAATGCACTTAAAATAAGTACCGGTGTTTCTTTACCGGCTTTTCTTAATGTACTTAATACCGTTAAGCCATCTAATTTAGGCAACATTCTATCGAGCAAGATGAGTTGATACTTCCCCTCTAGCGCTAAAAATAATCCATCTTGTCCATTATCGGCGAGATCGACTTCATACCCTTGTTCTTGAAGTGCTTTTTGCAAATATTCACGGGTTGTTTGGTTATCTTCAATAACAAGAATGCGCACAGAGGCTCCTAAAGGGAGGGTTTCTCCCAACAGTTGGATTTAAATTAGTATTTCATCACAGGTAGTACATTACCGGTTTTTATATCAACAATGACACGTTTAGGGCCCTGTTCATTCATTAATTTAAATTTATAAAAAGTAATACCTTTTTCATTTTCTAATTCAAACTCGAAAACCTCTGCATTGTACTTTTGCTTTAATTGCGCAATGGTTTTACCTAATTCAAAATTTGATGCTTTTAATTCTTCTAATGCTTGTAATTCATCATCATCTAAACGGTTAACCATTAAGTACTTAAGATTTTTTTTCTCTTCTTTTAACACTGCACCATCTTCAAGGCTTAACTCTAATTTATGTTTTTCCTGTGTCTCGAAGTTGATCGCTTCAATTTCGTAAGTCGCTTGATTATGGTGATCATCAATTTCAAACTCAATAATGTATTGTGCATAATCACTGCTTACTTTTTCAATTGCTTGCTCTACAGAAAAATTAGCACGCTGAATTGCCATTGTTGCTAATACATCGTCCTCTTTGCCGGCTACTGCTGAAACAGAAGTTAGTATTAGTGCTGCACCGATTAGTTTAGTAAATTTCATTTTATTTGCCTTGTTCGCTATTAGTTGATGGCTGAAGTATAGACTTTGCCCATTTCAACAAGGTGGATAAAACATTACAAAAAGTTAATGTTACTTTTTTTAAAATCAACGTTAGATGTGGCTATTTTCAGTAAAGAAAACTTCGTGCTTTTTATGTGGCCCGCTATTGTCAGTTAATTCAATAGACTTCAAACCCTGTTGATATTGCAATTTTTCAACCACTTCGCGGGTAAAGAAGCTGTTCTGTTTATCATTAATAAACTCACTCACATCACACCACTTAGCTTCTGCAATCTCATCAATATCTTGTATATTAATCTCTGTTGTTAACGCCTTTAACGCGCATAGAAAGTAGATATTAGACTTACCAAAGCGAAACACCTCTTTGGAAGCAAAGCCTTGAACAGCAACAAACTCACTGTGGATGCCTGTCTCTTCAAATACTTCCCGTACAATTGCTTCTGATATCTTTTCACCGAGTTCAATATGCCCGCCGGGTAACTTAAAACCACTGTGGGTAGCTAATCGTTCACGAATTACCAATACTTGATTATTTTCATTAAAAATAAGTGCACCAGCACCGATGCTATAGGTGGGTACAAAAGGTGCGTAGGCATCCGATTTAAGGCGTAAAATAAGCGTTATTTCATCTTCTAAGCAATTATGAAAAACAAAACCTGCATCGGTGAGCAACTTAATAAACCCCGATTGTTGAATCGATAAGCTAAACCAAATCAATTGTTTAGATTGCTCTTTGGCGGTTAATAATAAGTGATGGAACTGCTCTGAAAATTCAGATATCGATTCTGGCAATGTTTGCTTGTTGAGCACAACGCCGTTGTAGTCATCAAATTGGTAAGTGAGCACAGAGTTTCCTTTTTTATATTTTAATTATTGGATTGGGGGTACTGATCTTTATTACTATCTGCCTTCTGAGGTTTATAGTAAAGCGTGTCGATAATTTTAGTGTCTCTTTTGTTGTTATTATTTTCTGCAGTCTTAGCCGGAGACGTACTTAATCACTTTAACATAGATAAATTATCTTTTTGTGAAGCACTAGGCGCTCAACTTTTATTCTTTTATCATCCCCGCCCGATAGAAACAGCATCCGCGCTGTTTCGTATTTAAATTTTTAGCTTACGCGAGATAAGCCCTTAGGATTACCTGTATCAATATGAAAAAGAATATTTTAAAAACTGTTATTTTGGCAACATTCACCGCATCTGTAGCGGGTGGTTTATCTGGTTGTGTTGGTAGCAACGCAGTCACAGGTCATTTAATGGCATTTAATGTAAAAGCTGTTGATAACCGTTATGCGCGTGGTGGCTTAAATATGTTACTTACCCCGGTTTATGCATTAACGGTTGCAGCAGATGCGATTGTATTTAACTCAGTTGAGTTTTGGTCGGGCAAAAACCCAATCAACGGTAAGCCACATATCTTCGATACAAAAACAGATACCATGCTTAATATCAATGATGACTTACACCCATCATTGATCGATGCGCCAATCGACCCAATCACTAAAGCAGACAGCGTTGAAAAAGAGGTTTACTCAACGCAAATGGAAGCAATTAATGAAAATACGCTTGATTTCCATATCGTTTATAGCAATGGTGAGAAAGCAACGTTACGTGGCGAAAAATCGGGTGATATCGTGACTTTTTACATGGACGGTGAGTTTGTAACAACCACCACCATGGATGAGTTAGTGGCGTATGAAGAGACGCACGCATAAGTAATACGCGTTCGTTATCAGCGAAATTAATGGCAGTGCTTTTTTGTTAGCACTGCATATTAATATTATCTATTTTTCTGCTGCTGCATGAGCAGTGTTTTTATCTCCGCAATCTGCAACTGTAATTCCTGCATCGTTGGCTGTTGCGCTTCGTTATTATTCAGGTCCGCTTCTATCTGTCGTTCCTGTTCTAACACATTCACCACAATGCCGATCACCATATTGAGAAAGGCAAAAGCGGTAAAAAAGATGAATGTCAGATAGTAGATCCATGATAATGGGTAAACCGTCATGCTTTCATACATCACGTCAGTCCAGTCCTCAAAGGTCATTACCCTAAATAACGTCAACAGACTGATCGAAATATCACCCCATAATTCAGGGTTAATGCCCGCAAAGAACGTGGTGCCAACCGCAGCATAGATATAAAAGATGATAAACATCAATAGCATGACATAACCCAATTGGGGCAGCGCTTTAACTAAAGAGTTAATTAGAATACGTAATTCAGGAATGATGCTGACCATTCTTAATACCCTGAAAATACGCACCAAGCGGCCTAAGTAGGCTATTTCGCTATCCTCAACGGGGATAAGACTCACTAAGACAATAAAGGTATCAAAGATATTCCAGAAGTTATGGAAGAAGCGTTTTTTGTCAGGCTCACCAATGAAACGGATAATAATCTCGGTTAAGAAAATGACCGTGATCGCAATATCTAATATCGATAAAATACTCATCGCCGTTGCGGATATTTGATAGCTATGCGCACCGATCATTAGCGCAGAGAAGATAATAATCGCGATAACAAATAGTTCAAAAACTTTGTTATTTCTTATCTCATAAAAACGTCGTTGTAGTGTGCTATGTCCAGCGCTTACTAATTTTTTATCGATAGATTTATCAAACTTAGTCATCATTTTCCTCCGTGAAACGAACTTGTTTGCTTAGGATAAAATGAATTGGTGAAACTGTCTAGATAGTCTAAATCCACAATATAAGTGCTAGATTATAAAGCATATTGTAGAAATAATTAGCGTATTAGAGGTTTCAGCATCTTTTCTAAGCCATTCAATTTAATTTCGTACATCAATGCTAATTGTTTACCTAGCTTTCCTTCGGGGAAACCATTGCTATAAAACCAGACTAAATAGGGTTCAGGCAGAAATATTAATTTTCTACCAGCATATTTCCCGAAGGGCATGACTTGATTAATTGCTTCACTGAGTGCTTTTGGATCATCTAACAATGTCTTTTTCACTTTTTGGATAGTATAAAAGGATATATTAGCAAAACATGGAGTTCCTATGACAATTAATATTCGTCCTTGCCAATTAGATCAGTTGAGTCTGTTACGTGACGTTTCTATCGAAACTTATCGTGATACTTTTGAAGAGAGTAATAGTGAAGCGTTAATGCAGCAGTATCTTGATGATGCACTCACTGAGGAAAAATTAAGCCAACAATTACAAACAGTAGGCAGTTATTTTTATTTTATCTATTTTGCTGATCAGGTTGCTGGCTTTTTAAAGGTCAATATTGATGCTGCACAGAGTGATGATGTGGCTAAAGACAGTTTAGAGATCGAGCGTTTTTATATCCGTAAACTTTTTTTGCGTAACGGATTAGGCAATAAGTTGATGCAGTTTGCTTATAACCTTGGGCAGGAGTTTGGTAAGTCTGCTGTTTGGTTAGGTGTTTGGGAACACAATGTACCTGCATTGGCCTTTTATCACGCGCACGGATTTCAACAAGTCGGTGAACATCCTTTCGATATGGCCGGTGATCTGCAAACCGACCTATTACTCAAAAGAGAATTATGAAAATAACTATTTTGACTGTCTTTTTATTCTAAATTTCAAATTAATCAGTGTGTTATTACTAATAATGGCAGGTAAATTTATCTAGTTAATGATTAAATAGATAATTATTTTTTAATTTGTTGAAATACATTTATTGCTTTCAGGGTCTAATGTTAAGTAGTTGTTAATATTATTCCTTAATTTAAAAGTGGTATTTGTATGAAGTTATTAAAGTTAAGCATAAAAACCTTACTGTTACTGTTTATCGTGGGCACTAGTTCAGCACAAGCTGGAACGGTAGTTGATCATATTTATACCGGATATTTTAATAATAAAGCAGTCTCTGGTTATGATGTTATCGCTTATTTTGAACAGTCGCAGCCAGTTGAAGGCTCCTCTAAATATCAGCTTAGCTATAAAGGTGCAGACTGGTACTTTTCTTCACAAAGTAACCTCGACAAATTCAAAGCAAATCCAGAAAAGTATGCACCGCAATATGGCGGCTACTGTGCATGGGCGATGTCTAATGATAAAGCTGCACCGGGCAACCCTCCTTTTTGGACTATTTACAACGATAAGTTATACCTCAATTATGATCAGAAAGTATTAGATACGTGGCGTGTCAATAAAGACCAGTTCATTAAGAAAGCAGATGCTCATTGGGCAAGTATGGAAAAGGAATAACCATGAAATTAAGTAAAACATCAGTAATTAGTTGGCTTGTGATTGTTTGGATTTGTAAGGTTTTTCTACTCTCATTACCTTATAAATTTACATTACATCCTGATACGCAGCATATTTTTGGCACTATTGGTCAATGGATGAAGGGCTTTATTGGCGATTCTGGTGGTACGCTGTTTATGAATTATGGCTCCTACGCGGTTGGGGCTGTTGAGTTAGTGACTTCGCTTATATTGCTTTCTCCTGCGCTGTTTTTTGTTTTTAAAAAAATGGGTGTGATCAGCAATGCTCCGAATATTCATCTGTTGCATGCCGTTGGTGGTGCGTTAGCTTCAATGGTGATGGCGGGGGCGGTATTTTTCCACCTGTTTACGCCATTAGGGATTGAAGTGATACACGAGGGTAAAAGCGATGGTGGTTCACTGTTTTATGCGGCGACCTCTATTCTTATTCTAGGTGCTTTTATCGCGTTGCTTAACTTGATCAAGTACAGAAGGGGATAAGGTTTGTTAATTCGACTATCGCTGGTTTTTACTTATATATTTTACTGCATCCGTTTCGCTGTTGCGCCGTGGCGCTACTTCCAGTTAAACGCGCCCTATTTTAACGAACAGCGTAATCTGTTCTCTAAGTTAGATATGGATAAGCGTATCCCTAAGCAGTGGTTGCTTGAGCAGTTTATGGATTTAGGGGCCCGTGATCCTAGCCATTATCCGGTATTTGTAAAACCTGAGTGGGGACAGAATTCTCAGGGCGTTGTACGGGTTGATAACCTAATGCAGCTTAATGCATTGCGCCAACAACGTACTGATCGTCATCCGTTTTATCTCATTCAACAGGCTGCGCAAGAGAAGCGTGAGTTTGAATTGTTTATGATTCCTAATGAAAATAATTTACAGCAGTTCTCGCTATTATCAGTGACTGAAACCTGTAATCGCAGTGGTGATGCGCTTCCAGTAAATGGGATTTATAACCAAGATAGTTATTACCAAGATTGTGCTGAGCATCTAACGGATCAGCAACTACAGACAATTTGGGGGCATTTAAAGCAGCTCGGTGATTATCGTATTGCACGCTACGGTGTGCGTGCCAATAGTTTAGAGGATCTGATTGCAGGGCGATTTCATGTGGTTGAGGTGAATCTTTATGTGCCGATGCCTTTACTGTTATTAGTGAAACAGATGACGCTGTTGAAAAAATTAAAATTTATAAAACAGGCGATGAAACAGTTGGTTTTTGTCACCCAAACCATTCCCACTACGCAGCAGAATAAATCAGTTTTTTTCAAAAAACTGCGTGTGGCACAGCGTTTAAAATCAGTGAATAAAACAATTTAATGGAACTATCATGAAGCTAAAAAAAATAATTTATGCATGGATAAGCAAAACCTTTATGGATGGTTGTAGTAACTACAATAGCTTACAGGTACGTAAAAGTTGCCGTAGTAAAAAACAGGCACGTGATAAATTTAAGCAGGGCGGTATTCAACACGCACAGGGGTTAATCTTTTTTAACCCTTTCAAAGCGATTAAATTTGCACAACAACACGGATTCCCATTAGTTATCAAACCAAACGTGAGTGGTTTTTCAAGGGGAAGTCACTTTCCGATTGAAAACTACCAACAGCTCTGGAAAGCGATGTTTTTTGCCAAGTGTTGGTGGCCATTTACGGTGGTTGAACAATATCTGCAGGGACATAACTACCGTGTCGTAGTAGCGAATGGAAAGATAATGTCGGTATTGGAGCGTTATGCCCCTTTTGTTGTGGGTGATGGTATATCGACTATCGAGCAGTTGATAGATACTGAAAATAAAATACGTGAACAGATGGGGTTATACCCTTGTATGTCACCATTACAAAAAGGTGGGCAAACAACCTCATTTCTTAAAAAGTCAGGTTATAACCTGCAAACTATCCCGGCCAACAATGAGAATGTAACCCTATTTTATCGTATCTCTCTTGCCCCAGGTGGGGTGGTGGAAGTGATTGATAAAAAACTGTTACCAGAGGCAAACCAAAAACTCTTTAAAGAGGTCTTAAATCTGTTTGATGCGAATATATTAGGTATCGATGTGATCCTAGAAAAGGGTATTGAAGTTGATCATCGAGAACAAAAATGTATTTTTTTAGAGGTTAATTCAAGACCTTATCTAAAAATGCATAATTATCCACGTTATGGTCAAGCTGAAGACCTTTCTGTGCATTTTGATGAACTCGATAAGTTAGAAATTAGTCAATCCGATATTTATTAATATCAATCACATAGAATAATAATTGATGCCCATACTAAGTCGTACTTTTTACCTGTTCTCTGCTATCCACTCTTTTTTATTGGGTTTGTTACCTATCTTTATCCCAGTTATTTTGTGGGATAAAGGGTTAACCATTAATGAAATTGCCACTTTTGTTGCCCTTAGTGGTGTTGGTTTTTTATTGGCTTTGGTCATGTGGGATCGGTTACGGGCTAGTAGCAACTGGAGAGTGATTATAGCGCTCTCTTTTATACTGCAAATGCTGTTAGTTGGGCTACTTATAGCGGATGCTCAGTGGCTTTTATTATCTGTTGGGGCACTCATTAATGGTGCAGCAGGTTGCTTCTATTGGTCAACACAACGTATCCTGTTTCAATCGATTACCAGCAATAAAAATAGCGGCAATACCTTTGGTAACTTTCAGATTGTCGTGGTGATATGCCTTAAGTTAGGCATACTATTAGGCAGTTTTTTATTAGACGGTGATTATTCTAACACGCTCATTTTTATCTCTTTTAGTGCCTCTTTAGTAGGCTTTTATAGCCTCAATAAACTGCTTAGTAATAGCAGAAATTTGCTTTCAATTATACAGCCACCCGCCTTTTCGATGACTGACGTACTCGCTTTTAAAGATAACTACCGATCCAAAAGTGTTTTTATGGTGGATGGTCTCTTTCTTTTTTTAGAGAGCTATTTTTGGGTGTTAACTATTTACATGCTCACTAAGGAAAGCTTATCTACATTAGGGGTTGTAATTGTTGCACTGAGTCTATTGTTGGCGGTTATCTTCTTTGTTATCAAACAGGTAATTGATAATACTAATGCACAGCGTTTATTTTTTATCTCTATTTTGGGTTATGCATTAGCATGGTTTTTACGTGGGGAGCTTAGTTTTCAGGATAATCCGTTAATACTTTATGGCGGCATGTTGTTAATTGCTTTTTTAAGTAGCTTGTTTCGCCTTGCGTTTAACAAGCGTTTTTACGATATTGCCAGTGTCGAAAGGCCTATCTACTATATCTTATGTAAAAGCTACTATTCACAATTTATGATTGTTGTCTTTTTCGCTTTAATTGCGTTATTTGTACCACTAACAGAGCAACCCTTGCAGCAGTTACAACAACTTTATTATTTATCGATACCTTTGGTTTTTGTCTATTTTGTCTATCAGAAGAAAAGTACTGCGCTAATAAAAACGCCAACATAAGTTGGCGTTTTTTGATCGAATTAGCATCTGTTAACCGTGCTGTTAACTTAGTCCATTAAATGTTCTAGACCATAAACCAATTCGTTACGTTTCACGACCTCTTTACACGCAAGACAGATACCCGGCATAAATGATTCACGATGTTGTGAATTATGCTCAATTTTCAGCGTTTCACTTAACCCACCGAAGAATACCGTTTGTTGTGCAACCACACCCGGAAGACGAATTGAGTGCAGTTTCACACCATGAAGCTCTGCACCACGTGCACCTTCAATTAACTCTTTGTCGCTACATTCAATGGGGGCTTTAGTGCGTGCTGCTGCAATTAACTCTGCGGTGCGAATACCCGTACCAGAAGGGCTTTCCTCTTTTTGCGGGCTATGCGCTTCAATCACTTCTGCGTCCGGTAGGTATTTGGCCGCTTCCGCTGAGAATTTCATCATTAATACTGCGCCAATTGAAAAGTTTGGCGCAATTAATCCACCTAATTGCTTTTCTGTTGCCAGTGCTTGTAGTTGCTCTACTTGTTCAACTTGAAATCCGCTAGTACCAATAACAGGGCAAGCACCTGCGTTTAAGATAATCTGTGTATTTGAAAAACCAGCAGAAGCCGCTGTTAAATCTACAACCACTTGTGCGCCACTGTTTTTAATCAGTGCAGCAAGATCATCACCAAAATCACATTCAGCCACTAGCTGCAATGCGTCATCGTTATTAATCGCTTTAACCGCTTCACTGCCCATGCGCCCTTTAGCGCCATTTACAATTACCTTAACCATGTTAATCCCTGTTACTTAGTGTAGAAAAAATAGAGTGCAAAGCTGACCCAACTAACCACTAATAATCCCCAAGGTAGTGGCGATTTTTTAGCGTTGTTAGGCTCGATTGTGACCGCTTGATCTTGATTATTTTGCGGCTGTTTTAGCTTTTGCTGCTTCTTTTGTGCTTTGTCAGCTTGGCGCTGTTTGGCTTTTGCCGATTTTTTATATTCAGCAATACCTTTCTGAATGCCTTGGGCAATAATGCGGGTTTGCTCTTTACTCTGCCCTGGCTTTTGTGTTTTTTTCGCGATCGCTAGTGCTTCATCAACCGTCTCAGTAGAGACGTTAATTGAATTCTTTTTCGCCATATTATTTGTCTTCTAAAATTGCGTTGGCACGTTTAAGTGCTTTGGCACTGGTAAGCGCTAAAAAGCGTTCGGCATCGTCATAATTGTAATCAACAAGGTGAGCAACGAGTTTAGCGACCAATGCTTGTGTTTCTTTAATTTCAATATGCGTACGACCACACCCTTGGCAAGAGGCACCATCACTTGTGCATTGGCTAGTACAGGGACTGAATTTCATTTTTGAATCCTTTCGTTAGCGTGAAAATTTTTGCTAGTTTAACAATTTTATAGCGCAGATTCATGAATTTTGAAATTCTTTTGCTGGCAATGATAACTACGCTAATAATTGTTATTAATACTTTTCTTAATCATTTAGCCTGAAACCGTTAGTCGTTCTTACTAGTGAAATAACAGGTATAGCTACATTTGGGACATTGGTAGGCACCTCGATTTTTACTTATTATGATAGTTTTACAGGTACTGAAGTTGTGTTCTAGTGTTGCGAGAGAGGCATATGTAGATTTAACAGTTGCGGTCAAAAAAGATACTAAAATAAAATTGTTTTATCAACATTAAGTAATTAAATTGATTGTGTTTGCGTCACTTCAATAAAGCATCTTTACGGCATTGATTTTCTATTTAATACGACTTAGTTTAGCCGCATCATGGATGAATAAAAAGGAATGTGGATGCTTGCTCTGTCACAATTATTTAAAGATGTAAAACAACTGCCTGTTTTACCGATCTTACTATTAGAACTGATGGATAGCTTTAGCGCTGAAGGTGCCAGTGTAGAAGATATTGCTAAAAAAATAGGCATGGATCAATCACTGAGTGCGAAAATTATTCGTATGGCAAATTCAGTCGCTTACCGACGCGGTAAAGAGGTTGAGTCTATCTCGCAAGCCGTGATTCGTTTAGGTTTTAATCAGGTACGTAGTATTGTCGTCGCAGCGACGCTGTCTAACGTATTTCCAGATACACCAAGTTTTGATAAAAATAAATTTTGGCAAGATACTTTCACCACTGCCAGTATCGCAAAGGCGTTAGCCAAACATACCAATGTGAACGAAGAGACTGCTTTTACCTGTGCCATGATGCATAACATTGGTGAATTATTATTGCAGATACTAAAACCTGATGAATGCGCATTAGTCGCAATGGCGATTGAAACGGGCGAACCTCGCTTATCTGCGCAACGAGAAGTGTTTGGTTTCGATTATAGTCAGGTTGGGGCTGAGTTAGCGAAGCATTGGGACTTTTCGACTGTTTTTTGTGATGCGATAGAGCAGCAATTAGATCCGCTTTCCTATGAGCAACCATCAGCTGGTGCGGTATTAATTCGTTTGTCTGTTTTTGCAGGTTTTGCATGGGGAGCTAAGTTGCCAGCAGGGATGATTGTAGCTCGTTTTCCCGTTACATTAACCGACCACCTAAACCTCAATAAACAGGGATTGGTGGAAGAATTTGCAGGAATGATAGAAGCAGGCGAAGAACTTGGGCGATTAATGTATGCTTAAGCGCCAACAAGTCTAAGTAAGATCATCAATCGTATGGTGTAATTTATGCAATGGCTTTGTGTATTCAAGAGCCATTTTTTTTGCTAAATGCGCCGCCTCTTGTTCATAGAAACACAGCTTATCTGCTTGTTGTAATAATCCTTGATAATATTCATTATCAGTAAATTTAGTATCGATTAATTGCCAGTGTGCCAATAAACAAATCGTACTTTGTAGTGTTAATATTGGACGGTAAAACTCTCCAAGCAAAAGTGTTTTAATATTTGCTAAATGGCCTGCGCCTGCGGGTTCAATAAAAATACGTTGTGGTTGATGGGCTTTTATAAGTTGGTTGAGCGCAACCCGAAAAGGCATGCCTGCACTACAACATAAACAACCGCCGTATACCTCTTTTATAATAATGCCTTGGCTCGCTAAGCGCTGTTGCGAAAAATGGCTTGTTCCGGCTTCGTTAACTAGCACGACCCAAGTTTCGTCAGCACTTTTAGTCGCTAGTAACTGATTAAGATAAGTGGTTTTTCCTGCACCGAGGAAACCACTGATAATATGCGTTGCAATTTTAGGTTTCATTCAACTCTCCTGAGAGGTTCAATGATATACTCCGCGGGTAAATAATAAAATAGAGGAGACATTATGATTTACAGTATGACAGCATTTGCACGTAAGCAGATTAAAGGGGATTGGGGTACTGCCGTTTGGGAGATCCGTTCCGTTAATCAACGTTATTTAGAAACCTATTTTCGGTTGCCTGAACAGTTTCGTGGTTTAGAAGTAAAACTAAAAGACTCTTTTAAGAAACGTCTTCAACGTGGCAAAATTGAATGTGGCTTACGTTTTGAAGGGGCAGATAGCAGTCAAAAAGGTTTAGAGATGAACCAAGCGCTAGCTAGTCAATTAATCAAAAACGCACAGTGGGTTGCTGAGCAAGCGGGCAACGCAACGATTAATCCGGTTGATATCCTAAAATGGCCGGGTGTTATGCAAGCGCCAGAGCAAGATGTCGATGCAATTACCATTGAGTTAATGGCTGGATTCGAAGAAACATTAAATGAATTTATTGAAGTACGTAGCGCTGAAGGTACAAACCTTGCTGCATTGATAGAACAGCGTTTAGTCGCGATTAGTGAGCAAGTTTCTTTAGTGCGTGGTTTTATGCCTGACGTGCAAGCGTGGCAAAAAGCACGTATTTTAAAGAAATTTGAAGATGCAAAAGTTGATTTAGATAGTACACGTGTTGAGCAAGAGTTAGTGTTATTAGCGCAAAAGTCTGATGTAGCAGAAGAGTTAGATCGTCTATCATCACATATTAGCGAAGCACATAATGTGCTTAAAAAAGGCGGTGCCGTTGGTCGTCGTTTAGACTTTATGATGCAAGAGTTCAACCGTGAAGCAAATACGCTAGGCTCAAAAGTCATTAATACTGACATCACTGCCGTCGCAGTAGAGTGTAAAGTGTTAATCGAGCAAATGCGCGAACAAGTCCAAAATATTGAATAATGCTATTAATCGTATCTGAAGTTGTTAATTAAGCCCTGTTTTTACAGGGTTTTTTTATATCCATAGATAAGTTACAAGCGTGATAAGGATCACCTTTTTAACTGTTTGATAATTTGTTTTTATTTCCCGCTTTCTTTTTTTTGAGTGAGTTATTTTTCATGTGGTGGTGTGCTTGTTGAATAGCTTTTTTTAATTTTTAATTTCCCTTTAACCTATCGTGGTTGTATGTATGGTGGGGGTTGTGTGTGAAATTGTAAGCCTCGTTGGGCTTAATGAGCCAGAACACCTGAGAGACAAGTAATACAATAATGTTGGCAACTAAAATTTGATGTTTTTTGTTTTGTTAATGTAAACCCTTTTAATCTCAGACACTTGCTTGACAAAAACTACACTCCTATAGATTATGTTAATGAATTATTTACTCAACTGGATTTGAGTTATCTCGAATGGGATTTTAAATGGATTATTATTGGTTGTTAACAACAGCATTTTTAGTATTTGTCATGCAAGCAGGTTTTCTTTGTTTAGAAAGTGGAAGAATCCGCAGTAAAAATAGCATCAATGTTGCCGCCAAAAATATTTCTGATTTTATTGTCGCGGTTGCTATTTATTGGGCAATTGGTTTTGGTTTCATGTTTGGTGAATCATTTCATGGTTTATTAGGCACCAGTGATTTCTTTTTTGGCGATCGGCAAACTCCTTTTCAAGTCAGCTTCTTTATTTTTCAAATGATGTTTTGTGGCACTGCTGCGACGTTACTGTCAGGGGCTGTTGCTGAACGCATGAGCTATCAAGGTTACATTTACGGCACACTCATTTTGACGACTGTTATCTATCCTATCTCTGGGCATTGGGCGTGGTCATCGATCTATACGGAAAATAATCTCGGTTGGTTAGAAGTGATTGGTTTTGTCGACTTTGCAGGAGCAACGGTCGTGCATTCAGTTGGCGGGAGTGTTGCACTTGCGGCGGTATTGATTGTCGGGCCACGTATCGGACGCTTTGATCCTGACACAAACTTCCCACAAGGTAGTAATATTCCTATCGCTGTTTTAGGGGTTTTATTATTATGGCTAGGTTGGTTTGGCTTTAATGGTGGCAGTACGTTGGTACTCAGTGGGCAAGTCCCTGGTATTATTTTAAACACTTGTATATCGGCTGCCTTTGGTGGCATTGTCGCGTCAATCATTCATTATTATTATCATAAATTTATCGATGTTTCTTATATCTTAAATGGGGTTATTGCTGGTCTTGTTGCGATCACTGCATGTTGTCATAGTGTCGTTCCAAAAGAGGCGATGATGATAGGGATTATTGCCGGTATTATTTTGTATTATGGTACAGGGTTGATTGAAAAGCTGAAAATTGATGATGCATTGGGTGTCATTCCCGTACACTTATTTGCAGGTATATGGGGAACATTAGCGGTTGCTGTTTTTTCTGATTTGTCGATATTAGGGACTGGGTTATCACGTGCTGAACAATTCAATGCGCAACTTATCGGTATTTTTTCTATTGTCACTTTTAGTTTTGTTGCTAGTTACCTGTTATTAAAAATAATTAATATCTTTGCGCCTTTACGTGTTTCAGATGTCAATGAAACGCTCGGTATGAATATTTCTGAGCATAGAGCCTCTACGGAGTTAATTTCATTATTAGACTCTATGCATATACAGCAAGCGCAGGGGGATTTTTCCGTTTCTGTGCCTGAAGAACCCTTTACTGAAGTAGGGCAAATCGCGAAACAATATAACAAAGTCCTTAAGCGCGTTAATAATGAGATGACGCAACGAGATGATGCGATTAAACAGTTTCGATCTAGTGAAAAACGCAAGGGAGCAATCTTAGATTCATCGATGGACAGTATTGTTAGTGTTGATCTAAGTGGGCATATTCTAGAGTTTAATCCTGCATCAGAAAAAATGTTTGGTTACTTAAAAAAACGGGTTATTGGTAAGAATTTTATTGAGCTGTTTATTCAACCCAAAGACCAACAGAGGATTCAAGATAGTTTAACAAACGGGTTCTCTTCTGCAGATGGATTGCTACATAATATTAGAAATACAATTATATTGTGCTGCCATACGAGTGGAGAGTTTCCTGCTGAGGTGTCAATAACAAGAACAAATTTAGGTGATGCACTTAACAACGAGTTTACCCTTCATATTCGTAATATTGGTCGACAGCTAAAGTTACAAAATAAGCTGAAACAGCTGGCATACAGTGATTCATTAACGGGCTTATACAATCGAACTTATTTAATGAAGAGCTTAGAATGTATTATTAAAA
Organism: Psychromonas marina; assembly: GCF_030161115.1. Taxonomy (GTDB): domain Bacteria; phylum Pseudomonadota; class Gammaproteobacteria; order Enterobacterales; family Psychromonadaceae; genus Psychromonas; species Psychromonas marina. Next base: position 109,710 of record NZ_BSPQ01000004.1, read on the forward strand.
ATCCAGCTAATCACACGCAAAATATTGCTCTTTTCTTTCTTGATTTAGATCGATTTAAACAGGTTAACGACAGTTTAGGGCATAAAACTGGCGATAAGTTACTCTGTGAAGTTGCGCAGCGATTGATCAAAGTAACGCGCTCTTCGGATGTTATTGCGCGTTGGGGAGGCGATGAATTCATAGTCATGATGGTTGGGGAGTTAAATCAATTCAACGCGCTTAACAAAGCTCAAGAGATATTAAATTCGATGCACACGCCTATCGAATTGGAAGGGCATATGGTGAATATACTCACCAGTGTCGGGGTGGCAATATCTGAAGTCGAAAAAGCGAATGCTCAGGAATTAATAAAACAAGCTGATATTGCGATGTATCATGCCAAAAATAATGGTCGCAATAATTATCAGCTATTCCTGGCAGAAATGCAGGATGCTGATCTTGCTAATTTTACTTATGAGCAAGATTTAATAAATGCAATTAATCATCCTGAGTCATTTCACTTTGTATACCAGCCTAAAGTGAATCAATATGATGATGTTATTGGCTTCGAAGCCTTAGTTCGATGGTTAGGTTGCGATGGGCATTATATTTCTCCCGCTGTATTTATCCCGATCGCTGAAAAATCAGACATCATTATTACCATCGGAGAGCTAGCGATTAAAAGGGTATTGCAACAACAGATGCGATGGCAGAAACAAGGTTATGAGCTTGTGCCGATCTCAGTGAACATATCAGGAAAGCACCTTATTTCAGGAAAACTTATCCCCTTTATCAATGCACAGTTAGCGGCTAATAATATGTTAGGTGAGCATTTAGAGATTGAGATAACGGAAGGGGTGTTATTAACTGAAATAGAGGAGTGTATTAAGGTTTTGTCTGAGCTAAAAGGGATGAATATTAAAATATCAGTGGATGATTTTGGTACGGGTTATTCATCACTTAGTTATTTAAAACGTTTACCGATTGATATACTCAAAATTGATCGATCATTTGTTAATGAATGTGCTTCTACGACTGAAGATGGACAAATATGTTCAACGATTATTAATTTAGCTAATAATTTGGGGTTACAAACAATAGCGGAAGGTGTTGAAACGGAAGCACAAAAAGCGTTTTTATTAACAAATGGCTGCTCAACTTATCAAGGTTATCTGTTCTCTAAACCACTACCTGCTGACAAAGCAACAGACTTATTAACAGTACAAGAGATATTGTGTGAATAAAACAATAACTAATATCAACTTAAGTCTATAGAAGGATCAAGTCGGGAGGTATATCTATTACTTCCCAGTAAATCGATTAATGCCAATCTGTACATTAAATCATGTCGTTAAACTGCTTGTTTTTGAACGTTTATATATAAAAAACATCAAGTTTGGGTATGATTTTTTGATATGTCGGTAATTGAGAGGGAGACGGTAAAAAGGAGGTTGAAATATGAACATTAGCGAGTTACTTTTATCTCAAAGGAAATATGTTGTAATCAATAACTGTCTGGTTTTAGCTAAATAATATTATCTCATAGTGTGATTTTCACTGAAGCAACATACCAGAAGTATTTAATAAGAGAAACTATTCTCAAGGAATAATTTATGTCGAAATATATACAAACTGAAGATAAAGCTGACTCTGATGCATTCACTTTTGATCTGGATGGGGAAGAGGGTAAAGCGGTTGTAGATATTGCGGAATATAGACATTCAGAGCAAGCAGAGTCTTCTGGTTTTGAAAAAGTCATGTCACAGATGAATATTGCCGACCGCAGTGCCTTTGACAAAAAATATGAGCAACTTTGGTTAGATGCGAGTATGGATGGATCATCATTATCGGTACTGCTATGTGAAATTGATGCTTTTAAATCCTATATTGATAATTATGGTCAGCAAGGTGCATCTTTTATGCTGCTTGTTGTTGGTCTCGCACTGAAAAATATTTGTGATAAACATGGCTGTTTTTTAGCGCATTATCAAAAAGAAGAATTTGGTATTCTTTTAAAGGGCAAGGATGAAGAAGCTGCTTTAAATATTGCAGAAGCACTACGTTCAGCGGTTGAAGCATCACAAACCGAGCATAAATTCTCTAATATTAGCCGTGTTGTTACCTTGAGTATCGGTGTTTCAAGTATCTATCCAAACTCAATGTCGATGTTAATTGAAAAAGCTAATAACACGTTACATCAAGCAAGATTATCAGGGCGAAACCAAGTTTCTGTTGATCTTCCGCCACAGCATGAGAGCGCCAGTTCTGAAGTGTCTAATTTTAAACAATTTCTATTAGATATGCAGATTACTGATCAGGCCTCATTGAAGGTGAATTTCTCTGCGCTGTGGCAAGAATGTCAGGCTGAAGAAGAGTTATTATCGATGATCATCTGTGGCTTTGATTTTCTTAACCCTTACATTGAGCACTATGGGAAACAATCAAGTGAGGATGCTTTATTGATTGTGGCCTGTGCTCTGCAGCAAACCTGTGAAAAACATGGCGGCTTTGTTTATTATTTAGATGATGGTAACTTTATTGTACTACTTAAAGGTGGCAACGCGACACGAGCATTAAAAATAGCGGAACAGATGCATCAATTTATTGCTGAATCTGCAACCGAGCATAAAGCCTCAGAAGTAAGTGATGCTGTGACGGTGAGCATTGGTTTATCAAGTATCTTTCCGAGTGAATTGACTACTATGGCGTTATTAAGAGATGAAGCTAAAAAAGCGTTTCATGGCGCAATAAAAGCAGGCCGAAACCAGACCAATGTGAGTTTTTAAATAACCTAACTTTTCTAATGGTATGTTACTCAAATAGACTGTAATAAAATTATCTACCGTTCTAAAAATGCTATTCATCTTAGGTGAATAGCATTTTTTGTATCCTAAATAATAACAAACTCATTCAATAACTACCCAACCGCACTGCTAATAAATCCACTTATTATCGAATCAATCTTGCTGGTTACTGTAGGTTATTTCTACGTGACAATTTTTACAAAGGTCGCCGCTATTTACGGCAACTTTTACTTTGAACTTATCTGTTTTTACTGAGTATTAAAAGGGCATTGCATTATTGTTATAAGCCCCTGGCTTTAGCTGTTAAACAAAAAATCCCCAATCTTATACAAGACTGGGGATTGAGTGCTTTATCTAACTAGCTTAACCAATAGTGCGTTAAGTGTGATAGCCGCTATTTATTATTTCTTTGTTACCGTTACTGTCGGTTTAGCTGCATCTGCAGAGGCATCTAGTGTGAAGATGTAGGTGCCGTCTTCGGCAGTGAAATTGATATTATCATCGCCAGTTAGTGCAACAGATCCTTCTCCAACAACAATGTTACCCATTCCGAAAATTAGAGTTGTCCAGCCTGCATCGGCCATTTTAAACTCTTTAGCGCCTGCAGTTGTTGTCATTTCGATAGAGTAAACGCTATTTCCAAAAGCAAGTAAGTTAACCGCACCCCATTCACCATCTAATCCTTTTAAGTAGATAGCTGTATCACCATAGGTCGGTATTTTAGTTGCATCTTTCTCTACGATGGGTAGTCCCATTCCCTGAGCTTCACCTTGCGCTTTAACAAATACTGCGGTTGTTAAGGCTGGAACAGTAAAGGTTCCATCAGCGAACGCAGCATTTTGGACAACATCATCAGCAGATTCAAGCTGAATCTCATGCAGTGCAAAACCACTTGCATTAGCGACAGACATTTCTTTCTCTTCTGTTGTTGCATTGATAATCACGACAGCTGCATCATAGTTAGGATCTAGGTCAGTTAGCCCAGTACCGTCATCAATCGACATCACGATCACACCCGCTACTTGCTCTTTACCGCTATTCTGGAAGTCGACACGTGCCATCACTTCTTCCGTTGTTGCTAAGTTAAACAGTGGACTGGTGGTACGGATTGTCATCAACTCTTGGAACTGAGAAGCTGCTAGGTTAATTTGTTCTGCCGTTGGTTGTGCTTCACTGTCTGCAATTACCTCTTTAATCACATCGTAATTACCACCGTCTTTATCTTCACGGGGTAAACCAACATTCCAGTTGTTATTTAGATCACCACTTTGTAGATCAAAATTAACACGGTTGTACCAATCACCTGAATCGTAACTATCACGTTGCATCGATTTCGAGCGTAATAGATCTGAGCCCATATGCAGGAATGGTACGCCTTGACCTAATAATACGGTGCTGAGTGCGATATTTTGCATACGTACACGATCATCTGAACTTGTACCCGCTAGAATTTTATATTGATTGTTATCCCATAAGGTTTGGTTATCGTGCTTAGAAACGTAGTTTAATGTTTCTTGAGGTTGTTCTGCATAGCCCGCTTTCTGGCCATTATAATCAACATCTTGGCCTCGTTTAAGTGCGCCAGTTGAATCGAATAGCATGTAGTCTTTTAGATTTGCTGCCATACCAAGACGTACTAAGTCGGTTAAGACATTTAGGTCTGATTTTTTTGCATCATCTAAAAAGTCAGGACCTGCATTAGCAAAACCTTTGTTATCACGTAAACCTTCGCCGCCATCAAATGGGCCTCCACCACGAACCGCATCACGCAGACGGTCACTGAATGACCCGATGCCAGTACCGGCCATATTCCATTGAATTGCGTTTTCACCACGCTGACCATCTGCCACCTCACCAAAGTTCCAACCTTCACCGTAGAAGTAAGTGCTTGGGTTAACCGCTTGCACTGCCGCTAATGCTTTTTCCATATTGGTTTTCATATGATGACCCATCAGGTCGAAGCGGAACGAGTCAATTTTGTAGTCGCGTGCCCAAGTCACCAATGAATCAACCATTAGTTTTTCCATCATCACATTTTCGGTTGCAGTATTGTCACAACATGTTGATTGTTCAACAGCGCCTGAGTCAGTATTTAAACGGTGATAATAACCAGGTACCACTTTATCTAATACTGATTTGTCATTGGTGCCAGAAGCGTTTGTATGGTTATAAACGACATCCATAACCACCTTAAGACCCATGTCATGTAGTGCTTTCACCATTTGACGGAACTCTTCAATACGTATCGTCCCTTCAGCATCACTTGCATAGCTACCTTCTGGCACTGTGTAGTGATATGGGTCATAACCCCAGTTGAAGCTATCAAGTGCGCGCATGTCATTCATCAGCGCTTGTGCATCGCTGCTTTCTGGATCGTAGCTTTCTAGCAGAGATAATAGGGTGACACTTTTATCTGCGCTGCTACATAACGCTGCACTTGCATTTAATGTGCAGAGTTTTGCAACCGTATCATTAAGGTCTACCAATTTTTCTGGGTCTTCGTTCACCGTTGCGATATCAAAGGTTGGCATCAGATGGAAATAAGTTAATCCCGCATCTTTAAGGGTTTGTAGATGCTTCATGCTGGCGCGATCAGCTTCCGTGAAAGCAAGATATTTACCATTGTTTTCTGTGCTACCAGTGGTGTCGCTATTACTAAAGTCGCGAATATGGGACTCATAGATAATTGCATCGGTTGCTTTAGCTTCTGCATCAAACTGGTACTCATCCCAGCCATCTGGTTTTAAGCTTGCATCATCCATATCAACAACCTGTGAATATAGGCTGTTCTCAGACAAACTTAATGAGTAAGGGTCGGTAACATCAAACATCTCTAAGTTACCCGTTGTTGGATGGTAAACGGTAACACGGTAGCGGTAATATTTACCCATTACGTCGCTCTCAGGTGTTAGTTTATAAACACCGTCGCCATCTTCATCACTCATCGCTTGTGGATAACCCGTTTGCACTGTTGAAGCATCGTTGGAGATAATTAACTCTACTTTTTGTGCAGTAGGAGCCCAAACACTGAAAGTCACCTCTCCGCCATCTATAACGGCACCAAGCATCTCTTTATCTGCGTTCGCACTTTCCTCTTCACTACCGGTATAAAGATCATCAAGTACGCCGGGGATCTGTATTTTAGTGAGTGCAGTGATTTCACCCGCGCCATCACGTGCAACCGCAATAAGTTGACCTTTTAATACATCTTTAGCATCAATATCACTGGCTACACTGAATGCTGCATAATCTTGTAGATGTGGGAATTTTGCTTTAACGGCTTCGCTAGCGCTGCCCGTATCAAGGGTGATAACACTGCCACCTGAGATGGTTTTAGTGTCCGCATCAAATGTAATACTTGCTGTTTTATCGTGGTAAATTTCTACTTTATCAGCAGATTTAGCACCTTCCCATAGTAGGGTGTCGGCATCAACCCAGTGTGCAGACGCCCCATTTAAGCTAACGGGGGTCTCATCGCTTGGATTATCTAAAATAGTTGAATAATCTGCAGGTACAAAACCTTGGCGATCCGCAATGACAGAAAACTCTAATTTCATATTTGCTGATTGGCCGCCTTCACCATCACGAATGATGAAATTAATGCAATCTTCAGCTTCTTGGCTTGTTAGTGGCAATACCCAATAAATACCCGTGGTGTCTTGACCTGTAGCTGCAACGCCGACATCCCACTGGTCAAAACCAGTAATTTTACTGTTATCCAGTGCACTACACGTATCGTCATTCCATACGTGTAGTGACTGTGCAATCGCACTTCTTTGTAGAGAATTGCTTTTTGTTGCTTGTTCGTTAAGCAGGTATATCACTGCTTCTTTATCGCCAGCTTTCACCACACCTGCAGGTTGACCAGGGGCCGCTTCTGTTTCTGATGATGAGCTATTACATCCTGCAAGAGCCAATGAAGTCACGATTGCCATTGCACAGATTCTAGGCATTGTTGATAGTGCTAATTTGCTGAATTTATTTTGCATTTAAACCCTTCTCCTTGGTGTTTTTATAATCAATATTGTTTTTTATTTCTGCCTCAAAATATTGTTTAGAAAACAATCCGGCGGAAATTTAAATCGCAATTAGCATAGGGGGAAGCATCCATTGTCTGAAATGCAATTAACCTTTAGCACTCATAGTAAAAATACATTTCAACAAATAAAGCGTGATCTCTGAATGAAGCATGTACTCATTTTTGATTTTAGCTACACTCAGGGTTTTAAAGTTATTTCATTAAAAATCAGCGGTTTAAGAAAATGTTTTGTATTTTTTTTGAACGTTTGTAGATAACGTTTCTATTTGGAGAAAAAGCGGGGCAGGTCTTTTGGTGGAATAATAAACAATGGCTGGCGTTACGCTTTTAGGGAAAATAATTGTGAGGTGTCGACCATAAAGTGCATTATGGCCGATAAAAATCGGCGTATTTTAATGCCTTTTTTCTCTGCATATTTTCAAAGAAAACAGCTTTTGAATTATTTAACCTCATTTTGGGTATATATGTGATGATTTTTTATGCAATTTAATAATTTTGATTTTCACCATTTTTATTAATTAATTGATTCATCATACAATAATATTACTTTTAATGGCTTGAACTGAGATCTAGATTAGACTTCTTTATTATCTTACTCACCGCACCGAAAAGTTAATGTAGCCTATATACAGTCGGATTATAATTAAATAATCATACTATGATTGTATGGGATATACATATTGCTGTTCCATATTTCAATTTTTTCCGCCTTTTTTTAGATGGTAAAATAATACAATTGAGGATTAAGATGAGAAATGGAAAACTAAGTCTATTTTTGACGACTTCGATAGCGATGGCCCTTGGTGGTTGTGCTACGACAGATGAGCCAGCGAGAATAATAAATGAAGCTGGTACTGAAGCTTACCTAATACCAGTAAAAGTTGACGCAAGTTCTCATGATGGTAATGGACCTGACCGTTTAATTGATGGTGATATTAAAACACGTTGGTCTGCAAGTGGTCCTGGTGAGACTGCAACGTTAGATTACGGTAAAGTAGCTGAATTTGATGCAATCAGAGCCTCATTTAGTAAAGGTGATCAGCGTGCTAGCTACTTCGATATTGAAGTGAGTGAAGACGGCAAAACATGGACTAAAGTGTTAGCTGATGTTACATCATCAGGAAAAACAAATACGATTGAACGTTTCCCACTTAAAGCCCCAGTTCAAGCTCGATACGTTAAATACGTTGGTAAGGGTAATAGTTCAAACACGTGGAATAGTGTGACTGAATTGAGTGCTGTAAACTGTAAAGTAAACACTTGTTCAGCACTTGAATTTATTACCAGTGATACTTTAAAAGCGATTGCAGCAGCCGCGCCAACAGTAGAGCTAGAGCGTAATGATAGTGTTGGTACTTCTTTAAATAATTGGAAGCTGACGGTGCCTGTAACAAATGAAAGTTTGTACGGTAAAAACGCTAAAGGTGCTGAAGCTTACTATGCATTACAAGGTGCTAAAGCCACTTCTGCCGCTGAGATATTACCAAGAAACTGTAGCTTAGATGGCTCTTCACTTTCTGAAGAAATAAAAAGCCCTTACTTCAGTGTAGACAAAGCTGGCTGGCATTTCCGTGTACCGCTAGAAGGTGGCTCAACAACACCTAACTCTACGTATATTCGTTCTGAGTTCCGTGAATTAGCAAATGATTGGAAAGCATGTGAGCCAACACCAATGGCTAACTGGTCTTACGGTGGCACACATACTTTAGCGGCAACCGTTCAGCTTAATGAATGGCCTGAAAAACCACGCGATAAGAAAAAAATAGATGACAAAACAGGTGAGCTAAAAGTTGTTGCTCCTAAAGTTGTATTGGGTCAAATACATGCTAAAAACTCACATGCGGCAACGGTTAAATTATTATGGGAAGGTGAGAAAAAACCTGTTCGCGTAATTCTTAACAAAACAACAACTAAGAGCCCGTTCTCTGTTAAGTTAGGTAAGATTGCTGATCCTACTAAACCATGGGTTTACATCATCAAGATGACCGATGATGGTATCGAACTTTCTGCCGGTGGCGTAACCAAGAAACTTAAATTTGGTAAAGAGTTAGATGACGCTTGGAAAGACGAGACATTCTACTTTAAAGCGGGTCTATACCCACAAGTTAATAAAGCCGGTGGCGGTGCATTTGACGCAACGTTTAAGAAAATTCACGTAAGCCATATCGATACGGCTCCTGAAATTGCTTTTTTACCAGTACCTTGTGACTCAATGAAGTGTGTTACTAACAAGCCGCTTGTATCTCCAGAGATTCCAGATGTGCCACAACCAGGTAACAAACCTTACCAAAATATTGATTTAACTAGCTGGTACCTATCTATTGCAACGGATGCCGATGGTAATGGTAAAGCAGATAACATCCAAGAATGGGATCTTCAACAGGGTTATGAGCATCCAGAATTATTCTACACAGCCGATGATGGTGGTGTAACAATTCGTTCATACATTAAAGGTACTCGTACTTCTACAAACACTAAATACACTCGTACAGAGATGCGTGAAATGTTACGTAAGGGTGATAAATCACATGCGACTAAGGGTGTAAATAAGAATAACTGGGTATTCGGTAGTGCGCCTGAAGCAGACAAAATCGCTGCTGGCGGTGTAGATGGTACATTAGATGTAACGATGAAAGTTGATCACACAACTTCAACGGGTGTTGTACACCAAGTAGGTCGTTTCATTATCGGTCAAATTCATGACCAAGATGATGAGCCGATTCGTCTTTACTACCGTAAATTACCAAACCGGGATACAGGTACAGTTTACTTCGCACATGAAAACACATTGAAAGGTAGTGATGATTACTACGACTTAGTGGGTGGTCTAGACGGTATTGTTGAAGACGGTATTGCACTAGGTGAAGTCTTCTCTTACCAAATTAAAGTTGTGGGTAACACAATGACAGTGACACTTTCTCGTGAAGGTAAAGACGACGCTGTTCAAGTTGTTGATATGAGCAAGAGTGGTTACGATGTTGGTGGTAAATACATGTACTTCAAATGGGGTGCATACAACCAAAACAATTCTGGTAACCCAGATGACTTCGTACAAGCAACATTCTACAAAGTTAACGCGACACACGATTGATACAAAAAGTAATTTACTATTAACGTGATACTAAAAAGCCAGCAATTTGCTGGCTTTTTTATGTTTGTTGTTTATACCAATGACCTTCTAATCTAGCTTCTTAGCAACAGATCGTGGCTTACCCTCACCATCTATTGCAACATAGTTAAATACTGCATCACAAACAAGGTAAGGCTCACTCACCCCATCAGTTGCAACGGTTTTAACCCACACTTCAAGTGCGATAGACAGCGAAGCGTTACCAATTCTGGTGCATTCACCGTAACAGCACACGACATCTCCCACGCTAACTGGCGCTTTAAAAGTGATGCTAGAAACAGATACGGTTACAACGCGTCCTCCTGAAATCTCTTTCGCCAGAATCGCACCCGCTAAATCCAGTTGAGACATGATCCATCCACCAAAAATATCACCATTTGCATTAGTGTCTGCAGGCATCGCAAGGGTACGTAATAATAGCTCGCCACGTGGCGTTTGCTTAGGTGTTGTGGGTGTATTCATAACTAACTTCTCATTCATAATATATAAGTGACTAAACGTCCGGAGGCGATACTTTAGCATTGATAATGATAGTAACTCTAGTAAATAACAGACTAATGCTATTGATTAATAAAGAACAGGGAGAGAGTCATCACCTCTCACGATATAGCTGCATTAGGCCTACTATTAGCGGGGATTACTAACACTCTTTTTTTCTGTTTAAGCATGGGTAGAATGGTGCAGATAATGTTGGCTATCACTATCACCACTAACCCCAATATTTGATAGCGAGTAAATTGAGTCTCAAATAGCGTGAACTGTAAAATAGCGCTAAAAACAAGGTTTGTATAGATTAATGGTGCCAATTGCGAGCTGTTATCTGCAAGTTGATATGCTTTATAGCGCATCGCTTGCGTGGTGATCACTGTCATGGCCATTATTAAGAAAGTCGCAATAGGTAACCATCCCCAGTGGGGTAATAGCACTAACTCAACCTGACCGCCGATATTCAGTAGGGTGATGATCGGCAGTAAAAACAATCCAGCGTATAAAAATGTCCAAGCATTATTTTCTGTGCTCGACATACTACCCTTTGAGGCTTTATGTAAGCTGAGCTGTGAACCTGCATTAAATAACCCCGCCAGTAAGCCAATAAATATTTCGGGCTTGAAAGAGAAACCTGACGATTGACCGGCTAATAATATCACCCCACTGAATGTTAATAGGATTGAAATGAGCGTTGAGGTTTTGATAGAGATCTTAAACATAACCCTTTCAAGTAGCGTCATAAAGATAGGCCCAGTGCCAAATAGCACCACACTTTCTACTAGTGACAGGTTTTCAAGTGCGTAGATAAAGCAAAGCTGAGAGGCACCCACATTTAATGCCCTGATGAGCAGTAATTTACGCATATCTTTTGGAGGAAGACGGATTTTGGTAAGTGCTAATACCAATATTAACAACAGAGAAGGTAAGAAAAAGCGCAGCAAAACGAGATTGCCGATTTCAACATTTGCGCTGAGATATTTGGTCATTAAACCTGTCATCGATAAGCTTAATGTCGAGACCAACATAAACAATATCGCTTTATAGCTATTTTTATTAGACATTACGGCCCCCTTTTAATAAACATGCTCCTATTATGGTGATCTAGTTCACGTAAAAATAGTGAGTAATCATGGACTATTATGTAAGTAAAACTTACAGGTGGTAAAAATGAGAAAGCAGGCTCCGTTAAAATCTATCTATTCATTTATTGCTGTGGTCGAAACCGGCAGTATGTCTGCGGCTGCGAAGTTATTAAGTGTCAGTCACTCTGCGGTAAGTCAGTCTATTAAAGCATTAGAGGGGCAATTAGGGACTGAGTTATTTGAACGTATTGGGCGCAATATAGAACTTAATCGTGAAGGTAAACAATATTATAAAGAGGTGGGGCCGGCGCTACATAAAATAATGCAAGCGAGTGAAGCATTATTAAATAAAAATAATCATCATCGTTTGACGGTTAATATGGTCAACTCATTAGCATTGCATTGGTGGATCCCTCGTGTGGGGCATTTGCAAGCATTTGATCCCAAACTTGATGTGCGTATCTCTAACCGTACTGGTGTTTTTGATTTAGCACGAGAGGGAGTCGATGTGGCGCTTATTCACGATGCTATTGATGATTGGCAGAATTATTATTGTGAAAAGCTCACCGATGATGAGCTCGTGCTAGTCTGTGGTCCGGGCCTTCTACCAAAGGATTCAAAGTTGTCGCTACAAGAAATTATCACCCGTTATCCGGCGGTGAGTGTTGCTAATGATCGTCGTAAAAAAGATTGGCGCACTTGGTGTGAAGCACAAAATTTATCACTGCCACATTCTTCAAATAACCTTACCTTTAATGTATCCGCGCAAGCGATACATGCGACAATCCGAAATTTCGGGGTGTTAATTACGCATCGACAATTTGTTAAAGATGATATCGAGCATGGCTTATTAAGAGAGATTGGTAGCAGTGTTTCTAACCCGCTGCAGGCCTTTTACTTTGTTTGCCGCCCAGAAAAGTTAAAGCTTGAGAGTGTAATGAGCCTACGGAGTTGGCTAAGAGAAGAATTCACCTCCTCTAAAGCAAACAACGAGTCACTTTAATTTATATATTATTTTAGTAACAACATATCTAAGTGTGGGATGCCATCCTCCACATAATCAGGTGAGTGGCGTTTAAAACCAAATGATTGATAGAAGTTGATCAGATAAACCTGCGCACCTATTTGAATATCTTGCTGCGGCCAATGCTGCTCACACTGTTGTAATGCGTTATTTAATAGTTGCTTGCCTAACCCACCTTGGCGGTTTGCCTTTGCTGTTGCAATGCGCCCAATACTAACTTGTGGATAACTTATTCCCGGCGCTAACAAGCGTGCACAAGCGATAATTTTTTCATCTTGATAGGCGAGTAAGTGGTAAACATCTGGATGGTGGTCTTTATCATCAAGTTCTGGGTAGGGGCAGTTTTGCTCCACCACAAAGACATCTACGCGTAATTGTAATAATTGGTAAAGCTGATTAGTCGATAACTCACTGAATTTAAGGCATAACCACTGCATCACATCATCTCTTTTTTAAAATAGAAAGCTGACTTTACTATACAAATCTGCCTGAAAGCATCCTCTTTTGTTATCACGATGGCGAAAAAGATTTAATCACGGCATTTGCTTGTGATTTTTTGTGCGGAGTGTTGAGTTTTTGTTTTATTAAATGTTGATAATGGGTACTCATAATTAAAGGTTGGATAGTGCTGCGTTTCTCATATCAGCGCTCAATACTTTTGTCATTCTTCGTTTTCATATTGTGTGTTTTATAGATGCAAAAAGTATATAGATGATAACCGATTTTAAATTCCATTGATGGGAGTGAAGTAAGCCTATGGCTGAACAGCAAACAGATCAAAAAGATTATTCATTCGATTTTAGAGGCAGCGAACTTAATATTAATATGACTCCAGATAACATGCCGCCAGAAGAGATAAACCGCGCCGCTTCGGGGGTTGTTAGCTGTTCTCGACAACAGATCCAAGGTGCGCAAATAAGGCTTTCAATCGACTCGGTCATTGTTGAAGAGCCACTACAAATTAGACTTATTTATCAAGAACAATCGGGTAAAGAGCAGGATCGTATCTATTTAGTCACCATGCGCACCCCTGGTGATGATGTGAATTTAGTCACCGGGTTGTTATTAGCTGAGGGGGTAATCAAAAGCGCGACGGACATTATCGGGATTAATACTCAACTAGATGACGATGAGATAAGTATCAATGAGATAAATGTCCACTTATGCCCAAATGTGGTCGTTGATTGGGATTTTATCAAGCGTGATACCACCTCATTTTCGAGCTGTGGTGTATGTGGGAAATCCTCAATGCAATCCCTCGAGCTACGCGACATTCCGCGTTTAGATAGCGCTGAAGCGTGGTTATCTAGCCATATCATCGGTCAATTTTCTGAGCAGTTAGCACAGGTACAATCGATGTTTAAGCAAACCGGTGGTGTACATGGTTGTGCGCTTTTTGATGAGGCTGGTCAGCTGTTATTAAATAGTGAGGATGTTGGGCGGCATAATGCATTAGATAAATTACTCGGTCGTTTAGCGGCAACGCCTGAGCTTGATACACAGCGTAAAATAGTCTTTTTGAGTGGACGTATTAGTTTTGAATTGGTGCAAAAAGTACTGGTTGCAGGCATCCCAATACTTGCAGCGGTGGGGGCACCCTCAAATCTCGCTATCAATATGGCCAAACGTTTTAATTTAACCCTGATCGGCTTTAGTCGTGATGGCAGTTTTAATCTTTACCACGGCGCTTTTCGTTTGAACCTCGCCACATCTGAATAATGAATGACGAAATAGAGAATTGATATGACAATTAAAAAATATGATGGCTCAGCGGGTGGCTGGGGAGCACTTTTAAGTACCACGAAACATCTTATAAAAAGTGAGAATGTGACTACAAATATTAAAACTTTGCTGAAAACTAACCAGGACCACGGCTTTGATTGTCCGGGCTGTGCATGGGGAGAATCTGAGGAGAGAAGCCGTTTTAGATTTTGTGAAAATGGGGCGAAAGCGGTCAACTGGGAGGCAACCAGCCGCCGAGTGACACCTGCGTTTTTTCAGCAACACCCAGTGAGTTGGTTAAAAGAGCAAAGCGATTATTATCTGGAGTATCAAGGTCGCTTAAATCATCCGGTTCAATATAATCCTGCAACGGATTGTTACCAAGCCGTCAGTTGGCAGGATGCCTTTGCATTGATTGCTAAACATCTCAATGCACTGGAAAGTCCAAATCAGGCAGAGTTTTATACCTCCGGACGAGCAAGTAATGAAGCGGCCTTTTTGTATCAACTCTTCGTGCGTAAATTTGGTAGTAATAACTTTCCTGACTGCTCTAACATGTGTCATGAAGCAAGTGGCATTGGCATGAAGCAAGCGATTGGTGTGGGTAAAGGCACGGTTAAAATGTCTGACTTTGAGCATGCCGATGCGATTTTTGTATTTGGCCAAAATCCAGGAACAAATCATCCGCGTATGTTAGATACACTGCGTGAAGCCTCGCGTCGTGGTGCTGCGATTGTCTCTTTTAATACCTTAAAAGAGCGCGGTTTAGAACGCTTTACTAATCCACAATCACCGAAAGAGATGCTGACCGATGGTTCTACACAAATAAGTCAGTGTTATTTTATGCCTAAACTCGGCGGCGATATGGCCGTGGTGCGGGGCATGGTGAAAGCATTGTCTGTCATTAATGAAGCACAACTAGCAGCAGGTGAAGAGTCGATATTCGATTTGGCATTTATTGCAGAACATACACAAGGGTTAGCGCAATACCTCGATGCGGTACAAGCGACACCGTGGCATGAAATCACTGAACAAGCTGGTTTATCACAGTCTGAAATCGAGCAAGCGGCTACTATTTATTATCAATCTAAACGAGTGATTATCACCTGGGCGATGGGCATTACCCAGCATAAGCACTCAGTAAATACTATTCAAGAGATCACTAATCTACAGTTATTGTTTGGGCAAATAGGTAAGCAGGGCGCGGGTTTGTGTCCGGTCCGTGGGCACAGTAATGTGCAGGGTGATCGTACTATGGGTATTGATGAAAAACCCCCAGCAAGTTTCATCGATAATATTTCTCAGGCTTTTGATTTTAAAGCCCCTTCTGAGCCGGGTCATAACACTGTAGAAGCGATTAAAGCGATGCTCGCGGGACAGAGTAAGGTGTTTATTGGTCTTGGTGGTAACTTTGCCGCCGCAGCGCCAGAAACGGCGTTAACCGAGCAAGCATTAGCAAGTTGTCATTTAACCGTGAATATTGCCACCAAATTAAATCGTACTCACCTTATTCACGGCAAAGATGCGTTGATATTACCCTGTTTAGGGCGTACCGATGTTGACCTGCAAGCAGGTAAACCACAAAGCGTGACCGTTGAAGATTCCTTTAGCATGGTGCATGCATCTGCTGGTGTAATAGAGAGTGATATCGGCGAGATGCGCTCAGAGCCCGCCATTATCGCGGGCATTGCTGAGGCGACGCTAAGCAAGCAGCCGATTGACTGGAGCTGGGTGATTGAAGATTACGATAGAATTCGTACCTTAATCGCGAAAGCTATTCCCGGATTCAATGATATGAATAACAAAATAAAACAACCCGGTGGTTTTTATCTGGGTAATAGTGCGGCGGATAAGCAGTGGCAGACGGCCTCGAAAAAAGCACAATTTATGACCCATGATCTACCTACACATCTATTGCCTGCAAATTTACGCGCGCTCAGTAAAGATCCGGTCTTTGTTTTACAAACGATGCGTTCCCACGATCAATACAACACCACGATTTATGGTTTTGATGATCGCTATCGTGGTGTTTACGGAGAACGTAAAGTTATTTTTGTTAACCATAATGATATTAGCGCACTCGGTTTTGAGAACGGGCAGTTAGTTGATGTTGAAGCCCTTTGGGGCGATGGTGTCGAACGTAAAGTGTATGGTTTTAAATTAGTAGAGTATGAGATTCCTGAGGGTAATATTGCCGCTTATTTCCCCGAAACGAATCCACTGGTATCAATTGATGGCAAGGGGGATCTCAGTGATACACCGATCTCAAAAGCGATTCCAGTGATATTGTCTACGGCTGTGTTGAATAGTAATCGGGTAGATATTACGCTCAATTAGGCAGGTATTGTTTATTAAGCCAATAACGCAGCGTGTTTATTGGCTTTTATTTAAATGTTATTTGTCTGCTAAGGGGTAGGAAGAAAATAGGTAGCCATCAAAGTTTTCATGGTCGATATCAGAGAGCTCAAGCAGTGTTTTTTTAACATTTTCTAAGTGCTGCCACATCGCTTTTTTTGCGCCTAACGCGTCCTTTCTTTGCAGTGCAGAGAGGATAGTTTGATGGTCATTTAACCATTTTTTTTGATAATCTTTAGTGTCGATATGAGCATGTAACTGTTCCCACATCTTACTTTCTAGTCGCATTCGCCACATCAGTTTAACCACCTCAACCAACAGATCATTCTTAGCTGCCTGTGCAATTAAAATATGAAATTCATAGTCATATTGTTCATTGTTATCACCCATATTTAAGGCGTTTTTTTCTTTTTCGAGTACTGCTTTCATCGCTTCAATTTCACTTTTTGTAATTTGATGTGCGGCGAATTCTGCGATATTACTTTCAATTAACTGGCGTGCTTGTAGTAGCTCAAAGGGACCAATGTCGGTGACGCTTAACCCTGAAAAAGCAGAGATTAGCAGGTTAGATTGAAGCTCGGTGTCAGTCTTATTGATTGGCAAGTTTTCAGATTTTGGCAGGTTAGTGACATACACTCCAGAGCCTTTACGGACTTCAACCAAGCCTTCGATCTCTAACATAATAATCGCTTCACGAATAACAGTGCGACTAACATTATGCACTTCGGCAATTTCTCGCTCTGTCGGTAAACGGTCGCCCACTTTATATTTGTCTTGAGATAGTTGCTCTCTTAACGCTTTACCAATCGCCACATAGCGTCGTGTATTAACTGGCTGTGGTTTAGTTTTATTAATGGGCATTTAATATTTCTCAATTAATAGAATAGATAAACTTAAGTATTGATTTTATACAATAAACAAACGCTATCCTAGTCTGATTAAAGCGATGACAGTGATGTGACTGCCTGTTTAGCGCCATGCGTTGCGATAAGTTGATAAGCTGTCGTGACTGTTTCAACAAATTCATCGTTTGCTAATAATGCTTTATCAAAAATAGAATCAATGCCTAGCAGCGCTTTGACTCTCTGTGGATGATTATAATGGCTGTCATTGATATCGATGAAGGTCTGCGCCAGTGGATCGCGCACATCAATTATTTTTCCCTGCTCATCAACCCCGCCCACGTAATGCATCCAGCCCGCAATGCCCATGGCGAGCCATTTATAGTCACTTTCATGTTGTAAATGAAATAATAAAGAGCCAACAAATCGTTGTGGTATTTTTTGACTACCATCCATCGCAATTTGCCACGTTTGGTGTTTTAGTGACGGGTTGCTAAAGCGCTTAATAAGTAGTTCAGCGTACCCTGCTAGATCGGTTCCCACAGGCATGTTTAAGCTGACCGCCTGCACTTTGAGCATTAGGTCTAATGTTGCTTGTTGGTAACATGGATTAGCCATGGTATCGGAAATATGTTGATAACCGCCGAGATAACCGAGGTAAGCTAAAAATGAATGGCTGCCATTAAGCATTCTTAACTTCATTTCTTCAAAGGGCACAACATTTTGCACAAACTCTGCCCCAGCAATATTCCAATCTGGACGTCCTTGTACAAAATTATCTTCAATGATCCATTGGCGAAAAGGTTCACAAGCGACTGCGCAGGGATCATCTACTCCTGTCATCGCGGTAATTTCAGTTAATGTTTCGGGTGTCACTGCGGGCACGATTCTATCTACCATGGTAGAAGGGAAAGTGGTATGAGATTCAATCCACTGAGCAAGTTCATTGTCCTGTAAGCGTGCAAGGCCTAATACCGCGATTTGAGCATTGTGACCATTTTCTTGTACGTTATCACAGGACATGACGGTAAAAGCTTGCAGGCCGCGTTCTCGACGCAAACGAAGTGCTTCTACAATATAACCAATGGCGGATTTTGGTTCGCTTGGTGTAGCTATATCATTTTGAATTAATGGATTGTTCTCATCTAATTTTCCAGTTGTATGATCAATGCAATAACCCTTTTCAGTGATGGTCATCGAGACTATCTCAACCTGTTGTTCAGCCATTTTTTCTATCACGGCTTGTTTACCATCAAGCATAGGGTGCAGTGATTCATTGACCGAAGCGATCTCTTTGACAATGGTCTTGTGTGCCCCTTTTTCGGCCACCAAATAGCGATGTTGTTGGGCGCGAAGTTTTTTAATTAGTTCATGACCACTAAACAAACTGATAACACAAATCCCCCAATCACCTGCTGTTTTTTCTAGTACATCGTGGGTATATAACGCTTGATGTGCACGATGAAATGCACCAAAACCAATATGTACAATGCGACTTTTCAGTTTTTTCTGGTCCACTTGACTAGGGGTAACAGAGGCGGTTAATGGGGTGCTGGCAATAGACATTACTTCTCCAAATGATTATCTGTATTAGCGGCAAAAGATAAGAGCTCAATCACCTTTTTAATTATTGGTATACAATATACCCTTGCAACTTGATTTTGGCATACCAATATTTGTTTTTGTGCTGTATGTTTTATTATATGTTCGCTATTTCGCTGCAAAGGGTCTTTTAATTTACATTGCAGCCGTTTTTTAGCGCAGTCACTTAAATAGCCCAAATAGATAACCCAGATAGAGGTAATAGATGCAACAAACTTGGCGTTGGTATGGACCAAATGATCCCGTTTCACTTGACGATATTAAGCAAGCAGGCGCAACAGGTATTGTGAATGCGTTACACCACATTGCAAATGGTGAGGTTTGGACTGTCGAAGAGATTTTAAAGCGTAAAGCGATCATTGAAGCGAAAGGATTATCGTGGTCAGTCGTTGAAAGCGTGCCTGTGCATGAAGAGATTAAAACGCAAACCGGTAACTTTCAGCAATGGATCGATAACTATAAGCAAAGTATTGAAAATATTGCTAAATGTGGCATTGATACGGTTTGTTATAACTTCATGCCTGTGCTTGATTGGACACGCACAGATCTCGCTTATGAGCTTGAAGATGGCTCGCGTGCTTTACGTTTTGATCAGATCGCCTTTGCTGCATTTGAACTACATATTTTAAAAAGACCTGATGCTGAGTCGGCTTACAATGACGATGAAATCGTACAAGCAGAGCAATATTTTAACAATATGACTCAGGCTGATATCGATAAATTAACCGCTAATATCATCGCCGGTTTACCGGGTGCAGAAGAGGGCTATACGCTCACTGAATTTCAAGCACAACTGGATCGCTATGCTGGAATTAGCAAAGATAAGTTACGTGAACATCTCGCTTACTTTTTGCAATCCTTAATGCCTGTTTGTGAAGCGACGGGGTTGAAAATGGCGGTGCATCCTGATGATCCACCACGTCCTATTTTGGGTTTACCACGTATTGTCTCAACGATTGAAGATATTCAATGGTTGACGACTGAAGTGCCAAGCAAAAACAATGGTTTGACTATGTGTACAGGCTCTTATGGTGTGCGTGGAGACAATGATTTAGTTGATATGATTAATCAATATGGAGATCGTATTTATTTCTCTCATCTGCGTTCAACGCAACGAGAAGAAAACCCAATGAGCTTCCATGAAGCGGCACACCTTGATGGTGATGTTGATATGTATAACGTAGTGATGGCGCTTTTAAAAGAAGAGCATCGCCGTGAAAAAAGTGGTGAAGGGCGTGCTATACCGATGCGCCCAGATCATGGTCATCAAATGCTTGATGATTTACGTAAAAAAACTAACCCGGGTTACTCTGCAATTGGTCGTTTGAAAGGGTTAGCGGAAGTGCGTGGTTTAGAGATGGGATTAAAGCGCAGTTTCTTTAAATGATTCTGTTTAGAGTACTTTGTTAATATAAAAAACCGAACCTATTTTTAGGTTCGGTTTTTTATACGCTTAATCGTTGTTTATAAAGGAGGGTAACACTCTATTATTTCAGCGCCATCTTCGGCGATGATGCTAAATTCACTCAAACCATAGGGGCAAAAAAACGTCTCGTATTGCGATAACTGTAATGTTTGCGAGGTGGTTTTGATAGTACAACTACCTTTTGTTACCACCGCAATAAAAAACTCATCTTCTGTTTTTGTCACACTACCGAGAATCGTTGATTTGCATATTCTAAATCTATCGGTTGTTGCTGCGTCTACCAGTGATTCTTTATAAGAGTGTTTATTATATTGCGCTATTTTGCGTGCTTTTTGTTTGAAGTTCTGCTGAATATATTCAGGTGTATATTGTGTGTAATCAAATACGTCTAAGCAAAAGTCTAACCCTCGTTTCATAAAACGTGCTTCTTCAGGCAGGGTGTAACCGGATTTCTCAAATTCAAATCTGACGGCCCAATCCGAAGGTTCCATCACTTCAATCATTAAAATTCCTTCACCAATGGCATGCGGCATACCACCCGGTATATAAAAGCAATCATTGGCTTTTACAGGAATTTTTTTAAAGCAGGACTCTATGTTATTGATCTCTTGGTTTTCAATCATCTGCTTAAGGTTTTCTCGGCTCGGCGGATGTTGAAAACCTAGATAGATATAGGGATCAGAAATACCCTCTCTTATATCAAGAATATAATAAGCTTCTGCTTTGCCTGAGTTTGAATTTAGTTTCTGTTTGGCAAATTCTGCCGTGGGGTGCGCTTGAAAATGAAGTCTCACCGAAGAGTCTAAATATTTAACCAGTACCATAGGATTAGTTGCGTATTTCTTGGCATGTTTAGGGCCCAGAAAGTAGTTGGGATCAGATTGGATAAGTTGAGCAAAATCACAAGGCTCCGAAGCAATAATAGCTTTAGAGATACCTTCAATATGGGACTCTCTACCCGGATTAACCGCTTGAACTGTTGATGCTATCCACTCTTCTGGAAAGTGTGAATCAGTTGGTTCATTTACATTCTGTAAATAATCGAGCGTCTTTCCTCCTACGTAAGATCGCCACACCCTATTTGGCATGAATGTAATTAGCTGTCCTTGGTAACTCATAAGATACTCTCCCTATTGCATCTGGCTGACTAGGTACTTATATATAGCAAAGGATCACTTTATGAACTCTATTTGTATTATAAAAGTACTGTTTGAGATAAAGGACTACTATACGTTAATTGGTTTTGTAATAGCGTGGAGGTGGATCTATTTAGAGGATATAAAAATAAAAAAGAGCCTATTTTAGAAAAATAGACCCTTTCATTTTAAGCGTATTATTTAGGAAGATTATTTTCCGTTAAGCTTAAGTTCAGAGAAGCTTACGCTGCTGTAGTTACCATTCTTTTTATCGATAGCGAAATCACCAGTACCCTCACAACCAGGTCCCCAAATAGGGTGTTTGTCACTTACGCTACATTGACCGTATGCACCCGCTTTGAAGTAAAAATCATCAGCAGCATAACCATGTTCGAAATCTAGTTCATCATAACCTTTACTTAGATCAATATTGTAAGTTACTGTTTTGTGACGTGCAGTTTCAAAAGTTAGGTGCATCATCGTCCCTTCAACAGCGACTTTGTAGCTGAAGTCTTCACCTAATGCGATACCTGCTTTACCTGGTGCTTCAAGATTTTCCCAAGTATTACCCCATACTGGTATTGCAATATCTGCACGGTTAGGATCATTTTTCTCAAGGTTACGTTCGTAGTTCCAGAATACTGAACCATATTCGTGCCCAGGTAGTTTCTTGAAGAATATTTTTATTGGTTCATTACCGTGTCCATAACCCGTTTTTGCTTTTATTTTTTCATTATTTTTCTTTGCATGAATTTGACCGACAACAACAGAGTGCGCGGCTGGACGATCAGAGTGTTTTGCATTTACAGATACATGGTTAACTTTTAGCGTTGCTTCTAACGTACCACCAACACGGCTGTAGCTTTTCGCTTCTGGGTGGCTTGAAAGCGCCCATTGATTAAGTTTATCTGCTGTATCGATAGAGAAATTTGCACCACGTGGCATTTCACGCAGTTCTGAACGTGCATTTTTAGAGTTTTTAGTAGTGATAGCTTGGTTTTGTACTTCAAAAACTAAGTTGCCATTTTTATCTAAAAAGAAGAAATCTGAGTGTGAGTAACTCATCATTGCAACACCTTCGATCTCATCAACTCGACCATCTTGATTAATATCTGAAGGAATGGTGATTTTCCAATTACGCATATCAAATTTGTCTGCTGGAACTGGGTATGAAACGCCATTATTAGCAACGTCAGCTAAGGCTATTGTAGGTAAGGCTAGTAAAATTGAGCCTGCAAGAATAAGTTTGTTTTTCATTTTAAAGTCTCTTTTATCGATCAGATGTCATTTATAATATTGTCGTACAATACTGGTGTTCTGAATAATACAGATGGTGAAGATTCCCCAAAGTTGAAATATAACGTATTGCATTACTGGTCACGCTTTGTTTAATTTTATAACGAATAAAAATGATCTACTTATAACTTTTCACATGAATATATCGTTGCTTTTTGGTCATTTACATATCAATACCCTTCGGTTTTTAGATTGTTTACATAAAAACGAAATGATATGGACAATAAAAGTATGAATAAAGGTGGGGGCGCTAATCGGCAACGTTAAAAATACTATCAAGTGGATAGGTTTTGTGGGGAAGATTATCTTGTTGGTTGATTTGCTAAACAGGAACCGGGTAGTAAGTCATAATTTATCAGGATACTAATAAGCCCTCACTAGAAAGTCTAAGTGAGGGCGATTAAAGTATTAATCTATAGCTTTAAGAGAACTTTAATTTCTGCTGTGACAGAGGCCTCATCAATATAACCAATTGCATTTGTACTGCTTGAAACTGCTTTAATCATTGCAATATCATCAGCCACTTGTGTTGGTGCATCAGCTTTTCCGGTAAAAACTAAACGTGACCAAGCAGATTGCAACTGCGATTCACTGCGACCGGTGGTTGCTGCGTGAAAGGCTAGACGCTCCGCATTACCGTCAGCAAGTTCAATAATCTTTGCTTTTTCACCGTTTGCTAATCGAGTTTTTTTACCCATAAACAGTTTTTTAACATCGCTTACACTCAGTGCATCGATCCCTGACGAGTGACCAATGACAACCATTGCTGCGGAAGCGTTAAAAGATAAAATTAGCGCTGATATTAATAAAGTAATTTTTTTCATGTTATCTCCTAAAATACAAAATCAACAGCGGCAGAATAGACAAGAGAGTCTGCTTCAATAAAGTTACCTGCAGCTCCAATATTATTTACAAATCCACCACTTGTATCTTGATAATCGGCATAGGTTAAATCGACTTTAAAAGCCATGCTTTTGGCGAAGTCCCAACGAGTACCGATTGAATAAGCCATACGCTCAAAGTTGAACAGAGGTGCATAAGGAGAAAAATCCCTTTCATCATTGTCGGTGGTTTTAACCCAGTTAACCATTAAATACGGCATGACATTATCAAAGCGATATCCAAATAAGCCTGAAGCAGATAATGTGTCAGAGAATTCACCCTCTAGCGATGTATCTGCAAGTTCTACCATCGCTAACATGTCACCATTATCATATTGCATACCCAGTGAAATAAATTGACCTTTTTGGTTATCTAGCATGTTTTCTATATAAGCTACTTCATCTGGAGAGTTATAACTGGTTGTTGCGGTGACATAGGATCCTCTAAAGGTGAAATCACCTACATACCAGTGTGCGGTTAAACCCCACATTTTATCTAAGGTTACTTTGCCAAACTGCGAATCTCGCTCATTCACTTCGCCGATGCCGACAATAGGTTGCAATACCAGAGAAGAATCATCAAATTCTATTGGAATTAATAGATCCATACCCGTGTAGCTAGAAATAATTAAATTCTCGTAGAGTTCTTGCGAAGGGCGTAACATAGGGTATGCATAACCCACATCTAAATAATCTGAATACATAAACATTGGAGTGCGTAATTTACCTAACCTAGCGGTCAGCAAACCAAAATCGTAACTTACGTATGCCATTTCTACAGAAAGATCATAGTCATAACGTGCGTTTGAGACTACTTGCGTTACAAATTTTGCTTTATCATTAATCTTCACATCTAATTGAATACCGGCAAGGGTATCTTGAGAAACATCCCAGCGCTCACTTGTGTAACCAGCGTAACCAACATCATTGTTTGATTTACCAACAGCTACTGAGCCAAAGCCACTAATTTTAATATCATCTAAACTGGCGGCATGGGCACCACTAAATGTGAGGCAGATAGCTGCAGAAACTAACGTTTTTTTCATTTTAAACTTCCTTTGTTGTTTTAATTGTTCTGAAATCCATATCTGGTGTTTTACTAATTATTTATAAACAGATCTGTTACACCACTTTAAACTGATTCGTAAGTCGATAAAGATTGCCAGTGACGTGATCAATATCTTGAGCTGCACTATTCACTTCTTCAACGCTTTTAGCTGTACCTTCTGCCATTGCGTGTATTTCATTAACATTTGCATCAATATTACTCGATGTTTGCTCTTGCTCATCAGTGGCTGAAGCAATCATCTCATTACGTTCAGTGATCTCTTTGACATCAGCGGTAATACGCTGCAAGGATTGCTCTGCTAATAGAGATTCATCTACACATGAAGAGGCTTTAGCAGCGCTATTAGCGATAATTGTTACCGCTTCTTTGGCACCTTCCTGCAGCTCAGCAAGTACCTTTTGAATCTCTTGTGTTGATGTTTGTGTTCGAGCTGCAAGTGTGCGTACTTCATCGGCTACAACAGCAAAACCACGGCCTTGTTCACCTGCTCGTGCCGCTTCAATGGCTGCATTTAATGCAAGTAGATTTGTTTGCTCAGCAATTGCATTGATTGAATCAAGGATCGAGCCTGCATTTTGAGTGCTTGAATCTAAATGGATAACAACTTCTGAGGCAGCGTTAACATCCTGCGTTAATTCTTTAACCGACGATATAGTGTTTTGAACTTGCTGTTCGCCAAGCAGGGCTTGCTCACTTGCGCTGCGTGCGGCTTGTGAGGCATCGTTGGCATTTTGAGCAATATTACGTGCCGCATCTGATAGTTGTGCTAGAGAGTGACTTACTTCCTCAACGGATTGGTACTGCTTTGCTGATAATGAAGATGTTGTTTCGCTTGCTGTCACTAAGGTGCATGAAATGTCATTTAGTTGGGCGACATTAGTAATTGTCTCTGTGACATTTTTTTGTAATTTTTCTACAAACAAATTAAAAGCATCAGACAAGCCTTTTAACTCATCATTTTTTTCATGGACTAGACGCGCTGTTAGATCACCCTCTCCTTGTGCTATGTCATGCATCTTGTTGGTGATGGTATCTAGGTCTTTTCTTATACCAGAAAAGGCTAGCCACCCCATTACAGAAACTAAAATAAGGGCAATAATGCCAAATAGCTTCATTGTATTATTGGCGCTAGCGTTACTTTGCGCTAATTGTATAACTGAGGCTTCAAAGTCTTGAGCACGAGCATCACGAAAATTACTTACATCTTTTTGTAATTGGTCTAATAATTGATTACTTTCGGATGCTAAAATAGCGACGTCACTAAGATTAATATCTCCATCAATCATTCCTTGAGCAATGTTTCGTGCTTTATCAAAATAACGTTGAGTATCTTGGGATAAGATATCAATAGAGTGTCTTTGGCTTGGCAATAACAGTTTTTGTTTATTAAAAGCTGCTAACATCTGTTGAAGTGTTTCTGCATTAGTATCGATCATTTCATCGTCACCAATGGTTACCGCCAAATTAAAACGTTCTGAAAGTTGATCTAATTGCACTTGATTAAGTGAGGCGAGGTTCATTACGGGATAATAAACCTGATGGATATTTGCAACGCTTTTAGTACTTGCTGATAACGCATCGCTACCAACAAAGAAGATGCTACTAAAGCCAATAAAGCTAAATGCAGTTAGTGATATAATTTTTTGTTTAATAGAAAAAGACAGCATATAAACTCCATTTATGTACAACCCTTATTAACCATTTAGGGCACGCTTCGTGCTGATACCTATACACATAGGTATGTACAAACTATTTATTATTAAAAGCAATTAACCTGAATGTAATGCAAGTTGAATTGAGAAATAAATTATTTAAGTAATAGTATAATTAGCATGGCGCGGCATATTAATAAAAATACTGATTACTTCTTAAGGTACAGATGTTTTGGGGCAGCAATGATAGAAGAATATTCATAATATAAAAAGGTAAAACATTAATAATAAAATGGTTTTTTTGTGTACTTGACTTTTATGTGTGTTTTTAGTGGCTGGTTTCGTGCGGCTTAGCTTGTGAGCTGCAGAGGGAGTGGCCCTCTCATTTGACGCACAGTGTATTGTGTTTGATTTTTAAATGACCTTGTGTTGTTTTAGGTTGCTTGAGATAAGCCTTAAACCTTAATTCACAGTGGAAAAAAAGAGGTTTCAGTTCACGTTTTTTGCCCACGTATTTTTAATTAGTGGGCGATAATAAGGAGTCAGTTAGTCATACATTAGCTTTTCAGCTTTTGCTAAATCAAATTCTAATAGTGATTTTCGGGCTAATTGCCTAAAAGGAATTGCCTTTACTATTTCTTCAAAGGGTTGTATCGCAAACGCCCAGAAAACAGAACCATCGAAACCGATAATGATGATCGCGCATAATGGGATTGAGATAACCCATTGTCCGATAAAATTGATTTTAAACACAGCTGTGGTTTTACCAAGGGCGCGTAATATATTGCCATGCACGGTATTGTAACCGCGCACTATTGGTAAAAAGATATAGAGCGGTGCAATTACGGCTAAGGCTTGGTAAGTAGACTCGTTTAAGTCGGGGTAGATATCCGCGATAAAGAGGCTTATTGCAGCAAAAAGAAAGGCACATAATATGGAAATAACCACTGCGATATTGATACTCGCATCAACATCTCTGGTTAGATTCTCCATTTTTTTAGAGCCGATTGCTTGGCTAATAGTAATCGCTGATGAGTGCGACCACGCTGCAACAAACTGCATTCCTGCTCGAATCCATGGCATAACTAATGTAATAGCTACATAAGCATTAATATCTAACTGAGAGTAGAGTAGTTGGTAGACCGCGATGCCAATAGATAAGATAGTAACGTTAGCCGCTATCGGAAAAATTTCAATGAAATGATTACGAATATTATTGATCATTGAGCTGTTTTTAGCCGGTGCTGACATGTGAATTTCTTTGCTAAAATGCATGTATAAAGCGAGGTAAAATAGACGCACAGTAATCGCAATGATACTGCCTAAAGCTGCACCTTGAACGCCGATACCGTCAAAAGAGAGTACCCCTATTGTGTCGAAGCCATGAATCAATAAATAAGAGAGTAGGGCATTAACTGGTAATTCAATGAGGTAACCTTTAAAAGGTACTTTTGTGCGACCTAGGCCGTTGAATAGGGCAATCATGACTTGAGTGATTGCGGTAAATAATACGATATATTTTGAGATAGTTAAGTAATCAACAACCTCTTGGTGCAATGCGCTATTATCGGTTAATAGCTCAATTAGCGGGCGATCAAAAAAGGTTAATAACATCCAGAATAGTGCAGCGACGGCACAATTAATCAACATCCCAGAGAAAAATGCTTTTGATAATGCCTCTCTATTGCCTGAACCGACTGCTCGACTCAATACCAATTGGGTACCGTTAGCGAGTGCCATCTGAATACCCAGGATCGAAGCGATAATGGTGGTGGCGATCCCCATCGCCGCTAAAGGAATTTCACCCAGCGGTGATACCAATAAAGTATCGATCATCAACATTGACTGCATCAACAGTCCATTTAATGCTAATGGCCAAGCAAGGGAGATATTCTTTTTAACGTAGGATTGGGAAAGCACAGATAAACCTTAATGTAACAATAAAATAGGGAAATCTAATTATAATATTATTAAACCAATGAGGCTTGATTTATGATCAACTCTTTTGCAGATCACCAACGAAAATCGTTGCTTCTATCTATTGTGATGTAAAAAAGACCTGTTTCCGCACATTGTTTAACTCAATGTTAGCAGCGCGTAATTTCTGTTGGATGAGGTTGAGTAAAATCCCTTGCTGTTCTGCATTTTCTGCGCTGTAAAGGTCTTCAAAGGTGCAAGTAATCACTAAGGATTCAGGAAAACGGGCGTAATTCACCTTATGGCTGACCCATTTGTAACCCTGAATCTCTTGTAATGCAACTTCACAAATCTGAGTTAATAAATTACGCAGTTGGTTGTCAATTTTCTTATCGGTTTTACGCATGTTGAAAGCTATCCTTTATGTCGTGAGTAAGCATTTTTATTTTATGGGATAAGTGGTTAGCGACCAAGGTGTGAATAAATACTATTTTTAATTGATAAATGGTGAGCTAAGACCAGTCTATATTAACGAACTTTGTTATAACAAAGGTATCGATTATCAATCATAAGGGCTAATTTTAATGCAGCTAGATTTTTCCGAGTTCTCATCCAGTGAGCGCTATCATTTAATGACGCAAACCATTATACCAAGACCTATCGCATGGGCGCTAACTGATTCTGAAAATGGCAGTTATAATTTAGCACCCTTTTCATATTTCACTGCGGTTTCCAGTGAACCCGCTTTATTGATGTTATCAGTCGGTAAAAAAAGCAATGGTGAGAATAAAGATACCTTAACGAATATCCTCAGTAATAAAAAAATGGTGATTCATATTGCCTCTGTGGATCATGCTGAACTGGTGACACAAACAGCTAAAACCTTAGCGCACGGTGAATCAGAATTAGCAGATACAGGATTAACAACGACTGCTTTTGAGCAATTTTCGTTGCCACGATTAAGCAACTGTGAATTGGCTTTTGGGTGTGAATTATATGAGACAAAGCAGCTCGGGGATGCGCAGCAAACGTTAATTTTTGTCGAAGTGAAACAGTTATATATTAATGATCGTGTTGTATCTAAGGATATGCAGAATAGGTTGACGATTGATGCCACAAAGGTTGCCCCACTGGCACGACTAGGCGGAGGTGAATACGCGTCTATTACTAAGCCATTTACGTTACAGAGACCCGCTTAAGTGTACTATTAATTAGGTAAACTATGTTTTTCAGCCATCAATAAAAAGCGTGACGCTTCACGTGCTTGATCGGCGTTACCGGCCATGATGGCTGCATAAATTGCACGATGCTCATCGATACATGCGCCGCCATCTTTTGATGAGTGGTGGATAAAACTTCTAAAAATAGTGGCGAGCACATTACCAAAAGGCAGATAGAAATCATTGCCTGTGGATAAAAAAATCAAGCGGTGGAAATACATATCGACTTCAATCCAGCGCTCTTGATTGAATTTTTTTGCAATGGTTTCCATTTTTTGGAAAGTACCAGAAAGCTCGATACGCTGTTGTGCAGAAGCATTCATTGCGGCTAATGCGCAGGCTTCCGGTTCAATTGCTTTGCGTAAACCAAGAAATTGCTGGTTAAAAGTATTTGAATTTTCAAGACCATCCATCCATTCAAGTAACTGTGGATCGAAAAAATTCCAATTTTCTTTATCCATTACCGTGGTACCGACTTTGGATTTAGACAGTAATAAACCTTTCGAGATGAGTAATTTTAATGCTTCTCGCAATGCGGTACGACTAACTGAAAACTGTTCACATAAAGCCTGCTCATTGGGGATTTTAGACCCTTGAACTAGATCTCCAGATAAAATACCTCGTGCGATTTTTCGAGCCACCTGCACATGTAATTTACTCATTGAGCTCGAGACGTTATTGAACATTGAAGACATGAAATCCCTTATATGTAATATAGTTCAGTCGTAAATTAGACTGTTAGCAATGAGTATTAATCATTGCTATTTTCTTATTCCCAAGTGTTATTGTACTACAATAACACTTGGGGTGAATTTAAATACAACTAAATATTAACGTTTAGTGAATTTTTATGCGCTACGTTGTCTCTTTTTGAGCTTCATCGTTGAATAAACAGAAAATACAGCGAATAAAATAAAAGCTAATGCGATTGGGCGGTCGTATAAAAATGACCAACTTCCTTCATACATAATCAGCGACTTTCTTAAGTTCGTTTCTGCCATTGGACCTAATATAATGGCCAGTAATATAGGTGAAGATGGGATCTCTAATTTATTTAATATAAAACCTAGTAAACCAAATGTAATCGCAATACCTACATCAAACATTGAATTATTGATCGCGTATGCACCAATGATTGATAGGAAGATGATAATTGGAATCATGATTATTTTTGGGACTTCAATGATTCGACAGAAGAAACGAATACCCAAAAAGCCAATCAATAACATCACAATATTAGCGACGATCATCGAACTAAAAATGCCATAAACAATTTCAGGGTTTTGTGTGAATAATAACGGGCCCGGTGTTAAACCTTGAACAATAAGCGCGCCTAATAAAACGGCAGAAACAGCATCACCCGGTACACCGAGTGTTAATAAAGGAACTAATGAACCACCTGTTACACCATTATTACCTGACTCAGCAGCAGCTAAACCATGCATTGAACCATTACCGAACTCTTCAGGTTTTTTAGCCACACGTTTTGCTTCGTTATAACAAGCAAATGCAGATATATCAGCACCTGCGCCAGGTACAGAGCCAATTGAAGTGCCAATTAAGCCGCTTTTAATACAGGTTGGTAGGATTTTCTTGAAGTCAGGAAAGCTCAGCACTTTGTAATCAAATTTTGGTGCTACATCTTGTTTGTTATTAGATAATTTCTCTAATTGATTTAAGCCTTCTGAAATCGCGAATAAACCGATTAATACTGGAATGATATTAATGCCACTGTATAAGTCCATTATACCAAAGGTAAATCTCGGGACACTACTGATCGGGTCTAACCCAACCATTGAAACAAGCAAACCGATGGTGCCTGCTAATAATCCTTTCAGGAGGCTTTTAGCGGACACGCTGGCAATAATGGTTAGTCCAAAGAGGGCAAGCGCAAAGTATTCTGGGGCATTAAAGCGTAAGGCAAAATCAGCCAAGATTGGTGCGATTGCAATCAGTACAATCGTGCTAATTAACCCACCAATAAATGAAGCAACAGCCGCAATACTAAGGGCTTTTGCTGCCAATCCTTTAATCGCCATGGTATGACCATCAAGCACTGTGGCTGCTGATGCGGGCGTACCGGGCGTTTTCAGTAATATGGCCGCGATTGAGCCACCGTAAATACCACCAATGTAAACACCGATCAGCATTACTAGTGCTGGTGTAGGTTGCATGCCAAAGGTGAAAGGCAATAAAATCGCAACCCCCATTGTCGCTGTTAAACCAGGCAGTGCACCTAGGATAACGCCACCAAGGACACCAAAAACTAATACCGGAAAAACCGCCAGACTAAATGCTGACATAAAACCATTGAGTAAATGTTCCATAGTAATAACCGTTTAATAAAAGAGTAAACCTTCAGGTAATGAAATAACGAATACTTCACCAAATAGAAAATAAATTGTGAATACAAATATCCACGCGACAATGTAATAAAGTGGCTTTTTAACTTTGTAATAAATAAGGTAAAAGGTAAAACCGATTAGGCTTGCAAGTAAGTAACCAACAAGGCTGATAAGGACCGCGTAAGCAATGAGAAAGACCACGCCAAAAATTGATTTACTGGATAGCAGTGGTTCCTCTTTCACTGTTTTTTTGTTGTTTTTATGTTGAACAATTAAAACGCCACATATAATTATTTGAATAATGGCTATTGCAGCAGGAAAGAAATCTGCACCGACAGGGGCGTCTTGAAAGCGGGGTTCAGGGAATTGACTGATGAGCACTAACAGTATTGCACTTAACGCAATAATTAATGCGGGAAATAAAATATTGCGATTGAGCATAATAGACTCTCGAATAAACGCTAAAATGTTTAAATGTTATGGATTATAAAAAAGCCAAGGAGATCTCCTTGGCTTTAATTACTTCTGTTTAATTAATTAATTTACCTAGAAGTTTTGTATCTTCTTTCACGAAATCAGTAAACTCTTGCGCTTTTAGTGGATGAATTGTCATTGCACCTTTAGCCATAAAGTCTTTGAACTCTGCAGTTGCCATTGCTTGGTCAAATGCTTTACCTAGTAGTTCGATGATCTCATCTGGTGTATCTTTAGGTGCTCCGATGCCACGCCATGTACCCGTTACAACATCTAGACCTTGCTCTTTCAGCGTTGGTACATCTGGGATGTAAGAGATACGTTCAGAAGACATAACGCCTAATGCTTTAAGCTGACCAGAACGAAGCTGAGCGATCGCTTCACCCGGCGTTACCATAGTGACTTGTGTATGGTGACCTAAAACGGATGGGATTGCTTCGGCAGAACCATTGTAAGGAACGGCGTTAAGTTTGATTGATTGTGATTTTTCTAATGCCATCAAATAAAAGTTTGGCGCTGCAGTAGAAGCGAATTTTACTTTGCCTGGGTTACTCTTTGCTTCTGCTACTAAGTCATTAACTGTGTTGAATGGGCTATCAGCGGGTACTAAAATAACTGCAGGGTCTAAGTTAACCATGCGGATTAATTTAAAGTCATCAGCAGTATTCTGCATTAACCCCATTTGTGGCAATGAAGCAATTTCACGTGTTACAACCGTTAGCGTGTAGCCATCAGCGCGCTGATTCGCACCAAAACTCATACCTACCGCACCTGCACCACCAGTACGATTCATTACAGAGATACTTGTTCCAAGGATATCTTTACTGCTATTTGCCAAAGTACGGCCTACAGCATCCGTCCCCCCCCCCGCACCAAATGGGACTATTAAACGAATATTTTTAGAAGGGTAATCTGCTGCGAAAGAACTTGCTGACATTATCAGTCCTGCAGTAATCAATGCAGTTTTAAGTAATCTTTTCATTGTTAAACTTCCTTTTTATTAAATAACAGAATTAATCTCTGTAGGTTTGGGTTGGGTTTTCTATTTTTTGAGTTTGATATTCATGTATCGTTAATTGCTCAATCGCGACTGCGATCCAACCACTCACTAACATATCAAACCATTGTTGAACGCCACTGCAGGCAACAACGATATTTCCGTAGACAAAAGAGCCATAGAAAAGTACATCTCCATCACGGAGTGATGACGGGTGAAGATTTTGGTGATTAATGTTTGCAGAACCATCGCGCCATGCTTGTTGTGCTTTTTTTCTGGCAAGCTGGTCAAATGGAATTGTCCATTCATGAGGTTTACCCAGAGAGGCTTCATAAAGAACGGCATCTTCAAAGCTTGATTCCCAAGGTTTAACAGCGGGATTCATAATCACTATATGGAGTTCTTTGCGATTTGTTTGATTAAAAAGCTGTTCGATAGCTGGGGTAACTAACGCCACGGCATCAATAGCTAGTTGCTTATTATTCTTCATCTGAAATCTCTTTTTGCTGTGTGTTTTATAATCATATTGTATTATTTTAATGCGTGTGGTGTTTGCGTTTACATAATGGAATGTAGTTCAAAGAGTAAGGATAAACTATGTGACAGGGAGCCAATAAACGTTATTTAATAATGTAGAGATTATCTTATTTATTAATTTGGCAACCGTAACCTGTTGAATTGGTTGAATTGGTTGATTTGTGTTGTTGTTTTAAGTCGAGGTTTTGAGGATGTGTTCATTAATTAAAAGCGAAAAAAGCATCGATATTTATTCGCTTAATTAATATTAGTGGTTAGATAAGCCAGTGTTTTTTATAGGTGTATTAGTCATATTAAATAGTGGGTGTTATGTGCTGTTTAGTTTTACTTTTTGACGTCACTGAAGGCCAGAAATAGCGTATCAATCATCTCTTTGATTGCTTTGTTATCATTATTGACACGTGTGTAAGTCCGTAACCCCATTATTTGAATTTGCAGGGACCGTGCTAACTGTTTTGCATCTTTTTCTTTGTCGACTTCGCCGAACGCCTGAGCTTCAATAAAGGTTGCGGCGAAGCTGAGTTCTATTTTATGAAGTAAGGATTTTGCTTCTGCTAATAACTCTGCATTTTCTTCGGTTAGCTCTGATATTGTTTTAGCAAGCATACACATACCACTTGGTGCACTGTCTTGGCTGTCGATAACAGCCATTTCAACAAAGGCTTTTAACCCTTTTAAAGGTGATCCCGTTGTTGATTTTAATGCTGTTAATTGTGCGAATCCTTGCTGTGTATAATATTGCAATGCTTCTTTAAATAGTCCCTCTTTACTACCAAATGCAGCATAAATACTACCAGGTCGCATATCGATCACATCTTGCAAGTTGCGCATTGATGTACCGTGGAAGCCTTTCTCCCAATACAAATTTGTTGCCTTTTCAACAACATCCTGACGATTTTGTTTCCCTGCTTTAGCCATAATATTTACCTACATAATACTTTTTTGAACGATTGTTCAATAATATCTTGAACGATCGTTCAAATCCAGTTATATTCTTTCCATCAACGACACAATTAATTTAAAAAAACTAATTTAAGGAAGATAAAAATGACGACATTTACACTACATACAATTGATTCTGCACCCATCAAAAGCAAAGATATTCTCGAACAATCGGTGAAACAAAATGGTATGTTACCGAACTTACATGCAGTGATGGCTGAGGCTCCTGGGTTATTAGAGGCTTATCAAACAGTAGGGAAATTATTTAGTCACTCCTCTTTTAATGCAGAAGAGCTGACGGTGGTGTGGCAAACAATTAATGTTGAGCATAACTGCACCTACTGTGTCCCTGCGCACACCGGTATTGCACATGCTATGCAAGTAGATGCAAAGCTAACTGAAGCATTGCGTAATGAAACGGAAATGCCAACAGAAAGATTACAAGTATTACGAGATACCACATTGAGTATGGTGCGCAATCGCGGCCTTATTTCTGAGCAAGAAGTAGAAGCATTTTTTGCTGTAGGTTATGAGCAACGTCAACTGCTTGAAATCGTATTAGGTTTATCACAAAAAATAATGAGCAACTATACTAATCACCTTGCGCACACGCCTTTGGATAAGCCATTTCAACAATTTGCATGGGAAAAAAAGTAGTCATCAATCAACATGATTAACCCGTAAGCTGCTAATAGCATCATGTTAATTAGCGGCGCTTTATTTAAAAAAGTACGCTGCAGCAGCTGATATAGAGGTAATGATGAGTAATAAAATTAAGTTAGATATTGTTTCAGATGTGGTTTGTCCTTGGTGCGTTATTGGTTATAAAAACCTGCAAAAAGCGATCGATGAGCTTGGTGTCGGTGATAATATTGATCTGCAATGGCAACCTTTTGAATTAAACCCCGGCATGCCTGTAGAAGGGCAAGATCTACGTGAACATGTTGCTGAAAAGTATGGTTCTTCATTACAAGAGAGTAGCGCTGCACGCATTAATATTACGCAACGCGGTGCAGAAGCCGGATTCACTTTTAATTTCTTTGAAGGAATGACAATTGTTAATACGCGTGATGCACACATCTTATTGGAGTACGCACATCAGTTTGGTTTACAAACTGAATTAAAGCTACGTCTATTTACGGCCGCTTTTACGGATAAGAAAGATGTTTCAAATAGAGAAACTTTGTTGAATGAAGTGGCTCTGGTTGGTTTAGATGTTGATCAAGCAAAAGTACATTTACAAGATGCACAGTATCGCGATGAAGTGGTAAAGCAAGAGCAGTATTGGCAAAGTTTAGGTATTTCAGCCGTACCTGCCGTCGTATTTAATCGGACCAGTGCGATGTCTGGTGCACAATCGGTAGAAGCGTATAAACAGGCATTAACAGAATTATTAGCCGTAAAATAAACTTGCCACCAACGACACTATGGTTGGTTATCCAATGATGGTGTTTTTTTTTGCTCTTCGGTAATCATTCATTTCTGTTGAAATAGCAGTTTGTTACTGCAAAAAGATAAATTTCCTACATTTTAAAAATCCATTATAAATCAATGTCTTGATTTATATTTGGTGTGTTCATCGTTATTCTTCCCCTCTTATTTAGTAATATTCTTTATAATAAAAATGCCTTTATTTATTAATGCGTTAGTGATAAGTCCTTCCAATAAGGAGGAGATAATAGTACCTTGCACTTTTATAAATAGTTAAAGGAATAAAAGTAAGATGCAAAGATGCAAATGGATAGGCAATCTACTCCTCTTTGTCTGTATTTCACTCTCCATGCCGGTTCAAAGCAGTGAAGTTGTGATTAACAAAGCAATTGGCGGTAACGTCCTTGTTAGTGAAATATTAACCTTAATACTCAGCAAGTCAGATCCTCAGGCAAATATTAGGCAACTATCAGCAGAGTTCCCTGAGCAGCGATTGATTGATGATATACACTCAGGAAAAGTCAGTTTACTGTGGTCTGGTGCATCCCCGCATTTAGAAGAACAGTTATTGCCGATCCGCATTCCTCTTTTTAAAGGATTACTTGGGCACCGTATATTTATTATTAAAGAGGAGCATCAGTCTCGATTTAATCATATTACGACGCTAGAACAGCTTAAAAAATTATCCGCAGGGCAAGGCACGCTTTGGGGTGACACTAAAGTGTTAAAGGATGCGAATCTACCGGTTGTAACTGCTCTGAAATACCCCAACTTATTTCATATGTTAGAGGGGGAGCGTTTTGACTATTTTCCTCGCGCAATACATGAACCTTGGAATGAGGTTTCTGCTCGACCTGAACTCAATCTTAAAGTTGAAGATAAAACGCTGTTAATTTATCCCTTTGCGATGTATTTCTACGTCAATAAAAATGATCACGATCTGCATGATAAGTTGACACAAGGTTTTGAAACGGCGATTGCCGATGGCAGCTTTGATCGGCTGTTTCTTAATAATCCCATGATTAAAGAAGCATTACAGAAAAGTAACCTAAGTCAGCGTAACGTGATTAGGATAAAAAATCCTAATATGCATCCTGATACCCCGGTTAATCGTCCTGAGTTATGGCTAGATATCAATAGCCTGTAAAAAAGAGAAAAGTATGAATTCAATTACAAAAAAATCGATGTTGCTATTAAGCAGCGTCTCTTTATTAGTGATGGTTATTGTTTTTACAGTTAGCCATATGTTAGCTAAAAATTACCTTGAAGAAAGACTTATAGAGGAAATTTCAGATACCCAAACGACGTTGGAAATTGTACTTCAAGAGCCAATCTTTGTTTACGATAAAGAGCTTATCAGTAATATTTTAGGTGCCTTTGTTTTAAATACGAGCATCCATAAAATATCTGCTTATGACCATCGTGATCTGCTTTTATCTGAAAAAATTGAAGAAGCGCAGGCACCTGCAAACAGT
This sequence comes from Psychromonas marina, assembly GCF_030161115.1. GTDB lineage: Bacteria > Pseudomonadota > Gammaproteobacteria > Enterobacterales > Psychromonadaceae > Psychromonas > Psychromonas marina. The sequence continues at coordinate 147,576 of NZ_BSPQ01000004.1, forward strand.
GATGTCATTCCGAAAGAGGTGACCATTGTGGATGAGGGTGGAAAAACTATTGGTAAGCTTAATATCATGTTTCGTGCTGACAGTAATGCGGCACTGCTTAATGCAGTAGGCATTGCATTTTTAGCTATCGCTGTGATTTTAATTATCGTCCTACAGTTAACCAATTGGTACGCACTTTCTAAGTTAGTGGTTCAACCTTTACGTACGGTTGGTAATGCATTAGCGGTGATCGCATCGGGTGGTGGAGATCTGACTAGTCGTTTAACGATTAAGAGCAATGATGAGATTGGCAAACTAGCCGAGGATTTTAACCATTTTATTACGCAGCTACATGGTATTGTGAAAGGAGTGGTTAGTGCTGCCAATGAGGTTAATGATACCTCTACTCGCATCATTGACTCAGCGTCAAAAAATGTAGATGCCACGCAAAAGCAGTTGCAAGAAACAGAACAAGCCTCAACCGCTTTACATGAGATGACATTGACTACCAATGAGATTGCTCAAAATGCAGGGCATACCGCTAAAAGCACTGAAGTATGTAGTCAGTTAGCGCAAACAGGCCGTGATGTTGTGAATGAAACGGCGCAACAGATCAACCTGTTAGGCAGCGATATGATGATAACCGCTGAGAAAATTGTTCAGCTGCGTGATAAAAGCGAGTCAATTGGTTCTGTGTTGGATGTAATAAAAAGTATCGCTGAACAAACCAACTTATTAGCGTTAAATGCCGCAATTGAAGCCGCACGAGCGGGTGAACAAGGGCGTGGTTTTGCAGTCGTAGCAGATGAAGTTCGAAGCCTTGCGCAACGTACTCAAGAATCAACATCTGAAATTGAAAAGATTATTGATGAGTTACAAAAAGCATCAATGGAAGCGAATGACTCAATGGATGGAAGCCAGCAGGCGTTACAAAAAACGGTTGAAGAGTCAGAAAATGCGAGTATTGCACTTAATGATATCCAAACCACAATTGATGAAATTACCGGTATGAATGCGCAAATTGCAGCCGCTTCGGAAGAGCAAAATGCTGTTGCTGCGGATGTGAGCCAGAATGTTACAGAGATCTTCAATATCACTAATGAAGTGAGTAATAATGCGCAAGGTGCACGTAGTGATAGCGAGCGTTTAGGTGAGTTAGGCGGCGGCTTAATCGCGAACCTTTCTAAATTCAAAATATAATAGAGGTATTAAATAAGCGCTTTTAGTTTTCCATTTTAATTATCATGGTCAATAAAAGTGCTAATTATTTTTACTGGAGGTGTATGCTAAGAAAACATGCACCTGTTTATTTTATTATATGAATCACTTAAAAAATAGAAAACCATCAATTAAGCAGCAATTAGATAAAATACAGTCTGCCGAAGCATTAATGCAGTTTTTTGAAATGGATTTTGAAACACCATTTATCAATATTCATGGTGATCAGCTGATAAAGCGCTTTGCAGGTAATGTGATTATCAGACAACCCGAAGATTGGTTTGATTATCGACGCTGCTTGAAAAATGCCTATTGTCGTATCCAGCGTTCGCTTTTACCTAAAGGCGGCCGCAGTGCTTGTCGAGGTTGTAGTTCTTGTGAGCGACGCTGAATGGATAAAAAACACTGACTATTGTTATAGCCAGTGTTTTTTAAATACCTTCTTTTTTAGAAAGGTTTAGTTAAGTTCTGCTATTGCGCTTTGAATGGCAGGGCCAATCTGACGTTTACGTGAAGTGACCTCAGGTAATGCTAACCACGTTGCTGCGTCTGTCTGTTTAAAAGCAAGCTTGATAACTTGTGAATCATTATCGTCAATCCATAATAGGTTAGCCTGCTGATTTTTAGTGTCGGTCACTGAGAAGAACAAGTGATCTAACTGTTGCTCTTTTTTATGCGCTTGCATCGCTTTGATAAATTCATCTTTACGCGTTAATAGTTGTTCGGCCACTAACGTTTCAGCAACACCAATGCCTACATTTTTACCCGAATATTCAAATACCTTATAATCCATTGTTAAGATTTCAGCTGCATCAATCGCACTTAAATCTGATTTAGCAATTAGCATCTGCTGACCAAAGTCATTGAGGTCACTAATACCTGCTTGTTTAGCTAATTTTTCAGCATAATCACGATCATATTGCGTTGTTGTTGGGGAATCAAAGATAACGGTATCCGATAAAATACCTGCCAGTGTTGTACAAGCAATCTGTTTCGGTAGGTCGATATTTAATGATTCTGCACGAGCAGCAAGGACGGTTGCTGTTGATCCCCACGGACGAATATCAAAGCTGGCTACTTGACTTAAATTTACTGGCATCCCGCCAATGGCATGATGATCAATAATCGCGACGATATCACTCTCATTGATTGTTGGGTGCAATTGCGTTTTTTGATTGAAATCTAACAACGCGACCTGTCTCTGTGAAAAGTCAGCTAAGACTTGTGGTGCAGTGGCATTACAATAATTGATAACAAACGTACTCTCTGGATTGATAGGACCAGGTACTACTGCTGTGCCACCGTAGATATGAGCAGCAATCATTGCTGATGTCATGGTATCGGTATCTGGGCTAATATGGCCGGTCCATACTAAATTACTCGTATCGTTTTGTTTTGGTTCAGTGAATTCAAAAGCGCTACAGGTTGCGCTAAATAGGGCTAAAGGCAGAAGTAGGTGACGTTTTTTCATGTTGTTCTCTGATCAATTAAGGTAGTTAATTTTTGCAGAGTAATGAGTTGAGATGACAATTATGTGACAGATGAACAAGTGTGCTGTTTAGATGATTTATCTTTTTGTTTTCATTATTTGCTACGCTAAAGTTGGGTGGAGTAGCGCAATGCGCTTCTCTACCCATTTAGATTATGCGTTTAGAAGGGTTTCTAAACAGTGCTCTTGAATACCATAAAAGGTTTTAATGGCTTCAATTTGCGCCAGAAGGGCACTGTTATCACGTGGTTGTTTACGCTTCTGCGCTAGTATCATCTTGTTTTTACTAGTATGTTCTAGTGAAATAAATTCAAATACCTGTGTATCGTAACCGTGTGCTTCTAATAATAGTGCGCGTAAACCATCGGTGACCATCTCCGCTTCTTGCCCCATATGAATACCATGTTGTAGCAAGGGTGCTAGGGTCGTCGGGCTCTTCATTTGTGGGCGAATTTGTTTATGGCAACAAGGGGAGCACATGATGATTTCTGCACCAGTACGAATACCCATGTGGATTGCATAATCCGTCGCGATATCGCAGGCATGTAATGCAATCATGATATTAATGCCCTGTGCTTTAAAGTGTTGCACATCACCTTGCTCAAACTTGATACCCTGTAATGCTAATTTCTGAGCGGTGTTATTGCATAAATCCACGAGGTTTTGACGCAACTCCACCCCGGTCACTGCGGTTTCAACATTTAATTTATCAACAAAATAATCGTGCACTGCAAATGTTAGATATGCCTTACCTGAGCCAAAATCAGCGATATGTACTTTACTGCTTTTTGCTAGGCCAGTGTTATCAATAGCACGTGATAATACTTCGATGAACTTATTAATCTGCTTCCATTTGCGTGACATCGCAGGGATAACATTGCTTTTATTATCGGTGACACCCAATTCACGTAAATAAGGGCGATCCTGTTCAACAAAACGATTTTTACTGCGATCATGTGAACCTGCTTCGGCATTTTTTACCGCCTGCTTATTTTTGTTCGGGTATTTCTTCACGAGCATTTTGCCTTTTTTACTCACGCTTAATTGCACTTCCCAATCGTTAGTTAATAGGTGTGTATTGAAAAACTGCTCACCTACTTCTGCTTTAAAAAATGCAATCGCTTCAGGTAGTGTCAAATTTTTAGTGATGTGGTTGGTCTTGTATTCGTATAAAAATGACAGCAGCGGCTGTTCCTTTAATAATACTGGGCGAATAGTAATGCGCTTTAATTCAGCGTCAGTCCCCTTATACTTCGAAAGTACCACGCGTTGTAACTGTTCGTTATTAAAGGCATTCTCAAAGGTTTGTGAAAACAGGTCAAATTCAGCGGGTTTAGTGATTGGCATAGCACTCTCTTTTTCAGGGGTTAAAGCTCATATTTAGCGCTCTATTCTACAGCTTTCTGTTTGGCAAATCTTTAATCTTATCCCTATGCGGCATTGTGTTCTCTTCGATCAAATCTGTGAGGTGGATAAAATTTAAACTGAACATATCAATAGTGGCTAGCAAGCAAGAAAATTAAATCTCCTATACTTATAAAAAATAGGAGGTTTTTATGGTTGAAGAGGAGACGTTATCGAAAGCAAGTCGTTCTTTTCGCTTTGCTGGCGTTATTGTTAGTGCGATTAAAAAACTTAGTCGTTCAGCGGTTTCCGTTGAAGGAGAGGAGAAACTGCGTGCTAACCCTACGCTATTTGTTGTAAATCATTTTACTCGTTTCGAAACAGGACTGCTGCTGCATATCCTCTACAAACATAATGGGCAGATGGCCCACTCACTTGCAGATAGCGGCCTCTTTAAGGGGAAGTTTGGGCAGTATTTAGAGTCGGTGGGTGCCCACCCTATTGATATGCCAGGAAGAGATGAAAAGATGATCTCTGAGTTGATGAAAGGCTCCCATAACTGGGTTATTTTTCCTGAAGGCTCAATGATTAAGAATAAAAAAGTGATGCACGACGGGCGGTTGCAGCTTCATTTAGAAGATAAGATCAGTGCGCCGCATACAGGTGCCTCAGTATTAGCGTTAAAAACCTTTTTGATGAAAGAGCAGTATAAGCGTGCCATCGCTGATAATGATGAGCAGTTGATTAACTATTATCAAGATACTTATGCGCTACGTGGTCCTGGTGATCTCGCTGTATTAGACCTTTGTATCGTGCCGGTTAATATAACCTATTACCCACTCCGACCGGGCAAAAACCTATTATCAACAGGGGTGCAGTTATTGGTTAAAGATTTGGCGCCAAAATTAGAGGAAGAATTATTGGTTGAAGGGAAGATTTTGTTGCAGGAGAGTGATATCTCAATCTCCTTTGGCCATCCCATCGATGTACGTAGTTTTAGCAAACCCTATCGACGCCTGTTTTCCCTCATCAAACCTTTTATCTCACCAGCAACAAAAATGAACTGGATGATGAAATTGATGCGCCATCGTTTAACAAACAAGTTTATGGGGCGTGTTTATACACGCCTTTCTATCAACATGGATCATATCGTTGCAACTGCATTGCGTTATATTCCCGCGCAGGGAGTAACCGAGGTAGATTTCAAAAAAATTATCTACCTCGCCTGCTTAAAAATTAAAAAACAGAATCATCGCAGGGTACATCGCAGTATTCGAGATGGCATTATTAACTTGGTTGCCGATGAGGAGTATGGGCCTTATAACAGTATTATGAAGCTAGCTATTGATGAGTCTGTTGTGGTGTTAGAGAGTGGGAGGTTATTAGTAGACCATGAAAGTATTCAAGTCCCACAGCCTTTTCATCGAATGCGCCTTGATAATACCACTAGTGTATTAGCCAACGAATTTGAGGTGATGAAGTGGGCAGTGAAAATTATTAAAAAACTTGCTAAAGCCTCACCCGAAAAATTATCACTTCAAGTTGCAGAAGCGGTCATTGAGCGTGATGTTGCTCTTTATGAAGATGAGAGAATGCGCTCCTATGTAGAAAATGAAAGTAAAAGCCGTGAAGTAGGTAAGCCGGTGTTTATGGCTGGTGAAAAAGAGAAAGTAGGGATTGTATTAGTGCACGGTTTTCTTGCCTCACCAGGTGAACTGTTGCAACTGGCAAAACACCTTAACCAACAAGGTTACGGCGTTTATATTGTGCGCTTAACGGGTCATGGCACGCATGCTACGGAATTAAAAACAGTCACTTTAAAATGTTGGCAGGAGTCAGTGAAACGTGGCTATGCAGTACTTTCACATTATCATTCCAAAGTTGTATTAGCAGGATTTTCAGCAGGGGCATTATTAGCCTTGATACAGGGGGCGTTAGGCTTGCCAAAGGTGAATGCTATTATTGCGATTAATCCCGCGTTAACCTTGTGTCAAAAATCTGCGAAATTATCACCGATGCTAGAGCGCTGGAATCGTCTCCTAAAAGGATTATCTGTAGAAGCGGGCTCTTTACCTTATATAGAAAATGAAGCGCAATTTCCTGATACTAATTATGATAAAATTTATGTGGCTGGACTAGCGCGTTTACTTGAATTACAAGAGTGTTGTCGTGAACGGCTCGCATTAATTGAAGTGCCACTATTAGTTATTCAAGCTGAAGATGATCCCGTTGTCGAACCCTCATCTGCAAAGGAAGTCGTAGATAAGGCATCATCGCTTTGTAAGTCACTTGAATATTTACAGTTACAACACCATGTTATCGTAAGGGATGAGGGCAGTATAGAAACATTCCAATTAATAGACCCTTTTATAGCGTCACTGTGACGCTAACAATAAATCGATGAGAATAGAAAATGATTGAAATTAAAACACTAGCGCAGATAAAAACTATTATCGCTAATGGCGAAACCTGTGTCATCAACCTTACTGCAAACTGGTGTTCAGATTGTACCGACCAAGCTGAGAACCTAAACGTATTTAGCGAAGTATTAGCAAAGCAAAAAACGCCTTGTTATACCATTGCAGTACAAGATGAGAAGAATATTTACCTATCGGCTGAACACCAAGTGTTTACTGAATTATTTGGTGGTCATGGTTTCCCGAGAACAGTATTGATGGTTAACGGTAAAAATGTGGATGCTGATAATGTAGAGATTATCTCTTCCATTCAACTAAATGAACTTGCGCAAAAATTTATAGCACAGCTTTAAATAGTTATCTTTACAGTTTATTGGCTATTATATGCCGCGCAAGTAGACATAGTGATCGTATCTTTAAGGCAAGTGTCTATGTTGGCTGTGGAAGAGAATATTATGGACATGCCTAGTATTAATGATGCCAATATAGTTGATAATGGATAAGTTGATTTTTTCATTGCTATCCCTCGCTCTCGATTTTCTTTAAGTATAGGGGCTAGTTATTACATTAATGTGAAAGGTTATGTCAGATAAGTGTGAGTCTAAATAAGTTTAACATTAAGCATGTGGTTAATGTTTTATGTGGGTAGGTTTGTTATATCCCTGAAAGTTGTTAAATTACATATCAGGGATATTTTTGAGTTTTTAACCGATACTTTTCACTTCAGCTTCGGTTAGATAACGCCATTCACCAGTCTCTAAACTCACATCCAGTTTAATATCACCAATCTGTTCACGGTGAAGCTCAATCACTAGGTTCCCGACAGCAGCAAACATACGCTTAACTTGATGGTATTTACCTTCGCTAATTGTAAGTAAAACTTCGGTTTCAGAAATGATTTCAACTTCAGCTGGTAAGCAAGGTTGTGGCTCGCTATTCAACTGCACACCCTCTTTTAATTGTGCAATCGCTTCTTCAGTGATTGCCGCATCTAAGCCTACACGATATTGTTTTTTACATTTATTACGTGGGCTTGTCACTTTGTGTGACCATTTTCCATCATCGGTTACTAATGCTAAACCGGTCGTGTCTGCATCTAAGCGGCCAGCTATGAATAACTGTTCTTTTTTCTCTACATCAATCAAGTTAAATAGACTTGGTAACTGTTCATCAACGTTAGAGCAGATGTAGTCTTGTGGTTTGTTGATCATGATGTAACGTAGACCACGCACCGAGATAAGGTTATCGTCAAAATAGATAACTTCATCTTCAGAGGCTTTATAGGCACAACTGCGCACTACTTTATCACCACTTTTTACTCGTCCTTGGCTAATTACTTTTTTAGCTTGGCTACGTGTTAATGGGGTTGATTCACATATATATTTATCTAAACGCATTTTATTCTTCTATTTGATTAGTTGATGTTAATAGTTGCTTGATGCTGATTCTTAATGTTTGTTGGGCTTGTTTTTTACCCGTGTATTCGCCATTTTGGCAAACCTCAGCCCAGCTCCTGTTTTGCAGGATTTTTTGTATTGTAAGCCTTTGCTGACTTTTAGCTAGTAACGAGAGGTCGCTATTTATAATAAGGTTGATTAAGTGAAACTCGGCAAACTCATAGAGTAGGTGGCCTGAGCAGTAACTTGTGAGCAATGGATGTTGATAGCTTGTTTTGCTAAGTTCACTTATTAATGAAAAAACCAATTCGGAATCAATCTGTTGTAGATGACGGCTTAATTGCACCAGTAATTGATCGTGGAATTGTTGTTTTAATAATAGGTGTAAAGCTTTGCCTTTATCAGAGAGAGGCAGGTTAACAATAAAAGAGTGCACGCCACTGCTTTTATCTTTACTGCTACCAATACGTAAAGTTTGGAATTGTTTAGCTTGCCAAAATTTTAATAGTTCTGCGCTTGCACCAAAGGAGGCGCAAAGATGATCAAACTGTTGTGAGCCTGCCCAATAGGTTAGTTTGTCGATAAAATGTTTACCTAACCCTTGTTGTTGAATTGCTGGGTGAATAGCAATACGTTGAATACGTGCATATTTATGTGTTGCAGCTTGTGGCTGCGCACAATGAAAAGTAAAGGATTGTGCAACTAGATGACCATTAATACGACGTTTACCTTGGTAAATCTGCTCTGCTAACTGTTGTTCTATCTCTCCCTCTGCACAGACTAATGCCACTGCTAATATGCGTTTATGCTGAGTTAATACAAGCGTGGAAAGGGTTGCGTCGTTGAGCAGCTTTTCTAAATCAGAGGGTTTAGTTTGATAATGGGCAATCACTAACAATGAAAATATCTCTGTAAGTAAGCTGTGGTTTGCGAGAAGCTGCTGCGTTGTAATAAGTTCAAATTTCGTATCATGCAGTTTGTCGTAGACAGGACTATCAGTCTGAGTCTCGGTTAAACAGAGGTTTTGCAGAGTAAATTGTTCAACGGGATCGTTTCTGTCCCAACGAATAGGTTGGTCGAGATGCATGGCTCGTGACTGTGGCGCTATCTCTTTAAGGCGTTTTTGGAAACGCAATGCAAAACCGCGTCCTGAACCTTCATAACCGTGTAGTGTTGTTGCAAATACAATGCGCGAGTAATGTATAGTTAGCGCTTCTAATAGTGGTACAGGAAGCGCTGCCGCTTCATCAACCATCAAGAGGTCACAACTTGGTTTCTCATCTAATAATAGATCTGGCGCGATGAACTCAATGTGAACTGAAATACCTGCGTGCTTAAAAAGAGTATTGGTTGCCGCTTTGCTTGGTGCACACACTAGGATTTTTTGAATACCTGATTCAATGAGTTGTTTCGCTGCTATCCCTAACGCGGCTGATTTTCCTCTACCGCGGTTGGCGGTCAATACTAATGGACGACGGCGATGCCCCGTTACTGTTTTGGTGATTGCCTCGATTGCAGTCTTTTGTTGATCAAGTTGCAAACGAGGGGCGCAGCTATTAGTTAATAATGGAATAGGCGTGTTGCTACCCTCGCTGATAGTTAAAAAGTCAGCTTTGATGAGTTGTTTATATATATAGGTATAAAAGTGATCTTTGTTACTGATCTCTGAGGGACTGATTAAAATCAATGTACCGCCACCACGTAAGGTCCCTTCACTAGCTGCGAAGAGGTTAGGGTCAAACTGTTGATGTGCGTTAATAATTAATAGTGAGGTTTCCTGTCCTAAAATCTGCTTGTATAAGGTAGAGAAGATCTTCTCGGGTGCATCACCAAGCCAAAAGTAGGGTAGGGCAGTGTTTGCAATGTACTGTTCACATTGTTGGTAACACCAATCTAGTGAGCCCTGGAGCCTTATTAACTGGCGATGATTGCTATGGGTATTGATCTTCACGGTTGATCCTATTTACATTTTGAGAGGATGAGTTTAACAGAAGATCTTTCTGTTTGCTTTTTAAACAAACTATCAAGAAAAGCTTGCTATGCATCACGGTTCCTGTATGATGCACCAACTTGCTTATGTAGCAGGCGGGCAACAGGCCCATAACCCAACTCTTATGTAGAGTTTTGTTATCAAAAGCTTCCGATTGGGAAGCAACTAAGTTTGAATTTGCACTTGAGATCTATCTATGATGGGTTGTCAGGTGTTTATTTGTATGTCGTATTTTTAACTATTGGAGTTTTGGTCCATGCAGAACCAAAGAATCCGTATTCGCCTTAAAGCTTTTGATCATAAACTGATCGATCAATCAACGGCGGAAATCGTTGAAACTGCAAAGCGCACAGGTGCTCAGGTACGTGGTCCTATCCCACTACCAACTCGTAAAGAGCGTTTCACAATACTAGTATCACCGCATGTAAATAAAGATGCACGTGACCAGTATGAGATCCGCACTCACAAGCGCTTGATTGATATCGTAGAACCAACTGAAAAGACTGTTGACGCACTAATGAAGCTAGATTTAGCTGCTGGCGTTGATGTTCAAATCAGTCTGGGTTAGAAAGGAGTTATTGCAATGACAATCGGTCTAGTAGGTCGTAAAATTGGTATGACTCGTGTCTTCACTGAAGACGGTGTTTCTATCCCAGTTACAGTTCTTGAATGTACACCAAACCGAGTTACTCAAGTTAAAACACTTGAAACTGATGGCTACCAAGCTATTCAAGTAACAGCTGGCGCAAAAAAAGCTAGCCGTGTAACTAAGCCAGAAGCTGGACACTTTGCGAAAGCAGGCGTTGAAGCGGGTCGTGGTCTATGGGAATTTCGTCTCGATGAGAACGAAGGTACTGATATCGTAGTTGGCGCTGAGCTAAGTGTAGAGCTTTTCAATGATATTACGAAAGTAGATGTAACAGGTCAGTCTAAAGGTAAAGGTTTCCAAGGCGGTATTAAGCGTTGGAACTTCTCTATGCAAGACGCAACTCACGGTAACTCACTATCACATCGTTCAAATGGTTCGATTGGTATGTGTCAAACTCCGGGTCGTGTTTTCAAAGGCAAAAAAATGTCTGGCCACATGGGTGATGAGCGTGTAACGACTCAGAATCTTGATGTTGTTCGCATTGACGTTGAACGCAACTTACTGCTTATTAAAGGTGCAGTACCTGGTGCGAAAAACGGCGACGTGTTCATTAAACCTGCTGTTAAAGCATAACCAAGGAATTAGTAATGGAATTGGTATTGAAAGATGCACAAAGTGCACTTGAAGTTTCTGACGCTACCTTTGGACGCGAATTCAACGAGGCCCTAGTACATCAGGTAGTCGTTGCGTATGCAGCTGGTGCTCGTCAAGGAACTCGTGCTCAAAAAAACCGTTCTGATGTAAGCGGTGGCGGTAAAAAGCCATGGCGTCAGAAAGGTACGGGCCGAGCTCGTGCTGGTACAATCCGTAGCCCTATTTGGGTTGGTGGTGGTGTTACTTTTGCTGCGCGTCCTCAGGACCACAGCCAAAAAGTAAACAAAAAAATGTACCGTGGCGCAGTGAGAAGCATTCTGTCTGAACTTGTTCGTCAGGATCGTCTAATCGTTGTAGAGAACTTTAGTGTTTCAGCTCCTAAAACTCAGGAATTGAAAGCTAAGTTAAAAGAAATGGAGCTGAAAGACGTTCTAATCATTACTGAAGAATTAGATGAAAATCTATTCTTAGCAGCACGTAACCTATACAAAGTAGACGTTCGTGATGTGCAAGGTATTGATCCGGTAAGTCTTATTGCTTTTGATAAAGTAGTGGTAACTGCAGCTGCAGTTAAAAAGATTGAGGAGAGCTTAGCATGATTAGTGAAGCACGCTTATTACAAGTGATCCTAGCCCCACACATCTCTGAAAAGGGTACTTTATCTGCTGAAAACCATAACACTATGGTATTCAAAGTTGCTGGTACAGCAACTAAAGCAGAAGTTAAAGCAGCAGTTCAGAAACTATTTGAAGTTGAAGTGACTGGTGTTCGCACACTAAACGTGAAGGGTAAAACCAAGCGTACAGGTCAACGTATGGGTCGCCGTAGCGACTGGAAAAAAGCATACGTTACTCTGGCTGAAGGTGCAGACATCGATTTCGCTGGCGCTGAGTAGAGGAATTATTTAATGGCTATTGTAAAATGTAAACCTACCTCGCCAGGTCGTCGCCACGTTGTTAAAGTGGTTAATCACGAACTGCATAAAGGTAAGCCATACGCTCCACTTTTAGAGTCTAAATCTAAATCTGGTGGTCGTAATAATGGCGGTCGTATTACGGTTCGTCATATCGGTGGTGGTCACAAGCAACACTATCGTTTAGTCGACTTTAAACGTACTAAAGATGGCATCCCAGCAAAAGTTGAACGTTTGGAATATGATCCAAACCGTAGTGCAAACATTGCACTAGTACTTTACGCTGATGGTGAACGTCGCTATATCTTAGCTCCTAAAGGGCTAACTGCTGGTGATGTAATCCAATCTGGTGATGATTCGCCTATCAAAGTGGGTAACACTTTGCCTTTGCGTAACATCCCAGTAGGTACAACAGTACACGCTGTAGAAATGAAACCTGCTAAAGGTGCACAAATTGCACGTTCAGCTGGTGCATACAGCCAAATCGTAGCTCGTGATGGCGCATATGTAACTCTACGTTTACGTAGTGGTGAAATGCGTAAAATCTCTACTGAGTGTCGTGCAACAATCGGTGAAGTTGGTAATGCAGAACATATGCTACGCCAATTAGGTAAAGCTGGTGCTACGCGTTGGCGTGGTGTTCGTCCTACCGTTCGTGGTGTTGTAATGAACCCAGTTGACCATCCACATGGTGGTGGTGAAGGTAAAACTAGTGGTGGTCGTCACCCAGTTTCTCCTTGGGGTATGCCAACTAAAGGCTACAAAACTCGTAAGAACAAGAGTACTGATCAGTACATTGTTCGTCGTCGTAATAAGAAATAAGCAGAGGTATCGCCATGCCACGTTCTCTCAAGAAGGGTCCATTCATTGACCTACACTTGCTGAAGAAGGTAGAGAAAGCGATGGAAAGCGGAGAGAAAAAACCAATTAAGACTTGGTCTCGTCGCTCAATGATCATTCCAGATATGATTGGTCTAACCATCGCTGTCCATAACGGGCGTCAACACGTGCCAGTATTTGTAACCGACGAAATGGTCGGCCAGAAACTGGGTGAATTTGCACCAACTCGTACTTACCGTGGCCATGTCGCGGATAAGAAAGCGAAGAAATAGGAGTATTTATGGAAGCTTTAGCTAAACATTTATTCGCTCGTTCTTCAGCTCAGAAAGCGCGTTTGGTAGCAGATCAAGTACGTGGTCTATCAGTAGAAAAAGCACTAGAACTTTTATCATACAGCCCTAAGAAAGCAGCTGTATTGATTAAAAAAGTTGTAGATTCTGCAATTGCAAACGCTGAGCATAATGAAGGCGCTGACGTTGATGAGCTAGTTATCACAAAAATTTGTGTTGATGAAGGTCCAACAATGAAGCGCATCATGCCGCGTGCGAAAGGCCGTGCCGATCGCATCATGAAGCGTTCTTGCCATATCACAGTAGTGGTATCAGACAGGGGTTAAACAATGGGACAGAAAGTTCATCCTAACGGTATTCGCCTAGGTATCACTAAAGCATTTAGCTCTACTTGGTATGCAGGCACAAAGGATTTTGCAGATAACTTATTCAGTGATCACGAAATCCGTAAATTTTTAACAGAGAAATTGAAAAATGCTTCTTTGTCTAAAATTACTATTGAACGTCCAGCGAAAAGCGTACGTGTGACTATTCACACAGCTCGTCCTGGTGTTGTAATTGGTAAGAAAGGCGAAGATGTTGAGAAGCTACGTACTGCTATTGCTAAAATGGCCGGCGTTCCAGCTCAAATCAATATCTCAGAAGTTCGTAAACCTGAACTTGACGCAAAACTAGTAGCAGATTCAATCTCTTCTCAGTTAGAGCGTCGTGTAATGTTCCGTCGTGCTATGAAGCGTGCGGTACAAAATGCTATGCGTCTTGGCGCTAAAGGCATTAAAGTTCAAGTTAGTGGACGTTTAGGTGGAGCAGAAATCGCTCGTGCTGAATGGTATCGTGAAGGTCGTGTACCTCTACATACTCTTCGTGCGGATATTGATTACTCAACATCTGAAGCGTTAACTGTTTACGGTATCATCGGCGTTAAAGTTTGGATATTTAAAGGTGAAGTTCTAGGTGGTTTACCACTAGCAGTAGAACCTACACCGTCTAAACCAAAACGCAAAGGTCGCAAGTAGGAGTAATATCTAATGATGCAACCAAAACGTATGAAATTCCGCAAAATGTTCAAAGGCCGCAACCGTGGTCTTTCGAAAGGCGCGGAAGTTAGCTTTGGCGAATTTGGACTTAAAGCAGTCGGCCGTGGCCGAATCACTGCTCGCCAAATCGAAGCAGCACGTCGAGCAATGACTCGTCACGTGAAACGTCAAGGTCAAATCTGGATCCGAGTATTTCCTGATAAACCGATTACCGGCAAACCGTTAGAAGTTCGTCAAGGTAAAGGTAAAGGTAATGTTGAGTACTACGTTGCTCAAACTCAGCCAGGTAAAGTTCTTTATGAAATGGCAGGTGTTCCAGAGTCTTTAGCTCGCGAAGCTTTTGCTTTAGCAGCAGCTAAACTACCTCTAGCAACAACTTTTGTAACTCGTAAGGTGATGTAATGAAAGCTAACGAACTTAAAGATAAAAGTGTTGAAGAGCTGAATGCTGAACTTCTTAACTTATTACGTGAGCAATTTAACTTACGTATGCAGTTAAACACTGGTCAGTTAGAAAAGCCGCACTCAATTAAACAAGTGCGTCGTGACATTGCCCGTGTTAAGACAGTATTAAATCAGAAGGCAGGTGCGTAATGAGTCAATCTAATACTCGTACTCTTCAAGGTAAAGTAATCAGTGCAAAGATGGAAAAATCTATCGTTGTAGCTATTGAACGTAAAGTGAAGCACCCGTTATACGGTAAATTCATGAAGCGTACTACTAAGCTACATGCACATGATGAAACAAACCAATGTAATGAAGGTGACGTTGTGCTAATTAGCGAATGTCGTCCTCTATCTAAGAATAAATCTTGGACATTGGCATCAATCGTAACTAAAGCTTAATTTAATTTTTTATTAAATTTTCTATAGTTACATATGTATAAACGGCGCTCTTTTATGAGTGCCGTTTTTTTAGACTATCTTTCTCTAAAAGTTGGTGGTATATTACCGCACCCTAAGAAAATGGGTAAGCAACTCGAGAGAGTTTAGTTAATTGAAAATAGCGGAGCACTGTAATGATCCAGATGCAAAGTGTGCTTGACGTAGCCGATAATTCCGGCGCTCGACGCGTAATGTGTATTAAGGTCCTTGGTGGCTCGCATCGCCGTTATGCAGCAATCGGTGACATTATCAAAGTTTCTGTAAAAGAAGCTATTCCTCGCGGTAAAGTGAAGAAAGGTGATGTTCATTCAGCTGTGGTTGTGCGTACCAGAAAAGGTGTACGTCGTCCCGATGGTTCTGTAATTCGTTTTGACCGCAACGCTGCGGTTATGTTGAATGCAAACAACCAGCCAATCGGTACACGTATCTTTGGCCCTGTAACTCGTGAACTTCGTAATGATAATTTCATGAAGATTGTTTCACTGGCGCCAGAAGTACTGTAAGGAATCGAAATGGCAGCAAAATTAAAGCGTGACGATGAAGTAATTGTTATTGCCGGTAAAGATAAAGGTAAAACTGGGAAAATCTCTACAGTTTTAGCTAACGGTAAACTAATTATTGAAGGTGTAAACACTGTTAAGAAACACCAAAAGCCAAACCCACAAGCGGGCGTAACTGGCGGTATTATTGAACAGGAAGCACCAATCGAAGTATCAAATGTTGCGATCCTTAACTCGGAAACGGGTAAAGCGGATCGTGTTGGATTTAGACTTGAAGACGGCAAAAAAGTACGTTTTTTCAAATCTAATAATGAACTTGTGAAGTAACTGGAGTTTACGATGGCGAAACTGCATAATTTCTATAAAGACAACGTGGTGTCTGATTTGCAAAAGCAATTCGGCTACACGTCTGTTATGCAAGTCCCTCGAATAGAGAAAATCACCCTAAACATGGGTGTTGGTGAAGCACTGGCTGATAAAAAAGTCCTAGAGCACGCAGCGTCAGATATGGCTGCAATCTCAGGTCAAAAGCCAATGATCACTAAAGCACGCCGCTCAGTGGCAGGCTTCAAAATTCGTGAAGGCTACCCTATTGGTTGTAAAGTAACACTACGTGGTTCACGTATGTGGGAATTTTTTGAGCGTTTGGTAACAATCGCTATCCCACGTGTACGTGATTTCCGTGGCCTAAATGCTAAAGCATTTGACGGTCGTGGTAACTACTCTATGGGTGTTCGTGAGCAAATCATTTTCCCTGAAATTGATTACGATAAAGTTGATAAGATTCGTGGTTTAGATATCACAATCACTACATCAGCTAAGACTGACGAAGAAGGACGTGCTCTACTGACTGCGTTTAACTTCCCATTCCGTAAGTAAGGTGTAAATAATGGCTAAACAATCAATGAAAGCGCGTGAAGTAAAACGTGAGAAGCTTGTGGCTAAGTTCGCTGAAAAACGCGCTAACTTAAAAGCAATTATTAGTGGTGTTGACTCTAGCGATGAAGATCGTTGGAATGCAGTACTACAGCTTCAATCGCTACCTCGTGATTCAAGCTCTGCACGTCAACGTAACCGTTGTAACGTGACAGGTCGTCCACATGGTTATCTTCGTAAGTTTGGCATGAGCCGTATTAAGGTTCGTGAGCATATGATGCGCGGAGAAATCCCTGGCCTTAAGAAAGCCAGCTGGTAATCAATTAAATCACGGAGTAAATAGTTATGAGCATGCAAGATCCTATTTCGGATATGCTTACGCGTATTCGTAACGGTCAAGCAGCAAGCAAAGTATCTGTAAAAATGCCTTCTTCTAAGCAAAAAGTTGCAATCGCAGCTGTGCTTAAAGCAGAAGGTTACATAGCAGATTTCTCTGTTGCTGGTGACACAAAGCCTGAATTAGAAGTTACTTTAAAGTACTTCGAAGGCAAAAAAGTTATCGACACCCTAAAGCGAGTTTCTCGTCCAGGCCTACGTATCTACAAAGGTGCAAATGACTTACCAAAAGTTATGGCTGGTTTAGGTATCGCGATTGTTTCAACTTCTCAAGGTGTAATGACTGACCGTGCAGCGCGTAAAGCGTCTATCGGTGGTGAAATCATCTGTTACGTATCATAAGGAGTAGTCTATGTCTCGTATAGCTAAGGCACCGATTACTGTTCCTGCTGGCGTAGAAGTTAAAGTAAACGGTCAAGAAGTTACTGTTAAAGGTAACAAAGGCGAATTAGTTCGCACTCTTAATGATGCTGTAGTTGTTAAGCTAGAAGACGGTGTGGTTTCATTCGCACCAGTTGAAGGCGTTAAAAACGCGTGGGCACAAGCAGGTACTGCACGTGCTAACGTAAACAACATGGTTGTAGGCGTAACTGAAGGCTTTAAGAAGACTCTTCTTCTTCAAGGTGTTGGTTACCGTACACAGGTTAAAGGTCAAGATGTAAACCTAACTTTAGGTTTCTCTCATCCTGTCGTTTACTCATTACCTCAAGGTATTTCTGCTACGGCGCCAAGCCAAACAGAAATCATCATTGAAGGTTCTGACAAGCAACAAGTTGGCCAAGTAGCTGCAGAGATTCGTGCATTCCGTCCACCAGAGCCTTATAAAGGCAAGGGTGTTCGTTACGCTGATGAAAACGTGCGTCGTAAAGAAGCGAAGAAAAAGTAAGGTAAGAACATGGATAAGAAATCATCTCGTCTTCGTCGTGCTACTCGCACACGTAAGAAGTTACAAGAGCTTGGTGCTACTCGTCTAGTGATCAACCGTACACCTCGCCATACTTACGCGCAGGTAATTACAGCTGACGCATTAGTCGTAGCAAGTGCTTCTACTTTAGAAAAAGAAGTGCGTGCTCAAGTGAGCAACGGTGGTAACAAAGAAGCAGCTCAACTAATTGGTAAATTAGTTGCAGAGCGTGCGGTAGAGAAAGGAATTACTAAAATTTCTTTCGACCGTAGCGGTTTCCAGTACCACGGTCGTGTAGCAGCATTAGCTGAAGCAGCTCGTGAAGCTGGTCTTCAGTTCTAAGGGTAAAGATTATGTCTAAAGTAGAATCTCAAGCCGGTGATCTGAACGAAAAGCTAATCGCAGTGAACCGTGTTTCAAAAGTAGTTAAAGGTGGTCGTATCTTTAGCTTCACAGCACTGACAGTAGTTGGTGATGGTAGTGGCCGTGTTGGTTTTGGTTACGGTAAAGCACGTGAAGTTCCAGCAGCTATTCAAAAAGCTATGGAAAAAGCACGTCGCAATATCAGCGAAATCCAACTTAAAGGTAACACTCTGCAGCATCCGATCAAGGGTCGTCACTCTGGATCGAAAGTGTACATGCAACCAGCATCTGAAGGTACTGGTATCATCGCAGGTGGTGCAATGCGTGCCGTATTAGAAGTTGTTGGCGTACAAAATGTACTTGCTAAAGCTTACGGCTCAACTAACCCAATTAACGTAGTTCGCGCTACGCTTGATGCTCTAGAGAACATGAACTCTCCAGAACAGATTGCAGCTAAGCGTGGCCTAAGTGTTAATGAATTACTGGGGTAATTAAGCATGGCTACTAAAACAATTAAAGTAACTCAAACCAAAAGTGCAATTGGCCGTTTACCAAAGCACCGTGCAACAATGACAGGTCTAGGCCTTCGTCGCATCGGTCACACAGTAGAGTTGGAAGATACTCCATGTGTACGTGGTATGGTTAATAAAGTATTTTACATGGTTAAGGTTGAGGGGTAATTATGAAATTAAATACTCTATCTCCAGCAGCTGGTGCTAAGCACGCTGCTAAACGTGTTGGTCGTGGTATCGGCTCTGGGAATGGTAAAACTTGTGGCCGCGGTCATAAAGGTTTGAAATCTCGTTCAGGTGGTACAGTACGTCCAGGTTTTGAAGGCGGTCAAATGCCTCTTAAACAACGTTTACCAAAATTCGGTTTTACATCTCGTAAATCTCTTGTTAGCGGTGAAGTTCGTTTGAACGAAATTGCTAAAGTAGATGGCGAAGTTGTAACAATCGAAACGTTGAAGCAGGCAGGTCTACTTGTAAACACTATTAAGTTTGCAAAAGTAGTTCTATCTGGTGAGATCTCTCGTTCAGTTACAGTAAAGGGTCTTCGTGTAACGAAGGGTGCTCGTGCTGCAATTGAAGCTGCAGGCGGAAAAATCGAGGAATAATAGGAATGGCTAAGAAACCAGGGTTAGACCCTAAAGCAGTTCAGGGCAATAATTTAAGCGAACTTAAAACACGACTTCTGTTTGTTTTAGGAGCTATATTAGTGTTCCGTATGGGCTCTTTTGTTCCGATCCCTGGTATTGACGCCGCTGTCCTAGCTGACCTCTTTAACCAGCAGAAGGGTACCATCATAGAGATGTTTAACATGTTCTCTGGTGGTGCGCTTGAACGTGCATCTATATTTGCACTGGGTATTATGCCGTATATTTCGGCCTCTATTATTATCCAGTTGATGACTGTTGTTCATCCTCCTTTAGCTGAGCTAAAGAAAGAGGGTGAGTCAGGTCGTCGTAAAATAAATCAATATACACGTTACGGTACTTTGGTTTTAGGTACATTCCAAGCAATTGGTATTGCGACCGGTTTGCCAACGATGATGCCAGGTCTGGTTGAAAATCCAGGCATGGCATTTTATATCACGGCAGTTGTAAGCTTAGTAACGGGAACTATGTTCCTAATGTGGCTAGGTGAGCAAATTACTGAACGCGGTATTGGTAATGGTATTTCTATCATTATCTTTGTAGGTATTATTGCTGGATTGCCAAGTGCAATTGGGCAAACAGCTGAGCAAGCACGTCAAGGTGAAATTCATCTTCTAGTGTTATTAGCATTAACTGTTATCGTTTTTGCAACAACTGCTTTTGTAGTTTTTGTTGAACGTGGTCAACGACGTATCGTTGTTAACTACGCAAAACGTCAACAGGGCCGTAAGGTTTTTGCTGCGCAAAGCACTCACTTGCCATTGAAATTAAATATGGCTGGTGTTATCCCTGCAATCTTTGCCTCGAGTGTTATCTTATTTCCTGGTACAATCGCAGCTTGGTTTGGTCAGACTGAAGGTTTAGGTTGGTTATCCGACGTTTCTTTGGCTTTACAGCCAGGGCAACCGCTACATATGATGTTATATGCAGCTGCTATTATCTTCTTTTGCTTCTTTTATACAGCACTTACGTTTAATCCACGTGAGACAGCTGATAATTTGAAGAAAAGCGGTGCCTTTATTCCAGGTATACGTCCCGGAGAACAAACGTCACGTTACATTGATAAAGTGATGACTCGCCTAACTTTAGCTGGCGCGTTATATATTACCTTTATCTGTTTGATTCCCGAGTTTATGATGGTCGCGATGAATACGCAGTTCTACTTCGGTGGTACGTCGTTATTAATTATCGTTGTTGTTATCATGGACTTTATGGCACAGGTACAGACTCATTTGATGTCTAATCAATATGACTCTGTCTTGAAAAAAGCTAACTTAAAAGATTACGGCAAATAGCCTAATCTGGAAAAGTTATACTAACTACGGAGTGTTGCAATGAAAGTTCGTGCATCCGTTAAAAAAATCTGTCGTAACTGCAAAGTTATCAAGCGCAACGGTGTTGTGCGTGTTATCTGTGTAGAGCCAAAGCATAAACAACGCCAAGGCTAATCCAGATTTTGGATCAATTGCTTAGGTAGTGTTTACTGCCTAAGCTTATTTTGTTTGATAATTTATCATTTGTAGAGTATCCTACCGGGCTTTTCGCAAATGAACTGTTAACTTTTAAGGAGTGCATAGTGGCCCGTATCGCTGGCATTAACGTTCCTGATCATAAGCATATCGTTGTTGCATTAACTGCAATTTTTGGTATTGGTAAAACAAGCGCACAAAAAATCTGTGTTGCAACTGGTTTTGCTGAATCAACGAAGCTTAAAGATCTGGAAGAATCACAAATCGAAGCTATTCGTACTGAAGTAGCTAATTTCACCGTTGAAGGTGATTTACGTCGTGAAGTTTCTATGAACATCAAGCGTCTTATGGACCTTGGCTGTTACCGTGGACTTCGTCATCGTCGCAGCTTGCCTGTACGTGGACAGCGTTCTAAAACGAATGCTCGTACTCGTAAAGGTCCGCGCAAAGCAATCAAGAAATAAGGGTAAGAGATAATGGCTAAGACTCCAACTCGTGCTCGCAAGCGCGTTAAAAAGCAAGTTGCTGATGGTATGGCTCATATCCATGCGTCTTTCAACAACACAATCGTAACTATTACAGATCGCCAAGGTAATGCTCTTTCTTGGGCAACTGCAGGTGGTTCTGGTTTCCGTGGTTCTCGTAAATCTACTCCGTTCGCTGCACAGGTTGCTGCTGAACGTGCTGCTGAAGCAGCTAAAGAGTACGGTCTTAAAAACGTAGAAGTTTTTGTAAATGGACCAGGACCTGGTCGTGAATCTTCGATTCGCGCACTAAACGCGGCGGGTTTCCGTGTGACTAATATTACTGACGTTACACCAATCCCACATAATGGTTGTCGTCCACCAAAGAAACGTCGCGTTTAATCGCAACTTTCTAAGGTAATTGGAGAAAGAACAATGGCAAGATATTTAGGTCCTAAGCTTAAGCTTAGCCGTCGCGAAGGCACTGATTTATTTCTTAAATCTGGCGTTCGAGCGATCGATTCTAAGTGTAAAATCGATAACGCACCTGGTGTACATGGTGCGCGTAAACCTCGTCTATCTGACTACGGTTTACAACTACGTGAAAAGCAAAAAGTTCGTCGTATGTACGGTGTACTTGAAAAGCAATTCCGTAACTACTACAAAGAAGCAGCTCGTCTGCAAGGCAACACTGGTGAAAACTTACTTCAACTTCTTGAAGGCCGTTTAGACAATGTTGTTTACCGTATGGGTTTTGGTGCTACACGCGCTGAATCACGTCAATTAGTAAGCCACAAAGCTCTAATGGTTAACGGTACAGTTGTTAACATTCCATCTTTCAATGTGAAAGCTGGCGATGTTATTTCAATTCGTGAAAAAGCTAAAAAGCAAGCACGTATTGGCGCTGCACTTGAGATTGCTGGTCAACGTGAAACTCTTGGTTGGGTTTCTGTTGATACAACGAAAATGGAAGGCGCTTTTGTTCGTCAACCTGAACGTTCAGATTTATCTGCTGAGATTAACGAACAGTTAATCATCGAACTTTACTCTAAGTAAAGTTAACTGCTAAGAGAGGACACAAATGCAGGGTTCTGTAATTGATTTTCTAAAACCAAGATTAGTTGATATCGAACAAGTCAACGCAACTAGAGCTAAAGTGACTTTAGAGCCACTTGAGCGTGGTTTCGGCCACACTCTAGGTAACGCACTTCGTCGTATCTTATTATCGTCTATGCCTGGCACAGCGGTAACTGAAGTAGAAATTGATGGTGTACAACATGAGTACAGCACCAAGGAAGGCGTACAAGAAGATATCCTTGAGATTCTTCTTAACCTTAAAGGTCTAGCTGTTAAGCTTGAAGGTAAAAACGAAGTTCTAGTTAGCTTAACTAAATCTGGCGCTGGTCCTGTTACTGCAGGCGACATCATCCATGATGGTGATGTAGAGATAGTCAACCCAGAACATGTGATCTGTCATTTAACGGGCAATGCTGAAATCAGCATGCGTATTAAAATAGAATCAGGTCGCGGTTATGTTCCAGCTTCATCACGTATTCATACTGAAGAAGATGAGCGTCCAATTGGTCGTCTACTAGTAGACGCGACTTTCAGCCCTGTTGAGCGTATTGCTTACAATGTTGAATCAGCTCGTGTTGAACAGCGTACCGATTTAGACAAACTCGTTATCGATATGGAAACGGATGGCACGCTTGATCCGGAAGAAGCAATTCGTCGCGCAGCTACAATTTTAGCTGAGCAATTAGACGCATTTGTTGATTTACGCGAAGCAAGTACGCCAGTAGTTGAAGATGACAAACCTGAGTTTGATCCGATTCTTTTGCGCCCAGTAGATGATTTAGAGTTAACTGTTCGTTCTGCTAACTGTTTGAAAGCAGAAACGATTCACTACATCGGTGATCTAGTACAACGTACTGAAGTTGAGCTTCTTAAAACGCCTAATTTAGGTAAGAAGTCATTAACTGAGATCAAAGATGTTCTTGCATCACGTGGACTATCTCTAGGTATGCGCCTAGAAAATTGGCCGCCAGCAAGCCTAATCGAAGATTAATAAACCAATTTTCGAATAACGAATAATAAGGATTAAGTCATGCGTCATCGTCACAGTGGACGTCAACTTAACCGAAACAGCAGCCATCGTCAGGCTATGTTTCGCAATATGGCAAGCTCAATTGTTGAACATGAAGTAATTAAGACTACTTTACCTAAAGCAAAAGAACTTCGTCGTGTAGTTGAACCTTTAATTACACTAGCTAAAACGGATAGCGTTGCTAACCGTCGTTTAGCTTTTGCTCGCACGCGTGATAACGCGGTTGTAGCTAAACTATTTAATGAATTGGGTCCTCGTTACGAGGGTCGCCCTGGTGGTTACACACGTATCATTAAATGTGGTTTCCGTACTGGTGATAAAGCTCCTATGGCTTACATCGAGTTGGTTGACCGTCCAGTAGTAGCAGACGAAGAAGCGTAAGCCTCTTCTCAGTTACATTAAAAAGCCGAACGTAATGTTCGGCTTTTTTGTATCTGTAAGAAAGTAATTAGTTTTTAGCTGTCTGTCGTTAGCAAGTTCAAAATCAAACCCATACAAATACCTTTATACTTTGCATTTAAATTATAATGGTTTTTAGTGTGCACTAACCACTAACCACTAACCACTAATATTCATCCAATCTTGCTTGTACTGCTTTATTAATTAACTCTGCTAACTGATCAAAACATAGTTGTCTGACACTATTTTTACGGCTTAACAAACTGATAGTACGACTTGGGGACGGTGATTTAAAAGGGATGTACTTAACGCCCGATTGATGGCGATTAAGAGGAATCGCGAGTTGGGGCAATAACGTTAATCCATTATCTGCACTTATCATGTGACGCAGCGTTTCTAAGCTTGTAGCTTTAAAGCTATTATCTTCGATTGCACCCGCAGCAAAACAAAAACCCATTGCTTGATCGCGTAAACAATGCCCGTCTGCAAGCATTAATACATGCTCTCCACTTAATTCATGTAAATCGACTTCACGCTGTGTAGACCACTCATGCTGATCTGATAACGCTAATTCTAAGGGTTCTTCATATAAATTAACTTTCTTAAATGATTCCATTCCAGGTAGTAGTGCTAACATTAAGCAATCAAGATCTCCCTCTTCTAACTGTTTAAGTAATATGTGGGTTTGATTCTCATGAAGATATAGCTCCAAATCAGGAAAGGCTTCCTTGATTGCTGGAATTATAACGGGTAACAAATAGGGAGCAACTGTTGGGATTAAACCAATGTGTAAAGTACCTTGCATCGGTTCATTATGACTTTTTGCAATTTCTTTGAGGGATTTAGCTTCGAGTAAAATAGTCTTAGCTTTAGCCACTATCTCTAGACCTGCCTGAGTAAAGATAACCTTTCTAGATGAACGCTCCATTAACTGTACATTTAGTTCATCTTCTAGTTTACGAATTTGACCACTTAAGGTTGGTTGACTAACAAAACATTTTTCTGCCGCTTTACGGAAATGTTTTAACTCCTCAAGTGCAATCAAATATTCTAAATCTCTAAAATTCATATTAATTTTCCCGTATTTAAATACACTGGCATACCTTTTGCTTTATATGCGTCGTGACAACAATTTTTTGGCAAGGAGCTTATTATGATGCAATTATTTCAACGTGTAAAAGATCAGCAAAGTATTACACTGACAATGGCTTGGATGTGCATCGCTTGTGCATCGCTATTGATTGCACCACCTTCTGTAGCACAATTTTCTGATGCGGTTAGTTGGTCAGACAGTTATACCCCTTATATTTTTACATTAACACTATTAACAGGCTCTTTCTTAATTGCGCGTGCCGTTATTTGGCTTTTCAGTTATTTAAAAACCGAAGTTTGTAAACGAAAAGAGTGCACAAGTCGTAGCTTGATGATCCGTCGTTTAGACTTTCAAGAAAAAGCAGTATTACGTGAGTTTATTATCCAACAAAAAAATGTGTTAGCACTGCCAATGCGTGAACTAGCCGTTAGTAACCTACTTAAGTCAGGTGTATTGGTACCTGCATTTGAGACCCAAGAGATCAAAGGCAGTGGGCGTATTATTAAACTATCTATCGCGGTTGATGCTCGTGAATTATTAACCTATCGTGTACTTGGTTTACCTGCCGGTAAATTGACGGAAGAACAAGCTAATCAGCTTAAAGCTGCGAGACCAGATTATGCGCGTAGTAATTACATTGCGTTGCGAGATTAAATTAAATCCAGACAGCTTTCTATCTTGTTAATATCAACAGTTAACATGTTTAACGAAAGAGGCGCTTTGCCTCTTTTCTGATCTGCTTTATAATAGCTATTTTGAACATTTTATTTGAGAGTTATTATGTCCCCTGAACGCTTTGCTCGTATTACTAGCATGCTAGAACATCGCCAACCTGAATTAACCGTTTTATTAGAGCGAGTTCATAAACCGCATAACCTCGCAGCTATTGTTCGCACTGCTGACGCTGTTGGCGTAAGTGATGTGCATGCAACTTGGGAAGATAAAGCGATGCGTCTTGCTGGCAATAAAAGTGCGACAGGAAGTCAAAACTGGGTAAATGTTCATTCTCACGAAACAACTGCTGAGGCAATACAGGCATTACGTGATCAAGGCATGCAGATAATTGCGACTAATCTGTCTGACAACGCAATAGATTTTCGAGAAGTTGATTATACTAAGCCAACGGCTATTTTATTAGGCCAAGAAAAAACGGGCATAAGTGATGAGGCGCTAGAGCTTGCTGATCAAGACGTTATTATTCCAATGGTAGGTATGTGTCAATCTTTAAACGTCTCTGTTGCCTCTGCTTTAATATTGTATGAAGCGCAGCGTCAGCGTGAGCAAGCTGGAATGTATAAGGGCGAATGTCGATTAGCAGCACAAGAGTCTCACCGTATCCTGTTTGAAGGTGGTCATCCTATTTTCACTAAATTGTGCAAAGAGAAGAAGTTACCTTATCCACCACTTGATGATGAGGGGCAAATTGATGCTTCTGATGACTGGTGGGAAGCGATTCGTTCTACTAAAAAATAGGAAATTTTGATTGAGCCAATTTGAGTCTCGTCTATTAGTTGAGGGGGTGCGCGCGATTGAGGGCGCATCACCTAATCAACCTACCCAGTTTATAAAAAGCAAAAATAAAAGCTTTGAAGCTCTGCTATTTGAACGCGCAGAAGAGCTTGATATCACCCTGCAGCTAACACCTCTTTTTAAGCACTTTCAAAAGCTTACTAAAAACTTATATAGTTTATTTGCTTTCCTATTATTTATTCTTGGTGGATTAGCAGTGAAGAAAATGTTGTTTACTGAGCAACTGACTTCAGTTAACTTCTTTTGGGCCTTTGCGCTGTTTTTTATCCCTAATCTATTAATGTTTTGTGCTTGGATAGCGCTATTTTTGAAGCCTAGTGTTTTAGAAAATAGTAGTTTAAGTAAATTCAGTTTATCGCTGCTTAAATTGTTTGAGCGAAAATTCAATAAACAACAACTTAAACGTCCTGGCTACTGGTCGTTATTTAGTTGTTATTTTGAACTGCACTTTTCAAAAAATTTAGGGCGCTATCAATTATCTAAATTAACCCATCTGTTGTGGTTAAGCTATTTTACTGGCGCGACCTTAATGTCTGTGGTGATGCTTGCTACTCATCAGGTTGATTTTGTATGGCAGACCAGTATCTTATCTTCTGATTCCTTTCAATCGCTTACTCAATTACTGGCTTATTTTCCACAACAGATTGGCTTTACTGTGCCCAATATTGAACAGATCCAGCAAAGCCATGTAGGCACTGAAAATTTATTTGATCCTGAAAGTAGACGACTAGCTTGGTCAAGTCTACTTATTAGCAGCTTGTTACTATATGGCATAATACCGCGTTTAATATTATTGGTGGCGATGTCCTACCAATCAAAACGGGCGATGAAAAAGTACTCTTTAGATCTGAGTCTTCCCTATTATGTGCAGTTAAGACAGCGATTAAAACCGAACAAAACTACCTTAGGCATTCAAGATGCAGATGATGAAGATAATTTTATAACCGAAGCTAATGATAGTCACTACCAGCATCGGCACAGAGAACATCTACCAAGAGACTATTATCCAGCAGCGATTGAGTTATCAAGTCAGCAGTTGTCTCTTGCTCAGCTGCATTTACAAGATAATGATCCCGATGCTGTGATTAATATTATCAATGCATGCGAGCACTCAACACAGCAGTTGTTGCTTTCAGAGATAGGGCAAACGAGTTGTAATGAAATTGCTCTGTATGTTGCATTAAGGCGTGTTCCAGATAGGGGCCTAAAACGTTTTGTAAGTCAGTTAATATCGCTGACAGATAAGCCGTTGTATCTGTTTCTTATTGTCGAAAATAGCACGGCGACTCAGCGTGATAATGATTGGTATCAGTTTGCTGATAGCGTTGGTATTGAGTTGGATAATATTGTACATATTGAGGTTAAAGGGGATAACAATGAGTGATCTTTCGGTTGCTGTTGTGGGTCATGCCAACGCGGGTAAAACCTCTTTAATGCGTACTTTATTACGTGATAGTGAGTTTGGTGAAGTGGCAGATCAAGCCGGCACTACTCGACATGTAGAGGGGGGCGCTTTATTAATCGATGAAAGTAAACGTTTATCGCTATTTGATACTCCAGGCTTGGAAGACTCCATCGCACTATTGCATATCTTAAATAGCGATGTTGAACATAAACATAATGATGGTATTGAGCGTCTGCATGATTTTTTGAATAACCTTGCGGATTACCCAGAGTTACAGCAAGAAGCAAAAGTCTTACGTGCTTTGCTTAATAACGATCTTATATGTTATGTGATTGATCTACGAGAACCTATTTTAGGTAAATATCTCGATGAACTGAAGATATTAAGTTATGCCGCTAAACCGGTTATTCCCGTGCTTAATTTTACTGAGCAGGGCGGAGAAAATATTGAACCATGGAAAAGACAGTTAGCTCGTCTCAATTTTCATGCTTATGTCGCCTTTGATAATGTCCATTTTAAATTCTCCGATGAATTAAAAATCTACCAAAAAATGCAAACTCTTTTAGCGGATAAAGAGCAATTATTAGCTGAACTGATTGCCCTGCGTGAGTCACAGTGGGTAGAGACCTTTAATAGTGCTAAACAGTTGGTTGCTAATCTATTTATAGAAGCAGCTTGTGTTCGTTATGAAGCTGATAATAGCGAATCAGCAATTGCTACTCAGACTCAGTTATTACAACAATCGGTACGCCGAGCAGAAAGCCAGTGTGTTAAGCAGCTTTTACAGCTATACCAATTCCGACAAAGTGATTTACACAATGAAGCGTTACCGGTGCAGCAGGGCGAGTGGGAGTTAGATCTGTTTTCCAGTGAAAATTTACAAGAGTTTGGCATTTCACTGGGTGGCAATATTGCCAAGGGCGCCGGTATTGGCGTTGCGGTTGATGTTGCGGTTGGTGGTATTACGTTAGGCGCAGCTGCTTTAAGTGGTGGTGTTGTGGGGGCGTTGTGGAGTGTTAAACAACGTTACTATGATGAGATACAAGCAAAAATAAAAGGTAAGCGCTACCTGTGTGTTGATGATGCTACATTACAAGTATTATGGTTAAGACAACTTAAGCTTTTAGGGACTTTACAGCAACGTGGGCATGCTAGCTTTGATAAAATTGCATTGCACAGTAACCTAAAAATAACGGCTGATAATTTACCCAAAAAGTGGAGCAGTCATCTGCGTAAATTACACTCTTATCCACAATGGTCATCGCTTAATAAAGGTATTAAAACGGTAACTGCCAATAAAAGAGACCTTTTTATCGCGGAATTAGTGAGTGAAATGTAAGGTATATCATACCCAATTATTATTTTTTTTAACCATCTGACTGTTTCTATCTTTAGTAAAATAAAGTACTCATATTACCCATGTGTATAATTTTATTTCAATATTCCCAATTGCTGAATCTTTAATGTTGCCACTCTCCTTGCAAGTTAATGCTTGAAAGCGCTTGCATTTTTAAGCATCACAAATGAATGTTCATTCATTTGTGTCGGTTTTTAGCTACATCTCTTTTTCATATGTAGCGGCTAAATATTTTGCCTTTTGCAATTTTTATCGCTTATGTGTTTAATTTTCAGACTGAATTATCTCTCTAAATATTAATATATGTCATTTATTGATCGAATATTCAGCGAACAGTTTGATTTTTGTTGCTATAAAAGATTATTTTTTACATGCTAGTTATACGGACTAAATATTATAAGGACATAATTATGCAATTCAAAAGATCACTATTAAGCACCGCATTATTGGCAACAACTTTAATCGGCGCAAGTTTTGCTGCACAAGCAGCCGTTGTACCAGAAGGCGTTAAATTAGCTGCAAAGCAAGAGCTTGTTCGTGGTAACGGTACAGAAGTAGCTTCTCTTGACCCACATAAAACAGAAGGTGTGCCAGAGTCTCACGTTATTCGCGATCTTTTAGAAGGTTTAGTGAATCAAGATGCTGACGGTAAAACAATTCCTGGTGTTGCTGAGTCTTGGACAACAGCCGATAACAAAACTTTCACTTTCAATCTTCGTAAAGATGCTAAATGGTCAAATGGTGACCCTGTAACAGCACATGATTTTGTTTATAGCTTCCAACGTGCCGTTGATCCAAATACAGCATCACCATATTCGTGGTACCTTGAAATGACGACAATGCAAAATGCATCGGACATCATTGCAGGAAAAAAAGACAAATCAACATTAGGCGTAAAAGCAGTTGATGATTATACCTTCGAAGTGTCATTAGAAAGTGCAGTACCTTATTTTGTAATGATGATGGGTCACACAACCGTAAAACCTGTACATAAAGCAACGGTAGAAAAATTTGGTGATAAATGGACTAAGCCTGAAAACTTTGTCGGTAATGGCGCATTTGTTGTAAACAATTGGGTTGTTAATGAACGCATTGAATTAGTGCCAAATACACAATATTGGGATAATGCTAATACGGTATTAACTAAAGTGACTTTCTTACCAATCGAAAACCAAGTCGCAGAGATGAACCGTTTCCTTTCTGGTGAAATCGATATTACCAATGAATTACCTAATGAACATTTCAGACGCCTACAAAAAGAGCATCCAGAATCTTTAGCGATTAAAGGTAACTTATGTACTTACTACTACAACTTTAATACACATAAAGCGCCTTTCGATGACGTGCGTGTTCGTAAAGCTATCTCTTATGCAATCGACCGCGATATCGTGGCAAATGCTATTTTAGGTCAAGGTCAAAAACCTGCTTACTTCCTTACACCTGAAATTGTAGCGGGCTTCAGCCCTGAACTACCTGCTTACGGCAAACTTTCTCAAAAAGAGCGTATTGCTAAAGCAAAACAACTATTAGAAGAAGCTGGTTACAACAAAGCTAACCCTCTTAAGTTTACACTTCTGTACAACACCAGTGAAAACCATAAAAAAATCGCCGTTGCGATTGGTTCAATGTGGAAGAAAAGCTTAGGTGTTGAAGTTGTACTTGAAAACCAAGAGTGGAAAACGTACCTAGAAACGAAAAAACAGGGTGATTTTGAAGCAGCACGTGCAGGTTGGTGTGGTGACTACAATGAAGCTTCTACGTTCACTTCGTTAATGGAAGGTAAAAATACGACTGGTGGTATTCATTACAAAAGCGCTGCTTACGATAAGTTAGTGAAAGATGCAGTTGAAACAACAGATGACGCTCAGCGTGAAAAATTGTATTACGCACAGGAGCAATTACTTGCGGACGATATGCCACTAGCGCCTATCTACCAATATGTAACAGCGCGTCTGCTTAACCCTGCAGTTGGTGGTTATGCTGAAAATAATGCTGAAGATAAACTCTACTCGAAAGATATGTACATCATTCAGAAGTAGTTCCTTTCTTCATTATTAATTATTGACGATATCCTTTTTTAGCAAGCTAATACTCGCTTGCTAAATAGGGTATTGCCAAAATAGCTACCTTACACTGAGTCTACTATGTTTAAATTTATCCTTAAGCGGATATTAGAAGCGATTCCAACGATGCTTATTCTAATAACCGTGTCATTCTTTTTAATGCGTTTTGCACCCGGCAGTCCTTTCTCTAGCGAACGTACCTTACCCCCTCAAGTGATGGCGAACATCAATGCTAAATATGGTTTAGATAAACCGGTGTTTGATCAATACACAACTTATCTAACTAATGTGTTACAGGGCGATTTAGGACCCTCTTTTAAATATAAAGATTTTACAGTTAATGAGCTCGTTGTGAGTGCATTGCCTGTTTCAGCAAAAATTGGTGCACTGGCATTTATTTTTGCGGTTGTATTTGGTGTCTCTGTGGGGACTCTCGCTGCGTTACGGCAAAATAGTTGGTTAGATTATGCTGTTATGTCCACCGCCATGTTGGGCATTGTGATGC
This sequence comes from Psychromonas marina, assembly GCF_030161115.1. Taxonomy (GTDB): domain Bacteria; phylum Pseudomonadota; class Gammaproteobacteria; order Enterobacterales; family Psychromonadaceae; genus Psychromonas; species Psychromonas marina. Next base: position 179,203 of record NZ_BSPQ01000004.1, read on the forward strand.
CCTCATTTGTACTTGCACCAGTATTAATTTATATATTCTCAATCGGTTTAGGATGGTTTCCTGCCGGCGGGTGGTTAGATGGTTCGTTGCAATATATGGTTCTGCCTGTATTAGGTATGGCAATGATGTATGTCGCTACTTTTGCTCGTATTACCCGTGGTAGCATGATTGAAGTATTAAACAGTAACTTTATTCGTACTGCACGTGCGAAAGGCCTTAGCTACAGTTATATCGTTGTTAAACATGCGCTTAAGCCTGCTATGTTGCCAGTTATCTCCTATATGGGACCTGCATTCGTGGGTATTATTACCGGCTCGGTAGTGATTGAAACCATCTTTGGTTTACCAGGAATTGGTAAGCTATTTGTTAATGCAGCCTTCAATCGTGATTACTCATTAGTAATGGGCGTGACCATTTTAATTGGTTTCTTATTTATTCTCTTCAATGCCATTGTAGATATTCTGCTAGCGTATGTTGATCCTAAAATTCGCTATTAAGGACGGAACCTATGATAACTAAAAAAGAAAATATAGACGCGCTTGAGAAATTCTCAGAAAACCTGGAAATTGAAGGGCGTAGTTTATGGCAAGACGCACGTATGCGTTTTATGCGTAACAAAGCGGCAATGGTGAGCCTGGTCATATTAGTATTAATTACTCTGTCAGTGATTATTGCTCCCCTATTAAGTCAATATGCGTTTGATGATACCGATTGGTATGCGATGCATGCTGCACCATCAGCAGAACACCTGTTTGGTACCGATAGTTTAGGCCGTGACCTATTCGTGCGTACTTTACTAGGCGGACAAATCTCATTGATGGTAGGTGTATTAGGCGCGTTAGTCGCGGTGGTAATTGGTACCGTATATGGCGCAACCTCTGGTTTTATTGGCGGACGTGTTGACCGCATGATGATGCGTATCTTAGAGATTTTATACTCGATCCCATTCATGTTCTTAGTGATTGTATTGGTGACCTTTTTTGGTCGAAACATCTATCTTATTTTTATTGCGATTGGTGCCATTGCTTGGCTGGATATGGCGCGCATTGTGCGCGGACAAACATTAAGTTTGCGTAACAAAGAGTTTATTGAAGCAGCGCATGTATCGGGTGTTAGCCAATGGAATATTATTCGTCGTCATATTATCCCTAATGTATTAGGCATTGTGGCAGTGTATTCAACGCTATTAGTGCCAAGCATGATTTTAACGGAATCATTCCTTAGCTTCTTAGGATTAGGTGTACAAGAGCCGATGACTAGTTGGGGCGCGTTGTTGCAAGAGGGCGCACAAACGATGGAGATCGCGATATGGCAACTTTCATTTCCTGCCGCTTTCATGGTTGTGACGCTATTTTGTTTTAATTATATTGGTGACGGTCTGCGTGATGCGTTAGATCCAAAAGATAGATAAGGGACTAACGATGAATTTATTGGATGTAAAAGATTTACGCGTTGAGTTTACGACGCCAGATGGCAACGTGACTGCGGTAAATGATCTTAATTTTTCACTTAAACAGGGTGAGACATTAGGTATTGTAGGCGAGTCAGGTTCGGGAAAATCTCAAACTGTATTCGCGATTATGGGCCTATTAGCTAAAAACGGCATCATCTCTGGTAGTGCAAAATTTGAAGGTAATGAGATTTTAAACTTACCAGAAAAGAAACTGAATAAAATTCGTGCTGAACAAATAGCGATGATTTTTCAAGACCCGATGACCTCTCTGAATCCGTACATGAAGGTCAGTGAACAGTTGATGGAAGTGCTGATGCTACATAAAGGCGCTAGCAGAAAAGCTGCATTTGAAGAATCGGTTGCGATGCTTGAAGCGGTTAAAATTCCTGAAGCGCGTGAGCGTATTACCATGTACCCACATGAGTTTTCTGGTGGAATGCGCCAGCGTGTGATGATTGCGATGGCACTGTTATGCCGTCCTAAATTACTAATTGCTGATGAGCCAACCACGGCGCTAGATGTGACCGTACAAGCGCAAATAATGGATCTATTAAACGAATTAAAAGATAAATTTAATACCGCGATTATTATGATCACCCATGATTTAGGTGTCGTAGCGGGTTCATGTGACAAAGTATTAGTGATGTATGCTGGACGCACCATGGAGTATGCAACGGTTGATGAAATTTTCTATCAGCCAAGCCATCCTTATTCAGAAGGCCTACTAAAAGCGATCCCACGTTTAGATACAGAGGGCGAAATATTACCAACGATTGCTGGTAATCCGCCGAATTTATTACGACTACCACCGGGCTGTCCTTATCAAGATCGCTGTCATCGTGTGTTAGATCGTTGTTCAACCGATGCTCCACCTTTAGAGATGTTTGCTGATGGTAGAGAACGCGCGTGTTTCTCTGACTGGGAGAGCTGGGACAAATGAGCATTGAAATGAAAAATGAAAAGCCACTTGAAAAAGAGTTACTACTTGATGTTAAAAACCTAAAGGTACATTTTGATATTGAGTCTAAATCGCTTTGGCCATGGGCTAAACCTGGTAAGTTAAAAGCGGTTGATGGTGTTGATATTCAACTTTATCAGGGTGAAACACTCGGTGTTGTTGGCGAATCAGGCTGTGGTAAATCTACTTTTGCGCGCGCAATTATTGGTCTAGTTGAAGCGACAGAGGGGCAAGTTGTGTGGCTCGGTGACGATGTTACTAAGCTTTCTAAAGAGGAACGTCGTGAAACGCGTAAAGATATGCAGATGATCTTTCAAGATCCACTTGCATCACTCAATCCTCGTATGACCGTTGGCGATATTATCGCTGAGCCATTAAAAACCTTTTATCCTAAACTTTCAAAAACGGAAGTGAAAGATCAAGTTAAACAGATGATGGATAAGGTTGGTTTATTACCTAATGTAATTAATCGTTATCCTCACGAGTTTTCGGGGGGGCAATGTCAGCGCATCGGGATTGCGCGTGCGCTTATTTTGAAACCGAAAATGATTATCTGTGATGAACCCGTTTCAGCATTAGACGTATCGATTCAAGCACAGGTGATCAATCTACTCAAAGAGCTACAACAGGAGATGGGGTTGAGTTTAGTGTTTATTGCTCATGACCTTTCGATTGTTAAGCATATTTCCGATCGTGTTTTGGTAATGTACTTAGGTAATGAAGTAGAGATGGGAGAGTCTAAAGCGCTATTTAACGATCCTAAACATCCCTATACCCGCGCTTTAATGTCAGCGGTACCGATTCCTGATCCACGTATTGAGCGTGCTAAAAAAATAGAGATGTTGGAAGGAGAGTTACCCTCGCCGATGAATCCGCCATCAGGTTGTGTTTTTAGAACACGTTGCCCGTTAGCTGATGAAAGTTGCGCACAAACGAGACCAAGATTACAAGGCAGTATCACCCACGCCGTTTCTTGTTTGAAAGTAAACTTTTAATATTTCCAACCTCTACGTAATAACCGTTATAACCTTGCTAGCCTTGATGTTATAACGGTTATTACCATTAAATGAATAACAATCCTCTGCTTTAACCGCTCCTAAAACCTTGTTCACTTTAGTGTTATTACATCTGTTTTTGTCTTTTAAATAGTAGTTATTATTATTTACCTGACTAATTTACTCGGGTTTAGCGTTAACCATTCAAAAACCAATCTAGATCAATAGTTGACTAAATCACTATGGTATTTTCCTGCTCTTAAAATTATTAATTTAATACTTTATTGACCTTGTTCATTACAAGGTTTTAGTGATGACAAAGGAAACTATTATGTTTTGTATTCAATGTGAACAAACAATTGTGACGCCAGCGGCTTCTGGCTGTTCTTATTCTCAAGGTATGTGTGGTAAAACAGAAGAGGTCTCTGATCTGCAGGATCTTCTTATCTACGCATTACAAGGTACCTCTTTTTACGCTGAAAAAGCGCGTGAGTTTAATATCATTGATGCTGAAATAGATGCCTTTGTACCAAAAGCCTTTTTCGCGACATTAACCAATGTAAATTTCGAAGCAGACCGTATTGAAGGTTACGCTTATCAAGCACAAACTTACCGCGAACAGCTTAAAGAAAAATATGAAGCGGCATGTTTAATTGCTGGTCAAAAACCTGCTGAAGCGACAAAAGTGACTGCATTTATCTTAGCCAATAGCCGTGAAGCATTACTTCAACAAGCAGAATCTGTTGCTGTTAACCGTGGTAAAGAACTGGTTAGCGAAGATATCATGGGCTTACGTTTACTTTGTTTATACGGCCTTAAAGGGGCTGCGGCTTACATGGAGCATGCGCATATACTTGGTCAAAATGATGAGGCTATCAACGCTCAGTTCCACGGTATTTTCGCTTGGCTTGCAACAGACTCTGACGATCTGGGTAAATTGCTTGAAATGAGCATGACGATTGGTGCGATGAACTACAAAGTGATGGAGATGTTAGATCATGGCGAAACCACTAAATATGGTCACCCAACACCAACAACGGTGAATGTTAAATCAGTTGCTGGTAAAGCGATCTTAGTTTCAGGTCACGACCTATGTGATTTAGAGATGATTTTAGAGCAAACACAAGGCACTGGTATTAACGTTTATACCAATGGTGAAATGTTACCTGCTCACGGTTACCCTGGTTTGAAAAAATACCCTCACTTGATTGCAAACTACGGCACAGCATGGCAAAACCAGCAGAAAGAGTTCGCAAGCTTTCCTGGCCCAATCGTAATGACCTCAAACTGTTTAATCGATCCTAATGTAGGTGATTATAGCGACCGCATCTTTACGCGTAGTATTGTTGGCTGGCCTGGAGTAAAACATATTGAAGGTACTGACTTTAGCGAAGTGATTGAATCTGCATTAGCGCAAGATGGTTTTAAATACTCTGAAATTCCACACGAAATTACCGTTGGTTTTGGTCGTAATGCACTGATGAATGCTGCGCCTGCTGTTATCGAACAAGTTAAAGCTGGCAACATCAAGCACTTCTTCTTGGTTGGTGGTTGTGATGGTGACAAAGAGGAGCGTAGTTATTACACCGATTTAACTAAAGCGATCCCTGAAGACTGTCTTATTTTAACGCTTGCTTGTGGCAAGTTTAAATTTAATAAACTTAACTTTGGCGATATTAATGGTATTCCACGTTTATTAGATGTTGGCCAATGTAACGATTCATACTCTGCAATCCAACTCGCATTAGCGCTAGCTGAAGCCTTTGATTGTGGCGTTAATGAGTTGCCTCTTAGTCTTGTACTTAGCTGGTTTGAACAAAAAGCGATCGTGGTTTTATTAACACTATTGTCACTTGGTGTGAAAAACATTCGTGTTGGACCAAGCAAACCTGCGTTCTTAACCGACAACCTACTGAACGTATTAAACGAGCAGTTTGGTCTCACCATGATTACTGATGTTGAATCAGATCTAAAAACGATGTTGGCTAAATAGGTTAGCAATCGATTAACCTCCATTAAATGCAAACCGATATCTTGTAAGGTATCGGCTTGCACTGATTTACGCTTTTTATAGGAATAGCAATGCAATCATTATTTGAACCACTTATCTGTACCAAGCGTATTGATGAAACATCAGATGCAACCACCTTTGAATTTAAAAAATTAGATGATGCAGCTTTTGAATACCAAGCGGGACAGTTTCTTACTTTCGAAGTTGATGTTGCGGGTGAAGTTGAGCATCGCGCTTATTCACTTTCATCAACCCCGTCAAAACCTGAATCTGTTGCTGTGACCATCAAGCGTGTTGTGGGTGGTAAGGTATCAAATTATCTTCTGGATCACCTGCAAGCAGGGATGGCTTTGCCTGCGATGGCACCAGCGGGTAGTTTCACGATTGAAAATAATCCGGTGAGCGCTGATATCCTATTAATGAGTGCCGGCAGTGGGATTACACCCTGTATGTCGATGGCACGTTGGTTATTAGATACACAGCAAAAAGTAAACATTCACTTTATCTATAGCGCACGTAGTGAAGCCGATATCATTATGGCGACTACGTTAAAAGAATTAGATGCACAACATGCTAACTTCCGTCTCTCATTTATTTTAGAGCAGACAGATAACAGCGAGTTTATGGAAGGGCGTTTAAACGCTGAAAACTTTACTCAGTTGGTTAATGATGTCAATGGCAAAACTATTTTTACCTGTGGTCCAACGCCTTATATGCAAGTGGTTGAAAACCTCGCTGAGCAACGTGGTTTCAATATGGATCTTTTCCATAAAGAGAGCTTTGTTGCTGAAAATGAGACTACTACTGAGCAATCAGATAATGGCGTGAGTTATCAAGGTATTGCACCGCAACATGGTAAAAACTTTGTTATTAATAGTGATAAGCCTTTGCTTAATGCATTAGAGGCAGCTGGGGTACCTATTATTGCAGCTTGTCGTACCGGTGTTTGTGGTGCGTGTAAATGTAAAGTCACAGGGCAAGTCGAAAGCTCAAGTACTGCCACATTAACTGCTGAGCAAATCGCGCAGGGTTATGTATTAAGTTGTAGCAGTAAAGCAATGTCTGATTTAGTCATCGAATTGTAAGTGTAATTTTAGACGCTGTATTGTCGAAACAATAGCAGCGTCTCGTTTTATTTTATTGTCGTAAATTCACCTAATAAAACACTGCTAAGAGCCCCTCGCTAAGTTACGCTTGTCCCTCAGCAATCTTCATCGATAAAATTGTAATCGCTAATAATCAATTACATGCATGTCATTAAAGCACTCTTTTTATATGTAAGCCCTTTCAAAGTGATAATTTTTAACTTGTATCCGTTTAGATATGTGAACTGTGAGTTATGCGACATAATAGATTAGTAGTAATTGGTATCTTCATCATACCTTGTTTTTGATTATTATTTGACATGATTGTGGAGGTTACTTGTTCTCATTTTTTATATCCGAATTTAATATCCTATATTCTTGCGCACTATTTTTTGTAATGGGCTTGGCGCTCTTAGAAGGTATTGGTCTGGTGATCGGCTTGAGCATGGCAAGTGCGTTTGATGATATGTTCTCGTTCGATATTGATGTTGATGCGACATTACCCTCAGGCGGATTAAGTGGTGTATTAGGCTGGCTTTATCTCTCACGTTTACCCGTTTTGGTTTGGTTGATACTGTTTTTAACTAGCTTTGGTATTGCCGGACTATCAATTAATTTTATTGTTATTTTACCTACCCTATTAAGTTTCCCTATTGCGCTTATTATTGCCATTTTTAGCTGCCGTATTCTTGGGGGGAAAATAGCAACCATCATGCCAACGAACGAAAGCTCTGCTATCTCATCAGACTCCTTTACTGGGAAAATTGCCACGATTACGGTCGGCAAAGCGCGTAAAGGCAGTGCTGCAGAAGCGGTGTTGCATGATGATTTTCATCAAAAACACTATTTAATGGTTGAGCCAGAGGTGCAAGGGCAGGAATTTATGCAAGGTACCCAAGTTATCTTAATTAAAAAACTATCACGTAGCTGGTTAGCTATCGAGTTTGAGCCTTCATAGAGGCTTGTAAATATATTCAATAATTATCAACACTTTAATCAAGGAGTAACAACTAAATGGATTTTAATATTGACGCAAATCTGCAGTTTATTTTAATTATCTCGGGTATTGCGTTTATCGCTTTCTTAACGATAGGACTGATCTTTGCCAAGTTATACACGCGGGCAACAAAAGAGATTGCCTTTGTACGAACCGGTATGGGTGGCGAGAAAGTGGTTAAAGATGGTGGGGCAGTTGTGTTACCCGTCATTCATGAAACCATCCCTGTCAATATGAATACCTTGCGTATTGAGGTCGAGAAAACCCAAAAAGATGCACTGATCACCAAGGATAGAATGCGTGTCGATGTAAAATCGGACTTTTACCTGCGAGTCGCGCCACATTCTGAAGGAATATCAATGGCCGCCCAAACATTGGGTACACGTACGATGCGTGTAGAAGAGCTTAAAATATTAATGGAATCTAAGTTTGTTGATGTATTACGTGCCGTTGCCGCTGAAATGACCATGATTGAGATGCATGAGCAACGTGCGGAATTTGTGCAAAAAGTACAACAAAGTGTGGCTAATGACCTTGAAAAAAATGGTCTTGAATTAGAATCGGTGTCATTAACCGGATTTGATCAAACAGAACTTAAATACTTCAATGAAAACAATGCTTTTGATGCCGAGGGGCGTGCAAGATTAACGCAAATAATCGAAAGAAAACGTAAAGAAACTAACGATATTGAACAAGAAAGTCGGATCTTGATTGAACAACGTAATCTAGAAGCTGAAAAACTATCGCTGACCATCAAAAAAGAAACTGAAGAAGCGCAGATCGTGCAAGAACAGGCCTTAGAGTTTAGACGTGTTGAACAAAAGGCGGCCATTGTTAAGCAGCGTGAGGTCAGTGAACAAGAAGAGCGTCAAGCTGAGATTGCCAAGCAACGTGCCGTCGAACTATCAGAGATTGAGAAAGCGCGCCATATTGAGTCCCAAGAAATTGAAAAATATAAAACCCTAGAGCAGGCTAAAATTCAGCAGCAGCGTGATATAGAGGTTTCTGAGCAAGATAAACGTATTGCGATTGCAGAAAAGTCTGAGGAAGAGTCGGCCGCTCGTGCAAAAGCTGCTGATGCAGAAAAAGATAAGGTAGAAAAAGAGGAAGCCGTTATTACTGCGAAAGAGGTCGCACAAGCAAACCGTAGTAAAGAGATTGACGTTATCGATGCTAAAAAAGTGGCAGAGCGTGAAGCGGTTAGTATTACGGTGCAAGCGCAGGCAGATAAACAAGCTGCTGAAGATAAAGCCTCTGCGGTATTGATTGAAGCGAAAGCCAGTGCTGATGCTAAAAAATTACAAGCGGATGCTGATGCACAAGTATATGCGGTTGAAGCTGAAGGTAAGCGCGTATTATACGAAGCGGAAAATAGTTTACGTGACGAGCAAGTTGATCTGCAAAGAACATTAGCGATGTTAAAAGTGTTACCCGAGATAGTCGCTAACTCTGTAAAACCGTTAGAAAACATTGAGGGCATTAAAATATTACAAGGCTATGGAGGTAATGCAACTGGCGGTACTGTTGCAACATCTGGCACGGCTAATGGTGGTTTAGCGGAACAGATTACCGGTGCGGCATTGAGTTATAGAGCACAAGCGCCAATGGTTGATGCAATGGTGCGAGAATTGGGCCTAGTGGATGGTAAAGAGGGCACCTTAAATGATCTTTTGATGGGCAATCATAGTCTAATAAAAGAGACTATTGGTGTACCTGATTCGGATGTTGCTGAGCCTGTTAATCAGGCTTGAAAATAACCGATTGTTATAGGGTTATAGCTAATAAATAGGTATCACAATAAAATAGTGTTAGTAAATATAATACTTTTACTGACACTATTTCCCTGTAAATTGCCCCTGTAAATAACTCTTTGAAACTATGATAGTTGGCGTTGCTTAGGTCGCGCCTATTTTTCTACTTTTTTATCTTCTTCAGTACGTGTTTGTGATAATGCCGTAGCAATTAAACCTGTTGGCACTGCCACTATCCCTAATCCCACAAGCAGTACAAAAAAAGTAAATATTTTACCGCCAACAGTAATGGGAAACATATCTCCATAACCAACGGTTGTGAGCGTGGTTAATGCCCACCATAAACTATGAAAGATAGATTGAAATAACTCAGGCTGTACTGCATTTTCAAAATAATAGATGCCCACTGCTGAAAGGTAGAGCATGATCATCGCAATCACACCAAAAACGAACATCTCCTCTTTGACTAAATTAAAAGCGCGCTGAAAACGTTGTAATGCTTTACTGTATTTAAACAGCTTAAAAATCTGCAGTAGTCTTAATAAGCGGAACAAACGCACCGTCCGTAGATCCAACCCTGAAGCGATATAAAAAGGCAGAATCGCTAATAAATCGATCGTCCCATAAAAACTGAAAATATAAGCGAGCCTATTTTTTGCGACATAAATCCTGAGTAAATATTCAACACTAAACAAGATAACAACTGCGATTTCAATATAATGTAGATAACTGCGCTGTAGCGCGGAGAGATCGGGCAATGTCTCTATCGAAAAAGAGATTAGAGAGAGGATAATGAGTAGCTGAATAGAGAGGGCAAAAAGCCGTCCTTTTGTACTATCGCTATCATGAACCAATGTATACAAGCTTTGTTTAGATAACATTTTCAAGTTCAACATATATCCCTATTACAAAATGAAAAATCATTATGGTTAGTCATTGAGTTAAGCATTAGCGTAGCGTCTTTATGATTATCTGCAATCCTAATCCGGTGGGGCAGGCTATTAATAAAAACTTGTGAGTCAATGATGCGCATTTATTATCTTAACTGATGTTATATAATGCCATTTTATGAAGTGCAAACAGCATTATAATTTATATATTGGTGTTTTTTATCGTTTAGGCACTCTTTTTTAAATGCACTTTAACCTTTAAGGTCATCAAATGGACAGCTCATCTCTCATCTTATTTATTATTACTTTTTTTGCAGTTTCTGCAACACCAGGTTTATGTATGACCTTAGCATTAACGTTAGGTATGACGATTGGCGTCAAACGTAGCTTGTGGATGGTCGTTGGTGAGTTGATCGGTGTCGGCATTGTTGCATTATCTGCCTTGTTGGGGGTTGCAACACTATTACTAACTTATCCTAGTTTATTTATCGCATTGAAATACGGTGGTGGAGCATATTTGTGTTATCTCGGTATTGGTCTGTGGCGTAGTAAAGGTAAAATGGCGATTGACCTTGATTCTACTAATGCACAAAATATCTCGCCAATGAACCTTGCACTTCAAGGATTAGTGACTGCTATCGCTAATCCTAAAGGGTGGGTGTTTATCCTCTCTCTGTTACCACCATTTATTATTATGGATAAACCATTAATGCCTCAAGCGACACTTCTGATCGCTATTATTCTTACTTTAGAACTGATTTGCCTGCTGATGTATGCAACGGGAGGTCGTGCTTTGCGTGTACTGCTACAGAAAAAAAATAATGTGAAACTGATGAACCGTATTGCAGGCAGTATGATGTTAGGTGTTGCATTATGGTTAGTGATTGGCTGATATATACTATTTAGGTTGTTACAACCAATCTGTGAGTGATATACCAATGCCGATGGTATTGGTATATTCATCATATTCAATCATGCTATTACCATAACCACTGAATACTTTTAAGTAGCCATGGATTTTATTGTGGATTGGAAAGCTCCATGTAGCAGCCATCGCTCCCTTACTAAAACCACTCTCTAGATTGTTTCTACTCATAAAAGAAAACTTATGATTATTCAGTTTATAGGCCAATGTTATTTTCCCATGTCCATAATAATCGAGTAGATCAGGGTTATCATCTCTGCTTGCTGATTGCTCAAATCGGTACCAAGGTGTGAAGTCAACGGCCAAGTTTCCGTTCGCGATAACGACATTACCATTAAGTCTATTCCAACCTCTCGATAACTCAGATGAACGACCATTTGATTGATGGGTGAAACCAAAAGTGGCAAGCTTAAATTCCCAGCCTAAACCGATATCGTAATGTTGTTGCCAACGAAAAAACATCTCTGGCTCGTAATTTGTTTCTCGAAAAGGTGCGGAGAGTTCGGAGTTATAGGCTTGCCAAAAAGAGACTTGTGTATAAGCAAAGTAAAGCGAAAGAGGCAGGTCTGCAATATCAACGACAACCGGTATTTTAAAGCTAATTTGAAACTCCAATTCAAGCTGTTGTAGATCATTACTACCATTTTCATCTTTAGGGTAGGCATCATATGACTGAATTTTATCATTAAAGGAAAAAGGGATAAGGTAGGTTGGTTTATGAGGAGTAATAGAAAAGCCTACTGTCTGTAATTGCTGCTCTTCTATAAAACGCTCATCTACAGCGCTCTCTTCGGTAAAGCTCGGCATGCTAAAGCTAATAAGGATCAGAGAAATAATAAAACGCATTTATAGTTCCTTTATAAACAGTGTAAAGTAGTTATCTCTGTTACTTAGAGTAATAATGTAAGTAAAGCGTAGTCAATCGGGATAAAAAATGAAACTAGAAAAGGTGCCTTTAAGTGCATTAGATGGTGTAGGTATTAAAATGTCTGAGCGATTGGAGAAGCTTGGCCTATTTAGTGTTGCTGATTTGTTGTTTCATTTACCATTGCATTATCAAGATAGAGCCTCTATTTATCCCATCGGCGAATTAAAAGATGGGATGCAAGTGAGCGTACAAGGGCGCATTATTAGCTGTAATGTGCAGATGGGGAAGCGACGCATCCTTAAATGCCAGATAGGTGATGAGACAGGTAGGGTAACACTTAATTTTTTCCATTTTAACGCCTCACAAAAAAACACGCTTAAAGAAGGGATGTTAATTAAATGCTTTGGTGAATTTAAACGCGGCTATCAAGGTATTGAGGTCACTCATCCTGAATACACCTTGATTCAACAGCGCGAACAATCACAAGCGCAGGAGATGTTAACGCCAATCTATCCGATGACAGAGGGGTTAAAGCAGAACAGCTTACGTAAACTCGCTGTGCAAGCGATAGAGATGCTTAAACAAAATAGCATTGATGAGCTATTACCTACGCAGTTACTGAGTCACCCTATTAGTTTGCAGGATGCTCTTTTTTATCTGCATCAACCGCCGCCCGATGCCAATATTGAGCAACTTGAAAATAAAACCCACCCAGCACAACAGCGCCTAATTATTGAAGAGTTAATTGCGCAACAGTTAAGTATGTTATCGATGCGTGCTACCGCACAATCACAGCCATCAATTATCATTGAAAATGAGCCTGCACTACAAGAGAAGCTATTAGAAAACCTTGGTTTTATGCCCACTAATGCGCAAACACGTGTTGCCCAAGAGATTCAGCAAGATCTACAGCAAGCCTATCCGATGATGCGTTTAGTACAGGGGGACGTAGGCTCAGGTAAAACATTAGTAGCCGCACTTGCTGCGTTAAGTGTTATCGAGTCGGGTTATCAAGTCGCATTAATGGCACCCACTGAATTGCTAGCGGAACAACATTATATTAACTTTCAAAAATGGTTTGAGCCTCTTGGTATTCGAGTGGGTATGCTGTCGGGAAAAATGAAAGTAAAAGAGAAGCGTTCACAAACTGAAAATATACAACTTGGTCTCTCGAAAATGGTGGTTGGTACTCATGCACTATTTTCCGATAATGTTATTTTTAACAACCTTGCACTAATTATTGTTGATGAGCAGCATCGTTTTGGTGTTCATCAGCGTTTAGCGTTGCGAGAGAAAGGTTTATCAACTGGTTTTGCGCCACACCAATTGACCATGACGGCAACGCCTATCCCACGTACCTTGGCGATGACCGCTTATGCGGATTTGAAAGTATCGGTGATTGATGAACTGCCGCCGGGACGTACTGCAGTGCAAACCGTTGCATTAGCCGATACAAGACGTGAGGATATTATTAAACGGGTATACCAGTCTTGCAAAAATGAGGGGCGACAAGTTTATTGGGTTTGTACCCTGATTGAAGAGTCGGAAGCATTAGAGTGCCAAGCGGCAGAAGATACTGCCAATGATCTGCAACTTAGTTTAACCGACCTGCGTATTGGATTAGTGCATGGGCGTATGAAAGGTAATGAAAAACAATATGTGATGGATGCCTTCAAAGCGGGGGAGTTAGATCTGCTTGTTGCAACCACGGTGATCGAAGTTGGGGTTGATGTGCCTAACGCAAGTTTGATGATTATTGAAAACCCTGAGCGTTTAGGGCTTTCACAATTACATCAGTTACGTGGGCGAGTAGGGCGTGGCAGTGTCGCTAGCCACTGTGTTTTATTGTATAAAAACCCGTTGTCATTAACCGCTAAAAAGCGACTGCAAATTTTGCGCGAAAGTAACGATGGTTTTTATATCTCCGAGCAAGATTTATTGATTCGTGGGCCCGGTGAAGTGTTAGGGACCAAGCAAACAGGCGTCGCACAATTCAAGATTGCGGATCTATTGCGCGACCAAGCGTTAGTGCCTTATTCTCTGCAATTAGCACAAACAATCGTAGCAGAGCAAGCACACCTAATCCCTGCACTTACCACTCGTTGGTTGGGTGAAAATCAGCAATATGCACATGCTTAATGATGATGCTTAACATGAAACGTTTTTTTATCGCGATATCCTTGTTGTTGGTATTGTTGATTGCGTTAGTGATCAGTTTTATCGCTCTTTTTGATGTTAATGACTACAGGGATTGGGCAAGTGATCAGATTAAACAATCAACGGGTTATGATGTTCGATTCCAAAGCATTGAAAATCATTGGCTTGCAGAAAAACGTTTCTCTTTAATAGGGGTAACTCTATATCAGCAACAGCAGCGTGTGATGCGCATAGAAAAGCTCGATATTGAAGTCGATAAATTAGAGTTGTGGCAACGTCTGTTAGCAATAAAAAGTATTAATATAAGTGGTGTTGAGGTTGATAAACCGCTGTTTGGATTAGCAACAACAACGCAAACAGTCAGTGAAAATGACAATGTACCCCCTCAGAACAGTGTTAAGTTACAAAAGTTAGCGTGGCAACGATTGCATATTAATCGTCTTAATATTAGTGCGGTTAATGGTGTTATCGAGCATCAAGGTCAGCGCTTAATGCTCGAAGGTGGGCAACTTGAACTGCAGGATCTATTGGTTATTAATAATCAACAATTACAACTTGTTCCCGTTAATGCAGACATTACATTGGCCTTTAAACATCTACAGTTACAGGCACCACAACAGCAGTTACAGATAGATAATTTGCAGCTATCAGCGCAAGGGGATCTATTACAACGTCAGGCTAAGCTCGATATTACAACGAGCAGTATCGTGACGGGGTTGTCTGCACAACAACTAATAACCGTTGATGCGTTGCAATTAGGACTTCAGTTTAATAAAAACAGATTGTTGCTAGAGCATCTCAATATCGATGCCTTTTCTGGCAGTTTAGCGATGCAAGCGGATGCGGTGCTAGATATTAAGTTGTTGCCAAAGCCGAGCGTTAGCGTTCAACAGGTAACGCTACATTCGTTACTTGCCCATGATATGAGCATCGACATCCCTACTTGGTTAATGCCTGCTGAACAACAAAATATCTCTGATGAACAGCAGAAAAACGAATTATTACCGCTACAAGTGTTGTTAATAAAGCAACTGAAGTTAGATAATATCTCTGTTTACAGCGCTAACAGTGCATTGCCACTGCAGCTTAAAAACTTACAACTAACGTTGAATGATCTGTATTTAATAGAGCAGCAGCGATGGATAAATTTCCCCCCTGATGATGCACAAGCAGGTAGTTTTAGCCTTGCTTTTGAAAGGCTCGGCTGGCAGGAAACGTTGATTGAACAGTTATCAATTGCTGGTAGCTTAAGCGATGATGATCAAGGTTTATTGTTACTTAAACAGCTGTTATTTGAAAAATAAATAATCATGATTTTGTTGCTATTTGTTTTTTTTATCCTTTATTATAAGCATTAAATTTACTGAATTAGAGGTGGATTAACTTAATGACTTTATTGATAACCTATCTATTTATTGCCATCGGTGTTTCATTTTTGTGTTCTGTTTTGGAAGCTGTATTACTTTCAGTAACACCGACTTTTATCGCGCAGTTACAAAATAAAAAGCCGCGTCAGGCGAAAGTTTTGGCGAAAGTAAAAACAAAGTTAGATCAGTCAATTTCTAGTATATTAATCCTTAATACCTTTGCCCATACCATGGGTGCAGCTGGTGTCGGCGCTCAAGCTATTCGACTCTATGGAGAGCAGTGGGAAACGCTAATTGCATTTTTATTAACCCTCGCAATCTTATATTTTTCTGAAATTATCCCTAAAACAATTGGTGCTACATTTTGGAAACAGCTAGCCATTCCATCTGCTTATATCATTACGCTTTTGATAAAACTGGTCTTTCCATTAGTTTGGTTGTCGACATTATTAACGCGCTTAATTAGTCGCGATAAAAAAAATCTTATCAGTCGTGAGGAGGTATTAGCCTTTACTACGTTAAGTTATAAAGAGGGGGCGATTGCAACGCAGGAAAATAGGCTTGTAGAAAATATTTTAAAATTACGAGAAACTAAAATAAAAGATATTTTAACCCCGCGAACAGTAATGCATGCGCTACCTGAACAATGTTCTGTTAAAGAGGCATTAGAGGCGGAAAAGACCCAAAACTTTACCCGTATTCCTCTCTATGACAATGATGTTGATGATATAACCGGCATTATCATCAAAACGCAATTATATGAATCAGAGCGACAAGGGATGGGGGAGCTATGCTTAAGTGAATTGAAGATGCCAATTCAGCGTATTTCAGAAAACTTTCCTGTTTTACAGTTGTTAGATCTCTTTATAAAGCGCCATGAACATCTATTTTTAGTAGAAGATAGATTTGGGCAAACTGCTGGTGTGGTGACCTTGGAGGATGTGATCGAAACCCTGCTAGGTAGAGAGATTGTTGATGAAAGTGATCATGTGGAAGATTTACAGAAGTTTGCCAAACAAAATTACCGCGACAGGTTACGTAGTAAAAATATTAACAATACTTAACGAGACTGAATCTATCGTTTTTCAAAAAGCATGTGCATGACATTAGGTTAAATTAATCCCTACTCTTTACAATGTTATTAGGCGGCTTTATTATTTAGGTCGCTTAATAATCATTCAAAATAGTCACCAATAATAACTACCTCTTAATAAATAGTTCACTTATTAAACTGATAATCTATTTATTAAACTATTATAACTTGTAGTTCGGTTGCTGTTACTATGTGATCTTGATCCCGTTATTGTCATACAATTATCCACACACCTATTTAGGCCTCTGCATTATTCGTTGAATGACTCATTGAATGTATGAACCTTGGAGTTACCAATGCCTTCAAAACCGACACAACTCAGTTTTTTACTGATCGTTATTTTAGGTGCAATCTCAGCATTAACACCCTTTGCTATCGATATGTACCTGCCTGCAATGCCCTCAATTGCGAAGGAGTTTTCAGTTTCTGCAGGGGATATTCAAATTACATTAACAGCTTATATGGCTGGTTTTGCATTAGGGCAATTACTTCATGGACCACTCGCTGATAGCTTTGGACGCAGACCAGTATTATTGACGGGGACGTTACTATTTACCTTAGCATCTATTTTAAGTGCGTTGGCACCGAGTATCGAGTTATTAACTTGGACGCGTGTTGCACAAGGTTTTGCTGGTGCAGCCGCTGCTGTGGTGATTCAAGCAATTGTGCGCGATATGTTTGAAAAGGAAGAGTTTGCACGCACCATGTCATTTATTGTATTAGTCATGACACTTGCGCCACTTATCGCACCATTATTAGGCGGTTATATGGCAGTGTGGTTTGGTTGGCGCTCTATTTTTTGGTTGATCGCGCTGATTGCACTATTAGTGATTGCTGCGATTGTTATAAAAATTCCTGAAACACTAGCAGTCGAAAAACGTCAACCATTTAGGGTACGATCAGTACTTTATAATTACAGATCAATAGTAAAGAGTGCAGATGCAATGTTGTTAATTTTAACCGGTGCGCTGTCATTTTCAGGTATGTTTGCCTTTTTAACCGCCGGTTCATTTGTGTATGTTGAGTTGCATGGTGTGCCTATTGAGCATGTTGGTTATCTATTTGGTCTGAATGTTGTTTCGATGATGGTGATGACAGTGGTTAATGGGCGTTTAGTACGTCTGAAAGGTTCGCAGTGGATGTTAAGTTTAGGGTTGAGTATACAGCTTGTCGCTGGGGTTTTATTATTAACTGGGCAGTTGTTCGATTTAGGGCTTTGGGGCGTGGTAATACCTATCATGTTATACACCAGTTCTATCTCAACCGTAGGTAGTAATTCGATGGCTATTCTTTTAAGTGATTACCCGAGTATTGCAGGCACAGCCTCCTCATTAGCAGGTACATTACGCTTTGGTTTAGGTGGGGTTGCTGCGGCAATCATTGCATTTCTTCCGGCGACATCAAGTTGGCCAATGGTCGCAGTTATCTGTAGCTGTGCGGTGTTATCAATTGTTTGTTTATTGCTTAGAAATAAAAAACAGCGCGCTATCAGTGCATAGCTTAGTTAGTAAAAAGCCATTAATTTAATCGAAAATTAATGGCTTTGTGTTTTATCTTTTAGCTCATTAATCGTTAACCTAGGCCAAACTCTTTTAATTTACGGGTTAACGTATTTCTTCCCCAGCCTAATAACTTGGCTGCTTCCTGTTTTTTACCGTCGGTAAATTGTAAGGCAGTTTTAAGCATTATTTTTTCAAATTCAGGCAGTGCTTCACTGAGAATATCTTGCTCGCCTTGCTTTAGCGCTGTTAATGTCCACTGCTGTAAATTCTTCTGCCAGAGTGGTGTTTCACTGTCGTTACTTTGTGTTTCTTGAGCGCCAAGTTCTGGTGGAAGATCATTGATATGTACCTCTTGACCACTTGCCATCACAGTCAACCAGCGACAGATGTTTTCTAGTTGACGAACGTTACCGGGCCAAGGCAGCATGCTTAGGTACTCTTTGGTCTCTTCTGTGAGCATTTTGCTTTCAACATTTAACTCGGCAGCAATGTTATGCAAGAAATGTTGTGCTAATAAGCTGATATCTTCTCGGCGTTCTTTCAATGCGGGTATTTGCAGGCGAATCACATTTAATCGATGAAATAGATCTTCTCGAAAATCTCCTGATTCTACTTTTTGTTCTAGGTTTTGGTGGGTTGCTGCGATGATACGCACATCAACCTTAATACCTTGGTGACCACCCACACGATAGAATTGACCATCTGCTAAAACACGTAATAAACGTGTTTGAACATCAAGTGGCATATCACCAATTTCATCTAGAAATAGCGTACCGCCATCAGCTTGCTCAAAACGCCCTTGACGGTTAGCGGCCGCACCAGTGAATGAACCTTTTTCATGACCAAATAACTCTGCTTCAATCAATTCGCGTGGGATCGCCGCCATATTAAGTGCGATAAAGGTATTGTCTTTACGCGGGCTATGTTTATGCAGTGCTTGAGCAACTAACTCTTTACCGGTACCAGATTGACCATTGATCAGTACGCTCATACTAGATCGAGATAAGCGACCAATAACACGAAACACTTCTTGCATCGCTGGGGCTTCACCAATAATTTCAGGTGTAGCAACAAGCTGACTCACTGGCTTTTTTGCTTGTTTAAGCTCTAAACTGTGGTTGATAGCGCGTTGGATGAGCGCCGTTGCTTCATGAATATCAAAGGGTTTAGGCAGATACTCAAAGGCGCCACTTTGATAGGCATTAACGGCACTGTCTAAGTCGCTGTGTGCCGTCATGATGATAATCGGAATCGTTGGAAAACGTTGGTGTATTTTTTCCATCAACGCTAAGCCATCGATACCGGGCATACGCACATCAGAAATTATTACCTCCGGCTGTTCAATTTGTAATTGCTGCCATAGGCACTCACCATCAGGGAAACTAGCATGGTTGATATTGTTGCTTTTTAGGGTGCGCTCTAATACCCAACGAATAGCATGATCATCATCGACGATCCAAGCGGTAGTAGTCATTTTTGATCCTAATTATAATTTCATGGGGAGATAGATAGAGAATTCAGTGTGCCCAACGGTGCTGTGGCATTCAATGCGTCCATGGTGCTGCTTAATAAGCTCCTGGGCGATAGACAAACCTAATCCAGTACCATCACTTTTACCTGTAACCATCGGGTAGAAAAGAGTATCTTTAAGATGTTTTGGAATACCTGAACCATTGTCGATAACTTTAATTTCAACGGCTAATTTTTGTGGTACGCCATTGATAGTCACTTGATGTGCTGTGCGTGTACGTAGCGTTATTTCAGAGCCTTGTTTCACATCGGGGATCAGTGCTTGTACCGCATTTTGGACGATATTTAAAAATGCCTGTAATAGTTGGTCAGACTGCATCTCAAAATCAGGAATACTTGGGTCATAATCAAGTTTAATATTGATAAAATCAGGTAGGTCTAGGCAAACTAATTGACGCACTTTTTCCAAAACGGAATGGATATTATCCATTTTCCGTTCACCCATTTTCTGGGGGCCTAATAAACGGTTTACTAATGCACTTAATCGGTCAGCTTGTTCAATAATAATTTGCGTGAACTCTTTCAGTTCAGGGGAAGGCAGTTCACTTTCTAAAAGTTGTGCGGCACCACGTAATCCACCTAAGGGATTTTTTATCTCATGGGCAAGACCACGCACTAAATCTTGGGCTGCTTTTTGTTGATGTTCTTGATAATGTACTTGGCTTAATTTACGTTGTTGCTCAATACAGCGCATCTCAATGATGACATAAGCACAGCCTTCAAAAGAAAGGTGTGTTGCACTTAAGTTAATCACGAGTGGTTGAGCATCAACCAGTAGTGTGACCTCATTTTCATTAAACGCCCCTTTGTCTTTAAATACTTGCTCGATAGTAACAGGACTAAAATGATAGTGAGTAGCTAGTTGTTGTAAGCTTTGTTGAGAAAGACGCTGACAGCTTTGTGAAAGCAGTAACTCACTGGCGGGGTTTGCATAACTGAGTTTCAGCGATTCATCAATAATCACAAAGGCGGTATTTGCCTCTTCGATAATGGCCAGAGGAAAGCCATGGGGTAATTTTGTGAGCATTTTTCCTACTATTATTTTATAACTGCACGCACTTGCGATTTAATTGATGCGCGTTGCAAATGCACAGTAACGACCTGTGTTTTTGCTAATACTGTTCCATCTTCATCTAATAGTTCAACCTGCACTTGGTGCGTTCCGCGATCAATATTCTGAGCTCGGATGGCGGGTGATATTTGTGGAGAGCCAAGTTTTTTACCATCTAAATAGAGTTGTAATGTGTGTGCATTCTCTTTTTCAGGTTGTATTGCAACATGAATATTGATGGTGCCTTCATTACTGCGTAACGGCGCATCATTCTCTGGTGAGGTGATTGTCGCTTGGTAATTTATTATCTCTTGCTCATCTTCACTATCGATAGAAAGTTGGTTAGCTATAGCGTCATTTTGATCATTTCCAGGTCCATTGACCGGCACTAAATTGATCTCTTTTACATCTAGTTCTTCTGTACCCGGTATCGCAGTATCAGAAAAATGTACCTTTCCATTTTCATCAACCCAATGGTAAATTTTCATCTCAGCAGTTGCCAGTGATGAAAAAAGGTAAAGCAACGTAGACACAAATAATAGAGATAATTTCATAGTGTTAAACCTTAAGCTAAATAGATTTAAGTGTGAGCCATGAACTTGGTTTAGGCAATAAAAGAATCATTATGTAAACGAAGCTGTGCTAAAAATGTTAATCCTTAGCCAATATCAATAATTAATCATTAATATAATGATTAATTTTTTTTTATCTCTATGAATACTAGCGAGTTGCTAATACTCATAGAGATAAAAAACATCAAACTAGCAAGCCGCGGAGAATGTCCACTTCTTGCTAGCTTTAGTCGCTATTATTTAATAAATAACATTTCTGAGTACTTAGGTAGCGGCCATAATTCATCTGCTACTAATAACTCAAGCGCATCAGCGTGAGCACGGACTTCAGTCATTAGCGGGCAAAGAACATCTGCACTATGACGCATATGTGCTTCCGCATCAGCGAAATCATGTTTAACCACTTCAGCTTCAAGTTTAGTAACTGTTACTAATAAACCATTTGCATGTTCAACGATCTCTTTAGTTACCGTCGGGTTTAAATCAAGACCTAAACCAGATAGTGATGAAGATGCGTGCGTTAGCTCTGATAAGTAAGAGATAGCGGCAGGATAAATTTTAGTTTTAGCGATATCACTTGTTAATTTTGCTTCAACTTCAATTGCTAGGTTGTATTGTTCAGCGTAAACCTCGTAGCGACTTTCTAATTCCACTGGAGATAAAACGCCGGTGCTTTCAAATAACTTAACAATATCAGCAGACATTAAATGCGGTAGTGCATCAGCTGTTGTAGGAATATTTAATAAGCCACGCTCTTCAACAGCGGCTTTATGCCACTCTTCAGAATATCCGTCACCACCAAAGATAGCATTACCATGTAATTCAACTAGCTCTTTTAATACAGTGATAACAGCTGCTGTTTGATCTTGAGTTGTTAGTGCAGCTTCTAATTTTTCAGCGATCCAGTTTAATGAATCAGCAAGCATTGTGTTCATTGCTACTAATGGGCCAGAAACTGATTGCTCAGAACCAACAGCACGGAACTCAAAACGGTTACCCGTAAATGCAAACGGAGAAGTACGGTTACGATCGCCTGGATCACGGTCAAAATTAAGGATTTGAGAAAGACCAAGGTCCATCTCGCCGCCGTCAGTACAACCTGTAAGTTTACCCGTTTTGATCTCTTCAAATACTTTTTCTAATTGGTCACCTAAGTAAACAGAAAGAATTGCAGGTGGCGCTTCATTAGCACCTAAACGATGGTCATTACCAGCAGAAGCGATAACCGCACGTAATAAAGGACCGTATTTATGTACACCACGGATAACCGCGCCACAGAATAATAGGAACTGTAAGTTCTCGTGTGGTGTTTTACCTGGGTCTAGTAAGTTACCTTGTGTGCTGTTACCAACAGACCAGTTAACGTGTTTACCTGAACCGTTTACGCCAGCAAATGGTTTTTCATGTAACAAACATAAGAAGCCGTGTTCTTTAGCTGTTTTCTTCATGATCGTCATAAGAAGTTGTTGCTGATCGGCACCAACGTTCGCTGCGCCGTAATAAGGTGCAATTTCGAATTGACCAGGTGCTACTTCGTTATGATGCGTTTTAGCTGGAATGCCTAATTTGTATAATTGGTCTTCAAAGTCTTGCATGAATACTTGAACGCGCGGTGGGATTGCACCAAAGTAGTGATCATCAAACTGTTGGCCTTTAGCAGGTGCTGCACCAAAAAGGGTACGACCAGCTAATAACAGATCAGGACGCGCATTTGCGAAGTTCTCATCGACTAAGAAGTACTCTTGCTCTGGACCACAGCTTGAATTCAAGTCTGCAATGTCAGTCTCACCCATTAATGATAATACTTTTTGTGCAGCTTCATTCATTGCTGAGTTAGAGCGTAGTAATGGAATTTTTTTATCTAGTGCTTCACCAGTCCAAGACATGAATACACTTGGAATCATTAATGTTGCGCCGTTAGCAGTGTGTTGAATGTACACTGGGCTTGTTGGATCCCATGCGGTATAACCACGCGCTGCGTTAGTCATACGTAAGCTACCATTAGGGAAAGATGAACCATCTGGTTCGCCTTTAATTAATAGGCTGCCTGTGAATTCGTTTATCGCATTACCGTCAGAGTTAGTCAGGATGAATGCATCATGTTTTTCAGCTGTGATGTTAGTCATCGGGTAAAAAACGTGAGAGAAGAATTTTGCGCCTTTTGATAAAGCCCAATCTTTCATCGCTGCTGCCACAATATCTGCAGTAGAGTTATCTAGTGCTACGCCTGTTTGAACCGTCTTTTTAATCGCTTTAAAAGCATTTTTAGATAGCGCGTCTTCCATTTTTTGCAAATTGAAAACATCATTTGCCCAAATTTGACTTAGCGGTTTAGTCTGAGCGACCTCTTTTGGTGCACGGTTAGTAATTTGTTCAATTGCTTGAAGGCGGACTTGATTTCCACTCATGTTAAGGCTCCTTGCTTGCTGCGTATAGTATTGTGGTTAGCGGCTTAGTAATTGTTAAGTGCTAATGAAATAATTCAATATGATTAAGCAAGATGGGTGCCAAAATGTAAAGTGTGGTTAGGGATACCTGAATTTAGCCTCTTTCAGGTGTGGAAAGTCGTTATTTTATTGCTTACACGAAGTGTCATAATATTAAAAAATAGGCAATAAAAAGGGCCGCATAGAGCGACCCTTTAGAGATTAAACCGGTATTAACAGCTTAGATTATACGCTGTAGTAAAGGTCAAACTCTTTTGGATGTGTTGCTTGAGATACTGCTTCACACTCTTTCGTTTTAAGTTCGATGTATGCATCAATTGATTCATTTGAGAATACGCCGCCTTCAGTAAGGAAGCCACGGTCTTCATCAAGTGCAGCAAGTGCTTCTTCAAAAGAAACAGCAACTTGCGGGATAGCATCCGCTTCTTCTTTAGGTAGGTCGTAAAGATCTTTATCTAGAGACTCGCCTGGATCAATCTTGTTTTTGATACCGTCAAGGCCAGCCATTAACATCGCAGCGAAACCTAAGTAAGGGTTCATTGTTGGGTCAGGGAAACGTACTTCGATACGCGCTGCACGTGCAGTTGGTACGATTGGAATACGGATAGAAGCAGAACGGTTACCAGCAGAGTATGCAAGCATTACAGGTGCTTCAAAGCCAGGGATAAGACGCTTGTACGAGTTAGTTGAAGCATTAGTAAATGCATTCAGTGCTTTAGCGTGTTTGATGATACCGCCAATGTAGTAAAGCGCCATTTGTGATAGGCCGCCGTACTGATCACCAGAGAATAGGTTAACGCCATCTTTACCTAGAGATTGGTGACAGTGGTTACCAGAACCATTATCGCCTACAAGTGGTTTAGGCATGAACGTTGCAGTTTGGCCGTATGCGTGCGCTACATTATGTACAACATACTTGTAGATTTGGATCTCATCTGCTTTTTCAACCATCGTGTTGAAACGACATGCGATCTCATTTTGACCAGCTGTTGCTACTTCGTGATGATGTGCTTCAACTACAAGGCCCATCTCTTCCATGATTAAACACATAGCAGAACGGATGTTTTGCGCTGAATCAACAGGTGCTACTGGGAAGTAACCGCCTTTGATACCAGGGCGATGACCAGTATTACCGTCTTCGTATGAAGTACCTGAATTCCAAGCTGCTTCTTTAGCATCAATTGAGTAGAAAGAACCTGCAATACCGTTACCGTATTTAACGTCGTCAAATAGGAAGAACTCTGGTTCTGGACCAAATAAAACCGTATCAGCAAGGCCTGTAGAGCGCATGTATGCTTCAGCACGTTTCGCAACAGAGCGTGGGTCACGGTCGTAACCTAACATTGTTTTTGGCTCTAATACGTCACAACGTAGGTTTAGCGTTACGTCATCTGTAAATGGGTCAAGTACTGCAGTAGAAGCAACTGGCATAAGTACCATGTCTGAATCTTGAATGCCTTTCCAACCAGCGATCGAAGAGCCATCGAACATTTTACCTTCTTCGAAGAAGTCCTCATTTAGTTGATGATGCGGTACAGATACATGTTGCTCTTTACCATGTGTATCAGTGAAACGTAAATCAACGAATTTAACATCCTGTTCTTCGATAAGAGCAAGAACGTCTTGTGCAGTTTGTACAGACATATTTGGAACCTCTAAGTAGTATTTAAATGAAGGTGCGATGAAAAATTGGTAACTTCAATATTGCCAAATTATTTATTTAATCAACACCAACAAAACATTGCCTAATAATTTCATGTTTTGGAGGAGGAGTAAAATGAAATAATCTGCACCATGTTGGTGCTTTGTGCGTTATATTGGTGCTTTGCTCATGTTATGTGCATAAACAATATAGCGAGTAGGGTGAAAGTACGATGAAAAGCGATTATTACAGGGAATATGTTAATTGTGACGTACTTAAAACTTTCTATTTTTGAAATTATGGTTACAATGTGCGCACTTTGGATAATTGGCTATACACTTAGTTAGATTATCCGTTTATACCAATTAGATGAACTATACAGTTGCTGTTAAGTTTATCTAATTGGTATTTTTTCAATTGTTACTTTTTGAGGCGCATCATGTCGTTAGATAAATTAAGAAATATAGCTATCATTGCTCACGTTGACCACGGTAAAACTACCCTTGTTGATAAACTTTTAGAGCAATCTGGCACTTTAGATTCACGCGGCGGCAACGAAGAGCGTGTAATGGACTCTAACGATTTAGAGAAAGAGCGTGGTATTACCATTCTTGCTAAAAACACTGCGATCGAGTGGAATGATTACCACATCAATATCGTAGATACTCCTGGACATGCTGACTTCGGTGGTGAAGTTGAGCGTATCATGTCTATGGTAGACAGTGTTTGTTTAATCGTTGATGCAGTAGATGGCCCTATGCCACAAACTCGCTTCGTAACACAAAAAGCATTCGCACACGGCCTTAAGCCAATTGTTGTTATCAACAAAGTTGACAAGCCTGGTTCACGTCCTGAATGGGTAATGGATCAAGTATTTGATCTGTTTGACAACTTAGGCGCGACTGATGAACAGTTAGACTTTAAAGTTGTTTACGCTTCTGCACTAAATGGTTGGGCTAACGCTGAATCAGAAGAACCAACTGAAAACATGGAATCTTTATTCCAAGCGATCGTTGATGGTGTTGCTCCACCTGACGCGGACCGTGACGGTGATTTCCAAATGCAAATTTCTCAACTTGATTACAACTCATACGTAGGTGTTATCGGTGTTGGTCGTGTTACTCGTGGTAGCGTTAAAGTTAACCAACAAGTAACTATTGTTGGTGCTGACGGTAAAGAACGTAAAGGTAAAGTTGGCCAAGTATTAGGTTACTTAGGTCTTGAACGCCATGACGTTGAACTTGCGCAAGCAGGCGATATCATTGCAGTAAGTGGTTTAGGTGAGCTTAAAATTTCTGACACAATTTGTGCACAGAACAATGTTGAAGCTATGTCGCCATTAACAGTTGATGAACCAACTGTAACAATGACGTTCCAAGTAAATAACTCTCCATTCTGTGGTCAAGAAGGTAAATTCGTTACTTCACGTAACATCCTTGATCGTCTAAACAAAGAGTTAGTACATAACGTTGCACTTAAAGTAGAAGAAACTGCCGATCCAGATAAATTTAAAGTATCTGGTCGTGGTGAATTACACTTAGGTATCTTAATCGAAAACATGCGTCGTGAAGGTTTCGAGCTAGCAGTATCTCGTCCTGAAGTTATCGAACGTATGATTGATGGTGCATTACACGAGCCAATGGAAACATTGACTGTTGACTGTGAAGATCAACATCAAGGTTCAATCATGGAACAGTTAGGCATCCGTAAAGCGGAACTAACTAACATGACACCAGATGGTAAAGGTCGTATCCGTTTAGACTTTATGATCCCAAGTCGTGGCTTAATCGGTTTCCAAACTGAATTCATGACAATCACTTCTGGTTCTGGTCTTCTATACCATAGCTTCGATCACTACGGCCCACATAAAGGCGGTACAATTGGTCAGCGTCAAAATGGTGTATTAGTATCTAACGGTACAGGTAAAGCGGTTACTTACTCTTTATTCTTCCTACAGGATCGTGGTCGCCTATTCTTAGGTCATGCTGCACCAGTATACGAAGGTCAAATCATTGGTATTCATAACCGTGCTAACGATTTAACAGTTAACTGTTTACGTGGTAAGCAACTTACTAACGTTCGTTCTTCAGGTACAGATGAAGCACAAACACTTTCACCTGCAATTATCTTGACTCTTGAGCAAGCGCTTGAGTTCATCGATGTAGATGAGTTAGTAGAAGTTACACCAGAAAGCATTCGTATCCGTAAGAAACTTCTTACTGAAAACGAACGTAAACGTGCAGCTCGTCCTGCTAAAGGTTAATTGCCTTAGTTAGCGATTAGCTCGCGAATAAAAACCCTTATTTGGTGAAAACTGAATAAGGGTTTTTTTATGGGTGTAATAAAAGTAACTACAATATGTAGTTTTACTATTAAAAAACCAGTGCTTATACCAATGGAATTTAATAGGTGATCAGAGTTTGCGTAGGAAAAATTATTACTAATAAGGCGTGAGTTGCATCCTTTCGAGAGATTAACTGCGTTAATCCTCTATCGGAGAATTAAATTAAAGACTTTAACTCTTTAATAGTTGTTCTCACTTCAAAACTCACAACGCAGTTAGGGATAATTTTAACCAGCAAGAATGATCACTTTATTAATTCCTTTGGTATTAACTGAATGCTGATTTTTTTTACGTTATGATACAGATATTGAAACAGGGAATTAAAGGGTAGGGATTTAGCCATGAATAAACAGTTGATTATCGACAGTAGTAAAGTGGGGTGGCAGTATTTATTATTTTTGTGGAACCGTTGTCAGCAAGATAATATTAAAGTGCCCGCTGGGCATTTAGCGTATGTAACGCTGCTTTCGATCGTGCCATTTCTGGCGGTTATTTTTTACATGCTATCGGCATTTCCGATGTTTTCTGAGCTCAACCAGATAATGGAAGATCTTATCTATAATAACTTCGTGCCAACTTCGGGTGATGCGATTAAAGATCATGTTGGTGGCTTTATTGAAAACACCAAAAAGATGAGCATGATGGGTATTGCATCGCTAATTGTTATTGCGCTGCTGCTTATCTCAACCATTGATCAAACTATCAATCGCATCTGGCGCTGCACTAATAAGCGTTCTATCGTGCAAGCATTTACCATCTATTGGACCATTTTAAGCTTAGGTCCGATTATTTTAGGCAGTAGTATTGCCCTGAGTTCATACCTATTTTCAATTGTACAAGATCAAGGGTTCCTGTCTGTTGGTCAGCAACTTCTAAGCTTTATGCCCTTTATGATTGCTTGGCTCGCTTTTTCTGGTGTTTATACCTTGGTGCCACATCAGCGTGTCAGTTTTCGTTATTCATGTATTGGTGGCTTAGTCGCTTCTCTGTTACTTAATGTAGGGACTGAGCTATTTACTTTATACATTACTAATTTCCCATCACAACAGCTTATCTATGGTGCATTAGCTGTTATCCCGATCTTATTTGTATGGATCTACTTTAACTGGTTAATCGTACTCTTTGGTGCAGAGGTCACAGCGACCTTAGAAGAGTATTCCACTACGCATCAGCAACTTAAACAACAAAAGGAAGCTTAATGATCGCATTAATTCAACGCGTTACCAATGCGAGCGTACAGGTAGAAGGCAACATTGTCGGACAGATAAAACATGGCTTATTAGTGTTACTAGCTGTTGAAAAGGGCGATCATGATAAAGGAGCTAAACGCCTTGCTGAAAAAGTATTAGCTTACCGAATCTTTGCTGATGAAAACGATAAAATGAACCTTAATGTTCAGCAGGCTGGCGGCGAGTTGTTAGTGATATCTCAGTTCACTTTGGCTGCAGACACTAAAAAAGGTAATCGCCCCGGTTTTTCTAATGGTGCGGAGCCAAGTGAAGCGAATCGTCTGTATGAACTTTTTAATCAGCATAGCCGAGATAAGGGCGCGCATGTTGAGAATGGAATTTTCGCCGCGAATATGCAGGTCAGTTCAACCAATGATGGACCCACCACTTTCTGGTTGCAGGTTTAAACTTTTTTAAGGGTTGAGTGTCTATGTTGCGCACTTCCCCTATTTATTTAATGAGAGTCACCCATGTTACGATCACTTTTAGTTACTTTATGTGTAGGAATACTTATGTCCCCTTTAGCCAGTGCGGTTGAATCATCTCCTTTTGAAATTAGTGATACGCCTATTAGACAAAGTCCTAATGATAACCGCGATTACCAACTGATCACGTTAAGTAATGAATTACAGGTATTATTAGTTTCAGATCCAGACTTAGAAAACAGTGCGGTCTCTCTTTCTGTACCTGTCGGTAGTATGCATAATCCTGATAGTCAGTTAGGCCTTGCCCATTATCTAGAGCACATGTTATTTCTGGGGTCGGAGCGTTACCCAACGATCAACGAATACAGTAAGTTTATGACTCAAAATGGTGGTTATACCAATGCTTATACCTCTCAAGAGAGTACCGTTTATGGATTCGAAGTTAACGATAGCGCCTTTGATGAAGCGTTAGATCGTTTAGGTGATGTGATGCGTGCGCCGCTGCTCGATGAAAAATATGCTGATAAAGAGCGTCATACGGTTAATGCAGAACATAAGACCTATTATGATAACGATATGCGTAAACTATATGCATTACAGCGCTATACACTGAATCCCAGTTATCCAATGGCAAGGTTCAGTACCGGTGATTTAACCACCTTAGTCGATAAAGAGGGCAGTAAATTACAGGATGAATTAATCCATTTCTTCGATCAACATTATTCTGCTAATACGATGAAAGTGGCGTTGACTAGCCCACGCCCTATCAAAGATTTAGAGCAAGTTGCTAGTCAATATCTGACTCAAATTCCTAATAAAAAGGTGAGCAAGGCAATTATTTTGGAGCCAATGCTCACTGAGAAAGAGCTAGCGATTAAAGTTGAGATGAAACCCACTGCAGATATTAAATTACTGCAGGTGAACTTTTTAGTACCTAGTGTGAAAGATGAATATATGTATCAGCCTGGTGCTTATATCAGCCGCCTGTTAGGTTCAGATCATAAAGGTGGATTATCAGACTCCTTAATTCAAGCTGGGTTAGTTGACTCTGTGATGGCTGGATTTTATGCCCCACATAGTGACCTCTACTCACGCTTTTCTTTACAATTTAAGCTCACCAATAAAGGCCTTGAGTCACAACAGAAAATAATGGCAACACTATTCGCTTTTATTGACCTGATTAAACAACAAGGTGTCAATGAAACACAGTTTAATGAGCAGAAAACTAACCTTGATAGGCGCTTTGAGTTTTTAACTAAACAATCGGGGTTTAATTACGTGATGGGGCTGTCTGCAAATATGCAGCTTTACCCAATTAAAGATATTATCTATTTTCCTTACCGTTTGGATGGATTTAATGAAAAGTTTATCGAGCAGCTATTAACCTTCCTTACTCCAGAAAATAGTCGTCTATTCTTACTTTCACCTGATGCGAAAGGTGGTACTGCCATCGATTATTATAAAGGTGAGTATGCAGTTGATACAATTACAGATAAACAGCAGCGCCAATGGTTAACTGACGCCACAACAATTAAATTGCAATTACCACCAAGTAATAGCTGGTTGCCAGAAGATCTGTCCATTGTTAAAGCGGAGCATAGCGGCGAAGCATCACAACTGATCAATAATAAAGGACACTCGGTGTGGTTTGCACAAAGCGCTCAACTCGAAGAGCCAAAAGGCAGCTTAAAATTACAGCTTAATAGCGATCTAATTGATCAAAGTGCAACTAATAGAGTCAATATGAATCTATTATTGGCGATGCTGAAAAAGCAGTTCTCTGAGCTTAACTTTGTCACCCAGGAAGCGGGATTAAATTTCTCTGTATCACAGTCCAACGGGTTGTTAATTAGTACATCCGGTTATAGTGATAAGCAGGATAAGTTGTTATTGCAGGTGTTAACACATGTTCAGAATGCAACTTTTAGCGAGCAATCGCTGCGATTAGCAAAGCAAGAGTTACAGCGTCGTTTAAATAATAAACCTAAAATCAAAGCGCTAGATCTTGCATTTGATGGTTTCAGACAAGTTGTGCGCCAACCTGCATGGTCAGATAAAACGTTATTAGCTGAAATTGATTCGTTAACAGTGAAAGATATTGAATCATTTAGAGATAAAATATTTAGTCAATCAACACTGCGTTTATTGGCGTTAGGTAATTTTAATGAATCACAAGTATTAGCACTCGATAAAAAGATTACTAATGCGGTTACAGCGCAACCAAAAGCGTTTTATAACATCAAGCGCTTACACCCCGATAGTAAACAGGGTACATTAAACTATGCCTTACCATCACAAATGCAGGATGATGCATTGGTGATGATTCACTTGAGTAACCAGAAAGGGGATCATGCACTAGCGACGTCAGAGTTATTAAATAAGTTGTTGCAACCTGCTTTCTATGATCAAATTCGTACCCAAGAACAGCTATCCTATTCACCTTTTAGTGCCTCATTTAATGTAGATGATTACGTCGCGTTTGGTTTGTTTACACAAAGCTCTGCTGCGAGTAATGCCGAACTTTATCAACGCTTTAAGCAGTTCTTAACTGATTTTAAGCCTAAGCTTACTGCAACTACTGAGGATAAATTTGCGCAGTTAAAGGCTGCGCATATTGCCAATTACACGGCAAAACCGACCTCGCTG
Organism: Psychromonas marina; assembly: GCF_030161115.1. Taxonomy (GTDB): domain Bacteria; phylum Pseudomonadota; class Gammaproteobacteria; order Enterobacterales; family Psychromonadaceae; genus Psychromonas; species Psychromonas marina. The sequence goes on from NZ_BSPQ01000004.1 coordinate 211,141, forward strand.
AATGCTGAATTTAGTTACCTTAGTAATGAATGGTTAATGTTCAAAGAGCAGATTAATAGTAAGCCTGATTATATTAAGGCATTAGATGCGGTAACGCTCAAAGATGTGCAAGCATTCTATGCAGACCTGTTAGCCAACGATAAGAATAAGCAGTTAATTTTAGTGCAGGTGCAAGGGCAAAAATTTATTGAATCGCCCTTACTGACGCTAGATAAGCAGATTACTATCACCGATATTGACCAGCTACAAAAATAGGCTTTGAATAGATTTAGCGCTGTTATGTGCGGCGCTAGACCTATTTATAACTAACATTCGAAGGTTGCCTATCAAGCATCGCAATCGCTACAAATAGTGATGATTAATTTTTATTAACTTCAATTAATTACCCGTATTCTTGCTATAATTGCCTCTCACTTTTTAGAAGGCTTTTTAACTATGCGTCCAAGTAACCGTACTCCTGAGCAAAACCGCGAAATCAAAATTACACGTAACTTTACAGCTTATGCTGAAGGTTCAGTATTAATTGAAGTGGGTAATACAAAAGTACTGTGTAATGCTTCTGTATCAGGCTCTGTACCACGCTTTTTAAAAGGTAAGGGCAAAGGTTGGGTAACGGCTGAATATTCAATGTTACCGCGTGCGACGCATTCACGTAACATGCGTGAAGCTGCGAAAGGCAAACAAAGTGGGCGAACACTAGAAATTCAACGCTTAATCGCACGTTCATTGCGTGCTGCGGTTGACTTAGAAGCGTTTGGTGAGAATATGATCACTGTTGATTGTGATGTTATTCAAGCTGATGGTGGTACACGTACCGCTTCTATTACCGGCGCTTGTATTGCACTTGCGGATGCATTGAACTGGATGGTTGCTGAAGGTAAAATTAAAAAAAATCCACTGAAGCAGATGATTGCAGCTGTTTCAGTTGGCATTTACAAAGGAACACCTGTTTGTGATTTAGACTACGATGAAGATTCAAATGCTGAAACAGATATGAATGTAGTAATGACAGAAAATGGTGGCATGATTGAGATTCAAGGTACTGCTGAAGAGGGCGCATTTAGCCATGAAGAGCTATTAGCAATGTTAAGTCTTGCTAAAGGTGGTATCGAAAAATTAGTAATTGAACAGAAAAAAGCATTAAACGCGGAGTAAAAATGAAAGATTATCAAAAAGAATTTATTGAGTTTGCTATTGAAAAGCAAGTATTAAAGTTTGGTGAGTTTACCCTGAAATCAGGTCGAGTAAGCCCTTATTTTTTTAATGCGGGATTATTTAATACTGGCCGTGACTTGGCACGTTTAGGGCGTTTTTACGCTGCTGCGTTGCAAGACTCTGGTATTGAATACGATCTACTTTTTGGTCCTGCTTACAAAGGCATTCCAATCGCGACAACAACGGCGGTTGCACTATCAAATGACTACGATTTAGATTTACCATATTGTTTTAATCGTAAAGAAGCAAAAACACATGGTGAAGGCGGAAGTTTAGTTGGTTCTGAGTTAACCGGGAAAGTGATGTTAGTTGATGATGTTATCACTGCGGGGACAGCGATTCGTGAATCGATGGATATCATTAACGCACATAAAGCAGAACTTGCGGGTGTGTTAATTGCGCTTGATCGCCAAGAAAAAGGTAAAGCTGAGCTTTCTGCTATTCAAGAGGTTGAACGTGATTACGATGCTAAAGTTATCTCAATCGTCCAGCTTGCTGATGTAGTGACTTATCTAGAAACACTACCAGAGATGCAACAGCACCTTGAGTCAGTGCAAGCATACCGCGATCAATACGGTATCTAAAAGATAGTTACTAGTAATTAGTTATTAGTAAAACAAAAAGGCCCATTTCACTGTGTGAAATGGGCCTTTTTAATAAGCGTTAAACTTTTAAATAAAAAAGATGCAGGCTACTGAATAGACCTACACCTCTTTAATACTACTTATTTTTGTTGTTCTACTTCATTTACTTTTAGTGCCAGTGTCTCATCAAACTCTTTAGTTTTTTCATGAGTACTTGCAACGAATGAGTATATAACCGGTAAAATGAACAGTGTAAATAGCGTACCAATCGATAGTCCGGCAACGATAACCACACCGATACCAAAACGACTCTCTGCACCTGCACCTGTCGCAAATAATAGTGGGATTAAGCCCGATACCATCGCAGCAGTGGTCATTAGGATTGGACGTAAACGAACCGTTGCAGCTTTTTTAACAGCGTCAATGCGATTTAAACCATTATGTAGCTGCTCCTCTTTAGCAACTTCTGCAATTAAGATACCGTGCTTAGTGATTAGACCAACCAAGGTTATCAAGCCTACCTGCGTGTAGATATTCATGGTTGCAGCACCCCATGCTAGGGCAACTAATGCACCACTAATCGCAAGGGGAACAGTCATCAGAATAACTAACGGATCACGGATACTTTCAAATTGACTCGCTAACACTAAGAAGATAATCAATACCGCTAATAGGAAGGTCATATATAACGCACTTCCTTCGGTAACGAACTGACGTGCCTCACCTAAGTAGTCATGACTGTAACCCTGTGGCAATTTAGTTGATGCCATCTCTTCAAAGAAGTTGATTGCATCTCCCATTGCAACACCCGGTGATAATACCGCACCAACGGTTGCGCTATTAAGCTGATTAAAGTGCGGCAGTGAACGTGGCTCTGCAACAACATTAATATTGATTAATTCACTCAGCGGTAACATATCGCCATTTTTTGCTTTCACAAAAAATGCACCTAACATGTCAGGTGATAAACGATACTTACGCTCAACCTGTGCAATTACCTCATAGCTACGGCCATCAAGGTCGATACGATTAAGGTAACCATCACTTAGTAACGTACCTAAAGTAACACCGATATCTTGCATCGTTACACCATAAGCACCTGCTTTATCACGGTCGATGCTGATGTTCATGGTTGCTGAGTCAAAGGCTAAATCTAACTCTGAATAAACAAAGTTGGGATTTGCTTGTGTTGCTGCTAATACATCACTAGCAATCTCCACTAAGCTCTCAAATGGATTAGAAGTCGTGATAACAAACTGCACCGGTAAACCACCTGATGAACCGGGTAATTCAGGCATTTGGAAAGCCGTTGTAGCAACTGATGCAACACCGTTAAAGTCACCCGCTAGGTTAGTAGATAACTGTTTCGGGTCAATATCACGTTGGCTCCATGGCTTCATGATTGCAATACCAAATGCTTGGTTAGCATTAGGTATACCCGACATCGCTAAGCTACTTTGCACTGAAGGTTGTTCTGAAATTTTATCTGTTATCTCCCTCATGCTATTTTCAATGTAATCCAAGTTAGCATTCGAAGGCGCTTTAGACATCATCATCAATGCGCCTTTATCCTCTGACGGAGCAAGCTCAGAAGGAATAAATTTGAACAAGTAAGGCAGTGAGGCAAATACCAATAGTGCGAATATGATAATCGCAGGTCGACGTGTCATCAGTATATCGAGTGTACGTGCATAGCTATTAGTAATGCTTGTTAATACATTGTCTACCGTGCGCTCAAAGCGGTTCGGCTGATGATTGCTTTTTAACATGATGCTACACATCATCGGTGACAATGTAAGCGCGACGATGCCCGATACAAATACGGCGCCGGCAAGTGTTAATGCAAATTCAGTAAACAGTGAACCAGTAATACCACCCATTAATGCAATGGGTGCGTAAACAGCGGCTAATGTAATCGTCATCGAGATAACTGGGACGGCTATTTCACGTGTACCAATAATGGCGGCTCGGAATGGTTCTTCACCGGCTTTAATATGTCGGTCAACGTTCTCTACTACAACAATCGCATCATCAACTACCAGGCCGATAGCGAGTACCATTGCCAGTAGTGTCATTAGATTGATAGTAAAACCAAATAGTTGCATCACTACTAATACACCAATCAACGACAGTGGAATGGTGATAATAGGAATGATAACTGCTCGCCATGAACCTAAGAATAGGATCATTACTACTAATACAATTAAACCTGCTTCTGCGATCGTTTTAACTACTTCTGAAATCGATTCTTCGATGGCGATGGTTGAGTCATATAGTACATTCATCTCGATTGAGCTTGGAATGTTCTTTTCTAACTCAGGCATCATCTCACGCACACCTGCTGTAATATCTAGCGGGTTAGCGGTTGGTGCAGCATCAATTGCAACAACGACAGCATCATTACCATTTGCCATTGCGCGGTATGTATCATGGCTTTTTTCTAATGAAACACGAGCAATATCTTGTAAACGAATCGTTTTACCATCGTCACGGGTTGCAATAATAAGATTTTCTAATTCAGCAGCGGTCGATACTTGTGTTTCAGTATTACCGTTAAAGAGGGTGTAATAACTATTCGCTTGGCCTGTTGCAGATTGAATATTATTAGCTTGTAAAATTTGCACTACATCGGCAGTGGTTAAATCAAAGCCTGCCATACGTTCAGGGTCTAGCCAGATACGCATTGCAAAAGCTGTACCGCCATACAAGTTAACTTTAGCGACACCATTGATACTGAACAGTTGTGGTTTTACAACACGCTCAAGGTAATCGGTGATTTGGCTTGAGTTTAACTGTTCACTAGCAAAAGAGATGTAGATAACTGAGGTACTTGCCCCAGTGCTCAAGTCTAGTGTTGGATCCTCTGCTTCACTCGGAAGCTGTGAGCGAACACTATTCACTTTGGCGAGAATATCTGCCACCGCACCGTTGGGGTCGGTATTAAGCTTCATATAAACAGTGATCACTGACGTCCCCATAAAGCTCTGCGAGGTCATGAAGTCGATATTATCAGCCTGTGCAATTGCTTGCTCAACGGGCTGCGTAATAAACCCTTGGATTAAGTCAGCATTTGCACCGTAATAACTTGTTGTAACAGTGATTACGGTATTGGTCATACTTGGGTACTCACGTACCTGCATTTTACTCAGTGCTTGAACACCTAATAATACAATCAGTAAGCTCAGTGATATTGCTAACACTGGGCGCTTTATAAAAATATCTGTAAATTTCATAATGAGCCCTAAAGCGCTGGAATTTCAGCGGGTTTATTAAGAATGTCTGATTCAATAAGACGTACATGCGCACCGTTACTCAAGCGAACTTGTCCACTCGTAACCACTGAATCACCCGCTTCAAGGCCTGATAACACATGGATTTCGCCATCTTTACTTTTACCTAGTTCAACAATTTTTTGGTTTACTTGTTTAAATGCATCACCTGCTTCATTTTTTTGATCTGAAATAACGTAAACCGTCTCACCATAGAGGGTGTAGTTGATTGCAGTTTCAGTCACTGTAATTTGATTTTCAAGTGTAGGTAAAATGATGTTCGCTTTTGCAAACATGCCAGAACGTAACATATGGTCTTGGTTAGGAATATCAGCTTGTACTTGAATAACACCACTTTGGAAGTTTACGGCTGGCTCAATCGCTGAAATAGTACCTTGGAAAGAGGTATCTGCTTGCGCATCAACAAAAATATTCAGATCTTGACCAATGAAGATTTTGTTAAGATCATTTTGTGGGATAGTGAAACGTATCTGCATGCGACTAATATCTTCTAAACGAACAATATCAGTGCCATCTTGTAGGTATTCACCCATAAATACGTTACGTAAACCGGCAATACCATCAAATGGAGCGCGAATAATACGACGACTAATCGTTGCCTCATAGGACTCTATTTGCCCTTGTAGTGCTAATAAGTCGGCTTCAGCACTGTCCACATCACCCTGCGAGACAGAGCCATTTTTAAACAGTGATAACATACGTTTATAGTTACGATCAACCGATGATAAACGGCCTTGAGAGGCTTTTAAATTCGCTTTTTCAACTTCTGAATCAAGGTAAACCAGTGCATCACCTTTTTTAAGCTGTTGTCCAGACTCAAAATCTATTTTAACAATTTTACCAGATACTTCATTGGTAATAGTCACACCTTGTTTAGGTTCAATAAAACCGATAACACGTAAATGTGGCGTCCAATCTTCCGTTTTAATCTCAATACTGGTGACTGGAAATTCTGGAATAGGGCGATTAGCCAAATATTCTTGTATTTTTTGTGCTTTGAACATATTAAATCCAATAACACTGCCAAAAACTAATATGGCGAGCAAAAGTGCTGAAGCGATCCATTTTTTCATTGTATAACCTTAATCATTAATTGTTGTTAAATTATGTTGTGGTGTTGCTTGAATAATCATCCATGAGGCATCACAAACCTGCGTCAGTAGTTGTTCTGTTATCTCTAATCGTTCTTGTAATACTTTTTTTGCTAAATTAATTGAGCTGTCAAAACTGAGTGCTGTTAATGCGGCTATTGGCCAATCATGAAAACGTTTTTCATCGATGCCTTTTTTGAAAAACTCAATAAAGGGTAAAAAAGCATCATCCTGTAAAAGATCCGTATTTCTTTGATTAATATGTGGCATGCAATACAGCATATCCATCACTGCTAAGCGCTGTGGATTTGCTCTCACTGCATCAAATACATTGCGCCACAGAATGTCATATTTTTGTTTTTCTGAATGCTGTTCAGACCATCCCTGAAAAGCAGTTTGCGCAGCTTCTTGAGTAATATGTTGATGCAATTCGGCCATTAACATCTCTTTATTGTCAAAGTAGCGGTAGATGGTACCTGCTGCAATGCCCGCTTTATCAGCTAATACTTTCATTGATAAACCATAAAAACCACGTTCGGCTAATAATTGTTCAGCTGCTGCTAATATGTTGTTACGTTTGCCCATTATTGACCCATTAGAATGAATGAACGTTCATTATCATTGTTTTTTAGTCTATTGCAATTAAAAATTAGACTTATCCCCTATAATGCAGTGCGATAAAGTTTACTTATCCTCTACTTTATTACGTGCTAAAGTTCATAAATTATTTACATAAAGGGTTTAACATGACAATTTTAGTTACCGGTGGAGCCGGATATATCGGTTCTCATACAGTTTTAGAGCTTTTAGCAACTAATCAAGAAATAATTGTAGTTGATAATCTTTGTAATTCATCAAAAGAGTCATTAAAACGAGTACAAAAAATAACTGGGAAAAGCTGTATCTTTTATGAAGGGGATATTTTAGATAAAGAATTTCTAGATAGTGTCTTTGCAAAACATACTATTGAGTCGGTTATTCATTTTGCAGGATTAAAGGCAGTCGGTGAGTCCGTTGCTAAGCCTGTCATGTACTATCAAAACAATGTGCAGGGCACATTAACCCTTTTAGATGCGATGGCAGATGCCGGCGTATTTAATTTAGTTTTCAGTTCATCAGCTACCGTTTATGGTGATCCTGCCAGTTTACCTATTCGTGAAAATTTCCCTGTTGGCGGAACAACCAACCCCTATGGTACATCGAAATTGATGGTCGAGATGGTATTACAGGATGTGGCGAAGTCAGATGCGCGTTGGTCATTTGCTATCCTGCGTTATTTTAACCCTGTTGGGGCACATATTTCTGGCTTGATTGGTGAAGATCCGAATGGTATCCCTAACAATTTACTGCCTTATATTGCTCAGGTTGCAGTTGGAAAATTAAAAGCGTTAGCGGTATTTGGTGATGATTACGATACGAAAGATGGTACTGGAGTACGTGATTATATCCATGTAGTGGACTTAGCGATTGGTCACTTAAAAGCATTAGATAAAATAGCGCAAACAACGGGTGTAAATATTTATAACTTGGGAACGGGTAATGGCTATTCTGTTTTAGAGATGCTGAAAGCTTTTGAAGTTGCGAGTAGTAAAAAGATTGCTTATAACCTATCACCGCGTCGTGAAGGTGATATCGCAGCTTGTTATGCGGCGCCTGAAAAAGCGTTAACTGAGTTGAATTGGCAAGCTGAGCGTGGTTTGGATGAAATGATGCAAGATACTTGGCGTTGGCAGTCAGCTAATCCGAATGGCTACGAAAAATAGAAAAGCTGCAATGTGATGTAAGCAATTACCTTAAACTTAAAAATCCACTTCGGTGGATTTTTTTACGAAAACACTCTCGTTACAAATATTTTTTGACAGTTTAACCGCCTTTTTTAATCAGGTATCGGTAAGGAATCTGCTCAATATTACTCTCTAATAGCGTGTGATCCATAAATCGACAAAAGCTTGGAATATCTCGGGTAGTCGCTGGATCATCTGCAATAACTTCTAATAATTCATTTTCTTGCATTTTTCTTACGGTTTTTCGAATCATCATTACAGGCTCTGGACAACGCAATCCGAGTGTATCAAGTGTTTTCATTTTATCGTTTGCCATTAAAATTGCCCTGTAATAAGTAAGCATTTTTTAATTCTAAAATGCTCTAAAGATGTTAATGAAATATTGCTAGTCTTAATTGTGTGATCTAAATCATATTCTAAGGTGGGGTTATGTTTCAAGTTAATCATCGAATTTATATTTATCTGGCGATTATTATTTCTACCGCTGTTATCCCTATTTTGCCCTTTGTGTACATACAATCAAGTGCTTGGCCTATGTCGATGTTGATGTCGTCAGTGGCATTGTGGATAGAGCTCAGTGAACGTCCTAGGGAGTAATTTATTAAAAGGGGTATTTGAGGAAGGCGTTTAATAATAATGAAAGTTCGCTCAACAGGTTTTCTGTTGAGCGAACGATTAACTAACCTGTATTACGAAGACCTGCCGCAATACCTGCAATAGTCACCATTAATGCCTGGTCAATTACTGGACAAATTTCATCACCATTATTACGTGAACGAGAAAGTAGTTCAGCTTGTAACATGTTAAGTGGATCTACGTATGGGTTACGCAGTGAAATAGACTCTTTAATCCAAGGCTGCTCTTGTAGCAGTTTATGATCAGGAATCGTTTCTAAAACAGTTTCACGTGTTAGTACTAAGTTGTCGCGTAAACGCTGACCTAGCGGCCATAACTCTTTTGGTACTAGACGTTCTTCATAGAACTTAGTGAGTTCTTCATCTGCTTTTAAGAATACCATTTCAAACATCTCTAAACGCGTATGGAAGAAAGGCCAGCTACGGTACATCTCTTGTAGAAGCTCTTTTTTACCTTCGTCTAATAATGTTTTTAATGACGTACCTGCGCCTAACCATGCAGGAAGCATTAAACGGTTTTGGCTCCATGCAAAAATCCATGGAATTGCACGTAGGCTTTCTACACCACCATTTGGTTTACGTTTCGCTGGGCGGCTACCTAATGCTAATTTTCCTAGCTCTAATTCAGGCGTTACACTGCGGAAGTAAGGAACAAAATCTTCCTCTTCACGAATGAAGTGACGGTATTCTTGGCATGATTGCTCAGAGAATTGATCCATCAGGTCGCGCCACTCTTGTTTTGGTGCCGGTGGTGGTAATAAATTTGCTTCTAAAATAGCTGCGGTATAAAGATTTAAACTTTGTACTGCTACTTTTGGTAGACCGAATTTAAAGCGGATCATCTCACCTTGTTCCGTTACACGCAAACCACCTTTTAGTGAACCTGGAGGTTGAGATAATAAAGCTTGGTGTGCTGGCGCACCACCACGACCAATTGTACCGCCACGTCCGTGGAACAAGACTAATTGAATGTCGTTCTCTTCACTCAGTTTAACCAATGCTTCTTGCGCTTGATATTGTGACCAGTTAGCTGCCATCACGCCGGCATCTTTTGCAGAATCAGAGTAACCAATCATCACATGTTGCTCACCGTTGATATAACCACGGTACCAATCAACAGCAAATAGACGCTCCATTACCTCTTTTGCATTGTTAAGATCATCTAGTGTTTCAAACAGAGGGGCAACCGGAATACGGAATGGGCAACCTACCTCTTTTAATATTAATTGCACAGCTAACACATCTGATGCTTGGCGTGCCATTGAGATAATGTAAATACCTAATGCTTCAGGATCGGTTTCAGCAACCACTTTACAGGTATCTAAGACTTCTTGAACCTCTGCTGTTGGTTTCCATGATGCAGGAATAAGCGGGCGTTTACTGTTTAGTTCTTGTAATAGGAAAGCTTGTTTATCAGCTTCGTTCCATGCGTTGTAATCACCAACACCTAGGTAACGTGTTAACTCTGATAACGTATCACCGTGACGCTCGCCATCTTGACGAATATCTAGTTTAACGAGGTTGATACCAAAACAGGCAACACGGCGCAGAATATCTAAAATAAGACCATTCGCAATTGAGTTCATGCCACACGCTTTTAGTGAGTTATAACAAAGCTCAAGTGGTGCTTTTAGTTGCTCAGTATGCTTGATGATATCGCGTGCATCACTTTTTTGACCTTGTAATACAGCGCTTAGCGACGTTAGTGTTTCTTTTAATTCACCACGTAATTTACGTAGAATAGCGCGGTAAGGTTCATCTACTTCACCTACGACGTCACGTAATTGCTGATCACAATTACCCATCGATAGCTCTTCTGTTAATTGTTTAATATCTTGAAGATATAAGCTAACAGCTACCCAGCGACTACTGAGTAAAACTTCTTTAGTAACCGTTGCTGTTACAAATGGATTACCATCTCGGTCTCCACCCATCCACGAAGTAAATTTAATCGGTGATGCATCAGTAGGTAGTGACATACCTAAACCGTTTTGTAGTTTTGCATCTAGGTCGCGTACATAAAGTGGTACTGCTTCCCAAAGGCTGTTTTCAATAACCGCAAAACCCCATTTTGCTTCATCAACAGGTGTTGGACGTTTTTTACGAATATCATTGGTGTGCCATCCTTGAGTAATAAGTTGCTCAAGACGGTTCAGTAGTTGATCGCGTTCTTTATCAGAAATATCAGAAAGTTCTAACAGGCTTAAGCAATCATTGATTGCTGTTTGCTTATGAATCAATGTACGACGTGCGATCTCAGTAGGATGTGCTGTTAATACCATATCCATTGAAAGTTCATTGATGACGGTTTGAATTTTTTCTTCAGAGGCTTCTGAATCCTTTAATTTTGCAATGAGTTCATCCATTGGATCAGGGCTACAAACACCACTATCACAATGGCGCGAAATACCATGGAACTGCTCGGCTATATTCGCTAGATTTAAAAAGTGAGTGAAGGCACGTGCAACGGGTAATAATTCATCGTCAGAAAGGTTAGCTAATACACTAATTAGTGTTTCCCCATCTTCTTTACTGCCTGCGCGAGAAGATTTGGAAAGTTGGCGGATCTCTTCGATTTTATCTAGGAATTCAGCACCTAAATGTTCACCAATACTTTTACCTAATAGCTGTCCTAATAAATTCACATTACCACGTAAATTTGCATATTCCTCAGTCATAAAACCCTCTCTCCTGTAATTAAATTACATTTTAAATCCATAATAATGCGACTAAATTACCATAAAAGTGGCAACAGTCAATCGTGCTCATTGAGCTGGTGTTCGTATTTTAACCTTAATTTGTAACTAAATTACACAATAGCGTTGAATTAGCTTATCTATTACTGCTTGTGTTGGTTTCACAAAAGAGAGATCTAGATACTCATTTGGTTGATGTGCCTGTGCAATATGGCCGGGACCTAATACGATAGTATCGCAACCTAGTTGTTCGATAAAGGGCGCTTCAGTGCAGTAGTTTGCACTTTGTGCTTGGTTGCCAGTGTATATTTCAGCTTGAGTTATCAAGTCAGAATGCTGTGGGCACTGGTAGGAAGGAATAGGCTCATGAAGATGGTAAACATCAACACAATTAGGGTAGCGTTTTTCAATCTCTTTTAGAGACTCTTTCACGGTAATAAAAAGCTCATTCGTGCTTATTCCCGGAATAGGGCGCATATCGATATGCAAATCACAGCAGCCACAAATTCGGTTTGCGCTATCGCCGCCGTTAATGGCACCGAAATTAAGGGTTGGGTAGGGTACTTCAAAGTGTTCATTATGATATTTGTCTTTGAATATTTGTTGTACTTTTTTTAACTCCCCAATAACGAGGTGCATCACCTCTATTGCATTTAGTCCTTTGTCAGGATCAGAACTGTGTCCACTGTGACCTGTAATGCGAATGCCTTCAGACATATGCCCTTTGTGCATAATGACTGGCACCATACCTGTCGGTTCTCCAATAATGGCATAGTCCGGTTTTATCGATTTCTGTTGTGCAATAGCTTGTGCGCCAGACATGGTAGTTTCTTCATCTGCAGTGGCTAAAATACGCAGGGGTTTATTGAGTTTAGTCAGATCTGTGCTCTTTAAAACTTCAATAACAAAAGCAAAGAAACCTTTCATATCAATGGTGCCTAAGCCATATAAACGATTATCTTTTTCTACCACTTTAAAGGGATCTGTTTTCCATCCTGCTTCATCGTACGGGACGGTATCAGTATGACCGGCTAATAATAGTCCGCCATCTCCACTACCATAACTAGCAATTAAATTATATTTTCCAGGTGCATCAGGCACTTCAGTTATATCGTTACTAAATCCTAACTCTTCAAGCCAGGATGCAAGTTGGTTGATCACTGCTAAGTTGCTTTGATCCCATGAGGCATCTGTGGAACTGATTGAGGGAATGGCAATGAGATCTTTATATAAATGTATAAATGTTGGCAGTGACATAGGTAATCCTTTAGTGGCAGTCGCTAGTCTTTAATTTAAACAAAAAAAAGCCTTAAGTAAAAACTTAAGGCTTTTAGTTGGCTGAAAAAAGCTTAAACCTTGAATTCGCTGACTGCAGAAATCAGTTTATTCGCCTGAGCCTCAAGTTCGACGCTCATATGATCGTTTTTCTGCGATCGCAGCCCTGAGTTTTCAGCTACATCTCTAATTGAAACTACATGACGGTTTACCTCTGATGCAACGGCACTTTGCTGTTGTATTGCTGTCGCAATCGCAGTATTCATATCCATAATAGAGACAATATCTTGATTAATTTTCGCTAGCATCTGTCCTGCTTGGTTAGCTTGAGTAACGCTCTGTTCGCCTTCTATACGACAATTGCTCATTAAAGAAACAATGCTGTTGGTTCGCCCCTGTAATGAATTAATAATATTTTCAATCTCTTTTGTCGACTCTTGGGTGCGACTTGCAAGTGTACGTACTTCATCGGCAACAACGGCAAAGCCTCGACCTTGTTCACCTGCTCTTGCTGCTTCAATTGCTGCATTCAGTGCGAGTAAGTTAGTTTGTTCAGCAATCGCTCGAATAACATCTAATACAGTGCCGATCGTTTTACTGTCTTCAGACAAAAGGTTAATCACGTCCTCTGACTCAATAAGTTTGTCGGATAACGTATTTATTTGTTGAATGGTCGCATCAACGTCATGTTTACCGGCGATTGCATTTTGATTGGTCTGCTCTGTTTTATCTGCTGCATCATTAGTATTGCTGGCTATCTCCTCTATCGTTGCCACCATCTCTGTTACGGCTGTCGCGACCATATCTGTTTTTTGGATTTGTGATTGTGCGTCTGAGTTAGCATGATGAATGTTTGTGGTTAAGTTAGTCACTGTATCTGTGACATTATTTGCAGATTGCTGGGTGGAGATAATCAACGCTTGGAAATTACTAATCATCGTATTAAATGCATCAGCCATCTCTGCTAACTCATCGCTGTTTTTAGTTTGAACAACGATGCTCAAGTCATTCGTTTCTGCAATCTGTATAATCGATTTTTTAATAAATGAGATACCCTTCATGATACTCCGACTCACTGCGGAGCCTATGATAATCGATAAGATTAATGCAATAGCAAAAAGCAGATAGGTGATATTACTAATTGACTCAATATAGTTATTGATAGCACTATTGGTGTTACTGACGACGATATTTTGTTGTTTGATAACCTGTGTTGAGCTCTCTAATAATGCGTTACGTAAACCGCTTTGTTCATCATAACCAAACACCTTTTGTTCTGCAGTGAGCGCAAGAAATGCTTGCTTATATTTCGGTAGTGAGAAATTTACCGCTGCTTGTTTGCTGATAGAAAGACTGCTGCTATCGACCCCTTTAATTAATTCATCATAAATGCGCTCAAATTTTCTAATATGTTTGCGATCAGAATCCATTAAAAAATCTTTTTCATAACGGCGAAGTTGCAGTGTTAAGCTGAGCATCTCAAAGTCTGATTTTCCAATGGAACGTTCTACCTGTTGAACTGCTTTTGTCAGTACACCGTATAAGCCATCTTTTGTCGTTAGACCAATACGTTTTTGAGAGGCGACTAACGTATTAAAATTGTGACGATAACTTTCTAATACAGAAGAGAGGTTGGAGACTTCATCGCTAGGAAAACCCATCTCAAGTAAATTACTTTTAACCATCATTAACTGTTTTTCAAGTTCGTTGTATTGCTTATTAAACGCTTCAACCTGAACGATTTTTTTGTGTGCAATAAACTCTTTTTCATCAATTCTAAGCTGTAAAATGATGGCTTCAATGGTGCCAATATTCTGTGCGAGTGCGATATCTTTTTTCAGTGATGAAAATGAAAAGTTTAACAGTAGTAGCATCGCGATCATGCTTACAATAGAGATGATCGTATTGGCTATTAATTTGTGTTTAATCAGCATCGTAATTTACCCAAATCCTTTTATATTTGATAGTTATAAGCTTTCCATTGCTCATGTGAAATATTTTTCTATCCTCAACTCTCTTAGTTAGTGCGTGTATTTACTCACTTAATAATAGCGAGTACGGTCGCTCATATTATGTTCATTCATGCTGAAGTTGCAATCAAGCTGGGGAAATGTGTGGCGGCAAACATCTTGCTTTCACTCATAAAAAAAGCAACGTTAATTTTTTTCATGATATTTATTGATAAAGTTAGTAATTCTCATTTTTTATTGCCCCATCGCTCACAACTGAATCTGCATTTAAGCTCAAATTGCAATTACACACACTAATAACTTGAACTGCTTCAAACTATTACAGTTAAGTATGCTGATATGATTTTTTCAAAGCTTGCTTAAGATGCTTTCGCTATAATTAAGCTACTTTCTCTTTGTGGTATGACCTCTTTGAAACAATTTATGTATGTAATGTTGTGGCTTATTTGTTTTTTTAGTTCTGTGTTGCAGGCAATAGAACTACCGAAGGAGTCTCTTAAGTGGGCCAATGAAAATCCTATCGCGACGGTTGCAATAGAAGACGACTTCCCCCCCTTTGATTATGTTGATGAAAATGGGGCCCCAACGGGCATTGGTCATTTAGTTAGAAATAAGCTGTCTGCAGTTTTACCCATTAATTTGCAGGTCACCTCTAAGGGGGCATTTGCACTTCAGATGGATAAGCTGCTTGGTAAAAAAGTTGATATGATCTCAATTTGTGCCGCGACAGACGGTCGACAAGGTGACATGCTATTCAGCAATCCTTTTGTCTCGTTAACGCCCATTATTGTTACTGACAATAAAAGTAACTACCAAGCGATCAAAGATATTCCCTTCAATGCCCGTATTGCCGTACCGATAGGTTATGCAACGATAGATGCTGCAGTACAGGTTTTTGGGAAGGGCAATATTATCGAAGTGGAAAATACTCTGATTGCTCTTGAAATGGTTAATTCAGGACGGGCAGAAGGGGCCGTTACCTACTTAGCGGCAAAAGAGTACTTGGTTGAAAAGTATGCATTCGATAATTTGCAAGCCTTATCAATGAGTGGTGTTAAGCCAATTCCGTTGGGGTTTTGCGTTGATAAAGATAAGCCACATTTAGTTGCGTTAATAAATACAGCCATTGATGAGATCGGACGCGACTACTTTAACCACATGCGTGCAGAATGGATGGCTTCATTAAGTAAGCCTGAGCCTCAAAAAATATACGAAAGCTTCTCGTTAGGAAAAACCATCACTTTTTCTATTCTAGCAATTATCTTACTGGTGCTATTAATGCATCGCTGTGTTGAGTGTTTTACAAAAATATTTGAAACACTGCGCTTTAAATTTTTATACTTTAGCGTCCTTATTTTAATCTTTGTTATTGTCTGTACAGGGTTAGAATATTACTTCGATAAATTTAAACATCGCATTGTTGAAGATCAAAAAGAGAGCTTTGAAATTTCTCAAGGAATAATTCAAAAATCACTTGATAATTGGTATTTACCTCGACTACAAGATCTTAAAGAAACGGTCATTTCCCCCTACTTTAAAACCACTGTTGGGCAATTTATTGATGCACATAAAAGTAATGAACAGGAACAGAAAAAACGTTTCGCGAATAAGTTGAAATTGTTTTTATTTGATCAGCCTAATCTCGTGGAAAAAAATCGTGAATATGAAATTATTTCTCCAAATGCACAGGTTTGGTTTAGCTCGAGAATACGTGCAGACAAAGAAAGTACGATAAAAAAACATTATCCAGCGCTGTTTGCTCGTGCTTTAACTGGGCAGTCGGTTTTTATTCCTGCTATTAATATCACAGGAACGGAGCTTCCTGTGGTATTTATTTTAGAGCCGATAATAGCAGATAATGGAGATGTTATTGCTCTGCTTTCAGCAAGTTTTAACGCGACAAATAGCTTTTCTGCACTTTTTAATAATATCAGGTTAGGTGAAACAGTTGAAAGTTATGGCGTTGATCAAGAGGGATATTTACTCTCTGAAAGTCGTTTTATCGGAGAGTTACATAAAGATGGCGCCTTACCTTTTGGGCAGTCCACAATCTTAACAATGAGCGTTGCTGATGTAGAAAATAATCCCGTTGCTTATGATGTTAAATTTAAAAGGTCAGGAAAAAATTTAACCGGTTATTCAGATTACATGGGGTCGACGGTTGTTGGACAATGGATCTGGCTTGATCAATTCGACTTCATGTTAGTCAGTGAAATTAATATTGAAGAGATGTATTTTGAATATAATGTGTTACGTAATATTTTATTTATCGCATTGGTACTCTCTGTTACGTTAATTACCATCATCTCTTTATTTATGATGATAATTGCACATCGTGCAAATCAGATAAGTCGCTCATCGCAAGAAAAACTTGAAGAGATGGTGAGCAATAGAACCCAAGCATTAAGAATGTCTCTGAAGACCAATAGCTTAATTGTTGATAGTGTTGCTGATGGCATATTAGGCTTAGATGAGCAGGGACAAATTGTCTTCTTTAATCAATCAGCTGAGCGCATTCTCGGTTACAAAGAAAATAATGTCTTATTAATGCCCTATCAAGACGTATTATATCGGTGTGTTGTAAATGCCCATCATCAGCTAGAACAACAGGCTCAAATTAAGCATTGTCTTGAGACAGAAGAAAATTTACTGATTGCTCAAGGATATTTCTGTCATGCTACGGGGTCTGATGTCCCCGTTTCCTTTAGTGTTTCTCTTGTCAGTGGACAGAACTCACCATTTAAAGCGATTATTACCTTTCAAGATATATCGCAGCGATTGTTAGAGTCTGAACGAACCAAAGAGATGCTCGCTTCATTACCGGTTGTTATTTATCTGATTAACAAGAGCCAAGAGATTGTCAGTACCAATGTTGCGGGAGAGAAAATACTCGGCTACTCAAAAGAGGAGTTAATTGGTAAGCCGTTAAGTTTCTTTGTACCTGTTGAAAGAAAGGAAGAGCACAACGAGAATATGAATCGCTTTTTTATGTCCCCTAAACCTGTGCACATAGGTAGTGATGGAAGAGTGACCGTACAAAAAAAATCGGGAGAAATTATCGAGGTTGAAGTTATCTTATCGCCGTTAAAATTGAATGGCGAAGAGATGATCATGCTTAGCGGTACGGATATCACTGAAGCTAATAGGGCAAAAAAACTATTACTTGATGCGAAGCAATTGGCGGATGATGCGAGCCGCTCCAAATCAGACTTTTTAGCTAATATGAGTCATGAAATACGTACACCCATGAATGCAATTATTGGCATGTCAATGCTTGCTCTACAAGGAAAACTTGCACTTAAAGAGCGTAATTATGTCAGTAAAGTACATACCGCGGCGACTAATTTGCTTGGCATTATTAATGATATTTTAGATTTTTCAAAAATAGAGTCAGGTAAATTAGAATTAGATAATCAACCATTTTCAATGGCTGAGTTATTAGATAATTTCTCAACCGTCGTGGGATTAAAAACACAGCAGAAAGGCGTAGACCTACTCTTTAACATCAAATATGACGTGCCACTGTTTTTTAATGCGGATCTGCTTCGTCTGAATCAAGTATTAATTAACCTTGGTAGTAATGCGATTAAGTTTACTGACCACGGAGAAATCATTCTTAACATCTCTATTGCAGAGACTGAGGGTGATCGTATAAAACTACTGTTTTCTGTTAAAGACAGTGGAATTGGTATTAAACCTGATCAACTGAAAACACTGTTCTTGGCATTCTCTCAAGCGGATGCTTCAACGACTCGTAAATATGGTGGTACTGGCTTAGGGCTTTCTATTAGCAAGCGCCTTGTTACTTTGATGGAAGGGGATATTTGGGCTGAAAGTACTGACGGGCAAGGCAGTGAGTTTTTCTTTACGACTTGGTTAAGAAGAGATAATGAGGCTAAATCAAAACAAATATTGTCAATCGCATATCAACGATTAGCTGGAAAACGCCTTTTAATCGTCGATGATAGCGTAACAACACTGAACATCTTAACCGAAGTGGTGGAGGGTTTTGGCTGTGAGGTATTAAGCGCTGTTTCAGCTGAGCAGGCATTACTGCTAACAGGTATAAAATCTCACTTTGATTTCGCTTTAATAGATTGGCACATGCATGATATGAATGGTTTACAGCTTTGTGAGCGATTACAAAAAATGCCTGACGTATCGATAGATCACTATATTTTAATCTCTGCTTATGAAAAAGAGTTGATACAAGAGAGTAGTTATCACGATCATGTCGATAGCCTATTAAGTAAACCTATTACGCCGCAACGGTTACAGCAGGCATTACAATCCTCTTTAGGCTACCCGCCTGAATCTGATATTAGCCTTCAGAAAACGATGAATTCCCCACATCGCAAATTAACCGGCGCTCATCTTTTATTAGTTGAAGATAATGAGCTTAATCAAGAGTTAGCGACAGTGCTTTTAGAGGCAGAAGGAGCCATTCTTAGCCATGCCGCCAACGGTGAAATTGCGGTCAATATGGTACGAAAAAACAGATATGATGGCATCTTAATGGATATTCAAATGCCTGTCATGGACGGTTACCAAGCAACTAAATTAATTCGCGAATTTAATCCACGCATTCCGATTTTAGCGATGACGGCTGGTGCAATGGTCGGAGAGAAAGATAAAGTAGTGGCGGCTGGTATGGATGATTACATTAGTAAACCGATTGATGTGGCAACCATGTTTTCTGTAATCACTAAATGGGTTAAGGTTAATCACGATATAGTCAAAGTAGAAAGTAAGGTTAAAGGAGCTGTGATCGCGCAGCCTGATAATTTATATAGAAGCTTTTCTTTAATTAATCAACATGCAGGGTTAGCTGTTTGTAACGAAAATGAAGCCCTATATATTAAAATTCTGACTAAATTCGAATTATTAAATCGTAGTTTTTCTGATAACTTCAATCAATATTTGCAACAAGAGTTGTGGCAAGAGTTGACGCGTTTAGTACACTCCTTAAAAGGAGAGGCGGGTAATATTGGCGCACAATCACTTGGGTATTTATTAAATGAACTTGAACTAGCTTGTATTCACCCTGAACACCGAGGGAATATTCAGTTGTTATTTGATAAAGCAATGGGTGAGTTTTTTATTGTTAATACAGAAATACGGGCAATGCTTGACGTATTGGCTGAACAGTCGAAAATGGTTGTTCAAAAAACAGTGCAAAGTGAGTTGTTAACGGAATCTGAATTAATTTCTAAGTTAGATGATTTACAACATTTAATTGATGGGTTCGATACCAGTGCGCAATTGCTTGCTGTTGATTTAGTCGAAAATATTACCAACGAAGCATTTAAGGGACAGTTGCAACACCTTATCGTGCATCTTGAAAGCTTTGATTTTGATAGTGCTAATCAAATTCTTTCTCAAATTAAAACCGATTGCATAAAATAGGAGTTATGGATGACTGTGGTAGAGGAAGCGAACAACAAAAAAAGTGTGCTTGTAGTAGATGATAACCCTGAAAACATTCATGTATTGAACGGTATATTGAGCCCTTATTATAAGGTTAAAGCGGCAATTAACGGTAAAATCGCCATTAAGCTCGCTTGCGAACAAGAGAAACCCGATATTATTCTGCTTGATATTATGATGGCAGACCTTGATGGTTTTGCAGTATGCCAGTATTTAAAAAAGTTACCCGATACGGCAGAGATTCCTATTATCTTTGTAAGTGCAAAAACAGAAGTCGCAGATGAGACAAAAGGCTTTGATTTAGGCGCGGTTGATTATATTACCAAGCCGGTTAGCCCACCTATTGTGTTAGCGAGAGTCAGTGCGCATTTAAAACTTGCCGATCAAAAATTGCATTTGATGAGTTTGGTAAAGGAAAGAACCGCTGATTTAGAAAAAACACGTATCGAAATAGTTGAAAGTTTAGGTCGTGCGGCTGAATTTAAAGATAATGAAACAGGCATGCATGTTGTGCGCATGAGTTGGTATTCCTACTACCTCGCTCAACGTTGTACTGGTAATGAAAATTGGTCAGAATTACTTCGCAATGCTGCTCGAATGCATGATATTGGTAAAATAGGTATTCCTGATGAGGTGTTATTAAAGCCTGGTAAGTTAGATGCCGATGAATGGGCCATTATGCAGAAGCATGTCGAGTATGGTGTTGAGATATTAGGGAAGCAAGAAACAGATTTATTAGTCCTTGCAGTAGAGGTAGCAAAATATCATCATGAAAAATGGGATGGCAGTGGTTACCCGAATGGGATAAGTGGTGAAGAGATTCCATTAAGTGCGCGTATTGTTGCTATTGCAGATGTTTTTGATGCGTTAACCTCTGACCGACCTTATAAGAAAGCGTGGTCAGTGGAAAAGGCGGTAGCCTTGATTGAGTCTGAAGCGGGTAAACATTTTGACCCAGAATTAGTACCTGAATTTAAAGCGTGTTTAGCTAAAATCCTCATGATTAAAGATAAAAATACAGGTTAATTTAAATGTAAATATTTATTCATGTTTATTGCATAAATAGTCAAATAAAATTACAATATCTTTTTCTGAAGGCATTTTCATATTTACGGTATATTTCCCTAAATAGCGCCTTAAAATTTTAACTATTTCTAAACAGGACTTTATTTATGTTAAAAGCGATCGTAGTCGGTGCAAGTGGTTACACGGGTGCTGAATTAGCCCACTTCCTGACGCGTCACCCAGAGATTGAACTAGCTGGATTATACGTTTCTGAAGGTAGCTTAGATAAAGGAAAAAAATTATCTGAGCTATACGGTAATTTAGTCAATGTAGTTGACCTGCCATTACAACCTCTTGGTAATCATGACATTAAAAGTGTGTGTGAAGGAATTGATATTGTCATTTTAGCGACAGCACATGAAGTAAGTCACAATTTAGCCCCTCTATTTTTAGCGCAAGACACTGTTGTATTTGATCTTTCAGGCGCTTTCCGTGTTCAATCTGCTGGTTTCTACGATAAATTCTATGGTTTTACTCATCAATTTCCAGAGTTATTAGATAAAGCGGTTTACGGTTTGGCTGAGTGGAATGATCAAGCGGTCAAAAATACCGATCTGATTGCAGTACCGGGTTGTTACACAACAGCTTCTTTAACCGCATTAAAGCCGTTGGCGGAAGCAGGTTTAATTAAACAGGGCTGTAAGCCAACAATTAACGCAACGAGTGGTGTGAGCGGTGCAGGACGTAAAGCAAACGTAGCAAGTAGTTTCTGTGAAGTAAGTTTACAACCATATGGGGTATTTACACATCGTCATAAGCCTGAAATCGATCAACATTTAGGATTACCTGTTGTATTCACTCCGCATTTAGGCAGTTTTAAACGTGGTATTTTAGCGAGCATTAATGTTGTGCTTAAAGATGGCGTGACTAGTCAGCAAGTTAATCAAGCTTACCAAGATGCTTATGCAGACAAACCTATTGTGCGTCTAATGGAAGGCACTTATCCTGCCCTTAAAAATGTGGTCGGTACGCCTTATTGTGATTTAGGTTGGGCGATTGAAGGTGAAGACTTGGTGGTATTCAGCGCTATTGATAACCTACTCAAAGGTGCTTCTTCACAGGCGATACAATGTATTAACTTACGTTTTGGTTTTGATATCACCACTTCACTTTTATAGTCACTTTTATAAAGAGCCAGATTACAATGAAACAACCTTTATTAATTAAATTAGGTGGCGCGGTGCTTGAGAATGAACAAGCACTGAGTAATCTATTTACAGCATTAACAACTTATTTAGAAACAGAGCAACGACCACTGCTGTTAGTTCATGGCGGCGGTGTGATTGTTGAAGATGTGCTAAATAAGATGAACATTACAAGTGCTAAGAAAGATGGCCTGCGTATTACGCCTTTTGATCAAATTGGTTATGTCGCAGGTGCATTAGCGGGCACATCAAACAAGTTATTGATGGCGAAAGCGTTGCAAGCAGGGCTTTCAGCCGTTGGCTTATCATTAGCGGATGGCTTTAGCTGTAAAGTAACGCAGATGGATCCGGAATTGGGTGCAGTAGGTATTAGCTCTGCGAATAACCCTGATTTGATCAACCATTTATTAGCAGGTGGCTTCTTACCTGTTATCTCATCTATTGCAATTGGTGATGATGCGCGATTGTATAATGTTAATGCAGATCAAGCTGCGATTACTATCTGTGAACTATTAAATGCGGAGTTAGTTTTCTTGTCAGATGTTGATGGTGTTTGGGATGCACAAAAACAAGTAATTCCCGAGTTAAACACCCAATTAGCTGATACACTGATCGCTCAAAATGTGATACAAGATGGAATGGCAGTAAAAGTAAAAGCTGCACTGCAAGCCGCTGAACAACTTGGACATGTTATGTTAGCAAGTTGGAAAAACCCAGAAAATTTAGTGTCACTACTTGCCGGTCAAGCAGTGGGTACAAAAGTAATTAAATAGGTAACTACCATGGAAGATTTATTAACTGGTTTTGAAATGACTCAGCAACAAGCATTAGACTTGATTGCACTGGGTAAAGACTTAAAAGCAAACCCTGCAAAATATGCGCAAGCATTAGCCGGTAAAAGTGTTGTTACACTATTTGAAAAACAATCATTACGTACCCGTGTGACCTTTGATATTGGTGTGAATAAGTTAGGCGGTCACGCTGTTTATTTAGATCAAGCTAATGGCGCGATGGGCAGCCGTGAAGACGTGAAAGACTTTGCTGCTAATATTTCACGTTGGGCTGATTGCATTGTTGCACGTGTTTACGATCATAAAACCTTGGTTGAAATGCAGCAGTATTCTTCAGTGCCGGTTATTAACTCACTTTGTGATTTATACCATCCTTGCCAAGGTATGGCTGACTTCTTAACTATCTCACAAAACTACGATGACCTGACAAAAGTAAAATTGGCTTATGTGGGGGATGGTAATAACGTTACTCACTCGCTATTTATTGCTGGCGCTATTTTAGGGGCAACAGTAACCGCTGTATGCCCAATCGGTCATAGCCCTGATGCACAAATCATTAAACAAGCACAAGACATCGCAGAAAAAACCGGTGCAACAATTAATGTAACCAATAGCATTGAAGATATTAAAGGTTACGATGTTGTTTACGGTGATACTTGGTTATCAATGGGTGATGATACGCCACTTGAGCAGATCAAAGCTAAATTTATGCCTTACCAAATTAACCAAGCATTGTTAGATTCAACGGGTATTAAACATATTTTACATTGCCAACCAGCACATCGTGGATTAGATATCACTTCAGAAGTAATGGATGGTCCTGCTTCATTGATTTTTGATCAAGCAGAAAATAGAATGCATATACAAAACGCAATTATGTTGACGTTAGTAAACTAATAATACCAATTACATTTATCTTGTAAGTGTGATGAGTATAAATATTGATAAAGGATAGAATCAATGAGTAAAGTAAAAAAGGTTGTTCTCGCTTATTCTGGTGGTTTAGATACATCGGCTATCATTCCATGGTTAAAAGAGACTTACGATAACTGTGAAATCGTTGCTTTTTGTGCTGATGTTGGCCAAGGCGAGGAAGAACTAATTGGTTTACACGAAAAAGCGATCGCATCGGGTGCTTCAGAATGTCACATTGTTGACCTGAAAGAAGAGTTTGTTAAAGATTACATCTACCCAACAATTGCTTCAGGCGCTGTTTACGAAGGGACTTATTTACTAGGTACGTCAATGGCACGTCCTATTATTGCAAAAGCACAAGTTGAAGTTGCATTAAAAACGGGTGCTGATGCTGTATGTCACGGTTGTACTGGTAAAGGTAATGACCAAATCCGTTTTGAAAGCTGTTTTGCAGCCCTTGCTCCAGAATTGCGTGTTATTGCGCCTTGGCGTGAGTGGGACATGGTTTCTCGTGAAGACCTTCTTGATTACCTTGCTGAGCGTAATATCGAATCAGCTGCTTCTGCCACTAAAATCTATAGCCGTGATGCGAATGCATGGCACATATCTCATGAAGGTGGCGAGTTAGAAGACCCGTACAACGAGCCAAGCAAAGGTGTTTGGACATTAACGGTTGATCCGTTAGATGCACCAAATGAACCAGAATACGTAACATTGAAAGTTGAAAATGCACGTGTAACAGCAGTTGATGGTGTTGAACTATCTCCATATGCAGCACTGATGTTATTAAATGAAAAAGCGGCGGCACATGGTGTTGGTCGTGTTGATATTACTGAAAACCGTACAGTCGGAATGAAGTCTCGTGGTTGTTACGAAACTCCGGGTGGTACTGTTATGGTGACTGCACTACGTGGTATCGATGAATTAGTACATGATAAACCTTCACGTCGCTGGCGTGATCAAGTGGGCCAAGAATTTGCTCACTTAGTTTATGACGGTCGTTGGTTTACACCTTTATGTGCTTCTTTACTTGCTGCTTCTGAATCACTAGCTGCAGACTCAAACGGTGAAGTAGTTGTTCGTCTATATAAAGGCCAAGCAACCGCAGTTAAGAAAAGATCACCAAACAGCCTTTACTCTGAAGAGTTCGCTACCTTTGGTGATGACAATGTTTATGACCAAAAACATGCTGAAGGTTTCATCCGTCTTTACTCTTTATCAAGCCGTATCCGTACCTTGAACAAAAAGTAATAATGAAACTGTAAATAGTTAATTCCTGCTTCGTTTCGACGCTGCAGGAATTTCTATTTTTATAAACTCTTAAGGAACTGAGAGCTTATAAAAATAGGATTGATCAATCATAAAATGTAATGGAGTTATAGAATGGCATTATGGGGCGGACGTTTCAGCCAAGCGGCAGACGTAAAATTTAAATTATTCAATGACTCATTACGGTTTGATTACCGCTTAGCGGAGCAGGATATTATTGGTTCAATTGCTTGGTCGAAAGCATTATTGAGCGTTAATATCTTAACGGTTGAAGAGCAAGTTCGTTTAGAAAAAGCATTAAGTGAATTATTGGTTTCAGTACAAGCAAACCCAGAGCAAGTATTACAATCTGATGCTGAAGATATTCATTCATGGGTTGAAACGCAATTAATCAATCGTGTTGGTGATTTAGGTAAAAAATTACATACAGGTCGTAGCCGTAATGACCAAGTCGCAACTGACCTGAAGCTATGGTGTAAGAAAACAGCACAAGAGCTAATTGTACATTTAGATAGCCTTGAAGCTAAGTTGATTGAACTGGCACGTATTCACCAAGCTGTAGTTTTACCAGGTTATACCCATCTTCAGCGTGCGCAACCTGTTACCTTTTCCCATTGGTGTTTAGCATACCTTGAAATGTTAGAACGAGATCATAGTCGTCTTGAAGGTTGTTTAGAACGCATGGATACTTGCCCGCTAGGCAGTGGGGCACTTGCGGGTACGGGATACCCAATGGACAGAACCGCTTTAGCACATTCTTTAGGTTTTAAACGTGCAACACGCAATAGTTTAGATTCAGTTTCAGACCGAGACCATGTTGTAGAGCTAATGAGTTGTGCAACACTTTCAATGGTGCATTTATCACGTATGGCGGAAGATCTTATCTTCTATAATAGTGGTGAGTCAGGCTTTATCGAAATGTCGGATCAAGTAACTTCTGGTTCATCATTAATGCCACAAAAGAAAAACCCTGATGCAATGGAGCTTATCCGTGGTAAATCAGGTCGAGTATTTGGTTCATTAGCAGGTATGTTAATGACGCTTAAAGCATTGCCACTTGCTTACAACAAAGATATGCAAGAAGACAAAGAAGGTTTATTTGACGCATTAGATACTTGGGGCGATTGTCTTGAAATGGCTGCAATGGCATTAACAGATCTTAAAGTTAATGAAGAGCGTACTAAAGAAGCTGCTCAAGGTGGTTATTCCAATGCGACGGAACTTGCTGACTACTTAGTTGCAAAAGGAATTCCATTCCGTGAAGCACACCATATTGTAGGCGTGGCTGTTGTTGCAGCGATTGAAAAAGGTGTACCGCTAGAAGAGTTAACGGTTGCTGAATTCAAAGAATTCTCTGACGTTATTGAAGATGATGTATATCCAACACTAACCTTGGAAGCAACCCTTGCTGCGCGTAAAGCACAAGGCGGTGTATCACCTGAGCAAATCGAATATGCATTAAAAGAAGCCGAGCAACGTCTTGCAGATCGAGATACTTCAGGGCTAATTATTCGTACGGCAAGAATAACCGATTTAGAACGTGTCGAATCGATGGTTAATCACTGGGCTCAAAAAGGTGAGAACCTGCCTAGAGATAAATCTGACCTTGCGCAATCTGTTGGAGAGTTTGCTGTTACTGAGGTTGAAGGGAGCGTGACGGGTTGTGGTTCTTTATACATTTACGATACAGGTCTTGCTGAGATTCGTTCGTTAGGTGTTGAACCTGGTTTTGAGCGTCGTGGTCAAGGAAGTGCATTAGTTGAGTTACTCGTTAAACGCGCTGAGAAACTAGCGATTAAACGTGTATTTGTATTAACGCGTATGCCTGAGTTCTTTATGAAGTTAGGCTTTAGTCCTACAAGTAAAAGCACCATGCCTGAAAAAGTAATGAAGGACTGTGCGGGTTGTATTCGTCAGCATGCCTGTGATGAAGTTGCTTTAGAGTTCAAAATTAAAAGCAGTACATTAATACATAAAGAAGCCATTTAGTGTTGAATAAAAACTAGCTTCTATTATTTAAGTAATTAAAAACGCCAATCTCATTAGATTGGCGTTTTTGTTTGCGGTGTTCAACTCTATTTACTTTCTTCTATATATTCATTCTTCAAATTAACGTAATGCGCTGCAGAGCGTTTTAAGAAAGCAAACTCTTTTTCAGTTAATGGGCGCGCAGCTTTGGCTGGCGAACCAACATATAAGAAGCCAGATGCTAATATTTTATTTGGCGGCACTAATGCACCTGCCGCTAAAATGACATCATCTTCAATTTTTGCATTGTCTAATACGATAGCGCCCATACCAATTAAAACACGATCACCTATTTCGCAGGCATGCAACATCGCTTTATGACCAACTGTAACATCTTCACCTATATGTAAAGAGTAACCATCCACACTTGCTTCGCCTTTACGTGCAACATGCAAAACAGAACCATCTTGAATATTGGTGCGTTTACCCACTTTTATATTATTTACATCACCGCGTAAAACACACATAGGCCAAATACTGACATCATCAGCTAATTCAACATCGCCTATAACGGTAGAAAAAGGATCAATATAAACATTATTAGCTATTTTAGGTGACATACCTTTATAAGCACGCAAGACAGGAAACATAATAAACCTCATTTAATAGGATCAAAATGTAACTATACGATACAAAAGTGTGTGTAACAAAGCTAAATCTGTGGATAACTTGTGGCTAAAATAGGTATAAAAACTAATTGCAAAAATAACCCTTTTTTTAATAGAAAAGGCTTGCCAATGTTCTTTCAATCCCTATAATACGCCGCACAGACAAGGACTGAGGCGCAAGCCACTAACCTAGTCGGAACCAACAAACTCC
>NZ_BSPQ01000005.1 GCF_030161115.1 Psychromonas marina
CAGTTGCGCCGATGGTAGTGTGGGGTCTCCCCATGTGAGAGTAGGTCATCGCCAAGCGCCTAATTTAAAAAAACCCAGTGAGTTAACGCTTACTGGGTTTATTTAATTCTGATGATTCAAATAATCATCCAGAAATTTATAATAATAATTATTATTTACAGATTTTTTCTGACGACAATAGCGCTGTGGTCCCACCTGATCCCTTTCCGAACTCAGTAGTGAAACGCAGTTGCGCCGATGGTAGTGTGGGGTCTCCCCATGTGAGAGTAGGTCATCGTCAGATCCCCTTTTGCTGATATGGCTCAGTTGGTAGAGCGCACCCTTGGTAAGGGTGAGGTCGGCGGTTCGAATCCGCCTATCAGCACCATATCTTCATATTAATACCTCCTTTGAAACACAATCCTTAGCTAAATCGCTATAAACATTACTATTTAAATACTTTTCAGCTTAGCTATTTCTGTTAATATTTTGTAATACCTATCATTTAATGTAACCCTGCTCTTACACATTTTAATTTTGTCTGTGTAATCGTATTTAATTTACTCATTTATATTATTCCCAATTCTGGTATCAAAGCCACTTGCCGTTAGTTTATGAAGGAAAACATGAATAAAAGACAGTTTATCGCACAGTGTTTGCGTTTTAATCGCAAGTCATACATTCTTGCCGTTATTCTGATTTTTATCGTGAATTGGCTTCAGGTCGAAATACCTCGCTATATTCAGTTAGCAATTGATTTAATTGACGATTCATCAGCAACGGGTCATGCAGACCTTTCTCGTTATGTGTGGGTAGTTGTGGCTATGTCTGCTGTGATGATTGTGGCGCGTATATTCTCACGTATTTATGCACTTAACCCTGGTCGAATCATTGAAGCGATGTTAAAAAATAAGCTATTGCAAAAGCTTAACCGTCTACCTAACTCTTTCCATGAAAAATTTTCTTCAGGCTCGCTAATTTCTATTATTAATAACGATCTTAACGGTGTCCGTATGATGTTTGGCACTGGTTTTTTGCAGCTAGTAAATGTGTTCTTTGCTCTTTCATTAACCCCTTTATGGATGTGGCGTATATCACCTGAACTCACGCTTTATTCAGCTATTCCAATTTCTATCGCATTTGTAATTTTTCGTATCGGTTTTAAACGTATGAAAAAATATAATGCAGAGCACCTTTATCGCTTACAGGACCTGTCTGCTCAATTAATGAAGTTTTTAGCAGGTATCGATCTGATTAAAAATCAGCAAATGTCTCCTTGGGTGCAAGCAGAAGTAGAAAAACGAAATCAGCGTCTATTACGTTGTAGAATACAAATCTCCCGCATTCAAATATTTATTATGCCTGTTCTAGACTATGCCAATAACGTGATGAAAATTCTAATTCTTGGTTTAGGTGGTTATATGCTAATGAAGCAAGAGCTTACATTGGGCGAAATAACTGCTTTCTTATCCTATTCAGTTTTGCTCGCGATGCCATTAATGCAATTAGGGCGCATCGCCACTATCTACCAGCGCGGTATGCTCAGTATTGAGAGTGTGCAGCGAATTCTTAATGCACAAGTCCCCGAACAAGATCAGTCAATTCTTTCTCAGCCCGAAGTGGATCAACTTAAGGGAAAAACATTGTCGGTACGCAATCTAAACTTTAGTTATGATGATTCACGACTGGTGCTTAAAAACATCAGCTTTGATGTACCAGTCGGCAAAAAAGTTGGCGTGCTTGGTAGTATTGGCTCAGGAAAAACTACCTTAGTTAATTGTCTTAATCATTATCTTGAGGTGCCTAAAGGCACTGTTTTTCTTGGAGATAGAGATATAACTTCCTTTGCACGAAGTGATTTGCATCGTTATATGAAGACGATAACGCAGACCCCTTATCTATTCTCAGCAACGATCGAAGAAAATATCCGTTTCGGTAGTGATAATGAAAGTATTGATAAATATAAAATTGAACAAGTACTGGAATTAAGTCAACTGGCTAATGATGTTTCTCGTTTCGATAAAGGAGATCAGACCCTAGTCGGGGAGAAAGGCATTATGTTATCCGGCGGCCAAAAGCAACGTTTAAGTATTGCACGTGCGCTACTTAATCCTATTGATTTGATTATTATGGATGATGTCCTTTCGGCTGTTGATTATGAAACGGAACGTAAAATTTTGCTGGGAGTCTTTCAGCGACTAGAAAATCAATCCGCCTTGGTGGTCTCTCACCGTGTAAGCGCGTTAGAGTATATGGATGAAATTATCGTGCTTCATGAAGGCGCAATGATTGCGAAAGGAAGTCATCAAGCATTGTTGAAAACCTGTCCTTATTATTATGAGACTTGGCAGTTGCAACAGAATGAAGCCGAGGAGCAGCAATGCTAAATTATAATGGTGATATCTATTATTTAAAAAACTTCTTCCGCTTTGCGAAAAAATATAAGGCTTCTGCTTTATTGGGTATCGCTATGTTGCCGCTTTCCATTATCACTAGTTTATTATTTCCGTGGCTGATTATTCAAGTCATTGATGTGCACCTAGTGCAAGGAGATATGGATGATTTATGGTGGTATATTTTCTACTTACTTGCTGTGTTAGCAATAAACTATGTTGTTGATGCGACCTATGCATACAACTTAAGAAAAACCGGCCAATATGCCATTACAGATATGCGCTCGGCATTATTTGCTCGGGTGCTAAAATTACCGCGTAGCTACTTTGATAACAAACCGACAGGTGTCACGCTCTCTCGTTTAACCAGTGATTTAGAAGCGATAGGTGAAACCTTTGTACAGGCTATTGTGGGTTTAGTAAAAGATTCAATTAATACCATTGCGTTATTAATCATGATGCTATTTATTAATTGGCAGTTAACACTTGTGGTATTAATTGTAATGCCACCCGTTATGTATCTGACCGTGTATGTGCGTAATCGTCTGCGCGCGATGAACTTAATTACTCGATCTTCTCTAGCACGTGGTATTGGTTTTTTACAAGAGGTGTTGTTAGGCGTGAAAACGGTTCAGTTTTACCGAGCTGAAGAGCAGGTTGAACAGAAATATAAAAATTTTAACGATGAATTTTTAACCGCACAGAAGAAGGCTAATAAATATGATGCGGTCTTATTTGCCTTTATTTCTGGGATTACCTCAATAACCATTGCATTAATGATCTGGTATGGCTCAGGGTTAGTTTTAGCGCAAACATTAACATTAGGTGTTTTGATCGCTTTTATTAATACGCTTGAGAAGGTTTTTGTGCCGATACGCGATTTTACCTCGCAAATTGCAGCTATTCAGCGATCATTTGCTGCCTTTGAACATATTGAAGAGCTCTTTGTTGAACCTATGGAAGAAGATGGTCGAAAGCTACTTTCGACAGAGCAAGTTGCGCCACAGTTAGCCGTTTTTCATCGCTTAGAGTTCAAAAATGTTAGCTTTCGTTATACGCCTGATCTGCCCTATGTTTTGAAAGATGTCTCCTTTGTGTTAGAAAAAGGCAAGCAAATAGCCTTAGTTGGATCAACGGGCTCAGGGAAATCCACCATTATTCGTTTGATTGCAAAAACCTATCAGGACTATGAAGGCAGTATCCTTTTAAATGGTATTGAGCTTTCTGAAGTTTCAGTTGATGATTGTACTCACTTATTCTCATTGATGATGCAGGATGTTTATCTGTTTGAAGAGAGTATTCGCTTCAATATTGCGTTGGGTAACGCAGACATTTCAGCAGCGCAGGTCGAGCAGGCTGGTCGTTATGTTTATGCTGATAACTTTATTCAGAATTTGCCTGGAGGGTATGATTTTTGTTTGGATAAAAACGGCACAAATCTTTCTAATGGTCAGACGCAACTTATCTCTTTTGCTCGATCCGTTGCTCAAGGCGGGCAAGTGATGATGCTCGATGAGGCAACTAGTTCAGTTGATTCTATTACAGAGAACCTCATCCAAAAAGCAATGCAGCGCTTGTTTAGCGATAAAACAGTTATTGCAATTGCACATCGCCTTAGCACTATCCGTCATTCTGATACTATCTTGGTATTAGAACAAGGTGAAGTTGTAGAGAAAGGAAATCACCAGCAGTTGGTTGCTAAACAGGGCATCTATGCAGGGTTGTTGAGTGAATCAACCCTCTCATTATAAATACAAAAAAGCAGGAGCCAACACCCCCTGCTTTAGTGCCGTTTTGATATAACCTACTTGGCATTCTAATAAATTTAATAAGAAATTTCGCCTTATCTTAATATTGAGGTTACCTTACTATTTTGCTGGTAAATTGAACTTCTGTTTTAGGCTGTAAATTAAATGACAAACCGATGTTGCTTCAATCTTCACACTGTAGTGACCTTTTAAAATTTTACTAATTCTCTTATACTCTGTTTTAATATTCTGATTATCATCATCTTTATTAAGAGATCTCATGACCACAAAAACTATACGTATCGCAACACGACACAGTCCTCTTGCTATGTGGCAAGCCAATTTTGTAAAAGCTGAACTGCTAAAATTTCATCCTGATTTAATTGTTGAATTATTACCGATGAAAACCAAAGGCGATATTATTCTTGATACCCCACTTGCTAAGGTTGGTGGTAAAGGTCTTTTTGTTAAAGAGCTTGAAGTGGCCATGTTAGAAGGGCGTGCTGATATTGCAGTACACTCGATGAAAGATGTACCGGTCGAGTTTCCAGAAGGTTTAGGCTTAACCATTATTTGTGAGCGTGAAGACCCACGTGATGCATTTGTCTCTAATAATTACACTAGCATTGATCAACTTCCACAAGGAGCAGTTGTGGGCACTTGTAGTTTGCGTCGTCAGTGTCAGTTGAGTGAATTAAGGCCTGATTTAATCATCAAAGAGTTACGTGGTAATGTGAATACACGTTTACGCAAGCTTGATGACGGTGAATATGATGCGATTATTTTGGCTGCTGCAGGTTTAATCCGTTTAGAGATGCCAGATCGAATTGCGAGTTTCATTGAACCAGAAATAAGTTTGCCTGCTGTTGGGCAAGGCGCGGTTGGTATTGAGTGTCGTTTAGATGATGCACAAACTATTGCGCTATTAAAACCGCTTGAACATCACAAAACCCGTCAACGTGTTACTGCAGAACGTGCCATGAATCTTGCTTTACAAGGCGGGTGTCAGGTACCAATTGGAAGTTATTCTATATTTAAACAAGATAAACTTTTCCTACGTGGTTTAGTGGGAAGTGTTGATGGTACAAAAATTATACGTAAAGAGATAACGGGTAACCCAGAGGATGCTGAGCAGATGGGGCTTACCTTAGCGAAACAATTATTAGACAGCGGTGCAGAGCAGATTTTAGCTGAAGTTTATAAAAATAATGGCTAAACCAAGGTTATTAGTTACCCGCTTCGCACCCCATGCACAGCGATTAAGTGATTTATTGAATGAGCATGGTATTTTTACTATTGCTCAACCCCTATTAGAAGTAAATGCTATTGAGGGGAAGGGCTTTCCATTGAGTAAGTCCTATGACTTTATTGTTGCGGTTAGCTGCAATGCGGTTACTTATAGCCATCTCAACCTACAAGGGAAAGAATGGCCTAAAAGTCATTATTTAGCGGTTGGTGAAGCAACTAAATCACTATTAGAAAAGAAAACCAAGCAATTAGTTACTATCCCTGAGACTGTCTTTAATAGTGAGGGGTTGTTGGCATTACCGATCTTAAAAAATGTAGATAATTGCTCTATTCTTATTCTACGTGGGTTAGGTGGGCGAGAGTACTTGAAGCAGCATTTATGTAAACGTGGTGCCTTTGTAGACTATTATGAATCATATCAGCGCGTTGCTATCGCGTTACCTACAATAATGATGTCACAGAAATGGCAACAGCAGGGTATTAATGGTGCTATTATCAGCAGTATTGAATTATTAGAGCAGTTAATCAAAGTGACTGCAAAAGAACAGCAAAGCTGGCTTAAATCGATAACGCTATTCGCTGCTAGTGAACGAATTATAAATTATGCCCAAAGCTTGGGCTTTCATCATACAGCGTTGTTACCGAGCATCGCTAATCAAGATATTATCGATTATTTTACTAACGAGGATAGTTATGACTGAAATTGAAAATAAGATAGAGCAGGATGTACAGCCTGTTATTCCCCAGACGGACAGTCAGAAGTCATCAAAACGTGCGTTAGGCGTTGCTTTGTTATCCTTGTTTTTAATCATTTTTTTTATGATTACCGTTTTCTATTTTCATAAAAGTAATAATGCATTAGTTGTTGCTCAACAACAGCAAATAGAATCATTATCTAAGAGTGTTGCCACTCAGTCTGCACAGCAAAAAACGCAATCAGGTCAATCGTTACAAACTAAAGCGTCTCTAGAAGCACAGCTTGAAAAAGTAAATCTTCAGTTGCAGCAGGTTAATAATGTAAACAAGATTGTTAAGACAGATATCCAATCCTTACAACGTAGTTTCTCTGCTTCAACTATTCGTCACCCAAACGATTGGATCCTAGCGGAAGTTGAGTATCTCATCTCTCTTTCAGGCAGAAAAATTTGGTTAGAGAATGATACTAAAACAGCGATTTCACTATTAGTTGCCGCTGATCAGCGTA
Organism: Psychromonas marina; assembly: GCF_030161115.1. Taxonomy (GTDB): domain Bacteria; phylum Pseudomonadota; class Gammaproteobacteria; order Enterobacterales; family Psychromonadaceae; genus Psychromonas; species Psychromonas marina. The sequence continues at coordinate 6,573 of NZ_BSPQ01000005.1, forward strand.
TTGTCGAACTTAATGATGCCAGTCTAAGCCCGCTACGTGGTGCTCTGCTGGATGACATTAACAAGCTGGAAGCGTTACCCAATCTAGATACGGATGGTGTTATTTTAACATTAACTAGTTTAGATCGTACCGTTGATAAATTACGCTCAACCAGTTTGCTCATGCCTGATGCAAGTGAAAATAACGATACAGAAGTCTCCTCAGACATTAATGACTGGAGTGCTAATTTAACTAAATCTTGGCATGTCTTTATCGATAGTTTTATCACGGTTAATAAACGCGACAGTAAAGTTGAAGCGTTATTATCGCCAGAACAAAGCTGGTATTTACGTGAGAATATACGTAATAATTTATCAAAGGCTGAGTTTGCAATTTATCGTCAGCAGCAGGATGTTTATGATATTGCTTTACAAAATACGTTAACGTTATTGACTACTTACTACGACCTTAAAGATAATACTACGGGGCATTTCTATAAATCTATTCAGCGTTTAAGTAAGCGTAACGTATCGATAAAATATCCTGATCAACTAAAAAGCGCACCACTGCTAGAGCGCGTGATCGAACAACGTTTAAAAAAATCACTTGCTAGCTCAAATCTGAAATAGGAGAAACATGATGATTAAAATGATTCTGATTATTTCGGCCCTGATAGCTGGTTTGATTCTTGGCCCTGAAATTAGTGGTAACAAAGGTTATATCCTGATCTCCTTTGATAGTTATACCACCTATGAAACGACCATTATTAACGCTGGCTTTATAGCCATTATATTTTACTTTTTGCTATTACTTGCTGAATGGGTTTTACGTCGGTTACTCTCGATGAGTGCATTGACTCGAGGTTGGTTAGGGCAGCGTAAAACCAAAAAGGCACAAAAAAATAGTTTGTTAGGCATGTGGGCATTGTTCGAAGGTAATAATAAACAAGCACACAAATTACTTTCTAAGTCGGCACCACGAACAGAGTCCCCTGCACTAACTTATATTGCTGCTGCTAAGGCTGCGCATCTCCAGGGGTTATATGATCAACGAGATGATCATCTACAACTTGCTTCTGAAAGCCAAAAGGGCGCACAACTTTCAGTTGGTTTGGTTTGGGTTGAGCTACAGCTTGATGCAAAACAATATGAAAATGCCTTAGCTACCCTAAGTGAATTAGCGTTAGCTTTCCCTAAAAATAAACGTATTGCTTGTCTCTATTTGGAGATATACCCAGCGTTAAATGAGTGGAAAAAATACATTCAGGTTTTAAATGAGCAGCGTAAAGTGCTTAGTTATAATGAACTGGAGTTTGCTGCTCTGGAATTAAATGCTTATCAGCACTTTTTTAAACAGCTTGCATCGGACAGTGCTGAATTATTAAAACTATTTTGGGATAACAAAGCACCTCGTTGGATGCGAAAAGAGTTAAATTATCAAAAAGCGGTGTTAGATGCCTACATAGCAACAGATAATGGAAAATTTGCAGAGGCTTTATTAATTGAAAAACTCAATAAACAGTTCTCTATACCGTTATTAGAATATCTAGATAAAGTGGTCGTTGTAGATCATTATCCACTGATTCTATTGCTTGAGAAAAAGCTTAAAAAAGTTGAACAGAAAGGTCTCGTCCATCAAGCGTTAGCTAAATTAAAGCTCAAAGAAAATAATGTTGAGGCTGCGATCAAACACCTTGAGGTGAGTTTAGAGACAGAGGCGAATGTTAAGGATTGTGCACTGCTTGCTGAACTACTAGAGCAGCAAGATCGCAAACAACAAGCTGCTATCTATTATCGCCAAGGATTATTATTAGCGACTTCAACTAATCGAGCAGTCACAAAATTGTAATAATAAATTTGTAATATTAACGGGCAGGGATCTGCCTGCTTTTTATATAGGTGATTTCTATGTCAATACATCCACTTTTTCCACTTTCTATTAACAATAGTGAAGCAAAAATTATTTTGACCCCTTGTCCTGGCACGAAAGAGGCAGATCTTAGTAGTTCATTAAATGAATTAAAAGCTGCGGGTGCTGAGGCGGTACTTACTTTTATGACTCAGTCAGAGTTAGATAAAAATGAGTTGTCGAATATTGGCGAATCGGTCAAAGCCAAAGGGATGTCTTGGTTCCACTTACCTATTATTGATGATGAAGCGCCTGACGACCCTTTTTTATCTGCGTGGAAAACGGCGGGACCAGCCGTTCATCGTTTGATCGAACAAGGAAAAAACATTGCCGTTCATTGTAAAGGGGGCTCAGGCCGAACAGGTTTAGTCTCGGCACAAATTTTATTAGAGCGCGGAGAAAATATTGAGCCGTTAATGAAGCGTATAAAGGTATTACGTCCCAATGCATTTATACATGCCTGCCACCGTGATTACTTGGCTGATCTTAACCAACAACTGCATAATAAATAATTATACCTAATAAGCGCAATCATTTGGTTATGTGGTTGTGCTTCCCTACCTTTATTTTTTTACTGTCATCTACTTGTCATATTTCATCATTACCATTATGCTAACTATCAATATACGTTATTTCATATATACGAAAAATGGGATGTGATAATTTAATGCAAGCAATCGATCTTTTTAAAGCCCTTTCTGATGCAACACGCTTAAAAATAGTGATGTTAATTCAGCTTGAGGGAGAACTTTGTGTTTGTGAGTTAATGACAGCACTTTGTGATAGTCAGCCAAAGATTTCTCGCCATTTAGCGCAGCTAAAACGGATGGGGTTATTATTGGATAGAAAGCAAAAACAGTGGGTTTATTATCGATTAAACCCGGCGCTAAAGGGCTGGATGCTACAAGTGATTGTTGAAGCTTGTAATAACAGTGAGCAGTTTCTTAATACAAACAGGGCAACATTATTATCGATGAGTGATCGTCCTAATAATTGTTGTAGTTAAATTTAAAGGGCAAAAAATGAAAATTAAAGTAGGTATTAATGGCTTTGGCCGTATTGGTCGTCTAGCGTTACGTGCGGCATATGATTGGAAAGATGTTGAATTTGTATTAATTAATGATGTTGCTGGTGATGCTAAAACATTAGCGCATTTATTAGAGTTTGACTCAATTCAAGGGCGTTGGAATCATCAGGTAGAAAGCGAACAGCAGCAGATTATTATTGGTAAGCATAAAATTAAATGTACTCAAGAGTCTGAAATAGCTGCTGTAGATTGGTCTGCTTGTGACGTTGTGATTGAAGCAACTGGCGTGAATCGCGATGCTGCATTATTACAAACCTATTTAGACCAAGGCGTTAAGCGCGTTGTTGTTTCTGCACCAGTGAAAGCAGAAGGCATTGCTAATATCGTTGTAGGTGTAAACGATGATATTTTCGATCCGGCATTGCATAAAATCGTCACAGCGGCTTCCTGCACAACTAACTGTCTTGCACCTGTGATTAAAGTTATTAATGAGAAAATCGGCATTGAACAAGTTGCGTTCACTACTATTCATGATTTAACGAATACACAGACTATTTTAGATGCACCACATAAAGACCTACGTCGTGCACGTGCCTGTGGCATGAGCTTAATCCCTACTACGACCGGATCTGCAAAAGCGATCGTTGAGATATTCCCAGAGCTCGCAGGGAAAATTGACGGCCATGCAGTGCGCGTTCCACTGGCTAATGCTTCACTAACTGACATTATTTTTAATCTAAAAGAAGATGTAACGGCAGAGCAAGTTAATCAATATCTAAAAGATGCATCAGAAAATGAGCTGAAAGGCATTTTAGGTTTTGAAGAGAAACCATTGGTCTCTATCGATTACCGTGGTGACCAACGTTCGACAATTGTTGATGCCTTATCAACGATGATGGTTGGTAAGCGTATGTTGAAAATATATGCTTGGTATGACAATGAAATGGGCTATGCAACACGTACTGCTGAACTGGTGAGAACGGTCGGTCTGTCTGATAAATAATTATTTCCAGCTTTGGGTTAAGCAGAAAGCGTTTAACCCAAAGCATATACGATTAGTTTTTCAATATGTACCTTATACTGAGTAATCATTAAAAATGTTAAAAAATCTCTCGAGTGACCTAAAGCAATATCTTGTTATAACAGGTAATTACTGGGCATTTACGCTAACCGATGGCGCTTTACGTATGTTGGTTGTGCTGTATTTTCATCAGTTAGGTTACGATGCATTACAAGTGGCATTTCTGTTTTTGTTTTATGAGTTTTTCGGTATTGTGACCAATTTACTGGGGGGATGGTTAGGGACAAAACTTGGGCTAAACCGTACCATGAATATCGGCTTACTGTTGCAAGTGTTTGCATTGCTGATGTTGGTTTTACCTGATAGTTATCTCTCCATTGCTTGGGTAATGTTTGCGCAAGCGTTATCGGGGATAGCGAAAGATCTCAATAAAATGAGTGCAAAAAGTGCGATTAAGCTGTTTGTAAAAGAGGGCGATCAAGGTCAGCTTTATAAATGGGTGGCGATATTAACGGGTTCTAAAAACACTTTAAAAGGGATGGGATTTTTTCTTGGTGGTTTACTGCTGACGTTAATTGGTTTTCAGTCGGCGATGCTATTAATGGCCAGTGTGCTATTGGTGGTATTTTGTTGCAGCTTATTTTTATTAAAAGCAGATCTTGGAAAAATCGAGCGAAAAGTTAAATTCAAAGAACTTTTCTCTAAAAGTGATGCTATCAATCGCTTATCGCTTGCACGCTTATTTCTATTTGCTTCGCGTGATGTGTGGTTCGTGGTTGCTTTGCCTGTTTACTTTAGTGAAACATACGGTTGGAGCTCATGGACAATCGGTACATTAATTGCGATCTGGGTCATTGTATATGGTGGTATTCAATCAATTGCACCTTATTTTACCGGTAAAAAATCAGGTCGGGTGCCAGATGGAAGAAGTGCCGCTTTATGGGCCTTTGCATTGATATTTACGCCCCTATTTGTCTTTTTTAGTCTCCCTGTCTCACCGTGGTTAGTGGTGATTTGTTTATTTATATTTGGCGCACTATTTGCGATTAACTCTTCATTACATAGCTATCTGATTGTGAGTTATGCGCAACGTGAAGGTGTTTCATTAGATATTGGTTTTTATTATATGGCGAATGCGATGGGGCGGTTAATTGGTACACTTTTATCTGGTTGGATATTTGTCACCATGGGGCTCGGCGCTTGTTTAGTTGCTTCAAGTGTTTTTATTACCTTAGCAATGCTGTTCTCTTTAAAATTGCCAAAACATCAAACTCAAACAATATAGATAAGAATTACTCTCAACAAACTAGTATCAACAATTAAAATGTTATAGTATAACGTTCCAAAAAAGTAAGTGTTATAATGTAACACTTACTGATACTTGTTTTGTTGAGATGATACTATTATGTTGCTGCCACTAAGCATATTTGCCCTATTTCTTGGGCCTATTACTTACCGTTTATTAAAACGTCAACCAGGTTGGTTAGATCTGATGGATGCGTTTATTTTTGTCACTATTTCGGGGTTGGTACTATTTCATATCCTTCCTGAAGTGATGCACAGTGGCGGCCCTATCGTTCTCGTGTTAACCGCTATTGGTCTACTTGCGCCAAGCTGGATAGAAAAATACTTCCATAAAGCGGCGCATCAAGCCCATCAAACAACGTTATTTTTAGGTGTATTAGGTCTTGTTGTGCACGCTATTGTTGATGGTTCAGCCTTAGTCGTAGAGCCTGGCGATCATACTGCGTGGTTATTAGCCTTAGGAGTTTTATTACATCGCTTCCCTGTAGGATTAACCGTTTGGTGGTTATTACGTCCTCAATATGGTCGCACATTGCCGTTAGTTATATTAGGCGCTATGTCTGTTGCTACCGTAACGGGGGCTGTATTTGCAGAGCACTCAGTAGCGCATTTAAATGGGCAGTATTTAGCATGGTTCCAAGCCTTTGTAATGGGCTCAATTATGCATGTTGTATTACACCGTCCCTATTTAAAATCAGGTAAACACTCTCACGACCACAGTTCAGTGTCAGAGCAGGATGATGATAAATCAGAAAACCGTTATGCGGCAGGTATTGGTAGTATTCTTGGTGTGCTTGTTTTAGCGGCTGTCTTATTGCCTCATTGGTTAGGTTATGTTGAGCATAATCATGATCATGGTGCCCCTGCTGTTGAAGTCGTTCAGGCTAGCAAAATGGATGCTCATGACGGTCATGATCACGATACACTTGATCACAGTGCAGATGTTCATGAAGAACATGATCACGATGCGCATGAACCCAGTGTAGATACTCATGAAGATCACGATTTACATGATCACAGTGCAGATGTTCATGAAGGACATGATCACGATGCGCATGAACCTAGTGTAGATACCCATGAAGATCACGATTTACATGATCATAGTGCAGAGAATCATGAAGGGCATGAGCACGATTTACATGATCATAGTGCAGAGGCTCATGAAGAGCATGATCACGATTTACATGATCACAGTGCAGAGGCTCATGAAGAGCATGATCACGATTTACATGATCACAGTGCAGATACTCATGAAGAGCATGATCAAGATGCGCACAGTATAGAGACTCATCAAGATCACGATGTACATGATCACAGTACAGAGGCTCATGATGAGCATGATCACGCTTCGCACGAAGGACACGATCATGCTAGCCATGATGGTGAGGAATCGCATACTGCATTGACACTCATCAATCTTGTCAAAGTTGCATTGTATAGCGCACCGATGTTGCTATTAGCTTATTTTTTAAGTGCATTGATGCATTATTTCAAACCAAAATTTTCAATTATGCCGATGCAAGGTAGTAAAGATTTTTTCAAGGATAGCCTAAAAGGAGCGACCTATGGATTGCCACTGCCTGTTTGTTCGCCAAGTGCGAGCAAGATGCATCAACAATTATTAGGTTTAGGAGCAAACCAAACTTTTGCGACTGCATTTTTAATTGCGACACCAATTATCGGTTTTGATGCACTACTTATCTCATTGCCGTTATTAGGTGAGCAGATGTTGTTATTGCGTTTGAGCTTAGCGGCTATATTTGCGGTCTCTATTGCATGGTTATTAGGGCGACATTTTAAAACGCCAATTTCGTCGATTGCTGCACATAGCTGTCAAGGAACGAAACCGACGTCTCGATTCCTTACTGCGATAAAGCAAGGGTATCAGCATCAATTAGATCATACTGCGCCATGGGTGCTATTAGGTTGGGCTGTTGCTGCTTCACTATCAACAGTGCCTGTCTGGTCATTCTTTGATCAAGCATTATGGTTGCAGATATTAGTGATGCTGGTTATCGCTTTTCCATTTGCACTGTGTGCGACTGGTATTACACCAGTGATTGCGATTTTATTAATGGCTGGTTTATCACCAGGGGCGGCAATAGCTTTCTTTTTGATTGCACCAACGATTAGTCTTGAGCTGCTTAAAACGTTGCGAAAACAGCAGGGATTTTTTGCTGCACTGAGTCTTGCAATGTTGATGATGGTCGGGGCATTTTTAACGGGATTATCATTAAACCATTTAATTGATGTGTTTACACCAACTTGGCTGGAGCAAAGTATTGGTGATTACAGTCTATGGCAAATGCTAAGCTTGGGTATCATTCTCGTACTGTATTTCAGCTCTCTATTGCGCCGAGGTGCACGTAGCTTTATGGCTGAATTAGTGCCTGATAGCTTGTTGAAACATACTCATCATCACTAAGATTTTATGATGCCTTAAATCAATAAGGGGCTGCTGATAAGTAACCCCTTATTCGTCTACATTACTCGCTATGCAAAACGCTTATTTAAATATTCGCTAATGGCAGATGACTCATACATCCAGGTAATATTTTCACCCTCTTCAATACGTAAACAAGGAACTTGTACCTTGCCGCCAAGTGATGCGAGTTGTTGTTTATTTTGCTCATTTTTTGCATCAACGATTGCAATGTTTAAACCATTACGGCGAATATCGCGGCGGACTTTTACACAAAATGGGCATGCTTGATATTGGTAAAGCTGTAACGATTTAGTTTGTGCATCAATAGTAGCTTGGGCGGAGGCCTCTCGTTTTAATTTTTTAGGGCTAAATACAAAATTAAGTAATAAAATAATACGACCTAAAATCCAACGAATAATAAACATCTGGGCTCTCTTTTAATTGTTATAAAGTTGTAGCGCAGTGTAACGGAAGTGTTAGATACACTCAATTATTCCCTAAAAAGAGTTGATCATGAACAAAATAGAAAGCCCATGTGTACGTAATTGCTGCCTTAATGAAGAAGAAACCTGCACTGGATGTCTGCGTAGTTTAGATGAGATAAAAGCGTGGGGCGAGGCGAGCGATGAACTAAAAAAAGAGATTTTAGATCGCATTAATGTGCAGAAGCAGGCACTCAAATAATCACCTAGAAAGTAGTGTTTAATATTATTTCACTGCTGCTCATATTTCTTTGGAATGAAGAACTTAAAGAAGATCAAGTTGCGCTTGCACTTGCTCTAACTGAAATTGATTAAATACTAAGATTCCATTATCACGAAGTAGTTTAGTGGTCACTCCTTGTCCATCGATGATTGTTCTGGAAAAGTTACCGTCATAGATACTTGAACTCCCACAGGATGGGCTTCTCTCGGTTAAGATCACAATCTTTATTTGCTGCTTTAATGCCAATGCGAGTGTTTTTTCTGCCCCTCGTTGAAAAGCTTCCGTGACATCGGTATCTTGGTTTGTTTTCACGCTGCCATTGATTTGTATTTCGGCAGCTGGGCGTGGCGTTGTTAAGCCTCCCAATACTTCGGGGCAAACAGGTAATAAAAGTCCCTGTGAATGCCATCTTTCAATTAACGGATCATCTATTTTTTTTTGCTTTGCATCATAACGTACTCTCTCTCCTAATAAGCATGCACTGATTAATATCTTGTAAGTGTTGTTGTTCATATCCTAACCTTTATGTTGAATAAATGTGCCGGTGTTGCACTATATTAATGCGCAAATGTTCTATTTTTGTTAAATAACCTTTCTCATGGCAAGGTTATGTTGCCCGGTTGTTGTGTATTTGTTATCAAACTTTAATCAAATACATCATGATTATGGTGATCAAGTGAGTACTCTTGATATTTATCAAGACAATTAAATGACTTCTTAGTAGTCTAGCCTCGATAAAAATACAGTTAAATCTATCGAGGATAATATGAGTAAACAAAAATTAGTGATCATTGGCAATGGCATGGTTGGCCATCGCTTTATCGAAGACTTTGTTGAAAAGGCTGACTTAGAACAATTTGAAATTACCGCTTTTTGTGAAGAGCCTCGCGTTGCATATGATCGCGTTCATTTATCCTCTTATTTTTCTCATCATACCGCAGATGAACTTTCTTTAGTAAAAGAAGGTTTCTATGAAAAACACAATATTGAAGTGTTAATTGGTGAGCGTGCTTTAACTATTAATCGCCAAGAAAAAGTCATTCACTCGCAAACAGGTCGCGCTGTCTTTTACGACAAACTTATCATGGCCACTGGTTCATACCCGTGGGTGCCTTCTATTAAAGGTAATGAGAGCAAAGACTGTTTTGTTTATCGTACGATTGAAGATCTCAATGCAATTGAAGCAACAGCTCGTCGTAGTAAAAATGGTGTTGTAGTTGGTGGTGGATTACTTGGTTTAGAAGCAGCTGGCGCATTAAAAGCGCTGGGTGTAGAAACACATGTTATTGAATTTGCACCTGTACTAATGGCTGAGCAGCTAGACCAACACGGTGGTCAAATATTACGTAGCAAAATTGAAAGCATCGGTGTAAATGTACACACGGGTAAAAATACACAAGAGATTGTTGTGGGTGGTGAAACTGCACGTAACACCATGAAATTTGCTGATGGTACACAGCTAGAAGTTGATTTTATCGTATTTTCTACCGGTATTCGTCCACAGGATAAACTCGCTAAACAGTGTGGTTTAGCAACGGGTCGTCGTGGTGGTATTACGATTGATAATAACTGTATGACCTCTGATCCTGATATCTATGCGATTGGTGAATGTGCTTCTTGGAATGACAAATTCTTTGGCTTAGTGGCGCCAGGTTACAACATGGCAAAAGTGGCTGTGGATAACATTTTAGGTCGTGACAATGAGTTCACTGGCGCAGATATGAGCGCAAAACTGAAATTATTAGGCGTTGATGTAGGTAGTATTGGTGATGCCAATGGTCGTACGCCTAACTGTAAAAGCTATGTTTATTTAGATGAGAATAGCTCTGTCTACAAACGTATTATTGTATCGGAAGATGGAAAAGAGCTACTCGGTGCAGTATTAGTTGGTGATACAGATAGCTACAGTGATCTTCTACAGTATAAATTAAATGGTATTGAGTTACCGAAGCACCCTGATTCATTGATCTTACCTACTCATGCGGGTGGTGAAAAAGTTGGCCTAGGTGTTGATGCGCTACCTGAAACTGCACAAGTGTGTTCATGTTTTGATGTTAAAAAGTCAGATATCGCCGATGCTGTCGCTGCGGGTCATATAGCGATCGATGCGATTAAAGCAGAAACGGGTGCAGGTACTGGCTGTGGTGGTTGTGTACCACTCATTACGCAAGTATTAAATGCAGAATTAGTTAAACAAGGGATGGAAGTTAAAAACCACCTTTGTGCACATTTTGAGTATTCTCGCCAAGAGCTATTCCACCTAATTCGTATCGAAGGCATTAAAACCTTTAAAGAGTTGTTATCGAAATATGGTAAAGGTTATGGCTGTGAAGTGTGTAAACCAACAGTGGGCTCTATTTTAGCCTCTTGCTGGGGTGAGCATGTATTAACAAGAGACCATAATGGCCTGCAAGATACCAATGATATCTTCCTTGGTAATATGCAAAAAGATGGTACTTACTCGGTTATTCCACGTATGGCTGGTGGTGAAGTAACACCAAAAGGTTTAGCTGCAGTAGCAAGTGTTGCTGAGCAGTATGAGCTATATACAAAAATTACAGGTGCACAACGAATTGGTTTATTCGGTGCGCATAAATCAGATCTACCTGATATCTGGAAGCAATTATTAGAAGCTGGCTTTGAAACTGGTCAAGCCTACGCTAAAGCACTACGTATGGTGAAAACATGTGTTGGTAGCACATGGTGTCGTTTTGGTGTGCAAGACAGTGTTGGCCTTGGTGTGGAATTAGAACATCGCTATAAGGGTCTACGTACACCGCATAAAATGAAGTTTGGTGTCTCAGGTTGTACGCGTGAATGTGCTGAAGCACAGGGTAAAGACGTGGGTATCATCGCAACTGACGCGGGTTGGAACTTATATGTATGTGGTAATGGTGGTATGAAACCACAGCATGCATCACTACTTGCTTCTGATTTAGATAAAGAGACATTACTTAAGTACTTAGATCGTTTCATGATGTTCTACGTGCGCACTGCAGATAAATTAACGCGTACTTCTGTTTGGTTACAAAACCTAGAAGGCGGCATTGAGTATCTACAGCAAGTTGTGATGGAAGATAAATTAGGCATCAACGTTCAACTTGAAAAAGAGATGGCTGAGTCAATTGAAAATTACCACTGTGAGTGGGCGACAACACTAAAAGATGAAGAGCAATTACAACGCTTTACGCACTTCATTAATAGTGATGCACAGGATGATAACGTTGTATTTACACCTGAACGTGGCCAAAAACGTCCTGCATTTTTAGATGAAAAAGCACCAACGTATAAAATAAATCTGGAGGAAGTGTAATGAGCAAGTGGATTAAAGTATGTAATTTAGAAAGCGTTTTTCCTTCTACTGGCGTTTGTGCATTAGTAGGTGATAAGCAGGTCGCTATATTTCGCCCAAATGATGATGAGCAAGTTTATGCTCTGAGCAACATGGACCCATTTGCGCGCGCTAATGTATTATCGCGTGGTGTTATCTGCCAGCATAAAGATCAGCTCTGGGTTGCTTCTCCACTTAAAAAACAGCGTTTTAGTTTAGTTGATGGTAGCTGTTTAGAGAATGCAGAGGTTTCAATTGAAGCTTATAAAGTGCGTGTCAAAGATGGCGGCATTGAAGTACAGCTATAAGTAATGGCTGAGATTTAATAGATCAAAAGCTCTTTATCTATTGTGATGGCTTAACGGTTATTCATAATAAGTTGGGAGCTTTTCTCTATTCAATTTTAACTTTAACTTTAACTATAGGGATTTACCCATGTCTTACAATAAACCTGCTGATTTCGTACAAACCATGATCGATGTTGGCGAAGCGAAAATAAAAACAGGTACGCGCGATCTTATCTTACGTGGCACGATGGCTGGCATTATTTTGTCACTTGCTGTTGTTGTTGCTATCACTGCAATGGTTCAAACAGGTATACCGCTTGTTGGCGCGCTTGTCTTCCCCGTTGGCTTTTGTATCTTAAGCCTGATGGGCTATGACCTTGTTACAGGTGTATTTGGTTTAGCACCTTTAGCTAAATTTGAGAATCGCCCAGGTGTTTCTTGGGGTCGTATTTTACGTTGTTGGGGATGGGTTGGTTTAGGTAATCTGATTGGTTCACTGATTGTAGCTTACTTAATTGCTATCTCATTAACGATGAACTTTTCAATTGATCCAAATGCAGTGGCACAAAAATTTATTGCTGTTTCAACAGCACGTACTGTGGGCTTTGAAAACTTAGGTGCAGATGGTTGGATTACTTGTTTTGTTCGCGCTATTTTTTGTAATCTAATGGTTTGTTTAGGTGTTGTTGGTGGTATGACGGCACGCTCGGTAGCTGGAAAAATCGCTGCAATGTGGTTGCCTATCTTCATCTTCTTTGCTTTAGTTTTTGAACATACAGTAGTAAACATGTTCCTATTTCCTCTAGGCATGATTTTAGGTGCTGATTTTGGTATCGCAACTTGGTTGAACTTTAACCTTATCCCAACTATCTTAGGTAATGTTGTTGGTGGCCTGCTATTTGCTACTATCCCTCTTTACTTAACACATAAAAAAACGTCTGCTTCTTTAGACGCAAAGTAATAAACAATAAGTAATATGTTATCTATCTAGCCTCATGTATCTGCATGGGGCTTTTTTATTGGTTAGCTTTTATTCCAGGAACTTCATCATTTAGTTTCTAAAGCGGTTTAATCGTCTGTTTCAGTAGTTTGATAGGCATACCCGTATGTTACATATTTCTTGCGATGTTCACGGATTGTAACCAGCCACTATCTTCACGATACCTTGCTAGAGATGCACCAATTATGCCCCCTGATTTTCTCTGTTATAAATAACTATTTTGCTATCTTTTACTGCTTAGCTCTCGTTACATTTTTCTTTTATGAGTGTTAATGGGGAGGCATCTTGTTAAATTATAATAATGGATTGTTTATCAGAGATGACTCTGTATTTTTTACTTTATGGAGGCCGTGAGATGAAGTTTAACAATAGGGTATTTGAGATGGTTATGAATAAAATAACAAGGCGCTAATAATAAACACATTAGCGCCTTTTTATTAAGGAAAACGTTAAATTGTTATACGATAGTCTTAGTCATATCATTAAATAGCCAAATCATATAACCGATATAACCCGATAATAGTAATGCCCCTTCAAAGCGACCCAATCGACCTGTTTGACCTTTTCTCCACGCAATAGAGAAGAGCATCAATGCGACTGTTAAACCAATCATGACCGGGTAATCTCGCACAAGTACGGCCACTTCAAATGTATCTGGGTGAATTAATCCAGGTAATGCCATTACACCAAGGATGTTAAAGATGTTTGAGCCAATAATATTACCTACTGCTAGATCAAACTCTTTTTTACGTGCAGCAGCAACAGTTGCGGCTAGCTCAGGAAGACTAGTACCAATGGCGACAATCGTTAAGCCAATGATAAGATCGCTGACTTGGAAGTATTCAGCAACCTCTACCGCACCCCATACTAATATTCGAGAAGAGGCGATTAATACCACAACGCCAACAACAAGCCATTTTAGTGCAACACCTTTACTTACTTCTTCTGGCATCTCATCTAATATTTCTTGTGGTAACTCATCATCTCCATTTTTTCTTGCTTCCCACACGGTGAAGGCTAGCATTGCAAACATCATCAGTATGAGTATCAATCCATCAATAAAATCAAGGTGTTGATCCCATAAGATAAAGTAGCTAAAAAGTATGATTGCTAATAAAACCGGCATTTCACGTTTAAGTAGTTTAGAGTGGATTTGTAGCGGGTAAAAAACAGCAGTAATACCCAACATTAACCCTATATTGGTAATATTTGAACCGATCGCATTACCAATTGAAAGTCCTGTATTACCGTCTGCAGCTGCCATTGCGGAGACTAACATTTCTGGTGCAGAGGTTCCTAAACCGACAATGACAACACCCACAATCAGTGGTGAAATTGAAAAACTGCGTGCTGTATTTGAGGCGCCTAAAACGAATTTATCTGCACTCCAAATGAGTAAAGCAAAACCGATTAGGATGGCTAATGCAGGGTATAATAACGTAATCAAAATAATTCCTTTTAGACTATTGTACTATTAAAATATAATAAGCATTTATACTGATAAATACTTTAATTGGCTACACATAAATGATGTTTATGTCTTTGTAGTTGACTTTATTGTCACGTCTTGAGTTGTTGCGCTTAGTAATAAGCAATTAACAATTATACTATTTTTAAATGCCACCAGTAAAATAGTTCGGCAGGTATAAAAAAACGCCGAACATTTGCATGGTCGGCGTTTTTTTAAATTGGTAAAGTCTGTTGGTTATTAACCACGACCTTCTGCAATTGCAGCAACAGCAGCTAATTCAGCAGCTTGCTTCTCATGCTTTTCTTGACGATCTTGAACATCCATTAATTCGTTAGTAATTAAACGTTCTTCAATTTCACGTAAAGCAATAACGGTTGGCTTGTCATTTTCTGGATCAACTAAAGGTGTTTTACCTTGAGTTGCAAGCTGACGAGCTCGACGAGATGCCATTAAGATTAAATCGAAACGGTTACCAACTACATTTACTGCATCTTCAACGGTTACACGTGCCATTGCTGAACTCCAAAAATTAATTACATAAAAACGGGCGCTTATTATACAAGCATAATAGAGTTTGATCCAGCGCTACTTTAGCAGCTCAGCGATCATCTCTTGGTACAGCATAGATTGTTTGTTCTGTTTACTGCGCTGTGCAGCGACTATCTGCGCTAGCTCTTTACTTGCTACTTCAAAATCATCGTTAATAATCAGATAGTCATACTCATTATAGTGCGACATTTCTGATTGTGCTTGCGCCATACGTTTAGCAATAATTGTACTGCTATCTTGACCACGTTTATTGAGTCGCGCTTCCAGTTCATTACGATTTGGCGGAAGAATAAAAATACCCACTGCCTCTGGCATCATTTCTCGTACCTGTTGAGCGCCTTGCCAATCGATATCTAGGAAAATATCAGTACCTTTTTGTAATGCTTGCTCAATAGTAATACGTGACGTGCCGTAATAGTTTCCAAATACTTCTGCCCATTCAAAAAAGGCATTCTCAGCGATAAGTGATTTGAAGCTGTCAACGTCCACAAAATGGTAATGTTCGCCATGGTTTTCACCAATTCGAGCTGCACGTGTTGTGTGAGAAACAGAAACTTTTACATCCCATGAGCGCTCTTCTTTCAGTAATGCACTGATAAGACTAGATTTTCCTGCTCCACTTGGAGCTGAAATAATATAAAGAGTACCGAGTTGAGACATAGTTACTGTTCCTAAAAAAGATTGAAGCGCGGATTATCGCTTATTTTTTAAGTGATGTCTTTTAATTAGCATGCTTTTAATGGTTATTTAAGCGCACATTGACGACATTTTTTTATTTGCAGGGGCTGCTTGAGTTTTATCCATTAATTTTTAACGATTGAGGGCAATACTTTGTTCACGTAAAAAAGCTATTTTTTGGTCAAAATAGGATTCATCTAACCACCCCTTCGCAACTGCGATATCAATATGCAAGCCGATAAGCCAGATGTGACGTATTGATACGAGCGTATCGATCAAGTCTTGCTCTTTTGTATCTAATGGATAGTGTTTGAGGTAGCTTTGTAAAAAACGTTCCCAGATAGATAATGATTTGTTCTCAGTTAATAAAGACCATTTAAATACCGCTAAATCATAGCTTCGCAACCCTAAACCACAACAATCAAAATCAAAAAATCCAAGTTGTTGATTATTGATATGTGCGTTTCCACCGTGTAGGTCTCCATGGCAAAAAAATAGAGTTGGTGCCTTGTCTAAAGCTTGCTGCAACCTTGTTGATAGTGTTTGCGCATATGCTTCTATAAATAACCAATCATCATGACGCTTTGTTAAAAAAGGCTTAATGCGCTGCAATGGCTCTGTTAGTAGATGTTCAACATTTAGCTCTGCACGTTGATAGCTGCTATGAAATTGTGCTGAACTTTGGTGCAGTTTTGCCATATGCTTGCCGTATAAAGCACCATTTTCTGGGATTGAAAAGTCTAACTCTTTACCGGGGATATAGTGTGTAAGCACCGCGTAACGTAACCCTTCCGGTGCGTGAAATGGAATGATGTAATCTCCTTCACAGGTTGGAATTGGGAAAGCTACGTTAACTCCTTTTTTTTGCAAATATAGTAAGGCATCTAACTCAAAGCTTATTGCTTGATGAGTACGCCAATTATGACGGTACAGTCGTAAAATATAAGTTTGTGTCGCAGTAATTACTTTATAGGTATCGTTTAATCCCTGACACCAAAATAGACACTCCTCAGGTTTGTCTATTTTAAACAGTGGAATAATGTCACTTAATAGCGCGTTTGTGCAAATAGCGGAGTAGGTAGCGGGCAGTTGCAACATTATCTCAATCCTTTTTTAGGGATATTATCTTGTTGTTATTTCGAGAAAGCAATGAGGTTAGCTATTCATGGGCAAGTAGGGGGCATAAAAAAACCAAGGTATTAGCAACCTTGGTTTTTTATTTTACAGGTTTAAAGTAAGGGAAATATTATTTTTCCACTACAAAAGAAGGAGAGAAAACTGATACGCGGCGGTTTTTCGCGCGTCCTTCAGATGTTTCATTACTTGCAATAGGTGATAACTCGCCTTCACCAGAGGTACTAATTCTATCAGCTGAAATAGCATACTCTGTTGTTAAGAAATCACTAACGGTATTAGCGCGTTGCTCAGAAAGGTTTTGATTTAGCTCTGAAGAACCGCGTGAATCCGTATGACCAACAAGTACTACTGTAGATGTAGGGTACGCTTGTAAATGTTCAATAAGAGGTTGTAGTTGTTCAACTGACTGATCACTAAGCTCTTCTTTGTCGAAATCAAAGTAAACTTCAACAGTCATTGGTTCAACATCGATCATCTCTTTTTCAACAACGATCACAGCCACTTCTTCAACAACGACTTCTTCAACCATTACCTCTTCCACAACTTCAGTCATTGGTGCTTCAGTCACGGCTACATTTTTATGACCGCCCCAGCTATAAATGAACCCAAGTGCTAATAGGTGGGTATCCCATTCAGATTCATAAGGAGAATCATTTAATGTAAGGTTATTATAATATTGGTATTCTAAACGAACTGAAAAATCATCAGTAAAGTGTTGTTCGATACCGACACCTACTGTGCCATCAACATCTTTATCTTTTAAGCCAAAGCCTTCAGCTTGATAACCATAAACACCCGCTTTTAAAAATACATCAAATGAGTCGCTTGTTTCCCAAGTAAATTTACCGACAAGTTCGATTGCGTTAGATTCGACACTTTTTGAGTTATCGATCTCTAGTTCGCCGAGGTAGGTATAACCCGCTTCTAAACCAAACCAATCATTAAAGCTGTAGCCTAAAAAGACGCCTGCAGCGAGGTCTTTATCATCTTTAACACTATTTGACCCTGAAGCATTTTCGAAGTCAGCGTAGTGCGTTGCACCTACACGTGCACCGACATACCAAGGGTTATCTTGAGCATTTGCCGCTACATTACCTACAAAAAGTAGCGATCCTAAAACAACTATACGCTTATCCATTTTAAATTCCTTAACCTAGTTTAATCAATTTTATAACTTTTACGCTGCTTGTTATTTAATCCATCACCATCAGCAGCTGTCGTTTTACATGCAAAAAAATTAGCATGTAATCAAAAGCATAGTAAAAAAATATAAAATAGGCGAGTGATTTCAC
Source organism: Psychromonas marina (assembly GCF_030161115.1). Taxonomy (GTDB): domain Bacteria; phylum Pseudomonadota; class Gammaproteobacteria; order Enterobacterales; family Psychromonadaceae; genus Psychromonas; species Psychromonas marina. The sequence continues at coordinate 24,688 of NZ_BSPQ01000005.1, forward strand.
AAAGATAATTGTTATTAATGTAGTCACACTCAAATTTTTATTAATTTTGTTGTCAGGTTGAATAAGTTGTTGTAATAAAATTTCAGTTTTTCTTAAAAGTAGGGGTCTTATAGTGTCTATTTCTTAGTTTGTATCTTATGAACTTATAACGACTGAACGTGCGTCGCTTTGTTTTTTAGTTATACTGAGGATCATCCTGCCGTTAATTTAATGAGTTATTGATGAACTACCTTGCCCACCTCCATATTGCAGAACATACACAAACTAGTTTTTTGGGTAATTTTTTAGGCGATTTTGTGAAGGGAAACCCTGATGGGCAATTTAATCATAACGTAGTAAAAGGTATTCGTTTACATCGATTTGTGGATAGTTATACCGATAGTCATCGGCTTATAAAGTCTGTGAAACCGCTGTTTGATAAAGCGCTACGTCGGTTTTCACCTATTGCTTTAGATATGTTTTGGGATCATTGTTTAGCAAAGCATTGGTTAGATTTTTACGGTAAGCCATTAGCGGAATTTTCTGCTCAGGCACAAGTTGTTATTGCTAATGAAAAGAGCGAGTTAGTTGACCCATTGCCGCAACAGTTTGAAAAAGTATCTCAACTAGTGTGGCAAGGTGATTGGTTTGAGCATTATCGAGACATTCAAAATATTGATTTTGCATTGCAGCGTATTGCTTCTAGAAGGCCAAGAATGGCACCTTTAGCAGGGACATTTGTGACATTATCGCAACATTATGAGCAATTGAGTGACACTTTTTTTGAATTGTATCCAGATCTATTGCTTGCAGCGACCGCAGAAACAAAAAAAGAGACGATATAGTCTCTTTTTATGCGGATAATTAATGCTTATTAATCTTTAAACAGATGCTTGATATTTTCAAGGTCTGTTTTTCCGTTTTCGATCTCTTCAAGGTTTAATCCAGTCACTTCGTGTGGGAATACTAACCACTCTTCCGATTCGTGGATAAAGTAATCAGGAACCATATCAACGGCTTTATTTTTTGGTTTGTAGTACGGTGTTGCGATACGTACGTCACGTGGCATGTTAAGGCGCATTAATTCATTTAATTTTTCTTTTAATGCAACAACACTGCGACCCGAGTCGAATACGTCATCCACGATTAATAACCCATCGTCGGCATTTGCGTTTTCGATAATGTAGTGCAAACCGTGTACTTTGATGGTTTTGCTTTGCTTACCGATGCCGTAATAAGAAGAAGTTCGAACAGCAATATGGTCAGTTTCTACTTTTTTGAAATCAAAGTATTCCTGCACAGCGATACCGATCGGTGCACCACCACGCCAAATACCAACAATAAATTGTGGACGAAAGCCGCTTTCGTAAACCTGTGCGGCTAAACGAAATGAATCTTCCAACAGTGTTTTTGCGGTGATAAATACTTTGTCTGACATAGAACCTCTCCTGTTAATAGTTGGGAAAGTTTAGACTAACGTCACAAAAATTCAATAACTAAAATCAATCAGAGTGGGTTTCTAAGCGCATATTATCGTTATTTTATAAGCAATAATAAGTCATGATAGGAACTGGGATGATAATTTTTTACCATTTGCGGTTGAATGATCTGATTTAACAACTATTTTCCAAAAAATAGTTTTGTTTTAATGAGGAAATTAAGTACCTTTATTTATGGTTATTGCGTTATATAAAAGAGGAAGTAACGGATGCATCTTTGTTTTTCAATCACCGCTCATGGCAATGGTCATGGTGCCATCACATGTTCAGTGGTCAACCGTGTGATGCAACATTATCCACAAATAAAAATTTCGATAATGACGTTATTGCCAAAATGTTACCTCGACTCACGTTTAGTTGCTCAGTTTGACTATTACCCTGTAGGTTCAGATTTTGGCATGTTGATGTCTTCTGCAATTGGCATTGATATTGTGAATAGTCGTCATCAATATCAAACACTATTTGAAAATTGGCAAGCATACGTTGATCAGGAAAAACAGATTTTAAGTGCTATAAAAGCAGATGTGCTTATTAGTAACATCTCTCCGATAAGTTTAGATGCTGCACATCAGTTAGGTATCAAAACAGCTTCCGTTGCGCCATTTAATTGGGCACAAATCTATCAAGCATATTGTTTAGATGGCAGCCTGGAAACGTTAACGGTATATCAAAAAATGAATTCCGTTTATCAAGCGGTGGAACAGGTATTTAAGCCATTACCTTTTGTTCCCTTAAATGATGGTAAAGAGATCGCCATTGCTAGTATTAATGACCAACCGATAGCTGATTTATTGACTTTACAGCAGCGGTTACCAAGTAATGTAAATAAAATTGGCTTGGTTGCCTTAGGTGGGTTGCCTTTTCCTTTAGATTTAGGCCGTTGGCCAACAATAAAGGGAATGCACTGGCTGGTGGATCAAGATATACCAGCAGCACGAAAAGATATGAGTCAAATTAAGTCGCTAAATATCCCATTTCTACAGCTTGTTGGTGCCTGTGATGTGATTATTACTAAACCTGGTTATGGTACCTATTGCGAGATTGCTTCTTTAGCAAAATATAAAAAGATTCGAGCGATTAGTTTAAAACGTCCTGATTGGCCAGAAACCCCCTATTTGAATACTTTTTTAGCACAGCGAGTCCCATTTGTTGAGGTTGATCAGGTTAGTTTAAGCGGGCAAGCTTTAGAGAATGTGATTGAAAAATTAGATCGGCTTAATTATCCCGAGCAATTAGTTTGTGAAGATGGAGCAATGCAGTTGGTTAAAAGATTACTTAATTAAGAGGGCTGCAGAGGAAACTTTGGATGAATGCGCTTAATAGTCTTAAGCGCATTAAAAGTGCGATTAACTAAGCGGGTGCTTTACTGAGTTGAGGCCCTGCACTAACAAGGTCTTTACCTTGTTGTTTATCAGTGTAGCGATCAAAGTTTTCAATAAATAACTGCGCTAGGTTTTCTGCTTTTTCATCCCACTGTGTACTATCCACATAGGTATCACGAGGATCAAGAATGCCACTATCAACATCGTGAAGCGCTAAGGGTACGGTCAGATTAAACAGTGGTATCTGTTTAGTCTGAGCGTGCTCTATTGATCCATCTAGAATGGCATCAATAATACCGCGTGTATCTTGAATAGAGATACGTTTACCAGAGCCATTCCAGCCAGTATTGACTAGGTAAGCTTCAGCACCACAGGCTTCCATCCGTTTGACCAACTGTTCTGCGTACTGAGTTGGATGGAGGGTGAGAAATGCAGCCCCAAAACAAGCAGAAAATGTAGGAGTAGGCTCAGTAATACCACGCTCTGTACCTGCGAGCTTCGCAGTAAAGCCAGAGAGGAAATGGTATTGTGTTTGCTCTTTTGTTAATTTTGCAACGGGAGGTAAAACACCAAAGGCATCGGCAGTTAAAAAGATAACTTTTTGTGCATGACCGCCTTTAGATATATTTTTAACAATATTATCGATGTGGTTGATAGGGTAAGAAACACGGGCATTTTCTGTTTTACTCGCATCATCGTAATCAACGACACCTTGATCGTCTATAACGACATTTTCAAGCAGTGCATCACGGCGTATTGCACCATAAATATCAGGTTCAGCCTCAGCGCTTAAGCGGATGGTTTTTGCGTAACAACCACCTTCAAAATTGAATACACCATCGTCATCCCAACCATGTTCATCATCACCAATGAGGGCACGTTTCGAATCCGTAGAAAGGGTGGTTTTACCGGTACCTGATAGGCCAAAGAAAATAGCCGTATCACCTGCTTCACCAATATTTGCAGAGCAATGCATAGAAGCCATGCCGTTAAGAGGAAGTAGGTAATTCATCACTGCGAATAAACCTTTTTTCATCTCGCCACCATACCAAGTGCCGCCAATGACTTGCACCTTTTCAGTCAAGTTAAAGGCTACAAAATTTTCAGAATTAAGGCCCTGAGATTGCCAATCTGGATTGGTTGTTTTAGAACCATTCATGACCACAAAGTCAGGTTCAAAATCGATAAGTTCTGCATCTGTTGGGCGAATAAACATATTCTTAACAAAGTGAGCTTGCCATGCGACTTCCATGATAAAACGCACTTTTAAGCGAGAGCTTTCATTCGCGCCACAATATGCATCAATAACAAATAATCGTTTGTTAGATAATTCACTGCAGACTAGTCTTTTTAAATGGCTCCACGTTGATTCGTCGATCGGTTTGTTGTCATTTTTACCTTGATCGCTCCACCAAATAGTGTCGCGAGTCGTATCGTCTTTTACAATGTATTTATCTTTTGGCGAGCGCCCTGTAAAGATGCCCGTGTCAACAGCTACCGTGCCGTTTGATGTGACAGTTCCTTTTTCAAAACCAGTTAAATTATCTGCAATTTCTTCATTGAAAAGCACTTCATAACTCGGGTTATACACAATTTCAGAAATACCTGTAATACCATATTGATTTAACATGTTTGGTGCTAATGCAGTCATATTCAGTTCCTCTAAAGTGATTGAAATATCATTAGTTAGATTAGGGGAATATGGGCAGAGTGGCTGAGAGGTAGGTCATATATATGATTAAAAAATCGCCACAATGTAAAATAATTGTAGCGATTATGTAACGCGTTTTGAATGGTGGTTTTGTATTATAAATTGTAAGTTGCGTGGGATCACGCATCTGCCATTATTTAGTGTTGTTGGTTGTGCTCATCACCTAATAAAATTTGTAGATCGCTAACTTCAAAACGGTAATCATTTGCACAATATTCACAATGCATCTCAATCGCACCGCGCTCTTTTATAATCTCTAAAATCTCTTCTGGTGTAATAGATGCAAGTGATGTTAAGCAGCGCTCTTTTGAACATGAACATTTAAAAGTGATGGGTTGTTTATCAAATAAACGCACCGTCTCTTGATGGTATAAGCGATACAGAAGATCTTCAGCTGTTAACGTATAAAGTTCTTCTTCTTTTGCTGTATTTGCAAGGGCACAAACATGTTGAAAATCTTCTTCATGATTTTCACTTGTTGCAGGCAGTGTTTGGATTAAGATACCAGCTGCTTGGGTGCTGTTTGCGTGCAAAATAACCTGTGTTGGTAGTTGCTCTGATTGTTCAAAGTAATTCTCTATACAAGCACTCAAAGATTCTTCTTGTAGGTCAACGATACCCTGATAACGTTCACCATTATCAGGTGTAATGGTTATCATCATGTTTCCTTTACCGACGATCTGGGTAAATGATAAACCTGTTGTGTCACCCTCTACACGTGCTGTACCACGGACTTGTAAGTTTTGGTCCGCATTAATAACCGCCATTTTTAATGGTCCATCACCTTGTATTTGTACGGCAATTTTTCCTTCAAATTTAAGCATCGCAGTTAATAGCGTTGTCGCGACTAAAAGTTCGCCGACAATCTTAGCCACTTCAGGACTGAAGTCGTGATTTTTAATGATCTCTTTAAAGCTGTGGTCTGCATTCGCGATTTCGCCACGGATTTGATAGTCATCAAAAAGGAAGCGTTGTAGTTGGTCAGTCATGTTTTTTATCTCTGTTAGTCAAAATTGGCAGTATTACGTTGAACTTTTGCTTGTATCAACTCTCTACGCTGTTTTTTATTTGGTTTTTTATCTGGGTGTGGTGCATTTTGTAAGCTGAGTTTACGTAACACAGAATATTCTTCGCGTTTCTTTATGCTCTCAGCTGTTTCTTGATATAGGGTAATTGCTATCGGCGCACCACGGCGTTGATCCGATAATTGTTCAATGCTTACTTGCTTTGATACATCCCCTTGGCGAATGGTCAATAGTGCACCTAATTCGACAACTTTGCTCGCTTTGGCACGTTGACCATTATAGTGCACTTTGCCACCGTTAATCATGTCGCGGGCAATACTTCGTGTTTTATAGAAGCGTGCAGCCCACAACCATTTATCTAAACGAATTTTTTTATCAGACATTGTTCTGCTCACTCGTTAAATTTTTAAGATCAAAGAGTAACTTTTTACTCGTCCATTTTTATAATTAGCAGCAAAAAATATATTTTTTTTGCTAACTATGTAGTGCATACAGAGGTTTAAGCTCTTCATGGCACATAATTTTAGCTATTCACTTGTTGCTATCTGTTCCCTAGGGTAGCATATCGCTTCATTATATTTGTACGAAAACAGGGTTGTTCTCAGTGCCATTAGCTACTTTTTTACAAAAAACTCCGACGCTTATTTTGGCCATCATTAGCGTATTATTAGCCTATCAATTAGCGCTATTAACTTGGACCTTTGTACCGCAACAAAAAACGGCTCTTCTCTGGACACCTGCGCCTGCAAATAATAACTCAAGCACGACACAAATAGATACGCAGCAGTTACAGCAGCAGCACCTGTTTGGTAAGAAAGCTGAGCAAACTGAAAAACCGGAAGAGGTCGTTAAACCTACTCTTCAGAGCACTGATATTACTAATGCACCAAAAACCAAATTAAACCTACAGCTTGTTGGTATTGTTGCAGCAACAGATCCGAACTATTCAAGCGTGATAATTAGCCAAAAAGGTAAGCAAGATAGCTACTTTATCGACTCTAAAATAGAGGGCACCCGTGCGCTGATTGCTCATATTTATCAAGATCGTGTTATTTTAGACGTTAATGGCTCACTAGAAACATTAATGTTAGATGGGGTCGATGAGTTAGATAAACAACACCAAAACAATAAAAATAGTAATCCAGTTGTACAAAAAAACAGATCCAGTCGAAGTACAAAAAAGAGACCTAAAACGGTTAACTTAGATCGTGAGGAATTACTTAGTAACCCAGGCAAGTTGACCGATTATATTCGTATTTCACCAGTACGAAAAGATGGTCAAATAGCGGGTTATCGTGTTAAACCGGGTAAAGATAAAACTATTTTTGAAGAATCGGGTCTAAAAAGCGGTGATTTAGCCGTTGAATTAAATGGCATCGATTTAACAGATACTCAACAGGCAGTTACATTAATGAAAGAGTTTCCAACCATGACCGATATGACTTTGTCTGTTGAGCGTGATGGGCAGTTACATGAGCTTTATTTCAGTATTCCATAGTAGATAGAGGCACTTTTGCTAAGCAGTAATATTACAAAATCGAGAGAAAGTTGGAGTTGTATTAAATGGTATTTTTAGGGATGAAAAACAGAGTGAGTAAACTACTTAATTTAGGCTTTTTAGCTGCTGCATTAAGTGTTACTCAAATGAGCTCTGTAGTTGCGGCGGAATATTCAGCAAGTTTTAAAAATGCTGATATTAATGAATTTATCAATATTGTTGGTAAAAACCTTAAGAAAACAATTATTTTAGATCCAACGGTACGTGGCAGTATCAATGTGCGTAGTTACGACTTACTTAATGAGGCCCAATATTATCAGTTTTTTCTGAATGTATTAGAGGTCTATGGCTTTGCCATTGTAGAAATGGATAACGGTATTGTTAAAGTCATTAAGGCAAAAGATGCCAAGGTTTCAGCTATTCCCGTCGTGGATGATGGCGAGCAATTCAGAGGTGATGAGATGGTCACCCGTGTTGTCCCGGTGACCAATGTTTCTGTGCGTGAATTAGCACCACTTCTACGTCAACTTAACGATAATGCCGGTGGCGGTAATGTTGTTCATTACGATCCTTCTAACGTTATTATGATCACTGGACGTGCTGCAGTGGTAAACCGCTTGGTGCAAATCATCAATCGTGTCGATAAGGCGGGCGACCAAGAGGTTGATATCGTTAAGTTGGAATATGCAAGTGCATTGGAGATGGTAAAGGTAGTTACTGCAATTCAAAAGCCGGCATCGGGTAGTAAAAACACAACACCCAGTATATTACTGCCAAGACTTGTGGCTGATGAACGAACCAACTCTTTGATTATTAGTGGTGAGAAGCAAACTCGACAGCGCATTATTACCTTAGTAAGAAAATTGGATAATGAACTGAAAAATGATGGTAATACACGTGTCTTCTACCTGAAGTATGCCAATGCAGGCGAAGTGGTAGACGTGCTAAAAGGGGTAAGTAAAAGCCTTGAGAAACCAACGAGCAAGAGTAGCTCTTCTTCATCAAACCGATCAGGTCTCAGTATTGAACCTCATGAAGGCACCAATTCAATTGTTGTTTCAGCACAACCTGCATTAATGTCTTCATTGAGCAGTATTATTCGTCAGCTAGATATTCGTCGAGCACAGGTATTAGTGGAAGCGATTATTGTCGAGGTATCAGAGGGTGATGGTATAAATCTTAGCGTGCAATGGGCGACACCTGCTGGTGGTACATCGTTCAACGATAATGGCGTTTCAACGGGTGAAGTGATCGGTGCCGCTTATCAAGTGCGTAATGATGACGATGATCTTGATGGTGTGATTGATGTACTTGGAAAAATTTCTGGTGGTGTAGCGGGTTATGTTGGCGATGACTGGGGGGTAATGTTACAAGCGATTAGCTCTAACTCTTCATCTAATATTCTTGCAACACCGAGCCTGACAACACTTGATAATCAAGAAGCGAACTTTATTGTTGGTGATGAAGTACCTGTACTAACAGGAGCAACATCAAGCTCTGGTAATGACAACCCATTCCAAACCATTGAGCGTAAAGAGGTGGGTATTAAACTGAAGGTGACGCCACAAATTAATGATGGTGATGCGGTGCAGTTAGTGATTGAGCAAGAAGTATCAAACATTAAAGGTGAAACGTCAGTTGATGTTATTTTTGCAACACGTTCAGTGAAAACAACGGTACTCGCGAAGTCGGGTGAAACGATAATTATTGGTGGTTTAATTGATGAACAAGTCAGTGAAAGTGTCAGTAAAGTACCATTACTAGGCGATATTCCATGGTTGGGGCACTTATTTAAATCTACCAAAAGTAGCACTGAAAAACGTAACTTAATGATCTTTTTGCGCGCCACCATTATTCGTGATGATGAGACCATGAGTAACCTTAGTACGCGCAAATATGGATTGATGCGTGAATTGCAACTTGGCCGTGGTGAAGATGGTATTAATCTGATGCCAAATACCAATGTTCCAGTATTGCCTGAGTGGGGCCAAAGTCATGAGATAAACCCTGATGAATATCTTTCTAAAAAGGGGTTGAAAAGAGCAAAGCAATCTTTGACTGAACAAGAGAAAAAAGCTCTTTCCCTAGATAGCATCGATGCACAGGACGATAAGTAATGAGTACACTTGATGATGAGCTATTAATGGGCATCAATGAGAGTGGGGAGCATGTTGATGCGACTCCACGTGGACAGTTGCCATTTCCTTTTTCTAAAAAGCATGCGTTAGTTGTTTTTAATGAAGGCAATAACAGTGAACTCTGTTTTAAAGAGATACCTAGTGCAGATATTTTATTCGAAGTTCGTCGTGTATTAGGGCATAGCTTTGAATTAACACAGGTCAATGGTGAGCGTTTTGAACAGCTAGTGGGTATTGCTTACCAATCGTCGTCATCGGAAGCGCAGCAGTTGATGGAAGATATTGGTAGTGAAGACTTCTTTACCCTTGCTGAAGAGCTACCGGGTGATGAAGATCTACTTGAGGCAGAAGATGATGCGCCAATTATCAAACTGATTAACGCCATGTTGGGTGAAGCGATTAAAGAGGAAGCGTCAGATATTCACATCGAAACCTTTGAAAATTCATTGGTGATCCGTTTCCGTATTGATGGTGTCTTACGTGAAATCCTGAAACCACAACGTAAATTAGCGGCATTGCTTGTTTCGCGTATTAAAGTGATGGCGAAATTGGATATCGCCGAAAAGCGTATTCCACAGGATGGTCGTATCTCATTGCGTATCGGTGGACGTGCAGTTGATGTACGTGTGTCGACGATGCCATCGAGTCATGGTGAACGTGTGGTATTGCGTCTACTTGATAAAAATGCGATTAAGTTAGACCTAGACACATTAGGTATGACGACTCAAAATCATCATCTGTTGCGTGATCTTATCCATAAACCACACGGTATTATTCTGGTAACGGGACCAACGGGGTCGGGTAAAAGTACCACGTTGTACGCGGGTCTATTAGAGATTAACTCACGCGATCGTAATATTTTAACCGTGGAAGACCCGATAGAGTATGCCATTGATGGTATCGGTCAAACACAGGTAAATAGTAAAGTAGATATGACCTTTGCACGTGGTTTACGCGCAATATTACGCCAAGATCCCGATGTCGTCATGATTGGTGAAATACGTGATTTAGAAACGGCGCACATTGCCGTACAAGCCAGTTTAACCGGGCATTTAGTATTATCAACACTACATACTAATACCGCCGTCGGTGCAGTGACACGTTTGAGAGATATGGGCGTTGAACCCTTCTTATTATCATCGAGTATTTTAGGTGTACTGGCACAACGTCTAGTACGCCGTTTATGTAAGCATTGTCGTGAGGCACATCCTGCAACAGAAAAAGAGCTGCAGATTTTAGGTGTCAAAGGCAATGGAAATCCACAGGTTTATCGCGCAATCGGTTGTGCAAAGTGTAATCACAGTGGTTATAAAGGGCGTACCGGTATTCACGAACTCTTAGTGGTGACCGATGAAGTCAGAGAATTGATTCAAAATGGTGCCAGTGAGCAAGCGGTTGAGAAAGTGATCCGTCAGACCTCTGCCAGTATTCGTGATGATGGTATTGCTAAAGCTCTCGATGGCCAGACAACATTGGAAGAAATTTTCCGTGTGACAAGAGAGGATTAGCGTGGCTACTTTTGCTTATAAAGCCATTGATGCGAATGGTAAACAGAAAAAAGGCACACTAGAGTCCGATTCTGCGCGTCTATTGCGTCAACAACTGAGAACCATGGGATTGACCCCGATCGAGGTTGAGCCGGTAGCAAATAAAGCGACAAAATCGGGTTCAAACCTATTACGCAGTAAAATAAAAACCTCAGAGCTAGCGCTTATTACTCGTCAGTTATCAACATTGGTGGCGTCATCTATTCCGATTGAGGAGTGTCTGCACGCGGTTGCTGAGCAGTGTGATAATCCTAAAATTAAAACTATGGTCTCGTCGGTACGCAGTGCTGTTATTGAAGGTAATACGCTTGCTGATAGTATGCGTGGTTTTCCACTGATTTTTGATAATCTATTTTGTGCGATGGTGGCGGCCGGTGAAAAATCGGGGCATCTTGATAAAGTATTAGATCGCTTGGCGGATTATGCTGAACAGCGCCAAGAGATGAAAAGTAAGATGATGCAAGCCCTGATATATCCAATTGTATTAACGCTGGTGGCTATTTCAGTGGTCGCTATTCTACTGACCTCAGTCGTACCCCAGGTTGTTGGCCAGTTTGAGCATATGGGTGCAGACCTACCGGGATCTACACAGTTTTTGATCGCGGCAAGTGACGCGTTAAGCGCTTATGGATTGTATTTTTTAATACTCATGATCGGCGCTATTTTTATGCTTAAAGTGTGGCTTAAAAAAGAAAAAAATCAGCTTGTCTTTGACCGACAACTATTGAAAATACCGGTAATGGGCAAGGTGGTGAATGAGCTCAATACTGCTCGTTTTGCGCGTACCTTAAGTATCCTTAATAGTAGTGCTGTCCCCCTTTTAGAGGCGTTAGGTATTGCGGGTAACGTATTGAGTAATTTACATATTCGCTTAAAAGTGGGTGAAGCAACCAATTTAGTGCGTGAAGGAACCAGTCTTGGGCGTGCATTAGAGAGCACGAAGCTTTTTCCGCCAATGATGTTGCACATGATTGCGAGTGGAGAAAGAAGTGGTGAATTAGGCAATATGTTGGAACGATCTGCGGATAATCAGGACAAACAGTTTTCGGCACAAGTTGCTGTCGCGTTAGGGGTTTTTGAACCGGCGTTGGTAGTTTCGATGGCCGGCGTGGTATTGTTTATCGTGGCAGCAATCCTACAACCTATTTTACAGCTTAATAATATGGTTTCAGGTTGATTGGTAAGCCTTAAATTATGACATTTATATTTAATTTTAAAGAAGGAAATATCGTGAAAAATAATAATAAAAAACAGAGCGGTTTTACGCTACTGGAGATCATGGTTGTTATCGTTATTCTTGGGGTGCTTGCGTCAATGGTTGTACCTAACTTAATGGGTAACAAAGACAGAGCCGATCGTCAAAAAGTGGTTTCAGATGTGATTGCATTAGAAAATGCGTTAGATATGTACCGATTAGATAATAGCCGTTACCCAACGACAGATCAGGGGCTTGAAGCACTGCAAACCAAACCAAATGGCGATCCTGAGCCACGTAATTACCCTGAAGATGGGTATATTAAACGTCTACCTGAAGACCCATGGGGTAATGCTTACGTATTAGTGAGCCCTGGTGAGCATGGTCGTATTGATGTGTTTTCAGTTGGGCCTGACGGTGAAGAGGGAACCGATGACGATATTGGTAACTGGAATCTAGATGGTAAAGACACTGACCAATAAAAGTGTTTAACCGCTTCCAAAAACAACGTTTCCAACGGGGCTTTACCCTGTTGGAAATTATGTTAGTGCTGGTTGTTATTGGCATGGCGTCGGTCGGCGTGATGATGACGATGCCACAACAAGCGAATAAAGTTGCCGATGTTGATTGGCAAGCGCAGCGTTTTAGCACGTTATTGCAATTTGCAGAGGATGAAGCGCTTATTTCTGGGAAAGAGCTCGCGCTTGTTTTTACAGAAAATAGCTATCGTTTCTCCTTTTATGATTATGCGACTAAAAAATGGCTCGCCTTACCTGAAAGCCAGATTGGCGATATTTTTGAGATCCCTGAGTCTATTGAGTTCAGCTATACCCTATTGGGTTCAGTCTGGGATGAGATTGAAACGCAAGATGAAGAAAGCTTTATCGACAAATCATATTTAGTTGAAACGGAGGGGGATGATGAAGTCGAAAGTTTTACTCCTCAGGTTTTTATTATGTCGAGTGGTGAAGTGACGCCTTTTGCTGTGCTGTTTACAGAAGCGTCAGGTAGCAATAAGCGTAGTAGCACACTTGAAGTAAGCATGAGTGGTGCAATTACCCATATCAAGCCAGGTGAACAATGAATCGCTTTATCTCTTTTAAGAGACAAGCAGGCATGACGCTATTGGAGGTAATGTTAGCCTTAGTCATTATGGCAACCTCTGGTGTTGCTGTCATGAATGCAGCTTCTGGTGCATTAAACAGCCAAGCGCATCTCCAAAATAAAACCTTCGCACTGTGGGTTGCGAGTAACGGCTTAGCTGAACTGAAATTACAAAAAATATGGCCATCAGCAAGTTGGCGATATGATACCGCTGAATTCGCTGATGCAACCTGGTACCTGCGCTATAAAAGTGTAGAAACTGGTGATAATGATTTTAAAGCATTAGATATTGAAGTCAGTGATGTGAAAGATGGTCGCGCCCTCGCGTATATGAGGACTTACATTGCAAAGCCGTAACGCCAATAAAAACATGCATGGTTTCACATTGCTAGAAGTGTTGATCGCTATCTCTATTTTTGCGCTGATGAGTATGGCAGCTTATCAAATATTGCAGGGTGTTATTCGCAGTGGTGAAATTAGTAAAAGACACAGTGAAGAGCTAGTCACTATTCAGCGTGCAATGCTCATTATTGAGCAAGACTTTACGCAAATTGTTGCGCGGGCATCAAGAAGTGAAAGCGATGACAGTGATAACATCCGTGTATTAAATATTGGTAAATCCCTGTATGGCTCAGAAGATGAGGGCATAGAATTTACCCGCCTAGGTTGGACCAATCCGCTTAATATGCTACCTCGCTCTAATTTAGTACGCGTGCGTTATCGTTTAGTTGATGGACAATTGCAGCGTCAGTATTTTTTGTATCCGGATATTGTGGCTGGGCAGGAGCCTGAAACGCAGGTGTTATTAGATAACATTGAAACATTAAGCTTTCGTTTCTGGAATAACGGTTGGCAAACTACTTGGACGGACAGTAATAGCTTACCAGCAGGTATTGAGATTAACTTTACCAGTAAAAATTTTGGTGAGATTAACCGCATGTTTTTAGTGTCACAGAGTGGGGTTAGCGAGTGAGGAGTAAGCCGTCGCTTAAAAAGCAGCAAGGTATTGCGCTAATCACGGTATTAATGATTCTCGCGATTATGGTGACCATTGCGGCGACGATGACCGGTCGTCTGACACTCAGCTTAAAGCGTACTGAGGGACTTATTTTCTCACAAAGCGTGTACTGGTATGGTCAAGCTGCGGGTGATTTTGGGCGGATGATATTAAACCAGGATCTCGATGACAGCAGCGTGGTAAGTTTAGATCAAAACTGGGCGACGCCTGATATGATTTTTCCACTGGAAAATGGACATATTGGTGGTGAAATACAAGATATGCGTAGTTGTTTTAACCTTAATGCGCTTGCCGTGAAAGATGGTGAGAATGTTCGTGCCGTCCCGGTCACGCAATTTCAATCATTATTAGAGGCGCTTGGTGTTAATGACTATAGCGCTGAAACGATAGCGGAATCGAGTCGAGATTGGGTTGATACAAATGACGTGAGTAATGCATCACAAGGTGCTGAGGACAGCACCTATCAAGCGCGAAGTGTGCCGCATTTGGCAGGTAATAACTTGATGGTTGAGGTGAGTGAGTTACGCGCCGTTCAAGGGGTGAGCCAATCGATATATGAACATATTGCTCCTTACTTATGCGCAATTCCTTCGCGCGATCAAAGCATCAATGTAAACACGGTGAAAATTGAACATGCTGCCTTGTTATATGCATTGTTTGAAAATGATTTTGATCTTCCATTAAACGATTTTACGCGTTTATTAGAAGACCGACCGACCAGTGGTTGGGATACTGTTAATGATTTTTTAGAGTCTAATTTATTTGATGAACTGACGTTCTCAAGTGAATTTAAAAAGTATTTAAGTGTGAGCAGTGAATATTTTCAACTAAATGGACTCGCTGAATTTGAAGATCGCGTGATCGCGGTACAAATATTATTTGAAATGGATGGCAACAAGGCCAAAGTGATTCGATACCAATCGGGTGGGCTTAAATAGATGGAGAGTGTGGGTGAGTGAACGATTAATAATCCGCCTAGCAAGTGAAGCTGCGCAAAAACAGCATTGGCTTATCTGGTCTGATACTGAAAAAGAGATCATCGCCTCTGGCGAGGTTGATAATGCAGAGCAACTGAATACATTAACTGAAAAAGCGTTATCTCGACAGGTGATCTGTCTTTTACCTGGTGTGGATGTGACCATTAAAGAGGTCGCAATTAATGGCGTCTTTAATCGTCAAATGCAGCAAGCACTTCCCTATTTGATTGAGGAAGATCTTGCTGGTGATGTAGAGAAATTACACTTAACAGTGATCGCTAAACGTACTGACCTGGTCCATGTAGCGATCTGCGATAAACATCGCATGGTAAATTGGTTAGCGTGGTTAACTAACGCTGAAATTAACTGTAAACAGTTTATTCCTGAAGGCTTGGCATTACCGACACCTGTTGATAATAGTTGGCAGGCGGTGCAGCTTGATAACAACTGGATTGTTCGTGAAAATAAATCACTTGCATGGAGCTGTGAAGCCTCGCTATTAACGCCGATCTTAGCCAGCAAAATTGAACCTGAGAGTCACCAACTCATTGAGTGTTTCAGCCCTGCTGCTGAAACTGAGCATGGAGATTGGCAAGCGGTTCAACCCACGTTGCCGATGGAGTTACTCGCTAAAGGAGCGTTAGTGAGTAATATTAACCTTCTGCATGGCGAGTTCAAGCTGAGCAAAGAGAGTAATAAAATGCTGCTGAAATGGCGCTTGCCGGCTATTTTTGCTGCTTTCTTATTTGTGATTAGCTATGCCAATTTGTACGTCGAAAACCGTCATATTGCAATGCAAACTGATCAGGTAAAAGAACAAGTTGAAGAGGTTTACCAGCTCGCTTTTCCTAATCAAAATAAACTCGCTTATCCACGCATTAAGCGCAGAATAACGACCATGTTATCTGAGCTAGATAATGATAGTAGCTCTGCTGATTTTCTATTAATGCTTAATGAAATTGCACCTGGATTCCAAAATAATAAAGCGCTAATGATCACGACGCTTAAATATGACGCAGTAAAACAAGAGATGCGTATTTTAGCCTTAGGTGAGAACTTTCAAGCTTTTGAAAAGCTTGCTACTGAATTGCCAAAGCATTATAGCTTGCAACAGGGCGCATTAAATAGCAGTAAAAACAAAGTGAGTGGTTTACTGACAATAAGGAAAGAGTAGTCATGGAACAATTTAAAGCGTGGTGGGAAAGTATTACCTCGAGAGAACAATTGTTAACGATGATCAGTGCTGCTGTGATCGCGATTGCCATTATATTTTGGGGAATTTGGACACCATTAGTAGATCAGGTTAACGACAGTAAAAAGCAGTTAACGCGTGCCCAAGCAACACTCAGTTGGACACAGGAAAAGGCGGATGTTGTATTACAGTCAGGCAGTGCTAAACCATCTTCAAGAGGTGGTAATTTAACGCAAATCATCAATAGTAGTGCACGTCGAGATAGTATTACTTTTTCACGCGTCGTTAATAAAAATGACAATATTGAGGTATGGATAAATGAAGTGCCGTTTGATTCTTTTGCCAAATGGATCGCTAAGCTTAGCAACCAATATGGTGTGTCAGTATTAAGCGCGGATTTAGCTAGAACTGACCGTGATGGTTATATTAAGGTTAACCGTCTACTACTGGGCATGTAATGACAGTTGCATCAGTCACCTATAAATAATAAAAATAATATCGCATAGGGAACTCTTTAGAGAACTGTTATGAAATTAAAAATCAGCTTGGCATTTTTTGTCTTATATATTTTATCGTTACTATTCACCGTGCCTGCTACCTTAGTCACGCGCATTATTCCTGAAAATACAGGTATTGAAATTGGTCATGTTACGGGAACCGTTTGGAATGCAAAGCTTTCTGAAGTGAATTATCAGAATCAATTTCAATTAAAGACACTGACTTGGGATTTTGATTGGTCGGCATTATTAGCACTGCAATTAAAAGCTGATGTTAAATTTAATAATGGTCGAAACCAATTGAATGGTACTGGCTCCGCTATTTATTCGGCGTCAGGATTAGCGGTTGATGACCTAAAGGTTAATATGCAAGCAACCGAATTACTTCCCTATTTAGCCTTACCGGTTCCCGTTACGCCATCAGGGAAATTTACCTTGGTGATTGAGCATGCTTCTCAAGGGGCACCCTATTGTAATGAGCTAGATGGTTATTTAGTTTGGCAAGGCGCTAATGTCGAAACGCCAATGGGTAATATCGATCTAGCGAGTCCAAATGTTGATTTAAGCTGTAAAGAGGGAGGAGTCGTTGCTTCACTTAAGCAGCAATCAGAGCAATTAACAACCAATGCAGAGGTTAAGCTTAGTGAGGGCGGAAGATATCAATTGAAGGGCGATATTAAGGGGACAGATCAGCTTGACCCAACTATTTTGCAGGCGCTTTCATGGATTGGTCCAAAAACAAAAACGGGCGCGACATTATTAAGTTTTAAAGGACGACTATAAATAAAGCGAAGCGGGCTACGGTGTTATTTATCAGTAACGGATACAATAAGTGATCGAGTAATAAGTTTATTACTTTCAACGCTAGAATATTAATCTGTATAGATATACACTGTGTATGTTTACAGTCAATAATTTATAGCGAGGTAAGTGATGAAAGAGTTAACTAAACGCCAAGGTGAAGTATTGGATGTGATCAAAGATTGCATCAGTAAAACTGGCATGCCTCCCACCCGTGTTGAGCTGGCTAAAATCCTCGGATTTCGTAGTGCAAATGCTGCAGAAGAGCATCTAAAAGCGCTTGCGCGTAAAGGTGCTATTGAGATTCTATCAGGTACCTCTCGTGGTATTCGCATCGTTGAAGAGCATAAAAGTAATATAGTGCCAATTGAGCAGGGGTTACCCCTCGTTGGTATGGTTGCTGCTGGTGAGCCAATTCTTGCTGCTGAACATGTAGAGTCTCACTATGATGTTGATCCCACTCTCTTTCACCCCGCTGCAGACTTTCTTTTACGCGTTCAGGGTGAGAGCATGAAAGATATTGGTATCATGGATGGTGATCTCTTAGCTGTGCATAAAACCCAAGACATCAGTAACGGCCAAGTGGTTGTTGCACGTGTCGAAGATGATGTGACGGTTAAGCGTTTTTACCGTGATGGTAGTGAAGTCACTCTAAAAGCTGAAAATATTAAGTTCTCACCAATTAAGGTAGACCTTGAGCATCAATCTTTTGATATCGAAGGCATTGCTGTTGGTGTTATTCGCACCGCTGATTGGATGTAGGGAAGCATAATGAAAAAAGGGTGGTTGATTGGTCTGCTAGTGATAGCGGTAATAGTTTTTGCTGTTGTACAAAGTGGTATTGTAGAAAATGACACGTTGAAAAGTGACGTTATCATTGCTAATCCTGCAGTAAGTATTTCCGATAACCCCTCTTTAATAATGCAAAAAGCAGGTAAGGTATTACCTGAATTTTCATTTGAGATGGCTGAAAATAAAGCGTTTTCTAATCAAGATCTTTCTGAGCATTGGACGCTATTTTTTATCGGTTATACCTTTTGTCCTGATATTTGCCCAACCACCTTAGCTGATTTAGATCGTGTCTATCCTGAATTAAGCAAACCACCCTATGATAATGTGCAGATAGTTTTTGTATCAGTGGATCCCAACCGTGACAAAGCCAATAACCTCGCTGAATATGTCAATTATTTCAATGCCAATTTTATTGGTACGACAAGCACCCATGAAGTCCTTTTCCCGTTCTCTCAGGATTTAGGCTTGGTATATAGCATTGTTGAAGAGGGAGATCTTAAAGGTAATAAAGATGCTTATTACTTGGTAGACCATAGTGCTTCTTTAGTATTGGTAAACCCTGATGGCGAGCATCAAGCTACCTTTAAAGCAGTACTCAATGAGGATGGTATTCCACATGTCGATATGGACCAGATGACGGAAGGTATTCATAAGATTATAGATCTTGATAACTAGCAGTCGTTATTCGCGATCTATTATTAGTACTTTCGCAGGACTGAATTGCTGTTTACAATAGATAAATCGTCATCCTACTAAGCCACAAAAATGCTAAAAAATGCCTTTCTAAATATCACTAACCACCAAAAAATATTTGCCATCGCACTACCGATGATGCTGTCTAATATTAGCGTGCCTTTATTAGGGTTGGTGGATACAGCGGTGATCGGTCATCTTCCTGAGTCATATTACTTAGCTGGTGTAGCGGTTGGCTCAATGGTAGTCACATTACTATTTTGGATTCTAGTTTTTTTACGCATGTCGACCACGGGGCTGGTTGCGCAAGCTGTTGGTGCAAATGACCACCCACAAGTTTTACGTCTATTGATGCAATCCATTTTTATCGCATTAATTCTTGCCATCATAATTTTACTACTACAATCCCCACTATCGTCACTGGCCTTTCATTTTGTAGAGGGCAGCGATAAGGTGCTCTATTATGCTCAACAATATTTTGATATTCGTATCTGGAGCGCGCCAGCGGCATTGATAAATATGGTGTTATTAGGTTGGTTGCTCGGCATGCAAAATGCCAAAGCACCGATGCTGCTGTTGATCGTCGCTAACACAGTTAACATCGTATTAGATTTACTGTTTGTCGTCGGTTTTGAGTGGGGGGTAGCTGGCGTTGCATGGGCTTCATTGTGTGCAGATTATATTGCATTAGCCTGTGGATTATTTATTGTATACCGGACTATCAAGCCTTTTTATACACAAGGTGATATAACGCGCTTATCTAAACAGGTATTTAACCTTAAAGCACTCGCTCCTTTTATTTTGCTTAATCGTGATATTTTTATCCGCACTTTGTGCCTGCAAGTGACCTATACCTTTATGACCATGCAAGGCGTTAAATTGGGTGATGATATCGTCTCTGCCAATTCAGTGTTGATGCATTTCTTATTGATCATCTCATTCTCAATGGATGGTTTGGCTTATGCCGTGGAGGCGTTGGTAGGAAAAAATATCGGTCAGCGCTGTCTACAAAAATTAAGGGAAAGTATTTATCTGACGTTGTTCTGGGCATCAATTTTTAGTGTCGTGCAGTTGCTATTGTTTTATCTATTTGGTGCTTGGCTAATTGAGCAGATTACATCAATTGAAGCAGTACAAACAGAAGCGATGCGTTATCTGCCTTGGTTAATTTTAATTCCACTTACCTCAATGTTAGGTTTTGTTTTTGATGGTGTATTTATCGGTATGACACGAGGTACTGAGATGCGTAATAGTATGATATTTTCACTGCTGGTGGTCTATTTCCCGGTATGGTTTATGTTTGCTAATGAAGGCAATCATGCGTTATGGATTGCAATGAATGCCTTTATGTTTGCACGCGGAATTAGTTTATTGTGGATCTATAAAAAGCTAGAACGCAGGCAATTATTGCTCGTTTGAGTTATTGCTACTAAGCGTGACGTGTCTCTAGGCTTTTAAAGATTTAGTCCAGAAAAGTGCGCTGCCATGGGTAGGATCAAGCTGGTAATCTGCATAGCCCTCTTTTGCATAAGCATTTTTTGCAATCTGATTGCCAGAAAGCACCTCTAAGGTAATCTTGCAGTAGTCACGCTGTTTCGCTATTTTTTCAATTTCCGAAAATAACATTTTGCTAAGGCCTAGCCCTCTAAATTGATCAACGACAACCACATCATGGATATTAAATAATGGCTTGCAAGCAAAGGTAGAAAACCCTTCTATCGCTGTCAGTAACGCAGCGGGTTGACCCTCTTTAAAAATCAATACAATCACTACATCATTACGTTTTAATAACGTGCCTACTAAGTTTTCTTTAGCAAAATCGGAAAGATCTTCGCCACCGCCCATCGGGTCACATGCATAGTGAGACATCAACGCTAAGTATGCGTTAGCATGTATTTCGTTGTGTAAATCTGCTTCAGTAATAGTAAACATTTCAGGTCCTTATAGTTAGTTTATTGGCTGATACTAGCACTGATTACAAATGGATATGGATATTAAATGTGTGTTCCTTGAAAAACAGTGTTAGACTTCTAGATGGCTAAATTGAGTTTTAAATAACATATGGAGTTGCTAATGCCTATTCGTATCCCTGATGATCTACCCGCTGCGGGTATTTTAAAGTCTGAGAATATTTTTACTATTTCAGAATCACGTGCAAGTCATCAGCATATTCGTCCACTGCGTGTATTAATTTTGAATTTAATGCCTAAAAAAATTGAGACAGAAACACAATTAATGCGTTTACTGTCTAATACCCCTTTGCAGGTCGATGTTGAGTTAGTGCGAGTAGATGCGCGTGCATCACGTAATACTCCCCAAGAGCACCTAGATAAATTTTATGGCGACTTTGATCGTGTAAAAAAACAAAAATGGGATGGCTTTATTATTACCGGAGCACCACTGGGTAAGATTCCATTTGAAGATGTTTATTACTGGGACAAATTTAAAGAGATCGTTGATTGGTCGCATCACAATGTTACTTCGACTCTATTTTTATGTTGGGCGGCGCAAGCTGCGCTTAATCACCTGTTTGATATCAAAAGAGAAACGCGAGACCAAAAGCTATCGGGTATTTACAAGCACACTACATATAACCATCATCATCCGTTAGTGCGTGGTTTTGACGACCAATTTTGGGCTCCTCTGTCTCGTTTTGCTGACTTTAATTCAAAAACAATTAAAGCAAATAGCGATTTAACCATTTTTGCCGATGATAGTGATGCCGGTGTTTATTTAGCTGCGAGTCCAGATTGCCGCCAAGTTTTTATTTCTGGTCATCCTGAATATGATGCCAATACATTAAGTAACGAGTACTTGAGAGACTTAGATGAAGGGTTAAATCCAGACCTACCCGCAAACTATTATCCCGATGATGATGAGAACCAAATCCCGCGTGCTAAATGGCGTAGTCATGGTAACTTGTTGTATAGTAACTGGTTAAATTATTGCGTATACCAAGTGACGCCCTACGACTTAAATGAACTAAAATAAAAAATGTGACCTAGCTAGTAAATTATTCTGTTAATTATTTTTTATACTGGCATTAACTTACATGCAACCTACACTTAGAGGTAATTCATGAGTGAGAGGAGATTTAATTAGTACCTAGCACAGCAACCAATGAATAGCCTTTTAGGCGACTGACAAGTTAGGAAGTTCGACATAATTATTGCAACTTCAAACGTTTTTCTAACGATTTTTGTCAGATGATTTTCTTGTTGATAATCTAAAAAAAGAGGGAGGCAGTATCAGTACTTCTTATCAGTTTTTAGTAAGGCATATACCCAACTAGAAGTTACAAAAAGTAACTTATTTACCCAATTGGGTGCTCGGGAAAAGCCTTTTTTATTTTAACCAACAGCCTGGTCGGAGTTGAATAGAATAAAATGCTGGTTGTCGATTCAATCAATTATTAAATGGAGGAGTTATTATTATCACTTCATATCAGTTTTTAGAAAAGAGTAATAAACCTTAGGAGTTTGTTTTTTTAAGCAACTCAACGCCAAAATTGGCACTTTAATTACTCTTTTTTACAACGTGATAGTCGATTATAAGTTAAGTGGTTTTTGTTTTAATTGTGTATTTTTGTAAGTTAATGTCTTTATCTGTTAAGCCTGTTTTTTGTAAACACTTGTTTGAATTAAGTTTATGTTTATTGGGATAATGGAGTACAAGCGCTGATGGATGGCGAAAGACTTGAAGTAGTAAATCGCAAAACCTATTTTTTATAATGGCATGTCCAACGTTCTTTTAAGATAAAGCGAGCTGCACTTAGCTCGCTTTTTTTATGCCTATTTTCCGTGCTGCTCAATTATTATTCCAATGGAATTTAATAGGTGAGCAGAGTTTGCGTAGGAAAAATTATTACTAACAAGGCTTGAGTTGTAGGCTTTCGAGAGATTAACTGCGTTAATCCTCTATCGGATAATTAAATTAAAGACTTTAATTCTTTAATAGTTGCTCTCACTTCAAAACTCACAACGCAGTTAGGGATAATTTTAACCCGCAAGAATGCTCATTTTATTAATTCCTTTGGTATTATTACCGCTCTCTTTTCCATCACTCGTTTTTCTCACGTTGTTTATTTAAATATTTCAATTTAATCCACTCTGTTATCAAGAGTCTGCGTGTAACTTTTATGTTAAACTTCGCGCTCTGTTTGTAACTACTTGTCGTATTTTATTTACAGCATACAGGGTAGTTATCTTTGTTTTATATAAGAAGTGTAGGGAACGCTATGTCAGTCATCGATCGCAGTGCATTAATTAGATCACAGTTAGAAAAACACATCCTGCTTATTGATGGTGGTATGGGAACCATGATTCAAGATTACAAATTTGAAGAGCAAGATTATCGTGGTGAACGCTTTGCTGATTGGAAATGCGATGTTAAAGGAAATAATGACTTATTGGTTCTAAGTCAGCCACATATAATCGAAAATATTCATAAAGAATATCTTGATGCAGGGGCCGATATCCTTGAAACCAATACGTTTAACGCAACGACGATTGCAATGGCTGATTATGAGATGGAATCTCTTTCTGCTGAGATCAACCGAGAAGCCGCGCGTATTGCACGTAAAGTTGCAGATCAGAAAACCGCAGAAACACCAGATCGTCCCCGCTTTGTTGCCGGTGTATTAGGCCCAACAAACCGTACCTGTTCTATCTCTCCAGATGTAAACGACCCTGCCTTTCGTAATGTAAGTTTTGACGAGTTAGTTGAAGCTTATACAGAATCTACTTTGGCATTAATCGAAGGTGGTTCAGATCTTATTTTAGTCGAAACCGTATTTGATACGCTTAATGCAAAAGCGGCTGTTTTTGCAATTAGTGGTGTATTTGAAGAATTGGGTTATAAGTTACCAGTGATGATTTCCGGTACCATTACCGATGCATCAGGGCGTACTTTATCGGGACAAACAACCGAAGCATTCTATAACTCACTACGTCATATTGAGCCAATTTCATTTGGCTTGAACTGTGCGTTAGGGCCTGATGAACTTCGTCAGTATGTGGCAGAAATGTCACGTATCTCTGAAACCTTTGTTTCTGCGCATCCAAATGCGGGTTTACCAAATGCATTTGGTGAATATGATTTAGAAGCCAAAGAGATGGCGACGCATATTAAAGAGTGGGCAGAAAGTGGTTTCTTAAATCTAGTGGGCGGCTGTTGCGGTACTACACCTGCGCACATTCGAGCGATGTATAAGGCAGTAGATGGCGTTAAACCGCGTGAATTACCTGATATTGAAGTCGCATGTCGACTAAGTGGTCTTGAGCCCTTAACAATCAGCAAGAGCTCGTTGTTTCAAAATGTGGGCGAACGAACCAATGTAACCGGTTCTGCTCGTTTCAAACGTTTAATCATCGAAGAACTTTACGATGAAGCATTAGATGTTGCGCTGCAGCAAGTTGAAGCCGGCGCGGATATTATTGATATCAATATGGATGAAGCGATGCTTGATTCATTATTTGCGATGAAACGTTTCTTAAACCTATGTGCTTCTGAACCTGATATTTGTAAAGTGCCAATTATGGTCGATTCTTCTAAATGGGAAATTTTAGAAGAGGGCCTTAAGTGTGTTCAGGGTAAAGGTATTGTTAACTCGATCAGTATGAAAGAGGGGGTGGATAACTTTATCAAGCAAGCGACACTGATTCGTCGTTATGGTTTTGCGGTTATCATCATGGCCTTCGATGAACAGGGGCAAGCAGATACCCGCGCGCGTAAGTTTGAAATTTGTCAGAAATCTTATGATATTTTGGTTAATCAAGTGGGCTTTCCACCAGAAGATATTATTTTTGACCCGAACATTTTTGCGGTTGCAACGGGTATCGAAGAGCATAATAACTATGCGGTTGATTTTATCGATGCGGTTAAAGATATTAAAGATAATTTGCCACATGCGATGATTTCAGGTGGTGTTTCTAACGTTTCTTTCTCATTCCGTGGTAATAACCCCGTGCGTGAAGCGATTCATGCCGTCTTCCTGTATTACTGCTTCAAGAATGGTATGGATATGGGCATTGTGAATGCTGAGCAATTAGCGATTTATGACGACATACCCAAAGAGTTAAAAGATGCAGTTGAAGATGTTGTTCTTAATAAAAACCCTGATGCGACCGACGCGCTGTTAGAGATTGCAGATAAGTTCCGTAATTCAGGGCAAGAAAAAATAGATGATGGCTCTGCATTATTATGGCGTGAATTACCCGTTAATGAACGTATTGCACATGCACTGGTAAAAGGTATCACTGAGTTTATTGAAGAGGATACCGAAATTGCGCGTCAAAATGCAGATAAGCCGATTGAAGTGATTGAAGGGCCGTTAATGGATGGCATGAATATCGTCGGTGATCTGTTTGGTGCAGGTAAAATGTTCCTACCGCAAGTGGTTAAATCAGCACGTGTAATGAAGCAAGCGGTGGCCTACTTAAACCCTTACATCGAAGCGACGAAAGAGGTTGGTGCGACCAACGGAAAAATCGTTATGGCGACGGTAAAAGGTGATGTTCATGATATTGGTAAAAATATCGTGGGCGTAATTTTACAGTGTAATAATTATGAGATTATCGACCTCGGTGTAATGGTGCCAACAGAAACTATTATTAAAACGGCGATTGCTGAAAATGCTGACATGATTGGTCTTTCAGGGTTAATTACACCCTCACTAGATGAGATGGTTTATGTCGCGAAAGAGATGCAGCGTCAAGGTTTGAAGTTACCCTTATTGATTGGTGGTGCAACGACGTCTAAAGCCCATACTGCAGTGAAAATTGAACAAAACTACGATGAACCGGTTGTTTATGTTTCTAACGCGTCACGTGCAGTTGGTGTCTGTCAGTTGCTGTTGAACCCAAAAACTAAACCTGATTTTATCACTAAATTAAATACCGATTATGATCGTGTTCGCGAACAACATGCTAATAAACGTCCGCGTAGCAAGCCTATTTCACTAGCGCGTGCGCGTAGTAACAGTGCCAAAATAGATTGGAACAGTTACCTGCCACCAGTGCCTAATAAGCTAGGCACACAAGTTATTAAAAAGATGCCGATTAAAACGTTACGTGAATATATCGATTGGACTCCATTCTTTATGACTTGGGGACTGGCGGGCAAATACCCGCGTATATTAACCGATGAGGTGGTGGGTGAAGAAGCAACACGTTTGTTTGCCGATGCATTAGCGATGTTAGACACAGTTGAAGCGGAAGGTGAAATCTCTGCCTCTGGTATTGTTGGTATCTACCCTGCGAATAGCGTGGGTGATGATATTGAAATTTATACTGATGAGTCGCGTTCTGAAATAGCGCAAATTAGCAATCAATTACGTCAGCAATCAGAGAAAAAGCCACCGTTTGTAAATCATTGTTTAGCGGATTATGTTGCACCTAAATCTTC
Organism: Psychromonas marina; assembly: GCF_030161115.1. Taxonomy (GTDB): domain Bacteria; phylum Pseudomonadota; class Gammaproteobacteria; order Enterobacterales; family Psychromonadaceae; genus Psychromonas; species Psychromonas marina. The sequence continues at coordinate 51,080 of NZ_BSPQ01000005.1, forward strand.
TGGGCTTGCGGATTACATTGCTGCATTTGCCGTGACTGGTGGTATTGGTGAGCGTGAAGTGGCGGATCGTTATAAAGCCAATAATGATGATTACAATGCCATTTTAGTGCAGGCTGTTTGTGACCGTTTAGCAGAAGCTTTTGCCGAATACTTACATCAACAAACACGTAAAGATTACTGGGGGTTTGCTGCAGATGAGACCTTAGATAACGATGGTATGTTACGTGAAAAATATCAAGGTATTCGCCCGGCACCGGGTTACCCCGCGTGTCCTGAGCATACTGAAAAGCAGATCATTTGGGACTTAATGAACGTTGAGCAAGAGATTGGTATGGAGCTAACAACAAGTTACGCAATGTACCCGGGGGCTGCAGTATCTGGCTGGATCTTCTCTCACCCTGAAAGTCGTTATTTTGCCATTGCACAAATTCAGCAGGATCAAGTTGAAGATTATGCACAGCGTAAAGGCTGGGACCTATTAACTGCAGAACGTTGGTTAGGTCCAAACATTAGCTAAATTCACTTATTGTTAATTACGCGTTAGCTATTATGCCGCCCTAGATGCGGCATAATTTTAACTGAGTTATTATAAACATTAATCTATAGCCTGTTCTCCCCATCTGATTACCAAATTAAGACTAAATTTAAATTTATTATCTTTATTACTCTTGAGCAGGGAATTTAAACACTTTTATTGTCTAACTAACTGTTTTAAATTAAATGTTTTTTTATTTTAAAAATACAGTTTTGGCTTTTGCTGTGGTAAATAACTTTTTAGCCCTTTCTTTCTAGGTAATATCTCTCTATCATTAATGATCCGTTTTTACAGTTGGTTACCCTGATGCCTAAGATCACTCAGCAAGACATTTCCACCAGTTTTGGTCGCAATATTATCGACCGTGGCACCCTTTATTTTAAAGAGAGTCGCGTATTATCTTGTGATTTTGATGAACAACAAAATAAACTTAGTGGCAGCATTAAAGGTAGTTCTGATACACCTTACCAAACCAGCGCAATGATTAAACCTTCTAACAAGGGCGGTTTTATTATTCATAGTACTTGTTCTTGTCGCGTAGGCTGGAACTGTAAACATGCTGTCGCATTATTGCTTGCTTATCAAGCAGATACGCCAAATTATAATATAGAAAACAGCTATCAAACTTGGTATGAAATGCTTCAAGGGCAGCTAGATAAAAAACAGCCAAAACCGGTTGTTAGTGCTTATGAAGGTTATTTCCGTCTTTCATTTATCAAAACAGCCTACAACCATGCACTACAATATATTCAGGTTGAGTATGGCTCTGTACGTTTTTTGAAAAGTGAAAACGTCAGTGTTTTTGCAGAAAAAGACCTTATCTCTGTGGTGGATAATGAAACATGGATGGAGAGTTATAAGTGGGTTAAGCCGGAAGATGTTAATATTCTTCAGCTGCTACTGGCTAAAGAGGGACGTGTTGCAAAATTAGCTAAAACGACGATTCATACTCAACATGACCTTTTAGCATTACAACAAATCTTAGCGACAGGACGCTGTTTTTGGCGTGAAATGGCGTTACCTATTGTTGCCTCTGAAGCGAAAGCGCTACAGCTACAATGGCATGATGATGCCGACCTGAAACAACTTGAAGTGTCGTTATTAGAAAGTGAAAACTGGTTATTGGTTCCGACACCAACACCTTATTATATCGATACAGACACTGGTGCTGTTGGCGAAATAACAAGTGAGTTTGATCGAGATTGGATACTTTCACTTATCCAAACCCCGCCGCTAGCCGATGAACAGTGTAAACATTTTACAGAACAGGTCTCACTTCGCTTTCCTCAAGCCGTTTTACCCAATCCGATCGCTTATCAAACAAGCGAGCTAAATGCGCCGCTGCGCGTTGAATTTAGTTTGACCAGTAAGGTAGTTAAAGGTAACCCGTTATTTATTAGCCGTTTGTCTTTCTTTTATGGTGATTTACGTTTAGATCCGGTCGTACTTGAAGAGTTAACACGTAATCAGTTCATGTTTAACAATGAGATCGTAACCATTAAACGTGATATTGAAGCTGAAACCTTTGCCCTCAACGAATATGATCAGCTGTGTCTGTTAGATCTGTTGACTTATGATGATAAACAGCCCAAATCGACGCAGCAATTGGGGATTTTACCCCCAGAGCTTGGTGGTTCTCAGCAGTTCCAATGGTTATCATTTTTAACAGCTCATAAGGCGCGTTTAGAGGTAATTGGTTGGGAATTTAATATTGCTAGTGATTTAGTATTAGAAAGTGAACAGATAGACAGCATTGATATCGCTATATCAGAGCAGGGAAACTGGTTTGATTTAGGTGTGTCGATTGAAGTTGAAGGCAAGCGTATCGAGCTCTTACCTCTGTTATTAGAGTGGTTACGAAGCAATGAAGATTGGCAGCAAAACAGTTTTGATATTCTATTAGCGCAAGCAAATGGCCGACCTCTTCGTGTCAAACGTAGTTCTATTCAGCCAATTTTATCTATCTTACAAGAGTTAGGTGAAGTGAATAATGACAATATTAAATTACCACAAAGCCAAGCTGCGCTACTTGCACAATTACCTGAAATTAATAAGTGGGTTGGTGGTGATCATGTCAAAAGCATCGCAGACAAACTAACTAATTTTACCGGTATTGAAACGGTGGAAGTACCGAGCGAGCTTAAAGCGACACTACGTGATTATCAGTTAGCCGGATTAAATTGGTTAGTATTCATGAATGAATATGGTTTTTCGGGTGTGTTGGCCGATGACATGGGGTTAGGTAAAACGATTCAAGCATTAGCTTATCTACTTTATAAAAAGCAACATCAGCAATTAACGCAACCAGCCATTGTTATTTGCCCTACTTCATTAGTCGGTAACTGGATGAATGAAGCGGCTAAGTTTACGCCTGATTTGAAAGTGTTAGTGTTACACGGTGCGGATCGACACCAGTACTTTGAAACTATTTTAAATTATGATTTAGTCATCACGACGTACCCACTGGTAGGGCGTGATTTTTCCCAACTTGAACCGTTACAGTTTTCAGATTTAATTTTGGATGAAGCACAAACCATTAAAAATCCATTGGCCAAAATGACCAAAAGCATTAAGCAGTTAAATGCTAAGCAGCGTTTATGTTTAACGGGTACGCCGATGGAAAATCATCTTGGTGAGTTATGGTCACTGTTTGATTTCTTAATGCCGGGTTTTTTAGGAACACACACCACCTTTAATCGTTTCTATCGTAAAGGTATTGAGGGTGAAGGGAATCAACAGATACAAGATTGGTTGATTCAAAAAACGCAACCGTTCCTAATGCGTCGTACTAAAGATGAAGTGGCAAAAGAGCTACCAGCTAAAACTGAGATTGTGCACAAAGTCGTACTGCCAAATGATCAACGTACCTTGTATGAAAGCATTCGTATTACGATGGAAGCAAAAGTACGTGATCTACTTAAAGAGAAAGGCATGGCGCGCAGTCGCATTGAGTTTTTAGACGCGTTACTGAAACTGCGTCAAGCTTGTTGTGACCCACGTTTAGTGAAGTTAGAGCATGCACAAGGCATTAAAAGTTCTGCTAAATTAGATTTCTTAATGGAGATCGTACCTGAGATGATTGAGGAGGGAAGACGTATCTTAATCTTCTCTCAGTTTGCAACCATGCTTGGTTTGATTGGTGATGAACTAGAAAGTAAAGGCATTAACTATGTGAAACTGACAGGGCAAACACGTAATCGAACTGAGATTATCGATAAATTCCAAGGAGGTGAGGTGCCTATTTTCCTTATCTCACTAAAAGCGGGTGGCGTAGGTTTGAACTTAACCGCTGCTGATACCGTTATTCATTATGACCCATGGTGGAACCCTGCTGTTGAAAATCAAGCGACGGATCGTGCTTATCGTATTGGTCAAGACAAGCCTGTTTTTGTTTATAAGTTGATTTGTGAGCAAACCGTTGAGGAGCGTGTACTTGCATTGCAAGCCCGTAAACAACAGCTTGCAGATAGTGTATATGGCAAGGAGCAAGAAGATAAGTTTGCACCAGACAGCAGTGATGCATTATTGAAGCTATTTGAGCGTTATTAACAAATCATTAAATGTAATAACTAAAAAAGCGAAGATTTATCTTCGCTTTTTTGTTCCATTTTTCTTTGTAATTCGTAATAACACTTAATTATTAATGTTTTAAGCTAATATCAGAAAGTGGAATACAACTACAAGCTAGTATATAACCTTGTTCTAACTCTTCCGGACTAAGTGCTTCATTGTTTAGAGTCTGCACCTCCCCTTCAATCAGTTGAACTTTACATCGTCCACATTTTCCACCTCGACATGAGAAAGGAATTGGGACGCCAGCTTGTTCAGCTTGATCTAATAATAGTTGTTGATTATCTCCTGCTACGGTTAATGCTGATTGTTGGTAGTATATTTGTAATGATTTTTTATTATCGGCTAGCGAATCAGATTGTGCTGTATATGAAATAGCTTCCTGTGTTGCTAACACGTGTACCTCATCACCCGCTCTAATTAGTCCACTATTTAAAGGAATGAGGTTTTGCCCGAAGTCTATTTCTCCCTGGTGATAACGAAATTTAGCTAAGGTTGCTAATGGTTCATTGTCTGTTGGAATGCCTGTTTTAGGATCAACGTTAATAAAAGTACAGCGTGAACAAGGTTTACTGATTTCAAATTCAACTTCCCCAATTTTTATGCGTAACCAACTATCTTCTATAAATGGAAAATCACCTTTGATAACAATATTGGGGCGAAAATGCAGTGCGCTAACGGGACTTTCTAGCTTACTATTAAGCTGATCAATTGAGGCTTGATTAATTAATAGCAGTGGGTAGCCATCTGCAAAAGCGACCGAGGTGTCGCGATCTTTAATACAACGTTGGCTGCTTTCCGCGAAAAAAACCAACTGACAAGGTTGCTTTAAATAGGTGGAGAACCAATGGTCGTAATCTTGATGACAGTGCAAAGCATTTACCGTATCAGACCATATATCAGCACTGATCACCTGCGTTGAAAATTGTTCTGGGTCGATGCTTAACTGCGCCATATTAGGGGCATTTAGTTGTAATATTTTTCGTGAAAACTGTACATCTATCTGCGTTAGCTGAGGATGTGTTCGCCCTGTAATAAATTGTCCATCTAAGTCAATTAACATATAACGACGATCAAAACTTAGCCCTTTTTCTTCAACGAATGCGGCAGGTTGACTGATCGCTTTCACCGATTTAATTGGGTAAATGTAAATGTCTGTTAATGCTTGCATCTATTTAACTCGCTCTGCTAAATAACCATGATAATCAGGAATGCGGGTTTGGTAAGTCTCGTTAATATGTAGAGAATCCATAATAAAATCAGCAGTCGCGATATTAGTCGCAACAGGAATATTCCACACTGCGGCTAAGCGCAATAATGCTTTAACATCCGGATCATGTGGTGCTGCATTCATTGGGTCCCAAAAAAAGATTAAAACGTCTATCTCTCCTTCTGAAATTTTAGCACCTAATTGTTGATCGCCACCCATTGGCCCTGAAAATAAGCAAGTAATAGGCAAAGACAACTGCTTTGATAAGATAGAGCCTGTTGTGCCTGTTGCATAGAGGTGATGTAATTTAAGTGCTTCTAAGCGTTGTTCTGACCACTTTAATAGTTGCTCTTTCATGTTGTCATGTGCAACTAATGCAATGCGTTTGTGTTTTGTTAATTCACGAGTGATGTAGTTCATGTCGAATCCTTTCCTAAGCTTGTAAAGTGAGGTTTATAGATTAAGCTAATAATGCAGTAAAATTAAATAATTAGGGAGCTTTTATGTCAAATGGTGATCAATTACCACTTTCTTCAGCTTCGCAGTTGCTGGCATCATTAACGCTCGACTCAAGTTGTAAATTTATTGCTTTAAAAATAAATAGAGAGGGGTTGAATACTGCATTACATGCTATCTATATCGAAACACAGACACAACCATTTGATCTTCCTTTTGTTGCATTGGTGACGGTGGCTGAGTGGGATGGTAAATGTGCAAGAGAGGAGTTCTTTATTGAAGCAGAAAGTGCGACTTTATTAATGCAAAAGTTGCAGCGTTTTGATGAAATAAATCGTTTTGCGTTTATGCAACTGCCTCATACCGCCACTATTGACCTAATGGCAATGCAGCCTCAAGCGTTATGTTGTCTGTTACTTCCTGAGCTTGGTCTATTTAATAAAAATGCATCAGATGAGGAATTACGTACTTTAAAAAACAATGCAATTACGCTATTAAATCGACTAGCGTCTACTGAATAAACATCAAAATTAGGGTTAAATAATTTAACCCTAATTCTTACTAAGCGATTATGCAGAGTAGTGGTTATCACCAAACATCCATTTATACATTAGCCAAATACCGAGTATTAACGTAATAGTGATAGAGATAAAATTAGAGCCTAGATGCGGATATAACGCCCCTGTAAATGCAGAGTAAGAAAATATCCCCATGAAAAAGGTCGCCCATGCTGGTTTAATACTTGCTTCGTTATTGGCTTCTTTAATATAAAAACCATAAAAGTGGTTTATTGCGAAAAAGAGTGTGAAAAAGGGAAAAACAGAAAACTCTACAGGTGCAATTGTAAAAATAGAGAGACATGCGTTCAGTGATAAACCAATTAGAAAAGTATAAAAAAGCCATTTTACTGAAATAGAATTTTTACTCATAGATAAGCCTTTAAAAAAGTAAGTGGTAGCTTAAAAATAACACGAAGTTTGTTATTTTTCCCCTTTTTTTAATGCTTAAATATTTATCAATAACACTGCTCACGATTTGTCACTCCAGTATGTGACAAATTCTAAACAATTGTTAATATAATGTTTTATTTTTATCTCCCTTAAAGGTTCCTCATGTCAAAATCAAAAAATAGCACATCTACTCCTGTAAGTTATGATTTCGATGCCATTGTTATTGGCACTGGACCTGGAGGAGAGGGCGCAGCAATGAAATTGGCTAAAGGTGGTTTGTCAGTTGCTGTTATAGAAAAGTATAAAGATATTGGTGGTGGTTGTACGCACTGGGGAACTATCCCCTCAAAAGCATTAAGGCATAGCGTCAGTCAGCTAATTGAGCTGAAGCATAATGCACTGTTTGTTAATAACTACCCACAAAAAGCGGCATTCACCTTTGCGGATGTATTGCGACATACTGAGCAGGTCATCAATAAACAGGTAAGAATGCGCAGTAGTTTTTATGATCGCAATAACTGTAAGCTTATTTTTGGTAAAGCTTCTTTTGTTGATAAACATACCATTGCAGTAAAAAATAGAGATGGCTCGATTGATACTATCACTGCGAAAGATATCATCGTTGCAACAGGCTCTCGCCCTTATCATCCTGATGATATTAATTTCGAAGACGCTAATATTTATGATAGCGATACCATTCTCTCATTAGATTATCAGCCTCAGCATATCGCCATTTATGGTGCGGGTGTGATTGGCTCTGAGTACGCTTCTATTTTTAGAGGACTAGGGGTTAAAACCGATCTTATTAATACACGAGATCGCTTACTCTCGTTTTTAGATGCGGAGATGTCCGATGCGCTCTCTTATCATTTCAGGCATTCCGGTATTATTTTACGTCACGATGAAGAGTATGAAAAAGTAGAAAGTACGAAAGACGGCGTGGTGCTACATTTTAAATCGGGTAAAAAAATGAAAGCGGGTTGTCTGTTATACGCCAATGGGCGCACAGGTAATACTGATAAGTTGAATCTAGGTGCTGTAGGGCTAAAGGCCGATGGGCGTGGTCAGCTTGCAATTAACGAACACTATCAAACAGATACAAAAAATATTTATGCAATTGGTGATGTTATCGGTTACCCAAGTCTGGCGAGTGCAGCCTATGATCAAGGGCGAATTGCCGCGCATGTTATCCTCACGAAAGAGGGACAGAAAAAACTGATCAAGGATATCCCGACGGGTATTTATACGATTCCAGAAATTAGCTCTGTGGGCAAAACAGAGCAGATGTTAACTCAGCAAAAAGTACCCTATGAAGTGGGGAGAGCGCAGTTTAAAGACTTAGCTCGCTCACAGATTTTAGGTTCTGATGTAGGTAGCTTAAAAATACTTTTCCATCGAGAAACGAAAGAAATATTAGGTATTCATTGCTTTGGAGAGCGTGCTGCAGAAATTATCCACATTGGGCAAGCGATCATGGAGCAAGAGGGTAAAGCGAATACGATAGAGTATTTTGTAAATACTACGTTTAATTACCCTACCATGGCAGAAGCGTATCGTGTTGCTGCCTTAAATGGTTTAAACAGGTTGTTTTAAGGTCTTCAGTGCTAATAGGAGCGCGGCAATACTGCGCGCTTCTTGAAAGTCTTCTCGGGCAAGTAACTCATCAATTTTTGAGATTGGCCATTTAATTACTTCCAATGGCTCTGGTTCATCACCCTCTAGTTGTTCAGGATAAAGGTCAAAAGCCATATACAAGTGCATTTCGCTGCTAAAATAGCTGGGTGCCATGGTCACAGTTTTTAGTTTTTGTAAACGCTTAGCGCCAAAACCCACTTCCTCTTTTAACTCCCTATTCGCGGCTATTTCTGGTAATTCGCCTTTATCAATAAGTCCTTTAGGGAAACCCAAACTGTAACTATGTGTCCCAGCACCATATTCGCGAATCAGTAGGAGAGTGTGTTCATCATAGAAAGGAACAACGAGTACGGCGCCTTGGTTATAACCTTGCATACGTTCAAATTCGCGTTGCTCACCATTGCTAAATTTAAGCTGTACCGCTTCAATATTAAAAAATCGGCTACTCGCCACTAAGGTACGTTTTAGAATTTCAGGTAATTGTTTCATGTTATCCCTTTTCTGGCGTTGGTATCATGATATCTTATACCAACTACGTTAATTATGTGATCAACTATTTACCTATACACTATGGAGCCGTTATGTTTTTTGAAGCTGATATCGATGCTGTTTTACTTGATATGGACGGCACGCTGTTAGACCTGCATTATGATAATCATTTCTGGTTAGAGTTTGTGCCACAGCAGTATGCACTCAAGCATCAACTTTCATTGCAACAAGCAAAACACCATGTATATGCACAGTGTGATAAGGTAACAGGCAGTTTAAACTGGTATTGCCATGACTATTGGAGTGAAACGTTAGGACTTGATATTCATGCACTGCAGCATAAAACTAAACACAAAATTCAACTGCGTAGTGATACCTTATGGTTTTTAGAAAAGCTTAAACAACTCAATATCCCAACTTATATTTTAACTAATGCACATCGCAGTGGTGTTGCACTGAAAATGCAGCAGACTGATTTAACGCCTTACTTTAAAAAAATAATTTCTAGTCATGATTTCAATACACCAAAAGAAAATCCACGTTTTTGGCTAAGCGTAAAAGAGCAGTTGCAGGTTGATTTGTCACGTTGCTTGTTTATAGACGATAGTGAAAAAATATTAGCAGTAGCGAAGCAATCAGGTGTTGGTTTTTTACGTGGTATCGCTACGCCAGATAGCGAAAAGCCTGCACAAAGTATGCAGGCTTTTGATGCTATTAAACAATTTTCAGAATTGTTTAAGCGTGCTTAACGATTAACGATTTTGGCGTTTCATCTGCATTTCTGCAAATTCTGCTTTCTGCTCGTCAGTTAGCAGTTGGAACATTTCATGTTTAGCTTTTAGCATTGAAAGTTTTCTTTCACTTTTTTGAGCTTCTTGTGCATCGATTAATGATTTCGCTTTTGCTTCATCAAAGGTTTCCGCACTCATAAGGGCTTGCATTTCAGCACGTTGAGCTAAGCGATCTGCATCAGTTTTTTGTTCTTTCTTTTCTGCTTTTTGCGCTGACATAATTGTTTTCATATCGGCTTTTTGTTGGTCAGTTAAGTCAAGTTTGGCAAAACCCATTTGCTTGTTTTTACCTTTACCTTTGCCTTTATGCTTTCCACCTTGATGTTTGCCACGACCATCTTCTTTTACCATGCTGCAATCTTGAGCATTATTTTGTCCATTTTGCATGCCATCTTGGTTAGCTGCAACTGCGTAAGATAGACCACCTAAAGAAAGTGTCGTTGCTAGTACTAGTGACGCGATAGTTTTAGTTTTCATAATTGACTCCTGGGTTTGGGTTAATAATTTCGTTTTTGTATGATGCTATTAAAGCAGTTAATGTTGTCAGGAGTTTGTCTAAAATAGATAAATTTGTAATAGTTTATGGCGATTGGGTCATTTGACATACTTTGACACAACTCTGACTTTAAATAGCGTAACCTCGTAGATATAAGACTTATTGTAAGGATAAAAAGATGCAAATGCCTCACCTATTAATTGTTGATGACCATCGTGAAATACGCGAGTTATTGCAACGTTTTTTTATACAGCATAATTATCGCGTTACCGTTGCTAAAGATGGTAAAGAGATGAAGCTGCGCTTAAAGGACACACAGATAGACTTAATCGTGTTGGATTTGATGTTACCCGGAGAGGATGGTTTGACGCTTTGCCGTGACTTACGTGCTTCCTCTAATGTTCCGATCGTAATGCTCACCGCAATGGGTGATGAAATGGATAAAATTATCGGCCTTGAGATGGGCGCGGATGACTATCTTGCTAAACCTTTTAATCCTCGTGAGTTGCTTGCTCGCATCAAGGCTGTCCTACGCCGAGTGAATACGCTTAGTGCACCCGTTTCAGATATTAATCAATATTCTTTTGCCCAGTGGACGATAGACGTTAATAAGCGTGAGTTGACGGATAAAGAAGGGGTGATGGTTATTTTAAGTAGTGCTGAATTTGATTTACTACGTGTATTTATTGAGCACCCACAACGCGTATTAAGTCGTGATCAATTATTAGAGTTAAGCAAGGGGCGTGACGGTGGCGTTTATGATCGTGCGATTGATACCTTAATAAGTCGCTTGCGTAAAAAGTTAGAAGTAGATGCAAAACACCCTGAATTAATTAAAACAATTTGGGGCGGAGGTTATCAATTTACCTGCGAGGTAAGCCATGATAAATAGAATATTCCCGAAAAGTTTGGTCGGGCAAATTAGTTTGATCATGCTTATTGGTGTCATGCTGGTTGTTTCGGTTTCGATGCAACTTTATTCTAACGATCGTCAGCGTGTGCTGAATTTCACTTCTAGTGACAGTACGATTGAGCGAGTAAGTTCATTAATTACTATTTTAAATAATACGCCAATTGAACTACATAAAGAGATCATTAGCGCTAGTCAAGGTCGTGGTTTTTATCTGTCATTAGGTAAAAAAGCTCTTGTACGTGAGCAAGGCAGTGTTGAGTTAGCCAGTAACCTTAAAGAGCTACTCGCCTCTGATGTTGACGATATTCGCATTGTTGCGGCTAATATAAAGCACCCTGAGCGTAAAAAAGAAAAAATGACTAAACATGAGAAAAAACGTGCTGAATTAAGGGAGCGTTATAACGTTAAGTTAACGGGCTCAATTTTATTATCGGAAAAGCACTGGTTAAACTTTAGTTCTGCAATCGATGAAGAGGTGACACATCTGCCAATGCAAACCATTATGTGGGTTGTTTTATTTACTTTTCTAATATTAATTACCATGGCATGGATTGTTAAACGCGCATTAAAGCCGATAGAGGCTTTAGCAATTGTTGCCAAAAAAGTCGGCAGTGAACGTGACTTTAAAAATATCAGCGAAGTTGGTCCAAGTGAGATCATTCCTGCTATTGCGGCGTTTAATCAGATGCAGGCTAATCTTTCTACGTTTATTGATGATCGTAGTAAAATGCTCGCCGCTATTTCACATGATCTACGTACTCCTATCACCAGTTTGCGTTTGCGCTTAGAGTTTATTGAGCCAGGAGAAGATCAAATCCGAATGCTTGAAACAGTACATCAGATGGAAAAAATGTTAAAAGCCACGCTCGATTTTGCTAAGGATGATGCCTATAAAGAGGCGAAACAGGAGCTTGAAGTCGTGAGTTTATTAGCCACTATTTGTGATGATTACCGAGATCGTGGTCTCGATATTCAGTTGTTTAGTGCGGATAAGCTTATTTTCCGGTTATGGCCCGTTGCATTTCGTCGTGTGATTGAAAATATTATTAATAACAGTATCGCTTACGGAAAAGACGCTACTGGAGAAGTGCATATTTCTGTTGAAGTTAGCCTTGAGAGTGAAAGTCTTATTATTTCAGTTAGTGATACTGGTGAAGGTATCGAGGAGTCTCTTTTTGAAGAGGTGATAAAGCCTTTTGTACGATTAGATAAAGCGCGAGATACTCAAGATTCAAGTGTTGGTTTAGGTTTGGCAATAAGCCACGGTATTGTACAGGCACATGCAGGAAAAATGACCTTTAAAAACTTACCTGCAGGTGGTTTTAATGTGCAGGTATCACTGCCCAAAAGCTAATGGATAAGTAGACTGAATAGATATAATCGAAAAGGCCGAGCTAAACATTGTGTTAGCTCGGCCTTTTCTATAACGTAAACATTTTAGTAAAGGAGAATAACTGCTTTAAAACAGCTCTTCATCACCCTCATCAATCGTGCCATTGTTGCTATCATTAAATTCGAATCGATTTGGTTGCTCAACATATTCGCTTGGCATCGTACCTGCTTCAAAATATTCAAATAGACTGGTGTAATCTGTTTTGCGAGTCAATAATCCTGTTTCTCTATCGATTCTTGCTGTTGAAATAGTGTTCGGCGTTACTTTTTTCACTACGGGTTGTGTCAGAGCAACCTTTTGCATAAACATGTTCCATGCTGGCAGTGCAGTACGTGCCCCAAATTCTCCACCTGTAACTTGCTCTTTACCTAGGTTTTGATTGTAGTTTGCAGTCCCTAAATTACGGTTAAAGTTATCAAACCCTACCCATGACGTAGCAACGACATTGCCAACATATCCAGAGAACCAAGCATCCTTTGAATCATTTGTAGTCCCTGTTTTACCACCAATATCATGACGTTTAAGTGCACGAGCAGCACGCCAAGCTGTACCATTCCAACCTGTTTTATGTTGCCAACTACCTCCTCCCCAAACCGCGCTATAAAGCATCTCTCGAAGTAAAAATGCCGTTTCTTCACTGATCGCTGAAGGTGCGATTTGTTCTTGGCTGATAGGCGAAATTGCACAGGTATCACCTTTTGCATATTTCTCGAAGTCTAGGTCGTCAGAGGCCGATTGTTGTTTAAATAGTTTCTCGCAGTTGTCACAAACCATTTTAGGGCTTGCTTGGTAAATAGTTGTACCGTATGCATCTTCTATACGTTCAATCACATAAGGTTCTATCGCGTAACCGCCATTAGCAATAATTGCATAACCCGTTGCTAGCTTAAGTGGCGTTAAAGATGCAGACCCCAATGCGATAGTATTGTTATGAGGAATTTTTTCTTCATCAAATCCAAATTTTCCGAGTTGTTCAATCACTTTAGTGGTACCTAAATCCTGCACTAAACGAACTGAGACTACATTTTTAGATTGTGCTAATGCTCGACGAAGACGTATCGGACCATCATAAACAGGCGGTGAATTTTTAGGGCGCCAAGCTGAACCTCCGGTCCATTGATTGATTGGAGCATCATTAACTAATGTCGCTAGGTTATAGCCATTATCTAGTGCAGTAGAATAGATAAAAGGCTTAATATTTGAACCTACTTGACGTTCCGCTTGCGTTGCACGGTTGAACTTACTTTGTACAAAGCTAAAGCCTCCCACTAATGAGGTAATAGCACCGTCTTGTGGATTTAATGAAACAAAAGCGGCACTTGCTGCGGGGTATTGAGATAATTCTAGCTGCTCATTAGTTTTACGTACCCAAATAAGCTCTCCAACGGCAACAATATCACTCGCTTTTTTAGGTGCTTTACCCTGTCTGGTATCGCTAATATATCGACGTGCCCATTTTAAGCCATCCCAGTTGATCTGTTGTTCAGCTTCTTTGCCACTTTTACTGAGCACTGTGATGGATTGTTTGTTAACTTCAATGACGACTGCAGGCTCAAGGTCTGAAAAATTAGGCTCTTTTTTTAGCTTATTTATAATTTCTTCTGTTGACCAGTTTTCAGTCGGTGCTTCCCATAAAACGCTTGTCGCACCGCGATAACCATGACGCATATCATAGTTATGCAAGTTGCTCATAAGCGCTTCATTGGCGGCTTGTTGTGCCTCTTTATTGATCGTGGTGTAAACATTATAACCTTCGTTATAAGCGCGATCTTTACCGTACATTTCAACAAGCTTTTGATGTGCCATCTCTGCTACATAGTGGGCAGATAAGGTGATCTCTGCACCATGGTACTTACCTGTAATAGGTGCTTCTCTTGCCTCATCGTATTGTGCTTGAGAGATATGCTTTTCATCTAACATACGCATCAATACTACATTACGGCGGGCTTTAGCGTTTGTTGGAGAGTAAATAGGGTTATTGCTTGATGGCGCTTTAGGCAATCCGGCAATGACGGCCATTTCTGGCAGTGTTAGTTGCTCGACGGTTTTACCATAATAGACTTGTGCAGCAGCGCCAATACCAAATGAACGATGACCCAAAGAAATTTTATTTAGATACAGCATTAAAATTTCATCTTTAGTCAATAATTGTTCAATTTGAACCGCAATAAAAATCTCTTTAATTTTACGAACAAAAGTTTTTTCTCGAGTTAAAAAGAAATTACGTGCAACTTGTTGAGTGATCGTACTTGCGCCTTGTTTCGCATGACCTGATGCGGCATAGACAAAAGCTGCACGTGCGATACCGATTGGATCAATACCAAAATGTTGATAAAAGCGGCTATCTTCCGTTGCTAAAAAGGCATTGATCAGTTGTTCTGGTACTTCATCACGTTGTAACGGGATGCGTCGCTTCTCACCAAATTGAGAAATCAACTCACCATCATGACTGAAGATTTTCATCGGCACTTGTAATTTAATATCTTGAATTGTAGCAACGTCAGGTAAATCAGACTTAAGGTGGTAATAAATACCAATCACTGAGCCTAAACCTAATAAAATAATCAACGCTGATGCTATAAAAAAGCGCTTAATCCATTGTTTCATTATATGTTTACCTTTATTTTTTTTTGATAGCTAACTGTTATTATGACAGTATATAGCGATAATTAAGGATATATAAGAGGGAAGTGTGACTTATCAACTTGGAAGTTATCGATTTTAGTCTTACTATTAGTAGTCAATCGTAATAGTTTTCAGTATTTAATCATACTAGTGAAACCCGATACCACTTATTCAAACAAATGATAGCAAGGATGTTATGTTTTCAGGTCTTAAAAAAAACTCAAATGCCATAATTGGCATCGATTTTGGGTCAAGCTCAATAAAGGCTATTGCTATTTCAAAGGGCAAGGGCACTTATCAAATTGATGCAGTCGCTGAAGCACCAGTACCTAAGGGGCTTATTGTTGACAGTCATTTTGAAAATGTTGATAAATTAGCCCAAATTATTAAACAACTGCGTAAAAACTTTCCTGCCTCATATAAAAATGTAGCGATGGCGGTTAGTGGTGCCGATGTCATCACTAAAGTTATCTCAATGAATGCTGACCTGAATGAACTAGAGTTAGAATCTCAAGTTGAGATGGAAGCAGAAAATAATATTCCATTCCCATTAGATGAAATATTTTTAGATTTTGAAGTTCTTTACCCAAACGCCACTGATAAATCCCTTAATGATATATTGTTGAGTGCGGCTCGAAAAGAGACGGTTATTACTCAGGTCGATTGTGTGGAAGAAGCTGGTTTAGTTGCAAAAGTTGTTGATGTAGCGAGTCATGCTCAATCACGAGCTTGCGAATTTCTTTTTGAGCGTGCGGACTACGATAAAGGAATTGCGATTGTTGATATTGGCGCGTCACAAATGATGCTCAATATTGTCCATCAGGGTAATGTTATATTTTCGCGCTCAAAAAACCATGGCGGTGCTATCTGTACTCAGATGATGGCAGATCACTACAGCATGAAATTTGTAGAAGCAGAGAAAGCTAAAATTGATCATGAATGGCCCCTCGATTGCGATGTCGATGTGATTGCTCCCTTTGTTAACATGACGGTTAATCACCTGAGGTTTGACTTGCGTATGTTTACCAATGCACCAAATAACATCCAAGTTGAAAAGGTAATATTAATAGGTGGGTGTCAATTGATGCCTGGTTTAGTGACACAGCTTGAAGAAGAATTAGAGCTTGATGTTGAAGTTGCCAACCCTTTTATTGGGTTTGAGTATAAAAATGACTCAGATAAAACGTTACTTCATAAGGTTGGCACTAAATATATGATGGCTCTGGGGCTCGCATTAAGAGGGGTTCAATAATGTCTAATATTAACCTGTTACCATGGCGAGAAGATTATAAAAAGAAAAAGAAAAATACTTTTTTTGTTATCTTACTGCTCAGTTCATTAGCGATACTTGCGTTGTCTTATTTAGGTAAAGTCTATATAGACGCTATGATTAGTGCACAAAATCAGCGTAATCAATACTTACAAACACAAACTATTATTTTAGATCGTCGAATCGCTGAAATTCGTAATATAAAAGAAGAAAAAGCGCAGTTAGAGCGTCGTATTAATTTAATTCAAAAATTAGAAGAAAAACGCAACTATGCGACTCACCTATTTAACACCCTTGCAGAAACCGTTCCTGAAGGTGTTTATTTAAGAACGGCTACCTTTAATAAAGAAAAGGTAGTGGTAAAAGGGGCTGCCGAATCAAGTAACCGCGTGACAAGAATGATGAGAAACGTTGATAGCTCAGGTTGGTTAGGTGATTCATATTTGAGCAACATTAAAGAGGGCGCTAGAAAGCCAATCAAACTCTATAACTTTGATATGGATTTTGTTGTTGTTCCTGAAGTTAAGGTGGCTAAATAATGGATTTAAATGAGCTAGATTTTGAGAATGTAGGTAGTTGGCCTGCATTATATCGAGGCGTTTTTATCGCACTTGTTTGCGCTATTTTTGCTGGTGCTTTCTATTATTACGTGACCATTCCGCAAATAGAGCAGTTAAAATCAGTGGAAGTAAAAGAGCAAAAACTAAAAGATGAATTTAAAGTAAAAGCGGCTTTATCATCTAATCTTGAAGCGTATCAAGCCCAGTTAGTTGAGATCAATGTGATTTTTGAAGGGTTAATTAACAAACTGCCCAATAGAAAAGAGATTGCTAGTTTACTAGATGATATTAGCTTTATTGGTAGTGATAATGGCTTACAAATCAAGAGTATTAATTGGGGGGCAAAAAAAGATACCGGCGAACTATCGGTGGAAGTACCCATTAGTATTCAAGTGGTCGGTACCTACGATCAACTTGGTGATTTTGCTGCTGATATTGCAGCCCTACCTCGCATTGTTATTTTAGATAACTTACGTCTTTCAAAAGGAAAGGGTGATCAGTTAACTTTAAATGTGATAGCTAAAACATACCGATATAAAGGGGAGAGTAAATGAAAATTTTAATAACATTATTATTATCATTTAGCCTTATCTCTTGTGTGGAAGTAAAGGTGGATGATCTTAATAATTTTGTGGTAAGTGCTAAATCAAATGTTTATCCGATCAATGACAAAATTCCAGAGCTAAAGAAAATTGAAGCGTTAACCTTTACGGGCAATGATGGACGTAATCCATTTTCAGAACCTCAAATTGAAGTGATAACACCTGTTGAGAATATACCTAAAAGTTGTCCTCAGCCTAACTTCAAGCGTAAAAAGCAAGCATTAGAGATGTATTCACTTGATAATTTAATTATGCGCGGTACCTTACTAATAAATGAACAACTTTGGGCATTAGTTCAAGCTTCAGGTGGTGAAATTCACAAGGTAAGGCCTGGATATTACTTAGGTTTAAACTACGGTAAAGTGTTGGAAATCACTAAAGATAAGATTGAATTGTTGGAGTTAGCTTCAGACAGGGATGGTTGTTGGCAAGAGCGAATTACTAAAATTACGCTACAATCACAATAAGCTTTTAGAGCAGGGATGAATTAAAAAATGAACATAATAACAAAAAAACAGCTGGTAACTTTCTTTTCAATAGCAGGCTTGATATTAAGCTCCTCTATTGCAATGGCGGAGTCTCAGCTAATAAAATTGGATGTAAATCAGCTTGTTGAAGGGAAGTTTGAACTAAAGTTTGAATTCAATGAAGCGATATCTGGCTATACCGATAAGCTTAATTATCGACCTAACCAACTCGTTGTTGATATTGAAGATGCGAGTTCTGTGCTTAAACTTAATCCTATCAGTATTGATAAAGGTGGTGTTAATAATGTTAAAGCGGATCGAACCAGCGATGGTTTACGATTAGTGATTGCATTAGATGCCTTAATGCCTTACCGCGTAGTACAAGAAGGTAATGCGCTTTTTGTTCGATTTGGTGATATTACCACCATTACTAGTGAGACCAGTGAGGGCGAGATTGCGTTAGCAGCAGCTATCGCACAAAATTCAGGAAGCCAGGTTGCGATTGCCCCTATGGCGGGAGATGCTAAAGGTAAAGCTTCGGATATACAACCAAGTCAAGAAACGCCTAAAGGTTATGTTAATAGTATTAACTCTATCGACTTCCAACGTGGCTCTGAAGGCCAAGGTAAACTACTTGTTTACCTTGATAACTCTAGTGTTGCTGTTGATATTCGTCGTCGAGATAAACAGTTAATTGCTGAGTTCCAAAGTACTTATATTGCTAATGAATTTTTATACATAATGGATGTTGTTGACTTTGCAACTTCTGTTGAAAAAGTTGAAACCTTCAAGGAAGATGGTAAAACGCGTTTTGTTTTTGATATTAAAGATGAATATAACTATCGTTATGATCAATTAGATACTTTGTTCATGATTGAGGTTTCTAAGAAATTAGAAAATCAAAATGAGAGTGTTTATCAAGGTAAAGCAATCTCTCTTAACTTCCAAGATATTCCTGTGCGTACGGTACTTCAGCTAATTGCAGACTTTAACGCTTTTAACTTAGTTATTACCGATTCTGTAAGTGGTAATATCACGTTGCGTTTGGATGATGTTCCATGGGAACAAGCGCTTGATATTATTCTAAAAGTGAAAGGTCTCGGTAAGCGCATGGATGGCAATGTATTAATGATTGCACCTGCGGTTGAGCTTGCGGCTAAAGAACGAGAGCAATTAGAAAGCGACAAACAGGTTGAAGATTTAGCGCCACTCTATTCAGAGTTTATACAGATTAATTATGCAAAAGTTTCTGATATCGCTTCAATGCTTTCAAGTGGTAATGCAAGCTTATTATCTGCTCGTGGTGCGGTTAGTACTGATCAACGTACTAATACTCTGTTATTAAAAGATACAGCAATCGTTATTGATGCAGTGAAAGAGATGGTTGCTGTGTTGGATGTTCCTGTTAGACAAGTTGTTATTGAAGCACGTATGGTAACGGTAAGTGATTCTGTGGGTGAAGAATTAGGTATTAGATGGGGCATAACAAATGCGAGTAGTAACAGTGCAACATCTGGGACGTTAGAAGGTGCTGATTCAGCAAACAGTGGTACGGTCGCAAGTATTGATGATCGTTTAAATGTCAATCTACCTGTTGCTGGTGCGGCAGGTACAATCGCGTTCCAAGTAGCGAAACTAGCGGATGGGCAGATATTAGACCTTGAGCTTTCTGCTTTAGAGCAAGAAAATAAAGCTGAGATTATTGCTAGCCCGCGTATTACTACGGCGAATCAACAAACAGCATACATTGAACAGGGTTCTGAAATTCCTTACGTAGAATCTGCATCATCGGGTGCTACGTCTGTAAGCTTTAAAAAGGCAGTGTTAAGTCTTGAAGTAACACCGCAAATTACGCCTGATAACAAAGTGATCTTAGATCTTGTTATCACCCAAGATTCTAAAGGCGAAATTATTCCTACAGGTATCGGTACTGCAGTTTCTATCGATACACAGGAGATAGGGACTCAAGTATTAGTTGAAAATGGTGAAACATTAGTACTTGGCGGTATCTATCAACAACGTATTACAACCGCGGTGCAAAAAGTACCTTTCTTAGGTGATATTCCTTACCTAGGTTATTTGTTCAGAAACACGATACAAGAAAATGCAAAATCGGAACTTCTTATTTTTGTAACGCCACGTATTGTCATGCAGACTAAATATTAATTGAGCATTAATTAGTGTTTATTTATAGAAGCCCAAACTAATACTTTGGGCTTTTTTTTACCTGTCCGTAATATGACTTGCAATCAGTTATCAACAATTGCGATAATACGCAGCATTTCTTTTTTTAAGGGAATTTCTAATATCCATTACAATAACTAATCACTGAGTAAAAAACCAACATGGCAGAACAACGTAATATTTTCTTAATTGGCCCTATGGGGGCTGGTAAAAGCACAATCGGACGTCACTTAGCACAAATGTTACATCTTAATTTTCATGATTCTGACGCTGAAATTGAGAAAAAAACTGGTGCAGATATCGCTTGGATCTTTGATGTAGAAGGTGAAGAGGGTTTCCGAAATCGTGAATCAGATATGATTGATGAGTTATCGCAGAAGCATGGCATCGTTTTAGCAACAGGTGGCGGTGCTGTAGTGCGTCCTGAAAACCGAGCTTACCTTTCTGCTCGTGGCATTGTCGTTTACCTAAAAACGAGTGTTGATAAACAATTAGCACGTACTTTAAAAGACAAACGTCGTCCCTTGTTACAAACAGAAGATCCTCGTGAAGTTTTAGAAGCGCTAGCAGAAACGCGCAACCTACTTTACGATGAAGCAGCTGATTATACGATTGAAACTGATGAACAAAGTGCGAAGGTTGTTGCTAGTCAAATAATTACATTACTGGATTTTTAATGGATAAACTAACGGTTGATTTAGGCTCTCGTAGCTACCCCATCTCTATTGGCGAAAATTTATTGTCTCAGAGCGACCTTTTTGCAAGTGCTATCACTGGCAAAAAGGTAATGATTGTTACTAATGATATCGTTGCGCCATTATACCTAGAAACATGTAAAAAAAGTTTACAACAATACACTATTGATGAAGTGATTTTACCCGACGGTGAACAACACAAAACATTAGCAACGTTTGAAACTATCCTTAGTGCATTGCTTGAGGGAAAACATGCTCGCGACACGACTATTATTGCATTAGGTGGCGGAGTAATTGGTGACATGGCAGGATTTGCAGCTTCTTGTTACCAGCGTGGTGTGCCATTTATTCAAGTACCGACTACCGTATTATCACAGGTTGATTCCTCAGTAGGTGGAAAAACAGCAGTTAATCATCCTTTAGGCAAAAATATGATTGGTGCGTTCTATCAGCCACAATCGGTTATTATTGATATCAATTGCCTTAAAACATTACCTGAGCGCGAGTTTGCAGCAGGTATGGCCGAAGTTATTAAATATGGCATTATTTACGACGGCGAGTTTTTTGCTTGGCTGGAAAATAATGTAGATCAAATTAAAGCATTACAACCTGATGCGATCATTTACATGATTAAACGGTGCTGTGAAGTTAAAGCGGAAGTGGTTGCTCAAGATGAAAAAGAGCACGGTATTCGCGCATTACTTAATCTGGGGCATACATTCGGGCATGCGATTGAAGCCGAGCAAGGTTACGGCAATTGGCTGCATGGTGAAGCGGTGGCTGCTGGTATGGTGCTTGCTGCTGAAACTTCATTTATTCTTGGTTTACTTGATGGTGAAGAAGTTGAGCAGGTTATCAACTTGATTGAGGCGTTCAACCTTCCGATTAATGCGCCTGAAACGATGCAATATGAACACTTTGCTAATCATATGCAATTAGATAAGAAAGTGTTAAATGGACAATTGCGTTTAATTCTACCGACTTCAATCGGTAGTAGTGAAATCTATGCTGATGTCAGTGAAGTTGTGCTTCGTAGTGTAATCGAACAATAAAGGTATGGTCGAACGTACTTTAATCTCTTTTCCTTCTCAGTTGCAGTTGATAGAACGTTTGCAGCACCTACTTTATTTATCATCTTCGATGGTATTTATTTCGGGCGAGAAGGGTTGTGGTAAAAGTACCTTAATAGAGCAGCTGTCTAATCAGCTTCCGCCTAAAACGCAACAAGCCTTCATTACTCTTATTGAACCGGTTAGCGCAGCACAAATTCGTTTACAAATCATCTCACAGCTATTTGAACAACCCTTATTTGACGCTGATGATCGTATTTACAACAGCTTTTTATTATTGAAAGGCAACCAACCTTCAGATATTGCACGTGTTGTTGTTATTGATAATGCAGACCTTTTACCAGAGCAAATCGTTAACGAATTAGCCGAGGTTATTAACAAAAAATCGTTATTAAGCGACAATGAAGTTAACTTCATTTTACTGGGGGAGCCAGTAAAAAATAATCAAATGGTTGCTTTAATTAAGCAATCTTCTGGTCATCAAGGCGTTGCAGCACTGTCATTTAAGTTGCCACCACTTACTGCAAGTGAAGCTCAACAGTTGTTAAAGCATAGTCTTGATCAAGTCAGTTATCTCCCCAAAATTCAACATCAGGATGCGCTTGTAAAACAGTTAGCGCATTGTCAGGGTATTCCCGCAAAAATATTGCTCTTAGCGACTGACATTAGCACTGGCAAAGTAGATGATGATAACGTCTCTTGGTTAAAAACGAAATTTCCCGCTATATTCTTAATGCTTTTTTTAGTTGTGATTGCCAGTGGGTTGGCTTTCTACCTTTATCCGCAGTTTATAAAGACACCGGTGGAAATTGATACGATTGTTGAAACAGAAACGGTTTTACTAGATGAAATTGCATCGATAGATGTGATTGTTACAGAAGAAACCTCTACTGAAGCCTTAGCTGGAAATTGGTCTAAAGCTACGCAAGTTCTCGCTGACAATCAGCTGAGTGTTGGAGAAGCTGATACTGAAGCGCGTGTGATTATTACAGAGTTACATTTAACTGAAATATCCCAATCAGGCAGTATCTCAACCATTAATGATAATCGCCATGTGCCTACTATTATTAAGGAGCAGAAAGTCATTACAACACAGAGTGCTGTAATGCTGGAAAATGACACGTTAGATGGCGCAGAAACATCTATAAATGATGCAACTGAAAATGAGGCATCAATTGATGGTGAAGATGTAGTCTTAGCAGTTGAGTTTGATACTGTAGAAAAGCAAGAAAATAGTGACCCTGAGGTTATCGAGCAAAAAACAAATATAGAGCCTGAAGGTGATACTTTATTCACACCTACAGAGCTATTGTTGGCGATTAATCCAAATCAATATACACTGCAGCTCGGAGCCCTTGGCTCAAAAAAATCACTGCAAGCATTTATGGAAAACTATCAGCTTCCACAAAAAGATGTTTATCTTTATCAAACGATACGTAACGGAAAAGAGTTGTTTATGGTTATTTATGGTCAGTTTGATAGCCGTGAGATTGCTATTCAAGAGGCGGGTAAACGACCTAATACACTAAATAAATTAGATAGTTGGGCTAAAAAATATGCCTTGGTACATCAGGATCTACAGTTAAATGAGCAATAAAAAACATCGTGCTTTCCTAAAATGGGCAGGCGGAAAATTTTCACTGACCGAGCAAATTAATCGTCGTCTACCTGAGGGTAAACGGCTTATTGAACCTTTTGCTGGTGCTTGCTCTGTCTTTTTGAACAGCGATTTTGATGAATACCTGCTTAATGATATTAATGCAGATTTAATCGCTATGTATAACATCATCAAACGTAAACCTAAGCAGTTTATCATCGATGCTAAACATTACTTTCAGCCTCAATATAATGATGAAAAAAACTATTATAAAATTCGAGCTGAGTTTAACCAATGTACGGATCCTTATCAGCGCTCCCTGCTATTTTTATACATGAACCGTCACGGTTACAATGGTCTATGCCGTTATAACCAGAGTGGTGGTTTTAACGTACCTTTTGGGCGTTATAAAAAGCCTTATTTCCCAGAGAAAGAGTTGCTCTATTTTGCTGAAAAAGCAAAGAAGGCGACCTTTGTTTGTAAGCCTTATCAAAAACTATTCCAATACCTTCGTGATGACGATGTATTGTATTGTGATCCTCCTTACGTTCCCCTGAGTAAAAGTGCTTCTTTTACCGGTTATGCAAAAGAGGGCTTTAGTTTGGATGATCAAGCTAATTTAGCGCGCCTTGCTCGTGAATCTAAATGCGCAGTTCTACTAAGCAATCATGATACAACACTAACACAAGAGCTTTATCGTGATGCTAGCTGCGATAAAATACAGGTGTCGCGCACAATTAGTAGTAATGCCGAAAGTAGAGAGCCTGTTGGTGAGATATTTGCCTTATTTAGCGCAATTGAAGCTAATAAAAAATAGTTTGTTGTGATTTGCTTCGGTAGAATACTGATCACATTCTGCAACAGGTAAAAAACCATGACTGACTATTTAATCGCCCCTTCAATCCTTTCTGCCGATTTCGCACGTTTAGGTGATGATGTAAAAAAAGTACTTGATGACGGTGCTGATGTTGTTCATTTTGATGTAATGGATAACCATTATGTGCCTAACTTAACAATTGGTCCGATGGTGTGTAAAGCGCTACGTGATTTCGGTATTACTGCGCCAATTGATGTACACCTAATGGTTGAACCTGTTGATACAATGATTGTAGATTTTGCACAAGCGGGTGCATCTATCATCACTTTCCACCCTGATGCTTCAAAGCATGTTGATCGCTCTTTACAGCTTATCAAAGATCACGGTTGTAAAGCGGGTCTGGTATTAAACCCAGCAAGCTCTCTTGAAGAATTAACACATGTAATGGATAAACTTGACGTTATCTTGTTAATGTCTGTTAATCCAGGTTTTGGTGGTCAATCATTCATCCCTCATACACTTGAAAAACTTCGCCAAGTTAGAAAATTAATTGATGCGAGCGGCCGTGATATTCGTCTGCAAGTTGATGGTGGCGTTAAAGTCGATAACATTAAAGAGATCGCTGAAGCGGGCGCCGATATGTTTGTGGCTGGCTCTGCAATCTTTAACCAGCCTGATTACAAAGCGGTCATCGATGAAATGCGTATAGAGTTAGCGAAAGTATAATGACTAAGATAGAAAATATTAAACTGATCTGCTTTGATCTTGATGGCACCTTAGTTGATAGCGTGCCAGATCTACGATTGGCGCTGAATGCAATGATGGATGAGTTCGCGCTTCCTCATTGCCAAGATGAACAGATTAAGACATGGGTAGGGAATGGCTTACCTAAACTCGTTGAGCGTGCTCTGCTTTATGTTGGTAACCAACAAGTTGAACAGCAAACCGCGTTAAGCTGTTTCGAAAAGCATTACCAACATTTCCTAAATAGCGCTTCTGGCCTATATCCGAAGGTTGCTGAGACACTGCGAGCTTTAAAAAATAAAGGTTATCAGACGGCATTAGTGACAAATAAAGCTGAGCAGTTCTTACCTGACTTATTAAGCCACTTTAATATTAGTGATTGCTTCGATTTAGTGATTGGTGGCGATACTCTTGCTAGAAATAAACCTGATCCGATGCAAGTCGATTTTGCATTAGCACATTTTAACGTAGCAAAAACAGAAGCTGTGATGGTCGGTGATTCTAAGAATGATATCTTAGCCGGACAAAACGCAGGCTTATTAAGCATTGCATTAACCTATGGTTATAATTACGGTGAGCCTGTTTCGCTGCTAAACCCAGATCATATTATTGACCAATTCAACGAATTATTAGTGCTGTTGTAAGCACTAAAAAGGAATTAAAATGACTAAACCAATTGTATTAAGCGGATGCCAACCGTCAGGCGCATTGACTATCGGTAATTACATGGGGGCATTGCGCCAATGGGTTACCATGCAAGAAACCAGTGATTGCCTTTTTATGTTGGTCGACTTACACGCGATCACTGTGCGTCAAGACCCTAAAGCCTTACGTGCTGCTATCTATGATGGCTTAGCAATGTACCAAGCGGTAGGCATTGACCCGAAAAAAAGTACCATGTTTATTCAATCGCAAGTGCCTGAACATGCAGAGCTTTCTTGGATATTAAACTGCCATACGCAAATGGGTGAACTTAACCGTATGACCCAGTTTAAAGATAAATCACAAAAAAATGTGACTAATATTAATGCCGGTTTATATAGCTACCCAGTGTTAATGGCTGCAGATATTTTGTTATATGGTCCTAAACATGTGCCAGTAGGCAGTGATCAGAAGCAACATTTAGAGCTAGCACGTGATATTGCAACGCGCTTTAACAATGCTTACGGAAATACCTTTGTTGTACCTGAACCGGCTATTCCTGAGCATGGCGCACGTGTAATGAGCCTGCAAGAGCCAACTAAAAAGATGTCTAAGTCTGACGATAACGAAAAAAACTTTATCGGCCTGCTAGAAGATCCTAAAAAGATTGCGAAGAAAATTAAAGCAGCTGCGACCGATTCAGATGAGCAAGCGCGTATCTATTTTGATACTGCTGAAAAGCCTGGTGTTTCTAACTTACTAACACTGCTTTCATGCTCAACAGGTACGCCAATTGAGAGTCTAATTCCACAATACGAAGACAAAATGTATGGTCATCTGAAAGTGGATACAGCGGACGCTGTTGTGAGCTTATTAGAACCAATTCAAGCGCGTTATAAAGAGCTACGTGCTGATGAAAGTGCATTACAAGCAATTGCACGAGTAGGCGCTGAAAAAGCACGTGAACGTGCAGCTACAACACTTGCAACGGTTTATGATAGAGTTGGTTTCTTGCCAAAATAAAGTATCATTATTATCTTTTAAAAAAAGACTAGCTTTGCTAGTCTTTTTTTTTCTGTGTTTTTTCAAAGCGTAACCTTCTGCAAATAATGGTTTTTATTCTTGTTTATCTAAATATTCGTGTGTTCCTCTTCATTATGTGATATTAAATTATCATCAAAAAAATATTTGAATTATAATCCCGAAATCTTATTAAATTTTTTATCGATCGCTTTCATAAAAGGAATTATTTATGCAATTGCACCGCTCTATGCTTGCTCTATTAATGGCATCATCTCTTATCGCTTGTGGTGGTGGGAATCTTGAAGGAGGGACAACACCATCAGAAGATGTCCCAGCAGAAACCCCTGATGTACCTGTAGAAAATCCCGATGAAATTGTTGAAGAGGTAACGGGGGACGCTGCTTATTTCTCTTACGAGGGCGTATCATCCGATTGGATAACAATAAAAGGGGTTGGTGCTGAAGGAACCGATGAGGTTGCTACGGTATCCTTTAAAATATTAGATGCTAATCGTGTTGGAATTTCTGGCGAAGTGGTGACATTTGAATTAATTAATCCGCCAGCTGGTGTCGTGTTGGCACTTGAGTCTGCAACTTCTGATGAAGATGGAGTGGTTAGTACGCTTATTAAGTCTGGCTATGCCGCAGGCTCCGTTACCGTAAAGACAACGCTTGTGAGTGATACTGATATTTATAAAACATCCAATAAATTAAATATCTCAACTGGGTACCCTGATCAGGATAGTGTTACTTTGACGGTTGATAATTTCTCACCTGAAGGTCTTAACACTGTAGAGCAAGTTGGAGTGACTATATATTTAGGAGGCGGGGAAGATAATACTGCTGTTCCTGATGGTACCACTGTCAATTTTAGTACGGACTCTGGGCGCATAACCGATGCAGATGGAATTAGCGGCGCTTGTACTACAGTTGGTAGTGAATGCACAATGGTGTGGAAATCTACTAAACCTCACACTGATACTTATCGAGCGACAATTAAAGCAGAAGCTGATGGTGAGGAAAGCTTTACTGATAGTAATGAGGATGGTTTATATACCGAAGGAGAGGATTATGTCGACACTAATGGAGATGGTAAATATACTGGCATGTTATGCTTTGAAGATACAGACTACTGTACGCGTTCGTTGATTACTGTCTTTGCTAGCACTAAAGTTACAATATCAGGCAGCGATTTAGCGTGTGATTTTACAGATACAATGGGTACGCCGATTAATCAAATTGACCTTACAACTACAACAGGCAGTGATTCAGTTACATTTAATGTGTCAGTATATGATGAAAATAATAATGTTCCACCAAGCACGACTTCTATCTCTTCTGATATTGGGAATGGCGAGCTTGATGGGAGTAAAACTAGCTGGACGGTTCCTAACATTTCAAGTAACAACTTTAACTTTGACGTTACCTTAATGCGTGAAACAGATCCAAATGATGTTGTAAATGGGAAGGCTAGGTTTGACATTACTTCGCCTAATGGTACATATTCTCCTTGCTCCATTGTTGTTATAGATGATCCTGCACCTGAAGAATAGATTCTATTCAGACAATAAAAAAGGAGCGTAAGCTCCTTTTTTATTGTCTGATTATTAATAACTAAAAACTAACCTTTATGAAACTCACTCTCTTGCGCAAACTTGGTTAGTTCTTCAATTACCTGCTTTTTGATCTCTAATTGTTCATTAGCGGGGAGGTCATAACGCTGGCTTAATAATTGGTAATCTTCACTGCTTAGGCTAACCGTCAAGCGCGGACGTTTCGGCTTTTTATGGGTTGGCAGGTCTAATAGGTGACGGATCTGCTCAGAAGGGCTAACGCCTTTATCAAGGGCACTTCGACGGATGCTATATTGTAATTGGCTATCCATATCAAAGGCAATCTGTACCGCTTTTACTACCTTGGCAGATTGTTGCCATTTTTCAGGTAATTTACCGTGTGGCATTATTACTCTCCTGTGCGTTAGTTATTATTCATCTTTGGCCCATAGCTCTGCTATTTCATTTGCAGGTCTTAGGAATGAAAGGTACACATCTGTATCACCATTTTCAAATATAAATATATCTATAAAACGTGTTTCTTGGCCGCCTTGCAGTGAGTAGTACTCAAACTCTTGACCATGTTTATCTTCATTATATTGAGGAGGCGCCGTATTACGGTAATCAGCACGATGGAAATAACCGGTACTCATAAAATCTTGTTGAATGTATTGATCGGCAATCATGTCTGCGTAACTGTGATTTTTTGTTAGCGGTGTTAAACGTGCGTGCCCGGGTTGCTCAAAAATTTCAGAAAAAGCGTCCATATCAAACAGTGCTTCCACATCATTACGCGCTAATAACAAACTAAACTTAACGAGCTTTTGCGGATTATTTGGAAAGCTAATGTACACCATCTGTGAACCGCTGCCCTGAGCAACAATCTGCGCATAATGTTCATGTTTAAATTCAAGCGTATTAACATCTGTCACTTGTAATTGCTCTTTACGCATTGCTTGTGGCAGTGCAAAACTATCACCAAATTTGAAGATATCTTTTACTTGTAATTCAGAAGCATTATTTAATACGCGTGTTGGAACCGGTTGTTTTTTAGCAAATAGAGACTTAAAAAAACTCATCGATTACTCCTTTTTAAAATGCAAAAAACACGATCTCTAAGATAGAAGATCGTGTTGTTATTGCGATTTAAATTATTTCGCTTTTAAGCGATCTAAAATCGATTGCGCACTTGATTGTTGTGCGCCGATACCAGCATCTTGTAGCTTCGCTTTTAATGAACTATCACCATTTTCTGACTCTAGTTGCTCAGCAGCTTTTAATTTATCATCGAAGTTCGCTTGTTTTTTCTTAATGCGCTCTAATGAATCTTTTGCACTTAATAACTTCGAGTTGCTTGCGCTGAAGTTATCTGTGATTGCTGATGTTGCTTTCTGTACGCTATCAGTCGTCTTTACCATGCTTAATTGACGTTTATAATCAGTTAATTGGCGTTCGCTCTTTTTAATTAGCTCTTTTAAACGATCAGCACTTTTTAGGTAGCTTTCATTGGCTTGCTGTTGATCCGCTGCATTTGTTTCAAGCTCACCAATTTTCTCAGCAACTTCAATTGCTAACGCTTCATTATTTTGCTCTAGCGCTTGCATTGCATAACCTTCATGCTCTTTGATGCTGGTCTGTAATTGTGCTAATTCACGTGCTGCTTGCATCTGTTTAGCCATTACATCTGTTAAATCACGCTTAGCAATAGTGATATGTTTTTCGCTATCACGAATCTCTTGCTCAAAAATACGCGTTGAATTTGCATCTACAATTGCTTCGCCGGCTTCATTTGCTCCGCCACGAACGGCAGTAATAATTTTTTTAAATATACTCATCATCTATTCCTTACTTTAAATAAGTGTCCATTTCAGTGATCACTTCTAAGCTATTATCGCTTAACGTTACAATTTCTAATTCAATATCTTCAAGACTTGAGTTGATCGATAGTGCACCAAAAACGACATATTTATCTTCAACTTTAGCAAATGCAGAAAGTGGCATTGGGATATTCATCTCCAACATTGCTTCCATCATATTGGCTTTTAAGTCTGCCTTTACTTCATCCTCACCCCATAAGTAAGCGATACATAAAATTTGGTTATCGCTAATTGATAGGAAAATAGGGATCTCTTCACGACCCAAAATCTCAACCTGTAAAACATCAATATCACCATCTATTGGTGTACAGTCAAAATCAAAGCCAGTCTCTGTTGCATCTTTTAACTGGTTTAAGTGGGTCGCTATTTTATGAATATTCATAATGCTCCTTAGAGTAAAGACATTTAATGTCTTCGTTGAAAACTAATTTAGTCCGCTTGGCATTATATGTCAAGCGATTGGCTACTATTATTTCATCTACAGCAATAATATTGCGGACAACAGGCTATTTTTCAATGTTTAAAAGCATTTATTACTGATCATCTTTCACACAACTGTTAAGTTAAGCAATTAATTTCCATTATTAGGTTACTGCCATGTCTCTACTTACCGATTGTGCCGCTCATCATCTTCAAGCCCTTAGCGAAAGAGTTGATCTTTCATTTTGTAATGAAGCACAGTTATCAGAGTTAAAGCAGGTATTAGGGCTAAGTGATTTTATTGCAGAGTCATTAATTAAGCAGCCAGAGTTACTCTCAGAGCTATTAAGTGGTGGTCTGTTAACCCTTCCTGAACGTACTCAGTTGTTGCAAGAAGAACTACGAGCTTGCTTGGCAGTAACCGCTGATGAGATTCAGCTACAGAAAGTATTACGCCTATTTAGACGCAAACATATGGTTATTATTGCTTGGCGTGAGCTGCTGCTAAAAGCTGACTTAAGTGAAAGCTTTAAACATATCTCCTTCCTTGCTGATGAGTTAATTTCCCAAGCGATGAACTGGTTATATGAAAAACAATGCACAGAACAAGGCACTCCTTATAGTAAAGAGGGAGTTCAGCAATCCTTGTACATTTTTGCGATGGGGAAACTCGGTGGTAGAGAGTTAAACTTCTCTTCGGATATCGATCTTATCTTCACTTATCCAGAGCATGGTGAAACCCGAGGTGGTCGTCGTGTTTTTGATAACCAGCCATTTTTTACTAAATTAGGGCAGCGTTTAATTGCTGCATTGCATCAAATTACAGAGGATGGTTTTGTTTATCGTGTTGATATGCGCCTTCGCCCCTTTGGTGATTCAGGGCCATTAGTGACTAGCTTTGCGTCTATCGAAGATTATTATCAAACCCATGGTCGTGAATGGGAGCGCTATGCGATGGTTAAAGCACGTGTTATTGGTGCTGAAGGTGATTATAAAAAAGAGTTAGAAGCGATGTTGCGCCCTTTTGTTTATCGCCGTTATATCGACTTTAGTGCGATTGACTCATTACGTAAAATGAAAGCGATGATCAGTGCAGAGGTTCGCCGTAAAGGGTTAAAAGATAATATTAAGTTAGGCACGGGTGGTATTCGAGAAATTGAATTTGTTGCGCAAGCTTTTCAATTAATTCATGGTGGTAGAGCGCCTACGTTGCAGTGTAAAGGGTTGCAACAAACCTTTAAAGTGATTGCCGAGCTTGATGTGTTGCCTGCTGAACGTGTGCAGTGTTTATTAAACAGCTACCATTTTTTACGTCGTGTTGAGAATATATTACAACAAATAGGCGATCAGCAGACGCAAACCCTGCCCAGTAATGAGTTAGATAAATATCGTTTATTAACGGTAATGCAATTTAGCGACTGGGATAGTTTTTACCAAGCTTTAAATGAAGTGATGAAAAATGTTCATGATGAATTTAATTGGGTTATTGGTGAAGATGAAACGGATAAACAGTCGGATCAAGCGTTAAGTGAGTTATGGGCTCTAGAGTTAACCGCGCAGGAAACGATTGAGTTATTAATGGAGAAGGGCGTTGTAGAGCCCCTTGCGAGTGAATTAACGATAATACTGCTCAACTTGAAAGATGATATGAGTAAACGGCCAATCGGGCCCCGTGGTCAAGAAACCATGGCGAAGCTATTACCAAAAATAGTAGAAAAAATATCTGCTTATAAAAATCCCGCCGCTTTAATGAAGCGTATTGCAGAGCTGTTGCTGCAGATTATGCGCCGTACCGCGTATTTAGAACTATTAAATGAAAATGATGGCGCACTTAATCAGTTATTAAAATTGTGTCATGCAAGTCAGCGAGTTAGCTCTCAGCTAGGCCGTCACCCTATTTTATTGGATGAATTACTGGATCCACAGCATCTCTATCACCCAACAGAACTGGGTAATTATAAGCGTGATCTACGCCAATTTATGCTGCGTGTGCCTGAAGAAGATATGGAACAGCAGATGGAAGCGTTACGCCAATTTAAGCAGATGCAATTTTTACATGTTGCAGCGGCTGATATTGTTGGGGCGATTGAGCTGCCTAAGGTGAGTGATCACTTAACTTATCTAAGCGAAGCGTTAATGGATTTTGTGGTGCACATTGCATGGACTCAGATGGTTGAAAAATTTGGCACGCCAAGCAATGTCGTTGGTACAGATCGTAAAGGTTTTGCAGTGATCGGTTACGGTAAAATGGGGGGCTTTGAGCTTGGTTATGGATCTGATTTAGACGTGGTTTTCTTGCATGACAGTGATATTAGTGGGCAAACCAATGGGCGTCGTGCGATTGATAATCAACTTTTTTATTTCCGCTTAGGGCAGCGCATTATTCATCTGTTTAGTGCGCGTACCAATTCAGGTATTTTGTATGAGATAGATATGCGTTTGCGTCCTTCTGGGGATTCAGGTCCATTGGTTGCGAGTATGGCGGGTTATGAAAAATACTTACGCAACGATGCCTGGACGTGGGAACATCAAGCTTTGGTTCGCTCCCGTGTGGTTTTTTCAGATGAAATAATGTTAAGTCAGTTTAATCAAATCAGAGTTGCACTATTATCACTGCCGAGAGATGTATCGTCATTAGCTAAAGATGTACGTGATATGCGTAAAAAAATGCGTGACCATCTTTTACATACGCAAGAGGGGCAATTTGACCTTAAGCAATCTGAAGGTGGAATGGTTGATATTGAATTTATTGCCCAATTTTTGGTACTAGCTAATGCGGCCAAAGTAGAACAATCATTATGTAAGTGGTCGGATAACCTGCGTATTTTTGAAACCTGTAAAGACCTTCAACTATTAACGGATAAACAGGCTGTCGCATTAACTGAAGCCTATTGTGCTATTCGAGATATGGGGCATCGTTTAACGCTTAACAAAGAAACGCGTATTTTGGACGAAACAGATTTTGAGCAGGCACGTCATGCGGTGATTGAAATCTGGCAGCAGTTTTTAGGTAAATAAGTCGCATAGGTACAGATACACAGTTGCAGGGTGTATTTGTACCTAGCCATTTTATCGCGTAATGGCTCTGCTAATAAAATGATTTTTCACCCTCAGGGCGTGTTTTAAAACGTTTGTGCATCCACATGTATTGATCATCACATTCAAGCACCATCTTTTCTATTTGTAGGTTGGTTGCTTTCGTGTCAGCCTCTACATCTTTACTCGGAAAGTTTTCAAGTGCAGGGTAGAAGACCAACTCATATCCCTCAGTGCCAGGTAAACGTTTCAAAAACACTGGAATAACACAGCTGTTTTTAACTCGTGCAAGTGTGCTGGTGCCGGCCACTGTATTGGCATTTTCAACTTCAAAAAAGGGAGCAAAAACGCTGCTTTTATGTTTTCCATAATCATGATCCGGTGCATACCAAAGCGCATCTGCATTCTTAAGTACACGCAACATCGCTTTAAAATCTTTTCTATCTAGCATCGCTTTATGTTCGCGCATTCTTCCCCAGTAAAACCAGAAATCAAGGACAGCATTATTATGCTTTCGATATACGGCATTACAAGGCTGTGTTAATCCTAGTGCGCGTGCCCCCATCTCTAAGGTTAAAAAATGGGCACCTAAAAAGATGATGCCTTGCCCATTAATAATCGCCTTTTCAACGTGTTGAACATCGCGAACTTGTACTAAATTGCGCACGCGCCAACTTGGCCAAAACCATGCCATACCCATTTCAAGTAGTGCAATACCACTATTCTCGAAGTTTAAACGTACTTTATGATCGATCTCTTTCGGTGAAAGAGCAGGGAAGCAGAGTTCAATATTTCGTCTGGCAATATGACCTCGTTTTTTTACAAAAACAGAGGCAATACGTCCCATCGTCCGACCTAAAAAAAGTATCGCACCATAGGGTAAAAGTGACGTGAGGAAAAGCGCTAGAATACCTAGCCAAGCTAGCCAGTATTTCGGATGACAGAAAGCCGCTTTTAATTTATATGAGTCCATAATGTCTACTTCATTGAAAGGTGAATAAATAATTCTACCGAATATTAAGATAAATGCCTATTTGTCTTGGGTTATTTTTGGTATTTACTTTTTTCATGTTGGAACATAAATCTGCTCAAATCAATGCATACTTATGTCTCTATTTTAGGTTAACTTTGCAGAGGTTAGCGAATAAATTTTCTGTGGCACCTTAATAATCAAGCTTTAGGAGGTTGTTTCAGGTAGTGGACGGAGCAGTAACGTGTAGATGAGGTGGATAACACTAATAAAATAGTCGTGCTATCCACTATGTGGTTTTATCCTAAGTTAAACTGCCCAATTAGCTTTGATTGTTGCTTGGATAGGTCACGTAAGTTTTCACTATTTTGTGACGCATCTTGGGCACTAAGGGAGATGTTCTGAGCAAAATCTGAAATCTCTACAATGCTTTTTGCGACATCTTTTGCTACTGCACTTTGCTGCTCTGAAGCGGCAGCGATTGATCTACTCATATCATCAACATTTTTTAATCGTTCAACCATCGCAACAAGAGAGTCATAGCTTTGATTGGTTTGTTCAACAGATTGCTGTGCATGTTTTAAATTACTATCGACAATTTGCACCGCATCTTTTGAGTTGTTTTGTAAGCTCTCAATCATACTGCCAATTTCGTTAGCGGATGTTTGTGTCCTGGTTGCTAATGTGCGTACCTCATCTGCGACAACAGCGAAACCACGGCCATGCTCACCCGCTCTTGCTGCTTCAATTGCTGCATTGAGCGCTAGTAAGTTAGTTTGCCCGCTGATTGACTGTATAACAGATAAGATTTCATCAATTTTTTGAGACTGGTTATAAAGTTCTTGAATCACCGTTGATGCGGTAGTCAGTGATAATTGTAGGTCTTCAACAAAACGTAAATTAACTTGAATGGATTGCATATTATCATTAGCAAGACCAACGACTTGAGCGACCGCATCACTAGACTCAACCGCATGCGCCGCGACTTCGTTTACCGCTTGTTCCATCTCTGTGACAGCGGCTGCCATTGCAACGGTTTGCTGAAGCTGTAACTCGATTTCAGAGAAAATGCCACGCCCCTGTTCTTGACCTGTTGCGGCATAACCGTTGAGCTTGCTATCTGATTGTTTAATTTCTGAAATTAAACTTCTTAGCTGTTCCGTTAAGGTATTAATGCTAGTGGATATATCACCTAACTCAGATTGATAGTTATTGTTAATGTCATAGGTTAAATCCCCCGCAGCTAATTTGGACAGTGCTAATTTGATATCATGTAATGGTGATTTGATTGCACGTATTACGGTATAAGTAACCACCAGTGAAATGATGATTGTTGCGAGTAATAACACATTATTTAATAGTGAGAAAAAATGTGCATCGGTATTCGCTTTTGAAAGTGCTGCAGTGGCTAAATCACGGATATGTGCGGTTACACCATTCAGGTTAGCTAATATTTGCTCTACCTGTTCCGCTTGTTGCTGGATTAGTTGATCGCTTTCTACATTAAGCAGCAGGTAAAATTTATGTTGTTTTAGTAATTTTTGCTCGTTTTCAATTTGGTTGGATAACTCATTAATATAAGTTTTTAGGGTGTTCTCTGCTGCTGGGAATGTCTTATAAACGATTTTTAATTTTTTTCTGATTGCCTCTAAATTACTGACTAGCTTCTCTTCTGCTATAACAAATTTATCGAATGAGGTAATACCAACTAATTTTGACAGTTGATCACCTGTTGAATATCCCTCTTTACGCACAAATTCTAATGTCCAAGCTGCTGATTTATGGTTTTCTTTTGCCTCGTCAATTAGATCTGAGATATTGGAGTCGAAGTAATCCCAAACAGACGAGAAAGCAGATAGTTCGGTATAAGCTAAGTTTTGCGCAACAAGGCGTTTATTGTGGATTGTAATATGATCTAATAATTGCAGGTTTGTCTGTTTAGCGTTGCTATTTATACTTTCTAAGTCTGCTGTGATCCCTAATTCAGGTTGTAGTCCTTTGGTCAGCGCTGAGTATGTCACTTCATAGTCAGTAAGGGCTTTATTCACCCCTTGTAAAAAATATTCTCGTTTATCTGAATTAGCTGTATTGGCATGAATTAAGGTCAATCTATTTGCATCTTGTAAGTTTTTACCTAACTCACTAGTTTGATCCAATAATTTGGTCAGTGTTGAAGCGCTTAATTCTAGTTGTTTTTCGATCTGTTTTTGTGAGTAACCAGCAGAAAGACTCAGTGCAATGGCACTCAAAGTGACAATACTAAAGCCGATGACGATACGTTGGATTAACGTTATACGCATTTTTCTTATCCCTAATTTTTTATTAAAACCAGTCCTTGGTAACGTCAGTATGATCTTTAAGTAATTAAATAACACAATAGATTGGAGGGATTGAGGGAAGTGTCACTTTTCTCTTCGGGTGATGTTTTAAAAGTGTGTTATCTGTTGTTTTTACACTAAATTAATATTTTTAAGGGATCTCTTTACGTAGTAATGTCGTTGCAAGTGCGCTTAATTGGCTGCGATTTGGCTTTAGTCCCTGCTGTTGTGGAAAACTGAAGTAATGTAGCGGATGTTTAAATGCGACAAGTCTATCTTGGATAAATGCGCTGAGTTTCTGAGGGTGTTCGCCATGGGTCCATTTTACAAAAGCGATAGGGCGTTGACCATAAATACAATCATCAATAGGTAATACATAGGCTTGTGATATCGAAGGACAGGCGAGTAATACCTTTTCTATCTCCTCTGGCTGAATGTTTTCTCCGCCAGAGATAAATTGCCGATCCTTTCTACCCATGATTTTCACTGTTTCTTTGTCTTCTAGTATATCGATTTCACCTAGATCTGCACTAGCAAAGTAATAGCTTTGATCAATCAGTCCACTTTGACTATCACCGTTAAAATAACCTGCAAAACGTGTCTGCCCTGCAAGGTGAATCTCACCATCAATAATTTTTAGTAACCGATAAGGAAGTAATTTTAAAGTTTCGTTGTTGGTTGAGGTGGCAATTTGAGAAGCCATTTCTGTAGAGCCGTAACTGAGGTGATAGGTAAAACCACGTTCTCCCGTTTCTGTTAGTACGTTTGTAGGAAAAGCGCTTCCACCTAACAGTAGGTGTTTGATGGGCAATAAATTCTGTTGAAATGCTTTATCTTGTAATAACTGTTGCAACTGAGTGCTGACTAACGAAAGGTGGGTTATTTTTGTTTTGTTTAACTGTTGCACCGATATTTTTTCTTCACTAATCAGTAATGTTGCGCCTGCTAAAACCGTGCGCATCACGGTTGCGTAACCACTAATGTGAAACATCGGTAGAGAGAGAAGGTTATTATCACCGACATTCAAGGGAATGACACTTTGTGAGCCAAGTGCGCTGTAAAAGTGGTTACGAAAGTGGTGCATGACAGCTTTTGGTAAACCGCTGCTGCCTGAAGTGAAAATGATGCTGATGATTGCGTTTGGATCGATGCTTAGTGGTGCGTCATTAGGTGCTTGACCGGATGTCTTAGAGAAATCCAATGATAAGTTATTCTCTGCTCCCTCACGGTATATAAAAGCAGTATCGAGTCGATTTAAGCGTTGTGCTATCTCTGCTTGGCTGAAGTTAGGGTTGATAGGGCAAAAAATAAAGCCGTTGCGCAAACAAGTTAACTGCAGCAGATATAAAGGTAATCTATTTTTAGCAATAGTCGCCAGCCGGTCGCCTTTGTTCATATTAAGCTGTATTAACTGTGAGCTGAGCGAACTGATGAGATTATGGAGTTGTGCATAAGTTAGCTGATATTGATCGGTTTTTACGGCAACGTGTTCTGAATTGTATTGTGCTTGCCACGCCACAGGACAGATGTGTAACATTTTTATTTCTCGTTGCTTGTCCATAAAACCTCTAATTTCTGGCAGTCTTCTGCTATCTGTTTTTCATTCACTAATAACGCACTATCATAAAATTTTAATGTATCAATGCCTAGTGAGATAGTTGAGTTGTGATTGTTTGGATAAATGTTGGCATAGTGATTTGCCAAGGTTTTTAATTGTTGTAAACCAACAACCGACTCAAAGGATGAGCTGAAACTGATATTGATATCCTGCTGCATCGCAATCGAGACCAATTTATCTATCTTTTGTCTGTCGCCAATAATGGTTGGTTTAATAATAAATGCGCGCACATATTGGTTATGTTGATAATCAAAGTTGGGCTGTTGCAATGTTTCATCTAAGCCAAGTGGCACTTGATATTGTTCGGCAAGTTGAAGATTTAGTTGATGATTGTTAGTTGGCTCTTCAATGTAATCGAGTTGCTGTACATTGATGCGACTAAAAAATTGTATCGCTTGCTGTTTATTCCATGCTTGATTGGCATCACAGCGAATTTTTAATGCTGGATTCAACTCGCATAGTGATTGAAAGGTGGCAATATCTTCTGTAATAGAGGTTCTTGCTACTTTCAGTTTGATTAATACGGGGTGATCTAAGCGCTGGTATTGTTGTTTAACTTGGGATTGAGTGCCTTGCAATAAAGGGATGTTATCCATTGCAATCTTTATAGCTTGATCACTGTTATCAATAGTTAATGCACTAAAAGCAAACTGCACACTGGCGTAATTACTTTTATAGGTTAAAAGCTTATCTAATGAGCTTGCTAATAGTGTCATCACCTGCTTTTTAACATCTGCTAAGCGTTCATGGCTAAAGCCTGGCAGAGGCGCAATTTCAACAAAATGATTAATGCCATTGTGCATGCTTAACTGTAAAATAAGCCCGTCACGACTCTGCAGTTGGTATTGTTTAAACTGCATCGGTTTATGAAAAGGCAGGGTATAAGCATATAGCGTTACTTCTGTGATTAGCTGTGAATTATGTTTATTGCACATAATCTAAAGCAACTCGCGCAGTTAGTTTAGTAACTAACTCATAAGCGATGGTACCAATATGTTTTGCCACTTGGGCAGCAGGTAACCCCTTTCCCCATAATATGACCTCATCACCGACTTGTTCCCTGCAGTGCTCACCTAAATCCACGGTTAACATATCCATAGATACGCGCCCAACAATAGGCACTAAGCGTCCATTAACAAGAACGGGTGTGCCTTCAGGCGCCATACGGGGATAACCGTCACCATATCCTACGGCGACAACACCTAATTTAGTATTATTCGTTGCCGTCCAACCCGCTCCATAACCGACACTTTCACCTGCTTGATGAGAACGCACAGAAATAAGTTGTGATTTAAGGGTCATCACGGGTTGTAAGTTGAAGTCTTCAGCAACCTTGTCGATAAAGGGGGAAACGCCATATAGCGCGATGCCGGGACGAATAATATCTGCATGAGTTTGCGGCCAAGCGAGTGTTGCGGCAGAGTTTGCTGATGAGACTAAACCGCTATCTGATTTGATATGGGTTTTAAAACGTCTGTTTTGTTCTGCAGTAATGTTGTTATCTAATTCGTCGGCACAATTAAAGTGAGTCATTAAATGTATCGGTTTTGATACGTTTTTTGAGGCTTTAAGTGCTTGATAAGCATCATCGAACTCAGCCTCGTGAAAACCAATACGGTGCATGCCGGTATCCAGTTTTAACCATACCTGTAAGCAACTATTAAGATCACTGGCTAGGATTGCATCTAACTGTTGTTGTGAATGAACAACGGTTTGCAAGTTATGCTCGACAAGTATTTTAAGATCGTCTGCATGAAAAAAACCTTCAAGCAAGACAATTGGCTTGCTGATACCTGCTGCGCGTAGTGCTAAAGCTTCGTTCAGACGTGCAACACCAAATGCATAAATTCCAGAGAGCGTTTGTGCAACACGCACCATGCCATGACCATAAGCATTCGCTTTAATGACCGCTAATATTTGGCTGTTTGGTGCCTGTTGTTGTAGCACAAGTTGGTTGTGCTTGAGCGCGCTTAAATTAATAGTTGCACGCGTAATGCTGCCATTATTCATCTTGGAATGTAGCCCCTCCGGTGTATTCATCAAAGCGAGAATAGCGACCTTGGAAGGTTAAGCGTACTTTACCTATTGGACCGTTACGTTGCTTACCGATAATGATTTCAGCGATGCCTTTTTCAGTACTCTCTTCGTTATACACTTCGTCACGGTAGATGAACATAATCAAGTCGGCATCCTGCTCTATCGCACCTGATTCACGTAAATCTGAGTTAATTGGTCGTTTATCGGCACGCTGTTCAAGACCACGGTTAAGCTGGGAAAGGGCGATAACAGGGCAACGCAGCTCTTTTGCTAAGGCTTTTAAAGATCGTGAAATTTCTGAAATTTCTAAAGTACGGTTTTCACTTAATGATGGAACACGCATTAGTTGCAGGTAATCGATCATGATCATACTTACCCCGCCATGGTCACGCGCGATGCGGCGTGCACGAGAACGTACTTCAGTCGGGGTCAAGCCAGAGCTATCATCAATAAACATATTACCTTGTTGTAATAGAATCGACATGGTTGATGACAGTGAAGCCCAATCGTTTTCATCTAGTGCACCGGTACGAATTTTACCTTGGTCAATACGACCAAGTGAGGCCAGCATACGGTTCATGATCTGATCTGCAGGCATCTCTAATGAGAAGATGATGGTCGGTTTGTCTGCATTTAACGCCGCATGCTCTGCTAAGTTCATCGCAAAGGTTGTTTTACCCATCGACGGACGTGCTGCGACAATAATTAAATCACCCGGCTGGAAGCCTGTAGTCATTTGGTCTAAATCGTTGTAACCCGATGATAATCCGGTAATACCATCCTGAGGGTTTTTACACAGTTCATCAATACGCGCGACCGTCTCTTTTAAGATATCTTTAAGAGGTTGTGGGCCTTCACTTTTATCACTACGTGCTTCGGCAATCTGGAATACTTTGGTCTCAGCAAAATCAAGTAACTCGGCACTATCACGCCCCTCGGTTTCATAACCAGCTTCAGCAATCTCATTTGCGACACCAATTAACTCACGAACTACAGCACGTTCGCGCACAATGTCGGAATAGTTATTGATGTTGGCTGCGCTTGGCGTATTTTGCAGTAGCTCAGCTAAATAAGCGATACCACCAATGCCTTCAAGCTCTTGATTGTTTTCAAGTTGCTCTGACAGTGTTACTAAATCAACAGGAATATCTTCGCTGCTTAAACTCTCGATAGTGGCAAAAATAGTACGGTGTGCACGGTGGTAAAAATCACGTTCAACAACACGCTCAGCAACGTCATTCCAAGCGTCATTGTTGAGTAATAGGCCACCAATGATTGCTTGCTCTGCTTCAAAAGAGTGCGGTACCGATTTGATCGTTGAAACGGTTTTATTTTTACCCTTTGGGGTGTATGTGCTTTGATCTGCCATGTTAAATCCTAACGGTGTTGGGGCATCAATTTCATTAGATTAATGAAGTGATATTATGCTAAAAATAGGATTTCAATCCAAATATATGCGGTTAATAGCAGTGCGATTA
Source organism: Psychromonas marina (assembly GCF_030161115.1). Taxonomy (GTDB): domain Bacteria; phylum Pseudomonadota; class Gammaproteobacteria; order Enterobacterales; family Psychromonadaceae; genus Psychromonas; species Psychromonas marina. Next base: position 93,120 of record NZ_BSPQ01000005.1, read on the forward strand.
ATACGGCTGCAGAGCCTTGATCTTTTGCTCGTCCAGATAACTCATGTTTTTCTGAGCCGATTCTATCAACAACTGCTTCAATCGCAGAGTTAATTATTTCGATAATGATCACTAAAATAACGGGAGCGATCAGTAAAATGCGCTCGACCTGAGAGACATCAAGGTAACAGGCGAGTGGAATTAAGATAGCGGCTAATAATAACTCTTGGCGAAAAGCCGCTTCATATTTAAAAGCACTTTTAAGGCCTTGGATCGAGTAACCCGTTGCTAGAATGATACGTTTTAAACCGCTATTTTTTTGCATTGCTATGTTACCTATTGCTGAATGATCTAAGGGGGCTACTTTAACAAAACGTCTGCTCAAGGTCACTCGTAATAAAGTGTTGCTTTTAATTGTTGCTAACTTTAGCCATTATCAGTTAACTTTGTGTATTTTTGGGGTTTATTTTAATCTACTTTTCTAGATGTTCCGACATTCGTCACTTGCTTCTATGATATTATAGATTGTTCCCTCTATTATTTTTTAAGGTTATTTTGTGTTAGCAAAAGGTTCTTTTTTTTCTCGTTTGATCAACCGTTTATGGGTGAAAAGTCATCATGTCCCGCTGGAAACAGTAAAAGAACTCAAGGTGGATCTGACGCGCCCTATCATTTATGTGGTTGAGCAAAATAATGCCAGTGACTTGCTTGGATTACAGACTAGCTGTAAAAAAGCAGGATTACCCGATCCATATCAGCCTATTAGCATCAATGGCGAACAGATCAGCGCGTTAATTTATATTCATAGTTGGTCATTATTCGCGCCTAAAACACCTCAGCTACAAGATGCGCCTTATCTTGCTCGATATCAACAGCTTCTCGACCTGCATCAAAAAGACAAAAATTTAGAGGTTCAACTTATCCCCGTCACCTTCTATTGGGGAAGAAACCCTGGGCGAGAGGGGAAAAAATCTTGGTTTGATTTAACCCAGCAGGGGCAAGTTGGCCTGTTTCATAAATCGCTGATTGTATTAAAAAATGGTAAAGATCACTTAGTACGCTTTAACCAGCCTATCTCGATTAAAAAATTAAGCTTACGTGGTGAGCAACAACAACTCGCACATAAATTAGCGAAAGTGGCGATGCGTTATTTTGACTTTCAAAAACGCAGTAGTATTGGCCCTAAACTGCCAAATCGTAAACAGATGATTGAATCGGTATTAGCACAACCCTATTTACGAGAGGTGATCACTAACACCGCCAAAGCAGAGCAACTCAGTGAATCACAGGTTGAGGCGCAATGTCGAGGTTACCTCAACGAAATTAGCGCTAACTTTTCTTACTCCAGCTTGCGTTTGTTCCGCCTATGTTTAAAAGGTATTTGGAACCATATTTACAAAGGCATCGAAGTACATCATGCGCAGGCAGTGCGAGATGTATGTCAAAGTGGCGCTGAAGTTATCTATATGCCCTGTCATCGTAGCCATATGGATTACCTTCTGCTTTCCTATCTGTTATTTGAGCAGGGTGTTGTGCCTCCTCATGTGGCGGCGGGGGTTAACTTAAACTTCTTCCCTGCGGGTCCTATTTTTAGGCGTTCAGGGGCGTTCTTTTTACGTCGTACTTTCAAAGATAGCCCACTCTATGCTGAAGTCTTTAATGCTTACTTTGCAATGTTATTTAAACAGGGCTACCCGATAGAATTCTTTACCGAAGGTGGCAGGAGTCGCAGTGGATTATTGCTGGATCCTAAAACCGGTTTATTATCCACTTCGTTAAAAACCTTTATTCGTCAGCCTGAACGTAATGTAGTGATTGTGCCTATCTATATTGGTTACGACCATATTATGGAGGTAAATACCTACGTTAAAGAGCAAGCGGGTAAGAAGAAAGAGCACGAAAGCATTTGGCAGGTATTAGGTATTGCCAAAAAACTGGGCAACTTTGGGCGTGCGTTTGTTAATTTTGGTGAGCCAATCAATGTGAAACAACATTTTGACCAAACGTTACCCGGTTGGCGCAGTCGAGACGTATCTGATGTAGAGCTTAAACAACAAGTAACCACCATTGCCCGTCAAGTGATGGTTAATATTAATGAAGCGGCAGCAGTCAATGCATTACCTTTATGTGCTGCTGTGTTGTTAGCTAATCAAGCTCGTGGCGTTGATGAAAATAGTTTTTTACAGCAATTGCGTTGGCATCTGCAGTGGCTATCAATGAATGCTCAAGATAGCTTAGTGACCTATGAAAATGGTGCTGCCGATAAACTATTACAGCAAGCACTTGCGCAAAATAAATTTCAGCTGGTGGATAACGTTATTAATTGCACTGAGCAGCAAGCATTAGTGCTCAATTATTATCGTAATAATATTGTTCATCTTTTTGTATTACCGAGTTTAATCTTCCACACGATTAGTCGTTTAAGCGAACAAAAACAGGCAGTAGAGCTAACCACAATGGTTGATTGCGCTGAACAAGCCTATCTGCAGTTACAGAAAAAGCTGTTTTTAAATGATGATTTACCGATCGCCGATGTTATCGCCGCGACCATTAATAAACTATTACAACTCAATTGGCTGGTGGATAATTCAGGGCAATATAGTGTGCCTGATCATGGATTAAGTGAGTTAATGAAAGGGCACTTAGTGGCGCCATTTGATAAAACCAGTGTAGAGAATTAAACTAGCACCTTTCCACCTTGATAAAGGAAATTGATATGGCGATTAATGGTCGTGAATTAGTAGAAAAGTTACGTAGTGAAGTTACAGAGTTATCGGTTTCTCAGCTGCATGAAACATTACAACATAATCCCCAGGCTATCGTTATTGATATCCGTGAGGTGAGTGAGACTAATTCAGGCTCAATTCCTGTCGCCACTTTAATTCCTCGTGGTGTATTAGAGATGCAGATAGACAGTGCACCAAGCATTCAGCAGCGTTTCACAACGCTTGATGAGTTAGCGTCACAACCTATTTATCTTTTATGCCGTTCAGGCGCTCGTAGTATTTTTTCTGCTATTTCATTACAGCAGATGGGCTTTAAAGAGGTGTATTCAATTCAAGGTGGATTTTTAGCATGGCAAGCGGCTGGATATGAGGTTAGCGACGCCTCGTGAGTGAACCCTATCTGGTTATTGAAAAAGTTATCTCATTCACTGAAGAGATTAAAAAAAGTCGCTTTATTACCTATTTAGCCCCTGTTGCGGGCAAACAGGAAGCGATGGATTACCTACAAACTATCAAGGCATTACATATCGATGCGCGTCATCATTGTTGGGCTTATGTGGCAGCAAGCCCTAAGAATAGTGTATTAATGGGCTGCAGTGATGATGGTGAGCCAAAGGGCACTGCAGGAAAACCGATGATGGCACTACTGCAGGGCTGTAATGTGGGTGAAATTATGGCGGTTGTAGTACGCTACTCGGGAGGAATTAAACTCGGTACGGGTGGTTTAGTGCGCGCTTATAGCAACGGTATTCAGCAATTATTACCGCAAATTGAAACTCGTGAAAAACGTTTTTATCAGCAATATCAGGTGAGTTGTGATTATGCTCAAATGGCGCAGTTAGAAAGCTTGTTAGTTCCTGGGGTTGGACGTATTGTGGAAATTAATTATCTACAGTCAGTAGATGCTATGATTGAAGTTGATCTGCAGCAGACAGAAGCCTTTTTAAAACAACTGCAATCTGCGACACAAGGAAAAGTGCATGTTAATAAAATATTTCCAGAATAAAATTAAAGTGAGCTAACGTGGAATTTCGTTCCATTATTCGTATTGTGGGCATGTTGATCGGGTTATTTAGCCTGACCATGCTGCCTCCGGTTGCTATCGCCTCATTTTATGATGATGGCGGAGGCCGTGATTTTTTAGCCGCATTTGTGGTCACCCTATTTATTGGTTTTATTCTCTGGATGCCCAATCGGCATTCTAAAAGAGACCTCAAAGTACGCGAAGGTTTTTTAATTGTAGTGCTGTTTTGGGCCACGCTTGGCAGTGTGGGGGCCATCCCATTTCTGGTCAGTTCTAGTATTGAGATGAACGTTGCTTCCTCCTTTTTTGAATCCTTTTCTGGATTGACAACTACCGGTGCAACGGTGATTGAGGATCTAGAAAGCTTGCCTAAAGCGATGCTTTTTTATCGGCAAATGCTGCAATGGTTTGGTGGAATGGGGATCATTGTATTAGCGGTTGCGGTATTGCCGATGCTCGGTATTGGTGGAATGCAGCTATATCGCGCAGAAACCCCTGGGCCGGTTAAAGATTCTAAGATGACACCACGTATTGCAGAAACCGCAAAGGCGCTTTGGTATGTTTATCTGTGTTTAACGGTTGCCTGTATGATGGCATTTTGGCTTGCGGGAATGAGTCTTTTTGATGCATTAGGGCATAGTTTCTCTACGGTCTCTATTGGTGGGTTTTCAACCTATAACGACAGTATGGGGCACTTTGAAAGTGATATGATTAACTTTATCACCGTGCTCTTTCTGATTATCTCTGGCGTTAACTATGCATTGCATTTCAGTGCATTTTCAGCCAAAAAATTCTCCTTTAATATCTATAAAGATGATCCCGAAGTGCGTGCGTTTATCTTTATTCAGGCATTTGTCACTGCTATCTGTTTCATTATGCTGACCAACCATAACGTCTATGAAACGATTGAACACACTTTTTCACAGGCACTCTTCCAAGCGGTTTCTATCTCTACCACTGCGGGATTTACCACCACCTCTTTTTCTGATTGGCCGCTGTTTTTGCCGGTGATGTTAATTCTATCGAGCTTCATTGGTGGTTGTGCAGGCTCAACCGGTGGTGGTTTAAAAGTGATTCGTGTTTTATTGCTGAATTTGCAAGGGATGCGTGAATTGAAACGTTTAGTACATCCGAAAGCGGTATATAAAATTAAATTGGGTAATAAAGCGTTACCCGATCGTGTCATCGAAGCCGTGTGGGGATTCTTTTCGACCTATGCCTTAGTATTTATCATCTGTATGTTGGCGTTATTAATGACCGGTATGGATGAAATTAGTTCATTTTCGGCGACCGTTGCGATGCTTAATAACCTTGGTCCTGGTTTAGGACAAGTTGCTGTTCACTTTAATGAAGTCGGTGATGCTTCTAAATGGGTGATGGTGGTTGCGATGTTATTTGGGCGCTTAGAGATCTTCACCCTACTGGTATTATTTACCCCTGTTTTTTGGAAAAATTAAATGACCGTAAAGACCCTTGTTTTATATTCATCCGTTGATGGACAAACCTTAAAAATAATAGAACGTATCAATAAACTTGTTGATGGTGAGGCGGAGTTATTTGATATTGATAACAATCCTGATATCGATTTTAGTCAATACAGTAAAGTGTTAATAGGGGCTTCTATTCGTTACGGTAATTTCCGTAAAAACCTAATCAATTATGTGAATAAACATAAAGCGCAGTTAGATAAATTGCCTAATGCCTTTTTTTTGGTGTGCTTAACGGCGCGTAAACCAGAAAAGTCGTTGCCGAGTAACAATGCTTATATGGCAAAGTTTGACCAGTTATCGCAGTGGCAACCGCATTTGAAAGGGGTTTTTGCAGGTGCATTACTCTATTCTCGTTATAACTGGTGGCAAACGTTATTGATTCAATTGATCATGAAAATGACCGGTGGTAGTACCGATAAAAGCCAAGATATTGAATTAACTGATTGGGCAAAAGTCGATACGTTTAGTAAAGATTTTTCTGCTTTATAAAGCTACAATGCCTTTTTAGTTTTTTAGCTTTTGAGTAATGTGAAGATGCCTGAACACCAACCTGTTTTTAACACCCAACAAATCCTGCTCGATGTATTTGGTTACAACAGCTTTCGTGAAGGTCAGGAGGAGGTGATTGATCACCTTTGTGCGGGTAAAGATGCGCTGGTTGTCATGCCAACAGGGGGCGGTAAAAGCCTTTGTTTTCAAATTCCCGCATTAGCGCGAGAGGGCATCTGTTTTGTTATCTCACCACTTATTTCTCTGATGAAAGACCAAGTTGATACGCTACGCAGTTGTGGTGTTGCAGCTGCTTACCTTAACTCTAGTCTCTCTTATCAAGAACAAAATCAGATTATTAATGATATGCATACCGGGCAATTAAAACTGCTTTATATCGCACCTGAGCGCTTATTACGCCCTGATTTTGTTCAACGTTTAGAAAGCTTACCAATTAATCTTTTTGCCATTGATGAAGCGCACTGTATCTCGCAATGGGGGCATGATTTCCGCCCTGAGTATGCGTTATTAGGACAGCTTAAACAGCGTTTTCCTCATATTCCCTTGGTTGCATTAACCGCAACGGCCGATCACGCAACGCAAAAAGATATTTTAGCGCGTTTACAGTTTGATGATCCGCTGGTGGCTATTCATAGTTTTGACCGTCCTAATATTGAATATCTACTGATTGAAAAATATCGCCCATTAAGCCAGCTATTTAACTATTTAGATGAGCATAAAGATGAGAGCGGTATTATCTACTGTACCAGTCGTCGCCGTACTGAAGAACTAACTCAAAAATTACAAGCACAGGGTGTCAAAGCGCGCTGTTATCATGCGGGTTTGCCGCTTGAAGAGCGTCAGGCTGTGCAAGATAAATTTATTAAGGACACCGTTGATGTTGTGGTCGCTACGGTTGCTTTTGGTATGGGTATCGATAAACCGAACGTGCGTTTCGTAGTTCATTATGAGATACCAAAAAACATCGAATCCTATTATCAAGAAACTGGGCGAGCAGGACGAGATGGTTTACCTGCACAAGCGATGCTTTTTTATGATCCGGCTGATCCGGCTCGTGTGCGTGCGCTGTTGGAAAAAAATGATAATGAAGAGCAGCTGCGTATTGAATTGCATAAACTCAATACCATGGTTGCTTTTGCAGAGGCACAAACCTGTCGTCGCCAAGTTTTGCTTAACTATTTTGGTGAATACAGTGATAAAGCCTGCGGTAACTGTGATGTCTGTTTAGACCCGCCAAAGAGTTATGATGCCACGGTTGATGCGCAGAAGATTCTCTCCTGTGTTTATCGCACTGGGCAACACTTTGGTATGCACCACATTGTTGAAGTATTACGTGGTGCGCAAACGGTGCGTATCAAGAGCCTTGGTCACGATAAGTTATCTACCTTTGGCTTAGGCAAAGATCAGTCTGCAGAGTATTGGTTGAGCCTATTAAGACAGTTAATTCACTGTGGATTATTGATGCAGAACCTAACACGTGGTTCAGCACTGCAATTAACCGAAGCTGCACGCCCGGTCTTAAAAGCCCAAGAGCCGCTCTTTTTAGCGGTACCGCGTCTGAAAATGGTGAGTAAGTCCAAGAAGAAAAAAGGTGTGCTTGCGAGTGTGGCGGATAATAAGTTATTTGCACGTTTACGCCAACTGCGTAAACAGATTGCAGACCGTGAAGAGTTGCCTCCCTATATTATTTTTAGTGATGTATCATTAGCTGAAATGAGTGAATTGATGCCAATGACGGAACGTGAGTTCTTAAATGTCAGTGGTGTAGGGCATATTAAATTGGAAAAATATGGCCAAGAATTTATGGAAATTATCAATGAATATGTCGAGTCGATATAACCATAAATAAAGTGGTAATGGGTGGGGAAGTTTATCTAAATTACCCACCACACCATAATTAAAAATGTAGACCTATTTTCTGTTTCAATTGTTTAAATAACAGAGTGGGCTCGACCTCATCCATCGCGACCTGTAGCGGTTCGATAGCTTGCCAGTTTGTTTGTTGTTGCTCTGCAATGACAAAGCTAAAGGGGTGATATCCGGCAACACCCAAGCGTAGATCTGTAATTTGCAATTGACCATTAATCTCATCAAAGCGCAACCATCCATGGCTAAACCACTCCAAACGCGGTAAATAATCTGGCTGTGAATTCTCTACCAAATAACGATTAGTCTTATAACGTTGCCATTGCAGTGGTTTTTTATCACCAAGGTAAGTGAACGCTTCGTAATAATCATTCTCTTGATAGCTTAATACTCGCCAATAAATACTGTTAAAAGGCGTTGGCATGACTAATAAAGGGTGACTTTGCACAAAGCTATCTTGCTTGATGCGATCTGTAATCATTGCTTGGCTGAGTTGTCCCCAAGCTAGATAAACACAACTTAAGAACAGTGCTAATTGATTAAGTCTTAACCCGCGCCTTTTATTGCCAGTAAAACATAAAAAAATAACACTTATTAACATCGGTAATGTATACAGAGGGTCGATAATAAAAATACTGTGCCATGCGATAGGTGGTGAGGGTAGCGGCCAGAATAACTGCGTACCGTAAGTGGTAAAGGTATCTAATATCGGGTGCGTTACTAAGGGTAAAAATATTACTAAGAACAGTGCAACTTTATGCGCGCTTAGCTGTGGCCTGAACTTGAGTACAATAAAATAAAGCAATACAGACAGTGCGCTAAGCACAAATAAAGAGTGGCTAAAACCGCGATGTGAGGTGTAGTTATCTACTGCGTTACCGTAATCAATGATCACATCAAGATCGGGAAGAGTACCAAAAAATACGCCTGCTATTAAGGCCTTACGACCAAAAGGCTTGAAACCTACCGCAGCTGCAACGCTAGCACCGAGTGCTATCTGTGTAATTGAATCCATGCTTTCCCCATATTTACTTTCCTGAGTTGATTATACGGGGATGGCCCCTATTTAGACCATTATTTATTGCCCTATTTTATTTTCCTTGCTGGGTTATGATGATTTGAATTGCCCTAAACGGGTTAAGGCACACTCTAAGATCTCAGGAGAGAGCTTGTCTTGCAGTTCTTGTAATTCATAGCGGTTAAATAGCTCGCCTAAAAATGCGCAAAGGTGGGTAAGTGGTGCATGGCAAAAGAGTTTAGGGTTAGATAAATAATCAATTCCCCGCATCTGCATCCACTCTGTTGTGTCGTGCTCCGTCATAAAATTTTGTTGTTGAATAACACTCTTAAGTTTCACTAATAATTCTTTGTAATTTAAATCTTTATTATCGAACTCATCACGGTAGTGCGCGATTGAATTAATGGAAGCTTGACTAGGAATAATCTCCATTGCATGGATATTGCACATACTTAAAACTCCTTAATTACGATTTGTGAAATGTAACCTATTATTAAATCACACCATTTTTCTGCTTAAAAAAGTCTTATCTCTATTGCATTAATTATAGTTTAATCGTGCTATTAAATAGGGAGTTTAGATAAAGTAATTTACAAAATATTACTTTAATTTTGATGTTGCTTGTGTTTTCAATAAAGGCAGGGCTGCTTGTCTTCTGATATTTTTAATCGTAAGGGGGAAGCGATGCTATTAGATCATATTGAAGTTGTTGGTTTTAGAGGAATAAACCGCTTATCACTTAATATCGGCGAGTTAAGTGCATTTATAGGGGAGAACAGTTGGGGTAAATCTAGCTTGTTTGATGCTTTATCGCTTTTTTTATCGGGTACCCGTAAAAATTATAAATTTTGTAAAGAAGATTTTCACCAACCGCCAAATCCAGACATCAGTCATAATAAAGTTATTCAATTGGTATTTAGTTTCAAAGAGCAGTGGCGAGGGCAGTCTCGGCAGCGACAATATAAAACTATCGAAAAAATTTGGGAAAGTGATAAGTCATCGCTACGCTATATTTATTATCAAGTAGATGGAGAATTAGTCCCTTCGGGCAATATTAAAACCAAGTGTTATTTTTTGGATAGAAAGGGCAACGAAAAATTTTTTCATAAAAATGAAATATCAGACTTAGTCAGTGAGTTTTTATCTTTTGTACCGGTATTACGTATGGGGTCTGATACCCCTGTTGTTATCGATGACGGTGATTTAAAAGAAGTACATAGTAAAAGAGAGAAATTTGAAGTACGTATTAAGCAAATTTTTAGACGTTTAAATTCCTCCTCACAACAACTTTCTGAACATAAAATGAAGCAAGGTTATGAGGCTCTCACTTACCTATTTGACCACTATCTTTTTAAGCGTTATGCGGGCTTTGATTACCACCGCGTAGACTTTCAGCATGATATCCATACTCAAGGACCTTTTTCATTTAAAGCGCTCAGTCATTTCCATGATCTATTAAAACAAGGTAATAAAAATGATCGCGCGATGTTATTACTGATTTTGGGTGAATTTATAACCGTGCGAGGAGATCATCTATTTCGACGCGGTGCGACACCTATCTTGTTATTAGAAGAACCAGAAAATAATTTACATCCAGTAAATTTGGCCATTACCTGGCGCTTTTTCTCGCTGTTACCGATGCAAAAACTGATTACGACTAATTCTAGCCAGCTACTCTCTTTCTTCCCTTTAAGTAGTATCCAGCGCTTAGTAAGACAGCAGGGGTTAATCACTAGTTATCGTTTAAATCGTGATTATTATTCTAATAACGATATACGCCGTATCACTTTTCATGTGCGTATGACTCGACCACAGAGCTTATTTGCGCGTTCTTGGTTATTAGTGGAAGGAGAAACGGAGACTTGGTTATTAACCGAGTTAGCGCGCTTTTGTTGCTATCATTTAGTGATTGAAGGGGTGCAAGTGATTGAGTTTGCACAGTGTGGTTTATCACCGCTGATCAAGTTAGCACAAGATATGAATATCGAATGGCATGTATTGACCGATGGTGATGCCGCAGGACAAAAGTACGCTAAGCGAGTTTCTGATATGTTATTAGAGCATGATTCATTAGTTAATCGTTTGACCGTAATACCTGCATTGGATATTGAACATCTATTCTTTGATAATGGCTTTGCGGATATTTACCTTAAGGCGGCGAACTATACAGAACAAGATCTTAGTCGCTTATCGGTGAATAAAGTGATTGATAAGGCAGTGCATAAACACTCTAAACCTGGCTTAGGGTTAGCGATTGCAAGCGCGGTAGAAGAACGTGGTGCAGAATCTATTCCGTTGCTTTTAAAGCGTCTATTTACACGCTTGGTTGGTCTTGCCAGAACGCAGTCAGGTTAGCGCTGTTTAAGTGCGGAATATTAATATTCCGCACTTAATAGGTTTATTTAAGCGTATAAGTAAGGGTATGCTCTGCGCCTGTTAAGGTTAGTTGTTGGTTATTTATTTTCACTTCTGACCAGCTAGATAAAGTATTACTCACTATCATCTCAACATCATTAACGGCAGGTTCACACATCTTTCTTGTGCTGCCCATTTTATCAATACGTAATTTATTAGCTTGTAACTCTACTGCACCAAAAAAGTTGTTACAGGCAAGGTTGCCCGTTGCTTTTGCTTGTTCATCAACGCTGATACTACTCATTGATTGCACTGGATTATTATCAATACTGGTCAGTTTCCACTCTTTTTGTAAGTCTTGAAGTTGGATAGGTTGCATTGTCGTGTTTGTATTATTACTACAAGCAAATAGTAGTGTGCTCAGTGATAGTACAATTATTGTGGTTAGTTTCATTTTAGTTTTCCTCGTTATTCATGCGACGGTCGTTAAGGCGTTTGTTACTACTGCGTTTGATACTTTGTACACTTTCTAGTTTTTTAATTTTTCTGATCACGCGAGATAAGTGAATACGATTAAGTACCGTCAGTGTTAAATTGATCGAATAAACATGGTCAGGTAGCTCGGTTGTTTGTAGATCTTCTACATTGGCATTCATTTTGGAGATAATATTAAATAGCTGTGCTAATCCGGCTTTATGATTAACCATCATAATATTGAGATCAGTTGAGTACTCATATTGATTCATAAAATCCATATCCCATTCAACGGGAATGTATTTATCAAGTTCATTTTTAAAACCGCTTACATTATGACAGTCAGTAGAATGAACCACTAGCCCTTTGCCGGAACTGGTATGGGCAACGATTTGATCTCCAGGTAGCGGTTTACAACAGTTCGCATATGAAATCATCATATTTTCAGTACCTTTAATGGCACTCTGACGATTTTGTTGTTTAAGTTTAGATTCGGTTAACTCACCTGCATTACCACGTAAACGTCGTGCAATCAGAATACTTAATAGCTTACCTGTGCCTATCTCATGCAGTAATCCGTTGAAGTCTGCTAAATGATAATCTTCAAGGACTTTATCGATATTTTGCTGTGAAATATCGGTTAAGTTAGTTTGGTTAAGTGCGAGTTTTAATAGGCGTCTACCCTCTGGGATAGCTTGCTCTCTGCTAAGTTGCTTAAGGTACTGGCGAATATTTTGACGTGCTTTATGGGTGGCTACAAAGTTTAGCCAATCAGCGCAAGGCTTTTCCTCTTTGCCGGTAATGATTTCAATCATTTGGCCACTTTCTAATTTTTCACTTAACAGAGCAAACTCTTTATCTATTTTTACGCCTGTGCAGCGGTGACCAATTGTCGTATGCAGTGCATAAGCAAAATCAACCGCAGTTGCATGTGAAGGCAATACAATAATTTTACCCTGTGGCGTCAACACATGGATCTCATTATTACCTAGCTCCTGCTTTATATTTTCAAGCATAACTAGTGAGTTAGTAGTGTTATCTTCCTGCTCAGTAAGGCCTTGGAACCAGTTACGTGTTTGTAATTGAGCGGTGATATTGGTATTACCACCTCCCTCTTTATAGCTCCAATGTGCCGCAATCCCTTGTTTAGCAACAGCATCCATATCTTCAGTACGGATCTGAATCTCAATATTAACCCCGTGATGAGTGATCAATGTTGTGTGCAAAGATTGGTAGCTATTGGCTTTTGGAATGGCAATATAATCTTTGAAGTACTGTAGTTTAGGTTGATAAAGATGATGCATCTGCCCTAATACGCGATAACAGGTATCAAGATCTTTTACTACAATTCGAAATGCATATACATCCATCACATCATGGAATTGACAGCCTTTCTTTTGCATTTTTTTGTATAAACTAAAAAGATGTTTCTCACGACCTAATACTGTTGCTTCAATATTAATTGAATCTAGCTTTGTAGAAATTTCATCACAAATACCAAGAATAAAGTTTTTTCGGTTGCCGCGTGCTTTAGTGATCGCATCCTGTAAAACGTAATAACGAGCTGAGTTTTGTGCTTTAAAGGCAAGTTGCTCAAGCTCATTTTTGAGATGATGTAAACCGAGTCTATCTGCAATCGGGGTAAATATTTCAAAGGTTTCTTTTGCGATGCGTCGACGTTTATCAAGGCGTAATGAGCCAAGTGTACGCATGTTGTGCACGCGGTCAGCAAGTTTAATTAGCATGACTCGAAAATCTTTTGACATTGCAATCAACATCTTACGGATATTTTCCGCCTGTGCTTGCTCTCGATTCTTAAAGTTGACTTTATCGAGTTTAGTGACGCCTTCAACCAAATCAGCCACACTGATATTAAACGCATCAACAAGTTGTTGATGCGTGGTATCGGTATCTTCCAGCACATCATGCAATAAAGCTGCCGCTAATGCTTCATGATCTAATTTCATCGATGCTAAAATTTCAGCAACGGCAACAGGGTGGGTGATGTAAGGTTCGCCACTTGCACGTTTAACACCATCATGCGCTATATAAGCATATTCATAAGCGCGCTCAATAAACTCGCACTGTTGTGGGCTCAAATAGGATTGTATGGAATCGTTAAGTGATTGAAAAATTGACATTTATTTCCCTGTAATTAGATTCTTTTGTAATTATAACTGGTTTGGCAACAAATAGGCCTGCTTGTTTTCTTAACAGGGAGGTATTTACTTGTGTCATTATCTACTCGCAATTATAGCTATTTTACAAATCCGCATAAATAACCAGCTGATTTGAATGCGTTACTTTAAATATAGTAAAACGACTTGATTGAGTTGCAAAGCAGAAACTGTGTTTATTTTGCCCATTGTTTTAATTGTTTAATTTCATCAATCCAAATATCCGAGTTAGTAGTTTCTAGTACCAGTGGAATTCCATCGAATCTTGCATCTTGCATAATATATTGAAAACAATCCCAGCCTATTTCACCTGCGCCAAGTGGGGCATGACGATCGACACGACTTGCAAGTGCAACTTTACTGTCATTAATATGCATACCAGATAAATATTCAAAGCCAACAATCTCTGCAAAAGCTTGAAAGGTCTTTTCACAGGCGTCGCGACTGCTTAAATCATAGCCTGCGACAAAGGTATGACAGGTATCAAGACAGATCCCGACGCGACTTTTATCGTCGATATGTTCGATAATAGTCGCTAAGTGCTCAAAACGATAACCTAAGTTTGTACCTTGACCCGCGGTATTCTCGATGACGGCTTTAACCCCTTGACTGTTTTCTAAGGCCCAATTTATTGACTCAGCTACGCGCAATAAACAATCATGTTCACTGACCTTATTAAGGTGGCTTCCTGGATGGAAATTTAACAGTGTTAATCCTAGTTGTTGACAACGCATTAGTTCATCCAGAAAAGCATGGCGCGATTTTTCTAATGCTTCTATTTCTGGGTGACCGAGATTGATCAAATAGGAGTCATGGGGGAGTATTTGTTCTGGTTTAAAGTTATAGCGCAAGCAAGCGGCTTTAAATTTTCTGATGGTATTTGCATCGAGTGGTTTCGCTTCCCATCGACGTTGATTTTTAGTGAACAAAGCAAAGGCATTCGCACCTAATGCATGTGCATTTTTAGGGGCGTTAAATACCCCGCCAGAGGCACTTACGTGTGCGCCAATATATTTCATAAATTCAACCCTTAATATCAATGATACCAAGTATAGCAAGCGAATTTATTGAATTGTTAAATTAATAAATCGACTTGCACTTTAAGTGGTTGCTGGAAGAATAATCGCCCAGTTAGTTATTTTTTAGTGTTACCTGTTGCTCTGCTAACCAAATTTTAGGCTGTTCTGCATCAGTATCAGCAGTTAATAAAACGTCAGGTTTGTTTCCATCTTCAGTTAATAAAACTTCAGATTGATCAGTAATTTCAGTTAACAAAACGTCAGGTTGATTAGCATCTTCAGTTAATAAAACTTCAGATTGATCAGTAATTTCAGTTAACAAAATTTCAGGTTGATTAGCATCTTCAGATAATAAAACGTCAGGTTGATTAGTATCTTCAGATAATAAAACGTCAGGTTGATTAGCATCTTCAGATAATAAAACGTCAGCTTGATTAGCATCTTCAGTTAATAAAACGTCAGCTTGATTGGCATCTTCAGTTAACAAAACGTCAGGTTGAACAGTAATTTCAGTTAACAAAATATCAGGTTGATTAGCATCTTCAGCTAATAAAGCTTCAGATTGATTAGTACCTGCAGTTAGCGGCTTAAAGTTGTCTTGCTGATCAAAATTAGTTGATACAATGTTTAATTGAATTGCTTCGTTCTCATTGATTGTTTTTATTTTAGTGACTGGTATATCAGGTTTATTTTCTGAAAAATGGGTAACCCCATTTTTATCTTCCCATGAATAAATTTCTGCTGCGATTTGGTAGCTAAAAAGTGTACATAAGATAGTAATAAAAA
The DNA here is from genome assembly GCF_030161115.1 of Psychromonas marina. GTDB lineage: Bacteria > Pseudomonadota > Gammaproteobacteria > Enterobacterales > Psychromonadaceae > Psychromonas > Psychromonas marina. The sequence goes on from NZ_BSPQ01000005.1 coordinate 108,544, forward strand.
GGCGCATCTTTATTGCTCATTTTAATTAGTGATAATATAGGGTGTTAACTAGAATAGTAATTATCTTTTTTAATGGCAAGGTAATTGCGTTAGATAGGGCATTAGCCTACGAAAAATGAGAGGGAAAACATGGCATGTACGGATTGTAATAATAATATTTGGAAGCAAAAGCTGGGACGCTGTAAGCGTTGTATGTGGATTAATTTTTTTTTGTTATTGTTAAGTGCTGTTGCATCTTATTTTATGATGCAGAGCGAGCCTAAATCAGTACAGACAATTGCGTTGTTATTCACCCTTTTTTTTAGCGCACTATTGATGTTTTTACATCTTGTCGCATTTACCTATTACCGTTTAACAAGTGCTTATCGAGGCAGATAAACACAGCCCAAAATAGCGTCTCTTGCCGCACCAGTGACTGATTTTAGTGGGATAGGATTTTCTAATAAACGCTGTTCGGCTAACCAAGCAAAGGCGATTGCTTCAACAAACATTGGATCAACGTTTAATGCATTGGTATCACTAACGATGTGGTTTGTTAGTCGCTGCTGTAAGCGTTGCATTAACAGTGGGTTTAACGCGCCGCCTCCACAAACAAAAACGGCTGCTTTTTCGCTATGTAGTTTGATTTGATCGGCAATAGTAATCGCAGTGAATTCTAATAGCGTACGTTGAATATCTACATTGCTTAGCTGTTTATGAACTAAATGCTGCTCTAGCCATAAAAGGTTAAATTTTTCACGACCGGTGCTTTTGGGCGCGCTTAATGAGAAGTATTCATCTGTCAATAGCTTCTCTAGTAACGCTTTGTTCACATATCCCTGTTGTGCGAAATGGCCATTTTTATCGTAGGGCTCACCTAAACACTTTTCTATCCAAGCATCCATTAACATATTACCAGGACCGGTATCATAGCCTAATACACTATTATCAGCCCCTAATATGCTGACATTAGCAATGCCACCGATATTCAAAATAATACGTTGCTCAGTAGGTATCGCAAACAGTGCTTGATGAAATGCGGGTACTAAGGGCGCACCTTGCCCCCCATAAGCCATATCCATGCGCCTAAAGTCACTGATACAAGGAATAGTTGTCTTTGCCGCGATGATATTGCTATCGCCAATCTGTTGAGTAAAGGGCATCGCAGTTAATGGGCTGTGGAAAATAGTTTGCCCATGACTGCCAATTGCGGTGATTTGTGAGGCATCGATTTTGGATTTTTTAAGTAACTGATTAACCACATCTGCGCAGGTGAGAGCAAATAGGTGATCTACTTCACCAAGTGTTTGCAGGTCGAATTTTTTGTCTGCACATATAGTCAGCAATTGCTGACGCAGTGTCTCAGGCATAGCGGGGGCCATTCCTGCTATCTGTATTAGGCCTCGCTCGGTGCGTTGGGCAATTACCACATCAATAGCGTCGAGACTGGTGCCCGACATAATACCGATATAATAGTTGCCAATACTCATTTAAATGACTCGAGAAAACTGTTGTTGGCGCGCTTTGTTACGCAAATAAACATCGAAACACATACAGATATTACGAATTAATAAACGCCCTTTAGGTTCAACAAGGATCTCATCTTCATTAATCGTGACGAGCTGGTCATCAATAAAACACTGTAGTAACTTAATATCTTCCACAAAATATTCGCTAAAGTTAAGTTCGAAACGTGCTTCAACTTCTTTAATATCGAGTTTGAAGTTACAAATTAGCTTTTTAATCACTTCACGACGAATGAGGTCGTCTTGATTTAGACCCACACCACGCCATTGTGCGTGACCTTGTTCTTCAATTTGAGTGTAATAGGTTGCTAGTTTTTTTTGATTTTGAGAGTAACTGTGACCAATTTGACTGATCGCTGAAACGCCCATGCCAAGTAAATCTGCATCTTCCTGCGTGGTATAGCCTTGGAAATTACGATGTAAAATCCCCTGCTGTTGTGCGATGGCTAGTTCATCATCAGGCTTCGCAAAATGGTCCATACCAATAAACTGATAGCCAGATTGAGTTAAAAACTCAATCGTGTATTGCAACATCTCTAACTTTTCAGCTGGCGCAGGCATATCGTCTTCATTAATTTTACGTTGCGCTGCAAAAATAGAGGGCATATGTGCATAGTTAAAAATAGAGAGACGTGCCGGATCAAGCTCAAGTACTTTATTTAAGGTATGGGCAAAGCTGTCTTTAGTTTGTAATGGTAAACCGTAGATCATATCCAGGTTAGTTGATTGAAAGCCTTGCTCTCGTGCACGCGTTAATAATTGTTCTATAAAGCCTTCATCTTGTTCACGATTAACCGCTTTTTGCACCGCTTTATTAAAGTCTTGAACGCCAAGGCTTAAGCGATTGAAACCTTCTTTGGCAAGGTGGTCAATGGTACTTAGTTCAATTTCACGTGGGTCTACTTCAATACTAAATTCTGCACCCGTTTTAAACGTAAAGTGGTTGCGTAAAATATTCATTAAACGAGAGATTTGATTTGGCAGTAAAAATGTTGGCGTACCACCGCCCCAATGTAACTGGGTTACTTGACGATTTTTAAAATAAGGTGCTTGAATCTGAATCTCTTTTTCAAGGTAATCAAGATACTTATCTGCCTTTTCTTGATGGCGAGTAATGGTTTTATTACAGCCACAAAAATAACAAAGCTTATGACAAAAAGGGATATGAATATATAACGATAGTGGTCGCTCAGGGTAGACTTCTGTTGCTTTGATCAATGCTGAATAATCAAAACTTTCATCGAACTCTAAGGCTGTTGGATATGAGGTATAACGAGGGCCACTGTAATTATATTTTTCTATCAGCGCTTGATCCCAAACGAGCTTTTGCATCTAATCTCTCTCTTATAACGAAAAATGTTCTAAAGATTGCGCTTCTTTAATAATCGCATCTTCAAATTCATTTTCAAAAATCTGTCTTTGTTTATCTTGTTGTTTTAAAGACTTTTTGTCCATGTTTTTACGCTCAACATGCGTTGCAAAACCTTTTACTTTTTCAAATAAAGTGGAGATAGCGGGGTAGTCTTTATCAATATCTATTTTTGGGTCAATAAGTAGGGTTTCTAGTAATACGCTGAGGCGAATGGCTGCCTCTGAAACGTTGCACTGTTTTTGTGCTGTTGCACGGGCAATAAAGCGAATGCTTTCACATATATTATCGTTACGTTGTTGTTTCTTTAGGGACGCTTGTTGTACTTGCTCAGCAGCTGCTTGTGCTAATTGCGTTTTTTGAATATTAATACGCTTTATTAACATGCCCGCATAGAAAGCGAGCACGATAATAATGATGCTGGCAAATACCGCCAAAACTAATTGAAAATCCATTTTTCTCTCTTTTTTATTTGAATTCGTCTAATGCTGAACTTGCAGATTCAAATTGTTGAATAAGATCTTCTTCGCCGTCATCATCTAACCAACCAAGTTGTTCCATCAGTTGTTGGTGACGTGCCATCTGTTTATCAACCCATGAGCTATCGACTGCAGAAACTTCTTCATTATTGTCTAGTTGTTCAAGCAGATCATTTAAGCGTTGATCGTTCTCAATCAATGTTAACTCTTTTTCCGGAGACATTTTTGGAATAACAACATCTTTAACTTGCTTCGCTTTAGGCTGAAGTAACTTTTTCGGTTGCTCAACTTTTACTTCATCTTTACCCGTTAGAGAGATCGATTTTTTGCTGCCAACACGTTTATCGTTGACTGCTTTTTTAGCATTTCTTTGTTGTGTTTGCTTTGATTCATTGACATTGCGCGCGCCTGCTTTATTACCCTTTAGCTTTGCTTTACGCTTACGGTCGCGAGCTTCTTGCGCTGTTGCTGAAGTTTCTTTGCGTACGCCTGTGAAACCTGGTTCAGAATTTCCTGCGTTACGACTTTTTTTAGTACGAGACATTTTTATACCTTAAAATTATTTGTGATCGCTAATAACGATCAATACCCGCGAAGAATAGCAGATTTATAATTTTCGCGCATAAAAAAAGGCGTCTCACTTTGAAAGTAAAACGCCTCGCTATTATTTTAAAATTTAGTGTAATGCAGAAATGTACTTAGACAACAATTCGATGTCTGCATCGGTTAATTTTGCAGAAATATCACCCATCATACCATTAGGATCATTTTCACGTGCTTGGCTACGGAATTTTTCAAGTTGAGCCTTGAGATAAGCTGGATGTTGATTTGAAATTTTAGGGAATTTTGCCAGTTCTAAACCATTACCACGAGGACCATGACAAGCGGTACAAGCTGGAATTCCACGCTCTTTATCGCCGCCCATATAAAGGTCTCTTCCGGCAACTGCAATTTCAGGCGATACGGTTTCTGGTGTCGCAGGCTGTGCTGAGAAATAAGCGGCTAAATCTTTCATATCTTGATCTGAAAGTCCTGCAACCATGCCCATCATAATAGGGTCACTACGCTCACCATTTTTGAACTGAATTAATTGTTTTTCAAGGTAACTTTCATGTTGCCCTGCGATCTTTGGGTAGAGGTCTGATGGGCTGTTTCCATCTTCACCATGACAAGCAACACACGTTGCTGACTTTGCTTTACCCGCTTCAATATTTCCCTGTGCAATCGCCATGTTAGATAAACCAAACACAGCAATTAATGTCACTAATAATTTATTCATAACTATCCATTTATTAAAGTATGTCCAAGCGTGCTATGATGCACGTATAAAGAATAACCGTAGTTTACACAAGTTTAATAAAAGTAACAATTTTGCTACAAAGCTAAAGCGAGGCATATCTTGGAATTTCCAAAAATACATTTTCAAAAAGCGCACTTTTTAATTAGTGCACCAGATATTCGTCATTTAGATAAACATCTCCCCCCCGAATCAGGTATCGAAGTTGCTTTCGCTGGGCGTTCAAATGCAGGTAAATCAAGTGCATTAAATCGTTTAACGCGTCAAAAAAGTCTAGCACGAACCAGTAAAACGCCAGGTCGTACTCAACTTATCAATGTATTTGAGGTTGAAGAGGGCAAACGATTAATCGATCTACCGGGTTATGGTTTTGCTAAAGTACCTTTAGAGATGAAACTAAAATGGCAAAAATCATTAGGTGAATACCTACAAAACCGTGAATCTTTAAAAGGTTTAGTGGTATTGATGGATATCCGTCATCCTTTTAAAGATCTTGATCAACAACTAATTGATTGGGCGATTGATGCTGATATTCCGGTATTAGCATTATTAACCAAAGCAGATAAATTAAAATCTGGTGCGCGTAAAGCAGCATTACTTAAAATGCGTGCTGAAGCTAAACATTTTGATGGTGAAGTACAGGTTGAACTGTTTTCATCTTTAAAAGGAATTGGTGTTGATGTACTGGAACGAAAAATAGCAGATTGGTACGCACTCGAAGATCAAAATAGTGTGCAAGAGGAACCGGCAGAAGTCGAGTTATAACGACTGCTGTAAAGTTAAAATAAAAAGCTACGATAGACTGAAGTTTATCGTGGCTTTTTTGATTCTACTAAAATAAAAGAGCATGTGTTAACTGTAATATAATTAGTCAGAAATAAAAAAGCACCTTATCAATAGGTGCCTTCTAATATTAAAATGTTATAAGTAACCTAGCCGCCAGTACCGCCACCAGTATTACCACCCGTACCGCCAGTTGGTGCATCTTCTGGTTCAACAGGAACTGCAATAATTTCATCTGGTACTTCAACAATTGCGTTAGGATCTTCAACTACTGCTTTAGATGCTTCTTTAACATCTAGGTATATATCTGTTCCATTACCATTATCAGGGTATTCAGGGTAATCAGCGAATACAGCAGCAGACACTTTTTCTGAACCTGTTGTTAGCTGTTCAGCTGTAGCATCTGGGTTTGCTACGATTGTATCGCTTACTACTGCTGTTGTTGCTAATAGTTTAGACTTTTCTGAAGCAGGTAGCGCATTTGCAGCTGTGTCTGTATCAAGGAATATCTCAGCAACACTTGCGCCTTTATTGATTAAATCGCCTAAGCCTAAATCAGTTAAAAGCTGAGTTGCAGCTTCTTCTGAATATTCTTCACCATTCAATGTTTTAGCAAGTAATGTTGATAAAGGTGAAGCGGTCACAATTTTACCTGCCACTGCCATACCAACTGGTATTACGTATGATACGCCAGCCATGCTTTTACCGTTTGACATATCAACAGCGTTAGATAAACCAACAGAAGTGAATTCACATGTTTCAGGAAGAATAGCAGGAACGCTATCAGTCACTTTAACAATACCATCGGCACCACTAAGCGTACTTACTGTACCTTGTGAACCGTCTGTACAATCGTAGCTCACTTGCATACCCGCTACAATTGGGTCAAACGATTTTATATCTGAGCTTGGGTCATCACTACCACAGGCACTTAATAATGCAGTTGCGATAACCGCCGATAACATCTTGTATTTCATAATAATCCCTTAATTTTAGTTTTTTATAAGCAGAGCTGAACTAGTTTACAACCTCAGTCACTGAGAAAATGTAGACTTATAATGTGTATTTGTACATTATCATATATTTGATTTTAATCTGATAAATAATAAAATCTAGCATTTGTTGCAAAAAAACCTAAAAACAATCAAATTTATGGATTTGTCTCCCAGTTGGCGCCGTTAGATAAAAATAAAAATATTTTTTAATCGCTAAATAAACCCTTTAATCATTAAGAATCAAAGCTTTCTTTGTAAGGGATGGTTAATTTAAAGTGTGTGCCCATCGCTTCTGAAATATACTGAATGTCACCTTTAAATAGTTGGTTAACAATATTGTAAACGATATGCGTGCCTAGCCCACTTCCTCCCGAGCCTCGTTTAGATGTCACAAAAGGGTCAAAAATGCGCATGGCGATATCATCGGGGATACCTTTACCGGTATCTCGGTAATCTATCTGCAAGGTCTTATCTCGCAATTGAATGTTTATATAAATTTCACGTTTACCCTCCCAATCTTCAAAGCCGTGAATAAGAGAGTTGAGGATTAGGTTAGAATATATTTGAGCAAAGCTACCCGGAAAACTATAGATAGAGAGTGCTTCAGGGCAGTCGATAAATACATTACAGCGTGTCTGTTTTAACTTATGTTTTAAAGAGGTGACCACTTGATTAACGTTCTCTTCTAATTTGAACGAATAACAAGCTTCACTAGATTGATCAACAGCCACCTGTTTGAAACTGCTAATTAAATCGGCCGCACGTTTTAAATTGGTATTTAATAGGCGGTTGGACTCACCCACACGACCAATCAAGTTTTCAACATAACTTCTAGACAGTGAGTTATTAGATAGTTTTTCACTTAAATGGTTAATTTCATCCTGTAAAAAAGAAGCTGCGGTAACACTAATCCCAATAGGGGTATTAATTTCATGTGCGACACCCGCCACTAAACCGCCGAGCGAGGCCATCTTTTCTGACTCAACCAGTGTTTGCTGGGTACGTTTTAGCTGTTCTAATGTTTGTGTTATTTGTTGATTACTGTCTGTTAATGCTGCGGTACGTTTAGTTACCTTCTCTTCTAACTGATCATTAAGTTGTGTGACTTCTAATTCAACCTGCTTTTGTTCGGTAATATCATGACCAAAACCGATCAGATATTTTATTTTCATTCCTTCGTAGAAGGCAGAGAAGGTCCAAAGCAGTGTATTCACTCCTCCCATCTGATCATGCATTTCAATCTCAAGGCTTTGTATTGACTCATTTTGCACTAGTTTTTCGAGTAACTCTTCGCGGCGATCTGGCAAAACAAAAATATCTAACCAATTCTCTCTATTTAGTTCCTCTTGGCTATAACCGGTTAAAATAACAGCGGCAGGGTTGATCGTAGCGATTCTAAAATCTCTGTCTAAGCAACAGATAACCGTACTTGATGAGTTAATGATCGTCGCGGAAAAGTCACGCTCTTGCTGTAACTCCTCAATTGCGGTTTCTTTATCGGTTAATTCTGCAACAATACGTTTTTGCATTTTATTAAGCAGATAAACCAGTTCATCTAATTCATCACTTGCGCTTGAAATTTGGCGGCTACGCCCCTCTAAAGTAAGGTCTTCATAGTGGCTACTGAGTTTAATATTACGTGTATAAAGGGCAATTCTGTTGATATGGCGAATCACCATATAATAGATAATAAATAGAATACAGATTGAAACAACCATGGTTTTAATGGTTTGACTGACTAGTATCAGCAGTGATTTTTCTATTAAACGGTCATACACCTCATCGAGTGAGGCGGCTACAAATAAGGTACCGACGACTTCTCCTTGGTAAGTTAAATCGAATTTTTTACTGATATCAAATTTTTCTTTCAGGGTTCCTTGCTCAATTAATGGAGATTCTGAACTGCCCAGTACTTCGTGTATGAGTACATATTGCATATTAGAGAGGTTCATAATGCCCTCTACTTGAATATGAATTTGTTCTTCATCAAGATTCCACAGACTGGCTGCCATCGGGTGTAAAAAGCTAGACTCAATTTGATCAATACTTTGTTCTATCTTGCCAACATCCTGTTGGAAATCCCATAATAACTGGATTAATGTAATAACAATGGCTAAGGCTGTACTGCAGATAAGGATATAAGAAAGCAAGCGTATCGATAGACTGTTTTTTATTTTTAAGGGTCTAAAAAGAGAGAAATTACTTTTTACTTTCATAGTACTGAGCCTGAGATGTTTTTTAGAATGAAGTGCTTTATTCTTGCATAACTTGTAGCCTATCCCTACGTTATAATTAGAAAAATGTTAGCAAAAGCAAAATATTGATGAGATATTTTTACACATCATTCATTGATAGCGTAAGCTAGGTTTTTTTATTCTCATTTTTCCATTTTAGAAGAGATATATTATGAATGAACTTGAAAATTCTGCATTAAATCAGACAGATGGCTTACCCCTTTTTAGTGACATTAATATTGATCACATTATTCCGCTTATCACTGCAACAATTAAACAAAATAAAGCCCTAGTTGAGAAATTATTAGCGGACCTAACCGTTTTTGGTTGGGACAACTTTGTTAATGTGTTAGATGAAGCGGATGACCACTTGGGTAAACTATGGTCACCTGTTTCTCATATGAATGCTGTTGTTAGTAATGATGAATTACGTGAAGCGCATGATGCTTGTTTGCCACTATTTGCAGAATACGGTACCTTTATTGGTCAACACCAAGGTTTATATCAAGCTTATTTAAGCATCTCTGAAGGAGAGGAGTTTACGACGTTAAAAGGGGAGCAGCAAAAAGTAATTACTGATGCCCTACGTGATTTTAAATTAGCAGGTATTGCATTAAGTTATGATAAAAAGCAGCGCTATGGTGAAATAAAACAGCAATTAGCCGCTTTGCAATCCCAGTTTAGTAATCATGTGATGGACGCAACACTCGCTTGGAGCAAGCTAGTTACTGATGTTGATGAGCTTGCTGGTCTACCAGAGAGTGCTATCGCAGCTGCTAAGCAGGCTGCTGCTGAAAAAGACCAGCAGGGCTACTTATTAACATTAGAGTTCCCAAGTTACTTACCAGTTATTACTTATGCGAAAAATCGTCAACTTCGTGAAGAGGTTTATACTGCGTTTTCAACACGTGCTTCTGACCAAGGGCCTAATGCGGGTGAGTTTGATAACTCTGACATTATTGAACAATTATTAGCATTACGTCATGAAATCGCACAACTATTAGATTTTAATAATTACGCTGAATACAGTATCGCGACAAAAATGGCTGAAACGCCAGATCAAGTGATTAACTTTTTAACTGATTTAGCGGATAAGTCTTATCAGCAGGCGAGTGGTGAGCGTAATGAAGTATTAGCCTTTGCTAATCAGATGGATAACCTTGAAACATTACAAGCGTGGGATTTAAGTTATTATTCAGAGCTCCTTAAACAACAACGTTACACCATTTCTGACGAAGAGTTACGCCCTTATTTTCCTGAAAACAGAGTGGTTGATGGCTTGTTTTCAGTAGTTAACCGACTGTTTGGATTAGAAATTAAAGAGCAGCTTGAGTTTGATAGATGGCATAAAGATGTGCGTTTTTTCCATATCTATGATCAACATGAAACCCATTTAGGTAGCTTCTACTTGGATCTCTATGCGCGTGAATTTAAGCGTGGTGGTGCATGGATGAACGACTGTCGTGTACGTCGTCGCAAAATGGACGGTTCACTACAACTGCCTGTGGCTTATTTAACCTGCAACTTTACTAAGCCGGTTGGTGACCAACCTGCACTGTTTACCCATAATGAAGTGGTGACGATGTTTCATGAGTTTGGCCATGGCATTCATCATATGTTAACCAAAATAGAGTCGTCGTCTGTTTCAGGTATTAATGGTGTGCCATGGGATGCGGTTGAGCTGCCAAGTCAGTTCTTAGAGAATTGGTGTTGGGAGCCTGAAGCGTTAGCGCTTATTTCTGGGCATGTTGAAACGGGCGAAACCTTGCCTGCTGAATTGCTAGAGAAAATGTTAGCAGCTAAAAACTACAACAGTGCATTAATGATGGTGCGTCAGTTAGAGTTCTCATTGTTTGATTTCGTATTGCATCATCAATATAACGCAGGAAAAACAGGTCAAGTCGAAGCTGTTTTAACAGAAATTCGTAACAAAGTAGCCGTGATCACTCCACCAAGTTTTAATCGTTTTCAGCATAGTTTTAGCCATATATTCGCAGGCGGCTATGCTGCGGGTTATTACAGCTATAAATGGGCTGAAGTATTATCTGCAGATGCGTTTTCACGTTTTGAGAAAGACGGTATTTTTAATGCTGAAACAGGCAAAGACTTTTTAGAGGCGATTTTAGAAAAAGGGGGCAGTGAATCACCAATGAACCTGTTTAAAACCTTCATGGGCCGTGAGCCTAATACAGAAGCATTGTTGAGACATTCGGGTATAAAATAAAAAAGCGAAAGGGCTAGAAAGTATTAAGGCTGGAAGGAAAAGATGTTTCTTTCCAGCCTTTCAGCTTTTAAAACGTCTAGCTTTTTACCACTCAATCCCTGCTTGTGCTTTTACGCCATCTTTAAAAGCATGTTTCTCTTCTAAAATATGGCTGTAAGTATCGACAGCGTCAATCAGTTCCTGTTTAGGCCCGCGTCCTGTTAACACTACATTCATCGTTGTTGGTCTATTTTTAAGTGCATCAAGTGTTGGTTGAAATTCAAGGTACTGATACTTAAACATGTAGGTGATTTCATCAAGAATAACTAGATTATAGCGTTCGTCTGCTAACAACTCTGCAGCTTTTGCCCATGCTTTTTCTGCGCTATCTACATCTTGTTGTCTATTTTGAGTTTCCCAAGTAAAACCATCACCCATAGCAAACCAATCAACATTTTCATGGCTAGTAAAAAAACGCTCTTCACCGGTCGACATTGCGCCTTTTAAAAACTGCACGACGGCGACTTTATGGCCATGACCAAGGGATCGCGCTAGCATACCAAATGCAGAGCTACTTTTACCTTTACCTGGACCCGCTAATAAAATAGAAACACCACGCTCAATATCTGCTGCTGCAATTTTTTGATCTTGCTTCTCTTTAATCGCTTTCATCTTTTTAAGATGCTTTTCGTCTGCTGTCATCATCGTCTATTTCCCTATAAATAATTAAATTTACCATAAAAAAGGTACAAAAAAGCCTGCTTAATGCAGGCTTTAAAAATTCATACTAGCTTACTTTATGCTGATTCAGCAATCGGTTTAGCACGTATTAAAATAATGTAACCAATAATACCGGATACCAGAGACGCTACAAATACCGCTACTTTAGCAATGACTTGATGCTGTGGGTCAGTAAACGCAAGGTCGGTAATAAACAGTGACATAGTGAAACCAATACCAGCTAAGAAACCGGCGCCAATAACGTGTGTCCAAGTTACACCCGTTGGTAAAGAGCCCCATTTAAGTGCGATTAATAGTTTAGTAAACAGATAAATACCCAACGGTTTACCAACGATTAGACCTGCAGCAATACCAAGTACAACCGGGTTAGTTAGTTCATTCATCATGCTGCTATCAATAATTACACCGGCATTACCAAGTGCGAAAAATGGCACGATAAACAGTGTTGCGATAGGGTGTAAAGCATCTTCTTTAAGCTGTAACGGGTTAGCCGCTTGGAAGCTTAATGATTTAACTTTTTTCAACGTTTTAATCGCATGTTTACTTAATACATCTTCTTCACAATCTTTTTCAGCTTCAAGGCCCTTTAACAACGCTTTGGTTTGTTCAAGGTAGCTCTTCATTGAAATTTCACGACGAGATGGAATTGTAAATGCAACGGCTACACCAGCAACAGTTGCATGAACACCTGATGCTAAGAAGCTAATCCATACAATACATAGACCAATACCGTAATAGAATATTTTATTACGTACACCCATACGGTTAGCAATGCCTAAGATAACAAGACCCGCTAAACCAACCATCAACTCATTCATGAAGATCTGTTCGGTGTAGAAAATAGCAATTACGATAACGGCCATTAAATCATCACCAATCGCGAGTGCAGATAGGAATACTTTAAGCGTAACCGGAACTCGGCTACCAACAATTGCTAATACACCAAGTGCAAAGGCGATATCTGTCGCCATTGGGATGCCCCAACCATTTGCCGTTGGGAGACCTGCGTTAAATAGGTAGTAGATACCTGCTGGTGCAAGTACGCCACCTAGTGCAGCGAAAAGTGGCAATGCCGCTTTTTGCATACTTGATAGTTCACCATCTAATAGTTCGCGTTTAATTTCTAAACCAATGAAGAAGAAAAATATTGCCATTAAAAATTCATTGGCGATTTTATGTAAATTGATTTGTTGAATTTTGTCGCTAAAACCAGATGAATGCTCCCACAAAGTGTGGTGCCAAACATGGTGGTAATGGTCGGGTGCAATATTTGCCCATGCAAGTGCTACTGCTGCGGCGATAACTAATAAAACCCCACCAGTTATAGGGCTATGTAACCAATGCCATTTATGTGAACTCATTAAAACTCCTGATAAAAAACTCGATAAAAAAATTAAAAAACATAGTTTATCGCACATATATGTGGTGCGATTGTTGTAATCTACAGCGTTTTTCTAAAATAATGAAGTAAAATCGTGACATTTTAAGTCTTAAAAATAAAAGGTACGGATGAAAAAACTTCCAATAACAGTGTTGATAATAGCTGTGATTTACTTATTAATGACTTTTTTTGTGGCTGAAATAGCTGAAAAGGAAATTAAAGTTGCATTAGCTGAAAATCAACACGATGATTTCTCTGTTGAATTAATCGATTATCAGCGTCACTTGTTTAGCGCTAGCGCTATTAGTCAGGTGAAAATACCGCTTGATCAAGAAACGCTGCTGACACTTAATATCACTTCTACGATTTCACATTTCCCTTACCAAGCGGTGATCAATAATCGTATTGAGATAGCGGATAAAAGTTTAGCAAAACGTGCAGAAAATTATTTTGGTACACCTTATTGGCTAAATTCCGTTGAAAAAATTAATATTTTTTCGCAGCTAACGGGGCAATTAACCATCCTATCTGGAAAGTATGAAAGCGACTCTGAAGTTTTTATATCTGAGCCCCTACAACTTAATTATCACGTTGACCTGGATACTCAAATTGGTGAGCTTCGATTGGACTGGGCTGGTGTTACTGGCTCAACTAATAGCACCTCTTTTGCGTTAAATTCCCTACAACTTATTTCCAATATTGGTGAGCAGTTAAAGCAAAGTGATTATGATTACAAATTGATTGTTGATAGCGTCGAGATACAACAGGAAAATAATTACTCTTTATTGCAGGGGGCACAGTTAACCGGCAGTAGTCGTCAGGGAAAAGTAGAAAAAACCATCGATACTAGCAATGAGTTATTATTAAGGGCTTATCAGTTTAACAATGGCATTCAGCAAACCTTTACTGATAACCGCCTCAAACTGTCACTTACAGGCTTGTACCAACCCGCTTTTGAGTTACTCAGTCAAGGTACAGGTAGCGCTCAGGATATTGAAAGTGCATTGATTGAATTGGTCGGTAATGGTGCGCAATTAACGCTGTCAGAACTGAATTCTACTACGCCATGGGGGGAGGTGGATGGTAAGTTTGATATTACCTTGGATAAAGAAGCCCCATTAATAGAAATACTGGTTAATCCTTATATCTTACTTGATTATGTAAGTGGTGATTTAAGTTTAGCATTACCGGCGACGTTATTAGATGAACCTTTATTAGCAGAATCATTACAGATGGGCTTGATGACCGGGTTCTTGCTGCATAATGAGCAAACCCTGAGTTTGGATACAAGTTTTCTGCTAGGGGAGTTAATAGTAAATGGTCGAGTGATCCCGTTATAAAGATCACTCTGTATAAGAACCCCTAACGTAGGAAAGGGTTGCTACGTTTTTCATGGCCAATGGTAGTTGTTGGTCCGTGCCCTGGATACACAACCGTTGCTTCAGGTAAGGTTAGCAACTTGTTTTTGATGCCACTGACGAGTTGGAATTGGTCGCCACGAGGAAAATCAGAGCGGCCAATGCTGCCACTGAAAAGAATGTCACCAACGATGATCTGATTGCTATCTTCATCTAGTAATGCCACATGGCCCGGTGTATGCCCTGGGACGTGTAGTACTTTTAATTTAATATTACCCACTTCTACAATCTCATTTTCTTCAAGCCATGCGGTTGGTGTAAAGCTTGTATGAGGAGGAAAACCAAAACGTTGGCTTTGTGATTCTAGCTGTTCAAGCCAAAATAAATCTTCTTTCTCTGGGCCGATAATAGGGACATTCAAATTGTTCGCAACCACTTCTGTTGCGCCAACATGGTCAAGGTGACCGTGAGTTAATAATACTTTTTCAACTGTTACACCATGCTTTTCAACCATTGCAAGAATGCGTTCAGGATTACCGCCTGGATCAACAATCGCTGCTTTTTTGGTTTCTTCACAAATAATTAAACTACAGTTTTGCTCATAGGGAGTAACAGGGATAACAATAACTTTCATATTATTTCTCTTCTTTAAAAATGGGAAAGGCAACTGATTATACCAAAGTAATCAGTTGCCTTTCATTATTAGCGTTAATTAAAGTTAGTTGCTATTGATTACACTTGCTCGGTTTGTAAGCGTTGCTTCTTTTGCTCTTCAACCTCTTTTGCTAAATTGATGTGATTCATCACATGTACTAGTGCGAGTGCTGAGGACTCGATGATATCTGTTGATAAACCGATCCCGTGAAATTTTTGTCCGTTATAAGACGCCACAATATCAACCTGCCCTAATGCATCTTTACCTTCACCTTTACCACTGATTTTGTAGGATTCCATGGTGATATCAAGACCAGAAATTCGCATCAAGCATTGGTAAGCTGCATCAATAGGGCCATTTCCTGTTGCCGCTTCAACTACTTTCTGTTGATCGCCAATCTGCATCGTGACCGTTGCTGTCGCCACCAAGCCTGAGCCAGATAACACGCTAATATTACCCAGTTTATAGAATTCAGGTTCACTATTAACCTGATTAAAGAACATTAATGCTTCTAAATCGTAATCAAAGACTTGTCCTTTTTTATCGGCAAGTTCAAGGAAGCTAGTGTATAGCTCTTCCATATCGTAATCGCTATCGCGGTAACCTAGCTCTTGCATGCGATGTTGAATAACATGACGACCAGAGCGCGAGGTTAGATTCAATTTATTGGTTAATAGGCCGACACTTTCTGGGGTCATGATCTCGTAGGTATTTTGTGATTTTAAAACACCATCTTGATGGATGCCTGATGAATGAGAAAAGGCATTGGCACCCACAATCGCTTTATTCGATTGAATTGGCATATTACAAAGCTGACTCACTAATTGGCTGGTACGAGAAATCTCAACGGGATTAATATTGGTGGTAAAGCCCATTTTTGCTTGGCGAGTGGTTAAAATCATCGCCACCTCTTCCAGTGAACAGTTACCCGCGCGTTCACCAATACCATTCATCGTACATTCTATCTGGCGTGCACCATTTTCAACCGCAGTAATAGAGTTTGCAACAGACATACCTAAATCATCGTGACAATGTACCGAGATAACCGCTTGGTCGATATTAGGGACACGTTGGTAGAGAGTTTTAATAATGCCGCCAAACTCACTTGGAATGGTGTAGCCAACAGTGTCAGGAATATTTATGGTGCGTGCACCTGCTTTAATGGCTTCTTCAACCATGCGGCATAAATTATCAATTGGGGTTCGACCAGCATCTTCACAAGAAAATTCTACATCATCGGTCAAATTACGTGCGTATTTAACGGCGTTAACCGCCATCTCTAACACATCATCAAAGCTGCGCTTTAGTTTGTTTTCCACATGGATAGTAGAGGTTGATATAAAGGTATGAATACGGAAGGCATCTGCCACTTTTAATGCTTGAGCAGCAGCATCGATATCTTTTGGCAACGCACGTGAAAGAGCACATACACGGCTGTTTTTAATCTCTTTTGCAATGGTTTGTACAGATTCAAAATCACCCGGTGATGAGATGGGAAAGCCCACTTCCATTACATCTACACCCAAGCGTTCAAGGGCAAATGCGATCTGTAGTTTCTCTTTTACAGTAAGGCTTGCGCTCAGTGCTTGCTCACCATCACGTAATGTAGTGTCGAAAATTATCACTTGATCTGACATAAGAAATCCCTTTTTTGTTCTGTTGATTTATACGCGGGTATAAAAAAACCCGCAGTACGTGCGGGTTTTTAGAGTGTTAATTGATGTTATTCAGACACTCGCCACCCGCATGCAGTTAGCATCAGCAGGAGAGTTGGCAAAGGTGTGAAAAATGCTTTCATCAATTAATCTCGAAATAATTAGTTAACATAATAATTACGCTTTTTAACAAATGCGTCAAGCGCTTATTAATAATAAGCAACAAACTATTCGAGATTAGTGCTAGTCGTTGCCATTTGATTAACTTTAATGTGATACTGACCCTGTATTCAGAGATATAGGTAGATAAAAATGGCCAATTATAAGAAGCCTGAAGTGCATGTTTTACGTGAAAGTTTGACAGAATTACAATATGCAGTAACCCAAGAGGAGGCGACGGAGCCTGCTTTTAATAACGTTTATTGGGATAATACTCAACAGGGAATTTATGTTGATATTGTTTCTGGTGAGCCCCTGTTTAGTTCGCTTGATAAATTCGATTCTCATTGTGGCTGGCCAAGTTTTACCCAGCCCTTAGAGAGTGAGTTAATTACTGAGAAAGTGGATAATCGTCTTTTTGCTACCCGTACAGAAGTGCGTAGTAAGGATGCTGATTCTCATCTTGGCCATGTCTTTGAGGATGGCCCTCAAGAAACAGGCGGATTACGTTATTGTATTAATTCGGCGTCACTGAAATTTATCCCGGTTGAAGAGATGCAGAGTGCGGGTTACGAACATCTGCTCGAACTATTTACGGACCATCAATAACAACTCTCGATGTTGTAAATAACGTAAAAAGCGCTGACCAATGTTTTGCGGCGCGTCCTCTACGGCTAACAGCGAAAAACCAAGGCGAAGATAGAAGTCTTGAAGGTGTGGATAAGGGAAACAGAAAATGGCTTGCTGCTGTTTCTCTAATACCTGCTTTACTAAGCGACTTGCATGACCTTGATGTTGATAACGTTCATCACAAGCAACGCCTGTTAATAATAAACACCCTTCAATCGATTTTAGCTTGGCGCTACAGATAATTTCCTGCTTATTTCTTAAAATAAAAACAGCTTCGTTTTTACCTGCAATCCCCTTTTTATAAACACGTTTATAGAATTGGTTAACTAAAGGATATTTTAGTTTTTCTAATTCAATAAAGTGATAATTCGAATCTAACATTCTCTTCCTGTGTTGCTTTGAGTTGATTTTCAGCTTGAATGATAACGCTTAGTTTATGGTAAGCTAAGGTTTCTATTTCAATAAGGCACAATCATGATAGAAACTAATTGCTCACTCAAGTTATTTAATAGTTTTGCTATTGAAGCAAAGGCGCAACAACTGTTTCGTTTGCAAACGCGCGCGCAGTTCCCTGATCTTTTGTTGCAAATAAAAAGCGCCCAACAACAGAATCAACCGATCCTTATTTTAGGAGGCGGTAGCAATGTTTTATTCTGTGAGGACTTTGCCGGACTGATTATAAAAGTTGAACTATTAGGTATTGAAATCACTGCGTCTGAAAATAGTTACCAGCTACAAGTCGGGGCTGGTGAAGATTGGCATCAGCTTGTCACTGATTGTGTCGAAAAAGGGATTGATGGTTTAGAGAATCTTGCATTAATTCCAGGTGTTGTTGGCGCTGCTCCGGTACAAAATATTGGCGCTTACGGTACAGAATTTAAAGATTTTTGCACGTCGGTAGAATATATAGACCTCAACAGTGGTGAGTTGCATACACTGACACGTGAACAGTGCTTGTTCGGTTATCGTGATAGCATTTTTAAAACACCCGCGTTTAAAAATGCGTTGATCACTCAGGTAACAATCAGCTTAACTAAGCAATGGCAGCCACAGAGTCGTTATGGTGGCTTGAGTAGTTTAAATCAGGATGGACAGATAACGGCTAAAAAAATATATGACTCTGTTTGCCAAGTACGTAGTGAAAAGCTGCCGGATCCAACTATTCTTGGTAATGCGGGCAGTTTCTTTAAAAACCCAGTCGTTAAGCAAAATGTTGCCAATGCGCTTTTAGTGCTTTATCCCGACATGCCAAATTACCCACAGCCTGCTGGTGTTGTGAAGCTCGCAGCAGGTTGGTTAATTGACCAAGCAAACCTAAAGGGTAAGCAGATTGGTGGCGCGGCGGTACATCAGCAACAAGCATTAGTATTGGTCAATAAAGGCGATGCCACAGCGGTGGATGTTGTAAAACTCGCTGAATTTGTGCGTGATACTGTGCTGCAGCGTTTTAATGTTGAATTAGAGCATGAAGTCCGTTTTATCGGTGCTTTTGGTGAAACCAATTTATCTGAGGTGCTAGCGCATGTCTGAATTAAATGAAAAAGGTAATAAACTGTTAAAACTGCTTGCGGATGGAGAGTTTCATTCTGGCGAAAAAATAGGTGAGTTACTCGGTGTTTCACGTACTTCGGTTAATAACTATATTAAAGGGTTACAGGAGATAGGCGTTGATATCTACAGAGTGCCGGGGCGTGGTTATCAAAGTGCGGCACCCATCGATCTATTAAATGAAAAAGTGATTCGCGCGTTAAGTGGTACACCATTAATTAAAGTCGAGCAGATACTCGATTCAACCAATCAGTGGTTATTAGATAAAATCCCTAATATTAGAAATGGTCAAGCCTGTATTGCTGAATATCAGCTTGCGGGAAGAGGGCGCCGCGGACGAACGTGGGTTTCACCGTTTGCTTCACACCTTTATTTCTCATATTACTGGCGATTTGATGCTGGCATTGAAAAATTATCAGGGCTGAGTTTGTTGGTTGGCATTGCGACAGTTAATGCATTGGAAAAAATTGGCATTGAAGGCGTTTCCCTGAAATGGCCAAATGATCTCTATTATCAAGGTAAAAAACTGGCTGGTATTTTAATCGAACTTAATGCACAGGCAAATGAAGCTTGCCATACGGTTATTGGTATCGGGATCAATGTGCGCATGCCGCCTGAACAGGCTAAATTAATTGACCAACCATGGATCGATTTAACCAGCTTGAGCAGTGAGAAAATAGATCGCAACTTATTGAGTGCCACCCTCATTTCAGAATTACAGACATTATTGCCAGAATATGAGAAAAAAGGGTTAAAACCTTATCTAAGTAAATGGTTTACGCTAGATTGCTTTTTAGACAAACCGGTTAATGTCCTGCTTGCAGAGAAGAAAATTGCAGGTATTTGTCGTGGCATTGATGACAGCGGTGCATTGTTATTAGAAGTTGATGGTCAGCTTGAGAGCTATATTGGTGGTGAAGTCTCACTGCGTTTAGCTTGATTTTGGTGATAGTTATACAAAAAATAAGCGCTTTGTTTTCTTTTTGAGCATTCAAACAAAAAGATGCAAATAAAGCTTAATAAAGGCTTGCAAGGTTTCCATAACTTCTCTATTATTCACCGCACTTAGACGGCGCCGACTTAGCTCAGTCGGTAGAGCAACTGACTTGTAATCAGTAGGTCACCAGTTCGATTCCGGTAGTCGGCACCATTTAAGTTTAGGAGGGGTTCCCGAGTGGCCAAAGGGAGCAGATTGTAAATCTGCCGCGAAAGCTTCGGTGGTTCGAATCCACCCCCCTCCACCATGTTTTAATTCACTTGCCACAGTGAGTTCAGTAATTTACAATGCAATAGCATTGTTTTTTGCTATCAGGTGCATCTTTATGCGGGCATCGTATAATGGCTATTACTCCAGCCTTCCAAGCTGATAATGTGGGTTCGATTCCCACTGCCCGCTCCAAGATTTAACCTTTAAAATCAACCACTATGGTTGATTTTTTCGTTTATGGCGTCCAATAAAAACAGTTCGGTGACCATCTAGTGTCCAAACTATTTTTTCATCTCCTACTTAGTTAAAAATCCCTTAAGTGCTTCAAGTTTTATTCTTCTATTTTTTCATCTTTATTTTTAGTTGGAAGTTCGTCAAGTTCACCCACTTCAATTTTTAAATACTCACACAAAGTTTCAACAACATTTAATTCTACTCTTGTGAGGTCTCATTAAATATTCGCCTTATGGTCTCTGAATTAATTCCCGTATCACGAGAGGTATTGACAACTTAACAGCCCCTCTGCCAATTGTGCGATAATCTGCTGATGCAAAATTGAAACCTCTATGCAGGTTATCTTTACCTTGTCGTTAAAAAAGAATGCGTATTAAGTGTCGATCACTCGGGTCGCGCAGTATGAAAATAATGGGTGCTTTTCAGCGATCGTTTCTTTGTCGAATGGGATAGGGTGAGTTGTGTCCAAAATTTAGCATAGAGTAAATTCTATTGGTATAAACTCGATAAGTTGACAGTAAATTTTCTACCTATCCGAGTTATGCACTTTTTAAAGTCTAAGTTGCATGGGTATATCATCAGATAGTGTTTTTTTATTTGCTGTGTTGTCAGTCAAAATGTTGGATAATATGACAATAATATATTATTCATGGAGAAAATATGAAGGGTAAAAAAATGACCATGGCGGAGATTTCAAGACGACTTGGGATCTCAACAATGACAGTGTCACGTTACTTTAATGACGGTTATGTCTCGGCAGAGAATCGCCTTAACATTGATGCTATCGTCAAAGAAAGTCATTTTACCCCTAATATATTTGCTCGCTCGATTCGTAGCCAATCTAATATTATTGGTTTCGTTGCCCCTCGGATAGAATCATATACAACGAGTTTAGTGATTAAAGGGGCGCTGGCTGCGGCGAATGAATCACAAGTCCGAATGCTGTTTCATGCCACAGGGTTTAGCCATGAGTCAGAATGCCAAGCCGTGAGAGAGTTTAATGGCTTAAATGCATTGGGCACTATTATTATTGCTTCAAAGCACAGTGTCGAAGAGCCTTTTTATCAAACCTTAGATAATGTGTTATTTATTGGTAAAAACACACCCCATCATTGCTGTTTATATTACCCTGAACAAGCAGCGATTAAAGCGTTAGTCTCACAAACCATCACTCAGTTAAAAGAGCAGCAGGCACCACTCGCAGCCGTACATTATATTTATGATGAACGCATGCTATCAAGCCGTACTAAATTGATGCAAGCAACCATCACTGACACGATACCAGAGCTGAATTTTTCGTTGCAAGCATTGGCTGATTCGGAGCAAAAAATCGGATACCAAGAAATTCAATTACAGCCCAATAATGTCTATTTTTGTGCCACCGATAATATTGCCATTCGTTTATATCGCCGTGCCAAAGAACAGCAATTAAAAATTGGTCATAACCTGTGGATTGTAGGCATAGGGGATTATGACTACAGTGATTTATTAGTGCCAAGCCTTAGTACCGTTGCTTTTAATTATTATCAAGTAGGCTACCAAGCCGTTAAAAAATTGATTAAGCGTGATTTCAGTTCAGCTGAAGGCCAATTCGAGATAAAAACCAGAGAAAGCTCACAGTTTATTTAAAAGTTCATTGTATCTAATTAGATTCTATTTGATCATGTGTGTTAACGATAACACAAGGTGGAATATATGAAACACACCAACCATATGTGAATCGTCAGCTTGCTTCTCTTAACGACTTTTATGATGTGTCTGCTAGAAATTTAATTCAAAAGTTAGCGCAACAAGAACAAGCCGACGCAAATAGCCCCTTATGCAGCGTATCTATTTGTAAGAAAAAATTAAGTTATATTTATCGCAGGGCGTTGATGACGTTAACCTGCATTTCAACCAAGGAATTAGTTATGAGTAAGTTACTATCATTTGATTTTTGGCAAAGATTTGGGAAATCCCTTATCGTTGTTATCGCGGTGATGCCAGCAGCCGGTATTATGATTTCATTAGGTAAAGTCGTCGCAATGTATGCTGGTGGGTTCGGTATGATTGAAACACTAGGCCATATTATGGAAAATATTGGTTGGGGAATTATTGTCAACCTTCATCTGTTATTTGCTGTCGCTATTGGTGGGTCGTGGGCCAAAGAACGTGCGGGTGGTGCATTTGCAGCGCTTATTGCCTTCATCTTAATTAACCGTATCACCGGGGTTATATTAGGCGTAGATAACGCTATGCTGAGTGACCCTCATGCGATTGTGATGAGTTTATTTGGAACTGAGCTGCCTGTCTCTCAATTTTTCACTAATATTTTAGGCGCACCGGCGCTAAATATGGGTGTTTTCATCGGTATTATGTCTGGCTATTTAGGTGCCAACTTATATAACCGTTATTATGATTTCTCTCGGTTACCTGAGGCATTAGCATTTTTCAACGGTAAGCGTTTTGTACCTTTTATGGTTATTTTTTATTCGGTGATCATTGCACTTGGTTTATCGATTGTATGGCCTTTAATTCAAGGTGCACTCAATGACTTTGGTCAATGGATTGCAACCTCTAAAGACACTGCGCCGATCGCCGCTCCTTTCTTGTATGGTACGTTAGAACGTTTATTACTGCCGTTTGGTTTACATCACACCTTAACAATTCCAATGAATTACACCGAGTTGGGTGGTTCTTATGAGCTATTGACTGGGGCGAGTGCGGGTTCAAGCGTTTATGGTCAAGACCCATTATGGCTTGCTTGGATAAGTGATTTAAATAATCTTAAATTAAGCGATCCGGCAACTTACCAGCATTTATTGGATACTGTGCATCCTGCACGTTTTAAAGCGGGCCAAGTAATTATAGCAGCGTCATCATTGATTGGTATTGGTCTTGCGATGTATCACTGTGTTGATAATGATAAACGTAAGCAATATAAACCGATGTTTTTATCTGCATGTCTTGCTGTGTTATTAACGGGCGTGACGGAACCGATTGAATTCATGTTTATGTTCATTGCTCCTGTTTTGTATGTTGCACACGCGGTGTTAACAGGCATTGCATTTGCACTGGTGGATGTTATGGACCTACGTGTACATGCCTTTGGTTTGATTGAATTACTCACTCGTATACCAATGATGATTTCAGCGGGCATAGGAGGTGATTTAATTCGTTTCGCATTGGTGTGTGTTGTTTTCTTTGTGGTTAACTATGCGTTGTTCCGTTTGCTAATTGTGAAGTTTCATTTACCAACACCGGGGCGTAAGGGTAACTATCTAGATGAAAATGCAGAAGGCATGTCGCAAGATGAGAAGCTTGAAATTATTATTCAAAATTTAGGCGGACGTGGCAATATTTCTGAGATTGATGCTTGTATGACTCGCTTGCGTATTACGGTTAATGATCCGCTATTGGTTGCTGAATATTCTGCATGGAAACCGACGGGAGCACTAGGTTCAGTGGTTAAAGAACATGGGGTACAAGTTATTTATGGTCCTGGAGTGGATGTGATTAAATCTAGATTACTTGATAAGTTTGCAGCGCAACCTGCGTAATTCGTTCTCTATATTAGGTGTGAATAACAAGCGAACAATATCGATAAACGCAGCCTTGAAGCTGCGTTTATATCTCAGTACATTTAAATAGGCGAATAATAGATGAAGTTATTGACGCTAAATACCCATAGTTGGCAAGAAGATAAACAGCTAGAAAAGTTGGATATAGTAGCGCAAGCCATTATTGAACAAGAGTGCGATGTGATTGCATTGCAAGAGGTTAATCAACACCAAGATAGTCTGCTCGCTGATGCTAACATATTAAGTAATCATCCCGTGTTAGCTGATAACTATGGTTATTTATTACAGAAAAAACTGGCAGAACTCGGTCATCACTACCAACTGACGTGGGATTTTGTTCACCAAAGTTATGAAGTATATCAAGAGGGATTAGCATTTTTGACGCGGCTGCCCATTCTTGAACATGAGGTCATTGACTTAAGTGATAATTATGATGTGAGTTTTTGGAAACATCGACGCGCAGTACGTATTAAAGTTGCTTCCCAACAAGGTGAACTCGATTTTTATAATTGTCATTGCGGCTGGTGGAATGACTCAGATAGCCCATTTGAAGATCAAATCAAGCGTATCACGGCGACATTATCAACAGGGTTGAGCTTTCTACTAGGTGATTTCAATAACCCGAGCCATATACGTAATGAAGGTTATGATTATCTATTACAGAGCGGTTTAATTGATTGTTATGAAATAGCAGAAAAAAAAGATACTGGTGCCACTGTGATTAAAAATATTGATGGTTGGCAACAAAATAACCAGGCTTTACGGATTGATTTGGTTCTTAGTAATCAATTGGTTGCGGTAAAGCAGCATCAGGCGATTTTTAATGACGATTTTTATCCGATTGTGTCGGATCACTTTGGGGTGTTGGTTGAAGTGGAAGTTGCTTAGACCTTATTAAATCATTGATTACTTTGAAAAGAGTGTATCTATGAAATTAATAATAATGGGGGGTATCAACTTATCAACCCCTCATCCAATTGTACGATAATCTGCTGA
The DNA here is from genome assembly GCF_030161115.1 of Psychromonas marina. Lineage (GTDB taxonomy): Bacteria > Pseudomonadota > Gammaproteobacteria > Enterobacterales > Psychromonadaceae > Psychromonas > Psychromonas marina. Next base: position 133,533 of record NZ_BSPQ01000005.1, read on the forward strand.
TGAAAAATTCAAATATCTATGCAGGTTATCGTTATCCTGCCCAAATCATCAGCCACGTAGTTTTCCTTTATCATCGTTTTACACTCAGCTGTCGTGGGGACTGCCAAGTTAAGCTTGAACATAGTCATCTCATCTAACATTTGAGCTAATCTTAATAATATATCAATAGGTTGCTGTTGTATTTGTGAGAAGAAATGACCTAAATTCCATTAAGTGACAGTGCCTTTCTACTTATTGAAAAATTTACCCCTTTCAAATATATTCATATCGATTAGCCCTGTGTACGCGAACGAATCCAATTACTCATATTGTTATATTACTAAGCTATAATCATCCAACATATAAGCAGTAGTATTGTTAGATATATAAATTTATTTTTAATATATCGTGAAGAATAGTAAGTTTTTAAAACGAATGAGGAATGCTTAATGATTACTGTAACACCGTCAATTGACCTTAATATTTCTGACATAGCGCCTGAATATCGGGCATTGAGTATTACCGTAAAAGGGACTGCGATTAATAATGCAGAATATGCAGCTAAGGTGTTAAGGGAGGCATGCCAAGACGTTACGGAGAATGACTTTTCTTGGTCTATTGCGCACATCGATGCATGGGGAGAGGCATTTAGAAAATTTGGTGCAAAGCCTAATAGAACTCCTTGCTCAGCAGCAGCCCTTCGAAAGCGTGTTTTAAAAAATGGAGAAATACCGAGTCTTGATCCAATTGTTGATATTTATAATGCGATCAGTATTCGTTATGCGATTCCTGTTGGTGGAGAAAATATAGATGCTTATCAAGGCATGCCTCGATTGACGATCGCTGACGGTACAGAACACTTTGATACAATGAAAAATGGCGAACCGATAACAGAGACTCCTGAACCAGGTGAAGTCGTTTGGCGTGATGATATTGGTATTACTTGTCGCCGCTGGAATTGGCGTCAGGGAAATAGAACACGTATTGACGCTGATACGCCGAATATGTGGATTATTTTGGAAAGCCTGCCTGCGATGCCATTAGATAAACTGAAAGAAGCAGGGGATGAGATGATTAAACATTTAAGCGTGATTATGCCCGATGCGACAATTGAGCATGAAATGGTGTTTATACCGAAATAGTCGCTGAAAGTGCTAATGTTCAGATTATCTCTAGATGACTAGTTATTGTGGGTGATTTGTTGATATAAGTGGTTATTTGAGGCTTTGTTATTCACTCTCAAGTCGCTCTACGGATCAATAACGAGACAATGGTGCTGACTACCCATTGTCTCAATCCAGTTAATTAAGCATCATAAGTGGTTGATGATGCATCTCCACCATGACCTGTCCAATCGGTATGGAAAAACTCCCCTGCTTTTTTATCAAGCCTTTCATAGGTATGCGCTCCAAAGTAATCTCTTTGCGCTTGGATCATATTTGCTGGTGATTTTGCCGTTGTATAACCATCTAAGAATGTTAATGCTGAAGTCATGCAGGGCATTGGTAGTGCTATTTGAAAAGAGGTGGCAGCAACATTCCGCCAAGCAGGCATACAGCGCACTAAGATATCTTTAAAATAAGGATCTAAGGCTAGAAATGCTAAGTCTGGGCTAGTGACAAAGGCATCACGTATATTGCCTAAAAAGGCACTACGGATAATACAGCCGCCACGCCACATTAACGCTACGTTACCGTAATTAAGCTCCCAACTGTTATCTTGTGATGCTTGCTTCATGAGCATAAAACCTTGTGCATAAGAGATAATTTTACTGGCTAATAATGCATCATGTAATGCGTCTATCCATTGTTGTTTATTGCCTTTAATGGGAGTGATTGACTTATTAAATAAGGCTTGTGCATCAACTCTTTGCTGTTTTAAAGAGGATAGGTAACGGGCAAATACCGATTCTGTTATTAAGGTGAGTGGAATACCTACATCTAATGCGTTAATGCCTGTCCATTTACCGGTGCCTTTTTGTCCTGCTGTATCCATAATCTTTTCAACAAGAGGCTGCCCATCTTGATCTTTGTAGGCCAGTATTTGTGCTGTTATTTCGACTAAATAGCTATTTAATTCGCTTTTGTTCCACTCTTCAAAGGTCGCTTGCATCTCTTCATGAGACATTAATAATGCCTCTTTCATAAAATGATAAGCTTCGCTGATAAGTTGCATATCGCCATATTCAATACCATTATGGATCATTTTTACAAAGTGCCCAGATCCAGCATTACCAACCCAATCACAGCAAGGTTCACCTTGTTCTGTTTTAGCGGAAATAGCTTGGAAAATAGGTTTAATATGCGGCCATGCTTGTGAGTCGCCGCCCGGCATGATGGAAGGGCCGTTACGTGCTCCCTCTTCACCGCCCGAGACACCTGTGCCAACAAAATGTAACTGGTGTTTCTTTAATTTTTCAACGCGTCGGTTGCTATCAAGGTAATTTGAATTACCGCCATCAATAACGATATCGCCTTTATCGAGCAAGGGAATCAATGCATCAATAAAATCATCTACGACATCACCCGCCCGCACCATCAACATAATTTTACGAGGTTGTTCAAGTAGATTGACCATTTCTGACAATGAATGCGCACCAACAATATTGGTATTTTTAGCTGCGCTAGTAAGAAAATGATCGACTTTTTCCACCGTACGATTAAATGCAACCACCTTGAACCCATGATCGTTCATGTTTAATATTAAGTTCTGCCCCATCACCGCTAAACCAATCACTGCAATATCAGCTTTCATTATTCTTTTCCTTCTCATCATTATTTACGTTACTTCAAAAAAATTAGGCGCTTATCGTTATAATTCACAATAATCGGTATCGGTTAAATTTTTACAGGGGGAGCGCCATTTATGCCCATCCTTTATTAATAAGTGCTCAGCTTCGACGGGTCCCCATGTGCCTGATGCGTAGCCATAAAGTGAGAAAGATCGCTTTTTATAGTCTAAAATTGGTTGCACAAAATTCCAACAAGCTCGTACTGCGTCACTTCGAGAAAATAGCGTGGCATCACCTTTAATCAAATCTAATAATAAGCGTTCATAGGCGGTTAATAGCTCCGTCTTTTTTAAATCACTATAATGAAAATCCATTGCAACTTCTTGAGACTCAAAACCTGAACCTGGTTGCTTTAAGCCAAAACCTAAGACGATGCCTTCATCAGGTTGAATACGAATAATGAGTTTATTTTCCGGTGCATGAGCGGAAAATACGGGGTGAGGTGTCTTTTTAAAATGAATAACGACTTCAGTTACGCGTGTGGGCATACGTTTACCCGTGCGAATATAAAAGGGCACGCCATTCCAGCGCCAATTGTTAATAAACATTTTCAGGCCAACATAGGTTTCTGTTCTTGAATCATCAGGTACACCTGCTTCTGCGCGGTAAGCGGATAAGTCTTCGCCACGTACTTTTGATTCTGTATATTGACCGAGTACTAAATTATGTTTGAGATCATGCTCTGAGAGAGGCTTTAAACATTGTAATACCTTAACTACTTCATCGCGCATTGAGTCGGCATTAATCACCGAAGGAGGCTCCATTGCAACCATCGCAATCACTTGTAATAGATGGTTTTGTAGCATATCGCGCATTGCTCCTGAACCATCATAATACCCCCCGCGTTTTTCAACACCTAATGCTTCAGCGCCAGTGACTTCAATATAATCAATGTATTTACCATTCCATAAGGGCTCAAATATGCTATTTGCAAAACGCAGTACTAGCATATTTTGCACTGTTTCTTTACCTAGATAATGGTCAATACGATAAATTTGCTGCTCTTGAAAATGTTGGTACAGTGCTTTATCAAGTGTAATTGCTGAGTCAAGATCATAACCGAAGGGTTTTTCGACCACTAAGCGTTTCCAACCTTTTTGTTCATTATTGAGGTGATGTGCGGCAAGGTGTTGGGCAATAACAGAATACAAACTGGGTGGTGTTGCCATATAAAAAAGAGCATTATTTTCTAGCTTAAAAGTGTCGTTTAACTTAGAAATTCGATCCTTTAAAATTGCATAATCATTTACATTCGCAGTATCAATGGATTGGTAAAATATACGTTGGCAAAAATCAGCTAATAACTGCTTGTTAATGACAGCACTAGCGGGAATATTGTTAATTAATTTATCACGAAATGCTTGATCACTATAAGTACTGCGACTCACTCCAAGAATAACAAATGCAGTAGGTAGTTTTTGCTGTGTGAATAATTTATACAGTGCAGGCATCAACATGCGCTGCGTGAGATCGCCCGAAGCGCCAAATATCACAATACAACTATTATCAATAGCTAACATTAACGGGTCCTTAAGTGAGTAAGATAAAAAGGTAGGTCAAAGAAGCTTAGTTCATGATCTCCTTGTATCAACATAATCCTGTTTAATTATGATCTTTAAACCTAACTAACTATTTTTATGATGTCGATTTATCACTTAATTAAATCATAGAACCCTGCTAATCAACGGTTATTTCATGATGGTGCGGGTGACAATTAATATGAAAATTGTCACCAAATTAGTGCAAGTTGTTTACACCCATATCGCAATTGCTTATCCACATGGTTTGATAGGGAGCGAGTGTTAATGTCTCCAATTCCATATCAATGGTTGCACCTGTTAATAGATCAATCCAGTCTTCGCTCATAATCAGGTTCAAGCTATTAATGGCAAAAACAATCTCCTCATTATTTATATTGCTGACGCAAAATATACTCTGTTTTCTATCTAGGCTTTGGCGCCAAAAGCCAAATAGTTGCAAGCCTAAATGCAGGGTGAATTGGGTCGCATTGGGGTGGAATGCAGGTTGTTTAATACGAATATCAAGCAGGCCTTTAAGTTTCGCTAACACGATATGGTGATGGTTATCAGTGTCAGCTAGTTTTTCCTGCAATGCCTGATAATCCCAACGATGGCGGTTGATGGAACGATTTTGCTGCGTATTTTCAAACTTCTCGTAATCATTTTGTGTACCTAATAGGCTATGAATATACACCCCTGGAATACCCTCTAACGCAAACATAATCGCGTGTGCACAAATAAAGCGCTGTAGGCCTAATTCATCTTTGCCTTCTGTGGTGCCTTGCAGGGCATCATATAAAGCAATATTAATTTCATAGGGTTTTGGTTGACCAGACTCAGTGCTACGCCAAGAGACTTTTCCGCCAAACTCCTGCATCGTTTCAACTAAACTGTTGATCTCTTCATCATTTAATAACCCTTCTGCGGGGCGCAAGCCGATACCGTCATGTGAGGCGATAAAATTAAAGTAGGTGGTGCCATTTTGTGCGGGTGGCATACTCATTAACCAACGTTTTAGGTATAAACAACTACCCGTCACTAAGGTATTAATTAACAGAGGTGGCAGTGAAAAGTTATAGATAGCATGGGCTTCATTAGCATTACCGAAGTAGGTGAGGTTTTGCGTATTGGGGATATTAGTTTCAGTAATAATGACCGCATCGGGATGAGAATGCTCGATCAAGGTTCTTAATAAACGGATCACTTCGTGGGTTTCGGGTAAATTAATACAGCTACTGCCGAGTTTTTTCCATAAAAAAGCCACCGCATCAAAGCGAAATATTTTCACCCCCATATCGAGATATAAACGGATAATAGATACAAAGCTTTTTAATACTTCAGGATTTCTAAAATCGAAATCGACTTGGTCATGACTGAAGGTACACCAAACATGCTGTACCCCTTTGCCTGTTTGTGTTTCTCTTAACAGATCTGAGGTTCTTGGACGTACGACATCAAGTGTATCGATATCCGCAGGCGCAGTGTAGAAATAATCATGGCCAATGCCCTCGCCCTTGATGAAGTTTTCAAACCAAGCGCTACGGCTAGAGCAGTGATTGATCACGAGATCTGACATTAATCGTCTATGCTTAGCAATCTCCTTAATATCATGCCAGTCGCCTAGCCCTTCATTGACACTAGAATAATCAATGACAGAGAAACCGTCATCGGAACTGTATGGAAAGAAGGGCAATATATGCACGCTATTAACGCTAGCACCAAGGTAGGTGTCCATAAAGTGTTGCAAGCTAACTAAAGGCTTCTGCTCTTTTTTAACAATGCTATCACCATAGGTGATCATAATAACGTCTTGTTGCGACCAATGATTTTGGTAAGCAATGGGCTGATAACAACTTTTATCAAGACCCATGATGTTAATTAAATCATCACTCAATGACTCGGTATTTTGACCCAACTCTATCTCTTTATAAATAAAATTAAGGTGCTGCGTTAATTTAGTTTTTAATGCTTGCTGTTCTTCAGCGGTTGCCTTTATATCGCTCATAACATCCCCTTATTGCTAATTCATAATCTATTCACTAAATTCTTGATAATCTAATTCAACCGCTTCTTTCAGCTGCTCTAAGGCATCTGGCATCGCGCTTACTACGCGGTTCCATGAAGGAATAAAGGGGGTATCCATTGGTTTATCTAAAAATATTTGTCCTGCGGTCATTACGTTTTCAGCAAACATCTCTACCGCTTTCTCTTCATTATGAATATCTAGATCTAAGCCATTCATCATTGCATCACCGCGATACATCTCAACATAGTCGAGAGCAATACGGTAATAGGTTGCTTTCAAGGTACGGATACTCTCAGTGCTAAAAGTTTCACCCTGTGTCGCTAATTTACGCATAAATGCTTTGGTGATATCAATCGACATTTTTGACAAACCGCCATCCACACTCTCTAAGGACAAATCCTGATGTTTATGGTCATAGGTGGTGGCGATATCAACCTGACAAGTACGGTTGCTGGCATAGTTGCGGTGCATCTCTGATAGCACGCCTATCTCTAATCCCCAGTCACTAGGAATACGCAGGTCATTTAATACATCTTTTCTGAATGAGAACTCACCCGCTAGTGGGTAGAGGAAGCTATCGATAAACTCTAAATAGTCGTTATGGCCAACGGTTTTTTTCAACGCTTTAACTAGAGGTGTGACTAACAGACGTGAAACGCGACCGTTAATCTTTCCATCTGCTACACGTGCGTAATAACCTTTACAAAACTCATAGTTAAACATGGGGTTAGCAACGGGGTAGATTAAACGTGCCAGTAAATCTCGCTCGTAGGTGACGATGTCACAGTCGTGCAGTGCAACCGATTCAGTTTTTCCTGATGCGAGGGTGTACCCCATGCAGTACCAAACATTACGTCCTTTACCTAACTCCTTTGGTGCGACGCCAAGCTTTTGTAATTTAGCATCTAGCGCTTTTAATCTTGGCCCTTCGTTCCATAATACACGGTGATGTTGTGGTAGTTTTTTGAAAAACTTTAGCGCGTGTCGATACTGTTCTTCAGTTGCTCTGTCTAGGCCGATCACTATCTCCGATAAATAGGGAACCTCACAAAGATGATCAACAATCGCAGGCAGTGCGTCACCTTCCAATTCAGAAAATAGGGAGGGGAGAATCAGTCCCATGGGTCTAGTTTTAGAAAAAGTTTCTAGTTCGGCTTCAAGGTCTTCGTTACTTCGTTGTGCTAGGTTATGCATCGTTGTAACAATGCCATTCTGATAAAAATCAGCCATGTTAAATCTCCATTTTTACTAATCTAATTTTTCTTATCTAAATTTGCTTATCTAAGTTTGCTCATCTAAGTTTGAAAGTACAATTTTGTGCAAACACTCAGCCCAACCGGCAGGTCCATATTGCTGGCTTTGGTAAACGTCATGTTGTCTTTTTAACTGTGGGAAATCGTGCACGGGTGAGCGTATTTGCACCGCAATGGTTGCACATTCAAGCATCGCGCTATCGTTATCACTATCGCCCAGTGCAATGGTTTGAAACGCTTCTGTTGGGTTATTCTCTTGATACTGCTTTGCTAACCAGCGTTGCGCTTGGCCTTTGTCTGCATGACCACTAACATGAACAAAACGTCCGCCTTGTAGAATATTCGCGCCTAGTTTTTGCATATGTGCAATAAACTCAGCCAATACTTCCTGCGAGCCTAACCAGTTAAGTGGTTCTCCATATTGGCGCTGTTTCGCCATTGTTGCTTGTGCAGTGTTAAGTCCCGTCAGCGCGGCTAACTGTTCATTAGTTAGTTGCGAAAAACCTTCAAAGTATTCACTAAATTGAGTTGCATGTTCTGTTAATAACGATAACCAGTGGGCTTTATCTTGGCAAAAAGGCTTCACCCAAAAATCACCTTGCTGTTGTGTGCCAGTTGGCTGTTTTTTAAAATAATTAACCGGGATATAAACGGCCGCGCCATTTTCAATAATGAAAGGAGAGGTCAAATGTAGCTGCTCACGAATATTTAATATCTCAGACAATGTTTTGCTAGTATTAGGAATAATCGCTATATCATGAAATTTCAACGCGACGATCGTATCTTCAGCGTCTTCTGTTTTATAGCTATAATGGTCCATTAAGGTGCCATCTAAATCGGTAAAAACTAATGTTTTTTTAATCATTTAAAGTCCCATTATTTACTAACTATTTTCTCTATTTTTCTGTCATTATTAAGGTGAAAAACCACATCGCAGCTTGCGGGTAATGTCGCTAGGCAGTGTTCGGTTAAACGTTGATAATATTGAATAAACTGCAACACTTGTTGTTCAGACATAATGCCGCTGCGATTATCTCCTTGTGCGCTCAATAGCAGCTTTTGTTCCTGTTCCAAACGCCATTGATAAACACTGTTAAAAGAGGGGGCTTTTAATAGCACCCAAAAATCGATCTGGGCATATAGGGGTTGATAATCGTTTAATAGTTTGTGATTAACATAGGTGCGCCAATTTGCATCTGTATCGAACTGTTTTTCTAGGCTATTAACCGGTTCAACTAATTGTTCTTCACTTTGTGCTTGTACGCCCCAACACCATCCTTCAAAAATAACAATATCAACAGGTTGAATAGCTTCTGGCCATTCATCGCTAGGGTAGGGGTTACCGGTGGCTTTATTAAAACGCGGTAAAACGATATTGCTATCTGCCTGCTTTAATTGAGAGAAAACCTGTTGGATATGCTTTGTATCGTGGGTGCCTGGTACACCGCGGGTTTTTAAAAGAGGATGAATATTGGCTGCTAACTCCAGACGAGTTTGTTGTGAAAAATAGAAATCATCTAGAGAGAGGACAATCACGTTTAATTGGCTATTATGGCGAATATAGTCGTGCAGAAACTCCGATAAAGTGGACTTTCCTGAACCTTGGCATCCATTGATACCAACAAAAAAGGGTCCTTTAGACTGACTTTGGCGCTGACCCATGATTTTTTCAGCAAGTGGCACAAAGTTAGCTTTAGCGACGTAAATAAAATCTTCCGTCAACTGGTGTTTGTTTATAAATGATTTAAACATCTTATCCCATCCCTTCACAACGCATTGATTAATATAAGGCAATAATCACGCCAATCTAAAAGTATTGTTTTTTAAATTTACATTTCAAATGTAACTGATTGTTATTTAAACGTTAAAATTATTTTATGGTTTTAGGTTAGTACTAGAAATTGGAAATAGTTTATTTAATATTTAAAGAAATGGATCAATTTGGTGCAATAAAGGCAGTTAGGTAAGTTTTCTTTTGATGGTAAAAGTAACAACATATTTTGTTAGCTATTGACAGAACGAAATTATAAATTTAATTGTTGTCGTTCAACTCACATTTTCAATGTTATTCATTAACTAAGCTATTTTGATAACTAGAAGTTAATTTATTAACTCGTTATTTGTTAGCTTAATATCAGTACAAAATAAAAGTAATAACCTAAGGAAGAGGCGTTATAAGTACGACAATCGTATTTATAACTAACTTAATAAAGGCTCAATTGTTTTCTCATTGGGCCTTTATTAATACTAAATGCGCTAAAAGTGATCATTCTTGCACAGCCTTTGATGACTCATTTAGCGCTATTAGTGTAAATAATAAAAGGAAATATATTTTGAATAAAACAGCGCTAGCAATATTAATTTCATCCGTAGTGGGGCTGACAGCGTGCAGTTCTAGCCAAAATAATGGTGACTTCTCTGCACAATTACGAGTGCTTGAAACCTCTGATATTCATGCCAATGTGATGGATTACGATTATTATCAAAGTAAAAATGATATTACTATCGGATTAGCACGCACAGCAACGGTCTTACACAATGCGCGAGCAGAAGTGGCCAACACTATTCTTGTCGATAATGGTGATCTGATTCAAGGCAGCCCAATGGGTGACTACGTTGCGAGTGAATTCAATAAAGGTAATGAGTTTACGACTCATCCTGCCCATAAAGCGATGAACCTACTCGACTATGAAGTCGGTAATATTGGTAATCATGAGTTTAATTATGGTCTCGACTTCCTTGAGAAAGCGATTGCAGGTGCTGAATTTCCTTATATTAATGCCAACGTATATTGTCTGGCTGACTGTTGGCAGGGGAAAAAAGAGGGCGAGAACCTCTTTACTCCCTACCTAATTAAAAAAACTAACATTATTGATAGTAACGGCAAGCAGCGCACTATTAATATCGGTTATATCGGATTTGTTCCTCCACAAATACTGCAATGGGATAAGCAAAACCTTGAAGGCAAAGTAAGCGTAAAAGGAATCATAGAAAGTGCGCAGAAATTTATTCCTGAAATGAAAGCCAATGGAGCAGATATCATTATTGCTATTCCACATTCTGGTATTGGTTCTAGTGAAAATCCAGGTGATGTTAATGCAGAGAATGCAACCTACTCATTAACAACGGTTGCTGGTATCGATGCCATTATGTTTGGTCATAGCCACTCTGTTTTCCCGAGTAAACAATTTGCCGGTGTGCCTAATGTTGATATTGAAAATGGATTAATCAATGGTGTACCTGCAGTTATGCCTGGGCGTTGGGGTGATAATCTCGGTGTGATTGATTTAGCGCTTCAATATAGCGATAACAAATGGACAGTGAGCAGTGCAAAATCGGAGTCTCGCCCAATATTTAAACGTAACGAAGCAAGAAAAAAAGTAGCACTTGTTGAGGCTGATAAAGATATCCACAACGCGGTAAAAGTAGAGCATGCCGCAACACTTGATTTTGTTAATGCGCCGATCGGTAAAGCAACCAGTGATATGTTTAGTTACCTGACATTGGTGCAAGATGATCCAACAGTGCAAATTGTCTCTAATGCACAATTACAATACGCAAAAGACCAAGTCGCATCATCACAGGGTGAGTCCTTAAAAGCGTTACCAGTGTTATCGGCAGCAGCGCCCTTTAAAGCGGGTGGTCGCCACAGTGCCGCTTCTGATGTTGATTCATATGTACAAGTTGCTAGTGGTGATTTGACCTATAAAAATGCGGCTGATTTATATCTTTATCCAAATACGGTAGTGGCACTAAAAGTAACAGGTGCCGAACTAAAAGATTGGCTTGAATGTAGTGCCAATCAGTTTAATCAAATTGATGCAAACAGCACTGCGCCGCAACATCTAATTAACTGGAAAGATCATCGTACTTATAACTTTGATGTGATTGATGGCGTTAGCTATAAAATTGATGTCACCCAAGCAAACAAGTTTGATGGCAGTTGTGCGCTTAAGAATGCAGACTCAGAACGTATCGTTGGCCTCACTTATACCGATCAAAGTGGTAAAGCAATCAGTGGCAAAGCGTTGATGGCGCAAGAGTTTATTGTGGTGACCAACAACTATCGTGCATTTGGCGGTAAGTTTGCAGGCACTGGTGCCGAGTATGTTGTAATGGAGCAACCTGATACTAACCGTGATGTATTAGCGGCCTATATCAGTGCTGAAACAGCGGCTAATGGGGCAGTTGACCCATCTGCAGATAATAATTGGGACTTTCTGGATATCAACAGCTCTGTCGCATTAGATATCCGTTTTGAAACTCAAGATAGTATGACAGCAGATAGTTTTATTAAAACCTATGCACAGCGCTCGATGACTAAATTACCTGAGCAGGACGATCTTGGTTTTGCGGTATATCAGATTGACCTAAAAGCTAAAAAATAAAAACGACTTAACAACATTGCTATCAATAAAGCCTCTTCGGAGGCTTTTATTTTACTGGTCCATAATCAATCGCTCTTACATCAGTTGTAACCAATATAAAAATGAGATGCCAAGGCTGGTGGTAATAAGGGAGCCGATAGTGGTCATTGCAATCACATTTGCTGCTAAATCCGCGTTATGCCCCATCGAACGAGCCATTACATAACTTGCAGCCGCTGTTGGCGCTGCCGACATAAAGAACAAGATACCGAGTTGCTGCCCTGTGAAGCCAAATAAATAACCTCCGGTTGTGATTAAGATCGGTGCCACTACAATTTTTAAGGTCGTAGAGAAACGGCAATTAAAGCTGTTATCTTTTAGTGCCTGTAAATTCAAGCTGCCGCCAGTACACAATAATGCTACCGGTAGGGTCATATTTGAAAAATATTGTCCGGTGTTAATGATCACTTGCGGTACGGGAATCGCCAACAAGAAAAATAAAATTCCGAGCATAATACCTATAATCAATGGATTTTTGGCAATAGATTTGGCTACTCCAAATAACATCTTCGGGTTAAACCCTTCCTGCTTAGGTGACAATATGACGACCGCTAAAATGTTATATAACATGGTATGGAAGGCGACATAAACCGCCGCTAATGCAAGCCCTGAATCACCATAAACATTAGCTACATAAGCCAAGCCAATGATGGCAATGTTACTGCGAAAGGCGCCTTGAATAATCACGCCATGTGCACTTTTTTCTTTTACCCAGAATTTGGTTGCCACAACACTCAGCAGGAAAAAAATAAAATTGGCGATCACAGAGTAAATAATTAGCTCGAAATCGATCTCTACATCGCGGTTAGTTTTAATGATGCTCAAAAATAGCAGCGTTGGTAAGGTGACTTTAAAAACCAACTTTGAGGCTGTCTCAATAAATGCATCATCGATTATTTCTGTTTTTCTTAAAAACCATCCTAAAAAGAGCAATAAACAGATAGGTCCAATAATAGAAAAAGAAAATTGTAATGACTCAAAAAACATAGATATCTCGGACTTATTATTAGTGAGAAGAAGCGGGCTTAGTCGTTGTTATATTACCAGTATGCCTAGTTGAAATCTGCTTAGCAGCTTTATCCAGACTGGTTTTCTAGATGTTATTTTTTACTTTTAATAGCGTAATCGCTAAGAAGCAGATCTATTAACACAGATATTTTAGATTAGAAAAACAACCTAGCGCATTTTATTTAACGTAATAAAGTCATTTTATAATATTAATTAACTAGAGGAGTGAAAAATCTCGAAAGCTCAGTATTTCCGTAGAGAAAGAGAGTAAAGCTTATGTTTTGATAGGATAAACTGTTGTTATGTTAATACAAATGAATTTTTATTACTTAAATTGGTGTTGTAAGGTTTGATAACTGAGCAATATCTCGCTTCACATTACTGATATATTTGCCTATCACCTGTTTAAAACTCCCATTATAGTTACGCCACTATTTATCAGAGGCTATACATTGAATTATGCAATTATTTTCAATAATTTTATTGACCACGCTTGTTGTCATTAGTTTCCGCTGGTTGATTATTGAACGTAAATTTAGGAAGTTAAATCGAAATAATTACTACCTTCATTCACTCATAGATAGTATCCCTGACCTAATCTGGATTAAAAATCAAAAATCACAGTTTTTATTCGTTAATAAGCAATTCTCTAAGTCATTTAACCTCTCTAGAAAAGAGATCGTTGGTAAAACAGATGCCGATATAAGTGCGGATATAGGTTTGGCAAAAAAATACATTGAAGATGACTTGAGAACCATGGAGACGCAAGGAATACTTTGTGTTGAAGAGAAAGTCATGGGCTTAGACGGAGTAGTTGAATGGGCCGAAACCATAAAAGCGCCAGTCTTTAATGATAAAAATCAGGTTATTGGCACTGCAGGTATGGCAAGGAATATAACGCCACGTAAATATGCCCAACAAAAACTAACACACATGGCTTACCATGATGAATTAACGGGATTACCCAATCGAACTTATTTTAAAAATAAGGTAAATAAACTCTTAGCCGTTGAAAATAGTCACTTTGCCGTCATTTTATTTGATTTGAATAATTTCAAAATGATTAACGATATTCTTGGTCACAGCAATGGTGATCAAATACTGATACAGATTTCGGATCGATTAAGGCACTTAGTTGATGAAAACACGATTATCGCCCGATTAAGTGGCGATGAGTTTGCTGTTGTTCATCACTATGTTGAACAACAGAATACAGTCGAAGCATTATTAGCTGCTTTATTAGAAAAGTTCGATGCGCCATTCTCTATCAAAGAGGCCAGTTATAATATTGGAGCAAGTTTTGGCATTACGCTCGCGCCTCAGGATGGTCAAGATTTCGATACGTTACTAAAACATGCTGATTTAGCAATGCATCAAAGTAAAGCGAACAACCATAAGCACTGTGTCTATTTTATTAAGAAATTTGCTGACGAACTGCTTTATGAGATGAACTTATCCAACCAAATTCATGACGCAATATTACAACAACAATTTAGCTTAGTTTACCAACCCAAAGTTAATTCAACCACCGGGGATTTAGTTGGTGTTGAGTCCCTATTACGTTGGGAAACAGGGGCTGGACACTCTATTTCTCCGGCTGTATTTATTCCGATTGCCGAGAAAAATGGGTTTATTATTGAGTTGGGGAACTGGGTTATAAAAAGTGTTTTAAAACAGATCCGCTTATGGCTTGATAATGATATTCCTGTATCAAGAGTCTCAATCAATGTATCGGCAATACAACTTCGTCAGCCTAAATTTATCAACTATCTATTTCAACAAATGGAACATTACCAAGTACCTGGCAGATTCCTAGAGGTAGAACTCACAGAAGGGGTACTGATGGGTAATATCGAAGAGACGATTCCGTTACTAAAGCAGATCAGAAACCAAGGTATTTTGGTCAGTATTGACGATTTTGGTACGGGTTATTCAAGTTTATCTTACCTGCCATTATTGCCCGTTGATCAATTAAAAATTGATCGTGCCTTTATCAGTGATCTTCATAATAATTTAGACAACCAAAAAATAGTGCAAACCATTGTCAGCCTTGCAAACAACTTTAATTTATCTGTTATCGCAGAAGGCGTTGAAACGGCACAGGAATTAATCGCAACTAATCACTGTGGCATTACCGATATACAGGGCTATTATTATTCTCGTCCACTGTCAGTAAGTGATTTAGAAAGTGGGTGGTTAAGTTCAGCACGCTGTGCAATCGCTTGCTAATCAACTTTTGCAGCAACAACGATAAACCTTGCACCTTGTGCACCTGCTTTTACAAAATGACTCTCTCCGGGTTGAATTAAATGGGTATCACCCGCAGTAATCACTTGCTGAAAAATAGTACCTTTCTTATCGATTAACTCAATGTGTAACTGCCCTTCGAGCAGGTAATAGATCTCTTCTGTATCGCTATGTTTATGTAACCCAATACTGGCATTCGGCGCTAAGCTAGAGTCCATAAAGAGTTCTATTGTACTCTTTAGTCGTTTTTCTTTTTTATCTTGTTGTTCGTTATATAACCATTTCCCTAATAGCTCACCTTGTCCCTTTTGGTCGATGTGCACATGATTATTTTCATGTGCAGCTTGATAGATGACATTTGCAATACCGACTGATTGTTTAAAATATAAATTTTCTTTATCACTTTGAGGCTCATAAACAGGGGCATCACTCTCATGAAATTCCATCTCGGTTAGAGTATTACGCATAACGATCCTTAAATAAATAGAATGAGTTGATATACCAATGGAATTTAATAGGTGATCAGAGTTTGCGTAGGAAAAATTATTACTGATAAGGCGTGAGTTGCAGGAGATAGTTGTTCTCACTTCAAAACTCACAACGCAGTTAGGGATAATTTTAACTAGCAAGAATGATCACTTTATTAATTCCTTTGGTATTAGGTTAATGTGACGGATAAAAAACAGAACAGGAAGAGCAGATGAATTGAAAATTGTAATAAACCTTGCAATTGAGGTGTTGCGCAGTACGATTTGTTTTTGAATAGCGGTCAATAAATCATTAAGCAATGAAAAAATGAAGAGCAAACTTAATTTGCTCTTCATTTTAGATGACTAGAGGTTATTGTAAACGCTGCTCGTCTAACGCGCTTGTTACCCAGACCAGTGGGGCATTCCAGTTAATGGTTATTTCATTGAGTGTCCAAGCACCGATATCATCAACGAAACAGGTTTGTCCGGTACAGTTACCTTTTAAGCCCGCCGCAATAGGGTCGCTAAAGCTTATCGAGTTTGGCCCACCAGATAAGGCACCTGGTGCTGGTTTCGGTGAAGACTCTGCTGCTTGATGCGCCCAAAAACGGTGATGTGGATTTTTCAGTGGGTTTGAACCGTAGCCGCTAATGTATGATTGATCCATTGGGTTGCGACCTAGAATGTAATCCATACCATGGGCTAAGGTTTGCATATAACGCATATCGCCAGAAAAATCTGCTGCATAAGTAAGGAATATGCCACGATTTACTATGTTTGAGTTAGAGCCCCAAGGGTATTGTTCTGGTCCATAAGGGATATGGTAACCTTCAGTTACAACGAGCTTGGCAATATTATTGGCACTTTTTACAATGTTGTCACGCGCCATTTGTCGTTGCTTTTCATCTAGTTTACTCGGTACTAATGCAAGGCTGATTGTGCCCGCTGAGCTTAGGTCTTGCCAAAATAGGTCTCCGTCGCCACTTGCATCACCAACAGGTGTTGCCAAATAAACAGGTGATTCAGACACTATAGTAAAGTACTTGTCTTCACCGGTTGTAATAAATAACTCTGCTGCTGCCCAGTAAAATTCATCAGCTAATTTAAGGTCGTTGTATGGACCTGAGCCTGTAAAATTATCGTAAGCATAAATTTCAGAGTGTTGATTTGCTGCTTTCCAAGCGCGCTGAGCAGCTGCTAAACACTGTTGTGAGAAATCGCTATCAATCTCTTTCCAGATACGTGCACATTGTGCGGCCGTTGCTGCTAGGTTCAATGTTGCAGCTGTACTTGGCTGTCCGACTGAGCGTTTCATAGTATCTAAGTGTGGAGGTAAAGGGTGGCCTGTCCATCTTTCATCTGCGATCTTATGAAAAACTAACCCTGACGCATCAATCTCAGTCAGTGTTAAGTTGGTAATATTTTTTTCTTGATTACCGACAGGTGCAAATACTTTTTTACCTTCAGGAATTTGCATTTTTAACATAAATTCCATATTCCAACGTGCTTCATCTAATAGATCATTTACCCCATTGCCCGCTTCTGGTATCGCTTGTTGACCATCAGAGAAAGGTTCAGATGCGTGATCTACCCATAATGAACGTTCATATAGATTTAATAAGGTCCATGTGCTGATACCGCCATTGACTACGTATTTACCGTGATCTCCAGCATCATACCAGCCACCGGTTAAGTTCATTGTAAAGTCACAACCCGGCCAATTATTACCTTTACTGTCAGTCCCTTGAAAACAACTTACACGTTCATTTGGGTGTCCTGCTGGGCGCGCTAAATTTGCGCGTTGTACAAACTCTTCTTTAATTTCAATACCACTACGATTTTGATAAAAGTAACCTAATGCATCATGTTTTAACTCACTATAAATATCATCATTAATTTGAAAAGGGTGGCTCGAACTGCCGTCAACGATAAGTACTAGATCTTCTTGGTCTTCTTTGATTGCAGAAAAATCAGCATTATGAACAAATTCACCAGAGCCTTTATTTAGACCAAACACCGTTGTTTTACCTGATAGTAATTGTTTACCATTTTTATTTTCAACATGCCAAGCGACAGGTTGTTTACTGTCATTTTTAATGGTCGCTATTTTTTCAGCGTTGAGGAAAAAGCCTACTTGATTTAAACGAACGGCTGCCGTTTCAGTTACAATTTTAAAGTTTTCACCGTTTAGTGAAACATCACTGATGCAAATATTTGCTGGTATTTTAGCTCCTAATTGAAGTTGAAACTCTGTTTTTGGATCGCTTTTTTCTGTGTGTACAAAAGTAAAACTAAATGATTGTTTATCGGTTATTACGGCAATATTTTCATTCAAATACTGTGTATAGGGTGCACCCTCATGTTGAATCAATGCTGTAAATTCAGTCTCTACATTAGCGCGAGCAGTAAATGCTAAGGTATAGCTATCTCCTTGGCCTAACCCGATTCCGCCTTGCCCAAGGATAACATCCCACGTTTGACTCCCTGGGTTATCAATTTGAATACAGGCTTCCCCTGCTTTTGTGGTGATTATAGCGTTTGATACCCACCAACCATCACTACCAGCGAATTCAGTATTGCGTAACATTTCATTGTTACTTGATGTGTCCTGATCTTTTATTACACTCTCTTCGGTTGTTGTACAGCCGAATAAAAGTCCGCCGACAATGGTCGAACATAGTAGTAAAGATGACTGCTTTCCATTTAAAAACATTGTAATGTCCCTCTGTGGTGTAGATCTTAAAAAGTGTTAGTGAAGCTGATACCCTCAAAATAGTTGAAATATCGATTCACTATTTTTGTAATTAGAGATAATTATAATGACTAAATATTCGCCATTTTCGTTTGTCATCACGTATTCAGTGATGAGAGGTAACGATGCCATTGTGAGATTTAATTAATGCGTGTTACTGCTCGCTAATTCCTCACACCATGAATCTGTTTCATAGCGGACCCTCTTATTTTTTATTATATATATTGGAATTTTAGTGTTGATTTTTAGCCTTTTTAGAAGGTGCTGTGTGTGTAGGGGAGATGTATTGTTGCTGATTTTTGTTGATGTTTTACAAGCTTCACCATGGTTAATGGTGAAGCTTGTAGCCATCAATCATGGTTACGTGATGGTTGGGTATGATTAGAGAGGTTGGTGGAACAGCCTTGTTAACCCTTAGTTAGGGATAGATTGCTAACACAGATCATTGCTTGTTTTTGAGCGCCTAATTGTAGTTGGAAATCTGTCTTAGGATCACTTTTTTCTTGTTGAGTGAAGGTAAAAGAAAACGGTGTCGCTTTACTCGTTACTGAAACATCTTTGCTAAAATATTTGGTATAAGGTGCGCCTTCATGCTGAATGATGGCTTTAAAGCTGGTATCGATATTCGCGCGAGCGGTAAAGGCTAACGTGTAACTCGCACCTTTGATTAAACCTGATCCACCTTGACCTAAAATCACATCCCAAGGTTTGCTGCCAGGTTTGGTGACGTTAATACAGCCTTCTGTGCCTTTGACTGCTAATTTCCCACCTGCAACCCACCAATCATCATTGCCATTCACAAATTGACCATTACGCAGCATTTCGCCGTTCATTGAGGTCTCTAAATTATTTTGGTTAGGTGCATCGGTTGTGCTACAGCCTACTAATAAACCACTGATGAGTGTTGAGCATAGGAGTAACGTTGAACGGCTTTTATTCAAAAACATTATAAATTCCCTTTGTAATATGAAGTTGAAACGTAAGAAAGCGGAATGCCCTCAATAGGATGTATATCAACCTAAAATTTGATTGTAATAAATTACTGGTTACTTTCTTCCTTTCTCATCACGCATTTTGTTATGAAATATAACAATGCTATTACGATATGTTGTTTGCGTGTGCTTCTCCTCGTTTATTGATTGTGATTTTTTGCATAAAAAAGCGTTAATAGAAAGTTGTTGTGAATCGGCTGTTATTGAGTGAATTTAATTGTTCAGCAAATAACGCAAAATACCTTATATTTTTAGAGGTTATTTTTGTACTATAGTCGTTTAGCAATCTAGGTGGCAGTAATGGAATTAAAAAACAGTAGTAACGTGATGGACAATCGAATGAGTATTGTCGCACTTACTTGGCCTATTTTTTTAGAGGTTTTATTACGTAGTCTGCTAAATACCAGTGATGTTTTTATGCTGAGCCATTACTCCGATAAAGCCGTTTCTGCGGTGGGGGTTATTGGTCAAATATCGTTTTTATTAATCATTATTTCAATGATGATCAGTACCGCATCTAGTATCTTAATTGCGCAATACAATGGTGCATCTCGCCACGATGATGCTACTAAAATCGGGGTGGCAAGTGTCTACCTCGGCATTGTGTTTGGCCTTACTCTTGGATTGATTTCATTTTTTTGTGCAGATCTGGTTACTCAACTTTTTGGGCTAGAGCCCGATGTTGCCAAATTTGGTTACGACTACCTGATTATCACTGGTTCATTAACCATTAGTGTCACCCTTGGTTTAATTTTTTCTACCATATTAAGAAGCCATGGTTACTCCCGATCTCCGATGCTTGTTAACCTGCTCACCGGAATAATAAATATTTTTGGTAACTATTGTGCCCTGTACCAACCTTTTGGGTTACCTGTTTATGGTGTTGAAGGTGTGGCGATTGCGACGGTATTTAGCCAATTTGTGAGTGCGTTGATATTATGGTTTTTGATCGCACATAAAAAAATTGATTTGCCAATGAGGCAGTGTTTCTCTATTCCAATGCGTTTTTACAAAAAAATATTATCAATTGGTGTGATGAATGCAGGTGAGGTGCTTTCTTATAATTTGGCACAAATGATGATTGTCTACTTTGTTGTGCAGATGGGGACTGCATCATTAACTGCATTTACTTATGCACAAAATATTGCCCGACTCTCTTTTGCTTTCTCTTTATCGCTAGGTCAAGCAAGTCAAATTCAGACCAGTTATTTTGTTGGTAAGGGCTGGATAGCAAGTATATTAATTCGTGTGCAAAAATACTTTGTAGTTGGTCTTATTGTATCGACTCTGATTACTTCCATTGTTTACCTATTCCGTTATGACATTATCAATCTATTCACCACTGACCCTGAGGTGATGGCGCTGACTGCAGGACTTATGGCGGGCTCTATTCTATTGGAAATGGGGCGGGTATTTAATCTGGTGTTTATTTCGTCTCTTAAGGGAGCGGGTGATATTGTGTTTCCAGTCAAAATGGGGATTGCAAGTATGTGGGGGGTAAGTGTTGTGCTTGCTTATCTATTGGGCATTCATTTTGCTTTTGGCGTGATCGGGGCTTGGCTAGCAATTGCTGCCGATGAGTGGCTCAGGGGGATTATTATGTTATTTCGTTGGCGTTCGAAAAAATGGGTTAAATTTGCCGAGCGTTAATAGATAAACATATCTCGATAATCATCTTTCCGATCGAAGCCATTAACTGTACTAACGTCGAACGATGCATATGTTAAACGCTAATGAACGTTAGCGTTTCTCACTTCTCGCATTCAACTTATTCAATTAATTTACTTAGCTCTATTGCCATAAACTCAGCAATCCATGGCTGTGCTTTTACATTCGGGTGTAAGCCATCACTCATCATCCATTCGGGTTGAGTGATCACATGTTCGAGAAAGAAGGGCAGCAGTGGAATGTTTTGTTTTTCGCTGAGTGTGGGGTAAATACCTGAAAAAGCTTGGCCATAACGCTTACCATAATTAGTGGGTACATGAATCTGCATTAAAATAGGCTGTGCATTTTGAGCTTTGATATTATTAATCATGCTACTTAAATTATCGCTAATAATATTCGCTGAAAACCCACGTAAACCATCATTTGCACCCAATTCAATGAGTACATAATCAGGTTGATGCTGGGTAACTAATGCCGGTAACCTCGCTAAACCGTTACCGCTTGTATCACCGGATATACTGGCGTTGATAACATTAATTTTTTTGCCTTGTTGTTGTAATTGCTCGGGTAATAGCACCGGCCAACTTTTTTCTACAGGCATTTGATAACCTGCACTTAAGCTATCTCCAATAATCAGTAACGTGCTACTGTGATCTATAGTGTTACTGTGAACCGTATAAGAAAATAATAATGAGAATAATAGGGAAGCGATTTTAATCATGAGTCAGTCCATTATAAGTGTTGAAAATATTACAAAATCAGTTATCAGTAATGATAACCAATTATCCATCCTAAAGGGGATCTCTTTTACGGTTAAAGCCGGAGAGTCGGTTGCTATTATGGGGACATCCGGTGCGGGTAAGTCAACATTAATGGGGCTCTTAGCGGGGTTAGACCAGCCTACATCTGGTTCAATTACTTTATTAGATGCGCTTATTTCAGAGATGGATGATGAGCAGCGTGCCAAAATACGTGGTGAGTCGATTGGTTTCGTATTTCAGAACTTTTTACTCATCCCGTCATTAACCGCATTACAAAATGTCACCTTACCGATGGTATTGCGTGGTAATGAGGATGATGCGAGTAATACGCTAAAAGCGAAACAGTTGTTAGACGAGGTAGGGCTTGCAGGACGAGAAACACATCTACCGACTCAACTTTCTGGTGGCGAGCAGCAACGAGTTGCACTCGCACGCGCTTTTGTTACCCAGCCTAAAGTATTGTTTGCCGATGAACCGACGGGTAATCTAGACCAGAAAACCGCACAGCACATTATTGAACTGTTATTTAAAATGAACAAAGAGCAGGGCACGACCTTAATTTTAGTCACCCACGACGCTAACCTTGCTAAGCGCTGCGAGCGCACCTTGATTATTAATGATGGTCAATGCCAGGAAAGCCGATGAAATCCAATAAAATGATAATTAGCTGGAGTTGGCGAGAGATCTGGTTTGGGCAATTATGGCCGGTAATGGTGGCATTAACCCTCATTATTGCTTGTGTTGTTGCGCTTTCAACGCTTGCTTTACGTGTTGAAAAAGTAATGACTAACCAAGGACGTACGCTATTAGCTGCTGATTTGGTATTTAGGTCTGCCAATCCTATCGAAGATACTTTAATAGAAAAATCTCTGCAGCAAGGATTGACCGTTTCTTCACAAAGTCAGTTTCAAACTATGGCATTTAGTGACCAAAAGATGCAATTGGTGACGGTTAAGAGCGTTGAAAGTAGTTATCCATTGCGTGGTGTATTGAATCTAGAGAATCAGGACAAGCAGCTACAACATCAGGTGAACTCAGGTGAGTTATGGCTTTCTGCACGTTTATTTGCGTTATTAGATACCAAAATAGGCGATATCATCGCGATTGGTGATGCAGAGTTAACCGTTTCTGGGGTCATTAAAGATGAACCTGAACTGGTGTATAACCCGTTTAATAGCATTCCTAATCTGTTTATCCATCAAAGTGATTTAGCTAAAACGGGTGCTGTGCAAGTAGGCAGTCGTGTACGCCATCGCTTGTTTCTTAATGGTGATGCATCTGCCCTTGCAGCTTTACAAGAAAACTATCAGCTGCAAGCTGGCGAGTCTTGGATTGATCAAAATAAACAGGGGCGTACTGCCAACCTGATTGATAAAGCCAAGCAATATTTATCGCTCACAATTTTGATGGTGATTTTAATGGCGGCGGTAACATTAATTTTAACCTGTCTGCATTATGCGCGTAATCGTAGTGAAACTGTTTCAATGCTGAAAAGTATGGGCGCAAGCCGAACCTGGCTAAGGTTATGGTTAAGCACACAAGTATTGATTATGTTTGTGGTAGCTTTTGTTGCGGGTAGCGTATTAGGCTTCTTATTAGAGTTTTTATTACGTGTACCGCTCGCAGATATTTTGCCTAAGGACCTACCAAGTGTCGGTATTCAGCCCTTTCTATTTGCTATCGGCGTTGCCCTTTGTATTGGTTTACCTGCATTATTAATTCCCCTAACGCGTTTGTTAGACGCACCTGCGATTAATGTTATTCAGCAACAAAGTACAACCCATTATTCAAAAACGAGCTGGTGGTTATTATTGTTACCGTTTACTGCATTGCTGGTTTTTTATGGATCTAATAAATTAGTGTGGATGGTGTTAATCGGTTTACTGCTGTTATTTCTTTTTTTATCCGTGCTGAGTTATGGCTTATTACAGATGTTAGGTAAGCTAAAATGGCGTGCTGCATTTAGTTTAGCCTTGAGCCGTATTAACCGTTCACCTAAAAATAGCATGATGCAGCTTGCTGCATTATCGGGTTCATTGATGTTAGTGGCGCTGATTTGGTTAATAAAAACGGATCTGTTAGGGGATTGGCAGCAAACTCTTGCTCCTGATGCGCCGAACGTATTTGCGCTCAACATTAGTCCAGAAGCACAGCAGGGCTACTTACAGCAGGTCGACAAATTAGACCTTCCACGTAGTGATGCTTTCGCGATTATTCGTGGTCGTGTAGTAGGCATCAATGGACAGCCGGCAACGGATCATATTGCCTATAAAAATGAAGATGTGCGAATCTTAAAGCGGGAAATAAACTTTACTTGGGCTAAGCAATTACCGACTTACAATGAGCTCATTGCAGGGCAATGGACGGGTGAAAAAACGGTTTCTGTGGAGCAAAAAGTTGCGAATGATTTAGATATTACCCTCGGTGACAAGATAACCTTTGAAGTGAATAGCCAAACATTTGTTGCCACGGTGAACTCAATTAGAGCGGTGCAGTGGCAAAGCATGAAACCTAATTTTGTGTTTATTTTTAGTGAGGATGTGGTTGCTGATTTACCTGCAACGTGGATGTTGAGCTTTAGAGCAGAGCAAGCACAGAGTGAATTGGTCAATCAGCTTGCACGTGAATACCCAACAGTGAGTTTATTGGACTTTCGTACCATGGGTAATAAAATTCAGTCGTTATTAAGGCAGATATCATGGTCTTTGACTGGGCTCGCTTCATTAGGCGTCGTAAGCGGTATTCTGCTTATTTTTACCTTGTTGCGTTTAAGCTTAAGTGAGCGCACGCGAGAGATAACCTTATATCGAACCTTAGGGGCGAGTAAAAAAAGAATCAGTCATACACTGTGGGCTGAATATGGGCTGTTAGCTATCAGTGCGGGTTTGGTTGCCGCGATTGCAGCAGAGCTTATCCTGTTTAGTTTAATGAAGTGGGGCTTTCAGTTACCCACACAGTTACACCCAAGTATGTGGTTAATATTGCCTTTGTTAGCGGTATTGATTGTTTTTTTAAGTCTTAGTTCGGTGATTAAGCGACTGTTAAAACCACTAAGGTAATACAGACATATACAGAATTTTAGGGGGTAAACGCTAATACCAATGGAATTTAATAGGTGATCAGAGTTTGCGTAGGAAAAGTTATTACTAATAAGGCGTGAGTTGCAGGAGATAGTTGTTCTCACTTCAAAACTCACAACGCAGTTAGGGATAATTTTAACCAGCAAGAATGATCACTTTATTAATTCCTTTGGTATAAGCAATACTCAGCGATTGTATTGTTTAGCGTTGAACTATCGAAGCGAGCGGAATTTTTTTCTGATCTTGCATCATTGAATGAATTCATCTGTAGTAAAGTGGTCGTTATCTCTTTATGCTATCGCCTTTCATTTAACGCGTTTTAAATGAGCAAAATAATAATGTAACCCACGCCAATAACCTACTTCCTGTCTTGTTGTGATCCATTTTTCGTTTACTCACCATTTTGTGGCAATAGGAGCTCTGAATAAGTTCATTTCTATAAAAAATCTATTCGTTTTTTAAATTTTAGCGCCACTTAATGAATCAACATTTGTGACCAAACCCGAGTTCAGTAACGAGATAAGTATGTATCAAAAAAATAATTTACCACCTGATTATCATGACGTTTTAGCTTTTGCAGATCGATTACATCAGGCGGGGTGCGCCCCACGAAATGTAGCCAGTTATACAAAAAGTTATGCCCAAAATAGAGACATTGACGTTTCTATTGATGTAACTCCAACGAAAATGATTTCGGTTTTTGATGGCGAGACTCAGCGGGTTGTTTTACAAGATAAAAAACCGCCTTCTGTTAATTTACGCAATTTAGTCGCTACCTTAAAAGCGATGCCCAGTGGTAAATCGTACCTAGGTGCAGGTCATTACTCAAATACAACACTGTGTCTTGCTAATATTTTATTGCCTCCTTGTTATTTAATGCTGGTGGGCACGACCTATGTTGCCGTTTTTATCGCTATGTTTTTAGGGTTGGTTGCTTGGCTTGCACAAATGTTGTTGACCGGTGAGCGTGCCATATTGGTTGAGTTTTTTGTTGCACTGGTGGCAAGTATTACGGTAGGTTTATTAGCTTCTTTTATTCCCGATTTACCCATTTTAGCGTTATGTATCGCCTCGATTGTATTATTTATTCCTGGGTTAACCGTCACCAATGCGCTTGCCAGTTTGGCGCTTAATGATTTTCGTTCCGGTATTGAGTTACTCGCGCAAAGTGGCTTAATTATAATTAAAATTTTTATTGGTGTGGTACTTGGGTTGAGTTTGTCGGGTTTAGTCGCAGAGCATACTGCTGCGATTAGTTTTGTGAATGAAATTCCCTTATGGTTGCATATTCTTGGCTTAATCGGGATATCTTTCGCGATTGGCCTTATTTTTAATGCCAGTCTGACCGACATACTAATTGGCTTGCCCGCTGCTGCAATTGGTATGTGGGGGCCACATTTGTTTACTACAGATTGGGTCGTTGGAACATGGATTAGTACCATGATCATTACCCTATATGGGTTACTTGCAGGGCGAATTCGTAATGTGCCCGCGCTGGTCTATATCGTGCAAGGCATTATTATTTTAGTCCCAGGTAGTCGTATTATTGTTGGGGCAAGTGAGTCATTTTTCTCCACGGTTATTCTGCAAATTCCAAATATTGGTTTGTCGGCAATACTCATGTTCTGTGCGATCGTAGCAGGACAAATTATGATCTATTCAATTTTTAGCGAACGATTTTTTTCGAGTATTCAGCATTAATTATTCGGTTATTAAAAATCTATTTTAAAGGCACCTTCGGGTGCTTTTTTATTTTTTATACTCCTTATCTGATTGATATTTATTGATATCACAATACAATGCGCTGTATCTTATTTTTTGGATAATGTTCTATACCTAAGCGGTATCATTAACCTCGTTTAACTATCCGATTTAAAGGAATATTGTAAATTTTATACTTCTATGTCGGTTAATAAATCATGCATTAAGGAAATTAAGTGCAAATCAAGAATCTTATAAAAGTTGCCTCGACAGTTATTATTGCTTCAACCATTATTGGCTGTGCTGATAAAAAAGATAGTGCCAAGAATGTATCCATTAACATGGACTTACGTTTAATGGAAACCACTGACATTCATACCAATATCATGCCTTACAATTACTTCGTGAGTGCTGATGGTAATGCTGAAAACATGCCAAACTGGGGGCTTGCTCGTACTGCAATCGTCATTGAGAGCACCCGTGCTGAAGTTGATAATCATATGCTTTTTGATAATGGCGATTTGATTCAGGGGAGCCCAATGGGTGACTATATGGCACAATTAGGCAGTGAACATTTAAAAACTAATGCGCACCCTGTTTATAAAGCAATGAATGCGTTGGGTTACGATGCCGCTAACTTAGGTAATCATGAGTTTAACTATGGTCTTGAATATCTTGAAGAAACAGTAAAAGGTTCAAATTTCCCCTACGTGAGCGCTAACGTATGGCAATACAATAGTGACCTTAAAAAATCGCCTACAACAGGCAATGAGTGCGAAGCTCATCTAGATCAAGCGTTCTATGAAAAGGCTGTTAATCTTTATAAGCCTTATGAAATTATCAGTAAAACCTTTACCGCTGAAGATGGTGAAAGCTATGCTGTTAATGTTGGAGTCATTGGTTTCACACCTCCTGCAATCATGGGGTGGGATGCATCTCACCTGAAATGTAATGTGTTAGTGTCAGATATCACTAAAACTGCTGAATACTTTGTGCCAAAAATGAAAGCAGATGGAGCCGACATCATTGTGGCAATTCCTCACTCTGGCTTAAACGATGCTACCGATGAGTTTGCAGAAAATGCAACATGGCGACTCGCTTATGTTGATGGTATTGATGCCTTAATGTTTGGACACGATCATCGTGAATTTCCGAATGATAATGGTGAATATGCGCATATTGATGGTGTTGATCCAAAAGCAGGTAAAATTAATGGTATTCCAGCGATTATGCCTGGTTTCTGGGGAGCAAAACTTGGGGTTATCGACCTTAAGTTAACATCGACAGACAAAGGTAAAACTTGGTCTGTCGCGTCGAGCACGACTGAACTACGCGCATTAGTTGAAGGTAAATCTTCTGAGCGTATTGAGCAGCTAGTAGAGGCTGAGCATCATGGCACTGTTGATTATATGGCAGAAGTGATGGCGCAAATTGATGTTAATATTAATAGTTTTTTCCCGCAGTTAGTGCCAGACCTTTCAATGCAAATTGTCAATGAAGCGCAATACCATCAGTTAATAAAATGGAAAGATGCCGGTGAATTTGAAAACCTAGAAGATGCTATATTCTTATCGGTATCAGCACCTTTTAAAGGCGGTCGTAACGGGGCTTCTGATTACACCAATATTCAGCAAGGCGAACTCACTAACGCCAGTATTGCTGACCTGTATGTATTTGATAACAATACGCCAGCAGTGGTTAAGTTAAACGGCGCTGCATTGAGAAATTGGATCGACTGGACTACTTCAAATAGCTATAACCAATTACCTTTAAAAGAGGGGCAGACTTTTTTAATTGAATCTTTCCCTGGTTATAACTTTGACGTATTTTATGGCGGTTTTGATGCAGATAAAAACAGTCGTCTTCATTACACATTAGATGTTACTAAAACACCTGCTTACATCATTGATGGTGAGAATTACAGTGAAACGGGTAGCACTCAAATTGCGAGCTTAACCTTTGATGGTACTGAAATTAAAGATGAGCAAATTGTTTATGTTGTTGCTAATAATTACCGTGCTTCGATTAAATCTATGCCGGGTATTAAAGATGCTGAAGTGGTAAAAGAGGAGTCTGCATTTAATAATCGTGAATTAGTGCAATACTACCTAAGTGAATTGTTAGAGAAGCAGCAAGGTAATACTAAATTAACGTTTACTAATGCTAAAAACTTCACTTTGGTTGCTGAAGGTATTAAAAGCGTCGAGTTTGCTTCATTTAATTCAGCAAGTAATGATGAAGGTATTCGTTGTGCGAATGAAATAACCGGACTATCAACTGACGGTAAAATCGGTGATAAAAGTGGAACACCGGGGTTCCTGATCTACAATTTTAATTTTGATTACAGCGGAAATTTTGACTGCTCTGTTAAAAAATAATCGACATTATTTTATTACAGCGTAATAAAAGCCTGATAAAACAGTTCATTGTTTCATCAGGCTTTTTTATTTCTAGTTAGTGTAAAATGCATTTCTGTTGTTATTTATAGTCATCAAGCATGAAAGTGTATTTATATTTTTTAAGGCTCTCTCAATGATAAAAAACCAAAAAAAAGCGACTCTATTTGCTTTAATTGCTGTGGCTATGTGGTCGACAGTGGCCACTGCATTTAAGGTGACCTTAACCTATTTTTCACCGATTCAGATGTTATTGGTTGCTACCTGCACCACGATAATCGCGCTAACCTGTATCTGTTATTACCAAGGTAAGTTACACCTTGTGAAGCAATATGTTGTGAAAAGGCCTTTTTATTACCTGCTACTAGGGCTGATTAACCCCTGTTTTTATTACCTTATTTTATTTCAAGCTTACGACCTGTTACCTGCACAACAGGCGCAATCACTGAATTATACCTGGGCCATTACTTTATCTATATTAGCGGTGCCTTTTCTGGGGCAGAAACTGACTAAAAAAGATCTCGTTGCGATTGTGCTTGCTTATACTGGTGCGCTTATTATTGCAACTAAGGGGGATTTGCTTGCATTAGATTTTAGTAGCCCGCTAGGTGTGTCGTTGGCGTTATTAAGTACTTTATTGTGGGCGATGTATTGGATACTGAATGCTAAAAATAGCGGCGACCCGATTGCGTCACTGTTATTGTGTTTTTTACTTGGTTTGCCTGCAATTATTATCGCTACGCCTATTTTGAGTGACTTTAATATGCCTGATTGGCAAGGCTGGGCTGGCGCTATCTATATTGGTTTGTTTGAGATGGGATTTGCCTTTGTCGCTTGGTTAACCGCGTTACGTTATGCAGAAAATACAGCGAAAATTAGTAATCTTATTTTTATCTCGCCTTTTGTTTCATTGTTACTGTTAAATTTCATCATTGATGAGCCGATCTTTCCTGCTACCATTGTGGGTTTGATTTTTATTATTAGTGGTCTTTTGATTCAGCAGCTTAAGCGTAAAAATTTAACGTAGAGAATGAGGGCAATTACTTTTCAAACAGTATGCTAATCAAGCCTTCTCTTAATGCACCTTTAGAAGGTTTGATGTGCTCAACGTTTAAACACTCAAACAGAGCGATTAAAATTGCAAGGCCGCTAGCAAATACAGGCTTTCTTGATGTTTTTAAGCCGTCTATCTGTAACTGGTCAATCTGCGTAGAGTCGATACATTGCTGCTTGATATTGTTTAATAGTGACAGAGTTAAATCAGAGTCTAATTGCTGCGTGCTATTCACTTCATTTACGGCTTGAATCGTGCCTGATGCCCCCATGCACAATGACCATCCTAATGATTGGTATTGTTGTATATAAGGTTCAATCACCTGTTTGGCCGCCGCAATTGCAGCAGTAAAGTTTGCATGGTTTAGTTGGTTGTCTGAAAAGTGGTTATTCAACCACGTTACACAGCCCATGTTCAGGCTTTCAGCTTGTAATACTTCACTACCTTTACCAATAATAAGCTCGGTACTTGCGCCGCCGATATCTATCACTAATAACTGCTTTTGTAGCTGTTCTGTAAAAGCCACCCCTCGGTAAATCGTTTTAGCTTCGTCAATACCAGAGATAAGATTAATTGGATTTTGCAGAATTTGTTCAGCTTGAGGTATGAATAGCTGTTTATTATTTGCAAGACGTAATGCTGCAGTTGCGCTAATGAGTATTTTACAAGGTTGGATTTTGTCGAGTTCAGCTCTAAATTCGCGTAGGCAATTCAAACCACTTTCGATAGTTTGTTGATTTAAATCGTTATTTCCATCTAAGCCAGAAGCTAGTCTAACTTTTTGTTTCTTTTTAGAAAAAACGCTAAAACCATCGTCGCTTTTGGTGACTGTCAACATATGAAAACTGTTAGACCCAAGATCAATGATGGTATAGCGTGGCGCAGTCATAACGTATTACTTATCTCTTATGGCTACGGTGGTAGTTATCTTTACGACTATTTGGGCGCGTACTGTTATGCGCTTTAAATTTGCTTACTTTCATAACAGGTAATGAGTCAAGTAATGCATCTTTGTCGTATTCACTTACTGGAATAGTGTGTTTGATATATTCTTCAATACCCGGAAGATTAAAAACATACTTTTCACAAGCGAGTGTAATCGCAAGACCAGTTTGTCCAGCACGACCAGTACGGCCAATACGGTGAACATAATCTTCACAATCGTCAGGTAGATCAAAGTTAAATACATGCGATACTTTAGGGATATGTAGACCACGTGCAGCAACATCGGTTGCAACAAGAATATCTATTTCACCATCAGTGAACTGCTGTAATACTTTTTCACGTTTTTTCTGTGGTACATCACCGGTTAACAAACCTGCACGTAAACCATCACCTGCTAAATAGCCCCAGACTTTGTCACAAGCATGTTTTGTATTAGCAAAAACGATTGCTTTATCTGGCCATTCATCTTCCATCAATGTCAGTAACAACAGCATTTTGTCTTCATTTGAAGGGTAAAATAGCTCTTCGCTGATATTAGAAGATGTCATTTTTTCAGGTTCGATCTGAATATGTTCAGGATCGTTCATATGTTCAAAAGCAAGTTCTTGTACTTTATGTGACAAGGTTGCTGAAAATAGCATGTTTAAGCGTTGGTCTGCTGCAGGCATGCGTCTGAATAGATAACGGATATCTTTAATGAAACCAAGATCAAACATACGGTCTGCTTCATCCAGTACCACACTTTGAACCGACTCAAGGTTGATAACACCCTGTTTAACGAAGTCGATAGTACGACCCGTTGTGCCGATTAAGATATCAACACCTTTTTCTAGCTTATTAAGTTGAATTTCAACTTTTTCACCCCCATATGCTAAACCTAAGCGTATGTTGGTTGCTTTAGCGAGGATGATCGCATCTTTATGAATTTGGATCGCAAGTTCACGTGTCGGCGCTAAAATAATAGCGCGTGGCTGATTCTTACGGCGATTTTCAGGTGCTTCATTAACTAATAGATGATGAAATACTGCCGGTAAGAACGCGAGCGTTTTACCTGTCCCTGTTTGCGCTTGTCCTGCGATATCTTTCCCTAATAGGGTGATAGGCAGTGACAGTGCTTGGATGGGCGTGCAGAATTCATAGCCTTGTTCGGTTAGGCCTGAAACTAGACTCTTCTCAAGTGGAAGGTCTGCAAATTTTGTTTGAGTTAGGTGTGTTTTATTCATTTGCAGAGCATAACAGTTTATGCTTGCAATAAGTATTGAGATCGATTCAAATAATGAAAATTAATTTTGCTATATCCATGATATAGTGATTATCTACTATAGAATCCTTTTGGAGAGTACAATGAGCGACAATATCGTAACTTTAAGTGATGCAAGTTTTGAGCAAGATGTAGTAAATGCATCAGGCCCTGTTTTAGTTGATTTTTGGGCTGAATGGTGTGGACCTTGTAAAATGATCGCACCTATTCTGACCGAAGTAGCGACAGAATATGCAGGTAAAGTTACTATCGGTAAATTAAATATCGATGAAAACAGTGCAACCCCACCTAAATTTGGTATCCGTGGTATCCCTACGTTACTTTTATTTAAAGATGGTAAAGTTGCTGCAACTAAAGTTGGCGCACTATCTAAGAGCCAGCTAGTTGAATTTTTAGATGCAAATATCTAATAAATGACTTACAGATTGGATAAGTTGTGATCTACAGCATGTCCAATCTGGACTAATACAATTTTTAATGCTACCTTTACGCTCAAAATATGAGCAAATCAATTCTGATACTCATCATCCACTCACAGTAAATCTGATTATCTATATAACTTATGAATCTAACTGAATTAAAGAACACCCCCGTACATGATCTTGTAAAGCTTGGTGAATCTAAAGGGCTGGAAAGTTTAGCTCGCCTAAGAAAACAAGATATTATTTTCGCCATCTTAAAAGCCCACGCAAAAAGCGGTGAAGATATTTTTGGTGCTGGTGTCTTAGAAATATTACAGGATGGCTTCGGCTTCTTACGTAGCTCAGACAGCTCTTACCTTGCCGGACCTGATGACATTTATATTTCTCCAAGTCAGATTCGTCGCTTTAATCTGCGTACTGGTGATAGTGTTGAGGGTAAGATCCGACCACCTAAAGATGGCGAACGTTATTTTGCTCTATTAAAAATTAACCAAGTTAATTTTGATAAGCCAGAAAACTCACGTAATAAAATCTTATTTGAAAACTTAACACCCATTCACCCTGATGAGCGTTTACATCTAGAAAGTGGGAATGGTAGTACAGAAGATATTACAGCGCGTATCCTTGACCTTGTTTCTCCTGTTGGTAAAGGCCAACGTGGTCTGATTGTTGCACCGCCAAAAGCCGGTAAAACAATGCTGCTACAAAATATCGCACAAAGTATCACACAAAATAATCCAGATGCTGTGTTAATCGTATTGCTAATCGATGAGCGTCCGGAAGAAGTAACAGAGATGAGCCGTTTAGTACGTGGTGAAGTGGTTGCCTCTACTTTTGATGAGCCTGCAAGCCGACACGTACAAGTGGCAGAAATGGTTATCGAAAAAGCAAAACGTTTAGTTGAGCATAAAAAAGATGTAATCATCCTATTAGACTCAATCACGCGTCTAGCACGTGCTTACAACACGGTTGTACCAAGCTCAGGTAAAGTATTAACCGGTGGTGTTGATGCGAATGCATTACATCGTCCAAAACGTTTCTTTGGTGCTGCGCGTAACGTTGAAGAGGGTGGTAGTTTAACTATTCTTGCAACTGCACTTATCGATACAGGCTCGAAAATGGATGAAGTTATCTATGAAGAGTTTAAAGGTACCGGTAACTCAGAGATTCACTTAAATCGTAAACTTGCTGAGAAACGTATTTACCCAGCAATCGACATTACCCGTTCTGGTACTCGTCGTGAAGAGTTATTAACTAAATCAGATGAGCTACAACGTATGTGGATTCTACGTAAAATTCTACACCCAATGGGTGAGACTGGCGCAACTGAATTTATGATTGATAAACTCGGTTTAAGCAAAACGAATGATGATTTCTTTAATGCTATGAAGAATCAAAAAGCTAAATAATTCTTTTTAATTATTAAGTTAATAACGCTACTTTTATGTAGCGTTTTTTTTATCCATTTTTT
Organism: Psychromonas marina; assembly: GCF_030161115.1. GTDB lineage: Bacteria > Pseudomonadota > Gammaproteobacteria > Enterobacterales > Psychromonadaceae > Psychromonas > Psychromonas marina. The sequence continues at coordinate 167,757 of NZ_BSPQ01000005.1, forward strand.
GAGAAGTATAACTTTATGAAATTTGATGACTTACGTGACTTTCTGGCACAGCTTGAAGAGAAAGGGTTATTAAAGCGTATCAAGCAAGAGATTGATCCTAATTTAGAGATGACTGAAATCTCTGATCGTACCTTGCGTGCCGGTGGACCTGCGCTGCTATTTGAAAACCCTAAGGGTTACGATACGCCAGTGTTAACCAACTTGTTTGGTACTACTGAACGTGTTGCGTTAGCAATGGGTAAAGAGCATGTTTCTCAACTGCGTGAAGTGGGTGAATGGCTTGCTTACCTGAAAGAGCCTGAGCCACCCAAGGGCATTAAGGCGATGTGGGAGAAGTTACCTATCTTTAAGCAAGTGCTTAATATGCCTACCAAAACCGTTTCTAAACCTGCTTGTCAGCAAATCGTAATGGAAGGTGATGATGTTGATCTGACTAAACTGCCGATTATGACATGCTGGCCAGGTGATGTTGCTCCCTTGATTACCTGGGGATTAACCATTACACGCGGGCCTTATAAAAAGCGTCAAAATTTGGGTATTTACCGTCAGCAGTTAGTCGGTAAAAATAAAATTATTATGCGCTGGTTATCGCATCGTGGTGGTGCCATCGATTTCCAACAATGGCAAGAGGCTAATCCAGGTAAGCCGTTCCCTGTTTCTGTAGCATTAGGGGCTGATCCAGCGACCATTTTAGGTGCAGTCACACCAATTCCTGATGGTTTATCTGAATATGCTTTTGCCGGTTTGTTACGTGGTTCTCGTACTAAAGTGGCTAAAAGCTTATCTAATGATCTCGACGTACCTGCAACGGCGGAAATAATTTTAGAAGGTTACCTTCAGCCGGGCGAATTAGCACCAGAAGGCCCTTATGGTGATCACACGGGTTATTATAATGAAGTTGATGACTTCCAAGTAATGACAGTAACGCACGTTACAACGCGTGAAAAGCCAATTTACCATAGTACTTATACTGGTCGTCCACCCGATGAACCGGCTATTTTAGGTGTCGCGCTGAACGAAGTGTTTGTGCCTATTTTACAAAAACAGTTCCCTGAAATCGTTGATTTTTATCTGCCACCAGAGGGTTGTTCTTACCGTATGGCGGTTGTCTCCATTAAGAAACGCTATCCGGGTCACGCAAAACGTGTGATGTTAGGGATTTGGTCTTTCTTGCGTCAATTTATGTACACTAAATTTATCATTGTTTGTGATGACGATATTAATGTTCGTGATTGGAATGATGTGATGTGGGCAATTACAACACGCATGGATCCGGCTCGCGATACTACGATGGTTGAGCATACACCGATCGATTATCTTGATTTTGCATCACCGGTTTCAGGTCTTGGATCGAAAATGGGGTTAGATGCAACCAATAAATGGGCAGGTGAAACCGACCGAGAGTGGGGCGTGCCTATTGTTATGGATGAAAAAGTGAAAGATAAAATAGATACACTTTGGCAAGAATTAGATATTTTGGCATAATAATCGTTTATTGTTAATAACTTGTTAATCACACTGTAAAGAGAAATAAATGTCTATTGTTACTTGTAAAGTAAGCTCAATCGAAAAGTTAAATGATTTTTTATACCGTATTTTTCTAGCGCCACAACAAGCGGTGTCTTATAAAGCGGGGCAATATGTTTCTGTGGTGATGGGAGAGAAAGATAAGCGTCATTTCTCGATTGCTAATGCACCAAGTAGTGAAGTGATTGAGTTGCACATTGGTGCAACACCTGAAAATAGCTATGCAATGCAAGTGATTGAAAAAATGCAGAGTGATGGACAGGTTGAGGTAGAAATTGCCAATGGTGAAGCGTATCTTCGTGAGCAATCAGTACGTCCAATGATTATTGTTGCAGGCGGAACTGGCTTTGCTTATGCAAAATCGATTATCGAGCAAGTAGTTGCATTAAAATTAACTAATCCAGTGCACCTATATTGGGGCGTGAAAGAGCAGGATCATTTTTACCTTGAAGAGCAAGCTAAGCAATGGGATGAGACATATCAAAATATCCATTTTCATCCTGTTGTTGAATTAGCCGATGAGCAATGGCAAGGCGCACAAGGTTATGTTCATCAAGCGGTATTAAAAGATTTTTCTGACTTGAGTGCTTTTGATGTCTATGTGGTAGGTCGTTTTGAAATGGCCAAAGTTGTACGTGAAGATTTTGTTAAGCAAAATGGCAATGTAGAACATATCTATGGCGATGCTTTTTCCTTCATCTAATATAGATAATATTCACTCATGACAACAACAAGCGAACTCACAATGCCTTCTTTAATGGATGCGATGGATAAACTTTTTCTGCGCTTTTTAGTCGGAAAAAGTAAAATCTATAAAGAGGAAGAGTATAACGATGGCCTTTCAGAAGCTGAGCTTGACGATAAAGCGTTAAATACAGAATCAGCTTCTTCTGAAAATGGTTGGAACCAGCGTATTTTGTTGGATGTTGAAAAACAACGGGTAATGCGCGAGAAGGCTGATAAACAGCTGAATGATAAGCGTAATGCATTATTAACACGCTATTTTCAGCAGTCGTTGTTAAAGGTAATAAATCATCGCTTAGCAAATACCGATGAGGTTATTTTAGAGCAGCTACAGTTACGTGAAACGAGTCTTGAGTTATTAAAAAAATTACTTGCCGGAGAGCCGCGTTACTCGCAACTAGCATTATTATTAGAGGATGATATTGGTACACGTAATCGTTTATTATCCTTAGTGGCTAGTGAAGATTTTATGTCTGTGCTCGGGCGTTCCCCACGCTTCGTGCGTGATATTCAGAGTGCTGTGGGGTTGATAGGCACTGATGTTTTACGCTATTTGGTGCCCGCTATTTTATTCAAATACCGTATTAATGCCTATAGCCAACATAATTCCCTGTTCGCCAAAAAGTTGTGGCGTTATGAGATGACACTGGGGCAAACCTGTACTGCATTGTTAAAGGCTGATGATTATCGTCGCCCTTATGACGGCATGCTGCTTTCTGCGATGGTTAATTTTGCTTATGTTGCCAGTTATCAGCAGTATTTGAGCTCCTTTGAAATCGTGCGTAATACCTGTTTGGATCAGGCACGAGAAAAGGGTGAGAAGCGTCGTCACGACTTTTTCTATGATATTCAAACGGATGCAGCTTCGTTACAAGCGTTGTTAGTCTCACAATCAAGCTTACAATTGAGCCTTACCCTCTCTGAAAAGCTGTTTTCTAAATCATTCCCTCATTTGGTCAATGCATTAAAAGAAGAGGTTGAATCAACTCCTTTTGAAGTGCGCAGTAAACTCGGGCAATTGTTATTTAAAGCAGTACGTTTTGCTAAGTATGATCAACTACGTGCATCACGCCTTTTTAAGCCTGAGTTATTGGAACAATACATGCAAAATTCACATATCGAGCCTGATGTTTACAAAAGCTTGTTGCGTCAAGAGTTGTTCCGCTTTAAACCAACTTGGTAAATAGCGATAAAGCAGGTAAAATGCGCCTTCCATTTTATAGAGAAGAAAAAAATGCCAACTTCATCCGATAGATTCAGTGATATTCGCCCTTATAATGATGATGAGATCCAACCTGCGATCCAGCGTGTTATTAACAGTGATGAATTTATGGATGCTATTGTTAGTTTTCGTTTTTCTAAAATCGCCAAATTTGCCGGGTTTATGCTAAAACCGCTGTTACGTCGTTATTTTCTCTATAAGTGGGGAGGAATAAACAGTATCGATGAGATGCAGCAAGTGGTTGGTGGATATATGAAACATATGATCGCCTCGACCACCACTAAGTTTAGCTATTCAGGTCTAGAAAATTTAGATGCGAATAAAAATTACCTGTTTGTTTCTAACCACCGTGATATTGCCATGGATCCCTCCTTTGTAAACTGGGCACTATTTTCTGAAAATTTCAGAACAGTGCGTATTGCGATTGGTGATAACCTATTAAGTAAGCCGTTCAGTTCTGACTTAATGCGTATGAATAAAAGCTTTATTGTAAAACGCGCATTAACGGCACCACGTGAAATGATGAAAGCGGTGCTACAGCTTTCTGATTACATCTTCAGCTCATTACAAACCGATAGCAGTATCTGGATCGCGCAACGTGAAGGGCGTGCTAAAGATGGTTTTGATAAAACAGAGCCGGCAATCATAAAAATGTTTTACATGAACGGCAAAAAGAAAAAAATTGCATTTAGTGATTACATTAAACAGCTAAATATTGTGCCTGTTGCAGTTTCCTACGAACTCGACCCTTGTGATAAGCAAAAAGCCAAAGAGCTTTACGATAAAGCAGAAACGGGTGAGTATAATAAATCAGAGTTTGAAGATATCGAAAGTATCGTCAGAGGTATCGTCGGACAAAAAGGGCATGTTCATGTTGCTTTTGGTAAAGTCATTGATGGTGATTTTGAGGATGCAGAGCAAGTTGCTGGTGCAATCGATGAGCAGATCTATCAAAACTATTACTTGCACCCATCAAATTTTATCGCTGCACAACAAGAGCTCGAAAAAGTAACTGAGAGTGATAATCAAGCCTTTGCTGCCCACCTGAAAGGTATTGCTCCTGAGCTGCAAGAAACGGTCCTAAAAATGTATGCTAATCCGGTAAAGAACAGCCTTAGCTAACAAAAACGTTTAATTTTAAAGCGTTTTTGTTTTTGTTATGCACATTTGGTTTTTTCTGAAATTACTAGAAACTGTCACATTTGCGATATATGTTGTTGATAAGTAATATGTATTCTAAAATAATTGTGACAGCGCAATTTTTATTAGAAACTACTAACAGAGTTATCCACAGAGTTGCTGTGTATCGAAAGTGAACAGCCACTTACATTCTCACCCTTTTAGCATAAAGCGGCTTAAGCCTTTTGAATCGCTTTAATCACACCTAAATATCAATTTTTACACTTTGTTATAAAGCGTTAATTAACGTCGTTTCAACTCGCTCATTTATCGGTTTGAATTGCATGCTGAGTTTTGAACCTTGCATGATAACGGGTATACTCAGCGACTATTTCTTCTAACTGGGTAATAAGCTGATGGCGACGATTCCTGAAAATCCTTTTGTACTTGTTGATGGTTCTTCCTATCTATATCGTGCATTTTTCTCCCCACCACATTTAACAAATTCTGCAGGTGAAGCAACAGGTGCTGTTTATGGTGTTGTAAACATGCTTAAAAGCTTAATGCGTCAGTTTAATCCATCGCATATTGTGGTGGTATTTGATGCCAAGGGTAAAACATTTCGTGATGATATGTATAGCGACTACAAAGCTAACCGCCCGAGTATGCCCGATGATCTACGTATTCAAATAGAGCCGCTTCACGCTGTGATTAAAGCGATGGGCTTACCGATATTAATTGTTGATGGTGTTGAAGCAGATGATGTTATCGGTACGTTATCTAAAAAAGCGAGCGAAAAGGGCATTAAAACCCTGATTAGTACTGGCGATAAAGATATGGCGCAACTGGTTGATGAGCATACTCTGCTAATTAACACCATGACTGATACCGTGATGGATGTGCAGGGCGTGAACGATAAGTTTGGTATTCCACCAGAGCTGATTATCGATTACCTTGCGCTAATGGGCGATAAAGTAGATAACATACCTGGTGTACCTGGTGTCGGTGAAAAAACCGCACTCGCTATGTTACAGGGCATCGGTTCAATGGATGCTATCTATGAAAATCTCGATAAATTAGCACCGCTTGGCTTCCGTGGTAGTAAAACCATGGCGAAGAAGATGGCTGATAATGAAGAGATGGCACGCCTTTCTTATCTGTTAGCAACCATTAAGCTAGATGTTGAACTAGATGTTGCTTATGAAGACTTTAAACATGGCGAGCAAGACAGCGATGAGCTAGTTAAACTGTTTGGCAAGTTAGAGTTTAGACGTTGGTTATCTGCATTGCTTGATGGCGGCACAGTTGTTGACTCACCATCAGATAGCGCAGCTAATAGTGCTGTGAATGGCGCAACAAATAACAACTCGTCTGCGAATATAGCACCTGCTAATAAAGCGTTAGTAGATAGAAACAGCTATAAAACAATTTATACTCTAGGGCAGTTAAAACAGCTTATTAAAAAGCTTGAAGCAAGTGAGCTATTTGCCTTTGATACAGAAACAACCAGTCTCGATTACATGCAGGCAGAGGTTGTCGGGCTTTCATTTGCAATTCAGACCAATGTTGGCAGTAATGATGCACCTGAAATCGAAGCTGTTTACCTACCACTTGCACATGATTATATCGATGCACCAACGCAGTTAGATTTTGCTGAAACAATGGCGACACTAAAACCATTGCTTGAAGATGATGCCCATAAAAAAGTGGGGCAAAACCTTAAATACGATCGCAGTGTATTACTCAATCATGGCATCGAATTAAAAGGTATTCAGTTTGATACGATGCTGGAATCTTACATTGTAGATAGTACGGGTAAGCACGATATGGATACCCTTGCTGTTAAATACTTAGATCATAAATGCATCTCTTTTGAAGAGATCGCTGGTAAAGGTAAAAAACAGTTAACCTTCAATCAAATAAGCATTAAAGAAGCTGCGCCATATGCCGCTGAAGATGCTGATATTACGTTACGTTTACACCTTGAGTTATATAGTCGCCTGAAAGAATCTGAAGCACTGTTAACGCTGTTTAATGAAATTGAATTGCCGCTATTAACCGTGCTGTCTGATGTTGAGCGTGGTGGTGTCGCGATCGATAGTGAACTATTAGCGGTGCAAAGCACTGAAATTGCTAAACGTTTATTAGAGATTGAAGAGTTAGCTTATGAAGAAGCAGGTAAGCCATTCAACTTAAGCTCACCAAAGCAATTACAAACGATTCTTTTTGAAGAGTTAGAGCTGCCTATTTTGAAGAAAACACCAAAGGGTGCTCCTTCAACAGCCGAAGAGGTCTTGGTTGAATTAGCGCAAACTTATCCACTGCCAAAATTGATTATTGAGCATCGTGGTTTGAGTAAGCTAAAATCGACTTATACCGACAAGCTACCAAAAATGGTTAATGAAAAAACTGGCCGTGTGCATACCTCTTATCATCAAGCGGTGACTGTCACCGGGCGTTTATCATCAAGCGATCCAAACTTACAAAATATTCCTATCAGAAGTGCAGAAGGGCGTCGTATTCGCCAAGCCTTTATTGCACCAACGGGGTATAAAATTGTCGCTGCCGATTATAGTCAAATCGAGTTACGTATCATGGCGCATTTGTCACAGGATAAAGGCCTGTTAGATGCGTTCTCAAACGGTGTAGATATTCATAAAGCTACCGCTGCAGAAGTCTTCTCAGTAAGCTTAGAAGAGGTTACCGTTGACCAACGTCGCAGTGCAAAAGCGATTAACTTTGGTCTTATTTACGGTATGAGTGCCTTTGGTTTAGCAAAACAATTAAACATTGGTCGTAATGAAGCACAGCAGTATATGGATAGATATTTCCATCGCTACCCTGGTGTATTAACCTATATGGAAGATACGCGCACCGTTGCTAAAGAGCAGGGTTATGTTGAAACAATTCTAGGTCGTCGTTTACAACTGCCAAATATCAATGCACGGAATGGGATGCTTAAAAAAGCTTCTGAGCGTGCTGCAATCAATGCACCAATGCAAGGTACGGCAGCGGATATCATCAAAAAAGCGATGATCGATGTAGCGAGTTGGGTTGCTGAACAGCCACAGGATACTGTGCAACTGTTAATGCAAGTACACGATGAATTAGTGTTTAGTATTAAAGAGGATTGTGTTGAGGCTTATACGCAACAGATTCAGGATATTATGGCTAATGCAGGGCAATTAGATGTACCACTGATTGCTGATGCTGATATGGGTAATAACTGGGATGAAGCGCATTAATCTTCATTAACCGAATAAAGGCTTTCTTTTAGAAAGCCTTTTTTTTGGATTTTTATTGGTAAGTACGATGCTTATAGCCTTAGTCTAGCGGTAGCTCGGTCTTTTTTATCATCTCTCTTAATACAAAACTAGAATGCACACCGGTTACTCCTTCCAACTTAGTCAGTTGACCCAGTAAAAATTTTTCATAGTGTTCCATATCTCGCACGATCACTTTCAATAAAAAATCGGCTGATTGTCCAGTGACAATTAAACACTCTAATACTTCAGGTAGCTCAGAGATAGCACGCTCAAAGTTATCAAAGCGCTCTGGTGTGTGGCGATCCATCGTGATACCAATCATTGCGGTCAATTTAAGTCCTAGTACTGCTGGTTTCAAAAGGGTGACATGTTTGTCAATAATGCCCGACTCTTCGAGTCGTTTTACGCGACGTGAACAGGGGGTCGGTGATAAGCCAACTTTATCAGCTAACTCCAAATTACTGATACGTGCATTGCTCTGCATTAAGGTAAGAATTTTTTTATCAATACGGTCTAATTTAATGAGTTCTTGCATGTCATCTCTTCCTTTTGATGGTTTTCACTAATAATATCTTATTATAGGGTTAAATGTTGTGCAAATGGTGATAATTTAGAGCTACTTTGCAACCACTCCCTACGCTATCTGTTTTATAGTTAGTTCATGGATAGCGAGCGAAGTTTCTTACCAGAAACGGGTGGTTATACCCTTACAAAGGTGCGCCAACTCGCTAATTCTTCTTCCTATATCGACCTTCCCAACAATATTTCTCTCGTGAACTTGTTATCTAACCATTGCTACAATTGATAAATTATTAGTACTTATTCTGTGTTTTAACAGCAAAATAAACGCAGGTTGACTGATATTATTTATAAAAACTGAGTGTAACTAGATCAAAATGCGTACTAAGCTAACTATCAATCATATTTATATAACGCATTGAGAGTGGGGATAGCATCCTGCATAAGTGATTAAAGTAGTTGTTTATAAGTTGTTAAACTATTTAAAATAGAATCAGAAATAATCATTAATTTACACTGTTTTTGTTGTTAGTCTTATGATTTATAATAAAATTATTTGGCGTTATTCAATGTTCTTAATATTAACCGTTCGCTAACTTAAGTCCGTATTCATCGTTAACAATTCTATATTAGTAGAAAAGGCATAATTGTCTTTTTACTTTTAACTTCTAAAAAATGGTAGGCATCATGAAAGGTATTATCTCTATTCAGTCACACGTTGTATTTGGTCATGCGGGCAATAGCTCTGCAGTATTTCCCTTACAGCGTATGGGTTTTGAAGTTTGGCCGATTCACACAGTTCAATTTTCTAACCATACTCAATATGCACAAGGGTGGACGGGGAAAGCTTTTCCTGCCAGTGAGATTACCGATTTAGTGGCGGGTATTGATGCGATTGGTGAATTAGGTAATTGCGACGCGCTATTATCGGGATATCTAGGTAGTGCTGAGCAGGGTATTGCATTAACCGAAGTGGTTAGCCGAGTAAAAAAAGCCAATCCGAATGCCCTTTACGTCTGTGATCCGGTGATGGGCGATCCGGAAAAGGGCTGTATTTTGGCTGAGGGGGTTAGTGAATATATCGTGGATAGCGTTATGCCTATCGCGGATGTGATTGTGCCTAACCAATTTGAGCTTAGCCGTTTTGTGAAGATGCCAATAAATAATTTAGAGGATGCAATTAAAGCCTGTCAGAAAGCCTTAACGCTTGGGCCTAAAATAGTGCTTGTTAAGCATCTACATAGCTTGTCAGAAGAGAAATTCAGTATGATGCTTGCTGACCAAAGCGGTTGTTACTTGGTAACAAGGCCACATCTTGAGTTTGCTAAAGCACCTGTGGGTGTTGGTGATCTTATTTCTGCGCTATTTACTGCAGGGTTAATGAAAGGTTGGTCTCCTATTGCAGCGTTCGAGCATGCTAATAATGCCAGTTACGATGTATTAGCAGCAACGCAAAAAAGTGGTGAGTGGGAGTTACAAACCATTTTAGCGCAGCAGCAGATTGCACACCCCAATTCAACATTTGGCGCACGCAAAGTCGATTAATTGATTGCGCAGTCAACCTGAAAAATAAACTCGCTTTACGAATATAAGCGAGTTTTATTTTTTAAATAGTCATTCCTCATTTTATTCTCCCTTAATTCAAATTTATTGATTTCCTCCAGCATCTATTTTGTACAGCGCTGTTTATCACTTCTACACTCTATTTTAGCTAAGTTATATTGATAGCATTAACCATGACTCTCTAGAAAGGAATGTAAAATGACAGCGAATAAAAGACCCATAGTATTAATCACCGGTGCTACCTCTGGATTTGGATTGGCGACGGCAAAAAAGTTTGCACAGCAGGGGTATCCGATAATTATTACCGGGCGAAGAGCGGATCGTTTACAAGCGTTAAGCACAGAGTTAAAGCCACTTACCGACGTGTTTTCTGCAGTGTTAGACGTCAGAGATAATGATGCGGTTATAGCGTTTAATAAACAACTGCCAGAAGCGTTTAAGCAGGTCGCGATACTTATCAACAATGCAGGGCTAGCATTAGGCGCAGAACCCGCAGATCAAGCCAGTTTAGCGAATTGGCATACCATGATTGATACCAATGTAACGGGTTTAGTGAATGTTACGCATAGCTTTTTAACAACGCTGCGTGCACAACCGTCAGCAACGATTATTAACCTAGCAAGCATTGCCGCTAACTGGCCTTACCCAGGCAGTAGTGTGTATGGTGCAAGCAAAGCCTTTGTTGCACAATTTTCAAGAAACTTACGCAGTGATTTTGCTGGTACCGGGGTGCGTGTGACGAGTTTAGAGCCGGGATTAGCTGAAAGTGAATTTAGCTTAGTCAGGTTTAAGGGCGATCAAGAAAAATATAAGCAAATTTATGATAATGCAAATGCCTTACAGCCGGAAGATATTGCGAATATTATATTGTGGATTACAGAGCAACCGGCACATATAAATATCAACAGTTTAGAGGTAATGCCAACCTCTCAGGCATGGGATAACTTTAAAATAGTTAAACAGTAAACATCTCATCTTTATGCCTCTATTTAATAACTATATTAAATGGGGGTCTTGGCCTTTCCCGTGTGTTTTTTTAAATGACAGCCAACTATCCTGTATGATGCGGTTCAAAATTATTTTGCGTGTTAATAGATCGTCAATAAACATATCAAAGAGTAAATAGTAACGATGAAGATAATAAACAAACTAAAAAAAGAGTGGTTTTTAGTGGGGATGGTGCTCGCGATTGGGTTAGCGGCACTGAGTGCAGATGTCGGTCGTACTGGTGGTTTGATTCACCTCGATAAGTTGACCGGTATTGGCGTTGCTCTGGTGTTTTTTTTGCACGGGTTAGGGCTTTCACCCTCTGCGATTAAAGCAGGTATTAGTAATTGGCGTTTACATATCTATATCCAGCTAGCGACTTTTTTAGCTTATCCACTGCTGTGGGTAGTTTTTGGAGATCTTCTACTCGCTTATATGCCCTCTGCGTTAGCCTTTGGTTTTTGTTATCTGTTTGTTTTACCAAGTACTATCTCCTCCTCTGTTGCGATGACCAGTGTCGGTAAAGGTAATGTTCCCGGTGCTATCTTTAACGCCTCGTTATCGAGCATCTTGGGTATTTTAATCACGCCACTACTTATTCAGTTGTTTATGGGTTTTGAGGGGGCGAAGTTAGATCTCATGGAGTCTGTTATCTCTATTGGTAAGCTATTGCTGTTACCGATGATAGTGGGGCAATTAGCACGCCCATTGTTATTAAGCTTTGCCGAAAAACATAAAGCAGTGGTTAATAAAGTCGATAAATATGTGATTCTATTAATCGTGTATAACGCTTTTTGTGATTCGGTTGCGAACGGTATTTGGCACTCTTTTTCACTACAATTATTACTCTCCTCAATCGTCATTTGTAGCGTGGTATTATTAGTGATGGTACATTTAGTGCAGTGGGGCGCACGTCGATGCCAGTTTATATTAGCGGATGAAGTCGCTGCTGTTTTCTGTGGTACTAAAAAAACCTTAGCAGCAGGTATTCCAATGGCAACGGTTATCTTTGGCTCAGATCCTAATTTAGGCATGTTATTACTGCCAATCATGCTTTACCACCCGATTCAGATTTTTTACTGCGCGATATTAGCCAGTCGTTATGCTGAGCAAAGTGAGCAGTTAGCAAGATAATGTTGCAGTAGTTAATGCATGAAATAGTGTTGATAAATTAATATTAGGGGATTTATATTGTCGTTTTTTGAAGGTGAATTGGGCTCCTATTTTGCTCAGTTTGTTGGTCTATTAGCTTATGCTATTGGGTGCTAGGAACTCATAGATAGGCAAGGGCAGGGCTTTAGAAATAAGCTAACTCTGTTTAGTATTGTGATGATGGTACATTTTCTATTATTGGGGGCATTGACCTCTGCCAGTGTGGTCGCATTAGGTGCGCTACGTACCTTTATCTCGACCAAAACCAAATCGACACCAGTGATGTTGTTATTTGTGGCCGCTATTATTGGTGTAGGTTTAATGACTTTAACTAGCCAGGCCGAGTTGTTAACTATAATAGGAACTTCAGTCGCGACGATTGCACTGTTTAAGCTAGAGGGCATTGCTATGCGTGCCTGCATATTATTGAACTCATTGTGTTGGTTAATAAATAATTTTTACTTAGGCTCGATTGGCGGCACTGCTGTTGAGTTTACTTTTGTTATTATTAATTTATATAGCATCTACAAGCTCTATTCAGCGTCCCCTAAAAAGTCGACTGCAATTTAATGTGATTCATTACTAATCTTTTGCTCTGTTAAGCTCTTTCCCCCGCTCTTTTTTGGTGCGTATTACGCACCAAAAAAGGCTAAATATCTTATTTCTACCTCTCTGTTTATTTTCACAAATCGATTAACCACTTGCTTTAAAGGGTTTTATAGATTTTTTCTCTGTTGGCACGTTCGTTGCAATAATTAATTTAGTTGTTCCAATTGTTTCGTTGTTTAATATGGAGATACAAGATGAAATTTTTTAAAGTCCTATCTAGTTTACTTTTGTCAGCCTCGTTGCTGTTTTCTGTGCAATCTGTGCATGCTGATAAACTTTCACAAATCAAAGAGCGCTCAGTACTTAAAGTCGCTGTGCCGCAAGATTTTCCTCCTTTTGGTTCAGTGGGTCTCGACCTTAAACCACAAGGTTACGATATCGATATGGCAAAATACCTTGCTGAACAGTTAAATGTGAAGTTGGAACTGGTACCTGTGACTAGTGCTAACCGCATCCCTTATCTACAGACAGGTAAGGTGGATCTAGTGATTTCTAGCATGGGTAAAAATCCAACACGTGAAAAAGCGATCGATTTTAGTGACGCTTACGCTCCTTTCTTCTTGGGTGTATTTGGTACCGAAGATGAGCAAGTCAGTTCTGCAGCTGATCTAAGTGGTAAAACAATCGGGGTAACACGTGGTTCAGTAGAAGATCTTGAGTTAAGTAAAGAAGCGCCTAAAGACACTATTATTAAGCGTTTTGAAGATAATAACAGTACGTTATCAGCCTTTTTATCGGGACAAGTATCGCTGATTGCAACGGGTAATCTAGTGGTTGCAGAGTTAGCGACGCGTTACCCAAATAAGGCGCCAAAAACTAAGTATATGATTGAAAATTCACCTTGTTATGTTGGTGTGATGAAGAGACAGGAAGCATTATTAACTGAAGTGAATCGTCTCATTAAACTTGCGAAGAAAGAGGATGTATTAGAGAAATTTTCTCAGAAGTGGTTAAAAGCACCATTCCCTGCAGACCTTGATTCATAAGCGGAAGCAGACACGATGAGTTATCAACTTGATTTCGCAAGTCTAGTTCCCTACCTGCCGGAGTTTGCGGCAGGTGTGTGGACAACGATTGAGCTTACTATTATATCTACGCTAGGTGGATTAGCACTTGGCACTTTTTGTGCTCAAGGTCGAATCAGTAATGAGGCGTGGTTACGAAGAACTTGCGCCTGTTATATTGAAGCAGTAAGAAATACCCCTTTTATTGTGCAACTATTTTTTATCTTTTTTGGTCTACCTGCATTGGGCCTGAAAATGACGGCTTGGCAGGCGGGCATGATCGCAATGATCATCAACCTCGGTGCTTATAGCGCAGAGATTATCCGAGCTGGTATTGAAGCTGCGCCTAAAGGGCAGTGGGAAGCAGGGAAAACATTAGGATTAACCCGTCGCCAAATTTTTATGCATATTATTCTTCCGCCAGCTTATCAACGCGTTTATCCCGCACTGGTTAGCCAAAGTATTATCGTTATGCTTGGCTCTGCGGTGGTCTCGCAAATTTCCGTTGAGGAACTGACCTTTGCGGCTAACTTTGTGCAGTCACGTAGCTTCTTAAGTTTTGAGTCATATATGTTAGCAGCAGTTATTTATTTAGTGCTGGCTATCTTGATGCGTCAGGCTTTTGGTCTGTTAAAGTGCATTGCATTCAAAAACCCATCTCTGTAGAAGGATTTAAAAATGGTACAGTTTACCGATTGGGATATTCTAAAAAATCTGCTACTGGCAGCACGTTGGACTATCCTACTCTCTTTATTAGCGTTTGCTGGTGGCGGTCTATTTGGTCTGATATTGACCCTGTTACGCAGCATGCGTAATACCTTTATCACTCGTGTTATTCAGTGTTATGTTGAAGTTTTTCAAGGGGTTCCGCTATTAATGCAACTCTTTCTGACCTTTTTCGGCCTGTCATTATTAGGCATCGAAGTTGATGCTTGGACGGCTGCAATATTGTCATTAACTCTATTTAGTAGCGCATTTTTCCACGATATATGGCGTGGTTGTATTGAAGCCTTACCAAAGGGGCAGTGGGAAGCTTGTCGCACCTTAGGTTTCACTTACATGCAGACGATGCGTTATATCATCGTACCGCAAGCGATGCGCATGTCGATTGCACCGACGGTTGGTTTCTCGGTGCAAATTGTGAAAGGTACGGCATTAGCCTCGGTGATTGGATTTGTGGAGCTAACCAAAGCAGGCACCATGATCAATAATGCGGTTTTTGAACCCTTTAAAGTGTTTGCTTTAGTTGCTTTGTTGTATTTTGTTATCTGTTTTCCCCTATCTGTTTTAGCACGCTATCTGGAGAGTAAAAATCATGTCACTCGTTAGTTTAGATGAAGTCCATAAATACTATGGCGAAAATCATGTTTTAAAAGGTGTTGATCTTAGAGTCAATGCTGGTGAAGTTGTATCAATTATTGGTCGTAGTGGTTCAGGTAAAAGTACGCTATTACGTTGTCTGAATGGGCTAGAAGAGTACCAACAAGGCGCGGTGATTGTCGATAATCAATCCGTTGAGAATGATGATTATAAGCTACGTTTACTGAGCCGCAGTGTGGGCATGGTATTTCAAAACTTTAATCTTTTCCCGCATATGACCGTGGGCGAAAACGTGATGTTAGCGACTAAGCTAGTATTGAAAAAATCGGTAACAGAAAGCCGTCAGTTAGCAGAAGAGTTATTAGCAAAAGTGGGTTTAGCGGATAAGTTTGATGCATATCCAGGTAACCTATCGGGTGGTCAGCAACAGCGTGTTGCCATTGCTCGTTCATTAGCGATGTCACCTAAAGTATTGTTATGTGATGAAATTACCTCTGCACTGGATCCTGAATTAGTGGGCGAAGTGCTAAAAGTTCTAGAGCAGCTAAAAGAGGAGGGCATGACCCTGATTCTTGTGACTCACGAAATGAATTTTGCACGTGATGTCGGTGACCGAGTTGTATTTATGAATCAAGGTAAGGTGTGGGAAACAGGCCCGAGTGATGAGGTTTTTGCTAACCCACAAACTGACGAGCTGAAAAGCTTCCTAGCCGCAGTAAGGTAAACATAAAGGCCATTATTAAGGAATAGAAGATGACCAACAATTGTAATCCATTGATTGAACGTATAACTCATCACTATGCAGAGTTGACTGAAGGCAGTCGGCGCCTTGCTGATTACCTGCAGCTCAATCCAGAAAAGATTCTGATCCTTTCAACTAATGAGATTGCCGAAGCCTGCTCGGTTTCTAAAACCAGTGTTAGTCGTTTTATTCGTAAGCTAGGTTATGAGGACTATGCCGCACTACGTAATGAGTTGTTGGAGCTACGCGACAGTGGCGAGCCTATTCAAACCGGTGTCGTTACGGGGGATTTTCAGCAAGATATCGCTGCCTTACAGCAATTACAGGAACAGCTAAGTAATGCCAACCTAGATCCATTAATCATTGCTATGGCTAACGCGCCGCGCATTAAAATTATTGGTTATCGTAATAGTTATCCACTGGCAATTCATTTTCGTCAACAGTTGATGCAGTGTCGTGGTGCTGTGGAACTATTGCCTCTGCCCGGACAAACCATCGGTGAAGACCTCGCGGCGATTGAGCCAGATGACTTTGTGATTGTAATTGGCATTCGTCGTCGAGTCAGTCACTTCCCGCAAATTATTGAGCAGCTTAAAGGGCAGCAGTGTCTATTGATCACGGATCAGTCGGGACAGAAATATGCACAGCATGTTACTCATCTTTTGGTTTCTCATATGAATAATCAAACACCACTCGATAGTTATGCCGTGCCAATGAGTTTGATTGCACATTTGGTAAATAGCACCTATCGATTGTTAAAAGAAAAAGCCACACAAAACAGCAGTAAAATCAGCAGGAATTACACAAAACTTAACGAGTTAGAGTAGTTATCACCATTATTAAATAGAGGTAGGCGATTAAACGATGAATATTATCAGTAAGCTTAAAAAAGAGTGGTTTTTAGTGGGTATGGTGGTCGCCATTGCTTTGGCGATGATCAGTGCCGATGTCGGCCGCAGCGGTGGTTTGATCCATCTCGATAAACTAACTGGTATTGGTGTTGCGATTGTTTTTTTCTTACATGGCTTAGGTTTATCGCCTGCTGCGATTAAAGCGGGCATTACTAACTGGCGTCTACATATTTATATACAGCTTGCGACGTTCCTTGCTTACCCACTGCTTTGGGTTCTATTTGGGGATCTCTTTTTAGCTTACATGCCTGCCGCGTTAGCCTTTGGTTTTTGTTATCTATTTGTTTTACCAAGCACCATCTCCTCTTCGGTTGCGATGACCAGTGTTGGTAAAGGCAATGTGCCGGGGGCTATTTTTAACGCCTCGCTATCGAGCATTCTTGGTATTGTTATCACACCACTGTTAATTCAACTGTTTATGGGTTTTGAAGGGGTGCAGTTGGATCTGATGGCGTCGGTGATCTCGATTGCTAAATTACTCTTACTGCCGATGATTCTAGGTCAGTTGGCACGTCCTCTGTTATTAAGTTTTGCTGAAAAACATAAAGCGGTGGTTAATAAAGTCGATAAATATGTCATTTTGTTAATCGTTTACAACGCTTTCTGTGACTCGGTTGCTAATCGTATTTGGCAGTCATTTTCGATTGAGATGTTAGTCACTGCGATCGTGATCTGTACGCTGGTACTGTTATTTATGGTGCATCTGTTTCAATGGGGGGCGCGTCGTAGCAAATTTGAATTAGCCGATGAGGTCGCTGCGGTATTTTGTGGCACTAAAAAAACATTAGCGGCGGGTATTCCGATGGCAACGGTGATCTTTGGTAGCGATCCAAACTTAGGCATGATTTTACTACCGATCATGCTTTATCACCCTATTCAGATATTTTATTGCGCGATATTAGCCAGTCGTTATGCAGCGCAAAGTGAACAGACACAGACCGTATCAGCTAGTTAATTTCCAAGGAGGTGTAACCGTGCAGGAAGTAACCGTTAAAGATGCAAGCGTTTATTGCGCTCAAGGACCTGAGCATTTAGGCGCGACAGCAGTCGGAGAGTTGTCTGGGAAAAGCTTTGTTTTTAAAGATCTCTTTGATGTTAAGGGCTATGTGACCGGTGCTGGCAATCCAGCATGGCTGAGTAGTCATGATAAAGCGATACACAGTTCGTCATTGATTAATACGTTGTTAGCTCATGGGGCAAACTGTGTTGGCCGAGTACAAACCGATGAGTTGGCCTACAGCTTAAATGGTCAGAATATCCATTATGGCACACCGGTAAATCCGCAAGCGCCAGACTGTTTACCAGGTGGCTCTTCAAGTGGTAGTGCGGTGGCAGTCGCACGTGGCGATGCTGATTTTGCGATTGGCACCGATACCGGTGGTTCAGTGCGTGTACCTGCCAGTTATTGTGGCTTGTTTGGCTTGCGTCCAACCCTCGGTAAGTTAGACCTGCAGCACTGTTTTCAACTCTCAAAAAGCTTTGATACGGCGGGGGTTTTTAGCCGTGATTTGAAGTTAATGGGGGATCTGTTTTCAGTATTAACAGGCTCGCCAATCAATCCCTGTGGTGCTAAAAAACTTTATATCGATAATAGCTTAGTGAAGCAACTTACAGGCGAACGAATAGCTGCGCTTGAGCAGTGCTGTAAAAGTGCAGATATCACCCTACTAAGAAGCGATATTATCACTCACAGTGGTCACACTCTTGATTCTTTGAGTCTACTATTTCGTACTATCCAAGGCTTTGAGATTATTGAGTTGCATGATCAGTGGTTACAGCAACATGGTCATACACTTGATACTGCAATTATGGAACGTGTTATTTGGGCACGCACTATTAGCGAGTCGCAATACCAACAGGCGAAACAGCAACAACAGCGTTTTAAGTTATATCTAGACGCGGCATTTAAACAATTAGATGGTTTATGGATATTGCCAACAACCCCCTCTGGCGCTCCTAAGTTAACCCTTTCTGGCGAGCCTTTGGCTTTGTATCGTTCACAGTTAATGGGATTAACTAGTATCGCGGGGTTAAGTGGTTTTCCACAACTACACCTACCGATGCAAGGGTTAGCAGAGGGGCCTTGCGGTTTTTCTGTGATGGCAGCTGAAAATAGTGAAGCAGAGCTGATCGCGACGGGTCTGTGTTTATCTCAGGGAGAGAAAAAATAATGATATCTCAAGCAAAAACTCAATCTACACCTCAGAATCAGAGCGCATTTACAGCACCACATTACAAAGCGGCACAAGCAGGTCAAGCGATACTCGATGCAGGCGGCACTGCAAGTGAAGCGATGGTGGCTGCGGCGGCGATGATCGCAGTGCAATATCCACATATGAACAGTATCGGTGGTGATGGTTTCTGGCTTATCTGTAAACCCGATGAAAAACCGATCGCCATTGATGCCTGTGGGGCGGCGGGATTAAATATCGATGTTGATGGCTATCGCCAAAAAGGTAGTGAACTGCCTGAAAGTGGTGGTGAAGCGGCGATCACCATGGCAGGCACGATCTCTGGCTGGGATAAAGCATTGCAGCTAAATGGTGGTAAACACACATTAACAGAACTGCTGCAACCCGCTATCGATGCAGCGCAGCAGGGCATAGAGGTGACGCAAAGCTTAGTTGATGCGAGCGAAAAAACCTTTAACCGTTTAGCATCATTAGCTCCTTTTGCTGCGACCTACCTTAACCAAGGCAAAGCGTTACAGCTTGGTGATGCTGTTGTTAATCAACCTTTAGCTGAGACCTTTGAGCATCTTGCAGAGCATGGTCTGGATGATTTTTATCGTGGTCAGCTTGCTTTGCAGATGTCGCAAGAATTAGCGCTTGCGGGAAGCCCGATCAGTATTGATGATTTTCATAACCATCAAGCAAAAGTGCTTGAGCCGTTAACGGTTGAAATATCTAAGGGTAATTTATACAACTTCGATGCACCTACGCAGGGGCTAGCTTCATTATTGATTTTAGCTATCTATGATCAGCTCGCTGAGCAAGCAGAGTCGGAGTGTGACCATATTCATCTGCTGGTGGAAGCGACTAAGCAGGCGTTTATTATTCGTGATCAACAGATAACCGATGCCAACCATTTAACTGCACCCCTGCAGGAGTGGTTAAGTGAAGAGGTGATTAAAGATTGTGTTGCTAAAATATCACTTAAAAAATCACAGCCTTGGCCGCATGTCGCCAAACCGGGAGATACGGTGTGGATGGGCGCTTGTGATCAATATGGCACTATGGTCAGTTTTATTCAGAGCATCTACTGGGAGTTTGGTTCGGGTGTAGTATTGCCAAGTAGCGGTATTACTTGGAATATTCGCGCGAAAAGCTTCACCCTCGATGAAAATCACCACAATGTATTAGCACCAGGTAAAAAACCGTTCCATACCCTTAACCCTGCATATGTCGAACTCAATGATGGTCGTCGTATGGTATACGGCACCATGGGTGGAGAGGGGCAACCACAAACACAAGCGTGTCTGTTTAGTCGCTACCTTTATCAGAATATGAGCTTAACCGATGCGCTTGCTAAACCTCGTTGGTTATTAGGGCGTACGTGGGGTGATGACGCCAATAATTTGCGTTTAGAAAATCAGCTTTATCAAACCCACGGCTCCAAGCTGCAAGCGCTTGGACACGATGTTACCTGCGTTGCAAATAATAATGAATTAATGGGCCATGCTGGTGCCATTATGCTTGAGAAACAGGGCACTGTGATTGCAGCGAGTGATCCTCGCAGTGACGGACAAAGCCTCGTTGGAGAAAATTTTTTTGGAGAACAGAATGACTGCTAAATCCCTATTTGAAACCCTTAACCCGCCAGTACGCCTATTGATGGGGCCGGGGCCGATTAATGCTTACCCGCGTGTACATCAGGCAATCTCATCTGCATTAATTGGTCAGTATGACCCCGTCATGACAGGTTACATGAACCAAGTGCAATCCTTATATCGTGATCTGCTTGAGACCGATAATCAGCAAACCATGCTGGTGGACGGGACTGCACGTGCAGGTATTGAAGCGGTATTGGTATCGGTATTACAGCCGGGCGATAAAGTATTAATCCCTGTAATTGGACGTTTTGGGCACCTGCTTTGCGAAATTGCACAACGTGTAGGCGCAGTGGTGAAAACCATCGATATTGAGTGGGGAGAGGTGTGTCCGCCAGAATTGGTCGAGCAAGCGATTAAAGAGTTCCAACCAAAAATGTTAGCCACAGTACAGGGCGATACCTCAACTACCATGAACCAACCCTTAGCAGAATTTGGTGAAATTTGTCAGCGTCATGGGGTGCTGTTTTACTGTGATGCGACGGCGTCGATTGCAGGTAATGACTTGAAAGTGGATGAGTGGCATCTTGATGCGGTCTCTGCTGGCCTACAAAAATGTTTGGGTGGTCCCTCTGGCAGCGCACCTATTACTTTGAGTGATCACTGCGCCGATGTGATTAACCGCCGCAAGCATATTGAAGCGGGTATTCGTGCAGATCATCATACCTCGGGGTCTGATGCGATTATTCAATCGAACTATTTTGATTTAGCGATGATCATGGATTACTGGGGGCCTGAGCGACTTAATCACCATACCGAAGCAACCAGTATGTTATATGCCGCACGTGAATGCGCACGCATCTTTTTAGAGGAGGGTGGCGATAATGTGATTAGCCGTCATAAACAAGCGGGAGATGCGATGGCATCGGGTCTGCAAGCGATGGGGTTAACACTGTTTGGTAATCAAAGTTACAAGATGAATAACGTCGTCGGTGTCTATATTCCTGAGGGGATTGATGGCGAGAAAGTGCGTCAGGAGCTGTTACTCTGTTTTGGTATTGAGATCGGTACTTCATTTGGTCCGTTACATGGAAAAATTTGGCGTGTTGGTACTATGGGGTTTAACGCACGGCAGGAGTGTGTGCTCACTACGTTAGCGGCGCTTGAATCTGTGTTGTTAAAATATAAAGCCAAAATTCAACCGGGGCAGGCTGTTAGCACAGCAATGTCGTTTTATGCCAATTAATAGCTCGCTAGATAAAGTGCAACAACAAATTAAACCCAGTTCAGGAGAGTTTATGACCAACCTCAAAGGCGCCTCAAAAATTATGTACTGGGCAGATAAGCTCGCAACGTATAGTTCAATGCAGGGCGGCTTAACCCGTGCTTATTTAACCTCTGAACATAAACAAGCGCATCAGCAACTTGCTGACTGGATGCAGCAAGCGGGATTACAGAGCTGGCAAGATAGTGTTGGTAATCAATGGGGCAGAAAAGTTTCCACGAACCCGACACAGCCTACGTTAATTATCGGTTCACACAGTGATACGGTCGCTAATGCAGGTCAATACGATGGTAACCTCGGCATTCTATTAGCGATTGAAGCGCTGCAGCAGTTACAGGGGACTGAGTTACCTTTTCACGTTGATGTGGTTGCTTTTGCCGATGAAGAGGGCACCCGTTTTAATACTACCTTGATTGGTTCGAGTGCTGTTGCCGGTTGTTTTCAGGAGGATTGGTTAGCGGTCACTGACGTGCAGGGTACGAGCATGGCAGAGGCGATGCTTGATTTTGGTTTAGACCCAAATTTAAATAGCGCTGCTAAGCGTAAAAGTGAGGAAACGCTCGCTTACCTAGAGGTGCATATTGAGCAAGGGCCAGTATTAGAGTCTCATGATCTCGCTGTTGGTGTGGTAACCGGTATTGCCGGGGCTAAGCGCTATCAGTTTAAGTTATCTGGTATGGCTGGACATGCAGGCACGGTGCCACTGGCTTTGCGCCGTGATGCAATGTGTGGTGCCGCGCAGATGATTTGTGCGATTGAAAGCTTTGCTTTTGAAAAACAAATTGTCGCGACCGTTGGTAAATGTGATCTGTTTCCTGATGCGGTGAATGTTATTCCTGGTGAGGTGCATTTTACCTTGGATATTCGTAGCCAAGACCAGTCAACTTTGGATAACTGTTGTACCGCTTTATTGGCTGAATTAAGCATTATTGCAGAGCAGCGTAAGTTGCAACTACAGAGTGAGATCATCTATCAAGCAGAAGCGGTGTTATGCAGTGATCGCTTACAACAACAGTGGGCTGAAGTAGTTGAATCACAGACCGCTTTACCTGCTTGTTTTTTATCAAGTGGTGCCGGGCATGATGCGATGGTGATGACTAATATTACTGATATCGGCATGCTATTTGTGCGTTGTGAAAAGGGGATTAGTCATAACCCCAGAGAGAGTGTGTTAGAGGGAGATGTAGCAGTGGCGCTGAACTGTTTAGTTGGCATGATTAAAAAACTTGCCCTAGAAAGCCCGATGTTAAAATAGAAAGGAGTAAAAATGATCAATCGTAATAAAGGTGTGCTGTTTGGTTTAGGGGTTGCAGGAAACTCAGCGGGTCACCTACAGCAGACGGGGGAAAGCCAGGCATTCAATGAGTTGGATGATCCCAACAAACCACAGGCGCTGTTTCCTTTTTATGTGCCGCAAGCGGAAGACGCTTATTTGGCTGAGAACCCCTATTCGAGTGATATCTTACAACTCCCCGATTGTGAACAAGCTCTGGTTCAGATGGAGCCTGAGGTTGCATTAAAGTTAAGCGCATTCTATGCCGCAGACGGGCGATTGACTCACCTCAAACCGATTGCGATGACCTTAGTAAACGATGTCACCTATCGCAATGCAAAGATCAATAAACTAGCGCAGAAAAAAAACTGGGGCAGCGCCTCTAAAGGCCTCGCGGAGCATGAGATTAATATTATCGATTTCACTGCCGGCCCGCAGCTGGAGGCATTGCGCTTATGTGGCTTTCATCAGCGTGATGGTCAATGGCAACTGTGCGGAGAAGATGTTGCATTAACGCAATATAGCTATTTTTATGATCAGTTAGTGCAGTGGTTATTAGATCAGATTCAACAGCAGCAGGAGACGGGATTGTTTCATAATATTCAAGCCTTGCTTGCGCAGGCTGATTACCCCGATACGCTTCTTATTGCGATTGGTGCGACTCGTTACAGTGATTATGGGCTGCAGCATCAGTTATTATCAGGCGATCAAAGCGCGGTGGTTTTATATGATAGCCGAGTTTATGACTTTGATGAGGTGCAGTTTTTGCTTGAACAGCAGTTGGATACTCCCCCGCAGAGTGACGATGCAATTATCTTTTTACGGCAACGGGTTGTTTAAGGAGTGGATAAATATAGCGCCGAATTCAACGCTATATTTTTAAACTCTCTATAAATAAATTACATTAATGCGGGCTGATATAGACTGGCTTTTCCAAAGAGTCAGTTGCTCTCCCTTGCTGATTTTTAGTTATTTTATGCTCTGATAGATCATTGCTTTCAATTGAAAACTCTTGCAGTAGAGCGCTAATGTTACTTGAAACCTCAGAGAGTTGCTCTGCGACCAATGCTGACGTTTCAGATTTCTTATGGCTCTCTTGAATAATTCTTTGTAGATCTTGTTGTGTCTCTTTGAGGGTCGAAAGCTGTTCATTTTGGCGCTCTACCTGCTCATCAATATTTTGCTGAGCTTGTGCGACCAACTGAATCTTTTCAGTCACCTTGTTAATACCTTGCTCAGTTTGTTCCGAGGTTTCACGGCTCTGTTCGACGCGGTTAGTTACCTCTTGCATACTGTGTACAACTTGTTGCACGCCTTCAGTTAATTGATTGATTAATTTAGAAATTTCATCTGTTGAACTACCAGTTCGTCCCGCTAGGCTACGTACTTCATCCGCAACAACCGCAAATCCTCGCCCTTGTTCGCCGGCACGTGCTGCTTCAATCGCTGCATTTAATGCCAATAAATTAGTTTGTTCAGAGATAGCGCGAATAGCATCTACGATGCCATATACTTTTTCAGCGGTATTGCTCAACTCTTGTATAAAGCTACTCGCTTTGATGGTCTCTTCAGAAGTGGTACTCATCATAGTGATATTATCATTGACCAAGGTCGAGGCGTTGGTTGATAACTGATTACACTCGGTCACCATGGTGAGCGTTTCAGCTGCAATTTCACTTAATCGTAGTGTCGACTCTTCTAAGATAATTGAGTTGTCATTCATATCGCTAAAGCGTTGTTGTTCACTTTGGTTAGCCTGACTTATTTGTGAAGAAAGGTCTGACACTTGCTGAGAAGAAGAGCTAATGCTGCTTGATGCACTGTGAATCTCACTCAATGCTTCTTGTAATGATTCACGCATCAACTCGATATGGTGAGCAAGTAAACCTAACTCATTTTTACTGATAATATCGTGTAGCTCAGTATCTATGCGTAAGTCTCCGCGGCTAATTTTACGACTGATCTTAACCAGTTTATTAATCGGTTTAGTGGTATCTCGAATAACTAACCAGGCGATCAACGAGCTCAACAGCACCATAATAATCGCTAACACAATACTGCTATTAACTAATTTATTAAGCTTCTCTTCAGCATAATCGGCATAAATTAATACTGCTTTGTTCATCGCTGCCATGCTTTTATGGTTTGCGGTTAAAAAGGCATTTGCATTGGCTTCAGAGGGATTATTTTGCAGTTGTGTCGCAGCCGTTAATTGCAGTTTCCAGAGTGACTCAACCTTATTTAGTTGATCAATAAATGGCAGGTGTAGCGGCGTAGGTAACTGTATCGCTTTTTGCATCCCTAAATCTGCATAGGTTTCTCCACCCTGTTTTAATGCGTTGAGAGACTGTGTATAAAGTTGTACCGTTTTATCTGCACTTAATATAGTGGGAATATTTTGCTGTTCATTATTTGTTTTGTAGAGCTCTTCAGCTGAATACTTTTTAGTTAACATGCGCTGGCGACCAGCAACATTAACAATTAATGCATCTGCCTGATTTTGCTGTAATGAAGTGGTGACTAATGCGACTTCACCAAGCATTGCGATGGCGAGTAACAGGGGTAATATAAACAGTTTGTGACGAATAGAGACAGAGCTAAACATGGGTGATAATCCTTGTCGATTAAAATTATAAAGCATGGCGGTCAAGGGGCTAATTGTAGGGGTTTAAGTGGCAGGGGGGAATGAAAGTTGTTATGTTATTTGTGAGCAATTTCAAAGTATTAGGTAAGTTTTTGTGATTAGAGGCATTTGTGAGGAAGAAACGCGGATTGGTCTTCCTCACTGATGCTTAAGCTGTGGCTTTTTTTGCTGTCGTTGCGGTTTTTTTACTACTGATGTTTTCAACTTTACGCTGTTTCTCATATAAGAAAGTTAATACTTCAGCGCGTAGGCGGTTATATTCGATATCTTTAGCTAAACTCAGGCGATCACGTGGACGTTCAAGTTCTACGTCTAATATCTCACCTATTGTCGCAGACGGTCCGTTGGTCATCATCACGATACGGTCCGACAGTAATACCGCTTCATCAACATCATGGGTGATCATAATAACGGTGTTATTGAGTTCGTTTTGAATCTCCATTAGTGAATCTTGCATATGTGCACGGGTTAATGCATCCAATGCACCAAAGGGTTCATCCATCAATAATACTTCCGGTTGCATCGCCAGTGCACGTGCAATACCGACACGTTGTTTCATCCCGCCAGAGATCTCGTTAGGGCGTTTATGCATCGCATGGTCCATGTGCACCAGTTTTAAATTATGCTCAATCCACTCTTTAGTTTCAGCTTTATTCATCTTATTACCAAATACCTGCTTAACTGCAAGCTCCACATTTTGGTAAGAGGTTAACCAAGGCAATAATGAGTGGTTTTGAAAAACCACCGCACGTTCAGGGCCGGGTTCGCGTACTTCGCGATTATTCAAAATAACCCCGCCCGTTGTTGCTTGATATAAACCAGCCACTACATTTAAGACGGTTGATTTACCGCAACCAGAGTGACCGATCAGTGAGACGAATTCGCCTTTTTTAATTTGTAAATCAACACCTTTTAGTGCTGTGAAATCGCCCGTTGGGGTTGGGAATACCATATCAATATGGCTAATATCTAAAAATGCACTCATAATTTTATTCCTTAATTCGCTGTTTGATGATGTTTAAACGGTTGTTGCTGACTTATCCCACGAGGCCATACGTTGCAGTTGCAACATGCCGCGGTCTAACAAGAAACCGATAAAACCGATCACGATTACAGCAGCCATAATGCGCGCTAATGAATCTGAGCTACCATTTTGGAACTCATCCCAAACAAACTTACCTAACCCCGGGTTTTGCGCCAACATTTCAGCGGCAATCAATACCATCCATGCAACACCAAAGGATAAACGCATACCGGTGAAAATCATTGGAATAGAAGCTGGTAATACAATTTTTTGAATGTGTTTTAGCATCGGTAAACGTAAAACACGGCTTACGTTTTTAAGATCTTGGTCCAATGAAGAAACACCGATCGACGTATTAATCACCATTGGCCATAAACTACATAGCGTTACGGTTAACAGTGAATTTAAGAAAGATTTAGACACCATTGGGTCATCAGATACATATAATGCACTCACCACCATCGTGATAAGGGGTAACCAAGCCAATGGAGAAACGGGTTTGAATATTTGTACTATCGGGTTAACCGCTGCATTGAGGTGGCGATTTAGACCCATGGCGATACCAAGAGGAATCGCGATCATCGCTGCTAGCAGAAAACCACTGGTTACGGTGACTAAACTGGTTAGAATTTGGTCGAAAAAGGTCTCTTTACCGGTGTAGTTTCTGACCTTAGCATTGTATGTTGGGTCGGCCTCTAAGCGCGCTGCATTACGTACTTCTTGACGCTCATAAAATTTTTCCGCTTTAGCGCGTTCAGCGGTATGCTCGCCATATAACGAGTGAAATTGTTCATATACCGCTTGTGGACCAGGAAATTTACCCAGTGAAGTATTGATGTTTTGCGCAGCAACAGTCCAAAACATAAGAAACAGTGTGATGCCGATGAAAGGCAATATAAGCACCTTGCTTATGCTGCTAATAAAGTTTTTCAAACTAACCACTGACGGCGTTGTAATGGGCAGTTTGTTTATGATTGTTGTCATCGTGTAAATCCTTTTCAACTCTTTCTTAAATAATGGTTGGCAACGTTGCCTATTGTTAACTGAAAGCTGTCAGCTGATAGCCGACAGCTTATTTTTTTAAAGTTTATCTTCCTTTTTTAGACCGATTTTGAATGAATCGATGTACGCATTTGGTTTTGTTCCGTCATACATAATGTTATCGATGAAGTCACTCTGTGGTGCACGGAAACCTGTTTCAGTTGCAAAGTCAGGGAAATCTTTTGCATCAACAATCTTTTCATCAATCAGAGATTGCGCTGCTTTTTCATAGATATCTGGACGGTAAACTTTCTTCGCTAAATCTTTGTACCAATCGTCTGATTTATGCTCTGAAATTTGTCCCCAGCGACGCATCTGTGTTAAATACCAGATCGCATCTGAGTAGTACGGGTAAGTCGCGTTGTAACGGAAGAATACGTTGAAATCAGGGATTGCACGTTTATCACCTTTTTCATATTCAAAGGTACCTGTCATGCTGTTCGCAATAACATCGTAATCTGCACCAACGTAGTTTGGTTGAGAAAGTATTTTCACTGCTGCTGGGCGGTTTGCATTGTCATTTTCATCTAACCACATTGCCGCACGAATAAGGGCACGTGTTAAACGAATCGTTGTGTTTGGATATTTTTCTGCGAAATCTGCTGTTAGGCCAAATACTTTTTCTGGGTTATTTTTCCAAATTTCATAATCGGTAATAACCGGTACACCAATACCTTTAAATACTGCCTGTTGGTTCCAAGGTTCACCGACACAGTAACCGTAGATAGTGCCCGCTTCTAATGTTGAAGGCATTTGTGGTGGTGGCACTGTCGATAGCATCGCTTGTGCTTCTAATTGACCACTTGAATCCCCTTTATGCGGTGCATAAAAACCCGGGTGAATACCGCCGGCAGCTAACCAGTAACGTAATTCATAGTTATGCGTAGAAACAGGGAATACCATACCCATATTGAACGGTTTACCTTTAGCGATATAGCTATCAACAACCGGTTTTAGTGAGTCAGCTTTAATTGGGTGAACTGGTTTGCCATCGGCTTGTTTTGGCACATGCGGTTTCATTTGTTCCCAAATGTCATTAGAAACGGTAATCGCATTACCGTTAAGGTCCATCGAAATTGGCGTGATGATATGTGCTTTAGTACCAAAACCCATGGTTGCTGCGATTGGTTGGCCAGCTAACATATGTGCGCCATCTAAGGTGCCATCAATCACGCCGTTTAATAGAACTTTCCAGTTTGCTTGTGCTTCAATAGTGACGTACAAGCCTTCATCTTCGAAGTAACCCTGCTCATAGGCGATAGCGATCGGTGCCATATCCGTTAGTTTAATGAAACCAAACTTGAGTTCCTCTTTCTCTGGGAAGCCAATTTTTTCCGCTTGTGCGAAAGACACAACGGTGGCCG
Source organism: Psychromonas marina (assembly GCF_030161115.1). GTDB lineage: Bacteria > Pseudomonadota > Gammaproteobacteria > Enterobacterales > Psychromonadaceae > Psychromonas > Psychromonas marina. The sequence goes on from NZ_BSPQ01000005.1 coordinate 196,842, forward strand.
ATATGACCACGCTTAATGCCAATTTCTTAGCGATAAACTTAACGGGTTTAATCCAACTCATGGGCAAGTTCCTTTTGTAGTAATAAAAATAGTGATAAATTTTTTCAAAAAAAAACGCCCATTAACCCACCTTTATTTAAAGGTAGTTAATGAGCGTCGTTGCTCTGTTTCCCTCCTTAAACGCCATTGCTTAAGGATGAAATGTAAACTTGCTATCGCCATTGATAGCAAGTTGGTATTAATTATTTATTCGTGTAACAGTTCTGAAACTTCAATGACATTTTTAGCAACCGTTGCGAGTGAATGTCCGTTGTTCATTGCTATTTTTCTCAGCATATTAAATGCTTCTTGTTCGCTAATATTCTTCTGTTGCATAACAAAACCTTTAGCTCGTTCAACAATTTTACGATTTGCTAGCTGTATTTTGGTTTGTTGAAGCTCGTTACGCAGTAACTGACGATCTTTAAATCTTTCCTGAGCCACTGTTATTACAGAGGCTAAGCGTTGTGTTTCAAAACCGTTAATAATATAAGTGCTGACACCAACTTTAACTGCACTTTGAATCAGTGACGGTGTCTCTTGTGTGGCAAATATAATTACCGGTAAAGGCGAGAGCTGGTCAATTTTTGCTAGTTCTTTTAATAAATAGCTGTCTACCGAATTAGTATGGATAATCAAAATTTTTGGCATGATTTGCGCACATTTTTTTGCTAATTTTTCGCCACAATTAAGCGTATCGCTAATATGGTGATTCAACTTTAAAATCGCCATTTTTAACTCAGAATATTTATCAATCACATCTTCGACGAGCAATACCGACAACGCTTGTTGAGGCTTTAATCGCATTATTTTTTTTGTTGTCATTGCAGAAGCCTCCTTTAAACTTAAACTTGTCATTAACATTTATTTAACAATGAGGTTCTTTGCAGGAAGGATGCCAAAATTTTATTATTCTTTAATATCAGTTGCTTGTTGTTTTTTGTTGATGTTGTTTGTGTTTTTTCGATGGATGTTGCGCACCATTGGTGTGATCTGTGCACTATCTGAGGGCATTTTTGTGCAGGTTGTTTTTAAGAGGGGAGGGGAACGATTAGCGGTATGTTAATAATTGCTCATCTGATGCTGCCACACTTATTGGCAACAACATCACTCAAAACTACCCTTCTAATATGCGCAGCGAGATAGCTGCTGCTGAAGTACGGTTATCAACGCCGAGTTTTTTATAAATTTGCTCTAGATGTTTATTTACCGTGCGCGGGCTCATGGTGAGTATTTGTGAAATCTCCCAACTGGTTTTACCGTAGGAAACCCAATATAAAACCTCTGATTCACGTTTGGTGATCGGCAGGTTGTTTTTTAGATCGGCAGGCTCTCTTTTACATTGTGCTTGTACAATACGTAATAGGTGCATCTCCTGCTGCTGGCGCTCATAGGCGATAACCATCGGCTCTGAAAAACAGTTCACCTGTAGATCGCTGCGCGTATCGGTTGTAAGCCATTTTTCAATTAAGGTTGCGAGGCTTGCCCAGGGGCTATCATTGTTAGAGGAAATTTTTTCGATCAATTCATGCACGTGTGGCGTTGCCCAAGAGAGCCTGCCGAGATCGCTGACACAAAATACATTCTTGCCCGCATGGTCCAAGGCATCCTGTGCGCTTAATGCTTGTTTAGCGGTTGCTACGTGGCGTTTTATGCGCACAATCACTTCATCGGGAGAGATTGGCTTGGTGACATAATCAACGCCTCCTGCTTCGATCCCTTTCACGATATCTTCAACGTCGGTTAACCCGGTCATAAAGATAATGGGGGTATTCGGTAATAATTTTTTCATGCGACGGCAGGTCTCAAAACCGTCTATTTCGGGCATCATCGCATCTAATAAAACCACATCGGGTGGCATTTTTTCTGCGATCGATAATGCCTGTAAACCACTTAATGCAACCAAGGCGGTATAACCTTCGCTATTCAGGGCGACATTAAGCATACCTAAAGATTCTGGAGAATCATCGACCACTAAAACGACTTCACTGCTTTTATTATTATTCATTAATTAGCTCAATATTTAATTCATGACTTAATTCATTTAAGTATTCGATGATTTTTGGAAAATTACACACCTCAACATATTCCAATATTTGTGAGGCGCTATCTTCAGGATAACTATGCGTTGATTCTATCTCTGAAAACTTATCTTTAAAACCCGATAAATAACCTATTTCAGCGAGTGAGATTAATTCGTTATATTGCTCGCGGGTAGCAGTGGGCTTGTGTACGGCCGCTGTTATTGCCGGAGGAAGTGGATCCACCTCGTTATACTGCCAGTGTAGATTTAAGAATTGTGCTATTTTTCCTAATAGATCATCCAAATTAATCGGTTTCGCGATATAACCATTATGATAACCCTCTGCCTGTAGATTATATTCAGCATCGCGGGCATTTGCGGAAACCATTAATACCGGCATCATATGATGTAATTCACGCATACGTTTGACCATCTGCCAACCATTCATCTCTGGCATTTGAACATCCATTAACAGCAGGTCTACACTGTTTTCTTTTAATCGTTCAAAGCCTTGCTTAGCGCTCTCTGCACCTAACACATCAAAACCGATAGGTGCTAATAGGTTAAACATCAATTCACGTTGATGGTGATTATCATCAACGACCAATATTGTTTGTATTTTCCCTTCATAACCGCTCGGTTCAGAGCGATTGAGTTCAGGTTCTTTCGGGTCTTTATGCAGTTTAGAGAGCATTAATCGGAAGTTAAATATTGATCCTTGGCCAACCTTGCTTGTTAAGTTTATCTCTCCTCCCATTAGTTCAGCAAGAGAGCGAGATATGGTTAATCCAAGTCCGGTGCCACCAATTGATTGTGTATGGGCATTACGAATCTGCTCAAAGGGTTTGAAGATCACTTCCTGGTCACTTTTAGCGATGCCAACACCGGTATCGATAATACTAAAATTAGCAACTTCGCTACGATAGGTGACCTTGAAAGTCACCGATCCTGTTTTCGTGTATTTAATGGCATTGGAGATTAAGTTGATCAGAATTTGTCGGAAACGTTGTTTGTCGGTGGCCACATAGTCAGGGAGGTTCGCGCTGGCTTGATAATGAAATTTAATCCCTTTTTTGGAAGCTTGCATCTGAAACATCTCAACCAACTGTTGCAAAATTACCTTGAGGCTAATTTCATCACGCTGCAGAGTCATGCGTCCTGCTTCAATTTTAGAAACCTCTAGCAAGCTTTCTATTAGATCCGCTAAATGTTCACCATTGCGTCTAATAATAGCGATCGTTTCACGTTGTTTCGGTGGTAAAACTTGGTCGCGCATCAGCAGTTGTGCATAACCTAATAAGACATTAAGTGGAGTACGCAGTTCATGGCTGAGGCTAGCTAGATAACGGCTTTTGGCTTCATTGGCGGATTCCGCTGCTGTTTTGGCAACTTGTAATGCAGAGTAGGTTTCTTTATGGGCGTCGATCTCTTGTGCTAATGCTTGTGTTTGTGAGCGTAGTTCTTTGAGCGCGGTTTGGCTTGCGCTTCGAGCGAGAATAAATAACCAACTGATAATGCCAATGATGATCAGCAGCAGAAAGAATATCTTAAACAGAGTTCCGGCAAACACGGCTTTGTTATCTAAGGGAATTTGTAGGTACACTAGAAATAGAATACCAGCACCGATAAAACTCATACCAAAGGTTAATGCGAGAAACTGCATCAAAGGGGTAGTGAACATATTCAGTGTGTTAATACTAAAAAATCGACTAAAAAAATCATGGGACTGTTTCGCTAACGTTGCATCAGGGCGACACTTATCTCCACAACGAACATCTAAGCTACAGCATAATGAACAGATCGATTTCCCATAGGCTGGGCAGAATGTCGTATCTTGCTGATCAAAACTATTCTCACAAATATGGCATTGCGTCAGCGTATTAACTTTCTGCTGCTTATTCTCGTCTACATGCTTGACCAAGTAATATTTCCCTTTGGTTAACCAACCAATTAGCGGCACGGTAATGAAAGGCAGAAAAAAAGTGATAAATGAAGCTAATGCTTCAATCGTTTCGCCATAAAAACCGAAGTGTGCACTAAAACCAACAATGGAAGCGAAAAGCATTGAGCCTACTCCCACAGGGTTAATATCATATAGGTGTGAGCGCTTAAATTCGATATGTTTAGGACTAATTCCTAGTGGTTTATTAATAATCAGGTCGGCAACCACCGAGCTTAACCAGGCTAAAACCAGTACTGAATACACCGAGAGCATGCTCGCGATGGTCTGATATATCCCTAATTCCATTAATAAAAGTGCAATGGAGACGTTAAATAACATCCATACAACCCGGCCTGGATGGTTGTGAGTAACACGTGAAAAAAAGTTTGACCAAGCGAGTGAACCCGCATAGGCATTGGCAACGTTTATTTTTAATTGCGAAATAATCACAAAGATACAGGCAAATAAAATACTAATAGTAGGGTTATCGAAGACGTAACTGTATGCGAGTTGATACATATGCGCTGGATCGCTAGCAAGATCTAATGCCATTCCCTGTTGCAATGCAAAATAGGCGAGAAAGGAACCTAGAAAAAGTTTTAAGACGCCAAAAATAATCCAACCCGGGCCGCCAGCAATCAGCGCCAACCACCAACGCCATGGCGATTTTTTAGGTTTTTCAGGTAAGAAACGTAGGAAGTCGACCTGCTCACCAATTTGAGCGACTAAAGAAAGCAACACTGCTGAAGCACTGCCAAACAGCAATAGGTTAAATGAACTCCCAGATTCTCCTGCATTACCTGTGAAGCTTTGCCAGCCATCCCATTGACTGTCTGGATGAGTAAAAACAAAAAATAATGGCAGCAGTTGTAATGCAATCCATATTGGTTGTGTCCATACCTGAAAACGACTGATATAGGTAATGCCATGTGTTACCAGTGGAATAACCGCTACAGCACTGATGATATAACTAATAGACAGTGGCAGATCAAAAAGAATCTGTAGTGCCATCGCCATGATGGCGGCTTCTAGGGCAAAAAAGATAAAGGTAAAGGAAGCATAAATAAGCGACGCGATGGTGGAACCGATATAACCAAAACCCGAACCGCGGCTAAGCAGGTCGATATCAACGCCGTATTTAGCAGCGTAATAGCTAATCGGTAAGCCAGTAAAAAAGACAATAAAAGTGACTGCAAGAATCGCCCAGGCACTATTCACAAAACCAAAGTTGAGGGTAATCGCACCGCCAATCGCTTCTAAAACAAGAAATGAAATAATGCCCAATGCGGTCACGGAAACGCGACCCATCGACCATTTTCGCGCTCTTTTTGCAGTAAAGCGCAACGCAAAGTCTTCCATCATTTCGTTGGCAACCAACTTATTATAGGTACGCCGAGTTTTAATTATGTGCTGATTTGATTGCATAAAGGGTGCTTGCGTAATGAAAGTTAATTGATTTTTTGCTCAGTGAGTGGCGCCAAACTAGTCTAACTAGCTAAATATGTCATTGATATGGGTAGAATTACGTAGTTAATTGCGTGCTTTTACTCATTTAAAGCTTGCGCTAATTCACTGATACTTAGCATCGTTGGAATAAGGTTGTGATTGAGGCTTTTTGAGTAAACGAAAGCAACAATCACGTGATAAAGATGAAAAGGGACGTATCTATGAAACTTGAAAAGCTGAAACTGAAAAAACTGATTGTAGCAAGCTCAATTGTTGCTACAGGATTAATGACTAACTTTGCTTACGCGGCAGATAATATCAAAGTGGGTGTATTGCACTCTTTATCTGGCACCATGGCGATCAGTGAAACAACACTGAAAGACACCGTGTTAATGATGATTGCCGATCAAAATGCGAAAGGCGGTTTATTAGGTAAGCAGATAGAACCTGTTGTTGTAGATCCTGCATCAAACTGGCCACTTTTCGCAGAGAAAGGGCGTGAGCTTTTAGCGAAAGAGAAAGTAGATGTTATTTTCGGTAGCTGGACGTCGGTATCACGTAAATCGGTATTACCTGTTTTAGAAGAGCTTAATGGCTTAATGTTTTACCCAGTACAATATGAAGGTGAAGAATCATCTAAAAATGTTTTCTATACCGGTGCTGCGCCAAACCAACAAGCGATTCCTGCTGTTGACTACCTCATGAATGATATCGGCGCTGAGCGTTTTGTACTGTTAGGTACAGATTACGTTTACCCACGAACAACCAATAAAATTCTTGAAGCTTACCTGATGGCGAAGGGCGTTAAAGCTGAAGATATCATGGTGAACTACACGCCATTTGGTCACTCAGATTGGCAAGGTATCGTTGCTGACGTGAAAAAATTCGGCTCAACAGGCAAGCAAACTGCAGTTATTTCAACGGTAAATGGTGATGCAAATATCCCATTCTACAAAGAGTTAGGTAACCAAGGTATCTCCGCTGAAGATATTCCTGTTATTGCATTCTCTGTTGGCGAAGAGGAACTATCTGGTTTTGATACGAAACCTTTAGTGGGTCACTTAGCTGCATGGAACTACTTCCAAAGCGTTGAAACAGAAGCGAATGAAGCATTCATTGCGAACTGGAAAAAATACATTGGTGATGACAAACGTGTTACCAATGACCCAATGGAAGCAACTTACATCGGTTTCAAAATGTGGGTAAAAGCAGTTGAGAAAGCGGGCACGACAGATGTAGACGCTGTTGAACAAGCGATGATCGGTATTGCAGTACCTAACTTAACGGGCGGTATTGCGGTAATGAACCCGAACCATCATTTATCTAAGCCTGTTCTAATTGGTGAAATCCAAGAAGATGGTCAATTTGAAGTGGTATGGGAAACACCTGATACAGTAATTGGTGATGCATGGTCTGACTTTTTACCAAGCTCTAAAAACCTAGTTTCTGATTGGACTGCGCCTATCAAGTGTGGCAACTTCGACGTAACAACGGCTAAATGTTCTGGTCAAAAATTCTAATCATAATGTTTAAATAAACGATTTAATGGGAGGTGAATTCACCTCCCATTTTTTATGAAAACGAATGAATAAATATTAAGGAACAGCTAATGTTGCGTCTATTCTCCCTGTTATTTTTCTGTGTCATCTCATTCAACGCCTCAGCCGCTGTAAGTGAAACGCAAGATAATTCAGCTCTGGTAGCCCTTGTTGAGCAATTACCATCCACTAAATTAAATAAGATGGCGCCGCTGATTAAAGCAATTGCTGCGACATCAACTCCCCAAGTGCAAGATATTCTTCAACCTCTAATGACAGGTGATCTATATTACCTAAAATCAAATAAGCAAGTGGTTGCCGCACACAAAAATGAGCAAAATCAGTATCAATTAACCGATGTATTAACTGCTGAAGTCTTGCCTGCTGTTGCAAAATCTGCGATTAAGAAAGTGCGTACCAATAATCGCCTGCGCGGACAGATTCGTGATCTGTTAGCTAACTTAGATCTCACTCATCAAGATAAAACAGTGCGCCTTGAGGCTGTTAAACAGCTATTACAAAACCCTAATCAAACCGGTATTACCTCTGTCACCAACCTTATTAAAGGTGAGCAAGATGAGCAGGTGCGTGAGTTGATGTTAGTTATTTTATTAATTGATCAATTAGACACGGGTTCAACAGCGGAGAAGTTATCGGCTGCTCAACAGCTTTCAGGTCGGTTAGAGTCGAAGGTTAAAAACGAATTAGTGAAACAACTAGACCTGTTACCTGAACAACCAGAAAACGAAGAATTAAGAGCGGTATTAAGTCAATCAATTGATGATATCGAGCAACAAGCAACGGTTTATGGCTTGGTTGAAAATCTATTTTTTGGTTTAAGTTTAGGTTCGGTATTACTGCTTGCTGCGATTGGTCTTGCTATCACCTTTGGTGTGATGGGCGTGATTAATATGGCACACGGCGAGATGATGATGCTCGGTGCTTATACCACCTACGTTATTCAACAAATGTTCCCCAATTTAATTGAGTATTCACTGTTGATGGCGGTACCTGCTGCCTTTTTAGTGTCTGGTTTTGTTGGTGTATTGATTGAGCGCGGCGTGATTCGATTCTTGAAAGGCCGCCCATTAGAAACATTGTTAGCAACATTTGGTATCAGCCTGATTTTACAACAGTTAGTAAGAAGCGTTTTCTCACCACTTAACCGTCAAGTACAAGCACCACAGTGGATGACCGGGTCACTTGAGATTAATCCGATGTTATCGCTTACTTATAACCGTTTATACATTATTTTATTTGCATTGATGGTGTTCTTTTCACTGTTGATGATCCTTAAAAAATCTTCATTAGGATTGCATGTGCGTGCTGTTTCGCAAAACCGTGATATGGCAAGAGCACTGAGTATTAAAAGCTCATGGGTTGATGCGATCACCTTTGGTTTAGGTTCAGGTATTGCTGGTATTGCGGGTGTTGCATTGAGTCAATTAACCAATGTGGGTCCAAACCTCGGGCAAGCTTATATTATCGATTCATTCTTGGTAGTGGTATTTGGTGGTGTGGGTAACCTATGGGGAACCTTAGTGGCAGCAATGACCATGGGCACATTTAACAAATTCCTAGAACCATCGATGGGGCCGGTATTATCAAATATTATCGTCTTGGTAGGACTTGTATTGTTTATCCAAAAACGACCTAAGGGACTATTTCCGCAGAAAGGGAGATCAGCAGACTAATGAAACATTTACTTAATTCACCGATGGTTAAAAAGATGAGTAGCTTGCACTTTGTGATCGCTATTCTGTTTATCTCAACATTTTATGTGACGCTATGTAATTTAGTGTTTCCAGAAGGCTCATTACTTCACGTGAGTGATTACACAGTGAGCCTGTTAGGCAAATACCTATGTTATGCGTTGCTCGCTTTAGCGGTTGATCTGGTGTGGGGATACTGTGGCATTTTGAGTCTCGGTCACGGTGCATTCTTTGCACTAGGTGGCTACGCAATGGGCATGTATCTGATGCGTCAGATCGGAGATCGTGGCGTGTATGGTAACCCTGAATTGCCTGACTTTATGGTGTTCCTGAACTGGACTGAACTGCCTTGGTATTGGGCGGGATCCGATAACGCCTTTGTGATGATCCTCTTGGTATTTGCAGGCCCTGGTTTATTGGCTTACATCTTTGGTAGCTTGGCGTTCCGCTCACGTGTGAGTGGTGTATATCTATCGATTATGACCCAAGCGATGACCTATGCGCTGTTACTTTCGTTTTTCCGAAACGAGATGGGCTTTGGTGGTAACAATGGTTTAACTGACTTTAAAGAGATCTTTGGTTTCTCACTACAGTCACCAAATACCAAACTAGCGCTATTTATCGCAACCGCAGTGGCACTCGCCATCGGTTATGCGATTAGCCACTTTATTGTTAACTCAAAAATGGGACGTGTAGTCACTGCGATTCGTGATGCAGAAGATCGTGTCCGTTTTGTAGGATACAAACCGCAACATTATAAAGTGTGGATCTTCGTCGTATCGGCAATGCTTGCAGGTGTTGCGGGTGCGTTATATGTACCGCAAGTGGGTATTATTAATCCCGGAGAATTCTCTCCTTTAAACTCTATTGAGATTGTCATTTGGGTTGCAATTGGTGGTCGTGGCACCTTATACGGTGCATTGGTTGGCGCGGTGGTCGTGAGTTACGCGAAAACACGTTTTACCGCGATTATGCCAGAAGCTTGGTTATTTGGCCTAGGTGGTTTGTTTGTATTAGTGACACTGTTATTACCAAAAGGATTAGCAGGTTTAGTGTCAAACTTAATGGATAAAGTCGATCCACCAAGTAAAGCCAAACAGTCTGAAGATCCTGCGTTACAAGCAACTACTGCGGAGAACAAATAATGATAGTAGATAAACATGGTTCGCCGCTTTCTACCTTAAAAAGCGATAGCCCAGATACTAAACATGGGATGATCCTATACGTTGAGGATGTCAGCGTTAGTTTTGATGGTTTTAAAGCCCTGAACGATCTTAATTTATATATTGGCGATGGTGAATTACGCTGTCTAATTGGCGCTAATGGTGCGGGTAAAACGACCTTAATGGATGTTATTACCGGTAAAACGCGTCCTGATACGGGCAAAGTTAGTTTTGGTCAGCAAATTGATCTATTGCAACTTGATGAATCAGAGATCGCCCGTGCAGGTATTGGCCGTAAGTTTCAAAAACCAACTGTATTTGAAGCACTGAGTGTATTTGAAAACCTTGAATTGAGCCTTGCTGGTGACAAAGGTATTTGGAACGCGCTTTTTCATAAATTGAGTGGCGAACAAAAAGATAAGATCGATGAAGTACTCACCACCATCGGTTTAACGGCTGAGCAGCATTACCCTGCGGGTCGTTTGTCTCATGGTCAAAAGCAGTGGTTAGAGATTGGTATGTTATTAGCAGCAGAGCCGCGTATGTTGTTAGTGGATGAACCCGTTGCTGGTATGACTGCGCAAGAAACAGAGCGTACAGCGGAGTTATTAACCTCCTTAGCAGGAAAGCATTCTGTGGTAGTGGTTGAACATGATATGGCTTTTGTTCGCTCTATTGCGCGTAAGGTAACGGTATTACATCAAGGCTCGGTATTAGCGGAAGGGTCGATGGATGAGATTCAAGAGAACAAAGATGTTCGTGAAGTTTATTTAGGCGAGGAGCAAGCGTAACCATGATCGAATTAACAGCTGTAAATCAAAAGTATGGTGGCACGCAGATCCTATGGGATCTTGACCTGAAAATTAAAAAAGGATCACGTACCTGTATTATGGGCCGTAACGGTGTGGGCAAAACAACACTGTTAAAAACCATCATGGGGCTGTTACCGATCAGCTCCGGCAGTCTTATGATTAATGATTTGGATATGAGTAAGGGCAGCGTTGAAAAACGCCCTGAGATTGGTGTTGGTTATGTACCACAGGGGCGTCATATATTTCCGCAATTGACGGTTGAAGAAAACCTAAAAATCAGTTTAAATTGTAAAAGACAAACGAGTAAAACCATTCCGAATCATATATTTAAACTTTTTCCTGTGTTGAAAGAGATGTTACATCGTCGTGGTGGTGATTTATCGGGTGGGCAGCAACAACAGTTAGCAATTGGGCGTGCGTTAGTGCTCAATCCTGATATATTGATATTAGATGAGCCCAATGAAGGGATTCAACCTAACATTGTGCAACTAATACGTGATGTATTATTAAAACTAAACAAAGAAAATGGCATGACCATTATCTTGGTAGAGCAGAAATTACCTTTTGCACGCGCTGTAGGGGAGAATTTCCACTTAATGGAAAAGGGGCAGGTGATTGCCTCGGGCGAGATGAGCGAACTAGACGATGAGTTAGTGAGTAAATATCTCGCCGTATAACGCTGTCACTTTAATGGCGAAGTCCATAGCATTGACAGGTTATCGCGTAATCATGTAGTTACGTAATTTTAGGGAAAAAATGATAACAACAGAAGCTCCGAGAGCAGTACTTAATAAGCCAGTGAAAAATCACTGGTTTGCGCATTTAATGCTTGAATTTAGTGATACCCCCGTGGGTACACAGCTAACACGTACCCAGCGTAAAGGCCCGCTTTCCGTACAAAAAGCGTTTTATCCCGAAGGGCGCGACTGCGCGCATATCTATCTATTACATCCACCTGCTGGCATTGTGTCTGGCGACGAACTGCGTATCAGTGTCAATATAAAAAACAATGCGCATCTTCTGTTTACGACGCCCGGTGCAGGGCGTTTCTATCGTGCGCGTACTAACTTAGAGATTGGTGATGCTAAGCAAGCACAAATTACCAAACTGATTCTTGAAGCGGATGCAAAGTGTGAAAACTTTCCGCAAGAAACCATTGTTTATGAAGGCGCAGATGGTTTTAATACCGTTGATATCGAACTGACTTCAAGCAGCGTTTATTTAGGTTGGGATATCACTTGTTTAGGTTTACCCGATTCTGACCAACCCTTTATTGAGGGTAAATACTGTCAGTTAAACCGTCTATTTTGCGACGGTAAACTTATCTACCATGATCGCATCGCATTATCCCCTGAGAATAGCTTATTAACTCACCCCGCTGGCTTAGCTAATAACAGCGTCTTTGCTACCTTTTTAGCTTATGCGTCTGCAATACTCACGGATCAGTATCAGCGTAAAGATCTGCTGGATCTGATGCGTGACAAGATCACTGAGCAAGGTGCGCAGACAAATATCAGCATCACCGATATTGATGGATTATTAGTTATCCGTTATTTAGGTGCGCACGCACAGCAGTGTAAACAATTGTTTATTAGCCTATGGGAAATATTACGCCCGTTACTGGTTGATAAAGCCGCGTTACAACCTCGAATTTGGCATACATAAAAAGAGATCATTATGGATTTATTACCAAGAGAAAAAGACAAGTTACTGATTTTTACTGCAGCATTATTGGCTGAACGCCGTCTAAATCGTGGCTTAAAACTTAATTATCCAGAAGCGATGGCGTATATCTCAATGGAGATTATTGAAGGCGCGCGAGATGGTAAAAGCGTTGCCGAGATGATGGATTATGGTCGAACATTATTAACCCGTGATCAGGTAATGGATGGCATTGCAGAGATGATCTCTGATGTGCAAGTTGAAGCAACATTTGTTGATGGTACAAAACTAGTGACAGTGCATAACCCAATTATTTAATGGAGTAAATAATGATTCCAGGTGAAATAAAAACCGATAGCGGTAATCGAGAACTCAATGTAGGTCGTGAACAATTAACAGTCACGGTTGCAAACTCTGGCGACAGACCCATTCAAGTTGGCTCGCATTATCACTTTTACGAAGTTAACAGTGCGTTGATCTTTGATCGCGAAATCACCAAGGGTTATCGTTTAGATATTACCTCAAGTACCGCGGTTCGTTTTGAACCAGGACAACAACGACAAGTTACCCTTATTCCCTATCGCGGTAAGCGCCGTGTATTCGGTTTTCGTGGTGATATTCAAGGTGATCTTGTAGGTAATACAGAGGGAGATAAATAACCATGGCAACGATTGATAAGCATTCTTACGCACATATGTTTGGACCAACGGTAGGGGATCGTGTTCGTTTAGCAGATACCGACTTATGGTTAGAAGTTGAAAAAGATTTCACTGAGTATGGTGAAGAGGTCACCTTTGGCGGCGGTAAAGTGATTCGTGATGGCATGGGGCAGAGCCAAGCCTCTTGTTTGGAAACCGTCGATGTGGTGATTACTAACGCATTGATTGTTGACCATTGGGGCATTGTTAAAGCCGACGTTGGTATTAAAGACGGACGTATTGCGATTATTGGTAAAGCAGGTAACCCAGACATTCAAGATAATATCGATATTGAGATCGGGGCGGGTACTGAAGTGATTGCCGGTGAAGGTCAAATATTAACCGCTGGTGGCATAGACGCACATATCCATTTTATCTGCCCACAGCAGGTTGAAGAAGCACAAATGTCAGGTGTTACTACTATGATTGGTGGCGGTACAGGTCCTGCAACAGGGACTAAAGCCACGACCTGTACACCGGGACCTTGGAATATTCATAAAATGTTGCAAGCAACCAACGATTTTGCGATGAATTTTGGCTTTTTAGGAAAAGGTAACGTGAGTTTACCGCAAGCCATTGAAGAGCAAATTGAAGCGGGAGTGTGTGGTTTAAAACTGCATGAAGATTGGGGTACAACACCTGCAGCTATTGATAACTGTTTATCGGTTGCTGAGCGCTACGATGTACAAGTTGCGATTCATACAGATACGCTGAATGAATCGGGCTTTTTAGAAGATACATTAGGCGCATTTAAAGGCCGTACCATTCATACCTACCACACTGAAGGTGCGGGTGGTGGTCACTCTCCAGATATTATTCGTGCCTGTGGCGAGCCCAATGTTTTACCCTCTTCAACAAACCCAACAAGACCCTATACGGTTAATACTATTGATGAGCATTTAGATATGTTGATGGTATGCCATCATCTAAATCCATCTATTCCAGAAGATGTTGCCTTTGCTGATTCGCGTATTCGTAAAGAGAGTATCGCAGCAGAAGATATCATGCATGACTTAGGCGCAATCAGTATGATTTCCTCTGATTCACAAGCGATGGGGCGTGTTGGTGAGATGATCACTCGTACCTGGCAGACAGCACACAAAATGAAACAACAACGTGGACCGTTAGCACCAGATACTGAACGTAATGACAATTTCCGTATTAAACGTTATATCGCTAAATACACGATTAACCCTGCAATCAGTCACGGGGTTAGCCATGAAGTTGGCTCGATTGAAGTAGGTAAATTAGCCGATTTAGTATTATGGAAACCGGCGTTCTTTGGCATTAAGCCTGCGATGATCATGAAATCTGGCTTTATTGCAGCTGCGCCAATGGGTGATGCCAATGCATCAATCCCAACACCACAGCCTGTTTATTATCGTCCGATGTTTGGTTCATTTGGTAGTGCTGCGGCAAAGACCTCAATGACCTTTCTATCGCAAGCTGCCATTGATAAAAATGTACCTGAAATTGTGGGCATGACACGCATGGTTGGTGTGTGTAAAAACACCCGTAATATCGGTAAAAAAGACATGATTCATAATGATTGGATGCCAAAGATTGAAGTGGATCCACAAACCTATGAAGTACGTGCAAATGGTGAATTACTGACTTGTGAGCCTGCAACAGAGTTGCCGTTGGCACAGCGTTACACCCTGTTCTAATTTTTACTGCGTAGGAGAACTTTAGTCGGCATTGTCTGCACTTTTATTTTAATCACATATGGAACATATGCTCATAAAATAAAAGTTTGACGGCTTTGCCTAAAGCCCTCCTACTGTGTAAAAAAGTAGATGTTTTGTGAACCTTAAAAATAAAGAATAAAGAATAAAGAATAAAAACAAGAAAATAGGAAACAGATAAACAATGTTAAAAGCTTTTGAAAGACTGGATCATACCCATGATGAAATAAGTGATTCGATCACCTTAGATCAAGATACGCGTAAAAAATCACGTATTAAAGGGATCACCGATAAAGGTGCGGATATCGGCATCTTCGTTGAACGTGGTCACCCGTTATTGGTTGGTGAAATATTAAAAACAGAATGTGGTTTATTAATTGAAGTGAAAGGCCAAGCAGAAGACGTTTCAACGGCGATTGGCACTGACTGGCTAACGTTTAGTAAAGTTTGTTACCACCTGGGCAATCGCCACACCACGCTGCAAGTGGGCGAGTTGTGGGTACGTTTTAAGCCAGACCATGTGTTAGAAGAGCTCGCTGAAAAGTACGGCTTAACGATTGATAAAACCCCTGCGGTCTTTGAACCTGAAAATGGGGCTTACGCTAAACGTGCAGGTGGACACAGTCATAGCCATTCACATGATGAAAGTCACGGGCATAGCCACGGTAATGGCCATGCACATTAATAGCGCTGATCCAACCAAGCTTAATCGCTTACTGCAACTATGCAGTGCTAACTTACCCGTGGGCGGATTTTCATTTTCGCAGGGGTTGGAATATGCGATCGAGATGGAGTGGGTTAGTTGTCAAAAAAGCACATTTGATTGGATCGAACTGAACTTAAATGAGTCGATTGCGCGTACCGATTTAGCGCTGATAAAGCGTCTTTATCAAGCGCTACAAGATAATGATTTTGAGCGCTTTAAGCGCTACAGCGAGTTATTGATCGCTTGCCGAGAAAGTAGCGAGCTACGCCTTGCAGATGTTGCGATGGGGAAAGCGTTCGTTCGCCTTTTGAAGAATCTCGATAGTGTTGATAGTACGCCTTATCATCCGTTATTTGCTAAGCAGGAGGTCAGCTTTGTCGCTGTTTTTGCAGTTGCTGCTTACCTCTGCAAACTCGATTTAGTCTCTGCGCAAAGTGGTTACTGTTGGACCTACCTTGATAATCAAGTCGCTGCTGCGACCAAGTTGGTGCCATTAGGGCAAACCCAAGCGCAAAATCTATTGTTTGAGTTAAGTGAAAAAGTAAGCTCGGCCATTCAAATAGCAAACAGTATAGAAACTGCAGATATCGGCGCGAGTCTGCCACGACTTGCGATGGCAAGCGCTTGGCATGAGACTCAGTACACACGTTTATTTAGATCCTAAAAACTAAATTATTCTATTACAGAAAAAATGAGAGAAAAACATGAGAAAGAAACAGTTATTACGTATCGGTGTAGGTGGTCCAGTCGGTTCAGGTAAAACCGCATTATTAAGCCAATTATGTTTAGCGCTACGCGATAAGTATTCGATGGCTGTCGTGACAAACGATATCTACACCTATGAAGATGCGCAGTTTTTAACGCGTAACGATGCATTGAGTGCAGATCGTATTATGGGTGTTGAAACAGGTGGTTGTCCGCATACTGCGATTCGTGAAGATGCATCAATGAACCTTGCTGCGATTGATGAGTTACATGAACGTCATCCAGATCTTGATTTTGTATTGGTTGAGAGTGGCGGTGATAACCTCAGTGCAACCTTCAGCCCAGAGCTATCTGACTTAACTTTGTATGTTATCGATGTTTCTGCGGGTGATAAAATTCCACGTAAAGGCGGCCCAGGTATTACTAAATCTGACCTGTTGATCATCAACAAAATCGATGTTGCAGACTTAGTTGGCGCTTCATTAGATGTAATGGACAGAGATGCGAAGAAGATGCGTGGCGACAAACCTTTTGTATTTAGTAATATGAAAACACAGCAAGGTTTAGCAGAGATCATCGAATTCATCGAAACACAGGGCATGTTGAAGTAAGCGTTTTTGCTTCTCGCTAGCCACTAAAAATTAATAACTATTACTAGGAAATACTATGAAATTTTTTACCCTTATTTTTGCTTTATTACTCTCTTCACAGGCTTTTGCACATCACCCTCATCTGATGTCTAGTGATGCAATGCACTCAATTTACCACGCTATTTTTTGGATATTATGTGGCGTTGTTGTAGTGAAAGCAGTGAGTTACTTTAAAGCGAAAAGAAAACAAAAATAACATATTGCTTAGGTATAAGTAGTTCAGAGAACTGGACGCAGGCTCTTGTTATATATATCTTAATCGTAAAATAGAACAGCAAGCTCACCTGAAAGGTTGAGCTTGCTGTTGAAGTGCGTAACTTACTTGTTTGGTACGCAGGGCTTTTAAGTGTTTTTAATGCCTACCTTATCAGTTTCACTCGGCCCGCAATCACCCCCTTTACACGTATTTAATCTTTTTTGCTCCTCTCTATCCTTGCTCAATACCTGTTGTAAATCATCGACGCGTTGTTTAACAGCGATGCCGTAGCTATGATCGTCTCCCCATAATTCTGCTAATTCATGTAGGGATTCATCATCATGCTTAGTAAACAGTCTTCCTGCTCGTTCTGCATCTGCGCGGCTATTACCAAGTAAGGTTAATGCCTCGACGCCTAAGTTAAGCGATGAGTCGAAAAGCTCGCGTTTAAAGGTGGTGATACCTGCATTTAATAGTTCATAAGCATGGCGGCGATCCACGGCGCGTGCCACAATTTTTATTTGCGGATAATGCTTTTTCGCAATTGCAGCAATCTCTAAAATTTTATCTGGTTCATCGACGGCAATAACCAATAGTTGTGCTTCATTTGCCCCGGCTGCGGCGAGTAAATCTCGGCTAGCGGCATCACCATAAAACACTTTATTGCCAAAGCGGCGTAACATCTCTATCTGGCTCGGGCTGTGGTCAAGAATCGACAAGTGATAACCCTGTGCGCTGAGTAAGCGACCAATAATTTGCCCAAAGCGGCCGTAACCAGCAATAATAACGCTCTTGGTTGCTTCTAGATCTTCAACTTGGTCAAACGCTTTGTTGGTTTGCTTTTCTGCATTGAGTGATTTTTCATAAATGATAAGCAATAACGGTGCAAGCAACATCGAGATGGTAACCACTAACGTGGTGAGTTTATTTTGCTCTGGCGTGAGTATTTGTAATGAAGAGGTCAGTGATAATAGTACAAATGCAAATTCTCCCCCTTGCGCTAAAGCGAGGGTAAATAGCAGTTTCTGTTTGCCTTTTATCTTGAAGATAAGTGCCAGTAAATACAGCACTAGCGCTTTTACAGCGATCAGAATAGCTACCAACATGATCACCAAAGCAAGTTTTTCCGTTAACAATGGGAAATCGATTGATGCGCCAACGGTGATAAAAAAAAGACCTAATAACAATCCCTTAAAGGGCTCTATATCCACTTCTAACTCATGTCTAAACTCACTCTCTGCTAATACCACCCCTGCTAAAAAAGTACCTAACGCAGGTGATAAGCCAATTTTTTGCATTACGAGTGCAATGGCAATCACCAGAAATAGCGCAGAGATAGTAAACAGTTCGCGTAAGCGGGTTTCGGCAATAAATCGAAACAGTGGGCTAGAGATATATTTCCCTGCTAATACAATCGCGACAATTACCATCACCGAGATAAGCACTTGTACCGCCATTGAAAAATCTTCAATCAAGTTGTGATGCTCAGAGGTCAGTGATTGTGCATCACTAAACGCGAGCAGAGGTAATAGCGCTAAGATTGGGATAACTGCGATATCTTGAAACAGTAATACTGAGAATGCATTTTGCCCTGCATCCTGCTTTATCCAACCCTTTTCAGTGAGGGTTTGTAAAACAATAGCGGTGGAGGAGAGGGCGAGCATTAGTCCGATAGCTAAGGCGGCTTCCCATCTCAGTTGTAACGCATAATGAGCAATAATATAAAAGAGCAGGGTGGTTAATGTCACTTGTAGTCCGCCCAGACCAACGATAGAGTGCCTTAGCTTCCATAGGCGTGAGGGTTGCAGCTCAAGTCCGACAAGAAATAACATCATCACCACACCAAATTCGGCAAAATGCATGACGTCGGTTTGATCGCCCACCATGGCTAACGCATAGGGCCCAATCAGGATACCTGCGAGTAGATAACCAAGTACCGATCCTAATCCTACTCGCTTGGCGATAGGTACGGAAATAATGGCCGCTGCCAAATAAATTACTGCAATCTCAAGCATGTTCTTCCCTGTTTTTATATCGACTAAGTTAGGTTGGTATTAGAATTATCTATTTTATTAATGTTGTAACAATCATAGAGGCAGTTACTCAATAGATAAAGCATAACCTATGGATGTAATTGATAAATAGAGGATAGTTTTTAAATGGGAATAACAGCGTAAATGGGAGTATTTACGCTGAAAAAAGTAGCTGTTAGTTATATGCGCGGGCGAGGGTGCCACTGTCGTTATACAAGTTTATTGTGGTTACAAAACGTCACCGTTAATGCTTTTCAAAACAAACATTATAAATAACGATTGAAATAATCTAATTGTAATGGGTATTTTAATGCTTTAGGACGTAATTTCTGAACCTCTGCAATTATCTTATCTGCAGGCCAGCCATAAGCCAATAACACTAAACCAATCACAAGTCCTGTTCGTCCTGAGCCACCTTTACAATGTACCGCAATTGTTCCTTTGTTATTCAGTACTTCAAGGATTGCCGTTTGATGCTGTTGCCATGGTGTTTCGAACTCAGAATTGGGTGCTTTATCGTCTGAGATAGGTAACTGGATCCATTTGATATCCTGATCTTTACAGGCTTGTGGCAATTGTTGTGCGTTATTTTGTGCCATCTCTTCATCAAACATTAATGTCAGTAACATGTTTGTACCAACTTCTTTTAGTGTTGTTAGTGATGATTCTAGTGAAGCATCTTTAGTGCCTGGACAAGGGGTAAAAATAAGCTGTGCACCATTTGCTAAAGCTAAAATATCGTAAGGATGTGTTTTCATTTTATGATTAATCTCTTCTTATTATTTATATAACAGGGGTAAATTTATTTAAACCAATGCTGAGTGCGGTTAACAAAAGCAACCAATGACAGCATCACCGGTACTTCAACCAATACGCCAACAACGGTGGCTAGGGCTGCACCAGAGTGTAAACCAAACAGCGAAATAGCGACGGCAACGGCGAGTTCAAAAAAGTTTGAGGTGCCGATTAAACTTGCTGGGCCTGCGATGTTATGTGCTAATTTCATTTTTTTAGCGGCTAGGTAAGCGATAATAAAAATAGCGTAGGTCTGAATCATCAGTGGAATCGCAATTAAACCAATGGTTTTAGGATCGGCAATAATTGTTTCAGCCTGAAAGCCAAACAGTAAAATGACCGTTGCTAATAACCCTACCATTGACCATGGTTTCAGTTTAGCGAGTAATTGTGACAAACCTATTTCATTTTTATTATTGAGTATTTTACGTGTAAAAACAGCGGCAACTAATGGCAGTAATACGTATAGCAGCACGGAGAGTAATAATGTTTCCCATGGCACAACAATATCGCTTACTCCCAATAAAAAAGCGCTAATAGGTGCAAAGGCGAAAATCATAATCACATCGTTAACTGATACCTGTACGAGGGTATAATTAGGATCCCCTTTAGTGAGTTGTGACCATACAAAAACCATTGCGGTACAAGGTGCAACACCAAGTAAAATCATACCGGCTATATATTCTTGCGCCGTTGCTGGGTCAACTAAATCGACAAAGAAAACACGAAAGAATAACCAACCCAAGGCTGCCATGGTAAAAGGTTTAATTAACCAATTGATGACTACGGTTAAGGCTAATCCTTTAGGGTTTTTACCGACATCT
This sequence comes from Psychromonas marina, assembly GCF_030161115.1. Lineage (GTDB taxonomy): Bacteria > Pseudomonadota > Gammaproteobacteria > Enterobacterales > Psychromonadaceae > Psychromonas > Psychromonas marina. Next base: position 217,471 of record NZ_BSPQ01000005.1, read on the forward strand.
TGAATTGATGAAAAATCAATTTGTAGCATTATCGGAAAGATCATCACCCAAATGAAAGCGGCAATAACAACATTCACATGTGCAATTTCAAAGGTTGCTATCTGTGCAAATATGGCTGGTTGCCATAAACCGAGCAGTACGCCAGTTACGATGCTTATCGCTACCCAAACAGATAGATAGCGTTCAAATATGCCCATTTGTCTTCCTTACTTTAGGTGAATTTATATTGAGTTGGCTCTATAAAAATTAACATGTGAATATTCATATATATGTTTAAGTGTATATTTGCTTTGTTAGAGATGCAATATTAATAAGATGAATATTTTTGCAATAGGGTAATCGTTTTTGTTGTGAGCATCATGGCGCCCTTAGCTATCTGTATTTTAATTAATCCTAGAATGTCAGACTTAGAGAGGGGGGGAAGTGAACACTAAAAAAAAGGCTAAACAATGTTGTTCAGCCTTTTTATCTGTAACGAATAACCTAAATAAGGGCTATTCCCAATCTAAAATTACTTTACCTGACATACCTGAGCGCATCATGTCGAAACCTGCTTGGAAGTCATCGATCTTGTAGTGGTGAGTAATAATTGGTGTTAGGTCTAAGCCAGATTGAATCAAACTTGCCATTTTGTACCAGGTTTCAAACATCTCACGTCCGTAGATACCTTTGATCACCAAACCTTTAAAGATAACTTGGTTCCAATCAACCGCCATATCTGATGGAGGAATACCTAGCAGTGAAATTTTACCGCCGTGGTTCATGTTAGTGAGCATGCTGTTAAATGCCGATGGGTTACCTGACATCTCTAAACCAACGTCAAAACCTTCAGTCATGCCAAGTTCGCTCATCACATCTTCAAGCTTTTCGCTCATTACGTTAACAGCGCGTGTCACACCCATTTTCTTCGCAAGGTCTAAACGGTATTCGTTTACGTCTGTAATGACAACGTGGCGTGCGCCTGCGTGTTTAGCAACGGCAGCAGCCATAATACCAATCGGACCTGCACCAGTAATTAGGACATCTTCACCCACTAAATCAAATGATAGCGCAGTGTGTACCGCGTTACCAAAGGGGTCAAAAATAGCAGCAACATCATCACTGATTTCAGCTGGAATTTTAAAGGCATTAAATGCAGGAATGACTAAGAATTCCGAGAATGCACCAGTACGATTTACACCAACACCCGTCGTGTTACGACAAAGGTGGGTACGACCGCCACGACAGTTACGACAGTGACCACAGGTAATATGTCCTTCACCAGAAACACGATCGCCGATTTCAAAACCACGAACTTCCTGGCCAATACCAACCACTTCACCTACGTATTCATGACCCACTACCATAGGTACAGGAATGGTTTTTTGCGACCATTCGTCCCAGTTGTAGATATGTACATCGGTACCACAGATAGCTGTTTTCTTGATGCGGATAAGTAAGTCGTTGCAACCCATTTCAGGTTTATCAACTTCGGTCATCCAGATGCCAACTTCTGGTTTTAGTTTAGAAAGTGCTTTGATCTTCATTACTTAATTTTCTCGCTGTTTAATAAGCCCATCTCTTTGCCGACTTCGATAAAGGCATCGATAGCGGTATCTAGCTGTTCACGAGTATGTGCTGCTGACATTTGTGTACGGATACGCGCTTTACCTTTTGGTACTACAGGGAAAGAGAAACCAACAACGTAGATGCCTTTTTCAAGCGCACGTTCAGCAAACTCTGCCGCTACTTTTGCATCACCTAGCATGATTGGAATGATCGCGTGATCCGCGCCACCCATGGTGAAACCTGCGCCTTCCATACGTGTACGGAAGTGCGCAGAATTTTCCCAAAGTTGCGTGCGTAGGTTGCCTGACTCTGCTAATAAATCTAATACTCGAATTGAAGCTGATACGATTGCAGGTGCAACAGAGTTAGAGAATAGGTACGGACGAGAACGTTGACGTAACCAATCGATCACCTCTTTTTTACCCGCTGTGTAACCGCCTGAAGCGCCACCCATTGCTTTACCTAATGTACCGGTAATAATATCAATACGATCCATTACGTTATGGAACTCATGTGTTCCTGCACCGTTTTCACCCATGAAACCTACCGCGTGAGAATCATCAATCATCACTAGTGCACCGTACTTATCTGCAAGGTCACAAATAGCAGGAAGGTTTGCAACCACACCATCCATTGAGAACACACCATCAGTTACGATTAGTGTATTACGTGCACCGGCTTCTTTTGCGGCAATTAATTGTGCTTCTAACTCTTGCATATTGTTGTTTGCGTAACGAAAACGCATCGCTTTACAAAGACGCACGCCATCAATGATTGAAGCGTGGTTTAATGCATCAGAGATAATTGCATCTTCTTTACCAAGAATGGTTTCAAAAAGGCCGGTATTCGCGTCAAAACATGAAGTATAAAGAATGGTATCTTCTTGACCTAAAAAGGTTGATAGTTTTTGCTCTAGTTCTTTATGTGAGTCCTGTGTACCACAGATGAAACGCACTGAAGCCATACCAAAGCCATGCTCATCCATGCCTGATTTTGCTGCTTCGATAAGTGCCGGGTGGTTAGCAAGCCCTAAGTAGTTGTTTGCACAGAAGTTAAGAACTTCCTGACCGGTTGAGATAGAAACTGCCGCTTTTTGCGCTGATGTAATAATACGTTCAGATTTGTAAAGGCCTTCGGCTTTTACTTCTTCTATTTGATTTTGAATTTGTTGATAGAATGCATTAGACATGATTCAGTTCCTTTTTTAATTATTATTGTCGGTTTACTAACACCGATCATTGCGCACAGATAAGATCTTTTTACGCTCAGTTTATGCCTTGTAGTTTAGTTGATATTAATAGATAGCATTATCCTGCTAGGTGGAAAAACATTAATGAATTTGAGGCACCAATAAGGTTGTGAGGCTATAATACTGTCAGTTGTCGCTCTTCTTTGTTAATCATCTGGATTCATCATGACCCCATCAAAACTGATCGCTTTACTGCCAGATCTTGCTTCTTTTATCTCTGTGATTAATGAAGGTAGTTTTACAGCTGCCTCAAAGAAACTAGGAGTGACTCCCTCCGCGTTAAGCAAGTTGATTACGCGCCTAGAAAAAGCGTTGTCGGTTAAACTTATTGAGAGAACCACACGTAAGTTAATCATCACTCAAACGGGTAAGAAGGTGTATGACCAAGCGGTGATTATGCTCAATGCTGCCGAGCAAGCGGTTGAGGTCTCAACTTCAGATCACTTAGCACCATCGGGTGCATTAACGGTTGCCGCACCAGAAGCTTTTTTGAACTCGGTATTAGCGCCATTGGTGATCCCTTTTTTGGATGCTTATCCTGAGATTCAACTCAAGTTACGTGTGATTGATGGTGAGATAGATCTGTTTAAGCATGGTATTGATGTCGCGTTTAAACTCACCGATAAACCAGATGAGAACTTGGTATTAAAAGAGATAGGAAAAACTAACTTGGTACTTTGTGCGAGTCCTGAATACCTTGCTAATCATGGATTACCACAGCATCCTACCGAGTTAGTGGGCCATGATTGTCTGTATCTTGCAGAAACACCAAAAGATAATATTTGGGACTTTTTGAAGGATGATCAGTTTCATACGGTTGCGGTTACTGGGCGTTATGCAGTTAATCACTCACAGATGCGTCTTAAGGCGGTAAAAGATGGGTTGGGGATTGGCATTTTTCATGATTTTGTTATTCAGCAAGCACTGCAAGCTAATGAAGTGATGCCGGTGCTTGAGGATTGGACGATTAAAAGTAATTATCATGGCGCGATTGCAATGCAATTTGCTCAGACCAAATATATGCCAGCTCGGTTACGTGTGTTTATCGATTATGCGATCTCGAGGTTAAGTAATCGTTTAGTTGGCGACGAATAATTTGACCATTAAATTAATGACGTTAATATAATATCAATCTAACTAAATAACTGACTATTATTGCTTGTTAAATTCTTTTCTAACTTCGTTCTCAATTTTGTAATTAGAATTACTAGTTAACTGCAATTGATGTCTTGTTACAAATGAATTTTTATATGCAGCTTTTCTATGCAATTTTACTACGCATTTTACGACCAGTTACATATTCAGGTTGCTACAAGCCATTTTTATTAATGCTAATTCAGCATAATAGATTATATTTATTCAACACTAAAACACTTCTTTGCTCGCTCAACTGAACCACACAACATTTATTGTGGTGACTTACTTTTCTCTCCTACTTAGGTAATTATTATGCTGTCCATCTTTGATATCTACAAAATTGGCGTTGGTCCCTCAAGTTCTCATACCAATGGGCCAATGATCGCGGGGTTTAATTTCACACAACTGATCAAAGACTGTCTAAAGGATGTGGATAGGATTCAAATAGATCTTTATGGATCTTTATCATTAACCGGCATTGGTCACCATACCGACAGGGCGTCTCTTCTTGGTTTGTTGGGTAATAAACCGGACGATATTAATATTGTTGAAGCGAATAAGTTAATCGCTAAAAGTATTGAAGAGAAACGTTTACCACTGGCTGGCGTGCGCAATATTAATTTTGAGAGTAAACGCGATATGCTTTTTCATCAACAGGAGTTGCCGTTACACGAAAATGGTATGTCTATTTCCGCCTTTGATGCCCAAGGTAAGCGTCTAGCGATGGAAACTTACTACTCTATTGGTGGTGGCTTTATCGTGACCGCAGATGAATTAGAGCATGGTAGTAAAGTTAAAAAAGTTGTTTTAGATTTCCCATTCAAAAGTGCTGAGCAGCTGCTTGAGATGGCAGAGGTGAATGGCTTAAGTTTAGGGGCGTTAATTCAGCAAAATGAGATGGCGTATCGCAGCAAGGATGAGCTATCTGCAAAAGCTGACAAGATCTGGCAGGTGATGTCTAGTTGTATGGATCGAGGTTTTGAAACCGAAGGTATTCTGGATGGTGGATTAAATGTAACACGTCGTGCGCCTGCGCTACTTAAAAAACTGGAGGCGAATGGTAGTCTTGAAAATGATCCGATGGAGATCATGGACTGGGTAAACCTTTTTGCATTTTCGGTGAGTGAAGAGAATGCTGCTGGTGGACAAGTAGTGACCTCCCCGACTAATGGTGCCGCTGGTGTTATTCCTGCGGTACTGATGTATTACCATCGCTTTATTCGACCATTAGATACTAAGCAACTGCGAGACTTTTTAGCGGTATCTGGCGCGATTGGTATGCTCTATAAAGTGAACGCGTCTATCTCTGGTGCTGAAGTGGGTTGCCAAGGCGAAATTGGCGTTTCTTCATCCATGGCGGCGGCGGGGCTAACATCACTGCGTGGTGGTAGTAACGAGCAAATATGTATTGCGGCTGAAATCGCGATGGAGCATTCGTTAGGCATGACCTGTGATCCGATTGGTGGATTAGTACAAGTACCTTGTATTGAGCGTAATGCGATGGGCGCGATGAAAGCGATTAATGCCTCGCGTATGGCGCTTAAGCGTACTAGTAAGTCTCTGATATCATTAGATAGAGTGATTGCCACCATGTATCAAACAGGTAAAGATATGAATAAGAAGTATCGCGAAACCTCACTCGGTGGCCTTGCGATTATTCATCTTGCACCACCTTGTGAATAGCTAGCTTAAGCGTTTTCAAAAAAGCATTTATCACGAAGAACACTGAGCATGTTTCGCACTAATACAAAGAAAAGCAAAACTATAATTTAGGGTTTCTTTGTATTCTTGTTGTAGTACGGCGGCTTCGTGGTTAACTTTTTCCTTGTGCCATCTGCTTTTTAGGTGATGTTTCATAGCGATTGAATTTATATTGATTGAATTTTTTTAAAACTACCCTAGAATTCAATCATCTATATTCAAAAAAAGGGAATTACATGGAAAGCTTAGATTTTTCTACAGACCAACTTGAAACATTATCAACCAAAGCATATGAGTTAGGGATAGAGTATGCGCCAAAATTAATGTTAGCGATTGTTACTTTACTGATAGGCCTCTGGATCATTGGCGGCATAACCAAGGTTGTTAAGCTATCGATGCAGCGATCTAAAGCGGATCCAACATTGATTCCATTTATGGGTAGCCTAGTCTCTTGGATTCTTAAAGCGCTATTATTTATCTCTGTCGCGTCAATGATAGGCATTGCAACAACGTCGTTTGTTGCTGTTTTAGGTGCTGCTGGTTTAGCGGTTGGTTTAGCATTACAGGGGAGTTTAGCTAACTTCGCGGGTGGTGTTTTATTGATGATGTTTAAGCCATACAAAGTAGGCGATTTAATTGAGTCTCAAGGACATTTAGGTGTCGTTAAAGAAGTGCAAATCTTTAATACTATTTTAATCGCACCACAATCTAAGCAAATTATTTTGCCTAATGGTGCAACATCTAATGGTTCAATTGTGAATTATACGGTGGAAGGAAAAATACGTGTCGACCTTACTGCAGGCGTTTCCTATGACTCTGATATTGATACAGTAAAATCGGTATTGATGGATGTGCTTGTTAAGCATGATAAAGTAATGCAAGATCCTGCACCTTTTGTTGGTGTATTAGAGATGGCCGATAGTTCTGTCAATTTTGCTGTAAGACCACATTGTTTACCACAAGATTATTGGGATGTTTATTTTAGTGTTAATGAAGAGATTAAAAAGGCACTGGACAAGAATGCTATCAGTATTCCGTTCCCACAACGCGATATACATTTAATTAAATAGTAAAAAAAATCAGAGACAGGTAAAGCCTGTCTCTGATTTAATTAATATGCCACTCAACTAATGCTAAACGCCATACCTCTAAAATAATCAGCTATAAATTCTGTTCAAGAAACCCCATAAAGGTATTCCACGATTTTTTATCTGCGACTTCTTGGTAACGCGGTGAGCCCATTACTGTAAAGGCGTGTGGTGCACCTGAATAGATCTGAATCTCGTAGTTCGCTTTAACAGCTTCAAGTTGCACCCCTAGATCAGCTACCTGTGTGAGTGGTATTGCACTATCTGCTCCGCCGTGAGCGACAAAAATAGGCGCGGTTAATTTATTATAATTTTGTCCCTCTGGTGTAGCTAGACCACCATGAAACGTAGCATAACCTTTTACATCAGCCGCTTCTCCTGAACGAGCAAGCTCTAGTACCGCCGCACCACCAAAGCAGTAACCCATTACGACCATCTCATCTTGGCTTAGTTTTTTAGACTCATTAATACCTGCTAAAATCAGACGACGCATCTTTTCACGATCTTTGTATAACTTACTGGTTTCCTCTTTTTTAGCTTGGGTTTCAATAGGGCGGTTACCCTTACCGTAGAGGTCTGCAGCAAAGGTGTTATAACCCTGTTCTGCAAGCATATCGGCACGTTTTACTTCGTAGTCTGTTAATCCATCCCAGTCATGAATCAACAGCACGCTACCTTTTGCTGTGCCTTGGGCTTTGGCAAAATAACCTTGGTAATCTTGGCCATCTACTTGATAAGTAACCTGTTGTGCTGCAACGGGTAAACTAATTAATAACGCTAATGCTAGTGCTTTCATTGCTAGTAACTCCATTTAGTTGTGTGAAATTTTGTTTAGCAGTATTGTGTTATATTCTTCTTAATGTTGACCGAACTGCCTGATATATAGTCATTACGTTATCCATCAGATAAAGATCATTTATCAGGGTAAAAACATATCATAGACGCTTATTGCTATTTGATCGTTGTTTGTTGCTTGGTAGGAGTGAGCTTGTCTGTTTTAGGTGTATGTTCCATAAAATCAAATCTACTCTTATTTGAAGAGCAGATTTGATTTTGCAATGAATGGCCTTTGATATGTTGATAGCTGTTTATTAAAATCCACTACCCACATTAAAATAGAGCGCATTGTCATCACCACTCGATGCGATATCAGCGCCTAAATATAACCCATAACGACGTGCTATTTGGTAGCGAAAGCCAACACCGTAAGCATCAATAGAATCGGTTACATCATCGAGTTGGATTAAATCATTTTCTCTGGATGTTGTCGTAAACCCCTTTCCGTAGAAAGCGGAAACTAACCAGCGGGGAGTTATTTTATAGGTTATTTGTGATTGAATAGCTGCAACTTCATCACCTTGATAACGATAAGATGGGACGCCTCGAAGGTCTACATAAGGGCGCACGGTAGGCGGTAAAAAGGTTTCATCGCTACTGAAATATTGGTAATTACCTGCAAAAGCTAATATCCACTTTTCCGCTAATGGAATATAACCCTCACCACTAAGATCGAAATTATGATAGTTCCAATCACTGCCAATTGCGTCGTCATAAATCATATATTCTGCGCCAACGCTATAGCCGTTGGTAGGGAAAAAGATATTGTTGCGGGTATCGTAGACCGCAGTCACCCCTAAACCAGAGGTGAAAGAGTCTTCACCGAGAAAGAGTTTTAAAAAGCCATCAACTATCTCGCTGTCTGAACTTACAGAGGATTTTGCTATAATTTGTTTCATGCCAAGCATCAACGGGGTTTGTGCAATTCTAAATTGTAATTTTTGAAAGCCGAAAATCCCCTCTGTTTCGGTATTGAATTTTAATGTTTTACCAGAGGAAAAATCATAATAGATATCTAAATTGGCTTTACCAACACCACCGCCACCGATATAGCGAATAGAATCTTTTAACCATGAGTGTTGGTGCCCCGCAAAAGCAAACCAAGTGCCGTTTGCAGTGCCGGCCGCGCCTGCTAATGTAATGGCAGCCGGCATCAATTGTGCACCGCCGTCGAGCGAGGTTTCAGCTAATGCTTTACGCTTATCTTTATCTTCTTGGCTTTCATGCAAAAATAATCCCATTACCCCACCGCCATATCCAACAGCGGGTTCAGTAATAAGAATGGGGATGGGTAAAAAACCATAGGCATTTTCGGCAAGATGTTGGCCAATGTCGAACTGCCCATCAATGGGGTCAAAAAATGAGGCATGACTCTGCTGAATAAAGAGCGATTGCAATAAGATGGTGGAATATAAAAATTTATTTTTTTTCATTGTTTAACCTTTGATAATGAAAAGCTAATCATCTTATATCAAAGGAGCTAAAAAGATGATTATCCTTGCTACTTATACCGATTACAGTAAATAGCTGATCTATTTTACTGGTTAAAATAACTTACTTCTTCGTTGTAAATTTCGCAAAGGGAACAACCATTTACGTCAACTTACGCCTTGAATTAAGCTGTTTTTCCTGCGCAAAATTCAGATCACATAATTAATGTAATCGGTATTCAATTTATTGCGAACATGGTTGCAGGATTTATGGCGTATTTTTTCCTTTACGGCGTTCTGCTATCTAAGTGCCCCTGCTCACGACTTGGCCTATTTTTATTGTATTAATTTATTATCTTCGTTGCTATTTTAGGTGACTTCCGAAAGCTGTTGTTTAATATCTTTAACATATTCATCCACCGCGACTATAATCGACTTTCTTATTGTAAGTGTCTGTTTTGAATGTTGAGACCATAAAGAGATAGGGAATTTAAAGCCCTCTTTCATCTCATCGCAATAGACAGACTCAATATTATTGGTGCTATATTCTGATTCAGAAAGTAGTTTTGGCAATAATGCCCAGCCTAGTCCTTTTTGTACAAATTTGATGATCACCGCAAGTTCATCTATCTCTTCATGTTTTGCTGACACGAGTACTTTATCTTTCATTCCCTCATCAACAAGGGATTTAAGAACAAATTGTCTCGTGGTGCGAAAGGCTATCAGCCTCTTATCGCTTGGTAACTTCGCTATTTCACTATCTTTTTGCACAAAGGGAATAAACTCAATATGGCCAATCAGGCTTGTAGAAAGACTTTGTATCGCAGTGCTGTCGTGAATGTTGACTAAACCAAAGTGAAAATCGCCATTCTGTAGTCCTTCTTTAATTTCTGCTTTGCCACGCTCTACAAAATTCACTCGCATCATTGGAAAGTCTTTTGCCAACTGAATCCGGATCGCTGCAAGAATTTGGTGGGGGACCATACTTGGATATGCGAAAGTGATACTTTCAAGAACACCATAAGACAAGCTCAATGCTACATTATCAAATACACGAGCTTGTTCTAATGCTTGCTTAGCATAATGAAAAAGTAAATTACCCTCTTCAGTTGGCGCAACAGAACGGCCCAATCGCTCAAAAAGCGTGACTGCTAATTGGTCTTCTAAATTGGTAATTACTTGACCAATCGTTGTTCGATGTTTGTTTAAAGTAAGCGCTGCTTTACTAAAGGATAGTTGCTCGTAAACTGCCACGAAGGCTTGAAGTTGCTCTAGGCTAAAATGCATATTTTCTCTTCATTTTGTTGTTATCTAGTTGTTGTTATCTTGTAGATATCAATAGCATATCATCAACAGAGTTCAATTGCAGCGCGTCGGTTTGCATCTTTTCATTGATAATACTATGGCATTTCTTTACTCCACAGCATTCCCTGTGCTGCTTTGTTGTAACCAAATCGATATAAATGTTCCATATATTCTATTTCAAACATCTGTTTCGTTTTCTTTTTTCCGTCAAAGGAGTCATCAACATAAGTAAATGAAAGGTCTAAATCGTTAAGTTCGCTAAAGTAGAGCATGCGGTATAGATCTCCGCGGGTTTGTTGCACAATCATGCCGCTTATACTTCTTGATAGTAGTGGTACGCCCTTGTCTGGTAACGTCTCATAAGGGGCTTTTAATGCGCCGTTACGCACGACATCAACCCTTGGTGGTTGTGATAAACCTAAGGCTTTATTGAGCTTGCTGTAATCCAGATTGTTGGGTTTGAAAAACATTTGGGCCGCCATACCTCCGTCGACATGCAACTCCTCGTACTGTTTTCCTTGGTAATTAACATTGATGAACTGTGGCGGGAATACGCCAGGGATTGATGAGCTTGCCGCTAGAATTTGGTGAATTAAACTGTGTTTATTTGGCAGATCACTTTGTGCTATCTGTCCAAGGTTCCAGATCACTAACTCTTCAGAATCGAAGTGAGTGGTACCAATCAGCAATCGTCGGCCAGATTGATGCTGTTGTGCAATTTGCTCTATCATTTCAGGCGTATAAACCTGACTAATAAATTCTAATAATTCCTCTCCGCTAGTAAATGCATCTTTAATAAGCGCGTTTAAAAAATTGCGATTACCTAGCACCATCTCATCGTTGATACCCAGCATAACTCTTTTAAGTTGTGGAATATTATCACCGCCAGCAAAGACAAAAGGCGCAATTAAAGAGCCTGCGCTAATGCCGGTTATAATGGTGTATTGCTCCAGTTGTCCACTGTCGTATAAACCATTTATGACGCCTGCACCAAATGCTCCATTAGCACCACCACCAGATAACGCTAAAATATTTAATCGTTCACCGCTTACTCGTAGTGGTGTTGTGCCATCTTTTTCTGAGAGTAAAAATTCAAATTTTTGTTCTGGCCAAAATCGAAATGGTTCCGCATCACTATCTAAAGGCTCTGCTGCTATTGATACCTTTTTATAATTATCCTGGGTGACGCGCTTTTCTATTGTATGGGTACTGCTGCACGCGGTTAGAAACAGTGTAAAAAGTATGATTAAGTGTTGCTTGTTATTCATCGCTATCTCTTTGTGTTTTTCACCAAACGTGCACAGTGAAGTTTGCTGTTAAAATGATGGTATTAATGTATCAGTGTTAATCTCGAACATTCCAAAGAACTCTTTTTTGAAAACGTCAAAGGACCATGTTGATCATTCTAAAGATGATCTTAAATACAGGCTGTATTATTCATTAGGTCACATGTTTAATGGCGAATATTTTTGAGCTGACGAATTTAATCATTCGCAGCATCATATTTAGCGCATTAAAAGCGATCCTGTTATTTTTAAGCTACTGACAAATAAAATAATAGCACCAGTTTCATATGCAGCACGAAATAGGCTTAATTTTTTTTTATCCCCCTATTTATTCATAAATAGGGGGATCGTATTAATGCAATATTTGAATGTTATTAAAATAAACCTTTGGTTACATACCACCATGAAGGGTCATAATGACGACGATGATAGGACCGCATAGCGTTAATAATATACTGGATACCGCATAGGTAACGGTAAAGGAAAATACAGGAGCTGCATTACCGCTTTTTTCTATTAACGCCGCAAAAGCTGGTTTTGCATTACGTCCGCCAGCCAAGCTTCCTAGTGCTTCAATCGGGTTCTTAATTTTTAATACGTAATAGGAGAAGAGGAAAGCAATCACTTGTGGGATAAGTGTTACTGCGGCACCTAAAAACAGTAGTGATGTACCATGTTCTTTGATTGCATGCACAGCGTGAGGGCCTGCCTCAAGACCTATAATTGCAATGAAAACAGCAAGTCCCAGATCACGAATAAAACTTGAAGCTGCAATCGGAAGTGTCGCGATACTTGGTTTACGATGACGTAACCAGCCGATAATTAAACCAGAGGTTAAACAGCCCGCACCTGAGCCGATGTGAACCGGAACACCAGCCACTTTAAAGCCAATAAGGCCGATAAAAAGACCTAATACAATCCCTAATCCAAAAATAGCAAAGTCGACGGCATATGAATACCCTATAGGTTTACCAATGTTATTTTCAACTTGACTGATATCGTGTGTGGACCCCGTTATCTCGATGATATCGTTCTTTTCTACGTTCAACTCTGGTGTGATTTCAATCGCACAACCTTCACGCATATAATGAGTCACATAGATGCCTCTATCGGTCATTTTATTGGCAAGTTCAGTCAGTTCTTGTAACGTTTTTCCAATTAATTTTTTGTTGTTTACCAATAGTTGGCGACTTTCTTCGATAACATTAAGACCTTCAGGTATAGCAACTTCAAGGCCAATGACATTGTCTTGTAACTGATAAATAACGTCACTACGACCAGTAATGATAACCACATCATGCTCTTGAATCATTGTTGATTGGTCGCTCATAAAGGGGTGACCATCTCGCTCAACCAATTCAATACAAGCATCAATAAAAGTAATATTTACTTCACTCAGTATCATTCCGTTTAGCGTGCTGTTGGTATCTACTTTAAAAGCGCGCGTGACAAGTGCAGTGACGGAGTTAAATTCTCCAGAAGTAAGCGCGCTTGTATTATCTGATTTTTTTTCAAAATGTAGGATCGCTTCTTTACGGATATCCCATTTCATAAATGCAGGAATAATCCATGTAATCATGATAATAGGGCCTAGCAAGCCAAATATGTAGGTAACTGCATAACCGACCGCAAGGTTATTTTGCAGCAGCTGCTTCGCACTATCTGTTAATCCACCGAGGTTGTTAATTGCATCGCCTGCGCTACCAATGATTGTGGATTGTGTTAATCCACCTGCTGCTAAACCTGCTGCTGTACCTTGGTCAAGGTCAAATATCCATGCTGCAGCGAGTACGCATAATAAACTGGAAGTTGTCATCACGATTGCAGAAAGCACAAACTTAAGGCTTTTAAAATTAAGTTCTTTGAAGAATAGCGCGCCTCCTTGATAACCGACGGCATAAATAAAGAGAGCAAAAAAGATGCTTTTTACCTCAGGATCAGTGCTCACGCCAAATTGGCCAATAATGACACCCATCAGTAATGTGCCTGCGACACTGCCTAGGGTAAATCGTCCGATGGTTATTTTGCCAATGATGTAACCGAGTGATAGGGTCATAAAAAGCGCAATAAAGGGTGATATCTCGAACAGTTGATGAATAATATTCATAATTTTATTACTTTTCTCATTTTAAGTTATTATCGATGTAAAAAGAGGGCTGCAATAGGGTTGCGCTATCTCAATATTATTTCCCTTTGTAAGATTATGTTGATGAATGCATACATCGGGAATGGAAGTATATTATTTGACAAAGAGGCAAGAGGGTAATCATGCTTGATGGATCGAACCCTCCGATGTGCTTTATGCATCTTTGAAATGAACAAGTGATCGTTTTAACTTGCTGTAAATTAAAGTGAACTATATTTTTGGGGCTATTTTGTGGCTTAAAAACAAGTATTTTTCATGCTCAATCTTTGATGAAACGCCAGAATAAAAGTATTAATATCTCGTTAGCTAGCCATTAAAAATGAGGAAACTGACTATAATCATTATGCCTGATAGAGAGGTGAATGTTGGGTCATACTCATACTGCCGTTGGCGTTCATTTCACACCCCAAGCACTTTTCTGAAAAATATTAGCTGCACATTAATTATGTCTTAAAGGTGATTGACCACTTTGTGAGGGTTTAATCCTTCTTAAGTGATTTAGTGTCACAAGCACCTTCGTTTATTATCCTGTTATTAATTTATCAATAGGAGCACCAATAATGACAACAATGCCTCATGAGCTTATTTTTGGTGAGATTTATCTCCCTCCATTATTATTTGTAGTCGCACTCGCCTATATATTAACAAGTATTGTTAGCGCTATCAGTGTGAAATTTGGCCTGCATCGTTATATCGCAGTGCCTGCCATTGCAGAGTTAAGCATTTTAATTATTTTTACAGGCCTGATTGGTCGCTTTATTTCTATTATTTAAAGGGTAAAACATGAGTAAACGTTATATAGCAACATTCATCCTCGTATTAAGCGCAGCGGTTATTCTGTTTACGCTATACCAAAACTACAATTCAGAGCCTTGGACACGAGATGCACAGGTTCGAGCTTCGATTGTACAAATAACGCCGCGTGTTACGGGGCAGGTTATTGCCGTACATATCGATGATAATGTGAGAGTTCAGAAAGGCGACCCTTTATTTGAGATAGATGACAGTGTTTACCTTGCGAATCTACATAAAGCAACGGCCTCTATTCAGCAAGCACAAGCTGCGTTAGACAAAGCTAAAAATGAATTACAACGCTCAGTACGCTTAGAGAAACTGACGCCGGGGGCAGTGCCTGTGCTAACACTCAATAATTTAGCTAATGCTGTGGAAACTGCGAGTGCAAATCTAGAGGTTGCTAAAGCGACGGAAGAGGAAGCGCAGCTAAATTTAAGCTTTACAAAAATAGTCGCGCCAACTGATGGTTATATTACTAATTTTAACTTACGCGTAGGTGCACAAGTTGTTGCTAATAGTCCCGTCGTTGCACTAATCGATGAAAATAGTTTTTGGATCGAAGGCTTTTTTAAAGAGAATGACCTGCGAGGTGTAACAAGTAATGATGTGGCTCAAGTTGCATTATTGACACACGAAAATGTCCTGCTTGAGGGGTATGTTCAAAGTATCTCTTTTGGTATTGCAAAAACGGATGGAAGCACAGGTAATAACTTGTTACCTAATGTAACCGCTAATTTTCAATGGATCCGTTTAGCTCAGCGTATCCCGGTAAAAATAAAATTAACGCATGTTCCTGATAATATTCAGCTAAGAGTTGGTATGACGGCTTCAGTAAAAATTATTACAGGTAAATAAGGGTAAATAATATAAATATCGAGCTCTATAAATGACTCGCTTGCTATTACCTATTTTCTCAGGGGCGTAACGATGCATAAAATCAGACTTAAAAATACCACTAAAGAAGCTATTAAGGTTGGCATAGCGGTTGCTAGCACCATTCTAGTTTCATTGTGGCTCGGGTGGGATAAGTCCTACTGGTCGGCAATCACGGTATTTGTTGTTGCTGCCAACGAGACTTATTCACACTCCATTCATAAGGCACGTAATCGCTTATTAGGTACTGTGATTGGTGTTGTCGCCTCTATATTTTTATTATCTCAGTTTCCACAAGATAAGGTTTTGTTTACGCTTTTTTATACTTTATTCATGGCATTTTCTGCGTTCATGTCAGTGCATAAGCGTTACGGTTATGCCTTCAGAACTGGCTTTGTTGTATGTGTGGTGATTGCAAGTGTGAGTGGTTTTAATGCAGATACCAGCTTTGCATACTCAATTTTGCGTATTCAAGAAACGGTACTTGGGATTGTTGTATATAGTGTTGTATTTCGCTTTATCTGGCCAAAGAAAACCGAAGATGTATTCTTTGAAATTATGGCGTTAAGTACACAGCATAACAGAAAAAAATTACGCTTGATTACCCATAATCAACTACAGTCTGCGACACCAGAAGTTATCAAAGACCTTGAAGAAGAGTCCATTGCACAAATTTCTCGACTTAATAAACTGGATGATATTTTAGGATTGGCATTAACCGATAGTTCACGACTTGCGTATGAAAGGGTTTATTGGCGTTTAATCGTCAAGGCGCTAATGCAATTTGAAGCGTTAATGACACAAAAAATACAAGGTGAAAAAATAGACTCGAATATTATTGTAAAAGGCGCAAAGATTTTATCTAAGAGCTTATGTTCGCCTAAAAGCAATAATGGTGAATTAATGCGCTGGTGTGATGAGATTGAAGCCAATTACCGTATTAAGAAAGCGCCTGTTAGTGCTTTTTCTGCACCTGTGAAGCAGCGCATAATATTTACCTGTAAAGCGGTGAGTATTTTACTGACGAGTTTAGCCTTTTGGATATATTTACCAGTACCAGGTAGCTCTATGATGCCAATGGTCGCTTCTGTTTTTGCTATTGTGCTTGCGCCAATGCCAAGTAAAGCCATCAAATTTACGGCGATATGCACTGCTATTTGGGGAGTTTTTTTTCTCGCCGAATTTGTATTTATTATCCCGGCTTTTACAGAGGCTTGGCAGTTAGCGTTGCTATACCTTTTTAATGGTATTTTTATCTGGAAAGTATCTGAAGCCCCATCATTGCAAATTCAGAAGTCGTTGGCGGGGAATTTATCGGTCGTACTTTGCATGGGGGCATTGCAGTCAAGCCCTAATTTCGAGATAACAACACCGTTGATGATGTTGACTGTCGTATTTATTATTCTTGGCATTATAAATTTTTACAATAAATTATATCGTTCTGTTTGATTTTTAAAATAATCTGCACTGCAATCGACTTCATTAATCGAATATCATCGCTAACTGGTTTTTCTCGCAAAAGTATCAGTTAGTGATGACTGTTTTGCCATGGTGTATAAAGCCCAAAATTACAACATTCTCATATCATTGCTAACGTTTATATCTATCGGTCTGGCTTTTGTAAGTTTTTATCAGAAACTATCCCCTCTGTTCACTAATTCTTGCATTATCACTTGTTTGTGATTAATATTTCATGTTTTTTGTTGGCAATACGGTGTAATTGTCTGATAATTAGGTGCTATAGGCTTTGTTCTAGCAAGGTTAGTTATTTTTCAAACGCCTAGGTTATTTACATTGAGAAACTAAAATGCAAAGCAGTTGATGCTTGTTATTTGTACATTTATGTTAAACCTGCCTGCTTAGGGGCGTCGTGGCCAGTAAAGCTTAAGCAGATAACACAATAATGACGACAAGCTAAATTCTGAGAAGATAATAAAAAATGGATATTTTTACTATGAGAATTAAAACATCAATCATCCTCATGTTCAGCCAAAGAACCATCATTGCTCTGACCGCCTCTCTACTCACGATTTTTTGTGTACCCTATGCTAATGCAGAGGAGGAAAAAATATCTGAGAGTATTGTTGAGCCTCAACTTGTCGACCCAAAAGAAAAACCAGGTAAAGCCATTTTTACTAAATATGGCATTGCAGATGATATCCCTAAGTTAGGGTTGAGTTCACTTACACAGGGACAGCATTTAGTTGAGCATGTAAAAAGGAGTGTTCAAATTGACGAACAGATTAGTCAATCAGAGGTATTCTTAGTGCAGAATACCGATGAGAAAGAGAATATCGATTTAAGAATTAAATATAATCCGGTTAACCTTGCTAAAGAAGAGGATGTCATTGAGCATATTCAAGATAATACGCGCACCGAGTACCGTTTGCGAGATTATATACAAAGCTACGATGATAAGTCGGTAAAAGCAGTAGAGTTAGAAAATGGCCATGTTGAAATTAGCTTCAACTATTCTAAATATGGTTTACCACAAGATATCGCTTATTTTCGTTTTATGCGCGTTAAAATAGATGTAAAAGATGGTCAACCGCTAAGCATGGTGCTGACTAATTCCCAACCCTTCACCTATGACAAATACACTATTCACACCTATCACCAAAAAATAATATTTAAAACATTACCCTCTGGAAAAGTGCTAATTAAAAGAAAATCAACGGTACTAGATGGTGAGACCAAGAAAAATAAAACCTTCAAGTTAACGACTATTACTACACCGGTTGCTTATTATGATGATGATGAAATTACGGTTTTGGATGAAAAGTTGTTGCTAGAGGCTTCTGACCCACGTATGCGCGAAGCACGCGTGAAAGTTGATAACTTATTTCCATTAATGGGAGATATGATACGTCGAAAAGGTATCGATATTCCAAAGCCTTATGGAATCTCCGTTTCATATCGTAAACAAGAGATGGAATTTGCATTTACCGATTTTAATGTATTAGGCATAGATTTTAACGATCTCTTCGACCCTTCTAAATCTATTGGTACGGTAAGTGCTGAAAGCCTGGTCTTGCGTGGTGATGTTTATATTTTACCTTTTTGGAATATTTACGGTTTATTCGGAAAAATAAAAGTCGAAGCGAATGTGAATGCTGATTATACCGGTAAAGCTGGCGACATAATTAAGGATAAGCTGAATGATAAGTTAACTGGCTTAGGTGATGCTTTCTGTAAAGAGGTTACCTTTGTTTGTGAACAAGGCAACCTCAATATACCGTTGCAACTTCAATATGATGTCGTAGGGTTTGGTACCACACTTGCTGTTGGTTATCGTGAGTTCTTTGCCTCGGTGACTGGAACGTACTCGATGACTCGGTTGGAGGGTAATAGTGAATTCTCGGAGGGGATTCTTACTGTTCAACCAATGCTTGGTTATCAATTAGTTGATTATCGTACCCAATTTTTTGTTGGTGCTGAATACCAAGGGTTGAAGCCATACACCTCAGGTACTATCGATTCAGTTGAAGTGAATGGTGAAAAATTCAACTTTAATGTAGGTATTGACCTTGAAAAATGGGCCTATTTAGTCGGTGTTAATAAAGAGTTTGGTAAAAACTATAATGTAACGGTGTTGTTTAACAAAGGCGAAACTCGTACCGCCGGTACCGTTAACTTTGGCTATCGTTTTTAAGCAATCAGTAACATACGATGATTGAGTCAAGCATAAGCGATTTAAACAATTGAGCACGCTTAACTATCATCGTGCTATCAAACTTAGGACAATAGTTAGCACACAAAAAATAATGTTGCGATTACTGAGCCTTGAAACTAAAGAATTATAACTAATAAAGATGGATATTATTATGACGCTATTTACTCGCTCAATGCTTGCTTTAACAATTTCACTCTCCTTAGTCGCCTGCAGTGATAATGGTGATAATAAGAGCGTTGAAGAGGAGGATTTGCTGCCGCTTCCTCCACAGCAAGTTTCTTTAGAAATTGGTGATGCCACAGTACAAGCATTAGAAGAATCGGTGGTCGTTACCTCTGTTGATGGTGATCAGGAACTGACAACAATTGAAGCTTTTAAAGGTATCGATTATGCAACCTCAACGCGATTGGTGCATAGTGAGGTAAAAAGTTTTGAAGGTGAAATTGATGCTACTGGTTTTGGTGCTGCTTGTCCGCAAAGCGCAACCACGTTACAAGTACAATCCGAAGATTGCTTAAACCTTAATATTTGGCGTCCTGCAGACGCAACTAACTTACCTGTATATGTATTTATTCATGGTGGTGACTTTGAAACCGGTGCAGGTTCTGAACCACTAATTCATGCTGATACCGTGGTCGCCCAGGGAGTATTAGAAAATGAACCCTTTATTGCTGTTACGTTTAACTATCGCTTAGGGTTATTAGGCAGCATGTGGGTAGATGAAGCACAATCGGGTAACTTTGGGCTTGGCGATCAAAAACGAGCGCTTGAATGGGTCAATGAAAATATCAGCGATTTTGGTGGTGACTCAACCAACGTGACCTTAATGGGACAAGGTGCTGGTGCGATGTCGATCGGTTTTTTACAACAAACGGAAACAGAGGAGGTTGTCACTGGAAATTATTTTCAGCGCGCGATTATGCAAAGCAACCCATATGGCTTTGAGTATCGTGGTTATGATGTTGCAAAAAGCTTTGTTTCTGACTTAGATGTTGATCAATTAAGAGACATAGATGCCTATCCATTAGCCGATATTATGCTCATTCAGGAGGATCTGCTTAACCCGGTTTCAAAACTGATTAATTGGCTTAGTATGAGTATCGAGGTGCCGCTAGTATCAGTAGACAATACGCCTATTGCAGCCTTTATGCCATTCTCTCCCTATATCGAATATCGTGCCCGAGATGGTATTCTTAAGCCGGAAAAACTTGGTTATCATACCAAAGAGCAACCCTCTCAATCGGACTTTAGCGTACCAACGGTTTTAGGTGTGAATAGCGAAGAGTCTAATAGTTTTGGCATGTTACCGAGTCTTACCTTTTTAATTCCTACCATTCTAGGTCTTATTGAAGATTCGGATTTAGATCTAGGCGATCCGGAATCCGTTGGACAGGCTGTTTATGAGTGGTTAGATGATGATAGCAATGCAGCATTAGCTATCGATGAAATCTCATCGCCTGGTACTGATAGTTTAGTCTCTGATATTCTCGCTTGTATTGGGCTTGAAACCCAAGAGGAGGTATTGCAATGTGTTGCTACTTTAATACCAAGTACCGCCTATGAAGCTGTTACTAAGTTGTTTTTTGGCTTAGGTAATACTGATATCACTGAGGGAACTGCTGAAGCGCCTGGATTATTGAAGTTGACAGATTTCTTCCCTAACCCTGAGCGTGAACTGAGTGGGGCACTTGCGAATATGTCGCAATATAAAACCATACTGAATGATATGCTATTTACTGGGCCTGCTCGATTAAAAGCACAACAAACTAGTGAATCTGTCGCTTTGTATTACTTTGGGTATCATGCAAGTTTTAATGTTTGGTCATATGATTTATCTGGCGATATCGGTGCGACGGAGATTATTGATGTTATTAAGGCTGTGGGATGTGTCAGTGGGGCGTGTAATGCCTCTGAATTACCTTTTGTGTTTAATAAAGCGTATAAAATTGATAGAACAACAGTGTCACCTACAGCGAAAGATCGCACTCTAATGGCAAAAATGTCGCGCCTGTGGTTTAGCGATGCATTGTTTACAGATTATGCGTATAGCGCATCGACTGACAATGTATTAGATATTGATGAAGAGGGGGAAATATCTGTGATAGATGACTGGGATTTAAGTAACGAAGGAATAGATCCAGCCTTACGTGAAGGTCGCCTTAATGGGCTAAATGATTTAGGTTTAATCTTAGGGTACATGGATTAAATGAATCAGACAGATAGCAGCTAAAAAATGTATTAGTTGCTATCTGCCTTTACCCGTTATTTATGGCGATACTATGCAGGCATTTGATATGAACTTACCCGGTAAGAGATCATTTTTCCTGTTCGCTTTAATCGTCCTATTATCTGGCTGTGCCGCCCCCTATCCTCGTGTTAGTCCAGACTTCCAAAAAGAGTGGCAGCATCAGCAATACACGGCACAAGCTTATCTATTACCAAGCGCTTCGATTGCCTTTGCAGAGCGCCTTAACCTAATCCAACAAGCGACACAAACCATTGATATTACCTACTTCTCATGGAATGGCGATACCCTTGGTTTAATGTTATTAAATGCACTTAAAGAAGCTGCGGATAGGGGCGTTATAGTGCGTATCGCATTAGATGATCTGTTGGTTTTTAATGAAAAGTGGCTTGCCGATATAGATAGCCATGAAAATATAGATATTCGCTTATTTAATCCATTTAGCTCCAGAAAAATGGGGTGGATGGGGCGATCTATAGAGTTCTCAATCAACCAACAACAGCTTGATAATCGTTTGCATGAAAAGTACTTCAATGTTGATCAGCAATTCCTTATTTTGGGGGGGCGTAATATTGGCGATGAATATTTCGGTTACAGCCAAACGGCGAATTTTTTCGATTTGGATGTTTTATTTAAAGGGCCGTTAATCACTGCTTTTGCGAACAACTATCAACGTTTATGGGAAAGTGGTTTATTAACACCAATATCAACTTTGATTGACGTAGAAAGTGATGGTCAATTTAAATATTTTAAGCAACGCTATCAAAAAACTCAGGAAAAAAATGTAGCAATTGTTGAAGATCTAGCAACCACATTAGCAACGCTGCCCGTAGCACAATATACAGAAGTACAGGTTATCCCTGTATTTGATTCACTCAATAAATTGCAAGATAGCCAACCCTATTTTCGTTCTAGAGCAGAGCACATTATTGCTAAAGAGTTATCTGATGCGCAACATGCCATTATATCGACCCCTTACATCGTACCGACTGACGGTGAGTTTGTGGTGCTTAGCCAGCTTACTAGTAATGGTGCTGATGTACGCTTAGCAACCAACTCTTCTGCCTCAAACGACTCTTTGTTCGTGCCGGCTTATTATGAAACGCATCGTGAAACACTGCTCGATATGGGGATTAATATTGTTGAATACAAAGACCAAGCTAAAAACAGTGATAACTTTTATCATGCAGATACATATTATCATAATAAAACCATCGTCTTAGACAGCGAGGTTAGTTACATCGGATCTTCAAATTTTGACCCGAGATCAGACTTTATTAATATTGAGTTTGGGCTGTTTGTTTATAGTGAGCCCTTTGCGTTGCAGATACAGGATTACCTTTTTAACGATAAAGATGAGCTCTATTGGCGCGTTTTACGTAATAAATCAGGTCAGGTTGAGTGGCATTCTGGTGATGAAATTCATCATCAAAATCCTAATTATGGCGGCTGGCATAGCCTACCCGATTGGTTTTTTAGGAAAATGAATGCAGAGTCAGAATTGTGATTAGACCTTTAAATGGCTTGCTCTGTGGTCGCTTTGATGGATGGTATCCTACATAGCCGCTTAACGAGTTTTTAAATATCCCTTTATTATAACCTTACTCTATTATTAACCCGATGGAATAGACAGCACCTCTTGTTGACTCATTAAAGTAAAAGCATTCACTTGGGTATTGATCTACTGGAAAATTTAACAATGAAAAATAGCTTATTTAAGCTATCTATATGGGTTATATCCTCAGTAGCATGGTTATTAAGTGCTATTTTTCATTGTCGTTAATTTACTGTTTCGTGTTGTATTGCAAAGGATAAAACAATGTTCAAACGATATTTAATTACCGCTATTTTAGTGATAGCTGCAGCAGGTGTTGGTTATTCACACTACCAAACCTATACAGATAATCCGTGGACACGAGATGGGTTAGTGCGTGCTCATATTATTCAAGTAACACCTCGAGTTACTGGGCAGGTACTTAATGTTGCTGTTGATGATAACGTACAAGTGAAAAAGGGAGATCTACTTTTTGAGATCGACCCAAGTATCTACAAAGCGAACCTAAATCAAGCGACAGCAAGCCAAAAACAAGCTAATGCATTAGTCAATAGAGCTAAAAATGAAGAGCGTCGCAGCATGGAATTAGCGCGTTTAAAACCTGGCTCTGTACCTATTCTAACGTTAAATAATTTAACCAATGCAGTTGAAAGCGCAAAAGCTAATTTAGCAATGTCGAAAGCACTGGTTGAAGAGGCTAAATTAAACCTTTCTTTTACTCAAGTTTATGCTCCCATTGATGGTTATATAACCAATCTGAATGTACGTGTAGGATCGCAAGTCACTGCTTATTCACCGGTAGTTGCTTTGATCGATGAGCATAGTTTTTGGATTGAAGGCTTTTTTAAAGAGACTGATTTAGCAGGCGTTAACCCTAATGATGCAGCTTATGTCACATTGATGACCGATACCGATGTTGTGCTACAAGGTAAAATAACAAGTATCGGATACGGTATTGCAAAAGCAGACGGTACAACAGGCAATAATTTATTACCTAATGTAAATCCAAATTTTCAATGGATTCGATTAGCACAACGTCTACCTGTAAAAATCAAACTGGACAATGTGCCTGATGGCATGCAATTAAGGGTGGGCTTAACAGCATCAATAAAAATAATTAAGAACGATCAATAAGCTAAACGACAGTTGTGAAATTTAACCCTGCCACACAAGAAGCAATTAAAGTTGGCCTCGCTGTTGCACTCGCGGTGTTATCTGCTTTAGCGTTTGGCTGGGATAAGGCTTATTGGTCTGCTATCACGGTCTTTGTTGTCGCCGCAACAGAGAGTTATTCATATGCAATAAAAAAGGGACAAAACCGCTTAGTAGGTACGCTTATAGGTATCGCTTTTGCTGTGTTTTTACTGGCGATTTTTCCTCAAAATCATCTTGTTTTTATTTGTGTATATTGTGCGTTTTTAGCGTTGTGTGTCTATTTTTCTTCACACAACTCTTGGGGGTATGCTGCAACAATTGCGTTTACGGTTTGTGCCATTGTTGTTTGCTCTGGTGGTTTTGATGCCAGCACGACGTTCAACATTGCAATCGTTCGCACCCTACAAACCCTACTAGGCGTGGTTATTTATACCTTAGTCTTTCGCCTGATCTGGCCCAAAAAAACCGAAGATCTCTTTTTTACCCTACTGCCTCTGGTCATCTCAGATCAAAAAAAACGTATTGCACAATTGCGAAATAACAATCGGAGTATTAAGCAAATATCACTTGCCCAGCAACAAAGAGTTAATAAATTAAATGAAATACTGACATTACCCCTAAATGGCAGTGACCGTTTGCGTAATCAACGCAAAATATGGTGTTTGATGATGAGTGTGATTATGCGTCTTGAGTCATTATTAACGCAATATGAGCAAGCTGATAATCATGCTGATGAAATCATGTTAGGTGACTTGATTGCAGGCGAAAAGTTGATTGCAGAGAGTATGCTATCGATAAAAGATCATAAGCTAGATCTAACGGTGTGGTTACTTAAAACAAAAAATAGATATAGCGTTCAAGCACAACGACAGAATACATTCCTATTACCATTAAAAAATCGTTTTAAAAATGTCGTTAAAGCACTCTGTATATTAACTACTTGCCTAGCGATGTGGATTTATATCCCTTTACCGGGTGGTTATATCGTACCAATGCTCGCGTCTATTCTTGCGAATGTATTAGTCACATTACCTGACAATGCGATTAAACACGCAGGCTTAGGGACGATTATATGGGGGGTATTTTTCTTAAGCCAGTATGTTTTTATTTTACCTAGCGCAACAGAAGCTTGGCAATTAGGCGCATACCTGTTTCTTAATGCGGTGTTTATTTGGAAAACCTGCAGTGCACCTTCGTTAGGTATTCAAAAGGTATTAGCGGGTAATCTAGCCGTCGTTTTGCCGATGGGGGCATTGCAACTCACGCCTTCCTATTCCATGGAAACCCCTTTGTTGATGATGATGCTGGTATTTATTTGTGTCGGTGTGGCGGGATTTTATACCAAATTGTTTAGTACTGATTAATTTACTTATCCCTACTGGTGCGCATGGTATAACAAGTCTGAAAATATTTGATTATAAAAAAACCACCTATCAAGGTGGTTTTTTTGTTTTTAGGTAAGGTATTTACTTAAGTAAATGGCTTAACCAAACTCGCCACTTACATAGCCCTGTGTGCGTTGATCAACAGGATTATTAAATAACTCAGCAGTATCGTTATGTTCAACCAATTCACCCATCCAAAAGAAAGCTGTTTTATCAGCGATACGTTTTGCTTGGTTCATTGAATGGGTCACGATAACAATAGTGAACTTTTTACGTAGTTCATCCATTAGTTCTTCAATTTTATGCGTTGCAATTGGGTCTAGTGCGCTTGTTGGTTCATCCATTAGGATCACTTCAGGTTCCATTGAAATGGCACGTGCGATACATAAACGTTGCTGCTGACCACCAGAAAGGCCAAAAGCATCACTATTTAAACGATCTTTTACTTCGTCCCAAAGTGCTGCACCACGTAATGATTCTTCTACGATAGCATCAATTTCATCTTTGCTTTTATTACCCTGTGCTTTTAAACCAAAAGCAACATTTTCATAGATGCTCATTGGGAAAGGGTTGGCCTTTTGGAAAACCATGCCGACACGCATTCTTAATGCCGTTACATCTGAATCTTGGTAAATATCGTTACCATCAAAGTGCACATCACCAGTGATTTTCACGTTTTCAACTAAATCGTTCATACGGTTTAATGTACGTAATAGCGTTGATTTACCACAACCAGATGGGCCGATAAGCGCCGTTACTTGACGGTTAGGGATGTTTAGTGAAATATTTTTTAACGCATGCGTCTCGCCATAAAACAGGTCTAGGTTATTAATGTTAAATTTGTTCATTTTGATTCGCCTTTAATGTGAAGCTTTGTTGTAACGAGCGGCAACAATTTTTGTTGCCATGTTTAATACCAGTACTAATACGATCAAGATCGTCGCTGTTGCGTAAGCTTGATCCCATTCAGACTGGCTAAACAGTTCTTGCGTTAATTTGTATAAATGTACGGTCAATGTACGACCAGAATCTAATACCGATTGTGGAATTTGTGTCACCATACCCGCGGTTAAAAAAACCGGAGCAGATTCACCAATAACACGGCCAATACTTAAGATTACCGACGTAATAATACCCGGCATTGCGCTCGGTAAAATCAAACGCCAAATGGTGTAGATTTTTGACGCTCCTAATGCGTAACCACCTTCACGGTAACTTACTGGTACAGCCATTAATGCTTCTTCAGTGGTACGGATAATCACCGGTAAAATCAGCATCGATAGTGTTAGTGAACCGGCTAGAATAGAGAAACCTAATCCCAGTGTTGTCACAAAGAAGGTCATACCAAATAGACCGTAAACGATCGATGGAATACCCGCTAACGATTCAGTACAAAAGCGAATCACTTTAACCACTTTACTGCCTGGCTTTGAATATTCAGTCAGGTAGATTGCGGTCATAATACCAATTGGTGCTGCAATGCTTAATGACAAGCCAACCATATAAACCGTTGAAATAATCATCGACCAAATACCTGAAGACTCGCCAATTCGAGTGTAAGAAGTGGTGATGAACTCCCAAGTAACATGGCTTAAACCATTACTTAAAATGTGCCAAATAACCCATAATAAAAATAGAATGGTGATGGTTGCTGATGCCCAAATGGCACTCAGTAACACTTTGTCTTGTTGTGCTCTATTTAGCATTAGTAAGTCCTCTTACGGTTCATGTATAACAAACATGAATTTAATAACACGATAAATACCAGTAATACGATACCAGTAGAGTAAAGCGCGCTTGAGTGGATGCCCGTTGCGTACGACATCTCCATCGCAATGTTAGCCGTTAGTGAGCGTGCCGGTTCAAGCAGCGAACCTGGCATTGCTGGTGCGTTACCCATTACCATGATAATCGCCATTGTCTCACCAATCGCGCGTGCGATACCTAATGAGATACCGGTATAAATACCACTGCGTGCTGCCGGAATAAGGACTTTAAAAACCGTATAAATTTGCGAAGCACCGAGTGCTAACGCAGCTTCTTTATAAGTGCCTGGTAGTGCACGTAAAGAAGTCTCTGAAATAGTAATTACCGTCGGTAGTATCATGATTGCTAGTACGATGATACCGGCTAAAATGGTGTTACCTGCTGGTATATTAAAAATAGTTTCAATCATAGGTACGATAATAACCAGACCAAAGAAACCATAAACAACCGATGGAATACCTGCTAAAAGCTCTACCGCTGGACGCACAATATTTGCCATCCAATTTGGTGCTAATTCAGCGAGGAATACCGCGGTTAAAATAGCAATCGGTACCCCGATAATTACTGCGCCAAATGTCGAGATAAGCGATGCCACAATCATTGGTCCGATACCGAACAATGCCGGTGGTAACCACTCTTGACCAAAGATTATTTGTGCAACACCTGCCTGTTGAAATGCAGGTAAACCCTCATGAAATACAAACCAACCTATCGTACCAACCGATAGTACACCGACCATAGCGCATGCTAAGAATAATAGGTGGAACCCTGTTGCAATCCAATCGCGTTTTTTAGTTGCTTTCTCTGGCAACGTTGATGTGCGGACTGTTGAAATCACATTATCCATCACTTACCTCAATATTTTTAAATAAATAGAGTAGCGGCCGCTACTCTGGGGTGTTACTAGTTTTACTTGTTGCTTATTGAACGCGGATGTAACCCTGTTCAGCAACGACTTTCTGACCGTTGTCAGAAAGAATGTAATTAATGAAATCTGTTGCTTGTGGTGCAACGTCATTCTTCATCATTACGATGAATGGACGTGCAATACCGTATTCGCCAGTTGCGATGTTTTCATCGTTAGCTGCAACACCATCAACGCTAAGTGCGCGTAAAGAGTCGTCAACTGAACCTAGTGAAATGTAACCAATTGCATATGGGTTGTTAGCAACAATTGTTTTAACCATACCGTTACCGTTACCAACTTGTGCTGTTGCAGTAATGGCAGATACTTCGATATCGTTGATTTTACGTGTAAGGCCCATGATGTCTTCGAATGCGCCACGTGTACCAGATGCTGCATCACGTGTAACTACAACGATCGCTTTGTTTTCGCCACCAACTTGGTTCCAGTTTTTAAGCTCACCTCGGTAAATCTGAGAGATTTGCTCTTTAGATAAGTTAGTCACTGTATTTTTGTTATTTGTTGTTACTGCGATACCGTCACGTGCAATAACCACTTCTTTTGTATCAGCTGTTTTTTCTGAATCTTTAATTGCACGAGAAGACATACCAATCATGCTTGTGCCATCTTTTGCAGCACGAATACCTGCTGATGAACCGGTACCTTGCACTTCAACATTGTTGTTTGTTGCGTTGCTGTACGTTTCACCTAGCACTTCCATTACGTTTGTTACTGAAGTGGAACCAGAAACGGTAATTGCTGTGTTTGCATATGATAGTGAACTTGTCATTAAACCCATTGCCGCTACTAAACCAATAACTTTTTTCATTTTAATTATCTCGCTGTTTTTTTTATTCAGTTTGTTTATAAAAATCGCTCATAAAATTCGGTTTGCCTCTTCAGGAAGCAAGCACATTGAAACAATCTAATATGACAGTAATGTTACACTTTCACTGTGTTGAGTGTGTTTGATGTTATTTTTGTGTGGTTTTTTGAGTGTAGGGCTTTATTGGTTGCGGGTTTGGTTGTTTTTTCAAGGGCGATCGTCGCTGCTTTTTTTATGTAAATTTTATGCTTTAGATGAGCGGTATTTGTATAAAAAACAAAGTTTGAGGGCTGTTTAGCTTGTTTTTTGCACTATTTGGCGGTGGGTTAATAAGTTATAAATAAAAAAGGGCATTATTTCAGTAAGAAATAATGCCCTTTATGGCTAAGACCTTTTACGCTGATAGCCGTCAGCTAAATACTGACAGCTGCCGTTTTAACCTTTATATAATTTTGGATTAAACAGATCTCTCAACCAATCACCGAGTAGGTTGATAACCAGTACTAACGAAACTAATACCACACCTGGGAAGATAGTTATCCACCATGCGCCAGAGAAGATATATTTAAAGCCGATACTGATCAGTGCACCTAATGAAGGTTGATCAACCGGCAGACCTAGCCCTAGGAACGACAGCGCCGCTTCAGACATAATTGCATTCGCAACCTGTACGGTTGAGATAACCAAAATAGGTGATAAACAGTTAGGTAAAATATGACGGAACATAATACGTCCGGCTCTAAAACCCATCACCTGTGCTGCTTCTACATATTCTTTCTGTTTCTCAGCTAATACCGAAGCACGGATAGTACGTGCATATTGCGGCCATTCAGCAACACCAATGATTACCACGAGCATGATCACTGCATATTCACTAAAGAACTCTGCCCCAAAACTTGCTTTGAAAATGGCAGAAACAATAATCGCAACCATCATGGTTGAAAAAGACAGTTGTACATCGGCAAAACGCATTAAAAAGCTATCAACTCGGCCACCAAAGTAACCCGCTGATAGACCAATAATCGTGCCTAGAATTAACTGTACAGCAACGGCTAAAAAGCCAATCGTTAATGATAAACGCGAGCCATATAGGATAGTCGAAAGAATATCTCGCCCTTGATCATCGGTGCCTAATAAAAATCGAGAATCACCCTCATCCATCCAACTTGGTGGAAGTTCTGAATCCATGATATCAATCGCCATGAGATCATAAGGGTTGGTTGGAGAAAGTAGTGGCGCAAACAGTGCCGCTAAAAAGAAAGCTAAAAACAGTGCAAAACTGACCATCGCCACTTTATCGCGCTTAAAGTGGTAGATAAAATCAGATTCTTTTACTTTTTCCCAACGTGTTAGCATTTTTGTGTCTGTATTACTCATGATTAAGCCCCTTTACCAGTAATGTTAACGGTTGGATTGATCACGCCGTATAACAGATCAACAATGGTATTGGTTACCACAAAGATAAGCCCTACAAAAATAACGTAAGCAGTGATGAGTGGAGTATCTACACGGTTAATCGCTTCTAAGAACAGGAAGCCTGTACCCGGCCATTGGAAGACTGTCTCAGTTAAAATGGTATAAGCGACCATCGTACCAATTTGAACACCGCCCACGGTTAATAGCGGTAACATGGTGTTTTTTAATGCATGCTGGTAATAAACCTTATTCATCGCTAAGCCTTTTGCTGTCGCAAATTTAACATACTCAGAGCTTAACGCTTCGAGCATCTCTGAACGTACTAAACGAATGAATAGTGGCAGCATGATAGAAGCCAGTGAAACACAAGGTAAAACAAGATGTAACAGGCCATCTTTAGTGAAGAAACCACTATGCCAACCAAGGATATTGACCGTCTCTCCACGTCCGTATGAAGGTAACCAGCCTAGTTCTATAGAGAAGATGTACATCAGGATAATCGCAGTTAAAAATACGGGCACAGAAATACCAATACTACTAAATGCCATGATCACCTTGGTTAATATGTTTTTAGGATGAATAGCAGAATACACACCGAGTGGAATAGACACGACGACAATAATGATTGCTGCGCCAAATACCAGTTCCAGTGTCGC
Organism: Psychromonas marina; assembly: GCF_030161115.1. Taxonomy (GTDB): domain Bacteria; phylum Pseudomonadota; class Gammaproteobacteria; order Enterobacterales; family Psychromonadaceae; genus Psychromonas; species Psychromonas marina. The sequence goes on from NZ_BSPQ01000005.1 coordinate 248,448, forward strand.
CTGTAGTTTATCTAAAATAACTTCAGCAGCAGGGCGCTTAAAGAAATATGAATCGCCTAAATCTCCCTGTACAGCATTAGTTATGAAGCGTGTATATTTTGTCAGGTAGGGATCATTTAATCCAAGTTCGTCACGTAATACTTGACGTTCCTCTTCTGAAACAGATTGCCCAACCATTTCGCGTAGTGGGTCTCCGAGGTTATCTTGAATTGCAAAGGCCACTAGGCTGATCACAAACATTACAATCAATGCTTGAAAGAGCCGCTTGACTAAAAAGGTAAACATGGGGGAATTTCCTATAAAGATAATATTTATTTTATTTTCCTATTGAAGTGAACAATCTCCACCAAGGTGGGGTTGCCTACTAAAATAGGAAAATAAAACAGAGTTTAAATAGGTGCCTTAATCATTATTAAGGCACCTTAGATTTGAGCAGGAGGGTTATTTCACTACTAAATCGCCAAAGTATGGGAAGTTTAATGCGTTAACAATTGGGTCAACTTGTAGGTTAGATTTTGCACCCCACGCTAGATCTTGCCAATGTAGTGGCACAAACGCTGCTTCGTTATAAAGAATTTTTTCAACTTCTTTTAACATTTCTGAACGTTTTGCTGGGTCAGTTTCTGCATTTGCTTGGTTCACTAATTGATCCACTTTAGGATTTGCATAATAACCACAGTTATAAGCGCCTTTACCCGTTTCAGCATCACGTGTCATGGTCAAGAATTCAGAGAAGTTTGCTGAATCTTCAGTATCTGAATGCCAGCCGATCATCATCATATCTGCAGAACATTTATCAAACTCAGGCCAGTACTGTGCTTTAGGCATCGTTTTAAGATCAACTTTAATACCGATTTTAGAAAGCATTGATGCCGTTGCTTGTGCAATTTGAGCATCATTTACGTAGCGGTTATTAGGCGCCATCATTGATAAGTTAAAGCCTTTTTCGTAACCAGCCTCTTTCATTAGCTGTTTAGCTTTTTTCAGGTCGTAACGTGGCACTAAACTTTCAACGTGTCCTACGTAGCCTTCAGGGCTTTGCTGACCAGCTGTTGTTGCGAAACCTTTCATGATGCGTTTAACGATACCGTCATTGTTGATGGCATGTACGATCGCTTGACGAACACGTACATCTCTTAACGCTTCGTTACTATTTTGGTTCATGTGGAAGCTGATTAGACGTGTACCAGAAACCGTTGTTAGTTCGATACCTTTAGTGCTTTTAACGCGTTTATGATCGTTAGGTGCAACAGGGTTAATCAGGTCTACACCACCAGAAAGTAGTGCAGCAAGACGTGTTGCGTTCTCTTTGATCGGTACTAACGTCAGTTTATCAACGTTACCTGGTGAGTTTGTATCCCAGTAGTCAGCAAATCGTTCGTAAACAACTTTAACGCCTTGTTCGCGAGAAGTAACAACAAAAGGACCTGTACCAGAAACATTTGTTGAAGCGAAAGAGTTACCGTGTTTTACGATGCTTGATTTATCTTTACCATCCATTTCACCAGAGTAAAACTTGCTGTCCATCGGGAAGATGTAAGTCGCAGTTTGTAGTACTAGTGGGTAAGGTTCAGATGAAATGATTTCAACTGTGTAATCATCAACTTTTTTTAATTCGCTGTAAGGTGCAAAAATACCTTTGAAATCGCCAGATGTTTTTAAACGCTCAAATGTCCAAACAACATCATCTGCTGTTAATGCATTACCTGAGTGGAATTTTACATCTTTACGTAGTGTAAAGCGGAATGTTGTTTCGTTAACACGTTCCCATTTTTCAGCGATACGCGCTTCAAAATCAAAGTCTTTTGTGAAACGTACTAGTGGATCAAATAACATGTGCGACATCTGTAACACACCACCAGACAATTGCTCGTGTGGGTCAAGTGTCACTGGGTCTGAATCATAAGCGACCGTGATATCAGCTGCTGCAGCTGAAAAACTTAAACCCGTTGCAAGAAGGGCAATAGTCAGTTTAGATTTCAAAAATTTCATCTGTTTAATTCCTTTTAATGGTGGTTGTGGTTTATATCGCTGTTCGTAGCCCTTTAAATTCAGGCATCAGTGATATGAGGTGTTGGCTATATTCATGTTGCGGATTAGTGAATAATTTTTCGCTTTCGCTTACTTCCAATAACTCGCCTTGACGCATCACACCAATACGATCACACACTTGGCGAATAACGGGCAGATCATGGCTAATAAATAGCATGGTGAGGTTTAGCTCATCCTGAAGATCTTTAAGTAAGTTTAAAATTTGTGCTTGTACCGATACATCTAATGCAGAGGTAGGTTCATCACAGATCAATAGGCGTGGGCGTGTTGCTAATGCACGTGCAATTGATATGCGTTGGCGTTGACCGCCAGAAAATTCGTGTGGATATTTAACACCCGCCATCTTACCTAGTCCAACGTGATCTAAAAGATCAAACACGATCTGTTGGATCTGTTGCTCTGAAGCCGCCAGTTTATGAAAACGAATCGGCTCTGCGATGATATCGTATATCTTCATACGTGGATTCATTGACGTATATGGGTTTTGAAAGACCATCTGCATCTGGCGTCTAATCGGGCGACGCTGTTTTTCTGATTTCAGTGCGGTTAAGTCGATCCCTTCAAAAGTGATTTTACCTTCGTTAGGTGGATATAAACCTGCAATCACACGGGCAACGGTTGATTTACCTGAGCCTGACTCACCAACTAAACCGAAGGTTTCACCTTCGTTAATACTAAAACTGATGTTCTTATTCGCTTGCACATATTCGCGTTTACTTTCAAAGAAAGAATCTTTCGTGGTAAAGCGTAGGCTAACATTTTCAACATTAAGCAGCGGGCCAGTATATTCGCGCTGATCTTCACTTTGTCCTAACCAATGGGTTTTAATATCGAGTTTCTCAAGCTCATGTGCTTCTTCGATATAACTAACCAGTGGAAAACGACCTAGTTTTCTGTCGGAGCGAGGTACTGCCGATATTAAACTGCGTGTATATTCATGTGCTGGTTCACCAAGTACCTGTGCCGTTTCACCAAATTCCACTAAATCGCCGCGGTACATTACCGCAACACGGTCGGTTACATTAGAAACAACGCCCATATCGTGGGTGACCAACATACAGCCAACCTGCTTTTCGATACATAAGTTACGAATTAAGGTTAAGATCTGATCTTGAATAGAAACGTCTAATGCCGTTGTTGGTTCATCGGCGATAATAAGATCCGGTTCACCTGAAAGGGCAATGGCAATTACTACGCGTTGGCGCATACCGCCGGAAAATTGATGCGGATACTGTTTAATACGCAACTCTGGCTCTGGAATGCCAACTTGTTCCATCAAGCTTATTGCGCGAGCAACGGCCTCTGAATTACTCATTTTTAAGTTAGCGTGGATCGTTTCAAGCAGTTGTTGTTCAACGGTGAAAAGAGGATTTAATGAGGTCATTGGGTCTTGAAAAATAAAACCGATCTTATTGCCACGAATTTGGCGCATCTGATCGATATTCTTTCCTGAAATAAGGTCGCCATCGAGAAAAACGTCACCACCGGCAATAATACCAGGAGGGCTAAGTAGGTCGATAATTGCATTACCAACGGTAGATTTTCCGGCACCAGATTCGCCAACAACACCTACTATTTCACCACGGTTAATATTAAACGAGAGATTTTTTACCGCAGTGTGAGTACCAAAACGTGAAGGGTATTCAATACGAAGATTTTTTACTTCCAATAAAGACATTAAGCGATCCCTGCAATTACAAACGTAATGCTGTAATTAAAAATTTAAACAATTATCAAAAATGAATAGTTATTCACTTTTGGTGCATATAACAAAATGTTATATACAAAAATTTCCATGTTAGAACAATAAATATAGACCAATAATTTAATAAAAATTATTGGTCTATATTGCTTGCACAGTAGAGAACTTACTGCATTTATTGCTATTTGCAATGATTTTTTTTGTTCTCTTTGTTACTAACTGTATATTTTTTTTTAATATAAAAAAAGGTAAAGGCATGACTTTTGTTAATATTTTACTATTTGTTCAGGCTTCTTATTCCATTTTGTTATATGTTTTTTTTGCTATTTGAGTTGTTGGTGTTTGACTTTTATATAATATATGCAGTGAGGTTTTAAGCATTGATACAGCTAAATAAATTATTTCTATGTTGTTATTTGTCCTACTAAATACACTGAAATATAAAGTGTTTATCATCTCTCATTCTCAATAATTTACCTTATATAATGGCGTTAAAAATATTATAATGGGGCAATATTTCTCTCTTATTATCAGCCAATAAAATATGCCTACAATCACGGATGTCTGCAAACTTGCCGGTGTTTCAAAAGCGACTGTTTCACGTGTCATTAATGGAACGGGGCAAGTAAAAGAAAGCACACGTAAAGTGGTTTTTGATGCAATGGAAACCCTTCAATATCGACCTAATTCTCTAGCACAAGCGCTGGCTAATAATAAATCAAATAGTATTGGTCTAATACTCTCCACTTTTGATGGTAACTACTTTGGCTCGTTATTACGCGAAGCGACAAATGTCGCGCATGATGCAGGAATGCAATTAATTGTCACAGATGGGCGAAATGATACTAAATTAGAAATTGAAGCGGTGAATTCACTGGTTGATAGACGTTGTGATGTGATCATTTTATATAGTCGCTCTTTATCAGAACAAGACTTTGCCGATCTTAAAGCACGTATATCGGTACCTATTGTCGTGATCAACAGATGTTTGAAAGATCAGTACTCTAATGCGGTCTGCTTTGATCAACAATTTGCGACACAGTTGGCGATGAATCACCTTTTGCAGAAAGGGCATCGTGATATTGCTTGTATCTCATTATCCTTACAATCGCAAACCGGGCAGTTACGTCAACAGGCTTATCAGCAAACATTGATTGAAGCGGGTATCGAGATTAACCCTGCATTATTGGTTGAGGGAGACAGTCAGTTAGGAACGGGTTATCAATGCTGCCAAAAGTTGATCGAAAGCGGCTCTCCTTTTTCTGCTATTTTTGCCTGCAATGATGATATGGCGATTGGCGCAATCAAAGCATTGCATGATGCGGGTATTAAAGTACCTGAACAGTGTGCGGTTATTGGCATTGATAATGAACCTTTGGGGCAATATATTGAGCCACAATTATCAAGCGTTGAATTACCTATTAAAGCGATTACCCATGCTGCGATGCAGATGGCGCTTGCGCTAGCAAAAGGTGAGGCGACCTCAACCGGGACTCAGGAATTTAGAGGTAAATTAGTGGTACGTGCTTCAACATAATGGCGAGCTACGAGTTTAGCATTAGTTTATTAATAAAAAAGGCGCTTTCAAATAATTGAAAGCGCCTTTTTTCGTTATAAGAGACTGTTAAGTGTCAGTTTCTTATAAGCTGTTTTTACCACCAAGACTCAAACATTGCACCTATTGCTAGGGTATCTTGTTTTTTATCGTAACTGTAAACACTTGCTTCGTTATTCGCTTCACCTACCGTTGCGTAAAGACGTAACATCGGGCGTGCACCGGCCATATCAAAGCTAATGTTTTGCGATAGGGTCACTTTCCATGCATCATTTTCACCATCATTTTCATAATCAACCAGTGAGTAACCCGCTTCTAACCAAGTCGAGTGTACTGCATTCCAGTTGTACATTGGGCGAACGATCGCGCTGTAACCAGTACGGCTACGCGTATCATTGCCTGGCTCAGCCATCTCATTGCCATCATTTTTGTAATCATGGTATGACACTAGGAATTCAGTATCCCATTTTTCAGAGACTTTAAAGTTACCTTGGAAGCTACCGTAAAGTGTTGTTAGGTCTTCAGTTTTATTAAAAGTACTGTTATCTGCGTTGTCAGCATAACGTACGGTTAATTTTGTTGAGCCATTTGAGTAGTTAGTATCAAGGACTGCAGCCAGTTGGTATGCTGTTATTTTATCGTCATTTTCACGAGCGCCATTAGCATCGTATTGATCGCTCTCAAAACCATAGTTAAATAGGAAACTTAGGTTATTCGACTCACCGAGATTAATATCGTGTAATTTAGAAGTAAATGCATAGAACTCGCTGTCGCCAGTACCTGAGTCAGCCTTCGCTACGACAGCGAAATCTAATTTAACCGAGCCTATATCAAGGTTATAAACACCACCACCTTGGCCATCGTGCTCCATCATAAAGTAATCGTTTAGCCCTTCTTGCGGACGTTGATGAAAATCACGACCTGCCCATAAGTAGGCATTTGGTTGTGCTTCAAATACGTTAGTTACACCTGCGTAGAATTTTTTCAGGCCAACTTTATCGCTCCAATGCTCTAGCATCACGGCTACATCCCAAATCGCGCCATTGTCAGCAACAAATGCTTTAGTAAATTGGAACTCTCCGCCATTACCTTCATTACCTAGACGACCTGCAGATGCCCCAGATAGTTGACCTTCTGCACCGACATATTCTTTGAAGTCATCAGAGTAATGTAAGCCGTAACGTGCATAACCCGAGAATACTAAGCCGGTATTAATTTCGGTATCAGCATTTAAAATTAGTGGTTGTTCTGCTTTTTCTGCTTCTGCTGCAGTGCTATTAAGATCTTCTGCATAAACGCTCATTGGCGATAAAATTGCAGCAATAGCGGCGCTAATCGGTAATAGTTTCATTTTCATAGTTTCTCTTCACTTTAGTTAATTGAACCAACTGAACTATATTGTTCATTTATTATTATCTCCCTGACTATAAACTTGCTGAAAAACCATTGAAAACGACGCTAATACTCATTTTTTAAGCGCAATCATCCCTTGAATGGTTATTCAAAAAATTTAACAAAAGGAGAGTCGAAGCATCCTGCTACTGATTTCCTATCCAGCGCTTTACAAGGCAAGTAAAGCTGCTGAACGAGGCGTGTGATGTGTAAAATCTTCCGTTAAACTTATCACGCCCTAAATCTATCATATTGTTTTACTTGGGTTATGCTTATATTTTGTATTTCTATTATTGTTTTTTACTTGTTGTTACACTTTGTGAAGTGCCGCTAATTTACGATGAATATCGATCATCTCTTCGATCATATCTTTAGCAAGCATCGCGGTCATAATGTGGTCTTGTGCATGTACCATAATCAGGTTTACTGGTACTTTACCTTCACCTTCATCAAGACCAATTAATGCTGTTTGCACTTTATGAGCACGTTTAGAAGCTTCAAGTGAAGCGGCAAGAAAACCATCCACTTCATCCCACTTACCCGCTTTAGCTGCATTAAGTGCTTCCATTGCGCAAGATTTTGATTCACCTGCGTTAATAATAAGTTCCATTACTGTACTTTCTAATTCTTCACCACTGATCATGATGCTTTCTCCGCTAAATTATGTTGCTTTATAAAAGAGGCAATACGCGTCGGCTCAACGCGAATTACCTGTAAAATGGACTATCTGTCTAGGTTTTCACCGCGTGTTGCAATGACTTCTTTGAACCAATGGAATGACGCTTTTTTCTTTCTTTCAAGGCCATTTTTATGATCCACATAGATGAAACCATATTGTTTTTTGTAGCCGTTTAACCAGCTTAATAGGTCGATAGCAGACCAAGCGTAATAACCTTTGATATGTACACCACGGTCAATTGCTTCTTTCACTGCAACTAGGTGATCATTAATGAAGTTGATACGTGGAATATCACATACCGCACCTTCAATAATCGGGTCTTCATCGCCTAAGCCATTTTCAGTAATGTACAGTTTGATTTGACCGTAGTTTTCTTTGATCATCTCTAGGCCATCTACGAATGCTTCTGGAGAAATTTCCCAGTTCCATTTTGTGTAGCGTTTATCTTCCATCAGAACAGTACGATAAACATTATCAAAACTTGGATTACCCGGTGCACCGGTTGAGTTCTCTAGGGTGTTCTCTCGTTTTTCAACCGCTTCTTCTATTTTCTCAACACGTTGAGGTTGGTAATAGTTAAGACCCATAAAGTCATTAAGTGGTGCTGCTTGCTCAATTAATGCTAGCTCTTCAGTTGTCCAATCAGGCGCTAAACCTTTCTCTTCTAGTTGTTTCACAACATATTCTGGGTAGTGACCGCGTAGAATCGGATCAAAGAACCAGTGGAACTGATATTGATTTGCATGCATCGCCGCAAAAGTATTTGCTTCGCTATCATCAATGCCAAATGCCGGGCTAAATACATGGCTTAAGCCAATTTCACCGTATTGATTTAATTTTTTATATTCAATCAAAGCGCGTGCATGTGCATAAAATACGTTATGTGTTACTTGGAAGTATTTCTTCGCATCATTCTCAATACCTGGAGGATGAGCGCCTGCTAGGTAGCCTAGTGCGGCAAATACCACGGTTTCGTTAAAGGTGATGAAATTCTTAACACGATCACCAAACTCTTTGAAACATAACACCGCGTAATCAACATAAGCATCAACGGTATCTTTATTTAACCAAGCGCCTTTTTTTTCTAAAGACAGTGGAAGATCCCAGTGATAAAGCGTAACAAACGGTACGATCCCATACTTTAAACATTCATCAATTAGGTTGTTATAAAAATCGATACCTTTTTGATTTACTTCGCCAGTACCGTTCGGGAAAATACGTGCCCAAGAGATAGAGAAGCGGTAAGATTCAAGGCCCATCTCTGCCATTAAGCGCACATCTTCTTTGTAACGGTTGTAATGATCAACGGCGATATCACCATTAGTACCTTCAAATGTTTTACCCGGAATCTTAGTAAATTCATCCCAGTTAGTAGGACCTTTACCATCTTGATCCCAAGCACCTTCCACTTGGTAAGAGGCACTTGCTGCGCCGAATAAAAAATCATTTTCAAATTTCATCTGTGTTTCCTTAATACTAAAAATTAGTGTGGAACGACTAAAGCATTTTCAACGCGTCATCTAGGATTTTTTCGCCTTTCATCATGCCGTAATCCATCATGTTGATAACTTCAACACGCTTGTTAAGTGGATCTGCTAATTTTTGTAATTCATCTTTCTTGAAACGAATTTGAGGACCTAATAGGAATAGATCATATTCCACTAAGTAGTCTTGGATTGTTTCAACACCATGCGCTTCAATATGCACATCGATACCTTTCTCTTTTGCTGATGCTTGCATCTTTTTAACTACCATTGATGTAGACATACCTGCTGCGCATAATAATAAAATCTTAGTCATAATATTCTCCAAATTTCTGTTTAGTAAAGGGTAGGGGTAACTACCCTGATTATTCGTTATTTAAGCTGTTACCGTACCGCCGATAGGGCTTGGGTTACGATCATCTGCTGTATTTGGTTGAGCTGCTTTTTGTGCTTCTTCTTCCGCTTGTTTCTCTTCTGCTGCTGTTATTTTGTCTTGGTATTTAAAGAATGGCATGTATACACATACGGTCATTACAAAGACACAGACTTGTAGTAGTGCTGCACTCCAGCCACCGATTAGGAAGCCACTCAGTATAATTGGTGTTGTCCATGGCACTTGTACCGCGGTGAACGGGCCAACAAAACCTAAGTTAATTGATGTGTAAACCATAATCACTGATAACATCGGCGCTAAAATAAACGGTGCTAGCATGATTGGGTTAAAGATAATTGGGGTTGCAAAAATAACAGGCTCATTGATGTTAAAGATACCTGGGATGAAAGACAGACGACCTAGCTGTTTCATCTGCATTGAACGGGCAAATAGCACCATACAACATACCAAACCAAAGGTTAGACCTGAGCCACCAACGGTAATGAATTGGTCAATAAATTGATTGGTTACGATTTTAGCGTTTTCACCTGCGATTAATGTTTCACCTGCATTTACTAATGACTGATTATGTAGTGAGTTTGCCGTCACGATTGGCCCCATAATACCCATTACAATGACTGGTCCGTGTACACCACACCACCAGAAGAAAGAGATAAGGAAAGCAATCGCTAGTACACCCCAGAATGAGTCAGACATATCCTGTAGTGGTGTTTGAATTAATTGATAAATTGTTTCGATAAACGTTTCTTGGAAAACTACTTCAAAGAAGATGTAAGTTAAGAACGCTAATAGAATAATAATAAAACCAGGAATTAATGATTTAAAGGCATTTGAAACGCCCTCTGGCACGCTGTCCGGTAGTTTGATTACCCAGCCTTTATTTAATACGTGCGAGTAGATTTTACCGACGATTAAACCAATGAAGATCGCTGCTATCATGCCTTTACCGCCTAAAAAGGCTTTTGGAATAACGCCGCCAATTTCTGTTACGCCATCTGGTGCAACAACAAAGCCACTAGTCACAATAAGTAATGAAACAATACTTAAGATACCGGCATTAACCCCGTTATGTCCTTCATATTTAACGTAGGTATAAGCGATACCAAATGCACCAACCATCGCGAGAATATCAAAGGTTGCGCCGACTACTTGGAAAAGCGGTGTTTGCCACGCTTCACCAAAAATACCTGCCATAAATTCTGGGTACCCACCCACCGGTATGAATGCGAATAATAGGAAAACTGAGCCAATAATAGTTAATGGCATGGTCAACATGAAACCTTCTTTGATGGCTACGATGGGTTTGGAATTCACCACCACCAAAATTTTATTTAATATGTTATTTAAAGTCGGGCTGTTAAAAGACATTCTTTATTCTCCTTATATATTCATTAAGTAGTACTAATTAGATAATGAAATAATAGTAACCGGTTTCTGTAACCGGTTACATTTTTGTGGTTTGATTATTGAACATGCCTCATAAAGATTTTTTTTGTTACATTTCGTTACGTAAAGGGAGGGTTTATTTGATTTTATCTATGCTAGATATCAATTTTATCTATGGGAGAAGTCAGCTGTTTTTAATGGTGAGCTAGATCGGGTATTTGTATTTTTGAGGTAATCTTTACACTAAAATTTTTGCATGGAAAGAGTATTTAGTATAACTATTTTATGGTTGTTACTGAGTTGTATGGTCTCTGTTAATCGTTTGTTTTATTCTACTGCGAGGGGCTATTAAATAAAAAAAGCCCGCAAAAGCGGGCATTGCGAAATAATTAACACATCAAAGGTTAATGTGAGTGCGTGTTATGGGACTCTGCTGTCTCATAAAGCGCTGCATCTATCTCTTGTCCCTTTACTGGGCGAGGTACGATTTCAAAGGTTTCATCAAACTCAACCAAAGATGCCTGTAATTTTTTAAGTACGCTTTGATCTCCTTCGAGTCCTGCATTTTTACTTTCCAGTAATTTTTCGAAGTTGGTTTGTTGTAATAATATTTTTGTTACATCGCTACGATTAATAAATAGTGTTGCGTCAGCAGTTAAGGCTTTATCTACCTTAATATTATTCAGGTTACCGTTTGCCATTTCCACAAAATAGGTTTCATCAACATCCGGTAAAACCAAATTTAATGTAAAAGGAGTGTGTTGCGCTTTTATAGAGTCGACCTTAACAGCAAGGAAGTCTAAAATATTGGTTATGGGTGTTTCAATTAATATATCCGTCGCTCCTGATTTTGTATTATTTGGTAGCGTGCCGACGCGAAGCTCTTGCGATCCGGTTAAATAAATATTACGCCAGCCAGCCCCTTCCGATTGATAACCTAATTGCTCATAGGTATCTGCCAATAATTTACGTGCTTCACTATTACTTGCCTCTGCCTGCATAACTTTGTTTAATGCGGTTGCAACAAAACGGTATTCTCCTTCATCAAAATCAGCTTGTGCTTTTTTAATTATCATTTCACTACCGCCCATATACTCCACAAACTTAATGGACTCAGCTTCAATCGGAAGCGGATTAAGATTTGCCGGGTTCATATCAAAGTAGCCTAGATACATATTATAAACTGCACGAGAGTTATGAGAATAAGTGCCATGGTAACCATTGGTATGCCAGCTTTGTTGAATACTGTCAGGCATCACTTCATAAATTTTATCGCCCAAATCTTGCATGACATAACCATCATTCGCTAAGCGCAGTGTTTGGTTATGGGTAAAACCATAGGCGTCACGTTGTATTTTTAAGTAATCTGATATCTCGCTTGTTCCCCAGATTGGTGCTGAATGAGAGGCAAATAGTACATCTGTTTCATCACCCCAAGTGACCAGCATCTCATTGATTTTCTTAGACCATTTTAGTGAATCTCGAACTTTAGCACCACGTAATGTATATATATTATGCATGCCTTGATAGGTTAACTCTGCCGTCCATAATGCTTTTAAACTTGGGATATAAGTAACCATTTCAGAAGCGGCTTCTGTACCTGAGGCATCCATAAAATGCATCTCTAAACCGTCAATCACCAATGTTTCGATTTCATCGTTATGATTTAACTCATAATCAGGTAATACATAAGTAATGCTACCGCTGGATAAACCTTTTCCTAATGCCGCATCAACAATACCATGTTCATGGCGATTTAAAGTTGCACCATATTGGTATGCAGCACGTCGTGACATTGCATTACCTGCCAATACATTTTCATCAACAATCTCTTTGGTAATAAACTTTGAACCAAATACTTTTACATCTGGAAAAGCTTCTTTAATTGCACGAGAACCACCGTAATGGTCACCATGAGAATGTGAATAAATCATTGCTACAATAGGTAGTTCACCATCTTCAGGTACATTTTCTTGGAAAAATTTTAATGACTGTGCTGCTGATTCCTGAGTTAATAAAACATCGTAAACAATCCAACCATTATCACTACGAATAAATGAAATAGAAGCGAGATCTGTACCGCGGACTTGATAAATTTCACCTGGAACCACCTCATATAAGCCCGTTGCTGCTTGGTTCAATACTGCTTGACGCCATAACGATGGGTTAACTGATTCAGGTGCCTGATTCGCATTTGCGACATTGGCATCGATGAAATTAAAACTATTTCGAATGATGTCACCTGTTGCTTGGTCGAACTCGGCAATTAAACCGCGATTATTCTCATCAAATGCTTTGGTATCTGCATAGTTAAGCGTAGTTGCAACTTGCTTATTGTATTCAATCGTTGCTTTAGATGCCTGTTTCCCGCCTTGTTCACCAATATTATTAAAGTGTGCATGATTATGATCTGCAGCTAAAACGCCAAATGAGATAGAGGAAATGATGATTGCTAGTGTGGATTTTTTCATGTGTTCACCCTGTTTATTTATTTAAATGATTAAATAAGCAATGATTTTTAAGTGCTATCTTGCTTTGATGAAGTGATAATAAATGGCTGGGGTTAATAAAAGAACAGGGCAGGGATTATGCTTAGTATAAGCTGGGGTTATACTAATTTAGAGAGGTCTATTGTATTGCATATCTTAAGTAAAATGGGGTTATGTATGCGTTACTTTTTCTTTTATTAGTGCTCTTAGTGCTATATGTTCCTTATCGTTTAAGTATCGCTTATGATAAATCATATCAAATTTTAGCGGTTTAATGTCAAAGGGAAGTGAGAGCACTTTTAGCCCTAATGACTCTGCGAGAGGAAAAAGACTTTCTGGAATAACGGTAACATGATCAGTGTTTTGCACCATTATGAGCATATTAATAGGGCTAGAAACTTGTATTTTAATATCGCGTGATAATAGGGCTGTTTCTGACAAGTATTCAATTATACGCATATCATTTCGTACACATTTTAATGCGACATGACCCGCTTGATGATACTGCTCAAGAGTAATTGAGTTTCCAATACTAGGATGATCTTGACGGCAAACTAACTTCAATTTTTCTTGGTGTACGGGCTCATAACAAAAACTATTATCTTTTTCGCTGAGATTACCAATGACCAAATCAACTTGACGCATACGTAAATCATGATAGATATCTTGTTCGCTATTATGCGCTTCAATCAGCTGAATATTTTTAACTGTGTTGAGCTTTATCAGGATACTTTCTGGTGCATAAACAATAAAATTTTCTTTATTTCCTACTGCATTATCAACAATGTCTAAAACAGGTGATATTTGTGAGAAGAAACTATGTGCGTTAGGAGTTGGGTTTAAGTTTCGACCACTACGTATAAACAGTGCATAACCTAGATATTGCTCAAGGCGTTTAATAGAACCGCTAATAGCAGGCTGGGATACATTAAGCAGATCTGCTGTTTTAGTAATTGAGTTTAATTCATAAACTTTAACAAACGGCCTAATGAGGTTCATATCAAAACTGGTCATGTTCGCTCCTAAGGTGGTACGGATACAAAAAAGGCCTCAATAGAGGCCTTTAAAATTGTTTTATAAATATCTGCTTATGCTTCTTGTAAGATATTTAACATACGACGAAGTGGCTCTGCAGCCCCCCATAGTAGTTGGTCACCTACTGTAAATGCACTTACGTATTCAGGACCCATAGAAAGTTTACGAATACGACCAACAGGAATGCTTAATGTACCTGTTACTTTTGCAGGAGAAAGTTCAGAAACGGTTGCTTCACGTTCATTTGGAATCACTTTAACCCATTCGTTATGCGCCGCTAAAATGCGTTCAATCTCTTCAACGGGTACATCTTTTTTCAGCTTCATGGTGATCGCTTGGCTATGACAACGCATTGCACCAATACGCACACATAAACCATCGATTGGCGTTTGCTTCTCGCTGGTACCTAAAATTTTGTTAGCTTCAACTTGTGCTTTCCACTCTTCTTTAGATTGACCAGAAGGCATCGGTACATCGATCCAAGGAATAAGGCTACCAGCAAGTGCTGCGCCAAATTGATCCGTTGGTAGTGCATCACTACGTAGATGTTCTGCAACTTGTTGGTCGATTTCTAAAATGGCAGAAGCAGGATCTGCTAGTTTGTCTGCAACAAGATCTTTAATAGATCCCATTTGGCTAATTAGCTCACGCATATTACGTGCACCGGCACCAGAAGCTGCTTGGTAAGTATGTGGTGTTACCCATTCAATAAGGTCTGCTTCAAATAAACCACCTAATGCCATTAATAATAATGAAACCGTACAGTTACCACCAACATAGGTTTTAACACCGTCTGTGATACCTTGTTTAACAACATCTTTATTGACAGGATCCAATACGATGATTGCATCATCTTTCATTCGTAGCGAAGAAGCCGCATCGATCCAGTAGCCATTCCAGCCACTTGCACGTAGTTTTGGGTAAACTTCATTGGTGTAATCACCACCTTGACAGGTAATGATGATATCCATTTTTTGTAGGTCGTCGATAGCAAATGCATCTTTTAAGGTATCAGTTGGCTTACCTATTTCTGGTGATGCTAGTCCCACTTGCGAGGTGGTGAAAAACACAGGCTCAATCGTTGCAAAATCATTTTCATCACGCATTCTTTGCATAAGCACAGAACCAACCATACCGCGCCAACCAACTAAACCAACTTTTTTCATGAGACTAACTTCCTTAATAGAATTATTGAGTATTCGACTTTCATAACCGAGCTATAAACTTACCATTAACTAGTTTGCTCTGGCTAGCTTTTTGAATGATCTAAATGAATAAAAAAGTGTTATTTTTTTGTTACTACAAGAGCGTGAAATTTTAACTGTGCGAAACAATTTTTTAGATAAGTAAGATCGGTTTGAGAGATTTTAAAAATAATCGGAAGTAATTTGTTTATTGTTTTTTATAACAAGTGCTTAACATGATGGTGCCAGATAAACTGAGGTTTAATGGCACCATCAATAATAACAATCAATCGTAAATTGTTGGGATAGGTTGACGTTTGTGTTGAGTGCGTTGATAAATTGCAATCAATTTATCCTCAATCTCCGGTGCAACTGTCTTACCCTCTAAGAAATCATCAATTTGATCATAAGTCATGCCTAAAGCAATCTCATCTTCAAGTTGTGGCTTATCCTCTTCTAAATCTGCAGTAGGGGCCTTTTCAACTAATAGCGCAGGTGCGCCAAGCTGTTTTGCGAGTGCACGAACTTGGCGTTTACTTAGACCAAACAGGGGGGCTAAGTCGCAGGCTCCATCACCATGTTTAGTGTAAAAGCCAGTAATGTTCTCAGCGCTGTGGTCTGTACCAACCACCAAGCCGCCGGTTAATCCTGCAATTTCATACTGTGCAATCATGCGCATACGCGCTTTTACGTTGCCTTTTATAAAATCAAGGTTCACGTTATCGCCTAGTGCGACGCCACTCTCTTCAAGACCTGCTAATGTGTTGCTGTGAATGCCATCAGCACCCGCTTGTACATTAACAGTGACATTGCGAGAAGGTTGAATAAATTGCAGCGCAAGCTGTGCTTCATCTTCATCTTTTTGAATTGCGTAGGGAAGACGAACAGCAATGAATTGATATTGTTCAGTATTCTCTGACTCATTAAGTTGCTCAACGGCTAATTGGCATAATCGCCCCGCTGTGCTTGAGTCAACGCCACCACTAATGCCTAACACTAAGGTATGGCAATGTGCTTCCTGCAATTTACTTTTAAGGAAGTTAATACGGGTTTGAATTTCTGATGCAACATCGATACTGGCTAGGACGCGCATCTCTTTTAATATTTGTTGTTTCATTACACTAGACCTATTTTATTCATGACTGAATGCCTATCTTAACGGGAAACTGCTAAATAATTAATAATAAACAGAGAGAAATATTATTTAATTATTCGCAGTCGCTTGAAAGTTCGCTAAAATGCACTTCTATTCTCTAAAAAACATGGAATTATTATTATGGCTTTAAGTGTTGTTATTCTCGCTGCAGGTAAAGGTACGCGTATGTGTTCGCGTCTACCAAAAGTACTGCATAAAATTGCAGATAAACCGATGGTACAGCACGTGATAGATACCGTAAAAGGGGTGGGTGCTGAAAACATTCACCTGATCTATGGCCATGGTGGTGATCAAATGAAAGAGGTCATTGACGAGCGCCGCCTTAATTGGATTAAGCAAACAGAGCAATTGGGTACTGGTCATGCAATGCAGATAGCACAACCGCATTTCAGAGAAACCGAAAAAATATTGATGGTGTATGGGGATGTGCCGCTATTAACAGCACATACCTTACAAAAACTGATCGACGTACAACCGGAAGGTGGCATTGGTCTATTAACGGTACATCTTGATGACCCAACAGGTTATGGCCGTATTGAGCGTGTTGATGGTGATGTTAGTGCCATTGTGGAGCAGAAAGATGCAACTCAAAATCAACGTGAAATTAAAGAGGTAAACACTGGTATTTTAGTGGCGAATGCCCGTGATTTACGCCGTTGGTTACCTGCGCTGCGCAACGATAATGCCGCTGGCGAATATTACATTACAGATATTATTAAGATGGCGCATCAAGAAGGGCGTATTATTCGCGCTGTTCACCCAACAAGCACGGTAGAGGTTGAGGGGGTTAATAATCGCTTACAACTTTCTAATTTAGAGCGTGCTTTCCAGCTGCAACAAGCTGAAAAATTATTACTGCGTGGCGTGATGCTGCGTGATCCTGCGCGTTTTGATCTGCGCGGTCAGTTGACCTGTGGGCAAGATGTAGATATTGATATCAATGTCATCATTAAAGGTAATGTGAATCTTGGTGACGGTGTTGTGATTGGTGCGAACTGTATCTTAATCGATTGTAATATTGAAAATAATGTTGAGATTAAACCTAACTCAATTATCGAAGGCAGCCGTATTGGTGATAACTCGACCATTGGTCCCTTCGCACGCATTCGCCCAGAAACAGTGATTGAAAAAGATGTGCACGTCGGTAACTTTGTAGAAATTAAAAAGTCGACATTAGGTAATGGCTCTAAATGTGGCCACCTAAGTTACTTAGGTGATACAACGTTAGGGCGTCGCGTTAATATCGGTGCTGGTGTTATCACTTGTAACTACGATGGCGCGAATAAATTCCAAACTAAAATTGGTAACGATGTGTTTGTCGGCAGTGATTGTCAGCTTATTGCACCGGTTACGATTGGTGATGGTGCAACAACCGCGGCGGGCACAACGGTTGTGACCGATGTACCTGCGAATGCATTATCGGTTGCGCGTACTAAACAACGTAACTTGAATGGTTGGAAGCGCCCGACAAAAAAATAGTTGATCGCTAGCGAGGTTTGTTAACCCTGTTTTGAGTTCATTTAGCCTAATCGTGATGATTAGGCTTTTTTTTGCCTGAATATATTGTTACCGCATATAGCGTTATCGAAAATCAGTAAATTCAAGGTAAAAAAAAGCCGTGCTTGTTTAAACAAGCACGGCAATCAGTAAAGCTTACTATGTAGTTATGCTACAACCGCATCACTGTTAGTTTCATTTTTTGTGTTAGCAACATCATCTTGGTCAACGACAAAGATAGTGAAGAACGCGGCAAGTGCCATCGATACACCACCGAGTACTAATGCGTACATCGCATTGCCACCAAAGAAGTGTTGGGTTAAGAAACCTAAGATACCCGCGGCTAAGATTTGTGGGATAACAATTGAAAAGTTAAATACGCCCATAAAGAAACCCATCTTGTTGCTTGGAATAGATCCCGCTAAGATTGCATAAGGCATACATAAGATACTTGCCCACGCAAAACCGATACCGACCATATTTAGCATTAACATATTTGGTGATTGTACTAGCGCCATTGAAGCAAGGCTTATACCACCTATTAATAGACAAATAGCATGAATAAATTTACGGCTAGTACGTGCAGCTAACCACGGTAAAGTGAATGCAGCGATTGCACTTACACCATTATACATTGCAAAACATAAGCCTACCCAGTCAGCACCTTCGTTATAAAGTGCAGAAGAGGCATCGCTAGAGCCATAAATGTGGCCCGTTACCGCTGAAGTGGTGTAAATCCACATCGCAAATAGTGCAAACCATGAGAAGAACTGTACAACGGCTAATTGCTTCATCGTTGTTGGCATTATCTTCATATCAGTAAACATCGTTAGCAGGCCGGCTTTTTTGACCTCCTCTTTTGGTGCTGCTGGAACACCATCAAATGCTGCTAGCTCTTCTGGGCTATATTCGCGCGTTCTGAATACGGTCCACATCACTGCGCCTAAAAATACCGCTGCACCTGCATAGAAAGAGATCTTAACCGAAGGTGGAATGACACCTGCTGGGGCTGTATTAGCGATATCGAACCAGTTGGTTAGAATATATGGCATTGATGATGCAATGACAGAGCCGACACCGATAAAGAATGTTTGCACCGCAAAACCTTGAGTACGTTGCTTAGAAGGCAGGTTGTCAGCTACTAAAGCACGGAAAGGTTCCATTGAGATATTGATCGATGCATCAAGCATCCACAACATACCTGCTGCAATCCATAGATAAGGAGAGTTTGGCAGGATAATTAGTGCGATCGAGGAGAATATCGCGCCGATCAGGAAATAAGGACGACGGCGACCTAAAAATGTCCAAGTACGGTCACTCATGTAACCAA
The DNA here is from genome assembly GCF_030161115.1 of Psychromonas marina. Taxonomy (GTDB): domain Bacteria; phylum Pseudomonadota; class Gammaproteobacteria; order Enterobacterales; family Psychromonadaceae; genus Psychromonas; species Psychromonas marina. The sequence continues at coordinate 267,783 of NZ_BSPQ01000005.1, forward strand.
CAATAGGTTGTACTAATAATCCGGTGATCGGTGCTGCTAGCCATAAAATTGGAATTTGATCGATGCTTGCACCAAGGGTTTCAAAGATACGACTCACATTGGCATTCTGTAATCCGAAACCGAATTGAATCCCCATAAAGCCAACGCTCATATTCCAAATTTGCCAAAAGCTCAGTCTTGGTTTTTGCTTGCTCATATTAATTTTCTTTTTCTCTTTTGTAAAAGCAACCAATCCATTGTGCTGCTCACTTACATCTACGTATTAAAGGTTTACTATCCGGTAAACCAACTAATACCAATGGAATTTAATAGGTGATCAGAGTTTGCGTAGGAAAAATTATTACTAATAAGGCGTGAGTTGCAGGAGATAGTTGTTCTCACTTCAAAACTCACAACGCAGTTAGGGATAATTTTAACCAGCAAGAATGATCACTTTATTAATTCCTTTGGTATAAATAGAACCAAACTACCTGATGATGCTGCAGCAGTATCTTCAGGTGGTTTGGATGCGGAGCGGATTTTGTCGATAAAACGTGATCAATAGCAGGGGGGGATGAGTGATCTTTGTCACGTCTTGTTGAAACGGTGTTTTTTTATTATTAATTAGTGATTTTGGTTAGTTGTTTGATTGATTTTTAAGGTGTCAAATTAAACGTCTGAATAATAAAAAAGCTAAATTAGAATGTACTTTGAACAATCGCTTTATCTTTCGTTAATGGTGCACTGTGATAGAGCACGCAAATCGCATAAATACTAGGGGGGGATGAGTGATTTAGATCACGCACTGTTTCTCTGTTACTTTTAATTACGTAAGGGAGGCATGATGCAGATAGGTTTTAGTGTGTTTGTTTCGGGTACAAAAAAGGGGACATAATGTCCCCTAAATTTTATTCGATTAATTTAAAAATTAATCTTTTTTAATGTTTAGCTGACGCTTACAAACATAAACACTTTCAAGATGCTTAAGTGTTTCAACTGGCATACCTTTTGGAAGCTCAATCGTTGAATGTTCATCATTCAATTTGATATCACCAATAAAGCGGCTGTTGATGTTTGCTTCGTTCGCGATAGCGCCAACGATGTTTTTAACTTGAACGCCGTGTGAACGACCAACATCTAAACGGTATGTTTCTAGCTCAACGTCTGTTGGGCGACCACGACCGCGGGGCTTATCACCACCACGTTCAGGACGGTCACCACGATTGCCACGATCATTACGATCTGGACGACCACGACTACGGTCATTACGATCGCCACGGTCGTTACGGTCAAAACCACGGTCATTTGAACGAGGCTCAACAAATTTTTCTTCTACTGGCTGAAGCGGTTTTTCTTTTTGCGCTAAGAACAGAAGAGAAGCAGCAAGATCTAAATCATCGATCTCAGTGTTGTTTATCATTTGCTCATATAAACCACGGTAGAATGTTAAGTCTTCACTTTCACATACTGACAACAGTTTAGTTTGGAAGCTTTCAATACGTGTTTTAGTTACTTCATCACGTGTTGGTAGTTCCATGATTTCAATTTCTTGACGAGTCGCACGTTCAATCGCTTTTAATAAACGACGTTCGCGTGGTGCTGCAAATAAGATTGCTTTACCTTTACGACCAGCACGACCAGTACGACCGATACGGTGAACATAAGACTCTGTATCAGTTGGGATATCGTAGTTAACTACTAGGCTTAAACGTTCAACGTCTAGACCACGTGCTGCAACGTCTGTTGCTACTAAGATATCTAAACCACCAGATTTAATACGTGCGATAGTGCGTTCACGTGTCTGTTGGTTCATATCACCGTTTAGTGCTGCACTACGGTAACCGCGAGCTTCTAAACGTTCTGCTAGTTCAACAGTCGCTGTTTTAGTACGAGCAAAGATGATTGCACCGTCAAACTCTTCTGTTTCTAACATACGTGTTAATGCGTCAAGTTTATTAACACCACGTACAATCCAACATTTCTGTTCGATGTTCTCAACTGTTGAAGTTTTAGCTTTAATCTTAACTTCAGTTGGGTTATTCATGTAACGTTTAGTGATACGTTTGATTTGATCAGGCATTGTTGCTGAGAAAAGCGCAGTTTGGTGCTTCTCTGGCATATCTTTCATGATCGTTTCAACATCGTCGATGAAACCCATACGTAACATTTCATCAGCTTCGTCTAAAACTAATGTTGTTAGACCTGAAAGGTCTAGTGTTTTACGTTTAAGGTGATCCATAATACGACCAGGCGTACCAACAACAACTTGTGGGCCACGGTTCAGTTGTTTGAACTGAATGTTGTAGCTTTGACCACCGTAAATAGGCATAACGTGGAAACCACGTAAATGACGTGAGTAGCTTTGGAATGCTTCAGCTACTTGAATCGCTAATTCACGTGTTGGCGCTAAAACCAATACTTGTGGTTTTTTAACGTTTAAATCGATGTTTGCTAAAAGTGGTAATGCAAATGCACCTGTTTTACCAGTACCAGTTTGTGCAAGACCTAATACATCTTGGCCTTTCAAAAGTAATGGGATTGTTTGTGCTTGAATTGGAGAGGGTGTTTCGTAGCCCATCTCTGATACTACCTGAACTAGTTCAGCTGGTAGGTTTAAGTCATTAAAAGTAATTGAATTTTCTGTTGTAGTTGACTCTGACATAGAGGCCTCATGATTTCGTATAAGTTCTGCGTTTTAACGATGCTAAAACGCTCAATTCAGCTCATACCTACGTCACCTCAATCGTTTCAACTTTAAATTAAGCTGAAACCATTTAATAATTCTCACGTGTAATTCAAATAAATAATCACACGTAGTAGGTCTAATCTGAAGATTTCGCAACGATCTATTTGAGATCTGATTACGAGGGTGGCGCATTCTACTCGATCTGTTCATAAAATGCTCGTGTTATTTGATGTTAACCACAAAATAAGAAAAATAATTGGTTTTTTTCTTGTTTTGTGGGCTGTTTTGCAGATCAAAAGAAGATGAAAATTGTTCACTAACTGTTTATTATTACGACTTTTATAAGGAGAGACGCTTGTCTACAGGGAATCAAAGCATCACTGTCACCCATGGGGTGGGGATGTTAGTCGCCGCGTTACTGGGCTCTGGCGTTTTTATTATTCCAGCTATCGCGGCTTCAGTAGCGGGTAGTTGGTCATTATTAGCGTGGTTAATAATGGGCTTACTTATCTTGCCGATTGTGTTTACCTTTGCAGCGCTTGGCAATAAACACCCTCATGCGGGGGGAACCGCTTATTTTGTACAACTTGCTTTTGGTGATAAAGCTGCGCGTATTGTGAGTTGGTTATTTATTTGGGTAGTTGCGTTAGGCGCACCCGTGATCGTGATTACCGGTGCTAACTTCTTGGTGAATGGTTTAACGGCGATTGGTGTGATTGAACACTCAAGTAAACAGGCACTGTTTCTCTGCGCGATGTTGATGCTATCGCTATTGCTGATTTTTAACCTATTTGGTCTGAAAGCTGCGGCGATTATTCAAACCCTATTGAGTGTGTGTATTGTTAGCTGTTTAGTGTTTGTTTCAATTAACAGCCAAATTAGTCAACCTTTTCATCTGCCCGCAACCCCTTTTCAATTATCCAGCGTTGCGTTAAGTGCGACCTATATCCTTTGGTGTTTTTTAGGGATTGAGGCGATTGCACATTTGGCCAATGACTTTAAAAATCCACATCGTGATTTTCCGTTAACGATTATTATTGGCATCATTATCACCTTGGTGGTGTATAGCCTGATCAGTTTGAGCCTATTACAGATGCATTTTTATGGCGATGAGAGAGCGAACCTTAACTCAGTAATCGACCTTGTTAAACTGAGCTTTGGCAGTAAGGGCTATCTATTTGTCTCGTTTGCCGGGTTCTTAACCTGCTATATCTCTATTAGTCTCTATTTTGTTGGCTTTTCGCGCTTATTATCAAGTATGGCAAAGCAAAAGCAGATCCATCCGCTATTTGCACAAACCAATCGCTTTACGGTGCCCTATTGGGGATTAATCGCTGCCATTATTATCACGATGGTGATGCTGTTAAATTATCGCTATTCAGGATTGGATCTTGAAGGGTTGATTGCTTATGCCAATGGCTTGTTTATCTTGATCTATCTAGCGGCATGCGTAGCAGGGGGGAAACTGTTGAGTGGCTATTCGAGAAAGTTGGCAATTTTTGCATCACTAACCTGTTTACTCTTATTCATCTCATTAGGTGCACATGCGTTATTTGCACTGCTGCTACTGTTTTTGCTGGGGGCCTATTACCGTTTGAAAAGGTAGCGTTTAAAAGGTCTCGTTTAAAAAGTCAAAGCTAAAAAAACAAAAAGAGAGGCGAGCCTCTCTTTTGTTATCTACAGTGCTCGCTGCATTCGTTATTTATAGAACGAATGATCTCCGCTTTGGTGCTCTGTGATATCGCGTACGGCATTAAGTTCACCAGAAAATTCTTCTAATAACTCTTTTTCGATACCTTCTTTAAGTGTTAAATCAACCTGTGAACAGCCATTACAACCACCACCAAACTCAATCACTGCAACATTATCTTCTGTTAATTCGATTAATTTAATGAAACCACCGTGGCTAGCAAGTTGTGGATTGATCTGTACTTGAATCACGTACTCTACGCGATCCATCAGTGGCGCATCATCTTTTACTTTACGCATTTTTGCATTAGGCGCTTTAAGTGTTAGCTGTGTACCGGTGTCTTCTTCAACAAGGTCGATAAACGCTTCATCTAGAAATGGCAGGCTAACATCGTCAACTAATGCGTCAAAACCTTCATAGCTTAAACGGGTATCGCTACTTTCAACAGCTTCTGGTGGGCAGTAAGAAACGCCACATTCTGCTTTTGGCGTACCAGGGTTGATAACAAATACACGAATACTTGTACCCTCTTTTTGTGGCTCTAATAATTTGCGAAAATGTGCTTCTGCGCTTGGAGTGATATCAATCATTGCTGTGCCTCTGTTTAATCTTGAGTAATTTAGTCTGGTATTATATAGCAACAGGAAGAGGAAAGAAAAAACTACTTCATTTGAGCTGCGCTAGTTAACAAGAAGTTAAAAATATAACCTTTATTTGTTGTTATGTCTTTAGGTTATTTAACCTCATTTCTGGATAACGGAGTACGGCTTATACAAAAAACGGTAATGCTATTCACCCCTCGTTTTTTCAATAGCTTGCATAAACTGTTTACCGTCGCACCCGTGGTCACCACATCATCAATAATGGCAATGTTTTTGCCTGTTAAAGTTTGTGTTGGCGTTTCTTTATAAGTAAATGCTGCGCGTAAATTTAGCTCTCTTCTTTTTATGCTCAACCCCTCCTGTGGGAGGGTTTGTTTGCAGCGACTTATCTGCTTAGTGAGCATGGGAATACCCAGTTGCTGATGCAAACTGTCACAAATGATTTGTGCTTGATTAAATCCACGTTGACGTAATTTTTTTGCATGCAGCGGTACTGCTAATAGGAGATCAAACTGTAATAACTGTTCTTGTGTATATCGCAGTTCAAGAGATGTTTTTAATAATGAAGCAAGTAATTCACCCGCGACAAGCTGTTGTTGATATTTTAACTGTTTAATTAATGTTGAAAGTGGTTTGCTATAATCACCAAGTGCATGAATATGCTCAAATAAGTGATCTTTTGTCAAACAGTCTCCACAGTAATCGCTGCTTGTCGGCAGTGCTAAAGCACAGTGTAAACAGTACTGTCGTTGCGTGAGTATCTTTTTTTCACAATACTGGCAGATCAGTTTATTATTGCTGGGCAATGCGCACACTAAACATTGAGCGGGTAACAAAGACTCAATTAATCGCATTGAATGATGTGCAATGAAGTGAAAAATAATGATTTCCCTTACAAGGAGTAATAAACAGTGAGTATAGAGCAAGCGGTACATTGTGAAGTGGTTGGTCAAGGACCTGCACTGGTTTTATTGCATGGTTGGGGAGTGAACTCTGCGGTTTGGCAGCCTATTATCGCGCCGTTAAGTGAGCACTTTTGTTTGTATCTCGTCGACCTACCCGGTTTTGGTGAGAGTAAACCGTTAGCGCATTACTCATTACAGTCTATTAGTGAAGCGATACAAGAGGTTGTGCCTGAGTCTGCGGTGTGGTGTGGCTGGTCACTAGGTGGGTTAATCGCAACCTACACCGCTATTAATTATCCACAACAGGTAACGCAATTAATACAAGTTGCTAGCTCTGTTAAATTTGTGGCTGATGAGCAGTGGGAGGGGGTTGATGGTTGCGTATTTGATAACTTTTTACAGGGGCTACAAACAAACCCTCAAAAAACATTAGCGCGATTTATTGCTTTACAAGCGATGGGTTGTAAAAGTGCTCGGCAAGACAGCAATAAACTTAAGAAACTACTCTCTGGCACGCAAGATGCTGAACAAAGTGCGTTAATAGCAGGGCTTAATTTATTGGCAGGGTCAGATCTTCGTTCATCATTTTCCTCGTTATCACAGCCTTGTTTATCGATGTTTGGTCAGTCTGATGGCTTAGTACCCCTGCAAACGGCGACTGAAATGAGTATTCTACTTCCCGATTTACAGGTACAGCTTTTTGAGCATTCTTCACATGCGCCTTTTATCAGTGAGAGTGAACTGTTTTGTAATAAGATAGTGAACTTTATCGCTGGTTAAGTTTTGAGCAGGTACTTTATTTATGTTAAAATAGTGCCATACTTCTTATTAGCTTTTTAACTTTATAATATACGACAAATAGGTGATTTATGGATGTTCACTCTGCGTTTAATACTGGTCGTGCTGGTCTTCAAGATGCCTCTGCACAGCTGAGCAACGCAAGTTCTCGGATCGCCCAAGCTGGCAAAGCAGAAACAGGGTTGACGGAAAGTCAGCAGACATCGGGGATAGATTCTCCACCTGCAGAGCGAGCATCCATCTCTATTACTACTGAAGTTATCAATCTCAAATTAGCGGAGTTACAAGCAAAAAATTCAGCCAAGGTGATTATTACTGCTAATGATATGGTGGGCTGCTTAATTGACACCACCGCGTGATCAATTATGGTTAATATAAATACCGCCTTACCCCCCGCAATTGCTGCTCCATTTCATCCTGCCGCAGAAGCGTTGCAGCGTGAAAACCAAATCAAACCTATTATCCCTAAAACTGAAGTTATTGCTTCTTATGCAAAGATACGCGCAGACCAAGAACGAACACAACTTTCAGGTCAATCTCGCACCATTATCCAAGATGAAAATGAGCCACATAAGGAGTCGCCTGAACAGCAGCAATCTCATGCACAACAGCGACGTTTAAATTTTTTTGCAACGAAATCTAATACCGAAGGGAGTAATGAAGAGAAAAAATTAGTACGAAGAGATGATTTTAAGCTGACGATATCAGTGATTCAGGAAAGATATAATAGTGCCGTGACGCCAATGCCAGAGCCCACCATTCATCAGGTTCTATAAAAAAGGACTGTAAAAACAGTCCTTAATGATTCAATTTTACAAGATATCAGCTATCTAGTATTAGTGGCAGCTGCCACAACAACCTTCAGGTGATTCTTCTTTTTTTACTTTTTCTTCTTCATGGCCTTTACCACCACAACAGCTTTCGCCTTCAGCATGTTTGCTAGTATCGCCACCACAACATTCGTGAGCAGCTTCTTCAGCGTGGTTGTGACCACAAGAGCCGCCAGCTTGGTGGATATGACCGTGTGCAATCTCTTCTTCAGTTGCTTCACGTACTGCAACAATTTCACCAACAAATTGTAATGCCATGCCTGCAAGAGGGTGATTAGCATCGATGCTAACCATGTCTTCAGTCACTTCCGTTACTTCAACAGTACGTGGACCTTGGTCTGTATCTGCTTGGAAAGACATACCTACTTCAATTGTATCAACGCCTTCAAATAGCTCGCGTGGCACTTGTTGTACTAATTCGTCTTGGAACTCACCGTAAGCATCTTTAGCTTCAAGTTTAACATCGAATTTGTCACCCACTTCTTTACCTGCTAATTCTGCTTCAAGGCCAGGTACTAGGTAACCAGCACCTTGAATAAATTCAAGTGGTGCGCCATTTTCAGTGCTATCAAGTGCATTGCCATCTACTTCTGCAACGCCAAAATGGATTGATACCGCTGCATTATTTGTAATTTTCATTCTATTTCTCACTATTCTCAGCCGGATCAAAGACACCAATCATCTGTTCAAATTGACGTGTTGCCGCTGTTGCTTGTTTGGGTGTTTGTGTTTGTGTGAAGCCACAAGACACACATATTAATGTTTCAACCGCATTTTCTAGTGTCAGCGCAACGCTGTCAAGTGTGTTGCATTGCGGGCAACTAGCGCCTGCTATAAATCGCTTTCTGTTTTTGGATAAGGCCATAATTAATTTTATCGCTAACTGTTTGAAGAGATTATCTATCTTAATCAAATCAGTATTCATTGCTAGTAGCTATAGCTCAACTTTATAAAATTGGTTATTATCCATCCCCTATTTATTAGTAAGAAAACTACAGAGAAAAACATTTATGATTGTTGCATCTAATATCGAATTTATCCGTGGTGGCAAAGCATTATTAAAAGATGCCAGCGCAACAATCAACCCGCGTCAAAAAGTGGGTTTAGTCGGTGCAAACGGCTGTGGTAAATCAAGCTTTTTTACTTTATTGAAGCAAGAAACACATGTTGATGCCGGTGATTTAACTATTCCTCATCATTGGCGATTAGCGAGTGTTGCGCAGGAAACACCTGCCCTTGATAAAAATGCACTGCAATATGTCATTGATGGTGATTATGATTTTCGTTCATTACAAGAAAAATTAGCACAAGCGGAAGCGCAGAATAACGGTACTAAAATCGCTGAGATGCATATTCTGCTTGATAATGCTGGTGGTTATACCATTGAATCACGTGCGGCTGAATTGTTAGCGGGTCTAGGATTTAGCGAGCAAGCACAGGGGCGTCCGGTGAGCGATTTCTCTGGTGGTTGGCGTATGCGTTTGAATCTTGCACAGGCGTTGCTTTGTCCTTCTGATTTATTGTTACTCGATGAACCAACCAATCACCTCGACTTAGATGCGGTTATTTGGCTTGAAAAATGGCTACGCCAATACCAAGGTACGCTAATCCTAATTTCTCATGACCGAGACTTCATCGATAGTATTGTGGATAAAATTATCCACATTGAACAAAATAAATTATTCGAATACACCGGTAACTATACGAGCTTTGAGCGTCAACGCGCCGAAAAACTGGTACAGCAGCAGTCTTCTTACGAGAAGCAGCAAGCGCAAATGGATCATATGCAAAGTTATATTGACCGTTTTCGTTATAAAGCCAATAAAGCCAAACAAGCGCAAAGCCGTATTAAAGCATTAGAAAAGATGGAGCAATTATTACCTGCACATCTTGATAATCAATTTAGCTTCTCGTTTCGAGAGCCTGATGCATTACCAATGCCATTGTTAACCTTGGAAAAAGTAAGTGCCGGTTACGATGACCTGTTAATTCTGGACCAAATCAAATTAAACTTAGTACCGGGAAGTCGTATTGGTCTGTTAGGGCGAAATGGTGCAGGTAAATCAACGTTAATTAAACTGCTTTCAGATCAGCTTCAGCCTCAATCGGGAAAAATTGAGATAAATACCAACGCAAAAATCGGCTACTTTGCGCAACACCAATTAGAGTTTTTGCGGTTAGATGAGTCTCCAATGCAGCACCTTGCACGTTTAGCGCCCGATGAAAAAGAACTACCATTACGTAGTTTCTTAGGCAGCTTTGGTTTCCAAGGCGATAAAGCATTCGATATTGTTAAGCCTTTCTCTGGTGGTGAGAAAGCGCGTTTAGTATTAGCGCTGTTGGTATGGCAAAAACCAAATCTCTTATTACTCGATGAACCAACCAATCACCTTGATTTAGAGATGCGTCATGCATTAACCGTTGCACTGCAAGCGTTTGAAGGCGCAATGGTCGTTGTTTCGCATGATAGGCATCTATTACGCACCACAACTGACGATCTTTACTTGGTACATGATAAAAAAGTAGAGCCATTTGAGGGCGATTTAGATGATTATCACCAATGGTTATCTGATCAACAACGTATTGAAAAGCAAGCGGAACAAAATGTTGAAAAAGCACCCTCTGCGAGTGTAAATCGTAAAGACCAAAAAAGATTAGAAGCAGAGTTTCGTAAAAAGCTAACGCCTTTTAAGAAGCTGCTAACAACCTCTGAAAAACAGATGGATAAATATTCAACACGTTTAACTGAGATTGAAGAGCAATTAGGCGATAGTTCATTGTATGAACAAGAGAATAAAAAGCTGCTAACCGACCTGTTAAAAGAACAGGGTGAAGTGAAAGATCAACTTGAAGAAACTGAGATGATATGGATGGATGCGCAAGAGCAGATAGAGCTTTTGCAATCAGAGTTTGAAGCGTGATCTTTAAACTGTGTGTAATCATAATCAACAACAATAGCGACTATATATAAAGGAAAATAAAATGAGCTTTGAAACAAATGAATATTTTGACGGTAATGTAAAATCAATCGCATTCCAAAGTGCAACATTACCAGCAACAGTTGGTGTGATGGAGATTGGTGATTATACGTTTGGCACCGCAGCTAAAGAATACATGACAGTTGTCAGCGGTAGCCTAACCATTAAGTTTGCAGATGCAGCGGATTGGAAAGTATTTAATGCCGGTGAAACTTTTGAAGTGGAAGCAAACTCAAGCTTTGATGTAAAAGTAACAGTACAAACTGCTTATCTTTGCCTTTATGAAAAATAAGCTTAATAGCTAGTTTGAATAATATAAAAGGAGCTTAGGCTCCTTTTTTAGTTTTAATACACTGCCTGTCTCTTGATTAGACTTCATTTCTGAACTTAAAGCCGACCTAAACTGTGCGACAAAAAACAGAATATTGGAGATGACTTGCCCCCAAAAGTACTTATTTCCTCTTCTTAATTACTTGGTATAAATATTAGATAGCAGCTGTTTTTCTTCGTAAATGAACGTTTATTTTTGTTTTCCTTATTTATCAATGCTTTGATAGAATCTATTTTTTGTTGTTAATTAAAATGGACTTACTATCAATTACTTTATCTTTCTGCTTTTATTGCCCTTTACTGTTTCAGCTGAGCAAGGCAACCAAACCAATCACTCCTTTAACAAAGCCAAAAAAATGCTTGAGCGATCTGTGTATCAACAGCAAGATGAGCGAACAACGCTTTATTGTGAAGCTTCCTTTAATAATAAAAAGCAAGTCACCTTTCCAGAAGGTTTTGCGACTACCAAGCATGTTAAACGTGCTAAAAAAGTGGAGTGGGAACATGTCGTGCCAGCAGAAAATTTTGGACGCAACTTTAGTGAATGGCGTGAAGGAGACGAACGTTGTGTCACGAGCAAAGGGAAGTCCTTTAAAGGGCGACGTTGTGCGGAAAAAGTAAATCAGGAGTATCGTTTGATGCAGTCAGATATGTACAACTTATATCCTGCTATTGGCGCGGTGAATGCGATGCGAAGTAACTATAACTTTGTAATGTTAAGTGATCAGCAAAGTAGCTTTGGCAGTTGTGCGATGAAAATTTCAGACCGTAAAGCTGAGCCACCGAGCAATGCGCGCGGTGTTATTGCGCGTAGTTATCTATATATGGATAAAACCTACCCAAAATATTCGATGAGTAAACAGCAATTACAATTAATGAATGCCTGGGATAAACAGTTCCCTGTGACTCAGTGGGAATGTTTACGTGCAGATCGTATTGCCCAGTTGCAGGGTAACAAAAATAGCGTATTAGCTGAAAGTTGTGGTAGTTAACTGAGAATTATCTCGCGCACAAATCGGCTACCAAAGTAGGCAAGGGTCAGCAGTGATGAACCTATAATGATCACGTAGACCATCATTCGCCCACGCCAACCTTGTTTATAGTGGCCCCATAAAATAACCGCATAAAGCACCCAAGCGATCATTGAAAGTATCGCTTTATGGGCTTTGCCCTGTGCAAACATGTCCTCTAAAAAGATAAAGCCGGTTAGCAGGGTACAGCTCAATAAAATAAAGCCAATAAATACAAATTGAAAGAGGCTTTTTTCTAGTGTCATGATCGGGGGCATCTTCACGCTAGAGAGTGATATTTTGTGATTTTTTAATCGATACTCTAAATAAGCGAGTTGTAATGCTAATAAGCTAGCAATGCTTAGAATCGAATAGGCTAGCAATGCAAAAATAATATGCGCGCCTACTTGAGGATGTGTTTCTAAATGGGTAATAAAGTGACTTGGTAAGTAGGTGACTGCAATAAAATTAATCACCGTAAACCCATATACAATAGGTAGAAGCACGCCTGTATTGAGACGTTTGGTCGCAATCGTGCTGAGCAGAGAAATAATGAAAGTGATCGCAGAGACAATATTTAAAATCTGTAAATCTTGGCCATTAAGTGTAAATACGTGGCTATATAACCATACACAATGGGTCGCTAAGGCAATAAAAGTAGGCGCTAAAAAATAGCCCGTTAATATTTTTTTAGAGGAAAGTAACTGATTGCTCGCAATGGTTGCGGCTAGAATATAAAAAATGCTACTTATTGCTGCTAAATAATCCATATCAATCTACCTACCTGCTGAGTCAAGTTGCTATACTAGTTATTATTCAATCTATGCTGCGCGGAATCACTTGCTCGACTATTGTCTACAACCATGATAATTCGAGGCTGCAATACTCGTTAACCATTAACCATCATATTGTGCCTTATCTTGGTGCTCGAGTTAGTGAGTGAATAAAGCATTTTGATTGCTAACTAGTGTGATTATATGCAAATTTTAGCGGATGAGAAGTTAATACTACTTTGAAAGGCAATGTTGCGTATAATATCTGCATTCTATTTTAATTTTTTAGTAGCGAGAGCGAAGCATGTTTGAGAATTTAACCGACCGATTGTCGAAAACCCTAAAAACGATCAGTGGTAAAGGCCGCTTAACTGAAGACAACATTAAAGGCACGTTACGTGAAGTACGTATGGCGCTTTTAGAGGCGGATGTTGCCCTACCTGTTGTACGCGACTTTATCAAAGCGGTAAAAAAACGTGCTGTTGGTCGTGAAGTTACCAAGACATTAAACCCTGGACAAGCATTCCTAAAAATTGTTCAAAGTGAACTTGAATCAGCAATGGGTGAGGTTAATGAGTCATTAAACCTTGCGATGCAACCACCTGCCGTATTATTAATGGCTGGTTTACAAGGTGCGGGTAAAACAACCTCGGTTGCTAAACTAGCGCTATTGTTAAAAAATAAAGAGAAAAAATCTGTTTTAGTCGTAAGTGCCGATATCTATCGTCCTGCTGCGATTAAACAATTAGAAACATTAGCGGGTGAAGTTGACGTTGAGTTCTTCCCGAGTGATATTACGCAAAATCCGATTGATATTGCTAATGCAGCGATTGATCATGCGAAAAAGAAATTTATCGATGTAGTAATTGTCGATACAGCGGGTCGTTTGCATGTCGATAGCGACATGATGGACGAGATTAAAGACCTTCACGCTGCGATTACACCAATCGAAACCCTGTTTGTTGTTGATGCAATGACTGGTCAAGATGCGGCCAATACAGCTAAAGCTTTTAATGAAGCGTTACCACTAACCGGTATTATCTTAACCAAAGCCGATGGTGATGCTCGTGGTGGTGCTGCACTTTCAATTCGTCATATTACAGGTAAGCCGATTAAATTTATCGGTATGGGCGAAAAAATTGATGCATTAGAAGCATTCCATCCAGAACGTATCGCTTCACGTATCTTAGGCATGGGTGATGTTCTTACTCTAATCGAAGACCTTGAACAAAAAGTAGATAAGAAAAAAGCCGATAAATTGGCTAAAAAGATCACTAAAGGTAAAGGTTTCGATTTAGAAGATTTCCGTGACCAACTTGTACAAATGAAAGGTATGGGCGGCATGGCTGGCATGATGGATAAATTGCCGGGTATGGGGCAAGTGCCTGATGCAATGAAAGATCAAGTTAATGAAAAAGCGACCAACCAAATGGAAGCGATCATTAACTCAATGACTAAAAAAGAACGTGCAAAACCTGAAATTATTAAAGGTGGACGTAAACGTCGTATTGCTGCGGGTTCTGGTACACAAATTCAAGATGTGAATAAATTGCTTAAACAGTTTACTCAGATGCAAAAAATGATGAAGAAGATGTCAGGTAAAGGCGGCATGCGCAAAATGATGTCTGGTATGCAAGGCATGATGGGCGGCGCTGGTGGTATGCCTGGTATGGGCGGAATGGGAATGCCTCCTGGATTAGGTGGCTTCCGTAAGAAGTAATTACTCAGGCCGTTGCTATTTAAGCTTATTTTTTCGTTGAGAAATGCTCGTTTAGCAGGCTAAACTCCGCTTTCTCGCCTTGAACTAAGCATAAATAGCTTAGCCCTGAGCACTTACATGGCTAGTGGATAAAAAAACCAAATGTTCGCATTTGGCTTTTTTGTATCTGTAAAGTAATACGTAGCGCTTATTTTTTGCTCAGAAATGTGATTTTGATTGTTATTTTCGTGCAAAAGAGTATGATTCGGCAGCTTTCTACAAAAGCAGGCGGTTAGCATCAGCTGACCAATTATACGTTTAACAATATATAGAGGACGATATGGTAACTATTCGTTTAGCTCGCGGCGGCCAAAAAAAGCGCCCATTCTACCAAGTAGTAGTAACAGATAGCCGTAACGCACGTGACGGCCGTTTCCTTGAAAAAGTTGGTTTCTTCAACCCAACAGCACAAGGTAATGCAGAAAAATTACGTTTAGATACAGATCGCATCGAGCATTGGCTTGGTCTTGGCGCACAGCTAAGTGATCGTGTAGCTAAATTAGTAAAAGACAACGCAGTAGCTGCATAATTGCAGTTAGGTGAGGAGATTCAGGTGAGCCAAATAGCAGAGCCAATTGTAATCGGAAAATTTGGTGCCGTTCACGGTATTAAAGGCTGGTTAAAAATTCACTCCTACACCGATGATGCTGAAAGTATTTTTCAATACAAGCCATTGTTGATGAAGTATCAGGGGCAACTTCAGGAGGTGAATATCACTGAATGGAAATGTCACAGTAATACTTTCGTTGCAAAAATAGATGCATTTGATGTTCGCGAAGAAGCACAAGCCCTTGTTGGTGTTGAACTTCTAGTAAATGCAGATGAACTTCCTGAATTGGATAGTGATTTCTATTGGCGTGATTTGATAGGGTGTCAGGTTAATACTGACCAAGGTTATCATTTAGGTGTTGTTACCGACATGATGGAAACAGGATCTAAAGATGTGCTTGTGGTTAAAGCCAACTCGAACGATGCTTTTGGGCAAAAAGAACGATTAATCCCGTTCATTAAAGAGCAGGTAATATCTAATGTAGATATTGCAGGCAAACTAATTACAGTTAATTGGGAACCTGATTTCTGATTACCCTAGGAGAAAAGCGATGTGGATTGGGGTTGTAAGCCTCTTCCCGGAGATGTTTCGGGCCATTAGCGAGAACGGGGTAACAGGTCGAGCGATTAAAAATAATCTGCTTTCTATCCAGAGTTGGAATCCTCGTGATTTTACAACGGATAAACATAGAACGGTCGATGATCGTCCCTATGGTGGTGGTCCTGGTATGTTGATGATGGTGCAACCTTTACGGGATGCAATTGAAGCAGCAAAACAGGCCGCAAGAGAAGCAGGGCACGAGGCAAAGGTAATTTATCTTTCTCCTCAAGGCAGACGTTTAGACCATACTGGCGCTCAGCAATTATCAACAAGCTCTGATGCTTTGATTTTAGTTGCAGGACGTTATGAAGGCATAGACGAACGCATAATTGAAAGCTTAATCGACGAAGAGTGGTCGGTAGGTGATTATGTGTTAAGTGGTGGTGAGCTACCAGCCATGATTCTAATTGATGCTGTGGTACGTTTCGTACCGGGTGTTTTAGGTCATGTGTTATCAGCTGAGCAAGACTCCTTTGCGGATGGATTGCTTGATTGTCCTCACTACACGCGCCCAGAGGTATTAGATGGAAAGTCTGTACCGAGTGTTTTATTAAGTGGTGATCATGAAAAAATTCGTCTTTGGCGATTAAAACAGTCACTACAACGCACGAAAACAAGACGTCCCGATTTATTAAATGATCTAGCTCTGACTGACGAGCAAGTTAAATTACTTGCTGCTCTGGAAAGTGACTCCCACTAACCAGCGATGTTATCGGCTAACTAGATATAAAAGGTATTAAAATGAGCAATATTATACAAGCAATTGAAAACGAACAGTTACGTACAGACATCCCAGCGTTCGCGCAAGGTGATACTGTTGTTGTACGTGTTCGCGTAAAAGAGGGTGATAAAGAGCGTCTTCAAGCATTCGAAGGTGTTGTAATCGCTAAGCGTAACCGTGGTCTACACTCAAACTTCACAGTTCGTAAAATGTCGAGCAGCGAAGGTGTTGAGCGTGTATTCCAAACACATAGCCCACTTGTAGGAAGCGTTGAAGTTAAACGTCGTGGTGTGGTTCGCCAAGCTAAACTTTACTACTTACGTGAACTTACTGGTAAAGCTGCTCGTATTAAAGAGAAGCTTGGTAAAAAGAAATAATTTTCTTTTTATCCAATTGTAAGTAATACCACTAGGTATACCAAGGCTCGCTTATGCGAGCCTTTTTTTTAACTTTTTTATGCTGTATGGGGAAGACAAAGGTGCAATATTTGAAGCGTTATCTACTGATCTGTATTGCTTTTATTTGTATCCTATTAGGTATCATTGGTATCGTATTACCATTGTTGCCAACGACTCCTTTCTTTATTTTAGCGCTTGCTTGTTTTGCGCGCAGCTCGCAACGTTTTCATCAGCAGCTATTAAATAGTCCCTATGTAGGCCCCATCTTGGCGGATTGGGAAGCGGATAAACGCATTGATAAGCAACGCAAAAAGCAGATCATGTTAATGATTGTATGTAGTTTTGCGGTCTCTATATGGTTATTACAAGCACAATTTCACCTACAGCTATTACTTATCGTTATTATGTTTATCCTACTCTTTTGTATAAAACGTATCGCCGAGAAGTAGCGCCACTCGCAGCTCGTCATTTGTAGCTAGCTATTCGCCACCTTATCTATCTTTTTCAATATAAGCGCTAGAGACGGGCAAAGTAATAATAAAGCGGGTGAATACATTAGGCTCTGATTCTACCTCTATATTTCCACCATGACGTTTAATGATTTGCGAACAAATTGTTAATCCTATTCCTAAACCAAAGTTCCCCTCTCGTTTACTAGTGTAATTAAGCTCAAATATCTTCTCTAAGACGTGTTTAGGCATACCAGGTCCATTATCCTCAATGATCACTTGCACCTTTGGTGATTCATCATAGGGGAGGTATAGCGTCGATATTTTAAGTTCACCTTCGCTACCAGTCGACTCAATGGCGTCTATGGCATTGGAGATTATATTGGTCCAGACTTGCTCAAGCTCAATCGGGTGACAATCTATTTTGGGTAGTTGTTGGTACTCTTTAGTCACTTGATAATATTTAAGTTTGTTTTCAAAAATAATCAGTGTCTCTTCTAACCCTTCATGGATATCCGTTTGCGCTGAGGCATCACAATCTTGCCCAGCATAATGCTTTAAGCTTTTCACTAAATCCGCGATACGTGTTGCACAAGCGTTGCTATTACGCAAAATGGTACCCACTTGATGAAATTGATGTAGAAGGTTAACGGTTTCGGTGAAATCACGCCCCTCTGCGAGTGGAATATCGACATCGGTCAGGTGCATATTAACTAATTTTTTAGCCAGTTTTTTATCATCAACTAGCTTTAATAAATTTTTAGTACGTAAACGAGACTCAGAGGTTGAAAGGGGAGTAATGGAGAGTCCTTGCTGAAATGTTTTTTGCGCAAATTGTGAGAACGCATTTTTGCTTATTTCACTAAGTAGTGCTGTTACCTGTGTGATAAGCGTATCAGAGCCTCTTAAAATAGCAGCCACCGGGTTATTCAATTCATGTGCAACGCCTGCAACGAGCTGCCCTAATACCGCCATTTTTTCACTCTCAATCAGTTGGGTATGAGCAGCATCTAAGGATTGTAAGCTCTCTTGCAGTGCCAGTTCGGTGGCGATACTTTGTTGTAAACGACGATTAAAGTTACGTAATAACAAGTTGGTAAAAGGGGCGAGCAGTGCGGTATTTGATTGTGTTATTTGTGAAAAAGTGATGCTGTCGACCTTTAATACTTCTGTATCAACTAAGGTGATTCCTGTACTAAACGCAGCTTCTTCGGTCAAAAATGACATGCCACCCACCATGCTACCTGCCTGCATAATGGTGATATCTTGAGTTTCTCCACGCGCATTACGTTTTTTTAGTAATACTTCCCCTTTAGTGATAAACCACAGAAAATTGTTTTTTTCACCTTCTCGAGTAAGGATATGGTTAGCTCGATAGCGACGACGTACTTGCTTTTCGTCGTTATTTTCTAGTAATTGGTGCAGTGATTTAATCATTAAGCTAGAAAGCTCTGCATCGCTATATAATGAGTAATCTAAAAACTTATCTTGAAATCCAGTGGATTCATTGTCTTGGTTGTTCGCATCTAATAAGCAAGTTTTATTCACTGCTCGCTCGGTGCGGCCTTTTTGTGATAATTGCTTACGCTGATAATGGGTTATACGGTAGTTACTCATCTGTGTTTGAATAATTTGTGTGAATGATAGTTTTTGATAGGGCAGTTGCAAAAAGTAATTAATGTGCCCCTGATTAATGCAGTCAATCATCTGTCTGACGCAGGGATCAGGTGCGTAGATAATTTTACCCATCAGTTGACATTGAGGGTGTCTAAAGAGTGCCAAGGCATCTCCATCATTAAGATATTGCGCCGATAATATTAATGCTATTTTTTTTTCATTTTTGAGAATAAGTTCAATTGCCGTTTTTATACTGGTTGCAGTAACGAGGTCGAGTGTCGCACTCAATGGTAAAAGGTCTTGTTTGACCTGTGTCAGTCGCTGTAAATCACTGTCCACACATAACATGGTTAGCATTATTAGCCCCAAAAAATTAAAAGAGATCGAATATAATCAGCACTTAATTTCTATTGCGCTGCTTATTTTTTTTATCAATAGTGCCGATCGTTAAGCAATAAAAATGTGATAATCTTAGCAATCAGCAAAATTTAACAATAATTAGAGAGAGAATATGAGAATAACATTACCCGAATATGGAAAAGCACAAGTATTGGTTGTTGGCGATGTTATGTTAGATCGATATTGGCATGGACCTACTGGGCGTATCTCTCCTGAGGCACCCGTGCCTATTGTTAAAGTTGAACAGATTGAAGAGCGCCCTGGTGGCGCTGCCAATGTTGCGCTAAATGTTGCCGCATTAGGTGCAAAAGCGCGTTTAATCGGATTGGTAGGTAATGATGAAGCTGCGACGGCTTTAACAAAAGGTTTAGAGTCAGTACATGTGACGACTGATTTTGTGACTGTTGATAACTTTCCTACGATCACCAAGCTGCGTGTATTAAGTCGTCACCAACAACTATTACGCTTAGATTTTGAAGAGGCTTTTCACGATGTGGATAGTGCGCCGATTTTAGCGAAAATGCAGGCTGGTTTAGTGACTGAGAATAGCGTTGTTATTCTTTCGGATTATGCCAAAGGCTCTCTTTCTGATGTACAAAAGATGATTCAACTTGCGAAAAAGCAACAGGTGAGAGTCTTAGTTGATCCAAAAGGCGCTGATTTTGAAAAATACCGTGGTGCGACATTATTAACGCCTAACCTTTCTGAATTTGAAGCGGTTGTAGGTCATTGTAAAACAGATCAACAGCTAGTAGAGCGCGCGCTACAGGTCGTAAAAGATTATGATTTAGAAGCAATACTGGTCACACGTAGCGAACATGGCATGACGTTAGTGCGTGAAGGCGCTGAACCGTTCCATCTACCTACGCAAGCGCAGGAGGTTTTTGATGTAACTGGTGCGGGTGATACTGTGATCTCAGTATTAGCAACGTCATTAGCAGCTGGTAGCTCTTTTGAGGATGCGTGTATCTTGGCAAATGCAGGTGCAGGTGTGGTTGTGGCTAAAATTGGTACCTCGACAGTGAATACCATTGAGCTTGCTAATGCAGTATTCAGCCAACAAAAAATTGGTTTTGGCGCACTTTCTGAAGAGCAGTTAAAAGTCGCTGTGCAATTAGCACAACATCGCGGTGAGAAAGTGGTAATGACTAATGGCTGTTTTGATATTTTACATGCAGGCCATGTTTCATATCTCAACACTGCACGAGAGCAAGGTGAGCGTCTCATTGTTGCAGTGAATAGTGATGCATCAGTTCGTGGTTTAAAAGGCACTGGGCGTCCCGTTAATCCTGTTGACCGTCGTATGGCAGTACTTGCTGGATTAGGTGCCGTTGATTGGGTTATTGAGTTTACTGAAGAGACACCACAGCGTTTGATCGCTAATATTTTGCCCGATATGTTGGTAAAAGGCGGTGATTATAAAGTGGAGGAGATTGCCGGTGGGGCCGAGGTGATTGAGAATGGTGGTGAAGTGCGAGTGTTACAGTTTGAAGAGGGCTGTTCAACGACTGATATTATTAATACCATTCGCAATGATAAAAGCTAAGCAACGTTAAGAAAGTCTATTTTAGAAACAAAAAAGCCTAACAAAATTTTATTGTTAGGCTTTTTTATTATTTAAACATATTTAACGTTTTATTTTTTGTCTGTTTCTGTTGGATCTGCTTTTGGATCTATTTCAACAAGACCTGTTGATACATCCATAATATCTTGCTCAGCAAGGGTACCTGCAGAATATTTGAGTTGTAGCATGTTAATGATGTAGTCGTAACGTGCATTAGCAAGCTGGTTTTCAGAACTATATAGGCTACGTGTTGCATCTAATACATCAACAATCGTACGTGTACCTACTTCAAAACCTGCTTCCGTTGCTTCAAGCGCACTGGTTGATGAAATTACGGTTTGCTCATAAGCATTAATTGAGCTTAAAGAAGCGCGTACATTATTATAACCGCTGTTAACTTGTGCTTCAGTGCTACGGAATGTTTGTACTAGATCTTCACTTGCAATCACATAGCTGTATTGTGCTTGTTTAACACGTGAAGTAATTGCACCACCGGTGTAAATTGGCACATTAAGTTCGATTCCTAATGAACCAGAGCTCATATCAACGTTAGCTGCAGAATTATTATCGTAATCTTTATTGCTATAAGCAAGACCGGCAGTGAAATCAAGCGTTGGTAGATGGCCTGTCTCAGCTAAGTCAATCTGCATTTTAGCCACTTCTTTAGAGATGCGTTTTTCGTGTAGTTGTAAATTATACTCTAGTGCATTATTTCTCCACGATTTAACATCACCAGATAGTGGTTGTGGTGCAAAAGTATCTGTATTTAGGTAAGAAACACTTAATACGTCTTCACCGGTCAGTTCACGTAATACGTAATAACTATTTGCTAAACTGTTTTCAGCAGAGATAAGGTCGGCATTAGTACGGTCAAACTCGGCTTGCGCTTCATGTACATCTGTAATAGCAATTAAACCCACATCAAAACGTTGTTTAGTTTGTTCAAGTTGACGTTCAACTGCACGCTTATTAGCTTTAACCGATTTTACGGCTTCATCTGCACGTAATACATCAAAGTAAGCGACTGCACTACGGTAGATAAGATCTTGCGCTGCATAGCCATAAATAGCGGCGTATTGAGTTGCTTGTTTTTCTGCAATATCAAGTTGCTGCCAGTATGAGCCATTATAGATAGATTGGCTCAGGCCAACGCTTGCACCATAGTTTGAATTGGTTGCTGCATCTTCACTCGCAGTGGTGTAACCCGCTGTTAATCCAAAGCCTATTTGTGGCAATAGAGATGCGTCTGCTTCATTGATTTTTTCAACAAAAAGGTCGTATTGAGCTTTGCTTTTAAGAATGATTGGATCTTTCATCTTTGCAGTTTGATAAACTTGTAATAAGTTATCAGCACTCACTGCTGAACTGAAAGTTGATAAAGCAACTATTGAAGCGATAGAGAATCGTTTGATCATCACAAGGGTCCTATTTAGGTATCTGTTTTACAGCCGAAGTTAACACATAATCAATTAAGTGTATTATAAATTTTAAAATATGAAATAATTATCTATTAATAAGAGGTTAACAGGAAATGAACAAACATTCACTTTTGGAAGACGATAAAAAGGTCAGTTTTACTAAAAAAGATATTAAAGTGCTTGATAAACAGCCTTTGTATAAAGGTTTTTTTAAGTGCAATAAGTATACCTTCAAGCATAAATTGTTTGCAGGGGGCTGGAGTCCTGAGATTCAACGTGAAATTTTTGAACGTGGTCATGCTGCTGCTGTTCTCCCTTATGATATAAAAAATGACACCGTGGTGTTGATTGAGCAGTTTCGTTTTGGTGCGCTAGAAACAGATCAATCTCCTTGGTTACTTGAGTTAGTCGCCGGTATCATTGAAGAAGGTGAACAATCGGCAGAGGTTATTCAACGTGAAGCATTAGAGGAAGCGGGAATAACTATCCAATCTAGCCAGTTTATTATCAACTGCCTACTTACACCGGGTGGCTCAACGGAACATGTAGATATCTATATTGGTTCGGTTGATAGTACAGAAGCGGGTGGGTTACATGGTTTAGAGGCTGAAGGGGAGGATATTCGTGTGCATGTAGTGCCCAGAGAAACCGCTTATCAATGGGTATTAAATGGTAAAATAAATAATTCTGCGACTGTAATTGCCCTGTTATGGTTACAGCTAAATAAAGACAATGGCTTAAAATTGTAAAAGTAAATTGAGGCATCACCTACATTTTTTATCATTAGTACATAGTTAACTATGCACAAATGATAAAATTCTGTGCTTTCTTGGTGATAAATAAAGGGTTTAATTTATAATAGCGGTAACATTATGAGATAATTAATAATTTTAGATAAAATAGGTGCTATGAAAAGCAAAGTGGTACAACTAAAAGCAGATCCTCAAGGGGACTTAGCGTTTTTACAAATAACGGATACTCATCTTTTTGCTGATAGGCAGAAGGATCTTCTCGGTATTAAAACAGTTCAAAGTTTTGAAGCTGTCGTTGAGCATGCCAGTAAATATAAGCACTGCCATGCGGTATTATCAACCGGCGATCTTTCTCAGGATCACTCTGCACAATCTTATTTAGATTTTTGCCAACATATAAAAACATTAAACCTGCCTTGTTATTGGCTGCCAGGTAATCATGATATTCAGGCGGTAATGCTGCCCAATTTACTGGCAGAAGGACTTGCTCATACGCAAGTGATTGAAAGTGAAAATTGGCAGATTATCTTATTGGATTCACAGGTTGAAGGTGTACCACATGGTTTACTAAGTGATACACAGTTTGCTGTATTAGAGAAAACACTAAAAAAGAACCCTAACAAACATACCCTGATTTGTGTTCACCATCATATTTTACCCGTTGGTAGTGCATGGCTTGACCAGCACATTATGAAAAATAACCATCAATTTTTAGATCTTATTGCTCCATTTTCTAATGTGGTTGCAGTGCTTTCTGGGCACGTTCATCAGGCCAGCGATACTTTACAGGATGGAGTGCGTTTTATAACCACCCCTTCAACCTGTGTACAGTTCAAACCAAACAGTAACGATTTTGCGTTAGACAGCGTAGCCCCAGGCTACCGTTACTTAAAATTAAAAGCATCGGGTGAGATCGAAACTGTTGTCGAGCGTATCGATAAAGATGCTTTTTCTGTTGATGCAGATGCAACGGGCTATTAATGGCGAAGATTCTTTTATCACTGCATGGCTTTCATAGCTCACCAGAGTCATTAAAAGCACGTCAACTTGCAGAGTACATTGGACATAATCATCCTGAAATAACTTTTATCTGCCCACAGTTACCCTGTTTACCGGAGCAGATGTGGCAACTTATCGAATCCATTTTTGAAAAATATAAAAATGATAGTATCGGTATTGTGGGAAGTTCATTAGGTGGGTACCTTGCGACTAAAGTGGCTGAAGTATACAAAAATAGAGTCATTCTCGTTAATCCTGCTGTGACCCCTTATCTATTATTACAAACCTATGCAGGTGAGCAGGTACATCCCCACACTGATCAGCATTACCAAATCGATAATCATTTTATGCAGCAACTAATCGCACTTGATGTAGATAACATCAGTGAGCCACACAATAGTTGGGTACTGTTACAGCAAGGCGATGAAGTTTTAGATCACCAACAAGCATTACAAAAGTATCAAGGTTGTAAAATTACCTGTGAAGAGGGAGGAGACCATAGTTTTATTGGGTTTGAACGCTATATTCCTGATATAATCCGCTTTCTTTTTTAGTTCCAATTTCTCTTTCCTAAATAGGTATCCCCATGAGCGAGCAATACAATTCCGATTCCATTGAAGTTTTAAACGGACTTGATCCTGTTCGTCATCGCCCTGGTATGTATACCGAAACGAATCGACCGAATCACCTTGCTCAAGAAGTAATAGATAACTCGGTCGATGAAGCGCTTGCAGGCCATGCGAGTTCTATCCAAGTTATTCTGCATGAAGATCAATCTTTAGAAGTTATCGATGATGGTCGTGGTATGCCCATTGATATTCACCCTGAAGAGAAAATCTCTGGTGTGGAGCTTATCTTTTGTAAATTACATGCGGGCGGCAAGTTCTCAGGTAAAAACTATGAGATTTCAGGTGGTTTGCACGGGGTAGGTATCTCGGTGGTAAATGCACTGTCTACTCGTGTTGATGTACATATTCGTCGTGATGCAAAGGTTTTTCATATTGCTTTTGAAAATGGCGATAAAGTTGAAGAGCTGCATCAAGTTGATACCTGTGGCAAAAAGAATACCGGTACTAGCGTGCATTTTCATCCCGATGTTAAATATTTCGATAGTGCTAAATTTTCTGTTTCCCGTCTGTTGCATCTGCTTAAAGCGAAAGCGGTACTGTGTCCTGGTTTAACCATTAAATTTAAAGATCGTGTTAATAAAAATAGTTATGAATGGTGCTATCAAGATGGTTTGAATGATTATCTGATTGAGGCTGTTTCTGAAAATGAATTACTGCCAGCAACACCTTTTGTGGGTAAGTTTACCGCAAATCGTGAAACAGCTGATTGGGCTGTCGTTTGGCTGCCAGAAGGTGGCGACTCTATTACGGAGAGTTACGTCAACCTGATCCCAACCTCGCAAGGTGGCACGCACGTCAATGGTTTCAGACAGGGTCTTTTAGATGCGATGCGTGAGTTTTGTGATATTCGTAGTTTATTGCCACGTGGTATCAAACTAAGTCCTGAAGATATTTGGGATAAATGTGCTTATATCCTATCTGTTAAAATAAAAGAGCCGCAATTTGCAGGGCAAACTAAAGAGCGTTTATCATCGCGTCAATGTGCCGCTTTTGTCTCTGGCGTAGTAAAAGATGCCTTTAGCTTATGGCTAAATGCCAATGTCAATGAGGCTGAAGCCTTAGCTGAATTCTGTATTAATAATGCACAAACTCGTACCCGTAAAAGTAAAAAAGTAGCACGTAAAAAGATTACACAAGGGCCTGCCCTGCCCGGTAAATTAACCGATTGTTCAGGGCAAGACCCTGAACGTGGCGAGCTTTTCTTAGTGGAAGGTGACTCTGCTGGTGGTTCAGCTAAACAAGCACGTGATCGAGAGTTTCAGGCGATTCTTCCCTTACGCGGTAAAATAAAAAATACCTGGGAAGATGAGTCAGATATCATTTTAAACTCAGAAGAGATCCATAATATTTCTGTCGCGATCGGGATTGATCCTGCTTCTAAAGATCTTTCAGGCTTACGTTACGGAAAAATTTGTATTCTTGCCGATGCCGATTCTGATGGTCTACATATCGCTACCCTCATTTGTGCGCTGTTTGTACAGCATTTTCGTGCCGTAGTTGATGCGGGGCATTTCTATGTCGCCATGCCACCTCTGTATCGTATTGATGTTGGTAAAGAGGTTTTTTATGCGCTTGATGAAGCTGAAAAAGAGGGCATATTAGATAGAATCGAAGCGGAGAAGAAGCGTGGTAAAGTTGGCGTTCAGCGATTTAAAGGATTGGGTGAGATGAACCCAGACCAGCTTCGTGAAACGACTATGGATCCAAATACGCGTCGTTTAGTACAGCTAACCAGTACCGATGCGGAAAAAATGATTGAGATGATGGATATGTTGCTCGCAAAAAAACGTGCTTCAGACAGAAAGGTCTGGTTAGAAAATAGTGGTGATATGCTCTCGGTTGACTAATGTTGGTTGAAATAGAGCGATTCCCTAAGAATTGATTAAACGCCTCCTTACTATCAGTAGTTAATAGTGAGGAGGAAAAATACCTGCTAGACCTTTGACAAACCCTCTATATTATTCTTCACTCTTTATTTCAAATTCACTGCCTCCCATTTTTGAAGAACTGGTCTTCCTCCTGTCTACACTCAAAATGATTTTGCACAATCTCAAGGCACCAAAGATGAAAATAGCGCACTAAAAAAGTGCGCTTAGGTTAAGAAATGGAAATTAAAATACCGTGCACAATAATAAATTTCTTTTATATTAATGGGTTGTATATTTTTGTTAATGTTGGTTCGTATGTTGCAATGATGTTAAATATGTAAAGGCGTTCTTACATAAACCAATTAATAACAAGAAAAGGAATTTCTATGTCTTATTTAGTCCCCTCTGAATTTGTAACAAAAATGGTTGATGCTGGTGAATCTAAAATTTTCATGTCAACGCGTGATACTCTAATTCGAGCATTTATGGCTGGCGCAATTTTAGCGCTGGCGGCTGCATTTGCTATTACAATCACCGTACAAACAGGCTCTTTCCTTGCAGGAGCAATGTTGTTCCCGGTTGGTTTTTGTATGTTATACCTAATGGGATTTGACCTGCTGACAGGTGTGTTTGTATTAGCGCCATTAGCGTTAATCGATAAACGACCAGGTGTGACAGTGAAAGGTGTTTTACGAAACTGGGGGTTAGTTTTTGTTGGTAACTTCGGTGGTGCATTAACCGTGGCATTTATGATGGCCTTTGTTTTCACTTATGGTTTCTCGATTGAGCCGGGGGCGATAGGTCAAAAAATAGCGACTATTGGTGAGTCACGTACACTTGGTTATGCAGAGTATGGTTTTGCAGGATGGATGACTATCTTCTTCCGTGGCATGTTATGTAACTGGATGGTATCAATGGGGGTTGTTGGTGCGATGGTTTCCACAACGGTAAGCGGTAAAGTGATCGCGATGTGGATGCCAATTATGTTGTTCTTCTACATGGCCTTTGAGCATTCGGTGGTTAATATGTTCCTATTCCCATCGGGTCTTATTATGGGCGGTGACTTCTCATTCATGGATTACATGGTATGGAATGAAATTCCGACGGTATTAGGTAACTTGGTTGGTGGTCTCGCATTTACAGGTTTAACGCTTTACACAACACATGTTAAAACGGCACCTAAGAAACCAGTGCTTAAACAAGTTGCATAATAGATATTCGTTAATGGTTAAGCCTCGTTGATACGAGGCTTTTTTATGGAAAAATAATAATGGCGAGTCAACTACAGGTTTCAGTTGGGCAGTACTCTGATAAAGGCCTAAAAGCGAGTAACCAAGATTGCCATGGCGTTTATATTCCTAAGGAGCCACTGCTAACTTCGAAGGGCGTTGCGATTGCGATTGCCGATGGAATAAGCAGTAGTACTGTTAGCCAAATAGCTAGCGAGGCGAGTGTTCGATCTTTTTTGGAGGATTATTTCTGCACCTCTGAAACCTGGTCGGTGAATAAATCAGCACAGCAAGTATTGATCGCTAATAACTCATGGTTATATTCACAAAGCCAAAAAAGTGAGCATCGCTTTGATAAAGATAAGGGCTATGTTTGTACTTTTAGTGGCATTATTTTTAAATCCACCACCGCACATCTTTTCCACATTGGTGACTCACGTATCTATCGTTTACGCGATAAAGAGCTAACGCTTTTAAGCGAAGATCATCGCCATTGGGTCTCAGAGCAGCAAAACTATCTAAGTCGTGGTATGGGTATTCATGCACAACTTGAAGTCGATTATCAAGCGTTGCAACTTGAGCAAGGGGATGTTTTTATCCTTACGACGGATGGGATTCATGAGTTTTGCGAAGCTGATTTTGTGATTGAAACGATCAATAAAAACCGATCTGATTTACAACAGGCAAGTGAAACCATTGCTCAGCAGGCTTTAACCTGTGGTAGCGATGATAACCTGACGGTTCAACTGTTAAGCGTAGATAGCCTTCCTTTGCAAAGCGTTGATGAACTGTATTCACAACTAACCGAATTACCTTTCCCACCTATCTTAGCGCCACGTATGAGCTTTGATGGTTATCAAATTTTGGATACATTACATGACAGTAGCCGAAGCCATATCTATTTAGCCGTTGATAGCACGAGTAATGAAAAAGTAGTGTTAAAGATCCCCTCTATTGATTTAGGCTGTGATCCTGCTTATTTAGAGCGTTTTTTAATGGAGGAGTGGATTGCGCGTCGCATTAATAACGCACATGTATTAAAACCTTGCCAACAAACACGTAAACGTAACTATATCTACGTTGCGACTGAATTTATCGAAGGGCAAACATTAACCCAGTGGATGATTGATAATCCTAAACCAGAGCTCGAAACGGTCAGGAAAATTGTTGAACAGATAGCCAAGGGGTTATTAGCATTTCATCGCCAAGAGATGATTCATCAAGATTTACGTCCAGAAAATATTATGATTGATAGCAATGGGGTGGTTAAAATTATCGATTTTGGCTCAACCAAAGTTGCGGGACTGGCTGAAATAAGTTCACCATTAATACGACAAGAAAATTTGGGCACGGCACAATACACGGCTCCAGAATATTTCTTAGGTGAGCAAGGGGCTAATAATGCAGATATTTTTTCATTAGGTGTCATTACCTACCAAATGTTGACTGGAGAGTTACCCTTTGGTGCAGAGGTTGCTAAAGCGAAAACACGAGCGGCACAGAAGCGTTTACAATATCGCTCAGTATTAGATGATGAACGAGAGATTCCGGCTTGGTTGGATGATACGCTTTGGCACGCTTTAAACCCCAACCCTGAGCAACGTTATCATCAATTATCCGAGTTTTTGCATGATTTACGCCACCCTAGCCATGATTTTTTAAATAATATCAGGCCACCGCTACTAGAGCGGGATCCGCTTCTGTTTTGGAAAGGACTCTCTGGTTTTTTAACCGTTATTATTATATTGCTGCTGGTTAAAATTTCTTAACTACCTCATTTTTCACTATTGCTTCGTGTTAATGGAGGACGGTTAATTTTAACTGGTGCATGAACTTTTGTTTTTTTCCCTGCAACGGTTAGTTTAATCACCGCTTTTTGTAATATCAGGTTATTGGGATATAAAATCACATTGCCATCATCACGCTTGATCGACAAGTGAAACATACCAATATCCGTTATCACACCCACCATCTCGTCGCTTTCAATTTTTATCTTGTCACCAATGCGGTATGGAAAAATGAAAAAAATCAAGACACTTGCTGTAATGTTACTAAGCATTGACCACTGTGCAATTAAGGCAACACCAAGTACGGCAAAGATAGAGGAGAGAAATAATGAAATATCCCCAAAACCTATATCAATCAGATTAAGTAATAGACTAAATAGCAGAATAAAAAGTAAGCTATTGACTGACAATGAAATAAATTTACTACGCACATCGTCAACATTTTTCTTTGTTGCCTGAGTCTGTATATATTTACTGCTCATCTGCTTTAAAAAAACAAAGCTGATAAAAAAAATAATGCTGAGTACAATATTCACGAACATAACTCCTTTATATTTAAATATTGGTGGTTAACTACCCCAGAGCGTTAATTTATATCTGTATAAAGCTATTTGACAACAAGGGGTAGCTACTAGACAATCTAATAATCGTTATTATATCAGGAGATTACAATGTCATCTAAAAACAAGTTATCTGTTTTTTTATCCATTTTTTCATTGTTGACAGTCACCGTATTAGCTGTCTATTTGGGTAATCTTTTGCACTCGATTGAAACTATCGAAGAGCAACTAAATCATCAGGCACAGCAGTTTGATTATAAACCTGTAAATATTGTTTCTAATGATTTGAATTCAGCTTACGTACCTGCTTATTCTCATATATACGGGGATGGCGGTAAAGCTATTTTACTTGAAACGACATTATCTATTCGTAATACAGACCCAACTAAAGCGATTCAAATTCATTCTATCGATTATTACGATACAGCAGGTAATAAAGTAAAAAATTATCTATCAGAAGCTATCCAGCTTGACCCTTTATCTACGGTTGATTTTTTAGCTGAAAAAAATAATACCAGTGGGGGGGCTGGCGCTAACTTTTTAATCTACTGGTCTAACCCTAATGATGCCATCACACCTATTTTCGAAGCTGTGATGGTCGGGTCTGGGCATGGTAAGAATGTTTCATTTGTCAGCAGGGCACCAATTTAGTAAAACAGTGATGTTTGCTTATCATAGCTGGTGATTGAGTGGCTGCATTGATGATACAAAATCGTCTTTATTTATTGTTGCTTGAATTGCTGTTACTACTGCTCGGCACTTATCTTCATTAAGTGCATCTGGGTGTGGGTCTGAAAATTTTTCATGGTCGTTATCAAAATATAAGCCAGAAGCATGGGCAAAATCATCACAAAGTGCCGCTTGGCAAAGTACTTCGGCGCCTATCGATAAATCACTGCCGCTAATACCAAAAGCCTCTTTGACCATTTTACTGCCTAATAATGATTTAGGGTTTATGGCGATAATAACGGGGCCTTTAGCCTTTAACGCTAGTCCCATTACACGTGACCACATCGTTAGCGCTAGTTTGCTTTGTGCATACGCTTCACTATCTCCTAAACGTTCTAGACCACGCAATGCATTAATATTCACCGTTGATTGCGCTGCTGATGAAAGATTTAATACACGGCTAACCTTATTCATTAACGGTAGCAATGCATGGGTTAGCAGATAGGGAGCAACGGTGTTCACTGCAAAGCGAGGGTCTAAGCCATCTACGGTTAAGCTATTATCAACGTTATAAACGCCTGCATTATTGATCAATATATCTAGGTGCTGATGCTTCTCTGTCACTGCTTGTGCTAGCGCTATTACCTCGCTCATATTTGATAAATCTGCACAATAACTTTCAAAGGTTGCTGTTTCACAGTGTGCAAGCAGTGCTTGCTCTAGTTTTTTTAGCTTATCTTCATTACGCCCATGCAATAAAACATAATGTCCCTGTTTTGCCAGCATTTTAGCGGTTTCAAAACCGATGCCATCAGTAGCACCGGTGATTAACATTGTTTTTTGCATGTCAGCCTCATCTATCATTGCTATTAACGCTACTTTTATGAGTATCAGTCTAGTGAGTCGGCTGTACTCATTATTAAGTTATTTTATTAAATAACTTGTAACACTTCTTCCATTGCTAAACGTGATTTTGGTAGCGGTTGGTTGTAATCTTCAGATTCATGGCGGTAACCAATTGATAGTGCAACATCACAAACATAACCATCTAATTCGTCAGCAAAAAGTTCACCAATTAACTCGCTATCAACACCTTCCATTGTGGTTGAGTCGATACCTAAACGTGCCAGTGTGTGCAGCGTATTGCCTAGTGCTAAATAGGTTTGCGCTTTTGTCCAAGCTTCGTTATTACCTGTTTCATCGGTATTTAAATCAACGAATGCATAAGCACCAAAAGAACGCTCACGATTTTCTTCAGCGGTACGGTTAACAGCGATATCTTGGTCAATTACACGTGCATAGTTTTCACGTGTATATGCAGGGTTTTGTGCAAATAAAATAGTATGTGAAGACGCTTTAATATGGTGTTGATTAAATTGAAATTTATTTTCAAAAGTATCAAACATACGCTGCTTCGCCTCATCGCTTTCAATCACAATAAATTTCCAAGGTTGTGAGTTGATTGAAGATGCAGAGAGTTGCATCGCTTTGTAAATGATCGCAAGATCTTCTTTTGAAACACGTTTCGATGAGTCATATTTTTTAGTGGTGTAGCGTGTTTCTAAGTCAGTAATAATTTGGTGTGTCATGGTGGTTCTCCAATTTTTTAAATATTTTTAGGTCAGATAATTAAGCTATTTTGGTCATTTTATTGACAGCGAACTCGCTGATTGCACCTTCGGTCACTTTCATGAAGTTGGTGAAAGGTGTGTTTTCTATGTGGGCTTGTAATAACTCGCTCGAGCCCCAGTTTTCAACAACAGTAAAATGTGCTGCGTTTTCATTATCTTGGTGTAAATCGTATTGTAAGCAACCCGCTTCAGCACGCGTTGGAGTAATCAGTTTTAATAACTCTGATTTTACTAACTCAACGTTGTTAATATTTGCTGTGATGCTGGCAATAATGGTTAATGTCGTCATTTTGCTTTCCTTTATGAGATGGCTGCTTTGTTGTTGAAATGGATAGTAGCGCCTATGCTCTATTCTGTGAACAGGGTAATATTTGAAACATTATCAAAAAATTATTGAGAATTATGTTATTAGAAGATTTAGAAGTGATATCCAAGGTGGCTGAATATCGTAGTATTACGGCAGCGGCAACCCATTTAGATATGCGCACCGCAACTGCGAGTGCAGCGGTTAAACGTGTCGAAAGTGCACTTGGTATTGAGCTGTTTATTCGCACTACACGTCATTTACGCTTATCTAGTGCAGGTGAGCGTTATATCCCTCAGTGTGAGCAGGCGCTTTTAGTGCTTAAACACGCGAAGCAGAATATTAAAAATGAACTGGATATTGTTGATGGTGATCTACGCGTTGCTGTGTCATCGGATCTAGGTCGAAACTTAGCAGTTCCTTGGTTAGATGAGTTTATGCTGCAACACCCAAAACTGAAATTACGCATTAGTATTAGTGATAGTAATATCGATTTTTACCGTGATTCTGTTGATATCGCACTACGTTACGGCTCTCCAACAGATACTAACCTGTATGGGTTTAAAATCTGTGATGTGCCTGGTTTGTTATGTGCAACGCCTGCGTATTTAAAAGAGCATGGAGTACCTGAGCATCCCCGTGAGTTGAATAAACATAATGGTCTTTTTTATCAGATGCACGACATTGTTTATGATGTATGGCAGTTTGAGAAAGCAGAAGAGGTTTTTAAGGTTAAGATGAGCAGCAACCGTATTGCTAATGATGCTGAAGTAGTTAGGCGTTGGTGTGTTGCTGGGCATGGGCTCGCGGTTAAATCTTGTTTGGATCTCGCTGGGGATCTACTGGCTGGCAGGATCGTTAATGTAATGTCTGATTATACGCCACGCAGCACCGAGTTGTGGTTAGTTTGCCCAAGTCGTCAATCAATTACTCCGGCAATGCGTTTATTAAGAGATGCCTTCAGAGGCAAGTGTAGTGAAATTCTAAGGCAGCTTAGCGAGAAAGGGATTATTAATGTTTAACAAATATTACGCTTTAATGGTGAGTAAAGATAAATAAAGCGAATCGTATTAACGGTGGATCCACTCTATTTTTTATTCTTTAGTTAACTGAATTAGCCGCATCAATCAACAATGACATCATCAATTCTGAAGCGCCAATATGTGGGGCAACTTTAATGTCAATCTCTGGGAATTGTTGTTGAGCTTCCTCTACATGTTCAGGGATATCGGTGGTGACGTGTAGACCTGAATTAAGGAAGTAAGGCAGCACGGTAATTGAGGTTGCTCCCTGCTTGATGCAAGTTTCTACCGCTGTCGCAATGGCGGGGTTAGCTATCTCTAAAAAACCAGCCTCAAAGACCTGATATTGATCTGCACAAGTTGCTTTTAGTTTTTGTGCTAACACAACGACTTCATCGTTGGATTTTTTGCGACGACTTCCGTGTGCAATGAGTAATAGTGCTTTCATTGGTGTATTCCATATTATCGTTTTTATCGGAGTGTTTATATTCATAATAGCTAGGCGTTATTGTTTATATCCAGCCTAATCGCCACTGTTTTTTATCTTTCAAATCACGCCAATTAATCTCATATTGATGCTGATTAATGACCGCTTCAATAATACATTCAATCACATTTTGTTGTTCATCAAATTTGACCTTAGTTATAACAAAATGCTTCTCTTTATTGATCACAGTAGCTTTGGTCCATTTACTATGAAGTAGTGCTTTTGGAGATATCTTATTCATCACTTTCCCGTTCAACTAGTGTGTTACTAACACTACGTTTGTAAGGTTAAATAAGATCAACATATTGCGTGCTTTAACGACTATTTTTTCTCAGCAGGATCAATTTTTTGATTGCTCTGTTGTGACTGCTCTTCGATCATGCTCTCTTCACTGTCAGCACACATATAAGCACGGCTTGAGCAGAAGGGGGTCAATGGCAGTGCTGAGTTCATCGGTTGTTCATCCTCTGCCTCGATGGCTGATGAGGTTGGCTGTAAGCGATTTAAAATACGTTGTGCCCAGAGCCAGGCGATGATGCCAAATAAAATGGAACCAACAGCTTGCCCCATTACAACACCGAGTGCGCCATACCACTGCCCACCAAAATAGACAAATGGAATGGTACCGATAGTCGCTTTACCAATATTCATGATAGTTGAGGTGGTCGGGTAACCTAGGTTGTTAAAGGCTGCGTTTGCAATGTATAGGATGCCGTTAAATATAAAGGTTATACATAACCAAGTGCTATAAAAACTGATCAGTTCTGCCGCGTCACCTTGAGCGCTAAAGACCTGAATAATTTGAGCTTGTAGCAGGAATATAATCAGTGCCATTGCTGCGACATAACAGGCGGTAAACTGCGTGGCGCGTTTCATTGTAATGCTAACCCTATCATGTAAATTTGCACCGAAATTCTGTCCGATAATAGGACCAACTGCACCAGACATCGCAAAGATCATCCCAAATGCAACCGGCAATAAACGCCCCACAATTGCCCAACCAGCTACATAACCATCACCAAAGGAGGCGATCATCATGGTGACATAGGCGTTACCAATTGGGGTGGCTACATTGGTGATCATTGCCGGAAAAGCAACATTGAAGATCTCTTTTTGATCGGCGATCCATGCTTGATAATTGAAACGACCTAGTAACTGGTGGATGTGCACAATGCCATAGAGTGCAACCCAAGCGACTGCAAAACGCGAGATCACTGATGCGATTGCCGCGCCATGTAACCCCCAATTAAAACCGAAGATAAAGATCGGATCTAAAATCGCATTGACCGCACCGCCTGCCAAGGTGGAATACATCGCGCGCTTAGCGTCACCAACTGAACGTAAAGCGGCACCGGCGCCCATTGCGATGGCTAATATCGGCAGCGAAGGTAATAAAATGCGTAGATAACTCACCGCAAAAGCGTGTGTTTCCCCTTTTGCACCGATCATCGCGACTAATTCCGGTGTGAAAACCCAAGCTAGTGCTGCAAACATTGAGCTAATAATAAAGCCGGTAACAAGAATGTTAATCACTAATCGACGTGCTTTTTCTCGATTTTGTTGGCCGATCGCGCGTGCGACTAAGGCGCTCATTGATATCGATAAACCGATCGAAATGGAGGTGGTGAAAAAAGCGATCGTACCCGCATAACCCACTGCAGCAGCAAGTTCAGTTTCACCAATCAAACTGATAAAGAAGAGATCTGCAAGATCGACCAGAAATAGTGCGGTTAATCCAATGGCATTTGTTGATGACATGACTACGATATGACGAAAAATATTGCCACTAACAAACTTGCCTTTTTGCATCGCAAATATCCATTTTTAATTATTATTAGGGGAATTGTCTGTGAGGTAATGTTTACCTTGAGCTGTGAAGTATGGAATAAGTTCTTTTTTCTGACAAGGTAAATACTGGTTATCATTAACATTTTAAAGCGTTGGCACTCAAATAAAGCGATGTTGTATGGTGCCTTTTTATTCGCGGGTAATAGAGAAAGTACTTTGATTGATCGTGACGTTAGATTTAAACTGCCCCTATTATATGGCATCAATTAGAAAAGGTTTTCAATTTGCATACTCTCTCTCAGCTAAACGCCGGCGAACTTAACGGCATCAAACGACTCTCTCTGTCTGAAAATATAAGTGAATTTCCAATGGCGATATTGTCCTTGGCTGATTCACTTGAAGTGCTAGATCTTTCTGATAATAAATTATCCAGCTTACCTACTGAGATTGCCCAATTAAGCAAACTTAAAATAATATTTGCTTCGAATAACTGTTTTACAGTATTGCCTGAAGCATTAGGTGCATGTCCAAGCTTAGAGATGGTCGGGTTTAAGTCTAATCAAATTAAGTGTGTGCCTGAAGCTGCGCTACCTGCAAAGTTACGCTGGTTAATTTTAACCGATAACCATATCGAAGTATTACCCGAAAGTTTAGGTGAGCGTCCTCGATTACAAAAACTAGCCTTAGCGGGTAATCGCTTAACCACGCTACCGACGACAATGCATAAGTTAGAAAACCTTGAGCTACTAAGGCTATCTGCTAATCAATTAACAGAATGTCCAGAGCAAGTGTTGGATCTGCCTAAATTAGCTTGGTTTGCTTTTGCAGGGAACCCATTTTGTAAATCCGATGTGGTTATTGAATCGGTGCCAAGTATTGCTTCATCAAGTTACACATTAAAAAATATTTTAGGGCAGGGAGCATCTGGGGTTATTTACCGAGCAAGTTGGAACAGATCTCAAGCGGATCTTTCTGAGTATCAATTCCCAGAACAAATTGCGGTTAAGGTTTTTAAAGGAGAAGTAACCAGTGACGGTTATCCACAGGATGAGCTGCAAGCTTGCCTGAAAGTGGGAAATCATACTAATTTAGTACAATCTTTAGCGCAGGTAGAGGCGCCAGATACACTCTCTTTGATCATGGCGTTGATTCCTGCTCATTATAAAAATTTAGGCTTGCCGCCCTGTTTACAGAGTTGCACAAGAGATAGGTTTACTGATGATTTCAGTTTGAGCGCAAAGCAGATAACAAAGATGGTCACCCAGATGACGGCGGTATTTGATCATTTACATGATAATCAAGTTTGTCATGGTGATCTCTACGCACACAACACCTTGTTTGATGAACAGGCGAATATAATTGTCGGCGACTTTGGTGCTGCTTCGATGTACCACATGTTAACTGCAGCCCAACAGCTAAAGGTAAAACAGATTGAATCTCGTGCGCTGCAGTATTTTATTGATGATCTACTCAGTGTTTGCTCTGATTCGGGTTTTTTAAATCCACTAAAATAGATCAGCTATTTTTGTAATTGTTATAAGATCATTAAAAAAGCCATTATCAACATCTGCTGATAATGGCTTTATCGTTTTTAGTCTTTTGCTAAATTAGTGTGCTAATACTTTTGCATGTCCTTTAATTACATCGGTCATCTCTGTAACTTCTTTAAGTACTGTTACTGAACCTTCAACGACCTCTTTGACGATATCTAAGTTTTTATTGATATCTGAAGCGACGGTTGTTTGCTCCTCTGCCGCAGATGCAATTTGATAATTCATATCAGAGATATGTTGCACTTTTTCAACGATACCCGCTAATTTGCTACCAGCCTGGGTCACTTGGTTTACACCCACATCAGCCTCTTTAACACTTTTTTCCATTAAGCTTACTGCATCTTGTGCACTGGTTTGTAGCTGTTCGATCATGCCTTGAATTTCTACTGTCGCATCCTGAGTTCGTTTGGCCAAATTACGTACTTCATCTGCAACTACGGCGAATCCGCGTCCTGCTTCACCTGCGCGTGCCGCTTCAATTGCTGCATTTAATGCTAATAAATTTGTTTGTTCTGAAATGCTGCGGATCGTATCAACAACACTGCCGATCCCTTCAACTTTAATCTCTACGCTATTAACGGCATCTGAGGACGCGCCAATATTACTTGATAGTGAATTAATAGAGGTGATAGTCGCATCAACAAATTGGCTACCCTCTTGTGCAACATCTGATGCCTCTGTGGTAGAAGCTGAAGCGCTCGTTGCATTGTTAGATACTTCTCTAACCGTTGCGGTCATCTCATTCATTGCTGTCGCTAATTGTTCAATTTGACCAAACTCTTCTTCCATAGAGTCATTAATGAGCTCCATACAAACGCCTAAATGTTCACTCACTTCAGTTAATGCAGCGACTTCTTTTTTCTGATTTTCAGCATGAAGCTCTGATTCAGCTATTTTCGCACATAATAGATCGATCACTTCTCTCATCTCATTATTAGGAACCGATTTTGCGTATTCAGAAAGGGTGTTGTTAGTCAGTGCCGCAGATATTTTATTTTTAGTCTCTTTAATCTGCTTTTTTTGTAAAAAAGCAGCAAGATATATGATCACGGCAAAACAACCTAAAAACAGGATATTTAATAGCAACTCATCACTATTATTACTGATTGTATTTTTTACAATAAATAACAATGCACCCAAAGCGAGTAAAATTGAGGCTTTACTGTTAATAGAGAGAGAGAAAGTTTTTTGTATTAGGTTTGATTGTTCAGGTTGAGACATATTGGCACCCATTATTTTAAATAAAGTCCTTGATCAAAAGAGATAGCTACACTTTTTTTGATTAAGTCGAATATAGATTTAGGTGAGTTTAAAACGATTTGAGGTAAACAAGTAGTGAACCTTCACAATAACAAACAGAACTGTGAAGGTTCGCCAAACTATATGTTATTTATATCTTTTAGTGTTAAAAAGTGACACTTTTTAAGTGTTCCAGTAAACGGGTTTAAGCAATGCTTGTTGTTTCGATTGTTGCAGGGCATTTAGCAAAGAGTCTTGTTTACGTTTTATCCATGTTAAATATTCTGACTGTAAGTCCTTATCTTCTTCATCATGCGCAATTTCAGAAATTAAATTAAGCATCGAAAACTCATCTAACCCCTGCTTTATATCTAACCAAGGAGAACGAAAAGCATCACTCTTTTGTTTTGAAAAAACATTCCCAAGGCTGAGCCCGGTTAATAAGTTGCTTTCTAGCAAACCCTGACAAGCCAAAAACTGTTTTACCGTAAACTCATCACTATTTTGCATAATATGATTAATTTCGCCCCAAGCATTGGATAAATTTTTATTAGAGAAGCTTTTCACTCCATTATCTTTTTCACTTAAGAAAGAGTTTTTCTCTAGTTGTATTAGCCATTCTGTGAACGTTAATACGAACTGGCAGTATCGACTTGATGTTAATACCTCGATCACTGATTCTCTACTTGGTAGAGCTTCTTGTTGTTGTTTCAATTGCTTAACAACAGATTTTGACTTCGATAATTTACGCAGGTAGTAAGCTCTATTTTCTAATAATCTTGCTTGAGTGATATATTCATCTAACCATGAAAAGGTGCGCGCTAACCAATGCAGGTCTTCAATCCAAGGCGCTTTTTTGAGGCGTTCTACTTCTGCCTTGAAGATAATAATGTTTTGATGGAGAAACTTAACGCCTTTTAATAATTCATTAAGTGCTTCAACCTGCTGACCCTCAATGTAACAGTTCTCATGATATTGGATCTGTTTCAAACCATGTTGTAGGTTGATCAATAATGCTTGCTGAATAGATTGATTTTCAGTGATGTGAGAGTGGCTAAGTGGCTTAACGTTGAATGTTGCATTATCTGCAAGCATATAGCCACGTTGTGCCTTACTCACATTACCCAAGCGCACGCCTGGTAAAAGTGCTATCTCACGACCTAATATAAACAGCTGCTGTTCATCACCCTTCACTAATTCAAGCTCAATTTCACATAATGAAATTTTGCCCTGATTGGTTTCAATGAAGCCTGTATCGTAAGCGACTTCAATTAAAGTATCGCCTGCTATCTCAATTAGCCATGTTTGGCGTTCAAAGTCAGTACTAAAAATAGGGGTTAATGCGTGCTCTAATTGTTGAATATCACAATTTATAGGCCAAATTTTCTCTGGAAAACGTGCTAATTCTGGACGTAACCCTTCAATTGGTTCGTTATATTCAGGACGTTGGTGAAGTCCACCAATCACACGACCAGCTGTTTTAATCGTCTGAACTGACTTTCCATCACAACTACGGACACGTAATCCCATATCAAATTGGCGTAGTTTACGATCCACTGTATCGAAGTAGACATTGTGTAAAAACTGCGCTTTACTGGAAATACAGTGGAATTTATTGAGTGTTTTATGTAATTCATTTGCAAATTTTGCATTGAAAATAAACTTTAATTCTATTTCTACTTCCATAATTTCTTTGATAAACCTATATACTGAGTATGTTTAAGCGGTGAATACCTAATAATTTTATGAATTATACTAAATTCAGGTTCAATTGTGTTGAAAAGAAAGTTAACATGCGCCGCATATTTGTTGTTCAATTTGATCACTTAAATAATAGGGTACATTATGCCAGTTAATTCAATTTTTGGAGTTTTTGCTAAATCTCCAATTAAACCAATTCAGATGCATATCGATAAAGTTGCTGC
This sequence comes from Psychromonas marina, assembly GCF_030161115.1. Taxonomy (GTDB): domain Bacteria; phylum Pseudomonadota; class Gammaproteobacteria; order Enterobacterales; family Psychromonadaceae; genus Psychromonas; species Psychromonas marina. The sequence goes on from NZ_BSPQ01000005.1 coordinate 308,281, forward strand.
TTGCAGTGAATTATTAATTTCATTTTTTCATGCTAGTGCGAAACCTGATTGGGTTGAAGCTGAAAAAATACGTAAGCAGATATCAACACTTGAAAAAGAAGCGGATGAACTTAAACGTGAATTACGTTTAACTTTACCAAAAGGTTTATTCATGCCAATTGATCGTTCAGATTTAATTGAATTGGTAAACCGTCAAGACAAAATTGCAAATACTACGAAAGATATTGCAGGGCGCATTTATGGACGCCAGTTACAAATACCAAGTGAAATATTTACTGATTTCATGGCTTACGTGCAACGCTGCGTAGATGCAGTTAAACAAGCGCGTAAAGCAATTAATGAATTAGATGAACTACTTGAGACAGGCTTTAAGGGACGTGAAGTTGATATTGTTACTTTAATGATTGAAGAGCTAGAAAGTATCGAAGACGATACCGACTCTCTTCAAATTCGCTTACGTCGTCATCTATTAGCTGTAGAGCAACACTATAACCCAGTGGATGTGATGTTCCTTTATCAGATCCTTGAGTGGGTTGGCCAATTAGCAGATCATTCTGAACTAATTGGTACACAGCTTGAGCTTATTCTTGCTCGTTCATAATATTCACTAGGAGTTAAACATGGATATTTTAGCAGTTCACGGCGAAACACTTGTTATTTTCGCCGCTGTTGTAGGTTTTTTAATGGCTTGGGGTATTGGTGCAAATGATGTTGCCAATGCAATGGGTACATCGGTTGGTTCAAAAGCACTAACCATTAAACAAGCGATCATCATTGCGATGATCTTTGAATTTGCTGGTGCATACTTAGCGGGTGGTGAAGTTACTTCAACCATTCGTAAGGGTATAATCGACGCTAGCTTCTATATTGAGCAGCCAGAGTTATTGGTGTTTGGTATGACTGCGGCGTTATTAGCGGCGGGTACTTGGTTAATTATTGCCTCTTATTACGGTTGGCCGGTATCAACAACGCATTCTATTGTAGGCGCGATTGTTGGTTTCTCTGCCGTTGGCGTAGGCATGGACAGTGTTACTTGGTCTGCTGTAGGTGGTATCGTAGGTAGCTGGATAATTACTCCGCTAATCTCTGGTATTATCGCTTACTTCATATTTATGAGTTCGCAAAAACTGATCTTTAATACTAAAAATCCGATTGATAATGCTAAGCGTTATGTACCTTTATACATGTTTTTAGCAGGTTTTGTAATGTCGTTAGTTACGATTGTTAAAGGCCTAAAACATGTGGGTTTACACTTCTCAATGCCTGATGCATTACTTTTAGCAGCTGCTATGGGTGTCGGTGTTGCCGTTATTGGTAAAGTGTTTATTAATCGTATTAAGATTGATCCTAAAGCCGATAAAAAAATGCACTTTGCGAATGTAGAGAAAATTTTTGCGGTATTAATGATTGTAACTGCGTGTGCGATGGCTTTTGCCCATGGTTCAAATGATGTTGCAAATGCAATTGGTCCATTGGCTGCAGTAGTTAGTATTGTTGGTCATAATGGCGAAATCGTTGAGAAAGCTGAACTTGCATGGTGGATTTTACCACTAGGTGGTGTTGGTATTATCTTAGGTCTGGCTATCTTTGGTAAACGTGTAATGGCAACTATCGGTACTGGTATTACGCATTTAACGCCAAGTCGTGGTTTTGCTGCTGAGTTAGCTGCTGCTTCAACGGTAGTAATTGCATCGGGTACCGGTCTTCCTATCTCTACAACACAAACATTGGTTGGTGCTGTATTAGGTGTAGGTATGGCACGTGGTATTGCCGCGTTAAACTTAGGTGTCGTACGTAACATCGTTGTATCGTGGGTAGTTACACTGCCTGTTGGTGCTGGTTTGTCGATCGTATTCTTCTACCTACTAAAAGCAATGTTTAGCTAAGTAAGTTGGTTAATCGTGAAAAAGAAAGAGAGCTGCGGCTCTCTTTTTTGTTATTAGTGCTTTTTCTTATTTTTAATTGCTTTAAAATAAATACTGTCTTTATTATTGGTAACAGGTGAACCCTTGAACAAAATTAAAATTCTATTTGCAACGCTCTTTCTGACACTGTCTATGAATAGCTTTGCTGAAGTTCGTTACATCAGTGATGATGTCTTTATTTATCTACACTCAGGTCCTGGTCTGGATTACCGTATTACTGGCACGCTTAAAGTAGGCACTGAAGTTAATACGTTAAAGTATGATGAGAAAACCAAATTCATGCAGGTTAAAGCATCTACCGGTAGAACAGGATGGATGAAGGTTTCTGAGTTACAAAAAACCTTACCAGCAAAAAATCTACTGCCAACGGTGCAAGCGCAGTTAAAAGTAGCAAATGATAAATTAACGACTATAGCGGAAGAAAATACAGCAAGTCTTGTTGAAAAAGAGCAAATTTTTCAAGAGCAAACCACGCTAGTTGATAATTTAAATCAGGAAAAGTCTTTATTACAAAAAGAGATTTTAGATCTTAAAGCACGTAATTTAGAGTTAGATCTATTACAAGAGACAAAAGAGTCGCGTATTCAGATGCAGTGGTTATTGAATGGTGGTGGTGTTTTGTTTTTTGGTCTGATTATTGGCCTGCTTATTCCGTTTTTACCACGTCGTAAAAAACGTACTGATAACTGGTAAGCAAAGATAAACGTTTAGCTTTGAGTTACGAGCTAGGGGCTGCGAAGCCCCTATGATGAAAGCCTGAATATTAGCTAACAGCTGTCTGCTTATTATGCCGGCAGTTGATAGCTTAACTTTCATAAAGCAAAGCGTCGTAGTTCGTCGCTCGTAGCTCTTAAGCTTGTTATTAATATCCTCGCCAATCTACTAATGATTCTAGGCTAAAGCTTTGTCTATCTAAGCGGAAAATACTGCGTTGTGGTTGTATTTCAAGTAATTTAAGCTCACCTGTACTATCAACATCACCCTCTTTAAGTACTTCACCATTGATGCGTATCCAACGGTCTTTCACTATTGAGGAATACATGTGCGAGTCATAGCGGATTAAAGGTACTTTATCTTGGAAATTACCACTCATATTATGGATGTCGCTGCCATCGCCTTCTTGGTTATCATCAGTTATCGCACTTGTTTGTTGCTCGTTTGCTTCTATGTCACTCATTAATACTGCAAGGTCAAAGCGTCTTTTAAGTGCTTCAGAGGTCTGTGTGTTGTCGGTATCTTGATCGTCAATTACGTTAGTAGATAGCATTTCTTTGTGTGTATTATTCGTATGTGAAATAACGCGTTGTTTTTCATCAGCAGGCTCTGTCGTTGTTTGCTGGGCTGTGACTACTTTTTTAGGCTCAGAAACAAGAATCGCGAGAGGTTGTGTCTCAAAAGTGACTTTCTGCAACGAGTTATTCTGCTGTTGTTGTTGTTGTTGTTGTTGTTGTTGTTGTTGTTGTTGTTGTTGTTGTTGTTGAGGTTCATTGCTGCTCGCCACAACCGATATTACTTCTGTGCGAGGGTTAAGCTGTAGGTATATCAGAATGCTCAGCAAGGTAATAATCGTCGCTAATGCGACACTGAGCATGACCTTCCAAAGCGATATCTTATTTTGTTGTTGAACGATCGGAGCGGGTCCTCCCGCTTGTTCTCGTTTATTTTTTTGTTGTGCTTGTAAAATAGTCGACATTAGTTAGGTTCCGATAATAATCGCGGTGTGTTAGGTGAGGTCATCTGCATTAGTGGCATTAATGTTAGTGGACCAACAATACCATCATCGATCAATCCTTGCTGGTGCTGAAAATCGCTCACTTGCTCTAACAACTGTAGGTCGAAGCGTGTTTTATCTTGCGCTTCTCTGCCATGTAGTTTGTTGAGTTGATTAGCTAGCCAAGCCACTTTATCTCCCTGTTGCCCGAATTTAATCACACCGTTTAGTTGGAAAGGCGCTTGCCATAATAGGGTGCTTTCACCACGCCAATATTTTGTAAACCATGCTTCGCTTACCTCAATTAAGTGTCCATCGATTAGTAATTGATAGTTGTCGTTAATTTTATAGAGTACCGCATACAGTGAGGTGAGGCGGTCTTTCTCTAAATGCACGATAGTTGGGTAGTTTAGCTGTTTTAATTGCACGAGAGTGAGGTTGTTTGAATAGCAGCTGATATGGGCACTGTTTTTTTGCTCACAGCTAATTGTATCGCTGTCGACCTGATATCCCCATACGGCATAAAGACGACTCAGTGCATTGTTAAAGTTGCTCTGCGCAAGGTCAAGTTGAGGGTAGTCATCAAACCAATCTCCTTCTGCTTTCTTTTCTGGTACTGGAGCAAGGTTGCTAAAGGATTGTGGTTCACTGGCACTAACCAATACGTTTTCAGAGAACATACGTTGTGAGATTTGTGGTGCTTGCCATAGTGTTAGCAGTGTTAATAGAATTAGTAGCGGAAAGCGCCAGTATGTCATGAGCCCATTTGTTGGCGTTTTTTGATGGGTAAAATGGACCTCTTTACTCGCTTGTGTGACCATCTTTAAGGTGACGATATGGCTATCTTGGGTATATGCGGCTAATAGGCTTCGATCACAAAGAATATTCGTTAGCCTTGGTGTGCCTTTACACTTTTTGAATATCTCCCGTAATGCAGATTTATCAAAAATAGCATGACTTGAACCCGCTATATTAAGTCGATGCTGAATGTATAGATTACTCTCTTGTTGGGTGAGTGAAAGCAAGTGATAACGGGCAGTAATGCATTGTGCTAATGCGAGAAATTGCTGTTCTTTTAACTTATCTTGTAGTTCTGTTTGACCAATTAGAATAACTTTTAATATCTTTTTGTTATTGCTTTCAATATTAGTTAATAAGCGTAACTGCTCTAATGCAGCAAGGCTTAAATGTTGAGCTTCATCGATGATGACAATGGTATGTCTATTTTGTGCGCTGTTATTGACCATCCAAGACGTTAATGCTGTCGAGAGTGAAATTAGGTTATTTGTTTGGTGCTCTATATTGAAGCTATCGCAGATGGTAGAAAGTAATTCAACGTCGTTAAGAGTTGGGTTTAAAATAAAGGCGATATCACTATCATCCCCCATATTCTCTACTAAAGAGCGACAAATCGTAGTTTTACCCGTCCCGACTTCTCCGGTTAATAGTGCAAATCCCCCGTCTCCTTGTAATCCATGTTGAAGGTGAGCAATCGCCTCACGATGGCGTTCACTTAAAAAAAGAAAATTAGGATCCGGTGAAATGGAAAAGGGCTTTATTTTAAGTGAAAAAAATTCTTGATACATAAATAGCCTAAGCAGAAAAAAGTATTGTCCATAATTTGAATATTTTAACTTAAAGTGCGCTATGCAGAAAAAGCATAACCATCACTATCTTATCAAAATAATTTATTTTATATCGCGATGTATTGTTTTGTAATCTTTTATCCACGGTGAAATATTAGGGAAAGTCGTTTCTAACTCTTTATTCGCTAGCTTTGCTGCTCTATAGCTTTCAAAATTACCGAGTAACACAACGTACTGTGTATTATCAGTCGCTAATGATTGATACAAATACGTTTGCTGCTTTAATGTTGGGTATTGCTCAAAAAATTGAATCACCCGTTTTTTACTATTAAGCGTTGCTAGTTGTAAGCTATAACGGTTTTCCGGTATCGCGTGTAATATTTCTATCGCGGTTAATTCAGTCGCAGACTGTCTATTATTTGTGGTTTTCGCCATATTAATCACTGCTAGCCACTCATCTTTCAGCACTTGATTTTCTGATTGGTGAAAATAATTAGCTATCGCGGTGGACTGGTTATTGATAACAAAAGCGACCAGTAATATTGAGATAAGGCTAATAAAATGAGGAGTATAGTTTGCTAAACGACTGCTTCTTTTAGGTAGATCTATTTCATTGATCGCTTTTTTAGTAATAACAGAACCGATAGTCAGTGATGATTGTGTATAAGCGCTTAGTAAGCAACGATCACAAATTTGATTGATTAATCGTGGATTGCCAAGACTTGCTTTAAAGATGTAGTCGACAGATTTTGAATCAAATATTTGCCCTTTAGCTCCGGAGTTATTAAGGCGATGGTAAATATAAAATGTCGTTTCCTGCTTGTTTAAAGAACGCAGGTGATAACGTGCAGTGATGCGCTGTGATAATTGGCGTAATTCGGTAGTGAGCAGTTTTTGTTGTAGTTCTGTTTGCCCAACGAGAATAATTTGTAATGGTTTGAGGTTATCTGATTCAATATTAGTGATCAGTCGCAACTGCTCTAACAAGTTAAAGGAGAGGTGTTGTGCTTCATCGATCAGTACAATCGCATGACGACCCGCTTGATGGTTCGCGAGCATCCACGATGCGAGTGCATCAAACATCACTTTTAGGGTGATATTTTCACGATCATAGTCAACTGAAAATTGCTCACAAATATCAACGAGTAAAGCAATTTCTGAAACCGCTGTATTGGTGATCCAAGCAATGTCGGTATCGGTTGGCATATCCTGCAATAAAAAGCGGCATACACTTGTTTTACCTGTGCCAAGTTCGCCGGTTAAAACGACAAAGCCACCGTTACCTTGTAAGCCATAGTTTAGGTGGGCAAGTGCTTCTTTATGTTGTTCGGTAAAAAATAGAAACTCAGGATCTGGCGCTATCGAAAACGGTTGTTGGTTTAATGAAAAAAATTCTTGGTACATACGAAACCTAAATTGATAGTTAGAACCGAATAGAGTTGTGATACTTCAATATGCAAAATCAGTAAGGTAATTTATGCTGAGATGCAGGGCATAAAATTAAATATTTCGAGCGATTAACATAAACACTTTAATTCTTTTATAGTTATTCTACATAGAAATTTCATAACAACGCAGATGTGTACGAATTACCTTACCCGATGGGCGCCTGACAAAACATTTTCAGGTAACATGGGTATATAATAACTAAAATAGCTGCTGAAAGGGGAAACAATGCGCAAATTTTTGGTCGGGGGCGCAGTTCGCGACAAATTATTAAAACTTCCAGTTAAGGACTGTGATTACATGGTGGTTGGTTCAACACCTGAAGAGTTATTGTCTCTAGGTTATCAACAGGTTGGTAAAGACTTTCCGGTATTTTTACACCCTAAAACCGGGGATGAGTATGCGTTAGCGCGCACTGAGCGTAAGGAGGGCAGTGGTTATAATGGTTTTAGTTGTTATAGCGGTCAGGATGTCAGCCTTGAAGATGATCTTATCCGTCGAGATTTAACCATTAATGCGATCGCAGAAGATGAAAGTGGTGAGCGCTTTGATCCTTATAATGGTTTACAGGATCTACAGGATAAAATATTACGCCATGTATCACCTGCATTCAGCGAAGATCCCTTGCGCGTATTACGTGTTGCACGCTTTGCCGCGCGTTTTTATACGCTAGGTTTTTCAATTGCGCCAGAAACCATGCTATTGATGCAAGCGCTTAGTAACAGTGATGAGCTTAACCATTTAACACCTGAGCGCGTTTGGGCAGAAACAGAAAAAGCACTCGCTACAGATGCACCACAGATCTATTTCCAGACACTACGTGATTGTGGGGCTCTGGCACTGTTATTTCCCGAAGTAGATAGCTTATTTGGTGTACCTGGACCTAAACGTTGGCACCCAGAGATTGATACCGGAATTCATACATTAATGGTGGTGGAGCAATCGGTATTACTCTCTGACTCAATCGCTTTTCGCTTTGCATGTTTAGTACATGATTTAGGTAAGGCATTAACACCTAAGGATAAATGGCCAAGCCATAAAGGCCATGGTTTTTTGGGACTGGCTGTCATCAAGTCGTTATGTTCACGCCTTAAAGTACCCAATGAATGCCGTGATTTAGCGTTAATGGTGAGTGAGCACCACACCATGATCCACAGCGCTTTTGAGCTTAAAGCAAGTACGCTCTTAAAACTGATGAATAGTTGCGACGCATGGCGTAAACCAGATCGTTTTTTACAGATGTTGCAATGCTGTGTTGCTGATTCGAAAGGGCGCACAGGATTTGAAGAGAAGCCTTACCCAAGTGCTGATTATGTTTGGCAAGCGTTCCAAGCGGCATTAACTGTTAATGTGCAAGATATTATCAAGCTAGGTATTAAAGGTGCTGAGATTAAAAGTGCGTTGTTAGCTGCACGTATTGACGCGGTTTCTGCCTATAAAGAAAATATACAAAACTAGAGTGTAAAATGAGTCAATCGATAGCCACCATTAGCCTTGAAAATTTAGCTTTTGCGTTTATTCCCGTTGCTGTGGTGCTATTTATTATTTTTAAATGGTCATTGGACTATAAGCACACACTTCACGCGCTGCTACGTATGTTGGTGCAGTTATTATTAGTGGGTTACTTTTTAGGCTATCTCTTTGAAAGCGATAGCGCATCAGTGGTACTGGTGATGCTCATTGTGATGGTGTTTTTTTCCAGTTGGATTGCCCTCAGTAACATTCAAGCTCCCCGTTTAGCACTGTTAAAATCAGCCATCGTGGCCACCACCATTGCGGGGGGATTTACACTACTTATCGTGACCCAAGGCGTTTTACAATTAACACCTTGGTATCATGCACAAACCATGATCCCATTAGCAGGTATGATTTTTGCAAATTGTATGAATAGTATTAGCTTAAGCGGTGAGCGCTTCTTTGCAGAATCTGCGCGTGGTGAAGAATATATTAGTGCTCGAAAAACGGCTTTTCAAGCGTCCATTATTCCTAATGTCAATGCGCTGTTTGCGGTTGGAGTGGTCTCTCTGCCGGGCATGATGACCGGGCAAATATTATCAGGTATCTCGCCACTTATTGCTGCGAGATACCAAATAATGGTGATGTGTATGGTGTTTGCTTCTGCGGGGATCGCCTCTGCCATTTTTCTGCTTCTGCTTAAAAAACAGAAAGCTTGAAGGTTAGCTTCGAGTCACGAGCGACGAAACCCGTCACTCATAGCTCGTAACTTATAGCCTAGAATAATACGTAAAACAGTACTGCTGCTAATATCAGACGATAGATAACAAAGGGTAACATGCCCACTTTATTCAATAGAATAAGGAACAGGTGGATACATAAAATCGCACTTAAGAAAGAGACGCCAGCCCCTAATAATAGTCCTGCCCAATCCACATGTAGATCCGATAAAATAAATTTAAGCAGGTCATAACCTGCTGCCAGAGAAATTATTGGGATTGATAATAAAAACGAGAAACGTGCTGCTGCGTTACGCGTTAAACCTAACATTAGACCTGCTGTGATAGTGATACCAGAGCGAGATGTGCCAGGAATTAAAGCTAAAACTTGTGCAAACCCGATGATCATCGCGCCTTTTAGGCCAGATTGATATTCCGTTTTAATCTGTTTTGCCTGTGAGTCTGCCCACCAAAGTAATAGACCAAATATCAAAGTACTAAATGCAATAACATGGCCACTACGTAAGTAAGTTTCAATTAAATCTTTACCAAAAAAACCAATTGCTGCGGCAGGCACTGTTGCCCAGATTATCCACCATGCGAGCTTACTATCTTGTGTTTGCTGCTTCGTTTTTACCGATGTCACCCATGCTGTAGACATACTGAACACTTCTTTGCGGAAATAAATGAGTACCGCTGCTAAGGTACCGATATTTAGTACTAGGTCAAAAGCAAGGCCTTGATCCTGCCAACCAAGTAGCACAGAAGGTAGAATTAGATGGGCAGAGCTGGAAATAGGTAAAAATTCAGTTAAACCTTGAATTAAAGCGAGTACAACAATTTCTAGTGTAGACATAAATTTTCTCTAGGTGATGATGGCATCAATCTGCCATAGTTTTTGTTGGGACTTTGGGAAGTTTTCCCATAATACTTTGTAGCTCTCGTTCATTATGGGGTGTTTTAGTTGTGGTGCTATTTCTGCAAGAGGTTGCAGTACAAAGGCGTTAGTTAAAATTTCGGCACGAGGTAGATCAATCGTTAAATCGATCATTTGATCATGTAGCAGTAGATCTAAGTCCAAGGTGCGAGGCGCATATTTAATCGCTTTTTCTGGTCGACCTTGTTGTATTTCAATCGCTTTCAGTTTTTTAATAATCGCTTGGGCAGCCAAAGGGCTTTCAAAACAGGCAACAAGGTTATAGAAGTTACCGCCTTTAAAACCGACTGCCTCACTCTCATAGATAGGAGAGAGTGTTAAGTCTCCAAACTCTATTTGTAATGCTTGGATACCTAAACGAATATTTTGCTGGCGATTAATGCTTGAGCCAACCCCAATAAATACTTGTGCCACTAACGTGTACCGCGTTCAATTTGCACACCTAAGCTTTGCGCCTTTGGTAATGCACCGGGCTTATGTAGCGTTAATTTAATCCATGGCACAGAAAACTGCTCCATAATTAATGCAGCAACACGTTCTGCCATCGTTTCAATTAATTCAAATTGATGTTGTTGCGCAAATTGATTAACCACTTCAGAAACACTAAAGTAATTAAGCGCAAGGTTAATATCATCATTAACCGCCGCAGGGCGATTATCAAAGGCCATCTCTAAATCAAAGTAAAGCTTTTGTTGTAGCGATTTTTCCCATTCATATACACCAATGGTCGTAATCACCTCTAACTGCTTAATAAAAACAATATCCATCTTCCAACCCTGTCGAATACCACGTATTATCAAAGCGCAGTATTTTACCTGATTAAGAGGAAATAAGTACAAATGATTTACCTCACGACTCTTTTATTTATGTTGTTAGCTTATCTTTTTGGTGCCCTTAATGGTGCGATATTACTATGCCGCTTAAAAGGTTGGCCAGATCCGCGTACAGGTGGTTCTAAAAATCCAGGTACCACCAATATATTGCGCCTTCACCATGCTCAAGCAGCCAGTTGCGTACTTATTTTCGATCTACTTAAGGGCACATTACCGGTTTATATCGCCTATTTTTTAGGGTATTCACCGGTTGCTCTTGGCCTTATTGGTATTGCTGCTTGTTTAGGGCATATTTTTCCACCCTATTTTCAATTTAAAGGCGGGAAAGCTGTTGCGACGGGACTTGGGACGTTATTGCCGTTAGGTATGGATATGACTGGTTTACTTATCGTAACTTGGCTATTTACGGTTGCGGTGAGCGGATATGCTTCTTTAGCTGCAATTGTAACGGCGATAGCTGCTCCCTTTTATGTCTTTCAAATTAAACCGGAATACACCACGCCTGTTATTATGTTATCAGTACTGATTATATTGCGTCATGGTAGTAATATTCGTCGCTTATTAGCAGGTAAAGAGAAAAAAATAGTGAACTGGAAACAATAACCCCATAAAAATATTGGTAGTTATAAGTAGCATGGGTATAATTAACAAAATTGTAACTATTCAGCAACCCTGAAATTTTTACCAATAGATTATAAATGGTTAGAATCTAATCCATTAAGTAAGATTAACGGAAAATCCACTTACTGGAGTGAATGAGCGCTTTCAAAGAGAAGGCGTTTAAACAGTGACCGCTGAGTCATTACTAAAATTCATCATATTACTTATTATAAATGGAGTTTACTGTGCAGCTTATTAAATGTATCACCCTTGTTATTGGTTTAACCGCTAGTCTATTTACTGCAAGTGTTTTTGCTGATCAAGATATTGAAGCGCGCATCGCACCAGTAGGTGATGTGTACTTAGATGGGCAAATTGCTACGGCAAGTACTAAAAGCGAATCAGATGTACCCGCTGGTCCTCGTTCAGGGGAAAAAGTTTATAATACTTATTGTGTTGCCTGTCATGCAACTGGCGCAGCAGGGGCTCCTATTAAAGGTGATGCTGCCGCTTGGAAACCTCGTATGGCGCAAGGAAAAGATACACTTGTGAAACATGCTATCGAAGGCTTTAATGGCGTGATGCCAGCAAGAGGTACTTGTATGGACTGTAGTGATGACGAAATAATTGCAACCGTTGAGTATTTAACGCAAGGTTTATAGTTAACAATATTGATGTGAAAAGCTAAACCACCTACGGGTGGTTTTTTTATGGGTAAATGTAGTTACTAATACCGTTGTGCATAAAATTGTTCAGGGCTTATTGATGGTGGTTCATCGCTATCTATTATTATAAAAGAGATCGATGAATGAGATAATTTCTATTAAGTGCTATAACATTTAATCGTGTTAAGTCGTTTTTTCTTTAGGAGTTTCTATGAGTAAAGTACAAAAAGTATTAATGGCACCACAGGGGCCAGAGTTTTCTCAATTAGTGCAAGGCTACTGGCGCTTAGGTGCTTGGAAAATGAGCCCACAAGAGCGCTTAACCTTTCTAAAGCAACATGTTGAATTAGGTATATCAACGGTTGATAACGCGGCTATTTATGGTGATAGTGAGCAACTTTTTGGTGAGGCATTAGCGTTAGATCCTGCTATGCGTGAACAGATTCAGATCGTTTCAAAATTTGGTATTAATGGTATTCCTGAGGCTATTGGTGAAAAGCGTGTTTCTCATTACGATAGCAGCCGCTCTCTGATTATCTCTTCGACAGAAAACTCGTTAAAGCGCCTTGGTATTGAGCAGTTAGATGCGCTTCTAGTACACCGCCCTGACTTTTTAATGGATGTGGATGTGGTTGCTGAAACCTTTGCGCAGTTAAAAGCGAGTGGGAAAGTAAAACATTTTGGTGTTTCTAATTTTAGTGCTTCACAGTTTGAGTTACTGCAATCTCGGTTAGATGAACCATTAATGACCAACCAAGTTGAAATTAACCCAATCAATTTTGATGTGTTAGAAGATGGCACAACGGATCAGTTGCAACGCTTGCGTATTCGCCCAATGGCATGGTCATGTTTAGCGGGCGGTAGCCTTTTTTCTTCCGACACAGAACAAGCCAGACGTTTACGCGGTACCTTAATTGAATTGCAAATAGAGTTAGGGGCGACTTCAATTGAGCAGGTTATTTTTGCTTGGGTATTAAAACATCCGGCGAATGCCGTTGCATTGATTGGCTCGGGTAAAATAGAGCGTGTCAAAGAGACACTTGGAGCGCTTGAACTACAGATGAATACTGAGCAGTGGTATCGTATTTGGACTGCTTCTAAAGGGCATGGTGTGGCATAACAGTAGACTGGCTTAGCGCTCGAATAGCGAACTAAGCCCGTCACCTGAAACTCGTTGTTAGGTGTAAATTAATCCCCAGATTAATTTTATCGCAAACAGCAATAACACAGAGCCCATCACGCGTTCAAAAATATAGCCATGTTTGACAAATTTAGCGCGGATACTTTTCTGCGAAAAGAAAAAAGAGACCAGAGAGAACCACAACACAGTGGTGAATATGATCCATACGGCATAGATAGTCTGTACGTAAAATGGGGTTGTTAAGCTAACTACGGTAGTAAATATTGCTAAAAAGAACAGTGTTGCTTTAGGGTTTAATACATTGGTCATCAAACCAAGCATAAATGCTTTTTTATGGTGACGAGGGTTATTATCAAGCGCTATTTCATTGCCATCACTCGATTGAGGTTTACTTCTTATCAGGTTAAACGCTAAAAAGCTTAAGTAGCAAATACCCACTAATTGTGCGATTAAAAAACCAATCTTTGACTGAGTGATAATAAAACCAAGCCCAAAGAGGGTGTAAAGCATATGTACACCGATACCGGCACCGATACCTAAGCTAGTGATTAAAGCTGTTTTTCTATCAAAGCTGATACTTTGACGTACCACAACAGCAAAATCAGGACCCGGACTCATCACCGCAAGAAGGTGAATTAGGGTTAACATTAAAAATTCATGTAGGTATTGCACTCTTTTTTACCTTTTCGTAAAGACTATAAGCACGCGACAATAACGTATAAAGCACTTTTTTCATAAGGTTAAATGATGTCTCAATTAAAAAACTTTCCTATCCCATTACTCGGTTTTGCTGCTTACAGCGGCACAGGGAAAACAACCCTATTAGAGCAGTTAATTCCCATCTTAATTGCTCAAGGGCTAAACATTGCCGTGGTCAAACACAGTCACCATAATATTGAGTTGGATAAACCGGGGAAAGATAGTTATAGATTGCGTAAAGCGGGTGCTTGCCAACTGTTGTTAGCGGGGACGGAGCGCGCAGTGTTGTTTCATGAATATGGACAGCAGCAGGATAAAAAACTGATTGAGCAGTTACGCTTATTAAATACAGAAAGCTTAGATCTTGTGCTGGTAGAAGGCTATCGCGATGAGACCTTTAATAAAATCGAGTTACACCGTAGTGGATTAAACAAGCCGTACCTGTTTAAAAGCGATACATCAATTATTGCGCTCGCATCTGATCAGAAACAAGCTGATTGTCATCTGCCTCAGTTGGATCTGAATAATCTTAAGCAGCTTAGTGAGTTTGTTTTCAATTACTTAGATGAGTCTGCAACTAAAGTACAATAGGCTCTTTTAAAATAAAATAGATAACCGTACCTTCGTTCAGCATTAGATCATATCCCTTGGTGATCACCGGGATCGTTGTGGTTATCTGTTCTCCGCGTTTGCCAATCACTAAGTTTTCGTTCTCATCGATCTCGCCAATCTCTTTTCGTTCGCTGCTGGTGCCTTTTCCCGCAGTTTGAAAGCTCTCGACATTGATGCGTCGGTTATTGATTGTCAGTGTAGCTAACGCCACAACGATTGCAGGTGGCGCTAACCCTTTACCCGATTTTTGCATATGAGTAATCATGGCTTGTGCTTTAGAGCCCGCTTTGATGATTACCTTTCCCTGTCTCTCTATATCCGAATCGACAGTGATCCTAAATCGGTAACCTGTTGAACGCACTCGGCTATCAATCGGCTCTGCCAAACGTGTTTTGATGGTTGTGCCAGCAGTTATCGTTGCTTCTGCGGCGTAACTAATAAAGCTGATGCTCATTAGTAGTATCAAAGTGAGCAGTTTAAGCATGGTATTACCTCTTTTAATTAGTACTATATGTATTGAAAGATTAGCTCATAAATTGATCATGTATTTTTTAAAGGCAAAAAAAAACCCAAGCAGAGGCTTGGGTTTAGCGATATTACGTTTTCTTTAACTTAGAAAGCGTAAGAAGCACCGATAACGAATGCGTTGTTTGCATCTTGATTATCAACATTGTTGCCTTGGCTGCGGTACTCAACGTATGGTTGAACACCAGCACGTGTCCAAGTAGCGCGTAACTCGTGATCCATCGCTTCACTGTCGATCATGTAAACGTTGTTGTATTTCACAGCAATAGGTTGGCTTGGGATTGCATAAGCAATTGCATTATCCATACGAGTATCATCGTTGTTATCAACAGCATCAATATGGAAGCGAGTACGGTTAGAGATAGAGATACCGTTATCAAAGTTGTAACCAAGTTTGAATAGTGGGCGATGCTGAACCGCATTGCCGTTTGCTGATAAGTAGTGGTAACCAACTGCTACCCAGAAGTCATTTGTTACATTGAATGCTTGTTCTGCACCTAATGTTATATATGCAGGTGCATTCTCATCTGTTTTCAAATCACCTACTTGAATGCCATCAAACTCTACTAATAATGTCGTGCCAGTAGTAAAAGTATGACCTGCTTCAAGCGTAGACGTCATGCTAGAACCGTGCATGTTTGAGTCGTGGCGTTGTAGGTTACCTGTAATGTAAGAAGTACCTAAAAGACCTTCTGGAACTTCAGCTTCTTCTGAGAATGCAATAGGAGAAAGAAGAAGAGATGAACATGCTACTGCTAAAGATAATTTTTTCATAGTGTTGAGCCTTAGTATTAATAAAGTGTCAAATCCTAAATAATTTTCACTTACTCCATGTTAGCGAGGCGCTGTTAATTGTTTTTTCAATTCCATGAAGCTTCTTTGTCTTGCCATTTTCTGGTCTATTTATTACAAAGAATATTAATCAAGCATCCACCGGTTTATTTCCTACCGATTTAATTTGAGAGCACTATAGAGGAATTTATTCACATCAATCAAGTTATTTTAGATTGAAAAAAAATACACTTTTTAGACTGATAATTGACGTTTATGGTGAATTAAATGTCACTGACGCGGTGGTTATTAATGACTTGTAATCAACTCTGTCGCTATTGCTTTTCATCGTGGCACTTATTGTGATTACTATGGGAATATTCTAGGTAGATGGGGTGGTGTTTCTCTCAAGTCGTTGAAAAGTATTGCCTTTTGTTTTTGTTGTTATTTCACTCAAGAGGTGGTATTTGTATTTTGAATGTTTTAAATGAGTGGGTTTTTATAGGGTTCTCCTCTATTACTAAGGAGGTATATGAATATTGATCTCAAATTTATATGAGAGGAGTTGGTTTTTTAGCTAGTGCAGCCTCAGATAAAATGAAAGCTCTTGCTCGATATGATTTTTAGTATTGTGATCGATATCTCTATTTTGCTTTATCTATTTCATCAAAATTACAAATGTTTTTGTTTTGTTATTGTGATTTTGCGGTGACCTTGTCTTTACGGTTCAATTTTATGATGTTTGTTAGCTCAAATAGCTTCAACTCTTGCTCTTTTTAAAATGTTCTCTGGCATCTTATTTGCTAAAAGAGATAGTAATTTTGTTGCTTTTTGCTGTGTTTTTTTGTCGCTAATGACGCTGTGAAAAAGTGCACTATAGGCTTGTTCGTAGTCCAAAGGGCTTCCATATCCTTGATTAAGCATCTGTACATAATTGATTTGTGCATTCAAAAAGCCTTGTAATGCGGCTTCTCGATAATAAATAATGGCACGCTCTTTATTTTGATGTACTAAAATTCCCTTTTCATAATAACGACCAAGTTGCTCAATAGCGGGCAATAATCCCTGCTTTGCTGATTCTTTAATATAGTGAATTCCTAATGAAGCATCGCGATCCACACATACGCCCCATGCCAGCATATCGCCCCATAGAAACACATAAGAGGGCTCTTTAATTTTTAGCGCATGTGCTTGGATATCTTCAACGAGTTGGCATTCATCTTTCCTTACTCGCTGTAAGTGTTTGTTTTTATTGATCAATGTATTTAACTCATCCTGGGTATAAAGCTGTACTACTTCATAGTTGCCGTAATAATCATTATAAATACTGGCAATGCTATTACTCGCGAGTAAAGATGAGCAATAAGCAAACATCAACATTAATACTATTGGCCTATATCTCATAATATTTACCTTTGTAGAGGGGGATGTAACCTATATCGGCGCATAAAAATAATTCTTGAAAATTTAGTTAAAAAAAAGCCCTTGCAGAATACAAAGGCTAGAATATTAAAGGCTCGAATAAGGATTAAATACCACTACCTTGATCTTCTGTTTGCTCTTCATGCAAACCACACTCTCGTTTGAGTCCAAAGAAGCGTGTATCTTCTTCACTCATACCTAACTCTAACGGGCTTGATGTCTGCACATCACCAACGGATACATAACCTTCATCCCATAAAGGATGGTAATCAAGACCATTTTCTTTAAGGTAATAAAATACATCTTTATTACTCCAATCAATAATCGGTAGAAATTTAAAGCAGCCATTTTGGATACTTAAAACCGGTAGTGCACCACGTGTTGAAGATTGATCGCGTCGTAAACCAGAGAACCATGTTTTAGCATTCAACTCTTTTAAAGCACGTTTCATCGGTTCAACTTTGTTAATTAAGTTGTATTGGGTTAAGCCGTCTAGTCCTTGCTCCCAAAGTTTACCGTAACGCGCTTCTTGCCACGCACTAGATTGCTCTGAGCGGTAAATTTTTAGATTCAAGTTAAGCTGTTCAGTTAACTTATCGATAAATTGATAAGTTTCCGGAAAAAGGTAACCTGTATCTGTCAGGATAATTGGTGTATCAGCTTTTACCGATGTCACTAAGTGCAAACAGACAGCAGCCTGAATGCCAAAGCTAGATGATAAAACCAGTTCACTTTCAAGATTCTCAACAGCCCATTTCACACGATCAATAGCTGTCTTCGGCTCAAGTAAAGCGTTAACTTCAGCAAGCGCCTCAATGCGTTGCGCTTTATCTAAGCTTAATAGATGCTGTAGATCGAGTTTTTTAGTCATGGAAATCCTTAGCTGCGATAACAACTTCTTTTACAATACCCGCTCTGATAGTGAAGTCACCGAAGCACTCTTCTTCATTACGCTCTTTTGCCCAACGTCCGATTAGGTCATCTAATGTTGCAACAATCGTCGCTTCATCGATGTTCTCTTGGTACATTTTTGGTAAACGTGTCCCGTTGGTATTACCGCCTAAATAAAGGTTGTAACGACCCGGTGCTTTACCGATTAAACCAATTTCAGCGAGCATTGAACGACCACAGCCATTTGGACAACCAGTAATACGTAAAATAATTTTATCTTTTGCAATACCATGTTTTTCTAGCAAGCCTTCAACATCATCTGTTAGCGCAGGTAGGTAACGCTCTGCTTCTGCCATTGCTAATGGACAGGTTGGCAATGCAACACAGGCCATTGAGTATTTACGTTGGTCTGTCGTTCCGTCATCAATCAAGCCACACTCTCGCGCCATTTTTTCAATGATATCTTTCTGTGATTCTTCAATTTCAGCAATCACTAAGTTTTGGTTTGCTGTCATGCGGAACGTACCCGTATGTACTTTAGCAATCTTGTTTAGACCCGATTTTAGTGGTTTGCCATCAAAGTCTAAGATACGACCATTTTCAATGAATACCGTAAGGTGCCATTTGTTATCAATACCTTTTACCCAGCCAATACGATCGCCACGTTCAGTGAATTCATATTCACCTGGTGCTGCGAATGTTACGCCAGAACGTTTTTCAACTTCTTTTTTAAACGTTTCAATACCGTGTGTTTCTAGCGTGTATTTAGTACGCGCATGAGAACGACTTACACGACCACCAAGGTCACGCTGTGTGGTTACGACTGCTTCAGCAATTTCCATTACTTTATCAACAGGAATAAAACCAAAATCATCACCTAAACGTGGGAATGTAGTTTTATCACCATGGGTCATACCAAGGCCTGCGCCAACGACGACGTTGTAACCAGTGATTTTTGCATCATCACCTTCACCATCAATAATAGCGATGAAGTTAAGGTCGTTAGCATGAATATCAACATCGTTATACGGTGGCAATGCTACTGCGATCTTAAACTTACGCGGTAAGAAAATGTTTTGGTAAATTGGCTCATTTTCTTGCGTATCTAAGACTTTTTCACCGTCTAACCAAATTTCTGCATAAGCATTACTTTTTGGTAAAAAGTGTTCGCTAATCGCTTTAGAAAGTTCATAAATTTCAGTATGTAATACCGATTGCTCAGGGTTAGAGGTACAGATCGTATTACGGTTAACATCACCCGCAGTGAAGATCGCATCAATATTGGCTTTAAACTTAAGCTCTTGGAATACTGACTTAAGGTTGCGCTTGAAAATACCGTGGTATTGGAATGTTTGACGCGTGGTAATACGAATACTACCTGCATCAGTCAGTTCACTGGCAACACGGTCAACTTCTAACCATTGTTGTGGTGTTAACACACCGCCTGGTAAACGTGCACGTAATAGAAACGAATACAGTGGCTCTAGTTTTTGTTTTTTACGTTCTGCGCGACGGTCACGGTCATCCTGTTGGTATAAACCATGGAATTTAACCAGTTGTACTTCATCGGAAGGAAACGAACCAGTGGTGGTATCGTTAAGACCTTCAACTAATTTACCGCGAAGAAAATTACTTTCAATTTTAATGCGTTCGTTATCGTGTAATTTCTGGCTCATTAGTAAACATCCCTTTGGTAACGTTTTGCTTTACGTAGTTCATTTAATTCTTGTTCTGCGTCATCAAGGCTCTTGTTGCCCTGTTCGCTGATAATTTCGATAAGTGCTGTGTGTACATCTTTTGCCATGCGATTTGCATCACCACATACATAGAAGTGGGCGCCGTCTTGTAACCATTGGTAAACGTCAACCGCGTTCTCTTTTAAGCGATCTTGTACATAGATTTTTTGTGCTTGGTCACGAGAGAAAGCAAGGTCTAATTTAGTTAATAGGCCTGATTTCAGATGCGTCTGCCATTCAACTTGGTATAGGAAGTCTTCGTTGAAAGTTTGATCGCCAAATAGTAACCAGTTTTTACCCGTTGCATCAGTCGCTTCACGCTCTTGCATAAATGAGCGGAACGGAGCAATACCTGTGCCAGGACCAATCATGATAATTGGTGTTTCTGGGTTAGCAGGTAGGCGGAAGTTATGGTTATCTTCGATAAATACATTAACTTCAGCGCCTTCTGCTAGGCGATGATTTAAGAAGCCTGATGCACCACCAGAACGTTTCTCTCCCGATTCTGTTTCGAATAAAACCGAACCTATCGTTAAATGAACTTCCTCTTCTACTTCTGTTTGGCTAGAAGCGATAGAGTATAAACGTGGGCTAATGCGACGTAGCAACGCAAGGAAGTTCTCAACCGTGACTGCATCGTTACCTGCTTCGCTGATCACATCGATTATCTGATGATTATTAGCAAAATCACGCAGCGCGTTTTTATCTTCTGCTAAAGCAAGTAGTTGCGTATTGTTGGTTAATGTTGCGTAACCTTCAACAAATGCTGGGTGTGTGCCAGTTAATTCGTAGTATTCAATTAACGCATCGCTTAACGATACCGTTTTATCATCGACCGTGACTTCTGTACTTGCATCTAGATTCAATTTAGCAATGAGTTGAGCAACAAGGGCGTCATCATTTTTAAACCAAACACCTAGTGCATCACCCGCTGTGTAGGTTAAATCTGAGCCTTCTAAATCAATTTCGATATGGCGAACATCTTTAGCTGATTGTTCACCAGTGATTTTTTGACTAACTAGTAAGCTTGCTGCGAATGGATTTTGTTTGTCGTATTTGTTCGCTGAAGTCGCTTGTAAGGTTTGAGCCGCAGGTGCGCTTGCTACGCCACCTTTTTCAATGGTTTTGTCAACTTCAGAAAGGGCACTTTCAATCCATGCGCCAGTTACTTGATCGTAATCGACATCGGCATCTAAGCGTTCAACAAAAGCGCTTGCACCTAATGCACTCAGACGTTGATCAAAGTCTTTACCTGTTTGGCAGAAAAACTCATAGCTTGAATCACCAAGACCCAATACAGCAAACTTAAGTGAATCTAATTTAGGCGCTTTTTTAGTGGCTAAAAATTCATGTAGGTCGATCGCGTCATCGGGTGCTTCACCTTCACCATTAGTGCTGGCAACAACAATTAAATAGCTTTCATCTTTAATACTCTTAACTTTGTAATCAGCCATGGAAACAACGCGGTGTGCAATGCCTTTTGCATCAGCAGCAGCGCCTAGTTGTTCAGCAACACCTTTTGAGTTGCCTGTTTGTGTGCCGTATAAAATTGTTAAGCTCTGTCCTGAGCTCACAGTCGCTTGCGCGCTAATCGGTGCTTGGCTTGCGCCAGCTAAATAACCACTTACCCATGCGGTTTGCATTGGGTCAAGTCCTGCCATCGCTTGTTGCAGTTGTGATAACTGCAACTCAGATAATGGCGAAGTTAATGCCGAAAGATTCGTTAATGCCATGAAACTGTTTCCACTATTACAAAAGATGGGTGCAGTCTACTCCTCACATTTATAACAATAAAAGAACAAAATAGGATTTTTTATAACAAAAAAGAATTAAGAGAAAATTTATCTGTTTTTAGTGACCTATATCGTATAATTAAACCTTCTCTGTAAGGATCCTATATGAACCTTTTGTATCTATTATTCTTTTTACTGCCTCTCTCTGTTTTTGCTGAATCAAAAACAGATCAAAACAAGTCACAATCTTGGTCTGAGCCCGTGCCTGATTGGGGAATTGCAGTCGGCGTCCGCACTGCGTCTATCCCTTATGGCGTTGCAGAAGATAGCAGTGTTAGTGATTTTGTCCCTAAGATGTATTACGAGGGCGAATATGGTTTTTTGCGTGGAGAATATGGCGGTTTACGTTTTTTAGGTCGGGAAAAATATAATCTTAGCCTATTAGGTCGCTATCGCTATTTTGATATTCCGAAGCAATACCAGCGTCAATTTAAGGGCACCAATATTGATATGGGGTTACAGTTTGAGTATCTGTTTCAGCCTAATTTCCCCCTACAAATAGAGTTACTTTCTGACGAAGGGGGCAATAGTTACGCTAATGCTAATCTACGTTATCAAATTGACCATAACAGTTGGGATATCGACCTCGTCAGTACTTTTCGCTATAAAAGCAGTGGCTTTAATGATCTTTATTATGGATTTGGGCGAGATAATATTGGCAGCGATTTGGATGTGAAATTTGGTGCAGAGGCGCGCTACCATCTATTTAGTAATCTTTATCTACTTGGTGAGATGAACGTTAATGTGCTCGGTAATGATACTTATCAAAGTGATTTGGTCGATTCGCGTTTTGAAACTGAATATTATCTTGGTTTTGGTTTCTTTAATGATAAAAAAACGCAAGAGACCTTAACCCTACCTGAAAATCATTATCTTCGACTCGCTTATGGCTGGGCAACTCCCTCGAATCTTAATGGTATTATTCACGGCAATACCGAAAAAGACGAATATAACAATCGGCTAACGTCAATTTTTTATGGAATCCCACTATCAGAATCGATCTTTGGTTTACCGATCGAGTTTTACCTTACTCCAGGCTTTGCTTATCACTTTAACTCCGAAGTGCAGGATCCGATTACTGAATATGTTTTAGCGATTAAAGCTTATTATACCTTTACATGGCCGGTACGATGGCGCTTTGGTTTTGCAGAGGGACTCTCTTATGTTTCAGATGTTACTTATATTGAACAAAATGATGACCCTGATAACCCGGGTAGTAAAATTCTTAATTATTTAGATTTTACCTTGGATATTAATGTCGGAGATGTTTTTAATAATCAATCTTTAAACAAGTTGTGGTTAGGTTATTCTATACATCATCGCTCTGCTATTTTTGAAAGCAGTTCAATGTTTGGACGTAGTAAAGGTGGCAGTAATTACAATACTATCTATCTACAGTGGCATTTTTAATGCGATGACTTGAGCATCATTATTTTAGCTTAACTCTTTTAATAAAAAGCAGTTTAATCAGCTGTATAGTTTTAATGCAGCTTTAACTTGGTCTCATTTTCTTCTATACTGCTCGCATCTTGTCGGAGTGCCCTTATGGGCTGAGACCATTTTATTATGGGATCCGTGGAACCTGATTAGGCTAAAACCTACGTAGGGAACAAGCAAAAAATATCTTATCCTCGATGTTTTTAACTTTCCACACAATTCGACAAGCACTCTTTTTTACAACCTATTAATGGAATAAGGTAAAGATTGCTATGTCTCAAGAAGTAAACTCAACATTAAAAACTACCGATCGTAAAGGTCTATCTCGTCGTGAATCGCGTAAAGCCGCACAAGACTATATTCAAAATTTGAATAACGAGTCTTACCCAAACTCTGAAAAAATCTTCCTTGATGGTGAAATCCATCCAATCAAAGTAGCGATGCGCCAAATTCATCAGACCGATACCTTTGTTGGTGGGTCTGAAGAAAATCCTGTTTATGAGAAAAATGAACCAATCCCTGTTTACGATACCTCTGGCCCTTATACGGATCCAAATACTAAAATTGATGTGCATGCAGGTTTACCCCGTTTACGTGCTGCTTGGATCGGTGCACGTGATGATGTTGAAACATTAGATAGTGTAACGTCCGACTTTGCACAACAGCGTCTAGCTGATGATTCATTAGATGAGTTACGTTTTGCAAACTTACCTAAGCCGTTACGCGCTAAAAATGGTAAATGTGTGACGCAAATGCATTACGCGCGTCAGGGTATTATCACGCCAGAAATGGAATACATCGCAATCCGTGAAAACCAAGGTCGTGAGCGCATTAAGTGTGAAGCATTACATTTTCAACATGCAGGACAAAGCTACGGTGCAAACTTACAGGAATCGATCACGCCTGAGTTTGTTCGTTCAGAAGTCGCTTGTGGTCGTGCGATTATCCCATCAAACATTAACCATCCTGAATTAGAGCCAATGATTATTGGTCGTAACTTTTTAGTGAAAGTGAACTCTAATATCGGTAACTCCTCTGTTTCATCTTCAATCGAAGAAGAGGTTGAAAAATTGGTGTGGTCAACTCTATGGGGCGGCGATACGGTAATGGATCTTTCCACAGGGCGTAATATTCATGAAACCCGTGAGTGGATCATGCGTAACTCGCCAGTGCCGATCGGGACGGTGCCAATTTACCAAGCATTAGAAAAAGTAAATGGTGTGGTTGAAGACTTAACTTGGGAGGTATTCCGCGATACGTTAATCGAACAAGCAGAGCAAGGTGTGGATTACTTTACGATTCATGCCGGCGTTCTGTTACGTTTTGTGCCGATGACGGCTAAACGTGTCACGGGTATTGTTTCGCGTGGTGGTTCAATCATGGCGAAATGGTGCCTGACTTACCATAAAGAGAATTTTGCTTATGAATACTTCCGTGAAATCTGTGAAATTTGTCAGCAGTATGATGTAGCGTTATCACTAGGTGACGGCTTACGTCCGGGTTCAGTTGCTGATGCAAATGATGAAGCACAATTCTCAGAGTTAGAAGTATTAGGTGAGTTAACTCAGGTTGCTTGGGAATATGATGTGCAAGTGATTATTGAAGGGCCTGGTCATGTACCAATGCAGATGATCAAAGAAAATATGGATAAGCAGTTAACAGAATGTTTTGAAGCTCCTTTCTACACATTAGGTCCATTAACAACGGATATCGCACCGGGTTACGATCATATTACATCAGGCATTGGTGCCGCCCAAATCGGTTGGTACGGGTGTGCCATGCTTTGTTATGTAACGCCTAAAGAGCATTTAGGTCTGCCAAACAAAGATGATGTAAAAGTTGGATTAATTACCTATAAAATTGCAGCACATGCGGCAGATTTAGCAAAAGGGCATCCTGGTGCGCAAATTCGTGATAACGCCTTATCTAAATCTCGTTTTGAATTTCGTTGGGAAGATCAATTTAATCTAGGATTAGATCCCGTTACTGCGCGTGAATATCATGATGAAACACTGCCGCAGGAATCAGGTAAGGTTGCGCATTTTTGTTCAATGTGTGGCCCTAAGTTCTGTTCAATGAAGATCACCCAAGATGTGCGAGATTTCAGTGATAAACTCGATTCTGGTGAGATCTCAATTAAGATCTTAGATGAAACGATCACCATGACCGCAGAGCAAGGTATGGCGGCTAAAGCACAAGAGTTTAACGACTCCGGCGCAGAAATCTACCAGCCGCCGGTACTCGATAAAGCATAAATACAGCTGTCAGCTATTAGTCTTCAGCTGTCAGTTAAAGTCAAATACTAGGATCTTAAAAAGATCCTTACTGAACGCTGACAGCTAACCGCTGATAGCTTTTTTAAAAGGTTAATAATGAACAATATTGTTTGGACAATTGCGAGTTCTGATTCAAGCGCGGGTGCGGGTATTCAGGCTGACTTACATACGATTAAAGCGTTAGGCGCTGATGGTTGTAGTGTGATCAGTGCCGTGACCGCGCAAAACTCGGTTGCAGTAGATTTAGTGGAAAGTGTTTCCGATAAAATGTTGATCGCACAACTTGATGCACTGGCGAGTGATATGCCCGCTAAGATCATTAAAATAGGTCTGATCGCGAGTATTGAACATGTAAAAATTATCGCCGAAAAGTTGGCTGATTATAAAGCTAATTGGGATGTTGCCCCTTTTGTTATCTATGATCCGGTGGCGGTAGCGTCAACGGGTGACGAGATGAGTGAAGATGGCATTAATGAGATCATCAAAACCCAACTATTACCGGTTGTTGACCTATTAACACCTAACGCAAAAGAGGTGTTCACGCTTTCTGGGCATATGTTAATCAGTGGGGAGTCATTAAAAGGCGCGACTGAAAAGCTGATAGAGATGGGTTGTAAAAGCGTATTGATTAAAGGTGGGCATCTGCCATTCTTAGAAGATCAATGTATCGATTATTACTATGATGGTGAGCGTGAGATTGCACTCACAAGCCCACGTTTAGAAAACGTACACTCCCATGGCACAGGTTGCACATTAGCCAGTGCGATTGCAGCAACAATGGCGCAAAACTACTTTATTGAAGATGCGTTAGTGATTGCTAAAGCCTATTTGAATCAAGGTTTAAAAGCTTCAAAACAGCTAGGCAAAGGTGAGGGATCTATTGCTCATCTAGGTTGGCCGAACAATAATCGTGACTTTCCTGAAGTGGTGCTGCCAGAGTCAAAAGTGGGTTATGAATTAGATCTTCAGGGTACTTTAGAGGCAGGTCCTGGGTTTGTTAGTTGCGATACCCTAAAACTTGGGTTATACCCAGTATTAGATACCGTTGAGTGGCTTGAAAAAGTACTTAAAAGTGGTGTGAAAACATTACAGTTGCGTATTAAAGATAAACAGCCAGAACAAGTGGAACAGCAGATCATTGATGCGATTGCATTAGGAAAAAAATATGATGCGCGCATGTTTATTAACGATTACTGGCAACTTGCAATCAAGCATCAGGCATATGGTGTGCATCTTGGTCAAGAAGATATGGATGTTGCCGACTTAGGTTTGATCGCTGATGCGGGGTTACGCTTGGGACTGAGTACACACGGCTATTATGAGATATTACGCGCTAAGCAGTTAAAACCGAGTTATATCGCACTAGGGCATATTTTTGAAACACAAACCAAAGATATGCCGAGTGATCCACAAGGTTTAGAACGTTTAGGTAAATATGCCGCGCTGTTATCTGACACTCCTACCGTTGCGATTGGCGGCATTAATTTACAACGTGCTCCCGAGGTTTATAAAACCGGTGTAGGTAGTATTGCTGTGGTGACTGCGATTACGCTAGCTGATGATTATCAATCTGTGATCGATGAATTTAATCAAATAATTAAATAAGGAACTGCCATGTTAACCGATGCTGAAATGTTACGTTATAGCCGCCATCTTTTATTAGAAGATGTGGGTGAGTTAGGACAGAAAGATCTTAAAAATGGCAAAGTATTAATTATCGGCATGGGTGGGCTTGGCTCACCTGCGGCGCTTTATTTAGCGGCGGCAGGTGTTGGCTCGATGGTGATTGCAGATTTTGATTGTTTAGAAGTGAGTAATTTACAACGACAGATTGCTTATAACACCGCTGATATTGGCGGTGATAAAGTTGCATTGATGAAACAAAGAATGCAGCAGATTAACCCTGAAGTTCGCGTCCGTAGCATTAACACCGAAATGACTAAAGAGCAGTTATTAATGGAGTTGATGATGGTTAATCTAGTCCTTGATTGCACCGATAATATGGCTAGTCGTCAGATGATCAATAGCGCCTGCGTCGATGCAAAAGTCCCTTTAATTGTGGGGGCTGCTATCCGTTTTGAAGGGCAATTGATGTTCTTTGACCACAGTCAGGAAGACTCTGCTTGTTACCACTGTTTATTTCCTAATGAAGATGAGCAAGCGTTAAATTGTAGCAATTCAGGTGTGATTGGTCCCGTGGTAGGCACAATCGGTACCATGCAAGCGTTAGAGGCAATTAAACATATTACTGGTTTACCCTCTGGCATTAAAAATAAATTAAAGCTATTTGATGGCAAAACTTTAGAGTGGCAAACCTTTGCGATTAATAAAGATGCCCAATGTAGCGTATGTGGAAATCCAAAGTGAAAATAAACGTAAATGAACAGCCTATCGAACTTGATCAGCAAGCTAATATCGAACAGTTACTAACCTTTTTAGATAGCCCTTTAAAAGGCAGTGCAATTGCTGTTAATCAGAAAATAATTAGCCGCAGTGAATGGGCTAATTACAAACTTCAAGAGAACGACCAAGTCTCTCTATTTCAAGCAATTGCAGGCGGTTAGTTCAATGGACAATAAAATAATTAATAAAATGAATAACGATCAATTAATAATCGCAGGAAAAGCATTTTCATCACGTCTTTTTACTGGTACTGGAAAATTTAACGACCAAGCAACCATGGTCGCGGCACTGCAAGCCTCAAACTCTGAACTTGTGACCATGGCGCTGAAACGTATCGATATGCAAAGCAAAGAGGATGATATTCTCGCGCCACTGATTAAAAGCGGTATGAATTTATTGCCTAATACCTCGGGTGCACGTAACGCCAAAGAAGCAGTATTTGCTGCACAGTTAGCACGTGAAGCGCTGCAAACTAACTGGGTTAAACTGGAGATCCACCCTGATCCGAAATATCTTCTGCCCGATCCGATTGAAACATTAAAAGCAGCTGAAACCTTAGCTAACCTAGGTTTTGTTGTCTTACCTTACGTACATGCGGATCCGGTTTTATGTAAACATTTAGAATCTGCAGGTTGTGCGGCTGTTATGCCATTAGGCGCGCCGATTGGCTCTAACAAAGGTATTAAAACCGCTGAATTTTTAGAGATTATCATCGAGCAAGCTAACGTACCTGTTATTGTTGATGCAGGTCTTGGCGCACCTTCACATGCGGCACTTGCGATGGAGATGGGGGCAGATGCGGTATTAGTAAACACTGCAATGGCGGTTGCTGGTGATCCTGTTGCGATGAGTCGTGCTTTTGCTAAAGCTGTAGAAGCGGGACGCGAAGCTTATTTAGCAGGGCTAGGCGGACAAAGCCAAGTCGCCGTTGCCTCAAGCCCATTAACTGCATTTTTAGAAGCTGGTTAAAGCGGCTAGAAAGCTAATAGCTTTATACGAAAAGTTAATTTAGAAATCGTTATAAAATAACTTGCGATAAATTTTTTCAAAAAGCCTTAAATGACCGGCTATTTTAAAAGCCTAATCGCAAGTAATTATGAAGCCGATCCTTAATCATTATCTCATCAGGATTTACATGACTTTTAGTGAACAGATTAAAAACTATCAATGGGATGATGTACGCCTCTCTATTTATAGTAAAACAGCACAGGATGTACAACGCGCGTTAGCTAAATCACGTTTAGATCTTGACGATTTTAAAGCGTTGGTTTCACCTGCTGCGGAACCCTTTTTAGAGCAGATGGCACAAAAATCTCAGCAACTGACTCTACAACGTTTTGGTAAAACACAGCAGTTTTATATCCCGCTATATCTTTCGAATATGTGCAGTAATATCTGCACCTATTGTGGTTTCTCAATGCATAACGCACTACGTCGAAAAACATTAGATACACAAGAGATAGAGGCAGAATGCTTAGCGATTAAAAAGATGGGCTTTGAGCATATATTGTTAGTGACGGGGGAGTCTGAACGTAAAGTGGGCGTGGACTATTTCAAACAAGCACTGCCAATCATTAAAAAACATTTTTCTCATATTACCATTGAAGTACAACCATTAGATGAAGATGAGTATCGAGAACTGATTGAGTATGGCGTTGACTCGGTATTGGTTTATCAAGAAACCTATCACCCTGTGACCTATGCAGAGCATCACCTGAAAGGTAAAAAGTCCGATTTCAAATATCGCTTAGATACCCATGATCGTTTGGGGGAAGCGGGTATTCATAAAATGGGTTTAGGTTGTTTAATTGGTCTTG
Source organism: Psychromonas marina (assembly GCF_030161115.1). Taxonomy (GTDB): domain Bacteria; phylum Pseudomonadota; class Gammaproteobacteria; order Enterobacterales; family Psychromonadaceae; genus Psychromonas; species Psychromonas marina. Next base: position 337,681 of record NZ_BSPQ01000005.1, read on the forward strand.
AAGAGTGGCGTACCGACTGTTTTTACGTAGCAGCACACCTAAGTTATTTAGAGAAAAAATACTGGCAAAGCCGTTATACCATCTCATTTCCCCGTCTCCGCCCCTGTGCTGGTGGCATGGAGATAAAATCGGTGATGGATGATAAGCAACTAGTGCAGCTTATTTGTGCGTATCGCTTGTTTAACCCTGAGGTCGAGTTATCGCTCTCAACACGTGAATCAGAGCATTTTAGAAATAATGTATTACCGCTTGGCATCACCACATTAAGCGCGGGTTCAAGCACGCAACCTGGTGGTTATGCGGAAACAGCAACAGAGGCACTGGAGCAGTTTGAGATAAGTGACGATCGCTCTCCTGCACAGATGGCAGAACTGGTTAAATCACAGGGTTATGAAGTTGTTTGGAAGGACTGGGATCATAGCTTAACGGGCGCGTAATATTTTAGGTATTGTTATTACATTTATTTAATAGCCTTTTATGCTTGATCTAAGTATAAAGAGGCTAGCTAGAAAATTTGTATTAAACAGGAACAGATATGTCTGAAGAAGAGATCTATGCAACCCTCGTGGAGATCCGCGAAGAACCCACTGCATTATATAAAATATTAAAAATCGCCAACCTAGTCTCTGGTGGTGGTGAAGCAAAACTCGCTATTTCAGAAGGCTATGTCTCCCTAAATGGTGAAGTTGAAACGCAAAAGCGTAAGAAAATCTACGCAGGGGATCTTATCTATTTTAATGAGCAATATCTACAAATCGCGATTGTCGGCGAAGCGGGCGATTATGAAATAGTTGAGCAGGATGAGTTAGATCAAGTCGGTTTGCAAGAAAGTGAATACCAACAGGATCAATACCAGGAATCGCCAAAAGCAGCATCAGAGCCACAACAAAAGAAACCCAAAGGTAAGAAACCAAGAAGAGCAATTAGTTTTTAAGTAACCTGAGTTCTGGATAAAATTTAGTAAAAAATTGAACTAAATGCCCACCTAGTGATCAGATCTTTCGACCAAGAATGATTTGAAGCACAAACAAGGTGGGCATATGAATAACTTAGTGGATATATTTTGTGATGTCGATGATTTTTGTCATCAATTTTTACCAAAATGGGAAGCTCAATTACTTTCAAACGGAACACGTAAACGGATACGTAGCTCTAAAATGTCAATCAGTGAACGTATGACAATTGTAATTGCATTTCATCAATCAAATCATAGAGATTTCAAGAACTTCTATATTGGTTTAGTACGACAGTATTGGTCTGAATACTTTCCAGAACTACTCAGCTATACCCGCTTCATCAACACAATGTCTGAGCTTATTGTGCCAATGTGTGCTTATTTTCAAACCGTTAAAGGTGAGCCAACAGGTATCGCGTTCGTTGATTCCACGAGTCTTAAGGTATGCCACAATATTAGAATTCCACGACATCGAGTTTTTGCTGATAGCGCTAAGCGTGGAAAGGGAACGATGGGTTGGTTTTTTGGCTTTAAACTTCACCTATTAATTAATCATAATGGTGAAATTATTGCTTTGAATATCAGCCCTGGTAACACAAATGACCGAACACCTATACCAGATTTATGTAAAAACCTAACTGGTAAGTTATATGCAGATAAGGGTTACATAGGAAAAAAGTTGAGTGAAACATTGAAAGAGTCGGATATTGACTTGGTGACAACAGTACGAAAAAATATGAAAGCGAAAGTGATATCCGCTTTCGATAGAGCCATGTTATCAAAGAGATACATAATAGAAACAGTAAATGATCAATTGAAAAACATCTCTCAGATAGAACACAGTCGCCATCGCAGTGCGACTGGTTTTATGCTTAATGTTATTTCTGGCATAGTGGCTTATTGCTTAAAAAAACAAAAGCCACGTATTAGATTAGCAAACAGTGAATTGGAAATGATGGCAGCTTAAAAATATCGTTTCTTATCCAGATCTCAGGTTAAGTAAAGTTATTCAGTCATTTTTTTATTATGTCTACTGCATAGCTTGATAGCTGGGTTGGTATTATCATTTTAACAGTGGCTAATAACTTGCATTAACTTTTGATTCTATCTTTGACCTGAAGACTATGCCTTCACATATTTGCTTTGTAATGCCAATAAAATCCCATCACCTTTTCTACATATTTTTGTGTTTCAGGAAAAGGAGGGATCTTCCTATTATAACGTCTAACCGTTCCTTCCCCTGCATTGTAAGCTGCTAATGCTAGTTGTTTAGTTTTGAATTCTTTAAGCAACTTATTAAGATAAAGTGCACCTGCATTGATGCTTTGTTTGGGATCAAAAGGGTCATCCACGCCAAACCGTTCTGCGGTTACTGGCATTAGTTGCATTAACCCTTGTGCACCTGCGCTGGATACTGCTTCACGTTGATAGCTAGATTCTGCAGTAATGACCGCATGTAAGAACTCAGGCTCTAATTGGTATTTTTGAGCCGCATTAACGATAAGCGGGTGATATCTATTTTGCAGCACTTTATTACGTGGGACTGCAATATTATTATAACTTTTCTCTTTCCAGTTTTTAAACGTAGCCGGTATTTTATTACTGTCGCTACGTAATAACAGGCTGTAGTCTTTATTTACCCTGCGTTCGGCAAAGTGATGATTACCATCACTATCGATATACATATAAATATCTGCCCAACCCTTGCTCACTAAGGCTAAGCTTAGTAGCAGAAAGACAATGACGATATGCGCAGATATTTGATGCATTAGTTTAATCCGATGGCTGAGCGGTGGATTGTGCTTTACTAATCGTTTGTGCCGCTTGTGATGCGGGTTGCTTATCAATATTAGCCAGTTGTTTATCTTTTGGATAGAGGTAGCGAGCATAGTCGAGTAGCTGCTGTGCTTTTTCTATTTGGTTATTGTGCTTATATGCGAGGTATAGGATCACATAAAAGAATGACTTTGGTGTTTTTTCTAGCGCTTTTTCTGTCCAATTAATAACTTCTTCAAGCTCTTGTTGATTATTGGTTTGCACTGCAATCGCTAAGCGGAAATGACTGAGATGAAAATCAAACCTATCTTGAAATACCAGAGGATTAACAATATCCATTAATAACTTAATATCAGGGTTTTTAGTGCGCTCGTAGGTCGTTATTTTAGAGATCGTATAAAGATTAGAAACCATAAAAATAGTGGTAATGAAAGGAATCAATAACGCGAATATGCGTAACGCAAAAGTGAGGCGAAATGTTTGTGCTTGTAATGGCTCCGATTCACTATTGATGTAATAAACTAGTACGATTAAGACTAACCAGTGCAGTGCGGAATGGTATAACGGGTATTCGGTTTGTATATGTAACGCAATTGGTGCGATTAATGCCAATAACGCCAATGCATGGTTTAGTTTTAAGGCTTTTAACATAGTTAAGAAGCTAATGATTAAAAAGAATATAGCGAGTAGTGGGACAATGCCGCCTTCAACTAGCCAAAAAAGCGTATCGTTATGAGGGTGGGTTAAGTACTGATTAGTGGCCGGAGACTCTTCTTTTTCAACTTTTTTTGAATAAGTAAGCAGATAATTTTTCTCAAAGCTACCGTACCCATAGCCGAGTAGTGGGTGTGATTTTATCATGCTCCATGTGTGCACAACCATTGTTACTCTGGCTATGTTGCTTTGTTCAAAGTTGTTATTTCGAGCTTCAAGTGCTCCGTCCTTTAATGAAGCAACTCCAATAGCGACTAATAGGGTTAAAATAAACACCATAAAGCGTTTTTTATTTTGTGCCCATGCCCAAGGAGTGAGTAGAACTAAAGCAATAATTAAGCCTAAATATCCCGTCCTTGATACTGTTACTGTGAGTACCCACATATTCAATAGTACTGTTAATAGCAAGAAAACTTGTGTTCTTTTACACGCTATTTTTTGTAGTAAATAGCCTGCTAAAATAAGTGTGGTTGCCATGAAAGAGGCGAGTACATTAGGTTGTTGGAATATCCCATAGGGGCGACCATAACCTACATTGTAACCAAAAATATTGTTGGCTGGTAACAGGTAGTCTTGCATCAGGCTGTAACAAGCTTGTAGGAAGCCCGCTAGCACAATCAGTAACAACAGACGCTGCACAAACGTAGCGCTAAAACGCATTTGTTGTAGGCTAACAAACAGTAAGAATCCAGCAAATAAGCCCATTAAACGGGTATAGCTTTGTTCAGCTAAAACATTGTTGGGGTAAAAAACAGGAATGAAAAATAGGATGCAAGCGATTAAAAAAACAATGGTCAATCGAGAATAGAATATTTTTTTAGCTTCAGTTATTTTCCATAAACCTAAACCGATCAAGATAGAGAAGAATATCCATACAACGTTGTTCTGCGCTAATTCTAAACCACTGCCTCCTTGGTTATGCTGAAAGTAGTGTGCCCCTAACCCCATTAAAAGTGCAAAGGTGATTAAAAAAGCGCGGTTTAGCTTTTGTTGAATATCCATTCTAATTTTTAATTCCATTTTATATCGTCAGGGAGGTATCTGCTCTCTGACGATTGTTGTTATATTTTTATTTTGCTTTCGCTAACATTGGTTTTAGGAACTGGCCCGTATAGCTGCCTTTTACTTTTACCACTTCTTCTGGTCGACCGGTTGCGATTATCTCACCACCTCCGTTGCCACCCTCTGGACCTAGGTCAACAATCCAGTCCGCGGTTTTAATCACGTCTAAATTGTGTTCAATGATAACGATAGTATTTCCGTGGTCGCGCAGAGTATGAATGACTTTAAGTAACTGAGCAATATCATGAAAGTGTAAACCTGTTGTTGGCTCATCAAGAATATACAGGGTTTTACCTGTATCACGTTTTGATAATTCTTTTGCTAGCTTAACACGTTGCGCTTCACCACCAGAAAGGGTCGTTGCAGCTTGTCCAAGACGAATATAGGAGAGTCCTACATCCATTAAGGTTTTTAACTTGCGTGCAATAGACGGTACCACTTCAAAAAACTTAAACGCATCTTCTACGGTCATATCCAATGTTTCATGGATATTTTTACCTTTGTATTTTACCGAGAGGGTCTCACGGTTATAGCGCTGCCCTTTACAGGTATCACAGGGAACATAAACGTCGGGTAGGAAGTGCATCTCCACTTTTATCACGCCATCACCCTGACAGGCTTCACAGCGTCCCCCTTTAACATTAAAACTAAATCGTCCTGGTTTATAACCGCGTGCTCGTGATTCTGGCGTTGCTGCAAACAGTTCACGGATCGGCGTGAAAATACCGGTGTAGGTCGCTGGATTAGACCTAGGTGTACGACCAATCGGGCTTTGATTGATATCAACCACTTTATCAAGATGCGATAAACCACTCATCTTTTTGTAGGGTGAAGCGGTATTGGTGGTCGCTTTATTGAGTTTCGTTTGTGCCAATGGAAATAACGTATCGTTAATCAGTGTTGATTTACCTGAACCAGACACGCCAGTAACACAGGTAAGCACGCCGATTGGTATCTCTAGGGTCACTGCTTTTAAATTGTTGCCCGTGGCTTCTTCGAGTTTCAACCATTTGTCGGTCAGTTTAGTGCGCTCAGCGGGGATTTCAATTGCTTTACGTCCACTTAAGTAATCTGCCGTCAGTGAGTTTTTGGCTTTAAGGATTTTTTTGTAGTTACCTTGAGCAATCACCTCTCCACCATGAATGCCCGCACCAGGGCCGATATCAATAATATGATCAGCTTGTCGGATCGCGTCTTCATCGTGTTCAACCACAATCACGGTATTACCTAAATCACGCAGGTGAGTTAAGGTTTTAAGTAAGCGCTCATTATCGCGCTGATGCAAACCAATTGAAGGTTCATCAAGTACATACATGACCCCCATTAACCCCGCTCCGATTTGGCTCGCTAAACGAATACGCTGTGCTTCACCGCCAGAAAGGGTTTCTGCACTGCGCTCTAAACTGAGGTAGTTAAGTCCGACATTTACTAAAAAGCTTAATCTTTCTAAGATCTCTTTTAATATTTTTTCTGCGATTTGGGCTTTTTGCCCTTCAAGTTTTATATTCTTGAAAAATGTTTCTGCTTCAGCAATTGAGAGTTGAGATATATGCGGCATGTTTACATCGTTAACAAAAACGTGACGTGACGATTGCTTCAGACGTGAACCATGGCAGCTAGTACAAGGCTGGCGGTTCATATATTTTTCAAGGTATTCGCGCATTGCGCTTGAGTCCGTCTCTTTGTAGCGACGGGCACGATTAGGAATAACCCCTTCAAAGGCATGTGAACGGGTCATGCTATCGCCGCGATCATTAAAATAGACAAAGGAGATCTTTTCGTTACCACTACCTTGAAGCACTAGTTTTTGATGCTTTTTACTGAGTTCTGAAAAAGGGGTGAAAACAGAGAAGCCATAATGGTCTGCGACTGCGCTTAATAGTTGGAAGTAATAGTTTGATTTAGCACTCCAACCTGCAATTGCACCATCGGCAAGGCAAAGTCTTTTATCTGTCACTGCAAGCTTCGGGTCAAAGTATTGTTCTATGCCTAAACCATCACAGGTTTCGCAGGCACCCGCTGGGTTATTAAACGAGAAGATACGTGGCTCTAATTCACTTATGCTGTAACCACACTGAGGGCAGGCGAAATTAGCTGAGAATTGCTGCTCTGGTTGGCTATCACCATCCATAAACGCAACAATAGCAGTGCCGTTACTTAAATTAAGCGTTGTTTCTACCGACTCGGCTAAACGCTGCTTAAGATCATCACGTACTTTAAAACGATCGACGACGACTTCAATAGTGTGTTTTTTATGTAATTCTAATGTAGGTGGATCGCTAAGATCGCAAATGTCCCCATCGATTCTAGCGCGTAAAAAACCTTGTGCGGCAAGGCTTTCAAAGGTTTTAACGTGTTCACCTTTACGCTCTTTGACAATTGGTGCTAGCAGCATCATTTTGCTGCCTTCAGGGTTTTCTAGAATCGCATCAACCATCTGGCTGACAGTTTGAGCGTTAAGAGTGATATCGTGTGTTGGACAGCGGGGATCACCAATACGTGCGAATAATAAACGCAGGTAATCGTATATTTCAGTGATCGTACCAACGGTTGAACGTGGATTATGCGATGTCGACTTTTGTTCGATTGAGATAGCGGGTGATAACCCTTCAATATGTTCTACATCGGGTTTTTCCATCAGTGATAAAAATTGACGAGCATAAGCGGAAAGTGATTCAACATAACGTCGCTGACCCTCTGCATAAAGTGTATCAAAGGCAAGTGAAGACTTACCTGAGCCAGAAAGCCCGGTGATAACGACCAACTTATCCCTTGGAATGGTTAGATCGATATTTTTCAGGTTGTGCGTTTTTGCACCACGAATTTCAATATTGTCCATTTTTATCACCTAATAACACTGTTAATTAAACCAGTATACATGAATAGAAAGGCTCTGCTCAATGTCTCTTTCTATGCAGATACGAGAGGTAAGATTTTCTTTTTAGAGCAAAATAATAGGTAACTACGAGTGAACTAACCAATTAGTGCACTATCATGGGCTATTATTTTAAAATGACTGCCTACTTATTAGAAGTCACGGATATTTTTCTGTATGAATAGTACAGGATAATTATTAATGGGAAGTTAAATTAAGGAATAAGTAATGGCAGATCCTAATACTAAAGAGATCCTGGATAATATTGATAAAGCAACGATCCTTACCTATCGCCTGGGCATGGTGATTACTGGGCTAGCACTGTTCTGCATAGCACTGCAGCAAATTTTCTATCCATTGTGGTTTAAACAAATACTAATCTTGCTGGCATTTGGTAGTTTGTTGCAGGCAAGTTCGTTACATATTTATGATAAACGGATACGTTGGTTTTTAGTTAATGCGACCTGGATTGGTTGTTGGTTAGTCGCAGTGAGTTTTGTTACAACGGGATTGTGGGTTGCCTATTTAAGCTTTGGTGCGCTGATCGTTACCCTATCAGGTCTTGCTTATAAAGAGAGCTTTTGTTTTTCTTTAACGCTGCTCAAAAGTACACCACCCTTGCTTGTTGCATCATGGCTTTTGGTTGTTTTGTCTTTTAATGATTGGGCTGCCTGCGCATTAGTGCTAGCATCATTATTATATTTATATATGGCTTGGCGAAAAATAAATATGCCACTGCATTTTGATTTAGGTGACCGCAGTAAATACCAAATTTAAGTTTATTATTGGAAGTGAATGTTTACTGTGTGAAACACGAAAGTAAACTATTTCACTTTCCAAATAATACACTAAGTCACCGCTGAGATATTTAAAATAGGGGTTAAGCTATTTTTAGTACCGCATTTTTCCCGCCATCTGTCATGCCATTATCAACATAATCATCAGCACCCATTGGCAGTAGCATCATCTGTTGCTTATCTGCATCAATGACTTGAAAGGTGTATTGAAAACTCTCAATTTTATTGGTTGGTACATTAAAGACAGTTTTAAATTTACCGCTTTTAAGCTTTGTAAACTCAATCGCTTGCCAATTATTATGCTCTGAAAGTAGCGTTATAGTGTCTGCATTTGGTGCATCTTTCTTTTCAATTTCGAAAGTAATTTTAACTTCAGGTTTAGATTTTAAGTATTGCTTTTTAATGGTCATAATTATTAACTCACAAAGTTATAAAGGGTACTTATAATTTACTGGAACTAACGGTTGATTTCTAGCCGTTTTTGATTTTTTTACATTAGATTTCAAATTGTTGGTTGATAATCGATTGCGTAAATGCTTTTTTAAGATAAAACCCACGCGGGCGTACTTTGATTATCTCGCCATCTTCGCCATAGGCTTCGGTTAATATACTGCCATTAGCAGCCTTGGGGCGGAGTTGTAATACCTCGCCATCTCGTGCGCTGATCGACTCGATCTTTCCGAGTGCTATCTTCTCCATTAACTCTTGCCAATCACTCTTTAAAAGGTGTGTTTGGTACTCTGAAGCTGACCATAAAAAGCCACTACCAACAATGCGTTCAGGCAGCGGTACGGAACGTTCACCCTGCACGGGGACCCATAATACTTGGCTCAACTTATTGCAGATATTGCTGTTTTCCCAAGTTAACCCGGTGGTATTAAAAATAGGTGTTGAACAAACAAAAGTGGTTTCTAATACTTTACCAAATTGGTCAATGGGAATTGTTTTCAGCTCAATACCGAGGTGTTTAAAGTCTTGTTCTGGCTTGCTACCTGCTGTTGCACCTAAATGCCATTCAATCAGCTGACCTACCCAACCTTTGTTAGTGCGCAGATCTTTTGCCATCTTAATGCCTGCTAAATCAGCAAGCTCTCTTAATGAGTGGCCTGCAATGTTTTCACAAAGTGTTAATAACTCTGCAGTGGATTTTGGGGGTGGAATCATTGTTTCTCTCATGTCTACAACATTACTGTTATTAAAGTGACAGTCGTTAATTAATGTTATTCATCTCTTTATCAAGGAGCTTACACAGAGTTATCCACTTTTTGTGTGGGTAACTCTTGATCATTAAGATGTTCTATTACAGTTGTGCTTTTAATTCGAATATTTTTCAAAAAAATGAGATCTTTGTCGTATTTTACAGCAAAAGTTCATATTGTGAATGGAAGTGGTTGTTTTTTGACCTTGCAAGATATTCACATTGCAATGTGAATTATTACTACTGTTTTTAAATACAGATACTTAAAATTGAAAGAATGCAATAAACAGTAACGTATTGATAAAAAAAGAATTTAAGGTAAAAAAACAAAATAAACAAAGATCTTGCATATTCATTAAAAGATCTTTCCATAGGACAGAAGATCATTATGCACAAACTTATACACAGTTTTCGTGGATATGTATCACTTTCTTGCATATCAATTTGATGGGGCAGGGTTTCTGTGAAAGAATGCCCCATTATTTTAATTTAGAACCTTACCTAATAAGAAGAACAAAAAGGTAATGGTCTAATCTTTAAAGGTGTTTTTAGTGATAGATACTGACGGCTATCGTCCCAATGTAGGTATCATCATCTGTAATAAAAATGGTCAAGTTTTATGGGCGAAACGATACGGACAGCATTCATGGCAATTTCCTCAAGGGGGAATTAAAGAGGGTGAAACGCCTGAACAGGCGATGTATCGAGAGTTATATGAAGAAGTTGGTCTGAAACCTGAAGATGTTAAGTTGTTAGCAAGTACACGTTCTTGGTTGCGTTATAAGCTACCAAAACGTTTAGTTCGCTGGGATTCTCCAGAGCCGGTGTGTATCGGTCAGAAACAACGCTGGTTTTTATTACAATTGATAAGTGATGATAAGCAAATTGAGTTTGAGGCTTGTGGTCACCCGGAATTTGATGATTGGCGCTGGGTAACTTACTGGTACCCCGTTCGTCAAGTTGTGTCATTTAAGCGTGAGGTTTACCGTAAGGCATTAAAGGAATTCTCAGCGGTTGCATTTTCATTAATGAAGAGTAATAGCGAGAAAAAAAGAGCTAAACGTCATCGTCGTCCTTATAATAAGGGCAATTAATTCAAGGGGGTTAGATGTTAAGTCAGTTACGTCATATTGTTGAACAAGTTGGCAGTGCAACCAACTTAGCCATGGCGATGGATACTTTAGTTAAGCAGACTCGATTAGTCATGGAAGTCGACTGCTGCTCAATCTATATTACTGATGAGAATGCTCAACAATTAAATTTAATGGCCAGCGAAGGCTTGTTAAGAGAAGGGGGGGAGTTACAACATCTCAAATTTGGTGAAGGTATTGTTGGTTTAATTCACCAAAAAGGCGAACCCTTTAATCTCGCTAATATCAGCGAACATCCACATTATAAATTTCTACCTGGCAGCCAAGAAGATAGTTTTAACTCTTTTTTAGGCACGCCAATTATTCACCAACGCCAGGTTTTAGGGGTGTTGGTTGCACAGCAAAAAACACCACGCCTTTTTAGTGAGCTTGAAGAATCCTTCTTATTTACGCTCGCGATGCACCTATCTAGCGTCTTGGCTAATTCCGGTTTACGTCTACAGATTGATGAGCACCAGCAACCTAGTCGTTCATTACATATTCAAGGCAGTCCCGCGAGCTCGGGTATAGCGATTGCACCTGCTCATGTTGTGCGTCCTATTCTTACCCTTGATGAAGTAAAGATAGAGAAAAGTAAATCCTCTATCAAAGAGATTTTACTGTTTGAGATGATGGTCAAAAAATGCAGTGATGAATTTTCTAACATGGCCATTACTTTAAAAGAGCAACTTTCTAAAGAAGCTTTTGCAATGTTTGATATATATTCGCATGTATTAAAAGATAACGCTTTTCTAAGCGCCATTCGCCTGCAAATTAATGAACATAAGTTAACTGCGTCAAGCGCGATCAAGGTTGTGTCGGAGTCCTATATTCGACAGTTTGAAGCGATGACAGACAGTTATTTGAAAGAGCGTGCTAGTGATATTCGCGATGTTGCACAGCGTCTTTTATACCATCTCACACAGCAGGTTGATGATAATGTTGAGCTACCGGATAAGCTGATATTGGTTGCCAATGAGGTGACCTTATCGATGCTTGCTAGTATCCCACCTAAAAACTTACAGGGTATTATCTCGGTACACGGTGGTATTAGTTCGCATGTGGCTATATTAGCTCGTGCGCTGGGTGTACCTGCCGTAATGGGGTTACCATTATCGCTCACTAAGCTCAATAATCAGCCACTGATCATCGATGGTTATGCTGGCTCAGTAGTGATGCTGCCAACCCCTGAATTATTACAACATTACCAACAACTGCTCAATGAAGAAAATGAGTTAAAAGTACTGGTTTCTTCAGGAGAGCATAAGCAAGCGATAACGCTCGATGGTGAAGAGATAGAGATACTGCTAAACACGGGTCTTAACGCTAACCAGCATGGGGCTGTTGAGGGGCATTTTAACGGTATTGGTCTATACCGTAGTGAGTTGCCTTTCATGCTCACGGATGTATTTCCTACCGAACTAGAGCAGGTCAACATTTACAAAGCGTTGTTGGAACAATATACCAACGTCTCTGTCACCATGCGTACCCTTGATATTGGCGGCGACAAGCAACTGAGTTACTTCCCCATTGTTGAAGAGAATCCATTTCTTGGATGGCGAGGGATCCGTTTAACACTGGATCACCCTGAAATATTTTTAATGCAGATTCGTGGCATGTTAAGAGCCAATCTTGAAACACAAAACCTGCGTATTTTGTTACCCATGGTAAGTGCCATCGAAGAGGTGGTTGAGGCTAAGTTACTCATTCATCAAGCATGGAACGAGATAAAATATGAGCTAGAGTTATCTGCAGATGAATTTCCATTACCCCATATTGGGGCAATGATTGAGGTGCCTGCCTCTATTTTTATTATTAGGCAGCTTGCTCAGCAACTTGATTTCCTTTCTATTGGCAGTAATGATCTTATTCAATATCTGCTTGCAGTTGATCGTAATAATAGCCGAGTTGCATCACTCTACGATAGTTATCACCCTGCAGTACTGCAGTGTTTGAAAATGATCATGGAAAATGCGCGAGCCTATGATATTGAAATTAGTATTTGTGGTGAGTTAGCGGGCGATCCGATAGGTTCAATGATTCTACTTGGATTGGGTTATAACAAACTGAGTATGAATGCTAATAATATGGGTAAAGTAAAATACTTGATAAAAAAAGTATCGAAGCATGAATTAGAAGATTGTATTGAACAAGCGTTGCAAGTGAATAGTGGTTTGGAAATACGTACTATTTTTGTTAACTTTTTAGATGAAAAAGGGCTCGGAGGGTTTATCCGAGCCGGTAAATCATAAAACAGCCATCAGTTCAAAGCTGACGGCTGAGAGCTGATAACTATTTAACTGTTTTTTAGCTCTTCTGCACGACAAGCTGCTGCTGTAAACAATACATCTGTTGAACTATTTAATGCTGTTTCTGCTGAGTCTTGAATAACGCCGATGATGAAACCAACTGCAACAACTTGCATCGCAACATCATTTGGCACGCCAAACAGGCTACAGGCAAGTGGAATAAGTAACAAAGAACCGCCGGCAACACCAGAAGCCCCACAGGCAGAAACTGCTGCTACCACACTTAAAAGAATCGCTGTTGCGATATCAAACTCAATACCTAATGTATGCACTGCTGCCAGTGTTAATACGGTAATGGTAATTGATGCGCCCGCCATGTTGATCGTTGCCCCCAGTGGAATAGAAACTGAGTAGGTATCTTCATGTAGGTCTAATTTTTTACAAAGTTCCATATTCACAGGGATATTTGCCGCAGAGCTACGGGTAAAGAATGCCGTTACGCCTGATTCACGTAGGCATTGAAATACCAATGGGTATGGATTAGTGCGTAGCTTCAGATAAACCAAAGCAGGGTTAACTACTAATGCAATTAATACCATACAGCCAATCAATACTAATAATAGGTGTGAATAACCTAACAGTGCAGAGAAGCCTGTTTCTGCAACGGTTTGTGCGACTAACCCAAAGATACCAATTGGTGCAAAGCGGATAACCATATGCACAATCTTAGTGATTGCATTAGACACATCATGTAGTGCTTTTTTGGTGCTGTTATTTGCATGTTGCAATGCAAAACCAAGACCAATACCCCACGCTAAAATACCGATAAAGTTTGCTGTTACTAATGCGTTTACTGGGTTATCAACAATTTTAAACAATAATGTATTTAATACTTCAAGGATACCTTCAGGTGGTGTCGCTTGAATATCTGTTGCCGTTAATACCAGTGTTGTTGGGAACAATACACTCACAAGTACCGCTGTTGTGGCTGCTAGCAAGGTACCGATAAGGTATAAATGGATAACGGGCTTAAGGTTGGTATGTGTGCCTTTTTGCTGATTTGCAATCGAAGACGCAACCAGTACAAAAACTAAAATAGGTGCCACTGCTTTTAATGCGCTAACAAATAAGCTACCGAAAAAAGACAATGAAAGAGCCGTTTCTGGGGCAAAAGAAGCAAGTAAAATACCTGCAAAAATACCAATAACAATTTGTAGCACTAAGCTACCGTTTAAATATCGTTGAAAAAGAGTGGGTGTGGGAGTCATATAACTTACCTGTTTAAACAAATTGATGCACAGAATATTATCGTTGCTATGAGCGGGGCTAAAATTGGTCACTGTTGAGGACTGGATATTGATTGGGGAGCTTGCCTCCTTGCAATAAAACCGTTGTCTTTGTCTGTGCGACGAATATTGCACCAAAATAGTAACGACGATCAAAATCCGTTTATGACTATGCAGTGAATTTTATAACGCCACCTTGGCATTATGCGCAGGTATTGTATGTGAATGGTTAAATATTTCACCCTGTAAGATCATATTTGTTATTAAAATTATTTTTTTAATTGCTATCCAGAAGACGAATAATAGCAGGGTATAAGAGCGCGAGGGCATTAGGAGAAAGGTAAGTGGTGGAGAGTGAGGTTCGCCATACAATCGAACTAATTTTGGTGTAACGATTCTCTATTGCTCAAGCAATTGTTATTATTCCTTTATTTTACCCAAAAGAGCATAGACATGTCGGCTTCAAATTTTGTTTTACCTGTGATTGACCCTATTGCAATTAGTATTGGTCCACTTGATATTCGTTGGTATGGCTTGATGTACCTGGTTGGGTTTCTATTTGCATTTTGGATGGCGAATCGCCAATGCGACCGTTCAAATGGTGTTTGGACGCGTGAACAAGCGAGTGACCTGCTCTTTTATGGTTTTATGGGCGTCATCTTAGGCGGGCGTACTGGTTATGTCCTGTTTTATCAATTCTCACAATTTATGGATAATCCACTCTACCTATTTAGAATCTGGGAAGGGGGCATGTCGTTTCATGGCGGCGTGATCGGTGTCGTTAGTGCAATTATTTTTTACGCACTAAAAAACAAACGTTCTATCCTATCGGTCGGTGATTTTATCGTGCCATTATTACCGGTTGGTTTAGGCGCTGGGCGCATTGGTAATTTTATCAACTCAGAGCTCTGGGGACGTGTGACTGATTCACCATTTGGTGTTGTCTTCCATAATGCGGGGCCCTTTCCACGCCATCCCTCACAACTCTATGAGTTTGCATTAGAAGGCGTGGTATTGTTTATTATCCTGGTACTGTTTATTCGTAAACCTCGTCCAGCAGGTTCAGTTGCCGGGTTATTCCTACTAGGCTACGGTGTTTTCCGTATTATCGTTGAGTTTGCACGTGAACCTGATGCCCAACTTGGTTTCTTAACCTTTGGTTTAACCATGGGGCAGATACTGTCATTGCCGATGGTGATCGCGGGCATTGCATTAATTGCTTACGCTTATTCTGCTAAAAAAACAGACGCTAAAAAGTAAATATCTGTATAAATTAATAGACTTTACTCTTTTAGGTTCTCCAGTAAGAGCTCACAACTTTGCTTTAATATTGTGAGCTCTTCTATTGTCATTTTTGATTTACAAAGCATCTCTGTGGGCACTTGTTCAGCCTTGTCTCGCATCTCGCTGCCTTGATCTGATAGGCTGATAATACGCACTCGTTCGTCCTCTTTACTTCGTGCTCTGATTATTAATCCTTTTGCTTCTAAGCGTTTCAACAGTGGCGTTAACGTACCTGAATCTAGGTGTACTTTATTGCCAAGCTCTTTCACATTCATGGTTGAATACTGCCATAGCACCATCATCACAATATATTGTAAATAGGTTAAATCCAGTGTGGTTAGTAAAGGGCGATAGGCACGACCCATTGCATTGGAAGCGCTATATAGTGCAAAGCAGATCTGTTTATCGAGTAAAAGATTGGATGATGTTTCTGTTGTTTTCATAAATTATTAGCCTATATACAGATAAAAAGTAACATTTAATATTAAATAGATTGTGCACAATATACTTGCTTTATGTTGAAAACTCAATTAGCATACAAAAATAGATTGTGCGCAACTAGGTTGCTTGCAATTATTTAAATTACATTAAACAAGCTAATTAAGGAATGATGATGACGACTTTATATACCACTTCAGCAACAGCAAATGCAGGCCGTAATGGACAAGTGACCACTGATGATAAAAAACTAGACGTTGCATTGAGTTATCCAAAAGAGATGGGCGGTACAGGTGCTGCTACGAACCCTGAACAGCTATTTGCGGCTGGTTACTCAGCTTGTTTTTCAAATGCAATTTTACACGTAGCCAGTGAAGCAAAGATCGCTATTAAAGCTGCACCTACAACGGCAACCGTGGGCATTGGCCCAAATGAAAACGGTGGTTTTGCACTCACTGTTGCGCTAGCCGTCAACCTTGAATTAGAACAAGCAGCTGCGGTTGAATTAGTGAAAACTGCACATCAGGTATGCCCATATTCAAATGCAGTACGTGGCAATATCGATGTGAAATTGACAGTAAACGGCATCGCACTTTAATCATCAGCAAAATTTACTAACTTTCAGAAAAGGAACATATTATGCGCGCAGTGAGAATTCACCAGTATGGTGGTACGGAAACATTACAGTTAGATCAAATTGATACGCCAACGATTAATGCCGATGATATCTTAATTAACGTGAAGGCTGCGGCGATTAACCCGGTTGATTGGAAGATCAGAGAGGGGTACCTACAGCAATTTATCCCTTATAAATTACCAGTGACACTGGGTTGGGATGTCGCGGGTGTGGTAACGCAAGTTGGAACAGAAGTAACCGATTTTAAAGTTGGGGATGAAGTATTTAGTCGGCCCGATATTGCTCGCGATGGTAGTTATGCAGATTACATTGCAGTTAAAGCCAGTGAAGTGGTATTAAAATCCGATAAATTAGATTTTGCACAGGCAGCTGCTTTACCACTAGCGGGTATTACTGCATGGCAGTGTCTTGTTGATGTTAGTCAAGTACAAGCGGGGCAACGCGTATTGATTCATGCAGGAGCAGGTGGTGTTGGTCATCTAGCGATTCAAATTGCTAAAGCAAAAGGGGCGTTTGTTATTGCAACTGCTTCTGCCGCAAATCAAGCACTACTTACTGAACTTGGTGCTGACCAAGCTGTTGATTATGCATTAGGTGCGCTAACTGAGCAGGTTGAAGCGGTTGATATCGTATTTGATACCATGGGCGGTGAGATACAAGCAAACTCATGGGAGCTGTTAAAAGCGGGCGGAATGTTAGTGTCTGTGGTTGAGCCACCAAGTGAAGAGAAAGCAAAACAGTATGGGGTAAAATCCGCTTTTGTATTTATTGAGCCAAGTAGTCGTATTTTAACCGAGCTAAATAAGCTAGTAGAAGCAGATCAACTAACACCTTTGATTGAGCATCGTTTCTCATTAGAACAGATTGAAGCGGCACATCTACAAAGTCAGTCAGGTCGTACACGCGGTAAAATCGTGATAGAAGTTAATTGATAAAATAAGCTGTCAGTCATTAGCTGTCAGCGATCAGTTAAAACAGAAAAGCCAGATCATTGAACATGATCTGGCTTTTTTACTTACAGCTGAACGCTAAAAGCCGATAGCTGTAAAACTATACCGAAAACGGGTACTTAATTGACTCATGATGTTCGTAACCGGTGATCGAGAAATCATCCAGTGTTACCCAGGTTTCTAGATCTTCGAAGGTCTTAATTTTAGGGTTGATATGCAGTTGTGGCGAAGCAAAAGGTTCACGCGTCAGTTGCACATCACGCATTAATTCAAGCTGATCTTCGTAGATGTGTGCATTAATAATCTTGTGATACGCTTTTCCCGGTTTTAATCCGGTGATCTGTGCCATCAATGCAAGCAGTGTGTAAACCTGTACTTGATTGAAGTTGAGACCAAGCGGCACATCACACGAGCGTTGGTAGCTATTCAGATACAAGTAACCATCAAGAATAGAAAACTGATGCTGGAACATGCACGGTCTTAGGCACCCTAAATGGAAAGAAGCAGGGTGATAGAAAGTAATAATCTCGCCTCGGTCATCTATCCCTTTTGATAAGTTATCAACGACTTTACGTACTAAATCAATACTGCCGCCATCGGGTTTAGGGAAATTACGCGCCACTGCACCGTAAACAAAGCCCATATCATCTTCACCTTTACGGCTTGGGTTGTTTAACCAATCGGCATTGTCGTTGGCATTGGCATTCCATGTGTTGCAGCCAATTGCACGAAAATCTGCAGCATTACTGTAACCACGTAAGTAACCAAGAAGCTCTGCAATAGCTGCTTTCCAAAAACTTTTTCTGGTAGTAATTAATGGAAATTCATTACTATCAACGTTGTAGGTTAGATCTGCATTGATAACGGTTAGGCAGCGTTTTCCTGTGCGTTCGTTTTCAACCCATTTACCTTGTTCAACGATTCTTCGGCTTAACTCTAAATATTGCTTCATCGGTTTTATTACTCTTCAAATTCATTCTTGGTTTGTTTGAAGTATACACTTTCAGGTTTAAATTTAAGTGTGAATTTCAATTTATAATTGAGTTTCTAAGGCTATATTATATAGCTATTAGGAAGTTCTTGAATCGGCGAAAGGTTATCTTCAATGAGTAGTTTCTCAAATTCATCAGCGGGTAACGGTTTACTAAATAGATAACCTTGACCATATTCACAATCTAATCTCTTCAAGAAATCTGCTTGAGCTTGCTCTTCTATCCCTTCGGCAACGACTTTTAAGTTGAGTGCTTTAGCCATTGCAATAATCGCTTTTACTAATGATCTATCTGCTTCATTTTCAGATAGGTTCATCACAAAGGCACGATCGATTTTTAGTTTACTAAATGCATATTTTTGCAGGTAACTCAGTGCCGAATAACCTGTACCAAAATCATCAATACTGAGCTGAATACCTAAATGACGTAACTCTGCGAGCATACTACTGAGTTCACTTTCTTGGCTAATCATTAAGCTCTCAGTTACCTCTACATCAAGCTTCGATTTTGGCAGTCCTGTTTTATCAAGCACTGCGATAATTTTTGCCAATAGAGCATGACAATCACGAAATTGTACACTAGAAAAATTAACCGCAATCTGCATCGGTGAAATTGCCTGCCATTTAGCGGCTTGTTGGCATGCTTGTGTGAGTGCAAAATCACCGAGTTGGTGAATGAGACCATTACGTTCAGCCAATAAAATAAATTCATCCGGTGGAACAAAACCAAGCTCTTCATCAGTCCAGCGCATTAATGCTTCAGCACCACATATTTTACCCGTCTGTAGGTTGATTAATGGCTGGTAGTACATCTCTAGCTTGCCATTATCGATAGCATAACGTAAACGGCGGTTAATATTGACGTTGCGTAGTACATTGGCATTCATTGTTGAATTATAAAAACTAAAACTATTTCGGCCATTATCTTTCACGCGATATAAAGCCATATCTGCACACTTTAACAGTGTATCGGGTGTCTCACCATCCTGCGGATAAATGGATAAACCGATGCTGGTGGAGGTAAAAAACTCATGGCCTTGGACATGAAAAGGCTGTTCAAAAAGGGTCAATATATTAGCCGCGAGCAGTGTTGCTTCTTGCGTGTCTTTCAAATCGGGTAAAATCAGTAAAAACTCATCGCCACCCAAACGTGCAACAGTATCCGATACACGAACTGCCTGGAGTAATCGCTCACTTGACTCAACTAACACTTGATCACCAGCACTATGTCCGAGCGTATCATTGATATGTTTAAAATTGTCTAGGTCAATATACATCAGTAAAATTTTACTGTGATTACGCTTACTCAACTCAATGTAATCGCCGAGTTGGCTGAGGCTATAATTACGATTGGCAAGATCGGTTAATGAATCATGTGTTGCTTGATATTGAAGCACTTTTTCGGAGGCAATACGTTTACTTACCTCTTTTTCTAACTGGTAGTTATGCACAGAAAGTTGTTCCCTCTGCTGCTGTGATAAACTCACCTCTGTTTGCAAAATGGTATTATTGTGCTCGATACGAATTAGGAAGTAGAGGCCAAAAATAACCGGGACTGCCAATATCGATATCACCACAACAAACCAATGTGAGGTAAATAGATCTTGATTATTGACCGGTTCATACCAACCAATGAGCGTTAATGGGGTTCTTTTTATCGGTTGTTCTAAAAACAGTAAATAGTCGCCTTCGGTAAGCTCTCGCTTCTTCGCTCTGCGTGGAATTTCTAATGAATCCCAAATAAACAGGTTACCTTTTTCTGAGGTTAACTCTAAATGACTGCCGCTACCGAGATATTCTTGGGCGGTTAATTGCTGAATAATTATCCCATTATTTACTTCTGCAGTAATAAAAGCGATTGGGTCACCATTGAGATAAACAAGTTGTAACAATTTGATGCTGATATCATTTTCTAGTTGCTCGATATGAATCAATTGCTTTTCTTGGAGCAGCTTTTGGATATTTATTGCGCCTAATTCAAAGGCGTTACTTTTGGTATCTGTAACAAGAGTACCGTCGAGGTTGATAAGAGAAATTCTGTTAAAAATAGGTTCATCATTGATGGTTCTTTTGGTCTTTATTTTTTTTATCAGTGTTTCTAACTTGAATAGGCTTGCACTTAATCCGTACGCCATCGACATGCCTGAGCTACGATTATGGAAGAAAGTGGTCATGGTTTTATCGTTTGCTAGTACGCTCATATTGTCTTGTGAGACATTAAAAAAATAACTTAAGGTATAAGCGTAGTGGGCAACTTTTAATTCTAGCTCGTTATGCTGTGATGCCTTAAGTCTATTTTGTCCTAGATTAATGACCGTTAAAATAAGAACGAGATAAGCCGCAAGTACGATGCCTGCTGCTACAATAGCGGTTTTGCCAGTTATGAATCTAGGTAATTTCATTATCGATTAGCTCATGACTTTGGTTGGAAAAAGTCATCATAAAAATGGAAAACAGAAGGATAATATTTTTTCACCAGGCGGTTATAGGTTCCCTCTTTTTTTAGTTGTCTTAAGTATAAATTAAATGCATGGCGTAATTCAGGAGAGTTTTTGCGAAAGGCAACAGCCATTCTTTGCTCATCTGAGATAGGGCCGATCACTTTAATCTCACCTGGCCATCTTTGTAGCGCAATTAACGTATCAGGTACATCAAGTAAGGTGCTCTCAGCATCATTATTTAAAATCGCAGGAATCATCTCATTTAGCTTGCGTGCTTTGATCGGTAAAATGACATTCGCTCCTGTTACATCTAGGTTATACAGGTCCGGGTCTAAGCATGAATGCTTCATTGCCATCACATCAACGCCTTTAATCAGTTCTTTTACTTGAATAATATCATCTTCAATAGAGTCACCTGGGGTAATCGGTGTGAGCATAGAGTCTGAGCGGGCGATTAACCATACTGCAGAAGGGAAGTATTCGTCTGAGAAATCAACGACCTGTTTACGCCATTCAAGAATCGTTGCACCATTGGCAATCACGTCACCCGCTATCGCTTGCTTGAACTCACCAATAACAACTTGTCCGTTTTTATAGTGAGCGCTTTCGCCATTAAGCAGAGTGAATACATTTGCCCAAGTCGCTTCTACATATTCGTATTGCACGCCAATATGCTCTGCAAAACCTTGCATTAATTCAACATCAAGCCCGCCTTCAATGGTCTTGTCGCCCTGTTTATCTTGGGTTATAAAGTTTGCGTAGGTAACACCAATATGGCGTAAAACACCGTCTGCCTTTATCTCTGCAAGGTCTCTTGCTTGTATGAATTGCGAAAAAAATAGAGTGGAAATAATGATAAAATGAAGTAAAAAAAGATGTGGTTTTATCTTGTGTGGCATGTAGTGTCCTTACAATCAACTGCGCTATTTGTATTATAAAAGGGTGGACCACGATTTGCCAATTGTATCTGGCTGAATCGTGGTTATTTACACTTACATCGTTTGGAAAACTTGCTGTAATGCATCGACCAATTCTACGACATCCTGTTCACTATGAAATAGATGTGTAGAGATACGCAGCGCGTGTACATCCGTCGCATCATTAGAGAATAGTTTAAAATCAGTGGTTCTGATAATAAAACCTGTCTCTTCACGTAATCTATCCCTTAACTCGGTTAATATAACCAAATCAGTTTGATCAGAAAAAGGATTAAAGGTGGTTAGACCACTGCTTAGCTCAGGAACATTAGGTGCATAAAGTTGTGCTGTTGGAAAAGCTGCTTGCAAAAGAGTCTTACACAGTTGGCTTAAATGCAAAACGCGTGCTTCAATCTTATCGCGTCCAATCTCATCCCATAGATTACAGGCATCACACAAAGCTTGTTTAGCTGGGTAGTTATCGTTACCTACATATTGAAGCTGTAATTGTGTACCTAGGTAGCTAGCGTGCCCTAATGATGAGTTAATAAACCATAATGGGTTTTCTCTATCTGCCCAGTAGTTATCGAGGCGTGTCGCATTATCACGAACGTAT
Source organism: Psychromonas marina (assembly GCF_030161115.1). Classification (GTDB taxonomy): domain Bacteria; phylum Pseudomonadota; class Gammaproteobacteria; order Enterobacterales; family Psychromonadaceae; genus Psychromonas; species Psychromonas marina. The sequence goes on from NZ_BSPQ01000005.1 coordinate 359,997, forward strand.
AAAATACCTGTAGCGCCAGGTCCACATTGCCATTTATGACCAGAACCTACATAAAAATCACAGTCCATATCATTGAAGTCAAGGTTAAGCATACCAATTGTATGCGCGCCATCGATTAATGTAGGGATACTATTCGGAATCGCAACTTCTTGACAGATACGCTTAGCGGGTAAGGTTGTACCTGTCTTATAAGTGATGTGAGAGAAGCTGATTAAGCGTACGCTAGCACCATATTTTTCAACGGCATCAGCAAAGACATCAACAAAGTCTTGTGCGCTGATCTCATTATCTGGCGTATAAACAGGAATATCGAGGTAAACCACTTCAACACCATAGCGTTCGCTTACAACGTGGAAAGGTGAGTTCCCTGCAACATGTTCATGATGAGTTGTTAAAATCACATCTCCTGCTTCAAAATGTAATCCGTTAAGAATTGTACACATGCCATCAGTAGTATTGCGGCTTAATATTATTTCATTTGTTTGAGCGCCAAAGCCTGGTGCGATTTTAGCGACCATCTCTGAAACGTAAGGCCAGCCACCAAATTTATCCTGCATATCCCAAGGGTTACTTGCGACAATTTGGTTATTCTTGTTGTATGACTGTAATACTGATTCTGGCATTGAACCTGTTGTACCAATATTCATGTAGGTAGTTTTTTTATCGAGAGTGAACTCTTTTTCTACTTTCTTCCAGAAGTTCTTATCTGAATGATGGTTATTGTTATTATCCCAACGATGTCCTGCCTGCGCATTACCGCTTACCATTGTTGCACCTAGACCCGCTAAGGCAATGCCTGCGCTGCTTTTTAGAAAATGACGACGGCTCAGTTCAGGTGTGTTGTTACAATCCTTTGTTTCCATTGTTAACTCCATTTATAAAATGTTAGCAAGATATTGATAATCAATCATATTACTATTTTCAATCAGTAACATTGTAAGTTTATAATTTCAAAGGTTATAAATAAGAAGTTGATCAATTTTATCGATATTTTTTCTTGCCAATAATGTAAATTTGCGATTCAAAAAAAGTCTATTATTTAATTTTTTTTGAGCGCTAGTTTAAAACGTTTAAAAAATGTTCAATTAAATGCAAAGATTAGATAGGGATCACGTTTTTTTGCTGTATACTGCGCGACCGAATAAACCCCTTTTCGATATCGATTATGTTTATCATTAAATTTTTATGTAACCCCTTATGCAATATTGCTAGTTCGCTAGTTAATATCAATTAGCTAAAACTAGGAATATCACTGTGCTTGCAACTTCTAATATCACTATGCAATTTGGCCCTGAGCCATTGTTTGAAAATATCTCTGCTAAATTTGGTCACGGTAACCGTTATGGTTTAATCGGCGCTAACGGTTGTGGTAAATCGACTTTCATGAAAATTCTTAGTGGTGAATTAGTACCAACGTCTGGCAACGTATCAATTACGCCTGGATTTAAAGTGGGTACATTGAGCCAAGACCAGTTCGCTTTTGAAGCATTTAGCGTGATTGATACCGTTATTATGGGTGACACTGCATTATGGGAAATCAAACAAGAGCGTGATGCAATCTACGCAAACCCAGAGATGACAGAAGCAGACGGCATGCGTGTTGGTGATCTTGAAAGTCAGTTTGCTGAAATGGACGGTTACAGTGCAGAAAGTCGTGCGGGTGAAATCTTATTAGAAGCTGGTATTGAAGAATCGTTTCATTACGGATTAATGCAACAGGTGGCACCGGGCTGGAAACTACGTGTCTTACTAGCACAAGCGCTATTCGCAAACCCTGAAATATTGTTACTTGATGAGCCAACCAATAACTTGGATATTCATACGATCAGCTGGTTAGAAGGTGAGTTGAACAAGCGTAAATGCACCATGATCATCATCTCGCATGATCGCCATTTCTTAAATTCAGTTTGTACACACATGGCTGATATTGATTACGGTGAATTACGCATTTACCCTGGTAACTATGAATACTTTTTAGAGCAGTCTGCATTGTTACGCGAACAGTTATTATCAGGTAATGAGAAGAAAAGTGCTGAAATTGCTGAGTTACAAGACTTTGTTAACCGTTTTGGGGCAAATGCATCAAAGGCGAAACAAGCGAGTTCTCGTGCTAAAAAAATGGATAAAATTAAGTTAGATGATGTTAAATCATCAAGCCGTATTAGCCCGAACTTAAGCTTTGGCGCGGGTAAAAAAATGCACCGCCAAGCGCTTGTATTAGAAAACCTAGGTCATGGCTTTGACGATGAAATGTTGTTTGAAGGAGGCGACGCTATTTTAGAAGCGGGTGCCAAACTAGCGATCATTGGTGAAAATGGCGTGGGTAAAACAACGTTCTTACGTTGTTTAGTTAACGAGTTAGAAAATAAAGAAGGCGTTGTTAAATGGTCTGATAATGCGACTATCGGTTATTGCCCACAGGACAGCGGTAAGTTGTTTGAAAATGAATTAACCATCATGGATTGGATGTCGCAATGGCGCAGATCTTGTCATAACGATTTAATGGTACGTGGCATGTTAGGACGTTTACTGTTTAGTGATGACGATGCAAATAAAAAAGCATGTAACTGTTCTGGTGGTGAGAAAAACCGTCTGTTATTTGGTATGTTGATGATGTCTGATTTAAACGTACTGATTATGGATGAGCCAACCAACCACATGGATATGGAAGCCATTGAAGCCTTGAATAATGCACTTAAAGAGTTTGAAGGTACATTAATCGTAGTAAGCCATGACCGTGAATTCGTTTCATCGCTAGCGACACGTATTATCGATATCAAAGATAAAAAAGTGGTTAACTTCCAGGGTACGTTAGATGAATATCTTTCAAGCCAAGAAGAAGCACGCAAAATCGCTTAATGTGATTAAAGTATAAACAGCTAAAAGCTAAAATGAGCACGAGATTATCCTCGTGCTTTTTTATTTGCACCTTGAATAAATTAACTTTTCTTTGCTAAAAGGTATTTAATCGTTTCGGCAAGCTCTTGCTTTGAGTCATGTGCAGAAGCGATAACTTGATATTTGCCTCTTACAATAAAAGTAGGCACCGACTGAATCTGTGTTTTATCTGATAGGCGTGATACGTCGTCAACACGTTTAGACAGTGCTTCAAATTGCTGATCGTTGTAGTTAATGGGGCTTATTAACCCACGCGACTCAAACACTTCAATCATTGCTTTTTGAAATGCCTCATCACTACTACTTTCTGGCAGCTGCATTGCGGTAAACAGATCAACTAAGAAGTAGTAATCGGGGATTGCACCGGTTTGCATCTCTGCCGCATAATAAAACATTGATGCGATATAAGCAGGTTGGTTAAAGGCGACATGTAGTTTAGTGATTTTTTGTCCTATCGACCTTTGCAATGCAGGAATTAAATCCTCCATTTGCCGACAGTGAATACAGGTTAATGAAAACACCTCTGTGACAGGTGAAAAATTGTTGCTATTCAAGGTTTCTGGGAGTAGTCGATACTGTACACCTTGAATGGGGGCGACTGTTTCGTTACAACCGCTCAAAAAAAGGCTGAAGAGCAAGCTTGCCACTATTTTTTTTAATGATATTTTAAGAGCTAGGGGTTTAAATTTCATCATATTGCCTTATATCTATACAGTAGGTGAAATAGTTTGAGTGAATTTTTAATTCGCTTCTATTACAAAAGGATAATACATGTTGCAGGGAGGTCAAACATAATCAATTAAGGGTGTTATTTTGATTAAAAAACTAACCGATTACCTCTCATCATTATTCAAATTTGAAGATGATACAGATAAACCAGACCAACGTTTTGCGATTGCGTCATTGCTGTGTGCAGTGAGCCATGCTGATCATGAAACGTCCGACCTAGAACGTTTAGCAATAAAAAATAGCTTGATGAAGCAACTCAATCTCGAAGAGAATGAAGTGAACGACATTATCGAGGTTGCTGAGCAAGATATGTTAACGTCGACCTCTATCTTTGATTTTACCTCTTTGCTGTCAGACCTTACCCACGAATCACGCGTTAGCATCATTGAAATGATGTGGCGTGTTGCTTATGCTGATAATCACTTAGGTGAGATTGAAGAGGCAGTTATTCGTCGTGTAGCTGGGTTGCTTTATGTCCCTCATAGTGAGTTTATCCATACAAAATTAAAAGTTGTAGCTACGCTTTAATCAACCTTACATTATTATATCTACCAGATTTCAAGGAAATTAAATGCCGCAACAAGCCACAAAAGAAGCGATAAAAATAGCCTTTGCTGTGACTTTTGCTATCTGTTTTGCACTCTGGTTAGAGTGGGATAAACCTTATTGGGCTGGTATGGCTGCATTAGTGATGGGCATGAATGAATCCTTTGGTCATGCTATTCATAAGGGTAGAAATCGAATTTTAGGCACGATTATAGGCGCAGCAAGCGGCGTGCTGTTAATCAGCTTGTTTTCACAAGAGCGCTTTTTATTTTTAGCTTCGCTAACTCTGATGCTTGCCTTTTGTGTTTTTATGTCAAGCCATAAAAAATATGGTTATATTGCCACCATCAGTTTTATTGTCTGCTTGATTGTCGCTTCGGTAGGTGGATTTAATAGTGAGTCTACCTTTACGATTTTGCTGTTACGTTTACAAGAAACCTTTTTAGGTGTCATTATCTATTCACTCACCTATCGATTTATATGGCCAAAAGAATCTGAGGAGGCATTTTTTTTACTGTTTTCTCAAGTAAGAAAAAAACAGCTCGCTGCCTATGAAAGATTAGTCTTTAGTACCCAAAAACAAGCGCTCTCAGAGACGAATAATACGCCTCAATTAAATGCTAACATTCAAATTTTAGATGACTTAGTGAGCATGCCATTAAAGGGCAGTTATCGACTGTCACAGTACCGACAGCTATGGAAAGATCGTGTTAAAGCGATGTTTGTTGCGCAATACTGCTTGTCTCTTTTACAGAATAAGTTACGTACAGAGGGGACGATACGGGGGCCTTTTAATGATAAACAAGCCCCTATCAAAAATCCGCTACTGTTATTGCAATCAACCATCGCTTATTTAAAATTACTGGAAAGCGCAATCGAGATCTCTTTAGATACAACGGTTGATTATAAAAGCGTAAAAAAGATGGCTTGTCCAAAGCGGATTGTTGTCGCCTACCGGTATTTACCCGAACAGGCGAAATCTAGTTTACTAGCGAAAAAGAATTATTTGCTTGATGGGAAAAAAGCACTCAAAGCGGTTTCTATTTTTGTTACCTCAATGGCGTTATGGATATATCTGCCGATACCCGATAGTTATATGTTTCCATTGAATGCGGGTGTTTTTGCCACTATTTTAGCGGCAATGCCTGATAATGTCGTTAAAGACTGGATGATTGGCTATTTAGGCTTTGGCGTATTGTATATCGCTCAATATGTATTTTTATTGCCGGGATTCACTGAAATGTGGCAACTGGCGATCTTTTATTTTGTTAATATTTTTGCACTGTGGAAAGTGTTTTATAAACCACAACAACTCGGTTTTCGTGTGATAGGTGGCAACGTGATGATGATGATGACGATGGGGGCATTGCATTTAACGCCTGTCTATGACCTTGAAATGTCTTTATCAATGTTGGTTTATATGATGTTTGCTTTGATAGTCGCGCAGTTTTATATTCACTTATTTCGTGCACCCATAACACAGAAATGCTAATAATTATAAAATACAAGCCTAGTGGAATGATGCCTCTAGGCTTGTGTTACTCAGGTGAGTTTATTATGTCATCGTGACAAACTCTTCCGAACCTGTCGGGTGAATAGCGACAACCGCATCAAAATCTGCTTTCGTTGCACCCATTTTCATGGCAACTGCAAAACCTTGAATCATCTCATCAACCGTAAAACCAATACCGTGTAAACCGACTACAACCTCATTGTCGCCAGCACAAACTAGTTTCATTTTACAAGGTTGGCGATGCTTAGTCACCGCGGTGTACATTGAGGTAAAGCCTGATTGATAAACTTTTACGCTTTTTTCACCATACTGCTCAATCGCTTGTTGCTCTGTTAAGCCGATCGTACCGATCGGTGGATGGCTAAATACAACCGTAGGAATCAGGCTGTAATCCATTTTAGCGTCAGGTTTATTATTAAACAGACGCTCAGATAACTGGCGACCAGCTTTAACTGCAACAGGGGTCAGTTCAACACCGCCTTCCATGATATCGCCAACACAGTAGATACCAGGAATATTGGTTTCTTGGTATTCATCTACCTTAATAAAGCCGCGTGCATTGGTTTCAACACCCGTTGCTGCCAAATTAATACTATCGGTTGCAGGGTGACGACCAATAGCCCAAATTAACGTATCAACATTGTATGATTCGCCATTTTCCAGATGTAATGTCAGGCTACCATCAGCCTCTTTTACCACTTCTTTAGGTGTGCAATGCGTATGTAAGGTTGGTCCTTCTGCTGCCATTACTTCAACTAACGTATCGATAATTAAGGGATCAAAGCTACGCAATGGTGACTCTTTACGGACAAAAATATGTGTCTCTGTACCTAGTGCGCTTAATACACCTGCTATCTCTACCGCAATATAACCAGCACCAACCACAGCCACACGTTTAGGCTGCTCTACAATTTCAAAGAAACCGTTTGAATCGATACCAAACTCTGCACCGGGAACATTAGGAATAGAAGGGCGACCGCCCGTTGCAATGGTGATATGTTTTGCTGTGTAGTGTTTACCGTCTACTTCAACCGTATTTTTATCTACAAAAGTTGCAAATCCCTTGATAACTTCAACATTGTTATTACCTAATACGCGATCGTATGAGTCATGAATACGGCCAATATAGGCTTGGCGATTTTCGACCATCTTAGCCCAGCTAAAACTTTTAACATCAACATCAAAACCATAATCTTCTGAATATAAATTAATCGCTTCAGCAACCTGTGCCCCATGCCACATTACTTTCTTAGGAACACACCCTACATTGACACAGGTACCGCCTAACTCTTTTGCTTCAATGATAGCGGCTTTAGCGCCATACATAGATGCACGATTTGCAGAAGCGATACCACCACTACCACCACCAATACAGATATAATCAAAATCAAATTGTTGTTCGCTCATCGCTAACCTCGTTGTTTTTTAATAGTAATAGGAATTGTATGTCCTAAGTTCAGGCGCTGCACGCTATTTTATCTGGTGTGCAATTGTTTAATGGATCACGTAGGCCCATTAAACAATAATGCTTGATATTTAAGCTGTTACGTTTTGGTATGCCCATGTTAACCAAGGCATCAATGCTGCTAGGTCGCTTTGTTGAACAGTGCTGCCACACCAGATGCGCAGACCACTTGGTGCATCTTTATAAGCGCCAATATCAAAGGCAACCTGTTGTTCACCAAGTAATTTAATAAACTGTTTTAGTTGCTCGCTAGTTAAATCGACAGATAAACAAACGCTAGTATTAGAGCGTGTACTCTGTTTTTCTGCTAAAAAGCTAATCCACTCATTTTGTTCAACAAAATGAGATAATACAGCAAGGTTATCCTGTGATTTTTGAATGCTTGCTTCAACGCCACCGATCGATTTAATCCAGTCCAACGCATCTTGGTAATCAGCAACACATAACATCGAAGGAGTATTAATCGTTGCACCTTTAAAGATGCCCTCAATTAATTTTCCACCGGCGGTTAAACGGAAGATCTTTGGCATTGGCCAACTTGGTGTGTAACTTTCTAAGCGTTCTACTGCACGAGGGCTTAAAATAATAACGCCATGTCCACCTTCACCACCCAATACTTTTTGCCAGCTAAACGTCGTTACGTCTAATTTTTCCCATGGCATTTGCATCGCAAAAACAGCAGAAGTTGCATCACAAATTGTCAGGCCAGAGCGTGAGTCTGAGATAAAGTCACCATCCTCGACTTTAACGCCAGAAGTAGTGCCATTCCAAGTAAATATACAATCGTTATCTGGGTTTACCTGGCTTAAATCTGGTAATTGTCCGTAATCTGCTTTAAGTGTATTAACATTTTCTAGTTTTAGCTGTTTGGTAATATCAGTAAACCAGCCTTGACCAAATGACTCCCAATAACAGATATCAACAGGGCGAGGGCCTAATAATGACCACATCACCATCTCCATTGCACCCGTGTCTGATGCTGGCACGATACCAACGCGATATCCCTCTGGTAGCTGAAGTAGCTCTGCAGTATCAGTAATGACCTTTTGTAGTGCATCTTTACCTACGTTCGAACGGTGTGAGCGCCCAAGAGTTGAAAGATCCAGTTGATTAATATCGTAGCCGGGACGTTTTGCACAGGGGCCTGATGAAAAGTTAGGGTTAGCTGGTTTGATCGTTGGTTGGGCAAGGCTCATCATTAAATCCATTTTAATAGTTGATAATGGTGAAATATAATACAGGCAAGTGAAGATAATTAAATGATTAAAGTTAAAAAGCAGCCGCTTAAATCAGCGAACGCCTACAATTACTTATTACACATCGTTCTTTATAAAGAGTATAAAGATACCTAGATAGCTTAAATCTGATCTTTTATTGAGCAGTTAAGCTTTTTTTGTCGTTTTTCTAGGCAGTTAAACTTTTTTAGTGTTAAAGGGGCTTTACTTTGTCACTAGCTGAGGTATTATTCACCGCGTCTGCAGGGGTGTAGTTCCAACGGCAGAACGTCGGATTCCAAATCCGAATGTTGGGAGTTCGAATCTCTCCACCCCTGCCATATTTAGACGAAGGCTCAACAGTTTACTGTTGGGCCTTTTTCGTTTCTAGCGTCTTTTAAAATCTTTGGCTGGCTGCAAACCTGCATGCTAGGAGTAAAAACTCCACTCCGACACCTAAGCACATTTAGATGAAGGCTCAACAGTTTACTGTTGAGCCTTTTTCGTTTCTAGCGTCTTTTAAAATATTTGGCTGGCTGCAAACCTGCATGCTAGGAGTAAAAACTCCACTCCGACACCTAAGCACATTTAGATGAAGCCTCAACGAGAAATCGTTGGGGCTTTTTCGTTTCTATCGCCTTTTAAAATATTTGGCTGGCTGCAAACCTGAATGCAGGGTTCAAATCCGAATGCTAGGAGTGAAAGCTCCGCTTCGAGACCTAGCCACATATTAGATGAACCCTCAACAGTTTACTGTTGAGGGTTTTTCATTTTTAGCTCCCTGTAAAAACACTAAAGCGTATTTTTGTAGATCACCCCATCTTTCATGATCATTTTGAGGTTTTCCTTTGGTTTGGTAAGAATTGAAATATCGTCAAGTGGGTTACCATCGATTATCAATAGATCCGCGTAGGCACCGACTTTAATTACCCCCATTGGATGCGGGTATGGATTGCGCTTTCCTGACAAAGCAAGTAATGCTGCTGAATTTGCTGTGGCTTGTTGCATAATTTCTGCATTAGAAAACCATTTAGTACGGTGTACAAATTCCTCATTGATTCGCTCAATAGCAGCTGGGTCAGTAATGATGTCAGAGCCAAATGCGATTTTTTTATAACCTATTTTTTTAGCTGTCGAGAATAAATTATCAAGCCCTGCGTATGCTGCACGATGTTTTTTCGCTTGGTCTTCAGTGTAACCTTTAGGAATAAAGGTATAGACACTGACTTGAGGGGATAGCCAGATATCCTTTTCTTTCATGTATCGCAGTGTTTCTTCATCAATAAGGTTGGCATGCTCAATACTTTTTACGCCATTATCAACCGCACGTCGAATACCATCACTGTTATATACATGTGCGAGCACATAGGTGCCCCAATCACTCGCCGCGTTCACTGCTGCTCTAATTTCTTCTGGTGTAAATTCGATGACATCAAGCGGATCAGCGTAAGAGCCTGTGCCTCCTCCTACTGCAATCTTAATTTGTGTCGCTCCTTGTCTTAAACTTTCTCTCGCTGCCTTAAGTACTTGAGGGACCCCATCGGCAACAACCATGTCGCCATTTCTTACCATTGGATCCCATGTGCCATTGCCATTAACGTTTGAGGCATCTGAAGCATGGCGGTGGTCTGCATGACCTGATGTTTGTGTAATCATTGGGCCTGATGGATAAATTCTCGGTCCTGTGACATAACCTTCATCGATTGCTTTTTTCAAAGAAAAAGTATTCCCCGCAACGTCCCTTAAGGCGGTATAACCGTTCATTAGGTAGGTATTCACCGTGCTAGAAGCTACGTAAGCAGCAAATCTTGTATCGGTGGTAAATATGTCGCCAAAAGACATTTGGCCAATAATGTGCTCATGAACCGCTATAAAACCTGGGCTCAATGTTTTATTACCTCCTTCAATTATGTCTGTTCCATTTTCAGCAGCAATATTGTCAGATATTTGTTTTATAAGGTTGCCTTCAATAAGTACATCCTGGTTTGGTATCAGTTTGTCGCTACCATCATAAACATTTACATTTTTGATCAGATAGCGGTGCAGTGGTTGTTCAGTTGCAATCGCATTATTTATCAATAATGTTAATGCGGTTAGCATTACCGCAGAAGTCCATTTTTTTAACATATACTCACCATCTTTTATTTTTAAATGAAGGAATTTAGTCGTCTTATTAGGGTAATCCATGTATCTGTTTTTTCCAGTGTAATAGAACAGCATATTGAGTAATATGGTTAAGAAGTTTTCGATTTTGTCGCGCTCATGAAATGAAAAATTCCAAATAAGAGCGAGCTAAATTTACTGTTATAGCGCCTGAAAGGATATGTATGTTAAGCATGAAGGATTGAATATGTTGCGATGGAGATATTAATGCTCTTATCTTGGATCGTTAAACATCATATTTAATTGGTTAAGCCTTTTTCCTAGTGCATCAGTATCGAGGATATGAATAACGCCGCGCTCAATGGATATTTCGTGGGCTTTTTCAATTTTTTTTAATACTTCATTAATTCTAGGTCGAGATAAACCAGTCACTGCACATAATTGTTCTTGTGTTATTTTGATAGAAACTTTTGTCCCTTGTATTATTTTTTTCTTTTGCGCGAGAGACACTAGCGTATATACAATTCTAGCCTCTTTATCATGCAGTGCTGTGAGTGAAACTTGCCAAAATACAGGCTGCATTTTATTTAAACAGTGGAATAAAAATTTATAAACTTCAAGGTTTTTTTCTGCGAGTAAGGTTACTTTTTTTCTGCATAAAAAAAGATATTCGACTGGCTCTATCTCTACGGTAAGAAGGAATATATCTGACAGTTTTCCTACCGTATTCGCGCCAACCCAATCATTAGTGCCAAGTACAAAGCCTAAGCTATTGTTCATGTTTTCTGATTGTACAGAAAGCGTAGCAAGACCTGCTGTTATGTAATAAATACCGGGAAAGTCCGTTTTTTTCTGAGTATCAGGTAAACCTTTACCAGGCTGTGCTATCTCAAAAAGTTGCTGTTTTAAGCCCTCAGAGATAGGACCGGGCCACTGTATAGTATCAATATTTAAAGTAGACATATTAGTCCTTTGTAAATGAAGAATTGAGTCGCGGCTATTTTCTCAGTAAAAAGAACGGTAGCAGTATTAGATTTTATTTCATTTACCCATTATCACAAGACGAATCGTAAATTCATTCAATAATGATTCGATAGTGCGAGTTAAAAATTGAATCCTTGTGGGGGCATTTATACCTTTTTTTATCTGCTTTGGCGTTGACTGGAGGTAGGTCGATTTAGTTCGTTATTGATAGAATTTATGAATCGTAGGCTTTTGTTCTTTAAAGAACAGTCTTCCTTTTTTGAGTCGGTATTATCTACCTTGCTTTGACCACAAGGAGTTCAATGTAACCTGTTTTTATCGTTAATGCAGCGGAACAAGGGGAACTCATTTAACTCAGCAGACATCGTGAGATGATCACAAGAGACTCCCAACTATAGTCAATAATACTAAGTTTACCCACGGCCTAGAGAGGATTGTTTTTTTCTAGGCTTTTTTACTCATTGATATATTTCTTGTCGTTTTTTAATACCCCTATCACCTACTTTATAATTCCATTTTGCGCCTAACTGTCGATATCGTAAAAACAGCTAAACTTATGATCTACTTTATATTCTTCCATATTTTTCTTTAGTTAAATAGGTGTTGAATGTTACAGTAAGTTACAAATGTTAAATACATGTACAGTGGTTATGCCAATCTAACTAAATACTTGATCATTCTTGCTGGATAAATACCTTTTTAACTTCGTTCTCAATTTTGCAATTAGAATAATTAGTTAACTGCAATTGACCTCTTGTTATAAATGAATTTTCCTGCGTAATCTTCTGACCAATTACTAATCCAGATTAGTATCAGGCTAAAGTCTTAATCAATTGGAGAATATTTTGCCAGTTTTCATTATTGTTTTCCTATTGCTACTTTCTAGCCCAATTAAAGCGGTACAGATAACGACTGCAAACGCACATTGGCCGCCATGGCGAGTTATTGAAGCTGACGGTACACTGAGTGGTATCGAATTGGATATTCTTAAACGCTTAACAACTCATCTAGACTTTGATCTTATTATTAAAGGATGCGGATGGAAGAGGTGCTTAAAGCATATGGAAGTCGGTGAGAGTGATGTCATGACAGGCCTTTTCAAAACCGCTGAACGTGAGCAATATATGAAATTTATAACGCCTGCTTATCGTGTCGAAAAAAATATCTGTTTTTATCAAAACAAAGACAGTTCAAAAGAGATATATCATTTTAAGGACTTATACGATATATCGGTAGGGGTTGTGAAAAAAGTCGCTTATTTTGAACCTTTCGATAGTGACCCTCGCATTAATAAACTCTATGCCACCACGGATGAATACCTATTTCGCTTATTGCAAGCTGATCGTCTTGATGCGGTTGTTATCGCTTGTGTTACCGGCGACGTTTTAGTTAGTGAGCTAAATCTTCAAGGTGTATTTAAGCATGCTAATTATGTATATCGTGTTGCTCACCCTGTTTATCTCGCTATTTCTAAGAAGTCACCTTTCTTAGCAAGAGAAGCTGAAATTTCAAAAGCGTTGCAAGGCATGATCGATAGAGGAGAAGTTCAGAAGATAATGGCGAGTTACGGGGTTCAAGATCTAAACTAATGGTGTTGTTTTCTTTCTGTTTGATAGATAGTCAAATAGCTTCGCTATTTTATCGCTTATTATGGTGATAATACTGCAAATGTCTTTTTATGTCGCCTCACTAGAGCGATTTATCTTCATTTAACCTACCTGCCCATTTTAAATATAATACTCTACAGAAGAAGATTGAGATTAAGTTGTTGATATTTAAGTTAAAATATTTCTTTTCGTCTACTCCGGCGTAGAAGGGTTGTCTCGTTTGTATTTCACGCCTAATTTTTATTGTTTATGAAAATAAAGTTAAACCTTAAGTTGTTGTTTTTATTGGGTTAATTTTTATAACATAATTTATGATTCATCTAACCTTGCTTCAATTGTGATCTTAGCTCTCATTTTAACGTTTTGTTAACCCTTTTAGAGGGGGGGGAGGCTGTGGGAATGCAGCTTGATAGTTACCATTAGTGCTTGTTTTTAAGGCTTTATATTAGCCACTGAAACATCTTTAGTGGCTGTTTTTAAATGACAGTTGGGTAGCTTGCATTCAACCTAAGAAATAATTCTGCTTCTTAGGTAGATCTTTAAGGTCAGTATTATTATGAAAATAAAGTACAAATTAATTATAAATTCATGTGTTTCAATTATCAGTATGTTAGTTATGTTGCTATTACTGAACTTTTCTTCGGATGTGTTACAAAATAATATGACACTTTCAAAACAGATCGGAAAGATAGAAGCCGATATGATTCAGTTGCAAGTCTATGAAAAAAACTTTCAGTTCCATAAGCAATTAAAAGATGTCGAGTTATTTGAAGAAAGCATCAGTAGACTTAATGGCACACTGAGTGAAGTGAAAAATGAACTTAATGACATCGGTATTCCCTTAGATGAGATCAATAACCTTGCCAGTGCGCTTGATAGTTATCATCAGCACTTTGGCCACTTTGTCGCCGCGCAGAAGCGTATTGGTTTAGATGCTAATGATGCTTTATATGGAGAACTCACCAAAGCTGTTAGTACAGCAGAACGCAGAGTGGGTAGTCGTGACTATAAAGCACTGAGTATTCTATTACAGGCTCGTAAAAGTGAAAAAGATTTCTTATCGACTCATGATGGTAAATATATTGATGAGTTCAACGTTATTTATAAGCGTATGCTTGATCATGTGAAATATAGTGATTTCCCTAAAGCTTATAAAAGTGCGGTAGGCGTTGTATTGGAGACCTATCATAGTGCCTTTATTGCGGTTGCTGCAGAGCAAGAGATAATGGGGTTAACTGCAGATGCTGGTCTACAAAAGAATATGCAAGATAGTGCATTGGTTCTAAAAACTAATCTTAATATTTTGATGTCAAAAACCACCGCTGAGGTGATGCAATATATGTCATCAATCAAGAATATAACTTACCTCTTGTTTGCAGTTGCATTACTTATCTCGATTGTGATCGGTTGGGTTACAGCACGCAGCATTATGAGCGCTATCTCTTATATCAAAAACTCCATCGTTTCGATTGCAGACAGTAATGATTTAACGATTCAAGTGTCGACACGAAGTAAAGATGAATTGGCTGAAATGGCTGGCGCATTCAATGAAATGATTGCAAATTTCCGTCGTCTTATTATCTCTGTTCAAGGCTCGGCAAAAAATGTAAACCATGCATCGACTACCTTGACTGGCAATATTCATGAGGCAAGCCTTGGTGTGCAGTCACAGATGCAAGAAACTGATATGGTCGCAACCGCAGTGACTGAAATGGCGACGACGATTGAGGAAATTGCGAGTAATACCACCGATGCTGCTAACAAAGCAGAGTTGACCAACCAAAATGCGATAATCGGTAAGCAAGGGGTGGATACCACTATCAACCAGATTAACTTGTTATCTCAAAAATTGCTGGAATCGGAAGGGGTGGTTGATCTCCTTGCTAAGGATAGCGATACCATTGGCCGTGTATTAGAGGTAATACGTGGCATTGCCGAGCAGACTAACCTACTTGCGCTTAATGCCGCGATAGAAGCTGCTAGAGCGGGTGAACAGGGCAGGGGATTTGCAGTTGTTGCCGATGAGGTGCGGACGCTTGCTAGTCGTACTCAAGACTCCACTAAAGAGATTGAAAATATTATTAGTTCTTTACAAGGCAGGACTAAAAATATTGTATCGCTAATGGTAGATTGCCGAAATGAAGGGCAGGAAAGTGTTGTTCAAGCGAACCAAGCGGGAAAAATGTTAGAAGAGATCAACCAAGATATTGTTGGCATCATGGAGATGAACACCAGTATTGCTTCTGCAATTGAGCAGCAAAGTATCGCTTCCGCTGAGGTTAACAGGCACCTTGTTTCTATCCGTGATGTGGCAGAGAATTCGGGAGAAGCTTCTGAGCAAAATGAAGAGATGAGTTATGAACTTGAAAAACAAGCGAATGATTTAATTCATGAAGTGAGCAAGTTTACCGTTTAGTAACAAGGGGTAGTTGATATTCTGCATAGTGAAGTACTGTGACGCTGACTATTGCGCGTGGTTTATAAGTCTGGGCTATGAATGACTATCTTTCGCTGCGATCAAGTATGTAGAGTAAAAACGGCAACCCTTTAGGTTGCCGTTTTTGTATGTTTGCGTTAATAAAACTACTTTGGGTCTTATTTAGTCGTGATCCACTCAACACTCACACCTGCTTGGATAAACATGGTTTCACTGAGTGCGACTTTATCCCCCCAGCGTGCGAGAAAATCTTCATCTTGCTCTGGGCAATGTACCGCGTTGATGCCGGTTTGGATGATTTTTGCTGCACAGTTTGGACATGGGAAATGGGTTACCCAAATCTCACAGCCACTTAAATCACGTTTAGCATAAAGAATCGCATTCTCTTCCGCATGCAGGGTTTTAAGTAATTTTAGCTCTCTACTATCAGTGGCTGCACTATCAGATATACCGTGTGGGTAGCCATTAAAGCCAAGTGAAACAATCCGGTTATGTTCAGTGATCACCGCACCGACTTGCGTTGAAGGGTCTTTGCTCCAAGAAGCCACTAACTCTGCCATTTGAATAAATCGTTCTGCCCATTTAGAGATCATAATTATCCTTAGTATTTGATATTAATCGTTAGAAAAAGAGATAAGCGTATTAATACAGGATAAATCTTATTATAGAAATAGATACTTCACTTTAACTAAGTGATGCGCTTTATAATAAGATAAATTATTAAAGTGTTCATACACTCTGCTTTAAATGATCGCCACCTGCGTTGTGCTTTTTCTCTGTTTAGCGTGCTAGCTATTGTGAACTTCAGAGTGACATCTCTGTTTAATGATAATGGCAGATCATGATCTTTTATTTTCTGATCTTTTTTATTCAATGCTATTATTAGCGGCTGTTTACAATACCTTTAAAAACTTAACCCTGAGTCTATTATGTTGCATCAAAAAGCGCTCTATCTTCAAGAGATGGGAATAACCCACTGGCAGGTACGTAAACCTGCATTATTCACTAATGGCAGTGGTTTTCCGATGTTAGACCTTAGTGCATGTAAGTTGCTGTTAGTGTGCGGTGAAGGTGAGTTTAATCACCCTTTAACCAGTGCAATTTTAAATGCATTTAATGTAAAACCAGCAGAAGTTTGTAGCTGCACAATGGAGCAGTTTGAAAATCAGCAGGGCGAGTTACCTGAGATAATCTGGTCAACTCTAGGAGAGATAAAACAGCCGGGTCATGCATTATTAACCTCACCTACGATTGCTGAACTTGCTTTACAGCCTCTCGCTAAAAAACAACTATGGAAAGAGTTCTGTGCTTTGTAATAAAAACAGTGACAATAAAAACCGACAAATACTACCAATGGGACTTGCTGATATAAAGCAGGTTACCGAGATAGAAAATAGTGCTCATACTCATCCGTGGTCTGAAAAGTTATTTTTAAGCAACTTTGGGCAACGCTACTTTAGTCATGTATTGCTGAGTGATGATGTGGTTATCGGTTATTTTGTTGCTAGCGCAGTTGCTGGAGAAGTCACGCTGATGAACATAGCTGTTGCGCTAGAAAATCAGGGCCAAGGTGCTGGACAACAACTATTACAATTTTTGCTTGATTACTCACGCAAAACTGAACAGCAAGAAGTTTGGTTAGAGGTACGTATTTCAAATGAAACTGCGATCCATCTTTATCAAAAGCTGGGCTTTGTAGAAGTGGATGTGCGCAAAGCCTATTACCCAACAGACAATGGCCGCGAAGATGCGGTGATAATGTGTTGCTATCTTTGAATGGCAATACCATATTATGAGCTAACAGCTAACAGCTAACAGCTAACAGCTAACAGCTAACAGCTGTTTGTTTTATCCTAATTCAGGAAAAAAGAATGATCTCGAAAAACCAATTAAAATTGATCAAAGCACTTGAGTCTAAAAAGCAGCGCAAAAAGAACGGGTTGTTTATTGTTCAGGGCGAAAAAAACGTATCAGAGTTATTCAACTCAGGTTTTACGATTAAACAGATATTTGCAACGGCAAGTTACATTAATAATAACGGTACGTTATTAAGTCAGCATAACTTGGTTCCTTTAATCACCGAAGCGAGTGAAGATGAGCTTAAAAAAGCAGGTACTTTGGTTTCAAACAATAGCGTATTAGCGATTGTTGAGTGTCAGGATTTTTCTGTGCCTGAGATTTCTGAAAATGAGCTGATTTTGGTATTAGATCAGGTCGGTGATCCGGGTAATCTAGGCACTATCTTACGTGTTGCTGATTGGTACGGTATCAAAAATGTTATTTGTAGCCCTGATTGTGCTGATTTTTATAATCCGAAAGTGATTGCGGCAACGATGGGATCCTTCGCACGCGTTAATGTTTCTCATACTGACTTAACGGAGTATCTGGGTAAACAAGCTAAACCTGTTTATGGTGCATTTTTAGAAGGTAAAAATATCCATCAAACACAGCTATCAAGCAGTGCGTTTATAGTGATGGGCAGTGAGTCACACGGCATTTCAGCTGAAGTAGGAGCGTTTGTCTCAGATAAAATTACGATTCCTAATTTTGGACAAGCGGAATCGTTAAACGTGGCAATGGCGACGGGTATTATTTTGGATAACTTTAAGCGTTAAGAGATTCGCCTTGTGGGGGGCGCTTTATTGGGCTCTAAATATTGACGGGCTGAACCCTGAAGCTATACCGATGTAGGCCGGTCTTTAGGCCGATACATCAACGTAGTTGGTGCGAGTTGTTGGTGTGCTATAAACGTCGAGAAAGTGATAACAGCCTCAAACCTTGCACTACGGTGTAATATCGCGATAAATCACGACCTTGGTTTAGTTTTGTAGGTTACTAAATATTGACGGGCTGAACCCCAACGTACAGGTTCATTTGCAGCTATCTTTTGAATAATCTAAGCAAGTTAGTGAAGCTATACCGATGTAGGTCGGTCTTTAGGCCGACACATCAACGTAGTTGGTGCGAGTTGTTGGTGTGGTATAAACGTCGAGAAAGTGATAACAGCCTCAAACCTTGCCCTACGGTGCAATATCGCGATAAATCACGACCTTGGTTTAGTTTTGTAGGTTACTAAATATTGACGGGCTGAAACCCAACCTACAGGTTCATTTGTAACTATCTTTTGATCTACCTAACGACTAATTACTTACAGCTAATAACTGTTATTCGCCTTCAAATACTAAGTTTGAACGGCAGTGCTTACACAGGTAACGATCGCCTTTTAGTACTTTATTGTGGCGTCTTATGGTTAGCTGGTGGACTGTGCATGAGCAACGGTAAGTGAACTGTTTACCCGCAACATCTGTTGTATCGAGCTGGTGGGTGGTTAAAGCAGGGCGCTTAAATACGGTTTCCATGACATATTGCCACTGTTTGCCGTGCGGGCGAACTTTCCCGTATAGCTGAAAGGTGATTAAGTGTGCGACTTCGTGTGGAATGACCTGCTCAAAAAATTCCTCTTTGTTACTCATAAATAGAACAGGATTTATTTTGATTAGATTACGTTGCAGATGTGCCGTGCCTGCCGCTTTACCTCGTTGATTAAACAGGTACTCTGGTCGCTGAAAAGCGCGATCAAAAAAGCACTCGGCTTCAATGAAAAAATCTTCACCTTGAAGTTCGAGTGCTTTTTTATCTTGATCTGTCAGTTTCATCTTAATTTAGCATCACATCGCACGACTCGTTCTTATAAGAAAGGCGCGCTATCAGCTTTATTTAGAATGCATCTGCTTTAAGATCTTCAACTTTGTTCAGAGATTCCCAAGGGAACTCTTCACGACCAAAGTGACCGTATGCTGCAGTTGCTTGGTAGATAGGTTGAATAAGATCTAACATCTCGATTAAACCGTAAGGGCGTAAATCAAAGTGCTTGCTGATTAAGCTAACGATAAGATCTTTCGCTACTTTTTCAGTACCAAATGTTTCTACGCTGATAGATGTTGGCTCTGCAACACCAATTGCGTATGACACTTGAATCTCACAACGATCAGCAAGACCTGCTGCAACGATGTTTTTAGCAACGTAACGTGCTGCGTATGCTGCACTACGGTCAACTTTTGATGGATCTTTACCAGAGAATGCACCGCCACCGTGACGCGCTGTACCGCCGTAAGTATCAACGATAATTTTACGACCAGTTAGACCACAATCGCCTACTGGACCACCGATAACGAAACGGCCAGTTGGATTAATATGGAATTTAGTGCGTTCTGATAATAGGTGTGCAGGTAATACTGGCTTGATGATCTCTTCCATTACCGCTTCAACTAAATCTTTCTGTTGAATATCTTCAGAATGTTGCGTTGAAAGTACAACTGCATCAATACCCACAATCACGCCTTTATCGTAAGCAAATGTTACTTGGCTTTTTGCGTCTGGACGTAACCAGTCTAGCTTGCCACTCTTACGTACTTCAGCTTGTTTTTTAACAAGACGGTGTGCGTAAGTAACAGGAGCAGGCATGAAAACTTCAGTTTCATTAGTTGCGTAACCAAACATTAAACCTTGGTCACCAGCGCCTTGTTCACGAGGATCTTTACGGTCAACACCTTGATTAATATCAGGAGACTGTTTACCAACAACGTTTAATACTGCACATGAGTCAGCATCAAAGCCCATTTCAGAACTTGTGTAACCAATGTCACGTACTGTTTTACGTGTGATCTCTTCGATATCAACCCAAGCGTCAGTAGTGATTTCACCACCAACCATTACCATGCCTGTTTTGACGTAGGTTTCACAAGCAACACGTGCTTTTTTATCTTGCTTTAAAATTGCATCAAGTACCGCATCAGAAATTTGATCGGCGATTTTATCTGGATGACCTTCAGAAACTGATTCTGAAGTAAATAAGTCACGTGACATGTGAGCTCCTAAATAATAGTGTCATAATAATTTTTTTGGATGTTTTTACATCTAGACGTCTATCTTACCTTTTTTTGTGACGAAAGCTAGCCTATTTATTTAAGCTAATTTAAGTCATTGACAGATCTTGTGAACTATTTTGATAAAAAATGCTCTTAAATTAAGACGCTAGGTATATCTTCTCGGGTAATAATATTTTTCAGTTACTGCTTAATGGCTCGTCTGAATTGTAGATTTTTGCATATTCAATGATAACGGGTATATACTGCGTCTTCGCCCTTTTCCTCGTTATTATCGCTTGAGTTTTATTATGTCTTTTTTGAACCGTATTAAAGTGTTACTAAGCGCTTTTATCCACTTTATCAACAGCTTGCCACGTAAACATTTTTTTGCTCTGATTATATTGTTTGTGTGTTTATTGATCGTTTCATTTTTACCGAGTCAGTCCATAGAAACGAAACCAATTACTCGCCAGCTCGTGTTACCGACTCAATCGACCGCAATAGATAATTACACTAAGGCTGAACCGATTGAGGTTGAACGTGGTCAATATGGTGATTCAAGTTTTGATTTCAGTGGTAAGCGAGAGATAAAGTGGACAATTAAAGAGGGCGATACACTCAGTAATTTGTTCCAAGAAGAGGGCATTTCAGCAGCCGTTTTACACGAGCTACAAGAAGTAGATACATCGCATCTACGTTTGGGGAATCTGCTTCCAGGGCAAGAAATAAAAGTTTTATTAGATTCAGATAATTTGTTGTTAGCGTTAAAAATAAAGGTCGATTTTGCTAATACTCTGTCTTTCGTTTTAAAAGATGGTAGTTATATTGCGCTGCTGCAAACAGAAAAAGGTGAGTGGCGAAATAGTTATTATCAAGGCACTGTCACTGGTAGTTTTTACGTCAATGCCAAAGCTGCAGGGCTTTCAGACGGACAGATTCAGCAAATATCAGGGGCATTACAAGAAAAGTTTGATTTTAATCGTCAACTTCGTGTCGGCGATACTTTCCAAGTGTTAGTTGCAAAACAATATATCGATGGTCAATACACATATGATAGTGAAGTCTTAGCGGTATTAATTAAAAATAACCGACAAACTTATAGTGCTTTCTTAAACGAAGACGGACGCTATTTTGACGCAGACGGTAAAGGGTTAGGCAAAGCTTACCGCCGCTCCCCATTAGATGGTCGCTATCGAATCAGTTCTTCATTTAACCCTAAACGTTTACACCCAATTACTAAAAGAGTACGCCCACATAACGGTACTGACTTTGCTGTTGGTGTCGGTCATAAAGTCTATTCAATTGGTGATGGTGTGGTGCAATTCGCCGGTTATCACCCTGCTGCCGGTAACTACATCGTTATTAAACATGGCCGAAAATACACGACCCGTTACTTACATTTAAGTAAGTTATACGTGCGTAAAGGTCAGCGTATCAAAATGGGTAAATTAATTGGTAAATCAGGGAACACTGGGCGCTCAACTGGTCCGCATCTACATTATGAGTTCCATATTTATGGTAAGCCGGTGAACCCAATGAAGGTTAATTTACCACTTTCAGCAGAGATTTCGCAAAAGAATAAAAAAGCGTTTAATACACGCCGTGATAACTTCTTAAAAGAGATGAATGAAATTTAGTTAGCGGATTAAAGGAGTTTATTAATGTTACTTAATAGTGAAGCATATCATGCTTGTATCGGGTATTTTGCCGACAATCTGGCACTCTTCGAAGGCGTTAATGACGCTGCAGCAGGGGACCTTATTGCAGATATTGTTTCTGATCAAGTCGCTGGTATGCTGCTTACTTTTTTTCAGCAACAACGACACCTAAGTCATAAAACGCGTTTACAGGTAATGGCTGAGGGAGATAAGTTAGTTGAGGATATTGAGCAAATATTAGGTCGTTTTTGGGAGAAACCTGCCACTGCGGCACAAGCAGAGTTTATTAATGAGTATTTTTTACTGCTTAAAAACAGTCTAGATTCACAAGCTTCTATACATAGTTAATGCTAATAGCTAATGCTGTTGGTTAATATTTAGCGTTAATAACCTATTCTAACCAATTAATGATTCGGTCAGAATAGGTTCCCTACCACTTAACTTGGTTAAGCAAGGGTATGATGTAGATGTACTACTTCAAGTAATTGATCTTCACGCTCAAAACGACTTTCCATAATCTGTCCTAATTCCGATAGATCTTTATCAAAATTAAGCAGTGCTTGTTCGCTCGCGTTTTCTGCATATTTATCATTAAAGTTAAGTGCAGTATCGGTTGTTTTAGTGATGCGCGAGTATAGCTCTTGGGCTATCTTTAAGTTCTCTTCACCATCCAGTTTACACTGTGCAATGATCTGCTCATAGACTTCAAAATGTCCTCTTGAAGCGTAATCAAGTAATAGTTCACAGAACTGCGTTATCTTTTTTTGTTCAGGCAGGCTGCGTACTGAATTTTGGTAAGGCGGTAATCCTGCTAATTGGCAATACAAAACCACACACTCTTGGCGTGCTTCAAGCCAATCATCAATAATGGATAATGTTCCGCCCCATTCCTCTTTTGCTTGTTCTAATTTGGTTAGCATCGCACTTCCTTCATTATTATTATTTTAGGGTCATTAATTTATCAAAACTAAAGAATATTACTACTATCGTCAACTTGAATTTGAGTTTAACGCTTATCTTCATGTATAACTGTGAAGTGATTAAGGATTATTGGAAGGGAAAAATGAATACTGAAAAAAACTGTTGGTGGTTTATTGTTGCTCAGGGGCAAATATTACTTCAACCGCTAGGGGATTTTGTGCCCTACGGTAATTTAGAAGATTTGCCTTTGGCAGAGTCCTTGGTCACTGAAAAAATTAAAATTGGTGAATACCAATCAAGCCCTTGTTATTTAGTGCAATTAGATCAACAGCTTGATATTGGTTTTGGTGAATATAGCGACTTGCGTAGCTTATTAGGCAAGGTTGATGATCGTCTATTTGATCTTGCTGGGCGTGCATTCCAGCTAGTTAATTTTTATCAAACACATCAATATTGCGGTCAATGTGGGAATGAAATGCAAGCGATAGAATGGGAGGTGGCGATGAAGTGCTATCACTGCCAACATCGCTGTTACCCGCGTGTTTCACCGTGCATGATTGTTGCGGTACGTAAAGATAAGCAAATTTTATTAGCATTGCACCGTCGTCATCAAAAAGATGGCTTAGAGATATATACCACCCTAGCTGGCTTTACTGAAGCGGGTGAAACACTGGAGCAATGCGTTGAACGAGAAGTTTTTGAAGAGGTTGGCCTCAAGATTAAAAATATTGAGTATGTGACCAGTCAACCTTGGCCTTTCCCGCACTCGCTAATGATGGGCTACATTGCAGACTATCAATCGGGTGAGATAAAGATCGATCCAAGAGAGTTAACCAGTGCTGCTTGGTATGATATTGATGATCTGCCAAACCTACCAAATGAAGGCACGGTAGCCAGAAAATTAATTAATTGTCAGATCGCTAACTGTCGCTAGAAAATGATTAAAATGATTGTTAAAAATGATAGCATACGCGCAACATAATTTTAAAAAGCAACAGGATAGAGCATGACAGAATTAAAAAATGATCGATATATTCGCGCCTTATTAAAGCAAGATGTCGATAAAACACCTGTATGGATGATGCGCCAAGCTGGACGCTACCTACCTGAATATAAAGCAACACGCGCTCAAGCGGGTGATTTTATGTCGCTATGCCGCAATGCAGACCTTGCCTGTGAAGTGACGCTTCAGCCATTGCGTCGTTTTGATCTTGATGCCGCTATTCTTTTCTCTGATATTTTAACTATTCCTGATGCGATGGGACTAGGGCTTTACTTTTCAGAGGGTGAGGGTCCTAAGTTTGAACGCCCAATTAGCTGTAAAAAAGACGTTGATAACTTAATCATGCCTGATCCTGAAGGTGAATTGCAGTATGTGATGAATGCGGTACGTACTATTCGTCGTGATCTTAAAGGTGAAGTGCCATTAATTGGTTTTTCAGGCAGTCCTTGGACATTAGCAACTTATATGGTTGAAGGTAGCGGTTCAAAGTTTTTCACTAAAATTAAAAAAATGGCCTTTGCTGACCCTCAGATTTTACACGCACTATTAGACAAGTTAGCTGATTCTGTCATTAGTTACTTGAATGCACAAATCGCAGCTGGCGCGCAATCTGTGATGGTATTTGATACCTGGGGTGGTATTTTATCGCCACGCGATTATAAAGACTTCTCATTACAATATATGGCAAAAATTGTGGATGGTTTAACCCGCAGTTATGATGGTCAAAAAATCCCAGTTACTCTATTCACCAAAAATGGTGGTCAATGGATCGAACAAATTGCAGATACTGGCTGTGATGCAATTGGCTTAGATTGGACTATTGATATGGCGACCGCTAAAGCACGTGTAGGTTCCCGTGTTGCATTACAAGGCAACATGGATCCATCGATGTTATACGCATCGCCAGAGCGTATTCGCCAGGAAGTCTCTACTATCCTTGAGAGCTTTGGTCCTGGTAATGGTCATGTGTTTAACCTAGGGCATGGTATCCACTTAGATGTACCACCTGAAAATGCGAAAGTATTTGTTGATGCAGTACATGAATTGAGTGTCCCTTACCATAAGTAACTACTCACTTTGATCATTCTTTGAGTAAATAAAAACCATGCACATGCATGGTTTTTTTATGTCTCAAGTAAAATGTGAATACGTTCCTTTGTTGTTGTTATTATTGATTTATTTAACTTTTTTTAGCTGGTTCCTGTATTGAACACTGCGTCATTTAAAAATAAATAGCTCAAATTAACATTGTTTTCGGGTAGAATAGCGCCACTAGATCTTCACCAGCGGAAATAGCTCACTTTGAACTATGACTGATGATTAATTTAACCGAGGAATGAGTAAGAAAATGGAAACTAGCCGACCGATCAAAAGAGCACTATTAAGTGTTTCTGACAAAGCAGGTATTGTTGAATTTGCACGTGAATTAGCGGAAAAAGGAGTTGAAATTCTGTCTACAGGCGGAACTTGTAAACTACTTGCTGATAATGGCATTAATGTTACTGAAGTTTCAGATTACACAGGTTTTCCTGAGATGATGGATGGCCGTGTTAAAACACTCCACCCGAAAATTCATGGTGGCATTCTTGCTCGCCGCGGTGTTGACGAAGATATTATGTCAGCAAATGATATCCAAGCAATTGATATGGTTGTTGTAAACCTATATCCATTTGCTGCAACGGTTGCTAACCCAGATTGTAAGCTTGAAGATGCAATTGAAAATATCGATATCGGTGGTCCAACGATGGTTCGCTCTGCTGCGAAAAATCATAAAGACGTAACGATTGTCGTTAATGCTTCTGATTACTCACGCATCTTAACGGAGATGAATGATAATCAAGGTGGTTTAACTTACCAAACTCGTTTCGATTTAGCGATTGCTGCTTTTGAGCATACAGCACAATACGACGGTATGATTGCTAATTACTTCGGTACAAAAGTACCTAGCTACGGCGAAAACAAAGAGGGTGATGAGGAATCTCAATTCCCACGCACATTCAACATGCAATTCCAGAAAAAGCAAGATATGCGTTACGGTGAAAACTCTCACCAATCTGCTGCTTTTTATGTTGAAAATGAAGTACAAGAAGCGTCAGTTGCAACAGCGACTCAGCTTCAAGGTAAAGCTCTTTCTTACAATAACATTGCAGATACTGATGCAGCGCTTGAGTGTGTTAAAGAGTTCAGCGAACCAGCATGTGTGATTGTTAAGCACGCAAATCCATGTGGTGTTGCCGTTGCAGGTAACATTCTTGATGCCTACGAAGGTGCTTACAAAACAGACCCTACATCAGCATTTGGTGGCATCATCGCCTTTAACCGTGAGTTAGATGCAGATACTGCTGAAGCGATTGTTTCTCGTCAATTCGTTGAAGTGATCATCGCACCATCAGTAAGCGCAGAAGCGGCACAAATTGTAGCGGCTAAGAAAAACCTACGTTTATTAGAGTGTGGCGAATGGGCTGATAAAACGACTGAGTTTGACATTAAACGTGTTAACGGTGGTTTATTAGTACAGGATCGCGACCAAGGTATGGTTGGACTTGAAGATCTTAAAGTCGTTTCTAAACGTCAACCTACTGAAGCTGAATTTGCAGATCTACTATTTAGCTGGAAAGTAGCTAAATTTGTTAAATCAAACGCAATTGTTTACGTTAAAAACAGTGCAACTGTAGGTGTTGGCGCAGGTCAAATGAGCCGTGTTTACAGTGCTAAAATCGCAGGTATTAAAGCTGCTGATGAAAACCTAGTGGTTGAAGGTTCAGTAATGTCATCGGATGCGTTCTTCCCATTCCGTGACGGTATTGATGCAGCAGCAGAAGCTGGCATTAGTTGTGTGATTCAGCCAGGTGGTTCAATGCGTGATGATGAAGTTATCGCAGCAGCAGACGAACATAACATGGCAATGGTGTTCACGGGAATGCGTCACTTCCGCCATTAATCATTTTTTGCGTCGTGCTTTAGTTCGAACTCGGCGTTAAAAGTGCTCACTTGCAGTAGCAAGCTCCGCGCTTTTGCCTTGATTTCGGACGAAATCACTTAGCAAAAAAACGATTAATCTAATTGTAATTTTAAGGTGAAAACCGCTCATTTGCAGTAGCAAGCTCCGCGTTTTCACCTTGGTTTCAGACTAAACCACTTAGTAAAAATACAATTAACCTTTTACCTTAATTTAAAATGAAATCACTTAGTAAAAGAGATAAACCTTTTAAATTTTTATTAAAGAATTGCAGTGAGTCAGAGCTAAGCTATTTAGCGTTAGTTCAAGGAAAAAGCGCGCAGTTTAGTCCTTTAAATGCGCACTTTTGACGATGAAATAGTGCTAAATGGCGACGGTCTGGTTCACGTGAGGAAAACAGAATGAATGTACTGATTATTGGTAATGGCGGTCGTGAGCATGCTCTAGCATGGAAAGTGGCTCAGAATGAACAAGTTAAAAATATCTTTGTTGCACCGGGTAATGCAGGTAGCGCACTTGAAGCTAAAGTCTCGAATGTAAATATCGGTGTTGAAGATATCGATGCATTGGTTGCTTTTGCAAAAGAAAACAACGTTGAGCTAACCATTGTTGGCCCTGAAGCTCCGCTAGTAATTGGTGTGGTTGATGCATTCCAAGAAGCAGGTCTTGCTTGTTTCGGTCCAACTAAGGGCGCTGCACAGTTAGAAGGCTCTAAAGCATTCACTAAAGACTTCTTAGCACGTCATGATATCCCAAGCGCTTGGTACCAAAATTTCACTGAAGTAGAGCCTGCATTGGCTTATGTCCGTGAAAAAGGCGCACCAATCGTAATCAAAGCTGATGGCCTTGCTGCGGGTAAAGGCGTAATTGTTGCGATGACGCTTCAAGAAGCTGAAGATGCGATTCAAGATATGCTTGCCGGTAATGCATTTGGCGAAGCGGGCCACCGTGTTGTCATTGAAGAGTTCTTAGATGGTGAAGAAGCTTCATTTATCGTGATGGTAGATGGTGAAAACATTGTACCGATGGCAACAAGCCAAGATCATAAACGTGTAGGTGATGGCGATACAGGTCCTAACACAGGTGGCATGGGCGCATATTCTCCTGCACCAGTAGTAACACCTGAAATGCATGACCGTATTATGGACTTGGTGATTAAACCTACCGTTGAAGGCATGGCAAGTGAAGGTAATACTTACACTGGTTTCCTTTACGCGGGTCTAATGATCATGGCCGATGGAACACCTAAAGTCATTGAATATAACTGTCGTTTTGGTGATCCTGAAACACAGCCGATCATGTTACGTATGAAGTCTGACATTGTTACTTTATGTCTTGCTGGTGTTAACGGTGAACTTAACGGCATGGTTGCTGAATTTGATTCTCGTGCTGCAATTGGTGTTGTATTAGCCGCTGGCGGTTACCCTGCTGATTACAAAAAAGGCTTAGTGATTTCTGGTATTCCAGCAGAATCTGAAGGTCTTAAAGTTTTCCATGCGGGCACAACAGAAGTTGATGGCGAAGTAGTTACAAACGGTGGCCGTGTACTGTGTGCAACAGCACTTGGTAATACTGTAACTGAAGCGCAGCAGAAAGCTTATGAGCTGACTAAACAGATTAGTTGGGATGGCATGTTCCATCGTAACGATATCGCTTACCGTGCGATTGCGCGTGAAGCTGAAAAATCATAGAAAGTTGTTAGTCGTTAGCTGTTAGTTATTAGCTAGGGACATACACTAAAAAGCCGATGCATCTATTTATATAGGGCATCGGCTTTTTTGATCTTTGCTGTGAAGCTTAAAGTCTCGAGCTACGAGCTACGAGCTACGAAGTTCGCTACTCGCCACTCAAAGTTCGTGACTCGCCACTCGAATTTCGTGATTCGCCACTCGAAGTTCGTTACTCGTAGCTATATCTCAACCACTAAATCTGAATTCGCTTTAGTACTACAACTCAATACATACCCTAACTCAATCTGCTCCGCTGTCAGCGTCTCTTGACTCGTACTGACTACATTGCCAGAGACTTTACACTTACACGCCCCACAGACGCCTGATTTGCACGAATAAGGTACTTTAATACCTGCGCCATGCAGTGCATCTAGTAACGTTTGCTGATCATTGGCAATAAAGGCTTTATCAATAGCTGGTACGCTAATCTCATGGGTGATATCAGAGAAGACTGTCTCGCCAGTTTTCGCTTCGGCTACAAAACTTTCTTTATGGAAATAGTCCATATCAAAATCAGTTGCAGAGACAATCTCTTCAACTGATTTCATGTACAAAGAAGGTCCACAAATGAAGATTGTCTGCTCGCTAACACTTGCTACCAATTCAGCGAACATTGTTTTGTCCAAACGGCCATGAAAATCAGTCGCATTATCTGTCGTTTCTAAAATCATCGTTAGGCGGAAGTTTTTATGTTTATCAGCAAGTTCGTTTAATAGCGACAGCATAATCACATCGTCACTGCGACGAGCGCTATGGATAAAGTGGATGTTAATTGCTTGCTCGGTATCAAGAATATCACGTGCAATCGCCAGACATGGTGTAATGCCACTGCCCGCGCTCATTAACAGTAGATTGTTGGTAGTTTTATTTTCTTCACGGGTAAATTTACCCGCTGGTGCCATTGCAGGAAGCGCATGACCAGCTTGTAAGTTATCAATCAGGTAATTAGATATCTTTCCACCTGGAACTCGTTTAATAGCTACTGTCACACTATTAGGTTTTGCTGGTGATGAGCAGATCGAGTAGGCGCGATATAATAGATTATTGTAATGATTAATTTCAAAAGTTAAAAATTGACCTGCTTGAAAATTAAAAGGACGTTGGTCTAGATGTTCAAATTCAAAAGTACTTGCATCACTGGTTTCATCAACACGTTTAATGCAGCGTAGGCGTTCAAATTGGTTTTCAGTCGTTGTCATGCGTTTCTCTTGAGTAAAAGTGAGGCTAAAAAAAAGGTGAAACCGAAGTTTCACCTTTTTAGTGTTTAATGGCTAAAGATTAGCCATTAACAGATTCTTTAAGTGCTTTACCAGCAACAAAAGCAGGTACGTTTGCTGCTTTAATTTCAATATCTGCACCCGTTTGTGGGTTGCGACCAGTACGTGCTGCACGGTGGTTTACTTTAAAAGTACCAAAACCGATAAGCTGAACGGGTTCGCCATCTTTTAGGCTATCAGTGACGCTTGCAAGAATTTGCTCTAAAGCTGCTTTTGCTTGAACTTTAGTCAATTCTGATTTTTCTGCGATGTCTGCAACAAGTTGAGTTTTATTCATTTATCGATTTCCATAATTAGTAAGGAGAAAATTAATGTAACTTACCGAAATAATGTATTTCAAGTGCTATTACGAAGTAAAGATTAATCACAACAAAACGATAATAAATTACTTTTAAATGTTTTTATTGTGCCAAAAATCACATAAATTTCATGAAATTAGCCTTCCAACTCAATACCTAGGTTAGTTGCACCATATTCTCGGACAAAGGTTCTGATCGATTTTATCAATTCTGGGCTACGTTCATTGTCTAACATTTGCAACAATTCTGTCTGAAATTCAAGCTGTGCAATAAACAGTGGTTGGCTTTGTAGCACGCTGTCATCAAGCTCTTCTTCGCTTTGTAACTCGATAAAACTGGCGATAGTTGAGAAGTTAGTTTGACTCGCGTTGAGTGCTTCCTCTTTAGATTTTATTAAAAAGGAGTTAAAAGCGCAGCTTAAAATGACGCAATGATCGATAGCTGGGTAGACGCCATAAAAATCATGGTCACCTGCATCAGGAATTATTTCATCAAAATGCTCTTGCTGCGTGGTGAAGTTTATTTTTGCACCTTTAACGGTCATTTTTTCCCAAAATAGCTGATTTAGTTTATCAATATCATCGCCTAAATCACTTTCTGTCGCATCACAAAACAGATGGAAATGTAAAACGGTTTGTTCACTTAATGCCATACAAAAAACGCTTTGTTGCCAGCTAAGTAAATTTTCTAGTTGTTCGTTAATAGGGAGTGACAGCATAGGTTTCCTAAAATAAGGTGGAAAATAGCAAGCATATAGTGAATCGCTAAAAAAGCCACCTAGGGACGTCTTTTTAGCGTATTTTTTATAGGCATAAAAAAAGCGACGTTAACGTCGCTTTATTATATTTGGTTAATTAATTAACCCATGCCATATTTTTTCAATTTTTTACGTAGCGTACCACGGTTAATACCTAGCATAGTCGCTGCACGAGTTTGATTGCCACGTGTGTATTGCATGATGATATCTAACATTGGCGCTTCAACTTCTGATAATACTAGTTCGTATAACTCAGTTGTATCTTGTCCGTTTAGCTGTGCCACATAACCAGAAACAGCTTGACGCACTGAATCGCGAAGTGGTTTTTGAGTTATTTGCCCGGTAGCCGGAATACTAGTTGTAGTTGTAAGTGCTTCTTGAGGAATATTTTGTTCAAACATGGCTGTTAACTCTTTAATTATTCAAATAAATTTCTAACGTCTTCAACTGCTCAATTGGGCAGTCAATAGCATTAAATTGTCGTTTAAAGTAACCTAATTGGTCTTGCGCTTGTAAATACCACCCTACGTGCTTCCTAGCTATACGCGGTCCCATCACTTCACCATAAAACGCATGTAAAGCTTCAACATGGCCTAATAGCAGTGTGGTAACATCCTGTTTATCCATTGGTGATTTATGTTCACCCGTGGTTAAGTAGTGGTTTATCTCGTTGAATATCCAAGGTGCACCTTGTGCTCCTCGTCCAATCATAATGGCGTCTGCACCCGTGTGTTCAAGCACATATTTCGCTTTTTCAACACTGGTAATGTCGCCATTTGCAATTACAGGTATAGTTACATTTTCTTTAATTATTTTTATTGTGTCGTACTCTGCATCGCCTTTATAAAGACATTGGCGAGTTCGACCATGTACTGCAAGTGCTTGGATACCGGCTTGTTGGGCAATTTGTGCTATTTCCAGACCATTTCTGCTCTCAGGATCCCAGCCAGTGCGAATTTTCAAAGTAACAGGTATATCAACCGCATCAACCACTGACTCTAAAATTGCTTTCACAAGTTCAGGATGTGGCAGTAGGGCAGAGCCTGCTTTTTTCTTATTCACTTTCTTAGCGGGACATCCCATATTGATATCAACAATCTGTGCGCCTTGTTGCACACATAACTGTGCAGCGGTGGCCATTGCCTTTGGCTCAGAGCCAGCAATTTGCACGGAGCGAATACCCGATTCGCCATGGTAATCCATTCTTAACCTAGATTTTTTGCTATTCCAGACACGCGGATTGGACGACAACATTTCAGACACAGCAAGTCCAGCACCTTGGCTTCTACAAAGCTCACGAAAAGGACGATCAGTCACTCCCGCCATCGGTGCCAAAATAATATTGTTGTGTAATTGGTGTTTTCCAATCTGCATATAAAATAGTCAATCTCTCTAACTCAAGGCGGCGTAGTTTACGCATTTTTGCAAACAGAATAAAGGTTAATAATTAACCATTATGCAATTATTTTGCTTGCAAATTGCCCAATATTCAGATTGATCTCATTTTTGTAGGGTTATTGTTGGCTTTTTGAACACTTTTGACCAGAAAGACGTGCCCATTCCTCTTTTACTTGTGCTGCGTCCATTTCAAACCACTGACTGTAAGTTTCAATCAGTTCATCCGCTTGTTGCTCTAGAATGCCTGAAAGTGCAAGTTTTCCACTTGGTTTTACTAATGCTTCAATGCTGCCTGACAACTCACGTAATGGTCCTGCAAGAATATTTGCCACTAATACGTCGGCTAAAATACCTTCTGGCAAATCAGCTGGAAGGTATAATTCAAGCTGTTCTGATACGTTATTACGTTCTGCATTATCACGGCTTGCTGTAATCGCTTGTGGGTCAATATCGATGCCAATAACACGTTTTGCACCCAGTTTTAATGCTGCAATTGCTAAAATGCCAGAGCCACAACCAAAATCGAGTACCACTTTATCCTGTAGATCTTGGCCATCAAGCCATGCTAAACAAAGCGCTGTTGTTGGGTGAGTACCTGTACCAAAGGCTAAGCCTGGGTCTAGCATAACGTTCACTGCATTCTCATCTGGTACTGGTTTCCAGCTTGGGCAGATCCATAAACGTTTACCAAATTGCATTGGGTGGAAGTTATCCATCCACTCACGTTCCCAATCTTTATCTTCTAATTGCTCTACTTTAAATGCGAAGTCATCTGCCAGTAATGGGCTTTTTTTAAGTACCTCGACGATAGCTTGCATATCAGCGTCAGCTTCATAAAGGCCGGTGATGTCTGTATCGCCCCAAAGACGTGTTTCGCCTGGTAAAGGTTCGAAAACAGGTGTGTCTTGAGCATCAGTAAAAGTCGCAGAAAGTGCGCCATTACTCATCAACAGTTCACCGATATCTTCAGCATTAGCTGATGTTGCATTTAATTTAAGTTGTATCCAAGGCATATTTTTAATCCTATTTGTGTATTTTTCAGGGAGAATACAGGGGAAGTGAATAATATTCCAATTGATTGAAAAATAGTCGAAGGTAATTTGAATGTAAAGATGAGAGCCGTTACCCATTAATGATTGCAAGTTCGGTGTAAAATATTAAGATTAAATTAAAATTTATATTGCCCTTTGCTTCCTGGATTAAGAAATGACTAAAATTGTAATAATTGATGATCATCAACTATTTTTACATGGGTTAAAGCTGACATTAGAAAACAGTAATAATGAAGTGCTGATTTTTGATAACCCTTTATTAGCGCTGATGAAAATTGAAAAGTTACAACCCGATCTGATTCTGATGGATCTAAAAATGCCTGAAATGGATGGCATTTGTATGATTGACGAGTTAGCAAAACGGCATATTTTTTCACCTGTCGTAGTACTTTCTGCCTGTGAAGAGTACAAAGAGGTGTTGATTGCACTGCAAAAAGGAGCAATGGGTTTTATCCCCAAATCCTATGCACCACAGGATATGCTGGCGGGGTTGGAATCTGTTCTATTAGGGAATATTTTTATACCTGATGAAGTGGAGCAACAACTCGAAAACTTGGTGGTAGAGGAGCGTAAAAATAGGGAGATGTACCATCTTTCTGATCGCCAAGCTGAAATTTTATCACTTTTATATTCGGGCAATACGAATCGAGAAATAGCAGAACAACTCTCTATCTCTCCGGATACAGTGAAATTTCACCAGAAAGGTATCTATCAGGTATTACAAGTATCGGGTGTGAGCAGTCGCGCTAAAGCAATCGAAAAAGCCTTAAAAGTAGGGCTGTTGAGCTCATAGCTTTTTATTCTACATTTCCTTCTGCTAATAAACGACGTAATAATAAGCGTAATACCGGCGGCTTTATCGGTTTATGTAAAATTTTATAACTTCTAAGTTCTCCCTCTTTCAGTTTATCTGGGTCAATATCACCTGTTAGTAGTAATGCAGGAAGATGTTGTTTTTGCTGTGCAAGTTTAATCAGCTCAACACCATTTTTATTATCTGGCAATTGGTAGTCAGAAATAATAAGTGCAAAGGATGTACTTGCTAGGAGTTGGATTGCTTGTTCACTATCGCTTGCACAATCTACGCTGTAACCCCAATTTTGTAAGAGCATTGATAGTGCAGATAAAATACTTTCATCATCATCAATCAGTAAAATATGAGCGCTGTTTTCTTGACCTAGCATACTTTTCTTAGCGACGACTTCAGTCTTTACACCTTCTGCTATTTGCAGTGAAAAACAGCTGCCATTTGCAGAGGTTTTAACGTTAATCTCGCTGTTTAAAAGCTTTGCTTTTCGTTGCGAAAGTGCCAACCCTAATCCAATACCCTTGGCTTTGTTGTGTTTAGGGTTATTCGCATAATATTGCTCATCAAAAAGGGCTTTAAGCTGTGCAGCACCTATACCCTTCCCTCTGTTCCAAACTTGAATCACTATATTTTTATGTTGCTGATGAGCGGTTAATAAAATCACCTCTCCGAGCTTTTGTGAGCCATGTATTCTGGCGTTACTGAGTAAGTTATCAATAATTTCACTCAGTAATTTAGCGTCTGTTTTAAGTACTGACCTGTGCAAGCGTATTTTTAATTTCATTCCTTGTGATTCTGCAATTTTTGATTGTTTTTCGATCACTTTTGCAAGACATTTCTGTACTGTAATATTTTTTATATTTGCTTTTACGCTGTTAGCGTCGAGTGCCGCAAGTTCAAGTAATGACGATAGCCAATGATCTAATTGAGTTGATGCTGACAGTAAATTTTCAATGACTAGTTTTTGTTGCGGATCATTGTCTTTATTGCTGAGAAGCTCACCGTATAACGATAAGCTCGTTAAAGGTTGGCGAATATCATGAATAATTGTTTTTAAATAAACAGCATGATTATCCTTTAATTTCGCTGATGAGGAGGGGATGTCGGGAGTATTTACTTTTACTGTGCCACGGTTGTTTTTTATATGGGAATAGATCGTTAAAAATATGAGGGTAAATAAAAATAGTAGGTTAAAAATAAAGACCAGTGTACTTATTTCACCGACAACCGCAGTAAAGCTATAACAGATAATAACCACGATGTTATTGGCAACTAATAGTTTAAAATTATAGGAGAGGATATAAGCATAAAAAAGCGGTAATAAGAGTGTGAAATAAAGAAAACTGTTTTGAGATGTCGCTATTTCAAAATGACTATTAATGGTGATAAAAAATGTAGTGAATAGAGTGAGCACCGGAATACAGAGGAGGCTTTGCTGATCTTTGTTATTTATTAAGGTATGAATGAGATATGCGCATAAAAAGATGGCTGCTATTGGCATTATTAACGGTAAATTAAATACAGCAGGGCGAGAGAATAGCGAATAACTCTGCAGTGTACCAATGAGGTAGAAAATAAGAAAAGCACAAAGTATTGCGATATTATAAATACGCAGTGACTGCCATCTTTTAAGCAGAATGTGGTTATTGCTGTACAGGATATTCATAATCTTAATTTAGCATGCTGTAAATGGTTGCTTGGATAGCAAAAGAGAGAAGATAAATGGAAACAAAAAAAAAGCCTAACAAAGTTAGGCTTGCCTGTAATAATAAGAGACATATTACAGGCAAGCCTAACAAAGTTAGGCTTGCCTGTAATATGTCTCTTATTATTACAACTTTTTTATAACAATTAAAATCCATTTTTTGGCATTTAAAGTGGGTTTACTACTATGCCTTAAACTCCTTAAGACAAAGGTAGAATGCCTTAACTTAATTCTTTAAGTAACTACCTACCTAGGTAGTTTTTCATATTTTGCTGAAAAAATTAAACAGTCAATTAATCTAGTGTGACACTGGTCACGTTTTCGGTTTTCGGAGCAATGTTAACTAGCGCGCTGTCTCAGTTTCACGGATCGATTGTAGCGCGAGAGAATAACCTTTTGCCCCTAATCCGCAGATTACACCCGTGGCAATATCAGAAAGATAAGAGTGATGACGGAACGATTCTCGTG
This sequence comes from Psychromonas marina, assembly GCF_030161115.1. GTDB lineage: Bacteria > Pseudomonadota > Gammaproteobacteria > Enterobacterales > Psychromonadaceae > Psychromonas > Psychromonas marina. The sequence goes on from NZ_BSPQ01000005.1 coordinate 396,396, forward strand.
CATGCACATTTGACAGGTGGACTTCAATAAAGGGAATACTGACACCTAGCAAGGCATCACGAAGTGCCACGCTAGTATGGGTAAATGCCGCTGGGTTGATGATAATGAAGTCAATTTTATTAAAAGATTGGTGTATTCTTTCAATTAACTCATATTCACGATTGCTTTGCAGATGAGTTAATTCAATATTCATTGCTTCTGCTTCAATAGAAAGTGCATTGATAATGTCGTTTAGTGTTTGACTACCATATACCTCTGGCTCGCGTTGTCCAAGTAGGTTTAAATTTGGTCCATTTAACACTAAGACGTTAATTTTTGTGGGCATAAAAAAAGACTCCTAAAACAATATGTTTAGGAGTCTATCGAGTTGTTAAATAACTAGCTAGTTTTCTCTGTTTATTGGATAAACAGGGCGAGACGAAGCTCTCACTTCTTCTCGTTGTTATTAAAGCTCAGCGTTTTCTTTAATCAGCTGATCAACAACACTTGGATCAGCCAGTGTTGATGTATCACCTAGTTGATCACTTTCACCAGTAGCAATTTTACGCAGAATACGACGCATAATTTTACCTGAACGTGTTTTTGGCAATCCTTCTGCCCAGTGCAAAATATCGGGTGTTGCAATTGGCCCAATCTCCTTACGTACCCATTGTTTCACTTCTGCATATAGTTCAGGTGAAGAGAATTCGCCTGAATTTAAGGTGACGTAAGCGTAGATCCCTTGGCCTTTGATCTCGTGGGGAACACCAACAACAGCAGCTTCCGCAATTTTAGGGTGCGAGACTAATGCACTTTCAATTTCAGCAGTGCCCATACGATGACCGGAGACATTGAGTACGTCATCAACACGTCCTGTGATCCAGTAATAGCCATCTTCATCACGACGAGCGCCATCACCCGTTGTGTACATGCCTTTAAAGGTTGAGAAGTAAGTTTGTTCGAAACGATCATGGTTATTAAATAGTGTACGCATCTGCCCCGGCCAACTATCAAGCATCACTAAGTTGCCTTCGATTGCACCCTCTAAGATAACCCCTTCATTATCAACTAATGCCGGTTGTACGCCAAAGAATGGGCGTGTTGCCGACCCCGGTTTAAGATCTGTTGCACCAGGAAGAGGTGTGATTAAAATGCCACCGGTTTCTGTTTGCCACCATGTATCAACGATAGGGCAGGATTTGTTACCGATTTTATCGTAATACCATTCCCATGCTTCTGGATTAATCGGTTCACCTACCGAGCCTAAAATACGCAATGATTCACGTGATGTGCCTTTGATTGCATCATCGCCTTTTGCCATTAATGCGCGAATTGCTGTTGGAGCGGTATAAAGCAGCGTCACATTATGTTTATCAACGACTTCACTCATACGTGCCGTTGTTGGGTATGTAGGGACACCTTCAAAAAGCAGTGTGGTTGCACCATTAGCTAATGGACCATATACAAGGTAACTATGACCGGTGATCCAGCCTACATCTGCTGTACACCAGTAAATATCACCCTCTTGGTAATCGAATACATACTTGAATGTCATCGTTGCATAAACGAGGTAACCACCGGTAGTGTGTAAAACACCTTTAGGCGTTCCTGTTGACCCCGAAGTATAAAGAATAAACAGTGGATCTTCAGCGTTCATGGCCGTTGGTTCACATTGCTCTGATTGTGGTGCTGTGATCGTCTCCCAGTCTAAATCGCGCTGTTCATGCCAAGCAACATCACCACCAGTATTTTTAAAGACAATCACTTTTTCAACGCAATCAGTCCCCTCTTTTTCTAATGCTTCATCAACATTAGCTTTAAGTGGAACGGGGCGGCCACCACGACGACCTTCATCAGCCGTGATCACTATTTTGGATTTACTATCAATAATACGGCCTGCAATGGCTTCGGGAGAGAAACCGCCAAATACAATTGAGTGAACTGCACCAATACGTGTACAAGCTAACATTGCAACTGCAGCCTCAGGCGTCATCGGCATATATAAACAAACAACATCACCTTTTTGTACATCTTGTGCTTTTAATGCATTTGAAAATTGGCAAACACGTTTGTGTAGTTCGTTATAGGTAATGCTTTGATCTTGGTCGGGAGAATCGCCTTCCCAGAGAATAGCAACTTGATCGCCTTTGCTAGCAAGATGACGATCAATACAGTTGGCAGAGACATTAAGTTCGCCATCTTCAAACCAGTTAATAGAGATATGGCCAGGGTCGTAAGAGCAATTTTTGACCTTAGTATAAGGTTTTATCCAATCTAGAATTTTACCTTTCTCACCCCAAAATGCTTCAGGATCATTAATCGATGCGGCGTAGTCTGCTAGGTATTGTTCATTCGTTAATAGGCTTTTTTCAGCAAGCTCAGCTGATACTGGGTAAACGTGATTTTCACTCATTCTTAACTCCACATAATTAAAGAGACAAGCACTTACACTTATTAGCGACTCTGATGCTTGAGGTTGTTTGAAATTTCACCACCTAGTTTAAGACAGCAATAAAAAATAAGTTGTGAAGCGACTAGAGCTTGTTAAATAAATGTTAACCCTGTGTGCCTGTAAAATTGTTTTTGCGATCAATATCAATAAAAACAGAGCGCTATATTTACGGTCAAAAAAAGTCTTATTACTAGGCTTGTTTTGATTTACTTTTGCTATTTTATTCCTAAGCTTTAGTGTGAATATTCTGTAATAGTTTGACGCTAGTAGGGTGTTAATGCAGTTTTTTGACACTTTTTCACATTAATTAATTTCTGTTTTTAGCGTTGTTGACCGTCTGAAATGGCTTTACTGGAGTTTATGATGTTAACCGCTAGTTCGCTTGAAAAAGATGCTTATCACCAAGCAATGATTACTCAAGTAAAACAAGAAAAAGGTTTTGCTGTGTTAATTTCAACAGTGCTGTTAGCGATGGCCGCTATCCTCTTTACTGCTAATATGGCCTACTCACAACTTGTTAATAATCAGATCGTTGGAAACTATTATCGTAATAATGAAGCCTTTGCTAATGCAGAATCAGGTGTAAATTTTGTATTAAGCCAGCTAGATGATCCACAACGTGCACAACTACTTTTGAATACCTTACCAGTAACCTATAACAATAGTGCAAGTCACTATCGTGTTCAGGTCGATAAGTTAACAACCAACAGATTAATTATTACCTCTGATGCTACCTCGGTTGATGGCAGCGCAATTCGACAAATTAATCTTGAAGTTGAGTTCTACCTTAATTTTCCTATTCCAAACGCGGCTCTTTCTGTGAATGGAAAGCTGAACTTGGATGAATCTGCGTTAGTAAATGATGGTTGTGAAGGTCTAGAACAAAGTGATTGTCTGGCCTCTGGTAATGTGGCTGAAGCTATGTTGGTAAGTAATCCTAATATTGAAATTCCTGTTGATGATGACGATTGTTCAGGAGAGCGTAGCGGTGAAAATGTTATTGCTGATAATGTATTAAAAGGGACTAGCCTAGTAAGCGTTATTGCTAAAACAACCACTGCAGACGATGTTGAACGTTATAATTGGGAGATGGGTGAACTTCCTGAAACGTCTTATATTAGTGAACTACCTGTTGATCCTGACTTTAAAGCTGGATCACTTTTTGAGGCTACCTTTGCGATACCAATGAACGCAGATAACCTTGACAAAATTTGGGATAACGCCGCACAAATCGATACCAGTTATGGGGGGAACTGCTCTGATCAGTTTCAGGTCATTGATGAAGAAAAGGAGATTATCTACATCAAAGGTGATTGTGATATTAGCCAATATTATACGCAGCAAAGTAAAACATCAGAGAATAAGGTTTTCACCATTGGTTCAGCAAAGCATCCAAAATTAGTATTCATTGAAGGTGGGACATTTAAGACGCAGCCAAATACCGGTGCGCGTGTCGTTGGTATGCTTTATTTTCTTCCGGGGAGTCATGCTCATGTTGATGGTCATGGTAAGCCTATTGATCTTAATGGTAACCGTTTATCGAAGTATGCTGAAGCTATTCAAGTACCTGATATCAATATTGATATGGGGGGAATTAATGTTAATGGAGCTTTATTAAGTGAATATAAATGTTCCCACGACGGCCATGATAGGAGCAACAGTAATAACACCAAACAACACTTTTCAGCGCGCTTTGATAAGTTAGTGTTAGATAAGCTTTATGATAATTTAGGCGTCAAACCAACCAGTAGTGGATATCGGATTGCAGCTGGAACATGGCGTGATTTCTAATGCTAGCTAATAAAATAAGTGCTGGTTTTTCATTAATTGAAGTATTGGTGGCACTATTTATTGTCAGCATAACGGCAGTAAATATTTCAGGTTTGCAAAAGCTAATCGGCGATCAAAATCGAGATAACTTCTCACATGCGGTGGTTGTTGATCTGGTTTCCAAAGAGATGGAGGCGTTGATGCAGTATCAGCGGCTACAAGATGTATTGAATCTTAATGGGCACTCCTCGACTTTTAGTATCAGAGGTAATGATTTTGATTTAAAGTGGAAAATAGCGCAGGTCCCGGACACTTCTGCAACATCACCGATTCGGCTAGTATCAATAACAGCAAGTTGGTTAAGTGCAACGGGAAACTATCAAACCTATACCTACTCAGAGCAAGTGTCATTTACTATGCTATTAACCGGAGCTGGAGGCTCCGGTGACGTTTTTCCTACTACAGTACCTAACCTATTAGGTACCGAGAAAGTTGCTCATTTTGAGCCTAAAATGGGCTATAAAATAGATGCTTATGTTATTTATGACAGTCACTTATACCAAGCGACGGAAATTCATGATTTAGGTAACGGACTACAGCGTGATATTGCTCCCCCTATCAATAAGCAGGGAGTTGTTGCAGAAGGTTGGGATAAACTTGGGCGTATAGATGATCCAACCTTAGCAAACCTATTTATAGATTAGATAAAACCATCAACGACGTTGTCGTGATATGTTATTGTTATTATATGTATCAACGTATAGAGCTTCTTTTCATGATCAATAGTCAAATAAATATATTAGCGCAGGCCAAAAGTTACTTACACTCTGTCACATCAACACAATATAGAGCGGTAATTTCTCCGCTTTTTATCAGTTCCGCAGGACAGCATATCCGTCATATTTTAGATCATTACATTGCTATTAAAGAAGCAATCCACAGTGGCACTATTAATTATGATAAACGCAGCCGAGGGGGAACAATAGAAACGGATATTGATGCTGCAATGGCTCAACTAGATGAAATTGAAGAGTTCCTGTTGTCCCTTAGCAAGATACAGCTGCAGCAAACGATACAGCTTTCTACAGAGGTTTCTGTTGAAAAGAAACAAGTTGAAGTTGTTGATACGACGCTTGCAAGAGAGCTTATTTTTGTTGGTAGCCATGCTATTCACCACTTTGCGATGATAGGGCAGATATCAAAAGCACAGAAATTAACCATCCCAGAGCAATTTGGTATTGCACCTGCAACTGCAACCTTTATGCGTGATGAACAATGTGCACCTTAACCTATCGCTTAACCGAATCGGGTTATGAGCTTTTTTTTAATCGTGATGAGCAGCGAAGTCGTGCTCAGGCTATCGTGCCGCAGGTCGATAATGATCTAAATGCTATTTACCCCGTTGATCCTGTTGGCCAAGGTACTTGGCTTGGCGTACATCAAAGTGGTCTCTGCCTCGCTTTACTTAATTACTACCAAGCAGAGAAAAAAGCAACATCAGGTGAGTTTATTAGCCGTGGTGAAATTATCTTAACGCTATTAACTAGCCAAGGTGACATTATTGAACGCTTAAAAGATCTGCCTTTGAGTCACTACCAGCCATTCCAACTTTGTATTTTCCCTGAGGGGTTAAACATAACGAATAAGCAGTTATTACTTTTGCAGTGGGATGGCGAAAACTTGACTAAGCAACCACACTCTCCATTTTTTACCTCTTCTGGTGTTGATTACCCACAGGTTTACCAGGCTCGTAAAAAGGCATTTGAACAGATAGTGTCGGCTTCGGCGCCAACAACGGAGCAATTATTGAAATTTCATCAGCAACAGCAAAACGAAGGGAAATTATCAGTGAAAATGTTTCGGGAAGACGCACAAACGGTCAGTTTTAGTCATATCGTTGTCGGCGATGCTATTCAGTTTAACTACATTGATTATATTGATGGAACACGGTCGTTAGCTTCTTTAAAACGTATTTAAGTGAGGAAGTGAGAGTGAAGTTATCCACTCTCTACTTTAGGTATTATTACTTATTAACGTTTATTTTTTGTAGCAGATCACTCTCATAAATTGCTTGCTTAATGAGAGCGAAAGAAGCGATGGTTGAGTTCGGGTGAAGCTCTGAAGGACAGATTTCTACTCGATTTTGAAAGTCAGGTAAAGATTGATGCGTAATACATTGTTTGATTGCATTAAATAGGGTGTTTTGCGCATTGATTATTCTACCTGCAATCACTACTTTTTCAGGATTAAGAATATTGATCAAAATCGCGATTGTTTTTCCTAAGTAACTAGCGGCTTCGCTAACAATACGTTCACAAAGTGGATCTCCGTATGCTGCTGCTTGATAAATATTATCAATATTTAAAGTCTTGCCTTCAAGTGGAGAACTCGCTCCCTCTGCTATCGCTTTCTGTACCTTTTTAACGATGATACTGTCACTTACTTCTGTTTCAAGACAACCATAATTACCACAATGACATTTTTCTCCTTGTGGATTAACTTGTATATGGCCAATTTCACCGATATTGAAGTTAGTACCTAATAATTGTTTGCCTTGCACAATGATACCAGAGCCCACACCGTGATGAACGCTGATAACGATCGAGTCTTGGCACCCTTGTGTTGCACCAAAATAATGTTCAGCTAATGCAAGGGCACGGGTATGGTTACCGATAAAGGTAGGAATATTAAAGCTTTTTTCTAATAGCTCAGCGAGCGGGATATTATTAAGTTTATCGGATGCTGTATAAATAATACGCCCTTGCTCTGGGTTAATTAACCCTGATAGCGTCACCGAGATCGCCGATATTGTATTTCCTTGCTCTTGCTCATCATTGATTAACGTTTGTATCTCACGTTGCAGCAAGCTAACAAGTTGCTCACCGCTTTTGTTTTCAATATTGATGCGTTTATCAACTGATTTTTGTCCCTCTAGATTGTAGCGGCTAAGAGAGAGTAAGCGGCGGCCTATAGTAATTGCGATGACATAGATCTTTTCTGAATTCGGTGTAATTGATATTGCGCATCGTCCGCCGGTTGAAGCTTGACGTTCCGTTTCTGTGATAATTCCTTTTTCAAGGAGGTAGCGAGTAATTTTAGTCACACTGGCCGGAGCAAGGTGGCTTATTTTAGCTATTTTCACACGAGAGATCGGTGCGTTTTGTTCGATAACTTTATAAATACGCGCACAATTAACCTCTTTAATGAGGTCAATATTTGCAACACTAGAGGTGGCGTTAGAGCGAACTTGTTGCATGTGAATCCTATTGTCTGATTTATTGATAGTTAAGGTAAGACTATGTTGAACAGTAGTTTTACCTTAATTTAAACGGAAATAATATAAAGATATTTTTATGATGCTTTATAAACGCCATTTACGACAGTTGCAACTACTTTGTAATCATTAGTGAAAATAGCAAGGTTAGCGATTTTTCCTGATGAAATACTGCCTAATTTATCCTCAACAGAAATTGCTTTAGCAGGATAAAGTGTTGCCATACGAATTGCTTCTGCGAGTTCAATACCCACAAACTTAACCGTTTGCTCAATAGACTCAATCATGGTGACTGCAGAGCCACCTAATGTGCCATCGGCACCAAAGCATTTACCATCTTTATAATAAACAGTGGTTCCTACAAAGTCGAAAGAATCAATATTAGCCCCAGCTGGTGCTGTAGCATCAGTGACTAAAAATAATTTTTCACCCATGATTTTTTTCGAAATACGTACATTCTCGTAAGCAACATGGAAACCATCAACAATCACACCAGCATACAGTTCATTATCATAGATTGCGCCTACCACACCCGCTTCGCGGCCGGTAATTGCGGTCATTGCATTAAATAAATGTGTTGCACAACTTGCACCATGATCAATGGCAACCTTTGCTTGTGCATATGTCGCATTAGTATGGCCAAGCGAAACGACTATATTATTGTCACTGAGTTTTTTGACAACGTCTGCAGGGCTATTTTCAGGCGCAAGAGTTAGCATACTAACAATGTCACTGTTTTCACAGATAAGATCTATCATTGCATTATCAGGTTTACGGATAAACTCTGGACGATGAATACCTTTTTTTTCGATACTTAAATATGGGCCTTCTAAATGTAAGCCTAATACTTCATTGGGTGTGTTATCGATGTAGTGTCGTGCAACGGCTAATACGCGTTTAATACCTTCATCTGCATCGGTAATAAAAGTCGGTAGAAAACTGGTAGTACCGGATTTAAGGTTAGCTGCTTGCATTATTTCAAGTGTCTGTTGGGTTTCTGCACCATTGAGCATCACACCACCACAACCATTAAGCTGTAGGTCAATAAAACCAGGGCTCAGGTTTGCGCCATCTAGGTCTATTTTTTCGATATCAGCATTAACTGCTGTTGTTTTAATAATACACTTGATTGAATCATTTTCGATAAGCACTGCATGATCAGTTAACACAGCGTCTGTGGTGTAGATGGTACAGTTGGTTAGTGCGTACATTGAAATCCCCTTTAATTGACAGGGGACGAGGCATGCGCCTCGCTTTTGTATGCTAGCGCGTAATAAACTAATTACGTGTACTAACAACGTATAGGACTATTGTCCTATCCCCTTTTTAATAACCTTATAGGTTACCGATATTTTCTGCTTCAAGCTCAGAGAAATACTTAAGTGTTTTCACTTTAAGTTCCATTGTTGAAGGTGCATCACAAGCAAGAATCGCTTTCTGATGAAGTTGTAATGCTGTTACTGTCCATAAATGGTTTACAGAGCCTTCAACAGCTGCTTGTAATGCTTGTGCTTTATTGTGACCCGTTATTAAGATCAGCACTTCTTTTGCATCAAGCAGCGTCGCAACACCAATCGTTAATGCTAGTTTTGGTACTTGATTGATATCGTTGTCAAAGAAACGAGAGTTAGCGATCAATGTATCTGGCGTTAACGTTTTAACACGTGTACGTGAAGAAAGAGATGATCCTGGCTCATTAAATGCGATATGACCATCAACACCTACGCCACCCATGAACAAGTTAATCTGACCATAGCTTTTGATTTTATCTTCGAAACGTTGACACTCAGCTTCTAAATCTTCAGCAAGACCATTAAGTAGGTTAATGTTTTGCTCTTGAATATCAACATGGCTAAAGAAGTTATTGTGCATGAAGCTGTAGTAGCTTTCTGGATGTGAAGGCTCAAGACCAACATATTCATCCATATTAAAGGTAACCACGTTAGCAAAGCTTACTTCGCCTGCATTATACAAAGCAATCAATGCTTTGTAAGCAGTCAGTGGCGTGCCGCCTGTTGGTAGACCTAGAACAAAAGGGCGTTCAGCTGTTGGGGCAAACTTATTGATTGCATCAACAATGTAACGGGCAGCCCATTGGCCAACTTCAGGTGATGAATTAAGTGGAATTAAACGCATTTTTTTCTCCAAAGATTTAGTGAACAATAATAGTTAATGCGTAGCGTAAATTAAGTTTGTTTTTATTTCCACTTATTTTTGCTTTAAATCGCCTTTTAACTCACGTTTTAGCCTTAAAATGATTTGTGTTTGACAACTATCACAAAATGGTTTGTTTTAATTTGCATCGCAAAAAAAACACTTTAAAGTCTAGCCTAGATTTTATAACAACACATTTATGATGATGTTAATAAGATTCACGAAATTAATAAATCACACGAATAATCAAACTTTAGGAGAGTTAATAGTGAATATTCTTGGATACATGCAAAAAGTAGGTAGAGCGTTAATGGTTCCGGTGGCTGTATTACCAGCCGCGGCAATTTTAATGGGTATCGGTTACTGGATCGATCCAAACGGTTGGGGTGGTGATTCCGCACTTGCTGCATTTCTAATCAAGGCCGGTGCTGCTGTAATTGATAACATGGCACTCTTATTTGCCGTGGGTGTTGCTTACGGTATGTCGAAAGATAAAGATGGTGCTGCTGCACTTTCTGGTTTAGTTGGTTGGTTAGTCGTTACTACCTTGTTATCTCCAGGTGCGGTTTCACAAATCCAAGGTATTCCTATGGATCAAGTGCCACCTGCTTTTGGTAAAATTGAAAATCAATTTGTGGGTATCTTAGTCGGTATTATCTCTGCTGAGCTTTACAATAAATTCTCAAGCGTTGAACTACATAAAGCATTAGCCTTTTTCTCTGGCCGTCGTTTAGTACCGATCGTAGTTTCAGTGGTAATGATTGTTGTATCGTTTGTGCTAATGATTGTTTGGCCTGTTATCTTCTCTGGTCTACAGCATTTAGGCGAAACAATTTCTGGTATGGGTGAAATTGGTGCGGGTATCTATGCATTCCTTAACCGTCTATTAATTCCAGTTGGTCTTCACCATGCACTTAACTCAGTATTCTGGTTTGATGTAGCGGGTATAAATGATATTCCTAACTTCTTAGCAGGTCAGGCAACTATCGATGCATTTGCTGCTAACGGTAAAGTAGCAATTGGTACTGTTGGTATGTATCAAGCTGGTTTCTTCCCAATCATGATGTTTGGTCTACCAGGGGCTGCACTTGCGATTTACACTACTGCAAAAACTGAAAATAAAGAGAAGATCGCATCGATTATGCTTGCGGCGGCTTTAGCTTCATTCTTTACAGGTGTAACAGAGCCGCTTGAATTCTCATTCATGTTTGTTGCTCCACTATTATATGTTGTTCATGCTTTGCTAACGGGTATCTCGGTATTCTTCGCTGCAAACATGGAATGGATGGCAGGTTTCGGTTTCTCTGCTGGTCTTGTGGATATGGTACTTTCTTCACAAAATCCATTAGCGAAACAGTGGTACATGCTGATCGTTCAAGGTCTTGCATTCTTCGCAATCTACTACTTCATCTTTGTTGCGCTAATCAAAGGCCTAGATCTTAAAACACCTGGTCGTGAAGATGCTGATGCGGATGCACCAAAAATAGCTGCTGGTAAAGAAGATGCGAATGAGCTAGCTAACCAATATGTTGCTGCTCTAGGTGGCATGGATAATCTTGAAGTAATTGATGCTTGTATTACACGTCTACGTCTTACATTAAAAGACCGTAGTGTAATCAGTGAAGCAGAGCTGAAAGGTCTTGGCGCAATGGGTGTTGTTAAGTTGGGTGAAAATAATCTACAGGTTATTATCGGTCCACAGGCTGAAAGCATTGCTAACCGCATGAAAGCTGCAAAATAGTATTCAATAACGATAAAAGTTAATCACTGAGCGTGATAGCTGATAAAGGCACTCTTCGGAGTGTCTTTTTTTTTGCCTACTATTTACCTTTTCTCTTGAGCTTAGTTGCAGAATATAAGATGATTGCTCCCTTGTTTTGAGTAACTGTTTAACACGCTTTTAAATAAGCGCTGTTTTCATTGCCAATAGACCGCCATAGCGCAGGCTGAGCTTTCTGCTGCCGTTATGTAAACACGCGGTTTGGTCATTTAAATCGATATATTCATAAAATGAAGTATATTCAAATGGCAGCACTTAATGCAGTTACTTTTTTATTCGTTAATTTTTTAGAGGTGAGCAATGACTCAGGTAGACACTAGCCCAAGCAATTTTATTCGTAACATTATCGATGACGATCTTAATACGGGCAAACACCAGTCTATCCAGACGCGCTTCCCGCCAGAGCCAAACGGCTATTTACATATCGGTCATGCGAAATCTATCTGTCTAAATTTTGGTATCGCTGAAGATTACCCTAATGCCGCATGTAACTTACGTTTTGATGATACTAACCCGCTTAAAGAAGATGTGGATTACGTACATGCTATCGAGAAAGATGTTTCTTGGTTAGGTTTTAAATGGCAGGGTGAAGTACGTTACTCATCTAATTATTTTGAGCAACTATATAGCTATGCCGTTGAGTTAATCGAAACGGGCAAAGCTTATGTTTGTGAATTAAACGCAGAGCAAACACGTGAATACCGTGGTTCGTTAACCTCTGCGGGTAAAGATAGCCCGTTCCGTGATCGTTCTGTAGAAGAGAACCTTGACCTATTTGCACGTATGCGTGCCGGTGAGTTTGCAGAAGGTTCAATGATGCTACGCGCTAAAATAGATATGGCATCGCCAAATATGAAGATGCGCGATCCCGTTATCTACCGTATCCGTTTTGCACATCATCACCAAACGGCCGATAAATGGTGTATCTACCCAATGTATGATTTCACGCACTGTATTTCGGATGCGATTGAAGGGATCACACACAGTTTATGTACCTTAGAGTTTGAAGATCACCGTCCACTTTATGATTGGGTATTAGCTAATATCAGCATTGCTGCTAAACCGCGTCAAATTGAGTTTTCACGTCTTAACTTACAATATACATTAACCTCAAAGCGTAAACTTGCTGCGTTAATTGAAGAAAATATTGTAACGGGTTGGGATGATCCACGTATGCCTACGATCTCTGGTATGCGTCGCCGTGGTTATCCTGCAGCCTCATTACGTGAATTTTCAAAACGTATTGGTGTGACCAAACAGGAAAATACCGTAGAGCTTGCTTCATTAGAAGCCTGTGTACGTGAAGATTTAGAGGCCAATGGCCCACGTGCAATGGCGGTATTAGATCCGATAAAAGTGATCATCACTAACTACGATGAAGCTAAAAGTGAACAACTTGTCGCACCATGTCATCCTAAAGATGAAAGCATGGGTACACGTATCGTTCCTTTCTCGCGTGAACTCTATATTGATCGTGCTGACTTTAAAGAGGTTGGTAACAAGCAGTACAAACGTTTGAAGTTAAACAAAGAGGTGCGTTTACGTAATGCTTACGTGATTCGTGCAGATGACTTTAAAACCGATGCTGAGGGTAATATCACCGAGGTACATTGTACCTACGATGCGGGCACATTGGGTAAAAACCCTGAAGATGGCCGTAAAGTAAAAGGTGTTATCCATTGGGTTGATGCTAAAACCAATAAACCTGCAGAGTTCCGTATTTATGATCGTCTATTCTTAGTTGATAACCCTGCTGCTGAAGAAAGTATTGATAGCGCACTGAATGCACAGTCATTAACAGTTCAAAAAGGCTTTGTAGAAGTAAGCTTGGCGGATGCTGTTGCTGAAAAAGCGTACCAGTTCGAACGTGAAGGTTATTTCTGTGCGGATAATACTGATTCGACGGCAGAGCACTTAGTATTTAACCGTACAGTGGCATTACGCGCTACTTTTTAACTTATTTAAGTGATTAAAGTTATTTAACAAAAAATTAAATGACTGAATAAAAAAGCGACAGTTGAGTATTCAGCTGTCGCTTTTTTTGTTTGTTGTATTGATGGTGTTATTGATTTATTAAAGCGACACAATTTAGTGAATCAGATTTTTATAGCGTAACGCTTTACATCATTAACATTTATAATGAAATGAAGGGCGTTATTTTTTTAAGCGTACCTTGACCAATCCCCTTAACGTTCATTAACTGCTTCAAATCCGTAAAATTACCTTTTGCTTCACGATAGTCAATGATGGCTTGTGCTTTTGTCTTGCCAATCCCTTTAATAGCCGCAAGTTGTTTATTGGTTGCTTGGTTAATGTTTACTTTTTCCATCTGCTGTGTTGATTTAGTCATTGAGCTTTGTGTCGCTTTACTTTTGTCATCGACCATTGCCCCGACTTTATCATCCGCGAGAGCTGGCATCGCAAATGACACTAAGAGTAATGAAGCCAGAAGTGTTAAACGAGTGATTAATTTGTTAAACATGGTATTTCCTCTTTTAATTTGTGGTAAATATAATTTAGATGTTATTTTGACTTTATCAAGTGGCTGAGGTATAAAATATTAATTACGCGATTTTAAAATTTATCAAATCTGTGTGGATTCATCTTTTTTTAGTATTAAATTAAGTCGTTTTATATAAAACTTGGGCTGGTGCTTATGGAGATTTTGGGTTTGAAAGGAAATCTATTTTATCACTATCTCTTTATCTCCTTTTTTGTGTTGTAAATACAATATTGAGTTTTTTATTTTTAAACGCTTATTGACTCGCCTATGTTTTTTGAGAGCACTTTATGGTCAATTTATAGCCCTATGATTTTAAAGGTAAATATAGATTTTATCTTTAATGCTTAAAAAAGAGAGATCTGGATCAAGTTGTTATCATCACTTTTATTATTGAGGCTATTTGCTTGATATGATAATCATAACTTATAAATTAGGTTGCATTGCTTTATTGGATATAAATTAAGTTGCGATCTTTTTTATAGTCTATAGATAACGAGTTCTTTGTTTTGGGCTAAGCTATAAATTAATAACAGTTTAATGAGGTTGTTTACACTACCAATATTAACGGTTAAAAAATGAATCTTTCACACTTGAGTTAATGTTATTTAAAACCTTGTCGGTAAAGGTGGGCAAGAAAGGGATTGAATATTAGTTTTGATGACACTTGTTAGAAAATGCTAATGCCCGTTTTCAATAAAGTTAACTTTTTTATTACAACAGTTGTTTATTTCCTCTCCTGCAGTTTATTTTGTAGAAGAAGATAATCATGATTTGCTGTAAATTTTAAATTAAGGAAAATTAAAAATGAAAAAAGTACAAAGTGGTTTTACATTAATCGAACTATTAATCGTTATCGCGATTATCGGTATTCTAGCAGCGGTAGCGTTGCCTGCTTATCAGAGTTATACACAAAGAGCTAAATTTTCAGAAGTGATCTTAGCTACTGGCCCAGTTAAGACAGCTGTTGAAATCTGCGCTCAAGTAGATGGAACGGTTGATGGTTGTCAAGGCGCATCTGCAGCACAAATTACTTCAGGAAATGGCACCGGCTTTGTTGATACTGTTCTATATGGAGACGGTTCTACTGATATTGTAACAATTACAGCTAAAGCTTCTGGCGGCGCGGGAACAGATACTTACATCTTATTAGGAACGATGAATTCAACATCTAAACAAGTTCTTTGGGAAATAAATCCTTCTTCTAATGAAGGGAGCTGTGTAGCTGGTGGTTCTTGTTAATTAATCATGACAACTCATAATATTAGTGGTCTTGCTTCTAGCTTGGCCACTCGTGGTTTACTCCCTTTCGATAAACTTCAACAAATCACTACCTCTGCCGCTAATGAGAAAAAATCATTGGTGAGCTATTTGGTGGAAAACAACTTTATCTCTAGTCTTGAGCTAGCGCAGTTCTGCGAAGCTGAATATGGTATTCCTCTATTAGACTCTGATACCCTTGAATTGGATAGTATCCCTGATAAGTTTATTAATCAGAAACTCATAGAGAAACATCATGCCCTGCCGGTGTATGTGCAATCTAAAACCCTCTATATCGCGATGTCTGATCCGACTAACGTTGGCGCCCTTGAAGATTTTGGTTTTAGCTTCTCTATGCATACCGAAGCACTATTAGTTGAGGAAGTATTCCTCAAAGAAGCAATCGACACCTTACTTGAGAATGATGAAGACTCGCTTGATGATATGGACATGGGTGACATCGACGATATTGAAGTTGATGATTCAGATTCCCGCTTAGATGAAGCACAAGGTGTTGATGATGACGCCCCGATCGTTAAATATATTAATGGTATTTTAATTGATGCGGTGCGCAAAGGTGCCTCAGATCTCCATTTTGAACCCTATGAAAAAAAATACCGTATCCGTTTTCGTATTGACGGTATTTTAAAAGAGATAGCTACCCCTCCGGTTAATCTTGCTAATCGTTTCTCTGCACGCTTAAAAGTGATGTCAAAGTTAGATATTGCTGAACGTCGTTTACCACAAGATGGTCGTATTAAGTTAAAAATATCCAGTAAACGTAGCATCGACCTACGTGTAAGTACCTTGCCCACTATGTGGGGCGAAAAAATTGTAATGCGTATTTTGGATTCATCGGCTGCGGCTCTTGATATTGATAAACTGGGTTACAGCGATGAACAGAAAGCGAAATACCTAGCGGCGCTTGATAAACCGCAAGGCATGATCTTGATTACCGGACCAACGGGTAGTGGTAAAACCGTTTCGCTGTATACCGGACTTAATATTCTGAATACCGTCGAACGTAATATTTCAACGGCGGAAGATCCGGTGGAGATTAATTTGGCAGGTATTAACCAAGTACAAATTAATATCAAAGCGGGATTAACCTTTGCCTCTGCGCTGCGTTCTTTTCTACGTCAAGATCCCGATATTGTGATGGTGGGTGAAATTCGTGATTTAGAAACCGCTGAAATAGGTATTAAAGCGGCGCAAACGGGTCACTTAGTATTATCAACACTGCATACCAACTCTGCCTCTGAAACATTAACGCGTTTATTAAATATGGGCGTCCCCGCCTTTAATATCGCCTCCTCGGTGTCGTTAATAATTGCTCAGCGTTTAGCACGTCGTTTGTGTCCTGAGTGTAAGGAAGTAGATAGCTATACGGACTTAGAACTGAAAACCATTGGTTTTAATGCGGGAGATATACAAAAGGGTATTACTCTTTATAAACCGGTTGGTTGCAGCAAATGTAGCGATGGTTATAAAGGTCGTGTGGGTATTTATGAAGTGATGATGATGAGTGATAATATCGGACATATTATTCTAAACGAAG
Organism: Psychromonas marina; assembly: GCF_030161115.1. GTDB lineage: Bacteria > Pseudomonadota > Gammaproteobacteria > Enterobacterales > Psychromonadaceae > Psychromonas > Psychromonas marina. Next base: position 413,123 of record NZ_BSPQ01000005.1, read on the forward strand.
GTAATGCGATGCAAATAGCGCAAGTCGCTGAAGCTGAAGGCATGTATACCTTACGTCAATCCGCATTACATCAAGCTATTGCAGGTATCACCAGTCTCAAAGAAGTAACACGTGTTACTTAGTGCTCAGCTATAATCTGTTTTGACTACAGCCCTAGGACGGGGCTATATTTTTACGGATAGCTCGGCACTTATCACTTATTACCCCTATTAACGAAAGGAAACAACATGGCTGCCAATAAGAAAGTAAAAGCTACAGTCATTCACACATTTAAATGGAATGGGATTAACAGAAAAGGCGGTAAGGTTTCTGGTGAATTGCAGGGAGAGTCTGCTGCAGAGGTGAAAGCTGAACTGCGTAAGCAGGGTGTTAATGTCACTAAAACCACAAAGAAAGCAAAATCGCTATTTTCCTTCGGTGACAAAATTAAACCAATGGATATTGCGATTATATCCCGCCAAATAGCGACGATGTTGAGCGCAGGTGTGCCGTTAGTACAAAGCTTGCAATTGATAGCCAAGAGTAATGAAAAAGCGCCATTGCGTGAGTTAATGAGCTCTATCGCTAATGAAGTGGCTTCTGGCACGCCGCTTTCTCAAACCCTACGTGGTCACCCAAAATATTTTGATGCGTTATACTGTGATTTAGTGGATGCCGGTGAACAATCGGGCGCACTGGAAACGATTTATGATCGTATCTCTATCTATAAAGAGAAATCAGAAGCGCTCAAATCAAAAATTAAAAAAGCGATGTTCTATCCCGCAGCGGTATTAGCGGTGGCAGGCGTGGTAACTATGTTATTACTTCTGTTTGTTATTCCCCAGTTTCAAGACATCTTTGAAGGTTTTGGTGCCGAGCTACCTGCGTTTACACTGTTTGTTTTAGGTATTTCAGATCTGGTGCAAGCTTATTGGTACATCATCCTCGGTGCTACAATGTTAGCGTGGTTTCTATTCAAGAAAGCGCATCTTAAATCTCAGAAAGTACGTGATAATACCGATAAATTTGTCCTTAAAATTCCGGTTATTAGTACTATTTTAGATAAAGCCGCGGTGGCACGCTTTGCGCGTACCTTATCAACCACCTTTGCTGCTGGTATTCCATTAGTTGATGCGCTTATTTCGGCGGCGGGTGCTTCTGGTAACTATGTTTACCGCAGTGCGATAAACAGCGTTCGCTCTGAAGTGATGGCGGGTATGCAGATGAATGTTGCAATGAAAACAACCGGTACGTTTCCAGATATGGTTTCACAGATGGTGATGATAGGTGAAGAGTCGGGGGATTTGGATGGCATGTTGAGTAAAGTTGCTGATATCTATGAGCAACAGGTTGATGATGCTGTTGATGCCTTAACAAGCTTATTAGAGCCGATGATTATGGTGGTATTAGGTGTGGTGGTTGGTGGTTTGATCGTCGCGATGTATCTACCTATCTTCCAATTGGGTAGTGTTATTGGTTAATTTATTAGCTGTCAGTTTTTAGCTGTCAGCTGATTTTCGCTGATAGCCGACAGCTTAAAGCTGAGGCTTCAATTTCTAATAGTGCGGCGGACGCATATCCACTTGATCTATTCCGCCATTATCTGGCTCTGCCTCTTTTAATTTTTCCACTAAATAAGCAACTTGTTCGGTAAGAATTTGTAATTTACGTTGCTGCTCAAAAACCTCATCGTTTAAGGTTTCTATGTTGTCATCCTGAAATGCAACTTTCATCTCTAGCTGTTCAATACGGCTTTCTGTACTCATTTATTACCTACTTTTTAATCGGCCAGATTTCAAGAAATCCAGCGGAGCTTTCTGAGGCGATTTTATCGCCATCCCATAATGTTGCCGAGTATACTACAGCTGTTTTCGGACGTGTTGCTTTTCTTGGTGTTACTGTCCATTCCTGTACACTTAATCCACTGTCGACATCCCACAAGTTCAATATTTTACTGCCATTACCCGTGAGTAACTGCTTGCCCTCGTTAATAAAACGTACCGAAGAAAAAATGGATTGGCGTGCGCTATAAATTAACGTACTTTGCAGTTCACCTGTTTTTATATCCCATATTTGTGATGATTTTTGATTATCAGCGACAAAAGCATAACGTCCCTGATCTTCTAGTTTGACCATTGAAACACGATGTTTAAAATTAAATTGTTGAATAATTTGTGCGGTTTCTGTGTTCCACAAAAAGGCGCGATGGTCATTACCACCGGAGAGTGCATAAAGGCCATTAGCTGAAAGATCGACACTATTTACTTTCTCGCTATGGATCGGCATTTCTAATCGACGCCCGGTTTGCAAATCAATATGAACTACTTTGCCATTTACTTGTCCATACAACACATATCGTCCATTTGCAGATAATCTAATGTCGCGAATAGGAGAATCATTAACTTGATAAAACCCAATTGATTTTCCGGTTTTGATATCCCAGATTGCAAATTCACTACGGCTTGCTGATAGTGCATAGTTATTATTAGCTGAAATACGCACAATATAGACATCGTTACTTTCAGCGTTACGATGTTGCCATTGATAGCGTAATTTATGCTGGCGGTTATCCCAAAGGCTTAAGCCATGATGGATAGATGAGATAATGGAGTAATCCCCATTTTGAGAAATTTCAGCTGCAAATGCGCCTTCGATAGCGTGTTCGTATTGATTTAGTGGCGCATCAGATTGGGAACAAGAAAGGATAAAAGTGAGGCAAGGTAGTATAAAAAGCAATTTAAATGGCTGTCTCACTAACATTTTTAATAACATTCGCGAATTAACTTTTGGTTATAATAAACAATTAAGGTTAGTATAAGCGTAACATTTTTGATAGTTGCTTATCCAATAAGTGACTATCTATTAACAAGTTTTTATATAAATATTTGGAGTAACAATGAAAAATGTATTTAAGGTTTCTTTATTAGCAGCAACTGTTGCACTTACTGTCGGTTGTAACGAAGTAAAAAAAGAGGAAGCGACTACTGTTTCTTTTGAAAATACTCAAGATAAAGCGGCTTACGCAATTGGCGCATCATTTGCTAGCTACGTAAATACAACACTTGAAAAGCAAGCTGAATTTGGAATGAGCTTAGATAAAGAGATCATTCTTAAAGGTATTACTGATAAGTTACGTGACCAATCTCAAATGACTGAAGAAGAGATGGTTGAGACATTAAAAGCGTACGATCTTGAAGTGAAAGCTGCTGCCGAGCAAAAACAGATTGAAATGGCTGAAAAATCAGCTGAAGAAGCTAAAACATTCTTAGCCGAAAATGCAAAAGTAGAAGGTGTAACGGTGACTGAATCTGGTCTTCAGTACTCAGTTATTACTGCAGCAGAAGGTCCTAAACCATCTGCTGAAGATACTGTTTCAGTTCATTATGTTGGTACATTAGTAGACGGTACTGAGTTTGATAGCTCAGTAAAACGTGGTCAACCTGCTAAATTCCCACTTAACCGTGTTATTCCTGGTTGGACTGAAGGTGTTCAACTAATGAGTGTTGGCGAAAAATACAAATTCGTTATCCCTGCTGATTTAGCATACGGCGAGCAAGGTGCAGGTTCTATTCCTCCAGGTTCTACACTTATTTTTGAAGTGGAATTACTAGAAATTGAACCAGTTGCAGCCGCTGCTGAGTAATATCACCACTTAAAGGTAAGCTCTTTTGCTTTCCCTTTCTGTCAAAAGAGATCGCCTAGTGCGATCTTTTTTTTGCCCTTTTTTTTGTCTGCTGTATCCTTGTTGCCTTATAAATCGAGGTAACAAATATGTGGGATGTAATAATCATTGGTGCTGGTGCATCTGGGCTAATGTGCGCAATTGAAGCGGGTAAACGTGGTCGTAAGGTATTAGTGGTAGATCATGCTAAACGAGCAGGTCAGAAAATCATAATGAGTGGAGGTGGGCGCTGTAACTTCACCAACTTATACGTTGAACCTGCTAATTTTCTTTGTGATAACCCCCACTTTGTAAAATCTGCACTCAGCCGTTATACCCAATGGGATTTTATTGCCATGGTTGATAAACATAATATCAGCTGGCATGAGCGCGACCATGGGCAACTATTTTGTGATGACAGTGCGAAGCAAATTATAGGCATGTTACTCGATGAAGCGAAAAGTGCAGGCGTAACCGTGCAATTACAGTGTGAGATCTTCTCCCAACAACAAATTGCTGATAACCACTTTAGTGTACAAACTAAAATGGGCAATTATGAGACAAAATCCCTAGTTGTCGCTACAGGTGGTTTATCGCTGCCTAAAATGGGTGCAACACCATTGGCTTATAAGATTGCAGATCATTATCAATTACCTGTTAAAGCAACTCGTGCTGGCTTAGTACCTTTCACATTACATCAAGCACAAAAAGAAAAGTTTGCTGATCTTTCTGGTATTAGTTTTCCTGCGACAGCAAGTTGTGAAATTAAAGTTGGTAAGAAAACCAAACAGATTAGCTTTAACGAAGCATTATTGTTTACCCATCGAGGTTTAAGTGGTCCTGTTATTTTACAAATCTCAAATTATTGGCAGGCGGGTGAAGCATTAACGTTGGATCTTCTTCCTAAGTTAGATCTTTTACAGGAACTGTTAATCACACAAAAAAATCGCCCTGAGTTAGGGTTAAAAACACTATTAAGTCACCAACTGCCTAAACGTGTGGTTGAGTGCTTATTAGAGAGCGCCGAAATAATCAGCGTGCCACTCAAGCAATACAATGAAAAGCAACTGCAGCAAGTTGCAGATCTTTTCCATCGCTGGTCTCCTGCTATTAATGGCACTGAAGGTTACCGCACCGCGGAAGTGACCTTGGGCGGTATCGATACCGATGTGATCTCTTCACAAACAATGCAGTGTAAATCTGTTGCTGGTTTATACTTTGTCGGTGAAGCATTAGACGTAACTGGTTGGTTAGGCGGGTTTAATTTCGCATGGGCGTGGTCAAGCGGCTGGGCTGCAGGACAGGTTGCTTAATCGTATTTGCATCAAATAAACACAATCTATCCTATTTAAAGGGAATAGATTGTGTTTATTATTTAGTTTCTTCTATTGCTTAAGTTTAAGCCTTTTCATCACCTTTATACTTACCCAAACAACTCTTTAATGTTCTTCTAAATGGTTGGAATTTCAATATTTCATCAAGCAAAATAATACCAAATACGACATAAAGTGGGGCTTCAAGGTAGATCATTAATGCGCATAATGGCAAAGCAATTATCCACTGTGTGATGATATTGACACGCACAATCAGGTAACTCTCCCCCATCGCTCTAATCATATTCCCACAAAACATGTTATTGGTACGAATTAGAGGTAAAACTATATAAATAGGCGCTATTGTCGCTAATGCTGTTAATGTCTCTGAGGATAAATTTGAGTATATTAATGGTGCTAGTTCACTGAAAATGTAAAAAATGAGCAGAATAAAGACAGCGATAATACGTGTAACTAGCAATGACTGATCAACGAATGGCGCGATTTTTTGGTGTTCATTTTTGCCAATGTATTGGCTGACTATAATCGTACTTGCTTGTGCCCATGTGTTGGCAAACATCGAGACAATTTTAATCCAAGGTAATACTAAGGTTATTGCGGCATAAGAAGCAACAGGTAGTTGGGCGAATAAAATCTGAAATAGAAGTAGCCCTGTTAATAGCACAATAAAATTTGCCACAATGGGCACGACTTCTTGAATATGCTCAATGACAGATTTTTTGCTTAAAATGAACAACCCAGTTACGTAACCATGGTATTTTTCTTTATATAAACGATAAGATAGGTAAGCAAAACGAATCACAATCGCAATCACACTTCCCCATGCTGCTCCCGCGAGCCCTAATTCAGGTGCGCCCCAGATACCGTAAATAAGAATAAAGCTACAAATCACATTACACGGTATTTCAATCATAAAGCCGTATAAGGGAATACGTGTTTTTTTGGTTGAGTTGAAGTAGACGACAATAACTTGTGAAGCGGATGAAAAAAGCAGTAATAATAATGATATCGACACATAACTTTTGGCTTCTGAAGCAACTAATGCATCGTGGGTAATATTTTCGATAAGTGGCGCGTTGAATAAAAATAGGGTGAACAGCGCAAGTAATGAAAAGCCAATATTGATTACCCAACCAGAGGTCATTACTAAACCAATATTGTTTTTATCGCCCGCACCGACAGCTCTTGATAGTACTAATTGCGTGCCATTGGCAATGGCAAACTGAATACCAATAATGAAGGAAACAATCGCACCAGCGATACCAAAAGCCGCTACCTGAGATTCCCCTAAAGATGCGATCAATAACAGGTCGATAATAGTAACCGATTGCATCAGTATCGCGTTGCAGGTCATTGGCCATGCAAGTGAAGCATTTTGTAAGAGTGTTTTTTTTGTAAATTTCATAAGCCTTGGTGTGATTATTTAAATTAGAGATTAAATTTGATGTATTTGAATGAGGGCGAAAAACCTCTTATAGCTGTTCCTTCAAAGGGTAATTTGATTATGTGAAAATAAGGATTAAAAGAGTGTGTTCGTGTTAATTCGCTCTATAGAACTCAGTATAAAGGTTTAATTATGTTGCAAGATGTTGATATTTATAATGTGTGAGCTTTATAGGGTTAAATATTAAAATAATACATAATGGCGGTATTTTTTTAGTGTCCTATTGTGTGGGCAATGCCCAATCAATACTGCTTTAAATAGTTAAGCAGAACCGTTTTTTGTTACTAAGCTTTAGTAGTTATATATTCGTTTAGTTTACAAGGAAATTGATGATGCGTTTGTATGCGAGTGCGTTAGTTTTTGCTTTTATGTTAGTAACCGCCCCTAATAATAGTGCTGCAGCTTCGGTGGCATCTTTTCCTATTGATTGGCAAGATTGGCCTGTTGTAGCAAGGCACCAAATTTATTCAACGGATACCATTTTGCCTGAAGATGCATCCGCTTTTTTTCAAGAGTCAGTTTATGCCTATACTTGGATGAACAATGGTCAAGGCTCGCCACTTACTATTCGTGTTAATCCTAATAAGATGCAGCAATATCAAACCCATGGCCCCTATACTGATGGTATTACCGTTGTTGCAATTGCTGAGGCGAGTAATATTGTTTGGGTTACTGAGCACTTAGGTGGGTTTCCTATTTATGGAAGTTATAATCTTAAAGGGGAAGATGTGAGTGATGATCACCCATCATTAGCACCCGATTTTTGCCATAGTTGTCACAATACCTATAAAGATATCTGCATCAATGGAACATGTTTCACTCCTGAGCCATAAGGTAACTAAGATGAAGCGTTCATTTCTTCCCGTATTAACTATTAATCAGATGCTGGTAGTCTCTCATATTGTGCTTGTTGTGATGATTATATTGGGAATGAGTATTAGCCGATTTAATTATGAATGGCAGTTACATGTTAAACAGGCCTCGCAGAGAGCTGAAGATGTATTACTGTTTCATGTTAAGCATGTCTCGTTATGGGTTTCCGGACGAAACTACACAACGCTTATGCTCCCCACGCATGTTAACGAGTTATATCGGCATAAAAATCTATTGTTTCTTGATATTAAAGGGATATCTGACCACCAGTCGAAATTGTTCCATGTTCGCTATCTGCGTGAAAATAAGGATATATGGCGGGAAGATATTACTTTAGCTGATATTGAGCAGTTACAGCTTATAAAAAGTCGTTTTGAAAAACTATTAAAGCTAACCCCTGAAAGCGAGACTGAAAGACGTGCCAAACTGGATTATATTATTCAAAAATCAGCGATCGATTATAATGAAGGTTTGAAAAGCTTAGCTGCAAAGAAGCAGTTTAGTGGTTTTAGCATAGAGAGCATAACCTCTGAATCCCCCTACTATTTTGATGAACAATTAAATCAATTACATATGTCGGTACCTCTTGAGAATGATAATGCCGGAAGGTTATGGGGGGTATTTGATGTTCAAGAATTAGCATCATTACATCAGAAGTTATTAGTTGATCTTATTTTTGAGGCTGTGCTTGCTATTTTTATATCCTTAGTTTTAATTGTAATTGTTACTCGGCGGTTGGTTGCACCGATTAAAAATCTCTCTAAACATATGCGTGAAGAGATTGAGAATATTCAAATTAGAGAGATAAAAGAGCGTTATCGTAGCGATGAGATTGGAGAGTTAGCGAGAACGTTTATTTTGTTAGTAACTGAAATTCAGTTTCAAGTGAGAGATTTAAAGCAAAAATCGAACACTGATGCTTTAACGGGGCTAGGCTCTAGGCATAAATATGTACATCAAGCTGAACCATTGCTGAAAACTGCACTACTTTCTGGTCGAAATTTTGCGCTTATCGTCTGTGATATCGATAATTTTAAATCCTTTAATGATAGTTATGGGCATACCGAGGGAGATCACGTCATACAGGCGGTTGCGAAAGCGATGTTGGATACGATTGGTCGGGATGATAAATGTTATCGTATTGGTGGAGACGAGTTTGTAATACTGATTCCTGATTATGTTAAGGGATCTCACCTTATTAAAGCTGAGAATATTCGTAAAGCGGTACAACATTTAGATCTCGTTTTTAATAAAAGCACGGAAAAGCATAATTTATCTATCTCTTTGGGCATGAGCTTTATAGAGGCGATTGATCTTCATGCAGAAGATATAGATTTTTCTAGCTTATTTAGTGAATTTTTTAATAAAGCCGATCAACAGTTATATGTCGCTAAAAATAGAGGGCGCAACAATGTATCATCGGCAAAATTTATTCTCAGGTCAGGTAAATAAATTTTTAAGTTTACTGTTAATTAATAAAAGTTATAGTTTTTGATGTGATAATTATTTATTTTCTTTAAATAGGTATGCATTTTGACTAGCTAAAAATTGCATACCAGTTATGTAACCCATTTTATAATCAGCAGCTAGCGCCTCATCACTACTGCCAATTAGTCGGCTTGTTAGTTTTTTTGCTGGTGCTATTTCAATGACCTGCACATCCTCAGGTGGTGAATTGATAAATTTTACTGCTTCATTGTAAGCATTTTCATGGCCTGTAATTATATTTAATACCTTAGGGCATCGTTGTGAACTGCACATCCAAGATTTCAAAGTATGGGCCCAAGGAGAGTGTACATTTTGCTCTTTAGCAACGGTGCGCAACACGATTATCTTTTTAGCCCCTCTTTGATACGCCTCTTGAACAGGTATTGGCAGTGCAACACCGCCATCTACGAAATGTTCACCATCAATTGCGACGCCATTTTTATATAAATAGGGCAGTGCGCTAGAGGCTTTGAGCATTGTCAGCCAATTATTTTGTGTAGGCTGCAAAAAACGAGGGCTAAAATCCTCCATATTGGTGGCAGCAAAGAGTAGTGTACGTTTTTCTAATTGTCTTTGAACGCACCCCATATTCAGTTGGTATTCAGGATCGCAGGCTTTTTTAAAGTACCAATCAAGATCTACTGTATTACCACCTGCTAGTGGGCGTTTCATATTAAAAAATTCAGGGTGCTGTGAGAGTTGCATGATTGAACGTTTTGCATAACCGAACTGCCCGCTCATGTAGCTCGAGAGATTCTGTGCACCCGCAGAGGTACCTATTAATAAAGAGAAGGGGTTAAAGCTTTGGGCTATCCAACTATCTAATATACCAGCAGTAAAAATGCCGCGTTGACCGCCACCCTCAACAACAAGTGCCGTATTTTTAATTGCTGTTGATGAAGAATAATTTTGGTGGTGTTCTAAGCTACTGTTTAACTGGTCACTGCTGCTCATTGCTAATTGGTTCATATGTCCTCCGTGATTCACAAGGAGTCAATGTACGCTAATATCTTAGATAGTTTAAATCGTTAGTTTGTTTTAATTTAATAGTTAAAAACTATTTTAAAACGTAGCAATTTTTAGCAGGTAAGAGCGATGAGTCATTGTTCAGAAAAAACCTGATCAAAATAGTGTAGCGGAGCGACTTTTGCATTTGCTTTACGTTGCCATTTCGCTTTATTTGCAACTAACCATTTTTGTTGCGAACCGTTAATGATAGCTTGGCTAACCTCTGCTTCACGCAACTCATGCTCAAAGGCAACTTCATAGGATGTGATTTGTGATTGTATCGCCGGTATTAATGGTATTTGGTTTAACGCCCGTGGTTGCTCAATTAAACGTACTGAGGCGCAGCTAATAATGCCGATATCAGCATTAAATTGACCGTAAAATTCTTTGATACGCCCATCCACTATGTCTCTATCATTGCTACGAATACGGCCTCCTGGTAGCCAGGTTTCGATACTCTCGTACTGCGATAAGTGGTGAGCAGCTTCAAAATTATTGGTGATAACCCTCAGCTCGCTGTGACCAGATAGCCGTTCTGCAATGTTAGCAATTGTAGTGCCTATCCCCAAAAAGAGTGTGCAGCCGTTTGGTATCTGCGTGGCAACCTGTTCTGCAATAAGTTGCTTCTCATCTTGATTGCTTATTTTTCGAGAGATATAACTTCGGTTGGTTAAGGTAACCGGTAGGCCTACCCCTCCATGATGACGGCAAGCGAGGCCTAATGCGCAAAGTTCATTGATATCTCTGCGGATAGTTTGTGTAGTAATGGCAAAACTATGGGCAAGTTGTTCTATCGAGCAATATTCCTCTTTATGGATCATATCAATGATGGTTTGCTGACGAACACTTATTTTATGCTTGCTGGTGGCAACCTTACTATGATGCATAAGCTAATATCGCACGATAGGCTTGAGGTTTATCGGTTATCATCATATCCACTCCCCATCCCCAGTGTTGTTCGACTAACGCTGGTTGATTTGGGGTATAGCAATAAAGCTGATAATCACTTTGTTTTAACTGCTGTGCTTGACGCTCAGTTAAGAACCGATAGTCACAATGTACGCTATAGGCGTCGATCTCTTTTAAGTTTGCAAGGGCATCTGTTGGAATTTTCTCCCACAGTTGCCCGCGGCGTATTTGTGGTTGAAGGTTTTGCATCCGTTTCAATGCTTCAGCATTAAAACTAGAAAACAGTAACTGAGTGTCGATGCACTGTGATTCAGTAATCACTTCACTGATTCTTTCACATAACACCTGCACATCATCTTGCGGGTACAGTTTGAGCTCGATATTCACTTTCAAATTATTCTTTTTAGCTAAGCACAGTGTTTCAGCCAGTGTTGGAATACGCTCTTCTGTGAATGCTTGCCCAAACCATTGCCCGGCATCAAGTTGTTTTAAGCTTGATAACGCCAACTCTGCAACTGCACCACTTCCATTTGAACAACGATCGACAGTGCGGTCATGAATTACCATCGGTACTTTATCCAAGCTGAGTTGAACATCTATCTCAATCCAATCACAACCTAATTCAGCTGCCTTCATAAAAGCCGCTAAAGTATTTTCTGGTGCGAGGCTCGAAGCGCCACGATGCGCTGTGGTTTTTATTGTTTTCTGAACCGTTTGTTGTGCTTTTTCTGGGATAGCGATGTTCATGATTCTCTCTGCTTAATTATTTTCCTTTAGCTAAATATTATTAAAAGTTTGTTGCAGTTTTATGTCATAACAATCTGTTTTTTAATGATAAGTAACGTTCACTTCTGTTCATATTACTGTCATTTTTGTGTCGTGAAAGTGTCATATATTTCATTTAACCTTCATTTGAACATTTCGAGAGGAGGGTAGTTAGATTACTTATTCTTCCAAATAATATTAATGACAGCTTAAATAAAGGACAAATCAAATGTCTATTAAACACCTCAGTGCAGTAGCGGTTGCAAGTGCTCTATTAAGTCACTCAGTTCAGGCAAAAACAGAAGTTGAGTGGTGGCATGCAATGGGAGGCGCGTTAGGTCAGAAAGTAAATGAGATTGCTGCTGATTTTAATGCGGGTCAATCAGAGTATGAAATAAAGCCTGTTTATAAAGGTAGTTATGCGGAAACTATGACTAGCGCAATTGCGGCATTTCGTGCAAAGCAGCAGCCTGCAATTGTACAAGTTTTTGAAGTGGGTACTGCAACCATGATGGGCGCAAAGCAGGTGATTTATCCTGTGCATGAATTGATGGAGGACACTAAAGAACCCTTCGATTCTGGCCATTATTTGTCTGCGGTAACAGGTTATTACACGACAAGTGACGGCAAAATGGTATCGATGCCCTTTAATAGTTCTACGCCCGTACTGTATTACAACAAAGATATGTTTAAGAAAGCGGGCATTGAATCTGCACCTAAAACATGGAAAGAGATGGAGCAGGTGTCAAAGCAGTTGATCGCCTCTGGTGCACAGTGTGGTTTTAGCACCACTTGGCAGTCTTGGACCCAAATAGAGAATTTTGGTGCACGTAATAACGTTGCAATGGCAAGTAATAATAATGGTTTTGATGGCTTTGATAGCGAGTTTCAATTTAATAGAGAGCCTTTCGTAAAACATATCGAACGACTACAAAAATGGTCTGAATCAGGCATCTTTAAATATGGTGGTCGCCAATCAAGTGGCATGCCATTGTTCTATACCCAAGAGTGTGCGATGACCATGGGATCATCTGCAGGCTTATCTGGTATTCAAGAGAGTATGGCTGGAGTTGATGTGGGTGTGGCAGAACTACCTTATGACGATACGCTGATTATGAAACCACAAAATACCATTATTGGTGGAGCCTCTTTATGGGCGCTACGTGGTCATGATAGTGAGCAATATAAAGGCGTAGCACAGTTCTTCTCTTACCTATCGAGTGCAGAGGTTCAAGCGGATTGGCATCAATTTACTGGCTACCTGCCTATCACAACAGAGGCATACGAGTTAACCCAGAAAGAAGGTTTTTATGATCAAAATCCGGGCACTGATATCGCTGTTTTACAAATGACCTCGGTTGAACCAACCGCTAATTCTAAAGGTGTTCGTTTTGGTAACTTTTTACAAGTTCGCGACATTATTAACCAAGAATTAGAAGCGGTTTGGGCTGGTAATAAATCAGCTAAACAAGGATTAGATGATGCAGTTCGCCTTGGTAATCAGCAGTTAAGACGTTTTGAGCGTACTCAAAAGTAAAGTTGTGAATGAAAAGATAAAATTCAACATTTAGCGCCTCTTTTGCAAGAGGCGCATATTTTATCTTAGCGTAATTTATCCGTGGAAATATTTATGTCGTCTCCCGTTATTTTTAAAAATAGATACCTGCCCTACGCGCTGATTGCGCCGCAGCTATTGATTACCATTGTGTTTTTTATTTTGCCTGCAGGGCAAGCCATTTTCCAGTCAGCTCAATTAGAAGATGCTTTTGGGTTAAGCAGAGAGTTTGTTGGTTTAGAAAATTTTATTAACCTATTTAACGATAGCTATTATCTTGAATCCTTTTTTACGACGTTAAAATTTAGCGTCAGTGTGGCGGTGCTCGCATTAGTTTGTGCATTAATATTATCTGCTTTTGCAGAGCATATTGTTCGTGGTGCCACTTTTTATCGTACCTTTTTGATTTGGCCTTATGCAGTTGCACCCGTGGTTGCCGGCTCTCTTTGGTTATTCTTGTTTGACCCGAGCATCGGTGTTGTGACCGATATGTTGGAATGGTTTGGAATTAATTGGAATCCCACTTTGAATGGCGATCATGCGATGTGGATGGTGATTATTACCTCTACTTGGAAGCAGATCAGTTATAACTTTTTATTCTTTTTAGCGGCATTGCAATCTGTTCCTAAGTCATTACATGAAGCTGCTGCTATTGATGGTAGTGGACCCATAAAACGATTTATCACGATTAGTTTTCCACTGATCTCACCAACTAGCTTTTTCTTATTGGTGATTAACTTTGTTTATGCCTTCTTTGATACTTTCGCTGTGATTCATGCGATGACACAAGGTGGCCCCGGTAACAGCACATCAACCTTAGTCTACAAGGTATATAACGATGGGTTTATTGGCTTAGATCTTGGTTCTTCTGCTGCTCAATCGGTTATTTTAATGGTGCTCGTTGCGCTGTTAACCGTATTCCAATTTAAATATGTAGAAAAGAAGGTAGCGTACTAATGGTAGAAAGAAGACCACTCTTTAGGATTTTTTGTCATGTTATTTTAGTGCTTGGCATTGTTTCCATTGCACTGCCTGTTTGGGTTGCCGTTGTTGCAACAACACATGAAAATAGTGCTTTCTCAACGAGCACGCCACTTTGGTTTGGTGATTTAGGATTTAGTGTCTTTCGTGACTTGTTAAGTAATGAAAGTACTTTTAATAATTCATCATTGCCCATTACCGATATGTTGTTTAATTCGATGATCATGGCGTTAGCTATTACTGTTGGTAAATTATCTATTTCGATTATGTCGGCTTATGCCGTGGTGTTTTTCAGGTTCCCTGGGCGTATGTTGGCTTTTTGGATGATTTTTTTCACACTGATGCTACCCGTTGAAGTGCGTATTATTCCAACCTTTGAGATTGTCACTAATCTCAACATGCTGAACTCATTTTCAGGGTTAACGATTCCACTGATTGCCAGTGCAACCGCCACATTCTTATTTAGACAGTTCTTTTTAACGGTGCCTCGTGAGCTAGTTGAAGCCGCGCGTATTGATGGTGCTGGTCCTATTCGCTTCTTTTTCGATATATTGCTGCCACTTTCGCGCACTAATATCGCCGCGTTGTTTGTGATCACCTTTATCTATGGTTGGAACCAGTATTTATGGCCGCTGTTGATCACCACTGATGCACAGTATTACACCATCGTGATGGGCATCAAGCAGATGCTTGGTGTCACAGACGGAATTATCGAGTGGAATAAAATTATGGCCACCACAATTATCGCAATGCTACCGCCAGTTATCGTAGTTATTGCTATGCAAAAGGCGTTTGTTAAAGGCCTAGTAGATTCGGAGAAGTAAATGTCAACTGTAACACTTTCAAATATTGCTAAAGCGTACCCAAATGGCTACCAAGCTGTTCATAAACTTAATTTAGATATCCAAGATGGCGAGATGGTGGTGCTTGTTGGACCAAGTGGCTGCGGCAAATCAACACTATTACGAATGATTGCTGGACTGGAGGAGATAACCTCTGGCGAACTGACAATCGATGGAAGTATTGTTAACCATTTAGAACCAGGCGAGCGAGATATTGCGATGGTATTTCAAAACTATGCGCTTTACCCACATATGACTATCTATAACAATATGGCTTATGGATTACGTAACCGTAAAACCCCTAAGGCGGAGATTCACCGTTTAGTGACTGAAGCCGCTGAAATGTTAGAGCTTTCTGAGTTATTAGAGAGAAAGCCAAAAGAGCTTTCTGGTGGGCAAAAACAACGTGTTGCGATGGGACGCGCGATTGTACGTGAACCTAAGGTATTCCTGTTTGATGAACCACTTTCTAACCTAGATGCTAAATTACGGGTACAGATGAGGCTACAAATTAAGAAGTTACAGCGCCGTTTAGGGACAACGTCAATTTATGTAACCCATGATCAAGTTGAGGCGATGACACTTGCGGATAAATTAGTGGTACTCAACAAAGGTAATGTAGAGCAAGTAGGGCGTCCTATTGAAATTTATGACCGACCAGCATCAGTTTTTGTTGCCACTTTTATCGGCTCACCATCGATGAATATCTTTGATGCAAATATCATTTCACAAGGGGTTAAGTTAGGTAATTTATTATACAAATTTAATACCCAATATTTAAAAATTGGCGGTGTAAAATTAGGTATTCGACCTGAACATTTACAAGTGACTAAAACCAACCCGTGGTTTGAAGTGGAAGTTGAATTGATTGAAGCATTGGGGGCAGACCTGCTCGTTTACTGCAGAACAACGGGTGAGCACAGCCAAAATTTGGTGGTGCGTGTTGATGGGCATAGTCAATTTAAACTAGGGGATGTAATTGGTTTAACCACTAAACTTGAACACTTGCATCTATTTGATGCAACGACATCGAAGCGCATTCACATTGAAAATAACGTACAACCAATTACCGAGGCTATTTATGCTTAATTCAACACTCAATCGTGGGCATAGTGTAATGCCTAAACCACTGACTGCGATATCATCAACGCAAGCAAAATCGATCAAATGGCTGTTTACTGATGTCGATGATACCCTCACTTGGGAAGGCTCGCTTCCTTTAGAGAGCATGATTGCATTGAATAAGTTATCTGCAGCGGGTGTACGCGTAGTTCCTGTTACTGGGGCTTGTGCAGGATGGTGTGATCAAATAGCTAAACTTTGGCCTGTTCATGGTGTTATTGGAGAGAACGGCGCTTTTTGGATGCAAAAAAACAGTGATGGATTTAGTACCCAAGCAACTATTGCACTCGATACTATGAAGCTGCAGCAAGAAAAGCTTATTGAGCAGCTTAATATTTTATTGCTTGAGTATCCTGACATTGGTTTTGCTAATGATCAGCCTTTTCGTTACTGCGATGTGGCGATCAACCTAAGCCAAGATAGAGAGCCTATCAGTGATAATATTTGTCGAGATTTAATCGCCAAAATAACTAAACTAACCGTTGATGGGCATCCTGTTAATGCAACGGAAAGCTCAATACACCTTAACGTTTGGGTTGGAAGCCACAGTAAACGCTTAACCACAGAGGCTTATTTATTACATGATGCCTTAGTAAATAAGATTGATGCGCCAATAAACCTTAATGAAATCGCTTATATTGGCGACTCGTTAAATGATGAGTCGATGTTTGCGTGGTTGCCCATGACATTTGGGGTAAGAAATATCGAACCAATTTTATCTCGGTTTAAAGCTAAACCTGCTTATATCACCAATAAAAATGGCGGGTATGGGTTTGCTGAGTTAGCTGAAGTTATTGTAGAAGCGAAAAAATCACTGGCTGCTTGAAATATTGATTGACGCTTTTAATAAAAACCATAAAAAAGGCCAAGTTACTATGTTTAAGTAACGATAGTGACTTGGCTTGCTTAGATCTTCTACATCCATCTTCGAATAGACTTAATCTTAAAGTACTGTAAATATCTCATCGCTGGGTAAGCGTGCTTTAGGTAATCCATGGTTATAATCTTCACCCTCTTTGTGGTAACCCATAGCGAGGGCAACTTCACAGACAAAACCGCCAAGTTCATCTTCGAATATTTTACCAATCAGATCCGCATCAACGCCTTCCATTGGTGTCGAACCAATCTCAAGACGCGCGAGTGTATGCAATGCATTACCAAGGGCTAGGTAGAGTTGTGCTTTTGTCCAGTGACCGTTAAAGCCTGCATCATCGGTATTTGATTCTGCAAAGGTGTAACCGCCATTGAGCATATTATCGTACATCTCAGCAGGTAAGTGACCCGATTCTACTTCAATATCAACAACATGTTTGTATTTTTCTTTGCTGTAATGTGGGTCGTATGCAAATAAAATGATATGCGATGCTTGAACTGCATGATGCTGATTAAATTGGTATTTTATGGCAAAAGTATCATGGAAGCGCTGCTTAGCTCGTTCACTTTCAATTAAGATAAATTTCCATGGCTGTGAATTGATAGAAGACGCAGAGAGGCGGATCGCTTCTTTGATTATCTCTATTTTTTCAGATGAGATACGTTTATTGGAGTCATATTGCTTGACCGTATAACGCGCATGTAGATCTTTAATTATTTGATGCATATCTCTCTCCAGTGGGTTAAACGTAATTAATTGCTATAGAAAGTTAGCTCAATTTAACAACTTTACCATTAAACATATACCCGATTTATGTTGAGTGTTGCTAGGAGGCTGGAAATAAAAGTCGAGATAAAAAAAAGCCCACAATAAAGTGGGCTTAGTAAGATAAAGAGTGGTTAGCTAATTATTTCGCTTTTTGCTCTTTTTTCTCTTCTTTAACTTCAGGTGCATCCATTACGTCAACGTATGCTTTACCGTAGTAAGAAGCGATTAATACTTCTTTAAGTTCAGCAATTAATGGGTAACGTGGGTTAGCACCAGTACATTGGTCATCAAATGCATCTTCAGCAAGTGAGTCAACTTTAGCCATAAACGCAGCTTCATCAACACCAGCGGCTTGAATTGACATTGGAATATCCAATGCAACTTTAAGCTCGTCTAACCAGTTAAGTAATGCATTAACTTTAGTTTCAGTATTACCTTCACGGTAACCTAAATGTTCTGCAATTTCAGCATAACGAGCACGTGCTTTAGGGCGATCGTACTGTGAGAATGCTGCTTGTTTAGTCGGGTTGTTTGTTGCGTTGAAACGAACAGTGTTCGAAATCAATAGTGCATTAGCAAGACCGTGTGGAATGTGGAACTCAGCACCTAATTTATGCGCCATTGAGTGACACACACCTAGGAAAGACTGCGCAAAAGACATACCTGCGATTGTTGCTGCATTGTGAACTTTCTCACGTGCGATTGGATCTTTCTTACCGTTAGCATAAGAGCTTGGTAAGTACTCTTTAAGCATCTTAAGTGCTTGTAGAGCGTGACCGTCTGAGTATTCGTTTGCAAGAACAGAAACATAAGCTTCCATTGCATGTGTTACCGCATCGTAACCACCGAATGCACATAGAGACTTAGGCATATCCATTACTAAGTTAGCATCTACAACAGCCATGTTTGGCGTTAGTTCGTAATCTGCTAATGGGTATTTTTGACCTGTTTTCTCATCTGTTACAACAGCGAATGGTGTTACTTCAGAACCAGTACCTGACGTAGTTGTAATCGCAACCATTTCAGCTTTAGTACCCATTTTAGGGAACTTGTAGATACGTTTACGAATATCCATAAAGCGCATTGAAAGATCTTCGAAATCAGTTTCTGGGTGCTCGTACATTACCCACATGATTTTAGCTGCATCCATTGGTGAACCACCACCAACTGCTAAAATAACATCTGGTTGGTAGCTGTGACATGCTTCAGCACCGGCTTTAACAACTGCTAATGTAGGATCTGCTTCTACTTCATGGAAAATTTCAACTTCCATGCCTTTTTCTTTTAAGATATTACGTAGATCATCAATGTAACCGTTGTTGAATAAGAAACGGTCAGTCACGATTAGTGCACGTTTTTTACCTTCAAGGTCAGTCATTGCAATTGGTAAACAGCCACGACGGAAGTAGATAGATTTTGGTAGTTTATGCCACAACATATTTTCTGCTCGCTTAGCTACAATTTTTTTGTTGATAAGGTGTTTAGGACCTACGTTTTCTGAGATAGCGTTACCACCCCAAGAACCACAACCTAGTGTTAATGAAGGTGCAAGTTCGAAGTTGTAAAGGTCACCGATACCACCTTGAGATGCAGGCGTATTTACTAGAATACGTGCAGTCTTCATTTTGTCACCGAAGTATGCGATACGCTCTTCGTTGTTATCTTGGTCTGTGTAAAGTACTGAAGTATGACCAACACCACCTATGTCTAAAACGATACCTGCTTGACGTACAGCATCTTCAAAGTTTTTCGCTTTGAATAGACCTAGAGTAGGAGATAGTTTTTCGTGAGCAAATTCATCATCCCAAGAAGCTTCTAAACCTTCACCGATTAAGATTTTAGTTGAAGTAGGTACTTTAACGCCTGCTAGTTCAGCAATTTTGTATGCCGGTTGACCAACGATTTTTGCGTTAAGGGCACCATCGATAAGTAGAACTTTACGTACTTTTTCAGCTTCTACTTTACTTAATACTACAGCACCGTATTTAGCAAAACGTGCTTTAACTTCGTCGTAGATAGATTCAACAACGATTGCCGCTTGCTCAGAAGCACAGATAACACCGTTATCGAATGTTTTAGACATTAAGATAGAAGAAACAGCACGTTTGATATCTGCAGTTTCATCGATTACTACAGGTGTGTTACCTGCGCCAACACCGATTGCTGGTTTACCCGATGAGTAAGCCGCTTTCACCATGCCTGGACCACCAGTAGCAAGGATCATGTTGATATCGTCATGTTTCATTAATTTGTTAGAAAGTTCTACAGAAGGTACATCAATCCAACCGATGATATCTTTTGGAGCGCCGGCTTTCACTGCTGCTTCTAATACGATTTTAGCTGCGTAGTTGGTTGCATTTTTAGCACGTGGATGTGGCGAGAAGATACAGCCATTACGCGTTTTAAGACAGATTAGTGCTTTAAAGATTGCTGTTGATGTAGGGTTTGTAGTTGGAACGATTGCACAAACGATACCTAGTGGTTCAGCGATAGTGATAGTACCACCTTCATCGTTACGGTCGATGATGCCACATGTTAGCTCGTCTTTATATTTGTTATAAATGAACTCAGATGCAAAGTGGTTTTTGATTACTTTGTCTTCCATGATACCCATGCCTGACTCAGTAGCAGCCATTTTAGCAAGTTCGATACGCGCAGTTGAAGCAGCTAGAGATGCAGCACGGAAGATTTTATCAACCTGCTCTTGTGAATAGCCTGCAAATTCTTGTTGCGCCGCTTTAACGCGTGCAACCATTGCATTTAATTCAGCAACATTACTTACTGTCATATATTTCTCCAAAGATTATAAAAGTTAAAAAATTTAAAAATGTTTTAGTAAAACTAAGTCTTATTTTCGTAAAACCTATCTTAGTAAATAACTTTCAAACCGATTATAGGAATTTACATTTTTTGAGGTATTGATCAAGATCATGGTGTAAGTTAATTACTGTTAATAGTGATGTAGATCTATTTTTTTATTATTTATTGTTATTTACTTAAGATCTATTTGTATTCTTGTAATACAAATAGGGTGCGTATCTTTTTAAAATCAATTGCTTACGGTTTGTCTGTGATTTACCTCTATTTTTTAACAATTAATGGGCGTGCTGACGGCATGTTTTACATGTAAAATGTTAACTCTATTTATTTTATGGATTTTATATGACAAAAATATCAGCTTCTGCCCGTATTGCCCTGTATTTTTCCGCCATTGTTATTTCACTTGCAGGGATTAAAACAGCGTCACCGATCGTTGTTCCTTTTTTGCTTTCTCTGTTTGTTGCGATTATTTGTAATCCAGCGATTAATTTTTTATCTGATCGAAAAATACCACGTGGGCTAGCGATTACTTTAGTGATTGTTTTCATCTTCTCACTGTTTATTGTTTTAGGTGGTGTCATTGGTAGTTCAGTTAATGGGTTCAGGGAAGCACTTCCAAGTTATGAATTGCAACTATCCAATGAATTAAATTGGGTTGTGAACTGGATGGCGAGTCATAGTGTCACTATCTCTATGGATGAGGTACGTGGTTACTTTGATCCGAGTAAGGTGATGGGATTAGTGACAACGACACTGAGTGGTTTTAGCAGTGTGTTAGGCAATGTTTTTCTATTACTATTAACCGTGGTATTTATGCTCTCAGAAGGGCAGGGGTTTGCTAAAAAATTGCATGTAGCCTTTGATGACTCATCTGCAACAGATAAACGCATTGATCATTTTTTGAATATGGTAAATCGCTATATGGCGATAAAAACATTGATCAGCTTAGCGACGGGGTTAATCATTGGGACTGTATTGTGGTTGATGGGGGTTGATTTCTTTGTGCTTTGGGCGTTACTTGCTTTCTTATTAAATTATATTCCAAATATCGGTTCTATCATTGCAGCGGTTCCGGCAGTAATTCTGACCTTTTTACAGTTAGGGTTAATACCGGCAGGTTTTGTTGTTGCTTTGTTTGTTGGCGTTAATATGATCATGGGTAGCATCGTAGAGCCTCGCTTTATGGGACGTAGTTTAGGGCTTTCGACCTTGGTGGTTTTCTTATCTTTAATTTTTTGGGGATGGTTATTAGGTATGGTAGGCATGTTACTATCTGTACCCTTAACGATGATCTTTAAGATCGCCTTAGAAAACAGCAGTGATGGGCGTTGGTTCGCTATTTTATTAAGCTCTGATGAAGAGGTTGATACACTATCACAAGTCGATAAAACCGTTACAGTTGAAGAAAAGTAATGAACATATTAGAACAGATTAATTGGCCTGCCGTGAGTGCCTTGCCTGAAACCGAGTTACAGCGTTTATACCATGGCCGTGGCTTTCATTTTCCTGAGAGTAGCCATGTTAATATTGATTGGTTATCACCCGTTGTCCTCATTATTTTATATAAAGAGGAAAATGAGGATTGGTTGGCGCAGTTATCTGAAGCACTGTTGCTAAAAATGACAGAAATAGGCTTTTTAGTGAAAAGCATACAGGTGCAATATCGTTGTCGAGAGTTCGCGCCTACTGAAATTTTATGGGGTGAAGGGGTTACCGATTTTGTTTCACTTGAAAATGAACTTCACTACAAAATAAACTTAGGCACTAATCAGAACTATGGCATTTTCTTAGATATGAAAAATGGACGTAGTTGGCTACATGACAATGCATCTGGTAAAGCTGTTTTAAATCTTTTTTCTTATACTTGTGCTTTTTCAACCGCTGCAATTGCTGGTGGTGCATCAAGCGTGGTTAATCTTGATATGAGTAAAGCGGCACTCGCTGTCGGCCGTGATAACCATCGTTTAAATGGGCATGATTTAGGTAAAATAAAGTATCTTGGTCATGATCTCTTTAAATCTTGGGGAAAGGTAAAGCGTTTAGGACCTTACGATATTGTGATTGCAGATCCACCTTCGCTACAGAAAGGCAGTGTCAATATTAAGCGTGATTATCCTAAAATAATACGCCGTTTACCTGAGCTTCTTAACCCTGGTGGTCAAGCACTGCTTTGTTTAAACTCTCCAGATCTTGATTTTGCATTCCTAGAAGAAGTACTTAAAACGGAATGTCCTAATGCTAAAATATTGCAAAAGATCATGCCAGAAGAGCACTTTATCAATATCAACCCTGATCGTGGTTTGAAATGTTTGTTAGTCGAGTTGCAAGAATAGATATTGAGGAAACCTGTGTTGCTTGTACGGCACAGGTTGATTACTGAAGTAAAAAAACGCGTATTTTGAAAAAGGATTGTCACTATTATGGCGAAGGATTTATTTTATAGTTTGGATTTAAACCTCCTGCGTACTTTTATGGTGTTATCACAAGAGTTAAATATGCGCAAAACGGCTGATAGGCTATTTGTCTCTCAACCTGCGATTAGCCAAGCGTTGCAAAAGTTAAGAAACCATTTTGATGATCCCCTCTTTATTAAGGTACGAACAGGTCTAGAGCCTACTGCTTTTGCGACATCTCTTGCAACAAAAATCACACCATACCTTGACGGCATCTCAACAACATTAAATGCTTCACAGGCATTTTCCCCTGCCGATATTAACTCAACATTAAAGATTGCACTTTCCCCCCCTGCGCTGACTTGTTTATCGGGCACACTATTTAATATCATTAAAAAAGAAGCCCCTAATGCACAACTAGAGTTAGTCAGTTGGACTGCTTCTAGCCCGCAAGATATTCAAAAAGGACAGGTATTGATGGGGGTAAGTTATGCAACGGAGCATCTTTCTAAGGAAGTATTCACACAAGAATTAGTCCAGCTCACAGGTTTACTCTTAGTGAGACAGGACCATCCTATTAAAGCAAAAACTGTTGTGCCTGAAGACCTTGCCGGTTATGAAATAGCAGTAATGATTACAGCTGGCTGGAATGATAATTTTAGCTACGCTTCAAAGATACTCGATAAGTATAATGTCGATCATAAGGTTAGTTTTCGTTCAGAACATATCATGGCATTGATTGATGTTGTACAACATACTGATATGTATTTACCTCACTCTAACCTTTTTCCTATTGATAGCTACCCGACGTTACGGGCGGTTAATGTGTTATTTGAAGGTGAACCATTTCATTACCCTGTATACAGTTACATGCATCTTAAAAATAGAAATAGTCCACTGTTAAATTGGCTACATTCGATCATTAAAAAAGTGCTCATCGAACAAATTGATCAATAGCACTTATCCATTTGCTTATCTGTCATATAAAGACTCCTAATTAGCCCCGTAATTAAATAACACTTAGTATCCTTTCGATCGACAGGAGGTCAAAGCCAGTAAGGATACTCAAAATGTGTTACTAATTAGAGTATAAAAAATGAAAAAAATAACCATGAAACTTGCCGTTATTACAGCGCTTTCCTTCTCTTCTAGCCTACTTGCAGAGCAAATAGTATCGGAACGATCAAACTATCAAGGGCACCGCATTGGTTTGGGTATTTCATCAGGCACAATAGGAGATATTGATGGTGCTGAAAGTATTGATATTGGTAACGGTATAAAAATTGAATATGGTTATGATTTAAATAGAATATTTGGTTTTAATGCCTCATTAGATAAAAATAAAGATGATATGAACCTCTATGGTTCAAGGTATGAGTATGATCTTTCTTCATTTAAGGTTGATACAGATATCGGTTACGCCTTCTTTTTTGATAACTTTACTGTTAAACCCTACGGTGCCATTGGTCTTGCTCATATCAAAGAAAAAAATACAATAAATGATCTTTCTTATACAGCATCAGAAAATGCTTTATTGCTTGGAATGGGGGTACGTGCAACGTTTGATTTTGGAATGTACGTAGATCTTCGCACTAACTATATGATATTAGAATATATTGACCTTGACCAATTATCATTGACGGTTGGTTACAAGTTCTAAAGACCTAAGTACAAAGTCTCTACATATGGATATGCTCAGTGCCACGGTTGGCATTCTTTCTAATACTAGGTCATTGCATGAAATTCAAACTTATTTTTATCGCGCTATTTATTGTTTCAAAACCTCTTCTTGCAACTAGTTTACATTTTTCGCCTGAAGTAAAAATAGGTCCTTATTACGGATCTGGTCTTTCTGGTTGGGGAACACAACTCGGCTTATCAGATAAACTCGGCATGGATGCAATATACATATCTTATACTCATACTTATTCTGAATTTCTTACTGATAAAGACAGGTTAAAAACCTACCGTGTTGGAGCGCAATATCGGTTAAATAACGCTCCTAATGTTTCTTTTCAATTTGAAGTTGGTGTGGTTGATTATGAAGGTATCCAACGAAAAATATTCAATCCTAATGAACTTAGTTATCGAAATGCGACAGGTTTTAGTTCCGCCCTTGCTTGGGTAGTATCTATTAATGACAATGTTGGTTTTAGGCTTGGTGTTGATGGCAATTACATTGATAACAAAAAAACTTTTTTACCTTATTCTTTTTCTGCTACATATTCGACTGGTATTGTTTTACGATTTTAAAATGACACCAGACTATTAGAAAAAAGAAATTAAAAAAGCCCCGTTATGTTAACCATAACGGGGCTTTTATTTGCGATAAAAAGCGTTAATTAATTACGCTTTTTCAGCAATCTGTTTAACTTCTAACTCTTTTTCTTGAGCTTGTGTTGCTTGAATTGCTGTTAAAGCAATGGTGTAAACGATATCGTCTACTAATGCGCCACGAGATAAGTCATTTACTGGCTTACGCACGCCTTGTAGCATTGGACCGATACTGATTAGGTCTGCACTACGTTGTACGGCTTTATAAGTTGTATTACCAGTATTTAGATCTGGGAAGATAAATACTGTTGCTTGACCTGCTACTTTAGAATCTGGTGCTTTACTCTTAGCAACATTTTCCATTACCGCAGCATCGTACTGTAGTGGACCATCAATAAGAAGGTCTGGACGACGATCTTGAGCAATTTTAGTTGCTTCACGTACTTTCTCTACGTCAGAACCAGCACCTGAGTTACCCGTAGAGTAACTGATCATTGCTACTTTAGGGTCGATACCAAATGCGATTGCAGAATCAGCAGATTGAATCGCGATATCAGCTAGTTGTTCAGCAGTTGGGTCTGGGTTGATTGCACAGTCACCGTAAACTAATACTTGATCAGGTAGTAACATAAAGAAGATAGATGAAATTATGTTAGCACCTGGTGCTGTTTTAATTAACTGCATCGCTGGGCGGATAGTATTTGCTGTCGTGTGTACTGCACCAGAAACTAGGCCTGCAACTTCATTTTCAGCTAGCATCATTGTACCTAGTACAACTGGGTCTTGTAATTGTTCACGTGCAACAACTTCAGTTAGACCTTTCGCTTTACGTAGTTCAACCATAGGTGCTACGTAGTTTTCAAGTACATCGTTAGGGTTGATGATTTCAACGTCATCAGTCAATACGATACCTTGCTGTGTAGCAATACGGTGAATTTCGTCTGGGTTACCTAGTAAAACAGGTTTAGCGATACCACGTTGTGCACAGATAAGCGCCGCTTGAATTGTACGTGGCTCTTCACCTTCAGGTAATACAATACGTTGGTTCGCTTTACGAGCAAGCTCAGTTAAGTGGTAACGGAACGCTGGTGGCGATAAACGACGTGTAAGTGAAGAATCTTCAGTTAACGTGTTTAACCAATGCTTGTCGATATGACCTGCAATGTATTCTTGTACTTTTTCAATACGCTCAACGTCATTAACTGGAATTTCCATGTTGAAGTTTTGTAGACGTTGCGCTGTCTGCCATGTATTGCTCTTGATTAATAGAATCGGTAAACCAGATTCCATTGCACGATGACAAAGCTTCATGACTTCTTCTTCTGGTGGGTAATCACCAGTAAGCAGTAAACAACCAATTTTCATGCCGTTCATTACAGCTAAACAAGCGGCGATGATTACATCACTACGGTCGCCAGAAGTTACTAACATTGAGCCTGCTTTAAAGTGTTGAACCATGTTAGGAATCGTACGTGCACAGAAAGTTACACTGTGTAAACGACGGTGCTCGATGTCACCTTTATTCAGTACTTTTGCTTCTAAGTGTATCGCTAAATCTTGAACACGTGGTGCAATTAGCTCTGCGCTCCATGGGATACAACCTAGGATTGGCAGTGGGCTTTTGCTGAACATTTGTAATACTTCAAGGTTGGTCTGTGTGCCAGCCAGTGGAATATCAAACATTTCATTCATATCAGGGCTGTTGCTATCAGTCTCATCAATTGGCGCGCCAACTTTGTTGATGATACAACCAACGATACGCTTATTCTTTTTACCACCAAATGAAGAAACGGCAATTTCCATGCGTTCTTTCAATTGTTGTGAAGAATCATTGCTTGGATGCGTCACGAATACCATTTCAGCACCTAGTGCTTTAGCAATGCTGTAGTTAATTTCGTTGGCAAACTGATGCTTATCAGTTGGTACTAGACCTTCAACAATGATCACATCACTGTCTTTAGTGATTTTTTGGAAACGCTCAACAATATTTTCTAATAATTCAGATTTGTTACCTGAAGAGATTAGGTTTTCTGCATACTTCATTGCAAATGGTTCAGGTGGGTTGATCGATGAACCGTTACGTAATGTAGCAGTTGAACGTTCAGGACCTGTATCACCAGAGCGAGGTTGTGCAATTGGTTTGAAGAAGTTAACTGCAACACCTTGACGCTCCATTGCGCGGACCATACCAAGACTTACAGATGTAACACCAACGCCAGCGCCGATGGGAATGAGCATAATTGTGCGGGACATAACTATTCCTTTTATATTAAGGATTAAAAATAGTAATGAGGGGAGTTCCCCTCAAATAATAATGGTTGATTAAGCAGTAACAAGCGCCGCTGAATCTTGTGCAATTACCCACTCTTCATTGGTTGGTATAACCATTGCAATTGGAGAGTTTTCCTTGGTGATAGTGCCTTGCTTGCCAAGTATTGTAGCTTTATTTTTCTCAGCATCAACTTGGTAGCCAAACACAGTCAATAATTCTAGTACTTTATTACGTACTAAGTCAGAATTTTCACCGATACCACCTGTAAATACAAGTGCATCAATACGACCTAGTGGAACTGCGTAACCAGCGATGTATTTTGCTAAACGGTAACAGAAAATGTCACGTGCTAAAATGGCTTGTTGATTACCTTCTTCGCAAGCATTTTGAATGTCACGG
Source organism: Psychromonas marina (assembly GCF_030161115.1). Taxonomy (GTDB): domain Bacteria; phylum Pseudomonadota; class Gammaproteobacteria; order Enterobacterales; family Psychromonadaceae; genus Psychromonas; species Psychromonas marina. The sequence continues at coordinate 440,884 of NZ_BSPQ01000005.1, forward strand.
AAATCACTTGAAATACCAGAAATTCCTAGTAAACCACTTTGTTTTTGTAACATATCCATTACACCAGAGACGCTGTAACCTTCGCGTGTAACAAGGTGCTCAATAATACTCGGATCGATATCACCACAGCGTGTACCCATTACTAGGCCTGCAAGTGGTGTCATGCCCATACTAGTATCAACACATTGACCATTTTTAATCGCACAAACACTACCACCGTTACCTAAGTGAGCTGAGATAACGTTAGTTTCAGAAATTGGTTTATCTAATGCTTTAGCTGCTTCGCGGCTAACAAACAGGTGGCTTGTTCCGTGCATACCGTAGCGGCGAATGCCTTTCTCTTTGTAAAGGTGGTATGGCAGAGCGTATAAGAAAGAAGTTGCAGGCATAGACTGATGGAATGCAGTATCAAACACTGCAACCTGTGGAAGTTCTGGAAATGCATCTCTTGCTGCTCGAATTCCCATAATAGCTGCTGGGTTATGTAATGGTGCTAAAGAGGCACATTCATTAATTCCCTTACAAACTTCAGGCGTGATAACGACAGATTTAGTAAATTGTTCGCCGCCATGTACTACACGGTGCCCTACAGCCACAAATTGCTCTGCAAGACCTTCTTCTTTTTTAATTATTTCTTCTACAATGTAAGAGATTGCTTCTTTGTGTGCGCTATTTGCAGGAAGGTGAGTTGCACCTTTTTCACCTGCAATTTTCCACTTCATACGTGCATCAGGAAGATTAAAGCATTCAGCAAGACCGCTGATCACTTCATCGCCATTGTTGGCGTTGATGACAGCAAATTTAAGAGACGAACTACCACAGTTAAGGACAAGAACTAATTTATTGCTCATGAAATATTCCAGTAATTAAAGTTAAAGGTGTATCACACCGTTATTTGGTTAGACAAAAAAAACGATAAAATATTAATTACCATGTAGGAGACGCTACTCACACATGATTATATGAGTTTACGCTTCTGTAATAAAATTACAAAGTAGATTTTGACAAATTTTATTTAAAATCAATTTTTTGATTAACTATTTATGCTTTCGCTAGTTGTGCTAGTCTTTGTTGTATTAATACGTTATTTGGGAGGTGCTTTTGAAACTATTTTTTGATGTAATTAGGCAGGGGGATTTTTACCTTAAAAACTGGCCCAAGCAAAAGACGTTGAACTGTTTATTTGTCGACAGTAAAGTTGTCTATTATACGCGTTTAGCTATAAAGGTTATTCCTTTATTTGTTATATTAATCATGTGTTTAAATGTTTTATTGCCTGGCTTGTTGAATTGGCCTGCAACAGCGACACTGGTTCTTTTTTTAATGGGATTACCTGTTCAAGGTTTATATTGGTTAGGAAAGCGATCTAGTGCCTTTTTACCTAATCAACTACTGCCTTGGTATATCGCGATTGAAAAGAAGCTAAATCAAGGAGTAACTCAAGATGGCGTGATGGCAAAAAGGCCCCGTTATGTTGATTTAGCACTTTTACTTAAACATGCTTTCAAGCGTGGTGGTGATAATTTCTTACAGAATAACGAACTAATTTAGAAATAAAACAACAGTTATTCAATATGAATGGTCGTTTTAAGAAAATATGATCAACAGGAGGGGGCTGGTTTTTCCTTGTCGAGAGTAACCATTTTAACGCTCATAAAGGTATCTACTCGTGTTATATCTCTTTATATAATAGTAATTTAAACAATCAATAAACCTCTGTAATGCCTGTTACTATTGGTTTGTGTCACTCTAAAGCAATGCTGTTATTAATAATAAATGACGATTAATGTCGTTATGAGCGGTCACCAAAAGCCATTTTATGTTGTCAGTGTAACTATCAGAAATTATTAATAGGTTCTGATAGTTATGCTTGAATTTTGCTCGTTTGGCGCTTCTATATTGTACCGGTTGTAATTTTATTACATAATTTAATGGTTAAACTGAAAAAATATTACATTGTTATACTTTCTTATAAACTTCAATATTAAAATCACACTCTATATTCCAGCGTTTCTCATCAACTAATCGTTGCATCTTTTCTGGATTAAATTTCCATGCAAAAGGGGTCATTTGGATCAAATCTTTTAAAATCTGAACATCATTGATCTGCAATGGGTAATTTAAGTTGATCTGTTCTACTTTAGTAAAACCTGTTGGGGCATCATTTTCACTGATATGCTCATTTACTTGATCATAAATTTTAGTACGCAATTCATATAAATGACGTGGTGCAGGGGTAACGGTGATGAGATAACCGTCTTGCTTAATAAGGCGTAGCAATTCACTATCGAGCGAAGGTGCATAGATACGTATTAACGCATCAAGGCTATCATTTTCGAGTGGTACATCGTAGGCACTAGCAACACAAAAATTGATTGTCTTATAACGTTTAGCGGCATAGCGAATGGCCACCTTAGAGATATCTAATGCATTAATCGTTGCAGACTCTGGTAGTGATTGTGCAAGAAAATTAGTGTAGTAACCCTCACCACAGCCTAAATCAAGCAGGGTAGGCGACTCTATTTTACCAAGCAGTTGATTGCTTAAAGCCGATAGCTTTTCAGCTAGCGGTAAGTAACCATCGCTATTTAAAAAAGCACGACGCGCCATCATCATCTCTTTGTTATCACCTGGATTTTTAGAGTTTTTCGCACTGACAGGTAATAGGTTTAAGTAACCCTCTTTAGCGATATCAAAGTGATGATTATTTTCACATATTTGTGTGTTGTTGGTTTGTGTGAAGTTGCTTTGACAAAGTGGGCAGATAAATGGGCTCATGGGGATCTTACATTATTTGTTTGTTGAAGAATGATCTACAGAAAAGAGTAATCTGTAGATCAACATTTTCTTGGTGTTAAAAGTGCTTAATAGATTACGTTATCGTTGTACTGTAATAAAATATTCTTCACATCTTCCATCACTTCGCGCGATGGTGGGCTAACGCCATCTAATGGGTAAATCTCACCCATAGCAGTCCACTTATGCTTACCAAGCTCATGGTAAGGTAGCATTTCTATTTTTTCGATGTTCTTCATTGGTTCGATAAACTTACCTAATGCATGTGCATCTTCTAGGCAGTCGGTGTAACCAGGTACAACCACGTAACGCAAATAGACGGGTTGATTCTGTTCTGCTAAATATCTCGCAAAATCAAGCGTGTATTTATTACTTACATGAGTAAGGTCGATATGTTTTTTATTGTCCATCTGTTTGATATCAAGCAATACTAAATCGGCAACATCAAGCACAGATTTCGTCGTATCATCGATACGTCGTACAAACCCGTTGGTATCAAGACAAGTATGGATGCCTTCTAAGCGACATGCCTCAAACATAGCGCGCACAAACTCAGGTTGTAACATCGCTTCACCACCTGAGATAGTGATACCACCACCCGATGCATTCATGAAGTGACGATATTGCAACAATTCAGTCATTAGTTCTTCAACGGTTGTTTCTTTACCGCCGTCAAGATCCCACGTATCACGATTATGGCAATATTTACAACGCATCAAGCAGCCTTGTAAAAAGATGATAAAACGAATGCCTGGGCCGTCAACGGTACCACAGGTTTCAATTGAATGAACATGTCCAATAACTGACATTTTGAAACTCCTAAAAATAATTATTTAATGGCACTTTTCGATCACAATTAAATAATTATTCTTTGCATAAAAAAAGAAAGGTTTCACCCGTAAAGATGAAACCTTTCATATTATAACAGGCAAACGTAAAGGTTTGCCTTAATAATTTCTAGTTTATAGCGAAGCTGTGAAAGTACGTGAAATCACGTCTTGTTTTTGCTCTGCTGTTAACGAGTTAAAGCGTACTGCGTAACCAGATACACGGATAGTTAGCTGAGGGTATTTCTCAGGGTTTTCCATTGCATCTAATAACATTTCACGGTTCATTACGTTTACGTTTAAGTGCTGACCACCTTCAATTTCAGGTGTGTGCTTAAAGTAACCGTCCATAAGACCCGCTAAGTTAGCTTTTTGAGAATCGTCAGTTTTACCTAATGCGTTTGGTACGATTGAGAATGTGTAAGAGATACCATCCTGTGCGTATGCAAACGGTAGTTTAGATACTGATGTTAGTGATGCTACAGCACCTTTCTCATCACGTCCGTGCATTGGGTTAGCGCCTGGTGCAAAAGGAGCACCTGAACGACGACCGTCTGGCGTGTTACCAGTTTTCTTACCGTATACAACGTTAGATGTAATAGTAAGGATAGACTGTGTAGCACGTGCGTTACGGTACATTGGACGTGATTGAATTTTCTTCATGAAGCTTTCAACAAGCTCACAAGCGATATCATCAACACGTGGATCGTTATTACCAAATTTAGGGTAATCGCCTTCGATTTCGAAGTCAGTAGCAATACCGTCTTCATCACGAATTGGACGTACTGTTGCGTATTTAATTGCTGCTAATGAATCCGCTGCAATTGAAAGACCAGCAATACCACAAGCCATTGTACGTTCAACATCACGATCGTGAAGAGCCATTAGAGACGCTTCGTAGCTGTATTTATCGTGCATGTAGTGAATACAGTTAAGTGCAGTCACATATTGCTCAGCTAACCAATCCATGAAGTGATCAAGGTTATCGTAAACTTCTTGGAAGTTTAATACTTCACCAGTGATCGCAGGAAGCGTTTTAGGACCAACCTGTGCTTTAGACTTCTCATCTACACCGCCGTTAATTGCGTACAGAAGAGTTTTTGCTAAGTTTGCACGAGCACCGAAGAATTGCATCTGTTTACCAACAATCATTGGTGATACACAACAAGCGATAGCATAGTCATCGTTGTCGAAATCAGTACGCATCAGGTCATCATTTTCGTACTGGATTGAAGAAGTATCGATAGATACTTTTGCACAGTATTTTTTGAAGTTGATTGGAAGTTCTTCAGACCATAAAACAGTAATGTTTGGCTCTGGAGAAGGACCCATAGTGTATTGAGTATGTAGGAAACGGAAACAGTTTTTCGTAACAAGAGTACGACCATCAACACCCATACCACCGATTGACTCAGTTGCCCAGATAGGGTCACCAGAGAATAGATCATCGTATTCAGGAGTACGTAGGAAACGAACCATACGTAATTTCATTACTAGGTGATCGATAAGCTCTTGAGCTTCAGTTTCATCAATAATACCAGCTTGTAAATCTTTCTCGATGAAGATATCTAAGAAAGTAGCAGTACGACCAAATGACATTGCTGCGCCATTTTGAGATTTGATTGCAGCTAGGTAACCGAAGTAAGTCCACTGAATCGCTTCTTTAGCGTTTGTAGCAGGACCTGAGATATCGAAACCGTAAGAAGCAGCCATCTCTTTGATTTGCTCTAGTGCACGGAATTGCTCGAAGATTTCTTCACGCAATTTCATAGTATCTTCTAGAGAAGTACCAGCAACTAATTCAGCTTCTAAGCTCTTATGTTGAGCCGCTTTTTCAGCTTTTAGGAAATCAATACCGTAAAGTGTTACACGACGGTAATCACCAATGATACGACCACGGCCGTATGCATCTGGTAAACCAGTTAAAACACCAGATTTACGACATTTAAGGATGTCACCAGTGTAAACATCGAATACACCTTGGTTATGTGTTTTACGGAATTCAGAGTAAGTTTTCTTGATACCTGCATCTAATTCTTTACCGTAAACTTTACAAGAACCATCGATCATACGAATACCGCCGTTAGGGATAATCGCACGTTTAAGTGGTTTTTCAGTTTGTAGGCCAACAATTGTTTCTAGACCTTGGTCAATGTAACCAGGTGCATGTGAAGTAATTGTAGAAACTACATCAGTATCAAAATCAACAGGTGCATGAGTAGCATTTTCCTGCTTGATACCTACCATTACATTTTCCCAAAGCTCATCAGTCGCTTTAGTCGCGCCTGCTAAGAAAGCTTCGTCGCCGTCAAATGGAGTATAGTTTTGTTGGATAAAGTCACGAACGTTAACTTCATTTTTCCAAGTTTCACCAGCAAAGCCGTTCCAAGCTGATGTAAAATCTTCGTTAAGTTTTGTCATAAAGTTTTACCTTTAAAGTTAGAGATTAAAAAATAGTACTAAAAGTTAAAAATTGCTTATAAAATTTCTTTTTGTTTCTTGGATGGACGTAAATAAATCATCCAATGCATAAGTCCTACAACAACACCGCCACCGATAATATTACCGATTGTGACAGGAATAAGATTATGAACTATAAAATTAATGGTGGTGATATCTGCAAATTCGCTCGGTGAGTGACCGATTGCGCTCCAGAACTCTGGAGAAGCAAAGTGATGAATCATGATACCTGTCGGCACCATAAACATATTTGCAATACTGTGTTCGAATCCAGATGCTACAAACATAGCAACAGGTAATAAAACCGCAAACATTTTGTCGGTAATAGTACGTGCGCCAAAAGCCATCCAAATTGCTAAACAGACCATAATATTGCATAGCATGCCGAGTGCGACAGCTTCTGTAAAGGTGTGATGTAATTTATGTTGCGCAACGAGCAGTGCATTTAAGCCCCATTGTCCATTGTCAGCGCTATACAGGCCGGCTAGAAAAATAAGAATAACTAAAAAAGTAGCACCAATAAAGTTACCAAAATAAACCACTGCCCAGTTTTTCAGCATGCGTCCGGTAGTGATACGATTGCTTGCTTTAGCAATAAGGGTAAGGGTGCTGCTAGTGAATAATTCACCGCCGACTACAACAACTAATAAAAGGCCCATACTGAATGCTAAACCGCCAATCAGTTTACTGATGCCCCATGGCATACCTTCTGTGCCAGTTGTAACCGTAATATAGAAAACAAATGCAAGACTAATAAACATACCTGCTGTAATCGCGAGGTAAAACGCAGATAAAAATGCTTTAGTCGCTTTGCTGTAAGCAACATCGTCAGCTTTTTCTGTGATTTGATGAGGTAATAACTCATCAATCATGCTCTCTGATTTCATTGTCCTGTTCCTATTAACCGGTACAAATATTAGTCTAACAAATGATTCTGCAATATAATTGATGTAAGTCAAAAACACGATATATGCTGTAATTTTATTACAGTTTCTCAGTTTTTTGCTGATCTTTTGATAGAAAACTTTCAGTTTTAGCGAAAATCACCTTTAAATGTAATTAAATTTCTTAAAAGTGTGACCTGTGCTCGTTGCATTGTCGCTAAAAAACAGGTTTGCATAATACCACGTGATACGTTATCGACAACCCTTATTTTATTAGTGGTTTATAATTACATTAGACCTATAGTGAAAAGATAAGTTTATTTTATAACTTCATATAAAGGTATATTTAGGGAGCAAGTCTATGAATATTCAAGTAATGGTAACCGTCAGCGGATCAAATCAAACTGATTTAGTAAAGGTTTTGTCCGATATAACACACGCGCTTGATGGAAAATGGCTTAATAGTAAAATCAGTCACATCGATACCTATGTTGCTGGTTTAATTAAGATAGAAATTGATGCCAGTAAAGTTGAGCTATTACGTTCAAAATTTAATGATTTAGATATAAATGTCGAGTTTGCTGATTTAGGCTGCGTAACACATGAAAAGCCAACACCACTTGACCTTTGTATTGATGGTAAAGATAGGCCTGGTTTGGTTCGCCATATTACTCAAGTGCTGAGCGATAATAGTATCAAGGTTGAGAATATGGAGTGTAATCGTTTAGGTGTCCCTGCTATAGGAGGCACATTATTTACTAGCCACTTTAAAATTATTGTCGATGAACAGTTTGATAAAATGACGTTAGTTTCGTCACTACAAGATATTGCACCAGATTTGATTATTGATTTAAGTGCTTAAAAAGAAGAGTTAGCAGTTTTTAGCTGTTAGTTATCAGTAAACCAAAACGTTACCTCCGAGTGACGTTTTTATATCTAAAAAAAACTGTTAATTGCCTTCTCTGGCATAAAAAAAGGCGCTATAAATAGCGCCTTATAAATATTCTACATCTCAACTTATAGTAGTGCTGGAATACCGTATTGTGCTTCAAACATACCAACAGCTAACATTGCTAATACACAGATGATTAAAACACCACCTGGAATTAGAATTTTGTCAATTTTAGACAGTTTCTTGGCACGTTCTTTATCACCAATTAAACCATTATTATCAAGTAGCATCGTTAATGCCCATGCTAATACTGGGTTAAATACTGCTGCAGAGAAGATACAAATACCAGCAGATTGAGAATCTTTAGTATTTTTAATCATCTGCATACCTGCTTCAAGTAATGGCAAGAATACACCCACTAATAGCGCAACGCGCATTACAGGCGGCCATACTGCAACATCCATTGGGAAACCAAGAATTGCAATGATGATACATAATGTACCCAGTACAATTGAGCCCGCTGGAATAGGACGTTTTGCGATAGCTGCAGGAATCATGTACGTACCCCAAGAAGAAGTAATGTTACCACCACCTACTGCAGTACCAACGATTTGACGGATAGAACAAGTTGTCATTGTATCGTCAACATCCATTAATACGTTTTCAGTTTTTCTTGGGTAGTTAAGCTCTTGGAAAATACGGTGACCTAAGAAATCAGGTGACCACATTGCCACTGCTAAGATAGCAAAAGGAAGTGATGCAATGAAATGCTCAAGATTTGGAAGGCCTAACATCCAACCTTCAGTTGTGCTTCCCCACCAGTAAACAGGGTTTAAGTTTGGAAGACCCATTTCGGTAGTGAATACAAGGTCAGAACCCGCACCAAATGCGAGTGCGATAACTAAACCTGTCACAGCACAAGCAGGAATAGCTAACCAACGTTTATTTATCTTCGCAAGGAAAGCGTATAAAACCACATTAACAGCTAATACGATTAGACCAACGTGGCCCATATCGATGCTTTTTGCCCAGCTTTGAATTAAACCAATTTGGCTAAATGCGCCGGTGAAGCCAAGGAATACAAGTAGACCACCTGCTACACCTTCACTGGTTAAATTAACCAGTTTTGAACCACCTTTAAAGTAACTTAGTAATAAACCAAATACACCTAATAAGATAGCTAATGCTAATGGATGAGCTCCAGCTAAAGCGATAGCACCGATTAATGGAATCATCGGACCATGATTACCTGCAAGGTTAGCGCGAGGATTCAATAGACCAGAAGCAATAACACAGAAAAGTAGTGCCGGAATTAGCATTTCAACTCGTGCAACTTCGATAGCGAACTCTTTGCCTAGCGTAACGTGTGGCCAAGCTTGTGTTAAGCCATCTGCCCAAGACATCATTACAGCAGAGTACATTGCAATAATACCAATCGTACCTGCGATAGCTGGTACTAGATCTTCCCACTCAAAGTTAAAGTCACGGCCTGGAAGGTTTAATTTCCATCTGCGTGGTTGCATGATTTGTAGCTCGTGATCTAAATAATCAGAGCGAGTTTCAAACTCACTTGCTGGCTTATGTAGCTCGCGATAACTTTTAGTTTGTTTCTGATCCGACATGATGCGGTTTACTCCCTTGCGGTTATGGGTGTTGCAGTTAATTATTATTTATAAATAATTGGTTTATTTATGAATAATATGAACTACTGTCATTGAATTGGCTTAGCTTAACGAAAGCTTTTTTTGCTTGGTTGATCTGGATCAGAATAGTAACGATGCTGTAATTAAACAACTAAAGTAGATTGTGGTAAGTGTGATCTGTATCACTCTTTTGCTTCTGCTATCTAGGTTTGTGGTTAAATATTGACCTGTGAAGTTAAAATTTAACCAGTTAGCTCTTTAGGGGTATTATTTTGACAATAAAAATGAACAAAAAAGATCAAGCTTATATCTGCGCTTGAATTTCTTCTAAAATTTGTAAACACCATTGCTCGATACGTTCATCGCTGTGCTCATACTGAGTATCTTCATCAATCGCTAATCCGAGAAAATGCTGCTTATCAGCTGTTAACGCTTTTGACGCAATAAACTCATAACCTTCAACTGGCCACTGACCAATAAAAATAGGAGATTGAGGTAATAATTCATCATGTAGCATACCTAATGCATCAACAAACCATTCTCCATAACCTTCTTGGTCGCCTAATCCAAACAGTGCAACAGGTTTATTAGTAACACTTAATCCGCATACTTCATGCCACAGGGCGCCCCAATCTTCTTGTAATTCACCATAATCCCAGGTTGAGATACCTAAAATCAACATGTCGTAGTCGTTTATCTTGCTCAGGCCAGTCTCTTTTATGTTATAAATGTCGACTAGCTCCTCACCGATACAGGCTTGAATTTTTTCTGCCACAATTTCTGTATAGCAGGTGCTAGAACCATAAAATAAACCGATTTTCATTTGGATATACCCTAAGTAAAAAAATAACACTCACTGTGCAACAGACTGAGTTAGTTATATAAAAAGAGAGTAACAGTGTAATGGAAGCATTAACGATTGACCAATTTTTGGATTCATTGTGGTTAGAGCGAGGATTATCGCCAAATACATTAGCTTCGTATCGGTTCGATCTCTGTTTAGTTGAAAATTTTTTGGCTGACAAAAACATATTATTGTCAGAAGCGAGTTATATGGATCTCAGTGATTATTTTAGTTTTCGTTTAAATTGCGATATCGAATATAAAAATAGCTCTACTGCGCGCTTGATGAGTGCATTACGTCGTTATTATCAATTCTTGTGTCGCGAAAAACTAAGAGAAGATGATCCGAGCGCGAAACTACAAAGTCCTAAAACTATTAAGCCACTGCCTAAGTCACTCTCTGAGTCAGAGGTCGATGCGTTATTATCTGCACCCGATATTACCGACCTTGTTCAGTTTCGTGATAAAGCGATGTTAGAGCTGTTATATGCAACGGGATTACGTGTCTCTGAGTTAACAGGTTTGTCGATTGAGGAGATAAACTTGCAGCAGGGGGTGGTGCGTATTACAGGTAAGGGTAATAAAACTCGTTTAGTGCCGATGGGGGAGGAAGCGAATTACTGGGTGGATCGTTATATCACTGAAGTAAGAAGTGAGCTATTGAGCGGTCAAAGCAGTGATATATTGTTTCCTAGCCGTCGTGGTAATGCGATGGTGAGGCAAACCTTTTGGCATCGCATTAAATTTTATGCACAGGTTTGCATGATCGATAAGGATCTTATCTCCCCACATGTATTACGTCATGCTTTTGCAACACACTTGCTTAACTATGGTGCTGACTTACGTGTGGTGCAGATGTTACTTGGTCATAGCGACCTTTCAACCACTCAGATCTACACCCATATCGCACAAGACCGTCTGAAAGGCTTGCATGCTGAGCATCATCCGAGGTCTTGAATCTGCTATCAGGAGAATCAACAACACTTAATATATGCATTTTACTGTAGGTCGGGATTTATCCCGACAATTTCTGATTAGTTATCGACCCTCAGCTAGTATCTTAAAATTACTATTTTGACCCCTACAGGCTGCTGACAGTTAAAGACCGAGAGTCTCTCTATCCTTTTTATTGATTTATTTTTTTGTTGATAATGAGAGTTATTATCGTTAGTATTCTGCAATCCGTCATTATACTTTGGAACAGATCACTGTGTTGCAGTTTAAAAAATTACTTTCAACCCCTTTAATCGCTATACCGTTACTGGCTTTTTCACTCTTTTCACATGCAACAGACATTAAAGAGTTACAAAAAAGCAGTCTTACGGATCAACAGCAAAGCCAGCAAGCACAGGTAAAGATCAATAAGCTAGACGAGCAAAAAAGAATGCTTATCGAGCAGGTTAAGGCGCTACAGGCTGAATCTGAAAGCTTAGAGGTTTATAACCAATATTTAGCGCGTTTATTAGCAGATCAAGATAGCGAAAAACTATCTATTGCAGCACAAATAAAAGGTGTCGCAGAGACTCGCCAAGGTTTAGTGCCATTGATGATGTCGATGCTAGATAATTTAAGTACCTTTATTGCATTAGATGCGCCTTTCTTGCCCGATGAGCGTCAACAGCGACTGGTACAATTACAAGCGATGATGGATAAAGCAGATGTAAGTGATGCTGAAAAATTTCGTCGTTTATTAACGGCTTACCATATCGAAGCAGAGTACGGCAGTAAGATGGGGCAATACCAAGGTGACTTAACCCTTGATGGCGTTGATCGTACGGTAAATTACTTCTACTTAGGGCGTGTTGTATTTGTTGCAGTATCACTTGATAGCAACAGTGTTTGGTTATGGGATCGTAAAAATAATAACTGGATGAGTATTGATTCAAGTTATGCACGTGACATCAATAAAGCGATCCGCATTGCTCAAAAAACAGATATTCCTGCATTATTAAAATTACCCCTTTTAAGTGAGGCAAACTAATGAAAAATTCTATTTTGTTAGCCCTGTGTTTCTGCCTTCCTGCTTTCGCTTATGCAAATAGCTCAGCAAACACTCTAGATTCGTTGTTGCTAAAGGTGAAAGCACAGCAATCAGAAAATCGTAGCATCGAATCACAACGAGATACTGATTTTTCTGCCGATCTATCGGTATGGCAAGAAAAGCTTAAAGTAGCACAACAACGTTTAGCGCTCGCTAAAAAAGATGCAGCAGAAAAAGGTGCTGCATTTGAGAGTAATGAACAACAGTTAGTTGAGCTAACTGAGGCGTTAAATATTAATAAAGAAAATCTTGGTGAGCTATTTGGTGTTGTGCGTCAAGTTGCAGGTGATTTTTCTGGTCAGATTCAAGGTTCGGTTATTTCTGCGCAATACCCAGAGCGTAATGCATTTGTTAATCAACTTGCACAAAGTAAAACATTACCCTCATTAACAGAGCTTGAAAAATTGTGGTTTGTAATGCTGCAGGATATGACCGAGTCAAGCAAGGTCGTGCCATTTTCTACTCAAGTATTAGATGCACAAGGTGTTGCAAAAAATGAGCAAATCACACGTCTAGGTGGATTTAACTTAGTTGCTGGCTCAGATTCTGCTAACGGCTCTCAATACCTCGTGATTGATAGTCAGTCAGAGCTTCCGCAACCACTGTCTCGTCCGGTTGCAAGTGAAGTGCAATCAACACTTGAGACATGGCAGAATAAAGACACACGTTTAACGCCTTTCTATTTTGATCCTGCAAAGGGTGAGTTATTAACGGTTTTATCGCGTACGCCTACATGGACTGAACGTGCGCAGCAGGGCGGTATTATTGGTTACATCATCCTCTCTATTTTGCTATTCGGTTTAGTTATTGCGGCTGTGCGTTTTGCTTTGTTAACGAAAGAGTCTGCAAAAATCAAATTGCAATTGAACAGTGAAACAGCAAGTCAAGATAACGCGTTAGGGCGTGTTATGGGTATTTACCAAGCCAATAAACAGCAAACGACGCAGTTATTAGAGCTAAAGCTTGAAGAAGCAATCTTATGTGAAGTTCCGCGTCTTGAGCGTGGTTCAAGTGTATTAAAAGTACTGGCTGCGATTGCACCAATGATGGGCTTATTAGGAACGGTGACCGGCATGATCGGTACGTTCCAATCTATTACCTTATTTGGAACCGGTGATCCTAAGTTAATGGCGGGCGGCATTTCGATGGCATTAATTACCACTGTATTAGGTTTAATCGCGGCGTTACCGCTGTTACTTATCCATAGCTTATTACATAGCCGCGCTAATAACTTGATTAACATTATTGAACAGCAAAGTGCGGGGCTCATCGCCTCACAAGCCGAGCTACATGAACAAACTAATACTGCGACTGAACAAAAACTAGCAGATAGAAAAAGCGCATGAATTGGTTTAGTGACTCGTTTTACCTAATTGAACGCTTCATCGATAGTGGTGGTCCTGTGCTGTTAGGTATTGCACTACTGTTATTGCTACTGTGGATATTGATGCTTGAGCGCGGTTATTACCTATTTGTTCACTTTCCTGTTTATCAGAAGCAGATGCTACAGCAATGGCTTGCGCGAGATGATAAAACCTCATGGTATGCAATTCAGATTAGACAAGGGAATTTGGCACAAGCGTCAATGCGCCTAAAGCAGAATATGGATTTCTTAAATGCGTTAATAAAGATGTTTCCACTATTAGGCTTACTGGGTACTGTCAGCGGCATGATTCAAGTATTTGATGTGGTTGCAGTGCATGGTACGGGTAATCCTCGGTTGTTAGCTTCGGGTATTTCATTAGCGACGATTCCGACTATGGCAGGACTCGTATGTGCATTGTCGGGGTTATTTATTTACTCACGTTTACAAAGCCATGCGAAAAAATTACATGCGCAATTAGCGTTAAAACTAGTTAGTAAATAAAAGCGCCTAAAGATATTAAATGAATAAGCAGGAAAACCAATGAGAAGAAGAAAAGCACGCGCAGAAGACGATAGCCAAATTGATATGACACCGATGCTTGATGTTGTATTTATCATGCTTATTTTCTTTATTGTGACTACTTCATTTGTACGTGAATCAGGGCTTGAAGTTGATAGACCAAGCGCTGCAACCGCTACCGAACAAACCAAAGCGGGTATCTTTGTTGCGATAAAAGATACAGGTGAAATCTATATCGATAACCACCAAGTTGACCAACAGCGTGTACGTGCAAGCTTAGAGCGCCTAATTGCCTCTCAAGGTGAAGTCGGTTTAGTGATACAAGCAGATAAAGAAACACGCCATGGTGCGGTTGTTGGTGTGATGGACGCTGCACGTGAAGCGGGCATTAAACAGATATCTGTTGCTGCACAGGCTGATAAATAATGCGTTTTTTGATCCCTTGTTTATGTGCACCAGTCATTACTTTCGGGTTATTGCTCTTTATGGCGAGTCTTATTAATCAGTCGGCAGAGCAGCACCACGAGAAACAAGAGAATCCCTACTTTGAGCTATTCGTTAATAATACCGATGAGTCTTTTGAATCGCGTAAACGTACTAAACCGGAGCCACCTAAACCGGAACAGCCACAGGAAATTCAACCGACGGAGTTGGTGCAAACTCAAATTAGTAACCCTGATATGAGCGTAGACCTTGAAGTGCCTAGTTTAGATCTTTCTAGTAATGTTTCTGCTATGTCAATCTCAATGCCGGGTATTGAAAGTATGGACATTCCTGTTGCAGGTGCGCCAACGAATACGACAGCAATGCCTTTGTATCGTGTGCAGCCCCGTTATCCACGCAAAGCGGCACGTTTAGGGAAAGAGGGCTATGTGGTTTTATCTTTTGATATTAATGAGGCTGGTCGTGTGATGAATGTGAATGTGCTTGATGCAAATCCTCGCCGTCTGTTTGAGCGCGAAGCTGAGCGTGCACTTAAACAATGGAAATATAAACCAATGTTGGTTAATGGTGAAGCGGTGAGTCAACTTGGACAGACTATTCGCCTTGATTTTCAAATGGAGAAGTAACAATGAAAGTCGCGTTAATATCAGTATTACTAATCGCTAACCTATTTTTTTCCGCATCATCTATCGCGTCAGAAAAATTTTCTTTAAGTGCACGTGTCGGGCAACAAGTGACGAAAGCATTCGAGCTTTACGAGTTAGGAAATATAGATAAAACCTTAGCTGTAATAGAAAAAATAAGACCGCGTAGCGCCTTTGACAAAGCTTATATCAAGCGTTTTCAAGGTAACCTATATTGGGAAAAAGGCGATGAAAAACGCGCATTACAATCACTTCATATAGCGGTTAACGAACATGCTTTGTCTGATCATGAACAAAGTCAAAGTGAGCGTATGCTCGCGGATCTGTACCTCAATCAAAAGCAGACTGATAATGCAATTAAGTTATATAAAACGCTTATTCAAAAAGTGCCAAGTGAAGATCTTTATAAACATTTAGCATTGGCTTATTACCAGAAAAAATCATGGAATAACTTGGTTGATGCAACCAGCAACGGTATTAAATTAAGTGCGGAGTTCAACCAGAGCATTCATATTTTACAACTTAGTGCGTTGTTTGAATTAAAAGATTATAAAAAAGCGAATAAAACCTTAGTCAAATTAACTGAACATGATGCGAAAACTAAGCGCTGGTGGATGCAACTTGCTTCTACGTATCAGATATTAAAACAGGATAAAAAAGCATTAGCGACCTATGAGCAAGCTTACCAGCTCGGTTTTTTAGAGAATAAGAGTGAAATTAAAAGGCTTGCCAATTTCAGAGCTTCATTGGGGGCGCCTTATCAAGCTGCGCTATTATTAGAATCTTCTATCAATAGTGGTAAGTTAGCCGCTGATAGTAAAAACTATCAACAATTAGCACAATTTTGGCAGGTGGCTAGAGAGTACGATAAAGCACAGCAGTATTGGGGGAGAAGTGCTGACTTAAATGGCGATGCACAAAACTATTTCACGCAAGCGCAGTTGTTACAGTTATTAGGTCGCCATGAGCAGATGCTAACAGTTTTAGCGTCGATTAAAGCTGATGACCAAGCTTTGCAGGGAAAAGTTGCAATAACGCAAGTACAGGGCTTATTTGCGCTGAAAAAGTATCAACAAGCGAAGCAGATTGCAGAGCAGTTAATTGATAACCCTGATAATAAAGACCGTGCTCTGCAATGGGTTAAGTTATTAGAAAGTCGTGAAGCTGATGCTCAGCAGTTTGCGATTTAATTAATTAAAAGCAGCTGTTAGTTTTTAGCTGTCAGCGAACAGTAAGTTCAAAGGGAAGAAAAGCAGTTATCAGTTTTTTAGTTGTTAGCTATTAGTTAGTTCAAACCCAATAAAACTAGTTATCAGCTATTAGTAAGCTCAAAGCAATAAAGTCAGTTGTTAGCTATCAGTCACTTCACAATCAAATACGCTTAATTTTCTAAATTGTTCCCATGATCATTATGGGAATACCCACCTTATTTTCCAAATCATATAACGTTGAGTATTGAGCTCTTATCAGCGCAGGCAGGTTTCTACGCTAATACGCGTTGGGCTGTTTAAATCGTTGTCCTTTCAGGCCTGTGTCGCTCTAGAGCACTGCCTACGTATATTATTTACTTTGAATAGTTGTTGATTTGCCGAGGGCGATTTTCTAGAAACAAAAAAGCCGCTAAAGTTTTCACTTTAACGGCTTGAATGATGGTGCTTCGTCTCTGCTCATTAAATTAAAAGCTGAACCAAGGACGCAGTCCGTTCTAGAAACAAAAAAGCCACAACTAAATTAATAGTTGTGGCTTAAATGATGGCGCTTCGTCTCTGGTCATTAAATTAAAAGCTGAACCAAGGACGCAGTCCGTTCTAAAAACAAAAAGGCCTAGATAAATTTCTTTATCTAGGCCTGAATGATGGCGCTTCGTCTCTGCTCATTAAATTAAAAGTGAACCAAGGACGCAGTCCGCTTTAGAAACAAAAAAGCCACAACTAAATTAATAGTTGTGGCTTAAATGATGGTGCTTCGTCTCTGGTCATTAAATTAAAAGCTGAACCAAGGACGCAGTCCGTTCTAGAAACAAAAAAGCCGCTAAAGTTTTCACTTTAACGGCTTGAATGATGGTGCTTCGTCTCGGAATTGAACCAAGGACACGAGGATTTTCAATCCTCTGCTCTACCGACTGAGCTAACGAAGCAAAATTTTAACATCTAACTAAAAGATGTGTTGTAAATGGTGCCGACTACCGGAATCGAACTGGTGACCTACTGATTACAAGTCAGTTGCTCTACCGACTGAGCTAAGTCGGCACACGAAAACGTGTGCATTTGCACCGAGGTTATTAACCTCACTTATCAAGATGTTCTTCAATAAGTTAAAATATGGTGCTTCGTCTCGGAATTGAACCAAGGACACGAGGATTTTCAATCCTCTGCTCTACCGACTGAGCTAACGAAGCAAAACTTGTTGTTTATTTAACGCGGTCTATGTGACGAGGTTAAGTAAACTATAGCATCTAAGATGCGTTGTAAATGGTGCCGACTACCGGAATCGAACTGGTGACCTACTGATTACAAGTCAGTTGCTCTACCGACTGAGCTAAGTCGGCACACGAAAACGTGTGCATTTGCACCGAGGTTATTAACCTCACTTATCAAGATGTTCTTCAATAAGTTAAAATATGGTGCTTCGTCTCGGAATTGAACCAAGGACACGAGGATTTTCAATCCTCTGCTCTACCGACTGAGCTAACGAAGCAAAACTACTTGTTCACAATCTTCAACTCTGTCTATTTCTAAGTGACTAAGTTAATGAAGCGTTGTTCTGTGAACGAGGCGTATTAAATAGATTTTCCTCTCTATCGTCAACCTATTTTTACGCTTTTATTCTGTTTTCATTGCGTTTGCTGATGCATTGAACGCTTGTTGTGTTATTTGTGAACACAAAGTTACTTTTCTGCCGTGTAACCTTCAATTTCGATACCTTTATTTTCAAACAGGTAACCAACCATTGCGGCTTCAATAAGTTTACGATCTTCTACTTTCATTAAATTTAGTTTCTTTTCATTGATAAACATCGTCTGTTTTTGTTGCCATTCCGTCCATGCTTCTTGGCTAATATTATCAAAGACACGTTTTCCAATTTCACCTGGGATAAGTTGGAAAGCAAGACCGGGGGCTTCTTTTTTCAAATAACTACAAAATACCGTGCGTGACATATCTATTCCTTATCTAATTTTTTATTAACAACATTTAATATTTTTTTGGTTGCTGCGGCTAAGCCAATTTTTTGCGGATACTGTAAGTTATACCAAAGCGAACCTGAATCTTCCATCACTTGTGATGTTTCATGTTGCTTAACTTCAATTAATAGTGGTGTTATATCAAAATGGAAATGGCTAAAGGTGTGACGAAAAGTAGCCAGTTCAGTTTGTTGATAATCTTCTATATTGTGTTCTGATAAATGCTCTAGTGCACTATCAATGTTTTCAAACTCCGGAAAACACCATAAACCACCCCAAATACCGACTGGAGGACGTTGCTGCAGTTGGATGGTTTTAGCATCTTCGCATAATATCAACATCACTGCTGTTTTAACTGGAATTTTCTTTTTTGCCTTAGGCGTCGGATAACTGGTCATGGTACCGCTTTTAAGTGCAAGGCAATCCTCGCTGACAGGGCATTCGGTACATTTTGGTTTGCTACGCGTACAAATCATTGCCCCCATATCCATCATCGCTTGATTGAATATATTCGTCTGTTTAGCGGGCGTTAAACGTTCAGCAAGTTCCCAAAGGCGATTTTCAACACGTTTTTCACCGGTCCATCCTTCGATTGTTTGGTGTCGGGTTAAAACGCGTTTTACGTTACCGTCTAAAATAGCAAAGTTTTTGCCTAATGTGAGCGATAAAATAGCCCCGGCAGTTGAGCGTCCAATTCCGGGCAGTGCAATGACATCATCAAAGTGCTCTGGAAATTTTCCATCAAACTGATCACGGATGGTTTGTGCTGCTTTATGTAGATTACGTGCACGTGCGTAATAACCAAGTCCTGTCCAATGATGTAATACTTCATCGATGGGGGCATTAGCAAGATAAGCAACGGTCGGGAAAGAGCGCATAAATTTATTGAAGTAAGGGATCACTGTTGCAACCTGTGTTTGTTGCAGCATTACTTCACTTACCCATGTTTTATAAAGGCTTTTATCACTTTGCCAAGGCAGAGTTTTACGACCATGCAGCGCATGCCAGTTAATGATTCGTTGGTTAAAATGTTTATCTTGCACGTATTGCCTTTGCTTCAGTTTTTAAGAGCACAAAGCATAACAGAGTTAGATAAAAAATTAGAATTACAAAAACTAAGGGGTTAAGGATATAATGTCTGCAGATATGTAAAAGAAGCCCATTAAGGTAACAAGATGACAGACCAAGAAACACCTCAAGTAGATGAGAACGAAGTGCCTAAAGAAGGGCAAGAAGAACAAAAATATATGCGTAAAATACGCTCTTTTGTAAAACGTGAAGGACGCATGACTAACCGTCAACAAACTGCAACGGATACACTATGGGAAAGCATGGGCATCACTTACAAAGAAGAGATGCTGGATTTCACTGAGGTTTTCGGTCGTGACGCGCCTGTCGTTTTAGAAATTGGTTTTGGTATGGGTAAATCTCTTATCGAAATGGCATTAAATGCGCCAGAGAAAAACTTTCTTGGTATTGAAGTGCATGGACCAGGTGTTGGTGCATGCTTAGCGGATGCCGGTGAAGCAGGTGTAACAAACTTACGCGTGATGAATCATGATGCCATTGAAGTGCTAGAGCATATGATTCCAAATGAAAGCTTATCGACGTTCCAACTTTACTTCCCTGACCCTTGGCATAAAGCCCGTCACAATAAACGCCGTATTGTAAATGAAACGTTTATTGAAAATATGCGTCATAAATTAGTCGTTGGTGGCTTGGTTCATATGGCAACAGACTGGGAACCGTATGCAGTGCATATGTTAGAAGTCATAAGCAGCGCAACGGACTATAAAAATACCGTTGAAACAGATTATGCTCCTCGACCAGATTGGCGCCCACTTACCAAATTTGAAGGTCGAGGCCAGCGTTTAGGTCACGGTGTTTGGGATCTTCTGTTTGAACGCATTAGCTAATTTTTACACTGATGATTACTGAACAATGTAACTTAATATTGGTAATTTGATAAGTAGAGTGGTGTGCTAATTATGAAGCGAATATTGCGAAAGTGATATTCGCTTTTTTTATACCTGATACTCTGAAGTTGACCTGATATTTGTACGCTTTATTGTCTTGGTTGATATTATTTTCGATTTTATTTGCGGTGATCAATTAAATGTCAAGTGTTAGTGTTGGTGTTTGTCTATGTTGTTATAATTATTGTTATTATTACTCTTATGTATGAGTAAAATGTAGCTTACAAAAATCAAGTGTTAGAATAATAGGTTTTAGTTAACCGATGGGTTATGGCTAGGTTTTTATTTTTATGTTTTAATCCTTTTTTAAATAATGAGGTGTCGTGTATGTGTATTGAACTGGATAAAAATAAACGTTTTGGCAAAGGAAGGTCAAGAAATGTTTATCTACATCCTTTTAATGATAGTCAATGTATTAAGATTCAACGTGCCTCGTCACCGGGTGCTGCTAATCATTGTGAAATCGCTTTTTTTAATACGAACCTCTCGAGCCCTTTCTATCCAAAATATTATGGTCAAGTTAAAACTAATTTAGGTACCGGACTTGTTGTGGGTCTAATTAAGGATTTTGATGGTCAAATATCTAAATCTTTAGTTCATTATCTGGATGCTAATATAATTACGCGTCAAATAGCTGAAGGTTTTATTCTAGATATTACTCATCACTTTATTTCAAACAAAAAATTAATTCATGATGCTAATTTAGAAAATATTTTACTTCAAAAAGATGAGGCTGGTAACTTAAAGCCTGTTCTTATTGATGGCTTTGGGGCTAAGGATACAGGGGTGCTTTACTTCTTAAGAGCTCGTATTTCGATGCTTGCTGTACATAAGACTAAAAAACTGAAAAAAAGAATGTTAAATCGATTACCTTAACATTCTTTAGTTCGCTTTTTTATTGGTGTTACTTTATTTAGGCTATTCGGTTTTATTCATAGCGAGTGCTTAAATTGCCCAGCCGCCAACATAAAAGACGATTAATGCAATGGTGATAGCAACAATGCCAAAGTTTAGTTTTTTAAACTCGCCTGCAAAAATACGTCCGACAACTAATGTTGTGAAACCAATCATAATGCCGGTTACAATGTTTGCAGAAAGGATAATAAACACTGCACATACCAACCCAGACAATGCATCGACTGAATCATCAAAATCGAGTTTAGAGACATTGCTCAACATTAACAAGCCTACATACATCAGCGCAGGAGCGGTTGCATAAGCGGGTACTAAGTAGCTCACTGGAGAGAAGAATATCATCACTAAAAACAGCACACCAACCACTGTTGCTGTTAACCCTGTTTTACCGCCTGCAGCAGTACCTGCAGCAGATTCAATATAAACGGCTGCCGGTGCGCCACCCACAAAGCCAGCAACGACCGAACTTACGGAATCAGCTGTTAGTGCTTTGCCACCATTAATAATTTGTCCATTTTTATCTAATAGGTTTGCTTGTCCTGCTAATGCGCGAATCGTGCCTGTTGCATCGAAAACGGCGGTCATGACCAACGCAATTACTACGGGTAAAATTGTTGGTGTTAAGGCACCCATGATATCCATCGAGCCGATCAGAGAGCCGCCCTGAGCTGTTTCTAAGCTAGGTAGAGCAAAGAAACCATTGTAAGTTACCGCAGGATCAAACAGTAAGCCAATGGTTGAGATAGCAATAATTACCAATAAAATGCCACCCGGTATGCGTTTTTTTTCTAAACCAAAAATAGCCGCTAAACCTAATACAGACATAACTGCAGAGAATGAATCTATGTTGCCAAGTGCAATCGGTAAGCCTGCGTGGCTATTTTTTACGATAAGGCCAGTACTATCTGCTGCAATGAGCAATAAAAACAAACCGATACCAATGCCGGTACCGTGGGCGATACCAATGGGCAGGTTGGATAATATCCACTGACGAATACCGGTGACTGTAATTAAGGTAAATGTAATACCCATAATAAATACTGCGCCAAGTGCAACCTCGATGCTAACACCTTGGCCTATCACCAAGCTAAATGCGGTAAATGCCGTTAACGAAATTGCACAGCCAATTGCCATCGGAAGGTTTACCCATAGCCCCATCAATAGAGAGCCGAAGGCTGCCACTAAACAGGTTGCTATAAATACTGCGCCAGCGTCAAAACCCGCTGCACTAAGCATGCTTGGCACAACGATAACCGAATAGACCATCGCTAAAAACGTCGTTAAACCGGCGATCAATTCAGTTTTTACTGAGCTACCACGTTGTTTTATTTTGAAAAATTTATCGAGTTTACTCTCAAAGTTCGAAGTGACTTCTGAGGAGGGGGTATCTATCTGTGGTGTATTGTCCTGAGACATTGAAATATTCCTTAAATGGCCACATGGGCAGGTTGTATTTCGTGCGCATTGTCACACAAATGGAAGGGAATATAAATAAGCATCGTTAATAGAATAGATAAAGTTTCATGTACTTTATTGATGTTGATTTACGCTGGTTATTGTTAATAGATAACTGCTCTATGTTTAAGGAGGGATAAGCTTATTTAATTTCAAATAAGTGCTCTTATCTGCTAATACATAATCTTAATGTTGTTTAGTAGGCTACAATCCCACATTAAATATCAATGTGTTATGTTTTCTCCTACACTGTGTTGATAGTTAAAACTAACAAAGCATTTCTGTAGCAGCACTTTGTTTATATATCACTAAAGTGGCTTAACTTATTTTGGGAACTGAGAAAATGAGTGCTTGATAAAGTTAATGCCTAAACATTGGCGAATAAGTTTAGGCATTAGTTTCATCTAACGCCTGCTCACAATGATATTGAATATATAATTTTAGGCATTTGAGATTGCTCTGTGTGAGGTTGCATTAGGGGATCCTAAAACCACAAAGGATTGAGGTTGGTGATTATTATGATAAGACGGTTCATATTGTCTATTTTATTACTTATTGTGGGCAGCGTAAGCGCACAGACCCATGTGATATTAACGAATGATAATAAGCTTGAAATAGAAGAGCATAACTTATGGTTTAAAACTCGAGCGCTTGATACAGCGCCTGGTTTTATCGAGATAACTCAGAGTTACCAAACTGGTTATCAGGCGCCTTCTACCTTAGGTGGTAGTGGAGCTTATATTGCTAAAATAAGGATAAGTAATCGCCTAGAAAATAGAACGACACAGTTTGTTAACCTGCAAAGTAACTATTTAGATATAGGAACGGCCTATTGGCAGTCAGACGATGGGCAAATAATTGCTTTAGAAAATTTTGGTCAAGTAGAAAATAGGGCGCCGAAATTATCACATTCACAAACCTTTTCATTAATTATCAACAAGGGAGATAGTGGTTTCCTTTGGATTTATATCCAAGCTAAAAAGTTCGCTACGCCTGTTGTGGTTAAGTTTTTTGATAAGGCAACATTCTATCATGATCAGTTCTTTATAAATAGCATTACTACGATTGCCTTTACTGTGATGATAACGTTAGCTTTAATCGCTTGTTTGATTTACATCAGAACAAGGTATCTAGTAACTTTAGCCTGCGCGGGCTATATAGGTTTACATGGTTTGGGTTGGTTAGTTGCGTCGGGGAGTTTAGGACATTTAATTAACGCTGCTTCATTTAACCCAGTATACCTCGGTATTATGATTTTCCCTTTTGCGATCGCTTCAGCAAGTCAGTACACCAAGTTGCTATTTAACTGTCGACAAGAGCATATCAAACTAAACAACCTGTTTAATTTAGTATCCCTAATCAGTGTTGCATTGGGGGTGTTGATGCCACTCTTCTCTTTTGATTTTAGTTACCTTATCTCTCATCTCATCGCGACTATTTGGATACCTCTGTGTATTGGAACCGGTGTGTTTATGCTAACTAAGCAAGATTTTAGAGCTAAATATTATTTGGCGGGTAACCTGCTTTATGGCATTGCTTTGGCTGTTTATTTACTTTCTCATCGTTATCACCTCGATGCTGACATCTTTCCTGAATTAATCGTACAAGTCGCATTGGCTATTGATTGTGTCTGTATTCTGCTGTCGTTGGTTGAGTGGTTACAAATACAACAAAAAGAATATCGTCGTAATTATGCTGTTTCGCGTATTGATCCGCTGACAAAAATAGGAAACCGCTTTGCGCAAAATGAGTTCTTCGCCAATTTAAAAGGAGGCTACTGCATCACTTTTATCGATTTTGATGGCTTTAAAGCGATAAATGATGCTTTAGGGCATGATGAAGGCGATCGTTTTTTAATTGCAGCGGTTAGGATAATGCAGCAAAAATTAGCCGATTTAGGATCGATATTTCGTTGTGGAGGAGATGAGTTTATTTGGGTGGTGGGTGTTGAAAGTTCACAACAGGTTGATTCATTTTTCATAACGTTGAGTGACATTATGCTCAACACTGAACAAGAGCTTAAACACTTAGGATGGGATGATGCGGGTCTCAGCTTTGGTATAGCGACTAGTTTTGAATCAGTAAATCAATCGGCGTGTTTGTCACTAGCAGATAAGCGTATGTATCAATGTAAAAAAGCGAAGAAAAATAATGGGCAAGTAGCCGTGTGAAATATTAAAAGGGCACTTTCATAAAGATAAATAAATACATTACCAATAAAATTATACTTCCTTTCATCTTTTACTTGGCAATAGCGATTATCTACTTACATAGGCGAGTTTCTGAACATGGTTAAAAGTTATTGTGAATTAGATGGTTGCAAGCAGGTTTCGTTTTTTGTTGTTTGCAGTGGCTGAAGGTAGCCAAAATAATAGCAGCTATTTCTAAACAAACGTTGACATTCATCTGAGATTCTATAAAGTGCACTTCAGCAGGAAAGAAAGCCTTTTGTTTACATTCTCCATTTGCAGTTTTATTTATAATATCTCGCTCTGTAGTTTTTAAGTTCCAGTCTGTTTTTACGCTACTCACGCCTTTTTAAAGGCAATCTAACATTCAAATTACAGGATAATATTATGTCTAAAGTTCAAGGTACAGTTAAATGGTTCAACGAATCTAAAGGTTTTGGTTTCATCGAGCAAGAAAATGGTCCAGACGTATTTGCACATTTCTCTGCAATCTCAAGCGAAGGTTTCAAAACTTTAGCTGAAGGCCAAAAAGTTGAATTCACAGTAAGCCAAGGTCAAAAAGGACCAAACGCTGAAAACATCGTAGCTCTTTAAGCTGCAATGATATTTAGCGTTTTATAACGCTAAATAAAGATTAAAAAAAATGGTAAACCTTCACAGGTTTGCCATTTTTTTTGTCTGTTGAATATTGTATTTAAAGTGCATTGGACCTAAATAACTTATGCAGTAAATTTTAGTGTTTAATTCAAGTATGTTTAAAGTTGCGCTATTTTCTCTTCCATATCTTTAATTTTATTTGAAACGACGATCTCAAGGTGTCTTAAGTCATCTAATAATTGTTCCTTCACCTCTTTTTCTCTATTGGCGCTAATCGCTAGTGCATCTAATTCTCCGATAATGCTGCGTAACGTCGGGTTAATTTCAGACATATTAGTAAAATTATCCCCTTTATATCCACCACTCACTCTTTTTTGCTGGCGTTGAAACTTAAACTTGCTACTACGAGCAAGAAATTCACGACCACTTTTTTTAAAGTAGATCTTTAAAATATCGCGCTCACCCTCTTGGCGTAGACTGTAACGTTTTATATCTTCAACATTCTTGATTCCAATACTTTTTAAATGTGTGTGCATAAATTCTCCTAATAGAAACAGTGGGCTAAAAGCCATTCTTGCTATTAGGTGTAGTTTCTTTTAGCTATAAATACAATACTCTTTATCAGGCGGGTCACAAAACCGATGGAAATAGATGAAGATATTACTTAATCTCCCAAGAAATTAATCGTTTACCATTAATGTGTAGGAAAGTAAGAGTCGGAAGTGCATTTCTGAAAAGAGGGCGCTGGTGATGCATTAAGGCAAGGAATTGGGTGGCTGCACAATAGATAAAGCTTCAATTGATATAATTATACCAATTACAGTAAATAGCTGATCTATTTTACTGGTTAAAATAACTTACTTCTGCGTTGTAAGTTTCGCAAAGGGAGCAACCTTATGTGGTAAAAATTAGCGTTTAGCTATGAAGAAACGATGAATTTTGGCGATTACTTTAACGATGTTGGAATGCTGCTGGTACGCATATTGCCATTATGCAATGGAAAATATGCCCAAGGTAAAAGGTTTACAAGATGTTTAATGCCAAGTGATAAACATGCGGGCGATTAAAAGTGATCACTAATTATTCATTATTTAAATTAAGCGATAAGGAAACAGAAATGTTGCTTTGAGCTAGAATCAATAAGGAGCGTTTTATTTTTACAGGGAGTGTTTAAGTGAATGTCCATATTGCTATTTCCCATCTGGTTACTTATATCGCTGTTTTATCTTTTTTTATAGTAGCGGGCGTGCAAGCGCAAGGTAACCTGGATGTTGCTATTACGCTAGAGCCTCCCGTTTTAGATCCTGCTATAAACGCCTCTGCTTCAGTACAAAAAACAACCTATCAAAATATCTTTGAAGGGTTAACTCAAATTGATAACCTCAATCAAGTTCAACCTAGCTTAGCTGATAGCTGGCAAGTAGATGAAAGTGGCCTGCTGTATACTTTTACACTACGTAAAAATGTGTTTTTTCATGATAGAAGGCAACTGACAGCTGCTGTCGTTAAATCTTCATTAGAGAGAATAATTGCAACTAACAGTATTAATCCAATCAAAGACAAATTTGCCAATATCAAAGATATTTCTGTTATCAGTACATATGTTATTGAGGTTAAACTCAGTTGGTCTAATGGCGATTTCCTATATAACTTAGGATTAGGTAATGCGGTTATTCAACACCCTAAATCCTGGAGAACGAATGCGACAAAACCGATAGGAACAGGCCCTTATCGTTTTGTTAATTGGAAAAGAGGCAGTCATATTACACTTGTTGCTAATCATCACTACTGGGGGAAGGTTGGTAGTATAAAGAACATTAAGATAGTTTTTACGCCGTCAAGAACTCAGATCGTCAGTTATTTAGCTGATGGCTTGTTAGATGGTTACTCAAGCATGACAGAGGTTGGATTCTTAAATTCTTTGTTTGTCATTCGTCAAGATTATACATTGAAAATGGGCAATACAAGTGGCGAGATCATCATTGCCATGAACCATGCGAATGAGATGTTATCTTCCTTAGCGATACGTCAAGCCATCACACTATCCATCAATAAAAAGCAGATTGCTGACACGCCTAATTTTATCACTGGTGCTGAGATAGGTAGTCACTATTCACCTGATGATATTGCCTATTTAGACTTAACTAATGCTTACCCTTTTGACCTGAAAAAGGCCAGACAGCTTATTGATGATGCTGATATTGCTATTAAGCCATTGAGGTTGATTGCTCCACCGACCAGTTATGCGCAATATATTAGTTTGCATCTACAGCAAATGTTACTGGAAATAGGTTTTACCCTAGAAGTAGAAGAGGTGAGTTGGCAAGAGTGGTTAACGCGTGTTTATAAAGATAAAGACTATGACCTAACGATTATTGCACATACTGAGCCCGATGATTTGGACATTTATGCACGTGATGATTATTACTTTAATTATAACAGTCACGATTACAAGCAAATTATAGAGCAATTAAATCATACTCACGATAAAGCGTTACGTATTGAATTATTAAAGCAGGCGCAGAAAAAGTTAAGTGATGATGCCGTTAATGTATTTTTGTTTATGTTACCTAAAGTCGGTATTTGGCATAAACAGTTACGTGGGTATTGGATCAACGAACCTATACCTACGATGATATTTTCGCAAATGCACTGGCAAGAATAATATGACAGTAAAATTAAAAAAAAGATTGTGTCGTAACGTACTGATATTAACACTCCTGCTAACAGGAACGACATTGATCGCCTCTATAGTAGGCATTTTTTCTCTAAACGCAGTGCAAGCAGACTATCAGCAGATTAAGGACAATAATTTCTCTTTATTGTTAAAAATGAGTGAGTTGAAAGCACAAACTGATGGACTTATTCATATATCAACTGAAATGTTATTGTCTGAAACAGCCAATGAATTGCAATGGGATATGTTAGAGGCCTCAGACAAACGTTTATGGATAGACAAATTGTTTGATCAATTGATTGGGCATACTGATGACCATCAGCAACTATTAATATTGAAATTACGTTTATATTCCCACCTGGATGAGATCTTCAGTGTAGTGTCTAATAAATTCAACTTTTCTGAACAGTTTTTTAAACGTTATGCAGAAGCTGAAGCGTTAAAAAAAGAGAGCTTGAGGGGAGGGGATATGCAATTTTATATTATCTTAGATGATGCTCTTGTACATTTTAACCTGCCCATTAATAAACAATTTAACGAGAATAGAGAAGCCGATACTGATGCATTGATGAGTCATATTGACAATATTTTGAATACTGTTGATCAGCAACAAGCACAAAAATTGCAAACATTGTTCTTAGGTAGCGAGTCACTTGGTGTGAGTTATCAACGTTATCTGCAGCAATTAACTCTTTTTGAACAATTACGCTTAAAAAATGAGATTTTTTCAGAAAAGCTTGTCTCTTTCATTGCCGGAAATTTAGCAAGTATTCAGGATCGCTTTAGTGTCGAGCTTGTTTCACTCGAACATAAAATAAAAGAGCGTAAGCAGTATCTATATATCGTTACTTTGTCATGTTTATTTATCAGCCTATTGTTACTTATTATGCAGTTCAGGTTTATTCGTCGTATTGACGTTATTCGTAAGGTTATCAATGCCGGTAATAGTGATCGAAACATGCATTTCACTATAAAAGGAAAGGATGAAATTAGTCAGATGGCACGTTCGGTCAAATCATATGTAGAACGATTGGTCATCAAAGAGCAAGAGTTATTGGCTGCCACTGAACAATTAGCACACCTTGTTTCTTACGATAGTTTAACGGGTACCTATAATCGTCAATATTTCGAAGCTCATTTGGTACAAGAAAATGCACGTTATCTTCGCTATAAAGAGGTGTATTGTTTAGCAATGATGGATTTAGATTTTTTCAAACAAGTAAATGACAATTATGGCTATGAGATGGGGGATAAAATAATAATTGAGTTTGCAAAACGGATTTTGTTGATTATTCGTGAAACAGATGTATTTGCCCGTTTTGGAGGAAAAGAGTTTGTTTTATTGATGCCAAATACGAGTGAGAGGGATGCTTTTTTGTTAATGGATCGTATTAGGCTAGCAATGGAGGAGGTCCCCTATAATTCTGATGGGCAAGCAATTACATTTACTGTCAGCATCGGCATGGTTGAAGTGCAGCGGGCAGAGAAAAGTGATCCAATTAAGCAGATCACGTTAGCCGGAAAAGGATTATATGAAGCAAAAGCGGCAGGGCGCAATAAAGTTTGTATCTATAAAGGCTAAGTATCCTATTCGCCTATCGTTTCTCGATGTTTTGTACTGTTGTTATCTCATCGGCTACTTGCCAAATAATATTGAAGTCGAGTAAGTGAACAGCGTAAGTTTTATTATCCTGCGTGCCTTTTTTGTAAGCAGGACGTGGATCTTGTTGTAAAACTTCCGTTATTAAGGCTTTTAGTGCTGTATTTTCATCAATCACTTTTTGTGCAACTGAGGAAAATTCAATTTTCATTGTTGTTTCTGGTATTTGTTGTGCAAAACCCGCACTTGCATTTGGTTTCGCGTCAGCATAAGGAATATAGGGTTTGATATCGATAATTGGTGTGCCATCAACAAGGTCTATGTTACTTAGGCGCAAAAAGATTTTCCCCTGTTTTTGCATTACACCATGAAATTCAACCAATGATAATCCAATAGGGTTAGGGCGATTAGGGCTGCGCGTTGCAAAAACGCCGACACGTTTATTACCGCCTAAGCGAGGTGGGCGAACCATAGGTTGCCAATCTGTTTGTTGCTTATTTTTATGAAAAACAAATGTAAGCCATAAATGGCTGAAATCGTCTAAACCTGCAAAAGCATTAATATCGTTATAAGGAGGATGTATCTCTAGTAATGCGATGGCACTGGGTACTAAGCCTGGTTGGCGAGGAACAGCGAATTTCTCTTTGTAAGGTGAGTGTATTGTAGCGATGGTCGTAAATGAAAAACTATTCATTGTCAGTAATATCCACGTCAAGCGCTTGTCCGTAACAAATAACATTTGAAAGACACGTTTTATCTGCTTTGAAAGTAAGACAAGATTGGAACACAATACCATTGGCATTCATGTTTGCGGCATTAACACGTGCTTTCGTTCTTGCTTCTTTTATATCTGCTGGTAATTGATTACTTTCTTCTTGGCAGCTACTACCCTCTACAACACCAATTAATTGGTAATCTAGATCAGGTAAGTCAGTTTTAGAATAAACAATGACTTGTGATGGTTTGAAGTATTCTTCAAAATTGTCCTTGTCTAAATTAGAGGAAAATTGGTAATTGCTACAACCTGCTAAAAGCAGTGCGGGAATTAAAGCTGTGAGACGTAGTATAAGCAACATTAATAAACTCTTTATAATAGAAGAAAAAAGGCGATAATAGCACCGCTTTATAAATTATAGGAAAAAGTATGACAACAAGTAATAAAAAACGTGCCATTTTTCTCGATCGAGATGGTGTAATAAATGTAGACAATGGTTATGTTTCGGTTGTTGATGACTTTGAATTTATTGAAGGCGTTATTGAAGCGCTACAAACATTAAAAGCGAAAGATTATTTAATCGTCGTGATCACCAATCAATCAGGCATTGCACGTGGTTATTTTACTGAAGATCAATTTCATACCTTAACGGAATGGATGGATTGGTCATTAGCTGATCGTGGAGTTGATTTAGACGGTATCTATTATTGCCCTCATCATGCAAAACATGGCATTGGTAAATACAAAGTAGACTGTGATTGTCGTAAACCCAAAGCAGGTATGATAATTGAAGCTGCTACTGAATTAGACATTGATATTAGCCAGTCCATTTTAGTTGGCGATAAAGTGTCAGATATTCAAGCAGGTATTGCGGCAGGGGTGACTAATAACTATCTAGTAAGAACAGGTAAAGATATTACTGAGCAGGGCGAAACTTTGGCAACTGCGATATATGATGATTTGGCCACATTAGTTGCAGAGCTAAATTAGTAATTAGCAATAACTTTGTGGGTAACTTGCTGTTGTCTGTGGGTAACTTGTGGTTAAAAGTGGTATAAAAATTAATTGCAAAAATAACACATTTTTCATTAAAAAACGCTTGCCAATAAGTTCTCAGTCCCTATAATGCGACCCCACAGACACGGTGACTGACGCAAGTTAATCAACGTAGTCCGAACCAACAAACTCTTAGAGTTTGAGTCGAAAATCTTAGTTAAAATAAGGTGTTGACAAGGTTCACAGGTAGCGTATTATACGCA